>NZ_JAMBOD010000002.1 GCF_023715445.1 Fictibacillus nanhaiensis
ATCATAAAAAATTCCCCATCCTTGATCATTATCTGTCTACACTCCAAGTTGTTTTTGAGATAATTATCCGTTATTATTGGGGAATTTCACACCGTTGTTATTAGGGATTTTACCACCGTTGTTTTCAATGGTCTGAAGAAAAGCTGGGTTCTCTACAAAAGCTTGATTATGATACAAGTTATCGTGTTTATCGGAAAACACATTTTGATAGTACCTTGTCTTATAAAGGTCATAAATGGCTGCTTCCAAAAGAATTTGCAGTAAAAGAAATTCTAGTGAAACAATCGCTATCTGGAGTGATGCGTTTCTATTATCAAGGTGAAGAAATTACGGCCATACAAACATCTGCATCTGTTATTTCTTTAGCAGACCAAATAAAAAAGAAACAGAGTGCCGTGGTTGCCGCCCCGCATTCTGTTCCCACAATACCGGTAAATACTCGTTCTCTCTCCGTTTATGACGACCTCGTGAGAGGTGAATCATGAACGAAAACATGAATGAGTATTGCCGAAAGCTAAACTTGTCTGTCATCGCTGAACAATGGTCAGCGATTGCCGATCAAGCAGCTAAAAATAATGTACCATATTCTTCGTTTCTCTTCAGCCTTTTAGAGGCAGAAGTCATTGAAAGACATCAAAGAACGACCAAAACACTTATTAAGCTTTCGAAACTTCCGTTCCGAAAGACACTAGATGAATTTGATTTTACGGTTCAGCCCTCTATTGATGAACGGCGAGTAAAGGAACTAATGACCTTGTCCTTCTTAAAGAACCATGAGAATCCTATCTTCTTAGGCCCACCCGGAATTGGAAAAACACATCTAGCTGTTTCCATCGGACTGCAAGCCATCTCTCATGGGTACAAAACATATTTTATTTCAGCTCATGATCTAGTTTCGCAATTGAGGAAAGCAGACCTTGATCAAAAGCTAGAAAAGAAACTTCGATCTTTTGTAAAACCTAGCCTACTCATCATTGACGAGATGGGCTATATGAAACTTGATAATCACAGTGCTCATTACTTGTTTCAAGTGATTGCACGACGTTACGAAAGAGGTTCAATTATTCTTACATCCAACAAATCATTTGGTGAATGGGGGGATATCATCGGGGATCCAGTAATAGCAACTGCCATGCTAGATCGACTCTTACATCACTCACGCATATTCAACTTAAATGGAGAAAGTTATCGGATGAAAGAAAAGAAGTTACAGAACGAAAAACAGAAGGGTTCGTAAGAACTCCTTCTGGGGATTTTTAAACCGGACATTTTGGGGAAGTTATAGCTGGCCTTGACATCTAACTCAATTCCAAAATTCCGTTGAAGAAAGTGGATGACTTCAGAAGAGAAAATACTTATATCCTTACCTACTGGATAAATTTGTTTATGGAGATTTATAATTCTTTTCAAAGCGCCATGCATCACGACACATTGCAATAATATCACGTTTGGCTGTCCATCCTAGTTCCTGTTTTGCTTTTGAAGCATCGGCATAGCAAGAAGCAATATCCCCAGATCTTCGATCTACGATTTCATAAGGAACTTCAATATCATTAGCTTTTTCAAAAGCTTTCACTAATTCTAGTACACTAGTACCTTTACCGGTTCCCAAATTATAAACATGAACACCTTCAGTTAGATTTTCCAATGCGGCAACATGGCCCTCAGCAAGATCCGCTACATGAATGTAATCGCGAACCCCAGTACCATCCACCGTAGGATAGTCATTTCCAAACACACGTAATTTCTCAAGTTTACCTTTTACTACTTGAGTTACATATGGCATTAGATTATTAGGAATTCCGTTAGGTGCCTCACCTATTTGTCCGCTCTCATGGGCACCTACTGGATTAAAATATCGAAGAATTGAAACTGAAAAAACAGGGTTTGCATTTGCTATATCAGTTAATATTCGTTCACTCATAGCTTTCGTTTCACCATAGGGATTCGTTGTTGGTAGGAGATCCATTGTCTCTATAAAAGGTACTTTATTATCTCCATACACTGTTGCTGATGAGCTAAAGACAAATCGATTTACACCATATTTCTGGCAAGCCTTAGCAAGAACCAAGGTGCTGACGATGTTATTATAATAATAGTCTAGTGGTTTTTCTACAGATTCACCCACTGCCTTAAGACCAGCAAAATGAATAACACCATCAATCTTGTAATTTCTGAAAATAATATCAACAGCTTCTGCATCTGTTACATCTATCTCGTAAAAAGTAACTTCTTTATCAGCTATATCCATGATTTTCATAATAGTCTCACTCTTACTGTTAGAAAGATTATCAGCAACAATGACTGAATGCCCCGCTTCCAACAAAGCAATGCAGGTATGTGAGCCTATATATCCAGCTCCCCCGGTAACTAGAATGTTCATAGAACAATATCTCCTTTTTATAAATTAAATAATCCTTTACATGTAATGCCTATATAATAATTGTTCCTCTTCTCAATGCAACTGTTTGTTATAATATCTCTTTTGTGCACAAAATATTTTAAAAATGAATCTTTTAATAAACCTTTTCTTCTTAATTCCAAGTAACTTTATTAACTTTTAATTTTTTCCAAGGCATCTAAATTCCCGCCTTACCGATATTTCTATATTAATTACAAAAAACTCTCTAGTTTCTTGCAAGTGTTTTAATTTTATTTATACTCTTTGATATCTCATTCCTTTTAACTAAAAGGTAAAATATATAAACAAGACCATAAAACACAAAAGCTGTCCAAGTATTTAAAAACCAACTAGAAATAATAAATAAAGAAACCATATAAATTTCTAATATTATATCTTTAGTTACTTTAATTTTTAGGCATTTTGCTAATAATACCTCAGAAAAAATAGATTTAAATACTAATGCTATTAGGAATGATAATATAGCTAGTTCTAAATTTTTCAAACCAACAGTAAATATTACAGTTAATAGCACACTAAATAATAATGAAATAGCATTGACCATTAGCATTAACCTTTCTTTTCTTAAAGCTTTTAAATAAGTATTTATTAACAAAGCTGTCTTCCCTTCAAATACTACCATTGGAAAAACTAATACCATAAAAATCAAACTCTCTTTATAATTAGGTAACCAATACATTAAAGCTATTTTTATGGGATAATAAAATATTAGGATCAATAACAAAGATGCGCCTAACAGGTGTCTTATTACATTATAAACTTCTGGGAGTTTATCTTGATCAATCCTTTTAAGAATCGGAAAAATTATTATACCTATAGCAGTTATGAAAATCATCAAAAAGTTGGAAATACTTAATGTGAGTGATACTTTTGCAAAGGTAGCTATATCCCACGTTCTTTCAACTCCAAATCGTACAACTCCTATAATTAACATTCCAGCAATGTTAGCAAACATTAATTTATATCCAGCATTTATATTCTGGATTGTTTCTCTAATATTAAAATGAAAGTTTTTCAATGTATTAAATATTATATCTTTACAAAAATATATAGCTACAATCAATGAAATCAATTTACCGATGACGTCAGAAATGATAAAAAATTTAAAACCTACCATATCAAATAGTATAAATAAAGTAACTGAAAAAATAAAAATTACTTTCTCTAACAGAGTAATTTTAGCAAATTCCCTTATCCGATTAGAAGCCTGGAATATATGTATAAGTATATACCGAGAATTTACTATTACTACTAATAATGCAATCATCTTAATAATATATAACCTATCTTTATCATCTAATAGAAAGCTTGATACAGTTACAATAATAATCGAGATAAATAGTTGTGATAGAACTAACATTATGAATTGATTATTAAGTAATCTATAATTCAACTCTTTATAATGTAATCCACCATACCTTAAATATATACCATCGCTCCATCCAAAATGTAAAAATCCTACGTATGATGCATAAAAAACAAACAATTGAAAATAACCATATTCCTCAACACCTAATACTTTTGGCAATATTAGAACAATCAAAATTGATACCGACATTGATATTAAATTCGATATAAATGTGTATGAAAAATTTTTAATTAGATTTAATGCTTTGATATTCATGTTTATACCCCACTAGAATTTTAGACGAAGTAATAATATTCCATATTTAAATTTTCATTTTTGTTGAGTATCGACCAGTTTTAACAAAGATTAGTACTTCAAAATTCACCTTTATTGTTGGTTAAGTTGTCTAATAGCTTGCTCAAGTGTACTCAAGTAGAAAACTATTTATCATTATCGCTTAAGACCTTCAAGAACTTTAAACTAATCGAGTGAGTGGGGGAAATTCTAAAACATTTCCGAACTATGTGATACAATATTACATTAGCTGATTTCATACCAATTTCTTAATCTTTTGCAGGAGTATGGAACCCCCATTGTAACCAAAAATTAACCAAAACATCTTTGCAACACTATACTTCCGTCCTCTTGTGTCATTTAATATGTGTTTATGAGATTGTATAAAACGTAAAACATTTCTTAAATCAACTTTATTCCTTAAATAGGGTAGAAGTGAAATAGTGTTTGCAAATTTATTCGCAAAAAAGGTTTTTACTTGTGTTTTCTCATTTTGTTTTTCACTTTTATATACATGATAATTATTGTAAAAAACCTGAAGCTGGCCCATTATAGCAGAAGATGACATTACATTAGTTATAGATCCCTCTCTCTCTAATCTATAATTCACAACCGGTGTATTAATTAGAAAAAAACTTTGACAAAGACGAATATATCGCATAAAAAATTCACAGTCCTCTGCCCCTATTAAATCAAATTTAAATTGCAACTTATTTTTTTCAATAATTGATCTGCGATAAACATTTTTACCAGCACCCCAAAAAGTGGTCCTACTAATTATCATCTTTGCCAACATATTATTCTGATCAAGTAATTGATGTTCACTATTGATAGGTAAATAATCAATTATTTCTTGACCGTTTGGGTACGTTTTTATTAAAGGACAAATTAGCATATCTATATCAATAATATTCCGCTTAAAAGCTTGCATAATTTTTTCTAGTGTTAATTCCTTCATATAGTCGTCTCCATCTATAAAAAGGAGATACTTTCCTAAAGCAACATCTAGTCCTGCATTACGTGCATCAGATAATCCTCCGTTTTTTTTATGAATAACTTTTATACGGTTATCAGAGGCAGCATATTGGTCACATATATTAGAACAATTATCAGGTGACCCGTCATCTACTAAAATCAATTCAAAATCATTAAATGATTGCCCCAATATACTCTCAATGCATTGAGGTAAATATTTTTCTATATTGTAAATAGGTACTATAATACTAAGAAAAGGCAATCTAATAACCTCCTTTATTACTCAATCTATAACTAGATGTTTTCAATCTGACTCTACGATTTATACTAAAGAGGAACCATGGTAATAAAAAGTACATAATAAAATTTCCAAATATTATCTGAACATTAAATCCCATACTCATAGCAAAAAACAACCCTGTATATGCATATATATACTTAAATTCTATATGTTCTTCATTTTGTGACTTAAAATCAAATCTTAACATTAACCATTGTGCAATTAGCATAAATAATACTGGGAAAAAGGGAAAATATGCATAACTATTACCTATCATCGGAATAATATGAGATACATTTCCTACGTTCAAATAAAGATTAAAATAAACATTGATACGATCATTTTGATCTACATAATTGGAAAGTAAAGGAATAGTTCCCAAAAAATCATTGACTAAAGTAGATAAACCCATTTGGCCTCCAAAAATACCCACCATATCTAAAGACTGGGCAACTACTCGTGGTCCAGAAAAATACTCCTGAAACTGCCCAAAAAGCACATTGAAAATACCTCTATATGGATTTAGGGATGAATCTAGTGCCCAGGTAAATTTATAAATAGAAATCGAGGCAAATATTACCACAGTCATTGAAATAAGAATTCCATAAAATACTTTAGGAGTTTTTGGGAACAAACGAGCCATTACTAACATACATACAATACTTGAAAAAACAATGATCCAACGAGATGTCGAAATGAGCATACCCAAATAAATAAATACAACTAACCAAGCTAAAATTATTAAAAATCCATTATTACTTTTGTCATATATCTTTTTAATAAAGGATAAACTGACCAGCAAAAACCCTAGCCTTAATACCGGAATAATTAGTAAAAAGAATCCTGACATCGGTAATTTAGATATATTTTCAGTGTTATCACCTATTGAGGATAGAGTATTAGGTATTAAAGAATCCGGACTTACTGCTAAAATTATTGGTAGTGTTAACGCCATAAAAATAATAATAATACTTTTATTACTAAGAACCTTAATTGTCAGTTCGGAGCTTGATTGTTGTTTCTTTTTATAGTACAAAATAGCAAATATCGTTATGAAATAAACTGATATAAGTTCGAATACCATTAAGATTATCGCTAAACTCATACTGGTTTGTGATGGATTAGGGCCAAAGCCGAGACCACTATATGCTGACGAAAATACAATTGAAAAAGGTGTTAAAACGTACCGAATAAATATGATTATGTTAGCAACTATAAATACCACACCGTAGTTATAATTAATTTTAGTGAAAACTCCATAATATACTAGGGTACTCACAAAATAACCAAACGGCAATAACCATAGTAAATTATAAGTGGTATTAGTTGTAAATAATAAAGTGTAAATTGTAACGCCAAATGCTAAAATTAACGTGGTAAAAAAAAATCTCTTTTTAAAACCATTTTTAAACTGTAACTCACTTCGCTGTTTCATTGAACCGCTCCTATTGGTTTACACGTTTCACTTTTACAAATTTATAAGCCCTAAACCGTTTTTACGTTATCTACAAATCCTTTATAAAAATTCGTCCTCTTCTTATCTAAAAATTCCTTATCAAATTCTTTAGCCTTTTTAAAACTCCTCTTAGCTTCGGACAGCATCATTTTTTCATCCATCTTTTTAAGCAACTCACATATTTCATCAACTGCACCATTTCTAAATATAAAGTCTTTATTTAATAACTCAGGAATTCCCCCTGTTTTTGATCCTAAAGAAGGACACCCTCTACTCATCGCCTCAACCAAAGCCCTTGGCAATCCTTCTTGCTTACTTGGCTGAATATAAATATCTATATTATCGAGGTAATCAAAAACTTTATCATGAGGTAAGGCTCCTAAAAAGAAAACTTTATCTTCTACACCATATTCTTTTGCAACAGACTTTAAATATTGGTTGTCACCACCTCCAGCGAGATGATATTCAAAATTATGACCTTCTTTATTTAATTTTGATACAGCTTTGATTACATATTCTTGACCCTTATACCGCACATTCACTGCTGCGGTTGTACCAATAATAATTGGCTTGCCTTTTTCCACAAGATTAATTTTTTCGATTCGCTTCTCTAAAGTACCTTTTTCTAGTCTAGGTAGTACCACATCTGAGCAACCAATTGATTTTCCTTTAGTTGGATATCTGCTTTGTAAAAACTCATTCGTAACATATACGGCATACGGGGCATCTGTTAATGTTTTTCTTGTGAAAAGCCACATAAATGGGGCAATTATTTTACCTTTTAAGCTATGATTCCAGAATGCATCCCAAGGGCACCCAACTACTTCAACCAAATATTTTCTATTCATTTTTTGGGCATATCTTACAGCCACTATTCCATAAAAACTTGGCATCCTTACCACAATATAATCATGATTATATACTGCTTTTTTTACTTTTCTAATCACAGTTATAAAGTTCCGAAGATTAACTTTTGTATTAATCAGATCTAAATTTACATTAGTAACTTCGTTATTATCGTTAATTAATTTGGCATGTTCTTTCGTAGCAGAACGTTCATTTGCAAATACAGTTACTTCACCAAACCAATGTAGATATCTTTGAAACACCCCATTATTTAATGAACCACTTGTATAATATTTACCATTTTTATTTATAAATTTATGGCCATGAAAAAAGATCATAATTGCTTCTCCTTTAACCTATCAGATAACTCATGGTGTTTTTGCTCAATAATTTGTCTTTGTTTTTGCAGTTTTAGTCGAATAGTTTCTTGATTCTTGCTTAATTTAACAAAACTTTGAATTGCTTTCTCAGCATCGAACTCACTCATAGAAATTGCATAATCTGCTAGGCCTAAATCTTTCATTATGCCTTGCCCTTTATTCCCTCCATAAGTTATAGCGATTGAAGGTACACTTTCAGATAAAGCAAATATTACTGAATGAAACCTAGTTCCTACTACATAATTAAATCCACTATAAATAGCCTTTAGATCCCTGCTAGTGTAATCTTTGTTCTCGATCATAGAATACTCATCGTTTTTTAACTTTGAAGTAATTTCTAATATACAACTCTTATCACTTTCGTGAGTTGTCTCAGACAATGTGTGATCGATAAAAACAGGGAGGTAATCATTTTCAAAAAGCCATTTTGAAAATAAAACCATATTATTGATATAGTTTTCGTATTTTGTTTTAGGGTCACTACTCCCTGGAAATCTATATGGTCGAGCTGTTATAGCAACTAACTCTCTATTTGGGAAAATTTTTCGTAGTTCATCTAATTCATCATTAGACCGTTCATTTTTATTTAAAGAAAACCCTAGGTCTGGGTACAACTGTGACTCTACGCCAATATCTGAAAGCATTTTTTGCGATATACTCTCCCGTACAGTCACTAATTCGCATCGGCTTAATACTTTACGCACCAACCATTCTACTCTAAACCCCTGAAATGGGCCAAAGGAATTCGGCATCACGTAGATCGGTTTTCTGAATGATTGAGCCAGTAGGATATGAAAAAGTAAATAATATATAGTATAAGAATCGGTTAGTTTCCCACTGGAATGAATAAATCCACCGCCTTTTACGAAACAAGCTTCACTTTCCTTAATCGTATTTAACGTCTGTTTACTTTTTTTAGATAAAAATGGATATAAAATAGTTCGTGTGACCTTTGGAAATATTAATAGACTTCCTATCAGGTCAAATAGAGCGACAGAACCCCATTTTAAAAGTAGTTTAATATTGTAATCATTGTTTTTATTAGACTTAAATTTTCTACCAGGATGTTTTAAAATTGGATTAAGCACTTTAATCCCTATCGATCGAGATTGTTCAGTTAAAGACTCCTTCTCAGCTAACATATAAAATTCTCCATCTAACCCGGACCTCTTAGCTACTTCTATAGTTTGCCAAATAAGTGCTTGATCACCTCGGTTCAAGTCATTATTTGCTGGAAGAATTACGATTTTATTCATCTATTTAGACCTCGCCTTATTAATTTTGGTTATGATGCCGCTATATTTCTTTAATACATTTTCAAAATAGAAATCTTTTATTCTTTTTTTATTTTCCATTGCCATTTTCTCACTTAATTGCTGATCATTCATTATAGCTTTGATATTTTTTGAATATCCATGTACATCTTCTGGACTTATTAAGTACCCACCTTTACCATTGTCGACTAGGTCTGAATTCCCTCTTATATCGGAACCCACTACAGGTAACCCTGCGGCCATAGCCTCCATTAGGGATAAAGAAAGACCTTCCCTATAAGATGGGAAAGCAAATAAATCAGAAGCCTTACAAATTTCATCTATATCATTGCGATAACCCATTAGGATTAATTGTTCTTCTATACCTAATTCTTGGGCCAATGCTTTTAATTGGCTCTCCAAGGGCCCTTGTCCGCAGATTAAGTATTTAATATTTCTATTTTTTATCTTCGCTATTGCTTTAATGATTACTTCATGGTTTTTATTTTTATTTAGCTCGCCGACGGAGAGAATTATAAAGCTATCTTTTTTTACTCCTATTTCTCTTTTCTTTTCGTTCTTATCCACTTCTATTTCATTAAACCTTTTATTATCTAGACCAACACCTGGTATATATTCAATACTATTGGCCTTAAACTTTTTTGCTCTTTTATAATCCTCTTTATTTAAAGTAAGTAATATATCTGTATATCTTGAGAGCCATTTTTCAACAGGGTAATATATCAACCAATTCAGAAATGGTGCTCCTTTGTAAAAATGGAACCCATGTGCTGTATATATAACATTAGTATTTTTTTTCCTAGCATCTTTTGCAGCTAGACGGGTTAAAGCTCCACCCACAGGTGTATGACAATGAATAATATCAAATTCATTGGAGTCAATAATATCTTTTAGTTGTTTATATGTTTTAAAATTATTATATTTAATTGGAGACCTCTCAAAAGGAAGGTTATAATAATTATCGCAATAAGGTATGACACAGTCTTCTTTATTTTCATAATCGTTCTTTGCACAAACAGATGTCTCATACCCATTCTCCTTATACCATTTTAAAAAGGGAATATGGAACACCATGATATGAGCTTTTACGACAGTAGCAACAAACAATACTTTTTTCTTTTCCATTTTCATTTCTCCGTTAATCTTATAGATGTTTCAAAATCATAAATCGTATATCTATTTTTGTATTCATCTATTTGCTTGTCATATACCAAGTCACCAAATACTTTCTTTATTGTGCTAATACTAATTAGTCTTAGGATTAAATTAAACAATTTAGTCATCCTCATCTTGGTCCCATGTAATTCTGCTATCATTTTGACCATTTCTGATGTACATACATAGTCAGCATTCTGAGGGAAGAACAAACCAGATTTAGATTCGTCTATTATTAATCGTAAAAATTCACATAGATTACCAATGTAAATCATACTACGCTTATTCTCAATACTTGGAAATATTGGAAGTTTTCGTGCGAGATTTCCTAATCTTGCATAGTTACCTTTACAACCTTTACCATAAATCATTGGTGGACGAATAAATGCAATCTTAAATTCATTACTCCCTAAGGGGTTTATTAATTCCTCTGCTTGTAGTTTAGATTTGCCATAATTACTTTTAGGTTTAAGTGGGGAGTTTTTATCAATTACACCACTTTCAATTCCATAAACACTCATGGAACTAAGGAATATGAACTGTTTAACACCTTCTCTTTTTGCTTTTTGAGAAACTTCATACGCCAAGTCACGGTTTACCCTATAATAAAGGTGTGCGTTTTCCTTTGTTTCCTTTATATGTGCTATCCCAGCTACATGAAGTACCACATCATACACCGAGAATTCCTTTTCTTTCCAACCATTATTTCTTAAGCTAATACAGTCTATAGAATATTTATCGGGATTTTTTCCAAGCCACTTCACTAGGCTCATCCCTACGTAACTATTTTTACCTGTTATTAATATCTTCTTCATTTAGAAATGCTCTCCTTACTACTAGCAACTTCCTTCTTAGCTCCAGTCCCACCTTCAACAACTCCATCGCTCTTCACAACACTTACAATGGTACCAAAGAAACACTTAACATCCATCCCAAGACTAATCTTCTGAACATACTCCCCATCCAACTTTGCCTTTACCTCAATAGGAAGTTCGTCTCTACCATTAATCTGCGCCCATCCGGTAAGTCCTGGAGGAACATCATTAGCACCATATTTATCTCTTTCTTTTATCAAGTCATACTGATTCCAAAGTGCTGGTCTTGGCCCAATAATACTCATCCGCCCAACAAAGATATTCCAGATCTGTGGTAGCTCATCAAGTGAAGTTTTCCTCAGGAATTTACCCATCTTTGTGATATACTGTTCTGGATTACCTAATAAATGAGTTGGAGTGTCCTTAGGCGTATCTATTCTCATGGTACGAAACTTCAAGATATTAAAATGTGTCTTGTTGATACCGACACGTTTTTGCTTAAACAGAACCGGCCCTCTTGAGTCAATCTTAATAGAAATGATTAAAATTAAATAAATCGGTGATAATACTATAAGTCCAATTAAAGAAAGAATAATATCTATCAATCTTTTAATTTTCATATACATGCGTGTAACACTCCTTAAAAAGCTATTTTTTAGTAAGTTAGGACTTAGTTGGAAATCATTAGACTCTCCATCCAACTACTAATCCACTAAACAACCTAATTAATATACCTGATGTAATATCTATTCAATCTACAAAACATATACAAGAAAATTATTCACTTCATTACACAATAGCCGAGTTTCTACTATTATATATACCTGCAATATTAGCTTCTTTCTTACCTACCCAACATACAAGCGGGATCCTTACAAAAAAGGACCCCACTTGTTTCTTTAATTCACATTCTTCACTAATAATGTTTCTTTTTTATTTGCTAACTCCAAAACATAATCAGATAAAAAACGAGCATCAAATGATTGATGATTTTCAATGAGGTTAGATACTCTCTCATAATCAAATTCGACGGTTTTCCCTATAAAAATCTTTGGGAAAACCTCTTTTTTGTGCACTTCATTTTCCCCTAAGAGTTCTTCATACATCTTCTCACCAGGACGAATACCTGCATATTTAATCCCGATCTCTTCGATGTTGTATCCGGAAAGATGAATAAGGTTCTTTGCTAAGTCTACAATCTTAACGGGTTCTCCCATATCCAAGACGAAGATTTCTCCACCACGAGCTAACGCACCCGCTTGCATAACTAATCGTGAAGCTTCTGGTATCGTCATAAAATACCGGGTCATATCAGGATGTGTAACCGTAACTGGCCCACCAGATTGAATTTGCTTTTTGAACAATGGAATAACTGACCCTCTGCTACCCAAAACATTCCCGAATCGTACAGCTACATAATTTGTCTGGCTTGTTTTATTTAATTGTTGAATGACCATTTCAGCTATTCGTTTCGTTGATCCCATTACATTAGTTGGGTTTACAGCTTTATCAGTAGATACAAGTACAAATGTCTTTACTCCGAACATATCTGCAGCTTCTGCCACATTTTTTGTTCCGATTACATTGTTCTTAACCGCTTCTTTCGGGTTATATTCCATTAACGGCACATGCTTATGAGCAGCAGCATGATAAACTACATCTGGCGCATGTACACTCATTACTTCAAAAATACGGTCACGGTCTTGTACATCTGCAATAATAGGTATAATTTCAAAATCTTTACCGTGTCTATTTCGTAATTCCATGTCGATTTGATAGATGGAGTTTTCACCATGCCCTAATAATAGAAGTTTATTTGGTTTGAATTTGCTTACTTGGCGGCAGATCTCGGAACCAATTGATCCACCAGCCCCTGTAACAAGAATGGTTTTACCCGTAATTTTCTTAGAAATACTTTCCATGTCTAACTGAACGGGTTCTCTTCCTAGTAAGTCCTCAACTTGAACTTCACGGAATTGGTTGACTGCTACTTTACCAGAAACAATATCCTCAATCATAGGCATGATTTGAGTTTTTGCATTTGTTTTGCTGCACTCTTGATATATCTTCTGAATTTCTTTTTTACTTAATGAAGGAATGGCGATAATGATATTTTCAATGTTAAGTTTTTCTACTAATGTCGGAATATCTTTTGTTCTTCCGAAAACCGTTACCCCATAAATTTGCAGCTTTTCTTTTTTAGGGTCATCATCTACAAATCCTACTGGTAGAAGGTCTGTATCGTGACTCTTAATCAACTGGCGTACTAACATGGATCCTGCAGATCCAGCGCCAATGATTAGAGCACGGCTTTTTTTCACTTCTGGGCGTAAGTAATAGTCTCTATACATTCTCCACGAAAAACGAGAACCACCAATTAGAATAATATGTAGCATCCAAGTAATTCCCAATACACGTACATAAACATTACCATTAACAATAAACTGTATAATTGCAGCTGATAGTATAGATAGTGTTACAGCACGTACTATACCCAGCATTTCCCCAATGCTTGCATACTCCCACGCTTTTTGATATAGACGATATTTGAATGCAAACAAATGATGGCTAGCGAGTAAAGCGATGGAGCTAATGACGAGTGTTTTAAATGTATAGATGTTGAAGTAAGGATGAAGAGTGAAATAGCCCATATAAATGGCTGTTAAAACAATCACTGAATCAAGTAAGATCAACATCGATACTCGTTTTTGATAGCTCAAATTAAATCCCTTCTTTTCATTGTATTTATAGGTGTTTAATTTTCATTAAGTTAAGTTCTATTCAACTTAACTTTATTACGTACTAACTTTTATCTTTTCCAGAAGCCGTTCAAGCTCTAGTAATAGCTGAGGACTAATTTCTTTGTCTTTTAACGCAAATTCAATTGTCGTCATAATAAATCCGAGTTTTTCACCAACATCGTAACGAGTTCCTTCAAAATCATAAGCAAACACTCTTTGATACTTATTTAACTTTTGAATTGCATCCGTTAACTGGATTTCTCCGCCTGCACCGGTTTCCTGTTCATCAAGATAAGTGAAAATTTCTGGCGTTAAGATATAACGCCCCATTATCGCTAAGTTAGAAGGAGCAGTACCTTGCTTCGGTTTTTCTACAAAGTTTTTAACACCATATAAGTTATTAAAGCTACTTGATGGTTCAATGATTCCATAACGATGTGTTTGATCTTCTGGCACTTGTTGGACACCAATGATAGAAGCGGTCGTTTCTTCATACTTTTCTATCAGTTGCTTCAAACATGGTTTTTCCGCTTGGACGATGTCATCCCCGAGTAGTACGGCAAAAGGCTCATCTCCAATAAATTTTTTCGCACAATTTACCGCATGACCTAAACCTTTTGGCTCTTTCTGCCGAATATAATGTATATCAGCTAATTTTGAGGACTGTTTGACTTTCTCTAATAAGTCAAACTTACCCTTCTCAAACAGGTTCTGCTCGAGCTCGAAGGCATGGTCGAAATGATCTTCAATCGCTCGTTTGCCTTTACCTGTCACAATAATAATGTCTTCGATGCCCGATTCGATGGCTTCTTCAACGATGTACTGAATCGTTGGTTTGTCCACAATCGGCAGCATTTCTTTAGGCATGGCTTTAGTTGCCGGCAGAAAACGGGTCCCTAATCCTGCTGCCGGAATAATGGCCTTTCTTACTTTTTTCATTATTAAGGTTGTCCTCCTTTAAAAGATTCCTAGAAACTTCTTTTTCCGAATATGAGAAGGAGGTTCAATTAGTATGCTTTCTCCTCTCAAGACTAACTCCGCATTCTCTTGCAGATAATATCTTGTGCTTATTCCATATTGTTTTTCGATGATCTCATATGCTTTTGTGAGATGAAAACCGCGACTGCTCGTATTATGTGCATCTGATGCAATAAAGTGTGCCATGTTTGACTTAATCAGATCGTGTGAGAAATTCATGATTTTCTTTCCAAAGTTACCGATTATAGAATTAGCTGTAATTTGAGTGAGAGCACCTTCAATAATGAGGTCGTATAATAGGACTGGATTCTCTATAATTTCGCTGTTACGTTCAGGGTGAACGATAATCGGTGTATAGTTTCTAAGACTTAATTCATATAGAGTTTCTGCGGCGTATGCTGGGACATTACTTGAAGGAAATTCAATAAGTATATATTTCGACTGGTGGTGCAACGGCAATAAAACATCCCGATCAAGGTCATCAATTAATTCTTTATACAGTCGAATCTCTTGTCCGGGTAAGATATGAAGCGGAATATTTCTTTGACTTAGTTCTGCATTTAATAGATGTACATTCTCTAAAATGGAGCTTTTTTCATTTTCATATCTTCCATTTCGATGATGTGGTGTTGCATAGAGATGCGTGATCCCCTCTCGCACGGCAGCTTCTGCCATTCTTACAGCATCCTCTAAATTCTGAGCTCCATCATCAATTCCCGGCAAAATATGACTATGTATGTCTATCATAGAAGTTCTCCACCTTTTAAAGGACTATAGAACTAGTACTTTTTGTGTACTAGTTCTATTTACTTAATTTCGGAAATCTATCGTTATATTACCATAGATACATAATTTTACAACGGTCATCTTTTGTCGAATAAACATGAATATTGTTAAGTAATTATTAATTCGATCCGTAATAGTAGTAATAATTATCATTTTTCATTTCTTTTGCGTTTAAAACGGTTCCTAAGATCTTCGCATTCGCATGTTCCAGCAACTCTTTTGATTTAACCGCTGCTTCAATTTCTGTCTTTCCACTTGAAATAACCAGAATGACGCCATCCACGCGATGGGCTAACAACTGAGCATCCGTTACGGCCATAACGGGCGGTGTATCAAATAAGACGTAATCGTATAATGAGCTTGCTTCTTCTATTAGATGAGTCATAGACTTTGAATCTATTAATTCAGATGGATTCGGCGGTACTGGTCCACTCGGCAGTACGTCTACATCTGGAATCTTTGTCGAGACCACCGCATCTTTAAGCGTGGTTTGACGCGTTAAGACATTTGTTACACCATAAATATTACTCACTTTAAAGGTGTAATGGACTGTTGGTTTTCGAAGGTCTCCATCAATGAGAAGTACTCTTTTCCCTTGTTGTGCGAGGACTACCGCTAAATTCGCAACCGTTGTGGACTTCCCTTCTCCAGGGCCTGATGAAGTAACCATCAACGTTTTAAACTCTTTATCGATCGAAGCAAATTGGATGTTTGTACGAATGGTACGATATTGTTCTGAAATCGGTGATTTTGGATTAATGTGTGTGATTAAGCTTCGCTGGGTTAGATCTTGAATGGTCTTTCTGAACTTACGACTCAAGGGTTTCACTTCCCATCCGTTTACTTGCTGCTTTCTTTGAAAAAGGTGCTTTTTCATCGTCTACTGAAATCTTAGGTATCGCCCCAAGAACAGGCAGTCCAAGTATGTTTTGAATATCTTCTTCTGTTTTTATGGTGTTATCCAAGTACTCCAGTAAGAACGCAATTCCGATACCTGCCATCAATCCAACCACTAATGCGATCGCAATGTTTAGCAATGGTTTCGGTTTGATTGGAGAAGGGTTGTCTTTTAGCACAGCCGGAGAAAGAATCTTTACGTTATTAATTTCCATAATTTCATCCACTTCATCTCTAAAAGTTTCTGAAATGGCATTTGCAATCTTAACTGCTTGAGCAGGATCTTCATCTTGAACCGTTAAACTGAACACTTGTGAATTTTGTTCACTGTTGACGGTAATTTTACTTATTAATGTGTCAGTTGATTGCTTCAACTTTAAATCTTCAACCACTATGTCTAAAATGGCAGGGCTTGTTATTATCAATTTATATGTGTTGATCATTTCTACGTTCGTACGGATTTGGTTTGGATCTAGCGTGGCTTGTTCATTAGATTTTTGGTTAACCAGAATCTGCGTCGAAGCTTGGTAAACCGGTGTAAGAATAAAATAAGAGATCACACCACTCACTGCCACAGCAACTGCTGCGATAAGCGCAATTAACATCAAACGTTTGCGCAGTGTTTGAGCAATATCTTTCAAGGAAATCGTTTCTTCCATAAATGCCTCCATCTATGTATTGATTAATTTTTAAGTTCGTTGTATTATATCATACTTATTTGTCAAATTAGGGATTTTTTTATAAAAGTTTGTAATACTTGGCAGGTTATTAACATTATTGTAACATAATTATTACAAAAAATAATTTGTTATTGTATTTAGATTATTCAATAAAAGATTGACGTGGTATACTTTTTGTAGCGATCGAATTCAAAAGGAAAGAAGCGAATAAATCACATGATCAAATTCTTGAAAATAGCAGCAATTGTTCTCGGACTAGCTGTAGTTGGAGTTGGCGGATATGTTTATTATCTTTATGATTCCGCAAAAGATGCCGTAACGGAAATGCATGAAAAAGTAGAAACGGATAAACCGAAGCCAATCGTAACGGGTAATGAGGAAGATTTGAAACCAATCTCTATCGTGCTGCTTGGTGTTGATGAGCGTGAAGGTGATAGCGGCCGATCGGATACGATGATCATTGTTACCGTTGATCCGAAAGACGACAAGATGCTTATGTTCAGCATCCCCCGTGACACACGGACCGAAATTGTTGGAAAAGGTATGGACGATAAAATTAACCACGCTTATGCGTTCGGTGGAACACAGATGGCGATGGATACGGTAGAGAATTTCCTTGATACACCTATTGACTATTATGTAAAGGTTAATATGGAATCGTTTCGAGACATCGTGAATGCAGTTGGCGGTGTGGAAGTAAATAATCCATTTGCATTTAAAGAAGGAGAATATACATTTCCAGAAGGACCTCAAGAGCTAAATGGTGATCAAGCCTTAGCTTATGCAAGAATGAGATACCAAGATCCGAAAGGTGATTTGGGCCGTAACGATCGTCAGCGTCAAGTCATCACTTCTATTATTGATAAAGGGGCACGCGTTTCTTCTATTACAAAGTTCGATAACATTCTTGATATTTTAAGTGAAAATGTGAAAACAAATATGACGTTCCAAGAGATGAAAGACATTCAAAAGAACTATAAAAGTGCTAGACATAACATCAAATCTACTGAAATTAAGAGTTCAGGCAAGATGATCGGTGGCACCTATTATGGGATTGTCGATGAAACTGAAAAAGAACGTATCCACAATCTTTTGAATGAATATTTGAAATAATAGGTATTTGGAACCAGACCTTGTAATGGTCTGGTTTTTTGTTATACTTTTTTAATGTAATAATTTTTGAAGAGAATTGTTGATAAATAAATAGTGATTGTGTTATTTTTTGCACTTAATATTTTTGTGAAAAAGTAATTATTTTTTCGTAATATTTCGACAAAAAATCTTAATTTACACCCATTACCAATTTCATATGAATATGATACCATGATTATAGTAGTATTAAACGAGGAGGAACCGTCTTTGACTACGATTTCCGTTTTAATGGTAGAGCCGTCAAAACGCCCGTCCATTGTGTCGATCGATAATGATTTGAGAACGTTTGAAAACATCGTGAATGGTCCTTTAGATATGCAGCCATTTTACCGTTCACCTTTTAAGATTGTATGTAACGTCGATAATGGCTATGAACTTACATACGGCAAGAAAAAACCGCGTGACAGCTTTTTCATCGTAAAGCACGATGGCCAGTTTAAAGGCATTGACCGAGCTGAAGCTGAAGAAGTCCGTGATTATCTCAAAGAGAAAATGAAGAAGTGGAAGTAATGAAAAGCTAGCATTTGATGCCGGCTTTTTTATTTTGGCTAAGGTTAAGCATCCAGCCAGTTGTATGAAGGTCTCGTTCTAAAAGCAGCGTGATGTAACGAGTGTTTCAACCTTAGCGTTCTCTACTCCTACTAAGCGGACACTATACTGACTTAACACTTCAAATGGGATGAATGTGTCGAAAGGTGTCGGCCTGTGAGTATATTTTATTTTCTGTGAGAATACAGTAAAAACTCGTGAGATTAAGATTCGTTTTCGTTAGATTATCGGCAAAACCCGTGAAATTAACCAACCTAGGAGCTTTTTAGCCTAGGAAAAGTGCTAAAAAAATCAGTTTAAAAGCATGTACCATGTTTATTCCATTGTGAGATGGGAAGAAAGGAGTTATGAGAGATCAAAAAGGAGTGATGTAGAAAATGTCTAACCAAAATCATCCAACAGGACAACCCGCTCAGCACCAAAACCAACAGCCAGGTGTGGAATCGGAAATGACACCACGTCCACAATCTGAAAGTCCAACTTATAAAGGAAGCGGAAAACTGAAGAACAAATCTACCCTAATTACAGGTGGTGACAGTGGAATCGGTAAAGCAGCTGCAATCGCCTTTGCAAAGGAAGGCGCTAATGTAGCCATCGTTTATTTAGAGGAATCTGGTGATGCAGAAGAAACAAAGAGACAAATAGAAGAAGAAGGCGTGAAGTGCTTACTTATTCGAGGAGATATTGGAGATGAGTCGTTCTGTGAACAGGCAGTTCGTGATGTGGTCGGTTCGTTCGGCGGACTTGACGTACTTGTGAACAATGCAGCAGAGCAGCACCCTCAGCAAAACTTTGAAGATATTACAGCTGAACAATTAGAAAAAACGTTCCGCACAAACATTTTCTCTATGTTCCACTTAACAAAAGCCGCTCTTCCTCATTTGAAACAAGGAAGCAGCATCATTAATACGGCTTCAATCACGGCGTATCAGGGACACCCGGAACTGATCGATTACGCTTCAACAAAAGGAGCGATCGTTTCGTTCACCCGTTCGTTATCGAATAACTTAGTGAAAAAAGGGATTCGCGTGAACGGAGTGGCACCTGGTCCGATCTGGACGCCGCTCATTCCTTCAACTTTTACAGCGGATAAAGTGGAACAGTTCGGAAAAGATACGCCGATGGGTCGTCCGGGACAGCCGGAGGAACTTGCACCAGCTTATGTGTACTTGGCAAGTGAAGACTCTTCCTACGTTTCCGGGCAGATGATTCATATTAATGGTGGTAATGTTGTGAATGGATAATGAAAAAAGCCGGCGCTGGTAAAATAGCGTCGGTTTTTTAAATGGTATAATCCAAACTTGGCTGAAACTCTCTGAACTTGTAGTGTACCAGTTTTGAAGTATTCCACCTTTTCTCCATGAGATTCAATTTCTTTTTTACGTAATCAAAAGGAGCAGTTCCTTTATATTCATCACCAAGGTAAATCTCACATTCGTTATTTCCTAAATAAACGACCTTTATAATGTAGCCATTCAGATGACAGATATACAAACCGTTGCCTAAGCGGATCACGCTTCACACCTCTTCTTTCAAGGAATGTTTCCAAGCTTCATAGGCAAGGAAAGCACGTATTTCTTCCTTATTAATTCCTATTTCCTTCGCTTGCGTAACAAGCTCAACCCATTCAGGATCAAGCTGCTCGACCTGAATATTTAACAGTTGTTCCACAGGTACCTCCAACGCTTTAGCCAATTTTTGTATCATATGCGCAGACGGGTTGGTTTTATGACTTTCAATGCTGCTTAAATAGCCTTTTGATATTCTTGCCTTCTTGGCAAGCTTCGTGATGCTGAGACCTTTTCTTAATCGAAGCTTTTTTATTTGCTTTCCGAGACTATCATTCATGATTAACAACTTCCTTTGCTATAAAACCTCCTCTTTATCCAGAACAGCTTTTACAATATAGCGGTGGGTTGGATTTTTCATGGGATGACACGTAATCAAGGTAAGGGTGCTTTCAGATGCATCTTTTTTGAGCACTGACAAATCATCAGGCAGCACGATCATTTCGTCGATAATTCGATATGTAAGCTTTTTGTCTTTCGTTATTACGCGGATCGTGTCCCCCACTTCCACTTCAGGCAAGCGGTTGAACTGCTTTCCATACGTGTAACTCCGATGAGCAGCAATCGCCGAATTTCCAACCTCCCCAACAGGAGAGGTGCCTTTTAGATGTCCCGCTGCTACTTTTAAATTAGCTTGGGAGGCACCTTCCATGATCGGGATGGTTAAATCGATCTTGTTAATTTCGAGCTTGCCGATGATTCCGTTCTTTGTTTTTTGAGGAGTGGGTGTGTTCTTAGGCTGACTTTCATCTAAAAAAACATCATCCAGCTGTTGGTAGCTCTGTAGGATTTCAGAATCTTCATCGCTAGATTCCCAGTCTTCCAACAGCTGCTTTTCCTGATAGGAGTAGTACATACTTTTAGCTTTCGGATAAAACATCGTACTCAAGCCTGCTGCAATCAAGAGATAGGCGAGCCACTTCATCCCTTACCCTCGTTTAAAAGGATTTGGAATGATAGATTTCTTGATGAGCAACAGACCAAGTCCAGCGAGTGAGATGAAGAATCCAGACAAAATGATGAATATCGGATTATCCTCACCAGTCTGTGGCAGTGAACCTGTATTTTTGCTTGGCGGGTCAGCCGGTTTCGTTGGTGTCGGGTTGTTGCTTGGTGGTTCATTTGTACCCGGCGGCTCATTATCGTTCGGTGGCGGTTCGTTGTCATCTGGAGGATCCGGTGGGTCTCCATCGTCCGGTGGATCTGGTGGATCTCCGTCATCTGGCGGATCTGGTGGATCTCCATCGTCTGGTGGATCCGGTGGATCTCCGTCGTCCGGAGGATCTGGTGGGTCTCCGTCATCTGGTGGGTCTGGTGGATTGTTTCGACCCTCAGCATACAAAATGAACTCAACTTCAGTACCTAAACCTTGGAACTCATTACCTGATGAGAAAGGAAACTCAACGGTTAGAGTTATTTTTTCTTGAGAATGACTAGAGAGTGCCCGCGGGGCCAAACCCGTAAACGAACCTAGGCTCCCATCATATAAAACAGTCGAATTGTCCTTAACTTCTAGTTGAAGCTGATTGTATAAAAGATCAGACCCGGATTTTTTACGAGAATTAAAATTATAGGTGAAGTTTTGGTTTCCGTTATTTTGAATCGTAAGTTCACGAATCATTAGATCTCCGGGTTTGAGATTTGATACATTAAATAACACGTCTGCAGGTAAAGTAGCCAGATCAATTTCCTTTACAGCTGTATCTGCACCTGTTTTTCCCGTTGGTAAAAACAAGACAACAGTTAGAATAAAAATTGAATAGATAGCAATTAATTTTAAGTGTGATTTTTTCATTGTTTAACCTCACTTTAAATTCGTTTGAGGCTATAGCAAAAGGCGGGCTAAACCCGCCTTCTCTTTTAAAAATTAACAATATCTTAGTCTTCAGATCCTGCTCTTTCGTTAATATTTGATCCAGCACCATTAGCTCCATCGTTACTTGTATGCTCTTTCGCACCCCACTGGTTAGCTGTGAAATTGAATGTAACATCTGCTTTATCATTCATAAATTCATTTCCAGCAGTTCCTTTAAATGTAATTTTAATAACAAGTTTGTCATTATCAGACGGAACAACCGGAATACCTGTATAAGCTCCATCAGTATTAACAGGAGCAACGTTTAAATAATCACCTTCATGTACGATTCCTGCAGCTGCCCAATCTGCTGATGTAAATGTATCGAGGTCATGTAAAGTAATTCCGTGTGACGGCTCAATAAGCTTAAAGTTAGCTACAGGATCGGATGCGCCTGGAATATAATCTGCATATAGGAGTTCAACATTAAATTGGTCTAATATCTCTTGATCAGTATTTACGCCACCTAAATCTGAATCTCCATTGAGATTTGCTCCCCCATCTGTTACATCAATCACAGTGTCTAATAGTACATTTTTAATTGCTAATGTACCTTTATTTGATAAAACAATTTCTCTTTGCATACTGTCACCAGGTTTTAAGTTCTGAAGGTCAAAATTCATTGGAACTGTTCCATTAGCTGCTATTCCTAAATCCAATGTTCCTGTTTTAAAAATATTATCAGTTTTTTCTGTATCAGAAAACGCTGCCCAAGTTCCCCCACCGATCATCGCCAATCCTAGTGCACCAGATGCTACCCCTAAACCTAACTTCTTCTTGATACTCATTAACATTTTCCTCCCTATCGCCCACTCTTCATGGGTATGTAGTTTTTATATTGAGCCCCCATTTGGGGGATTCAACCAAAGTTAATTAACCATTAATTGTTGTTTCTTTGTTTTTTGATGGATCTAATTCTCTTACTGTTTGCCAGACCGTAATCCCGGAGTAAATCAATAAGAACAAACCCGGCAGTATTAAAAGCATTGCTGTGCCCTCTTTTGATTTTGCAAAATCCATCGTATAGCCTAAGAAAGGTATCGTAAATCCTTTGTATTCACCTACAACATTCTTGGAAAATATTGGGTCTTTATCCGGATCTTCGTTGTTATCACCCTTGGTAATATATTGTGTTTGTTCACCTTGACCTCGCACTTCCAAAACTCTGTGAGTTACAAGTGAGTTATCTTCTTTTAGGAATGTAATAATATCGCCTTTTTGAAAACGAGTCATATCTCCGTCTGGTTTTATCGCGATAATAGATCCTGTTTGAATGCTCGGTTCCATTGATCCTGAAAGAACTGTTTTTAATTGATAACCCAAGAAGTTCGGTTCTCCACCAGAAGCTTTAGATGAAATGACGACAAAGGCCATGAATAATAGAGATAAAAATAATATGGAAGTAATGATTCTGCTCATCCAAATCTTTGCTTTAATCAAAATTTTTCACCTCAGAATTTTTATTGTGTATCTGTACCTGAATTTGGTTCATCTTCAGATTCTTCCTCTGTACGTTCTTGTTGTGTACTATCCGAGCTCTCATTACTGCTTTCTTCTGTTTCATCTGGTGTTTCTTGCTGTTCTGGTTCTTCGTTAGGAGGAGTCGCTTCATCATTAGTCTCTGTTTCATCAGGTACCTGCGTACCTTCTTCCTGCTGAGGAGTATCTGCTGGTAGTTCGGCATTGCTATCAGGTTGTTCTACATTATTTAAACTCGGAAAGATAACAGTGATTTCACTGCTCCATAGGTCTTTTTCAGGATTACCATTTCCTCCTCCTGTACCGTTTGGATCACCGTGGAGTGGTCTTTGAAAAGCTCTAAACATGTATTTGCCTGACTCTGTGGGTGTATACTCAAGGGAATGTTCTTCATTAACTGCTAACTTAGGAACAGTACCACTACTAACTTTTGTTCCATTCTTTGGACTTCCTGATCCTATTGGTGTCCTATAAACTTCATAAATTACTGTTCCAGCCATATCTTCATTACCAACATTTTTAATAATGGCTGTAATTCCTTTATAGTCCCCGATAACAGGGTCTATAAATTCCAAGGAACTTCGATCCCAAACTACATCATCATCCGGTGGAATATCCCATTGTGCCGTAATAGAAAAACCTGTTGTTTCAATATCATTAAATAATGCATTTGTAGTCCCTATCAGAGATATCAACGAAAAGGTAGTAGTTAATACAATCATTGCTAACTTTACACATAAGATGTATGCCCAATGTTTATTTCTAAATTTCCTAAGCCGTTTATTTCTTATGACAATCCCCACCTTTGCAAGAGGATGATTTTTGTTCGTTTTAAAGAACATTTATGTTGTTATTATAGAACGTAATACCTAGTTTAAAAACCCTCATTTAAGGTCATTTATGTTCTTTTCAGCGTACAAATGTACTAATTACCTTCCTTTTTCTTCAATTTTCATAAAATATTGTAATTTTTAAAGTACATTATGTTCATTTTAAAGAACAATTTTAATGTAGACTATAAGGCTCCTAAATATTGTGTATTTGAATAACCTAATATCAAGTTATAACACGTCTAATTTAGGGGGTGCCCTGTGTCTATGGTTAAAATGAAGTATCACAGAATAATGCTGAAGTACTTTATAAAAGTTGAAATGATGGCAAACTGGAAGCAAAATTTTCAAAGAAAATCGATTATCACGATAATATGATTCAATTATTTCTAACGAGGGTTGTTCGTTAAAATTGTTACGAAGCTGTCTCAATTGGAACTTTAAGTTCTTATTGGAAAAGCTTTATATTTTGAACGTTGGGCAAGTGTCGAAAGGTGTCTCCTCGCGAGTATATTTATATTTCAGTGAAATTCCGGCAAAAACTCGTGAAATTAGGATACATTTTCGTGAGATTATCAGCAAAACTCGTGAGATTAATCCCCGTATGGTCTTCCCTGGCTTAATAAAAGCCGCAAAAGTACCCTGAAGACACCCCACCATTCAAATAAAGAACAGTTTTGTTTCCAAACTGCACTTTATCCCATAAAAAAGAGGACGGCCGCTATAGTTCCGGTTCATCCTCTTTTTAATTTGCTTTATTCCCAACTAGCATAGAGTGCAATTGGGTCATACTCGTTTAGTCAGCCGGTTGTTTAATTGAAACAAATATTGGAGAGACATCGACTAATACTATAAATAACTATTAGTTATTACAAAATATAACAAAATATTCCCTATTTTTTAAATTTATGGTAATTTTAGGATGATAAACATTCAGGAGGCGAAAAAATGGGGAAGAAGATTATTTTATGTTTGTTTTTGTTGGGAACGGTACTATTTTTTGATCAAGAGAAAACATATGCAGGCTGTGGTTCAGGTAGCAGTTCCATTTTAGACAATGATAACAATGGCTTCGATTCACCTGATAATGATTATTCTGGTAGTTGGAAACACGAATATTCGACGAACTCTTATAGGGGTGATCATCGTTACGCAGCACCTACAAGCAGTGGATATAACCTTTACTGGTGGTATTTTAGTTCATGTTCATTGACAGGCACATCAAAAGTATATCTTTGGAATACAAAATTTAATGCTACAAGTGTAACTTATGTTGCAACAAACTCCTCAGGGTCACAGATCACATCAAAAAGCATTAACCAAAGAAACGCTCCTGGTGGATGGAGCTCGTTACTTTCCTTCAGTAAACCCATATCGACTATACGCTTATCACACTCATACAATAATGATGGTGGGGCAGGAGCAGACGGAATTCAACTGAATTACAATTAAATACTAGGAGGTTCTTATGAAGAAATTAAATCAATTACTCGGTCTTATATCCTTATCGGGATTCATTCTTTTATTTAGTATACCGAATCAGCTGTCATTTAATAGTGACAATCAAACTAAAATAAAGTCTCATGTTAATGCAGAATCAAGTCAAACACAAATAGAACTTCTAAGTAGTAAGACAGAAGTTCAAGAAAAGATGTTGAACAGTATACACCACTTTAATAACGCAAAGGGTTCTTTTGTTTACGCAAGTAACGATGTAGGCTTTCATTATTCCATTGATTATCATGTCAAACTGAATAATAGTATAAAAGTAAAAGTGAACGTAAAAAATGCCAAAGGCACAACCGAAACCTTCTTATCAGATGAAGAAGCAACGGAAATCGATCATAAGAGTAAACAATATATGTCAACAAAGATGGGTACAAAATTAAGTAAAGGTACTGAACTTAAAATTAAAGATGCCATTAAGACAAATGCTTCGGGTCAAAAAGAATATACCTACCCTGATACAAATATCAATTTAGGAATGGCCAGCAATTCTCTTCAAAGTTCAGAGATCGCACTTGGGTTTCTAGAAGATCATAACTTATGGGGAATCTCAGGAACAGAAATATTTCTGGATAGAAACGTTACGGTTATCGAAGGAAGTTTAAGTGATTCCTATAGATATAAATTAAATACCGAAGACTTCAAGATTTGGATGGATACCCAAACAGGAATTCTTCTAAAATTTGAAACCTATGATAAAGATCATAACAAAGTCGATTATCTAGAGACAACAAAAATAAAAATTGATAGCGTAGACCTAAATTCTAGTAAAGTTACAAAATCAGATCTAAAAGGCTATAAAAAGTTTAATTAACTCCAAAGTTTACAGAAATTTTATTCATATATACCAAAACCTTTGGAAAGTGAAATCCAAAGGTTTTTTCATTACACTTGCTTAATTCCTGCACCACATAAGGGGATAACAATTTTTTCTTCAGATGTACGATGATATTTTAAATAACCTGCATAGTTGGCGGCTGTTGTTGGTTCTACATAAAAGCCTTTGTGAGCGAGTTCGACACGTGCCTGAGTAATTTCTTCTTCTGAAGTAGTTATAAAATGGCCTTTCGTTGCTCTGACTGCCTCTAGAATATGAGCAGAACGGGCGGGTTTTGCAATGGCGATTCCTTCTGCCAAAGTTCCGGTGTTCTTTACTTCAGCAACCGCTTGATTGGTAATAAACGCGTTGGCTAACGGTGCACAGTTTTCTGCTTGGACCGCGACGATTTTCGGTATTTTATTTGTAACGCCACTCTCCATCAATTCCCTGAATCCGTAGTAAGCTCCCAATAACAACGTTCCATTGCCAACAGGGATTATGAGCGTATCCGGAACGGACTGCATGTGCTCCCAAATTTCATAAGCGTATGTTTTTGTGCCTTCATAAAAGAATGGATTGTACACGTGGCTTGCGTAAAAGGTTTTTTCTTCTGTTACGGCTTGTTGCGCGGTTTCTGCTACATCTTCTCTAGTGCCTTTGATTGCGCGGATCGTTGCACCGTGAGCCTTAATCTGAGCTACCTTTTTAGGAGACGTTGATTCACTAAGGAAGATATCACATGCGATACCAGCACGTTTTGCATACGCCGCAATCGATGTTCCGGCGTTCCCGCTGCTATCCGCGATTACCTTCGTAACACCCAGTTCTTTTGCTTTAGCGATCAATACAGCTGCACCGCGATCTTTAAAGGATAAGGTTGGCATCATATAATCGACTTTTACGAACGTTTTCGGTTCTTTTTCATCCAAAACGATTAATGGTGTGTTTCCTTCTCCCATCGATACCGATTTCCATATGTCTGATTTAAACGGCAGAACATGCTGATATCTCCACATTGTTGGCATTTCGTTTTGAAGTCGGGAAGGATCAAACGAAACATTTTCCTTTACGAGATCTAACATACCTCCACATTTACATCGCCATACAAGCTCTGTTACGTTGTACCTGGTAGAACAAGAATGACATTCGAATTGTTCACTCATACACCATCCTCCTTTTCTGGCTTTTATGTAAATGTTCTTTGAAACATCAAAAAGCCCTGCCGAAATAGGACAGAGCTTTACTTCTTATTATTGTTTGATTGGCGATGGATGTACCCCGGGGGGAATCGGACATTCATATGGAATGCCTTTTCTTTTTTCCTTGAACTCTTTTTTAGCCCGTTCCAGTAATTCCGGATTCTGTAGAAGTTCTAATACGGTACCCGCTAATGTCTTCCCTGCTTGAAGCATTCCTTTATGCGCAATAGGTGTTGCGCCTTGTGAGACAAGCTGCCAGGAATGCAACGGTGTTCCGAACACAAAGCTCGAACCCCAGAACTGAGCAGTAGGAACGACCCAGCTGACATCCCCTACATCAGATGAACCGAATAAAACTTCATTCGTTTTATGATATGGAACGAGTTTAGATAGAAATGGAGATTGAACTTCCTCTGTGAACGCTTGGCCAGAGGTCTTCGTAATCTCATTCTTTGTGTTTTGAATATCTTCCTTCGTGATTTGCTGGTGGATATCGGATGCAAACTTCATCTCCTCTTCTTCATAAACAGGCAGACCAAACTTCTCCAGGTTCTCATGCATCACTTTTCCTAGTTCGTGATTTGGAATATAATTTGAACACGCTTTATCGAAGCGAACCTCCATCTTAGTTTCCGTCATGAGGGCAGCACCTTTTGCGATATTGACGACTCTTTCGTAAATGCTTTTTACATCTGGCATTTTAGGCGCGCGGATGAGATATAATACTTCCGCTTCAGCCTGTACGACGTTCGGCGAGAAGCCACCCGTGTTTACGATTGAATAATGAACCCTTGCTTCAGGAATGATGTGTTCGCGCAAGTAATTCACTCCAACGTTCATCAACTCAACAGCGTCCAACGCACTTCTTCCGAGATGGGGAGAGTTTGCGGCATGAGAAGCTTTGCCTTTAAACATAAAATACACCTGGTAGTTTGCGAGCGTAGAGAGCGAGAAGATGCCCGAAAACGAACCTGGGTGCCAAGTTAGTGCACAATCTACATCGTCAAACAGCCCTTCCCGTACCATATACGTTTTGCCTGAGCCGCCTTCTTCACCAGGGCATCCGTAATATTTAATCGTTCCTTTTACATTGTGTTTTTCCATGTATTTTTTAACGGCAACAGCTGCAGCTAGTGGAGCTGTCCCAAGCAGATTATGCCCGCAGCCATGTCCGTTACCATTTTCAACGACAGGATCGATGGTCGTAATGCCTGATTTTTGGCTTAAGCCGGAGAGGGCATCAAATTCACCTAATAAGGAGATCACCGGTTTACCGCTTCCGAAGCTAGCGATGAACGCGGTTTTGATTCCGCCTACTCCTCTTTTAACCTTGAACCCTTCATTTTCGAGTGTTTGAGCCAACAATTCTGCTGAGTTATATTCTTCAAATCGCGTTTCGGCATAATCCCAGATTCGATCACTGATGCGAATGAATTCTTCCCGGTTTTCTTCTATTAACTGGTCGATTTCAGAAACATAATCTTTTGTTTCGGTTCTCATAAAACCACCTCATCCTTTTTTAGACGGTCAATGTTTAAGACGAACTTGGATAAACAATTGACAGCCATGATCATGGAATCTTCCTGGATGTCGAACTTTTCATTGTGGTGTCCTGCGGCAAGTGTTGTGCCGAATATGACGTAAGAAGCCAACCCGCCGTTCTTTTTTACACGGTCCATCATATATGTCGCATCTTCAGAACCTGCTGCGTTCGGTGACTCGCTGAGAACCGAATTGACTTCATCTACTTCTGAAGCAATTTTTTCAATAAAATCTTTAAGCGTTTCACTTGAATCACTTGTTTTGGCTTCGCCGACGATATCATAGCTGACTTCCACATCATGCATAACGGCTGACCCCTTTATGATGTTAAGCGCATTCTGCAAAATGTATTCATTGATCTCAGACGTTTCACCGCGTGTCTCGATTTTTAATTCAGCAGATGCCGGTATGATGTTGCGTCCGCTTCCGGCTTTTAGTACACCCACATTGACACGGGACTGGCCGCTGCTGTGTCTTGGGATGCTGTGAAGGTTCAATACTGCCGAAGCTGCCGCCAGGAGCGCATTCTTTCCTTCTTCTGGATTTCCGCCGGCATGCGCCGCTTTCCCTTTGTACGCGACATCGATTTTTGTCGTGGATAGGAAACCATTTGCTCCACTCACCACAACACCCGCTGGAATACCGGTTCCGATATGAGAGGCGATAAACACGTCAACATCATCCAACACTCCCGCTTCGACCATCGACTTAGCCCCGCGAACTCCTTCTTCTGCCGGCTGGAAGATGATCTTGATGGTTCCGGATAGCTCATCTTTTATCTCTGATAACAGTTTTGCCAAGCCAAGGCCAATTGACGTATGCGCATCATGACCGCAAGCATGCATCATACCTTGGTTGATAGAATCATAGCCTTCTTGAAATGGAACATGGTCTTCACTTTTGGCTTCTTGGATGTCGAGCGCATCCATGTCAAAGCGAAGCCCAATCACCGGTCCGGGCTTGTTTGTTTTTAAGATCCCGACGACACCTGTAAAACCGCCTAAGAATACAGGAAGCCACTTCGGATCAGCCCCTTGCTCCAATGCTCTTTTTTCCTGTTCTTTTAAAAAGTGGGCTGGCGGCACTCCCATTCTCGCATTTTCATCCACGACTTCTTTTCCTGCCTTAATCTCATAGCCCCACTCTTCTAAACGGGTTGCGACAAGTGATGCGGTCCTGAACTCCACCCACCCGGATTCTGCATACTTATGAAAATCTCTCCGCCACTCTACCATTTTTGGATAAATATCTTTTACTAGATTTGTCTCTGTCTTTCCCATCTTTTTCACGCTCCATCTATTTTTTAGCACTGAAAAAGGAGAAGATATAAGCCTCCCCCTTGTCACGTAAACTACTTTATATACATGCTAACCCCAGGGCCGATCGGAATGCCGAGGAGTCCAAAAGCAAGCAGCAGAATGATCCAAATCGTTAGGAACACGATGGTGTAAGGAATCATCAAAGCCATAAGCGTCCCGATCCCTGCTTTTTTATCATATTCGTTCATGAACGCCAGCAATATCGCAAAATACGGATTGAGCGGTGTCACCATGTTAGTAGATGATTCACCGATTCGGTACGCCACCTGGATAAAGGCAGGGTGATAGTTTAATAGCATCAGCATCGGGATGAATACCGGTGCTTCCAGTGCCCAGAGCGCGGATCCGCTGATAATGAACAAACTTAGAATGGCTGTTAAAAAGACAAACCCAATAATGACCGGGAGCCCTGTCAGATCCATGTGTGCGAGTAGATCAGCAGAATTCACCGCAATCAGCGTGGAAAGGTTGCTCCAGTTAAAGTAAGCGATAAACTGCGCGATCGCAAAGACCAAAACGATATATCCAGCCATGTCCCTGATGGAGTCTGTCATCAATTCCGGCACATCGCTCACTTTATTGATTTTTTTCATGGACGCACCAAAGGTTACACCGACTGTCACAAAGAACAGGAAGATAATCGGGATGATTCCATCCAGGAATGGTGATGGAATGATGCCACCTTCCTCGTTTCTAAGCGGGGAATTTGGGAAAAAGACGGCAAGTGCAACCACGCCAATGTAAAGAAGTGCCGCAAACAGCGTGTTTCGAAGTGCTTTTGACTCTAACGGATTCCCTTCAAAATCGAGTTCCTTCTTTTCCGCATTCCCCTCATATTTTCCGAGGCGCGGTTCAATGAACTTTTCAGTTAGGAGACCACCTGCGATTGTTAAAACAATTGTAGAGATACTCATGAAGTACCAGTTATCTACTGGTGTCACGACAACATCAGGATTGATGGTTGTTGAAATTTCCGTTGAGATCCCTGATAAAAGTGCATCCGTTCCCGCAATTAGGATATTAGCTGTAAATCCAATACCAGACGAGGCAAAACCTGCAGCAAGACCTGCCAACGGATTGCGTCCAAGAGAGTAAAAGACGACAGCGGCGAGTGGGGGAATAATAACGAACGCCGCATCAGACGCAATATTCCCCATGATCCCGATAAAGAACACCGTATACGTGATGATCGATTTATGCGCTTTGATGATCGTCTTCTTAATGACACTTTCAAATAGACCTACTCTTTGAGCCATACCGATTCCAAGCATCATTGTCAGTACTAGTCCAAGCGGCTTGAAACCCGTAAAGTTCTCGAGCATGGACGTTAACATGAACTTCAACCCTTCACCGGATAACAGGCTTTTTACTTGGAGTACATCCCCTGAACCCGGGTGTTTCACCGAAACGTTGAAGAGACTTACGACAAACGAGATCAAAATCATGAATAGTGCAAGATACACGAACAGCATAAACGGATGAGGCAGTTTGTTCCCAACCCGCTCGATCACGTTTAAAAAACGAGAAAACCCTTTTTCCTTGGAAGATTGAACATCAGAAGCCAGTTGCGGCATTTTTATTCCCCCCTTTTATTAATTACGGACATTTTCCTTTAATATTCCTATAATAAGTATTCTGTATAATCTGACAATTTTCCTTCTTTTTTTATAAAAATTTTTGAAAGAAAGTTTTTTAGGGAGATATTGTTGGAAGGATCGAGAGTCTTTTATACGAAGCGAGGGAAGGTTGAGTGATACTAAGGTTTTCTGAGCGAAACGAGGGAGGTTTTGAGCGATGCTCGGGTATTCGGAGCGAAACGAAGGTAGTTTTGAGCGATACTCAAGTTTTCTGAGCGAACGTGTAACAGAATAAAAGAACACGTACCATAAAACCCATTTAACTAAAGCGTTTCGCCAACTCTATCGATATTAGAAACCTTCATTACCGAATGTCGTCTAATCTTTAAAAAGGAGTGAATATGTGATGAAAAGCGTTAAACGATTACGTTCTCTTACTTTATTTTTGTCACTATTATTAGTATTCGGTTGCAATAGTAATGCCAAAAATAATCAAATTAACTTCGATATAATCGCAAGTGAAAAAACTTTGCCTATTCATTTCAATGAAATTGCGTTTGAAGAACAATATTTGGTTAGAAAACTAGTTAATCAATCAGAATTTGAAGATACCTGGAACTTATATGCATTCGAAAGTAAAACTCCGAACGTTGACCTTAAAGAAAAAGATGTTTTTTTCATTGGAGTTCATGAATCCGGAAGTTGTCCTTACAAGATAAGAAATATTAAACGAAACTCTGACAACAAAACGATAACCGTACCTTTGTCAGAACCAAACGGTGCTTGTACTTCCGATGCAACACCGAGAACATTGGTAATCCAAATTGATAAAGAAAAATCCAAAGATATAGAGAGCGTAGTTATTGTTCAAAGCGGAGTAGAAACAAGCGTACCGTTAAAGAACTAAAAATTAGAACAAAGGAAAAAAGAAAGCGGACTTACCGTCCACTCCCTAGTTTTATATCAAACTCATAAATTTTTTTTGGCCGTCCTCTATTACCCGACTGCTCTTCCCCTGACACTTTTACAAGTTCAAGCCGTTCCATTTCGGATAAAATCCTTCGGGCATTTCGTTCAGTCCCCTTCAGCCAGACGGCTAATTCCTGAGACGTGATCTGTGTTTTTTTGTAATGATAAGCTAGTGACTGGATCTTGCTCACGATCGCCGGAGAGATGGTGGCATCCTTAAGCCGATTCTCCCATTTTTCTCCCCATACTCTGCCGTTATAAGATATGGTTTCTAAAGAGCGGGACTGTTCGATCACCTGCTTATCTTCATTGATCAGAATGATGACGGGTGTGTCGTGTTTACGGGCGTACTGGAATGCAAGGCGCACATTTTGCTCTGCCTCTAATGCTGTTAAACCATACCCGAGTCCGATCCTTACCTGCAGCTTACTGTGCAGTTTTGCCTCTTCCATAAGTTGCAATAAGGAATTATCATGCAGATGAAGCTCGACCTCGCCTCTCGTTGAATAGATAAAAAAGTGCCCGTCTCCGATCTGTACGAAGGAGCCTCTAATCACTTCCGCGTAATCAAGCAGCAGCCTTTTCAGCTCCAATTCCTGGTGTTTCATCTTATAGGAATAAAAATGATCTTGCGGAACATCTGTCGGGTGGAAAACTTCAATTCCCACGATGGCCGTTTGTGCCTTCTTGTACCAAGCGGATTCTCCCCGCTCTTTTAAGAACTGAAGCATCAGCTGGATGGAAGGAACGTCTGGTGTCACCCTGTAACATGGAATGCCAAGCTCTTTTAAACGTGCATAAACCGCTTGAATACATGTCACGGCAACATCAATTTCCCCTTTGTTGTACAACTCCACATGAAAATGGACGATATCATCTGCAGGCAAGTAGCCCGTGTATGGGAAGGTCGAAACTTTCAAAGAATGGATGGAATTCTGGATGGCTTTGATCCCTTTTTCCTGTATCGTATCGAGGCTGATTTTTTTTAACAGCTTTTGTTCATGTACCTGTGCCTCCAGCAGCGTTTTATATAGACTGTTCCCATTAAGCGGGACATAACTGCCTTCTTCTTCAAGAATTAAACGGTTGTTTAACGCAAAATAATAAGGAGCCTGTCCAGAGAAGAACCACTGATCAACATAGGGTTTATTCTGTAAAATAATATCTTTCGTTTCTTCTATCTTTTGATAAGGAAAAGGAATGATCTCAATCTTGTTAAACCCTTTCGCTGCATTTTTCACGAGATTGATCGAATCCTGAGGCCCAACAACCCCCAACCGGATTCTCATCGATCAATTCCTTGCTTCTTGTTGTAAGTAACCGACAAGGATATCAACTCCTAAACGTAAATCTTCGAGTGCTGCATATTCTTCAGGGTGATGACTCAAACCATCACGGCACTTGATAAAAACTAAACTGGACGGCCATTTTTTACTCATGTTCATGACGTCATGACCTGCCCCGCTTTCCATAACCAAGCAACGATGGCCGAGTGACTCACCGATCTCTTTTAGTTTAATCGAAAGATCCTCATCAAGTTGTATGGAAGCATTATGAACGAGTACTTCTATGTTTATGTTAACGTTTTTCTCTTTTTCGATGGACGAACACTTTTCTTTAACCAATGCTTTAAACTGTTCTTTTAACGCATCATCCACACTACGGATATCAACACCAAGCTCGACTATCCCTGGGATCACGTTCATCGCATTCGGCTTGATGGTTAGTGTACTCGCGGTCGCAACGATTGGGTATGGGTTCTCTTTGGAAAATTGTTCCGCTTTTTCCGAGATAAACGTGATGAGTGGTGCTGCGGCGACTAAAGCATCTTGTCTCATGCCCATTGGTGTTGTTCCGGTATGTCCCATCTTGCCTTCGATTTTGATTTTTAACCGAATCGGACAAGCTACAGCAGTCGCAATACCAAAATCAGTTCCTGCGTTTTCGATCCTCAAACCTTGTTCGATATGAAGTTCAACGAAAGATTTAATTTCATTTTCTTCGCGTTCCGCATATCGAATCATGTCCCAGTTTAACCCTCTGCTTTCAACAACTTGTTTGATGGTATAACCCGCTTCATCTTTCACCTTTTCCAGCTCTTTCAGTTTGATGATGCCGGACATCGCTTTACTGCCAATGGTTGAGATGGGAAACCTCGAGGACTCTTCTGATGCAAAACAGATCACTTCGATCGGATGGTCTGGCTGAAACCCGTTATCTCTAAGTTCTTTAATGGCCGCTAATGCACAAAGGATGCCTGCCACCCCGTCATATCCGCCACCACCTTTTACCGTATCGAGGTGCGAACCAAGAGTAACCGCCTGCAATGAAGCATTATGGTTCTCTGGGTTCCACCTTGCAATCACGTTCCCAGCTTGATCCCTTCTGACGGTTAACCCCAGTCTTTCAGCTATTTTTATAAATCCATCATGTGCTTCCCACCCTTCTGAACTAAAACCTAATCTTGAAAATCCGTCCGGTTGATTCATGTCCTGTACCAGATTTAATTGAAGGAGATGCTGCTCTAACCACTGTTCGATACTGACCACACTTTGCTCCAATCGCTTTTCCTCCTTTTCCAGATTAATTTAAAGAATAATTCCGTAAATATTCCGATAATAAATAAATTACGCCAATGCGTGTTAATCTCCTTTCACAAGTTTCAAAAAGTAAGTAAAAAGCCTATTGGTAGAGTAACTTTTTTTAATGGTTTCTTACTATTATAATTTTCTAAATTTTTAAAATAATATATTGACTATACATAATCTATCTATATATACTTGATTTGAAGCTAAAACTTCAATTTTTACTATTTTTGAAGTTTTTACATCATATTAAAGGAGGTAATGCATTTGAGAAAACAAGAGGAATTCATAGAAGATCCCAGATTCGCACAGTGTAACAAAGAAATGTGGGCTACCTTAGGCTTGTTTGTTGTCAACATCCTTCTAGTTGGAGGTATTTCCCTTTGGTTTGGACTTAATAAATCAGCCGATTCCATGAGTTATATTCTTGGTTTTCCCGCTTGGTTCTTCTGGGGCTGTTTGGTCGGAACAATTGTTTTTTGTATTCTTCCCTACTTTATGATCAAGGTATTTTTTAAAGATATGTCCATTGAAGCTGAGGATGAAAGGTAGGTGTTCATTAAATGAAGTGGGATGTTCTCATACCGATCGTTCTTTCTTTAATCATTACATTTTTAATCGGGGGCGTGCTCCACAAATATATGAAAGTTAAAAACACAAGCTTCCAGGAGGATTACTTTATAGGCGGACGTTCTCTTGGTCCATTTGTGTTAACATTTACTCTTTTAGCCTCAGCAGCTAGTGCAGGTACTTTTATTGGCTCACCGGGAGTCGCCTATAATTCCGGTTTTAGTTGGGTACTTATTTTACTGACACAAGTAGGAATGGGCGTTTATATTCTAGGAATTCTCGGGAAGAAGTTCGCTATTGTGGCAAGAAAAATTAATGCGGTCACTTTAACGGACTTTTTTAAGGAAAGGTATCAAAGTAAAGCCGTTGTATTAGGCAGTTCAATAGGAGTCATTCTTTTCATCAGTGCTTATATGGTCGCTCAGTTTGTAGGTGGCGCAAGAATTCTTGAGTCTATTACAGGATTACCTTATAAAACAGGATTAATTATTTTTGGATTGGCAGTTGTCCTTTATACGGTCTACGGCGGTTTTAGAGCAGTTGCGATAACCGATGCGATCCAAGGTGTCATCATGATCTTGGGAGGCGTCCTCCTTTGGATATTCTTTTTGGTTAAAACGGAAGGATTTAGCGGTTTAATAGGCAAGCTGGCTACGGAACATCCAGAAATGGTTGAATTGCCAGGACCTTCAGGAGCAACCCCATTAATGCTTTTTTCTTATTTCATGCTTTTCGGAATTGCTGCCATTGGATTACCGCATGCTTCCGTTAGAGGAATGACCTTTAAAAATACGGAATCCATGCATAAATCGATTATCTACAGCGGATTAGTTATGGCATTATTTAGTATCGGTTTCGCTACTCTCGGTCCATTCGTAAAGGTATTATATCCAGATATTTCAGTACCGGACATGGCATTACCAACATTAATACTGGATATTATGCCAGGATGGGTAGCTGGAATCGTTTTATCAGCACCACTTGCAGCTATTATGTCAACAGTCAACTCTATGCTGCTCGTTACCAGTGCTTCAGTTGTTAAAGATATTTATTTAAACTATATCAATCCAACTGCTAGTGAAAAGAAGATTTCAAAGCTTTCCTATTTTACTACGCTCATTATCGGAGTTGGTGTCGTTTTATTTGCCCTAACCCCACCCGACTATCTGCAATTCCTTGTGGTGTATGCAATCGGTGGTCTGGAGGCTACTTTTTTTGCTCCTATTGTTTTTGGTCTTTATTGGAAGAGGGCCACTACATGGGGAGCAATCGTTTCTATGTATGCGGGATTAATTAGCTATATCGTTCTCGGCGAGTTATATCCCAATCCGTTTGGAATGCAGACTATTGTTACAGCAACAGCACTATCGGTTCTCATTATGATTATAGTAAGTTATTTGACTCCTCAACCATCTCAACAAATTATTAATAAATTTTGGGGCGTGCAAAAAAACAGCTCCACGATTAAGAAGGCAATTGGATAAACATAGAGAGGTAAAACACCAACATGAAGCAGCTTAAAGAAAGAATCAGGATCAACTTCGAACAATTAACAAAAAGACAACAAATTGTTGCTAAATATATTAGTGACAATAGTGATAAAGTGGCTTTTTATACAGCAAAAGAACTTGGAGATATAACGAACACTAGTGAGTCAACGGTCATACGTTTTTGTTATAACCTTGGATTTTCAGGCTACAGCGATCTGCAAAAACTGATCCAAGATACCGTTTTAAGCGAAAAACAAAAGGATCCACTAGAAAACTATCTAAATTCTACTGGTTCAATCGTCGAAAGCAACCATCTTGTAGAACACACACTCACTGAAGACATTTCTTATATCAGCAAACTATCATCTTCTATAAATGAAGAATACCTACAGTCTATTATTAATAAAATAATAGATTCAGAAAACCGTTTTGTAGTGGGATTCAGGAGTTCCCATGCACCAGCTAGCTGGCTCACATTCAGTTTGAATGTCGTGATCGGCAAGACCCAAATGTATCGAGGGGATACAGATGATGCGATCTATTTAATATCACAGATTACATATAAAAGTTTAGTAATCGCATTCTCTCTCCCTCGCTATACACAAGAGACCGTGACCTTTGTTAAAGCAGCAAAGAAAAAAGGAGCCACTATACTCGCCATAACAGATAACGAACTCTCCCCGGTCGGTATTCATGCAGATTATATATTGAAAGTGGAGACCCCTTCCCCATCTGCTTTGAAAGGGATGCCTATTATTTTTTCACTTCTCAATATATTGGTTAACGGAGTCGCGGTAACCGGATGGGAGGAAGTACAAAAGAGATTGGAAGAATACGAGAATATAAGCCAAGACTTCTCCCCTTTTGTAAAACCAGATTAAGTTTAGCTTAATGAAAGGAATACACGTATGGAAATTGAAAAAATCGTTCTACACCGGTTAAAAATGCCTTTGAAAACTGCTTTTGAAACAAGTTTTGGAAGATTGACCTATAAAGATTTTTTGGTGGTATGTGTTCATGGTGATGGTCAAACAGGATATGGGGAGAGTGTATCATTGCCTTTCCCTATCTATAATGAAGAAACCACTGACACTGTTAAATATATGCTTAAAGAATTCATCATCCCTAAGCTCCTGAAACTTGATGGGATCGATCATCCGGAACAATTGCAGTCTATTTTCAAACCCATTCGTCGTAATCAAATGGCAAAAGCTGCGATTGAAGGTGCTGTATGGGACTTGTATGGCAAGAAAAAAGGAATATCTCTCGCAGAAGCTTTAGGAGGAACCAAAAAAGAAATTGATGTAGGTGTAAGCATAGGGATTGAGCCCGGAATTCCTGAAGTTTTAGAGAAGGTAGAATCATTTATTAATCAGGGCTATAAAAAGATCAAGCTGAAAATCAAACCTGGTTTCGATATAGAACCGATAGCAGCTATAAGAGACCGTTTCGGGCCTGATATCCCGCTCATGGCTGATGCAAACTCTGCTTATACCCTTAAAGATATCCATTTGTTAAAACAACTTGATCCTTTTCATTTAATGATGATTGAGCAGCCTCTTGCTCATGATGACATTATTGATCATGTAAAGTTGCAAAGTGAACTTTCAACACCTATCTGCTTAGATGAAAGTATCCATTCCTATGAAGATGCAAGAAAAGCAATTGAAATAGGAGCTTGTAAAATAATCAACATTAAAATTGGACGCGTTGGCGGTTTGACAGAGGCAGTCAAAATACACGACTTATGTAAAAGTAATGGAATCCCCGTATGGTGCGGCGGCATGCTTGAGGCAGGTATCGGACGTGCCCATAACATCGCACTTTCATCATTGGATAATTTCCTTATTCCAGGGGACACTTCTGCCTCAAACCGGTATTGGGAAACAGATATTGTTACACCAGAGGTTGATTTCCTTCGTCCGGGAACATTAGCAGTTCCTACGGGTTATGGAATTGGGTATGAGATCAACGAAAAAGTAGTAGAGAAATATAGGCTGGGAACAGAATCATTCTCAAGAGAAAAGTCCATCTATTAAATAACAGGAGGTATATCTATGTTTGATTTTATTATTAAAAACGGACATGTTTATGACGGAACGGAAAATCCTTGGACGAAATCTGATATTGGAATTAAAGATGGTATCATTAGCAGAATTGGTGATTTATCCAGTGAAAATGCAAAAAGAGTGATTCATGCAGAAAAACTCGCTGTAACCCCCGGTTTTATTGACACGCATGTTCATTCAGACCTTCTTTGTACGAGACCTGAAATTCATAAAATCAAAGTATTACAGGGAGTTACTACAGAATTATTTGGACAGGATGGTATATCAGTAGCTCCCGTATCTGAAACAACCAAACCTCTTTGGCAGAAGCAACTAAAAGGGTTAAACGGTGATATTGGAGATTGGCCTTGGAATACAATCGAGGAATATTTGAATTTTTTAGATCACTCCGATATAGCCGGGAATGCCACTTACCTCGTTCCTCACGGGGCTGTACGTACATTGGTTATGGGCTTTGACGGCAGAAAAGCCACCAAAGAAGAAATGGTTAAAATGAGAGAGTTGGTTGAAGAAGGGATGAAACAAGGCGCTGTAGGGCTTTCATCCGGACTAGTCTATCCTCCAAACGTTTACTCATGCAAAGAAGAACTGATTGAAATCTGCAAAGGCGCCTCGAAATATGATGGTTGTTTTGTGGTCCACATACGTAATGAAAGTAACAAGTCATTGGAAGCACTTGAAGAAGTCATTGATGTGGCAAGGCAGTCCGGTGTGAGACTGCATGTTTCCCATTTTAAAGTTGCCGGAAAAGTGAATCGTTCAAAATATGAACAGGCTCTTATCAGAATGGATGAAGCTAGGAATGAAGGTATAGAAGTAACGTTTGACCAATACCCTTATACGGCGGGGTCAACCGTTTTTCATGCTATCTTACCTCCGTGGATGCATTCAGGCGGAACCTCAAACTTGCTGGAAAAATTAAGAGATTCTGAAATACAGGCTAAGATAAAAGATGATTTTAAAAATAACTCAGACTATGAAAATTGGGTGTTAAATTGCGGATGGGATAATATCATCCTTACTTCTGTTACAACCGAAAACAATCGGTGGGTAGAAGGAAAGAACATGATTGAAATAGCTGAATCATTAAACCTTGAACCAGCAGATGCAGCCTTCAAACTCCTCCTTGAGGAAAATGGAGGAATTACGATGCTTATACATTGGGGTGATGAAGAGGTTATTACGGGTGGTATGAAACATCCCTTGCAAATTGTAGGTTCGGATGGCATCTTCGGAGGTAAACCTCACCCACGCTTGTATGGCACTTACCCTAGAGTGTTGGGACACTTTGTAAGAGATAAACAAGCTCTTACACTCGAACAAGCCATTCGGAAAATGTCGGGTGCACCTGCCCAATTGCTACGTTTAAAGAATCGAGGTATTCTGCGAGAAGGTTATGCAGCAGATATTGTGATTTTTGATCCGCAAAATATACGGGATAATGCTACTTATGAAGATCCGTTACAGGAACCAACGGGCATCCACTATGTTTTTGTTAACGGTCAACTAGCTGCTGAGAACGGAAAATATTTAGGGGTAACCGCTGGGAAAGTGTTAAGACGGGAGTCCGAATATGCTACAAACCTATCTGTTTAAAGAAATAAAAGAACTGCATCATTTACAGGAGGCCGTTAAGCTGCAAATGGAAACATGGGGGAAAGAAGTTATATCTTCTCTTCCCCAATTAGTAGCTTCCATTCATAACGGAGGTTGTGTAATTGGTGTCTTTGAGGATGAACGTTTAATCGGTTTTTGTTATGGTTTTCCCGGTATTAGTGAAACACAACCAAAACCTTATTTGGTTTCACACATGATGGCCATACATCCTGACTATCGGAATCAAAAACTCGGTGAAAAATTAAAGTTTAAACAAAGAGAATGGGCCCTAAATAAAGGCTTTGACAGAATGATATGGACCTTTGACCCGTTAGAGATTAAGAATGGCTATCTAAACCTTACAAAGCTAGGTGGTCATGTAAAAACGTATATCAAATCCTATTATGGCGAGATGAATGACAAACTTAACAAGGGTACGCCTTCTGATCGATTCCTGTTGGAATGGGAACTGCAATCTCCTGTTGTTATAGAAGCTTCCAAGGGCATAAAAAATACTTCACCTCATTGGAATAACTATCCCTTATATTTTAATTTTTCATTAAATAGAGAAATTCCTCATGCAGGGAGTATTAAAGACGTTTCTAATGAGAGTGGTGTATTGGTTCCAGTACCCAAGCAAATTCAAAGACTGAAAAAAATATCCCCTGAAGCAGCCATTAACTGGCGAATGGAGATCAGAAATGCAGTTACAAGACTTCTATCTAGCGATTACATCTTGAGGGGTGCTTTATTAGACTCAGACATCGGCTATTATGTCTTTGAAAAATCAGGGGTGAATGTAAATGAAAGCTATAAAACGCTGGACGAATCATAACAGCCAACTTATTTTTGATATTTTTACACATTTTAATACAAATCCAGAGGTTAGTTGGAAAGAAGAAAAAACTAAGGAATTTATCCTGCAGGAAGCTCAAAATTTAGATTTTGATGTTGAAACATTTGAAGATCATTGTGGTGTTGTCTTAAATTGGTACGGTGAAGAGAATGGAAGTACAATAGCACTTCGAGCTGACATGGATGCTTTATGGCAGAATGTTGATGGAAAGTGGAAAGCCAACCATTCATGCGGACATGATGCTCATATGACAATGGCTTTAGCCGCAGCTCATTGTTTAAAACAATTGGGCTTTAAACCGTTGGCGGGAAATGTAAAATTTATTTTTCAGCCAGCTGAGGAGACTGGAAAAGGAGCTTTGGCTTTAATTCAAAATAAAGTCTTGGAGAATGTAGATTATTTGCTTGGTATCCATGTGCGCCCCAAGATAGAAATGGAGATGTCCCATGCATCCCCCGCCATTTATCATGGTGCGGCAACTCTCTTACAAGGAACAATCAAAGGGATTCAGGCACATGGTTCAAGACCCAATTATGGCATAAACGTTATCGATTCTCTAGGTTCGATTATCGCTGCTGTTAACGCTGTAAAAGTAGATCCTACGGTACCAAGCTCAGTTAAGGTCACTCAGGTCCATGCTGGTGGAAGTAACATCAATGTTATTCCCGATGAAGCCACTTTTTGTATAGATGTACGTTCACAAACCAATCAATCCATGGAAGAACTTCTTAGGAAAGTAAATGCTGCGGTCTTATATGCTGGCAAAGCCAATGGAGCCGAAGTGAATTTAGATATAAGTGCTCAAATGGCTGCAGCTAATCAGAACAGTGAAATGGAAGCTATCATTAGTTCTGTTATTACTGATATCCTCGGGCCAGAAGCCCTTGTCCCTCCTCCTGTCACACCTGGCGGAGAAGATTTTCATTTTTATACGACCGAATATCCGAAATTAAAAGCAACCATGATTGGGTTAGGAACAGATCTTGAGCCAGGACTCCACCATCCGAATATGACTTTTGATCACGATGCTTTACTAAATGGCACAGCGTTACTCGCCTATTCCATTATTAAACTATTTGAACATACAGGGAACAAAGCGGTGTATGATCATTATCATTTTGATAGAATATAAAGGAGATCCACTAACTCCTTAACGGGTCTCTTTTGGAGGAGAAAACCGTAATTCGTATCCTTTTAGCAGGTGAAATAGCATTATAATTGGATATTCAAATAACAATCAAAAACGACCAGAATTGTCTGGTCGTTTTCCTATGCCTTATTCCTTTAATGCACTCGTTTGTTGAAGAAGTATTATTGATCATCTACTCCTGTATAGTAATGACACTGATATATTCGATCCTTGTCTTTTACTGTTTTCTTTCTCCAAAAAAATTATTAGAAATCCTTTATCTCTTATGTAAGGTAGTTCGAAAAAATTCAGATCTTATCCTCCTCTTTTATTCAAGAAAAGTACCTGATTGTGGAATAAGAAAGTAAAATTATACTGGATTAATTATTGGTCTTCATCATCAGCTAATTCTCCACTCCAGTTACAATAAAAATATTAAATTCCCTTGTACTTAGATCTCATCATTTTTCTTATGATTAATTTGACTATGGGCTCATCAGCCTACTGAAATCATTAGTATAATCATTAGTATTGCCCTTTACATGTATACATTCTTATTTTATAACTAAAGAACAGAAAGAACAGTGGATCAAACCACTGTATTATTTATATATTTATAAAAAATTTAGACTATTGACGCATATAAGACGTATCGGATGTTACCTATTAAAATCGTGGAGGATAAAACTATGAGCAACTATACGTATTCGGAGCCACGCGGACTTAGACTGTCCGTCATTAAAGCATCCCCCAACAACATTATCCTGAAAGAGATCAACAAGAACGTCGCGTCTGGAGTAGACACTGGAATCAACGGCGGATTCTTCTACAGCAGTGATTTGCTCTCTATTGCAGTCAACAATGATATCCCGGCTTGTGGAGTCGCGGGAGCATATGGCTCGGGATGGTACAATGAGAAATACGCTCGCGGAACGCTCGTATGGGATAGATCGACTGGCGTTTACAGCGTCCAAGTAGTGAAAAGCGCGGCGGAATTGGATGTGTCTGATCGTAGCAACTATTGGGCGCAGGGGGGAATCAGCATGAGCCTCCAAGATGACGCTAATTGGGAAGCAGTCGCAACGGCCCAAGGTATGCCTAACATGACAGGAAGCACATACCGGACCGCTCTTATATGGAACAGTGGATTCAACATCTGGCTTGTTATCTCGGAAGAAGCTTGCACAGCGAAAGCATTCCGTGGGGCCGTGAAGTATCTCGTTGGCTCCGGGACTATTGTTGACGGAATCTTCTTGGATAGCGGCGGCTCCACTCAGATGAAATGTACGGAAAATACGTTCTCCGGTGATGGACGTTCTGTTGTGCAGATGATTGCAATTATCACGCCATAAGGAAGTGGGCCGAAATGAATATGATGCTTGTAACCCGTCATTAATGCAAAACGATGGAGTGGATAAGCGGGACACCGAGACGATCTACGACGAAGCGCTCGGAGATCGCCGCTCCCTCATCATTCATGGGAGTTGGAAGACACGCCGTCGTTCGGTGAATTTTCTTAATGCTTTTATTTCTTGCTATTTACTACGCGATTTAAGTAGTCATTGGATGTTTTCTCCCTCAAAAGAGAACCCGTTAACTAACCCCTGGATCTCCCTTTTTTAAGTTATTTAATTTGTAGACGTTAATTTAATTAAGTCCTTTCTGATAATATTCCTTCATCACTTCACTCGGAACCATATTTCCACCAGTTCCCCATACAATATGTGATCCACTTTCCATTTTTTCCTGTAATTTATGTTTCGTTACGTATTCTTGACCATCCGGGTGGGAATGAAGCTGAATCGGCCCATAAAAACCAGCAAGTGCAGATGGCTCAAGGTAAATATTTTCCTGATCTGCAAGTGTTCGGAGGAAAGAATAGAGTCTCTCGTCTTGAATGGTATAGCAGCCGCTCAGCTGATGACCAATCATGTTTCCAACAAAACTCGAAGGTCTGCCAACTGCTAATCCATCAGCATCTGTTATATTATCAATACCAAGCTCCTGTACTGAAATTTTATCTTGTAACCCTGTCATCTGACCGATCAAAAAACATGGTGAGTGTGTCGGTTCTGCAAAAAAGCAATGAACATGTTCACCAAATTCCATTTTTAGACCATACGTTATTCCCCCGGGTCCTCCACCTACTCCACAAGGCAGATATACAAATAACGGATGTTCCGCGTTAACCGAAATATTCATTTCATCAAGCTGCTGTTTTAATCTTGAAGCCGCTACAGCATAACCTAAAAAGAGATCCTTAGAGTTTTCATCATCAATAAAATAACAAGTAGGGTCCGAAGCTGCCTGTTTTCGTCCCTCTTCGACTGCTTTACTATAGTCTGACTGATACTCTACAACCTTTACTCCCTTGCTCCTTAATAAGTCTTTTTTCCACTGTTTTGCGTCTGCGGACATATGTACAGTTGCTTTAAAACCTAAACGAGCACTTATGATTCCGATACTTAAACCCAAATTACCTGTTGAACCAACCGCAATCGAAAATTGGAAGAAAAATTGTTTAAATCTTGGCTTATCTAAATCTGCATAGGAATCAGAAATGGAAAGCATATCGTGTTCTATGGCAAGTTTTTCTGCGTGTTTCAATACTTCATAGATTCCGCCTCTCGCCTTTATGGAACCAGATATAGGCAAGTGACTATCACACTTCAATAGGAGCTTGCCTTTTATATCAATCTCATAATCTTTTTCCAGAACCCTTTTCATTTTTGGAATTTCAATAAGAGGAGACTCGATGATTCCTTTAGCTGGAGTCGTCTCAGGAAATGCTTTTTCAATGAATGGAGCAAACCTTTTTAAACGTTCTGAAGCATCTACAATGTCCTCTTTACTCAATGAGGCATTATGGTTGTTCGAGGTATCATTTTTATTTATCCAGAACACTTCATTTGTTTTTATTATTTCATTTAGAAGTGGATAGTCTTCTATCCATTCTTCAATTCTTTTTCCTTCGATTACCTTGTTCATTATTATTGATTACCTCCTTCTTAGGGTTAAGGTAAAGATATTATGAAACTTCTAATACTTACTTTAATTTTATCAGTTATAAGAAAAGTAAAAAAGCAAGGGGACAGACCCGGGTCTGTCCCCTTACATTTTTTATTATGAAACCACTACGACGATTGTCTCGTCTTACTGTCGGATGTGCATCATAAGGAGGCTAGCTTTCTTGAAAAATGAAAGATTGAGGGATTCCATAAGTATAGATGGAATGAGTAATGCCGACGCCATCCTCTACTTAATGAGTCTACATGTTCGTCAAGAATTGGCAACAGTCGGAAGCTATCACGCAGGATATTTTTGTAACAATGTTTGCCGAACTTGATACATTTCGTATAGATGATACATCTCTGCGGAGATGGGTTTATTCGATCGCGATCCGAAAAACAAAAAAACATATGGATAGCTGGACGTATCGCAAACAGAAGTTTATGGGGAAACCCAATTCGTCTGTTCGTAAAAATAAATCCGTGTCTGAAGATCGATTGTTGTACGATGTGGTTCTGGATTTGCCGATTAAATATCGTGAAATGATTGTCCTTCATTTTTATTGTCAGTTTTCAGTAGAGGAAATTAGCCAGTTGTTAAAATTGAGGCATTCCAAAGTAACGTTACGGCTAAATCAAGGAAAAAAACTGATGCAAAAATCCCTTGAGACACTAGGAGGTGAGTTTTCATGGGAGATCACCTGAACCGAATGAAAAAAATTATGGATGAACATATTTCTTTGGGTTCTGTATTTACCGAAAAAGATGAACAGAATATTTTACGTAAAATTCACGAGCATAAGAAACTGCCTGTTTCGAAAAAGCGTCCCTTCATTCCCGCTTTATTAACGGTGGCATTGTTTGCAGGTCTAGTGTTGTTTACTTACTCTTTCTTTGAAACATCTATAGAATCTAATCAGCAAGCAGTTCATGATAAAACTGATAAAACAAAAAAAACTGAGAATGAAGTTAAAGTAGAAACAAAAGATGAGTCTAAAGCTACTCCTATTGATCCAGTTATTTATTTTAGTGATCCTAAAGGTGAAGTGGTCATAAATAAAGAAACGAACACTCTTAAAATTTCAGGAAGTGTGACGAATCCAGCAAATGAATTAAGTCCCCAATATGCTGTTAAAGTTAATATCTTAAACCCAAAGTTAGAAGGATCTCTGCAGGAATTAGAAATTCGATTTAAGGATGCCCAATATGCTAATACGGGAGCAGGATCCACTAATAAATTTTGGGAAGAGGTACCGCTTTTAAAAGAAATATCAAAGTCTGATCTTGAGAACCAAGTACAAATCTCATTCACGATAGATAAGAAGGTTGTTAAGACACATATTATTGAAAACATTAAAGTGATTGATGAACCACCTGTCGAAAAACAGACGATGAGAATAGAAGAAATAAAAGAAAAGTTAGCTCGAGGAATGACTCAGGAAGAAATTCAAGCACAATTTGGAAATAAGTACACAGAAGTTAGAGGCGCAATGGATAATCAAAACTTATGGCGCTTCGATATCGGTGCAGATCCAAGTTACAATTATCAGGCAGATGATCGGATCACAGATTCCATTGATAACAAAGGGTTATTAAATGGAACAGTTGACACTATTTTATTTGTTGAATGGGATGAGAACTTAAAAGTAAACAGCTTTAGTTTTTATAACATGCTGCAATACGGTTATATGTATAGTTATCACGTTCTGGAAGATGGACAGGTAAAAGAAGATCATAAAAATTCTGGTGGTATATATGATTAATAATAATCGGTAGAAAAAGCTGGCTCTTAAAGCCAGCTCTTTATGTATGTCCACGTGAGGTGGAAAAACAAGATATTTGTATTTGTTTGGGGTCAGTCCCCAAACAATTTAGTGGTAAAATTATACTTATATTCTATAATAATGAAACTTGTGGCGCGATTGGGTCGTCTTACTTCTGGAAAGGCAATTGTAAGGGGGTTGTTAAGTGAAAAATCAGGGGTTAAAGGAAAATGTCAGCATTGCGGGGATGAGTAACGATGATGCGATTGTTTTCCTTATGAGAACATACGGGGAAGAAATAAAACGTCTTGTGTATACGTTCGTTAAGAACTGGCAGCAGGCAGAAGACATTACTCAAGATGTTTTTGTTACGTTATATACAAAGCTTGATACCTTTCGGGGAGATTCAGCTGTGCGAAGCTGGATTTACTCGATTGCTATAAACAGGTCTAAGGATTTTTTAAAGAGCTGGAGTTACAGAAAGTTGGCCTTCACAGATAAATTTATGAATGATCGAAAAGATAGTGCGCATTCAGCTGAAGATGGAGTCCTTACTAATAGTGAAGATCAGCTCTTATACCAAGCCGTACTCTCGCTATCTATTAAATATCGTGAAGTTATTTTATTACACTACTATAAAGATTTCTCTATTCGTGAAATATGTGATCTTCTTTCAATGAATGAGTCCACGGTTAAAACGCGCTTAAGTCGTGCAAGGAAGCTGCTGCAAGAGCAATACCTCGAACTTGGAGGTGAGAGATAATGGAGAATCGCCTTCATCACTTAAATAAAATCATAGACAATGAAATGTCTAAAACACCGGTATTTACCGAGAAAGATGAACAAAATGTTTTAGCCGCCATTAAAAGTACTCCACCTACAAGAATGGCAAACAAGAAGAAAACAGTGGTCCCTAAACTTTTAACTGCTGCACTATTTGCTGGAATTATCTTCACTTCCTACACTGTGATTGATAATTATTTGACACCTGAAACAGCGATAAAGGAAAAAAAGCCTGAAACGAGATATGCCCAGGAGTTTACACAGGCTTCAAGCAAGATCACTTATGACGTAAGTACCCGTGAGCTAACAATTGAAGGTACTGTTAAAAATACTACTAATTTTAATAGTGAACCATTCCAAGCTAGAGTTAACGTCTTGAAGAACGACTTATCTACAGATTTAGGTACAAATAGTCTTAATCTTGATGTCCCATCAAACAATGTGTTAAGCCCTGATGAACCTTATTCATTTGAAAAAGTGATCAATCTCGACTTAGGAATTGTTGATGAAAACACGTTTAAGGATGCTATTCAAATTGAGATATTCAGCAAAACAAAAACATTAACTTCTTTTGTCATCACTAATGTTGAATACAAGATACCTCATGGTGAAAAGCCAGTAGAAGAAAATGAAGTTACATCTGAAAAAGATACCACAAATGCTAAAGATAAACCTGAAGAATCCGTGATAGGAACTAAACCAGAGCAAGATGAAGGAAAAAATCAAGCTAACCCCATTGTGAAAGAAGATGAGATCCCTGAACCTTCTTTGGCTGAACTTGAGCAATTATACGGTAAGAAAAAAACACCATTTGGGAATGTTCCTGTTGAAGGACGTGTACAGAATCAAACCTTTTATTTAAATGGTATAACCCTAGGAATGACAAAGGAAGAAACTCTTCAAATCCTCGGACCATACGACAAATTTAGTAAAGATAAGACAAATAAGGAAGATCCGTCATCCGCACAGTGGAAGATGGTAACAGCAGACAAGAATTCAATAAAGAATGATTCTGAGTTCAGTATTGTTTATAACGCCGATCAAAAGGTGAATTATATTAGCTTCTTTACTCTCCATAATTCATATGTGGAGGAATGGGAAAAAGCATTGGGAGAACCTTATCATGTAACAGAATATGGGGAGACTTTCTATTATTTTAAAGAAACGAAACAAATGTTATCTCTTGATGCCGTTTACTATGATTACGGATACAATCATTACGATGTCACATTATGGCATGAAGAGAATCCCGAGGAATATAAGAACGCGGTTGATTGATTTTCGCCCAAAAACATCCCCCAAATTCACTATTAAAAGTGAATTTGGGGGTTTTAGTGTTAAAAGACTATCTATTTTTTATAATTAAATTTATTTTACCCCCAGGAATTCTTGTGATTGAAGGGCATTTTTATATTCCGTTTTTAGTTCGTCCACAACCTCTTTAATTGTGGACACTTTTTTAATGCTCCCTACCCCCTGACCAGCTGACCAGATATCTTTCCATGCTTTTGCTTTTGACTCAGAAAAAGATAAATCCACCTCTTTTTTCTTAAGATTTTCTATATCAAATCCCGCTTTTTGTAAGGAAGGCAGAAGATAGTTACCATTAATTCCGCTTATTGCATCTGTATAGATGAGATCTTCCAATGTCGATTCAATCAGCATCTGTCTGTATTCTTCACTAGCAGATGATTCTTCTGTTGCGATAAAACGGGTACCCATATAAACCAAGTCTGCTCCAAGAATTTTGGCCGCTAATATCTCTTCACCCGTAGAAATTGCGCCTGCTAGAATCGTTATGCCATCCCAGAACTCTTTTACTGCTTTTAAAAATGCAAATGGATTTAACGTTCCCCCATGACCTCCTGCCCCGCTGCATACTAAGATCAACCCATCGATTCCAGTTTTGGCAGCTTTACGTGCATGATCTAGTGAGATAACATCAGAGAAAACAAGTCCGCCGTAGCTATGAACGATTTTCGCTACATCACTAGGATTACCGAGTGATGTTATCACAACAGGCGGTTCATATTTTTTTATTAACTCTAAGTCTTCTTCAAATCTTTTATTTGTCCGATGTACGATTAAATTGACACCCCAAGGAGCGATTTTCGCAGCTGGATTCTCTTGTTGTACTTGTTTAAGTTCTTCTGAAATACGAATCATCCAGTTTTCTAAAAGTTCCGATGTTCGTGCATTTAATAGAGGAAACGTACCGATAATTCCATTTTTGCAGCTTTCAATTACCATATCAGGACTTGATACTAAAAACATGGGAGCATTAATAACAGGTAATGCGAGTGGGTTCGACAGGCTTAATGGCAATTTATTTAACATATTCCTTCATCCTTTCAATAAAGAAACTTAAATTCTATCTTTAACTTCCACAATCCCCTCACCAATCCTTTAATTTTAATTTATAGGGGTAGTAATATTTTTCTAACATTACATTTATATTACAGCCATTTTCTGACAACATTTTCTTATTTGCTTGTATATAATCAATTTGTGTTAGGGAATTTTACCTACCTATCCTTCAGACAAGGGCAAACATTCTCGAAAGAAATGGGCGCAAAGCCACGGGTCTAAGGCTACTGCTAAGATCGCCGGGTTACCTGAACAAAATAGCTTATCTGGAGGGATTTTTTAGTGGAGAATACTTCAACGTTGGATCGAGAGTGGATTGAATTGATGAAAGAAGCTAGAGATCACGGTTTCACTAAAGAAGAAATAATCACTTTTTTAAAGAACCCCCAATTAATAATGGCTGAATATCTTTTGGAAAATATTAAGTAGTAAACAGGACTTAGATTTTATTTACTTCCCTATTGTAAGAAGATATAATAAAGGCAAATTCTACTTAAATGGGGATTGCGATGATGATTGGTGAACGAGTTAAAAAATACCGAACTGAAAAAGGCCTCTCCATTACAGCTTTAGCTGATAAAGCAGGGGTAGCTAAATCGTACATAAGTGCATTAGAACGTAATATTCAACAGAATCCATCTATTCAGCTTCTTGAAAAGATTGCGGATGTATTGAATATTTCTGTAGATCACTTAATCAAACCTGAAGTTGACACGCAAAACCTGGACCAGGAATGGGCCGATCTTGTTAAAGAAGCCATGGGTTCCGGTGTAAGTAAAGAACAATTTAAAGAGTTCCTTGAATTTAATAAATGGAAAAACAAACAAAATTAAAGTAGCCACCAGATAATGAGATCTAGTGGCTTTTTCGTTGATCTTTTTTGGATGTCTTCGTGGAAAGAACAAAAGGAGGATTTGTCTTTTTATGGGGTCAGACCCGGGTCTGACCCCATGTCGAAAAACCATGTTTCATGCCTCTTCATTAAGGGTAAAAGATAAGGGTGTTTGTTATTTTTTGAGCCTATGGAGGATTTGCTGATGAATAAGACGCCGAATGAATTATTTGATACTCAAAAAAATGTAGATATAAATGGTTCTTCTTTTAAATGGGATACGTCCAAAGGTGTCTTCCAATTTGAAGGCGGAGACGTCATGCTGTTTTGGATCGATTCTGCGTTTAAAGTTTTCCTGGATTCTATTGAGGAAATTACGGGCGAAGGTACAGCTGACCTGGTTTTTGAAACGGCTGGCTATCGAACTGGATTGGTAGTAAGTGATTTTTATAAGAATACGATTGGCGATATTAAAAATTCGATAGAAGCTCTACCGAACATATATGTAACAGCCGGCTGGGGCAAAACATTTATAGATGTAGACTTAGAAAAGAAAGAAGCTGTTATTACAATATCGAACAGCTGGGAAATAAAAGTTAAAAAAGCACAAGGCAGCAAACGTATGGGGCGCTTCTTACCTGGTCACTGGGCTGGTGTTTTCACAGGGTTGTTTGACTCGTATATGTGGTATGAAGTATTAAAAGAAGAATCTACTGATGATTTGTTAAAAATAAAAGTTTATGAATCTGCTATTACACCAAGCGATAACATCCGTGACCTTGTCCAGCGTGAAGAACAAAATGAAATCATGAAGCTCGAGGCGATGGTTGAGAATCGTACAAGAGAACTCACTGATTTGATAAGAGAAATTTCCTCACCCATCATACCGGTAACTGATCATATTGTAGTTATTCCGTTGATTGGTAAATATAATGAACTGCGTTCCAAAGATATGTTGGAGCATACACTTACGGCGTTGCCGAAGCACCGAGCGAAGTTTGTGATTTTAGATTTAACCGGTATTAAATCCATTGATTCTGAAATGATAGATATGCTAAATAAACTCGTTTCTTCTGCCCGATTGTTCGGAATGGAAACGCTGCTCGTAGGCATCTCACCAGAGTTGAGTATGGAAGTGACGAAACACCAATATTCCCTTGGAGACAGTACTTATTTCAGAAACCTGAAGCATGCGATTCATTTTGCTTTTGCTAAAGAAGGCATGTTCATTCAAGAACCGAATCAGCCTTAATAATATATTGTGATAGCCACGCTGAGATTAAACTCGGCGTGGCTTTTATTTTGTAGCATTTATAAGGTATTCACCATTCTTGTCCACCTGAAATGAACAAAAACGGTGAATGTATTTGTCTGGGGACAGACCCCGGGTCTGTCCCCAGATGTCCCAATTTCTTTAAACCTCAACATTCGTCTATGCAACTTGTCTCTACCTACATATGATATATAGAAACCGAAGTCAGAGATAAGAAATCGGTTATCATTCTGTGAGGTGAATTATTAATGTGTTTTAAATGTGGAGATTTTGACCACTGCAAGTTCGACAAAAAACGTGACAAACACGACTTCTGTGACAGGAAGAAAGACGACAAAAAGAAGAGAAAGCATGACTGGAAATGTGAATCTTCTTCCTCATCTAGTTCCGACCACCGCAAGAAGGACAAAAAGAAGAAACACGACTGGAAATGTGAATCTTCTTCATCTTCTTCCTCATCTAGCTCCGAGCACTTCAAGTGCAAGAAGTCCAGAAAGAAGAAGCGCAGACACGATTGCTGTAATCGCAGACACGATTGCTTCGATCCTTGGGCAAAAATCTTGTTCTGTTAAAAAAAAGGAGTCCGAAGTTATCGGGCTCCTTTTCCTTTTATAAGTTACAGACGTTTTGTTCCAATATAACGAGGCTTCCAGTATGAGTTACTCATCTCAGAAATCGTTACACCTGTTGATGAACCGGCATGGATGAACTTACCGTTACCAATGTAGATTCCCATATGAGATGCACCTGGTTCGTAAGTTTCAAAGAATACGAGATCTCCCACTGCTTGGCTGTATACTTTGTAACCCGTGTTAGCCCACATATCCTTAACGGTTCTTGGCAGATAGATGTTATGAGAGTTTCTAAATACATAATTGATATACCCTGAGCAGTCGAATCCATCAGGGCTTGTCCCGCCCCACTTATAAGGCGTCCCTACATAACGCTTTGCATAATCTACTAGATAGGAGTTGTTAACGTTATAGACTCCTAGCTTGTTAAACGTGTTGCGTCCTGCAACACCATCTGCTGTTAAACCTTTTGCTCGCTGAAAGCTCATAACCGCACTCTTTGTATAAGAACCGTAATAAGTAGTCGGCGATCCGCTATATGTAAAATAACCTTTATCGCGCAATATTGTTTGAAGTGTTTTTACATCTGAATGTGTCATTGTAGGACGAAGTGTTTGATCTCCGATGTTTGCGAAAGCTTGTACTGGCGACAATAATAAAGCCGTTCCTATAACTGATGTTGCTATCCATTTTTTCATAATATATCCCTAACCCCTTTTATTTTCCAAGTAATCTATTATTATCCTACTATAGAAAAAGGGAGTTGTGTTTTACGCTTGCATTACGAAAAATAGGTAAAACGCCCTCTTGCAAAATTATATTTTCAATAAATATTCTATTGTCTTTTTTCAAGGTTCTTAGTTAGGTTTAGGTCGTATATAATATCCATCCAGCTCCGCAAGACCTTCTCGTAACAAAATTTCTTCAATATCTAAACTATTATTTCTAAAATAGTGACTCCCATTTAACATAAAGGCTTCACCACAACTTGTAGCTGTGATGGTAAATGTAGAATATGAGTATTCATAATCGTCCCCAGAAATTGAACCAGAAACGCCAGTATGAACACAATTATCATTTATTTTCACTTTGTTCCCTAGTTCATCTATATAATAGTACTTATTTTCAATGATTCCTTCACTTTCTGGTAGTGAAGTAATTCCATAACCTTGTTCATTTACATTTATTACTTTGTAATCGTCAATTTTTTGGGGTTCAGGAGCATGTTTTATATTATGTAAAATAGTAATTTCACCTTCATAACCCTTTGGAATTAAATAATAATCATGGGTTTCCTTTTCGGAAATATCAACTAATTTAAAAGTAAAATACATTGCAAAAGTTACTACAAGAATTAGAAACATCCCATTTAATATTAAATCCTTTTTACCTAATCGCTCACTATTTTTACTTAGCCACTCGTCTGTTAACAAAAAGAGAACCGCACATGCTATAGCGTAAATGCTTAATCCTCCAATTATAAAGTAAGTTAAAAATGCAAAGAAAATATGTAATAAGGTTGAGAATGCAAACCGATATTTAGTAAATTTTTTTGTCAATTTATCACTTAAAATGGAAACAGGTATTGCATACATAAAATTTCCTGTTAAAACAAAAAAGGAAACTATTAAAATAGTAAATAATTCACTAGTAAAACCAGATAAGATAAGAATTAATAAAGCGTAAATTCCTACAAACAAAATTGTAGTATAAAATGCTACATTTATTTTTCTGAAAAGGTTATCACCCATAACTCAACCACCTCTTGCATGTGAATTACTTCACATAAAGTATACCTTTTTTAAACAATATATAATATAAAAAACCCACCTAATAAAGGTAGGTTCTAATATAATTTATTAACCAACAATCTCACCCAGCGTCTCAGCAAAATTCTTCGACTGTGCAATCGAACCAAACTGACGGACTTTTTGTTTCGATCCATAAAAGAGCAGCTCACCTTCTTTTAATATCAAGAATGCGGTGCAGAGCGTTTCAAGCTCTTGTGCGTCATGACTGGAATAAAGGATCGTCTTCCCTTCATTCCCGAGCTGCCTAAGGTCATTCACGATTTCCTGTTTCGCTGAAATATCGATCCCCACTGTTGGTTCATCGAGAATCAGTATTTCAGGGTCATGCAGCATGGCAATTAAGATGTTGAGCTTACGCTGATTACCACCAGACAGGTGTTTTACTTTTTTATCAAGATGCTCGGCCAGTTTCCACTCTTCACAACGCCTCATCCAGCTTTCTTCAGATGAATTCTTAGCTAGCTTTGCAAAAAAGCGCAGGTTTTCTCTTGCTGTCAGCTCGTGATACACGGCGATCTCCTGTGGTACGTAACCAATTTTCTCGCGGATTTTTTTCGTTTCCTTTTTTGAATCCATTCCATCGATTCGAACAGTTCCCTTTGTTTCTCTCATAATCGTTGCGATGATTTTTAGAAGAGTAGACTTTCCAGCACCATTCGGACCAACAACGCCGACTGTTTCCCCTTTTTCGATATAAAAGTTTATTTCCTTCAGAACTTCTTTCCTGCCGAACTTTTTTGATAGATTTTCTGCTGTGATCAAGCGCTGTCACCTGCCTTTATTGTTGAAAGTCCGTATAGTATGATACTGATTCCGACAAAGACCCATGCAATCATGAGTGTTTCCTGATTTAATGCTGAGATGATCCAATATTGAGGTGTCCATTGGGCTGCTTTTTCTAAAAAGCTTGAAAGTTCGTCACTCGGGAAGAAAGTTCCGCTCAAAAGTGAAGTTGCCAGTACGACAAATAGTGTTACGGCTTGCCACGTTCGGTTAGAATGCACAAAGTAAGCAAACAAAAGGGATAAGGCATTCAAAAACAGCACATAGCCAAGCAATGCTACAATGGTCGAGGCATTCAAAACTAGTTCATCTTTCCACAAGCCGAAACCGATCAATAAAATCAGCAGCTCAACCTGAAGGATCAGTACGCCAAGCGCGTTTCCTCCCCAATAAAGTGAGAACCGGCCAACTGAATACGGAACCCGGGACCTCATGCCTGAATCACGGTCTTTGATCGGCCAGCTATTCCACAAAAAGCTGAACAGCATAAGAAGGACAAGCATTCCAGGTACATAAATGGAAGCCGAGCTATCCTCACTAGCTACTGCTTTTTCTTTTGTAGCACCGACTTTGTAATCGACGGTCATGAGCGGCACCGGATTCCAGTGTTTGTCACTGTATGCCCAAGCATCTTTCCAAACGGCAGCCTGCTCTTTCCCGTCCAGCTTTTCACTTTTTCCATATGTTTTTAAAACGGTGTTCGCACCATAAGAATTACTCGATAAACGCTTCACTTCACTCGCAAAAATCTCGCGTACGAGCCCGTGTGACAAGGTACTGGTTGAAAGCCACATCGTAACGAGTTCGTCCTCATCATTTTCTTGAATGTGTTCCATAAATCCTTCTGGTATTAAAAATCCGATCGCTGCTTTTTGGGTCTCGATTTCGTTACGTGCCTTATCCTGATTAACGATTCTAACCGCAATCGCAGGATTCTTGCTTACTCTTTCGATAACCGTTTTTGAATACTCCGATGTATCTTCATCTACGATTACAACCGGGATTTTCGTTGCATTTGCTGTTTTTTCAACAGACAGATCTAAGAAGCCGAGCAATAGCACAGGAATCACAAGCCCTGCCCAGCTCCAAGGACTTTGAAGCAATAGTTTTATACGTGTAAAGGCGATTGTCCAGACCATAGCAACCTCTTCTTTATTGTGATAATAAGGATTCCGAGAATCCAAAAAGCTATAGAAAATCCGATTAATATGCCGGCGAGACGCCAAGAACCTGTTCCTGAAAAGAGAGCTTCAACCAAACCGGTATGAGTGTGATGCATGAAATTTAAAAAACTTACGCTGCGCCATATTTCCGGCAAATATGATAACGGCAGTACACTCCCGCTTGTTGCTGTCACACCGACCACCAGCAAGATCCCCGCTCCCCACTTAGCACCGTTACGCTCAAAAAGCTCCTGACAAAGAGCAAATAATGAAGAAACCGCTAAACAGTAGGTTAGTAGAATTCCTGTTGCGAGCAAACTCCACGTGTTCGTTACTCTATAAAAAAGCAGAATCAACAGTGCGCTTTGAATGACAAGCAAAACAAATACAGACAAGATGTTGCCAAAAAAGAATACAGACGATCGAACACCTTGCAACGAAAGCCGTTCCCTCAATACCGTTTGTTCTCCTCTCGCCGTTAAGCTCATACCAAATAAGCCGCCGATTAAAAGCAGAATCAGCACACCTGACAAGCTGTAAAACTCAACAGGTGTGATTCCGCTGAACGCACTCAACGTCTCTGTTTCATAGATCTTGTTCCGGTTTAGGGCCTGCAGTGTAAAATCAGTAATAATCGCGTCACGGTAAGTCGCGAATTCCTCTGAACTCAGTCCCATTTTACGAAGATAATGGAAAGCTGCGTTTGCTCCGCTTTGCGCCGCAGAAATCAAATTGGCGTTTGACACCATCACTTGCTGCAGCAGTTCAGCTTGAAATGGGCGTTCCGGATTACCGATAACGGTGACGGGGATGTTTTTGCCGCGACGAATGCCGTTCGTAAAACCTTCAGGAACGATCACCATTCCTGCAATTTCGTTATCCGCCAGCATCTCACTCGCTGTTTTCCCGTCTGTTTTTTGAAAAGTAAGGACAGCTTGCAGCTCTTCTGATTCTTCGTATTGTTTCATTAATAATTTCGTTTCGAAGGTGTTATCTTCATCCACGATTGCAACGGCAAAGGGCTCCACCCATTGTTTATCTTCAATCAGCGGTTTCAGTCCCAAATACGTGATGCCTAGCAGCAAAAGAGGAAAAAGCATCATGGCAAACAGCGGAACCGGCTGCTTCAGCCAGCATTTTACCGTTAGATGGGCAATGAGTAACGTTTGCCTCATAAAATAATTCCTTTCGCTTAAGAGGTTTTGAGTATTCGTGAAGATTTCCGCTCCAGGCTGCTCGCTTTCCGCGGGGTGTGCGGTGAGCCACACCGGCGCTTTGCGCCAACAGGTGTCTCACCTGTCACACTAATCCCGCTGGAGTCTCACACCTTACGCTCCAATCTTCTATTCAACGAAGCATACCCACTAAATGTTCGGGAATAACAATCTTTTAGAAATAATAGTTTTAAAAAAGGACAAAGATCAACTTTATCTTAAGTTATCTCTGTCCTTCTTATTATATATGTTCTTTCACTATGTTTACTATTACTTGTCAACTAGGTGCTTTTAGACGTAGTTGCCAATTTTAGGTCCATAGTATAGGTGCAACTAAGGCCGACATAACAAACCTGGTGTCAGCCAAGTTTTCTTTACATGCCTTGAAGGAATTGTGCGTTTTCACCGATAAATTGCTCGATGTTGCGCTGAATTTCGGACATCATGCCCATCATTTCAGCGTCGCTCATTTCTGCAACGTTAACCGCTTTTCCTTCTGATAACTCAGGGAACTTAAGCTTTTCACCAAATGTTGTTTTTGTCTTGATGTTTAATCCAACATTGATATCGCCAATTGCTGGGTCGTTTCCGATCAATGTTACTTTGTAGTCGTGGTTCGCGTAATCTTTATCAAGATTTTGATCACCTTTATGTTCAATTTCAATCGTCATATCTGGCAGTTCCATTGGTGCTTCACCTGCTGGAACAAGTTGTACTGTCCAGTTCGACTTTTTACTTGTGCCTTCACCTTTTACATGGAATCCGATACCTTCTGTCGTTCCATTTTCGTTCACTTCGAATTTCGCTTTAATGTCACGCTTCTTGCCATCGTCGCCTTTTGGCTCGCTTTCCATTTTCACATCAACTAGCAATGTTTCGCCTTCAGGGCCTGCGTTAAGAACCCATGATGAGTTTGATACATCACCCTTCGCCCAGCTTTCAGACTTGTAGTTCACTGGAACAGCGTCCTGCCCGTTAGCCCCAATTTTCATGGTAAGATCACGGCTTACTACTTTATCATCACCGTCAACAATCACGACTTGCTTCATGCCGCCAGGGATTTCTAAATCTTCGTTAATTGCCTTTTTACCATCAGCTAAAACTTTTTTTAATTCCTTTTTAACTTCTTCTTTTGAAGTTGCTGGTGCCATATTTGTTGTTGGGAATCCACCTTGCAATGCTACTTGCTCCGCGAATGCATCCATAATCTCTTCGTCTTTCTCGATTTTTTCAATAAAATGGATCAAAAGTGTTTTCGTTTCTTTTTCAGAAAGAGAAACCGTTAACTGACGAAGCTTCTCGCCTTTGAAATCAACGTCGTCTTTCAATGTTACGTTTTCATCTTTAATGCTGTCCGCGTAAACTTTCGCAAATTCTTGGAACGTTTCTTCACGCGCTTCTTCACTTAAGTCACCATCAACGGCTTTAAAGAAGTTTTGAAGTTTTTCCATGCCAACGTACGCTGGATCAAACTTGCGCATTACATCTCCAAACTTATTGTTCGGGAAGTATACATGCTTATCGTAAGCTGCAGGTACGCTTAATGCTGTCTCTTTATTGTTTTGATAAACTTCCGCCTTTACAAGATCTGTGTTGTTCAAAACGAGAGCGAAGTCAGCAGATCCTTCTCCTTTTTTAGGGTCTTGCTGTGTTGTCATTTTAATTTCGCTGTTCGATAGAACAGAGCCGATCATGGCCGCTTCCATTCCGCCCGCTCCCAGCATGGACGGATCCATTTCCACACCAACGCGTGCTTCGGACTTATATGCTTCATCCATTTGCTTTTCTGAAAGTGCTAGTGCATCTTCAAAGCTCTCTTCAAATGATTCGTTCATTGCTTTGAACGTGTTCATTTCTGATTTCAAATACAGTTCACGCGGTGATAGATCGATGAACATCGCATAAGCCGTTGCGCCGATCGCTAGGATCGCAATTACAGCAAGCCCAATGATCAACGGACGTTTCTTATTGCCTGTGCTCTGATTAACTTGAGTTTCCATCGTTTGGTTGTCCCCCTCTTAATAAATATATAAGCTTTGCCCTACCAACTTATTACACTGTTATTCTAAAAAAATATCAGATTATTTCTTTACTGGCAAAGTTGGTTAAATAAGGAATTAATTGCCCGCAGTTTTCTACTATACCCTAAATCTGTATTTAATTCCATCAAATCACGTAGTAAGAAAGGCTGATTTTAATTGGTAAATAAAACCGACCGAAGTCTCTTGATTGCTGATTTTCTCCACGATTTTACCGCATAGACGGTGACTCCAAACATCTCCGCTATTTCCGCTTCACTCCTCATATGGAAAACTTTTTGCGTCACCCACCTTTGTTGATTTTCTGTAAGGTGCATCAAATATAGATTCATTGTTTCATCCTCTAAAAGCGGGATGGTGTCTTCAAAGGAAAGCGTGCGGAATGCTTTTGATTCATGGGGATCATGGTTTTCTTCCTTTTGTTGTTTTCGCGCTTCTCCTCTTAGCTCCTGCAGAATTCGTCCTCTTACATGCAGAAAGGCATAGGAGGAGAACTGTCCTTTTTTGGGATCGAATGTTTCGTAAGCTTTCCAGAGTCCTAGTAAGCCAGCTTGATAGTATTGGTCAAAGTGTGTTGTTAAGTGGTAGAGCCTGATCTGGGATTTGATAAGCGGATCATACATGGAAGCAATTTGTTCAAAGGGCATTTCTTTCAAGGGAATACATCCTTTTGGAATGTGCGCACATTCGGAAATTCCGCGGTACCCTCACTATAAAATTTGGATTTGATATGAAGCAAAGCAGCGTTTTAAAAGAGTTATCCATTGGTAATGAGCAGAACAAAAAAATTATTGTGGGATCGTTTGAAAAGTTATCCACAGAATAAAGATCAGCTGACAAATTACGACATATTTTAGGCGTGATATTCTCGAAAACGGAAATTTAAATGCTGATTATTGAGTAAAACAGCATGGATTGTGGATAAATCAATAAGAAAAATTTTTTTAGGACACGTGGCTCTTTTCTCACCTTCACTGGAACTTATGAAGTGAAAGGAGGTGAGGCACATGGCAACAGCAGCTTTGATTGATTCCGCAATGCGTTTAGAGCTTGACGGCGGTTTAGACGCAGATAACAAGCCGGTGATGAAGTACAAAAACTTCGCACATGTAAAAACAACATCGACTCCTGACCAGCTAGAAGCAGTTGCGAATGCACTTGCAGGACTACAGGTGTACCCGCTCGTCATGATCAAACGAAATGATTCCTTCGCCATTCAGTCTTAATGAGTGAACAGTAAGGAAAATATAGAGGAAAGGAGGGAAATCGAATGGCCCGAGTGCTTGAATTGCAGTTTCTTAACCAGGAGAACAAAACGGTGACCATCCGTCTGGATGCACCTATCGAACCGGTTGATCCAGCTGCTGTTAACGCAGCTATGGACACGGTAATTGCCCAAAACATCTTCACTTCTTCAGGCGGAAATTATACGAGCAAAAAAGGTGCACGTATCGTTGACCGTGCAGTAAGTGACATCGATTTAGGTTAATCACATAAAAATAAGCGACTTTAGCGACCGTAAAAAAACCGTCTTTAGCCGATTGTGGCAAGAGACGGTTTATTTTTATTCTGTGGATAATGTTGATAATGTGGATAACTTTAGCTATTTATACACATGGAGCAGAATTCTACCTTTCGCTACTTGTGGATAAGTGGGGTTGGAAACGAGTAGATCGATTGTTACGGTGTCAGTTTCTAAAGCTAAAATTGTCCCTGTTATAGTGATCGTCTCCCCAACCAAAACGGGGGCACGAAACTTCATATCATACGTCTTAACCCAATAGTCTCGTTGTGTGAGGGGCTCCACAATGGTTGAAGCGATGGCCATGGATAGCATGCCATGAATGATTTTTCCCGGGAATCCTTTTTCTTGAGCAGCTGAATCGTCAAAATGAATCGGATTAAAATCTCCAGACACGTCCCCATATTTTTTTACCATTTGCTCTGTAACTTCTATATGTAAAGGATCTAGCACTGCACCTTCTTTGAATGTCTTCGGAAGCATCTTTATTCTGCCTCCTTCAAAAGAGTCGATTTTGCGGAAAAAACAATATCTTTATGTTTGTTTTTACCGATAAGCTCTTGGTTCAAAACGAGAAATCGACGTCTTTTTTCTACCGAAATTAAGGAAACGGTGCATTGAAGTGTTTCTCCGATCGAGATAGGATGTTCGTAATGAAACACTTGGTCTTTATGAGTAAAAGATTGCTCCTGAAACCACGGGACATTAATAGACTGATAAAAAATCATAGGCAGCGCTGGCGGAACTTGCTGTGAAGCTTTTTTGGAACTGCCAGAAGCTTCATAATAAGTATTCACGAGTTCTTCTGTAACCGTTATTGAAACGGGAAGTGTCTTTGCTCCTTCCCACTGTTTAAAGTTCATCTAGGTCACACCTTTCAAAGAGTGTGGCGATTCCAAGTCCTCCGCCAATGCCTAATGTAGCTATACCAAACCGGTCTTGACCAGTCATTTCCCTGAGAAGCGATGTAACTAAAATCGCTCCAGATGCACCATATGGATGACCGAACGCGATCGCACCGCCACCCTTATTGAGCTTGTCCCACGGTATACCAAGCTCTTGAGCGGACGCGACGACTTGAGACGAGAACGCTTCATTCAGCTCAAATAGATCAATATCGTTTATTGAAAGATTTGTTCGTTGAAATAGAGATTTTACAGCTGGAACAGGTCCGATTCCCGGCAAGTTAGGATCAACCCCTGCTGTTACAGCGTCGATGAACTTTAATTTTGGAACAAGCTGCAGCTCTTTAGCTTTTTCTTCACTCATGACGAGGACTATAGATGCCCCGTCGTTTAAGCCGCAGGAATTTGCTGCTGTAACGGTTCCGTCTACTTTGAATGCAGGTTTTGCTCTTTTAATGATTCTTTCGATACTAGAAAGCCTCTTGATTCCTTCGTCCACAAGAGGTACATCATTTAAGGGAACTAGTTCATTTTCAAAGCGGTTTTCTTCTGCCGATTCAACGGTTCGTTTGTAGCTTAGAAGTGCATATTCATCCTGCTGTTCACGGGAGATGTTATAAGCTTCAGCAACGTTCTCGGCGCCAACACCCATATCAGGATCACCGATAGCGTCAGGAGAAAAACGGGCTCTTTTTGGAAAGGTAGAAGTACTCACAGATTCCGCACCGCCTGCTAAATAAATGTCGCCGGCGCCCGATTGAACAAGACGGCAAGCCAGATTCACCGCTTCAAGCCCAGACCCACACTGACGATCGACTGTAAAACCTGGAACCGTCATCGGCAGACCTGCAGTTAACGCAGATAAACGTGCAAGGTTGCCGCCAGGACCTACTGTATTCCCTAAAATCACATCAGAGACCATTTCAGAAGGAACATTATTTTCTTTTAAGATGTTTTGAATCACGGCAGCTGCAAGTTTCTCAGCCTCAACATCTTTAAAATAACCGTCTTTTTTGCCGATCACCGTCCGTTTAGCGTCGATAATAACAGCTTTTCTCATGTGCTTGATACTCCTTGGCTGTAAATCTCTTTTACTTTTGCCCGTGCTATTTTTCCGCCCGAGGTATAGGTAAATTCATTCGCATAAATAATGTGTTTTGGTACTTTAAAGACCGATAAATGCTTCCTGCAATAACGCTGTACGTCACGGGCTGTTAGTTCAGCACCCTCTTGCAGAACAATAGCGGCTGTAACCGTCTCTCCCCAATAAGAATCTGGGGTCCCGAAAACAACGACTTCTTCAATGCCTTCCATAGAATTAAGGACATTTTCGATTTCTTCCGGATAGACGTTCTGCCCGCCTGAAATCATCATGTTGTTACTTCGTCCGATGATATACAGATCACCGTCTTCGTCCAGCTTTGCAAGATCTCCAACAGTCAGCCAGCCGTTCTCATCCCGTACTTCTTTATTTGCATCCGGACGGTTCAGATAATGCGAAAATAGCATCTCGCTTTTTACATAAAGCGTTCCGATCTCACCCGTTGTCACTTCCTCACCGTCTTTTCTTATCGACAGTTTTACATTATGAAAAGGACGGCCTACAGATAAAGGTTTCTGTTTTGTGGAGCGATGATTGATATAACTGACAAAGCTTAATTCAGAGGCACCATAAAACTCGAATAGCTCTGTTTTTGGAAATAATGAGTTAATATTGTCTTTTAGTCCCGGCTCCCACTTCGCCCCAGAGGATATAATTTTCTTTAAATCCTGCACATCATGTTGGGGTTTTATCTCTTTAGTCAGTGCTGCCAGCATAGTAGGTACAGCATATACAGCAGATACATGTTTTGACTCGATCTCTTTTAAAGTTTGTAAAGCTGAAAATTTAGGCAGCAGTTTAACCGTTCCACCTAAAAACAGCGTGCTCACAGCAGCAAACAAGAACAAAGAATGTACAAGCGGTCCTGGTACAAGAATTGTGTCGTCTTCAGATAATCCGAAGTCTTCCTTGTTGCAAGCAAAGCTTTTCACCCAAGATCGATGGTTACGCACAAAGCATTTAGGAACACCGGTTGAACCTGAAGTAAAGCCCATATAAAACAGGGATTTATCAGTGATTGGTGATGTAGATTCATTGTTAGCAGCAGATTCAGTCATAACTGAATCGACAATAACCTTATCGCTATACTGATCTAAGTGGTTCTGCAGCTTTTCGGTTGTAATAATTAAATCAGGATTACTTTGAGCTAGTCTCTCGTTCAGTTCACTTTCTTTCCATTTCAAATCAAGAGGAATGGAAATCCATCCTGCCGAGATGGCACCTAAGAAGTTTTGCAGAAGATCAATTCCGTTCGGCAAGTAGAGTGCAGCTTTTCCTTGAGATCCTTGAAATGGCATTTTCTTAAAATATGCAGCAGCCTGTTGAACGTTTTTATGAAGTTCTTGATAAGTAATTTTTTCTTCACCTAATTGAATCGCTGTTTTATCCGGATATTGCAGAGCACTTTCTTGAATAGTATCTGTGATGAGCACAACCATTCCTCCTAAAGAAAAAGACTGCCCGGGGGGCAATCTTATTGGCTGATCGTTCTGTTGCTTGTTAAAGCTGTTTGATTTTTAAATAGTCTTTGTCTTATTTTAACACCTAATGTAGCTGCGATGATAGCTTTTAGCAAGTCGCCTGGCAAGTAAGCTAATCCTGATACCGCTGCAGCTTCTAAACTGATATCCATAACAAAAGCAACTACTGGAATTCCACACAAGTAAACAAATACGATACCTGCTGCGAAATTATATATAAAGACTTTCCACACCTGAAGTGGCCGCTTTGATTTTTCAACTAATAGTCCGATCAAGAATGCTGATAATGGCCAGCTTAGAATATATCCAGCACTCGGTCCAACGAATACACTTGCACCACCGCGGCCTCCAGCAAGTCCTGGAACTCCGGCTGCGATAACTAATAGGAAAACAATCATACTTAAACCGCCAAGTCTGGCGCCAAGCACCACACCAGCAAGCATTACCCCTAAAGTTTGAGCGGTAATTGGCACTGGCGTAAATGGTAAAACAATCGGAGGAAGAAATCCTAATACAATCATAATTGCGGCAAATAATGCGACGTAAGTCATCTCTTTTGTTTTCATGTATAAACACCTCTGTTGTCATTATGTTAACTAATATATAATTTAAGTTAACATTAAAACCGCTTCAATAGCAATAATTAATTAGTTTCGCTATAATTGCTTAACAAACAGAAGTTTTTCATTAACAAAAGGAAATTCTATAACAATTATGGTAAAATAGGACAAACGAAAAGAAGCTGGAGGAAAAGGCATGGAATTTAAAATCGGTGATATCATTGAAACGTTCGACGGATTAAAAGGAGAAATCACATCCTTACTGACCAATACCGCTGTGGTGGACTTTTCCGCTACAGAGAACTACGAAGAACACTTTGAAGATGCTAAGCAAGTAGTTCGTCTTACTGATATTAGACAAGTAGTAAACAGCTAAATCTATATACATTCAAAAACAGCCTAAACTTAAATAGGCTGTTTTTATTTTATCTATTTACTTAGTAATTGTTCGTTTTATTCGACCCTGCCGAAACTGTGTCTTGTTTATTTTTTGAAGGAAAGCCTGTGTTGTAATTGCTTAAGTTGTCATTTTGTGATGAATGGCTTGTCTCCACAGGATTTTCCGCTAGTTCTGTTCCCGCTTCCTTTAATTTTGAGCTGATGTTACCAAGCTCTCCTCGGGCTTCTTTTGCGGTCGCAAAGGCTTCGTTTGAAATTTCTTTTAGTGTGTTCATGTTTCCGAATACGTCTTTATTCACACGCTGATAAAGTTCCTGCGCATCATTAATCGCTTCCTTCAAGGTGTTGGTAGCAGTCTTGAACTGGCTGATCATCTGATCTTTCACTTCACCTGGATTCTGCTTTACTTCAGTTAACATTTTGCTTGAAGAATCCTTCAAACCTACAGCCGTATTTTTTACTTTTGTTCTCGTATTATAATCAATCAGCGCCAGGGCTCCGCCGATCAACCCTCCAATTAATACGCCTTTTAAGAGCTTGCTGTTCTGGTCACCTTGATAGTAATCATTTTGGTTTACATCATTTTGATAAAAATCATCCTGATAGATGTTTTGGGAATCCACTTTTTGTACCATTTTGTTTCCTCCTCTGATTTTAGTTTCTTGTAACTACGATTTTCCCTTTTATATGAATGATAAACGTGTTAGTGGGTTAAAGAGCATAAGAACCATAGGCCTACTACATAATTTTCTTTAATTTTTCTCATACTATAGGAAAATTCGTGTAAGAAAGGAGATCTTTCAAATGGGAAAAGACAGACAGGAGAAAAAGCTTAGAGAGTCTGGCCGTGTAGAATCGGACCGCGATCAAAGCTTGAAGTATTCAGGTGCTGCGAAAATGGAAAGCCCTGATGAAGCTCGTGTACGTAATCATCAAGATCAATAAACAGCAAAACGCTTAGGAATCAGTTAATCCTAAGCGTTTTTTATTTAAGTTTTATGGATCTGACAATAAAAAAAGCAATGGTACCTGTAATTCCAATTATAAATATAGGTAAGTCCCACAAACTGAGGTTATTATTATGGCCATTTGCTATTTGCCCGCTTACCCAGCTCATATACACAAAGAAAATCAGGATTTCGTTTTTTAATATATTTATCATCATCCGAGCATTTTTATATTGTCTCTCTGCATTTTCATCAGTCAGATACAGATAGTTATAAATATGAGGAAACTTTTCGATGATCGTGAGAAGAACCCACGTTATGAGACCAACCACAAGCAGAATCCATAAATGATTCTTGCTTCCCCAGCCATCTGGCTCCCCTGCGGCATTAAAGTGAATCGGCACTGTATCAGGAATGGATGACCACTGAATGATGAGGTTCCCAGCACTAGCTATAAATAATATAATCCCTGCGAGATCCAGGACATTCTCAAGAAACGTTCTTGGAATTATCAGTTTCGGGCGATTTTCGTAAATCACGCACCATCCACCTCCTCAACTCTTCATACGTTTTTTTCCAGTTAAAGTTTCAGTTAAAAAAGTTCATTATTGGCGTGAAGTTGTCTGGTTTGGTGTCAGCTTTTTCGTTTTTTTAATCATCCGTATTTCTGAACACTTCCTCCTATGGTATTTTACGATCGAATTTCCTTTTTGGAGCAAAAATGCTAGGTCTTTGAGCGAAACTCAGCGTTGTTTGAGTGAAACTCAGCCTGGTCTGAGCGAAACGAGCAGTCGATTGAGCGAAAACTCACTATTATTGAGCGAACGTGTATTAAAATTAAAGAACACGTACCGTAAAAACCTCAACAAACAAAAAAAGAAGAGACCGACTTAATCAATCGGTCTCTCCTCTTCTTTATTTATTTTCAATCCCCATTGCGATAATAAACCAATTGGCTCCGTTCTTGCTTCCGATTTGGAAAAAGAGCGCAATGATTTCTTCACGTGTAAAATGTTCGGTTAATCTGTTGTACATTTCATCGGGCAGCTGTCCGTGATACGCCATGATGTGATCGGTTAGTTCCAGTGCTAGTTTGTGGCGTTCTGACAGTTTTGCTTCCCCTTGTTTCATTGCTGTTTGTCGCGAAGACTCATCCAGAGTCCCGTAGTCCATGCTTTGTCAGTAATCGCAGCCGTTGTTTGAAGCAGACCGCAACCGCAGCATTTCCATCAGTTCGGGTTCTAGGATGTTGTTTAGCGCTTTGTCCATTTGCTGAAATGCGTCAAGAATTTCAGGAGCATTGGCAAGTGCTTTTTTAAATGGTGTTCCTTCTACATTTACTTCAGGCAATCGTGCCATCGTACGACCTCCCTTTTAAATTTATTCTTCTTGTTTTTAGAATACGATACCTTCAGCATTTTTCCTATCATTCTGCTTTGTAAAAATAGTAGATCATCGTTTTCACATTTGTGTTATGTAATGTTTACTATCGTAACTCTATCTTAAGATAATAGTTAAGCCTTACATGCTACGCTTTATTCATAGTCATATAGACTTATCAATCACTGAGTCGTGGTAAATTATCATTATTTTCATATAACGTGAAAGGGTTTTGTTGAAAATTGTTGAATCCCTTTAGCACACCCAGCCAAGCTTGCTTGGTAATACATCAGAGGAGTGATTTTATGTTAAAGCGTTTTGTGGCAGGCGCCGCATCATTACCCCTTTTAATATCTTTAGTTCTCCCGGCATCGGCTGCTGAGTCAGAAGTGCAGGAGGCTTCATTTACATCTGCTGCAAAACAGCAGGCTGCACAGGAAATCATCGTTCATTATAAAGATTCTGTTTCTGCTGCTTCGTCTAAAAATGTCGCTTCAAAGTACGGTGAGGTCGTAGATTCTACTGAAGACTTTACTGTTATTAAAGTGAGCGGCAATGTAGCAGATGCGGTTAAAAAGTTTGAAAGTCTTGATTCTGTTGAGTACGCAGAGCCGAACATTACTTTACACGCGAGCTATGTACCAAACGATCCTGATTATAAAACAAAGCAATATGCTCCTCAAAAAGTTAGTGCCGAACAAGCTTGGGATACTACGCAAAGTGCATCCAACGTTAAAATTGCGGTAGTTGATACGGGAGTCGATTACTATCACCCTGATTTAGATGGTAAAGTCATCAAAGGTGCGGATTTTGTTGCTGACGACGATGATCCGATCGACGAGAACGATCATGGTACGCACGTTGCGGGTATCGCTGCTGCCAACACGAATAATGGTATAGGTATTGCGGGACTTGCTCCCAAAGCTTCTATTCTGGCTGTTCGTGTGCTTGATGCGGATGGCAGCGGAACGTTGGATGATGTCGCTCAAGGTATCCGATATGCCGCTGACCAGGGCGCGCAAGTGATCAACTTAAGTCTTGGCGGAAACCTCGGTTCAAAGACTCTTCAAGACGCCGTCAACTATGCATGGAACAAAGGTTCAGTCATCGTGGCGGCTGCAGGAAACACTGGCGTTGCTCTTCCAAGCTACCCGGCTTATTATTCAAATGCGATCGCGGTTGCTGCAACGGATCAAAACGACCAGAAAGCTTCTTTCTCCAACTTCGGTACATGGGTTGATATTGCTGCACCCGGCGTTGATATTTATTCTACGATAACAAATAATCAATACGCGAGCTACTCAGGAACTTCCATGGCTTCACCGGTTGTTGCAGGTGTTGCTGGACTGTTAGCCGCTCAAGGTAAAAATGCTTCTCAAATCCGCGCGGCACTTGAGGATACGGCGGATCCTGTTACAGGAACAGGGACGTTATTCCAAAATGGCCGTGTGAATGCGGCAAAAGCAGTTCAGCAATAAATAAATGGTTCATAGCCTCCGGAGTTACTTGTTCCGGAGGTTTGTTGTTTAAATTTCGCCGCTTATTGAAACACTTATAAAAAGGATAAAGTGTGAGCGGAGGGATTTTTATTTTTGGATTTGGAAAAAAGAAAAAACTCGAGCAAGGTAAGGAAGATGGAAATCAGGCTCAATCTACAAATGCTGAAAAAAGGCAGACGGAAAAGGAAGCTGAAGAAAAGATCGTGTATTTCTTTTTGATCAGCACCGCCCTCTTTGGGATTATTCTGCTGTATTTAGGAATTTCGAAGGAGATGACCTAAATCGCATTTGATTTTCCCTTGTGGTATGGCATAATGAATGTAACTTTTATATTACTTTACCGATTTTTTATTGAATCGGTCTCTTATTTCGAGCAGGCGGAGGGAATTAGCCCTATGAAGCCCGGCAACCACCTTTTAAAAGGCACGGTGCTACATCTAACAGTCTATGACTGAAAGATAAGAGGATATTGTTGAGTATGAACTCGTCCTCTTTTATCAAGAGGGCGTTTTTTATTTTAAGGCTGTTTTCGTAATCATTGTTGTTTTTGAAAGTAGTTGATCTCCGTTTCAGGATGCTCGCTTTCCGCGGGGCGTGCGGTGAGCCACCTAGCTGCGTTGCACCTTCTGTGTCTCACCTGTCACGCTGATCCCGCAGGAGTCTCGCACCTTACACTCCAATCAACCTGCCAATGGAGGCAAATTACAAACATTTCACTAGAAACCACAATCTTTTAGAAAACAGCCTATTTTAAAGAAAGGTGTGAATGGAAAATGGGATTAAATAAGGCAGATAGAATTAAAAAAATGCGCGTTCCTGAGGCAGGTGAAGGATTAGAAGGCCGATTGCCTCCAGGGCAAGTGGTAACAGAGCGTTTTCCGATTTTGCACGAGGGAGAAGTACCGGTTTATGACATGAAAAAATGGTCGTTATCTGTAGAAGGACTCGTGGGGAAACGCGTCGAATTTTCATTTGAAGACATCATGAAAATGCCGCAAACGACAGTGGTGCGCGACATTCATTGTGTAACAAGATGGTCCCGGTTCGACAATGCTTTTGAGGGAGTAAAGTTTACCGACTTTTTAAAGGAAATCGATGTGGACCCGAAAGCAAAGTATGTGATGGTGCATGGGGATTACGATTATACGACGAATGTTCCAATGGAAGATCTGCTGCGTGATGATGTTCTTTTAGCGCATTCGTTTGATGGCAAACCGCTGACAGAAAAGCACGGATTTCCTCTTCGCTTAGTGGTCCCCCACCTTTATTTTTGGAAAAGTGCCAAGTGGATTCGCAAGTTCGAGTTTTTGGCGGAGGATCAGCCTGGTTTTTGGGAACAGAACGGGTTTCATATGTATGGCGATCCGTTTAAGGAAGAACGGTTTTCTGAAGAAGGGTTCGAGATGCCTGAGGATGAGTGGAAAAAGAAAGATTTTGATTGATCATAAGAAACAAAATATGGGGAACAAAAGTAGTTACTTTTTTCCCCTTAGTGCTTTAATTTCTTTTTTTAGTGAGGTCAACTGGTCCTGAATGTCTTTCATCTGAGATTCCTGTTTTTCCTGATCTTTTTGTTCCTGGATCTGATCAATGTAAATTTGTCTCAGTGCAATGGCAGCACTTAATGTGGCAATTAAGTCTGCGGCAGTTGTAAGGGCTGATGCAAATAGCGCGAGCTCTGCAGCAAATGTAGTGGCATCTTTATTGTTTTCCAGGAATTCTTCTTCTGCTGTTGCCAAAACGACGTCTACCACACGTTGGTTCAAGCCATTCACTCCTTTACTCCTGCTTTTTAATACAATATGCGTTTGCCCTGGTTGCGGTGCTTTAGCCTATTCGTTTTTCAATTTGTTTTTGGCAGCAAAACTTTTGTTTTTTCGGCATTTCATCTTGAATCACTAGGCATATTGTCCGATATAAAAGTTAATAAGGGGAGGTTTGGCGATGGATCAGTGGCTGTCATTTCGGATTCCGTTCGATATTTTTTCTATCTATATCTTGCTCGCTGCTTTTATTGTTGTTGGAATTGTTGCAAGCCTGCTTCGGACAGCCTTACCAGAGTGGTCAGTGAAAATCTTTAGTTATGCGGGATTCCTAGGGGTTGTTTTTGCTTGGCTGAAGCTGTTGGAATATTAATCTTTACATAAAAAAACGCCAGCGGCCGCTTGGCGTTTTTTCGTTCAGATGGATTTAAAAAGCAGTTTTCGCAGAACGGGCATGAGGTAATCTACAAGCTCAGCTGCACTTGGCACGACAACGTTTTGCGGACCATAAATATTCTGCATGAGCTTCTCTTCTTCTTCCGTTATTTCCCCATTGGCGATGTACATGCCGATTATTTCGATTCCGAATTTTCTCGTGCGGGTAACCGCTTCATGCGTATCGAGTACTCCGTGAGTTTCATAGTCGAACGCAGCTGGTTCTCCGTCAGAGAAAACGAGCAGAATCTTTTGCTGCTCGGGGCGTTTTGCTAATTCTTCACCCATCCGGCGGATCGAGTAGCCATCGCGGTTATCTTCTTGCGGTTCGAGCTGCATGATAGACGCACCCGGCTGATGCAGCGAGTTTCTGTACGAGATCACTTCATGAAAATAGTTGGGCTGGTTGTTTGTTGTCGCGTCAGCCGCATCTTCCCAAAATCCGACGACTGAGTGCGGAATTCTCAGGGCTTTTAGTGTTTCATGAAAAAGAACAATTCCTTTTTGAGTCTCTTCCATCTTATTGAACATGGACGCTGAACAATCGACGAGAAGTGTGAACGTTGTGTCGAGTTCATGCTGAGACTCTTGTTTTTTGCGGAAAAGTCTTGGGTTCTTGTCTGTTACAAGTCTTGTAAGCTTCTTTCCGAGTCTTCCGAAATGCAGATCTTCACGCGGACTTGTTCGTTTATGTTCCATTGTTTTTAAGAAATTTTGTTTAAGCTGCGTGACAAATGGTGCTATTTCTTGTTCGAAGCGTTCATATTGAGCGAATTCTTCTGGTGTGGCCGGTTTTGCCGGCAGGAGATGCTCCGTTACATTTTTGTTCACTTCGCCGTAAGGATAGTGATTGGTTGAGTCGGAGCCAGATTGGTTGCTGTCGGTTTCAGCTCCGTGTTCGTTCTGGGTATTGAAGTCGTTGTTATCCGTCGATTGAGCGTTCGTCTGAACAGATCCAAAAACGGCGTCACCGCTTTCCGCTTCCCTCGCCGCTTCTCCTAACAGATCCGTATTCGTTCCTTGATCGAGATCCATTTGCAAAAAGGAATCCTGCGGGTCAGATGTTTCATCGTGCCACGATGAATGCGATTCCTTTTCTTGCTCGTCTTCTTTCTCTTCTTTATCTTCATCTTTCGTGATCGTTTTTTTCGTTTTTGTTTCGCTGTTGCGCGTTAGGTCGTCAAATGTTTGTTCTTCGTTTGTTGCATCCACTAGTTTTGGTCTATCGCTAAAACTGCGGTAGGCTGTTTTCATGTCCAGGAATTCCGGGTATCGCTTTGTGATGTCCGCCATTTGGAGGACGATGTTTGCGATATCCTGAGTGGATGTTGCTGTTATCAGCCGTGTGAGTAATGACCGCAGTTCCTGGTAGAGCGGTTGCGTTTGTTGAGGCACCGCGACAAAGCGTTTATTTGCTAAAAGAATAATATGGCAAAATAAAGCGTCGAGTTCACGCTTTTGCTGAATGTGCTTACGGTATTCACGGTTGTAGTGTACTTGGAACGTTTCTTTTCTGAGCTTGAACGCATGTGTCATCCCAGGACGGTTCGTTTTGCAGATTTCTTCTAAGCGGAAATCTTCTGAAAACAGGAGAACCTGCTTCAGGAATTCACGGTGCGGGTGAGATTTCAGCTTGTGGAGTGTGTTCCAAATCACGTCGTCATCGGTATAGAACTGTGTACCATAGCTTCGCAAATACACGTCGGATTTCCAGCCTTCTAGCTGAATTTCTCTTGGGAATGGATTCCAAAACTGACTGACATGAGTGACGCCACTCTGTCTTTCCAAGTAAGAATGGTACGAGAAAGAAACGTCCATCTTTTCTACTTTTGAAAGAGAACGCGAAAGGTCAATCAGCTGCATATGAACGAAAGAATCGATCTTTGTATCAGCAAAAACTAGGAATTTCATCTAGGCGAAACCTCCAAAATCATCGTGGGAAATAAATTGTATGGGGTCTGACCCCATTTCCCAGCTTACACAAACAGCGTCGCGGCCACGTTGGAAACGAGGGCGCGTTCGCGTGCGTCTTCGAGCTTGTCGGCGATTGCGCGTTGGATGGCGCGCTTCGCCGGCAAGTAGACGGAGAGGTCGGCCGCATCCAGCAGTGCACGGATGGATGCAGCGTCCTCGGAAAGATGGCCAGCTTTCGCTTGACCAATCAGGTCAGATGAAAGCTGGACAAACTTTGAGAGAACCTCATCGTCTTTTTGCTGAGACTGGCCTCTCAGCATTTCTTTTAACGTATCTCCTTGGATATAAGGCACCTCGATGACAACAAAGCGATTTTTCAACGCTTCGTTTAACGGTGCCGTTCCGATATATCCCTCATTTATGGCTGCAATAACGTTGAATCCAGGCTGAGCTTTTACTACTTCACCTGTAAATGGGTTTGCGATTGTTCGACGATAATCCAGCATTCCGTTTAGAATCGGCAGCGTTTCAGGCTTTGCGATGTTGATTTCATCGATGTACAAAAAGTGACCGTTGTTCGCAGCTTTTGTCACAGGTCCAGGGATAAACTCTATTTCTTGTTTGCCGTCTTTGTAGCTTAACGTTTTATGGCCTAATAATGCTTCAGCATCCAAATCAACAGAAGCATTGACTTGGTGCAGCGGCTGACCAAATAAATTCGATAATAACTCGGCAAGCTTTGTTTTACCAGACCCCGTCGGCCCTTTCAGCAGGACATTTTTACCTAACGCTAGTGCGGTTACAGCATCTTCTACAAGCGAAGCGTCTGGTGCTGTGTATCCAGGCTTACCAATCAATTCTTTATATATATCCGGCAAATTTTCTAACCGGCGAACCGCATCTTGTTGCAGCTTTTCTTTTATCTCAATTGGGATTTGAAGGTTCATTTTAAAAAATCCTTTCTCATCATCTATCAACAGTATTCCTGTAATCCGGTACATAAATCCTTACACACTGTATCATTGTAAGCTTTTACAAGGCAAGTCTGCAGAATTCATAAGTAAAAACGCTTAGATCTTTGCAATGACCTAAGCGTTCTCATCCTTTTCCATAAGCTTAATAACATGAGGTTTGGGCTCCCAGCAATTGAACTGGTAGTCAGGTTTTGTTTGAAACCCGAGTCGAGTACAAGAATAGTACATACCTTTGTCTGTTTTTTCTGGTTTGAAATTCACACATGTAGCACAGCAATGATATTTGTTCACTTTCACGAGTGTCACATCCTTTTATCGGTCTGTGAAATAGCTTTTGATGATCGCCATGTATTCTCGAACATGGGCCTGTGGAATAGACGAGATTCTAAGCGGAGAGCCTAGACCTTCCGCTTCCATTCCTACACGATTAGCAATCATCTTTGTCCGAAATAGATGAAAGTCACTTGTCACGATCAACACTTGATCATCCGGCTGGATCATTTCTTTTGTATATAAAAGATTTTCGTATGTACTTGTCGCTTTTTCTTCAATCTTTATTCGTTCAGGCTGAATTCCGTTTTCTACAAGGTAGTTTTTCATAATCGTACCTTCACTCGTTGTTTTGCCGAACCCGAGACCTCCGCTTACGATAAAAGTTACGTTAGGATGGTTGTCCGCGTATGCTAGAGCTTGATCGAGACGTCCTTTTAATACAGCCCCTGGCCGGTTGTTCTTCGTACCCCCTCCAAGAACGAGGATCGTATCCATTTTCCCAGGTACATTATCTGGATCTGTGTTGGCGGAAGTTAGAATAAGAGTTTCTAAGGTCGCCGCAAACAGAACAAAAGCTATCACAAGCGTCAGCGTAGTTTTCTTATACGTATTGTATAGGTGCATTGCGGCTTGGTACTTGTAAAACAAAACAAAAAAGATAGCACTTAAAAAGAAAAATACAGCAAGTCCCATGTCCATATTTGTTGTTTGAACGAGCATTGCAACTGCATAGACAAAAAAGATCATACTTAAGATAAGAAAAAGTTTTTTCATAGATTCGGCTCCGTTTTCGTTTCTAATTTCTAGTATATCTGAAAAAGAAAAAGAGCGGAGGTTTTAAGATTCCGCTCTTTAAACTACTTTTTATTAATATCGGCTTTTTTGATTTCTTGTTCAATTTCTTTTGTGATATCCGTCTTGATTGCTCCCGTTGTTTTTATTGCCTCTTGTTCCATTTCAGCTGTCTTTTTTTCTACAGCTTGTTCTTTTCGTTTTGTGATTTCTGCCATTTCATCATTGTAGTGTTTTTGCAGTTCTGCTTTCTTGTCATTAACAATCAGGTCTTTTTTATCATCTAGCTCTTGTTTTGTACTATTGATAATTTCGTTAACAGTTGTCCTTAAATTCTTCAATAGTGACTCTTTTTCCTTGTTAAGCTCGCTATCAATTTCTGTTTTAAAGGTATATTCGAGAATTTTTGCATATAAGGCATCAGCAAGCTCTGGTTTTGCTGCAAACACAGAAGTTGTCCCTACACTCATTGCAAACGTTGCTGCCAAAACTACTTTTGGCCACTTTTTTGTTGCCTTCTTGTTGGTACCAAACTTTTCTTTTCTTGAAATTTCCATAAAAAATACCCCTTCCTTTATCTATAGAACGAATAAAAGAAGCGGTCGGTTGCGCTACTAGCTCTGATCATTCCAAGCGCCCACATACAGAATGACCTTCAATGCTCCACACTTATTTAATTATATTCTGCTATTAAATTACCATCAGAATAATAGGTTGTAAATAGAGTTTATTAATTTTTACACAGATTACAAATTTTAGTGAAAACGCATCCTACAAAAGAAAGACGATATCGTCCACCTCAGATGGACAATATCGCCTATAATGTATTTGTCTGGGGTCTGTCCCCCTTTGTGAAACTCCCCACAATGTAAGCAAAGAACGAAAATACAATCGGCATCACAACGGTATGCATCCCCCAAAGATTTGGATAGTTAAGATGCAGCCACATGTACGAACCTACTCCGACGACAATGGATGCAATGGCGCCATTTGCATTTCCTCTCTTCCAATATAACCCCATGACAATCGGCCAGATAAAGGCTGCTTCTAATCCACCAAAGGCAAATAGATTTAACCAAATCAGCAGATCGGGCGGGTTGATTGCCATCGTAAATACACTCAAGCCAACCACAGCTGTAATACCAAAGCTTAATCTTTTAACAAAACGCTCTTCTGCATCAGGTTTTATATAATTGATATAAACATCTTTAATAATTGCCGAACTAACGAGTAGTAACACTGAGTCTACTGTAGACATAACTGCTGCAAGCGGAGCTGCAAGAACGATGCCGGCTAACCAGCCTGGGAGTACTTCAAGTGCCAAGAGCGGCATAACTTTATCCGGTATTTCAATACCAGGCAGAATCACTCTTCCAAAAACTCCTGTTAAATGCATTCCCAACATGATAAATCCAACCACAAACGTTCCGATGATCATCGCGCGGTGCATGGCTTTCGCATTTCGGTAGCTCATTGCCCGTATTGAAATTTGCGGCAAACCTACAACACCAACACCGACTAAAATCCAAAAAGAAGAAACAAAGAGTGGTGTGAGTGATTCATTTGAACCAAACGGAGTGATAAGATTCGGATTCTCAGCACGTAATTCACCCATAATATTTTCGATTCCGCCACCAGCTACAATGGTTCCAGCCAGAATGATTACGGTCCCAATCACCATAACTACACCTTGAATAGCATCAGTGATGACAACCGCTCTAAAACCACCTGCAACAACATAAATTAAAACAGAACCCGAAAAAATGAATAATGCCGTGGTATATGAAACACCAGTAAACGATTCGATGAGCCGTCCCCCACCAACCCACTGGGCAGCCATCGCTGAAAACAGGAAGATTACAATACTTAGAGCTGATAAGATAACCACCCACTTGCTTTCATAGCGTGCTTTAAGAAAATCGATAAGTGTAACTGCGTTGATCTTTCTTGCTACAATCGCAAACTTTTTCCCTAAAACAGCAAGTGTAAAATATCCAGTCACAAGCTGTGCCATAGCTAGCAGAACCCATCCGAGACCGAGCTGATAAGCAGCTCCAGGTCCTCCAATAAAACTCGAAGCACTTCCGTAAGTAGCCACCATCGTCATCGCGAGAACAAAACCGCCAAGTTCGCGTCCGGCTAAAAAGTAGTCTTGTAAAAAAGACGGACCGCTTTTAATATGACGCGATGTATAAATGCCCACTAGAAAAACGAGTACTAAAAAGAACGCTAGAGGAAGAATAACATCCCAATTCATCTAGATTCACTCTCCTCTTCAGCTTCATCCGTTTCAAAAGGGACTTCTTTAAAGAAGAACTTTACCATTACCCAAACTAAAAGTGTAAATACAATAAAACCGACAATGCAGCTATAAAAAAACCACGCCGGAAAACCTAGTATGTAAGTATATTCTTTAACCGGTCTGCCACCTAGTCCGTACGCAAACGCATACCACCAAATAAAGTTTAGAAGTGCAAGTACAGTACCCATGATTGCTTCTCTATTTGAGATCCGGTATCGCCAGTCGTTTCCTTTTTTCATTGTTTAACCCCCTGGACTTTCCGATAAATATGAATAAAAGCTCCCCCATAACTATGGCAAATTCACAAACTCTTGTCGAGTTCTTTCGACTAATTCATACACTTCTATAAGGTTGGATAGATTCCTTTTTTAAGTAGAAAAACATAAAAAAGACGAGTACCCTATTAGGACTCGTCATCTTACATTTTTTATTGAAGCGGTGGCTGGTTTTGTGCTTGTCCGTAAGCGTTCAGCATCCCAGTCATGTCTTGTTGGTTAAGTTGAGGAACCTGATAATAATGATTTTTGTTCTGCCAAATTGATAATTCATACGCCATTTCAATCCAGTTTGGAATGCCATCAGCAAAAACTCTTCGAAGAACTGGGTTTGTTACTTCTAAGGTAGCCATCCCTCTAATAGATGCATTCGACTTCAGTGTTCCCAAAATTAAAGAAGATATAGTTTCATCATTAAGTTCTGTAACATTTTGAATTGGTGTTTTTGGTTGAGAAGGCTTTAGTCCATAAATAAAATCATTATCTTGATTCATTTGGTAGGATTGGGTGCGCATCGCTGGATCTTTTCCGGTTTGGAAAGCCTGCACACAAGCATTATATTCGTTTGTAATATGTTGATAGTGACGTTCCATCATCGCTTTTAAATCTGGATCTTGAACGTGCCCTTTACAAATAGTGTATAAATTTAATGTGTTGATTGTTCCGCTGAGCATCTCATGGACATCAAACATTTCATGCCCTCCATGATTAAACTGAGCAGGCACTTCTCCTGTTTGCATGTTTTGATGGATAAATTCAGGACTATCTTCTAGTGGTTGCTGCTGATTTTGGTTTTGGTTCATGTTTGGCTGATTAGGGTTCATATTATTACCTCCGTTTGTGAAAAATACGGAGTTATTTTATGTAGATAGAAGTCATATATACATTAATAATGAAATAAACAAAAAAATTTCCGGGGAAATTTGATAGAAATATCGTTAAAAATACATTACTCGACAACAATTTCAAACGGCAATAGTAAATCCAACTTTTTAATATTATTAAGAGGATACGTTTAAAATTTCTTTTTCCCTATGGCGTTTTACTCAAAAACATAAAGGGAAATAAATTGTTTGGGGACAGTCCCCATTTCCCACATTGCTACTTCTCAGTGTAAAATAAGAATAACCGAAAGGAGGTGAAAGCCATTCCTAGAACGCGGCGCATTTGGTACCCCGATGCTGTTTACCATGTGACGACCCGTGGAAACCGAAGGGAACCTCTCTTTTACTCCCACTTAGATTTCCACCGATATCTAAAAATTTTAAGTCACTGTGTAAAGAAGTATTCTGTCCAGCTATTCTCTTATTGCCTCATGTCCAACCACACTCATCTACAAATTCAGTGCAGCATGTCCCCACCTAGTGATTTCATGAAAGAACTTAACGAAACATACGCTATGTACTTCAATAAGAAATACGAACTTACCGGTCATGTGTTTCAAGGTAGATATGGAGCTGAATTGATTGAAGACCCTTCCTATCTATTAGATACTAGCCGTTACATTCACCTGAATCCGGTTGCAGCAGATCTCGTCATGTTTCCTCTTGAATATCCATGGAGCAGCTACCGTTACTATGTTACCCAGGCTGTATGTCCCTTCGTGGAAACCTCAAAGATACTTGGATTATTCCAGAATTCAAAACCTCAATACCGTGAATTCGTAGAAAGCAGGACCTCACCGGTAGTAGAACATTAACTTCATTTTTAGATTCACATTTCTTTTTCATTCACTCTAAAGTCAATCATAGCAAGGAAAAGCCGGTTTTGTCCTCCTCACGAAGACAAAACCGGCTAAAATGTATTTGACTGGGGTCTGTCCCCCTAGATTTTAAACTTTCTCACATGGACGCGCATTTGTTCAGCATATTGTTCGAGCTGTTCTGCAAGTTGATTTAATTGCTCCATAGATGCTGATTGCTGCTCTGTAGATGCGGAAACTTCCTCTGTTCCAGCAGCTGTTTCCTGTGTGATCGCTAATATATGCGAAGCATTGTCTAACAGCACATCTTTTTGCTTTGCCATTTCTTCAACGGAAACAATAACATTTTTTAATTTTTCCGAGTTGCCTTGAACCGCATCTGAAATCGCTGAAAAGGATTGCTCCGTTTCTTCCACAGCTTCACCTTGAGATAGAATGAGCACTGCTGCTTCCTGGACTTGTCCGACTGTTGTTTGAGTGACCGACTGCATTTCAGAAATTAAATTGCTGATTTCTTTTAATGATCCTTCTGTCTGTTCAGCAAGTTTTCGAACTTCATCTGCGACAACAGCAAATCCTCTGCCAGATTCTCCAGCACGAGCTGCTTCAATCGCCGCGTTCAACGCCAACAAATTTGTTTGATTGGCTATCTCGCTAATCGTGTGTACAATCTCCTGAACACTGCCTGACGTTTCATCAAGCTTTTTTATCGATGTAATCATTTCTTTCGTCATTTCGGTTGTTAATAAAGACTTTTCTTTCAAGAAACTTACTTTTTCAACTCCCGTTACCGATGCTTGATTCATTTGTAGAGTTGCTTTTTCAATCGCTTCTCCCTTTTCTTGTACTTGAATGATACGATTTGCGAGAACGTTAGCAGCTTTTGCATTTCCCTCCATCAATTCTGCCTGATGTGATGATCCTGCTGCAATTTGCTGCATTGTCGTTGAAACTTCCTGTGCTGCCGCAGAATTTTCTTCTGCACTAGCTACTACAGTTTGAGAAGCATCTGTAACATGGTCAGTAATTTGTGCCATCTCACCGATTAACGCGCGCATTTGGCCTGACATTTCAATAAAACTATCAGACAATTGGCCGATCTCATCTACTCTATCTATGGAGACACTTGCTTGCAAGTTTCCATTTTTCATTTCATGCATAGCTTCTTGTAACTGTTTCACCGGCTTTGTGACTGTTCTAGATAAAAATATAGAGATAATTGCAGCCACTAATAGAGTAAGTAAAAGGGCAATCCCAATTGGCAGGAGAATGACAGAAGCCTTTTTCTCGAATTCACTTAAAGCAACTGTACCCGCAAGCTTCCAACCGGTCATTTCATTTTTTGTGTAGCTGATTACGCGGTCCTCACCATTTATTTCCGTAGTGATTACACCTTCGTTTTTTTCGATATTTTTATAATAGGGTTCGTTCGTTGCGCTTTTTCCCAGCTTTTTTGCATTAGGGTGTACCATATAGTTTCCTGAGTTATCAAGAAGGAGCGCATATCCAGTACTTCCGATTTTCACATTTTGCATCAGTGTCAGAATGTCATTAACAGCGATGTCAATTGCTGCAACCCCAATAATATCGCCGTTATATTCGACCGCTTTAACAGCCTTTACAACTGGACGGTCTGTAGAAGAATCAATAAAAGGGTCGGTCCAGATGACTTGCTTCGGATCTTTTGCAGCTTGCTTGTACCAAGCTGTAAGTGTAAGATCTCTCGCCTGTTCTGAAGGTGCCGGGTATATGATAGCTTCTTTTGTTTCCGAAATAAAATAACTGTTCATTATTGCTTCGTTTGAAAGATGATAGTCTTCAAATTTTGAAATAATAAAATCAGGGCTATCTCCTTTTTTAAAAAGCTTTATACCCATTGAATCTGAATAAGCTGAGACAAAATCAGCGTTATCTTCTAAAAAACGATTCAGTGATTCATTTAGATCGTGCATTCGGGCAGAGGTATCTTCAGACGAATTATCAACAGTTGACTTCATACTAAAAAAGTAGCTCACTCCGCTTACTACTAAACCTGTCATTATTATTAACAATAAAAAAGGCACTAAAATTTGCCTTTGCAGACTTTTCTTAATCATTTTCTTCCTCCATGTGTGTACTTTTTCTAGGCAGCAAAAAGTATATCGACAGGATGCAACAATTTATTTAACAAAAAAACCAAAAATGTCTTTTCCAAAACGACATTTTCGGCAAATTTGTATTTGACTGGGGTCTGTCCCCCTATATATGTAAAAAAACGATAGACTTAACACAAAATATGGTATATAATTATTGCAAGATTTACCGATATAAAGGTGCAGAAGTGGTTATTATATTTGAGGGGGAATGGACCATGAGCCGAAGTAATGCTCTTGTCTTAACTACAGAGATAGACGCCATTCGCACGACCATGTATGAGGTAAGCAAAAAGGTAAGCAGTCTGACTGACCCGTTACTTGTTCAGCTAAGTCAGATTCTTGATGAGAAGCTAAATAAACTTGATCAAATTAAAGATTGCGCGTAAAAAGATAAATAATTTAACCAACCATTTAACCGGGTCCATCTGCATTGATAGGAAGCCGGTTTTTTATTATATACTAGACTTAATCTATGCTCCTTAAATCTACTTAAACTCTTCCCCCGTCATCACACTCATAAAGTCATTAAAAAAATAGTGATAGTCAAAATCGAATGCGATCCGGTGCTTTTTTTCTTGTTCGCCAAACTGTATATACGGCCTGATATCTGCTATGCTTTGTCCTCTCGCAATCATTTCATCCCTAAGTACGATATGTACGGGCAGCGTTTTGAAAGTAAACATATCTTCACGAATACTTGCTATCAACGTAACCGCATCATGGACTGGACTTCCTTGAATGTTGGGGTTGTTATTTTTATAGAAGTTAAAATAGTAATCAAGCAAAGGCTTTATAAGCGGTGCTTTGCCTTTATAGTCAATATAATTTACCATTTCTGGTGTTACGATGGCCCGGTCCGTCACATTCAAAGGAATGATCGTAACGTTAGTAGCATACGTTAGAACCACTCTTACAGCAATCGGATCTCCATGAAAATTCGCCTCAGATACCGCAGTGACGTTCCCTGGTACCGAGAAAGCACCGCCCATAATATAGTAAGCTTTTACTTTTTTCATCAAGGATTGAAATAAAATAAACATCGTCGCAAGAGAAGTAAGTCTTCCAATATTTACGATGATCAGTTCATTTTCATATTTTTTAATCAAATTTACGATTTCAAAAAAATTTTCAATAACACCTTCGTATACACCTGGTTCAATGGGACCTAACCCGTATTCTCCATGTACTTCAGGATAAAAGGTGGGCTGCTCACCTGTCATCGGCACTTCAGCACCACCAATTATTTTTACTTCTTTAGGAAAGTTGAACATTTTAGCAATATAATGCACATTGGCAATCGTCTTCTCTCTGGAAACATTACCATAGTCTGAAACAACACCAACAATATCGATTTCATCGTTTAAATAAGCATAAGTCAACGCAATCGTGTCATCAATTCCAACATCCCCAAAGATCAAGACCTTTTGCCCCATAATAAATACCCCTTTTAGGTTTTTCTTTTATCCTATTAAGAGGCAGTTTGTCTTATGAAATTGTTAATAAAAACTATTCTAAAAATCTATTTTTTAGTTGTGGGGTCGGAATCATGCAGCTGTCTCTTTTCCCAAACCATCTGTAACGGTTTCTGGCTACTTTTTTATAAAAGAAATCTCGGATCGACTTAGGTACGACGAACAAGATTCTTCCTAAGCTGTAAGGAAAACTTAAAAACTGCGTTATTTTCAGTATCGCATCAGATTGGGTATAAACCTGACCACTTTTAATTAAAATTACGGAGTTGGTCTGGATCGGGTTAATATTATACTCTGCAAGCCGCCTCTTTCCTGCTTCCGACTGGATAGCGGCGAACGTAAGGTGCTGGTTCTTCTCATGTTTTAGTATAAATTGCACACTCGAATTACAGAGGTTGCATACTCCATCAAAAAGAAGAACAGCCTCATTGTTCTGACGATATTCTTGCATCTCCATCCCTCCAGTCTTTCTTTTTACAGCTAATACTATTTTACTTTTAATCTTCCCTTAAACAAAATAATAGATTTCTTGTTATCCAAAAAATTTACATTCCACCATAATATAGTAGTATAATCAACTGGTAGATAAGGAAAGGTGAAGATGAATGAAGAATAAAGCGTTGAAAAAAGAAGCAAGGCAGCAATTAAAAGGACAATGGGGCCGGGCAGCGTTATTTACCCTGCTTTTTGCTTCCATCTATTATTTAATCCCTATGATTATTGAAATCAATCTAAGCGGTGGTTTTGAAGCTTGGATTAACTCAACTGATACTGCTAATGGTGCAACAGCAAGTACGTTCGTCATCACACTCGTGCTGCTGCCTTTATATATCGGATATCTATGGACGTTCTTATCCGTAGTTCGGACAGGTGAACAAATTAAGTTTTCTGGCCTGGTTCAAGGATTCTCAGAGATCAGCATGTATCTAAAAATTCTTGGAACGTATCTCGTCATGATGGTTTATATGTTTTTGTGGTTCCTTCTTTTTATTATTCCAGGAATTATAAAGGCTTTCGCTTATTCGCAAACGTATTTTGTGTTAAAAGATAACCCAGGAATCGGAATTAATGCAGCCATCAAAAAAAGCCGTACGCTGATGCACGGGTATAAGTGGAAATTCTTTGTCCTTCAGCTGAGCTTTATCGGATGGGGATTCCTTAGTTTACTTACACTTGGTATCGGATTACTCTGGTTAGCTCCTTACATGAGCGCGTCATATGCTGCTTTTTATAACGAGTTAGTAAAGCAGCAGAAAACCGAAGAACTTGCTTAAAACTTAGCACGCTTTTGAAAGAAAACTACATGATGTGTGAAGACACCCCCGAAATTGTCCATTTGAGATGGACAATTTCGGGGTTTTTGTATTTGTTTGGGGTCAGACCCCATTTCCCTAAATATTTCCCACAGCTAGGACATATCTATCAGTATGAAGACAAGACATCTAAGGGGTGGCATTATGGATCAGCTTACGTTAATTGTCGTCGGGGTCATTGGGTTTCTCATTTTTCTTGGTATTGTTGGATATACACAAACGGCATACCATTTTCGAAAATGGAGCAAGGAGCTGCAGCAGCTTGAGACAAATACAGATCAGCAGCCCTACTCACACTGGATTCAGCGTGTTACAACAGACTACAAGCAATTTCATCTTGCTGGGGTTCCTCAGCTGAACACCCAGGCGCTCATTGAGAAACATCTTTATAACGAGCGGATTTCGCTCCTTGGCATTTTCCGGGTTCCGGTCGGGAACATTCAAAAACTGCTGAGCCAGCTTCCGTCTTTCACCATCATCCTTGGTGTACTCGGAACGTTCATTGGACTTACGCTTTCACTTTTAGCGATGCAAGATACGTTAATGACACTCGGAACCCAGCCGGCTGATTCGAACCTTACACTGAACTCCATCATCTCTTCACTTACTGCACCGTTCGAAGGTATGAGTGTTGCCTTTTTTACAAGTATCGCCGGGATTGGGGCTGCGCTTTTCCTCAACCTGATTCAGTCAGGCTTTTTTTCACAAGGTACTTCCCTATCCTATATGCAAAACAAGCTTTTAGCTGATTGTGAGGTCTACCTCGATCACAATATTAACAGTGTGCTTATTAACGATAAGCCTCAGGATTCCGTTGAACGGCTGCTTGACAGGCTTGCTTCGAGAGTTGAATCTTCATTCGATAAAACACTTGGAGAATTTGCTTCTCAGATGGTGAATTTTACAGCCGGTCTGCAAAAAGCGATGGAGGATGTGAACGGCATTTTTGAAGCGCAGCGACAGCATTCAGAGCGTTTTGCCGCTTCCACCACACAGCTCGATGAGTTCGGCCAGCGCTTTAACGAAACAACAAAAGAACTAGGCACGATTCAAAAAACAGTCGATACGAGCATTAACGCGCTTGCCAAGAACATTTCTTCATTTGAGCAACAGCTAAAAACAAGCAACGACCGCCATACGCAAGGTCAGCAAAAGTTTGAGCAGCTCATTCAGCGTTCCGATAAAATGCTGCAGGAAGCTCAGCGGCGATCTGAAGAACACGCACAACAGATGCTTCGCGGCATGCAGGAACAGCTTCAGCATTATCAAAATCAGCATGATGCTCTCGAGAACCGTCTTGCTCAAAAACAGGATGAATGGCATTATCGTTATGCTGAAAAACAAGGCGAATACGGCAGAGCATCAGCCGATTTCGCTTCGAGTGTTGGGCAGCTTGAGAAAAGTTTTTATTCTGCAGTTGAGCACATAAAAAGAGATTTTACCGATCAAGTCCGCAACATCATGGATAGCCAAAGCCGTCAGCTAGCGTCTATCCTAAATAACTCGCAAAACCAGAACAGCCGGGATGACGAAATGCGTGAACTCGCTCGTACCCTGGAAAACTTGCACCACGGATTAACTCGCAGCATCACGGACAACAACCGAACACTTTCTGACATGTACCACCTCATGCAGCGAATCTACCAAACTGCCATGAATCAATCAAACCAGGTTGTCTATGAAACTCGAAACCCTCGCCAGCCTGAATACGTTGATGATGAACGGATGCCTGAGATCTCATCGCCCAGTTTTAGGAGACGGTGACCGTTATGAAGGCGCGTAAATCCTACTACAACAGTGAAGATCAAGAAACAAAAGAAATTTTCTGGCCGAGTTTCACCGATATGATGGCCATGATGGTGCTTGTGATGGTTTTTATCGCTATCCTTGCCTATGTGCAGAGCATCTATAACGCGTACGACCAGGCTCAGATCAAGCGTGAACTCGGTCAAGTGGCAGAGGTAAAAAAACACATCTCCGACCTGATTCAAAAACAACTTGAAGAAAACGTCGGTAAAGATAAAATCATCCGGGGTCCGAACAACACGATTTCAGTTGAAGGAAACATCCTTTTTGAAACGGGAAGTGCTGAAATCTCGGAAAAAGGAAAGCAAGTTCTTGATCCGTTAGCCGATGCGCTTGCTGCAATTATCGAGGAAAAAGATATGAGCCAATATTTGTACATCATTTTAATAGAGGGCCACACCGACTCAGTTCCTTACGCTAACTGGTCACTATCTACACAGCGTGCGGTTGCCGTTGTCGATTATCTCGGAAAAGCGAATCCAAAGCTCGCGAAAAAAGAGTACGCCCAATACTTGGCAGCAACAGGCTACAGCGAGTATAAGCCGATTGCAGAAGGCAATTCCGCCGATGCACTCCAAAAAAACCGCCGTATTTCGTTTCAAATCATACTGGATGACGAAAAGTGGCAGAGCAAGCTGAAGGAAATTGTAGAGCAATAAATACAAAAAGCATCGGTTCAACGCCGATGCTTTCTTCTTTATTTCTTCTTTTATTTCTTTTTAAGGGGAATCCAAATCTCACTTTTAAACGTTGGTGAACTCGTATCTTTATGTTCATTCCACAACATTTCCGGTCCTTTCGTCTGTTCATAACTTGACGATGGAAACCACTCAGAGTAAATGCGTCCCCATATATTCTGCAGCGTATCTGGAAAAGGCCCAACCGCTTCAAAAACAGCCCACGTTGACGCTAACACATTAAGCTTCGCCAAGTGCTCCGGACACTCCTCCGTTGTCGCTACCCCAATATAATGATCCAGTTCACTGTTTTCAGCAAGCCTCTCCGAAAAGTTAGTAGACGCACTTATGAGTCCACTTGGCTCAACATTCGATAAACTTTTTAACTCGTTAATCAGATCCATATTTAAACTCTGCCACATAGCAGCAATCTCAGGGTTTACTCCTTCATAAATGAGCGGAACTCTTTTCTTAATCCCCACAATGTGAAATGCTTCTTTTTCGACGATCCGATAATTCATTTCACTTCCTCCTTTTATTGATAACTGGAAGGCCATGCGTGGATAAGCTTTTAATGATTGATCATTTTTCCTGGCTTCTGATGGTGTCACGCCATGCAAACTTTGAAAAGCTCTCGTAAAAGAGTCTGGTGAATTGTAGCCATACTTAACCGCAATATCGATAATCCGTAATTTACTATCTCTAAGGTCAAACGCGGCCAGCGTCAATCGTCTTCGGCGGATGTACTCGGAAAGCGGTACACCAGCTAAAAACGAGAACATCCGTTTAAAATGATACTCCGAGCAATAAACCCGTCTCGCCACTTCTGCAAAATCAATCTCATCAGTAAGATTTTCTTCAATATAGTTCAATGCGTCATTCATTCTTTCAAGCGAATCCATGTTCACAACCTCCCTTCATCAATAGAATAGCAAGGGTGTTTCGCAACCATCCGACTTTCTATGCACAAGTATGAAGGATTTTCTAACTTTACACAAAAAAACAACCGCTGCTACGGGCAGCGGCTGTTCAAAAGTTACTATATAAAAGGGGGGGTAGTAATACTATTCCCCCCTCACATTTTTTTTATTCATCATTTTGCAAGATTGATAGATTTTTTTTGAACAACTTCTGTTTTTCCGTAATAACTGTGCAAAAACATGCCCAGCATGATGACGAGCACACCAGATAATGAAAGCAGTGTTGGGGCTGTGATGGATAATAGCCACATCTCGCCTATCAGCACGAATATGATTTCGGCCGATTGCGTCGCTTCAACTCCTGCTAGTTTAACAGGGTTGTTCGAACAAAGATCGGTTGCCTGAAAAAAGAGCACCGTCGCGATGACACCCGATGAGATCGCGACTAAAAAGCTCTGCCACAGCTGGTCGCTAGTCGGAGCACCGCCTTGGAACCAGCCGACTGCCGCTAGAACAATCCACCATGGGAGTGACGCGATCGTCATCCCGAATGCCCGTTGAAACGCATCGAGCCGCTTGTTTGTAACAATCATCATTTTACGGTTGCCGAGCGGATACGCGATTGCTGCAATCAGAACAGGCAGTACGACATGCAGCCAGGCGGATTCGTTCACACCATCCGCTTCCTGAATTTGAACAAGTCCCACACCAGCTAAAATCAAAACCGAAAAGCCCAAGCCTTTAAACGGGATTTTTTGCCGTGATCTTTTGTCCTTACCTTCCCCTTCATAAAAAAACGGCACGAGAAGCGATCCCGCTACGATCGTGATCTGCCAGGTGGCGGCGACCAGCCATGCTTCTCCAAAACCAGCCGCATACGTGATCGGCGCATAAAACAGTACAAATCCGACAGAGCTCCATAGAAACCACACTCCAAATCGCGCCCTAAGTTCCTGAAATACGGGCTTTACGTTTCCACGCATCCATACGATGATCCACAGTAACGGAACCATGTAAAAAAAGCGAAGCGATGCACTCCAGTGCCAGCTTCCACCTGTTAAGTCCATCGACCGGTTCAATATGAATGTGACGCCAAAGAAAAAGGCGGCAGCAATACCAAGCAATATCGGTTTCATCCTGATGACCCCCACTTCACTAAAAAGTATTCACTTGTTTTGTCCATAATACCTGTTACAGACGTGCAACTTAAGTTGAAACAATTCTAACACAGTATACTTTAAAAATATTTATTTGAAAGACTAAAAAAAACTTGGCTGACTCCAAGCTTTTCCTAAACTTGTTTACTGCCTCATTTATCAATCAGTTAACAAGTCATGCTTTCTTAAAGTGAAAAAACGTCTGGAATTCTTTCTTCCAAACGTTTCCCTATTTAACCCAGCGGATTCTTCTCGATGGTCTTTTGTTTCATTACATCCAATGCCGCTTTCCCGTCTGTCGGATAGCCGTGGTGCTCGATCGGAATCAGCGAAAAGAATGCAAAGTAGAAGGAAAAATACACAAATTGATAAGTAAAGATGCTTGCTTTTAAGATTCCCATATGAATAAGACCGTTTACGATCAGCATGCTTAATATTGTAAAAAGCGGACCGCCCAGATAAACAGCGACCAAGTGCCTTCGTGTATGGTTTTTCAGATTTTCATATTCACACCAGCCATCCCAGAAATAAAGCTTTCGGATATGGCATGGACCTATCTTAAAGAGCCTGTTGCCGCTGCCGATATGGATGTGGACTTTCCCGCCCGTCACTTTGCCAAAAAAGAGATGACCTGCTTCGTGAATGAAGGTCACGATCGGTAATACAAGAAAAAAGGAAAAGAAAAACTTCCAAACATCCTCGAACCCAAACATGTACATCCCTCCTAATGCCTAGAATTTTCAAGTATACGGTATACTGTTTCCTATACGAGAAGCTTTCACACTAGGCTTTTGACCTGACTTTTTAACAGAAAAAGTAGGCAGAGGACAATAATTCCATGATCATTCCATTTTCTCTATGGCAATCGTTTTTTTATCCCGGGTAATCAAACTCCTAATAAGGGGGCGGGCTAATAAGTATTTAATGAGCCTCTGGTCTTTACGGTACGTTTTAATTACACGTTCGCTCAATAAGGGCGAGTTTTCGCTCAAACGATTGCTCGTTTCACTCAAACCTGGCCACGTTTCGCTCAAACGGCATAGAGTTCCACGCGAAAACCTCTCATTTTCGCTCAAAAAAGGAAATTCCTCCTGTAAATCACACATTAGAACCGTACAGATAAACAGAATTATAAAAGCTGACCGCAAAAGGGCATATTTCATGTCCTTGTGGGTCAGCCTCCTCTACAAATCAAGCTAAAAATACCGCTCCGTATCCAAGTGATCCGATAATCACAAATACTGGAGAAACCTTCACCTTCTCCATCAAGAAAAAACTTAACACTGCCAAGAACAGAGTATGCATCCAGCCAACACCTGTAAAGGACTCGAAAAAGAACTGGTACGCCATGATTCCGAGAAGTACGGCGATTGTTGGTTTTACATACGTGCTCATGTTCTTTACTCTTGGGGAATCTTTAAATTTATAAACGAGTCCGAGGAAGGCTACCATCAATAAAAGGGAGGGGGCAACGGTAGCAAAGACACCTACAAATGCTCCGATCCAGCCGCCTTCCTGAAACCCGATATAGCCTGCCATTTTCGTAGCGATCGGTCCCGGAAGAGCATTACCAAGTGCCAGTACTTCTGTAAATTCGCTCACAGAAAGCCACTCATACCGATCTACAACCTCATTCTCAATCAAAGGGATAGAAGCTGGACCGCCGCCATAGCCTAGGATGCCTGGTATAAAAAACGCGAGAAAGATGTGCCAGTATGTCATCCTGTTTTTTCTCCTTCCCGCACATGTACGATATTTTTCTTCTTTTCCTTAACCGGACCGAATAAAGCGTATGCGAGTAATAATCCGATCACGATGCCTGGATGCACGCCAAGAAACTGCAAAAGCAAGACACCGGCAAATATGTGGATAAGACTGATCTTTAGGCCGAGGCTCTTTTTCGAACTATCATAGAACTGCCATGTTAAAACGGCAAGCATCACGGCAACTACCGGTATAACCCCTTTTGTCATCCCTTGAACCCATGGCTGATCTTTAAATTCCCTTAACGACGTCAGCAATAGGATCATGAGAATAATCGTTGGGAGAATGGTAGCCAGAAGAGCGATCGCGAGTCCAAGATACCCAGCCACACGATAGCCGATATAGCCTGCCATCTTGGTTGCGATTGGTCCTGGGAGTGTGTTTCCGAGTGCCAAGACATCTCCGAACTCTTCATCGTTCATCCATTTGTACTTTCCGACTACTTCTTTATGGACTAAGGGAATAGAAGAAGGTCCTCCCCCATATCCAAGCATGCCCGACCGGAAAAAGGCAAGAAACAAATTGAGGTAAGTCATGTTATCAAGTCCTTTATTCTAGGTTGGTTTTGTTGGTCTTTTTACCAGGCAGCAATAGTGCCATCTGTTCTTCCTTCTGTTCCTCCCGCGAGCACGCCTGTTTCTGGATCTCTCCATATGATCTGTCCGCGGCCGAAGTTCCCCGAATCTAACGCAACCTGCACATCGTGCCCCCTTCTCGCCAATTCATCTGCAATATGAGCAGGTAATGAACGTTCAACCAGTACTTTTTTGTCTTCCATCCACTGCCAGCGCGGTGCATCCAGAGCAGATTGCGGATTTAGATGAAAATCAACCGTGTTCATCACGACCTGTACGTGGCCTTGAGGCTGCATATATCCACCCATCACACCAAACGGACCGACTGCTTCTCCGTCTTTTGTTAAGAACCCTGGAATGATCGTATGATACGTTTTTTTACCAGGTTCGAGTGCGTTATCGTGATCAGGGTCTAATGAAAAATCATGGCCTCTGTTCTGCAGTCCGATGCCAGTGCCAGGAACAACTACGCCTGATCCGAAGCCCATGTAATTGCTCTGAATAAATGAGACCATGTTTCCTTCGTCATCAGCTGTTGCTAAATAGACGGTTCCTCCGCTTGGCGGAATACCAGGTTCAGGCTGGAGTGCTTCCGCTTCGATCAGCTCTCTTCTTTTCTCTGCATACGCTTCAGACAATAATCCTTCTACCGTAACGCTCATTCTTGACCTGTCTGTTACATATTTTTTTGCATCCGCAAAGGCCAGTTTGATGGCTTCAATTTGTTTATGATACGTTTCGGCTGATTCTTTTTCAGTAAAATCAAAACCTTTTAACGTGTTCAGTGCCATGAGCGCTACGATCCCTTGCCCGTTCGGCGGAATTTCCCAAACATCATATCCCCTGTAGTTCACCTTGATCGGTTCTACCCACTCTGGATAAAACGAAGCTAGATCTTCACTTCGTAAAAAACCGCCTTGCGATTCTGAAGCTTCGCCAATCTTTTGTGCGAGCGCTCCTCTGTAAAATGACTCTGCATTTGTTTCTGCAATATCCCGCAATGTTTGGGCATGGTCAGGAGAACGCCAAACTTCACCAACCTCAGGAGCACGGCCGTCAGGCGCAAAGGTTTGGAACCAGCTCTCAAACGCTGTACCCTTTAACTCCCTCTTGTATGTTTCATAGGCTCTTTTCCAGTACTTTCCGAGAATGGGTGTCAGAGGGTAGCCATCCTCTGCATACGAGATCGCTGGCTGCAATACTTCTTTTAACGAAAGCTTGCCAAAACGGCTAGAGAGCTCTGCCCATGCTGCCGGAGCTCCGGGTACCGTAACAGGCAGCCAGCCAAATTTCGGCATCTTATCATGTCCAGCCTTCTTAACTTCCTCGATGGATATTCCTTTTGGGGCCGGACCGCTTGCATTCAATCCGTGGAGTTTACCTTTCGTCCAAACGAGCGCAAAAGCATCCCCCCCGATTCCGTTTGAAGTCGGTTCTACAACGGTCAGACAGGCCGCGGTCGCAATCGCTGCATCAACCGCGTTCCCGCCCTTTTTTAAAATATCGAGACCTGCTTGTGCTGCAAGCGGCTGGGAGGTTGCGACCATGCCTTTTTTGGCGTAAACGGTCATCCTCTGAGAAGAATACGGATTATTTAGTGCATTGTACGTTATACTCTGTTTTTTATGCGGTATCGTTTGATTCATCTTCTTCACCTCTCATGACAGGCGATAAAATGGCCGTCATCCATTTGACGCCACGCCGGTTTTTCTGTTGTGCAATGATCTTTCGCTATAGGACAACGCGTATGAAACGGACATCCTGTCGGCGGATTGGATGGACTCGGCAGATCTCCGGTTAAACGGATCCGTTCTCTTTTTCGGCCGACAGCTGGTCTTGGGATGGCAGATAATAAGGCTTCTGTGTAAGGATGGGTCGGATTTTCGTATAACTTGTTTACAGGCGCGAGTTCGACCATCTGTCCTAAATACATAACGAGCACTCGGTTACATAGGTGACGGACGACTCCTAAATCATGCGATACGAATAAATAGGTCAATGCGTGCTTTTCCTGAAGATCTTTTAATAGTTTAATAACCTGTGCTTGTACCGAAACATCAAGGGCTGAAACCGGTTCATCACATACGATAAATGACGGATTGATCGAGATCGCACGGGCGATACCGATCCGCTGGCGCTGACCGCCGCTGAACTCATGCGGATAACGCTCATAATGATCTTCTTTTAGACCTACTTCGTTTAAAAGCTTGATCACTTTCTCTCTTCTTTTCTCTGCCGGGAGATTTGTATGAATAATAAATGCTTCCTCTAAAGCATCGCCGATCCGCTGTTTTGGATTAAGAGAAGCATAAGGATCTTGAAAGATCATCTGCATCTCTTTTTTGAACGGTTTTAACTGGCGAGGTGAGTACTTACTGATGTTATTCCCGTTAAAGACAAGTTCTCCTTCTGTCAGAGATTCAAGTCCTAATATGGTTCTTCCTAATGTCGATTTTCCACACCCAGACTCACCGACGACACCAAGTGTTTCCCCTCTATAAATATCAAGGGTAATTCCATCAACTGCTTTCACATGGCTTTTTACCCGCTGAAGCATGCCGCCTTTTATGGGATAATGCTTCTTTACGTTTTTTACGCTATAGAGAACTTGCTCGTCTACCGCCATTCTGCTCTACCTCCTCCTGCAGCCAGCATCGTACGTTCTGTTTATCTGTTACTGAAAAAGTCTTCGGTGATTCACTGAAACATTTATCAAACGCATATGGACAACGCGGATGAAAACGGCACCCGCTGATCTTCTCATTCAACATCGGCATAGATCCCGCAATTGGTTTCAGTTCAAAATCAGGATCATCTACGTTTGGTACAGAAGATAAGAGTCCTTTTGTGTATGGATGCTGCGGATTTTCAAATATTTCCTCTACCCGTCCTTCTTCAATCACCTCTCCGGCATACATGACGATGACACGGTCGGCGATCTCAGCAACAACGCCCATGTCATGCGTGATCATGATCATGCTCATGTCTAATTGTTCTTTCAAATCGTTCAACAAATCGATTATCTGAGCCTGTATCGTTACATCGAGGGCGGTTGTTGGTTCGTCTGCAATTAACAGGGAAGGATTACAGGATAAAGCGATCGCGATCATCACCCGCTGTCTCATCCCGCCGCTTAACTCGTGAGGATACTGGTTCATCCGTTCTGCTGGCGACGGAATTCCTACCATCTTCAACAGCTCGATCCCTCTTGCATGTGCTTGTTTCTTTGATAGTTTCTGATGGATCAACAATGGTTCACGAATTTGAAAACCAATTGTAAATACTGGATTTAAGGCTGTCATGGGTTCCTGAAAAATCATAGAAACATCGTTTCCGCGCAGCTTCTGCATTTTTTTTGGAGACATGGAAGCTAGGTTCTGATCGTTGAACGTGATGGAGCCATCTGTTATCAATCCATTTGAAGGCAGAAGCCCCATGATGGAAAGGGCTGTGATACTTTTACCACAGCCTGATTCTCCAACGATGCAGAGCGTTTCTCCTTTTTTTACCGAAAAAGAGGCGCCGCGGACAGCCGGCAAAAGACCATCCGCTGACTTAAATTTTGTCACTAGATTTGTCACTTCTAAAACAGTATCTTTCATCGTTATCCCTACTCTCTATGAACGCCGTATAGTGACCACTGTCCTGTAGGTTCCATCTCAAAGCCCTTAACGGATTTATCGTAAGCAGCTGAAGCAATACCGTGATAGATCGGCAGTACTGGGAGCTGTGTCATCACATACTCATCCGCATTTGCTAGAATGTCCAGACGCTGTTCCTGATCAACAACCGATCGGGACTGATCGATCAGCTTGTCGAGTTCAGCATCCTTATAACGGCTTAAGTTTGTTGCATCAATGTTTGCCGAGTGAAGGCGCGGGAACAACAATTCACTTCCGTCACCTGTCACGTTCGACCAACCGGCAATGGTGATATCAAAGTCACCTGTTTTGGATACATCCAGATATGTGCCCCATTCAAGTGTTTCGATCTTGGCTGGGATACCGACTTCTTTTAATTGTGCTTGAATCACTTCTCCCATGTTCATGTATGATGCTGTATTTGCCACAAGCAGCTTGATTTCTTTTTTATCAAATCCGTTCGCCTTAACAAGTTCTTTTGCTTTTTCTTGATCAAATTTAGGTCCTTTATCGTCTTTCGGATGTCCAAATACTTCTGGACCAATGAATGAGTTGGAATAGACACCTAATCCGTTCAACTTTTTCAGATAGCCTTCTCGGTTGATGGCATGAGATACAGCTTGTCTGAACTTAAGGTCGTTCATTGGCGCTTTTTCCATGTTGAATGCCAGGTAATAAACCGGTGTTCCATCTACTTTTTGTGTTTCAACGTTCTTGATTTTTTCTAGTCGCGGCATAAGTTCAGGTGCTAACGCATCAATCAACTGAACCTTTCCCGTCTGAAGCATAGAGATGGCAGTTGATACTTCTGGAACAACTGTGAACGTAATCTTCTCCAGCTTAGCTGGCTTTTGCCAGTAATCTTCATTTTTTACAAGGACAATGTCATCACCATTCACTTTTTCTGAGAACTTAAATGGTCCTGTTCCAACAGGGTCCTTCATAAGATCTTGTTTTTTGTCGGCTGTCGGCGAAACGATGGCAGCATTTGAGTGCGTTAAAGCAGCAAGCATCGGACCATACGGCTTTTCTGTTTTTAAAACGACTGTATGCTCGTCCTGAACCTCAATGGATGAGACAGGTGCTAACAGCGATGCACGCGGTGCAGCTGTTGCAGGATCTTTTAGCTTATCAAACGTATATTTAACGGATTCTGCATGAAAAGGTGTTCCATCATGGAACTTTATATCTTTCTTTAATTTGATCACCCACGTATTTTCATCAGGATTTTCATAGGATTCTGCAAGGTGAGGAACAATTTCACCTTTGCTGTTGCGGACAAAGAGCGTTTCATAGATCTGTTCAATAACAGTGGATGATACAGAATCATTTGTGAGAATCGGAGAAAGTCCTACAACTTTCGAAGTTGTTGCATAGGTTAGCTCTTGTTTAGCATCACCAGAACTTCCACCTGATGAAGAATTGCTGCTGCAACCTGCTAAAGCCAAAGACAACACAAAAAGTACCGTTAGCAAACTAGTAAACCACTTTTTTTCCATTTGAAATCTCCCCCTTTTATTTATCCAAACTCATTCCTTGATCTAAAGCGTCGCGAAGAGCGTCGCCCACAACATTAAACGCAAATACAACGAGCATGATCGCTATACCCGGAACGACGATCATATGAGGCGATGTCCACATATACTCCTGACCTGCAGCGATCATTGCTCCCCATTCAGGAGTTGGCGGCTGTGCCCCTAATCCTAGGAAACTTAAAGAGGCGGTTGATAGGATCGCTGTTGCCATCCGCATTGTGGCAAAGACGATAATAGGCGCTGCACAGTTTGGCAGTACATGCTTGAACATGATTCGAAGATCGCTCGCTCCAAGAGATTTCATGGCCATGATGTACTCTTGTTTTTTGATTGAGAGTACACTTCCTCTTACGATCCTTGCGCAGGTTGGAATGGACCAAATACTGATCGCGATCACGACATTTACAAGGCTTGTTCCTAAAATGGCGATGATTAACATAGCTAATAGAATGCCAGGGAACGCAAACATTAAATCTACAAATCTCATAATGATACCGTCTAATCTTCTGTAATAACCAGATAGCAGACCAAGGATTACGCCGCCAACTAAACCTAGGCTGACCGCGCCTATCCCGACTAGCAACGAGATTCTTGCCCCGTATACGATTCTGCTCCAAATATCTCGTCCATAATTATCGGTCCCTAGTACATGGCCTTCTGTACCAATCGGCAGTTCACTTAGTTCCAGGTTCTGCTTGTTTGGATCAACTCCAACGATTATGGGCGCCGCAAGAGCCATAAATAGTTGTAAGGCGATGATCGTTAAGCCAACAATCGCCATTTTATTTCTGATCAATCGTTTCCATGTTTTTAACAGTGCAACTTCTTTCTTTTTCTTATGTGCAGGCAATTGCTGTGTAGCCACTTCTGCTGCCATGTTATCCCCCCTTCTCGTTTATTCGTAACTGATTCTTGGGTCGATAAACGCATATACGATATCAACAATAAGGTTTACTAAAACGAACAGTGTAGCGACAAGAAGAACCGAACCTTGTACCATCGGAAAGTCACGAGCGGCGATCGATTCAATCATGAGCCTCCCTACTCCATTAATGGCAAAAACAGATTCTGTAATGATTGTGCCTCCGAGCAGGAAACCAAAATTCAAGCCAATAACCGTAATGACTGGTATCATGGCGTTTCTCAAACAGTGCATCATAATGACTGATTTTTCACGAACGCCTTTTGCTCTGGCTGTTCTCACATAATCAGCCCGGATGACTTCGAGCATTGCGGACCGGCTCATTCGAGCGATCATCGCAGCTGATCCCGTACCAAGTGTGATGGCTGGGAGTGCAAGCTGTTTCATCCCTTCTATGGTCCAGAACGGTTCGGTAAGTCCACCTACAGGAAACCATTGAAGATTAACGCCGAAAATAAGGATCAATATAGCTCCCAGCCAAAAGTTAGGTATGGATATCCCTCCTAACGCGATGACAGTGCTCAATCCGTCAAACCACGTGTTATGTTTTAACGCAGATATAATTCCTGTTGTTACACCGATTACGATTGCAACCATAATACTTGCGATGGCTAGATTCAGTGTGTTTGGAAAACGATTGATGATTGCTTCTGACACAGCTTGTTTGGTTTGATAAGAGAATCCTAAGTCACCTGTAAAGATGCCTCTTAAGTAATCAAAATACTGGGTAAGCAATGGTTCGTTTAAACCAAGGTTTTCTCTTATTGCTTCTACATCTTCCTGGGTTGCGGTTGGTCCGCCTATAATACTTGCAGGATCTCCCGGTGCAATGTGCATGCTCATAAAAACGATAAATGAAATACCTATTAATAAAAGCACGAGCTGGAAAACGCGCCTTACAATTAAACCTGCCACTTCCTCTTCACCTCTCCCCTTTTATTAACTTTTCGATTATATAACGTTCATTTACACTCCGTTTGTTAACCGAAAATAAGTTTTAAATTAACAAACGGTTTTAATATTGTTTCTGATTATAAAATAAATTCAGACTATTTTCTACACAATTTGATAAACAAAATAAATTCAGTACTATATTCTTACATTTTTTGATATGAGGAGTGGAATTTGTCCTAGGCGGCTGATTGTGGTAGTTATTTTTTCTTATGAGAGAGGAAAAAGGTGTTGGAAACGAGATTGGTAGAGTTACAGAGGTGTTTTGAAAAGACGCAGGATTCTTTTTTAGGCCGTAATTTATTTTTATAGGCCGTAATTAGTAACTTATAGGCTTTTCGACAAAATGCGAAATTTTGGACAAATAAAAAGCAAGGCCACAGCCTGTTACCAGCTGCAGCCTCACTCTTTTTTTCTAATCTTCCATTATAACTTCAATCCTGATCTGCTCTTAAATCTTCTTAATAGAATATGTGATTCCACTCTGGAGATTCCTTTGATTCCATAAAGTTCATTGTTTATGAATTTCTCCAGTGACGGAAAGTCTTCTACTAATACGTGCATATGTAAGGTACTCGGACCTGTCATCTGATAACAGCTGGCCACACTTGGATTATTCACCAGCTTCTCAGCTACTTTTACGAGATATGCTGGTTCACAGTCTACTTCGAAAAACGCTGAGACTGTTTTACCTGCCGCTTCTGAATCAATGACGACGCTGAACTTTTCAATAACACCTGCTTTTCTCATCTGGTTCACACGCTCGCGAACGGAGACTCGTGAAAGGTTCAGTTCTTTTCCGATCTCTGCATACGACATTCTTCCGTCTTGTGTAAGCAGCTCCAGTATTTTTCGATCTGTATCATCTATTTTCAATAAAATCACCACACTTACTTTGAATGAATTCATTGTAAGCGTTATTTTCTAAAAATTCAAATAAGGCTAAGGTGGACAACTGTATTACAACAGATAATCGTCCTCTATGATAGGACAAAATGGTTATATACCTGTAAAAACCTATCAAATAGCTAGGACAGATGACTTAATTTAAGTAAAAAGCGAAAAATGTTATAAAACAGCTGTTGCAAAATTTAATCTGTTATAATACAATGCATTATAATCAAATCAAACAAAAAAACAGGAGGAATTTAAAATGAAAAATTATCTTGAGCTTCACCACAATATCCCTAAGAAGACTTGTATAGAGTGTGGATGTGTGATCGAGGAGCAGCATGAATCTTACCTTTACGAGTGCGAACGTTGTATCGGAAAACACGAAAGGTAAATTTTTTTAAACACACTGTTATACAACAATGGTTAACTGGTTCATCTGTTTGATAACATAAATCAGAAAGGAATGTCGCTAAAAGTGAAAATTGATACGTCCAGTCTTCATATAACAGGAAATACCCCGCCCGAATATAAAAAGATCTTAACGCCTGGTGCTATTCTCTTTTTAAAATCACTTCATCTACAATTCAATTCGACACGAAAAGAACTTCTGACAAAGCGCAAGATCAAGCAAAAAGAAATTGATTCTGGGGTATTCCCCACCTTTCTGAGTGAAACAGAGCATATCCGCAACAGCAATTGGACGATTGCTCCACTACCTCAGGATCTTCAAGACCGCCGGGTAGAAATTACAGGGCCTGTTGACCGGAAAATGATCATCAATGCCTTAATTTCCGGGGCTAAAGTATTTATGGCGGATCTTGAGGACTCTAATTCACCAACTTGGGAAAATACAATTGAGGGCCAGATTAACCTAAAGGATGCGGTCAACCGGACCATTTCTTTTGAGGGGCCAAACGGGAAAAAATATGAACTGAACGAAAACCCTGCTGTATTAATCGTTCGTCCCCGCGGCTGGCATTTAGAAGAAAAACATATTGTTGTAGATAACGAACCGATGTCTGGAAGTTTAGTAGATTTTGGACTCTATTTTTACCATAATGCAAAAACGCTGATTGAAAGCGGATCTGGTCCTTATTTTTATCTTCCTAAAATGGAAAGTCACTTAGAAGCGCGTCTCTGGAATGATGTGTTCATCTACGCGCAGGAACAGCTTGGAATTCCGAGGGGCACGATCAAAGCTACTGTACTCATCGAAACGATTGTAGCAGCTTTTGAGATGGATGAAATTTTATATGAACTGCGCGATCACTCGGCAGGCGTGAACTGCGGACGCTGGGATTATATCTTCAGCTATATAAAGAAGTTCCGCAACCAGCCACACGTGATTTTGCCCGACCGTTCACTAGTCACAATGACTGTGCCGTTCATGAGGTCGTATTCTTTGCTTGCGATTAAGACGTGCCACAAACGAAATGCCCCTGCAATCGGTGGAATGGCGGCACAAATTCCGATTAAAAATGATGAGGAAGCAAATGCGGCTGCTTTTGAAAAAGTAAGAGCTGATAAAGAACGCGAGGCGACTGACGGTCATGACGGCACATGGGTTGCCCATCCAGGACTGGTGCCCGTTGCTATGGAAGTATTTGACCGTATTATGCCGCAGCCGAACCAGATCGACAGAAAGAGAGAAAATGTAGTTGTAACGGCGGATGATTTAGTGGCTGTGCCAGAAGGCGAAATTACCGAAGAGGGCTTGCGCATCAACATAAGTGTTGGAATTCAATACATCGCTTCATGGCTGAGAGGAAAAGGTGCTGCGCCAATCAATCACCTTATGGAAGATGCAGCTACTGCTGAGATCTCGAGAGCCCAAGTATGGCAATGGATCCGCCACCCGAAAGGCATCCTGAACGATGGACGCAAAGTAACGTTTGAATTGGTAGAGCAGCTAAAACTGGAAGAAGTGCAAAAATTGAAGCAGCACATGAATGAGGAATCATTCAATAATGGTCGTTTTATGGAGGCTGTCGGGCTGTTTGACGGACTGATCCGTGAAGATGATTTCCAGGATTTCTTGACTAACAGAGGCTATGACATTTTATAAATGGATGGATTAGGATTATTTTTGTGATCCTTCATTGACAAGTTGATTGGAGCGCAAGGTGCGAGACTCCTGCGGAACGAGTGGGACAGGTGAGACTCCTGAGGGCGAAAAGCGCCAGGAGGCTCACCGCCCGCCCCGCGGAAAGCGAGCATCTCGAGCGGAAATCAACCACTTCTATAAAAAAATAAAAACTTTAAGGAGAGGGACTAATGAATAATTCACGTGTGGAGAAGCTAAAGGAAATGTGGCAAAATGAGGAGCGCTGGTCAGGGGTAAGCCGCCCTTATACAGCGGAAGAGGTTATTAAACTGCGCGGGTCGATCGACATTGAACATACCCTTGCAAAACACGGGGCTGAAAAGTTTTGGAACCTGCTTCAAAATGAAACATATGTAAACGCTTTAGGAGCTTTAACCGGCAATCAGGCGGTTCAGCAGGCAAAGGCAGGTCTGAAAGCCGTATACTTAAGCGGTTGGCAAGTTGCAGCAGACGCCAACCTTTCAGGAAACATGTATCCGGATCAAAGTTTGTACCCCGCGAACTCTGTACCACACGTGGTAAAACGGATTAATTCTGCTCTTCAGCGCGCGGATCAGATTCAGCATTTAGAAGGCGGAAACGAAGTGGATTACTTCTTGCCGATCGTCGCGGATGCTGAAGCAGGGTTTGGCGGACAGCTAAACGTGTTCGAATTAATGAAAGGCATGATCGAATCTGGCGCTTCCGCTGTTCACTTTGAAGATCAGCTGTCTTCTGAGAAAAAATGCGGACACCTTGGCGGAAAAGTTTTGCTGCCTACTCAAACGGCAGTTCGCAACTTGATCTCCGCTCGATTGGCAGCTGACGTGATGGGGGTTCCGACTGTGCTGATTGCGCGTACGGACGCTGATGCGGCTGATTTAATCACGAGCGACATCGATCCGGTTGACCAGGAGTTCATTATCGGTGAACGTACGGCTGAAGGATTTTATCGTACAAGAGCGGGCATCGAACAGGCGATTGCACGCGGTCTCGCTTATGCGCCATACGCTGATTTAATCTGGTGTGAAACGTCTGAACCAAACTTGGAGCAGGCACAGCGTTTTGCAGATGCCATTCATGAACAGTTCCCTGGCAAACTATTAGCATACAACTGCTCCCCTTCGTTCAACTGGAAAAAGAAATTGGATGATGCAACGATCGAGACGTTCCAGCAGCAGCTTGCGGCGATGGGCTACAAGTTCCAGTTTGTTACTTTGGCAGGGTTCCACGCGCTGAACCACAGTATGTTTGAACTGGCAAAAGGCTACAAAGCAAGAGGAATGGGCGCTTATTCGGAGCTTCAGCAAAGAGAGTTTGATAGTGAGATTGATGGATATACAGCAACACGCCACCAGCGTGAAGTAGGAACAGGCTACTTCGATGAAGTAACACAGCTCGTATCAGGTGGTACAGCTTCTACAACAGCATTGAAGGGATCGACAGAAGAAGATCAGTTCCAGTCGCAGAAAGCTTAATCGTTGAAACAGATAGAGTAAGTGGATAGGAGAAAAATAGAAAGGACAGGAGAATGGAGTCTCCTGTCCTTTGTTGGTGTTTTTTACGGTACGTGTTCTTATATTTGTTACACGTTTGCTCAGACTCATTGGGGTTTCGCTCAAAAACCTCGAGTTACGCTCAAGATCCTCTCGCTACGCTCAAACTACCTTTAGTTTCGCTCAAAATCTTCCTTTTTCGCTCAAAGTACCTTTTTCATCATAAAAAATGGGGACAGACCCGGGTCTGTCCCCTACAAATTGACCGATTAAGCTTTCACATCGCGCTTTTGGAAGACTGTGAACGTGATGGCTAGCATCACTGCAGTATAAATCGCAAGCATGCTAATGGAAAACGGCAGTGTCAAATCTTTGATCAGCTGGTTTTGCCCATCAATCAATGTACTGAGGTCCATGTTCGCAAACAGCGTGTAGATGATCCAATCTTTGTTCGCGAGCAGCATAACGATCGTGTTTCCTGCAAACATCGTGAACATCGCTACACCGATTGCCACAGAGTTACTCATGAAGAGTGTCGAGATCATGAACGACAATGCTACAAGTGCGGTCAATTCAATAAACTCTACACCGATGTTCGCAAAGACATATTCAACGACCATTCTTTCTTTTACGGTTTGGTCATCGGAAACGATTAAATATGATTGATCAATCCCGCCAAATCCATAGGCGAGACCGCCCACTAGCCATGTGGCTATAATTACAACGAGCCACATCACAAACGCAAAGCCGAGCGTCGCAAGGAACTTCGACAATAATATCTTCCACCTGCTGTAAGGGCGAATCAGCAGCATCTTGATCGTTCCTTTAGAAAACTCACTTGAAACGATATCACTCGCCACAACGATAACGAACAACCCGATCAAGGATGAGATCGGAGCCATGTCCTTCATGTACTGCCATGTTGTTTTCTCGTATGGCGAGATGTCATTTTTAATCATATATTCGTTCTGTTTGATGTTTGTCTCCAACATATCAATATAGAACTCATCGTCGTTGTTCTTTTTCGCTTCATCTAGCACTTTTTTATCTTCTTCCATCGTCTGCGTGAGCTCTTGCTTCCAGTTCTCGTTCACTTCAACATCGGTCGTCACTTTATCGTAAACAGCTACACCGATAATAATCAAAATAGGAATCGCGATAAAAATCCATGTTCTTATTCTGCTAAAAATCTTAATCCACTCATTCGTTAACAGGGACAGCCATTTCATTTAGATCGCCCCCTTTCTTCGTCATCTCTAAGAACCGCTCTTCCAGCGTTTTCGTTTTGCGCTGAATGCCCACAACGAGAATACCTGCTAGAACAAGCTGTTTATTTAATTCTGCGATTGATTTTACATCCGCCGTCTGAACAATAAGCTCATTCCCTGACTCCACTACATCCAACTCAGGATTGATCTCAGCAAGAACCTGCTTCGCCTGGTGTACATCGCCTTCGATCTGGAAATGAACTTTTACATCTGCTTCAACTTCCTTGCTCTGTATCTCATCGATCCGAACCATTTTCCCGTGCTGAATGATGGCAACACGGTCACACATCATCTGCATCTCTGCAAGCATATGAGAAGACACGATGACAGACGTGCCGTTGTTCGCAAGCAAACGCAAATAGTTTCTTAAATCATAGATTCCTTGAGGATCAAGTCCGTTCGTAGGTTCGTCTAGAATTAACACGTTCGGCTTATGTAAAAGCGCCTGAGCGACACCAAGACGCTGTCTCATCCCGAGTGAATACGTTTTTACCTTGTCATGAATGGCGTACTCTAAGTCTACGAGCTTAATCACTTCATCTATTCTTTCTTCTGTGACACCAGGCATGATTCTCGCGTACTGCATCAAGTTTTTGTAGCCCGACATAAACTCGTAAAGCTGAGGGTTTTCAACGATTGCACCCACTTGCTCCATCGCTTTTTCATAGTTTTCCCGAACGTTGATGCCATTAATCGAAACGTCACCGTCCGTAATCGAAATCAGCCCTACAATCATTCGGATCGTCGTTGTCTTACCCGCACCGTTCGGCCCGAGCAAGCCAAAGATCTCTCCTTCTCTGACAGAGAAAGATAAGTCATCGACAATCGTTTTACCCTTAATCTTTTTGGTCAAATTTTTAAGCTCCAGCGTATGTGTTGTCATAGTTCCTCCTATCCTATCTCTCTAACATATCCTGCATCTATAAATACGAATGAGAAAAGATAATAGTTTCATAAATTTGTAAAATAATCCATTTTAGTGGATAGGGGTGGGGGTAGGGGACAGACCCCTACCCCTACCCCTATGCGGTTTTTCTCCGCTGCTGTTCTATTTTTGTCAGGCGTGTTGAGATATAGACGCCGCAAATTACAAAAACACCGCCAGCCGCTTGGTACCAGGCAAGTTTTTCATCGATAAAAATCACAGCAAATATGGCGGCGAATACCGGAATCAAGTTAAGAAAAATCCCTGCTTTATTCGGACCAACTCGTTCTACAGCCGTGTTCCATGACATAAATGCAACAATAGACGCAAAAACACCTGTATAAAGAATCGTTAAAATCGATCCTGCCGACCACACGATTTCAGTCGTTCTCGCCTCTTGGATAAAGAATGGAAGTAAAATTACTATACCAAGAACCATCGATACTGCAAAGGTACTATATCCTGGTAATTTACCAGCATTTTGTTTCACTAATAAAGAATAGATGCTCCAGCAAATAACCGCTGCGATAACAATTAAATCCCCTGTGTTAAACGAAAACTTAAGCAATACATCGAGTGAACCTTGAGAGATAATAATAAGCAGCCCCGCCAATGACAGTATGGTTCCAATGATTTGATTTCGGTTCAATCGTTCCCCCAGCATGAAAAAGGACAGCATATAGATGATAATTGGTGTTGAAGTATTAACAAGGGATGCGTTGATGGAAGTCGTGTAATGAAGCGCAATGTACAAGAGCGTGTTGAATCCGGTCACCCCTGTAAATGCCATGAGCAGCACGATAGGCCATCTCTTTTTCACAGCCGGCCATTCTTTTTTCATTAATGGCCATACGAATGGCAAAAAAATGAGGAATGCTGTGCACCATCTCAAAAAAGATAATGAAACAGGCGGCAAACTACTCGTAATGGCCCGTCCGATCACGAAATTTCCTCCCCAAATTAACGTAGCCACAACAAGCAGTACATATGGATTCCATTTTTTCATCGTTGGTCTCACCGCTTTTCTGTAAATTAGGTCTGTTTGACGAGTAATTAAGTCTAAATGCGAATGGATTAAGTCTTCTCAGATCTGAATTAGGTCTAAATAATAATAAATAGGTCTTTCGACAAATCTATTATATTCCTCTCACTATATCAAGCTCTTTTTCCAGCAGAAATAGTTCTGCTTATCTCCAGTTAAATTAGTAATTTCGCCTCAATCTTATAATCTGAAGAATTTTCTCTTTAAAAATTTTTACAATGAGGTACAATTGAAACTAAAATCATTTTAATACTTTACTTCGTTAAGTAAAAGCAGAAGAAAGAAGATGACGTGATGAAGCCATACCGAACGTATTTGATACTATTTTTTGTTATGATCGCGTGGGGTTTGAACGTAACAGCGACGAAAATTCTCGTTACGAACTTTTTACCCGTTACCATAACGGGCATCCGTGTGTTAACGGCTGGATTAACGGTATTTTTGCTTCTTTTTTTTATAAAAAAGGTCCGATGGCTAACGAAAAAGGAATTCTGGTACGTATTTGTTGCCTCTATCTTTAATGTGGTGGCCCATCACTATTATTTGTCGATCGGACTAACCGGAACGACCGCGACGAACGGCGGATTAATCATGGGAATGTCACCGCTTCTGACAACGATTCTTGCTATTCTTTTTATTGGCGCACCATTAACACTGCTGCGTGCTGTTGGTTTGTTGTTAGGGTTTACAGGAGTTGCTTTCATCGTCCTTGAAGGCAGCGAAGTTACAGGTATCTCGTTTGGAGATGCCTACATTCTCTTATCGGTACTCACACAGGCGGTAAGTTTTATCTTAATTAAACGTGTAGCGCATACACTCGATCCTCGCTTGATGACAGGATATATGATGGTGATCGGTTCGCTTTTCTTAATCGTGATCGGGTTATTTGAAGAACCTGAAGGCTTTGCGGGAGTGGCTGAAAATTCAACCGTTGCGTTATGGCTGATATACTTCGCTTCTGCCTGTATTGCAACAGCGGTGGGGCACATGCTCTATAATGAGGCAATCGGAAAGATCGGTGCATCAGAAGCTTCCATCTTCATTAATTTGAATCCTTTCTTTGCTCTAGTCGGTGCATATTTATTCTTAAATGAAAAAATCGGATTTCAGCACATCTTCGGCTTTTTACTTATCATTTCAGGGGTTCTTTTAGGTTCAGGAGCCGTTGAGGAAATCCGGAATAAAAGATTGCGTAAAAAAGATGCCGCTTAAATGATAGCGGCATCTTACTTTTATCCAAGATATTTGTGGTAAAGGGACTTAGCTTCCGCCGTACTCTTTGTCCCGTGAATAAGAGCTCGTCCGTCTTTAAACAATACCATTCGCATCGGCCCGTTTTGAAAGGATAGCAGATAACCATTGCTATGCACATTCCCATGGTCGAATAGAGCTTTTTCCACGGATTTAAAATCAAGGTCTTTATTAGTAGCAGGCCTGATCTGTACCGTATCTCTTCCGCATAAAACGGCTGCCTTTAACTCTGACGACTTTTCTAAATACGGATAGGTTGCGTTCTCACCGCATGAAGGACAATCGGGCTTTTTCGCCTTTTCCATGTTAAGTGCCATCTGCTGGTTGTTCCAGAGGTCGAAGGTAACAATCCCCTTCCTTACAGATTTTAAATCTTCAACTAAAATTTTCAGGGCCTCCGTGGTTTGGAAAGCAGCGACCATCTGTACTGCCGGCGCGATGATCCCTGCTGTATCACAGGTCTGGCCATTCGCCGGTATCTTCTCCAAGAAACAGTTCAAGCATGGTCCTTCACCAGGGAGGATCGTGAAGCTGATCCCGTAACTTCCTACACATGCCCCGTATACCCAAGGAACCCTATGTTTTTGAGCGAGATCATTGATTAACAGACGGGTTTCAAAGTTATCCGTCGCATCCATAATTAAATCAATGCCTTTAACGAGTTCCTCTGCTTCCTCGATCCCCATATCCATAACATGTGCTTCTATCTCTACTTCAGAATTGATCTCTGTTAATCGTTTTTTTGCAGCGATCACTTTTGGGAGCTGATTCTCAGCATCTTTTTCACTGTATAACTGCTGCCTTTGCAGGTTCGTCCAATCCACGTAATCTCTGTCTACGATCACGAGCCTTTTTACCCCCGCACGGGTCAATGCTTCAGCACTCGCTGCACCAAGCGCACCGGCCCCTACGATCATAACGCTTTTTTGGCGTATTCTCGCTTGCCCCTCTTTACCTATCGGGCTAAATAATTCTTGTCTAGAATATCTTTCATTCAATTCACACTCAACCCTTCTAAAGGACTGCTCGCTGCTGCCGTTTCTTTTTTCGGTATTCTGCCTGCTTCATATCCTAATAAACCAGCTTCCACAGCTAGTTTCATCGCTTCGGCCATCTTTACAGGATCTTTTGCACCCGCTACAGCTGTGTTCAGCAGTACACCCTCTGCTCCTAATTCCATCGCGATCATCGCGTCAGAGGGTGAGCCGATACCCGCATCTACAATAACGGGGATAGTGGCTTGTTCGATAATAAACTTTAAATACAGCGGGTTGATGATTCCTTGGCCTGAACCGATCGGCGATGCAGCCGGCATGACAGCATGGGCACCTAAATCCTGCAAACGCCGAGCTAATACAACATCATCTGAGGTGTAAGGCAGAACGATGAATCCTTCTTTTAATAGTTCTTCTGTCGCTTTTAAGGTTTCAACCGGATCCGGAAGCAGCGTTTTGTCGCATCCGATCACTTCTACCTTTACCATATCACATAATCCCGACGCTTTTGCGAGTTTTGCGATCCGAACAGCTTCTTCAGCTGTTTTTGCTCCAGCCGTGTTGGGCAGCAGCGTATATTTTTTTAAATCCAATGTTTCTAAAAAGTTCGGCTGGCTGTCTACAAAGATGTTCAATCTGCGAACAGCAAACGTTAAAATTTCTGAGCATGAAGCTTCTACCGCTTTTTTCTGCGTCTCCAGATCGGGATACTTGCCTGTTCCTAAAAGAAGTCTTGATGAAAACGTATACGGTCCAATTTTTAACATATTATCCTCCTCCAACGAAACGCACGAGTTCAATGTTGTCATGCTTCTTAATCTCGGTTTCGCCTTGTTTATGGTTTGAAATAATTTCCTTGTTGATCTCTGCTATGATTACTTGATCCTGCAGCTGCAGGTGTATCAGTAAATCCTTTAAGGTTTGGATCTTTTCAGGTATTTCAACCTGCTCTCCATTAATTTGAAGCTTCATTCGCAAATGCCTGCCTTTCTTTTTGCATGATTTCCTCAGCCACCATGATACCTGTGATCGGCGAAAGTAAGATCCCGTTTCGGTAATGGCCTGCTGCGATAAAAAGCTGTTCATACTCTTTATGTTCACCGATATACGGCTCACCTTTTCTTAATTGAGGACGTATGCCTGTCCACGCTTTTTCAAATTGGTCATCCACCACACCCGGAACGATTTCCTTCGCCATCTCCATTAACTGAAACAATCCTCGGAAGGATACATTCTCGTCAAATCGGTCTGGAATCGAGGTTGCGCCAACTATGATCCGGTTACCCTTTTTAGGTACAAGATAACAATTTTTATACTTTACCGTCCCTTTTAGGATCGGTCTATTCGTTGTAAAAGACAGGCATTCCCCTTTTACAGGAACCATTTCAAGAGTGGGATCCAGCTCACTGCTCCAGACTCCCCCTGCTAAAATGGTGTTTCGTGCGAAGATCGCATCTCTTTTCGTATGGACACCTCTGACACAGTTATCATGCCTGATAAAAGAAACAACTTCCGAATACTCCCTCACTTCTGCACCAAGTGCTATTGCGGATTTTAGAAACGCTTCTGTCAGCTTTTTTGGTGAAACCTGTCCATCCCTTGGTAAATACAGCGCACCTTGTGCTTTTTTGGAAATAGCAGGCTCTCTTTCAAACAGCTCAGAAGCAGTCAGCCAGTAGGCGTCTTCCCCTGATTGCTGATCTTGTTCGCCCCGTCTTTGATGAAGTACGGCTTCATCCTCTGTAAAGGCTAGCTGATAGATTCCTTCTTCAATCAGCTCAATATCGATGCCGCTCAAACGGTATAGTTCTTCTGAAAGCGTTTGGAACAAATCTCTGCTTTTTATAGCGAGGGGATAGAGAGGATCGTTACACGTAAATTCCATCTGTGCCCCTAGCATTCCAGCTGCTGCTCCGGATGCTTTTCCTGCGACGCTTCCTTTTTCAAGCAAGATCACTTTTTTATTCTGTTTGGCAAGATGGTAGGCAATGGAACAGCCGATTACCCCGCCGCCGACGATGACCGCATCATATATACTGCTCATCCCACACCTCCAGATAATTTCTGTATTCAATAACCGACTGCAGTGGAGAAGGCGCTTCCAAAACACCAGACATCACTGCGATTCCAGAAGCGCCTGCAGCCATAACATCCGATACCTGCAACGGTCGTATACCACCGATAGCAATGACCGGCATTGTCGTTTGGCCAATTATTTTTTTTAGCTGCTCCAATCCTTTAGGCTCTTTGTCCGGTTTAGACTGCGTATGAAAGATGTGTCCATACAGGAGAAGATCTGCTCCATGCCGCTCAGCATATCTCGCTTCTTCCATAGAGTGGACGGAACAGCCAATCGTTAATTCAGAAAATGCAGGCCGGACAAAAGCCAGATCCAGGCTTTGAAACCCAAGCTGTACACCTCTTGTTTGACAGCACACCGCGACATCTACTCGATCATTTACGATTACTTTTGATAAGGGCACACCTGCCTGTGCGAGTTTCATAATTAAACTTACAAGCTCTTTCGCTGATTTTGATTTTTCACGGATATGAAGAGCGGTGATATACGGGTGGATGTCCTTCATGATCTCAATCAGTACGTTGTCAGATTGCCTTCCCGTTGACACAATATGCAGCTGTTTACGTATTTTCACAATAAAAAAACCACCTCCTTTAAAAGAAAGAGGCGGTTTTATGAAATCAGGATTTTAGCAGATTCTGATAAAACACACCACTTCCCTACGTTGGTTCTAACCAAATCAGGTTCTAAGGGTCTTAAAGTACACTCTAATCTCAGCCTTTAAAAGGCTCCCCTAGTGGTAACAACTATTTTTTTATGATTCTATTTTATCGTTAAAGAACTTTTATAACAACAGGTATACAAGAGAAGACTATTCATTGTTTTCTAAAACAGGCATTTCCACAAAACGTGAAGCTAGATCACTCGCTTTTTTATACTGAGAGGTTTCACGGTAATAGCGAAACAACTCTTTTTCATAAAGGGTGATAAGCGTATCGATTCCTACTTCCCGCAAGTGAGGAAGAAAGGTGTTCTCCAGATATTCATAGTAATCCATTTTGTCTTTCGTATGTAACAGTATATCCAACAAGCGAAAGACATTCTGAAAGGTTTCATTATGCATTTTCTTTGCTAAATCTATTCCAGCTGTAATATGTTTCTTTAGTTCTTCTTCACTATAAGACTTTAAAAGCAGAGAGTTATGAATATAACCTCTTCTAGCGCCTAGCTCCATATGTGGAAGTTGTGCATTTTTACACATTTCCAAGACTTTCATAAAGGCATCTTTTGCTTCTTCAAAATATCCCTTACTCGAATATTCTACACCAAGATTATGCCACAGATTCACTTCTTTTGCTTCTTCCTGGTAGGTCCTGCAGCTCTTAATCAACGAATGATATTTTTGAATGGTATCTTCAAAATGATAAATATCGTTATATCCCATTTGGATCAGCATAAGGTTTTCTGTATCAAGTATTTTCTTAAAATTATTTGTTTTTCTAAAATAGGATAATGCCAAGGTTCCATAATGATAAGCCTTAACTTTAGCACGAATGAGATGAGAAGCATGTGCGAGGTGATAATAAAACTCATGATTATTATATTCCATTGGATTAATATTTTTTAAGTGCTGGATGGCTTCTTTGCTCTTACTTATAGATAAGTAATAGATCCCCCACGTATGCTCTAATAAATGTTTCTCATATCGATCCAGATCATTCCAATCAGCTTGACAACTTAACAAGATACCCTTCCCTTTTTCAAGGTCACCTTTTGTAAGGTAGTAGCGTGCTAATAAGATTCGATAAGAGTGCTGGGCTTCTGAAATATGTATATAGGTGTTATCTTCAATTTCCTTCTTAAGATTCTCCAGCTCATCAGTTTGCTGTTTTACCATCGCTTCCAGCCACTGATGAAGTTTTTCTTCTAGCAGGTCATACTGCTTTAATTCTTTTTGCAGGTCGATTTGAAGGCGCTTACAAATAAGTTGTGTAATTTCTGTGGAGTACTCCGTTTTTCCCCGTTCGATTTTACTGACATGAGTGACAGAGCAAATGCCTTCTCCCAATTGGGATTGCGTTAAGCCAGCTCGCTCACGATACAATTTGATTATCAATCCTTCCTTCATGTATCCTCACCCCAATAATTCATTTTTCCTATAATAGCACGTTTTTCCGTGTATAAATAGAGAGCTCTAAATGGTTAGATGTCTGTATTTACCATTGATTTTAAACCCTATAATTCCAGAAGGAAAACTCGTATTTGGGGAAATGAAATAGTGTATTTTTTCTACTAAATCAATTTTTTACCTTTTTATAAGGTCTATTAAACTATACATTCATTAAATAATCTCTCTTAGTAGCTAAAAAGAACTATAAACTTCCACCCTGATCTATAAAAAATTATCCCAATTTACTTCCTTGCTGGGTACTTCTAAGATTAATGGTATGAATAGTCAGAATTTATAAATTTTATGAAAAGGGTGAAAGAATGAAGAATACCATGAAAAAGTCATTTTCTTATCTATTTATTTCTGCATTAATTGTTAGTAGTTTTGCATCATCTGCAAGTGCTGATTTTGTACAGACTAATGAAGTAGAACCAGATCCTATATCAATGAAAGCAGATCAGTCAAATGTTTTCTCGCAATTTGAAGGAAAGAAGAACGACACGTTATATGGGAACGAATTGTCTTCTTTTGATCCCAATGAAGAAGTAAGATTAATTGTTGAAGTAGACGTAAATAATCAGGCCAAAGCTCTTCCGGCTGTCCAAGTGGAACACGTAAAAAATACATTGATGAAGAAAAAAGATGCTTCTTCTCATGTAAGACATACATATACCTCGGGATTTTATGGGTTTAGTATGGATACGACTATTGGAGAAGCAGAAAAGATTCAGGACATGGCGGGTGTAAAAGATGTTCGCATCGCAAAAACCTATGAGCACACCGTCGTAAACAGCAAGAATCTAGTAGAAGCTATGAATGCATGGATCAAATATAATTACCGTGGAGAAGGAATGGTAGTAGCGATCGTCGACTCAGGTATTGATTATCGTCATGAAGCGATGCAGCTATCTGACAACGGCAAAAAGCAAGCGGATTTAAGAGAAGAAACCATTCAAGAAGACTTGAATGCAACATCAGTGAACGATGTTTGGTACACAGATAAAGTTCCCACTGGGTATGATTGGGCAGATAAAGATAATAATGTCATTCCGGCAAAAGATTCTCATGGGACACATGTTGCAGGAATCGTTGGTGCCAATGAAGAGTCTCAGAAAAAAGCGGTCGGCGTTGCACCAGATGTGCAGCTATTAGCTGAAAAAGTGTTCTCTGACTCTATCAGCTATGCTTATGACGATGATATTGTGGCAGGAATCTATCATGCTGTAGAGTTTGGAGCAGATGTCATTAACTTAAGCTTAGGATCAGAAGCAGGTATGGTAGATGCAAATGATCCACTTCAAAGGGCCATTCAATATGCAACAGAAAATGGCGTTTTAGTAGTAGCTGCTGCTGGTAATGCAGCTTACAGCACCAAGCAAAACCTTCTGCAACGTTCCACATTGCCATTAGCAAAAAATCCGGATATCGGACTTGTTGGTAATCCTGGTGTTACACCTTACGCACTCCAGGTTGCTTCTTCTGAAAACGACCTGATGAAAGTAGATGGACTTCGTTTAAGCGATGGAAGTAAACTAGGCTACCAGATTCAATACAGCTCTAAAAAATTCATAGACCACTTAGATAAAGATAAAGAATATGAGCTTGTCTTTGTAGGAGAAGGCAAATCAGCCGATGTGAAGGATTTAGACTTGCAAGGAAAAATTGCTATCGCCCAACCGTTACAACAATATGCGTTCTATTCGTATATACAAAATGAAGCAGGAAAAAAGGGCGCCGTTGCTGCGATCGTAATTCCGCCTAATGGAGTACCTGACTATTCCAACATGTCTTTCAGTCCTTACATGATTCCTGCCGTGACAACCGATCAAGAAAAAGCAAGCAAATTGGTGGAACTGTTGCAAAGCGGTGAAAAAGTGACTGCCCAATTGGAAGACGAAGGACTGTGGGTTCAAAATACAGCAACAGAACCAATGTCGACATTTTCTTCTTATGGCTCACCTACCGATTTAAGCTTTAAACCGGAAATTACAGCTCCTGGAGGAAAAATCAGTTCTACTGTCATCAATAATCAATATGAAACGATGAGCGGAACGTCTATGGCAAGTCCTCATGTTGCTGCAGGCGGAGCATTGATCCTTCAAAAATACTATGAAGATATGAAACTGCCAAAAAACATGGATACCGTATTAAAAGCAAAAAATGCATTGATGAACACATCTGAGAATTTAACGAATCCGAAACACGAAAATATGTCCTATTCACCTAGACGTCAAGGTTCAGGATTAATGAAAATTGAGCAAGCCTTAAAAACGCCTTATCTTCTTCAGCATGATGGTGTCCCTTTAGAAGAAGCAGCATCTGTTGCGTTAAAAGAAATTGATCGTACGTTTGATTTCACTTTAGAAGTAGAAGCATTAACGAAAAAGGCGGAAAAAGCACCACCAATATGAAGTTTATGTAGATGTAATCACAGATGAGACGGAAAAGAAAACATATGACGGAGTAGAAAGAGAGTATTTAACATTAAACTCCATATCAGTAAAAGATGCCGTCATAAAAATAAATGGAAAGCAGCAAAAGGGAAACAGCAAATTTCAATACAAGCCTCATCGCGATGATAAGGTTACCGTTTCCGTTACTCTTCCAAACGATCTAAGTGAAGGACGTTTTGTAGAAGGCTTCGTGCGTTTTGTACCAAAAGGAAGTTCTGTGAAGGAACTATCGACCTTAACGATTCCTTATATGGGCTTCTACGGAGAATGGGATGCCCTCGCAAATATTGACGAGAGTCCGGTAAACGGAGACCCTTTCCTAGGCTATACCGTTCTATGGAATGACATGCTGAATCTTCCAATAGGCTATGATTCAATGACTGGCACGTTTGATGCGGAGAAGATCGGAGTCTCTCATCGCTCGATCAGTTCTGGGGCTTATCCTTCTTTTACAGCATTTAGAAACTTAAAAGAGATGTCGTTAAGCATCCAAGATCAGAACGGAAATACCGTCCGTGAGATCGGAAACTTTAGTGAATTTACGGCTGATGGCACTCCGTATCCATTTAGAAAAAATATCATGAGCTATAGAGATTATTCTTATTCCTTTGACAGCATCACCTGGAATTCCATCGATCATAATGGAGACAATCTGCCAGACGGCCAATACTACTACGTCTATACAAGCACATTAAACTATGAGGGAGCGAAACCTCAGACAACAAAAATCCCGATTAAAGTGGACTCCATCGCACCAGTTGTAAAAGACGTAAAAGTAGAAGAACAGCAAGATGGAAAATACAAAATCAAATGGGATGTAGAAGAGAACGGCACAGGTTATTTAGGCAGTATGATTTGGGTTAATGGTTCGTATAAGAGCTTGCCAGATAATGCGAAAGAATACATCACTGCGGAGAAACCAGAAATTGCGATGATTTCGGCTGTGGATGAAGCTCGAAATGTAGGTCGGATATGCTGGAAACGAAGACTTGCTGCATGCAGATCCGTTTATTAACTATTTATCTGTATCTGGAACCAATATCAATCAAACAAAGCCTGCCTCGATTTTGGTATTTGGATATAAACGCTTGGATTGGCATTTTGTCATATCAGATGCTCAAGGGAATAAGCTCGAAGAAGCCAATATTGATAATGAGCATTCGATTTACGGCTTACAATGGTATCCAGACCCTGAATATCCAAACGGCGACTACTTTGTAACCGTGACGGCAACAGATGAAACAGGATTATCCTTAACATCAAAACCTTATAAAATGACTGTAAAACATTAATATCGTGCCAAGAACCATTACATGTGGTTCTTGGCATTTTCGTGCGTGTTTAAATAACTTATTCAAATTCCTGTTAAACTCAGGTTAACTCGCAGATTTTTGATTAAAAATAGAGGCTGTTTCGTAACCTTAGTTGCTCTTAGGAGTGGTTGATTTCCGTTTCAGGATGCTCGCTTTCCGCGGGGGGTAAGGTGAGCCCAGGCGAAAGATATATGAAGTGCTGCTCCTGCGGCTACAAGAAAATCCTGCCGAAGTAAGCTTCCTCGTCACATGCCTTGCAAGAAGAATACTCAGGTAGTCGGCACGCTGCTCCCGCAGGAGTCTCGCACCTTACACTCCAATCAACTTGTCAATGAAGACTCTTTCAAAAATGACCCAAAAGCAACAATCTTTTAAAAAAAGAGCCAAAATAAAAAACTGGCTTCCAGAGGGAATCTTTCACTCTGGAACCAGTTCATTAATTATCTAGCATCTTTAATAAGAATCTTAACTAGATTACTAATCTCCATAAAAGAGGTGCTGCTTAAACACTTAGCAGCACCTCTTATCATCTATTTTTATAGAAGTAAATACGCGAGTGGTGTTGCAAGAATCAAAGCCAGCACCGTACGTTGGAACCAGATGAACACAAGCTTAGGAAGGCTGATTGGAATATCCGTGGACAGCACACAAGGAATGCTTGCTGAGAAGAACAGGATCGATGCAACAGATACAACTCCGATTACAAACTTCGTAACAAGTGCCGCTTCTGCCACAAGCAGTGCCGGCAGGAACATTTCAGCCACTCCGATTGATGCTGCTTTTGCCGCAAGCATCGCATCCGGAAGCTGCAGCGCCCAAGTGAACGGATAGAACACATAGCCGATCCAGTCAAAAACCGGTGTGTACTCCGCTAACAGGAGTCCGATAAGACCAACACTCATAATCGAAGGCAAGATGCTCATCGCCATTACGAAGCCGTCTTTTAGGTTGGACCAGATGTTTGTTAGAAATGCAGGAGCGTTTTGTGATGAATCCATCGCGCTTCTCCATGCTGTTTGCAGATATTTCTCGTTTACAACTTCTTCCGGCTGACCTTCCCCGCCAGAATAGGAATCATCCATACTGCTTAACGGCCGGATTCGAACCGTAATCGCCGTAACTAAAAACGTCACGACAAGTGTCGTCCAGAAGTACGTGTTCCACATTTCCATCAGACCTAACGTATTCGCCACAACGATCATGAATGTCGCAGAGACCGTAGAGAAACCTGTTGCGATAATTGCAGCTTCTTTTACGGTATACTTTCCTTCTTTAAAGACGCGGTTTGTGATGAGAAGGCCGATGGAATAGCTGCCGACAAAAGAAGCGACTGCATCGACCGCAGATCTGCCCGGCGTTTTCCAGATCGGCCGCATTATTTTTTGTACGAGCACACCTATGAACTCCATCAGACCATAACCCACGATAAACGCTAAGAACACAGCTCCGATCGGAACGAGCAGCCCTACAGGAATGACTAGTTTTTCAAATAAAAACGGCCCCATGTTAGGATCACTTAACCAGCCCGGACCCCATTCAAAATAAAGAAGGACTGCCGCGATCAAACCAACAACTTTTAACAACGAGAACGTGGTTGTCACCCGGTCTCTGTTCCACGTTTTCGTGTAGAACGGATAAACAGCTCCGAGTAGAATAACGAGTAAAGCATATAGAGGGACGGCTTCACCCGCTGTAGCCCTTACCCACGTCACAAGGTGATCAAGCGGAATGGACGACTTCCCTTTGACCGTAATCGGAATAAAGAACATGAAAATACCAACTGCACTGAACAGAAGAAATTTTAAAGAATGAGACCAGGAACCTGCAGCGCTTTTCATCTCTTTCAACTCCCTTATCAGTGATAAGCCCGCCTTAACGGGCTCTCTCTACATCTTATCGGGACAAAGTTCGAAATATGCCGAGATCTGCTTGTACAATTTTCATATTACTCAAAGGTATTTTCCCTTTCTGGATCTTTTCATGTCTGATTATCGTCACTCTGGGGAATACCATTTACATAATCAAAAAACAGGAGTGTTCTAAATGCCATATTTTATCAACGTCAATAAAAGTGTGGAAGAAGAGTATGGAAAGATGTTTGTTTATGATCCAGGTCAAAACCGGGAAAACGAAGATGAGCTGGAAGTGATGAACAATCTGGATGAGCAGGATCAAGGAAAACCTTATATCTTTCCGAAGAGCTTTTTGTTGGAGGTTTCTGCTGAGGATTATGAGAGGTATGCTGAGGCGAAAAAGAGAGATCAAGATGTGGAGTCCGTTACGGAGTCGATTTTGCAAAAATATAAAAAGTAAAGAGCTGCCAATTATGGCAGCTCTTTTTTCTTAATCCTTTATTGATTTGTACACTATATTTGCAATCTCTTTAGAAAGCGAGCCGGTACTATGATAAGATCCATTTGGTTTTGGTCCATTATTTTGTTTGTTCGTTAATAAGATAATTTGCAAGTTGTGTTCAGGATCGAAAATAACCTGTGTACCTGTAAAGCCTGTGTGTCCAAAAGCTTTGTCTGAGTATAGATCACCCATGTACCAGTTCTTCTGCCTTTCCCAGCCGTAGCCTTGTCCAAAGGCCTGATCCGCAGCGAATTCTTCTAAAACTTCTTCATCATAAAGTTTTGTTTTACCGTACGAACCGCCGTTCAGCATGAGCTGTCCTAATTTAGCAAGGTCTTTAGCTGTTGAAAAAAGTCCAGCATGTCCTGCAACGCCTCCATTGCCATAAAAGCTATTGCCGTCATTCACTTCACCAATTAACGTATAGTCTCTCCATCCATCAAACATATCCGGATCTTCTTCTACATAATAACCGAAGTTTGGATCATCGATCATCTTGTATTCATATGGATTACCCCATGAAGTAGCTGCAATTTTCTTTTTGTTCATGTTATCTGGAGTAAACATCGTATGTTTCATTTTAAGAGGCTGATAGATTTCGGATTCCAGATACTTATCCAGCTTTTTGTTTGCTATTTTTTCGATAATAAATCCAAGCGTCATAAAGCTGAAATCACTGTACTTTCTTGCTGTACCCGTTTCGTATTCTAACGGCAGTTCATTAATATAATCGAGCACTCCTTCTGGTGTTTGGACAAAAAGATATGTGGGATACCAAGGTGTAAGACCGGACGTGTGCGTCAAAAGATCGGCAACTGTCACATGTTCTTTCCCGTTCGCTCCGAATTCAGGAATGTATTCTGTTACTTTATCGTCGACTGAAAGCTTGCCTTCACTTACGAGTTTCATAATCCCCTGTGTTGTTCCCATCACTTTTGTAACAGAGGCCAGGTCGAACATTGTGTCTTTTTTCATAGGATTAGGCTTGTCCAACAACTCTCCCATGTCATATTTTTGGGCAAATCCGTAGGCTTCTTCTTTTACTATTTTCCCGTCTTTCGCGATTAATAGAGTGGCTCCTGGGGTAATTCCGTCTGATATTGCTTTTTCCACAGCTTGATCTACTTCTGACAACTTCTCCCGGTCCATTCCGACAAGTTCAGGTGTTCCATAGGATAGTTTAGTAGCTTTTGTGTGTGCATGACTAATATTCATGTTTCCTAAAAAGGTTACTAAGCAAAGACTGATAAACATCATAATCGACAACGTTTTTTTCATCTTAAGCCCTCCCGTTTGTTATTGGAATCTACTAAGCTCTTAACATTTCCTTCAAAAAACTTGTGCCGAACTCAGGCTGAGGTACACCTGCTAGCTCTGCCATTGTCGCTGCAATATCTGCCATTGTACTTCTAACACCAAGGTCAACTGGTTTTAACTTTTTACCGATAACAAGGAGCGGTGTTTGTTCTCTTGTATGATTGGAATGTCCGATGGTCGGATCGTTTCCATGATCACCTGTTATAAAAAGAACATCGTCCTCACTCATCTCTTCAATAAACTTCTCAATAAACCGATCTGCTTCTTCCAGCACTTCTTTATACCAGTTCACATCTTGTTTGTGACCAGCTAAATCCGTCTCTTGAACATTCACTAAAAGAACTGCGTTGTTCTCGGCTTTTCTGTGATAATTTCGAAACGTGTTCAGAACATCTTTTGTTTCGACGACCGGATCCTTGAACCCGGATGCCTGAATAACATCAGCTGTTTTTCCGATACGATACACCGGAACGTGATTGTCTTCAGCAATATAAGGGAACTGTTTATGAAAATCTACACCATAGCCTAAATGCAGAACATGGTAGCCTTCTCCGTAAACATTCGTTTTCGGGCTGTCGACTCCCCACTGGCAACCATTCTTTTCGGTCACTGCTGAAAGAATGTCCGCTATATCTGATTTTTTATTGCCAAAGACAATCACCCTGCTCGTATCTACGCAGCTTCTCACAATTCGTCCGATCCTGCTTGCTTCTTCAAATGTAATCTGATTGAGATCACAAACAACGTTGATAATATTGCCTGGCGAGGACTCCAGATTATCTCCTATGACAATGCAGTCTTCGACGAGCAGTATACTCGCTTTTTCAATAGGATGTGAGACTTGATATCCTTTTTTTTGAAGACATTTTTTGATTTCCCCGCTAACATTCTTCATCAATCTTTTTTGAGGAATGCCGGGTCTGCTGCCCATCAGCTCTTGATGGCCCATGTATGTGTCAGCACCATGATGAGCAAGATTATTTCTCCCAAATGCCGCTTTCGGTTCTCCCTGATTATCGACTAATTTGCACAAACCCAACTCGTATAAAAAAGGAATCTTAAGTTTGGTTGCCTCTCTAAGGTGCTTATATGTGTTAGCATTCCTATCCTCGGGCTTTACTTCTGCACAATCATCCATGGCACCGATTCCAAATCCATCTAGTACAAGCAATGAAATTTTCCCCATGATTCACATCCCTCTTCTCTGAAAATAGACGACTTCCGGTGAACAGGAATCCACTCCTTTTACAAATGCAATATGGGCTCTTGTTACAAAAATTTGTGCACGGAATGCATAAATGATAGAGTCTCCAACTTTCATATCCTCTTTCCGTTCCACACAGCCGTAGTAATCTATATTTTCATTAGAGATCTTTTGAATAGGTGTACTTTTTCTGAAAATAGAACTCTCGTTATCTCCGTATAAAACGTTTTCCATATTAGACCTTGAATAATAGCCTCCAGCTATTGTGTAAGCATATTCTTCATCCATGTGAGAAATTTCGGATACATACACTATGGAAGGGACTTCTTTTTGCGTTTCATCATAAGCATGAAGAGGTGTAGTTCCTGTCATAGCGTGACCTGGTTCACCATGCGTAATTCCATGCTTTTTTAATAAAGGAATCGTGTGGCAGCTTGTGGAACTCGGAGCGTTTAATTGCTTGACTTCAATCCCCAAGTTTTCAAGAATGTCTTTGCCATCTAGAAGGGTATTTAAATTAGGTGAAAATTCATAGTCAGTCTTAGATGTATTTAACTGCATGGTTGGAAAGTTGGTTAAGCCAGTGATCTGGATTCCCGGCAACGTTTGGATTTCTTTTGCAGCAGCTTCTAATTCAGCAAGAGGAATACCGCCAAATTGCCCTGGGTAAATAAGATCGCTCTCACCAATCACTCGTAGAATCACATCTTGTTTAATACCAAATTTTTCTGCTTCACCAGATAACTGCAAGGCTTTTTCATAGGAAAAAAGAGTAATGACTTCTGGGCGTATTTCAGTTATGACCTTTTTCCACTGATGTTTTCCAGGCTGAACGAGATGACCGATGTTTCCAATTTTACATTGATGTTCAATTAGGTTATTTGCTTCATCAATGTCTACAGCTACAGCTCGATCAATGCCGTTTTGCTCGATGAATTTGCCGATAAAACCACTTCTGCCAATCTGCTTTGTCATATAATAAAGACTGATGTCATTCTCTTTTGCTGTTTCACTTAAGCTCTGAACATTTAAAGAGAGGCTGTCCAAATCTATGACATATGTGTTAGGCGGTATCACACCATCTTGATGTAATTTAACTGCTGAACGAATTAATCTCGGGTTTCGTTTTGCGGTCATCTGTAAAAACATGCTGTGCTCAACCCCTTATCTCTGTAAACACTTCTTTTAAAATTCGAATCACTGTATCTGCTGAAGACTTCATTGGATTAATGCGGATGCCATATTTTTTTAATTTCGGATCGCTCTCCATAAAGCCTCCTGATACACGATAGATCATCGGCAAAAGCTCATACTTAGACTCTGCTCCTACTGGATACGTAGCAGCTCCATATGCTGATGCTTTAGCGATTACATCTTGTGCGATCGGTTCTACTAATTCCAGGATCACGTTTTTCGATTGCGAATTTGTGATGTAAGCTTCCTTCACCATCGGAAGTTCATTTTGATTCAGCCTATTGCACAACAGCTCTACTTGCTCGTTTTGAATGGCAAGCATGACAGGTGCAAATACCATACTGCGCAATAGCTCATGTGCTTCATGACCTTGAACTTGGCCTCCGCCAGAGTAGTTTTGTTGATGGATTTGATCTACAAAACCACTGGAACCAAGAATGACTCCGATTCCTTCAGGTCCCATCAATTTAAATCCGGAAAAAGTCGAGACATCTGCTCCATATTCAACGCCGATTCCTTTCATCTTCATTGCGCAATAGTTGTCATCGACAATGATACAAAGATCAGGGCGGATTTTTTTCACAATTTCTATTACATGTTTTAATGAGTACGTATCTGTTGGCTGCTGTCTCGCATGCTGTATATAGAAGACTTTGGATTCACGGTCAGTTTTGAGTATTTTCTCGAGCTCCTGTTCGTCATTGAAATCTGCAGGGCTTTGCTTTAGCCCCATCAATCGAAAAGCACCTTTGGTTGTTGTATACATAGGTGCGGTATGTACGATGACTGAATCACCTGGTTCTACCACCATACTTAACGCAATCCGAATTGCACCTGTGCCGCTCCCCCTTACTAACGCACATGCTTCTGCGTTAAAAGTCGAAGCTAAAACTTGTTCCACTAAGGCTGTCGTTTTTGGACGGTGGTGCTCAGGGTGAAGTCCTACATCTCCCGTTTCAAAGAAAGAATTATGCTTAAACACTTTTGTGACATCATCAAGCAGCTTAAACTGCAGTTCTGTTGCTTCCTGTAGCGATAAATTCTGCAGTATGGAGTCTGCGTACTTTTGTGTCAATTTACATTCACCCTTTCGTTCGTATGCTAAAGGCTTTCTGTGGATTTTTGACCAGCAGTTTATTAATTACGGTTTCATTCATTCCCTTTTGTCTTAACGCTGGTATAAACGTGCGCAGCACAACATCATACCCCTGGCCTCCAAAAGCACTCAAATGAGATTTCCGGGTCAAGTCGCTCGAAAGCAGAATTTGATCCTCAAATCCATTCTCTATAAAAGTGATAAGAGATGCTAATCGATCTTCATCACTTCGATAGTTCGTTTTCCCGATCGTATCGAGTGCAACAAATGCTCCGCCTGCTAAAACTTCAAGAACAGTTTCATCAGATGTGTTTAAATCCTGATGGCCAATAATTACTTGATTTAGCGGCAGATTTTCTTTTTGAAACAACTCCACTTGTTCTAACGCACATGTTCCTAAAGTGGTATGTGTAGAGAGAGGAAGTCCCGATTGTTTAGCCGCTTCAACGGCACCATAAAACATCTCAATTTCGATAGGTTTAAATTCGTTTAAACTGCTTCCAATCTCCCCTATTACGCCAGGCTTGATCCCTGTATCTTCAATACCATCTTCTATTTCTGTGAGCATCCATTCTGCCAGCTGATCACGGTTCCACGTTAATTTTCCATCTGGTATAAATGGATCTTTATAACACCCTGTACTTGCCACGATATGCAAATCCAACTTTCTGCTGATCTCTTGCAGCTTCGTTACATCACGACCCATACCATCGTTTGTTACTTCAATGATCGATTTTCCTCCAAGCATTTTAAACAGCTGAAGATCATCGATCACAGTCTCTAAATCTTGCAGTCTCGTATCTTCATCTTTTTTTATTCGACTTAAATCAACATAAAGGTGTTCGTGACAAGCACAAACACCTAATTGGTCTGAAGGAATCTTTCCTAAAACGGTTTGAACATACATTTCACTTCTCCCCTAACCAGCTGGTGGTGTAAACAGTCCTAAAAGCACGAGGATATTCCCGATAATACCTACAGCTATTGCTCCTACAGGGCCAACTGCCATCCGAACAATCGGTCTGCCTGCTGCTTCATTGAGTAAATAGAAACCAGCGATTGCGAAGAAACCAAAGCCAGGTACGATGGCATTTGCCGCGTTTGCTCCACCAATTAAGAGCGCAACTTCTAACACGCGTGTCATCGCAGTACGAATATTCTCTCCGGAAGCCCGGATTCCAGGGTAGCGGTCTAATAGTTTAGCAAGCTGCGTTAACAGCATCACTTCAGCAAAGATGATTACTGCACCAAGAATCGCTGCGATAACTGGGTTTGGTGTGAAAATCCCTGCTGCAAATACAAAGGTAAAACCTACCGGACCATAAACTCCAGTTGCGATCGCCGTACTCGCAATTAAAGGAACAAAGCCGATCGCTTTAGCTAGTGAAGCAATTCCACCTTCAGAGATTTTTCCTTCGGCCAAAAGATTTAATGAGATTGGGTCACCAGCGATCAGCAATAGATTAGTAGCTGCTGCAACTAATGCTCCGCTTAGCATAAGAACCCAAACGTATTTTTTAATTTTTGCTACACGCTCGGTAAAAACGGTTGCAAGTGTTGATAGATTTTGTTCTTCTGATTTTTCACGGACAGCAAATGCGATTAAAAAGATCATACCTACAACTAGTGCAATTCCTTCAGGACTGAGTACAACTGGTGACCCGTCAATTTTGAGCAGCTGTTCTGTGTTTGAGAAAACGATGAGCTGACGGGCAATAGCTGCAGCCAGGAATGTGATGATCCCTTTTTTAATACCAAATTGAAGCGCAATGGCTATTGCCGGGAACACCATAAAAGCAACAACTACTGGCTCACCAACTTTATTGAATCCATCAACGAAATTCAGCGGAAGCATCTTGAATGCATCTACTACTGCTTGAAGTCCGAGGTAGATTCCGACTCCATAAAGCGCCCCTACAATACCAGCCAGAATGGCGTAAATCTTGCCTCTTTGAAAAGTTAGGCCGATAATATCTGTTCCAAGTAAAATACTGTGAATCAAGATAATACTTCCTGCAATCGAAATCGGAATGCCGAATCCGATAACGAGACCAAAACTCATTGCAAATGCCGTTACACCAAGCTCTTTACGGCTCATTCTGCCTTCCAAGTTCTCCGGAACAATAGGGCGCAGCCCATCATTAAAAACGGCTATTCCTAAGTTCGCCATCACAGCAGCCAATCCACCAATACAAGCCATTAGAATAATTTCTAACATTACAAAACCCTCCCCCTAAATGGTTAACCTAACTAAACCTGTTGTTTCAGTAATGCGTCCATTAAATATTCAACTGCTTTTTCTTTGTGGTCCCCTGTGAACCCAAATGCTTTAGCACCACTGCTCACGCTTTCTTCCACTTTTTCTTTTACTGGCGGCTTGCCTGGCATGGATATCGTTGCGCAATGCTGCTTCCCTAATAGAGCTATAGCCATAGCAAGCGCTCCTCCACCTCCTGTGTGACAAGCACCTACGTAATAATCAGCCCCTCCAGATTTAATGAGCATAGCGGCATCTAGATCGTTTTTTACCATGACTTCTACAGAATCACCCCCACACTTTTTAACAAGCTGTTCAATTTCTGCCTTATCTACCTGACCACCGACAACAATCTTCAAAATGAATTCCTCCTCTATGTTTTTAAGCGGATAATACAGTTACAAAATGCATCAGTAAAAATTCTCTTTCCTCTTTCGGTAATGAGCTGCCCATCTCTCGTTCAATCCATTTAACACGCTGATTAGCTTCCTCAATACAGGATGAAGAGTAGATTTCATTCATGATTTCTTCTGGCGGAGGATAAAGCTCCTCGCTTCTTTCCATCCGTGTAACAGCCATGGCTAGATGAGTGATGAGCATGGTATATTTTTTCTCGTTTTCTGGGGTGACGAATTTACTGATTGTCCTTTGACAGATTGATTCAGCTTGATGTGTAATACTGTCAGCCGATCTTAAGATTTGAAGCCTTGTCTGTAATGCATTCATTTCGTCCACCTTCAATGTACAGTTTTTTGTATTTTGATTTTATAAGGAAGCATTTAATATTTGGGAATATGCTTTCCTTCCTCTACTTTACGTTGAGTTTCTTTTACTTGGTTTATCGATAAAAGATTTAGCAGGTATTCTAATTTCTTATTACTTTTTCGGATGACACAAACTGCTTCAGTAATTTGCTCCTCTTTGTTTTTAGCAAGTTCAGAGGATAGTGGTGCCGTGTGATACATCTCAGAATCAATCTCATCCGTATTCCAGATCGCAGCATCGATAGATTTTGCTTTTAAGTGCTGCAGAAGATGCATATAGTTTAAATCGACGTATTCAACATCCAGATCCTTCGTTTCAGCCATCGTTAATGTTTTTTGATCTGTAGAAAAAGAATCGATTCCAATCTTCATTCCATTTTTAACTTTTTTATTTTTTGCATCAGCAAAAATCACGGCATGTTTGGATAGGTACGTATTTGTTCCAAACGCTAGCGCTATCTCTAGATCTTTATTTTCTTTAATAGCCTCCAGCGCAGAATACCTTGAAACGAGCGCGAAATCGTATCTTCCCTCTTTTACACCTTCAAGCCTCAGTTTTGCTCCCCTCATGAATGCAATATTAAGGTTTACATCTAATTTTTCAAATTCTGAGTTAAAGCCCGATGCCAGCCCTTCATATTTTTTGGAATAAGGCAAAGGCATGACACCTATAACCCTTGAGGTACCTGCATACTTCAAAAGACAAGGAACATCTTTTGCTCTTAAAAAAGTTCCCAGATGCCCTCTTGAATCTAATTTTATACAGGAGACTGATTCTAGATTTTTTAATGCCGTTTGGATTGTTCCCCTTCCGACTTGGTATTTCTCAGCTAATTCACCAATCTTAGGGATTCTTTCATTCACATTAACAAAAAGTAATTCTTCAGCCATTTTTTGAAGAATAAGTACTTTTTTTGAATACAGTGGTTCATAGATTTCCATATCATCACTCTTGTACAGTTTTTTGTATATTGCATCTCGTACATTATCACAATATGAAAGCGTTTTCAATAAAATGTTTGAAAATTCTATACTTTTTTCAACGAAGTTCGACAAAAGGTGCCTTCAAAAAAGATGCCACCGGGATTCTAACCCAGCAGCATCTCATCTTATCTTTTACTAGTTTTTATTAATCGTCATCGTAATATTTTTCGTGTTCTTTGCGATTGAACCGCCGTCGTTTTTAAAGATCTCTGATTTATTTTCTTCAGACGGTTCGATGTGGATGTTCAGCTTGTTCTCTCCATCCTGTAAGTTCACGGTATGAGAGAACGTCATGTCATCGTTGATCGTGACCGCTTCACCGTTAATCGTCATCACGCCTTCTTTAATCGCGTTCCCTTTTAGGGTGATCATGTCAGATGTTACACTTTGGCCGTCTGTATGTGATGTGACGACTACCGGCATGTCGATCCAGCGGAGGATCTTATCCTGAACGACCATCTCGTTGCCGCCTTGGTTCGTGACAACGAAGCTCAGGTCAGTTCCCGGAGCACCGTAGCCGTAGTAGCTCACGTCATCATCGTTTGGGTTAGCCGGCGTATGATCAGCAAGTCCTTCTTGATCCCACGAGCTGTTTTTCACGTACTTGTACGTGATCACTTCGCCTTCTTGCGCTTCAAACGTGTATTCATAATCGTTTGTTACGGCACCGCCGCGCGTCATCTTCCACGCACCGGTGTTCCAACCGTTCTTGCTGCCTGGCATCGTGATGTCCACGCCTTGCGGGGTATACGCCGGTGCGTTCACTTTCATCGTCACTTTTACCATAACAAGGTCAGGCGTTACGGTTACTGCGTTCGACTTCACACTGTTACCTGATTTGTCGTAGATATGCACTTCGTATGAATACGATTTGCCGTTTGTTACGTTCATGTCTTTGTATGTCGTTGCGTTCGTATCCAGAATTTGATCGATCACTTCTCCATCGCGGACGATCGTGAACAGGTAAGGCTCGTTTGCCCCTTCAACAGACCACTTCAGGTTCACTTGTCCAGACTCTTGTGCTGGTTGTTCCAGCGATACAGAATCTGCAGGTGCTGTTGTGTCGTCACCTTTTGTGAACGTTACGGATTTTGTATCACCCGTTACCCACGTTCTGCCTAGGTCTGTTGAGAATGCGTAACGGTATTCGTATAGTCCTTCTTTAAACGGCAGGAAGGTGCCGCTGAAACTGTTAAATTCACCGTTTTGCGATGTGTAGTTTGATTTGTGCGATGTCCACGTGTCTTTGCCTGGTTCCTTCACTTGAAGTTCGGCTTGGAGACCTTCGGCTACGTCAGTTTCTGTTTCACCTTTTATAAAAATATCAGCTGAAACGTTTTGTGATTTAGAAAGATCGATTACACCGTCTTGAAGCTCCGTTACGTTTGCAATCTCATAGTTTCCGTCTTTTAGCTCCACATGCGGAATTGCTGCTTTTGACTCTGTTTTCACAGATTCGTTGTTGTCTTTATCGATGGCAACAACCGCGAAATAGTACTTGCGGCCGTTATCTAAACCTTCAATTTTGATCGAGTTTTCTTTTGTTTCGGTTACCTTTTCATAAAAAGCACCAGAGATCGTTGTTTGGTAGACTGCATAACCTCTCGCGTCACCTTCCCATGTTAGAGATACAGAGTGGCTAGCTTCCGTTGCCCTCACGTTCGTTACCGCTTCAGGCTTCTTCAGGTTTTGCCCTTTGTCAGAAACAAGCATGCGTCCGCTCATCGCAGGAACCGTTACGGTCAGCTTTCCGTCTTTTACAGTTGCTTTGTATGTTTTATCGAGCTGATCTGTCAGCTTCACGTTGTTTACGATCAGCTTCTCCACATCAAATTCCACCGTTTTTTCTTCACTGCCGCGGTTCGTGATCACGACCGCTGCGTTCTTTTTGTCCGTACGTGTATATGCGAGCACATCTTTTTCAGCGTAAAGATGATTCAATTCGCCATAGCTGAACAGGTTATGATAGTCAGCACGCACTTTTCCGATCGCTTGATAATGCTTCACAAGGTCCTTATCTTCAGAACCCCATGGATACGTTCTGCGGTCATCCGGATCTTTAGAGCCTGTAACACCCGCTTCATCTCCGTAATAAACAGTCGGCGCACCGGCATAACCCATTTGTAAAATTGCCGCAAGCTTCAAACGTTTCACACCAAGCTCATGGTTATAATTCGGGTCCAGCTCAGCACGCTCGTAAGAATCGGTTCCGTTTCCAAGCACGAATGCTGCACGTGGCGTATCGTGTGACCCCATCAAGTTCATCAGCGTGTAGAATGCCTCTTCTGGATAGTCTTCAAATACAGCGTTCAGCTGGTTTTCAGCACTCTTTGCGTTTCCGTTCTTTAAGTAGTCGATCATCGCACCTCGGAAACGATAGTTCATTACAGAATCGTAAAGATCGCCAAGGAAGTATTCAGACGCATCATCCCAGATCTCGCCAAGAATCAGCGGATCGTCCTTCTTGCCTTCCTTCAATTCATCACGGAACTCTCTCCAGAACTCGGTATCTACTTCGTTCGCCACATCCAAGCGCCAGCCGGAGGCCCCTCTGTCCAGCCAAGATTTTGCCGCAGAATCCTCGTCATACATGATGTAGTCTGCGAATGGTTTGTTGTTTAACTCAGAATCATAGTCTACTGCTCCACCAGGAATCGATTTGATCTCCGGAAGTGAGTCGAATCCCCACCATGCCTGGTATTTATAGACACCGTTCACTTTGTCGTTCGCGATGTTAAACCAGTTGTGGAAGCCATAAGAACTGAATTTTTGTCCTTCAGCTGTAAATTTTTCTGCTGTTTGTTTCTTTGCTTCTTCTTCTGTTAAGCCTTTTTCGTTCATTAAGTCATAGATGCTAGCCCAATATTCGTATGCACCTACCGTATCGTATTTTCCGTAACGGTCAAAATAGATCGAATCGTCACCCACGTGGTTGAACACGCCGTCTAAGATCAGGTGCATCTTGCGTTTTTTAAGCTCTTTTGTAAAAGCCTTAAATTCTTCAGGTGTCCCAAACATCGGATCCATCGCTTTGTAGTCTGTCGCATCGTATTTGTGGTTGGATGCAGCATGTGCGATCGGATTAAGGTAGAGCGTGTTCACGCCAAGAGACTGGATATAGTCCAGCTTCTTTTGGATACCGGCAATGTCACCGCCAAAGAAGTCGTTCGACCAGATCTCGTCGCCTTCATAGTCTTCTGTTTCAGCTTGACGGGGGTTGTCCGGAAGCTCGCTCCACTCTTGATGTTCGATTGGTTCTGTACCGCGTGCAGTCGTTTTTGCGTCATCGTTCTTTTTGCTGCCATTGAAAAAACGATCAGGGAAAATCTGATAAACAACAGACTCCTTCATCCAGTCTGGTGTTTTATAAGATGGATCGTAAACGGTCATTTGAAAAAGGCCTGCGTTCGTGTCAGCAGCCGCTCCTTTTCCGCCTTCTTGCGTATCTTCACCATATTCTTTTACCGCATCTCCATCACGGGCTGTAAATTTGTAGCCGTAAACACCTTTTTCTTCAGGTGTAACAGTGGCTTCCCAAAGCTCGACCTCTTCACCGTTAACGGTTGTCCAACCCGCATTCTCCATATCTTTAACAGTTGTGCTGCCAGTGTTGTAGTTTCTAAGATATAGCTTTGCGCCAGTCAGGTCGCCTTTTTTCGTTTGAAGGCGAAGTGTTACGTCTTCACCCGCTTTGATCGCCCCAAACGGTGCTCGGAATGCTTCGTTCCACGTGTCGTGGAACAGCTTGTCCCCATTCACGCTGCCATCCGGCAATCCGGGATCGTAATTCGTGTAAACATCTTTTGTGTCATGGTTATAATAGAACGTAACCTCCGCGTCTTTTATAACATTTAGTACGAAATTGTTCCCTGGATATGCAGGTGCACTCCAGTTGTTGCCGAGTACAATTTTAAATTCGTGCTTTCCTTTTGGCACCTGTACAGTGTATGTGTAGATATTGTCTAAGTCTTCATCTTTTAAAAGTGCTGTCGATTCCCCTGGTGCCCATTCTCCGCCAGCTCCGATATCAGGCTGGATGTCACCAACGATGCGAGGTGTCTGCTCTTCCGGAAGCGGCTCAGGAATACTTACTTTGTGCGTCATGTCGTCATACACAAACGTCACCTCTTTTTCGGAATCGAGAGTCAGCTTATAGTTGTCACCACCAGCTTTTCCGTCAACACCATAGTTCTCATCCCAAGAACCATTGATGGCAATCTTGTATTCGTAAGTCCCTGCAGGCAATGTTCCTGTCAGCTTGTACTTTCCGTTTGGCTGCAGCTCCATCTTTGTTGCAGGATCGGAAGGATTCCACTCACTAGATCCACCAAGCTCGTCTTGGAGATTACCAACGAGTGTCACCGTTCTTTCTTCAGCTGTTGTTTTAGTTGGCTGTATAAGCAGCGCAGATGCAAACGTTTGCAAAATCATCGTAAATAATAAAAGCCATGAAACTGCGTGCCGCTTTTTTTTCTTCCCCACATCGTATCCCCCTTTTTAAAATATGTTGCAAATAAAGCGAAAGCGTTTGCACAAATACTTTTATGTTACCGCTTTCATTTAAATTATTATCCCATGTTTTCTTATTCTGGAAAATGCGCCATTCGGCTGATATGACTGTAAATAAATAGGTAAATATTCTTATTTTATATTAAAACTATCATAACAAGCAATCTAAAAGAGAAGAAGCTAAAAAAACGAAGAGCGCGGAAACAGTGATGATCATAAAGAAGAAAAAGACAATAATAATCGTAAAAATGACCGCGGAGACGACGAAAAAGGTAAAGATAACGGGAATAAAGGCAAAAACAAAGAGTAATCTTGGACCCTGCCAAACATTAGGCAGGGTTTTTACGAATAATCCCACGTTATTTTAAAAAATCCCACGTTAGCGGTATGGAATCCCACGTTAAATGGAATAATCCCACGTTATTTTAGAAATACACGATTTTCGACACAACACCTCATGTTTCGACAAACACATATCCTCTAAAAAATAAAAACCAGGTCCTCTCTGGAAGGTAGAGGCCTGGTCCTATTTTTATCTTATTCAGTTGACTCCTCAGTTGATTCCTCATCTGTTGAAGTTTCTTCAGTAGAACCTTCTTCTGTTGATGTTTCTTCCTCAGTTGATGTTTCTTCTTCTGGAGTTTCCGTTTCTTCTGTGTTTGTTTCTTCTTCCGTGTTGTCATCCTGGTTGTTACATGCAGTGATTAACATAATTGCCAAAAGAGATGCTCCGATTTTCGCCATAAACGTTTTGCTCATCTTAAATTGCTCCCTTCGGATTTTCATTATGATTTTTGCATGAGTATGGGATTTCTTTGTCCCTGCTCAGAATATATCACGAAAAAAACCCGAAAAGACGGAATTTACCAAGTCATAACGGAGACTTTACACTGTCTGCATAATGTTAACAGTCGCTTTACAAATCGTATTTTATTCACTTTTTAATAGCTGATCCATTCTTTTGGCAGCATCATTTATGGTTGTCTCGATGTCCCGGTCATGAAAGATAACAGCTTCCATCGCTTTCGTATAAATGTTTTCCATACGGGACCAGCTTTTTACTGGTGGACGCAGACGGGCGTTCTCCAGTCCCTCCACATACGCTTTCAAGTATGGTGTTTGCAGCATCGCTGAAGAATTAGCCGCTTCTTTATTTGCAGGTAGGATACCCGAATTAAACATACGCTGCTGAATCTCTTTACTTGTCATCCAGTTCATAAATGTCCATACCGCCTCTTTATGTTCTGTCCCTTTCATGATCACGAGATTCTCTCCCCCGAGAATCGATCCTTTTCCTTGCCGATCAACCGGAAAAGGAGCAGGAATCGTTACGTTCATGAGCTGATCCACTGTGTAGTATGAGGTGGAGAGCACACTGTAAAACCATGGGCCATCTTCCGCCATAAATGCCTGTCCCTGGAGGATAGAGTTCCATGTATCAACCGAACCTGATGTAAAGTTTGGTGCCAGCAACCCTTTTTCTTTCCAGCTTTTTATGGTTTTTATAGCCTGAATACTATCTTCACTGTTAAAATATCCGGATGCTTGTGTGTAATCACTGTTTGTTAACATGCCGCCAAGACCCCAGAAGAATGGCAGGCTGTCCCACGCATTGACTCCTTTCATCCCAATAAAAGCATTTCCCTGCTTTTTTTTAGCAAGCTTCAAGAAATCGTCCATTGTTTCAGGCGGTTTCTCCAAACCAGCCCTTTTCAGGGATAATTTGTTGTATATGGCTGCTTTGGTGGTGATGTTAACGGGAAGTCCATAATATAGCCCATTGTAAAAATTGGTTTCGAAAGCATTGGCATATAATGCTTTTTTCTTTTGATTAAAACCAGTAAAATGGTCCAACGGTTCAAGCAGTCCAAGCGAAGCAAATTCCGGAACCCAGGCAATATCAATCCTGACCACATCAGGAGCTTGTCCGGAAGATCCTTTTGAGATAAGGGCGGATTTTAAATGTTCATTATACGGCTGCCTGACTGATGTGATTTTTATCTTCGGGAACTTCTTTTGAAAAAGTGGAAGCAGCTCTTCCTCAAACACCCTCGTCTCTTCATCACTGTATGTGTGCCAGAAGACAAGCTCTTCCACCTTTTCTTTTTTGTGAAGTGATGGAACGGTGTCTTTGTTATTAATAATTTGATCAGAGCAGCCGTTTAAAAGTAAAGCTAAACAAAAATATAAAACCATTTGGAAAACGCATATTTTTTGTTTAACCATACTTATCCTCCTCTACTTTGTTTTATTGGTGCACTTTTTCCCGAAACTCAACTGGACTAAGACCTGTAAGCTTTTTGAACAGTTTGCTGAAGTACTTCACATCATTAAATCCGGACTTGTGTGCAACTTCATACACTTTTAAAGAAGTATTAGTCAGCAGGTCTTCTGCCTTTTTAATCCGTAATGAGATGACATAATCAATGAAATTTTGATCCATGTATTTTTTGAACAAAAGACTGAAATAATTTTTGCTGATATAACTGTAGTCCGCCATTTTTTGAAGTGTTAGATCAGATGTGTAATTTTGTTTGATATAATGCAGTGCTTTTTCCATAAGATGCTGATGGGAGGTTAGTGAATCAAATGAAATCGGGTGTTCTACTTCCCATTGTACGATTGTTGCATGAAGAAGTGCTTTAAGCTCTTCCAATGTTTCTGTATGAATGAGCTCATCCATTTTTTGAAGAAGAATCGGAATATCTATTTTTCTGTGAAAAAGGATGCTTAACATCTCTCCTGCTTCACGCTTAACTATATCAGGTGTTGCCGACCCTTTTTCCCATTCTTTGATCCATTCTTCTTTTACGAGTTCCGTCCTCATGTTGTCACTTTCGCTGACAGCTTCTTTTAACGAAGCCCGATAATCGTACGTCTTACTCTCGTCATCTGAAAAACCAGCCATATACGGATAGCATTCAGATGAAACATCATAAAAATGCCCGTCACACGCTTCTTTCGCTTTATAAAAACATGCACTAAACTGAGAGACATCTTCTCCTGTTTGATAACCGAAAAGTAAAGTGATCTGCGTTTCCTCTTCCAGCTTATTTTTCACATATTCCAGATCGCTTTCGAATCCCTTCGTTTGAGGTAAAACAAGAACAACGTCCGAGTTATAGAGAGAAAACATCGTCCCTTGATCAAAATACCGGTAAAAAAAGTCGACCACTTCTTCTACTTTAATTCCTGCAAAAAGATATCCGTATTTTTCTGCAAGTTCTTTTCTCTTATGGATTCTCCCGTATGCAACAACAAAGCCCGTTTGGAACACGGCGTTCCTTTTTACCGAACGCGCTGGATTTTCTTTTGAAGCAAGCATCTGCTTCAGTTCCTGTTCCAGTTCCTTACGGTGAAGCCCCTTTTGGGTCTCTCTATGCTCATCGAGATCATGCTGAACCTTTTGTTCCCGCTCAATGAGGAGTGTGCATTTTTCCAGCAGCTTAAGGAGATCTTCCGGCTCTAATGTTGGTTTTAGCAGATAATCGACTGCACCAAGCTTCAGACCTTCTCTTACATAATCAAAATCGCTGTAGCTGCTGACAAAAATGATCTTTAAAGAAGGATGGATGTCTAACGCATGTCTGGCCAACTCTAATCCATCCATAACAGGCATCTTTATATCCGTGATCAAAATATCAGGACAATGTTTCTTAAAATGATCCAGCGCTTCTTTTCCGTTTGCAAAAGCACCCGTTAGTTCATACATACCATTCTCTAAAGGTATCGATGCTTTTAATCCATAACGGATAACAGGTTCATCATCCACAATCATGACTTTATACATGGCCATCACCTTCCTTTAACGGATAGAGCAGCAGTGTAATCTGTGTTCCCGCTCCTTTCTGGCTTTCAACAAGCATCGTGGATTTTGGCGAGTAATAAAGCTGGATACTCTCGTAAACATGCGCCAGTCCAATTCCTACAAAACCATTTTGTATGGAGGATTCCATATCTTTGACTTGCTTTAATTTTGACGGTTCAAATCCATTGCCGTTATCCGTAATGGTAAATTTTATTGCGCCGTGTGCTTCTTCTTCTGCTTTTATTTGGATCAACCCTGCTGTATCCGTAGGAACGATCCCATGAAAGATCGCATTTTCCACAAAAGGCTGGAGCAGCATTCTGGGAATCCGAAAATCCAACAGTTTTTCATCGATCTCGACATCCATCTGGAATTCCCGGTCATACCGGATTTTCAGAATCACTAAATATTTTTCTAAAATATCCAGTTCTTCTTTAACGGTAATAAAGTTTCCTTTCTTGCCCATGTTGGCTTCAAGCAGTCGTGTTAACGCAGAGATGGCTTCATTGGCTTTTTCGTTCTGCTTAAATTGGATCAGCCATTTGATTGTGCTTAAGGTGTTAAATAGAAAATGAGGATTGATGCGGTTTTTGATCGCCCTTAGTTCGGCCTGCTGCTTTTTGCTGCGTTCTTCTTTAACACTCGACATTAAATCCTCTATTCGATCAATCATCGTATTGAACTGATTGCTCATCAGTCCGATTTCATCACCAGAAACAACGTTTGTACGCGCTTTCAAATTCCCTTTTTCAACACTTTTCATTTGTGTTGTCAGCTGCTTAATCGGGTCTGTAATTTTGCCAGCGATAAATAGTCCGATCAGAATCGCCGCGATGGTCAATCCGATTGAAGATACCAATATGAGCTGGTGCAGCTTCTCCATCTGTCCTGTTATCTCGTGAACCGGTACTGTCCCCACAATCATCCAACCATTGCTCAACGGCTGCTTAACACCATAATAATTCGTTTTGTTCTGTACATATTCAAACTCTGCTCTCTCATTACTTACGACTGAACGGTACAGGTCTCTATTCTTTAGCTTGCTCCCGACCAATGAAACATCCGGATGTATCATAATTTCTCCGTCTTCGTTCACGACAAAGAATTTTCCGGTCTTGCCGAGTTTCAGCTGATCGATCTTGGATAAGATGTTCTTTCCGTCCAGATTCACTAAAATATAGCCGATATTGTTCAACGTTTCAAAATCCTTCAGGACGCGGCCGACCGGCAGAACGAGCTCTGTGTTGTTTCCTCCACCGCTGTATCTGTCCTTTTGCAGACCCATCCAGACAAGCTTGCCGTCTTTTTCTTGTGCCTGCTTCAGCCATTTAAGCTCTGACTTTTGTTCATTGTTCCATTTATAAAAAGAGAAAGTACCACTTCCCCAGCTCTTATTTTCTTCTTGTAACACATAAATAATTTTTACGAAGGAGCTCGAGAAAACATAGTTATTCAGTTTGTCTGACAGGATCTTATTATTTTCTTGTTTTTCGATGTTTGCTGCAGCGGCATCTGTATCCACTTTGACGGTTTGCTGAACTGCCGGATCTCCGTATACCAATTCCGATGTATCACTGCCAACCGTAAAGATATACGAGAGTGTGTTTGCTGCTTGTTTTGTAATTTGAAGAGAGGATTCGCGGACATTCTTTTTAATGATTGAAGAGGAGGAATTGAAATAAAAAAAGCTTAAGAAGAAAGCTGGAATTAAAATCACGACCAAGAATGCTGCGATTAGCTTTACAGCAATACTTTGTTTTTGCCACATGTGTCGGATCATCTTTCCAGCCCCTCATTTGTAAGACTATCAGTTTATGATTTTATTTCTTGTATTCAACGACAAGCATATTCCAATATTTTAATGCTGGAATGGTTACAGTCATTTTACCATCTTTTTGCTTAAAATCTAGGGAAACCGGGGAACCCAAATAATGGTCAGGAGAAGCGATCCATACGTTCTCCACCTTTTTATTTGCACCGATCTCTAACTCTATGTCTTTTATTTCTTTCGGCTCCGTCTGCATACCCTCATTATCTCTCCACTCCATCGTAGATGCGTCTGTAAAATTAATAAGGTGAACGATATCCTGATTCCCTTTTTCATAGGATGAGTAGTATATCTCACCTTGATTAAATTCAGGAGAAACTTTGACTTTTTTCTGGGCCGCATTCACTTCGAGAGATCTTGGTTTAACACCGTCACGAAGGTAGTTCTGGTAACCTGTTAAAAAGTCTTAATACGAGATTAATTGACTCCCAAGCTGATCCGTTATCTCCAGGTTCTTATGAGGAAAGTATTCTTTGGAAAGCATGTTTTCCCCGAGCTCTAAATGAGAACCGCCTGAAGAAAAGATCACCGCATTTGTTAATAGAACGGCCGGTGTATTGAATTCGCCCGTACTGTCTGACAGATCATAATTCATGTAGGCAGCAAGGACCGTATTTTTTTGAAAACCGCTGTAATTATTGTTCTGCTCAATAATCTGCTTTAAATGACTAAAGTGATTGTAAGGCTCCCATATTTCGGTATAAAGAAAGTCAACCGGTGCTTCTTGAGCGATATTGATTTGCGCATACTGATTCACGGCGTTCATGACCAGAGGGACGTTCAACGCTTCTTTTGCCGCTTTTAAGAAGTCGATGTATGTCTTGTCAAGCGCTACGATATTTCCTTCATAATCCCAACGCATTCCCCGGTCACCGAGCTGGTCCACATGCCAGCCGTCAAATGGGAGCTTGCTGAATGCTTCTATTTCCTTTTTAAGTAAAAAGGATTGCCACTCTTTATTGGACGGATCAAGGAGCATAATATCACTCGCCCATGAATCGGGCAGCGGGTGAGAATCCTGTGTCTCATGAGCAGAGTCTTGAAACAGCCCCCACTCCCGCTTTACACCCTCTTTTTCTGATTCCTCATACGCACCGAACAATAAGTTATAATTCATAGCCATCATGTTGAGTTTATGGGACAAGTCTATATATTGCTTCACGGTTTGGTAAGAAACAGGTCTGTTCGCGATATCTGGCCATTCCTTCTCTAGTGGGCTGCCTTCCGGCGGAATCGGCTGATTATGTTTATACTGCCAATCGTAAAATTGAACACCATTGATATGATAGCGATTTAAACGTTTCATCACCTTTTGCTGCTCAGCTGCTTCCATCTGACCAAAATCGGCTAAATAACCGTAACGCGGGAACTTTGACCAATCCTCTGATACATCCACTGCAATGTTCAAATGGTCAACATACTCTTTTTCTTTCTTTAAAAGGACTTCTACCAAATATCCTTTTTCATTATCTTTCGGTGTTTTCCACTCCCAAATAAATGTTTCGTCTTGCTTTATTACTTTTTCCTCTTCTTTTACCGTTTCGTCACCATGACGATAACGAATGACGAGGGACTCTCCGTTCATTTTTTGTTTTAAGTTTAATGTAAAGTGAACCGTGTCACCTGGATTATACCGGGCTTTATCGGTTTCGACCGAATCCAGATAATCGGTCTTCTCTTCTTTTTCATCGATCTCTACGACAGTGCTTTTGGATGAGCATGCCGCAAGCAAAAGACACATGCAAACAAACATCGGTAGAATGATTGATGAATTTTTTCTCATCCTTTCATACTTCCTTCACTTAACCCGCTCTTCACAAAATGTTTTTGGAAGATGATATAGATCAAGACAACCGGCAGAAGTGCGATGATAGACGCCGCGAAGATCCATGCCCAGTTGCTGGCGTGCTGCCCTTGAAACATCATGAGTGCGATCGGCAGTGTACGGAGTGCTTCATCTTTTATAATGGTAAGTGCCACAAAGTACTCATCCCATGTTCCTGAGAACGAGAAGATCGCCATTGTTCCTAATGCCGGTTTTGATAATGGCAAGTAGATATTCCAGAAAATACGCCAGTCCCCACCGCCATCGATCCGGATGGAATCTTCGAGCTCCTTCGGAATCGTTTCAAAAAAGCCCCGAAGAAAGAATGTGGATCCGACTACTCCGCCGCCGATGTAGAGAAGCCATAATCCTGCGTACGTATTTACGAGTCCAAGATTACTGATAACCGTAAATTGAGGAACGATTGCAAGCACAACGGGAATCATCATCGTAAAAAGGAACATGCGAAACAGAAATTCTTTAAACGGAAAATGAAAACGTGCGAACGCATATGCGGTCAACGCACCTAAAAACAAGCTGCCGATCATCGAAACTCCCGCGATCAATAAGCTGTTTAAAAAATAACGGAAAAAGTTATTCCTGTTCCAAACCGTTTCATAGTTATCCAGATTCGGTGTGACGGAGAAAACCTCGCTCGGCCGGGGCAGCGTATACGCATTGTCTACGAACGTCGTTAAAAGCATATAGATAAACGGAACAATAAATATGGCTGCACCTGCTATCAGTACGGCATATACGACAAACTTCCAAAACAAACTCGTTTTTGTTGTATACACGCTTGTCCTCCTTTCTAAAGAAAACTTGGGCTGACGCCAAGCTTTTTAAGTCAGCCTTAGTTGCGCTTATACTTCACACTTAAACTTGTAACTGCGTCGATTATCAACATGTATACAAGTTATAATTTCTGAAAGTGTAAAAAAGACAAAATTAAAAGTATCTCTGGTTTCCTATCTTCTTTTGCTGTGTCCATGTTATGAAAAAGATCGTAAGTCCCATCATGACACCTAGTGCAGAAGAATAGCCAAAATTAAAATTGTTGAACGCTTCCTTATAGATCATGCTTTGTAAAACTTCGGTCTGGCCGATCGGGCCGCCATTCGTAATAAAGTACACTTGCGGGAAAATATTAAATGCGCCGATCACCAGGTTTATCAATACAAAGATCGTCACCGGACCTAACAATGGAATCGTAACATTCCGGAACAGGCGCAGTCCGTTTGCGCCGTCAATGCTTGCTGCTTCATACAGCTCTTTTGGAATTCCCTGCAGTGCTGCTAAATAGATAACAACCGTCCATCCGACTGTTTTCCAAATGTGAAATGTCCAGATTACAAACATGGCTGTCCATTGATTTTGCAGCCAGCTGATTGGTTCATCGATGATTCCAAGCTTCGTATGCAGCAAAAAGTTAATAAGGCCATTCTCTCCGTCAGCAAACAAATAGCGGAATAAAAAGGCAACCACGATCCAGGATGTGATGATGGGCAAATAATAAAGCGTCCTGAATGTAATTTTGTATTTTATAAAATGCATGTTGATCAAAACAGCAAATACCAGACCTAAAAACCAGTTGATCGGCACGGTAACCACTGTGTTTAAAAGTGTATTTCTGACCGCGTATTTGAATTGTTCATCACGAAACGCTTCTTTATAATTTTCAAGACCTACAAATGGACTCTCTGCCCCTGGAATGATGCTGTAGTCTTGAAAGCTCATAATAACCCCTTTAATTAAGGGATAAATAACAAAGACTACCGCTCCAATCAAACCAATCATGATAAAGGGGAACACTTCTCCCCATTGTTTGATTCCTTTTGTAATGGCGCTCTTCTTTCCTTCTGGTTTGGGATTTGGCTGCTGATTGTATTTTGGCGCATTGTTTAATGCTGGTTTTACAGATGCCATCTTTCTCCCCCCTTGCGATCTGATAGTGGAACAAATGCACTCCACTCAATGTGAAGTGCATCTGCTTTTTCCTATTTCTTAAGGATGGCTTCTCCTTGTTTAGCAGCATCATCCAGCGCTTCTTTTGCTGACATCTTGCCGCGGAGTGCTTTTTCAATGTTCAAGTTAAACACTTGTTCAAATTCAGACCATTGCGGAATTGGTGTCCTTGGTAATGCGGTTTCCAATTGATCGACATACTCCTTTACAAAAGGAACCTTTAAAAACTCAGGATCTTTTGCCGCGTTCATGTTTGTTGGGATCAGGCCTGTTTCGGACATCAATTTCTGAGGTTCTTCTGTCAGCATCCATTGTGCAAATGTCCAAGCTTCTTCTGGATGCTTTGAGTTTGCGAAGATGACGAGATCCTCTCCACCGATTACAGAACGGCTGCCACCCGGCCCTTCAGGTATCAGACTGCGAACGGTATACTCCAGCGGGTCTTCTTTTTTCTTCTCTTCATTCATCAAGACACTGTAGAACCAGGGTCCGTCATCAAGCATCATATATTCATGCTTCTTGATTCCATCCCAGGCACCTGGCTCACCGCCAAGGATGGTTGGGCTTAAGATTTTGTCTTTGTTCCACTGGATAAGCTGTTCTAATGCTTTTACGCTTTCAGGACTGTTTACAAAACCATCAATCTTTGTGTAATCCTCGTTGGTTAATTTTCCGCCTAAGCTCCAGAAATATGGAAGCACACCCCAAGCATTGGCTCCCCCGATCGTGATTCCGCCTTTAGCTCCAGCATCCTTTGCTTTTTTAGCTGCCGCCGCAAGCTCTTCCATCGTTTTTGGAACTTCTGTTACACCAGCTTTGTCTAATACTTTCTTGTCATAGATTGCTATTTTTGTGTTCGTATTCACTGGAACACCGTAGTATTTTCCATCAAAAATATTTGTAGCCATTGGACCTTCAAATACAGACGATTTTACATTATCGAAACCATCTAAGCTGCTGACTTCTTTTAAAGCACCCATTTTTGCAAACTCTGGCACCCAGATGATGTCCATACGCATGAGGTCTGGAGCTGCGTTTCCGGAGACACCAGCGATAACTTGCTGCTTTAGTCCTTCATAAGGCATACGTGTTAGTTTTAGCTTAATATGAGGATGTTCTTTTTCAAACATCGGTTTAATCTTTTCTTTTAATACTTTTTCTTCTTGATCACTGTAAGTATGCCAATATTCTATCGTCACTTTTCCATCTGAGCTCTTTTCCGATGAATGATCAGAGGATGAGCAAGCGCTTACAAAAAACAAAGCAATAATAGACAGGATCCCTAACACTTTAGAAAAAGGTGTTTTCATTTTTAAATCCCCCTTTGGTGGTGTTATTTCTATTATTAAAAATTGTCTGAATATTTGTAACCGCTTCCATTATCAGAATGGTGTATTATCTTCCACAAAGGGGCAAGCTGTTTTTTGTTTTAAATAAAAAAGGTGTACTAAATCTCTTTTGACAGAGAGATAATACACCTTATACTAGACCTGCTTTTTACTTTGATTCGAAGCCTGCTTAATAATCTGCTCCATTATAAGCTGAACTTGATGTCCATCGTTGAAATCGGGTTGCTGAATCGATGAATCTTGACTATATATCCGGTCTATCCACTTCCATATTTCATTTTCTGGCGTTAACCGCCACGGACGGAAATTCCATTCTCCGCTTTCTTCTGATTCTTTCCACTTAAAGATTTCGTTTCTTTCGTTCTGAACTGAAAGCTGAATACCAAACTCTGTTGACAGCATTTCCATTTTTCCTTTGTCACCATAAAGATTGATCTTAATGGTTTGTCCCATGCCTCCTTGATAACGTACCCAGCTTGTCTGAAAGTTTGCGAATGCGTCATTAGGCAGTCTCGCTGTAAAGAACACCGAATCGGGCGCATTCTTTTTTTCATTTGTATCTCGTATTAATGTCTGAGTGGAGGCTGACAGGGGTTGAATGGGTCCATCGAAAAGATAATGTGCCAAATCTATTAGATGGGAACCAAGATCAGCCAATACACCGCCTTCTCCACCGAGCTCGACATCTCCTCTCCAGCCTGGAGAGGAGAGAATTCCATAATCCCCTGTATATTCAAAATCTGCTTCAAGAACGTTTCCGATCCTATTTTTTAATAGCTCGCTCTTCATCTGTTTGATAGCAGGATTTTCCCGATAAGTAAAATTCACTGCATGAATAATAGACGTGCCTTGAACAGCCTCTGTAATTTTAACAGATTCCTCCGTATTAAGGGCTAGAGGCTTTTCACAAATAATATGCAAACCGCTTTTTGCTGCCGTTAAAACCATGGGAGCATGTGTAATATTGGGTGTTATAATACACACCCCGTCTAGATTCTCGTTATCTATCATTTGTACGTAAGAAGTATAACTTTTTGCAATGCCGTATTTTTTAGCCATCAAACGAGCGTTGTTTCCATTCTCACTGCAGATGGCGGTCAACTCAGCTTGAGGATGCATGTTAAGGACGGGTAAATACCATAGATCCGCAAACCAGCTGGCTCCGATTACACCTATTTTAATCGGTTTCATTTTATCACCTCATGCTCAGAGGTGATTCTCGTGTTTTCAAGAATTTGATGAAGTACCTTTTGATTTTCATAGCCATCATAAAAGGTTGGACAATCCTCTGGTGTAAGACCGTTAATCAAATCTATGAAATCTTCGAGCTGATTTCTTTTATAGGTGACAGGCACTTCTAAACTTGTTTTATCTCTTGTTTTCTGTTCGTGATTGAACCGGATCAAATGTATATCGTCAGGTCGCTCACAAGAAAGCTCCATCGTCCCTTCATCTCCAAAAAGAGTAACCTCTAGTGCGTTCGAAAAACCTACTGCATTCCTTGTTGTCATGAACTGGCCAACAATTTCATGATCAAGCACCGCGATAAACGCTGAATAATCATCAACATCTACTTCTTCAATCTGTTTGTTTGCGTCTAGTGATGCTCTTTCTTTTACAAAAGTCGTATTTAAACTCTTAATCTGCTGAAATTCTCCAGCAAAAAAACGAGCCGCATCGATCATGTGCGAACCAAGATCCCCAAGTGCGCCAGAACCGGAAAGCGCTTTCTTAAAACGCCAGGTTAAAGGAATTTGAACAGCGGGGATGCCCCAATCCTGTAGATAACGGATAGAGATATGCCGCAGCTTGCCGATCTTGTTCTGCTGAAGTAAATCTTTCGCATAGCGGAACGAAGCAACATAACGGTAAGAAAACCCAACCATGCATGGAATAGGCTGTTTTTCGTATTGCTTTTTAAGTTCTATAGCCTCTTCAAAGTTTAATGTAAATGGTTTCTCTGTCATAAGCGGTTTTTGATGCTGTATACAATTACTGATTATTTCAGCGTGTAGATAGTTAGGTACGATTGAAATGACAGCATCTACCTCTGAATCTTTGATCAGTTCCTCATAATCTTCATATCTCTTATTCTGAGGAATATCCAGCTTGTCTCCAATCACCTGAAGCTGCTCTTTATTCACATCTGATATAGCGCCCACCGAAACATTTTTTAATTGAGATAAAAGATAGATATGATGATTTGCCATGCCTCCTAAACCAATTAAGCCGATTGAAATATGATTTGTCATCTTCTTCATTCCTCCTTGTTTCGTTACACCCTCTATACAAGAAAAACTGAAAAATACCTTCTTATTTCTTCAACTTCGGAAATTATTACACGATTATTAGAAAATAATACGATAAGATTATATATCTAAATGCAGCACATATTGAGGTCCAACCGGTCCGTGTTTGATCTGACCACGGTCTTGAAAACCTGCCTTTTCATATAATTGTTTGGCAGGTTCGTTTTTAAAGTTAACCGCTAAGACAAGCTCGTTGATTTCAGGAAAGTGCTTTGAAACAAAGGAAGAAACCTGCATCATCGCGGCCTTAGCGTACCCTTTTCCCTGCTCGGTGTGATTGATAGACAGCGCACGGATTACCATAGCATTCGTGTTAGCTGTAAAATCTCGAATGTTCTCCCCTTTATGCAGAACGAAAAACCCGACTGTTTTTCCGTCTGCCTTAATCACGATCGGGTAGCGTTCTTCATCTTGCTTGCACAGTTCTAAAGCCTGTGACGGCAGCTGGGTGAATTTTTCCTGGTTCTCCGGCAAATAAAATGTGAGCAGCCCATCTTTATGTTTTTCTTCATAAAAAGATAAAAAAGTGTTCTCCATCTCTCATAACTCCAATTTTTATTATTTTGGTAAGATTTCTTTCGCTTCCTTCAGCCAAGCTTGTGCCATGAGTTCATTGCCTTTTCTTTTCATATGTACGCCGTCTGTTGTTAATGCAATCTCAGGGTGTTCTTTTAGATGTTTAACAAAAACGTCATGAGTGGGTACGAGTACAGCATTAAATTCCACTGCTAATTTCCGTACTGCTTCAACATAAGAAACGAGCTTTTGGTTCCCTTCAGATTCCGGGTTTTCCTCTATAATGGTTGGTTCCATAAGTACGAATCTTGTAGAACGACTAAGCTGCGACAATAAATCACGGTACACTTCCTCAAACTTTTGAACATCTACTTGATTGAGGTCTGGGCTATCGAGCTGCCTCCAAACATCGTTGATTCCGATCGAAACCGAAACAACTTCAGGCTCTAGATTTATAACATCCCGCTCCCATCTGAAAGCTAGGTCTGTTACTCCTTTCGGGATCTGTATTTTTGCCAGCGGCTGTAATGCTGTCGCCTATAAAAATGATTTTCATGATTGTTTCCCCCTCCGTTTTCTTTCTTTGATTTTACCATGCACGAGAAAAAAGGATGAATTAAAGGATTTTAAACAGTTCTTTGGAATTAGTATGTAAAATCCTTTTTTACAGGAGGAAGAGCATGATTGAAACTGCTGTTAATCGCCCGGTGGCACTAGGTCAGACGGAAAAGATGCCGTCCTATCGTATGGATTTGCGCCATTACAATTCAAAGGAATATGAGAAGTTTGTAAAAGTGAATACGGTGAGTGACTGGTCTACTGTTTCTTGGAAAGACATCGGCAAGCCGTATGAAGTGACTTCATTTTCAAAAGAGAAGTTGGAATGGGAAAAGCAGCATGGTGAAGCCCTTCCTGTTCATACGTCATGGACGATGTTTAACCAGTCCTTTCACGAGTGGTTTTCGAAGGACGTACCCGCTGAAATCCATGAAAAGAAAGGTGCCTTTTTTCATAGCTTAAAAAGCTTTAAGCCTTCAGAAGTTAAAGTAGCTCTCGGTGATTATTTGCGGATTCATCTATGGAATTACGTTCATCGGATTCAGGACGGCATTTGGGATCCGCGCGGAAAACGAGCGTTGTTTGAAGGTCTGGATGTTCAAAAACCTCGCATTCTTTTTCTTGGTGCAGCTGAGGGTTATGAGGCGATGCAGCTATCCGCGATGTATCCTGGCGGTGAAGTAGTGATGGTCGATTATGACGCGTTCTGCCGGGATGCGAGATTTGCAGAGTTCCCTGAATCCTATCCTTTTCTAGGGAGTAACCCTAGCACTGGCGGAGACAAAGTCTATTTTAAAGATGATTTTAATATTTCGTATGTGGTGGACGACATTCGCAATCTTGCCTTTGGAGCGGAGTTCGATATCGTGCTGAGTGTCGGTTTACTTGAACATTTCCCCGATTCTATGAAGGCTGAGATCGTGGAGTGGCACCGGAAATTCTTAAAGCCTGGCGGATATATTGTTATGACAACACCACGGGCTCAGCTTCGCTCTAAGCTGTACTACGAGATCATGGCTGATGTGATGAACCATACGTACCGGGAGCTCATGACGTTAGAGCAGATGGGGCTTTATCTGTATGAAAACGGACTTGATATTTTGAAGCATGGCTATATTAAAGTGCACAATGGGATTGTGGCGAAGGCTAAGTAAAGTAATTAAGTGAAGGGTGGCCGTTATGAAAGTTGGTACAGCACGAGCAATTGCTGCTGAATGGGTGATGCTGCATTTGAGCGGGGAGTCGTGGTTTCATGGAGCGTATTTCAGTGGTTCAACCATTATCCTAAATGAAAATGAAGATTTATCAGCAGTTTCTGATATGGATGTTGTGGTCGTTACAGCACATGATGAGCCGCCTCTGAAACTCGGAAAGTTTCTATATGAGGACGTTCTGATTGAGATTACGTACTTGTCATGGAGTCGGCTCCAATCGGCTGCAGATGTGCTGACAGACTACCATTTAGCAGGCAGCTTTCGAGTAGATACTATTATTACTGATCCAACCGGACATCTAAAAAAGTTACAAGAATATGTGAGTGGGCATTTTTCGGATGAAATGTGGGTACGTCGTCGATGTGAAAATGCAAGGCAAAGGATTGAGCATGGGTTGAAATCTATTAATCCCTCAGATCCCTGGCATGATCAGGTGACCTCGTGGCTGTTTCCGACAGGTGTGACTACTCATGTAATTTTAGTTGCAGCCCTAAAAAACCCTACAGTCAGGCTTCGATATTTGAAAGCACAGGTCGTCTTGAAGGAATACGGTCAAGATGAAGTTTATTCAGAGCTTCTGGATTTGTTAGGAACTGCTGATCTGTCTGCCGAACGTGTGGAATACCACCTTCAGGCACTTTCTCAAACATTCAATGCTGCTGCCGCTGTAGCGAAGACACCTTTCTTTTTCAGTAGTGATATTACTGAATCAGCACGGCCTATTTCGATCGACGGCAGCCGTGAACTTATCCGATCAGGATTCCATCGGGAAGCTGTATTTTGGATTGTTGCAACTTTTGCACGGTGCCATAAAATTTTAGCTGCAGATGCTAGCGAAGATTTTCAACAGGCCCACCTTCCAGCGTTTAATGCGGTTGTTGCAGACCTTGGTATCTCTTCTTCAGATGATCTTATTAAACGTGCTGAAAATGGCCTTCATTTTCTGCCTAGACTTTGGGGGACAACTGAGACGATAATATTTAAAAATCCTAACGTTATTCGAAAGACTTGAAAGGAAATTAATATTTAGGAGGATGATTGTTCCTGTTTATAATCGAAACTTCAAGACTTGGATTTATTCCGATGACAATGAAATCCCTTGAAGCGGCAGTAAAGGGAGAAAAGGAATTACAATTTTCACTTGGCCTAAGGGTTGTCGAAGGATTGATTGAGCCCATACATAAAGAACGAGTTTTCCAATCCGTTTGGAAAAGCTGAGAAAAAATCCTGAGATTTCAAAATGGTATGGCTTTGTTGTGGAAAAAGAATATAAAAATGTTATTGGAATGATGGGCTATAAATCACCTCCAGATAAAAATGGATTAATTAAAATCGGATACGGAATTCACTATCAATTTCAAGGAAAGGGTTATGCGAGTGAAATGGCTAAAGAGCTAAAAGAATGGGCTTTTCAGCAGGACGAGGTAAAAGGTATAACAGCAACTGACATACGTAATGATAATTTTGCCTCAATTAAAATTGTAAAAAAACTTGGTATGGTTCTCTTACAACAAAATAAAGATACGGTAAATTACATAGTTTACAAATGATTCTTCCCCTCATTTTTTGCACTGATAAAATAAAATAGTATAAAGCCAAAGCTTGAAATGGAGCAAACCAACTAGTGGAATGCTCCATTTCAAGCTTTTATGATAATTGTGTTGGGACTGGCCCCTCATGTGTTTATTTACTTTCCTAAAGCGAAGGTGATTTCAACTTCGCATGCCACTTGGCCGTCAACAGTCGCGATTCCTTTGCCTTTACCAATGGAACCGCGTACACGGGTCATCTCCACTTCCAGGCGCAGCTGGTCGCCAGGGACGACTTGCTTTTTGAAGCGGCAGTTGTCGATACCTGCAAAGAATGCAAGCTTCCCGCGGTTCTCTTCTTTTTTAAGCATCGCTACGGCACCTACTTGTGCTAGTGCTTCAACGATTAACACACCTGGCATTACTGGGTACTCAGGGAAGTGGCCGTTAAAGAATTCTTCATTCGCTGTTACATTCTTGATGCCGACTGCACGCTGACCTTCATCTACTTCTAAGATGCGGTCAATCAGCAAAAACGGATAACGGTGCGGAATGATCTCTTTAATTTCTTCAATGGTTAACATAGTCTACATCACCTTTCTTTTCATCGTAATTATTTATCTATTATTATACTTGGTATTGTTACCTGGTACTAATTTCTATCAAAAGAAAAACAATGACGCCTCAATCCTGCCATTGTTTTATTATTATAGCTTTACTGTTCTTTTTCTACAAGGTCGATAATGTGTGTCCATGTTTCTTTCTCAAAAACATTCATCGGTTTACCGTCACCGATAACACCATAACCCACCATCGTACCGATAGCAAAACAAACAACGATTCCGCAGATCAGCAGCAAAAGACGAAGCCAGATCGGAAAGCTTCTTTTCGTACCACGGTGCACTAGTTTCTTCTTTTCTTCCTTAGAAGCACTCTTTTTTTCTTGATATCGCTGTGTTTTTGGTTTTTTATTTAACTCTTGCTCATGCATTTCATTCGTTGTCATACAAACCTACCCCATTTTAGCGAAGCCCGTTTACCAACCCCATCATCTGGTCAGCAATTGTAAGAGAACGCGCGTTAAATTGATATGAACGTTGTGTCTGAATCAGTTCCGTCATTTCGGTGGAAATATTCACGTTGGAAGATTCCAATACGCCCTGCTGAATAAAATTACCCGCTCCAGCATCTATTTCCTCAATAACTTGATTTAACGGGATGCCTTGTGGCGCTTGAAAATTATGTCCGACTGCAAGCATCAGCTGCGGCCGAATGATGTTCGCCAATGCAAGCTGTCCTGATTCAACTACCGCTCCATTATTTAACGTTACCGAAACTTGGCCGTTTTGTCCAATGGTAATTTTATTATGGTCAGCCGGAATGATGATTGGGCCGTTCACACCCATCACTCGATTCCCTTCTGACGTAACGAGTTCCATCACTTCAGGATTTCCTGCAGACGGCGATAAATAAAACGCGCCATCTCTTGTATATTGGACAACTTCTCCGCCATTATTATCGATAGTCTCTATCTGAAAAAACAGTCCTGGCTCCGTAAGTGCTACATCCAGCAAACGGCCGGTTTGCTGCAGTGTACCTGATTCTAAACTAACCGCTGTTGATGAAACGCGCGCACCGCTTCCGAGTCGTATGCCGTTCGGTGTTAACCGGCCATCTTCTGTCGGATTTAGTGCTGTACTCTCCATCTGTTGAAAAAGCAGATCTGAAAACTGCACTTCACGGCGTTTATAGCCGTTAGTCGTACTGTTCGCCATGTTATTTGAAATGATATCGAGCTTTTGCTGAAGCTGTCCCATCGTCACTGCTGCTGAAATCATAGACTGGTTCATGTCGGGTCCCCCTAGCCGATTCGGCCAATTTCATTTGCGGCTTTTTCCATCGTACGATCATAGGCTTGAAGCACTTTTTGGTTCGCTTCAAATGCCCGGTATGCCGTCAGCATCTCGGTCATCGTCTGCTCTGTGTTTACGTTAGAGCGCTCGATAAAACCTTGCTGCAGGTTATATGTGATTGCTGGATTTCCGATTGCGCTCGCCGCAATTCCGTCTAGTCTAAAGAGGCCTGTCCCCTCTTTTACCAGATTGTTTGGGTTCTCTACATACGCAACATCGATCTGCCCTGCAACTGCACCGTTATCAACAACTGTACCGTCTTTATTTACTGTAAAATTGTCGCTTGTAACCGTGATTCGTTCTCCATCCGTTCCAAGAACATAATAGCCTTCAGGGGTTACTAAACTGCCTTCTGCATCAACCGAGAAATGACCATTTCGCGTAAAGCGCTCTTGTCCGTTTACGTTTAAACGGAAAAATAATCCCCCAGGAAGCCCTGTTTCAGGATCTGCAGGCACCTGGCCTTGTAAAAGAGCAACATCTGTTTGGATTCCTGTCTCGCGAAGATCACCTTGCAAAAAGTTGGGTGTTGTCTCTTGCACATAGACCCCTGTTGAAAGAATTCCCACCGGGTGGTTGTTCGGAATTTTATTACCGTTGATATTTGTCTCTCCCATATGCTGAAGAAGCATCGTAGGAAATGTACGCAGACTGGCATTGTCCGCCTTATATCCAGGTGTATTGGCATTCGCCATATTGTTCGTTAAAATTTCTTGTTTACGCTGCTGAGCAAGCATGCCGGCAGCCGCATTATAAAAGCCTCTTAACACGGAGTATTCCTCCTGCATTTGTAATATGGACACAAAATGTCTCATCGTTCATATCGACAGCTTTTTACATTTCTTAATAGGATTCTGCAAAAATTGACGGATTCCTTTTTAAAATGAGGAATTTGTACCAGAGAGTGGTTGATTTTTTAGAAGTGGAATTTGTCGAAAAGCCTATAAACCAAAGTTTACGGCCTATAAAATTTTATTACGGCCCATAAATGCATAATTACGGCCTATAAATTTGAATTACGGCCTGAAAATCCAAATTTAGGGCCTATAAATGATTTTCATCAGTCAAACGAAGTTATGTGTCGGCAGGAATTCCTTTCATAGCCCAGAAGGTAGTGGTAGGAAGAACGAAGCTTTAAAAAAGAGGTGTGTTTTATGCTTTTTCATTATCATTTTTGGACTCCCTATGTTGAAGAAACAGAAAAATTCTATGTCGATCATGGTTTTCGGATCTCTCAGCGAATAGGAAAATACAATGGAGAGTTTCAACCGTTTGATCCTCCGCTAACTTGGGATGATTTTAGAGAAAAAAAGATTCTTTTCCGCATTATAGAGGCAAGAAAAGGGGCAGTAAACATTACATTCGGTTTTGGAAAAAAAGTGATATTTGATCATATCGGCTTTTTCGTAAAAGAAGAAGAGCTTGATCAGATATGTGAAAACGCAAAGAAAATGAGCTGGGAAGTGAATATAGGAGAACGGCGAACTTTCATTTCTACTCCCTATTCATTTAGGATCGAACTTCAATCCCACACTGACGTGATGGATTCTAGGACTGATCAATTTCAAATCAATCGATTAACAATCGAGACAAAAAAGAATGGACTTGAACAGGATCTTTCCCTATTATTTGGTGTGCCCATTGAAACTGTAATCTGGAAAGCTGGCAATGAAGTCACGATTAAAGAAGCGATCATCAACGCATTTCCTTCACCAAACTCAGTTGACCCCAACGGTGTTAGAATACTCGACCAAACATAAAAAATGCCACCAACTAGGGCGGCATTTTCTTTAATTAAAACACTTTTCTTTTCGCAATCTTATCCATATGTTCAAGCATCAAGCCTGTTCCGTTCGCTACGGCTCTCATTGGTTCTTCTGCAATCAGCACTGGCACCTTCAACTCGTCGGCAAACAAGCGGTCGATTCCGTGCAGAAGCGCACCTCCGCCTGTCAGCATGATACCTTTGTCAATGATATCAGCGGAAAGCTCAGGCGGCGTCTTTTCAAGAACACTTTTTGCTGCCTGTACAATCACTCTCACAGGTTCCACCAATGCTCTTTGGATTTCTTTTGAGTGAACGGTAATCGTACGCGGAAGTCCGGATACCATGTCTCGGCCGCGGATCTCAAGCTCTTCTTCACGCGCGCCAGGGTAAACCGTCGCAACGTTCAGCTTAATGTTTTCAGCTGTACGCTCACCAATCAGCAGCTTGTACTCTTTCTTTATGTACTGAAGGATTTCCGTATCGAACTTGTCCCCAGCCATTTTAATAGAAGAGGAGGTGACAATATCGCCCATGCTCAAGACCGCAACGTCAGTTGTGCCACCACCGATGTCAACAACCATATTGCCGCTTGGCTGGAAGATATCCATCCCCGCCCCTATTGCAGCCACTTTCGGCTCTTCTTCAAGAAAAATATGCTTAGCACCGCATTTTTGCGCAGCTTCTCTAATAGCTTTTTGTTCAACTGACGTAATGTTCGTTGGTGTACAAATCAAGATTCTCGGCTTTGCAAACACGCCCTTCACTTTTATTTTATTAATAAAGTGTTTCAGCATTTGCTCGGTTACTTCAAAGTCAGCAATTACGCCGTCTTTCAGCGGACGAATCGCTACGATGTTTCCTGGTGTACGGCCTACCATGCGACGTGCTTCTTCTCCAACAGCGAGTGCTTTTCCGGTATTCGTGTCGATCGCAACAACGGATGGTTCGTCAAGCACAATCCCTTTTCCTTTTACATAGATCAATACATTAGCGGTACCAAGGTCAATTCCAACGTCCCTTGAAAACATGTTTTATCCTCCCTGTTAAACATCCATACGATATAATGACATTTTTAGTAAAAAATCGAAGTTCTATCCAATTTATCATTATATCACAAGTTTGTCGAACAAGGTTAAATATTGTCAAAAATTAATTATTTGACGTCAGACCAATGTGGCACATAATGATTTTGGTGTCATGCTGCATCCTTTCAATCGTAGATTTACTGAACAACTTCCTCTGTGCCTTTTTTGTATTTTACGCGCGTCGCTTCTCCACCCCGCAAGTGGCGGATGGACTTATGGTACTCGAGGATTTCTTTTACGTTATTTGCAAGATCCGGATTGATTTCAGGCAGCCGCTCGGTGAGGTCTTTATGCACCGTGCTTTTGGAAACCCCGAATTCTTTTGCGATCATGCGGACTGTTTTTCTTGTCTCCACGATATACCGTCCTATCTTGATGGTTCGCTCTTTGATGTAATCGTGCACACCACTCGCCTCCCTAAAATGGATGTGAGAGATGCGATAGAGACTTCTATGAACAAGCTACGTGACAAGTTCTGTTGTCATCTTCGGCTTATAAGTATTGCTTCCATTCCCCTTTTTCCACCGCAGCCATAGTACGATTTCTCACCGCTCACCCTCAATTGAATTATTGTAGGTTTTGTAACATCTTATTAACCAAGTTTTCGTTATATGCCTAAATCTCAACTGGGACAAGGGGAAATGTCCATTTTTGTGAAAAAACCTGCATAAATACTTGAAAAATACAGTTGTTGAAGGATGCCTGACTGAGGATTTCGGCTGGATTTTTTGTTTTTTACGGTACGTGTTCTTTTTTTCTGTTACACGTTCGCTCAAGATACACAGAGTTTCGCTCAAAATAATCGACCTACACTCAAAATCTTCATGCTACGCTCAAAACATCTATACTACCGCTCAAAAACACCAAGTACCGCTCAAACCTATTCAAATGTAGGGATTTTGCCCGGCAAAATCATCTTATTTTTCCGAACCAGCAAAAAAACTGCTCCGATATCCTCGGAGCAGCTTCCCTTTTACATTATTCGTTTGCACCTGAGTCATCTGCTGATGTTTCATCTGATTCTGCTGGAGCATCCGTATCTTCTGCAGATTCAGTCGATGATTCTTGTTCACGATTTTGGTCTTTGCCATCTTTCGTGCCTTTTGTATCTTTGCCGCCTTTATCGTCGGCTTTAGGTGCTGCTGGCTTTTGATCTTTACCAGGCTTTTGCTCTTCAACTGCTTTCTTTTCTTCAGCTGCTTTTTTCTCTTCTGCTTTCTTCATCTCTTTACGAGAATCTTCAACAGCGCTAGCAAGCTGTGCAACTGATTGATCCCATGCCATTACTGGATCCACTGCATCTCCATCTTTGCGGACTTCGAAGTGTGCGTGAATCTTAGCATCTTTATCATAAGCATTCTCGCCAGCTTGTCCAAGGACTGCACCTTGCTTTACTTGGTCGCCTTGCTTAACAGATACAGAGGCTAATGATGAGTAGTGCGTTACAACACCTTTGTCATGCTCAACTTCTACAATCCAGCCTAGCGCAGGGTCTTTTGCAACTTTTACAACGTTACCGCTTAATGCAGCTGTTACATCAAACGCTTTTCCATCGTTTGTTGCTAGATCGATACCGCGATTTTGGTAGTAGATATTGTTATAGAATACAAGTGCTGCTTCTTGCTCTTGGGCTGTCGCATCTGGACTAAAGAAATCCTTTACAACTTCAATGGCTTCAGGGTCAGCGACTGGCATTTGGAATACTTCTTTTGATAGTGATACGGGTACGGCTGTTCCATCGTCTTCTAATGCGCTGTCTGGAGTATTATTATTCTCCGTGTTCTTCGCATCGTTTTGATACCATAGAACAGATGTTAAAATGACTGCTGCAAAACTAAGATAAACTGCAGGATAAACCCAACGTTTCTTCATAGCATTCTTACCTTTCATCGGTACTGTTTTTTTAGTTTGTTTTTCTTCTTCTTTCATTTTTCATCACCTCAGCAACAAGTTTGAACAGAATTCTGAAAATATATACTTTAGTGCGAAAATTTTTTAAAAGTTTCTTTCGACAAAGCAAAAAACCGCACTATGCTTTATCGCACAATACGGTTCTTTATATCGAAGGGGTCTGTCCCGGGACAGACCCCCTACAATTTCCACACAATTTACTTTAAAGCTAATCCTTTGTCAGCGAGCGGCTTGTAATCTGTTATTTCGATCCCCTTATAATAATAGTTTACGATTTCCTTATATGATTTGCCTTCCTTCGCCATCCCGTTTGCACCGTACTGGCTGAGCCCCACCCCGTGCCCATAGCCTTTTGTGGTGATGGTGATCTGTTTGCCCTGTTTCTCCATTTGAAAATCGGTTGAGCGGAGTTCCAGCTTCTCTCGTATTTCTTTTCCGGTAAACTCTTTTTTCCCGATTGCGAACTTGCCTATCCGTTTCCCGCTCGTTGTTGCGACAACCTTACCAACCTTGCCGTCCTTTTTGATCGAAACACCCAGCTTTTCCTCAACGGTTCTAACTTGCAGCTTAATGGTCTGCACATACTTTGGCGACTTCTTATCCCAAGGGCTTTCTACACTTCTTAAGTACGGGTATTTATTTTTCCAATAGTCTTCTGAATTAACGGTAAACCCATTGCTCGTAGAGAAGAAGCTTGCTTGGATCGGCTCTCCTTCATACGTTAAGATCTGTCCTTTTGTCTCGGTAACGGCTTCAACGATCTTTGCGAGTTTTTCGTTAAAATCGTCACCCCAAAGTGCCTCTAGTTCATCGTTTCCTTTGTACACCTGATGCATGATCGTGTCCGTTACAACGGCTTCTTCTGGTAAACTATCATCTTTCCCAGGGTTAAGCATAGCTTTTACAATAAACGTTCTAGCGGTTAAGGCTTGTGCTTTCAGCGCTTCGAGCTCAAACTCTGCCGGCATCTCAGAGGCAACGACACCTGCTACATACTCTTCTAGCGGAATATTCTCGACTGTATCCTTGGATGTCCGGAATACAGGGACGACGATGTCCGAATGCGGAATTTCCAAAGCTAGCATTCTCTCAGATGGCCGGGCCTGATTCTCTTCTTTCCATTCAGGGGGCGCTGACGAAAATGGTAGCACGAGTATGGCGGGAAGCAGGACGATTATGGCTACAAAAATGGCTAGAATCCAGATCAGTGGCTTGATTTTCACATTCACGTTTCAATGCCCTCCTATTTTGTTTTCTACCATACAACTTATACAAAATGGAGAGCCTTTAGAACATGAAAACTAGTATTTTTTACAATTGAAATGTGCTCGTTATGTGCGGTTTACAAGTTTTGTTTTGAAGCCGTCTGCTACAAGCTGTTCAAGGCATAGATTATAGTGAGACCCAATGAAAGGGTGAGCAGCATGGATAATTTTCTGCCTCCAGTTCTCGTCAGGACACTTACGTATTCCCCTGGCCAAATAAGAATTTACTATCCGCAGATAGAAGGACGGATTAATCCTCGGATTCAGCAGCAAGTGAATCAGCAGATCATTCAGATCAACCAGCAGCTGCAGCAAATGCAAAATCCGGAAGCGCGGCCCGGCATGTATGGAGAGTTTGGTGTAAAAACAAATGAAAAAAACACCTGAGCATCGGTTTCTTAAACTATGGCTATACACCTATGGCGGCACACGGGATGACGTATATCAAATCGCAAACATGGGACCTGACAACAGGCAGAGCATATCCGTTGAAAGATTTGTTTAAACCAGGCAGCAATTATGTACAGGTTTTGAACCGAATCATAAAAGAACAAATGAAACAGCAGCAGATTGTCACACTGGAACCGTTTAAAAGCATCAGCCCCGATCAAGATTACTACATTGCCGATAAAGCGCTCGTCATCTATTTTCAGCTGTATGACCTTACAGCCTACGCGTTCGGCTTTCCGATGTTTGTTATCTCGGTTTTTGATATTCAGGAAATTATTGATGAGAACGGACCGCTTGGAAAGATGGCAGTGAATAGTTTGTAATCATGTAAACAGCTGTTTATCTCATGGAAGACCGCAAAAAAAAACCCTGACCTCAAGTTGAAGATCAGGGTTTATCAGTGATTTAGTTTACGCCAACTGCGTCGTATGACTTGTTAACAGCATTTACTTCTGCTGATGTTGCACCGTATAGATCAGCTGCAGCCTGAACGAGAGCCGCTCTTGCCTGGCTGAAGTTAGAAGAAGCCGTTAAGTAAACGGTGTTTGCTCTGTAGTAGATCGCTCCAACTTTATCGTTTCCGATCGCAGGAACTATTACACCATAATGCGTTCCACCAACTGCCAGCAAGTAGGCTGCCTTGTTGATGATACCGCTGTTGATGTGAACCCCGCCGTTGTCACCTGTTCCTGTGTAGCGAACAGAATAGTGGTCAGGATCATTGTATTTAGTCGGATCACTCATGGAACGAAGTGCATCGCCATCCGTTCCTGGCGTGTAGATGTCTTCACCGATCTCGTAATCCGGGTTGTTATTTTCGTGATGCTCAACAAGTGTTCCGAAAATATCAGACATCGCTTCATTTAGAGCACCTGACTCATTCTGATAGATAAGATCAGATGAGAAGTCTGTTACAGCATGTGTTAATTCATGCGCTACAACATCAAGTCCGCCAGATAGTGAGATGAAGGTTGACCCGTCACCATCTCCGTATACCATCTGCTGACCGTTCCAGAACGCGTTGTTGTAGTTTCTGCCGTAGTGAACGGATGACTTAAGCGCCGCACCTTTATTGTCATAAGAGTTTCGGTTAAATACTTCCTTATAATAATCATAAGTTGCTCCAGCATAGTAATGAGCATCTACAGCAGCTGCATCATAAGCGGCGTGGAATTGATTATCCGCATCTGCCCAAAGGCTGCCCGGAAGCTGCTGGCGATTCTTAGCATCGTACGTGAATACGCCGTTGCCTCTCGTATTATCCTGCAGGTAGTAAGTTCCGTTTGATAATAAAGTGTTAAGCGCCTTAGAATCCCCAAGTACACCCGTTCCTGAGCCTACAGCGTTAGTGCCGACCAGCGTACCGCCGCCTCCAGGAGGTGCTTTATGTCCGCCATTTGCTTCATCTAAGTCATTATAAGAGTTAAGAATCTTACCTGTTTGCGCATCAACAAAATAATTGTAGTTTCCTGGTTCAGGAGATAAGAAGTTCAAGTTAACGAGATATGCGTATACTGCCTCGCTGCCTTGTGTGTAAACTACCAAATCTGAAGTTGGATCTGCTTCATATTCTGGCGTGAAACCTAAGTCTGCTACAGCGACCTGGATCGCTTTAGATGCAGGAATCTTTTTGCTGAAAGCTAGTCCTTTTTTTTCTTGAAGATTTGGAGCCACTGTTCCAGAGAACACAAGAAGCTCTCCTTTATCGTTCACATGCGCTACTTGTGTAGATCCCCAAACTGGAACTCCTTTATATGTTTGCTGAAGGCGAACCATTTGGCGCCCCAGCTCATCTTTCGTAACAGATTTTACTGAAAATGCTTCTTCAGCTTTTTGGCTGCCCAATTTGAATGTCCGGGATTCTTTTTGAAGATAAGCAAGAACCACTTCTTTAGCAGATTTACTTGAAGCCTCAGATAATTTACCAGATACGAATGAAGGCGTACCCGTTAAACTGTTAAACTGCTTTGTTGATAAAACATTAAGTGGTGCTTCTGCTGACGCTTGTCCCCCTGCAAGCGGACTTACTGCTAACCCCAATGCTAAACCCCATACTGCTAATTTCTTATGATTCATCCCTTTTCAATCCCCTTTACTTATGTAATTTTTTTCAAGCCAGTGGATTTATATTACCATCAATTATTTTATTTTCAAACTATTTAAAAAATTTTGATTATAATGTACCAATTAAAAACTTATTTTCAAAAAAATAGGTTATTGGGACTAGGAAACCAAAAAAAATAAGCGTTCCATGACGAATCGCTTCCTAAAGTGGAGGTATGCACAATATAGCTAATCCAAGAATCCAATAAAAAAAGCTAGCCACACCGGCCAGCTTTTTTTCTTCAGCTATTTCATTTTTCTGCCTTTAAAAAAATTCAGTAGGAAAACGATCACAGCGATGACGAGTAGAATATGAATGATTCCGCCTGCGACGTCGAAAAGAAAACCTAATAACCAGAGTACTAATAATATAGCAACGATTGTCCAAAGCATGAGTTCGACATCCTTTCAAATTGTATTCGTACAATTAGTTATAGAATTCCCGAACCCCATTTTTTATAAACGACTTTTGCTTGAAATAATGAAAAGAACCCTCTCATTCAAGGGTTCTTGGATTAATGATATTATGCTAAATTACTTTTTAATGATTGCTCTTTCACTGGTGTGGTTTTTACATCTTCGTTTACACGCTCGATGTCAGCACCTAATGCAGCCAGTTTACTAGTAAAATCAACATATCCACGGTCGATATGCTTCAGCTCAGTAACACGGGTATAACCCTCTGCAACAAGCCCAGCAAGTACTAAAGCTGCACCTGCGCGAAGGTCAGTTGAAGCTACCTCAGCACCTTGCAGATTCACAGGTCCATTGATTACAGAAGAACGGCCTTCGATTTTAATATCACCATTCATACGGCGGAATTCTTCCACGTGCATGAAGCGGTTTTCAAATACTGTTTCCGTAATAACGCTTGTTCCGTTCGCACGAAGCAATAGCGCCATCATTTGCGATTGAAGATCAGTCGGGAATCCTGGGTGAGGCATAGTTTTGATATCAACAGGCTTTAATTCTTGAGGTCCGCGAACACGAAGTCCTTGGCCTTCTTCATGAATGTGAACACCCATTTCTTCCATTTTTGCGATTAAAGGACGCAAGTGTTCTGCAATCGCATTCTCAATTAACACGTCACCTTGTGTGATTGCTGCAGCTACCATATAGGTTCCAGCTTCAATACGGTCTGCAATGACAGCATGCTCAGCGCCATAAAGCTCTTCAACGCCGACAATGCGGATTGTGCCTGTACCTGCACCGATTACAGTCGCGCCCATCGCATTCAGGTAGTTAGCTAAACATACGATTTCTGGTTCTTTAGCAGCATTTTCAATAACAGTTGTTCCTTCTGCAAGTGTTGCAGCCATCATGATGTTCTCAGTTGCTCCTACACTCGGGAAGTCCAGATAAATTTTAGCTCCATGCAAGCGTCCATCTACTCTTGCTTCGATGAAGCCATTACCGATTTTAACGGTAGCACCCATTGCTTCGAAACCTTTAAGGTGCTGATCGATCGGACGTGATCCAATAGCGCATCCTCCAGGAAGTGCAATACGGGATAGTCCTACACGAGCAAGCAAAGGTCCCATTACAAGGAATGATGCTCTCATTTTACGAACATATTCAAATGGTGCTTCTGTTTTTAATTCATTTGTAGCATCTACTTGGATTTCCCCATTTTCGAAAGCTACATCAATATTTAAATAGCGTAATACTTCATTAATCGTAAACACATCAGCAAGGGTCGGCACTTCTTTAATAGTGCTCGTGCCTTTACTGGCTAAAATGGATGCTGCGATGACAGGAAGTACGGCATTCTTAGCTCCTTCAACTCGTACAGAGCCCTCTAACCGCCTACCACCACGGACAATGATTTTTTCCAACGATATTCCCCTCCGCGTCCAATTTGTATATTAATATTCAGACGTTATTATTGGTGTGCCAATTGTGACAGTAGTTTTACTGCCCAATCCTTCAGTTCTTAGTGCAACCTGAAGATTCATTTTATTTTGATGACCGGTATAAATCGCTTGTTCCCACTGCTCAGTATATGCAGATAGTGACACAAACGTCTCTTCCTTCAGTTCCTCTACAGGAACACCAGAAAAGGCTTGTACCAATTCATTTGCTTGTGAATACAAATCAACCACCATTTTATCACCGTATGTACCGGTAACACAAGAGAAAATTTTGGGATTCCCTCCAACAGAATCTTCAATACGGTCATCAATTAATGCCTGGATTTCCTTCCAGTTTTGATTTGTATTTACAAGTCCTTCAACCGCATAGATAAAATACGATGCTGATTGATTTTTTTGGGGGTATGTAATGACGGTCACCTTCTCAGTAACACCAAGATCATGCTGAAACTGCCCGGTCATTTTGTAATGGCCGTTATCATCTTTTCCTACCACCCAGCTAAATTCAGGATAATTTCGCTTAAGCGCTTCTGCTTGTTTTAAATACCCTAGTCCTTTAGGTGTAAAACCTAATTGTCCTCGAAAATACATCGTCCATTTGTCAGGTTTTGCACCATTTTCGTTTAAAACATTTATTATATGTGCAACTTCATTTGTTTTATCGTCTTTTGCATATCCAGATGTGATAAAAATAAGTAGCAAAATCGCTGTAATCGTCATTGTCCATTTTTTCATCCCCAACACATCCTCTCTATTTCTCATTGTTGCCAATGAGAGAAAGGATATCCGTGGAACTTGTAGTCATATTCCGACAATTCGGTAATGGAAATCCGTTACGTAATCATTCAAATAATTGACCGAGATTCGTGGAATACTGTAGATACTTTAGAAAGAAATCACTGGCTAAACTAGTGAGGCTGATTACCATTAAAATGTAAAGCACCCTCGCCTGCATGATTTTCCCTTTTTTGATCCATTTGTCAAAATGAACCGCCTGCATTGCCCACCAGGCAATAACAAGAAACAATAAATGTACGATTATATGTAATAAAGCTTGTTGTCCGATTGGAATCATAAAAAAACTTACCCCCTATTACATATTTCGACATCTTTAATCATAATTCTTTCTTCTCATTTAAAAAAGTTACTTTATCCCTACTTTTTTGTAATGAAAGCCCTTACTTATCAATCGTTCATAAAGTTGTAACGAATCGTGAACTAAATTTTCGCTACATCTAATATAGTCGTATAAAAATGGGCTGTGTTACGGTAGTTTCGGCTCATTTTTATCGGATTTTCGAGCTTCGAAATTGGGGTGTGCCTGTGAGTAAGATTTCAACGTGGTCTGTCCATTTTAAGCAAACGCTTAAACTGCTATATTAATTCTCTATAAGGAATCCCACGTTAATTTAAAAAAACCCACGTTAACCGGTCATAATCCACGTTATTTTCAATATATCGAATTTTCGACACCAGCCTGCATCTGCGCCTTCTAAATTGAACATAAAAAAGGACCCACCAAGGAAGAAAACCTCAGTGAGCCAGCTTACTATATAAATTTTTAGTGCGTATGTGTATCAACCGCTTCTATATTCATGAAAAATTCGTTGATATCGAAGTTCCCATAAAAGAAATCAAGTGCAAGATCCGGCATTACGCCTAAGACGATTGTCGAAACGGCACAAAAGGCTAAGATAGCTGCCATACCTGATGGAACGGAAACCTTCGCTCCTTCTCCGTCACGGAAAAACATGACCGCAATGACATTAAAGTAATACAGATAAGATACGAGGGTCGTTGCCATCATCACAGCTGCAAGCCAATAATGAGCAGGCTCAAGGCCTAAAGCACCCATAAAGATTCCGAACTTCCCAACGAATCCAGCTGTTACTGGAATTCCAGCGAGCGACAGCAGGAAGAACGTCATCGGTACAGCGAGCCACGGTGATCGTTTAAACAACCCTCTGAAAATACTAATGTCATTTGATTTCTCTTGAGCAGTCAGAATCTGAATAATGGTAAATGCACCGATATTCATGAACAAATAAGCTAAAAGATAAAACCAGATCAGTTCAAACAACAATGACGAATTTGATACGAACGGAACTAAAATGTAACCCGCTTGGGCAATGGAAGAATAAGCAAACATCCGCTTAATGTTTCTCTGTCTCAATGCCGTTACATTTCCAATAATCATGGTTGCCGCTGCCAGTGCCATTATATATGGCTGAACTTGCAGCAATATATTGTCACTGTTAATCCCAGGAGCTGCGATAAATGTGATAATGATGACCCGCAGTAAAATGACAAAGCCTGCTGTTTTGGATACAACGCTCAAAAACGCCGTAACAGGAACCGGCGCTCCCTCATACACATCTGGTGCCCACATATGGAGGGGTGCTGCCGCAATTTTAAACGTTAGACCGGCAAACATGATGATGAAAGCAAACATTAGCAAGAAACCGTGCTTCAATAATTCTGGTTCCTGCATATTCTGAGCGATCATGAACAAGTTCGTTTCACCTGTCAGGCCGAAAACATAACTTATCCCGAACAAGGTGATCGCCGTTGCAATTCCTCCAGAAACGACATATTTAAACGCTGATTCATTGCTCCGTTTATTTCGTCTTTCAAGTCCTGCCATGATATATGAAGACAAAGACAGAAGTTCGAGTCCGACGAACAAGGTGATCAAGTCTGCGCTTGAAGCCATCATCATCGCCCCTAATAAAGCAGAAAGGAGCAAATAATAAAATTCTCCTCGGTTCTCTTCAATATCTTCTTTTTTGTAGCTTGCTGCTAAAACCAAAACAAGCAGCGTTCCGAGCAGCAGCAAAATCTTAAATGCTTTTGAAAATGAATCCAATCTGTACGTATCGTAAAGAATAGACGTTACTTCTAAATCCAGCTGCATAAAGATCGCCACAAGTGCAGCGAGCACACCCGCTCCTGCAAGCCAGGCTAAAGGTTTCCGGCTGGATTCTTTTTTCATAAAAAGGTCGATCAGCGACAATAGCGTTGCTACGCCAAGAATGATAAACTCGGGAGCCATGACGCTCCATTTAAAGGATAATAACGTATCTAGATCCATCGATTAGCCCCCTAACCCTAGCAGTATGGCATCTAATGTTGGACGGAGCATATCGCTTAACCACGCTGGATAGATTCCGATAAATAAAATCGCTGCTAGTAGAACAAAAGCCGGAATCCGCTCTGACGAAGATAAATCGTCCGCTTTATGCAGGTCTTTTTCAGCGCCAAACGTGATGGCTAAAACGGCTCTTAATACATAAACCGCTGTTAAGATAAGTCCCAGCGTTCCGACAGCAGCTAAGACCGGCATTTTTTCAAATAAACCTAAAAACGCCATGAATTCGCTGATGAAGCCGGACATTCCCGGCAGACCCAGTGATGCGAGACCGCCAGCCAGAAAGATACCCGCCAGAATCGGCATCCTTTTCGCTACTCCGCCAAATGCGCTTAATTCCGAACTTCCAGCACGATCGTACAATGCGCCAACGAGGAAAAACAGCAATGCTGAGATCAATCCGTGAGAGACAACTTGAAAAACCGCTCCCGTCATACCTGATTCGTTGACAGCCGCAAGTCCGATCAGCACAATCCCCATGTGGGAAACGGAAGAATAAGCAAGCACACGCTTCACATCCGTTTGCGTTAAAGCTAAAAACGCTCCGTAAAGCAGGTTGATTACACCGAAGAGCCCAATGATAAACGCAAGTGACTTGAACTGCTCAGGGAACATGCCTGCTCCAAAGACGATGACTCCGTATGCTCCAATTTTTAAAAGAATGCCTGAGTGAATCATAACAATCGCTGGCGGTGCCTGAACGTGCACACGGACCATCCAGGAATGCAGCGGGAAAACCGGCAGCTTAACCGCAAATGCAATCAATAACGCAATCAGCATCCCCATTTTAAAGCCCTTCGTAATGAACAATTGATTCAGCTCCGCTTGCGGCAGAGAGAGCGTGTAAGCGAGCTGTTCAAAGTTCATCGTTCCTGTTTTCATAAACAGCGCAACGAACACGATAAGCAGAATAGCTGAACCGACACCGTTATAGATCAAAAAGCTGTAGGCTGCTTTTTCTCTTTCTAAGTAACCCCAGCGTCCGATTAAGAAGAACATCGGGATCAGCGTAATCTCAAAGAAAATAAAGAACAGAAACAGGTTTTGTGCGGCAAACACACCGAGCATCCCCATCTCCAGCAGGAAAAACAAAATGAAGTAGCTTTTCCAATTCTGCTTGATAGAGAACGAAGCGATCGCAGCGAGGACAGACACGACAGCCGTCAATAAAATCAGCACCATCGATAGCCCGTTTACCCCTACTTCATAAAAGATCGGGTACTTTACTTCACCCTTTGACTGGAAAACCTCATAGGAGATCCAGCTGAATCTTTCCGCCAGCTGCAGCCCTTCCTCAGCTATATTGAAGGCAGAGAGCACAACCAATGCAATCCCTAAAGGGAAAAGTGTTCCTAAAACACCGAGCCATTTTATCGATTTCTCGTCATGGGACGGTATAAACATAAGCACCAGCACACCTAACAAAGGGGAAAAGATCAAGATGGAAAGAAGCCATGTGTTCATGAGAAATACCCCCCTGTCAATGCCACAATAAGCAATAAAATAACAATTCCAAAGATGGCGGCTGTACCGTATGACTGCACTTGGCCGTTCTGCAGGCGGGAACCGATTCTACCAAGTCTTTGAACACCGGTTGTTACAGCTGTAACTAAGCCTTCAACCACATATCGGTCAAACAGGGCACCTAGCTTGCTCAACCCTGTTGTTCCTTTTACAACCGTCTGATCATAGCCTTCATCGATATACCACTTGTTGTAGATCACATCGCTGAGTCCCGGGAATGAACGAGTAATCCAGTCTCTTGAAAGCGTTCCTCTTTGATAGATCAGATAAGCAAGACCGATTCCTAAAAGGGAAGCCAGTGTTGCCACAAGCGGAATCCACACAGGTCCATGGTGGTCGCCGTGCGGAAGCTCAACGGGTCCTCGCGCTAAATAATCAGATAAAAATGTTCCAAACCATGTCGTGTTTAAATAACCAGCAACGACTGCTAACACTCCTAGCACGATCATTGGGAATGTCATCACACTTGGTGATTCGTGAACGTCTTTCTGTCCATCTTTCTTTTCTTGGCGTGCTTCCCCTGTAAACACTAGGAAAAACAGACGGAACATGTAGAACGCAGTCATGAATGCAGCGATGACAGCCAGCCAGAACAGACCGTACTTGCCGTCTGCATATGTGCTTGCCAAAATTTCATCTTTTGAGAAGAATCCTGATAATAGCGGAACGCCTGAGATCGCGAGTGCCCCGATTAAAAAAAGTGGCCCCGTCAACCGAAGCTTTTTCCAAAGTCCGCCCATTTCTTCGATGTTTTGTGTATGTACGGCATGAATCACACTTCCAGCCGCTAAGAACAGCAATGCTTTAAAGAAAGCATGAGTCGTCAGGTGGAAGATCCCTGCTACATAGCCAGATGCACCAAGTGCGAGCATCATGTACCCTAACTGGCTGACTGTGGAGTACGCTAGAACGCGTTTAATATCTTTTTGCATCAGACCGATCGATGCTGCAAAGATTGCGGTCAATCCGCCAACGACAGCAACAACGGTTAATGCTGCTTCTGACGCTTGAAAGAGCGGGTACATCGCTGCTACCAAGTACACCCCTGCTGCTACCATCGTTGCAGCGTGGATGAGAGCGGAAACCGGCGTCGGTCCTTCCATCGCATCAGGGAGCCACGTATGAAGCGGAAGCTGACCCGATTTTCCGACCGCTCCAACAAAAATACAAAGCGCCGTGAGCGTCAGCATCCCATCAGAGATATCGCCATTTTTTACAGTCGCAAAAATCTCGTCATATTCGAAACTGCCAACCTGCCAAAATAGCAAAACCATTCCGATAAATAAACCAACATCCCCGATACGGGTCATGACGAAGGCTTTTTTCGCAGCCGCCTTTGCTTCCGGCTTAAAATAATAGAATCCGATCAATAGAAAGGAACCCAGTCCAACCAGCTCCCAAAACATATACAGCTGTAATAGATTCGGAGAAAGAACCAGTCCGAGCATCGCGAAGGAAAACAACCCTAAATAGGCGAAGAATACCCCAAACCGTTCATCACCGTGCATGTACCCTTTTGAGTAAAGGTGTACTAAAAAACTTACGAGTGAAACGATTACGAGCATGAGAGCATTAAGAGGATTCACCTCAAAGCCCATCGTGATCGCCCGTTCTCCAATTTGAAACCACGTTCCCTCCGTCTTTATCCCCTCACCCTGCCAAACGGCAAGACATACGCCAACGGACATGACGAGCGAAAGTCCTGTTAAAAGCACCCCGATCCAAGCGGTGCTCTCACTTTTGGATTTTCTGAATAGCAGCAATAGAATGAAGGATAAAAGCGGAAATAATGGTATAAGCCAACTCATCTGCAACATCGTATCGTCCATCTCCTCTCTTATCGCTTCATCGTATCCATTTCATCCACATTTACCGTTTGTCTGTTGCGATAGAGCGCAATCAGAATCGCAAGTCCGACTGCCGCTTCTGCAGCCGCTACTGTAATGGTGAACAAGGAGAAAATTTGTCCGGTCATTCCCGGATTAATCGAGTATTTTGCAAAAGCTACTAAATTAATATTTACAGCGTTCAGCATCAATTCTATTGAAATCAATACAATGACTGCGTTTCGCTTTGTGAGTGCACCGAACAAACCGATGCAGAACAGAATCAAGGCAAGCATCAAGTAAGCTGCTAAAGGTACAGAGCTCATTTTTTTGCCTCCTTCTCATCATCTTCGCGCTTCGCAAGGATGATGGAGCCGATCAATGCGACCAACAACAATACAGATGTTAATTCAAACGGGATCACGTAATGGGAGTATAGCTCGACCCCGATTTTTTTCGTGTTATCAATATGCAGCCCCGCATCCTGCTGGCCAAAGTTCAAGTCTTTGATCTTTCCGTACATAATCAGAAAGAAAAGGCCGATCGCAAGACCTGTCAGCATCATTTTCAGCCGCGGTGCACGCTTTTCTTTTTCCTGATGCCTCGTCAGCATGATTCCAAACAGCATGATGATCGTAATGGCACCGGAATAGATAAGCACCTGGACGACTGCTACGAATTCAGCAGACAACGTAATGTAAATGCCTGCGATCGCAATAAACGTAAAAATAAGAGCGACAACCATGTGTACGACATTTGTCAGGTTAATAAGAAGAACACCGCCGGTAATCGCTGTCAGTGCTAGCAGAAAAAAAGCTATCATTTCACCGGTCATGCTTTGTTCTCCTTTCTGACGTTCTCATCGTTTTCATCCAGCCATTCCAGATTTTTAAACAAATCATCACGGCTGTATTCGGCGAGTTCAAACTGGTTTGTCATAACGATTGCTTCTGTTGGACACACTTCCGTACACAGATCGCACAAAATACATATTTCAAAGTTAATATCATACGTATCAATAATTTTTCCTTTTTTCGCTGGATCCGGATGCGGCTTACCCGTTAGCTGGATGCAGTCTGTCGGGCAAATCTGCGCGCACTGATTGCAAACGATGCACTTTTCCGGATAAAATTTTTGGATACCGCGGAAACGGTCAGGCATTTGGATCGGCACGTCGGGATAACTTGTCGTCACGTTCTGCTTCGTCAAGTTCTTAACGGTATAGCTTAAACCTTTCACAAGACCTTTCATCCTGAAATCACGCTCCTTATGCTTTGGTCTATCTCTTGAACTGACTGAGCTTGTTTTGTAGGAAATCTATTCGTCTATTAGCTCTGTTGGACTATTGCTGGTGATTTTCCCATTGAAGCTAGGAAATCCACTCCCTTTACGCTGATGAGCTTAAAAGAGGTTGATTTCCGCTCCAGGTTGCTCGCTTTCCGCGGGGCGTGCGGTGAGCCTCCTCTGCGCCTTGCGCCGTTAGGAGTCTCACCTGTCCCGCTGATCCCGCAGGAGTCTCGCACCTTGCGCTTCAATCAACTTTCAATGAAGTTATAACAAAAAACTTAATTGCAAGTAAATTTGTTAGCACAGTTAAGCAATCCCCAAGAGCTCTTTTACAAAAATAGTTCTTTCACTGCCGCACTCACAAAAATATTCAGCAGCGCGAGGGGAAGAAGTACTTTCCACGCAAAGCCCATCAGCTGATCAGCACGCAGACGAGGAAGTGTTCCGCGAATCCAGATCATGAAAAACACAACCAAACTGAATTTAACCCCAAACCAAAGTACCCCTGGGATGAAGCCTAAAAACGGGATTGGCATCCATCCGCCGAGGAACAAAACGGTGGTCAGCGATGCCATAGCAAACAGATACACGTACTCTGTCAGCATGAAGAACGCCCAGCGGAATCCTGAGTATTCCACATGATAACCGGCAACAAGCTCTGATTCTGCTTCTGGCAAGTCAAACGGTGTACGGTTCAGCTCAGCGATCGAGGAGATCAAAAAGACGATGAACCCGATCGGTGTTAAAAAGATGTATGCAATATTTTCCTGTCCTCTTACGATATCGTTCAAATTCAAACTACCAGTAAATAGGATAACGCCGATCACCGAAATAACGAGCGGAATCTCATACGAAATCATCTGTGCCGCTGCACGCATACCGCCTAAAAGTGAGTATTTGTTGTTCGAAGCCCATCCGCCCATAAGGATTCCGATCGTTGAAATCCCTGAGACGGCTACATAATAGAGCAATCCAACACCAAGATCGGCGAACTGCATGTTTTCAGAGAACGGTATCGTCGCAAGCACCATGAATGCTGGAGCAAACGCAATAACCGGAGCCAAAATAAAAAGTGGACGGTCTGCAAGCTTTGGAATGGTGTCTTCTTTTATCAAAAGCTTAAAAACGTCTGCGACGGTTTGCAGGAGACCGAATCTTCCCCCAACACGGTTCGGTCCTGTACGCATCTGCATGAAACCGAGCACCTTACGCTCAGCTAAGATCGCGTATGTTACGAAGCCGAGTACGGTAACCAGCAAGGCTGCACCGAGCGCGAAGAAGATGGCTACATGTGTCCAGCCTGGCTGTGCGTATAAAAGATCCTCCATCATCAGCCATCAACCTCCCCAAGCACAATGTCGATTCCGCCTAAAATCGTAATCAAGTTGGAAATATTCTCACCGACTAAAAGCTTCGGCAAGATCTGCAGGTTGTAAAATGACGGTCTGCGGAACTTTAAACGGTAAGGCTCTTTTTTTCCTTCTGATGCGATATAGCAGCCGATCTCCCCGCGCGGCGATTCGATTCTGACAAACGCTTCCCCTTTTGGCGGCTTAATGATACGCGGCACTTTTGCCATTACCGGACCTTCTTCAGGGAATTGTTCAACAGCTTGTTCTAAAATTTTTAACGATTCCTCAATTTCCTGCATGCGGCACTGGTAACGCGCCCATGCATCGCCTGTATGAAACACAGGGACATCAAATTCAAAGCGGTCATAGATCGAATAGGGCTCATCTTTTCTTAGATCCCAGCTCGTGCCGGTACATCTTAGATTTGCACCGCTTAATGAGTAGTTAAGAGCTTCTTCCTTCGAGTAATAGCCGATTCCTTTTACACGGTTCAAGAAGATTTCATTTCCTGTCACAAGATCGTGATAACCTGCAAGCTCTTCTCTCATATATGGAACAAAATCGCGAACCTTTTCGATCCATCCTTCTGGGGCATCCCATTTCACACCGCCGACACGCATGTAGTTAAACGTGAGGCGCGCCCCGCAAATCTCGTTCAGCATGTTAATGATCGCTTCTCTTTCACGGAAAGCATATAAGAATGGGCTCATTGCACCAATATCGAGTAAATATGTACCAAACCAAACGAGGTGACTCGCGATTCGTCCAAGCTCCATCACAATTACCCGTAAGTACTCGGCACGGTCAGGAATCTCAAGGTTCATCATCGTTTCAACAGCGTGACAGATGACATAGTTATTCGTCATCGCCGCCAAGTAATCCATGCGGTCTGTGTACGGGATAATCTGTGTGTACTGCAAGTTTTCTGCGAGTTTTTCAGTCCCGCGGTGCAGATAGCCGATAACAGGTGTAGCTTCTATAATCGTTTCACCGTCGATCTTTAGCACGATCCGGAAAACGCCATGAGTACTCGGATGCTGTGGTCCGACGTTGAGGAGCATCTCTTCTGTTCTGATCATTCTTTACACCTCCACGTCATGCGGTTCGTAATCTTTTCTCAGCGGATGTCCCACCCAGTCATCTGGAAGCATAATACGTGTTAAATTCGGATGACCTTCAAAATGGATTCCTAAAAGATCATACGTTTCACGCTCTGGCCAGTTTGCGCCTGCCCATAACGGGGTAATAGAGTGGGTAGTGGCACTCTCTCTGTCTATTTTTACTTTTAGTGCAACTGACTGGCGGTTTACATATGAATATAGGTGGTTATATACTTCAAAATGCGTTTCAAAGTCTGTCCCATGCATTTCGGACAGATAATCAAAACGAAGCTGATCGTTATGTTTTAAAAACTCAGCAATTTTATAATACATATCTGGTTTGGCGACTAATGTCGGCACGTCTTTTGAGAGTCTGTTAATATAGGCATCTTCTAAAGTCTCTTCCCCTAAGTGCTCTTTGATGACTTTTATGTAGGTATCGAGGATCGGCTGGTTTGGAGATGGTTTTTCTTCTTCTGCAGGTTCTGCTGCAGCACCTTTTGCGTTTGCGGCGGCACGCGCTTTTGCTGCGGCAGCAGCCTTTGCTTTAGCGGCTGCGATGGCCTTTGCTTTTTCGTCGTCACCTGCTGGAGCTTCTCCCCCAGCTTCTCTCGCTGCTTTTGCTTTTACGGCAGCGGCTGCCTTCGCTTTTGCGGCTGCTGCGGCCTTTGCTTTTGCTGCAGCTTTCGCCTTCTCATCGTCACCTGCAGGTTCGGTTGCTGCATCTCCGCTTGCTTCTCTTGCTAATTTTGCTTTCGCGGCTGCTGCGGCCTTTGCCTTTGCGGCAGCTCGTGCTTTTTCTTTTGCAAGATCATCTGCAGGCTCTGATGTTTCAGCGGTTTGTGCTTTTTCAGCCTGACGCTGCTTTGCGAGTTCGAGCGCTTTTGCCTTCGCTTCTGCCGCTGCTTTCTTTTTCAGTTCCTCTTTGCTTAACTCTGGTTCCGCTCCTGGCTTTTCCGCCGCTTTCGCCTTTTCCGCCTGGCGCTGCTTCGCGAGTTCGAGCGCCTTTGCCTTCGCTTCTGCGGCTGCTTTCTTTTTCAGTTCTTCTTTGCTTAATTCTGGTTCTGATGCTGGCTCTTCCGCTGGTTTCGCTTTTTCAGCCTGACGCTGTTTTGCAAGTTCGAGCGCCTTTGCCTTCGCCTCTGCGGCTGCTTTCTTTTTCAGTTCCTCCTTGCTTAACTCTTGTTCTTCTGCTGGCTCTTCCGCCGCTTTCGCCTTTTCCGCCTGGCGCTGCTTTGCGAGTTCGAGCGCCTTTGCCTTGGCTTCTGCGGCTGCTTTCTTCTTATGCCCTTCTATGGATAATCCTTCATTTGATTTATCATGCTCTTTTGTCATTCGCTCATCACCTTCTTGCCGGTCTTCGCTTCATAACGGATTTTTTCCTGAAGCTTGTTGATGCCGTAAATAAGCGCTGCTGGGTTCGGTGGGCAGCCTGGTATGTACACGTCTACAGGGACGATCTGATCGACCCCTTTTACAACGGCATATGATTTAATGTATGGACCTCCTGCTGTTGCACAAGATCCCATCGCGATAACCCATTTCGGCTCAGGCATTTGCTCATAAAGTCTTTTTAACACGGGTGCCATTTTTTTCGTAACTGTTCCTGAAACGATCATTACATCCGACTGACGCGGTGATGTCCGAAAAATGCTCCCAAAACGATCTAAGTCGTAATGCGAAGAACCCGTTCCCATCATCTCGATCGCACAGCATGCGAGTCCAAATGTCAGAGGCCAAAGTGAGTTGCTTCGTGCCCAAGCTTTTACTTGTTCCAGTGTTACCATAAAGACGTTGCGTTCTAATTCTGAACGTTCTTCAGCCGTAAGCTCCCATTTTATGTCCATTTAAGCACCTTCTTTTTCCAAGCGTATACGAGACCTAACGTTAAAAGAACAACGAAAATTCCCATTTCAATCAGGGCAAAAACCCCTAACTCTTCATAAGCTACTGCCCATGGATATAAAAAGACCGTTTCAACATCAAAAATAACGAACATTAGCGCAAATAGATAATAGCGGACATTATATTGAACCCAGCTTTGGTGAAAAGGTTCGATTCCGCTTTCGTACGTGGTGTATTTTTCTGCTGATGGTTTATAAGGTCGCAGCAATCGACCCGCTGTCAAAGCGACAACCGGCAACAAAATCCCTAAAAAGAGAAATACAGCCACAATGAGGTAATTGTTCTGATATAAATTGTAAAAATCCATTCTGACTACCCCCATAAAAACTCAGAATTTTTCAAATTATGTAACCGCTTCAATTATAACAAATTCCATTTTTTGTGTCGACGATGCCTTTTTGTCTTACCTACCTGTACTAAATAAATGTTCTATCCTTATTTTTCTATAGAAAAGTTCATAATCCTGTAAATTTTTTTGATGTGAATAATAGAAAGATAGCAGTATGATAGAAGTGTAAAGAGGAGGGAGATAGATTATGGATTTTTGGTGGATTGCTTATTTTTTAATTGTTGTCATTTCAATCGCTGGTTTAGTAGGAACGATTTTGATCTCCAGGACTCAGGATGAAAAATACGGAAGTTCAACAAAACAAAATCTCTTTCGTTTAACTGCGATTTACGCTGTGCTGATTCTTGTCTCATTAATAGCACTCGCGCTTTACGTTTTCATTTAAGAAAATGCCTAAAAAGAGGATGTGATCTCACTGAACAAAGAGACCGATCTGCTTTGGGCGAGTGAAAAATATACCGTGATGGCCAAAGGATATAACTTTTATAAAGATATTCAGGGGAAAATGAGAGAAGCACAATCCGCAGAAGATTATATGGAAATCGAAAAACGAATTGTAAGGCTTAAACAAAAACCGTTTGATAAAAAAGCACTTATTAATACACTTGAACATGTCTGGGGTTATTTTAAGAAAACGGCAGATGAATCGGATAAACAGCAATTTTTTTCGCTGCTGGATGAATTAAGGGATGCTGAGGATGAGCATTTTGATGAGATTCCTTATGAAATTCACCTGTACATGCACTACCTGCTGCAAAAATACCCATCTGACTATTTAAAACAATCTACATTTATAAAAAAATGAGGATGCAACCCAATTAAATCGGGGGCATCCTTTAGTTATGTTAAGATAAGGGAAGTTTTGGGCAACAAAACTGTTCTTTATCTATACCTTACTAGGTATATTAACAAGGAATCCCACGATAAATCAGATAATCCCACGTTAATTCGATTTATTCTCACGTTAATCGAAATAATCCCACATTATTTTGAAGATAACCACGAGTCGACACGCTGTGACAAATTTTGCAGTGGAAATACCCCTCTATCTTTTTTGTCATAAAAAAAGCTATCCCGCAGTACGGGATAGCCCTATGTTATTCATTAACCGGTTCAACTGAAAGGCGAAGCTGTTCTTCAAATTCCCCTGCGTGATCACGCTTTTGCTCTTCGCTCCAGCTGAATTTATCAGCCATGCAGGTAATGACGTTTTCCTTCCACTTGTACACCGTATCGATGTCAAAGTATAGCGCTGAGATTCTTCGGATCAAGAAGTCAGATGGAGTAGTGGCCATCTCGTATTCCAGTGCATAAAGAAGGGATGCATAAAGGCTTTTTGGCAGGTTGTAGTTCTTCGCTTCTTCACCGCGTTCTCTCATGAATCCATACACAAGGTCAATGTTTGTACCATATCGTTGAACGAGCTCTTTTGCCTTATCTTCATCAAGACCTAACGCTGCACCTTCTTGAACTTTCGTACGTAAAAAGGCTTCAAAGTTTTCGCTTCCCCCCATTTTACCGCCTGACAGTTCCAAATGCTGCGTTCTGCAATCCGGAAACTTCATGCCCTCTTCATCAGAAAGCTGATCACCAACGATATCTACTACTTTCTCCGCCATTTTACGGTAGCCTGTAAGTTTTCCGCCCGCGATCGTCAATAAGCCTGACGGAGAGTGGAAGACTTCATCTTTTCTTGAAATTTCAGAAGGTCCTTTTTTCGGCTCATGAATCAATGGACGAAGACCTGACCAAGAGGATTCCACAGCATCACGTGTGATTTTCACTTCCGGAAACATAAACGAAATCGTGTTCAGCACATATTCCAGATCTTCTTCCGTCATACCCGGATTTGCGAGGTCACCCTTATAATCCGTATCTGTTGTTCCTACATATGTTTTGCCCGCTCTCGGGATTGCAAACACCATGCGCCCGTCTTCTGTATCGTAATAAACAGCCTGTTTCAACGGAAACTTGGACTGATCGATCACGAGGTGGATGCCTTTTGTATGGTGAATCTCTTTGCCCGTTTTCGATCGGTCTTCCGCGCGGAGCTCATCTACCCATGGACCTGTTGCGTTTACAATTTTTCTGGCATAAATCTTATGAACTTCGCCAGTTAGCTGATCTTCCACTTTTACGCCGACTGCTTTTTTACCATCATAGATAAAACTTGTTACTTTTGCATAGTTAACAGCAGAAGCACCACGTGCCACGGCTTCTTTCATGATCTCAAGCGTCAGACGGGCGTCATCCGTTTTGTATTCAACGTAATATCCTCCGCCTTGAAGCCCGCTCTTTTTCAAAAGAGGCTCATGCTTTAACGTCTCTGAAGCGGAGAGCATTTTTCTGCGTTCGCTTCTTTTTACACCAGCCAGGAAGTCATACACTTTTAATCCGATCGAGGTTGAAAATTTACCGAACGTTCCATTTTTATAAATCGGCAGAAGCATCCATTCTGGCGTTGTAACATGCGGTGCGTTTTCGTAAACGATGGCGCGTTCTTTTCCGACCTCGGCAACGAGCTTCACTTCAAACTGTTTCAAATAACGCAATCCGCCGTGAACGAGTTTTGTAGATCGGCTGGACGTTCCCGCTGCAAAGTCCTGCATCTCTACCAAGCCCACTCTCATACCGCGCGTCTGGGCATCAAGCAGAATTCCTGCTCCTGTTACTCCTCCACCGATTACGAGTAGATCAAGCTTTTGATTTTTCATATTTTCAATGATTGCTTCTCTATTAAAGGTTGAAAATCTTGCTGTCATTTTCCTCTCACTCCTTTTTCTAGAACCGTCGGACACTTTTAGGCTATGGGTAGTTTTCCCGTATTTTTACGCTGCAACACACCGTTTTGGCCGATGAGTCATTTTTAAGCGCAAAAAAAGACCACAAGAACCCCGCATCTGTTTTACGAGGTTTTGTGGTCTCTCCTGATCTCCAACCGGTTCAATATCAACTTGTTTTTAGTATAGCTTAAACTTGAGCGGTTTTTAAAGTATTTTGCTTATTAATTTTATAAGCACGCGTTGCTTCAACGGCTTTTTTCCAGCCATCATATAGATTCGTACGTTCTTCTTCTTTCATATTTACGCCAAAATCCTTGTCCACTTTCCACTTCTCAGCGATTTCTTTGCGGTCTCCCCAGAAACCAACGGCCAAACCTGCAAGATAAGCCGCGCCGAGTGCTGTTGTTTCATTGATCTCTGGACGTTCAACCGGCACATTCAGGATATCGCTTTGGAACTGCATCAAGAAATTGTTCTTAACCGCTCCACCGTCAACACGCAGCTTTTTCAGCTCGATTCCAGAATCGGCTTCCATTGCCGTGAGTACGTCCTTTGTCTGATAAGCGAGCGACTCCAATGTTGCACGAATGAAGTGCTCTTTTTCTGTCCCGCGCGTTAACCCGAAGATCGCACCGCGCGCATCAGAATCCCAATATGGAGTACCCAATCCTACGAAAGCTGGCACAACATAAACGCCGTCGGTCGAAGAAACACGCTCCGCATATTGTTCACTATCCGCTGCATTCTTTAGCATACGCAGACCGTCACGAAGCCATTGAATAGCAGAGCCTGCTACAAAGATACTTCCTTCTAGCGCGTATTCTACTTTTCCGTCAATCCCCCATGCGATGGTAGTGAGAAGGCCATGTTTAGATGGGACGGCTTTTTCACCTGTGTTCATCAACATGAAGCAGCCTGTTCCATAAGTGTTCTTAGCCATGCCCTTTTCATAACATGCTTGTCCGAAAAGTGCCGCCTGCTGGTCACCCGCGATTCCTGCAATCGGAATGTTTTTACCGAAAAAGTGATAGTCGATCGTCTCGCCATAAACTTCTGAAGAGGACTTAACTTCTGGAAGCATCGATCTCGGTACACCTAGAATGTCTAGAAGTTCCTGATCCCACATGAGATCATAAATATTGTACATTAAAGTACGCGATGCATTTGAATAGTCTGTTACGTGTGACTTTCCGCCAGTCAGTTTCCAAACAAGCCAGGTATCGATCGTACCGAACAACAGGTCTCCGTTCTCAGCTTTTTCCCTCGCTCCATCCACGTTATCTAAAATCCATTTCACTTTAGTTCCTGAAAAATAGGCGTCGATCAGCAAGCCTGTTTTTTCTCGGAATTTGTCATTAAGCCCTTGCTCTTTTAATTCATCACAAATTTCTGCGGTCTGGCGGGATTGCCAAACGATTGCATTGTAGACAGGCTTTCCTGTGTTCTTGTCCCATACTACAGTAGTTTCACGCTGGTTTGTGATTCCAATCGAAGCAATTTCACCAGGGTCTGTATCTGTTTTTGAAAGAACTTCTGCAACAACAGCTAAAATAGAACCCCAAATCTCTTGAGCGTTATGCTCTACCCAGCCTGGTTTAGGAAAATGCTGTGTAAATTCCTTTTGAGCGATTTCGACTACTTCTCCAGCTTTGTTGAAAAGAATGGCTCGTGAACTTGTTGTTCCTTGGTCGAGTGCAATAATATACTTTTTCTCCATAAGAATACCTCCTAAAATAGTTTAGTTTTCGATTTTTTCTCCGTGTGGTATTGCATGTGTTCCTTTATTGCCTAAGAAAAATGTTAATCCTAAGAAACCTAGCGACACGATCGTCCAAATTAAAAATAGAGAGGTTACTTTACCAGTAAAAACGGCTTGATAAAATAATGCACCAAATACTCCGCCCAATATTGGTCCAACAATTGGAATCCATGAATAGGTCCAATTCGATCCACCCTTTCCTGGAATCGGAAGGATAAAGTGGGCAATTCTTGGTCCTAAATCACGGGCAGGATTGATCGCGTAGCCAGTAGTTCCCCCAAGTGATAAACCAATCGCTACAATCAAAAATCCAACGATTAAAGGATTTAGACCTTCTGTAAATTCATTCGCTCCGATTGATAATAATCCTACTAGTAAAACAGCCGTTCCGATAAATTCTGAAAGCAAATTTGAAAATGTGTGCGGAATCGCAGGATCCGTTGAAAACACGCCAAGTTTTACCGCTGGGTCATCAGTCGCCTCCCAGTGCGGAAGGAAGTGGAAATAAACAACGATTCCTCCTAGCATTCCGCCAATTACTTGAGCTATGATGTACGGCGGAACATCGCTCCATGGAAATTCACCAATTGCAGCAAGCCCAAGTGTAACAGCAGGATTGATATGTGCCCCGCTAAAAGTTCCGACGGCATAAACTGCAATTGCTACCGCTAGACCCCATGCAAGTGCGACTACAATCCATCCTCCGCCTTGCGCTTTGGATTTGTTCAAGGAAACGTTTGCAACTACTCCCCCACCAAAAATAATCAAAATCATCGTACCAATAAGTTCACCTAAAAATGTTGACATCGCATTTCCTCCTTTAATACTTAATAAGACAGAATCATCTATTAAGTTTTTCTTTTTCATAAGCTTAAAGATGCAAAAAGACCCAACAAAAGAGCCTTATAGTAGTTTTTTACCATAAGAAGCCTTTGTGGATCTCCATTATCTCCGTCACGTTTATGAACTTGTCTCCATTATATCAGTAATGGAAGCGCTGTCAATTTTTTTTTGCAATATTAGATCCATAGGTCCGGATTTGATGTAGTGACCGCCTCAGCACCTGCATCAAGTGCCTGGGTAACATTTTCAATATTACGAATGAGTCCCCCGGCAATAATAGGTATTCCAGCCTGTTGGCGGACCTCTTTTATTATTTCCGGCATGATACCCGGCAAAACTTCTAAATAGTCCGGCTGGGCACGTTCGATCACTTTATAGCTTGTTTCAAGCGCCAGTGAATCCAATAAAAAAAGACGCTGAACAGCAATCATGTGCTTCTTTTTTGCCCGGATAATACAGTTTGAACGCGTAGAAATAATCCCAGCAGGCTTCATTTCCTGTGCGAGAAAATCAACGGCGTATTCGTTCGCTTTCAGGCCATTGATCAGATCCAGATGAATCAAAACCTTCTTATTTCTTTCATTAGCCATGCTGATCATAAATTTCAGCTGACTGATATGCGTATCTAAACAAACAATGTATGTATACTTGCTGTTGAGCAGTTTCTCAAAATCCTTCATCTTCCTAGCCGCAGGTAAAACTTTTTGTCCATGAAAGCTCATCGTGCACACTCCTCATCTTTATTTAACATTTTCTTTTGATTCTGGTTTTACCGGCCAATCGTATAGCCTCTTTTTATATTATGTGATAATAACACATACCTTTTACGGTAGACGAGCATTTAATAAAGTATAGCTTCCATACAAGCTGTAACATTTTCTTTAAGGAGATGATTTTAGATGGTAAAGAAAAAAATAAAGCGTCAAATCTCTCCTTTTGGCCGTTTCCCACAACCATTTGGAAACGAAGTAGCAGAAATTGCTGAGAGAATGGAATCTTCAGCCGTTGCTGACGAAAACGGAGAACAGCACTGGTTAAGAAAAATAACAGATCTGCCGCCGGTTTTCGGAAGATCTTGAAGCTGTTTTGCTAAAATTAATCAATTCTTCATTTCAACCTCCCTCTCTGAAATGAACGTGATGTGAATATCCCTTCTGCAGCTTTAAGGTAGGAGGGATGTTTCATTTTTGTAGGTATAGAAAGAAGCTGAACACATTTAAAATGGGTTACGCCTTATTGCATGTGTGAAAATACATAGTAAAATACACAAATTAGGTGCAGTTTCGAGTTTCGAAACTGAGTAAGATGATACCCTTAGAGGTATAAAACTGCACTGATGCGAGTAAATCCAGAAAAAAGTAGTATCAATCCAGAAGTTTTGGTTGTTTATCCACGAGTTTTTACTGTCAATCCAAAAGTTTTTGCTCCTTATCCACAAGTCGACAATCCTGGTCAATTTTCGACACTGTGTATACCCCCACCCGTGATCATCTAAACAAAAAAGCCTCCCAGCTCCATGTTGAGCTGAAAGGCTTTTTAAATTAACGCTTTGCTGCTACGTCGATACGGTTGATCGCACGTTTAAGTGCATACTCCGCACGGATAGAGTCTACGTTATCTTGCTTGTTGCCTGCAAGACGCTTCTCGGCACGTTCCTTTGCTGCACGTGCGCGATCCACTTCGATGTCGTCAGCAACTTCAGCCGCTTCTGCTAAAATTGTGACTTTTTCAGGTCGCACTTCAATAAATCCACCGCTAACGGCCACGTATTGTGTTTTCCCATCAACGTCGTGAACACGCACGGCGCTGATCGTTAAAGGAGCTACAAGAGGGATATGGCCTGGAAGAACTCCAAGCTCCCCGCTTTTTGCTTTCGCGCTGACCATTTTCGCATTTCCTTCAAACACAGGACCATCAGGGGTTACTACGCTGACTTGAATGGTTTTCATCCAATCTTACCCCTTTCAGGCATTAGGCCAAAGTTTTTGCTTTTTCAATAGCATCCTCAATAGAGCCTACGAGATGGAACGCTGATTCCGGTAGATCATCGTATTTTCCTTCAAGGATTTCTTTGAATCCACGAACTGTTTCTTTAACAGGAACGTATGAACCTTTTTGTCCTGTAAATTGTTCTGCAACGTGGAAGTTTTGAGATAAGAAGAACTGGATACGACGCGCACGGTGTACAACTAGCTTGTCATCCTCAGAAAGCTCGTCCATACCAAGGATCGCGATAATATCTTGAAGTTCTTTGTAACGCTGTAAAGTCGCTTGTACTTTACGAGCTACTTCGTAATGCTCTTCTCCAACGATCTCAGGAGAAAGTGCACGTGAAGTTGAAGCTAGTGGATCTACCGCTGGATAGATACCCATAGCTGTTAGTTTACGCTCAAGGTTTGTTGTTGCATCTAAGTGAGCAAACGCTGTAGCTGGAGCCGGATCCGTATAGTCATCGGCAGGTACATAGATCGCTTGGATAGATGTTACAGAACCTTTTTTCGTAGATGTGATACGCTCTTGCAGTTGACCCATTTCAGTTGCAAGAGTTGGCTGGTAACCTACCGCTGATGGCATACGGCCAAGAAGGGCAGATACTTCAGAACCTGCTTGCGTGAAACGGAAAATGTTATCTACGAAGAAAAGAACGTCTTGTCCTTGCTCATCACGGAAGAATTCAGCCATTGTCAAACCAGAAAGAGCGATACGTGCACGTGCTCCAGGCGGCTCGTTCATTTGCCCGAATACCATTGCCGTTTTCTTGATAACGCCAGAGTCGCTCATCTCGTGGTAAAGGTCATTACCTTCACGAGTACGCTCACCAACACCTGCGAATACGGAGATACCGCCGTGCTCTTGTGCGATGTTGTTGATTAGCTCCTGGATAAGAACTGTTTTACCTACACCCGCACCACCGAAAAGACCGATTTTTCCACCTTTTACGTATGGAGCGATAAGGTCAACTACCTTGATTCCTGTTTCAAGAATCTCAGTTTTTGTTGTTAATTCTTCAAAAGAAGGTGCTGAACGGTGAATTGGGTCACGGCGAACATCTGCCGGTACTGCCTCACCAAGGTCAATGTGATCACCTGTAACGTTAAATACGCGTCCAAGTGTTGCTTCACCTACTGGTACAGAAATCGGTTTTCCGCTATCCGCGATCTCCATTCCACGAACAAGACCATCCGTTGAATCCATTGCGATTGTACGAACTACGTTATCACCAAGGTGAAGTGCTACTTCTAGTGTTAAATCAACACCCTCAGCGCTAACAGTTAAAGCGTTAAGCAATTCTGGAAGCTGGCCTTCAAACTTTACGTCAACGACCGGTCCAAGAATTTGAGTAATATAGCCTTTATTCATCGGTTTCCCTCCTATCTTACTTTGCACATGATGCACTTAAATCAACTTTTATAAAGTTCTATTCAAGTGCTGCTACACCGCCGACGATTTCCGTAATTTCCTGAGTGATAGCTGCTTGACGCTCACGGTTATAAGAAAGTGTCAATTGGCCGATCAGTTCATTAGCGTTATCGGTTGCATTTCTCATCGCAGTCATACGAGAAGCATGCTCAGCTGCTTTCGCATCAAGTAAAGCACCATAAATCAAGCTCTCTGCATATTGAGGCAGAAGCACTTCAAGGATCTCATCCTCTGAAGGTTCGTACTCATAAGAAGATTTTGATTTTGTTGCAGCGATGTCAGTTAACGGAAGAAGCTTCTTCTCCGTTAGATCGCTCTGAATGGCACTTACAAAATGGTTGTAATACATGTAAAGCTCATCAAACGTACCGTCTGCATAAAGGCTGACTGCCTTCGATGCGATCGCCTTAATTTCAGCAAAGGATGGCTGGTCTGCCACACCTGTGATGCTGTCCAATATAGACATCTTACGGCTTTTGAAAAAGTTTACACCGACTTTACCGATGACGATTAATGCGTACTCATCAGGTGACTTGTGACGCTGTTGAATCGTGCGGTAAACGTGACGCAAAATATTTGAGTTATAAGCCCCTGCCAATCCACGGTCAGCTGTAACGACGAAGTAACCCGTCTTCTTCACTGGACGTGTTAAAAGCATGGAGTGTTTAGAGTTGCTGCTTCCAGATGCAATGCTTCCTACCACTTCCTGGATCTTCTCCACGTAAGGGCCGAAAGATTTTGCATTTTGCTCAGCACGGTTTAGCTTTGCAGCTGAAACCATCTCCATCGCTTTCGTGATCTGCATGGTCTTTTTAGTAGAATCTATTCTAGCTTTGATATCTCTTAATGCCATTCATTTCACCACCTTTTAGTGGCAGTTTTAAAATTTCCATTTTAAAACATACCTTGTTAGTAAGCTGGTTGCAGGGGCACTACACCTGGCCGCACCTCTGCTTTTATCATTTATTCAGGCTGTTTTTCGCAAACTTTGCTGCTGGAAGATGTTGATTTCCGCTCCAGGTTGCTCGCTTTCCGCGGGGCGTGCGGTGAGCCCCCTAGGCTATTTAAGCCTGCCGGGGTCTCACCTGTCCCGCTAATCCCGCAGGAGTCTCGCATCTTCCGCTCCAATCAACTAGTCAATGAAGCATACTCCATAAAAACATGTTCTCAAGCAGCAATCTGTTAGGAACAAGCCTTTTATTTAAAAGTTACGCGAAAGTCTTCTTGAATGCTTTGATCGCTTCGTCTAGGCTGTCGTCGCCAGGAAGTTTTCCAGATGTCTTGATCGCATCAAGAACGTCTTTAGAGTTCGCTTCCATGTGTGCGTAAAGCGCTTCTTCAAAGCGGCTTACATCTTCAACAGCTACATCATCGATGTATCCGCGAGTCAATGCATATAGAATTGCAACTTGGTGTTCAACTTTTAGCGGCTTGTGAAGTCCTTGCTTAAGTACTTCAACAGTACGTGCACCACGGTTAAGTTTTGCTTGAGTTGCTTTATCAAGGTCAGAACCGAACTGAGCAAATGCTTCAAGCTCACGGTATGAAGCAAGATCCAGACGAAGTGTACCGGATACTTTACTCATTGCTTTAATCTGTGCTGCTCCCCCTACACGAGATACGGAGATACCTGCGTTGATCGCCGGACGAACACCGGAGAAGAACAAGTCAGATTGTAAGAAGATCTGTCCGTCTGTGATAGAGATAACGTTTGTCGGGATGTATGCAGATACATCAGATGCTTGCGTTTCGATGAACGGAAGCGCCGTGATAGAACCGCCACCCAACTCGTCGTTTAACTTCGCTGCACGCTCTAGAAGGCGTGAGTGAAGGTAGAAAACGTCCCCTGGATAAGCTTCGCGGCCTGGAGGACGGCGAAGTAGCAAGGAAAGTTCACGGTATGCAGCAGCTTGCTTAGAAAGATCATCATAGATAATCAATACATGCTTGCCAGCCCACATGAACTCTTCAGCCATAGATACCCCAGCATATGGAGCAAGGAACAACATTGGTGCAGGTTGAGAAGCTGATGCTGATACAACGATTGTGTAATCAAGCGCTCCGTGTGTACGAAGTGTTTCTACAACGCCCGCAACTGTTGATTCTTTTTGTCCGATCGCCACATAGATACAGATCATATCTTGATCTTTTTGGTTAAGGATCGTGTCGATCGCTACAGCCGTTTTACCTGTTTGACGGTCACCGATGATAAGCTCACGCTGTCCGCGTCCGATTGGCACAAGTGCGTCAATCGCTTTAATACCAGTTTGAAGCGGCTCATGTACTGACTTACGAGCCATTACGCCTGGTGCTTTTTGCTCGATTGGGCGAGTCTTTGTAGTAGCAATCGGACCTTTGCCGTCGATCGGCTGTCCAAGAGGGTTAACTACACGACCAAGAAGCTCTTCACCTACAGGAACTTCCATGATGCGTCCTGTACGTTTTACTTCGTCACCTTCACGAATTTCTTGGTATGGCCCAAGAATGATGATACCTACGTTGTTTTCCTCAAGGTTTTGGGCCATACCCATTACACCGTTAGAAAATTCTACAAGCTCACCAGCCATTACGTTATCTAATCCATGGGCACGGGCAATACCGTCACCGACCTGGATAACTGTACCCACATCATTTACTTCGATCTCAGATTGATAGTTTTCAATCTGTTTTTTTATTAAAGCACTGATTTCTTCAGCTTTAATGCTCATGAATTTCACCCCTATCCTTCTAGCTTCCGTTAGAAGCTAATTGACGTTCCATTCGATTCAACTTTCCGCTGATGCTTCCGTCAAAAATACGGTTGCCGATGCGGATCTTGATTCCACCAACTAGTGAAGAATCTACAATATTATTAATGCGCAACGCTTTTTTGCCGACTCGGGCAGCAAACGTCTGCTCCAGCTTCTGTACTTCTTCGTCTGATAAAGGACGAACCGAATATACATTTGCGTCAGCAATGCCTTGTGCCTCATTTGCTAATTCAATGAACTGCGCTGCCATTTCTTTGATGTATGTGTAACGATTGCGGTCTACCATTAGGTAAACGGTGTTCATTACAGCAGGAGTTAGGTCAGCTCCAACGCTCTCTTTGATCAATTCTTTCTTCTGATCTTTAGATACTTTTGGATGTGATAAAACTTTTTGAAGATCTTTGTTGATCTCCAGCACGTTTTTCACAAGACGCAATTCTGAAACTGTTTCTTCAAGTTTCGTAACACCAACTACTTCAAATAGAGCTAATGCATAACGTTTTGCTACGATTGCTTGATCTTTGCTCATCGAGACTCGCCTACCTCTTGAAGGTATTCGTTAATGAGCTTCTCCTGCGAGCTTTCGTCAAGTTCTTTTGCAATAACTTTAGAAGCGATCTTAACGGATAGAGCAGCAACTTCTTGACGAAGTGTAGCGACTGCTTTTTCTTTTTCAGAAGCGATCTCAGCCAATGCAGCTTCTTTCACACGCTCAGCTTCGTCACGGGATGCTTTAATAATCGCTTCACCTTGAGCTTCGCCTTGCTTTTTCGCATTGTCGATAATAGCTTTTGCTTCTTCGCGTGCTTTCTTCAACTCTTCAACTTGAGTTTCAAGATAAGCTTTAGCTTCTTGACGGGACTTTTCAGCCGCATCAATTTCGCTGTTGATATGTGACTGGCGCTCTTTCATGATTCCCATCAATGGGCCCCATGCGTATTTGCGCAACAATACTAATAGGATTAAAAATGATACTAACTGGAAAGCGATATCTCCAGTGTTTATTCCACCTGTAGCAGCACCTAGAATTAAGGATTGCACAGCATTTCCTCCCTTCAATCAATCATACATAAGGAATGGCGAAGGGTAGTCCCTATTCGGAAACTTGCTTCGCCATTATAAAAATCGTAATAAACAATGCTTGTTATGATTACTCAGCGCCAAGAGCGATGAACGCGATAACTACACCGATGATTGGAAGTGCTTCAACTAATGCAACCCCGATGAACATTGTTGTTTGAAGAGTACCACGTAGTTCTGGTTGACGAGCGATCCCCTCAACTGTACGTCCTACGATTAAACCGTTACCAATACCAGCACCAAGTGCCGCTAGACCTACCGCGATTGCAGCTGCAATAAGATTCATGATAAAATTTCTCCCTTCTGAATTCCCTTAAAATTTTTATGAAAATTGGCTCCTGTGTATAGAAGCTTGATTTTTCCCGAAAATTAGTGATCGTGGCTTACTTTATGTGCCAAGTAAACCATAGTCAGCATTGTAAAGATAAACGCTTGGATCGCACCGACAAAGATCGAGAACCCTTGCCATACCATCATCGGCAACAATGCAAATACTCCTTGGAAAATACCGCTTGTACCAAGTCCTGCTAATAAAGCGAGGAGCATCTCACCAGCGAAAATGTTTCCGTAAAGACGAAGACCAAGCGTCAGAGTGTTTGCAAACTCCTCAATAATCTTCAACGGGAACAAGAACTTCATTGGCTTGAAAAATTCTGCTCCATATTCTTTGAATCCCTTCATTCTCACACCGTAATAGTGTGAAAGCGCCACTACCATAACCGCTAGGGTCAATGTAATGGTCGGGTCTGCAGTAGGTGATTTCCACCATAAGTTATGGTCGACTACTACTGCAAAAGGTAATCCCAGCATGTTGGCTACAAAAATATACATGATAAGCGTAAGTCCTAAAGCAAGAAAACGTCCGCCAGTATGCCAGTCCATTGTGCTGCCTATGATTCCTTTTACGAAATCGACTACCCATTCAAGGAAGTTTTGCATTCCTCCTGGTCGCATTGACATGGATCGAGTAGCGAGTACCGCAATAAGGAAAACAATAACGGATGAAACTGTGATCATCAGTACGTTTGACAAGTTAAAAGTCAATCCGAGAAAATCTGCTGTAACTGCACCATGTTCCACCTATGTTCACCTCTTTTCCTTTGGAGTGCGTGTAGCTTGAATTAGTGAATCTATTAACATGATAATGTAGACCGACATTAATCCCACTACCACACTTAATAAATGAAAATGTTCCGGGTATTTCATTGCGATGAGCACCGCTAACCCTGCAAAGAGGAGTCTGGAAAGAGAACCGAGTGTTTTCACCCTTTTTTGCTGGATCACTGCTTGTCCCATTCTTTCAATCTTAGAATACATGCTCCAAAGATTGTAGAGACCGAAAACAGTTCCTAAAGCGAGTCCTAAAAAGATCGTTTTGTAGGGAGTGAAGGCATATCCGATAAATAGAAGCGAGAGAAGATATAATGTGTACTTTATGTATTTAAAAAACACCGATCGGTACTCATCCATCATTGCCCATCCCCTGAAAACCTCGATATTAAACGGATCATCCCATAAACACCAGCGCCAAGACCAAGAAACAACCCGACGATGAGGAAGATTGGAAATTCATTGCCGATGTACTCATCCAGCCATTTCCCTCCAAAAAGTCCAATCAAAATACAGCCAACAAGCTGAGAGAGAATGCCTGACATTAAAGCCATTGCTTTATAAGGCCGTTTCCCATTGCTCATAGATGTGGACCCCTTCCATATGGAAATAGGTAATTTTTTCTTAAAAAACCCTTGAAAAGACAAGAATGTAAACCTTACCATATTCCCTTTGTAAGAATACAATAGTGACATTTCTATGTCAACGACTTCCGGGACGGTTTATTAAATAAATTGTGGAAATTTTGTGGCTTGTTTCAATGGTTTATTATTCACATTGTGTACTATAATTGCCTACTTCTTCCATTCCCTGAATAATTCCACCCATTTGATAAATACTTACATTAAATATATGGAAGGAGCTTGGTCATAATGAAACAAAAACTCTTTATCTTATTTGCAGTAATTGCCGTTTTTGCTTCAGGCTGTATGAACAACGATAAAAAACCTGTGGAAGAGTCCCGCGACATGAGAAATAATGTCGAGCAGGATCGGAATAAACCGTTGAACGTCCAATATAATGATCAGACACCAACAAACATGACTGATGTCGATTATGCAAAATGGGGTAGGATGGCTTTAGCTGAAACGAAAAAGAAGTATCCGGACAGTAAAATAAGCGATTATCAATATGACACAAGAAGGGTAGCACCAGATGGTACGATTACAGATTTCTTTGATTTCACTGTTTATCAGGACAATACGAAGCGCCTGGTAAAAGTCGGCGTTATGCATGATGATAACAAGCTGATGGATATGAAGTTTGAGGAAATGAGTTAAATACTTTGGCGAGGGGGGCTGACGGCTGTCAGCCTTCTTTTTTTGATTTTACGGTACGTGTTCTTTTATTTATTACACGTTCGCGCAAAATGTATCGGTTTTCGCTCAAAAACCCTAAGATACACTCAAGAAAGTCTTCCTGCGCTCAGAATCGTAAAGTTACGCTCAAAACACTGCAACTTACGCTCAAAAACAATTTTGTTAGCCCTTTCTCAGCTTGAACAATAGCTTGAAATTGATGAAAAATAAAAAAACTGACTCGACTGGGACATTTTCACCTTTAAATCAAGTCAGTTTTTATCTTTTTTTTGCTTATTTTGTTCCGAATAAACGGTCTCCAGCGTCACCTAGACCTGGTACGATGTATCCGTGGTCGTTTAGCTTTTCATCAAGTGCTGCTAAGAAGATATCCACATCAGGGTGCTCTTCCTGAATCACTTTTACACCTTCTGGAGCAGCAACTAAGCACATAAGCTTAATGTTTTTTGCACCGCGGTTTTTGATAGAAGTGATCGCTGCAGAAGCAGATCCGCCTGTAGCCAGCATTGGATCGATTACGATAAAATCGCGTTCTTCTACATCAGAAGGAAGCTTAACATAATATTCAATAGGTGTCAGGGTTTCCGGATCACGGTAAAGACCAACGTGTCCTACTTTTGCCGCTGGAATCAGCTTCAGAATACCATCAACCATACCAAGACCTGCACGAAGGATAGGTACCAGCCCTAATTTTTTTCCGGCGATTGTTTTCATTGTCGCTTCAGCAACCGGCGTTTTTACCGTTACTTCCTGCAATGGAAGATCACGCGTAATTTCAAAAGCCATAAGTCCTGCCACTTCATCTACAAGCTCGCGAAATTCTTTTGTACCCGTACGTTCATCTCGAATGTATGTCAATTTATGCTGAATTAACGGATGATCAAGGACAAATACATTGCTCATGTTAAAGCACCTCTCCTTTTATGTAACTGTTATTGTTGTTCGAAAAAAGCATCTCTAGCATTGTACAGAAAAACATGGTGTACTTCAAGGAAAATCAGCGGTAATGTTGACGCAATTTTGACTCCAAATTTTTCATATCAGCCTCAACTGTTACTATTCCCCTTTTTCAGACGCGAAATCAATAAAAAAGAAGATGGATTATCTCCATCTTCAACATTCTTCTATTTAATGAACGTTTTGCAGAGGCAAACGCACATTTTCTTTTTTATTCGTACAACTTATATTTCCCTGCTAGCTTCTCAACGCGTGCTTCTGCATCTTTCAATACGTCAGCTTCTTCTACGTTCTTCAGTACTGAAGCCATGATTGATGCGATCTCATCCATATCTTCTTCCACAAATCCGCGGGAAGTTACCGCAGCTGTTCCGATACGGATTCCGCTTGTTACAAACGGACTTTCATTATCAAACGGAATCGTATTTTTGTTTACCGTGATTCCGATATCATCCAACGCTTTTTCAGCCACTTTTCCTGTAAGAGCAAGCTCACTCACGTTGATTAAGATCAAGTGGTTGTCTGTTCCGTCAGAAACAAGCGTCAGTTCTTCTTTTTTCAATGACTCTGCAAGGCGCTTCGCGTTCTTCACGATTTGCTCTGCATAGCTCTTGAACTCATCTGTTAATACTTCACCGAACGATACCGCTTTTGCAGCGATCACGTGCATTAAAGGACCGCCCTGGATACCTGGGAAGATAGACTTATCAATTTTTTTCGCATATTCTTCTTTACATAAAATCATTCCGCCACGCGGTCCGCGAAGCGTTTTGTGTGTAGTTGTCGTTACAAAATCAGCATAAGGAACCGGATTTTGGTGAAGACCTGCTGCTACAAGTCCAGCGATGTGGGCCATGTCGACCATAAGGTAAGCTTCCACTTCATCCGCGATTTCACGGAATTTCGCAAAATCGATCGCACGAGGATACGCACTCGCACCTGCTACGATCAGCTTCGGACGGTGTTCAAGTGCCTTTTGGCGAACATCTTCGTAATCGATGACGTTCTTTTCTTTATCAACACCATACTCGACAAAGTTATATTGAATCCCGGAAAAGTTAACGGCACTTCCATGAGTTAAGTGACCACCATGGGAAAGGTTCATCCCGAGCACAGTGTCACCTTGTTCTAAAATCGTGAAGTAAACGGCCATGTTTGCTTGTGCACCAGAGTGTGGTTGAACGTTAGCGTGTTCTGCGCCAAAAATTTTCTTCGCGCGGTCTCTCGCCAGGTTCTCCACAACATCAACGTGTTCACATCCACCATAATAGCGTCTTGACGGGTAGCCTTCTGCGTATTTATTCGTTAAAACGGAGCCTTGTGCTTCCATTACGGCTTGGCTTACAAAGTTTTCAGAAGCAATCAACTCTATTTTTGTACGCTGGCGGTGCAGTTCGTCCATGATGGATTGGTAGACTTCTTGATCAGCTGTTTTCAAATGGTTCAATTTCGCTTCCCCCTTACCTTATGTGAAAAGTATTTTGATTGTAACATACCCTTCTATCTTACACATTTATCCCTTCACTTGTAAGGGGAAATGCATATTCTTTCACAAAGTGTGAAAATTCATTTTATTTGATAGGTCTGAACATGGTATGATGATACTCATAGAGAGAGATAGTAGATTTAAAAGGGGTGTCATACAGCATGATGAAAAAGTGGTTTGGAGCGAGTCTTCTTGTACTTGTGCTTGCACTTGCTGGCTGCAGCGAAGAAAAAGCAAAGCCAGAAGAAAAACCAAAGACTGAACAAACGAAAGAGAAAACAGCTTCTGATGATATAGCCAATCAGCAGGCTAAAATTATTAAAAACATGCAGAAAAATGCAGTTGAACTAGATCCAAAAGCATTGGAATCCGACCCTAAAGCCTATGAGAAAAAAGTTATTAAAGCGGTTGGTACCGTTCATTCCGAAGTTGAAAATGGAATGGGCGGAAGCTTTGAACTTAAAGTAGGAGAAACAAATTTTAAGGTTATGAACTTTACAATGGGTAAAGTTGCACCTGGCTCTGACATCATCGTCTACGGAAATATTAAGACAGGTAAAGATGCGAAATCAGGTCTTCCGATGATCAATGCTACTTATATTGAATAGAAAAAGGGGCTGGTCCAAAAGTTAGTAAACATACTTTTGGCAGCCCTGTTTTTTTTAGAAAAAAATTAACAGCCTCTCTTTTTGGCCAATATCAGTTTGGCAGACGAGAATCGGAAGTATCGTTTCAAATCCAAACCCCTTCCCTAATTGATGCGATTTTACGGTACGTGTTCTTATATTTATTACACGTTCGCTCAGAATCACCGAGTTTCGCTCAAAAAAGCCGATCTACGCTCAAAATCCTTTTTCTTCGCTCAAACTGCCTTTCGTTTCGCTCAAAATCTCCTTTTTTCGCTCAAAGTAACTAAAAACGAAGAAAGAATTGGAGGGGGGCAACCGCACGTCCCGCAAAAAGCGAGCATAAATCCGGTATCGGAAATCAACTGCTTCCAAAAGCAATAAAGTCTGCTAAAACAGCCTTAGAAAAAGAGCCGGCTGCATCTGCCCGCTCTCTTTTTCATTTATTTTGAAACTCGATTCTGAAACTCATGAATCGCTTTGTATTGGGATTCCATCGTTTTTGACAGGCTTTGGTAGATTTCAAACAATTCTTCATAGGTCTCTTTATATTCAGGATTTGGCAGTACCTTCCCATATTGCTTCGTCTCTTCAGCCACTTCTTGTAAAACTTCTGATTCACCGATCGCAAATCTTCCAAGCTGAACTGCTCCAAGGCATGAGCTTTCGGTATGTTCAGGAATGCTTACTTCCTTCTGGAATACATCGGCTAAAATCTGCTTCCAAACCCGTGAATTTGTAAAGCCGCCAGTGGCTAGGATTTTTACCTCGGCTTGTTCTTGTGCTTGCGTTTTAACGAGGCTATAAACCTGATACAGATTGAAGATCGTTCCCTCTAGGACCGCGCGAACCATCTGATCTTTTTTATGGCGAAGCGTTAAACCGATAAATGAACCTTTTGCCTGGGCATCCCATAATGGTGCACGCTCACCCGTTAAATGCGGCAGGAACACCAATCCATCACTCCCAGGCAGCGCCGCCTCAGCCCGACGAGAAAGCTCTTCATATGAACCTTCGATTTCCTTTTCATGAAAAAGGTCATGAACCCACTGAAACGCGATTCCCCCGTTATTAACAGGACCGCCTGATACCCAATGATTTTCAGTCAGTGGATAACAAAACGTTCTTCCTTCAATGTCGAGTACAGGAGTCGTGGAAGTTGTACGTATCGCTCCGCTCGTTCCAATCGTTACGGCAACATCACCTGGCGAGATCGCTCCTACACCTAAATTGGATAATGGACCGTCAGTAGCGCCGATTACCACTTTTACAGACGGATCGAGTCCGCTTTCTTTTGCAAGAGTTTCAGAAAGCCCGTTCCAATAAAACGTTGTCGGCTGAATCGATGGCAGTCGAGCAGCCGTTACTTCCGCCATCTGCAGCGCTTCTTCATCCCACGTTAGAGTTTTCATATTCCATAGACCCATGGCAGCAGCCGACGCATAATCCGTTGCCCACTCACCGAACCAGCGATACAGTATGTAATCTTTTATGCCGACAAATTTATCGGCTTTTTGAAAAATCTCCGGATATTCATTCTTGAGCCATTGCAATTTAAACAATGGTGTCATCGGATGCAGAGGCACGCCTGTCCGTTTATAAAGGTCAATAGCTTCAGGGCTTGATTTTACCGCAAAAGCATACGATTCACTGCGTGTATCTGCCCATGTGATGCTGTTCGTTAGCGGTTTTCCGTCCGCATCCACCGCAATTAAAGAATGCATCGCTGTACTGAACGAGATAAAGCCGACTTTACCAGCCAGGTCCCCGCTCTTCCTCACCGTTTCCCTTAACGAATAGACGACAGCTTCAAAGATCTCATCCGGATTTTGTTCAGCCGCACCTGGTTCTTCAGCAAGCAGCGGGTAGCTTTTTGCATGATGAGCAACAGCTGCTCCTTTTTCGTCAAAAAGAACTACCTTCGTGCTCGTTGTTCCTATATCAATGCCGATCGCATAACTTTTCAATCGTATTTTCTCCTTTCAAACCGTTCACAAAAGGGAGCAGCATTAGTATGCCCTCCCTCAGCAATCCACTATCCTACTACTGTATAAAGAATCCTAATACAAACACAACTGCAAATCCAGTTAACGCAATAATGGTTTCCATCACTGTCCAAGAACGTAATGTATCTTTTACGTCTAATCCGAAGTAACGGTTAACAAGCCAGAACCCTGAGTCGTTAACGTGTGAAAGAATGGTCGCACCTGCAGCGATCGCGATAACAATCAAGCCTAGCACCGGTCCTTCTAAGCCTAGGGTGTCAATTAGCGGAGAGATCAATCCAGCCGCTGTAACCATTGCAACTGTTGCTGAACCTTGTGCTACACGAACGATCGATGCGATTAAGAATGCCAACAAGATTGGCGGCAATGCAGAACCTGCCATCATATCACCTAAGACTTCCCCAACACCTGAATCAATTAAGATCTGTTTGAATACTCCACCTGCACCAGTAACTAAGATGATAATCCCAGCTGGCTCCAGCGCTTTTGTTGCGATGCTCTGAATCTCGTCACCGCTGTAACCTCTTCTTACACCTAAGAAGTAGAATGCAAGCAATGTTGCGATGATCAACGCTACAAATGGATGGCCTAAGAATGTCAGAACAGCACGTACTGTATTTTTTTCTTCCAATAAAACCCCTGATACCGTGTTCGCTAAAATCAATACGAGGGGAATGAAGATTAAGCTTGCGATCATTGCAAAGCTCGGAAGCTCTTTGTCGTATTGCTTTTCTTCAAGCTGCATATAATCCGGAACTGAAACGTGAATCTTTTTCGCGATATATCTACCGAAAACAGGTCCCGCTAGAATCGCAGAAGGAATACCTGCTAAAACACCAAACAGTATAACCCAGCCAAGCTCAGCTCCTAAAAGATCAGCAACCGCGATTGGTCCTGGCGTTGGCGGTACAAAACTGTGTGTAACCGCAAGTCCTGCTAAAAGCGGAATTCCGTAATAAAGTAATGAACGGCCTGTCTTCTTCGCTAACCCATAAACGATCGGAACTAGAATAATGAAACCAACATCGAAGAATACAGGAATGGCAACGAGGAACCCTGTCAATGTTAACGCCCACTGCGCTTTATCCTGACCGAATTTTTTTACCAATGTTTGCGCAAGTCTTTCAGCACCGCCTGACACTTCAAGCATCTGTCCAAACATCGCACCAAGTCCAACAACTACTGCTACGAAACCGAGGGTCCCGCCCATTCCGTTCGTGATGGACTCTATGACTTTATTAAGCGGCATGCCAGCAGAAATACCTACCAGCAAGGAAACGAGCAGCAGCGCAACAAATGCATGCAGCTTCGTTCGGATAACTAAAAATAAAAGTGCAAAAACACCGAGTAAAGCAACGAGAATCAGTGTAGATCCTGACATATGTATCCATCCTTTATGTAATAAAATTTTTTTCATGTAAGGGTATCTTATAATAAAATTTTTTTATTGTAAACGTTTTCAAGAAAATTATTTTCAATCCTCTATTCTTAAGCTACACTGATTGTAATAACCTTTTCTTTATTTGAGGAGTCTGCCTATGAATCACTTATCATGTATTTTACGAATAAAATCGTCCTACTTTTCCTTTAGCGAAAAAGAAAAGCAAATTGCGGATTACGTGCTGAATGACCCTAAACAGATGGTTCACAAGAGCATCAATCAAGTGGCTGACGATCTTGATGTTGCCGATGCTACGGTGTTCCGTTTCTGTAAACGGTTGGGCTACAAAGGCTTTCAAGCTATGAAAATCGCTCTTGCTGCAGACATCGTGACCCCTATTAAAGATATCCATGAACAAATACATGAATCCGATGCCGAGATCGATATCGCGGCAAAAGTCGTAAAATCAAATATCCGCACGTTAGAAGAAACTTTGAACATTATGAACAGTGACGTCTTAGAGCAAGCTGTTTCAGTTTTGAATGCTGCACGAAAAATCGATTTTTACGGAAACGGGGGCTCAGGTGTAATCGCCATGGACGCTCACCATAAATTTATCCGTACCGGTAAAAATAGCTCCGCTTATAGTGATACGCATATGCAGCTTATGTCCGCGTCTCAGCTGACAGAAAAGGATGCGGCCGTCTTTATCACCCATTCCGGGACAAACAAGGATTTGCTGGATGTTCTTTCTGTAGCAAAAGAAAACGGCGCTGTTTGCATGGCGATCACAAACTACGCGACCACTCCCTTAAGCAAACAAGCTGATCTTGTTTTTTATACGGTCTCAGAAGAAACCGCTTACAGGTCTGAAGCGTTGTCGTCGCGAATTGCGCAGCTTACCATCGTTGATCTGTTATTCGTAAACTTTATGATGAAAAATAAAGACCGGGTGCAGGATTCCATTCAAAGAATGCGAAATGCTATTTCTATGAAAAAAATGTAGAAGGAGAAATGTGAGATGACCTCTTTTCAAATTCGTCCTGTTGTAAAAGAAGATATGGAGCAGCTGAAAAGTTTGATGCTTGCTTATATTGTTGATTTTTATAAAGGGAAAAAGCCTGAGGATACTCGATTGGAGAATCATATTTTGCACCTGCTGAACTCTGAGGAAGCAGGAACACAATTTGTGGTGGTTGCCGATGACGGCGAACTTGCCGGTTTCGCTACACTCTATTTCTCGTTCAGCACTACTCGTGTGCAGAAAATCGCTATTCTGAACGATCTTTTTGTAGATTCAGCGTATCGGGGATCAGGACTAGGCGAAAAATTGTTTCAGCATGTCTTGGAATATACAAAAAATGAAGGTTATGCGTACATGACCTGGCAGACCGCAGTCGATAATACGTCTGCACAAGCACTTTACAAGAAAATGGGCGGTAAAAACATCAATTCCGAGTGGATTCACTACGAGATCGAACATAATTAGGGGGCTTGGCGGGCGCCAAGCTACAGTTCATCGGTTTTGAGGGCACCAGAACTACCCGAAAGAAGCCTTGTTAACCGTAATCCCACGAAAAACACCTATGAATCCACGAGTTTTGGCCCTGAATCCAAAAATTTAGGTGCTGAATCCAAAAGTTTTGGCTGTTTATCCGCGAGTCTACAATTCTCGACACAGTTCGACAGCCACTCAACCATACCCACACCAAACTAAAAACAAAAAAGCCCTCACCAAGAGGGCTTTCCTAATTAAAAACAACGAATATCTTCCTTGGACGGATAGACTGCACGTTCGCCGCCGATCAGCTTCGGACGCGTTTTCGCCAGCGTCACATGAGCTTCGCCAACTTTTTTCACTTCGCTTCGAACCGGCACTGCGACATGCTTCAGGTGCATACCGATAAAGGTGTCACCGATGTCGATGCCTGCGTCGGCTTTTATATATTCAACGATCACGGGTTCATTCATATGGTGAAAGGCATGTGTTGCCAATGCACCTCCGGCAGATCGAGCCGGAACAACCCGAACTTCTTCATAGCCTCTTTTTTCTGCTTCTTCCCGCTCCATGACGAGGGCGCGATTCAAGTGTTCGCAACATTGGACTGCTAATGCCACGCCTGTTTCTTCTTGAAACGCTATGATACCGCGGTATAGCGCACCCGCTGTATCCATCGTGCCTGATGTGCCAATTCGTTCACCAATTACTTCGCTCGTACTTGCTCCTACCACTAATAATTGAGAAGATCTTAATTGTGCGTGCTTTTGCAGATCTTGCAAAACATTCAGGACTTGGTCTTGAATTTGTTGGAGCTCATCGCTCATTTGATGGTCTTCCTTTCGTTTATGGGTCTGTTGCTATTGGCCTTCGTATTGAGAGATTTTACCCACACGGCGTCCGTGGCGTCCGCCTTCATATTCGGTCGTCAGCCATACTTTTGCGATTTCCAATGCGAGACCTGGCCCAATGACACGTTCACCCATGGCAAGTACATTGCTGTCATTATGCTGTCTAGTTGCTTTTGCACTGAACAGATCATGAACAAGCGCACAGCGGATTCCTTTTACCTTGTTTGCTGCAATACTCATTCCGATTCCTGTACCGCAGATTAAGATTCCGCGATCCGCTTCGCCGTTTGCTACTTTCTCAGCTACAGGGATAGCATAGTCCGGGTAATCGACAGATGTCGTGCATTCACAGCCAACATCTTCTACTTCCATTCCCAGCTCTTGTATCATGGCTATAATTTCTTTTCGTAATTCTACTCCGGCGTGATCTGAACCGATTGCTACTTTCATGTTGTCTGCACCTGCTCTCTCATACTTTTTTCCATTATATTCTTAACCTGTACCCTATTCAATGTCACTTCACGCTTATTTAGGACGACCTAAGGCCGATAAGCGTCACTTTTTAGTCATATCGTCTTTTTTCACTAATTTTTCAATAAGCGCTTCAATTTCGTCCCTTGTTTCTTGATAAAGATGCAAAGGGCCGCCGAACGGATCGGTAATATCGAGTGACGGAACCTCGCTCTCAAGTTTCATCCTCTTTTCAACGAGCGGACGGACATCTTTCTCGAATTCCTTTTTCACATCTTCACTATTATGATCTTTGGACATATATTGCAGTTTTAACATCTCAATTTCGGTGTATAACTCATAAATTTCTTCTATTTTCTTCAGATCCTCGTCATCCATCACATATTCCTTCAGCGTATAGGTTTTATTGACTGCATCTGGCCATCTGCCGACAAGGGCATGCTTATGATTTTCTGTCATTGTTAAAATAAGATCTGCCCACTCGATCAAATAGTCGGAAACACCTTGTGATTGATGGTTCTCTTTAATTTTTCTTTCCGATAGAGCATGTGATGCATTCGAACTCATGACTGCTCCATTTCCAGCAAATACGCCAGCAGATTTCACGTTGAACTTTCCTTTTCCTTTTTCACGTAAGATCGCTTCAGCCATTGGACTGCGGCAAGTGTTTCCTGTACAAATAAATAACACGTTCATGGTGTGTTCACCTCATATTCTAGCTTTCCCCATTTTTTTGGAGAGTAACGTTTTTATTAGTATATCACCTGTATAATTAATAAAGAAAACTTACTGACGCTAGCGCCTTTTAAGTCAGCCTTAGTTGAACTTATACTCTGTTTCTAAACTTGTTTACTCGAGGTTTATCAAATAGTTAACAAGTTATACTTTATTTATAGTGGAAATAAATTCTCTCGTATGGCGATTTAAAAAGGAAATAGAATCTTTACGCCAAATGCGAGCAGGATGCAGCCTCCTAAGGCCTCGCTGTACGAACCAAGCCATTTCTGCACTTTCTTTCCCATCATCAACCCGCACCACGTAAGAAGCATGCTCATCATGCCGAACATAAAAATAGTCATCCATGTTTTTGCACCATAGATCCCTAAACTAAGGCCCACAGAAAAACTGTCTAAAGAAGCGCTTAACGCGAAAACCAAAAGACCAAAGCCAATCGGCCGCACAAAAGGTTCATCTTCTTTTGAAAACGAAGATCGAATCATCGTCAAACCTAGAATAACGAGCAGGATTCCACCCACAATGGCTGCGATGCCCCCAAAATGAACGGAAATCTCTTTGCCGATCGTCATTCCCCCAAGCGGCATTAGCATGTGAAAAAGACCGATCGTGATTCCTATTTTCATTATCTGCGTTAATCGAAGTGAAAGCATCCCCATCCCCAGCCCGATTGAAAAGGCGTCCATACCAAGTGCAATGGACATAAACCATAGTGTCATCCATTCCCCCATCGTTGCCAAATAGTTCCCACTCCTTTATCCATCATACTTTCAACCTATGCATGTCTACTTTTAAAAAGACTATAAAAATATACAAGCTCTCAAACGTGCAAAAATTGAACTCTTTACCGCGTCAGAGGAAGGGAAAACACAATTTATATCGTATATAAAAGAGATATAAACCTGTACGTAAAAAGGGAGGAACAAGCATGGTCCATAACGCACCGGCCATTCCGGCAGCAGGAGAAAACATGTGGCGGTTTTCTCCGTTTAAAACCGGTATTTCTCGCCAGAAAAGCATGACCTTTCGATTTATGAAGCAGAATGATGAGATCATTATGACAGAGAGCGAAGGAGAGCTTTTTGACTTGTTCGGTCTCAAACAGGAAAATGTACTGAAAAAAAGAATAGAGGACATCTTTCCAGCAGAAATGGCCGTTTTTAAAAAAGAAGTTTACGAGAGAGCGCTGAACGGTGAAAGTTTGACGTATGAGGCTATTCTTAACGGCATTCCTTTTTTAGCCGCAATCGGGCCGATTTATAAGGAAGGAGCTGTTGTAGAGGTTTACGGATTCTGTGTGGACCTGAGTGAAAGAGTTCGGGTCGAAACACAGCTTGCTGAAAGTGAACATCGCTTCCGATCGTTGATGGACCATAACATCGATGCCTTGTTCTCGCTTGATCTGGACGGGAAATTTACGACCGTCAATAAAGCCTGTACAGAATTAACGGGCTACAGCGAAACAGAACTTCTTAAGATGACGTTTGATCCTCTTATGATGCCTGAACGAAAATCAATCGCGATCGAACAATTTAATGATGCATTAAAAGGCAACTCCAAAATGCATGAAACACGCATTCGCCAAAAGAACGGAGAGATTCGCCAGATCACCTTTACCCTTACTCCTATCATCGTATTGAACAAAATACACGGTGTATTTGGAATCGCAAAAGATGTTACCGCTAAAAGAGAGGCAGAAAAAGAACTAAGGGAAACGAAAGACCTGCTTGAATCTGTGATCTATCATTCAAGTGATGCCATCTCAGTCGTCCACTTAACAAATTATTCGGTAAAAGTAAACCCTGCTTTCGAGATGATCTACGGATGGTCGCAAAATGAACTGAACAATGGCCTCACCTCACACATGCTGCCGATCGTTCCTGAAGACAAAGCCGCAGAATCTGAAAGGCTGATGACAATAGTTAAGCATGGAGGATATGTAAAAGGCGTCGAAACGATCAGGCTGACGAAAAGCGGCAAACGCCTTAATGTCAGTCTTTCACTAAGTCCGATTTATGGAGAAAACGGTGATGTAGTCGCGCTATCCGCGATTTCACGTGATATTACAGAAAAAAAACTTAAAGAAAAAGCATTGAAAGAAAGTGAAGAAAAATACAGGATTATTGCTGAAAATACAACAGATTTAATAGGAGTCGTAGACCTTGAAGGAAACGTGAAATACTTCTCCCCTTCAAACAGGCTGCTTCTCGGCTTTGATCCTTCTCTTTATGATGGGAAAAAAATTCAAGGCTTCTTCCATACAGATGACCGTCCAAAAGTGAAGATGGCGATCAACGAAATGATTCAAACCCAAAAGCCTGTAAAGTTTGAAGTGAGATGCAAACATGCACATGGTCACTGGGTAACCCTTGAAGCGAATGCAACACCGATCATCAATGATTCTGGTCAGCCTGAATCCTGTGTAGTCGTTGCACGTGATCTGACGGAACGGAAGAAAACCGAAGAAATGCTCCGGAAATCCGATAAGCTCTCCGTACTAGGACAGCTTGCTGCGGGTGTGGCACACGAGATTCGCAATCCACTTACGTCCATCCGCGGGTTTTTGCAGCTGCTCCAATCAAAAGCATCTGAAAACAAAGATTACTACGAGATCATGCTTTCAGAAATTGACCGGATCAACAGTATTGTTGGAGAGTTCATGCTGCTTGCTAAGCCGCAAGCGATGAATTTTACAAAGACTGACTTAAGAGATCTGCTCAGACATGTAATCTCCATTCTTGATACACAAGCCATTTTAACGAATGTGCAGATCTACTTTGAAAGTGATTCTGATCTGCCTGAAATCTGGTGTGTGGATAATCAGATCAAGCAAGTGTTTGTGAACATGCTGAAAAATGCAATTGAAGCTATGCCTACCGGCGGTTCAGTACATATTCACCTGCGCAAGCAAGAGAATTATGTGATTGCTTCCTTTACTGATCATGGCTGCGGGATTCCTGAAGAACGCCTCGCTACGCTTGGTGAACCTTTTTATACCACAAAAGAAAAAGGAACAGGCCTCGGGCTGATGATCTGTTATAAAATTGTGGAAAACCACCACGGCAAGATCCTAATCAATAGCAAAATAGACGAAGGCAGCACCTTTTCTATTATACTGCCTATCCATAAAAACAAGCCTGTGTCTCTATAAGACACAGGCTTTCTTTATTATTCTTTTATGATATTGCCGCCGGCAGACTTTTCGAGTCTGTTCATAATAGCGACGCCCACTCCTGTTTTCGGGAACACTTCGCCAAAAATTTGATCCACACCTGCTTCATTAAACGAACGCAATGCTTCATACAGATGCCGAGCAACGGTTTCAGGCTCTTCTCTTCTCCCAGCAGGTATAATGGTATCCGCTTTATAAAAATTCGCTCGTTCTTCCGTTGTAAGAATGCCGATCCTTTTTCCTGCAACTCTTTCGTTATCCACAAGCTTCTGCAGAAATTCAGGGCTTCCATCCACTAATACGAACGGAGCATCTGGTGCATAGTGCGTATATTTCATACCAGGTGACCGCGGCGCTAAATGTTCGTTCTGGATCCCTGGATCTATTGAAACACTTCCAGTACCCACGATTCGTTGTAGGTCCTCGAGTGTAACACCGCCTGGCCGTAAGATTGTCACTAGATCATCGGTGCACTCCACTACAGTCGATTCCACGCCTACTCCTGTTGCACCTCCGTCTACAATACCGGGTATCTTCCCTTTTAAATCTTCGTAAACGTGGTCAGCTGTTGTTGGACTTGGTTTACCTGAAAGGTTTGCACTAGGCGCAGCAAGCGGAACTCCTGACGCTTCAATCACGGCAAGAGCTACCTTGTGATCCGGCATTCTTACCGCAACTGTGGATAAACCAGCCGTCACTTTTTCACTTACCTCTTCACCCCTAGGCAGGACAATTGTTAGTGGTCCTGGCCAAAAGGCGTTCATCAGCTTTTCCGCATTTTCCGGAATGGAAGAAACAAGACCTTCTAATTGCTCTCGGTCTGAGATGTGGACAATTAGCGGATTGTCACTCGGTCTTCCTTTCGCTTCAAAAATGCGGGCTATCGCCTGGTCGCTTTGCGCGTTACCTGCCAGTCCATAAACCGTTTCGGTCGGCAATGCCACCACTTCATTTTGTTTTATCCACAAGGAAGCCTGAATAATATGTGGATGTTCAATTAAATTCTCTTCAAAGTTATCCACAGTCCAGCGTTCCGTTTGGAATGATTTCATCGTTTAAATCCCTTTCTATCACTCAGGTCAACCCCATTATTCGAAGTCGATACGCAAAACTTTTATATCCACAGAGTTATGCACAATTTGTCGGTAATTGTGGACAAGTTGTTAACACACTCTTTAGGAATCTAGCGCATAAGCTAAAAGTTCTGCTCCTGATGCTGCATTATTTTTAACATGATCGGCACTCTCAATATGCGGAGGCACTTTATCTTTCGGAACGACCTTAAAAGACAGCGCTTCAAACATATGCACGGCTTTTGTCAGTAAATAAAGTGTTTCGACTCCTTTATCTTTTGAGTATACCAAAATTTTATCGATGAGTTTAAGGAGAAGGGTTTCGGATGAATATTTCTGCTTCAGTACAAATGAACGCAGCAAACCGTCTTTTCCAATGCGTTCGAGGCCTACTGTTCCGATGGTCTCCCCCTCATCGTTCACAACGACCAGATAGTTTTCAATGCTGTCTTTGATTCCTTCTGATTGAAGCCCAGCTTTTCCCACGAGCTGCAGCAAATCTTTTGCTTCATGCTGCATCGCCTGTCTTAAAATAATCGTCATATTCAACTCTCCCTGTTTTTTATAATTAGATTCTTTTTTAAATTATTTTTTTTGAATCTTTTCCTTATCAAATTGATTGGAGTGCTAGGTGCGAAACTACGGCTACAATCAGTGGGACAGACGACAAGTGGAAGTGTCGTTTTTACCCCTTTTCTCCTTTGTAATTAGATTTTACGGTACGTGTTCTTATATTTATTACACGTTCGCTCAGATTCATTGAGTTTCGCTCAAAAACGGCGAGTTACGCTCAAGATTTTCTAGCTACGCTCAAACTGCCATTAGTTTCGCTCAAAATCTTACTTTCACGCTCAAATTTACTAAATACGAGGACAGACTTCGAGAGGCTCACCGCCCGCGCGAGGAAAACGGGCATCCTCCAGCGGAAATCAACCACTTCCAAAAGCAACATACTTGCTAGTAAAAAAAGAAGGCAGACCTTTTGAGGCATACCTTCTTCATTTTCTATAATCTATGAAAATAGGGAGGAACTTATGCACATTTTAAGAGAATAACGAGCCTACAGCACTTACAAGGCTATCAAACAATTCTACAACAAAGAATTTAGTCTGGATTTCTTCCGTTTCATCAGCTTCTTCCACAGAAGCTGCTTCAGCTTTACCTTCTTTGTCTTCTTTGTTTTCTTTTACAGCATCACCATTTTCAAAGTCGAGAAAACATAATGGGGGAAAAAGTACACACCACCAATTCTTCCCTTCCCCTTCTCCTAGTGTAATCAGCACTGCTTCGTATTGACCGGCCGGATAAATATAGTCTCCATACATTTTAGTAGGAAAAGCAACTTTGTTCAGCTCAACGGAAAATGTCTTTTCGATGCCCGCTTCGTTCAGTTTATTTTGTACGATCTTTTCGATCGCTGGCAGCTGTTTGCGGATAATATCACGCGCTTCGCTTAATGTTGATAACTCATCCACCCATGTTGTGATTTGAGCGTTTACTTCATCTCGAATTTCACGCTTCAGCTTTTGATCCGCTTCTGTGTTGCTGTTAGCCAAAATGCGAAGTCTGATGGATTCTTCAGGTATCTTAACAGAGGCATTCATTGTAGCGTTTGCCACTTTTGTTTGCGTTTCAAAGAATAAGAACATCACTGCTAAAGAAATTAAAATAAGTATAAATAAATGATTGCGTTTTTTCATCGTTTTTTCCTCCCCTTCGTCTCTAACCACAGTTTGGTCAGCATGAGAAAAAAACATACTAGCAATCTACTAAAATCTTTTCTGTCTGATTCGACAAAGCTTTCGTAAAAACTATAGCTTTGTGAATACATCATTGAAAAGTTGATTGGAACGGAAGGGTATGAGACTCCTACGGGATCAGCGTGCCAGCTACCTGAGCATACTTCTCGCAAGGCATGCGACGAGGAAGCACGCTACGGCAAAGATTCTCTTGTAGACGCAGGAACAGTATTTCATATAGGGGCTCACCGCTCGCCCCGCGGAAAGCGAGCACCCTGGAACTAAGTCAACTACTTCCTGTAGTATCTAATAGAAGCTTCAACGAAAGAAATAATTACCAGCTTGCTTTACGTCAAAAACCATGTTAATTTAAATGTGTAAACGGTTACATACAAGAAGGGAGGCGACGCTGTTGGCTACAATTCGAGACGTAGCAAAGGAAGCAGGAGTATCAGTTGCTACGGTTTCCCGTGTTCTGAATGAAACAGGATATGTTCACGCAGATACACGAAAACGCGTAACGGAAGCGATGAAAAATTTAAATTACAGTCCAAATGAAGTGGCCCGCTCCCTTTATAAGAAAAAATCAAAATTGATCGGTCTATTGCTGCCGGATATTACAAACCCCTTCTTCCCACAGCTTGCAAGAGGCGTGGAAGATGAATTGCAGAAAGACGGCTATCGGATTCTTTTCGGAAACAGTGATGAAAACGCAGAAAAAGAGCTGGATTACTTAAACACCTTTATTCAGAACAATGTTGTCGGTATCATTTCTGCGACCAATAATAAAAGCAAAACGAATTATGATGGCTTGTCCATTCCCGTCGTCTTTTTAGACCGGACATCGAGCGACTATCCATCCGTTTATGCGGACGGTAAAGAAGGCGGAAGGATCGCAGCAGAAGAAATTGTAAAGCGTGGAAGCAAACGCATCACCCTTTTAAAGGGACCTGCTCACATACAGCCGGCGCAAGATCGATTTCAAGGAGCACTAGAAGAGTTAAGCCGCTCGGATATTGATTTTCATGTCATGTCTACTACATCATTTGCATTTGAAGATGCAGTGAAATGGGCAAAAGAGCTTTTTTCCATGTATCCAGACACAGACGGAGTGCTCGCAAGCAACGACATCGTCGCAACTGCTATCCTGCATGAAGCTCTAAGGCTAGGAAAAGCGATTCCCAAAGACATTCAAATCATCGGGTTTGATGACATTCCGCAAAGCAGCTTGCTGTTCCCTTCCCTCTCAACCATACGCCAGCCGGCCTATGAGATGGGAAAAGAAGCGGCTCAGCTTTTAATTAAACTTATCAATAAACAATCCGTGCATCAGCAGCACATCCAAATGCCCGTTACTTTTATAGAAAGACATACAACAAGAAAGGTTGATACGAATGGTTAAGATTGCAGTAATCGGAAGTTCTTCGATGGATCTAGTCGTTACTTCTGACAAACGCCCTGGTGCGGGGGAAACGGTTTTAGGTACTTCATTTAAAACCGTACCAGGAGGAAAAGGTGCGAATCAAGCGGTAGCAGCCGCACGATTAGGTGCAGACGTATACATGATCGGCTGTGTCGGGGACGATCATTACGGGTTGGCTATTTTGGAGAACTTTAAACAAAATGGTGTAGATGTAACAAATGTGGAACCGGTTACAGATACAGAAAGCGGAACGGCTCACATCATTTTAGCTGAAGGCGACAACAGCATCATAGTTGTAAAAGGCGCAAACGACCATGTGACGCCTGATTATGTTGGTAAATCGTTAGCAATTATTGAGCAAGCAGACATGGTTCTCATCCAGCAAGAGATCCCTGAGGAAACGGTCGAATACGTTAGTGAACGCTGCAAAGAGTATGGGGTGCCTCTTTTATTGAATCCTGCCCCATCTAGGCCTATATCGAAAAAAGTGATCGAAAATGCCGCTTATATTACACCAAATGAGCATGAAGCGTCTGTACTGTTTGATGGCTTATCAACAATGGCAGCATTAAAACAATATCCAAACAAAGTATTTATTACGGAAGGGAAACAAGGCGTACGCTATTTTGATGGTGAAAAAGAAGTGCTTGTTCCCTCTTATGAAGTGAAGATAGTCGATACAACGGGAGCTGGAGATACATTTAATGCAGCATTGGCCGTAGCGTTAGCCGAAGGAAAAAGCATCACTGACAGCCTTCGATTTGCAAATCGGGCCGCTTCCCTTTCTGTCACAAAATTCGGTGCACAAGGCGGTATGCCATTCAGAAAAGAAGTGGAGGAAACGTTATGAAACGACATGGGATCCTAAACAGTCATATCTCAAAAGTCCTAACTGATCTTGGTCATACAGATTCAATCGTCATTGCTGATGCCGGGCTGCCGATTCCAGCTCATGTTCCCCGAATTGATTTAGCACTGACACTCGGTGTACCAAGCTTTAAAGACGTAGTAAAAGCCGTTTCCGATGACATGGTTGTTGAACACGTGATTTTGGCGAATGAGATTCAGGAAAAGAACGAAAAAACGCTTCAATATATGAATCAGACTTTTTCAGAAAGAGACATTGAATTTGTGTCACATGAACAATTTAAAGAACTGACAAAACACGCGAAAGCCGTAATTCGAACGGGCGAAGCAACTCCGTATGCCAACTGCATTTTAAAAGCAGGTGTAATCTTCTAGAAAGGAGTGATTGTGATGCACATCCAAATGAACGATATTTACAAAGCATTTGGGACGAACCAAGTATTATCCGGGGTGGATTTTGAACTCAAATATGGCGAAGTTCACGCCTTAATGGGTGAAAACGGTGCTGGTAAATCTACCATAATGAACATTTTAACGGGTCTTCATAATCGAGATTCAGGAACGATTCAGATAGATGGACAGGAAAAATATTTTGATAATCCTAAAGATGCAGAGAAACATGGGGTTGCGTTTATTCATCAAGAACTGAACGTTTGGCCGGAAATGACGGTGCTTGAAAACTTATTTATCGGCAAGGAGCTGCGCTCGAGATTCGGTCTTTTAAAAACAAAAGAAATGAAAGCGCTGGCAAAAAAGCAGTTCGAAAAGCTCGCTGTAAACATTCCTTTAGACAGAAATGCAGGGCTTTGTTCAGTAGGTCAGCAACAAATGATCGAAATCGCGAAAGCCCTTATGACAAACGCAAAAGTCATCATCATGGATGAACCGACCGCTGCCCTTACTGAACGTGAAATCGAAAAGCTGTTTGAAGTCATAAACGCTCTTCGTAAAAAAGGAGTTTCAATTGTTTACATCTCGCACCGGATGGAAGAGATCTTCGCCATCTGCAACCGTATTACCGTGATGCGTGACGGAAAAACAGTTGATACAAAAGTCATTTCAGAAACAAACTTTGATGATGTGGTTCGTAAAATGGTTGGCCGTGAACTGACGGATCGTTTTCCTGAAAGAAATCCGAGTGTCGGCAAAACGATGCTGGAAGTCAAAAACGCTACAAGAAACGGCGTGTTTGAGAATGTAAGTTTTTCAGTGAAATCTGGTGAGGTTGTCGGGGTGTCAGGTCTTATGGGAGCCGGCCGCACCGAAATCATGCGGGCACTGTTCGGACTCGATAAGCTGGATAGCGGTGAAATCTGGCTGGATGGCAAGAAAGCAGCAATCAAAAATCCTTATGAAGCTGTAAAATATGGCATTGGTTTTATTACGGAAGACCGGAAAACTGAGGGGCTTGTGCTCGATTTCTCTATTCGGGATAACATGGCACTTCCGAACTTAACGAGCTTTTCGAAAAAAGGATTCATTGATGATAAAACAGAGAATGAATTTGTTGACTTGTTGATTAAGCGGTTACAAATTAAAACGCAATCTGGCGAAACGAATGCGAAAGACCTTTCGGGCGGCAATCAGCAGAAAGTCGTTATCGCGAAATGGATTGGCATCGGACCAAAGGTTTTAATCTTAGATGAACCAACAAGAGGTGTTGACGTTGGTGCTAAGCGTGAAATCTATCAGTTGATGAACGAGCTTACCGATCGCGGTGTAGCGATTATCATGGTATCTTCTGAACTTCCTGAGGTGATCGGGATGAGTGACCGGATCCTCGTTGTTCATGAAGGTAAGATCAGCGGTGAGCTGGCAAAGAGCGAAGCAACGCAAGAAAAAATTATGACGTTTGCAACGGGAGGACAGTAATATGAAAACATCACCTGCAAAAGTTAATCATGTAGATAATATCACGCAGAAGCTGGGACCATTTTTAGGCTTAATCATCCTTGTCGTCATTGTATCGGTCCTGAATCCAAGTTTCTTAGAACCTCTGAATCTATTAAACCTGCTGCGGCAAGTGGCGATTAACGCACTTATTGCATTCGGTATGACATTCGTTATTTTAACGGGAGGCATTGATCTGTCGGTTGGATCGATACTTGCCCTCTCCAGTGCTTTAATGGCCGGAATGATCGTATCAGGCATGGATCCTATGCTTGCCATTTTAGTTGGCTGTTTGCTCGGCGCTGTTATGGGAGCGATCAACGGTCTTTTAATTACTAAAGGCAAGATGGCGCCATTTATCGCGACACTTGCAACAATGACCATTTTCCGCGGTCTGACACTCGTTTATACAGACGGAAATCCTATCACAGGTCTTGGCGAAAATTATTTATTCCAGCTTTTCGGACGCGGGTATTTCTTAGGCATTCCTGTACCAGCCGTTACGATGATGCTTACATTTGCAGCGTTCTGGGTGATTTTGCACAAAACTCCATTTGGACGCAAGACATACGCGATCGGCGGAAATGAGAAAGCAGCCATCATCTCTGGAATTAAGGTAACAAAAGTAAAAATAATGATCTACTCTCTCGCTGGACTTCTTGCAGCGCTGGCAGGAGCGATTTTAACATCTCGTTTGAACTCAGCACAGCCAACAGCAGGAACTTCGTATGAACTTGATGCAATCGCTGCGGTTGTATTAGGCGGGACAAGTCTATCAGGCGGAAGAGGTCTTATCATCGGTACGCTGATCGGTGCTTTGATCATCGGAACATTGAACAATGGTCTGAATCTACTAGGTGTCTCTTCCTTCTTCCAGATGGTTGTAAAAGGTGTCGTTATCTTGATCGCCGTATTAATTGATCGTAAAAAAGCAGCATAGGAGGGTTTCAGTTGAAAAAAGTTTTAATTGTAATTCTAACGTTGTCGGTGTTTCTTTTAGGAGCTTGTTCAATGGAACCTCCTTCATGGGCAAAACCTTCGAAAAAGGGTGAAGGAGAAAAGATAAAGATCGGTTTATCTGTTTCTACCTTAAACAATCCGTTCTTCGTTTCATTGAAAAACGGTGTTGTGAAAGAAGCAAAAAAGCAAGGTGCTGAAGTTGTAGTGGTCGACGCACAGAACGATTCTGCTAAGCAAGTAAATGACGTAGAGGATCTATTGCAGCAAGGTGTTGATGCCTTACTGATCAACCCAACCGATTCAGCAGCTATTTCTACAGCTGTTCAATCCGCCAACAGCATCGGAGTTCCTGTAGTAACGTTGGACCGTTCTACAGAAAAAGGCGATGTTGCATCGTTCGTCGCATCTGATAACGTAAAAGGCGGCCAAATGGCAGCCGATTATATTGTAGAACAAATTGGTGAAGGCGCAAAAGTCGCTGAGCTCGAAGGTGTGCCAGGAGCATCTGCTACACGTGAACGCGGAAAAGGATTCCATAACATTGCAGATAAAAAGTTAGATGTGACTGCTAAACAAACCGCTAACTTTGACCGTACAAAAGGGTTAAACGTTATGGAAAACCTGCTGCAAGGTAATCCAGACATCAAAGCCGTATTCGCTCATAACGATGAGATGGCATTAGGAGCACTCGAAGCAATCAACAGCTCCGGCCGTGATGTGATCGTCGTTGGCTTTGACGGAAACGAAGACGCCGTAAAAGCCGTAGAATCAGGAAAACTAGCTGCTACAGTAGCTCAGCAACCAGAACTCATCGGAAAACTGGCTGTCGAAGCAGCATCCGACGTATTGGCAGGCAAAAAAGTAGAAAAGAAAATATCCGCACCGCTTAAATTGATGGTGAAGGAATAAAAAAAGAGGCTGACTCTATAGCTTAATGCTTAAGAGTCAGCCCTTTTTTGTTGGAAAACCGCTCAGAAAAACAGTTATGATCCTTCAAACAAATTTATGAGCCCACACACAAAAACGAAAAGGGGACAGACCCGGGTCTGTCCCCTTTTCCCAAATTATTTTCCAACTACAGCAAATACCATACGATCCTTGCCGCTAATGTCGTGCTTTACATATACTTGTGCATTCGGAAAAGTTACCTTCAGCATGCTGGCTACAGTCGCACCTTGTCCTGCTCCCACTTCAAAGCCAACAAGAGCTCTTTCCTGCAAAACAAGCGGCAGTTCTTCCATAAACCTTCTGTAAAAGTCATATCCATCTTCCCCGCCGCTTAAAGCCCGCATCGGTTCTCTATCTTTTACGATCGTATCCAAAACAGCGATCTCATGATCAGGGATATAAGGAGGATTGGATACAACAACATCTAGCTTGATACCCTTTTTAATAAATGGCTGCAGCAGGTCTCCATGAAGAAACTCAACATCCGCGCCAAGCTTTCTCGCATTTCCACGTGCTACTTCGATCGATTCTTTTGCAATGTCCACTGTATATACGCGTAAATCCGTATTCTCGAGTGCCATCGTTACTGAAATGGCTCCACTTCCTGTCCCAACATCTGCAACCGTAACTTTTTTGCCTTCCGGAAAATGCTCCTCGATCAGATGCAGCATATGCTCGACTAATTCTTCTGTTTCGGGACGCGGAATCAGAACTTCTTCATTCACAGAAAACGTTCTGCCATAAAAATCTTCCTTGCCCGTAATGTATTGAACCGGCTCACCTTCAACATGCCGCCTAACTTCAGCTTTAAGCTCTTCATACTTCTCTTCACTCAATGGATCATGAAGACGCATCAGCATCTCCGTACGGCTTACACAGCCTAGTACATGTCTCATCAGGATCTCGGCAGCAAATGCTTCACGATCATGATCTGCTAAAAAAGAAGAAGCCCAGGCGAGGGCTTCATGAACTTTCGTACGCATATTAAGAGTCCACCTGTGCTCTCATCTTACTAGTTTGATCTTCTGTAATGAGTGCTTCTACAAACTCATCCATCTTACCAAGTAGGATCTGGTCAAGCTTTTGAATCGTCAGGCCGATACGGTGGTCGGTAACACGGTTTTGCGGGAAGTTGTACGTACGGATACGCTCAGAACGGTCACCTGATCCAACCGCACTCTTACGTGTCTCATCGTATTCTTTTTGCTTTTCTTGCTGAATCTTATCATAAACACGTGCACGAAGAACCTTCATCGCTTTTTCTTTGTTCTTAATCTGTGATTTTTCATCCTGACACGATACAACCGTGCCTGTTGGAATATGTGTTAAACGTACCGCAGATTGAGTCGTGTTTACAGACTGCCCCCCGGGACCAGAAGATGTAAACGTATCAACACGTACGTCTTTTTCATGAATTTCAACTTCAACCTCTTCCGCTTCAGGAAGAACCGCTACAGTAGCTGTGGATGTATGAATACGTCCGCCAGATTCAGTTGCAGGTACACGCTGAACGCGGTGTGCCCCATTCTCATACTTAAGCTTCGAATAAGCACCAGCGCCGTTGATCATAAAGATAATTTCCTTATAGCCGCCAAGCTCTGTGTATGAAGCTTCAATAACTTCGGACTTCCAACCTTGCATTTCCGCGTAACGGCTGTACATGCGGTAAAGATCACCTGCAAACAATGCTGCCTCGTCTCCACCTGCAGCACCGCGTACTTCAACGATTACGTTCTTGTCGTCGTTCGGATCTTTCGGAAGCAATAAAATTTTCAGCTTAGCCGTGAGCTCTTCAATCTGATCAGAAAGACCTGAGATCTCTTCTTTTACCATAGCTGTCATTTCGGCATCAAGCTTATCTTCAAGCATCAATTTCGCCTCGTCCAGCTGCTCTTTTGCCTCTTTATATTCACGGTAAACCGCTACTGTTTCTTGAAGAGAAGATTGCTCTTTAGAATACTCACGCAGTTTGTTTGTATCGTTAATAACTTCCGGATCACTTAATAATTCATTTAATTTATCATATCGTTGTTCGATCGTCTCTAAACGTTCTAACATGGTTATTCACCTCTGTTTTATATGCATAACATTATAATTATAGTCGTTATCAGTTAAACTCTCAATCTTTTTCAGTAAACTCTAGCTTCTTCATTGTAACTATATTTCACCCATTTAATTCCACTTTTTCTACATGACTTTTTCCCCATTCGCTCATATGGGTTAATGTGGCTTCTAAATCTTTACCGTATTCCGTTAAAGAATACTCTACTTTTGGAGGTACTTGGGGATATACTTGGCGATTGATCAGTCCATCAGCTTCTAATTCTCTTAGTTGCAGCGTCAGTGTTTTTTGTGACACTTTTGGAAGCAGTTTTTTTATTTCACCAAATCTTAAAACGTCGTTTTGCTGCAAATGGCATAGAATGACACCTTTCCATTTTCCGCACACCACATCCATCGTCACTTCAATTGGATGAGAATATTCTTTTCTCAATCGAAAACACCCCTTAGTATCATTTCGTTACCTTAGTTACAATATTGTACCTTCTTGCATTTGAGAACTAACTATTATTATAATAACTACCGTGGAAAATGACTATAAAAATATTGGGGACCTGCCGATGTCAAAAACGATACGAATCGTAAAGAACGGAGAAAAAAGGAAAGTACATCCAGAAGACTTGCCTTGGGTCATCCTTCAGCTTGAAAAAGGAAAGGACAAAGGACTGATTGAAGTTATTCAACATTCTTCAGCGATACGTGCTTTCAGAAAAAAAGATTATATTTTTGGATCAACCATCTTTAGCTGGAATCATAAAAATGAAGATCAGCTTTATTTTGATTACTACCAATTTAAAGTGTTTTGTGAGGATTTGGATGTAAAGGTTAGATATTCAGAAGGAAGGTAGAAGAATAACCAATGAAAAAAGAGGCTCCGAAAAGGAACCTCTTTTTTGTTTACTCTAAAAGTTATCTTGTTGCAGCATACACATCGATTACGCCATTTCCGTAATAGAATGCATCGCCAAGCGGAATAGCTGTATCGTTCAACTTTTGGCGGACTTGGACGTTCGTAAGTCCTGGATTTCCTGCCATAATAAGCGCTGCTGCTCCTGCTACGTGCGGAGAAGCCATTGATGTTCCATTGTAGCTGTCATAGCTGTTGCCTGGAACAGTACTTAGAACGTTTACCCCTGGTGCCATAACCTCCAGTTCCTCACCTACACTTGAGAAAGATGCACGGGTATTGCTAGAATCAACCGCTCCAACTGCCATTACAGAAGCATATTTTGCGGGATAGCCGATCGTATTGCGCTTTCCTTTTGTTCCTGAGTTCCCTGCTGCTGCCACTACCAGCACGCCAGAGTTGTATGCATTATCACAAGCTTGCTGAAGCGCTGTTGAACCAGAGCTTCCACCTAAGCTCATGTTGATGACATCCATATTGTTTGCTACAGCCCACTCAATTCCTTGAATAATGCCGCTGTATGTTCCGCTTCCAGAACTGTCTAATACTTTGACTGCGTAAATACTTGCAGTATGAGCGACACCAATAACACCGGTTGTATTATTTAACGCTGCAACTGTTCCTGCAACGTGGGTGCCGTGGCCGTTCCCGTCAGATAACGCATTTGGCTCAGCTGATACGAAGCTCGCTCCGCCACTCACGTTTAAATCTCCATGACTTGCGTCAATTCCCGTATCTAAAACAGCAACTTTAACGCCTGACCCTGTGTTTCCAGTTGCATGAACTTGATCTGCTTTAATATGTGTAATGCCCCATGGCGTTGTCTGAGCAGTTGCATACGCCATCTGGTCTTCTTCAACATAAGACACATTCGGGTTCTTCTTAAGTGCTTCTGCTGCCGGTTCTGGCATCGAAACAAGCATCGTATCCATAAATTTGTACTGATGCTTAACCTGTCCACCCATTTTTTTAATATCATTCACTTGAGCTGTTTGAATATCTGATTTAAAACCAACGAGGAAGTTTTTCGCTCCTTTGTCTACCGAAGCAGCTGATGCAGAGAAATGCAGGTTTCCTACCAACAGGGATAGGACAAACAACAAACTGAGCATAGCACTAAACGTGCGTAATACAGTTTTTTTCATTTCTTTTCCCCCAATCATGATTTTATAACAATCAAACCATGTGCTCTTGGTGGTCAGGTCCCGGGCCCGTTATGTATAATTCTGAATTGTTTGACTATTACTGGATAATTGTAACACGATTGGGGATTTCAAATATTGGGAAAAAAGTGTTCTTTTATATGAAATAAACAACCTAAATAAAGAACAATTTTCCCAAGTCTCTTTTATAGGGAAAACTGTTATAATAAAAGTTTTAAATCTTTTTTAATAAAGACTGTCTCAAATCTTCCGCCAATTCCTTCACTTCCATTAAACGCTGAATTTTTTCAGGGTCTTTCTCAAAACCATACTTCATCTGATTAGCTTCCGTTACAGAGATGCCAGCCCTGTGTTTTTCGATTCTGACCATCTCATCACCAGCTGTAACAGGGCCTTCCTTCAATACACGCAGATAGTATCCTGTACGGCCTGTATCCACGACTCTTTTAATCATGTCAGGACAATTCAGAATGGATGCTAATGTGTTACATGGCTGTCTCGGTTGTGTAATCTGCACAACGGCCTCCCCCATCTGAAAAACGTCTCCAATACACACATCGTCTTCTAAAAATCCGAGTGGTGTAATATTTTCGCCGAACGAAGGAACAACAAGGGGCGTATCCAACTGCAATTCAGAATTCCATTTCTTGTAGTACTCAAAAGGGTAAACACACACGGCTTGATCGAATCCGCCGTGATGAACCGTATCTCCAACACCGTCTCCTTCAAAATGAGTTTTATGTAAGAAAACAGGTTTCTGCTGCGGGATTTTATTGTATCCTGTAAAAAAGGATTTACCTGATGCCTGTATTTGTTCGGGAAGCTTTATATTTAAAGAAACGACTTTTCCATTCATTCCTCTCACCTCACAGAAAGCATAGCATAGGACAAAAGGAAATTAATAAGAAAAAATATTTTTGCGAAGCTGCTCATAATCCAGGCGTTCCTGATTCATACGGATCGCCTTTGTAAGCTCTTCAATAATTACTCTTTCATCGGTAATCACATTGAATACGTAAGGAATTGTTGCAAAGTGTCCTAAAAAATGAGTACAACCTACATAACGTAGATTCTCAACATGTTTTTCGCTTTTATATTTTATAATAAAGTTCCCCATTCCTTCATAAACAGGGTCTAAAGGTTTTTGATCAAGTTTTTTCAGCAAAGTATGAATAGGCTGAACGGGAGCATTCCAGTCTGTTCCATTTGATTTAATTTCAAGCACACAACCACCTCTTCCTACTATCATAGTTCGTATTGTGATGCGGCTTCTTGTACTTGGCTGACACCTTTTGTCAGCTTTAGCTGCACATGTATTTTATTCCTAAACTTGTTTACAGTCGCTTACCAATCATTTAACAAGTTATACTTGATTTAAGTGCAATAAGGTCACGGCTTTTAGCACGTAAAGTTACTTTTTTCACAACAATGGGAATACTATATTGTTAGATACATGGCAAGGGAGCTGATCAGATGAAATATTGCATTATTGGAGGAGACGCAGCTGGTATGAGTGCGGCGATGCAAATCGTACGAAACACTGAAAACGCCGATATTACGGTCCTTGAAAAAGGCGGTATCTATTCGTACGGACAATGCGGACTCCCCTATGTCGTTGGCCGCCTCATTCCTTCTACTGAAAAATTAATCGCAAGAAGTATCGAGACGTTCCGCGAAAAATATGGAATGGATGCACGTACTTTTCATGAAGTAAAAGCAGTAAATACAGCTTCTAAAACCGTTTCTGGTGTGCATACGAAGACGGGAGAACCGTTTGAAGTGAGCTATGATAAGCTGCTTATTGCAACTGGTGTCAGACCAATCACGCCTAAAGAATGGACGGGTGTTCATTTAAAAGGAATCTATCCGCTAAAAACAATACCTGATGCAGAAGAAATGATGGCAGGTCTTAAGGATGTTCACCATGTAACGATCATCGGCGGCGGATACATAGGACTCGAGATGGCTGAAAACGTAATAAGACTCGGGAAAAAAGTGCGTATCATTCAACGCAGTAATCAGCTTGGAGGCATCTTCGATGAAGATCTGGCGCCGCTAATTCATGAGGAAGCTGAGAAACATGGAATCGAACTTTGTCTCGGAGAGGAAGTGCTGGGCTTTAAAGGGGATGATCATGTTCAGTTTGTAAAAACAGCGAAAAAAGATTATCCGACTGACCTTGTAATTGCAGCTGTCGGCGTAAAGCCAAATACAGATTTTCTAAAAGATACAGAGATTTCTTTAAATAAGCAAGCCGTTATCACCGTAAATGAGCGGATGGAAACAAATGTAGAGGGTGTTTATGCTGCTGGTGACTGTGCGACGCATTATCATCGTATAAAAAAACGGGATGATCATATTCCATTAGGAACGACGGCAAATAAGCAAGGAAGAATCGCCGGTCTTAATATGGCTGGCATTGAAAAACCGTTTAAAGGAATCGTCGGTTCGTCCATTATTCAATTTATGGACCTGACGTTAGGCAAAACCGGACTTTCCAACAAAGAAGCTGAAAAACTGGAAATTCCATACGATGAAATCAGAATCACATCAAAAAACCATGCCGGCTATTACCCAAATGCTAAAAAACTTGAAGTGAAAATAACGTATCATAAAGAAACAAAAAAGCTATTAGGCGGACAGATTATCGGTGCTGAAGGAGTCGATAAACGAATCGATGTGCTGGCAACCGCACTTTATCATGAAATGGATGTTGAAGAGCTGACAGATCTCGATTTGTCTTATGCTCCACCATACAACGGTTCGTGGGACCCGATTCAACAGGCTGCAAGAAGACTAAAATAGGGTTTAAAAAAACCGGTCTTTAACAGGACCGGTTTTAATATTTAATTATCTTTTGAACCTTGGTTACCTGTGTGATCTGGCTTATCGGGATCACGTTGGGGTTCAACATCCTTATTCGACCGTTCCTTCTCCTTTTGTTCTGGAGAGTCCTCAGACTTTCTTTTTTCAACCATTACAATCCCTCCTCTCATCAGATACGTACTTAATTTCCCTATCAGATGAGATGGAAACATGTAAATGTTAATGGAAAGTTATTGATCGATTTTAAGGGAGAAGTTATACCGTGGGACCGCACGTTCAACTGCATTCATAATCTTTCGGTACAAAGCAGAGCGTTCGCTTTTTGTCATGTTGTCCGGTACGTTCACATGGATGTGTGCGTAATTCCCGTTGATGGTAACCATTTGCGGGTTGATGCCCGAAACATCTTTTACCGTTTGACGGATCAGATCCTGATCATCAGATAAATCGAAGCGCGTTTGATTCATACTTCTGTAATCACTCGGATTCATGTTCGTGTCGTAACTGTAATTGATGCGCGGTTCATTTTTAGTCAGGTGGTAATTTATAATTCCATGTCCAAACATGTTATCACGCACGTCACGAGGATTCTCGTAAGCTGCGGGCTCCGTTTTAGCTCCTTTCTCCTTATACGATTGCATTGGAGAACAAGCCGTAACCAAGAACACTAAAAAGGGCATATAAATAGTCTTTTTCATTATAAACACCTCCCATACCATTAGGATTTCCTGACCGGGAAGTGTTTATGAACAAATAGAACCAGTTTTATCAGGTAAAACTGGACATTGTTAAGGGCTGAAGTTATGTAAAAAGTGTGAATCCAAAAGTTTAGTGCTTCAATCCAAAAATTTTGGGTCTGAATCCAGAAATATTAACCTTGAATCCAAAAATTTTCACCTTTTATCCACGAGTCGACAGTCCTAGATATGGTTAACAGTCCGTTATTTGCTTAATGACCACAAAAAAACCCGGAAGCACTAAATCAGCTCCCGGGCTATACAAACACAATTTATTTCGAACGTCCTTCAAAGCCCTCTACGCCTGAAAGGAGGTTTCGTTTCTTTCCTGGTACTTCGTGACAATGGCGGCAGCGCGGCTCATAAGATTCTGAAGCGCCCACTAAAATAACCGGATCATCGTATGAAGCTGGTTTACCGTTGATCAAGCGCTGTGTACGGCTTGCAGGAGAACCGCAAGACATGCAGATCGCTTGAAGCTTCGTTACATGCTCAGCCAGTGCCATCATTTTAGGAACAGGTCCGAATGGCTCGCCTTTAAAATCCTGATCAAGACCTGCTACAATGACGCGCAATCCTTGATCAGCAAGCTCCTGAGCTACTGGGATGATATCTTCATCGAAAAATTGCACTTCATCGATTGCAACCACTTCGGTTTCAGGTAATACATTCTTTAAGATTTCAACAGATCGTCCTACAGGCTCAGCCATAACAGCTGTTCCGTTATGGGAAACAACCGATTCCTCGCTGTAGCGGTTATCAATAAGCGGCTTAAACACCTGTACTTTTTGTTTCGCATATGTAGCCCGTCTTACACGCCGGATTAATTCTTCTGACTTGCCAGAGAACATGCTTCCGCAAATCAATTCGATCCAGCCATTTTGCTTCATAACATACATGGCCTGCTCCCCCTTTCGCAACAATCTTTTCATTAGTATGTACGTAATTCATTCTTCCAAATAACGTTCTTTCCAGGAGTGTCTAACTCCTTTGACAGTACAAAATAAAGTTTTCTAGGCGAATAAAAAACCCGGCCCATCAACGGACAGCTGCCGAGTTTAAATGATCTCTCTATAAAGAAAAAAAGGGCAAGAAAGACTCCTGCCCTTTTACTTGCAACAAATTACTTAAGGTTGTATTTCTTCTTAAAGCGGTCAACACGTCCACCAACATCAGTAAACTTCTGACGTCCAGTGTAAAACGGGTGAGTGTCAGAACTTACATCCACTTTGATTACTGGATATTCGTTACCGTCTTCCCATTTCATTGTCTCGTTTGAAGACAAAGTTGAACCTGAAAGGAAGCTAAATCCGCTTTGCGCGTCAACAAAGATAACCTTTTTATAATTCGGATGAATTCCTTGTTTCATTCTAATTCCACTCCTTCTGCCCTGATTCCTATGCGGAAACAGAGTTATAAACACATAAAAACAGTATAACAGGGACAAATCCCATTTGCAACCATACTTTTTCGTTAGTTTGTTACGGTTTTAACGCGCTTTGGTGCGCCTTTTTTTTCCGACTCAAAAAGCTCAAAAAATTCTTCATTGTTTTCCGTTTTGCGCATGCGTTTCATGAACTTATCTACGAAATCAAACGAGTCATCCATCGTCTTACGGATAGACCATAACGCCTCAAGATGATCTTTGGCGATAAGCATTTCTTCTTTTCTTGTTCCAGAACGGCGGATATCGATAGCCGGGAATATACGGCGCTCAGCAAGCTTACGGTCTAAGTGAAGCTCCATGTTTCCTGTTCCTTTGAATTCCTCGTAGATTACGTCATCCATACGGGAACCTGTATCAACAAGAGCCGTTGCTAAAATCGTCAAGCTGCCGCCTTCTTCAATGTTACGAGCCGCTCCAAAGAATCGCTTCGGACGGTGGAACGCAGCTGGATCGATACCCCCTGATAATGTACGTCCGCTTGGAGGAATGACCAAGTTGTACGCACGAGCAAGACGTGTAATGCTATCGAGTAAGATAACAACATCTTTTTTATGTTCAACCAGTCGCATTGCACGTTCTAAAACAAGCTCAGCCACTTTAATGTGGTTTTCTGGCACTTCATCAAACGTTGAGCTTACTACATCGCCTTTTACAGAACGTTCGATGTCTGTTACTTCTTCTGGACGCTCATCGATCAGCAGGACGATCAATTCTACCTGAGGGTTGTTTGTCGTTACACTGTGTGCAATCTCTTTCAGCAAGCTTGTCTTACCCGCTTTTGGAGGAGCGACGATCAAGCCACGCTGACCGAATCCAACAGGCGCCATCATATCGATGATACGGGTTGAAATGTTATTGCTTGAAGTTTCCATAACCATTTTCTTTTCAGGATATAGGGCCGTTAATGCAGGGAAATGCACTCGTTCCTTTGCAGTTTCAGGATCTTCTCCATTAACCGCGTTAACTTGCAGCAGTCCGTAGTAACGCTCGTTCTCTTTTGGAGGACGCACTTTACCTGATACTTTGTCTCCGTTTCTAAGGTCGAACCTGCGGATTTGCGACGCAGATATGTAGATATCCTGTGAGCTCGGAGAATAGTTGATCGGACGTAAAAAGCCGAATCCTTCGTTTGGAATAATCTCCAAAACACCTTCCATGAATGAATAACCATCAAGTTCTGCTTGTGCTTTTAAAATAGAAAACATCAATTCACGCTTTGTTAGTTTTCCGTAATATTGAATATTAAATTGTTTGGCAAGCTCATAAAGCTCTTTTAATTTCTTTGTTTCTAATGTTGCTAAATCTATCCCCATAGTGACACCACGCTTTTTTAAAATTTACTATCCAGTTTTACTTTTCGTATTTGGGATATATATATGTTGGTTTAGTTTTGGTTTTTGGAAGGAGATCCTTGAAAGTTAAGGGTTAAGTGGGTTGAAGAATTTTTATTAAAATAAATCATACTTCTTATTTTAACCACAAAAATGGCCTTTAATCAAGTTGCAGGAATTTTGATCGTTACTTTCCATAACGTGAATTTACAATACATTTATATATTTTGCAACTCTACTTTACGCTCAACTTTAAAATCTCTTTATTTTAACCGAAGGCTGTTTTCACTTTCGCGAGGGGTAAGGTGAGCTTTGGTCGAAGATATATGAAGTACTGCTCCTGTGTCTACAAGAAAAACCTGCCGAGCGAGCTTCCTCGTCGCATGCCTTGCAAGAAGAATACTCAGGTAGCTCAAACGCTGATCCCGCAGGACAAGGAAGGCTTCGGCAGCTTTATATCGCACGAAGAAAATATGTAGTTCATTTTCGAGGAGTCTCGCATCTTGCACTCCAATTAACTTGCCAATGAAGAGAAAAAATATGACCCAAAAGCAACAATCTTTTAGAGAAGAGCCTACAGAAAGACCGGACGCAATGTCCGGCCTTTTTACCCCATTATGGTTTGATTACAAGGTCTGGTTTTTTCTTAAGGCTGTGTCTGCCGTCAATGAAACGAACTGTACCTGACTTGGCTCGCATAACTACAGATTGCGTAGTCCCATTGGAACCATCAAAACGTACTCCTTTTAGAAGCTCTCCATCTGTTACACCTGTTGCTGCAAAGATTGCATCGTCTCCTTTTACAAGGTCGTCCATATACAAGACGCGGTTTACGTCTTCGATGCCCATACGTTTACAGCGTTCTAGTTCCTCGTCGTTTTGAGGAAGAAGCTTTCCTTGAAGCTCCCCGCCAAGACACTTAAGTGCAACGGCTGCGATTACTCCTTCAGGTGCACCACCTGATCCGAATAAAATATCAACACCCGTATCATCAAATGCTGTATTGATCGCTGCTGCTACATCCCCATCAGAGATCAGCTTGATTCGGGCACCCGCTTCACGGATATCCTGGATGATCTGCTGATGGCGGGGACGGTCTAGAATAACGGCTACCAGGTCTTCAATGTTTTTATTTTTTGCTGCTGCAACTGCTTTTAAGTTATCAATAACCGGTGCATTGATATCGATCTTCCCTACACTTTCAGGGCCGACTGCAATCTTGTCCATGTACATGTCAGGCGCATGCAAAAGATTTCCGTGATCCGCGATCGCCAGAACTGCAAGCGCGTTCCAAGTTCCTGATGCCACGATGTTTGTCCCTTCAAGCGGGTCGACCGCAACGTCTACACGAGGACCATAACCTGTTCCTAGTTTTTCACCGATATAAAGCATAGGAGCTTCGTCCATTTCACCTTCACCGATCACAACCGTTCCTTTCATAGGAACCGTGTCAAAAACGTTTCTCATGGCAGTTGTTGCTGCGTCATCTGCTTCATCTTTTTTTCCTCTTCCCATCCATCGCGCTGATGCAAGAGCAGCTGCTTCTGTTACACGAACTAGCTCCATTGATAAACTTCTTTCCATAATGGTTCCCCTCCCCATACTTAAAACGCTTACATATTATTTCTGAAAATTGCTCTGTTAAAGTTAGCTGTTGATTTTCCATAGGAAGAATGGAATCCACTCCATTTCTTCGGACGAACAGCCAAGCCTCCTCGCTCGTTCCTCGACTTTAGGGGTCTCGGCAGCCCGTTTTTTCCGCAGGAGTGTCACGATTTCCTCCATACAACATCGATGTTAACAGAGCAATCCTTAAGAAAAATCACCGGTTGGGGTGATTTCTCTTTTTGCTTTTATGAGTTCTTCATTTCTTCCATTTCTTCTACACCCATATTTTCGCGCCATACTTTAGCACCAAGTCCTTTTAACTTATCCACTAAAGATTCATAGCCTCGGTCAATATGATCAAGACCAGAAATTTCAGTTACACCTTCAGCCATAAGGCCGGCAACTACAAGCGCTGCTCCAGCACGAAGGTCTGAAGCCTTAACTTTTGCCCCTTCAAGCTTGGCTGGCCCATTTATTATAGCAGAACGGCCTTCAACTTTCACATTCGCTCCCATGCGGCGAAGCTCGTCTATATGTTTAAAACGCGCACTGTAGATCGTGTCCGTGACGATGCTCGTTCCTTCTGAGCTTGTTAAAAGCGAAGTGAACGGCTGCTGAAGGTCTGTTGGGAATCCTGGATATACTAGAGTTTTAATATCTACACTCTTTAACGGATCTTTTCCGCGATAAATGAGTACTTGGTCGTCCTTCGTTTCAATAAATACGCCCATCTCTCTCAGTTTCGCGATCAAAGATTCTAAATGTAGCGGAATAACATTATCCAATAAAACCTGCTGACCCATTGACGCTGCTAAGATCATATACGTACCTGCTTCAATACGATCAGGAATAATAGAATGGCGGCACCCATGCATTTTTTCGACACCATCGATACGAATTACGTCCGTACCTGCACCTTTAATCTTTGCACCCATGCTCGTTAAAAGAGTAGCAACATCGATAATTTCAGGTTCTTTTGCCGCGTTTTCAATGATCGTTTGCCCTTTTGCTCTTACTGCTGCAAGCATGATATTGATCGTCGCCCCAACACTAACAACGTCCAGGTAGATACGTGCACCAACAAGCTCATCGGCACGCAAATAGATCGCGCCTTGCTCGTTCGTCACTTTTGCACCAAGCGCCTCAAATCCTTTGATGTGCTGGTCGATCGGACGCGGTCCAAGGTTGCATCCCCCAGGTAAGCCGATTACAGCTTTTTTAAAGCGCCCAAGCATCGCACCCATCAAATAGTAGGAAGCACGAAGTTTTTTAACCTTTCCGTTTGGAAGAGGCATCGCAATCATGTTTTCAGGGTTAACCGTAAGCGACTGATTTTCGTCAAGGTAAGCTTCTCCCCCGATTTCCTCTAACAAATCACGCAGAATACGGACATCTGATATGTTAGGTAAACCTTCAATGGTAACGGTAGATTCTGCTAGTATCGTAGCGGGTATTAACGCCACCGCACTATTCTTTGCTCCGCTTATATGGACCGTTCCTTCGAGAGGATAGCCCCCTTCAATCATCAGTTTTTCCATGGTAAACTCCTTTCAGTAAGAGTCACAAAGACAGTCGTAATTGTGAATGTATTACTTATTTCGTTAGTTTTATTATTTACCAAAATTTTCTTTTAATGTATTGTTCTATCCATTTTCCTCAAACCTTTGTTGCCTTTGAAAGTGGTTGATTTCCGTTACAGGTGCTCGCTTTCCGCGGGGCGCTCGGTGAGCCCCCTGCCGCTTTGCGCCTTAAGGGGTCTCACCTGACCACTCGTCCCGCAGGAGTCTCCCACCTTCCACTCCAATCAACTACTCAATGGAGAGAATGAACAGATCCAAAGGCAACAATCTTTTAGAGATGAGCCATTACTTTTTATTGGCTGCATCCCAATCAGCAAGGAATTTTTCGATGCCTTGATCAGTTAAAGGATGCTTCACAAGACCTTTAATAACGCCCGGAGGAATGGTTGCAATATGCGCACCGCGAAGAGCCGCTTCCGTTACGTGAACAGGGTGGCGGATGGAAGCTGCAATGATCTCAGTCGGAATCTCATGAATCGCAAAAATTTGCGCAACCTGTGAGATCAGCTCCAATCCATCCTGCCCGATATCATCTAAACGGCCTAAGAATGGTGATACATATGTCGCACCGGCACGTGCAGCTAGTAACGCCTGGTTGGCATTAAAAATGAGCGTTACGTTCGTCTTAATGTTTTCATCAGAAAATGTTTTAACGGCTTTCAATCCATCAAGCGTCATCGGAACTTTCACCGTAATATTTGGCGCGATCTTCGCTAATTCGCGGCCCTCTTCCACCATTTCCTCATAAGAAGTTCCGATCACCTCAGCACTAACAGAACCCGGTACAAGACTCGTGATTTCTTTTAAACGTTCGTGAAAATCAACGCCTTTCTCTTTTGCTACAAGAGACGGGTTTGTTGTTACTCCGGATAAAATGCCCAGGTCATAGGCTTCTTTTATATCATCCATGTTCGCTGTATCAATAAAGAATTTCAAAACAATCACTCCTGTTTTTTTAGGTTTCTCGTTCATTTATATTCTTTTATAACACACACTTCTTCATACACGTTAGTAGTGCGCTTACAATTTTTTATTCTGTACAAATGCTTGGAGCGGTTAATTTTCGCTTCAGGTTGCTCCAATTAACTTATCTCGGAGAATTTCACAAAAACAAATCAATACTACACGGTTTGTAAAGAGTCTTGTAAGTAGGGCACATTATTTGTCGACTGTATCGCTTGTCAGGTTACACACTATTATAGTGTAAATGAAACCGCCTATGATGTATAGGCGGTTTCAAAGAAAGGTGCATATTAGTATATTTTGACCAGAAAATTACGCTTTGTTGGAAGAACCAAACTCACGCATTTTTCCTGCAACTGTTGATTGAATAGCATCACGAGCAGCAGTCAAGTAACTACGTGGATCGTACTTATCAGGGTTAGCTCCGATGTATTCTTTAACAGCTTTATGTGAAGAAATTTGGTTTTCAGTGTTTACGTTGATCTTAGCAGTTCCTAGAGAAATTGCTTTTTGGATATCTTTTGTTGGAATACCAGTACCACCGTGAAGAACTAGAGGTACACCAGTTAGTTCCATAACTTCTTTCATGCGGTCGAATCCAAGGTTTGGCTCACCTTTGTATGGTCCGTGAACGGAACCAAGTGCAGGTGCAAAACAGTCAACTCCTGTTTCACGAACAAGCTGATCACACTCAGATGGTACCGCGTAAGCAGCTTCAGCATCGTCAACGATCAAATCGTCTTCTTGTCCACCAATACGGCCAAGTTCTGCTTCAACAGAAACACCGTGGATGTGAGCAAGCTCAACTACTTTTTTCGTTAAAGCGATGTTTTCTTCTAGTGGGTGGTGAGAACCGTCGATCATTACAGATGTGAAACCTGCATGAATCGCTTCAGCACACTTTTGGAAGCTTGAACCATGATCTAAGTGGATTGCTACAGGAACCGTTACGTTGTACTCTTCCATAAGAGCTTTAACCATAGCAACTGTAAGCTTAAATCCGCCCATATAACGAGCAGCACCTTCAGATACACCAAGAATTACTGGAGAATTCTCTTCTTGTGCAGCTTTAAGTATAGCTTGAGTGAACTCAAGGTTGTTCAAGTTGAATTGACCAACTGCATAATTTTCCGCTTTTGCTTTTTCAAGCATTTCCTTCATTGAAACTAAAGGCATGTTACATGTCCTCCTTCGGATATTGGCACGAGCAGACCAACTACATTTTATTGTATATTGCTGAAATGTCCATATACAGCAAAAAGAAGCCATTATAGTTTACCTTTCATGGCGTCTTGCTAAACATTTCATATTGCTCATATTTCATTCTAGTATAGCATACCAATATCACCTAAAAACCGCAACACATCAACGTTTTTGAGGTGTAAACGCTATCATTGGCGACACGTCTGGCTTTAAAAGATTTTTTCTTATGAAGGAGTATTTAATGGAAGTTCTTTCCTTACCGCCGCACGAATCTCGTCAATATCGAACGGTTTTGCAAAATGAGTAATGGCACCCAGTTTCATTGCTTCATGAATCATGTCCAGTTCGCCGTACGCTGTCATAATGATTACCTGAATCGTTTCGTCATGTTTTTTCACACGGCGAAGAATCTCAAGGCCATCCATACCAGGTATTTTCATATCTAAAATCACAAGATCAGGGCGGTCCTTTTCAACAATGGAAAGTGCCTGCACCCCGTTAGCAGCCTGATACGTCTTATAGCCTTCTTTCTGAAAAATTTCATTCAAAAGAATTCTAATCCCATATTGATCATCTACAATTAATATTTTCCCGCTCATTTATTGCTCACCTCATCTGAGTTCATTTGCAAAACAATTTGTCTGTATTAATTTCTATATATCCAAAGAATTTCCTGCTGTCCATTCATGAAAAGTAATGTTAAATTCAGTATACTAAATAAATGAACCATTTCCCGGTGATTTAAACATAAAGGAGTCATTTGATGCTTAAAATATTTTCAACGCAAGTTTCAGGATTATTAAAAGCCATTTCCGATAAAGAAGAACAATCCATTGAAGAAAGTTCCCGCTTGCTGGCACAGTCTGTTTTATCAGAAGGAACCGTTTATTTTAAGGGGTTTGACGAAATGGGAGCTATCGTGAGTGAAGCTCTTTATGGGGAGAATAAATTCCGGTGCGGTACCGAATTTACCAATGAAAGCTGGTCTGATTTGCTGCCGGTTGATAGTGTTGTCGTGGCAAGCAGGTTTTTAAATGATGAAAGTGCTGCGGCGTTTTGTAAAAAAATAAAAGAGACCGCAGATTGCCACGTCATTTTGATCGGCGGGCGTGAAAAAGACGTGGATGTGGATGTGCCCGCAGATATTATGATTGATACGAAGGCAGTTCGCGGTTTAGTGCCGTTGGATGACGGCTCAAGGTTAGGCTTCCCTTCAGGATTGACTGCATTATTCGCTTATTACGCCTTATTTTTAACGACGGAAGAAATTTTAGAAGAATATGATGAGGAATAAGGAGGAGTCTGGCTGTGTGCCAGGCTTTTTTCTATGTAAAGTAGTACTTTTGAAACTAAGAGGGCACTCGTAAAAACACAATCACATAAAAAACCCCATCAACCACATAAAAATGAACCCTCATCACATAAAACCCAGCTGCACCACACCACATAATTTACCTTTTTCTACCATTTAATGTCCGCCTCACACATACATCCCCCTCAAAAAAACCGGCAGCCCCTCACCAATAAGGGGACTGCCGGCATGGCAATCAACTATTTAGTTCTTCAACTGCGTTACCGCGCCGATAAAATCACGGAATAGCGCTTGTGGTCTTGTTGGTCTTGATGTGAATTCCGGGTGGAACTGGGAAGCAACAAACCAAGGGTGATCTTCAAGCTCAATGATTTCAACAAGTCTTCCATCAGGAGATGTTCCTGAGAAAATGAATCCTGCCTTCTCCATCTGCTCGCGGAACTCATTGTTGAACTCGTAACGGTGACGGTGTCTTTCGTAAACTACTTCGTCATTGTATGCATCGAACGCTTTTGTATCTTCTTTAATTTTACAAGGATAAAGTCCAAGACGAAGAGTTCCGCCTAAGTCTTCGATGTCCTTTTGCTCAGGAAGCAAGTCGATTACCGGGAACGGTGTCTCAGGCATAAGTTCTGCAGAGTGAGCACCTTCAAGTCCAAGAACATTACGTGCAAATTCAACGGACGCAAGCTGCATTCCTAAGCAGATTCCCAAGAAAGGAACTTTATTTTCACGAGCGAATTGAGTAGCTAAAATCTTTCCTTCTACCCCTCTGTCGCCAAATCCGCCAGGAACTAAAATACCATCAGCATCTTTTAGAAGTTCGTTTACATTTTCAGCTGTAACTGTTTCAGAATTGATCCAGTCGATCTCAATGTCACTATCAAAATGGTAGCCAGCATGTCGAAGCGCTTCAACAACAGAAATATAAGCATCTTGTAGAGCTACATATTTTCCGACTAATGCGATCTTCGCTTTTCCTTTCAGGTTTGTAACTCGGTTAATAAGTGCTTTCCATTCTGCCATGTCCGGCTCGTGCGTATCAAGTTTTAGATGCTTGCAAACCAGCTCGTCCATCTTTTGTTCTTGAAGATCGATCGGCACTTGGTACAATGTTTCAGCATCTCTTGCTTCGATTACCGCTTTTGGATCGATGTCACAGAACAGTCCGATTTTATCTTTCATTTCTTGAGGAACCGGCATTTCTGTACGAACAACGATAATGTTTGGCTGGATACCAAGGCTGCGAAGTTCTTTTACACTGTGCTGAGTAGGCTTTGTTTTAAGCTCACCTGCGGCACGAATGTAAGGAATCAACGTACAGTGGATGTACATGACATTTTCAGATCCTACATCGCTTTTAATCTGGCGAATCGCTTCCAAGAAAGGCAAGCTCTCGATGTCTCCAACTGTTCCGCCGATTTCTGTTATAACAACATCAGCATTTGTTTCGCGGCCAGCACGGAAAACGCGTTCCTTAATCTCGTTTGTGATGTGCGGAATAACCTGAACTGTTCCGCCAAGATACTCACCGCGGCGCTCTTTACGAAGAACCGTAGAATAAATTTTTCCTGTTGTTACAGAGCTGTATTTGTTTAAGTTGATATCGATAAAACGCTCGTAGTGGCCTAAGTCTAAGTCTGTTTCAGCACCATCATCAGTTACGAAAACTTCACCATGCTGATAAGGACTCATCGTTCCCGGGTCCACGTTGATGTACGGATCGAATTTTTGAGTCGTTACTTTCACTCCGCGATTTTTTAATAATCGGCCCAGTGAAGCCGCCGTAATCCCTTTTCCTAAAGAAGAAACAACCCCGCCTGTAACAAAAATATATTTTGCCATTTTTTCAATCCCCCTAAATTTTCTAAATTAAGTATGTGCTTTAAAACGTTTTTCTACTATCGGGAGAGGCTTGTCTTTTTGTACAAGCACCGTCCAATCCTTGAAAAAAATAAAAAGCAAAAGACACTTCCCCTATGGTTAGGGGGCACTTTTGCTTTGTAATCGTATAATATTAAGTCATCTTATTAAAAGATACAGGAATAGCCCAAAAAGAATAATACCTGACTCAAAAGCTCGTGTCAAGATGATAAGTCCATCTGAATAATAAAAAACCAGCACTTGAAAGCACCGGTTTTTACAAGTTAAAGATCTTCTTCCTCATCAGCGAGGTCTTCGTCTTCTTCGTCCTCATCTTCAAAATCTTCTTCTTCATCATCGAACTCTAATTCTTCATCATCATCATCGTCATCTTCATCTTCTGCAAGATCGTCTTCTTCTTCAACGAACTCATCTTCTACTTCTAATTCATCGAAATCTTCATCATCGAAGTCCTCTTCAAAATCATAATCGTCTGCAGAAGCTTTTTTACGTTTTGTCGGTTTGTTGGTAGCTCCTAGTTCCTCCTCAGAGCTCTCAACTGGGTACCATACTTTTAATCCCCATTTATTATCGCCTAATGAAACGAAACGTCCATCAATATTCATATCCGTGTAAAAATACGCAATTCGGTTTTCAACTGCAGTTTTAGACAACCCTTTAATTTCAGCGATCTGTTTAACTAAATCGTAGAATTGAATAGGCTGCTTCTCATTCTGCAAAATTTCAAATGCGATTTCGACCATAGACATTTCAACGACTTGTTCTTTCGTATACGTGTTCAACATAGCCACATCGGCACTTCCTTTCCTTCTCCACACTCATTTATATCAACACATTTTGCTCATTCTTTAGAAGAATCATACTCTTCATTATAAACAAATACTCTATAGATTTGCCAGTAGTAATCTATCTTTTTTCAAATCATCCTCTTTTAAACAGTGTCCATTATTAATAGACGATGACTATTATTTCATTTTATCGATAGGAACATCGAAAAATACCATTAAAAATATTACTACGAACACTGAAATAACCCATGCCAGCAATGGCTTTTTATAATGAATCCTTAACATGGTGAACATTACTAAATTAAATAAAATGGACCACCCTATGTTCCATCCGTTGTGATAAGTGAATAAATTAAATTTTGTCATCAGCCACTCTACAGAAACAAAAATAATCACCCAGCGTAGAACATATCCTATTTTTCGAGGTACATTCTTTTCCGGAAAACGCGGAAGAAAGATTAAAACAACCACAGGGAAAACAACAAAAGAGTGTACCATCTCAATTAATGTGTGATTTGGAAGAAATTTTTCTTCATAAAGCCACATAGGATAGTTGTATGTAAGAATATTATATAGAAAATTACCTACAATCATAAACAAGATTGTGGGGTAATACTTCTCCCAATTTCTCCAGTCCCCCCACTTCCATCCTAAGATTAACGCAATTCCTCCGATGATTACATTCATATGTTGTTTTCACCTCACTTTCTTTCTGCGTTACACAACTGTTCTTTACTATTCACAACATAATTACTGATCCTAATAGCAACCTTCTGATGAATGGCTAAATTATGATTTCATGTTTTTTTATCTTTCTCAAAATTACGGTCCGCCTGAAATTAAGAATCAGATGAATAAAGACCCTGCTTCTCGTTACGGCAGGGTCCTGGCCTTTGTCCTTATCAACTAAGCCCATTCACAACACCGATCTCCAAAATCATCACATCCACTTTTACATTCACTTTCATATTTTTGTATTGCTTATCCCATTTCTTTTCATCCCAATGTCTTGTCCTGCTTCTTGTTTGATCGCCAAATGACAGCGGATCAATATTGGATCTTTGAAAATCTTTAATCATGGATACAGCTTCTTTGTGTATTTTATCTTTCATTAGTTTTTCGGCTTTATCTGCTGTTTTTGCTGTTACTTTTTCTCCTGTATATTCCCTGATATAACCTTTAATTTTTAAGTGAAGCGTAATTTCGGGAGTGGTGTGTATGTTCTTAACATGAAACTTCTTTTTTGTTTGAAGGCCCTGGATTGAAATATATTCCGTCTTCCCTTTCTCCTTTGTTCTTAATTTATATCCTGCATTTTTTATATTTTCATATAGTGCTTTAAAAACAAACAGATATCGATAAGGCAGCGAATCAACCATCTGAGTTCCCTTAAATAATGCAAGTCCTTTAACATTGATCTTTTTATCTTTAAGCTCAATTATGGGTAACACCGGATCCATTCCTCTTGTGTAATAAGAAGATAAAAACAAATGAAAATTTGTTGTAGGGATTAATCCATTCTCTATGTTATTGTTTATTTGTCTTTGAATATATGTTCCTGTGTCGTATTCCTTAAAAGATTCTCCTAGCATCTTTTTTACATTCCCGTCCACAACTGCTAAAAGTAGCCGTGTACCGATACTAGGATCCCGATGAATATAATCTATATAATCCTGTAAACCCACCTCGGCAAGCTTTTTACTATAGAGAGCCACTTCTATCTTTCCGTTCACAACGGGCTTTGGCGATTTTTGGTTAAGATTAACTAGGGATTCCTTGCTTAAATTATCTATAGACGATATCGTCTTGTTCGACATATCTTTATCAGGATTGATAATAGGCACGACTGCAGTAGTTTCGATCTTGTTCTTGCCTTTATAGTCAAACCCCACTGCAGTAGCAACGTCCAATTCATCCAAAATCTCTTTATCAACCCTTCCGAAATATCCTACGATCACCATGACAATGACTGCTATAACAATCTTTTTCATACTTTTTTTCTCACTTTACTCATCAGGTAATGAATGAAGAACAATAATGGTATATATCCATAAATAAAATAAAGACCAACCTGGGAGACAATACTGTTTAAAAGGTCGATTTCAGTACGCTCTTTAAACAAAGGATTTACGATTAACGTAATCACTAATATCAATAAGAGCGCCTTCTTTTGTGTAACGTTAAACAAACGCTTTGCCATCCGGCTTGCAGCCCAAAAGGCCAAACAAACATTAGGAAGTATAACAACGGCCCAGGAGGCGATACCGATATATTCAAACCGTTCAACAAAAGGGAATCTTATGATTTTCCACATTGCTAATGTTGCCCATATCGTTCGTTTCAAATGATCGGGAGTATAGTAAACAAGTGTGATAAACATCAGATATAAATATAAAAAGACAGTAAAAAGATTTCCGTAATGAAACCATTTTTGCGAGGTTTCAGGATTTTTAAAAAAAGGATAATACACAAGAAGAAGTTCAAATCCTAAATAACTTAAAGTCATCGTTTTAAAGGATAAGGCGATCTCTTTTATGGAATGATCCCATACAGGCAGTAAATTACGTAAGTTCGCAAATTCCAGTGGTGCTAAAAATGTAAAGATCAGATAGAAGGGTACGACCACACCTAAAAAACATACACCAACTACAGAGCGGAATCCCCCTGCGATGATATAATAGACGGCGATTAAATACACGAGGGTGAATGTCCAAGTACTCAACAACGGGAACATCCAGACTTGGAGCACTTCTATAAAAGTCCGAAGTACGGTTATGCCCATTGCCATTAAATAAATCATGAAAAGGAAGGTGAAAATCCCACCGATCCATTTTCCAAATGTAGTCTCATGGATAGAGAGGATGTCTCCTTGCTCTTTATTCAGCATCTTATACATCATCCAAATAACAATATGAACCGCAGCTCCTCCTACCAATACCGTGATCCATGAATCCTGCTCCGTATAGATGGCTACATATCGCTGGAAACCCAACACGCCGACACCAATCTGCATACTGTGCACAACGAAAAAAGCTAGATAAGGGGATATCAGGAATTGTTCTTTAACCGATACTTTCATAAAATAACATCTCCATTAGAAATTTATTCATCAATATCCTTTTTCTGTTTCGCTGCTTTTCCTGAAAACTTGATCGTGTCCGGTGATTGGAGTTCAATCGGTCTTTTAGGCTGCATTTTAAAAGGAAGGCGCACAAATGCGTCCTTTAAATCTTCCAAACGCGGAGGGTAAATGGGCTCTAAATAAGGTCTGCCAAAAGACGTTAGACGAAGCAGGTGTCCCATTAAAAAGGAAAAAGCAATCGCTATGCCGACTAATCCCCATAATTCAGCGAAGATAAGAAATGGAAAACGAATCAGTCGAATGGCGTTACTCATCTTGTATACAGGCGTCGTAAATGAGGCCAGTGCCGCTAATGCCACAATAATCAGCAGTACGTTACTTGTTAATCCCGCTTCAACAGAGGCTGTTCCAATAACAATCCCGCCTACGATACCAATTGTTTGTCCTACTTTCGCAGGAAGCCTTGCCCCTGCTTCTCTTAAAAGTTCAATCGTCAGTTCTAAAACGAGTGCCTCTAAAAAAGGAGGCAAGGGGATGAAACTTCTGGAAGATACGAGAGTAGCCATCAAATCTTTTGGTATCAATTCATAGTGATAATTAAGTACGGCGACATATATAGGTGTAACTAAAATGGAAAACGATACGGCAAATAAACGGATAATCCTTAATACTGATGCTAACTGCCAATTAAGAAAATAATCTTCCAAGGCGGAAAAGAATTTCACAAGGGTAGTAGGACCAATTAGCGCGTGCGGCGAGCCATCTACTAATATGACGATACTTCCTTCTGCTAAAACACCGACTGCACGATCTGGCCGTTCTGTGTCGATCAGCTGAGGAAACGGAGAATTGTCATTGTCGGATATCATTTGAGCAATATAAGAACTGTCCAAGATCTGATGGAACTGTATATCCCCCACTCTCTGCAGAGCGGTATTGATGTTTTCCTCATTGGCTATTCCGGCTATATATATGACAGCCACTCTCGTCTGTGAAAGTGTTCCTATCACAAATTCTCTAATCTCTAATTGTGGTATAGGGAGCCGTTTTCTGACCAAATTTAAATTCGTTGTCAAAGATTCTACAAAGGCTTCCTTTGGACCCACAACACTGAATTCTTCTTCCGGAATGGTCACTTCACGCGCTTTATTCATCTCTGCTTTAACGAGTACTCCCTGACTGTCCTTCTCTTTGAATCGGATCAGCAGAGAACCCTTCAACATCAGTTTTTGAATAACCTCCAGATCGCTCGTAACCGTTACGTTTTCAATAGGCAAAGCAGCCTTAAGCTCATCCAGTTTTTTTATGGACGATTTATTTAAGAATGGCAGAATATCCCGATGTAAAATCTCTGCATCGATAAGTGAACCAAAGTACGAAATCCAATACGGTACTGGAGATTGGGGATTATGAAAATCAATAAAATCACCAGACTTCTTGAAATGCTGAATGACTTTGAAAAGTGAATGATCTTCTTTTTTGGATTCTTTCTTAAACCAATTCATGATGTCCTCCCCTTTCCTTTGTTTTTTACAAGCAGCTTCTTCTAAACGTTCCTTGTAGATATCCGTTTTATCTTTTACTAAAAAGCAAGCTAATATTTAATGAAACATAAAAAAGGCTGAGATACATAGGATCTCAAGCCTGATAAAGCCACCTTATTCAACTTATTCCTCAAGCAATTGCTCTGAAATAGTTCTTCTAGCTTTTTTAATCCAATAGAATACACAAACATTCACACAATAGATCAAAAAATAAGCGATAAAGGAATCGTAGTACGTCCACTCATTATGTTCATAAACATTAAACTGGTTAGCCAGCCATTCAAGCCCCGTTGTCATGAACGATGAAAAGAACACATAAAAAATAACCCGAAATCCTTTCTGCTTCCATAAATCCAAAAAATATAATAATAAATACCCTGAGAAAGGATATATAAACAAATAAATAATAAGATCAAACACTTCAAACTCTGGAACATCCATAATATCGTAAAAGTTATTTGGCGGACCTGCCAAAATGTGGTCTAGACTCGCACCTAAAAAGAAATTCAGCGTAAAAATAACCATAATCTGAGAATAATACATTCTTCGCTTTAAAACGGCAGTCAATACGATTAATAAAAGGCAAATGACTAGGATAAACCATTCATTGCTGTCGAAATGTTCAGGAAGCCTCACTTAAAAGACCTCCTCTTTTTTCAAAAGTAATCGGAAGGACCCCCAAACCCCAACCGTTAACAGCCAAAAAGCAAACCACTCCAAAAACGAAAAGTAAACATTCCATTGTTTAAATTGAATTAGACCCAAAAATTTATGGAAGAACTGTATTCCTATCAAAACCAAAAACCAAAAAATCGTGCACATTTGTTTATAGATTGGATTGATTGTTTTTGAAGAATAAACAAATAAGAGCCATAAAGTTAATCCTGGAATAATAAATAATCGATAAAATGTTAATGACCAAAAGACAGTTTTAGCATTTTCGACTTCGATCCATTTTTGATTTAGTTCTATAATATTAGACCATATGAATAACAAAGCGGAAGAAAACAGCCAGTTGGTCATCATTTCGAATGGATGCATATGCCTGCGGGTGTATTGAGAAGCGACTAATATGATGAGACTCAGGATGCTGGATATCAGTAAGTACTTCAACAAATATACCTCCACTCTTTTAGATAATTTAATAACACAGTTAGTATAGGTTTGCTTTTTTAATTTATTCCAAATGAAGGCATGCAACAAAAAAACATGGTACCCTTATCCAAGGGACACCATGTTTATTTGTTTTACATATTCCTTCTATACTTTCCGCCTACTTCGTAAAGCGCACTCGTGATCTGACCCAGACTCGCAAATTTTACGGTGTTCATCAGCTCTTCAAAGATATTGCCGCCGTTAAGCGCAACTGTCTTTAAGCGGTCTAACGCTTCACCAGCTTCACCCTTACTAGCCTCTTGGAAAGCTCTCAAGTTCGTAATCTGCTGTTCTTTTTCATCCTTCGTTGCACGTGCCAGCTGCATGTTAAACTCTTCTTCAGATGGCGGATTCGGGTTTAAGTACGTGTTAACCCCGATAATTGGAAGCGAGCCGTCATGTTTTTTCATCTCATAGTACATGGACTCTTCCTGAATTTTTCCGCGCTGATACTGAGTCTCCATCGCACCAAGTACGCCGCCTCTCGTATTCATACGCTCAAACTCTTGAAGAACCATCTCTTCTACCAGATCTGTTAACTCTTCGATAATGAAAGAACCTTGTAGCGAGTTCTCATTACGCGCAAGACCAAGTTCCTTTGTAATGATCATCTGAATCGCCATCGCACGTCGAACAGATTCTTCTGTTGGTGTTGTGATCGCCTCATCATAAGAGTTCGTGTGAAGCGAGTTACAGTTATCATACAGCGCCATCAATGCCTGAAGCGTTGTACGGATATCGTTAAAGTCGATCTCCTGTGCGTGAAGCGATCGTCCAGATGTCTGAATATGATATTTCAGCTTTTGGCTGCGCTCGTTCGCTTTGTATTTATCACGCATCACGGTTGCCCAAATTCTTCTTGCCACTCGGCCGATTACGCTGTATTCCGGATCAAGGCCGTTTGAGAAGAAGAACGATAGGTTCGGAGCAAACGCGTTAATATCCATCCCGCGGCTCAAATAGTATTCTACGTACGTAAAGCCGTTAGCAAGTGTAAACGCGAGCTGTGTGATCGGGTTCGCACCAGCTTCAGCAATGTGGTAACCAGAAATTGAAACCGAATAATAGTTACGCACTTGATGATCAATAAAGTACTGCTGAATGTCACCCATCATGCGAAGGGCAAATTCAGTAGAGAAGATACACGTATTCTGTCCTTGATCTTCTTTTAAAATATCTGCCTGAACCGTTCCGCGTACAGATGCTAAAGTCTTAGCCTTAATTTCTTCATATTCTGCTTCATTTGGCTGACGTCCATTAGTGTCCGCAAACAGCTTTACTTGCTGATCGATCGCCGTGTTCATGAACATCGCCAGGATGATCGGTGCCGGACCATTGATCGTCATAGAAACAGAAGTTGAAGGTGCGGTCAAGTCAAAACCATCATACAGCTTTTTCATATCATCAAGTGTACAGATGCTTACACCGCTCTCCCCGACTTTCCCGTAGATGTCCGGACGGTAATCCGGGTCTTCCCCGTATAATGTTACCGAGTCAAAAGCAGTACTTAAACGCTTTGCATCATCGTCTTTAGACAGGTAGTGGAAACGGCGGTTCGTTCTTTCAGGTGTTCCTTCTCCTGCAAACTGGCGCTTTGGATCTTCTCCTTTTCGTTTAAAAGGAAAAACGCCTGCTGTATACGGGAAAGAACCAGGAACGTTCTCTTTCATGATCCACTTTACGATATCTCCCCAGTCTTCAAACTTCGGAAGAGCGACTTTCGGAATATCAAGACCTGAAAGACTTTTGGTTGTAAGTTCTGTCACGATCTCTTTATCGCGAATCTTCGTAACAAACTCTTTTTTAGCGTACATTTCTTTAAGCGCAGGCCATTCTTTCAGCATCTTAGACGTTGTCGGAAGCATCTGCTCTTCTACTTTTTCAAGCGCTTTATTTAAGCTCACTTCCACTTCTTCACCAGCGGCGTCATACTCTCGAACCGTCTCGAGCGTTCCTTTGATCTGGAACGATTTACGTGCAAGCTTTGATTGTTCTTCAACCGTTTCATGGTACTTACGGACAGTCTGTGCAATTTCATTTAAATATTGAGCACGTTCTCCAGGGATGATAACGTTCTTCTTTGCCGTCATCGCTTCAGCTGCCGGCTGAATCCCCCAGTCCACACCAGACTTTTCTTCAATCACCTTCATCAAGTGATAAAACAATACGTTCGTTCCAGCGTCATTAAACTGACTCGCAATCGTACCGTATACCGGCATCTCATCTAAGTCTTTATCAAACCAGTTGCGAGAGCGCTGATATTGTTTCTTTACATCACGCAACGCATCTTCAGAACCTTTGCGCTCAAATTTATTGATCGCGATAATGTCTGCATAATCGATCATATCGATCTTCTCAAGCTGTGACGGCGCACCGAATTCACTTGTCATTACATATAACGAGGCATCCGAAATTTCAGAGATTCCGGCATCCCCTTGGCCGATCCCGCTCGTTTCCACAACGATCAGATCATAGCCAGCTGCTTTAGTTACAGCAATAGCATCTTTAATTGCATCAGAAAGCTCAGAACGTGATCCGCGCGTTGCTAACGAACGCATATAAACACGCGGATGATAAATCGCGTTCATGCGGATACGGTCGCCTAAAAGTGCTCCGCCTGTTTTTTGTTTCGTCGGGTCAATTGAAATAATAGCGATTGTTTTATCTTTACACTCATTTAAGAAACGCCGTACAAGTTCGTCCGTAAGTGAGCTTTTCCCCGCTCCCCCTGTACCAGTGATCCCTAAAACAGGTACTTGCTTTTGTAATCCCTTTAACTCGGATAGAGTCTGTTCTGCCGTTGCTGCAATCTCTTCTGTGGCCTGTTTCGCGTTTTCAGCAAGAGTGATCAGACGGGAAACAGAACGAACATCTTTTTCCTTCACCTTTTCGATCTCATCTGTTAACGAAGTAACCGTTGGAAAATCACACTCTTCTACCATTTGATTGATCATGCCTTGTAAACCTTGCAATCTTCCATCTTCTGGTGAGAAGATGCGTGTTACGCCATAAGCATGAAGCTCTTTAATTTCAGGCGGGATAATAACGCCTCCGCCTCCGCCAAAAACTTTAATGTGACCTGCATCGCGTTCTTTCAGCAGATCAATCATATATTTAAAATATTCAACGTGCCCGCCTTGATAAGACGAGATCGCGATACCTTGAACGTCTTCCTGGATTGCGGCACTAACGACTTCATCAACGGAACGGTTATGTCCAAGGTGGATGACTTCACAACCGTTTGACTGGATAATTCTTCGCATGATGTTAATTGAAGCATCATGTCCGTCAAAAAGACTGGAAGCGGTTACAAATCGAACCGGATTTTTCGGACGGTAAATGTCTGTTTGAGCCATTATTTTCATCCTTTCTTTAAGCTCCTTTTATACCATGAAGCAGCTGGTGGAGCTGTAATTGTGTGTATTCTTCAAGTGTATATATCTTTTGAAGCGCCCATCGTCTGAACGTCCACATCTGTCCGATGATTAAAATGTTATGGGCCGCTGCCTGTATCTCTTTTTCGGTTAAATGCAGTTCACCTTGACTTACGGACTGAGATAATAGCTTTTCGAAAATAGCCGTCATCTCAAGCTCTTTTTTTAGCACATACGGAAGGGCTTCGTCAGAAAGTGACTTTGCCTCTTGATACATGACAAGCACTTCGTCCTGCATATCGTCCATCACTTTAAAATAAGCCGTGATCGCCTTCTCGATACCTTTAATTCCGCTGTCGGCCGAGTTGATATCCTGCTGCAGCCTCAGCTTTACCCCATCATAGATGCTGTCGCAGACTAGATACAAAATATCCTCTTTAGACCGGATATACTCGTACAGCGTGCCGATACTGAAGCCTGAAGCTTTTGCGATCTCACGGGTCGTTGTGCGGTGAAAGCCATTTTTCTTGAATAAAGACACCGCAGCTTTTACCATCTCTTCGCGTCGCTTTTGAATGAGTTTCTCATCCTTTACGAGCGACGGCACTTCCTTCTTACTCAATGGTCTCCCTCATTTCTCACTCATTTCTCTCTCTTGTCTGCCGGCTGAATTCGTTGTAACAGGATCTGCTCTGCCGCTGTATAAGGGTCTGTTGTACCTTGCTCTAAGTCGGCAAGCCAGGAGAATCCATTTTCTTGTTCTTGTGCCCAAACTTGCTGAAAGATCTCGTGCTGAACGACTTCCATTACTTCACGTTTCAGATTGGAAAGCTTTCTTTTGCTACCCTCTCCGCTCTCTTTTAAATACTTCTTGTGAGCAAGAAGCGCTCCCCACAAATCTTGCAATCCTTTATTTTCAGTAGAAATGGTCTGAACAACAGGTGGACGGTACGGACTGTCGTGTTTTACAAGATCAAGCATCGCTTCAATCTCAGCCAAAAGCTTTGGAACGCCTGGCATATCCGCTTTATTCACAACAAACAGATCAGCGATTTCCATGATTCCTGCCTTAAATACCTGCACGACATCCCCGCTGCCCGGATTAAGAACCACTGCGACAGAGTCTGCCAGTTTCATAATATCGAGTTCAGACTGCCCGACCCCTACTGTTTCTATTAAAATCACATCAAAGCCATACGCATCCATCAGCCTTACTGTTTCTTTCGTTGACCGGGACAGCCCGCCAAGACTTCCGCGCGTACCCATGCTCCGAATAAACACACCAGGATCGGTAAAATGGTCTGCCATCCGTACACGGTCTCCGAGTATGGAACCGCCGCTAAAAGGACTCGTCGGATCCACTGCAACAACCGCTACCGTTAAATCCTTGTTTCGAAGAAAGGAGATAAGACGGTTGACGAGCGAGCTTTTTCCCGCGCCGGGTGAACCAGTGATCCCGATCCAATGCGCTCCTTTTTGCATCGGATAGATGCTCTTTAATAGCTCTAGTTTATCCGCTCCGTTGTTTTCGGCAAGTGTGATCGCTTTTGCAAGTGCCCGTTCTTCTTTTTGCTGGATGCGCTTGGCTAATGGATGCATGATTTCCTCCTAAAATGAACTCAAAATCTTATGAAAGTAGTTGATTTCCGCTCCAGGTGCACCCTTTCCGCGGGGTGTGCGGTGAGCCTCCTTGCGCTCTGCGCCTTTAGGAGTCTCACCTGTCCCACTGATCCCGCAGGAGTCTCGCACCTTCCTCTCCAATCAACTGCAAGGGTGGTACTTTGTAAGCAACACTCTGTTAAAAAACATCTCTGGTAAAAAGTAACTCCATTTCGCGGATGAACAGCCATGAGACTTCTCGATCGCATCTTGACTTTAGGAGGATCTGCGGGAAGTTTTTCTAGCCAGAGCGTCGCTAATTTCCTAATTCTTAATCTTTTAAAAGCATTTTAGAAATTACAAGTCGCTGAATTTCCTGCGTACCTTCGTAAATCTGCGTAATTTTTGCGTCACGCATATAACGTTCGACCGGATATTCCTTTGTGTACCCGTATCCGCCGAATACTTGAACCGCATCTGTCGTCACTTCCATCGCAATGTCGCCTGCAAAGAGCTTCGACATCGCTGATTCTTTTCCGTATGGAAGTCCTTCTGATTCTCTCCATGCTGCCTGATACGTTAAAAGTCTTGCTGCTTCTACTTTTGTCGCCATGTCAGCAAGCTTAAAGCCAATTCCTTGGTTCGCTCCAATCGGCTTACCGAACTGCTTGCGTTCTTTTGCGTAATTAACGGATGCATCCAGTGCACCTTGTGCGATACCAACTGCTTGAGCAGCGATTCCGTTTCGTCCGCCATCAAGTGTCATCATGGCGATTTTAAAGCCTTCTCCCTCTTTTCCAAGAAGGTTTTCAGCTGGTACTCGGCAGTCTTCGAAGATGATCTCTAACGTTGGAGATGAACGAATTCCAAGTTTCTTTTCTTTTTTACCAAAAGAAAACCCTGGTGTCCCTTTTTCTACGATGAACGCAGAAACTCCTCTTCTTCCTGCTTCAATATCAGTTCTAGCAAACACCACATAGATTTCTGCATCTCCAGCGTTTGTGATAAAAATTTTAGAGCCATTGATGATGTAGTGATCGCCATCTTTTTTAGCTGTCGTTTTCATGTTTCCGGCATCAGAACCAGATCCAGGCTCAGTTAAGCCGTAAGCTCCGATCTTCTTCCCTTCTGCCATCGGACGAAGGAACTTTTGCTTTTGCTCTTCATTACCAAACTTGAAGATCGGCCATCCGGCAAGTGATGTATGAGCAGAAAGAGTTACCCCTACTGACGCACAAACGCGGGAAAGCTCTTCAACCGCGATTACGTAGCCAAGATAGTCTCCGCCGATTCCGCCGTACTCTTCAGGCCAAGGGATACCGCAAAGTCCTAATTCGCCCATCTGATCAAAGATTGCACGGTCAAAACGCTCTTCTTCATCACGCTCAGCCGCTGTCGGTTCTACTTCGTTCTTTGCAAAATCACGCACCATCTTGCGGATCATTTCATGTTCTTCAGATAATAAAAATTGCATCTCTATTCTCTCCCTCTTACCCTAGTAGGTGTTTGCTGAGTACAATACGCTGAATTTCACTTGTTCCTTCGTAGATCTGACACACCTTTGCGTCCCGGAACAGTCTCTCAACAGGATATTCCTTTGTATAGCCATACCCGCCGAATACCTGGACCGCTTCGATTGCTGATTTCATCGCCGTTTCTGATGCGAAAAGCTTTGCCATCGACGCTTCTTTTCCGCATGGCAGGTTATTTGTCTTTAAGTCCGCTGCACGATACGTTAGTAGTTTTGCAGCTTCCACTTCTGTCGCCATGTCCGCCAGCTTGAATCCAAGGCCTTGGTTTGCCCCGATCGGCTTTCCGAACTGTTTTCTCTCTTTTGCATAATTGGTTGCATAGTCTAAAGCCGCTTCCGCGATACCCAGTGATTGCGCTGCAATTCCGATCCTGCCCACATCCAGGTTGCTCATGGCTATCTTAAATCCTTCACCTTCGTTGCCAAGCAGATTTTCAGCAGGAACACGCGCATCCTCGAACACGATCTCGCACGTATTAGAACCGTTCAACCCCATTTTTTTCTCTTTCTTCCCTACTGAAAAGCCCGGTGTATCTTTATCTACGATGAAGGCTGAGATTCCGTAGCTTCCTTTGTCTGGTTCAGTTGAAGCAAACACGATATATACATCTGCAACGCCAGCATTCGTGATAAAAATCTTTGAACCGTTCAAAACATAATGATCACCCTGTTTAACGGCTCTTGTTTTCAAGCTTGCTGCATCAGAACCTGAACTTGGCTCTGTTAGTCCGAACGCACCAAGGTACTCTCCACTCGCTAACTTAGGAATATATTTTTTCTTTTGTTCTTCATTCCCGAAATAAAGGATCGGATTCGTTCCGACACTCGTATGAACCGATAAAATAACACCGATCGTCGCACTCACTTTTGAAAGTTCGTTGATCGCGATGATGTACGATGTAAAATCCATCCCTGCTCCACCGTACTCTTCAGGAATCGGAATCCCCATCAACCCAAGCTCTGCCATCTTCTTAATCAGATGACGCGGAAACTCTTCCTTCTCTTCCATATGTTCGATGGCCGGCGCTATCTCTTTTTGCGCAAAATCCCGTACCATCTTTTGCATCATCTGCTGTTCTTCCGTAAACACGAGGTTCATGGTATCTCCCCATTTCCTTTTTGAAATGCTGAAATGACCGGTTTGCCCCGACAAGCACTTAACTCTTGACTAAAGACACGCTTTTTGTCACAAGGAAAGAGAAAAGACCTCGAGGGACTGGTCATTGAAGCTGGATCTTGAATCTATCTTCGCACCTATGGAACAAGCTTTTTTGCCGCTCCGTGATCTGTCTTTCTCATAAAGACAAAATAGCTGTTTTGTCTTTGTCTGGGGTCAGACCCCTTATGCGTAGGTGTAGAAGCCTTTGCCGGTTTTCTTGCCTAACCAGCCAGCCTTAACGTACTTTCTGAGAAGCGGGCATGGACGGTACTTATCGTCACCGAACCCTTCATGCAGCGTCTCCATAATGTACAAACATGTATCGAGTCCGATAAAGTCTGCTAGTGTTAACGGTCCCATCGGGTGGTTCATTCCGAGTTTCATAATCTCATCAACCGCTTCTGGTGTTGCTACGCCTTCATAGACCGCGAAGATCGCTTCGTTGATCATCGGCATTAAAATACGATTTGAGATGAACCCTGGGAAGTCATTTACTTCTACAGGTACCTTTTGCAGTTTTTTCGATACTGCTTCAATCGTTTCGTATACATCATCTGATGTTTGCAGCCCGCGGATAATTTCTACTAGTTTCATAACCGGTACCGGATTCATAAAGTGCATCCCGATCACTTTTTCAGGCCGGTTTGTAGCCGCGGCGATTTCTGTTATAGGAAGAGATGACGTGTTTGAAGCTAAAATCGCGTGCTCTGGTGCATACTGATCCAGCATCGTAAATAATTGTGTTTTCACTTCCATATTCTCAACAATCGCTTCAATCACAAGGTCTGCTTTTGATGCGTTCTCCATAGAGATTGATGAAGTTATGCGTGAAAGAATTGTTTCTTTTTCGCTTTCCTCCATACGCCCTTTTTCAACCTGGCGATTTAGGTTCTTCTGGATATTTCCGATTCCCTTATTCACGAATTCATCTTTAATATCATGTAAAATGACGTCGAAGCCTGCCATGGCACAAACTTGTGCGATCCCTGACCCCATTTGTCCTGCGCCAACCACCATAATTTGCTGAATGCTCACTGACTCTTCCTCCTTTTATGCTTTTACTTCTACTAAAATCGCGTCACCTTGACCGCCGCCTGAACAGATCGATGCGATTCCAAGTCCGCCGCCGCGTCTTTTTAGTTCATGGATCAGTGTAAGTACGATACGCGTACCGCTTGCCCCGATCGGATGCCCTAATGCTACTGCTCCGCCGTTTACGTTAACTTTTTCAAGATCTAATCCTGCAAGCTCTGCACTTGTTAAAGCAACAGCTGCAAAAGCTTCATTGATTTCAAAAAGATCAATTTCTTCCAATGACCTGCCTGTTTTCTTTAAAAGCTCTGTAATGACAAGCCCTGGCGTTTTCGGGAAATCTTTCGCTTCTACCGCGATAGCCGTGTGCCCTAAAATTGTCGCCATCACTTCTTTGCCTTCTTTTGCAGCACGTTCTTCACTCATCACAACAACTGCTGCAGCACCGTCGTTTACTCCAGGAGCGTTCCCCGCTGTTATCGTTCCATCCTGAGAAAAAACAGGTCTTAATTTTGCAAGTGATTCAACTGAAGAATCTTTTCGCGGTGACTCATCATGAGAAACTACGATTGGCTCCCCTTTACGCTGCGGGACTTCAACAGGAACGATTTCTTCCGCAAATACGTTGTTTTCAACCGCTTTAACAGCAAGGCTATGACTGCGGTACGCCCACTCATCCTGGCGCTCACGAGAGATCTCCATCTCTTTCGCCACGTCATTTCCGTAGATTCCCATGTGAACACCTGTAAACGTACACGTTAACCCGTCATGCACCATAAGATCTTTAACAGAACTGTCACCCATACGAAGACCCCAGCGTGCTTTCGGTAAAATGTAAGGAGCGTTGCTCATCGATTCCATGCCGCCAGCAACGATTACCTCTTCATCACCGGCACGGATGATTTGATCTGCCATCGTGATTGCGCGAAGACCTGAAGCACACACTTTGTTTATGGTTTCTGTCTTTGTTTCCCAAGGCAGCCCGGCTTTTTGAGCAGCCTGACGAGAAGGGATCTGTCCTTGCCCGCCTTGAAGAACACAGCCTAAGATCACTTCATCGACGGATTCAGGAGAAACACCTCCGCGCTGGAGCGCTTCTTTTATCGCGATTCCGCCTAAGTCTGATGCAGTCAAAGAGCTTAAACCACCGCCAAATTTCCCAACCGGAGTACGCGCCCCACTGACGATCACTGATTTAGTCATACAAAAACCTCCCGTATTTAATAAATCTTTTAGTAAACGCTTTCAAAAATAAGTCAAGCCGAGCGAACGCTCAGTCACTCAAAACCCAAGCATGAAGCTGCCGGCACTAAACCAGGCAGCTCCTACTTATAAAATTTAGTTACTGCAGAACTTCTTGTTTTTGTGATCCGAACATGGATTTCTCCAAAATTTCTACAACATCTAACGTTTGAACTTGATCTTCCACTTCTTTCGCTTTCGTCCCATCACTTAACATCGTTAAGCAGTATGGACATCCGCTTCCGATCATGGTTGGACTAACCTCAAGTGCCTGCTCCGTACGAGCGACGTTCACACGCGACCCTGCCTTTTCTTCCATCCACATCATTCCGCCGCCCGCTCCGCAGCACATACCGTTTTGGCGGTTGCGGTCCATCTCGACTACCTTCACGCCTGGAATCGCTTTTAAAATATCACGAGGCGGTTCGTATACTTCGTTATAGCGGCCGAGGTAGCATGAATCATGATACGTGATCGTTTCATTCACTTCATACTTAGGTTTAATTCTTCCTTCTTTGATCCACTCAGCCAGAAGTTCAGTATGATGATACACTTCTGCTTTCAGACCAAACTCAGGATACTCATTTTTAAATGTGTTATAAGCATGCGGATCAATAGTAATGATCTTCTTCACATCATGTTTATCAAATAAGGCGATGTTCGCGTTCGCCATCTCCTGGAACAAGAACTCATTTCCAAGACGGCGTGCTGTATCACCAGAGTTCTTCTCTTTGTTTCCGAGAATCGCAAATGTGATGCCAGCTTCGTTCATGATCTTCGCAAGTGAAAGCGCGATTTTTTGGGAGCGGTTATCATAAGCACCCATGGAACTTACCCAGAACAGGTACTCGAATTCCTCACCTGCTTTTTCCTTTTCTTTTACAGTAGGAATCACGATATCTTCTTTCAGCTCACGCCAGTTTTCGCGTTCCTTTTTCGAGATGCCCCATGGATTTCCTTGCTTTTCAATATTTTTAATCGCACGCTGCGCTTCTGGGTCCATCTTACCTTCAGTCAGTACAAGGTAACGGCGCATATCGATAATCTTATCAACGTGCTCGTTCATTACCGGACACTGATCTTCACAGTTTCGGCAAGTTGTACATGCCCAGATTTCCTCTTCTGTCATAATTTCTCCGATCATCTCTACATCATATGAAAGTGCAGATGATCCGTCAGTTGCTGCAGCTGTTTCTTGTGCTCCCTTTCCTCTTGCTTCAAAAGCAATCTGGTTGCCCTTTGTGTTGGTGAACGCAAATGCAGGCATCCAAGGCGTACGGGAAGTTACCGCCGCGCCCTTCTCTGTTAAGTGATCACGCAGCTTAACGATCATATCCATCGGTGAAAGCATCTTCCCTGTTCCAGTTGCCGGACAAACATTTGTACAGCGTCCACACTCTACGCAGGCATAAAGGTCAACAAGCTGTTTCTGGTTGAAGTCTTCAATCTTATTAACACCGAAAACTTCCTGTGTTTCGTCTTCAAAATTAATAGATGATAACTTACCGATCTTTTCTTTACGGCCAAGCCAAACGTTTAGCGGCCCGGCGATCAAATGCGCATGCTTAGATTGTGGAACATACACAAGGAAGGTTAATAAAAACAGCAAGTGGATCCACCAGGAGATGAAGAAAACAACAGCAGCTCCGGTTTTCCCTAAAAAGCCAAGACCCATTGCAATTCCTGATGCGATTGGCGCCGTCCATTCGAAGGCGAGGTCATGCCAGATGATTTCAGCTGCATTTCCTACTAAAACGGAAAGCATTAAACCGCCAATGAACAATAGGACTAAACCAGATTTAAAGCCTCGCTTCAAACGGACAAGCTTCTCAACATACCTTCTATGAAAAGCCCAAACGACTGCGACCAAGATCATCGCCGTTACAATTTCCTGAAAAAATGTAAATCCAGGATAAAGTGGACCTAAAGGCAGATGGGAGCCAGGCGCAAGTCCTTTCCAAATAAAATCTATCGCTCCAAACTGGACTAAGATAAATCCATAAAAGAACATAACGTGAATAATACCGCTTTTTTTATCTTTTAAAAGCTTCTTTTGTCCGAAGACATTGACTAAAACTGCTTTAATTCTTTCTTGTACGGTATGATCAAACTCTACTTTTTTTCCGAGCTTTATAAATTCATACCTTGTTTTAACCACGTATGCGAATAAAAACAGTGCGTAAGCGGTTACAAAAAGAAACGCAAGCCAGTTTGCTACCATTAAGCCATCCATCACTTTCTCTCCCTTCCAATGCTGCTATTCCCTATTTCTTTCTCTTTCAACTATTCTAATAAAAAATAATTTTCTGACATCATTATATCATAAAAAATAAATGAATGAGCATTCAGTCGCCACACTTCAAAAAAAAATTTTTAGTGGTTTTACTCTTACAGGGCATACTATACGAAAGTTTTGCAGAAGGAGGAGATTTCGAATGTGGATCATTCTTTTACTAGCAATCCTATGCATCTTAGCAGGGATTGATTTTTATTTTGGACATAAGAAACAAGTCAGCCTGGAATTGCCTCCCTCAAAGGCTAGAGGAGAAATGCAATTTATATCAACTGGCTATCATTTTTTTGATGCGCTGTTTCGTGATATTAGTGAAGCCGCTATACATATCCACATCCAGTTTTATATTCTGCGTGATGACGAGCTGGGTCAGGAGCTTTGTGACCTTTTAATCCGAAAAGCTAAAGAAGGCGTTAAAGTGAGATTGCTTCTCGATTTTCTTGGCAGTCATGGTGTAAAAAAAGAAACCATTCAATCATTAAAACAAGCCGGAATTCATTTTCAATATACCAATAAACCAGGTTTTCCATATTTCCTGTACCGGGTCAATAACCGCAATCACCGAAAAGTAGCCATTATTGATGGAAAGATCGGTTACATCGGCGGCTATAACGTCGGCAATGAGTATATCGGTAAGGATACAAAACTTGGTGATTGGCGGGATTATCACCTAAAGGTAAACGGACCAATAAATGATGTACTTCAACAATCATTTGTTGCAGATTGGAATATCGCTTCAGGAGAAAACCTAGAAGCTCCCCTGATTGATAATCCGCAAGAAGCCGCACAAAAGGAATTCATGCTCATCCATTCAAACGGCGATGCTGTTTACCGTTTCTTTTATAAAAAGATCCAGCGGGCCAAAAAAAGCATACTAATTGGTTCACCTTACTTCATTCCGGGTAAAAAGATGAACAGAGCTCTTTTGCGCGCATTAAAAAGAGGCGTAAAACTTACACTTCTTATTCCGATGAAACCTGACCATATTCTCGTCCAAGAAGCTTCTTTTCTTTATTTAAAACCGCTTTTAGAATCCGGGGCTGAAATCTATCAATTTCACGAAGGCTTTTATCATTCAAAAGTACTTATGTTTGACGAAGAGATCTGTGATATTGGAACAGCTAATTTTGATTTCCGCAGCTTCTTCTTTAACGATGAAATCAATTGCATCTTTACAGAAAAAGCTTATATTCAAGAAGTTAAAAAGGTTATAGAATCGGATCTGGCACGTTCTGAAAAACTGACTTTGCAACACTTGAAAAAGATTCGCACATTAAAAGTTCGTTTAAAAGAAGCAGCAGGGTTTATTATTTCGCCATTTTTATAAAGAGTACTTAAGGGGGCCAAGAATGATAACATCTTTTGGTTTTGTTTCGACGGCTCTCAACCTGTATGAAGCCTCACCTGCAAAAACAATGACATTTGCTACTTATCAAAAGAGAGACAAGAAAGAACGCGAAGCCCAGCTGCTCGCGATTACGAAAAACAATCTGGAACGTACGCTTCGTGTTCTGCATTATTGCATCGCGCACGAACTGCCTTTGTACCGAATGTCTTCTTCTATCGTCCCGCTTGCTACCCATCCGGAGGCAGCATGGGATTATTTAAAAAAGATAAAACAAGAATGCAAAGAAATTGAAAAACTCGTTAAAAAATATAATCTTCGGACAAGCATGCACCCCAATCCGTTTACTTTTTTTACGAGTCCGCGCCCTGAAGTGACCGTAAATGCCGTAAAAGACATGCACTATCACTTTGACCTTTTAAAAGGAATGGGAATTGAGGACCGCAGCTATATCAATATTCATGTTGGCGGGGCTTATGGAGATAAAAAGTCAGCATTAGAACGATTTTATGAAAATATTAAAACGCTGCCGTCAGACGTAAAAAGCCGGATGACACTCGAGAACGATGATAAGACGTTTACCACAGAAGAGACATTGGAAGTGTGTGAAAAAGAAGGTGTTCCGCTTATGTTTGATTACCATCATTACAAAGCAAACCCTGGAACAACTCCTCTTGAAGAGCTTCTGCCCCGGTTTGTGCAGACATGGATAAACACCGGCAGACCGCCTAAAGTTCATCTTTCATCACCTAAAGATGATAAAGCATACAGAAGTCACCATGACTATGTCAGCCTTGACTATGTTCTGCCTTTCTTCAAAATGGTTTCGGAGTTTACCGAAGAACTGGATGTAATGATCGAGGCAAAACAAAAAGACCGCGCAGCTCTCCAACTGATTAACGAACTAGAGAAGGTACGCGGATTTAAAAGAATGAATGGTGGAACGATTCTTATGTAAGGCTGGTAACAAAACGTTTAACCTCTGCATTAAAGCTCTCAAAATGTTTAATCGGGAGCTGATGAAGAGCCTTTGTCAGCATGACGAACTGAGCTCTTTGATGAACATGGCGCTGGTACATGTTTCTATAAAAATGCATATATTTGGCCTGGTCCCCGTAAAGAAACAGAAGCGGAAAGTCCCAGGTCTTTATTTTATCTGTACAGTTAAACGACATACTTTCCTGGTAATAGCGGACCCATGTTGTACAGTCCGTTTGCTTGTGATAATCAAACATCTCTTTCTTTTCATGGTCCGTTACAGAATGAGTATTCGCAAGGAGTTGGTTTAATAGGGCTGGTGTACTTTTAGCCAGTCTTATTCCAGATTGAAACTGTTTTTTTAATAAAAATGTGGAGACTTCTGAAAAACCTCCGCTTAAAACAAGCCCCTTTGTTCGCTCTGGATATTTAAGAACAAAAGCTTGAGCGATGGATCCTCCTGAAGAATACCCGCAAATAACCGCTTGATCGATCAGCAGATGATCCAGAAGACTTGCAAGATCATCAGCAAGATCATACAGTGTGAATGTATTTGGGTCTTTAACAGATGATCGGCCATGTCCTCTTATGTCTGGAAAAATCGTCTGACATGTTAAAGAAAGACTTTTTTGATAGGTAAACACGAGATGACTCATTCCCGGAGGATGCAAGAAAACAATCGGTGTTCCTGTTCCTAGCTTTTCATAATAGATTTGAAACTCAGTTGTCAGTCCAGCTAAAGCCATAATGCACTCACTTCAAAAAGGTGGCAGCTACCCATCCATATAGCTGAAAACCGAGATAGATACCAACAATCCCCATAATTCCAGGAAGCGCTGGCGGTGCTGGTATCGGAAGTTTGAACATCGCAAAAACAAACCCTACAACAGCGCCCGTGATTATCGATAAAAGAATTAATTTCATATGTATGTACCTCCTAAATCAAGTCGAGTTACCAAACCTATCTCTTATTAATATGGCGATTTCACCTAACAATATCCCCTTTTTCAAGTGCTCCTGCTATTTTTGTGACAGCTCATAATATTTTTTGATGATTCGCATTTGACCCCGATGGCGTAGTTCATCTTCAAACAGGAGTCGGCTCATACAGCCATGAATTTGGCAGTGCTCTGATTCGATATCGCTAATCAAAAATGGACTTTTGCTCGATGTAGTCATATTTATTTACTCCTAGCCTGTAAGTTGCTTTTTTAGAATTCAAGAAAAGAAGATAAATTCCTTTTTTGCTAGCAGCTGAAGCTTTTACGGTACGTGTTCTTTTATTTATTACACGTTCGCTCAATAACTGCTGCTTTTCGCTCAAACTACCCTTAGTTTCACTCCATCCACCGCTAGTTTCGCTCAATGACCCGACAGTTTCGCTCAAACCACGTTCAGTTTCGCTCAAACCGGTCCAAGTTTCACCCCAAATGCCTGTCGTTTCGCCCGGTGAACTCGAATTGACCTCTAAAAAAACAAAAAGCTGACTACCAAAAACACAATTCATGTCTTTTGGGTCAGCCTTTTCGTCATTTATTCACTTACATACGCTCTGGAGCTTCAACTCCGACGATGTTCAATGCGTTCTCAATTGTTACTTGTGTTGCTTTCATCAATGCAAAACGCGCTTCTGATTTTGTTTTGTTCTCCGGGTCCAGAACACGCTCTGCGTTATAGAAGCTATGAAGAGCAGAAGCCAGCTCAAACACATAATTCGTTACGCGATGAGTCAATAGCTTTTCAGCTGCTTCATTAATAACTGCAGGGAATTCCCCGATTTTCTTCAAAAGCTCAAACTCTTTTTCAGAATCGATCTGAGATAGATCCAAGTCTCCGTCATAAGAAAGACCCATTTCTTCCCCTTGGCGAAGCATGCTGCATACTCGGGCATGTGCATACTGCACGTAGAACACTGGGTTTTCATTTGATTTCGAGACAGCTAAATCCATATCAAAATCAAGATGGGTATCATTTGAACGCATCGCGAAGAAATAACGAGTCGCATCGATGCCCACTTCTTCCATTAATTCACGAAGCGTAACAGCTTTACCTGTACGCTTACTCATACGAACTTTCTCTCCGTTTTGGAAAAGAGACACAAGCTGGATGATCATGACATCAAGCTGTTCTTTTTCATAGCCAAGCGCTTGAATCGCTGCTTTCATACGAGGAATATAGCCGTGATGGTCCGCTCCCCAAATGTTGATCAGCTTTTCAAAACCGCGCTCAAACTTATCGTTGTGATAAGCGATATCCGGTGTTAAATAAGTAAACGAACCATCATTTTTGATTAGTACACGGTCTTTATCATCACCGTAATCTGTCGTACGGAACCAAGTTGCCCCTTCTTCCTCATAAACAACGCCCTTAGCTTTTAACTTCTCTAACGCTGCTTCAATCTTCCCATTTTTATAAAGAGACGTTTCAGAGAACCACACATCAAAATCCACGCGGAATTCAGCTAGATCTTCCTTAAGCTTTTCTAGTTCACGTTTAAGACCATATTCACGGAAAAAGCTTACACGTTCACTTTCTTCTTTATCCAGCCAAGAATCGCCGTATTCCGCAGCAAGATCTTTACCGAACTCAATAATATCTGCACCGTGGTAGCCGTCCTCAGGCATTTCTTTTTCTTTGCCAAGCGCCTGGATGTAGCGGGCTTCAATCGATGTTGCCAGATTATTGATCTGGTTTCCAGCATCATTGATGTAGAACTCACGTGAAACATCATATCCAGCGTGGTCTAGAATGTTGCAGATCGTATCACCAACAGCTGCTCCGCGGGCATGCCCTAAGTGAAGCGTACCAGTCGGGTTCGCTGATACGAACTCAACCTGAACCTTCTTGCCGCCGCCATGTTCAGTGCGTCCGTAATCTTTGCCTGCCTTTATAACAGTCGGCACAAGCTCTGTTAAATAAGAGTTATCCATGTAGAAGTTAATGAAACCAGGACCTGCAATTTCAACTTTCGCGATAGACGCTTTACTTTTATCAAAGTTTGCTACAAGCTCGTCCGCGATCAAGCGCGGTGCTTTCTTTGCGATCCGCGCAAGCTGCATCGCCATGTTCGTCGCAAAATCTCCATGAGCTTTATCTTTTGGTACTTCAAGAACCACTTCTGGCAGTTCTTCTTTTTTAGCAAGTCCTGCTTTAACGACTGCTTCTTCAATCTCTTCTTTTAACAGGTGCTTGACCTGGTCAAGGATATTCATGCTTTTGCCTCCTGAAAATTAATCTTGATCCGATGTGTTCCTGTATGTTCACCCTGCAGAACCAGTTCGTATGCGAGTTTTAGATCCCCTGTTTGATTTTGCTGATTCCACCGGAAATTCATTTCATGTGTAGTGGTTTCCATCCAAAGCTGGCCATAAGGGCTATCATACATCCCTTTTGTTGTCTGGCCGATTAAATATTTCTGTTTCATAGATACACTGCCTGAGCGTATGATCAGAATTCCAGCGTGTGTAATTTTAATCACATTATTGACAGAACCCGCACCTTCTATCTCTTCTTTATATTGAAGATATGTCACGTCCCCTCTTTTATAGAGCTTTCCGTCTGTCTCGGTGTAATGCTTTTCTTTTTCACCGCTAAAATGGACTTCCGAACTTATTGCAAGCGCAACAGACAATTCCGTATCTTGATCCATGCGAACAACACTTCCTTTTTTGGTGTAACCTTACCTTTAACTTACCTATTATAAAAGATTTTACCGCTTCCGTTCAACCATATGGGTGTACTTTAAGAAAATCATTTCACTTTAGGGGGTACATTTATCCTCGAAAAACAAAAATGAGCGTTTGTTTTGGAATGAGTTGCATTTTGCGGGTATGATGACAACGAGAAGATGAATTATAGATTAGAGGAGGATGATGATGAAAAACGAGAGAATTTTACTTGTGAACCGTCCAAAGGGAGCTCCAGAAAAAAGTGATTTCCGTTTTGAAGAAACAGCATTACCAGAGCCTGAAAATGATCAGGTACTTGTAAAAACAATCTATCTTTCTGTAGATCCCTATATGAGGGGACGCATGAACGACCAAAAATCGTATGTGCCGCCTTTTGAATTAAACGAAGTCATTTCAGGAGGAGTTGTTGGCCAGGTGATTCAAACTCGTTCAGCTGAACTGGCTGAAGGCGATTTTGTGATCGGCAACCTCAGCTGGCAAAAATACAATGCAGTAAGTGATGCTTCCGTACGAAAGCTTGATCCTTCCATTGCTCCGCTTACCGCAAATCTAGGTGTTCTTAGAATGACGGGCTTGACTGCTTATTTCGGTTTGCTTGATATCGGTAATCCCCAAGAAGGAGAAACAGTCGTAGTCAGCGGTGCTGCAGGTGCAGTCGGAACGATCGTCGGTCAGATCGCAAAGATTAAAGGTGCACGTGTTGTAGGTATTGCTGGTTCTGATGAGAAAATTTCGTATTTGAAGAATGAATTAGGCTTTGATGCGGCTATCAACTATAAATCAGACAATGTATATGAAGGGCTGAAGGCTGCATGTCCAAATGGTGTGGATGTATATTTTGATAACGTCGGCGGCGAAATTTCTGATCATGTTCTTCGTCAGATCAATAAAGGCGCGCGTATTGCCATCTGCGGCCAGATCGCTCTTTATAATTTAGAAAAAATGGATGTAGGTCCGCGTATTCAGAGTCAGCTGCTTATCAACAGTGCACTTATGAAAGGATTTATTGTGAGTGATTATGCGGCTCATTTTGAGGAAGGTGCTGTTCAGCTCGCAAAATGGCTGAAAGAAGGCAAGCTTTCTTACAGTGAAAATATCGTAGACGGCTTTGAAAATACGATAGATGCTTTCTTAGGACTGTTTTCTGGGGAAAATACAGGAAAACAGCTTGTGAAAGTAGCTGAACCTGAGAATGTATAAAATAATTAGACATAACTTTTTAGTCAGTATTTAATCCCGTGAAAAAACCAATCTCCTGGCGGATTGGTTTTTTTATACGATTTAATGGCGAGAGAGTTGAAGTATTACTTTTCGACTAGTGAATATCCAATGTATTCAAGAGCAGATTCAATGTCATTGACAAATTTAGTATTTAAGTTATTTAAATCTCTATTGTTCACTTGTTCCTTGGCAAACTCGGGAGTGACAGCTGTAATGATCGTGTCAACACCCATTAGATTTAAAGCCTCAGTCATATGAAAAAGAACGTCAGGGAACTCGTTTCTTTCATTAAGAAGCTTAGATAAATCAATAATAAAATAACTAATTTCATGTTCTGCAGCAGCTTGCAGTACTTCCCTTATGATCTGTTCCGAACGTTTGTCATCTACAATACCCTGTAAAGAAAGAATAGATATACCATTTGTGATTGGGATGATCGGAACACTTAGAAATCCGATATTGTATTTTGTCTGATCCAGCTCAATCATGTGAGATAATATATCAGCTATTGATTTTAGATAGTTGATATCTTCTTCGGAAAAATTTCTTTCTTCTCTGTCCATCACACATAACGTACCGAACACATTTCCATTTAAGTCTTTTAACGTCACACCTAAGAAACCTTTGACGTTTAATTGACCAGTAACTTCTAACTCTCTTGTAATAGCATCTTTCATTAAGTTTGTGGTATGCATGACGTCACCTTCATTCATGATGATTAAACGACAATACGTTCCACCGTACTCTACACTGTAACCTTCTGGTATAATCTCTTCTTCTTCATTATAGGAACTGAGGACAGTCATCGCTGTTTCTCCTCTTTTGGTTACGTAGGTAGTTTTCACGTTTAATTGTTTACTGATCAATTTAAACATCTTTTGGGAAACAGACTTTAACGAATAGTAATTAGACATCATATTTTTCTGATTAACAGTCACTTTATCCCCCCTGAAAAACTTTTAATGTATCTTAATGGCCATAGTATATCACTAAAGCTTTGATTAGATGAAACAAAGGCTGACTCATGATTACGAGTCAGCCTTCACTATTCAAACAGGAAAAATCATACTAACCGTCGTCCCTTTCCCTTCGACACTATGAAACTTAAGCTCTCCTTTATGCTCTTTCATAATTCTTGAACTTACCATCAAGCCGAGACCGGTCCCTTTTTCTTTTGTTGTATAAAAAGGTTCCCCGATTCTTTCTAGGCTGTCAGCCGGGATGCCGCATCCTTGATCTGTAACGTTCAGATGAATTCGGTCATCTATCATTCTTCCTTCAATGGAGATGATTCCGCCTTCTGCCATAGAGTCCATAGCATTTTTAACCACATTGATCAGAACCTGCTTCAATTCATTCTCTTCGGCGGTAATAAAGGGCAACTTTTCACATAAATCACTTTGAATTTGAACGTTTTGAACGAGTGCCTCTGGCTGAAGCAATTTTTCAACAAAATCAACCAGCTCCTGAAGTGACGTTTTTTTGTATGACTTCATTTGTGGTTTCGCCAGCAATAACAACTGTCCCATAATTTGATCAATACGGTTTAATTCTTTATGCATGATATTGTAATATTTCGTTGCATCGAGCTGTTCACTTTCCTGAAAAAGCTGAATGAACCCTTTTAGTGAGGTTAAAGGATTTCTGATCTCATGTGCGACAGATGCTGCAAGCTGGCCTACGATTGAAAGTTTATCGGATTGGCGAAGCATCTCTTCCGACTTTTTACGTTCGGATATATCACGTGTGACTCCGATGAGCTCGACCACTTTTCCCTTTTCATCCGTAATGCTTTTACAAGACGTCTCGAGCCAGACGTAATGACCTTTCTTATGCTGCAGTCTGAATTGAACAGTTGCAGTGGAAGGCCCATTCATCAATTGTTCATGTCCTTTACGTAAGGCAGCTTCATCATCGGGATGCAAGATGCCATATCCGGTCTGCCCGATCAACTCCTCTGGCATTCGTCCAAGAAGCGTTTCCGAAGCAGGAGACACATACGTATATGTACCATCAAGCGTATGTGTTGTGATCATATCCATCGCGTTTTCAGCAAGCAGCCTGTATCTCGCTTCACTCTCTTCAAGCAATATACGAGATTCAATCTTATCCGTTACTTCCCGTCCAAAAACGAGCAGATTTTTACGTGAGCCATCAGGGTTAAAGACTGGGATTTTATATACATCAAAAAAACGGGTGCTTCCATCTCTTGCAGGCACAAACTCTTCGCACCGAACAATTTCTTTTGACTGCCAGACTTGTTCATCCGTTTCAATGCAGTATTGGAAAACTTCACGGAAGAAGGGTTTAATCTCTGCAAGGTCAGCATCTGTCTTCCCGGTAAAATCAAATCCTGACAGCTCGAAAAGCTTGCTCACAAATTTATTTGCGAATACGAAACGCCCGTTGCCATCTTTTATACCAATAAAATCTGGAACGATGTTCATTAATGTTTTTAACAATGGTTCTTGGCAGGAGTGAACGATCGAAGGCTGCTCTTTCAATATAAAATACCGGTAGAATTCTTCTTTAACTGGCAGCAAGCCTTCAGAAATCTTTACACTAACAAAGCCTTTTGCTGTTAAAAGGGTTCCTTCTTCTCCATCTTTATGACGCAAAACGACTTCCTCAAATAACTTGTCTTTTGTAAAGGTTTCTTCTTCTGTCAGTTGAAGAAAGTGTTTATTTACTGCAGTAATTTTCATGCTTGGTGCAACTAGCAAAACCGCTTCTGATAGCTGGTCAATAAATTCCTGTAAATATTTTATATCTTTTGTAACCGCTTCCATTATGACCATTCCCCTCCTTTTCCCTGTTAGTTTCTCTATTTTTAACTATAGCAAAAACGACTGAAATGTTTAACAAATTTCGACATTTTCTGATAAAATCTGTTGAAATTTTTACATAACCCTCTTTTTTCTTTAAGTTCCCATTGATTTACTTTATTTCTTTATATATATTTAGTGAATGTAGGAGGTCAGACCTCTAAAGAATAATGAAATTAAAAGTGATGAGGGAATTCTATGGGTGCTATTGGATTATTATTTTCTGGGGCAGCATTGTTTTTGAACAGTTTGATGCTGCTCGGTAAAGCAGAAGAAAAAAGTGTAGCCTTTTTTAATATATTGGTTGGGGTATTGCAGGTCATTACTCCGATTTATTTAATGATTACATCTGATCAATCGAACTGGTCAATGTTCAACAATGGAGCTGTCTTTTTATTTGGATTCACCTATCTCTATTTAGGTGCAACGATTTTGAAAGGGTTCGACTCCAGTGGTCTTGGCTGGTATTCACTATGGGTGGCGATGATGGCCCTCGTTTATGCGATTGTATTTTACATTCAGGAAAACGATGTATTGAACGCACTTATATGGGTGATGTGGGCATTTCTATGGTTCTTATTCTATTTATCGTCAGCTCTTAAAAAGCCATATGAGGCTTTTATCGGAAAAGTTGCCTTTGTTCAATCATGGATAACGTTAACGTTTCCCTCTTTGTTCATGCTGCTTGATATGTGGCAGTCTGCAAAGCTTCAGCAAATTTGGATGATTGTATGTGTCATATCTTCATTCTATTTTGCAGTGGAAGCTATAAAATTTTTTAAAGTGAAAAAGAAGCAGCTTCACGAAGTTACACAATAAAGAAATCCCGGCTTAAGCCTAAACACTTAAGTACCGGGATTTTTCTACTTTTTATTTCACCCAGCCAAGCAGGATTTCACGAAGGAATTTGCTTGCTGCGATTGGTGTTTGTTCTGATGAATCATAAATGGGAGCTACTTCTACCAAATCTGCTCCAATGATATTGATGTCTGCTTTTGCAATTAACTGAATGGCTTCAAGAAGCTCTTTAGAAGTGATTCCGCCAGCTTCTGCCGTTCCTGTTCCTGGAGCTGCAGATGGATCAAGCACATCGATGTCGATTGTTACATAAACGTTGCGCCCATTTAATGTAGGAAGTACTTCTTTTAATGGCTCTGCTACGTCGAACTTATACATATGCATGCCGCTTGTTCTTGCAAACTCAAACTCTTCGCGCATACCAGAACGGATTCCGAAAGAATACACGTTTTCTGCACCAACAAGATCGCAAACTTTGCGGATCGGTGTAGAGTGAGAAAGAACCTCACCTTCATATTGCTCGCGCAGGTCAGCATGTGCATCAATATGGATGACCACGTAATCATCATACTTTTGCTTAAGTGCCTTAAAAATAGGCCAAGTCACAAGATGCTCTCCACCCATTCCGAGCGGGAACTTATTGTCGTTTAACAGGGTTGATACATACTCCTCGATCATATCCAGTGAACGCTGTGCGTTACCGAAAGGAAGAGGGATATCTCCTGCATCAAAGTAGTTCACTTCTTCAAGATGCTTGTCCATGTAGGGGCTATACTCTTCAAGTCCTAAAGAAGCCTCACGAATTCTAGCAGGACCGAAACGGCTTCCCGGGCGGAACGAAACCGTCCAATCCATCGGCATTCCGTAAAGAACTGCATCAGCACTTTTATAATCAGGTTTACTTAAAATAAACACATTTCCAGAATAAGCTTCATCAAAACGCATTGTTTTTACACTCCTTATATGTAAAATACGGGGAGCTCTTATAAAAGCTCCCCTCAATTTTTTATTTCAATAGGTCACTCACGAACTTCGGCAACGCGAAAGCAGCTGTGTGAAGCTGTGGTGTCCAATATTTAGTTTCGATCTCATGGAAACGATCAGCTGGCACTTCTAACGGATCGTGTTTCTTTGAACCGATTGTGAATGTCCAAAGACCGCTTGGGTATGTTGGGATGTTTGCTGTGTAAAGACGAGTGATCGGGAAGATCTCGCTGACATCTTTGAACACTTGAGAGATCAACTCAGGCGTGAACCATGGGTTGTCCGTTTGTGCAACAAAGATTCCGTCTTCTTTTAGCGCTTTAGAGATTCCTTCATAGAAACCTTTTTCAAAAAGCTTAGCAGCAGGTCCGACAGGCTCAGTTGAATCTACCATGATTACATCATACTCGTTCTCGCTAGTTGCGATGTGCATGAAGCCGTCGTCTACTTTTACTTCAACACGCGGATTCTCTAGTTCACCAGCAATTTCAGGTAAGTACTTCTTAGAGTACTCGATAACTTTTCCGTCAATCTCAACAAGCACTGCTTTTTCAACAGATGGGTGCTTTAAAACTTCACGGATTACTCCGCCGTCTCCGCCGCCAACTACTAAAACGTGCTTAGGGTTTGGATGTGTGAAAAGAGGTACGTGTGCAACCATCTCGTGGTATACGAACTCGTCCTTTTGCGTTGTCATAACCATGCCGTCAAGGATCAGCATGTTTCCGAACTCTTCAGTCTCAACCATATCCAGCTTTTGGAATTCTGTTTGCTCAGATACATATGTTTTGTTAATCTTCATCGTAATTCCGAAATTTTCTGTTTGTTTTTCTGTAAACCAAATACTCATGTTGGTCTCACTCCTACTATATATTTTGAAATGCCAGGCATCGAAAGTTTCAATCTTTTACAAACAAAATGATTATAGCATTCCAAGACCCAAGATTCCAATTCAATTTTAATAAGAATTTAAGCCAATTTTGACCGGCTTCTTCTTAACTGTACTACAATAATGTTTCCCTAATCTTCTTCCCTTAAAAATAGGACAATCACCCTGTTTCTTTCGGCTGACTTTTCACCCCTTATAAAGTGGTATAATGAAGACAGCGTACAGAAGGACAGACGGCCGGCGCATTCCCTTTTATAAACTGGAGCTGGACATCTCGCTGTTAACGCAGCTTACAGTTAAGGGGGGTGATGCCTCTGACGATCTTTGAGGCGTTGATGTTTGCGGTCGCTTTTAGCTCGCTTATCGTTACTGTCCTTACGTCTAAAAATAAATAGGCCTCTGTCACACGTGTAAAGGCATCCGGGTTTCCGTAAGATAAGCCCGGCTTCGCTTTTCCGGCTCGTGTGTCCCTTCTGGCGCCCCATTCGTCCGTGTTTCTTGCACGGGCGTTTTTAATCAACTTAGTGGCACTCGCTCTATTAGGCAGAATTGCGTTTAGAGTACTGCGCCATTATCTCGAACAGCGAAAGCGAGGAAAAGACCCGGTCTTCTATGCGGATAGCATCCCTACTTTGGGCAAACTAGAAGGATGGGAAAAGGCACCTGAAGAAGAACAAAGAGTTTCATAAGGTAAAAGAAGAGGGGTCTCTTAATAAGACGCCCTCTTCGTATGTGTAAGTTACGTTTGGTGCATAGATCAGCCTATTTAGTGCATAGAAGCTCAATTTCGGTGCATAGAAAAACCATTGGTGCATAGGTCATTCTGTTTGACGCATAGAAGGACTGGTTTGGTGCATAGAATTTCTTTTTTGGCTCATAGGATGATGATTTGAGCGCATAGACATTTCAAAACCTCTTTAAGTCATCCTCTTCTTCTTTTACAGCCTTCCTAACAGCTGTTTCGTGCGCTCTTTTGCGTTTGCCATCACTTTTTCTTCGTCTATTGTCTTTAACTCCCGGCCGCGCATCACGACTTCTCCATCGATGATCACCGTATCCACATCTTGTCCGGTCGCTGCATAAACGAGAAGATTCGCTGTTTCATGGCCAGGGGTTAAATGAAGTTTGTTCATATCCATTAAAATGAGATCAGCTTTTTTCCCGGCTGTTAAGGAACCTATTTCCTCTCCGACCCCTAAAATATCCGCTCCATTTTGCGTGGCCATCGTCAACACGTCATGTGCACTTAACACTGCAGCATCTTCATACTTTAACTTTTGGAACCAGCTCGCTGCTTTCATTTCAAAAAATAGGTCAAGCGAACTCGCGCTAGCCGGTCCATCTGTACCAAGTCCCACTTTAATCCCTGAATCTAATAGTTTCTTAACATCGCTTATTCCACATCCAAGTTTCGCATTGCTGACCGGATTGTGGATAATACCGCCTTTTATGGACTCTAAAATTTTATAATCGTCGTCATTGAAATGAACACCATGAGCGAGCAGAACCGGCCGCTCGAAAACACCTGCCTGCTGCAAGTATTGAACAGGGCGCATTTTATATTTTTCTTGAATCATACGCTCTTCATCTTTCGTCTCTGCCAGATGAATGTGCAGCGGGACGTTCTTCTCTTTAGAAAGACCAACTGCAGCTTTCAAAAAGTCAGGAGGACACATATACGGAGAATGCGGAGCGATCATGGTTGTCACTCTCCCATTTCCTTTCCCGTGCCATCGATCCACGACTTCAGATGCTTCTCGTAAACGTCCTTCATAGTTAGCATCCATCGCGATAAGCCCGCGTGCAATGACCGCACGAATACCCGATTCAACAGCCGCTTCAGCGATCGTGTCCATTCCGATATACATATCCGCATATGCCGTCGTACCGCCCTTGATCATCTCAGCCATGGATAAAAGAGCACCCCAATACCGGTCTTCGTCATTCATCTTCATCTCAAGAGGCAGCATCTTTTCGTTCAGCCAAGTCATCAAGGGCACATCGTCACTATAGCAGCGCAGTAATGACATCGGCGTATGCTGATGCCCGTTCACTAATCCAGGCAACGCAAGCATGCCTTTCCCGTCTAATTTTTCAATTGATTCCTCATATGTAAAGTTTCCTATTTTCGCAATCTGGTTGTTCTTTATCAGGATATCACCGGTATCTACGCTCCACTTTCCGTCTTCGGATACCTTCATATATCGAATGTTTTCTATCAGCATTTCCCGTACCTCCTTCATCTTCTGTCATTATAGCATTTCATTTTTTTTTACGTTTAAGAGGAGCACTTTTTCACCATACTAGATAAGAAAAAGTGGATGTTAAGGAGGGCGGATTATGAAGTTTTGGCAGATTTATAAAGAAGCTACGAAGCAGCAGAAAATACGCTGGATCAAAAAATGGGGTCTTATTGCCTCAGGAAGTCTTGTTCTATCATTAATCGGACTTTTGCTGCTTGCTAAACTCATGGGTCCGCCTGCCCTTTTAGTGCCACAAACGACGATTATGTACGCAGCAGATGGCTCCAAGATGGGAGAAATCAACAACGGCGGGCAGAACCGATATTGGGTGCCTCTTGAAAAAATAGATAAAGATTTGATATCAGCCACACTCTCGATTGAAGATAAAAATTTCCGTAAACATAATGGTTTTGATTTTAAGAGAATAGCCGGCGCTCTTTTAGCGGATATAAAAGCCGGTGCTAAAGTTCAGGGAGCAAGTACGATCTCACAGCAATATGCCAGGAACCTCTTTTTAACACATGAAAAAACGTGGCGAAGGAAATTCCAGGAAGCCTTTTACACATTGCGCCTGGAAATGAGCTATTCCAAGGATGAGATTTTAGAAGGTTACTTGAACACGATCTATTATGGCCACGGTTCTTATGGCATCCAGTCTGCTTCCCGTTATTATTTTGGTAAAAATGCCGAAGAACTGACACTTAGTGAATCGAGTATGCTCGCAGGCATCCCGAAAGGGCCGAGCTACTACTCTCCAATTCTGCATGAAGAGAACGCTAAAAAGAGACAGGAAATAATCCTCTCCAGCATGGCTGAGGATGGTTCGATAAAAAAAGAAAGTGTTAAACGTGCTGCTTCCGAAAAATTAACTTATGTTCAAGAGGAAGATGAAGAAGTCGCGACGGTTGCCCCCTATTTTCAGGATGCTGTGATGCGAACGCTGAAAAAGGAACTCAACATTAATACAAATTCTATCCAATTCGGCGGCCTTCGCATCTACACAACACTAGATCCTCACATGCAAGAAGTCGCAGAACACACGATTGAAAACCGGATCATCGATAACAGCAACATTCAAACAGCCCTCGTGGCGATGGATCCACGCAGTGGTGATGTAAAAGCACTCGTTGGTGGACGTGATTTTGAAAAAAGTTCATTTAACCGTGCCCTGCAAGCCAGAAGAGCTCCCGGCTCAACCTTTAAGCCGTTCCTTTATTACACCGCGCTAGAGAACGGCTATACAGCCTCCACTCCAATCAAATCGGAGCCCACAACATTTGCCATGGGAGACGGAGTCACAGATTACAAACCAAAGAATTTTAAGAACCGCTACGCGAACGACTTTATCACGATGGCACAGGCATTAGCATTATCTGACAACATTTATGCGGTAAAAACAAATCTTTTTTTAGGACCTGATAAGCTTGTGAAAACTGCGAAGAAATTCGGTATTAAGAGCGAACTTGCGGGTATTCCTTCCCTTGCACTTGGTTCTAAAGCAGTCGGCGTTTTAGAGCTGACGAATGCATACGGAGTATTTGCAAACGGCGGAAAGAAAGCAGATCCCGTTTTTATCACCAAAATTACAGACTCAAAAGGTGATGTACTGTATGAGCATAAATATGAAAGTGAACAAGTCATCGATGAGAACAAAGCCTTTGTGATGACAGACCTTTTGGCAGGAACATTTGATGAAAAGCTGAACGATTATACAAGTGTAACAGGATCAAGCATCAATCATTATTTAACGCGGCCGATGGCAGGAAAATCAGGTTCAACACCAAACGACAGCTGGATGGTCGGATATGCACCTCAGCTCGTGACAGGTGTCTGGGTTGGTTATGATCATAATGAAGAGCTGCATGATGTAAACGATACAGGATACTCGAAGCGAATCTGGGCGTATTTTATGGAAGGTGCATTGAAAAACAAACAGATTTTGTCCTTTGAGCAGCCAGAAGGCGTCACCGCAGTCACAATCAATCCTCAAAACGGCAAGCTTGCTACAGAAAGCTGCCCCGTAACACGCATCTCTTATTATGAAAAAGGAACAGAGCCCGTTGAATTTTGTGATGAGCACGGTGTATCTAAAGAAATAAAAGAAAAACTGGAGAAAAAAGAGAAGGAAAAAGGCTTTTTTAAGCGGATATTTTCTTGGTGATTAGTGGAGTTGATAGCTGCGGCGTACTGTAGGGCTTTTTAGTATGGTGGACATGGCGGCGTGAACGGGTTAATTCAAAAGTTTTAGCTATGAATCCAAAAATTTCGGGGATTAATCCAGAATTTTTGGCCTTCAATCCAGAAATTCAGGGGGTGAATCCACGAGTTTTGCCCCCTTATCCACGAGTCGACACTCGCCGACAATTCCCGACTTGCCCTGCTCTCTCATCTAAAAAGCAAAATAAAATGCCCGCGGCTAAACGAATAGCCCCGGGCACTTTATTGTCCTAGAAACATTGTGTGTACAATGCTAACTACTAGTTTAATGGAAGTGCTTTCTTGTCACAAGTTTTTTAAAAAATGTTCAAAAAAGGTTCATAACTTTGCCATTTTTATTCCACTAACGACTTAATTTCGTCACTGGAACGTTTAAACATTTCTTCATCATGTTCTTTTAAAAAGTTTCCGAGCACTCTTCGGGCGTTCTCGTCCATCTCAGCAACCATTACTTTGCCTTTCATGGACTTATCCATGCGGTTCACGTGTTCTGGCAAACTCTTATATCCTCTGCGAGCTTCAACGTCTACTTGCATCTCGCAAGCCGTTAATCCGAAATAATATGGACCTTCTGGACCGCGGTTGATCGTTACCCAAACAAGCCAATACAACCTTGGGTTCGGTGTATCTTCACGATTTGGAGTGAACTTAATGCGTTTTTCTACATCACTCCTCGCATGCATAGCGCCCATATCGATATACGCTACGGCGTCTTCCACATCTACAATTACAGGAGTAACATGATCCAGCGTCAAGCTTCCAACGCCGTATCCGCCATGACCGTCAGTTGAATCACCTGAGATAATGGTGAACCCCATTCCTTTTTTCTTTTTATCGCCGTCTTTGGCGTTATTGGAATTGAAAAAATCTTTCATGCTTCCAGCTCCTCTAAACATTCATTGTTACCACGTATTGTATCACAAAAAAGGACAAAAACTCTTAGAAAGAAACTTCTCATAAATAGGTTGAACAATTACCTAAAAACGAATATTATATATCATGTACTTATAAATCGTTCGTATTTTGGAGGTTTAAACACATGCTTTCTTCCTTTTTTAAGCTAAAAGAACTTGGTACAACAGTCAAAACTGAAATTTTAGCCGGCATTACAACCTTTTTAACAATGGTCTATATTGTGGTCGTTAATCCGATTATTCTTCATTCAGCTGGCGTGCCTTTTGATACAGTATTTATGGCAACCATTATTTCTACTGTAATCGGGACATTATGGATGGCTCTTTTCGCTAATTATCCGATCGCCATTGCACCCGGTATGGGATTAAACGCGTATTTTGCATTCTCAGTAGTTGGGAACCATACAAACATTGATTATCGAGTAGCTTTCGGTGCTGTCTTTGTAGCTGGTATCCTATTTGTTATTTTATCGCTGACACCTTTCCGTTCAAAACTGATCGAAGCCATTCCTGCTAACTTAAAGCACGGGATTACTGCTGGTATCGGACTTTTCATCGCCTTTATCGGTATGCGTTTAACAGGAATTATCGTTGCACATCCTGAAAACTTAGTAGGACTTGGCAACTTGCATTCGCCTTCAGTATTGCTTGCTCTTGGCGGGCTTGCGATCACACTGATTTTAATGGCACTTAATGTAAACGGCGCATTGTTCTTTGGAATGATCATCACGGGGGCTATAGCCTACTTTACAAAACAACTAAAGTTTGATGGGTTTGTAGCTGCACCAAACCTTCCAACAGAATTATTTATTTTTGGTGACCCGATCACAGCATTTGCCGATGTGTTCCAATACGGATTATATGCGGTCGTATTTTCTTTCTTGCTCGTAACGATTTTTGACACAACAGGAACAATGGTCGGTGTTGCTGAGCAAGCCGGACTCATGAAAGGCAGCAAAATGCCTCGAGCACGCCAGGCACTTCTAGCCGATTCTGTTGCCACTACTGTTGGTGCAGCTTTCGGAACAAGCCCGACAAGTGCTTACATCGAGTCCTCATCAGGTGTTGCAGCTGGTGGGCGTTCTGGATTAACATCAGTTGTCGTGGCATTGCTATTTATTGTTGCCGCCTTTTTCGCACCGCTTGTAAGTGCGATCTCAGGTCTTGCAGCCATCACGGCACCGACATTGATTATCGTGGGAAGCTTGATGCTTGGTTCACTTAGCAAAATCAACTGGAATGAGCTTGACGAAGCGTTCCCAGCGTTCTTAATCATCTTAACGATGCCGCTGACATCCAGCATTGCAACTGGAATAGCACTAGGATTTATTTCTTACCCCATTTTAAAAATAGTTAAAGGCAAATATCGCGAAGTACCTTTCTTGGTTTACTTGTTTGCTGTGCTGTTCTTTTATCAGCTTGCGTTTTTGCCTCACTAAAAATACAAAGTCATCCAAAGCACTAATTGCCTAGGATGACTTTTTTTATCTTCATTTTTAAATTAAGTTGACACTTAATTAAGTGAATGCTAAATTATAGTCATGATAGAAAAAGTGATCGCTTCATTATCAGTCCCTAGTCGAAGGGAAATCTTATATTTATTGCGTGATGGAGAATTAACATCTACCGCTATCGCGGAACATTTCGAAATCTCTGCACCCGCTATCTCGCAGCATCTTAAGGTTCTTCAGCATTCCGGGCTTGTCGCTGTGAGGAAATCAGGAACAAAGCGTTATTACCGAATCAGAAAGGAAGGTTTCAAAGATTTAAAAGCATTCATAGATCAATTTTGGGATGACAGCTTAATTCGATTAAAGGAGGCTGCAGAAGAGGAAGAAAGGAGAAACAATGAACCATAACACACCCATTCTTACCAAACGCATTTTTATTGAGTGTTCACCAAAAACGTTGTTCTCATTCTTTGTCGACCCAGATAAAATGGTCCGCTGGATCGGGCAGCACGTATTATTAGAACCCAAAATTGGCGGTAAATACAGAATCGATATAAATGGGGAAAATATTGCATTAGGGGAATACAAAGAAATTACACCTTATGAAAAAGTTGTACTGACTTGGGGATGGGAAGGTTTAGAAATCATGCCTCCAGGGTCAAGCACAGTAGAATTTGTGCTGACCCCCCATGACAGCGGCACACTTCTCACATTAAATCATTTTGATTTACCGATTGAAAAAATGACGTCAAATGACCAGGGCTGGACTCATTACATGACGAGACTTCAACGATTGGCAGAAGGTCAAAATATTGGACCTGACCCTTGGGCTACAGATAAAAAGTAATTTAGGAGGAATAAAAAATGTCAGCAAATATACATCATGAAGTCGTTTTCCAATCACGTCCAAACCGTGTGTATGAAGCTTTACTAAATGAACAGCAGTTTAGTGAAGTAACAGGTGGTGCACCAACAAACATAGTAAATGAAGCTGGTGGCAGTTTTTCTTTATTCGGCGGCATGATTGAAGGCCGAACAATTGAACTCGTTGCTAACGAGCGTATTGTACAGGCTTGGCGTGCATCAAACTGGGAGCCTGGTTTATATTCCGTTGCAAAGTTTGATATAGAAACAAAGGGTGATGGGACATTGCTTGTCTTTACTCATTCAGGTTTTCCAGAAGAGCAAAAAACACACCTTGAAGCTGGTTGGCATGAAAATTATTGGCTGCCCCTTCAAAAATATTTATCTAAATAAAATGCGGTAAAAAGACCGGTCAGCCTACGATAGGGCTGAAACCGGTCTATCTTTATTTTTTTTCAATTAAAGCCGATACTATATGCTTTTTTTCATCTTTAAAGAATTCCTTTGTAATCCGGTACGTTCCTGCCTTCTGATCCTTGAGTGCAATTTTTTGATCATAGGATTCACCTGCTTTAATCATGATCATTTGCTCAGTGAACATCATACCTGGATCTACCTTTACCCAATCTCCGTCTTCCCACTTCTCCAGGGCATAAGCAACCCCTGTACCAATTTCTTTATCCGAACTGTTTTTCAGTGTGAAATTAGCTTCTTCACCTTCGTCTTCAAGTTTCACTTCTGCTTTTACACCAGCTTCTTCTGCTGGAATATCATTCTCTACTTTAGTTGCCCCGCTCTTTTTGTCCTCTTCCGGTACAGGTTTACTGCCGCAAGCGGCAAGGAGAACGAGCAGACATGCCATAAAAATAAGCTTCATGTTTTTCATCACTAAGCCCTCCTTTTCCTGTTAGTCGCAGTTATCTATTAAAAAGTTTCATACTAACTGTCGTTTAGAGTCGGAACGAGCTGGATATGCTTATATAGAAAACTTGGCTGACGCTAAGCCATCAAAGTCAGCCTTAGTTGAACTTATCCTATAAACCTAAACTGGTTTACTTCGTCGTTTTTCGTTCACATAGTGAAAAAGGGGTGCAATCATGAAACTAACGCTGATTAGTGCTGTTTTATTGTTACTGTCTATAGCGCTGGGAATTGGTTATTACGGCACTCGTTTATATGAAAAAAATATATTTCTAGGTTTCGTTACAACCCTGCTAGGGATAATCATTCCTTTTTTTCTGTTTTTAGGATTTATTTATTTCCTCGGATTGTATAATAACGGTCATCCTCTTCAATTTAAGTGGTAAATAAAAAAACCTGTTCTTAGGCGTAACAGAAAAGCCCTCAGACAGGTTTATTTCTATTGTATCTGATTTTTTAATGCTGAAATATAAGCAAATGCTTCATCCATTTCTTCCTCTGTATACTTTTGCTTCGCTTTTACCGTTTGAACCTTCTCTTTGATCTCATCTGTATCAAACTTATCAAAATACATAATAGTTGATACCAGCTCTAAAAAGCGCGACGATTGCTCATTCATGGAACGAACGCATTCTCCAAGTCTTTCGATCTCAGCCCCATATGTGGAAAGGACCTTCTGACCTTCTTCATTCACCGCATACCGATATTGCGAATAGCCGCTTACCTTTTCTTTCACTTCATGTATGTATCCCATGTTGCAAAGCTCTTCCATTTTTAGCGTCAGTTCTTCAGAGTACGGTCCGTAAAAGTGAAACTGGTATTTTTCTTGAAAAGGAAAGTTTAACTTCTTCGCAATATATACCATTTTTTGAAGCTTCTTTCGGCCTATCACTTCCCCGGCTTCCTGAATCAGAGTGACAACCTTTAAATGATCCTCAAACACAGTACTTTCCCCCTAACATCCTTTTTCGTTCTATTTATTTAAGATCTCTTTTATCTTGTTTTTCAGCGATTCGTCTTTAATGTTTTCGATCAAATCTAACGGAAAATACAGCTTATGATCGGTGCGGCGTTTTCCCGAAATCGCCTCAACCACATCAGACTCTCTTGAAAGCTCTCTGATCTCACCGTTTGGCTTCAATAAGTTTATCGGCAGACGTTCTTCTTTTTCACCAGGACGGTAAAAATCGTATGGCAGATCAGACGATGAATCGACAACCAAATAATATTTCGGGTTGATGCCCGCTTCCTGAAAATAGGCCGACAGCAAATGTCCGTCCGTAAACGAAACCATTTCTGTATACTTAAAAAGCTTTCTGTCGATAAAACGAATGCAAAGATCACTTAAAATGGGATCCTCTTCATCCGTCCAGCCTTGAAAATAGTAATGAATAATGCCTTCGTCGAGTGATATATAATCGACTAACGACACATTTCCTTCAAATAGCGTTATAAAATGAGACAGCTCTCTTTTGAATGTATACCCTGTTTCATAAAGTTCCTTCGCCCGATGCAGAATTTTACTTAAAATAACTTCAGCACTGCGTGTAACAGGGTGGAAATATACCTGCCAATACATTTGATAGCGGCTCATAATATAGTCCTCTACCGCATGCATGCCGCTGGACTTAATGACAACGCCATCCTCGGTCGGACGCATAACGCGCAAAATACGTTCTATATCAAAGTTTCCGTAGCTAACTCCAGTGAAGTAGGCATCACGCAGCAAATAATCCATTCTATCAGCATCAATCTGACTCGAGATCAGACTGACAATCAGCTTGTCAGGATGTGTTTTCGCGATCACTTCTGCTACCTGCTTCGGGAAATCCTCTCCCATTTGCAAAAGGACTTTATTCACTTCTGTATCCCCTAAAATAATGTCCCGGCTGAATTCCTCATGGTCCACCCCGAACACTTTTTCAAAGGAATGAGAAAACGGACCGTGTCCCACATCGTGCAAAAGCGCTGCGGATAAGACGAGAAGACGCTGCTCTGGATCCCACGTTTGTTTTTCCTGAAAAATATCAATGATTCGCCTTGTAATCTCGTAAACACCAAGAGAATGGCTAAAACGGCTGTGCTCTGCTCCATGAAACGTTAAATACGTCGTGCCGAGCTGCCTAATTCTGCGCAGTCTTTGAAACTCGCGTGTACCGATCAGACGCCAGACCAATTCATCACGAACGTGAATATAGCGGTGAACCGGGTCTTTAAACACTTTCTCTTCGTGCAGCTTTCCTAGTGGTTTCGCCATTGAATTTTTTCCTGCTCCTTCTTACAGCATTTATAGGTAAGAGTTCTCTTAAAAAAGAAAAATCCCTTCCTCAATAATCATGTTGAGAAGGTATTTTCTGATCAAAAAGTGTGATTTATTTAATAGAATATACCCTATTGTATCGTGTTACTAACTTTCAAAACAACCACTATTTTTTTCTATATCCGCTTCTCTAATATCGGTAAAAGGTATCATAAATCCACCATTTTATTCCCCTTTCCATATGAGTTATACTAGATAAAGCTTATAACGGAAATGATAGTTTTATATGGCTGTATTCGTAACATTGTTGCTATTAGAAGATGTTGATTTCCGCTCCAGGATACTCGCATTCCGCGGGAAGATGGATAAAGGCTCATATTCAAGGATGCATGTGCTCCTGTGTCTGCAAGCAAATCCTACCGAAGCGAGCTTCCTCGTCGCATGCCTTACGAGAAGAACACTCAGGTAGCTGGCACGCTAATCCCGCCGGAGTCTCGCACCTTACGCTCCAATCAACTTGTCAAAGAAGCGTACTCAACTTTTATTTAGATTGCAGGAGGAACCATTTATGGATCAAGAACGAAGATTAAAAAATGGACAAGCATGGAGCAATAGTTCTTATCAGGCTTGGGTCAACCGTTTTGGCGCACCTGAAAAAGCGGTGACACGCATACTGAAAGATCCAAAACGCCGGCTTCAGCCACTGGATCAATATATCGGTGATGTTTCAGGTAAAAAGGTCGTTAACCTTTTAGGTTCACACGGCAGTAAAGCGGTTGCTTTGTCGCTCCTTGGAGCTGATGCTACAGTTATCGATATTTCAGAGTCAAACGCTGCATACGCACGAGAACTGGCTGAAGCCGCTGACGTAAATATCCGGTATGTGGTTGAAGACATTTTAAATCTGCCAGAATCTGAACTGACAGGCGATTATGACATGGCCTTTATGGAAAATGGAATTTTGCACTACTTTACCGATTTAAATGCCTACTTTGAAGTAGTCGCCGGTCTGTTAAAAAAAGGCGGAAAACTTATTCTACAAGACTTCCACCCTGTTTCTACAAAACTGATAGAATCTCAAGGCAAAAGCCAGGCAGTAAGAAAGCACAAAGTCACCGGCGATTACTTTAGTGAAGAGCTTGTTAAAATGGATGTCGCATACTCCAAGTTCCTGCCTGAACTGCAATATGCAACTTCTGAAGAACGTGTGCCATTCCAGGTTCAGATCCGCCAGTGGACACTTGGTGAGATCGTAACGGCAATCGGCAGCCAGAGACTTTGGATTAAACAGCTTGTTGAAGAACCTCATCCGGATGAACTTGACCGCGGCATTCCGAAATCATTCATAATCGTTGCGGAGAAACTATAATGAAAAATCATCTGTTAGAGCAGCCCGTTTGGCGGCTGATCGACCAGTCAACACTTGGTCCTGGATTTGATGCGAGGCAATCTTTTGCAACCGACGATACTCTATGCACATCGATCGGAAGCGGGTACTCCCCTGCCACGGCACGCACGTGGGTACACCACAATACGATTGTCCTCGGCATTCAGGATACACGCTTACCGCATCTAAAGGATGGAATCGATTATTTGGAGGCTAGCGGATACCGGGTGATCGTACGGAATTCCGGCGGTCTTGCCGTTGTACTGGATGAAGGCGTATTGAATATCTCGCTCATCCTTCCTGAGAAAGAAGGCACGATCGACATCAATCAAGGCTATGACACGATGACCGCTCTTGTGGAGCAGCTGATCGAACCTTATGGCGCCTCATTTGATGCGTATGAGATCGTCGGCTCTTATTGCCCGGGAAGCTATGATTTAAGCATCGGCGGAAAAAAGTTCGCCGGGATTTCTCAACGGCGCATGCGCGGCGGTGTTGCGGTACAGATATATCTTTGTGTGGACGGAAGCGGTTCAGATCGTGCAGCGGTGATCGGCGAGTTTTACAAGCGCGGTTTAAAAGGTGAAGAAACAAAATTTCAATATCCTGAAATTCAGCCTGGGGTTATGGCCAGTTTGGCGGAGCTGCTTGGGCACTCGCTGACGGTTGCAGATATTCATGCTGGTTTATTAAATGTGCTTCATAAAAACAGCGAACTCTTTTACAGCGGTCAGCTTTCAGAAGAAGAAAGCGAGTTGCTACCAGGGAATATACAGCGAATGTGGGACCGAAATGAAAAGGCACTATCACTATAGAATATAGTGTCTTTTTTAGACAGACAACAGCTTCCTTAAAATGGAAAATTATGTGATGAAGAAACATTTTTATGTGATCGTGTTTTTCTAATCAGAAAAGTACACTTAAATCAGAAAAAAGCCAGCTCAACAACGAGCTGGCTTTCCTTATTAATTAATCTAGTGACTGCATTGCAGTGATCAATGCTAATTTATAAACGTCTTCTGCATTACAGCCGCGGGAAAGATCGTTTACAGGCATGTTCAAGCCTTGCAAGATCGGTCCGATTGCTTCAAAACCGCCAAGACGCTGAACCATCTTATAGCCGATGTTCCCCGTTTCAAGGCTAGGGAAGATAAAAACGTTCGCTTCCCCTTTAAGAGGTGAATAAGGTGCTTTTTTCGCTGCAACAGACGGCACGAACGCTGCATCGAATTGAAGTTCTCCATCATACGTAAAGTTCGGGTCCATCCCCTTAAGAACTTCCAATGCTTCAACCACTTTTTCAGTCTCAGGTGAAACCGCAGAACCTTTCGTTGAGAAAGATAGCAAAGCTACTTTCGGATCAATTCCGAAAACGCGTGCAGTTTCAGCACTTACCACCGCAGATTCAGCCAAGTCCTGGCTGGACGGTGCAATGTTGATCGCGCAGTCTGCGAATACATATTTTTCATCACCGCGAACCATGATGAACGCACCAGAAGTTTTCTTAACGCCTTCTTTAGTTTTGATAATCTGAAGAGCTGGGCGAACCGTATCAGCTGTTGAATGAGCAGCCCCGCTTACAAGTCCTTGAGCTTTACCCGTGTAAACGAGCATCGTTCCAAAATAGTTTTCGTCGAGCAAGATTTTACGTGCCTGCTCTTCGGTTGTTTTCCCTTTACGGCGCTCAACTAATGCATGTACTAATGCATCAAACTCTGCATATTCAGATGGGTTTATAATCTCTACTCCATCAAGTAAAAATCCTGCCGCTTCTGCTTTTGCAGTAACATCTGCTTGGGCTCCTACTAAAATAGGCTGCAAAACTTTTTCAGAAGCAAGACGGCTCGCTGCTTCTAGAATTCTTTCATCCGTACCTTCAGGAAAAACAATGACCGGATTCGCTGCTTGAACTTTGTTCTTTAAATCTATAAAAAGATCACTCATGATTTAACAAACCTCCTCATTTCGGTTTCTTACTCTGCAATTTGCATTCCCTATTAGGTTACTCCTTTTTTTATACCTTTTAAACCTATGCAAACAGTTGTAAGCGCTTGATAGAAGAAGTTCTTTTATTTTGAATTTTTAAACGTCTATTGTTCGTTCGTTTAAAAATTATTACTTGGGGAAACATTTAATTGGAAACTATTATATAGGAGGCGTTTTTAGGGATGCATCAAACTTACCAAGAATGTATCGACGAATGCCTGCGGTGCATGCAGGCCTGCAACCATTGCTATGATGCGTGTTTGCAAGAAGAGGACGTAAAGATGATGGCGAACTGCATCAGGCTGGACCGTGAATGCTCTGATATTTGCAGCTTTGCCGCAGAGCTGATGGCGCGAAACAGTCCATTCATCAATGAAATCTGTGAGCTTTGTGCAAAGGTATGTGAAGCATGTGGGAAAGAATGTGAGAAGCATGACTACGAGCACTGCCAGGAGTGTGCGAAAGCTTGCTTCAGATGTGCAGAGGTATGCAGAAAGATGCTTGCTTAAACTACTAAAACTTTCTTCCGGATCGGGAGAAAGTTTTTTTCATCTTACAATGAATCTTTTTCCTTTTCCTCCCGTAAAATTGAGAGATAAATTTGGAGGAGGAATCAGCATGTCATTTGTTAACCGTATGTTGGCTAGTGTTGGAATTGGAGCAGCGAAGGTAGATACGATTTTAGATAAAGATACTTACTCACCTGGCGAAACGATTACAGGTACGATTAAAATTGAAGGCGGAAAAGTGGATCAGAACATCGACCACATTACACTTTTCGTTATGACGGAGTTTTACCGTGAAGTCGATGATAAAAAAGTGCGTGATACAGCAGCGATTGAAAACACTACGGTTAGCACAAGCCTTGTTGTAAAAGCAGGAAGTTCAGAGGAGATTCCTTTTTCTCTTAAACTTCCATATGATACCCCTTATACGCTTGGACACACTCCGGTTTGGATCAAGACTGGTCTTGATATCCAGATGGCAATTGATCCGACTGACAACGACCAGATCAGTGTTCTCCCTGATGCGGAAACTTCAGCCATTTTTGATGCTATTGAGCAGCTAGGATTCAGACTTCGCAAAGCTTACTGCGGATCAGCTCCTCGTTACATGCGCCGCAGACTTCCGTTTCTTCAAGAATTTGAGTACGTTCCAACATCAGGTGCTTATGCCGGAAGACTGGATGAACTTGAAGTCATCTTAGTGCCGCAAAGTGACAGCATCGAGCTTTTCATGGAGATCGACAAACGCGGAAAAGGCTTGTTCGGTATGCTTGAAGAAGCCATGGATCTTGATGAAACAAAAGTGCGCATGACCCTTTCACGCATTGAGCTTCAAAACCCATCTTATGTAAAAAGTAAAATCGAGCAAACCCTTCGTCAATTCAGCTAACCCTTTTTGGATTCGTCCCTACTTATGGTATATTTGTAGGGACGTGTTTATTTTTAGCAGGGAGTGAATGATACGATGAGTGAAGCAGCTATTACACTAGAAGGCTGGTATTGCCTTCATGATTTTCGTACGATGGACTGGGCAGCTTGGAAAACGCTTACGAGTGACCAGAGAGAATACGCGATAAATGAATTTTTAACGTTCCTTGAGAAATGGGAAAACGTTGAAGCAAATAAAACAGGCAGCCACGCGCTTTACAGCATCATGGGGCAAAAAGCTGATTTTATGATGATGCTTCTGCGCCCGACGATGGAAGAACTGAACGAGATTGAAAATGCTTTTAATAAAACAGCTTTTGCTCAATATACGATCAAAGCGTATTCTTACGTCTCTGTTGTAGAGCTAAGCACATACAATCCACAAAACGAGAGCGGCGAAATGGATCCAATGATAAAAGCCCGCCTGTTCCCAGAGCTGCCAAAATGGAATCATGTTTGTTTCTATCCAATGGACAAGCGCCGTGATGGTGATGACAACTGGTATATGCTTTCCATGGAAGAGCGCAAGAAGATGATGTACTCCCATGGCATGATCGGCCGCGGATATGCAGGAAAAGTAAAGCAGATTATTACAGGATCTGTCGGCTTAGATGATTGGGAATGGGGCGTAACGCTGTTCTCAAACGACATGCTGCAGTTTAAAAAATTAGTATACGAAATGCGCTTTGATGAAGTAAGTGCACGTTTTGGCGAATTCGGATCTTTCTATGTTGGAAATATCCTTACGAAAGAAGCTGTACCTTCCTTCTTGCAAGTGTAAATATAGGAACCGATCAACCTTTGTCTGTTTAACAGGCAAAGGTTTTTTATTGTGACAGGTCTAGTTTTTCAAAACAGCTCATACACATATATCGAATGTTCTATTTCCCTGCTTGTACTAAATTGACTTACATCCAGAGGGGGAAGGAAATTGGCAGTTATAAAAGCAACAAGCAAAGATATAGACCTGCTTGCCCGTTTAATTCGTGCAGAAGCTGAAGGTGAAGGTGACCAGGGTATGCTGCTCGTTGGTAATACTGGTGTTAATCGGATTCGTTCAAACTGCCTTGATTTTAAAAATATCCGAACGATGCAGCAAATGGTGTTTCAAAGACCAGGCGGATTTGAAGCAACGATCAAAGGATACTTTTATCAAGGTGCACGCGAGAACGAAAAAAGGTTAGCAAGAAGAGTAATTAACGGCCAGCGTTTTCATCCAGCCAAAAATGCATTATGGTTTTTCGATCCAAGTGGGGCTTGTCCGCCTACATGGTACAATCAGCCACATTCAGGCAGCTTCAAGGCTCACTGTTTTTATCAACCGCAACAAAGTGATTGTCCGAACGTTTTTAACACCTTTTAGGGAGGTTTGTTGATGAACAATTTTAATCCGTATAACCGGCAGCAAAACGGGATGAATGGTATGGGCGGCATGAATGGTATGGGGGGCATGATGGGGGGCATGGCAGGAATGGGGGTGCCGCAGGATATGGCACAAAGCCAGCAGGCACCAGGAGTGGGAGGCGGTCCTATGATGGATTTGGCAGCACCAGGACAGCTTCCGCTTGAGCAATCGTACATTGAAAACATTCTTCGTTTAAACAAAGGCAAAGTGGCAACCGTCTATATGACGTTTGAGAACAATGAAAAATGGAACGCAAAAGTTTTTAAAGGAATCATTGAGGCAGCTGGCCGCGATCACATTATTTTAAGTGATCCGCAAACCGGCAAACGCTATTTATTATTGATGGTGTTCGTAAACTATATTACGTTTGATGAAGAAATTAATTACTTCTATCCATATGGAACCCAGCAGCAAACCGGACAGCTTACACAATACAGCCCGCGTTGATAGAATAATACCGGTTGTCTGGTCAAGACAGATTAGAAAAGGCGCCCCTGAGAGGACGCCTTTTTATTATGCTTTTACAGCCGCGATGATAAGCAGGATCCAGCCAACGATAAACGCAAGCCCTCCAAGTGGTGTGATCGGACCAAAAAACTTCATCCCTGTGTTCGAAAGGGCATACAAGCTGCCCGAGAAAAACAGAATCCCGATGAAAAATGACCACCCTGCTCCATTCAATAATGCGGATGCAGGCCACTTGCCGAGCAAAATACCGACAGCAATTAACGCCAAAGCATGATACATATGATATTGAACGCCTGTCTGATACACGTTCAGCATGTTGCGTTCTGTTAATTTAGCTTCCAGTGCATGTGCACCAAATGCTCCCAGCATAACTGCAAGCATGGCATTAACCGCTCCTAATATAAGAAAAAGCTTCATAGTTCCACCCCTGTTTTTCTTTTATCTTACCACTGTAACCTGCTGAATCAAAAGTTTGCCACAGGATTGTAAAGATTTTGGCGGACAGCTTGTCCATGATAAAAAAGACGAACGCTAACGTTGTTTGGTTTGGCGTTCGGTGTCAAGCATTCGGACATATTGATCAATCTTTCGTTCTAGCTCCTCTTTTTCTACTAACTCTGAATGCAATTCTTTTATGATTCCTTCCAGACTTTGAATCCGCTTTTCAAATTGAAAGAGCAAGTATCCTGCAATGACAATAGGAAAGCCTACATTACCGAGGAGATTTACTAGGTTAAGCCATTCATTTGCTTGATTCATTATGTTTCACCCCTCATTTTTTATCGAACACTTATCGAACATATGTTCGTAAATTAAGTATAAAACGAAGGAGGAAAATTTACCATCATTCCTTTTTCATATTTAAATTTTGATTCCTTTGGCCTATACAACAAAAAAGGTTTAAATAATTTTTATAGTGGAATAAAGATACTAAGACGGAAACAAACAAAGGAGGAACAACAAAGTGGAACTTATTATTACGATGATATATACAATTTTAGGACTTGCCGCTCTAAGTTTAATTGCAACCGCTGCTGCAGTTTACTTTTCTAATAAAAAGATTAACGAGAAGATTGAAATCGCAAAACGTAAAGATGAAAGAATGGAAAATCAACATACGTACGTATCGATCTAACAGCGTTTAAATAGACGCTGTTTTTTTTTGCGTTTTTTTCTGTTCCAATTATAACTTGCCCCCTACCATAAGAATAAAAAACCTGTTTCACATGAACAGGTTTTCATCAAAATCCTATTAAAAATCAAAAATAGAGTCTCCATTTCCATCGTTATCATCACTATCGTTATCATCATAATCCATGTCATAGTCCATCAACGATTTTTTGTGTGGCTTAGCGGGAGGAGCAGTCACCATGCTTACCGGTTTTTGCACGGGATGTGACGGAACCCACTCTTTTACCGAAAGCTGATCGTCTTCTCCTGCTTCCATCATCAATTCACAGAGTGTATGGATGGCTGTGACATGTTCACGGAGCTTAGGAGAGTTTTCCCCTAATTGCTTGATTTCTGCTAGATGTTTCTCTATTTTTTTCGCAAACTGGCTTACTGGTATATTCATCTTTTCACCACAACTATCTTTTTTTCTTATTCTACCAAACGATGTAATAGAATAAAATGACGTAAAGTAAACTAGGCTGACGAAGGCGTTTCGTCAGCCTTAGTTGCCCTTATACTTTAAACTTTAACATGTTTCTACGTCGTTTATCATCTTGTTAACAAGTTATTCCTTTCTTAACGTGCAGAAAAAGGCAGCTCTAAACAAGCTGCCCAATTGCTCCATTCCGCCCAATAACCCTCATTAACAAGCATACGTACGGTGATCCAGGCCGTAAGCATACGAGTGAATGCAAAAAAATAAATTTTATCTATTATTTTGAAATAGGACTCCCCCTTTTCTGTTAAATTTTTTTACACCAAACGATTGTTATGACGTATCTACCCAGCTGAACGCCTGCTTATTTAAAGTGCTGTTTACTTGCTGAGAATCAACGGCAATCACATTTTCCGATTCATCATCCAGCAGTAATCTGCCCGATCCTTCCACCGCAGGGAGAGCTTGTCCTGTTTTCGGTACTGAAGCAGCTACCATATAATTTTTCATAACAGACCCCATTAAAAGCAGAACCCAAAGGATGTACGTCATAACTTCCATGTTCCCTTCCCCTTTCAAAAAATAGAATAATAAGTTCCGATCTATTTAAACCCGTACTGGCAAGTTATCCTTTTTTCTTCCTCCCTTCGAACTTACCAATTTATGTGGTGTTATTTGCGATTATACGTACTTTCAACTAAAATGTTTGTCATAATGTGTTTTTGTTTAAAAGTTTCTATCAACAAAAAAACTGCTTCACATACAAAAAAGAGCAGATTGAGCACGTATTTTTGTATAATAGTCATTATAAGCTTGAATAAGTTAGCGAGTTCAGGCTGATTATGATAGAAAAAGACGCAGACTTTACGATTATTTAATAGGAGAACTATTTTCTGTAGAAACGGGGAGGAAAATCATGTCCATACTTAACGAAATCTTAACGTTTAATCACAAATTTGTTGAAAACAAAGAATATGAACCTTTTCAAACTACTAAATTTCCTGATAAAGGACTTGTCATCGTATCTTGCATGGATACACGTCTGACTGAACTAATGCCAAGTGCGATGAATCTTAAAAACGGTGATGTAAAAATTATTAAATCAGCAGGAGCGGTTATCTCGCATCCATTCGGCTCTATTATGAGAAGTATACTTGTCGCAATTTATGAGCTGAAAGCCGAGGAAGTGATGGTCATCGGTCACTATGACTGCGGGATGAGCAATGTGAACGCCGATGGATTAATAGCTAAAATGAAAGATCGTGGAATTGAAGACACAACGTTTGATACTTTAAAATATTCCGGACTCGACTTAAAGAAATGGGTAAGAGGATTTGAAAGTGTAGAGGATTCGGTAAGAAACAGTGTAGAATTAGTAAGGAACCACCCGCTGCTTCCTGAAGGCATAAAAGTCCACGGACTTGTCATCGATCCTTCAACTGGAAAATTAGATATTGTAGACCGTGAAGAATAGTTTGATACCGAAAAAAACAAATCACAATCAGCTTTGTTTTTTTATTTTTCTAAAATACTTGTATCTAATCCTAAAAAGTATAAAAACCTTATTTAAACCAACATGACAAGCAGGGGAATATTTTTATATCAACATGAAACTTTTCAAGAATAGTAAAATCCTCCTGCTGCAATACAGCTTTTAGATGTTTAGAATCTCCTGAATCCGTGAATACACACTATAACTTCGTTTTAAAGGAGAGGATATTAAAATGATTAAACCAATTGTTCATGAATTTAACTCACAACAAGAATTAATTGCTGCTGCAAGTGATTTAAAAGCAAAAGGTATTCATGAAGACAATCTCTATGTCCTGTCACACGAAAAAAGCGACACCCGGGATCTTGCGGATAACGCGGATCTCAATACAATCGGATTAAAAGAAGAAGGATTAGGCACAGCGTTTAGCAATGTGTTCGAGTCCAGAGGGGATGAGCTGCGCAATAAGATGACTGAAATAGGGTTATCTGACGTAGAAGCTGATCAATACGAAAAAAGACTAGACATGGGTAAAATTTTACTCATTGTAAAAGATGAAGACAAAGTAACGAACTTGCCATAAGAAAAATAAAGAGTCGCTGAACCCAACCAGGGTATAGCGGCTCTTTTTATGATTATGCAGATTGCTTTATCTCTTCTAATTGGCGCTCATATATCGTTTTGAGCCTTAAAAGAGCCATCTTCATTTCTTGCTTCATCTTCCATTTATAGAAAAAAGTCATATAACGTTCAAATGGATTCTTCTTGGAGGTGCTTTCACACACCCATGTTAGTTTTGTTGATCCAAGATCTTCAGAAAAGAAAATAGCAAACCTTAAATTGGTTTCTCCTTTATTAATCTGTATCTGATAATGAATACTTTTCCCAGGATCGCACCGGTCAATTCTTAAACTAGCCGGCACGCCATCCGTTTCCCAATATTGCGATGCTCCTTCTCCCTTATCGGGACCCACATACATAAAGGGAATGGTTTCATTTTCGTCCATTTGCCATTTCGGCCAACGTTTCACATGCAATAAAGATTCGTACAATTCATCTAAAGAAGTTTTCAAATGAAGCATTTCTTTGACTCTCCACCCGATTGGGACAAAAAAAGAAAACAAAATAAAAAAAGTAATCACAATGCCTGTAATCATCAAAACCACCATGAACATCCCTCCTGATATCAATTATATTGAAAAATTTTCCCTTTCATGCAGTTTCCATTCTAGGTTTCCGGGGAATGAAAAGAGGACGAGGAGGAGTAAAAATGAATTTACACAACGGTCAGTTGTTTTGGCCTTCCACATATACTGATGAAATACAATATCAATCACTTGAAGAAAACATTTCTTGCGACGTGCTGATTGTCGGAGGCGGCATGTCTGGAGCTCTTTGTGGTTATACGCTAGGGAAAGAGACGGAACTGGACGTAGTTATCATCGACAGGAGAAAACCGGGTTATGGCAGTTCGTCTGCAACAACCGGACTTTTTCAGTTCTCTTGCGACAAGATGCTTCATGAACTTATTGAACAAAAAGGAGAGCAAGATGCTGTTTATTTTTATCAACTCTGCCAAAACGCTTTAGAGAACTTAAAAAAGATTGCTGAAAACTTATCAGATGATCCAGAGTTCAGGGAACAAAAAAGCCTTTATTATGCAAGCACGGCTGAAGATGCAGATAAACTTGTCCGTGAATACGAAGCTTTGAAAAAATACGATTTCCCTGTAGAGTATCTTGAACCCCAAGAGATTGCCTCCCGTTTTCCTTTTTCAAAACCCGCTGCTCTTGTAACGAGCGGAGCCGCTGATGTTAATCCTTATAAATTTGTTCAGTTCCTGTTAAAAGACGCAAAAGATGCTGGTGTAAGAATGTATGAGGAAACCCCTCTTTTGCGAAAAACAAAGACTGTTCATGGGTTTACTTGTGAATCTGAAAACGGAACGATTCAAGCAAGGTATATCATTTTTGCAACTGGCTATGAAAATGATTTTCTGGTCCAGCAGCTAGGAGCTGAACTAAAACGTTCTTATGCTATTGCAACCGAACCCCTGCCATCCTTAAAGACGTGTTACAAAGAATGGATGATTTGGGAAACAAAGCGACCGTATTTGTATATGAGAACAACGAAAGATGGAAGAATTATTGCTGGAGGATTAGACGAAGATCAACCAGAAGCTCCATTAAATGATGGCATTATCGAGGAACGCGGAGAACGGATCGTTCAAAAAATTATGGAACACCTTCCTGATCTGTCACCCGTTACTTCCCATTCTTGGTGTGCAACGTTTGGTGAGTCGCATGACGGACTGCCTTATATCGGTGAACATCCGAACCGGCTTGGTGAATATTATTGTTTAGGTTTTGGCGGAAACGGCACTGTTTATAGCATGCTGGGTGCTGAAGTCATTAAAGATCTGATTACAAAAGGGTTTCATCCTGCATCAAGATTATTTACGATTGCACGCGCTGTAAGCTTGTAAATCAATATTTTAAAGACACTGCTCCCGGTTTTTTTGGGGGTGTTTTTTTCACGTGTACAGGAACTCCTATAAAATGGATAATGATGTGATAATAGTCATTTTTATATGATGAAGGACATTTTTTATGTGATGTTTGCCCTTTTTTATGTGATGATTACTTATTATTTTTATGTGATGATGTCTTGTTGATTCTCATTAAAAAAAAGCCAGCTGAATGTAGCTGGCTCCCCCTAAATTATGAAGCAGTCGGTGCTGCTGCAATCTGCTTTTTGATAAAATCAATCGACTTTTTATTAAAGATTTCAGGCTGATCGACATTGCAAACATGTCCACAATCTTTTATCGTTAAAAGCTTTGAATGCTTTTTCTTATCGATGAATGCCTGAATCGGCGGCAAAAACATATAATCTTCCTCACCCATAATATAAAGTGTCGGGATTGGCATTTCTTTTCTTGTTAATTTTTGCAAAAACGGATTAATTTTAAGCGTTAATTTAAACCAGCGCTTAAATTCTTTTTGACATAGCTTTTTCGCCTCTCCAATAAACAATGAGCGAGATGCTTCATGTCTTTTTTTCGGCATGATCACCCATGCAAATAAGCTGTACAGCCACATATAGGGGATGAAAGATTTGCATAAATTTCCGACAGCAATCAAAAACTGGGAACGGAAATTCATTTTCGTTACTGCTCCGCCAAGTGTCATGGAAGCTACCCGTTCTGGATACAGTTCAGCGATTGTCTGAATCAGTATCGTTCCTAAAGAAATCCCGACAAAATGCGCTTTTTGAATTTTCAAATAATCCATTACTTCCAGCACATCAAGGCTTACTTCTTTAAATGAATATTTTTTCAGTAAAAATTTATCGGATTGCGATTTACCATGACCTCTTAAATCAACAAGTAATATATTAAAGTGTTGTTTAAATTCTCTAAGCTGTTTATACCAAATGGATGAACTGCCCCCTGCTCCATGGACAAAAATCACCCATTGATGATTTTTTTCGTGTGTGTACGTTTTGTAATGAAGCACAAAGTACTCCTCCTAGTGGTTAAAACATTCTGTGAATTTTCCAGCCTTCATTTTATCATACTATACCTTGTTTTGTACCCCTATAAGACGAAAAGAATGTGTACAAACTGGAAACATGACATATTTCTCTTTATACTGTAGTTATATAAACGAATAGAAAGTCAGGAGGTTTCATAAATGGCTAAAGAAAGTTCATTTGACATTGTTTCACAAGTCGATTTATCCGAAGTAGACAACGCGATTAATATTGCAACAAAAGAAATCACAACACGCTATGATTTTAAAGGAAGCAAAAGTGAAATCACACTTGATAAAGCAAGTGAAGAGCTAGTTTTGGTATCTGATGATGAGTATAAGCTTGAACAGCTAAAAGATGTATTGATTACGAAGTTGATTAAACGCGGTGTTCCAACTAAAAACTTGGATTACAGCAAAATTGAACAAGCTTCAGGCGGAACAGTTCGCCAGCGTGCAAAGCTTGTTACAGGAATTGATAAGGACAATGCGAAGAAAATCAACACATTGATCAAAAATTCCGGATTAAAAGTAAAGAGCCAGGTTCAGGATGATCAAGTCCGTGTAACCGGAAAGAATAGAGACGATCTTCAGCAGATTATTGCACTTGTAAGAGAAGCAAACCTGCCGATCGACGTTCAGTTTATTAACTACAGATAAAATACAGATAAAAAAAGCTTGAGGAATTTTCTCCTCAAGCTCTTTGTTTGAAATTTTCTTTTGCTGAAAGCCATTCATAAACATGATGATATTGATAGTACCTCGTACCTTTTAGTTCGATACTCGGTATATCTGGATATTTACGTAAAAGTTCCTCTACTTCATTAAGCTTTAGTCCCACATAATTGTGCAGATCTGTTTCTTTAATCAGCACCGGATAGTCAGCAAAGCTGTTTCCTGGATTTTTAAAATGCTTTAATCCTTCCCCAATAAAATAACCGAGTGCTGCCAGTCCTAACCCAACCCAAAGTAAGCTGATCTCCATCTATACTGATTCCTTTTTGTCACTAGAATCTATCAGTTTCATCTGTTCAAGCTCCAGCCTCATCTTTTGCGTTTCGATCACATAATTGTCGTGCTTTAATCTTTCAAGTTCAAGCTCATCTTTTAGCATTTTGTGTTTAAGTTTTGTTTGCGATTGAAAATGTCCTAATACGATTGCGATAATTGGAATTGAGAATATCATAATGACTGAAATTGTCCCCGTCATAGTGTGTTCCTCCTAGGAATTTTTACCTTATGTTCCAATAATACCAAATATAAACAGAACTCGTACAGACATAGAGATAAACTTTATTTAAGATACTGCCTTTTTCACGCCTTCTTTTATGATGAGTTGAGATAACTTTGCCAAATCTTTCGCTTCTTGCTTCTGCGGATAAATGGGAGGATGAACCTCAATATGAACGTTAGCCGGTTTAATCCAGAATCCCTGCTGCTCCATCATTTTATAGGAACCATTAATTGTTACAGGAATGATTGGTACACCAGACTTCGTCGCCAACTTAAAGCTGCCGGCTTTAAATTCAGCCATCTCATCTCCTTTACTTCTCGTCCCTTCAGGAAAAATAACAAGAGATGTTCCGTTCCGAAGGAATTGTGCCCCTTCACTAATAGCTTTTACCGACTGCCGCACATTTTTCCGGTCCATGAAAAGACAGTTCAGCTGCTCCATCCACGTTCCGATAAAAGGCACTTTTTTCACTTCTATCTTTGAAATAAAAGCCTTTGGTTTTTGAAGATAGCCCAGCAATAGGGGGATATCAAAATTGCCTTGATGATTGCTTACAAAAAGAACTGCTGTGTCCTTCGGGATGTTCTCTTCCCCGCTTACCGTTATTTTTGAGCCGCTCAGTTTCACAAGAGATCGGGACCACTCTTTTACCTTTACAACTACCAGTTCATCACGTTCTTGAATTCTGCCTGACCTCTGTAAATGCTTTACACGATAAAGAGCTGGTATCCATTTGATAAACACTGCCCAAAAATAAATAAACCAAATAATCGTTCTCAAAACCTTCCCCCGCTTTAACTAATTACTAATTCACGAGACTCACCACTAGGTGTATCATCCAAACTGCCTGCTGAAAAAATAAATGTCCAGGGCATACTTGTTTGAGCAGGAACCTCTAACGTGTATGAAGATTCGAACTCACCAATAGTCTGATCCTTTTCTTTATATACGACTTTTTTGCCTAAAAGTGACATCGGAATTCTAGAATAATTGTTTAATAAAACCGTTACCAAAAATTCTTGCTTATGATTAAATGCAGTTTTTAATATTACAGCCTGCTTCTCTTTTTTTTCCTCTGTATTTATTACAGAAAAGACACGCTCAATTTCAGATCGGTCTTTTGGTGCCAAAGTCTTGTCCCACGCTGATTCGAATACCAATTTTTGCAAGGTTTATCACCCTTTCGATTCATCTTACCATATTTATTATTTAATCTTTTTTAAAAGGAGGTTATTCCGACAATCTTCTTAGGTACATCTTCCTTTTACCTCAATAACCAAAATTAAAAAGGGATGTGAATTATTTTAAAAAAACAGCTTTCATTATTATTCATAAATGGAACTCGCAGCTTTCAGAAGATCTGATTTTGCCTTCTTGCTTTCGGTTTCCTCTTTTTTTAAGTATTCTATCTTGTGATATAGACCACTTTCTTTCCAAGCTAATATCGGTAAGTCTGCACTTCCTGAAAAATAGGCTTTTGTTCCATCTTCAAGCTTAACTTTTTCCCCAGTCTCAAGTTTTTCTGAATTTGGTAGAAAATTAGAGATGTGATAAGCAATATAAACGTTTTTTCCCTCTTGCTTAGGATAAAAAACAGAATCTAGAAGGATGTTTCTCTTTTCCCCCCAGTCAGATATTTGAAAGGTAGATAAAGCTACTTTAAAAGGAAAATTATCTGGCAGTTTAATTGTAAATGGAAGAGCTTTTTTAGCTTCTTCTTTTGAAACAGCATCATAATATCTCGGATAAGTACCTTTCGGGTGATCCTGCAGTTTTAAGTTTTTGTCATTTAATGTACCTGTACCTTGTGCGTTACTTGAACAGCCTACAAGAAAGATCATTAAAAGAAAATAAACAAAAAGGTTTTGCTTATTCAACTGCCCCACCCATTTCTTAATTTTTGATTTTTCCTCACTATTACTCTTTACAATTATTTCTACAGGACGACTCAAAGTTCCTTGTGAAATGCATTTATAATCCTGATATAAGTTACTTTCATGATTCGACAATATTTCCACGGGAATAATCATTATTCTACAAAAATTACTTTTAGATAAAAAAGCCTAAGAAACCGAAATGATTTCTTAGGCTTTAATTTTATTTAGTAATCTTAATTTTTGCCGTACTTCGATCAGCTGCTTCTTCTAGTACTTCAATTTTTAATCCGTATGAAGGAAGCTTCAAACCAGAATACGGGCTGGATGGGCTCCAGTAATTTGAGGTATCATCAAACAATGATACTGGTGCTTTTGCAGCCTGGTACATGTGATTTCCTTGACCATAATCCACATCTAGAGCAGCACCTTTCACCTTGCTAAATGGTGCATCATAGATTTGATAGCGTGTACTTGCCAAGTCACCAGTTGCTACGTTTCCACCCCAACGGTGAACGTTTTGGTGAGCATCAACTACACCGACAAAACCTTTACCAAGATGTGAGCCAACCCAGTTGTTGTCATAGGCATTGTTCACATACCAGATCACCATACCAGGGTCATAAGACATGATAGAATTGCCACGCTTTAAGTGAGCAAGACCATTGTCCACGCCATCATGGTTTCGCCATTCTACTAAATAGTAATGAGACTTTAACTCTTTACCTTCGTGCTTTTCAAAATGGTCTAAAGCAAACTTAGGTGTTCCTTCAGCTCCATCTTCAAATGCAGTTGCTCCATCTTTTGTTACTTTTACATTATCAACGAAGAATCCATCTTCATTGCTGCCCCAATCCGTCATGTAGCGGAATTGCAGCTGAATGTTTTGTCCAGCATATTGGCTTAAATCGATCGATTCGTGAATCCATCCATTTGAATGTCCTGTATAACCAGGAAGATTTTCTTTAATAGCAGGGTATCCGTCAGCTACTAAATCACTATTTGTGTTAGGTGTAGAAAGTGATTTCCAAGTTACGCCATTATCTGTAGAAACTTGAACCATCGCATAATCCCAGTTTGATTCAATCTTATACCAAGCGTCATAATCTAACGTTGCAGATGTTGCGCCCGTTAGATCAACGTTTGTTACCATCTTATGGTCGATCTCATCTCCTCTTCCGCCATAATAAGCGTAAGAACCAGATGCTGGAGTTGTAATTTGGTTTACTTGATCAGGCAAGTTGATACGGACAGCATCTTCGTTCGTACCTTTTGTAGATGCTTGGTCAAGCGTTACTGTTACTCCATTTTTGCCAAGAGAATTCACATCAACTGTCTTGCCTTGCAGCCATTTTCCACCAATCGTAGATTGATAGAATTCTTTTGCAAGCGGGCTGAATCCAGTCGGCTCTGTTCCAGGAATCTCCCCAGCCCAGCTTCCGCTAGACATGATTGACCAGTAAGAGACAGGTTCACCATAAGGAGTTGAGTACACAGTATCATACTCATCCGGATAGTTAAGATCGTGACCGAACTCATGCGCGAATACTCCAGTTGCTCCATCTTCTGGCTCAATGGTGTAATCATAAGCACCCATCGCTCCGCCCCAGTATGGAACTGTTGCAGTTGAACCAGGAATCGCGTAGACACCGCCGAGATTCCAACGGTGAGACCAGATTGCGTCAGCACCTAAGCTTCCGCCGCCTGCTTCTTCACCTACACCGGCATGAACAACCATTAAGTGGTCAACAAGTCCGTCTGGCTCGCGCTTGTTTCCATCACCATCAAGGTCGTAAATATCTTCTTTATCGTATTGTGTTAAATCAACACCATTTGCTGCAGCTGCTGCTAAAGCTTCCGCTACTAGATTACGAGGTCTAGAGTCATTGTCAGAAGCGTTGTTTCCACCGTAGTATGCAGCATCGTTCTTTGCTGTATACCACCCGTAGACATCTCCATCAATCGTATAAGATCCGCCTGATTGCTGCAGGTAGAACTGTTTCATAGAAACCATGTTCTTACCGTTTGGACCTGTATAGCCATTATCTCCGAAAATCATATCGCGATAGTGCTGCTGCGTATATTTCGGATAATGGAAATCCGTTTCGGAAGGTGTAATGCTTCCTTCTTTATAGTCATTATAGTCAATTAATAAAACTAAAATTTGGTCTTTGCGTACATCACCACTGTATGTTTCAGCTTGTGCGCTATCTAAGGATGACACAGTAGCAGTACTAGATTTCTTACCGCCTTTTCCAGGAGAAGTTGTTGTAGAACCGCTGTCAGCTGTAGACTTCATTTCTCCTTTTAAGAAGTTAGCTGTTTCTTCAACATCATGCTTCTCGTGAAGGTGAACAGAACTGCCTCCCGCACGTTTTTTCAAATATTTATTAAGCTCTGCTTCTTGTTGTTGTGGATTTAACCCTGCTTTAATGACGCCACGCTCTGTCAATGACTTGATTAAACGGTCCTGATTGACTATCCCTAGGTCAACCGGAGCCACGTCTTCATTGTGTTTTTTAGCAGCAACCGGATCTACTGATGCTGGGCTTGTCCAAAGAAAAGTCCCCGCGAGAACCGAAGCTGCCGCAAAACTAGTAAGAACTCGTTTCATTCTTTACATTCCCCCTAACAGAATATTCGCATTTTTACGACTTTTTAATTTTAACATAAAAATTTTCCAATAAATGTGAGGAATTTTAACTATTTTTGTCATTTTTAATAGGTCTATTTAACTATAAAAATGCTGTTCCTAGGACTATCTAATCCTAAATATCTATCATTAGATAAAAAAAAGAATAATTTTTACAGGAATATACGTCTACATATCGAATACTAATAATCTTGTTCTTTTATAGAAAAAAGGGGGCATTACCATGACCATTGATTCGAAAGTAAAAAAGAAAAAGAATTATTCGAATCGCAAAGCTTATCTTCTTCCTCTTGCAATTGTTCTGCTTTTGGTAGGATTGGTTGTCTGGAACAACATCCGTCAGGAGACTAAACTTCCAAATAAAGACTGGAGCCGCTCAGTCAGCATCTCAGCTGAGTCCATCAGCTCAGAACCGATTGTATATAAGGTAGACAATCAGTATCACATCTACACACGTCTTAAGGATGGTATAAAAGCTACTATTTTGGATGAAAAACTAAATGTTGTTTCCGAAAAGACAGAAAAGCTACCCATTGATGAAAGAGGCAACTTTTGGACAAATGGAAAGCAGATCGCATTTGTTTCAAACGGCGATCTAATCATTTTTGAAGGAGGCAAGCAAACGGTTTTAGATAAAGGTGTTGAATTTTTAGCAGATGCAAAAGACCGGTTTGCCTATACAAAAGGAAATGAAGTCTATGTATATGAACAGGCTAACGGCAAAAGTCAATTAATCTTTTCTGCCAAAGAAAAGGTAGTTGAACTCACAGGAAACCCTGAATCTGCTTCGTTTATTGCAGCTGTCGGGGAAAAAGTTCAAATGGAAGCATTCTTTTTAACTGAAAAAGGCGGTAAATATGAAGCGAACTCATTGCTTCAATACAGCAAAACGCCTACTGATAAAATTTATAACTTTAAATTTGCTGAAGCTGGTGACACGGTTCATATTCTCTATACATTTTATTCATCAAAGCAAGGTACGAAATCATTTAAAACGTTCTATAGTTCAGCTCCCGTTGATCAGTTAAAAGACTTATCTTTTAAAAGTGTAAATTTTAAAGATCCATCACTTGGATACGATATCGAAAACCCTACTTATCTGAACTTAGATATAGAAGACAATAAACCTTTTATTCTTTTTTCAGCAAGAGGCCCGATATCTACTAAAAAGGATGCAGGAAATATTTATAGAGCTTCATTAGAAGATAACGGCTGGGAAGCAACCCGTATCAGTACAACTCAAGATTTTTCAATCTATCCTGTAAAAGCAGATGATCAAACGGTTTTTTGGCTAAAAGCGGAGTCTGTCCAAGATTATCAAGTTCATGCAGCTAGTCAGGATCCTGTTATTATGAAAAGCAGCCAATCTATCGGAAGGCAGGATGTCTACAATGCAACGTTTGATGCTTTTGCGGCTTCGATCGTATCGTTTATTGCGATGACAAATGCTTTTGTGTGGATCGTTCCGCCAATCTTGTTCTTAGGTATTTTGTATGTTGTTAAAATAGATGCTATTGAAGAAGAAAGACCGTGGGTTAAATGGATATCCATTGCACTATTTGTTTTAACACAGCTTTATGTCATTCAATCGCTGTTCAATAATCGTTTCTATACAATTGCACCGGAATACTTAACCTTTAATGGAAGTTCACTTGTCCTTCCAATCATTGTTTCAATCGTTTCATTTTATATCATGCAAGCCGTTAAAAATAAGGATTGGGGCCTGTTTGCACAAGTGTCTTACTTCATCGGAGTCACAGTATTGTTCCAGTTGTTTGTTGTAGGTACTTATGTATACTAAACGTTAAAAAGCGGAGGATCCTTCCCCCGCTTTTTTTCTAGGCTCTTTTCTAAGATATTGTTGCTTCTGGGACGATTTTCGTGATAAGCTCCCAGCGGCATGTTGATTGGAGTGTAAGGTGCGAGACTCCTGCGGGATTAGCGTGCCAACCACCTGAGAATACTTCTCGCAAGGCATGCGACGAGGAAGCCCGCTTCGGTAGGATTTTCTTGCAGACGCAGGAGCACAAATTCTTCCTTGAATACGAGTCTTTACCCATCTTCCTCCAAAAAGCTCACCTTACCCCTCGCGGAAAGCGAGCATCCTGAAACGGAGATCAACTACTTTCAAAAAACAACAATGAATACGAAAACAGCTTTTTTTCTATTAATACGCTCCCAGACTCTCTGCACTTGGATACACGTATGGATCCTTAAGAGGTTCGATTTTCTTCAAAGATTCTACCTTAACAAGAGGCAGGCGAACGTTATTGTATTCTGTTTCATCGATAGTACCCGTTACGGTGAACCAAGTATCCGTCTTAAGCTTTGAAACTTGATCTCCTTCAACAATAGTCCCATAAACAACGGCATCTGCACTGCAGCAGTTCATAGAGAAACGGGCAATAACAGCCTGATCTTCCTCCATACCATCTTCTCTGTATACAAATCCGGTTGTCTCAATCTTTTTACCTTTAAACTGATCGAGATAGATATCTAGAACACTCATCGTATCTAAGTAGTGTTCCGAAGTGACTTTTACTTTATCTTGTTTTAATAGTTTTTTACCGAATTTCTCATAGTACTCTGTTACATCATACGTTTCTACCGGGTTTTCTTTTTTTACGTTCTCTTCCATCTCTTTTAAATAGCCTTCTGGATCTTCCAAGTAAGCATCAACATCAATTTCCTCTGTTGCAACTACTTTTCCATCCTCTGTCTTTTGAGCAGGCTTCGCATATAACCCGCTTCCGTAACGGATTCCTCGCTTTTCAGCCACTGAACTGTCCATTGCTTTTTCAGGCATCATAAATCCCGTCAGCAAGGGAATCACGAATAGCATATAGATTAAAAAGTGTTTAAGCGGCGTACCTTTTGGCGTATGATCCACGCCGCATCCGCATCCATCTTCATGATGATGCTGCTGAGACCTTCTGAAAAACTGCATAACCCCTAAGATACCAAAAATGGCGATCGCAAAATAAACAAAGATATGCATTTTAGGAGCCACATAATAGGTTAGTTTGCCTGATGTGACCAGTCCGATTAACAGCAGCATAAAGCCAATCAAAATAATGCCTCTTAAGTAGATATGAAAGTCATGGTCACTCTTTTTCATGTCAGCTTCTCTCCCTGTCTAAAAGTACTGAAACACCATTGTTGCCGCAAACACCATAAACGTGATTAACCCCATTAATACAAAGACGAATCGTGTCTTGAAATAAGCAAACATCATAAACATGTTTTTCACATCCAACATCGGTCCGTACACTAAGAAAGCGATGATCGAACCAACTGTAAACGTGCTTCCGAATGACGCAGCAATAAATGCATCCGCCTCTGAACAGATCGATAACAGGAAGGCAAGTCCCATCATCAGGCCAGTTGACATCCATTCATCGCTTCCAAGCGCGAGCAAATCTTTTCGATCCAAGAAGACCTGGAACATACTCGCTAAAAAAGCACCCAAGATAAGAAATTTTCCTGTATCAAAGAATTCGTCAGAGGCATGGTACACTGTCTGTTTCCAACGGCTTGCCGGCATTCCATGAGAATGATCGTGGGCACCGTGCTGTATTTCGGATTTTAATTGATTCTGATTACGAAACAGCCTGTAGATGATGATACCGATCACGACCGCAACTGCCAGAGCAAGTCCTACTCGGCCATACACGACTGTCATATTGGTTCGAAAAGCATAATACGTTGATAAAATAACGACCGGATTTACGATCGGAACCGTTAGCAGAAAGACGACACCTAAATGAAGCGGCATTCCCTTTTTAATTAATCGCCTCACCACAGGGATGATCGCACACTCACAAACCGGGAAAATCACTCCTAAAAACATGACAGCACCTATACCTGCGTAAGGGTTCTTAGGTATGAGCTTCCGAATATGTTCCTCTGTAATAAACGTTTGGATAAGAGCAGAAACGAAAACGCCCAATAAAATAAACGGCACTGCTTCTATTAAAATACTTAAAAACACCGTATTTACATGCATGATTGAATTTGGAAGGTTCTCAAATACTGAGTCGTTCTTGATCTCCTCCATAAATAGAAAAGAAATAATAAAAATCGCCAGCAATAAAAGACCAATCATCTCTTTTCTAACAGACTCTCTAGTTGTATTAAACTCAGCCATTTTTTCACCTCTTTTTGTTTCACTTTTTACAATCTATGAAAACGGCAAAATAGTATGCTAGAACATTAAATAGCCCGCAAGATTCTTTCAGTTGCTCTTCTCGCTCCTGCAATATTTCTTGCTACTGGACCTATCTCCAATTCTGCTAGAGGTCCCATAACAAATAATCCTTCTTCCCATTCCAGCGTTTCAGGTGCAACAATGGGATATCCGCATTTGGCACATCTTAAATTTTCGTTTTCAACTGTATTTTTCAGCCACTCCATACCTGGTGGAGAAGAATGAAACCCTGTAGCGAGTATAATAGACTTCGCTTCGTATGGTTCACCCGTTTTGAAGTGGAGTTTTTTTGCAACAGTATCATAGGATACCGCTTCATTTTTTATCAGCTTTATTTTACCGCTTTTTTCAGCAGATTTTAACCCTAAATAAAGTTCTTTTGTAATAGAACCTTTATGTCTCGCCTCAATAATGGTATTTCTCCTTATCGAGTAATCATTTATTTGATTAAACTTATCCATATACATTGGTCCTTGCCAGCCTGGATCTGAATCAAAGGTATGTACCTTTAAATCCTTTCTAAAAATAAGTGAAGTCTGGCCTGGGTATTTTTTAGATAATGAAAGGGCTAAATGTGCGGCAGAAATACCTCCGCCAATTATGGAGACTGGAAGAGTAATACGGTCTAATTCCGGCATACCTTTTTGAAAAATATGATAGATTGATGCTGCATCTTTACAGGATTGTTCTGCCCACTCTGGCCAAAATGGATGTTCACCTAAACCGATCGCAAGAACTACTTTTTCCGTGTTAAACGTTTTGCCTTCAGCTGTTTTAACCATCCAATATCCCTTATGCTTTTCAATTCCAGCTGCGTTTCCTTGATGCCAGCATTTTAAAATATTCAAATCATGAATCAAGGTATCACAATGGTCATTAAACATCTCAAGAGATGGCCTGTCATAATACCCGTAAAAGTGATTGACTTTGTGATAGTCCGACTGTTTAGAGTATTTCTCAAGCGAAAATGGATTAACATCCATATGATGAACAGAGGGTGAGCGTAAGAATGGCATGGATATGATATTCGTACATGCCTTCCAGTTACTTAGTGGCCGATCATTTTTATCTATAATTAGCAAATCACTGTTGTTAATTTTGTTCTTTTTTAATAGATGAACAGCAAGAGTACATCCTTGTATGCCTCCGCCTATGATAATAATCTTTTTCATAAAAAAACTCCTTAAATGAAAGTCTGTTATTATCTCATTAATTAAATCGTAATAATTACGTTTTGTAAAGTATAAAAATAAACCAGAGCTTTTAACCCTGGTTTGCTAAACGCTTATATAATGCTTGTGTTCCGCTATCTTCGTCTCCCATTTCAGCCAATTCCTCATATAACTTTTTAGCAAGGGCTAAGCCTGGTGTCATCAACCCCATCTCTTCAGCTGAATTCAGAGCGATCGTCATATCTTTAATAAAATGTTTTACATAAAATCCAGGAGCAAAATCACCTTTTAGCATCCTTGGTGCAAGATTGCTTAAACTCCAGCTCCCTGCTGCTCCAGATTCAATGCTTTTTAAGACTGTTTCAGGATTCAGCCCTGCTTTTTCAGCATATAAAATCGCTTCACAAACCCCGATCATTCCAGATGCGATTGCAATCTGGTTGCACATCTTTGTATGCTGGCCAGAGCCTGCTTTCCCTTGGTACACGATGTTTTTTCCCATTTTGGAGAATATCGGCTTCAGTTCATTAAAAGCTGATTCATCTCCCCCGACCATGATCGAAAGTTTAGCATCTCTTGCACCAATATCTCCACCTGAGACTGGTGCATCTAAAGCAAAAAGATTTTTTTCAGAGGATGCTTTTTCAACCTTTTGAGCAAGCTGCGGACTTGAAGTCGTCATATCGATTAAGTATGAACCTGCTTTAGCGTGAGCGATCAGACCGTCTGCTCCCAAGTATACTTCCTCAACATCTGTTGGATAGCCGACCATCGTAATGATTACATCACAATTTTGCGCGATATCCTTTGGTGTATCTGTCCATTGAGCGCCTTTTTCGATAAGGTCATTTGCTTTTTCTTTCGTTCTAGTATAAACAAAAACTGGATATCCTGCGTTCATTAAGTGCCCAGCCATGCTTTTACCCATTACACCTGTTCCAATAAAACCGATTGTCTTCAATTCTCCTCACTCCTTTTTTCTACATTATAACGAAATAAGGGGAAATGAAAAAATCATCGCTATTATGCGATGACTTCACCTTGTAAAATACGTTCAATCTTAATCTCTGCTTGATCATAATCCATGTCTAGATACGTTAACATCGTCATGATATCGTCTTTGGAATGCCTCTTTAATAAATAGAACAAGTTAGGCTTTCTCTTTTTTAAGAGTGTCATGATTTCAATTGTAGGCAGAGTTCTGCCCATAGGCTTTATACGTAAAAATGAGCGGATGTAATTTGTGAAAACCGGGATGGAATCAACAGTATCTGGGTGTGTGTCTAATAGCTTCTGAAATTTCATTAATGAATCAATCAGTTCTTTATTTCTTTCCACGAATCGTCCCTCGTCCTTTCACAATCATTTATCTTGTATCCTTAAAAGTTCGCCTTTTTATCTTTCCATTTTACTTATCGGCTTCTTTTGACAAAATTCTACAACTTTTTCAGAAAGGGGGTCTGACCCCCTACAATTTATTTCCCATCGTGGTTTCAGCGGTATGCCCTAGAGATTTTGCTCCAGTTAACCCCTAATTTTATTTCTTTTTTATTTCTTCAAAACAAAATCAACTTTTCAAAGGTTCGTTATTACTATTATTCCTCAGCATCTTTTGTCCTGATTTTACAAATGCAATTACTCTAGTAAACAGCCCTTTAGAAGCATTTTCCATTTATTTGGTAAGTCATCCTTACTGTTTATCTCTTTTTACATTTACTCATTTGTTTATAAATGGTAAATTTAGCTTGTCGACAAAGGGGTCCCGTAATATGGCAGGAGGAAGAATATGAAAAAACAAGTGGTTTCTACTGTTTTAGCATTCTGTCTCACAGCTTTTTCGGTACCAAATGCTTTTGCTCAGAATCATCATTCGTCTTATACAGATAAGATTCTGCAAATGCAGCCTGACTTAACAGAGGAAGAATTATTATCCAGTGTTCAGACCATCGCAATTAACACAGGAGATACGGAGGAAGCTCTCCTTAAACAGATCTATAAAGAACTGAAAAATGATCAAGAAAAAGCCAAAATGGAAAAACAACTTTCAGGTGAACTCGGTACAATGGGCAGCAGCGGAGGAACTGTATCAGTCGGAACCAGTACAAAAGGAAATTTTTATTACACAGCTTCTCAAACTGCCTACTTAAATCACGGACACGTTGGTATGTACTATACAAGCAGCACTATAGTCGAATCTGTACCAGATACGGGAGTACGGACCATTTCCACTACTTTAAGAAAAGTAGATCAGGGCGATGCTCAAGTAAAATCTGTTACAACGACCACTACGAACCGGGAGAATGCTGCAACCTGGGCATACAGCCGCGTCGGTATCGATGATTATTCTTATAACTTTGTCACCAACAGAACCACTTCCCACTATGGGGATAAAAACTGTTCAAAATTAATTTGGTCGGCCTATAAATTAAACGGCAATCTAGACTTGGACGTGGATGGCGGACTCGGTGTCTATCCACGAGATGTCCGTGATGCACCAGGTACAAGTTTGGTCCGAAATATATAAGAACGAGAAGGCAATAAGGACGTTTCATTACGAACTTATTGCCTTCTTTAGATGAAAAGGTGATCTGACTGATGAAAAAGATGATGTTTTTATTCATTCTTTTACTTCTAATAGGCACATTTGGATACAACCTCTTTTTCAATAAAAGTATTGATGCGTCTCACTCCATTGAAAAGGAAGCCATCCAAGACAAAGATTTTCTAAAAAACAAACAAGCAGTCATGTATTTTTCAACAACGGCCGATCAAGATTTAGACGGTAAGGGAATCAGCTTAGCTGTTTTTATTGATGACAAAGGCAAAGCAGAAGCTTATCGGATGAAGGGGCTTGAGTTAGGGAGTCTTTCTTTTTATGAAAATGAACTTATGCTCGTTGATAAAAACACGTTCAAACTTGTAGGTAAAGCTTATAAAGAATTTAAAATGAACAAGCCACAATATACAGGAGAACGAACTGGCTACTTGAAGAAAGAAGATTTTCATATCAGCATTTTTAATACTGGAGTTAACAAGGATGGAGGATATGATTCAAATATTTGGTTTGGCAATATTAGCGGTGTTCAGTCAGGCAATATTCCTTACTATATTCTGGCCTCCGGAATTCCGAATAACGAAGTATTAATTCTGACGCAAGACACAGAAAAAAACCAATATGCTCTAAGAAAAGTACTTTTTACAAAAAATAAGATGAACGTTCAGGACCTGATTACTCTTCATAACCCACAGAACTCAGAGTTCTCTGTTCGATCTCCTATTTTAAGTGATTCGGACTATTACTATTTTATACTTAGCGAATTCATTGATGATACAACCGAAAACACTGTGTTATTTCGTATTCATAGAAAAACATTGTTACAAGAAAAAATACGATTAGCTACTTATGCAAATAAACAGCATCCTACAGCAGCTATTCCGTATAACGTAAAAAACTCTGCTCACATTTATAATCATAAACTTTATTATATAAACGGATTAGGTGAAGTAGTCACATTTGACACTCAATCCAAAAAGACAAACCTCTTATTCACTTTAAAGGATGCTCCAAAAGATGGAGTACGCCATAACGAAGAGACTTTTTTTAAAGATGACTCTTTGTACGCCGTAAGGTATAGTGAAAAATCTCCTGAAAAACATATACTAGAAAAGTATTCCTTAAACAGCGGAAAAAAGATGGATTCATTTAAAATTAAAGGATTACATGGCATCTTAACGTCTGTAAAAGGCAAATCCATCTATTCTTATGATTTTAAATGGTTAAGATAGTCAAAAAAAGTGTAAGCCATTTGGTTAATTACCGACCTGGCTCACACTTTTCTTTATTTTTAAACGATAGATGATGATGGCTATACAGACTAGAATGGTATAGAAAACAAACACATTCCGGTACACGACCGGAAGCTCGAACATCTTCTGTGCTTCTATTAAAAGTCCTGCCACTGCAACGCCCAATGCTCCACCAAAGAATTGAACAAGCTGAAGCATACCCATTCCAGAGCCCACTTCGTCTTTATTTAAAATTCTGGAGTTCTCATTAGCAAGACTCGACGTTAAGCTTGAGAATCCGATGCTTGTAAACATGTAAAAAATGGCTGTCATATAATACGCCTTGGTTCCGAGAAGTGAAAATAGTATTGCTGATACCATCAACGAGATAAGACCCGCTCGCATGACAGGCAAGTTACCAAAGCGGTCGATCCAGCGCCCCACAAATATAGCAGCAAACGCGGAAAGCATGGCACCTGGAAAAATCACCAAGCCAATAACAGCCGGTTCTTTTCCAAACAAATTCGAGAGCATAACAGGCATGACAAACAAGAACGCAAAGTGTGTCATAAATGCAATAAGTCCAACGAGCAGAATAGCTACGTACCTGTTGTTTTTAAACAGATTCACACGGATAAAAGGTTCATCCTTTTTCTTAGAATACAAAACAAGGACCACGAAGAACAAAACACTCAATCCAAGCAGCCAGAAAGAAAATGAGGAAAGGTACAGCAACAAAGAGGTAACTCCTCCACCCGTTAACAGCGCACCAGCGAAATCAAACGAACCTTCTCTTCTCTTCTCCACCGGCAGATAAATTTTAAAAACCGGAAGCAGCAGTAACACGAGCCCCGTTATGATAAATAAGAAATTCCATCCTAAAAGCTGAGTAATGCCCCCTCCAATTACAGGTCCAAGACCAAAACCAAGTGATGCAGCGGATGAAATAAAAGACATCGCCCGTCCACGTCTTGAAATCGGAATATACCGAGCAGCAAGCACCATTCCAAGTCCAGGCACAGCTCCAGCCCCCATAGCCTGAACCATCCGGCTGGCCAGCACGAAAATAAAGCTATTCGCAAAATAACCGATGATTGATGCGATTCCTAATATAATCAGCCCTGTGATCAACAATCTGCCAATCGGTATAAAATCAGACAGCCTGCTGAACGTAATCGTCGATAAGGCAAACACAATGGAATAACCTGAGACAATCCAGGATCCGGCTGTCGGAGATAAATCAAACTGGGCAATGACACTAGGAAGAGCAACATTAAACATTGTTGTATTCATGACAACCAGCCATACCGTTAAACTCCATAACGGAATAATCCGATTTTCCTGAATTGTACCAAATGGTTCTTCACTGACCGCCATTCTGTTCACCTCTTTCTTCTAAAACAATATTCCTATCTTAGCATGGGTCTAAATGAGCAATCCTTAAATTTGCTTACAGGGATTTACGGTACATTAGTAATAACAGTTTTTCCACTATAAGGACTTGATAACTGTTTTTTCCATTAATTCAAGGTGTTTCAAAATACATAGCAGAATATGTACTTTACTATAAAAATAAGGGGTGTACGATTTCAATGAAACGTTTCCTGCGCAAGACTTCTAGTTTCACATTAGCTTGTACATTTATGTTTTCTGCATTTTCTGGAGCTTCAGCAGCACCATCATCAAATGATCAAACTCCAGAACTTGCACCGCTTTACGGAAAGTATGATTTAAACTCTTCTAATGTTACAAAAGTAATCATCGAATTAAAAGAACCGTCTGTCCTAGAAGCTAAAAAGAAGGGTCAGAAACAGACTAAATCCAATCTGAAATCAAAACGTGAAGCAATCGTAAAGGACATTGCTACTCGTACAAATAAATACAAAGTCAATCAAGAATATGATCATGTTTTTTCTGGTTTTTCTTTAGAAATTCCAGCAAATGAAATTCCTGATCTATTAACGGTTCCAGGAGTAAAAGCCGTATATCCGGACGTTGAATATCATACTACAGGAGAAGATACAGGTGACCAATCATTTGACGAGGTCAATCCTCAAATGATGAACTCGGCACCTTTTATAGGAGCGAATGAAGCTTGGGAATCTGGCTACACAGGTGAAGGTGTTACTGTTGCCGTAATCGATACAGGAGTTGATTACACACACCCTGATCTTGACCAGGCATTCGGAGAATATAAAGGATATGATTTTGTAGATAATGACAGCGATCCGCAAGAAACGCCTAAAGGTGACCCAAGGGGCGCTGAAACAACACACGGCACGCACGTTGCAGGGACAGTTGCAGCTGACGGCGGGATTAAAGGCGTAGCACCAGAAGCTAGTCTATTAGCGTACCGCGTACTTGGACCTGGCGGAAGCGGATCAACAGAAAACGTAATTGCAGGAGTTGAAAAAGCGGTTGAAGACGGTGCTGACGTTATGAACCTATCATTAGGAAACTCGCTGAACAACCCGGATTGGGCAACTAGCATCGCCCTAGACCAAGCGATGTCTGATGGAGTAGTTGCAGTAACTTCAAATGGTAACAGCGGACCTAACAACTGGACAGTAGGTTCACCGGGAACATCAAGAGAAGCGATCTCTGTAGGGGCAACTCAGCTTCCTTTCAATGTGTACTCTTCTACTTTAAAAGCTGGAGATACAAGTTTCTCAACGGCAAAAGTAATGGGCTTCCCTTCTGATGAAGCCGTTCTAGCATTGAATGGCCAAACATTGCCGATTGTATATGTCGGACTTGCTGGTGCAGCTGATTTTGTTGGAAAAGATGTAGCAGGTAAGGTTGTATTAGTAGAGCGCGGCACACATGCATTCGTTGATAAAGCGACTAATGCGAAAAACGCTGGTGCAGTAGGTATGGTAATCTACAATAACACACCTGGAGAAATCCCTGTTGATGTACCTGGTATGGATGTGCCAACTATTAAACTATCTCGTGAACAAGGACTAGAACTTAAAGCTATCCTTGATCAAAACCCTGATACAACTGTAACGTTTGGAACAGCATTTGATAAAACAGTCGGTGAGACAATGGCTGCCTTCTCATCTCGCGGTCCCGTAATGGATACGTGGATGATCAAGCCAGATGTTTCAGCTCCTGGCGTAAATATCGTTAGTACAGTTCCAACACATGATCCTTCTAACCCGCATGGATATGGTGCTAAGCAAGGAACGAGTATGGCATCTCCTCATGTTGCTGGAGCGGCAGCATTAATCCTGCAAGCACATCCTGCTTGGGGTGTTGATGATGTGAAGGCTGCTTTAATGAATACAGCGGAAAACATGATAGATGCTGATGGAAACCTGTATCCGTATAACACACAAGGTGCAGGCAGCATCCGTGTCGTGGACGCGATTGAAGCAAACACACTTGTATCACCTGGAAGCCATTCATTCGGCGTGTTCTCTAAAACAAAAGGCAAAGAAGTAAAGGGTGAGCATTTCACAATTAAAAACTTAAGTGATACAGCAAAACAATACACATTTGATGTGGACCTTGAAGGCGTTAAAGTAACGACAAGCAAGAACTTAAAAGTTAACGCAAACAGCTCCAAGGACGTTAAATTCAACGTACAGGTTGATGCTTCTAAACTAGCACCTGGCTATCACGAGGGTACGATCCGCATAAGCGACGGAAGCAAATTGATAGAGGTGCCGACGATCCTGTTCGTCCAAGAACCAGACTTTCCTTCTATCACGCATTTTAGTGCAACAGCACTCGGAAACAACGAGTTTACACTATCTGCTTACTTGCCAGCTGAAGCGGAAAAAGTAGAGTTAGTTTTATATAATAGTACTCTTACTCAAGCAGTAGGTACAATTAGCAGCTACGAAGATGTTCCAAAAGAATTTAACGACTTCCACTGGGATGGAAAGATCTCAGGTGAAGCTGTTGCTCCAGGAAACTATCGAGTAGTCGCTTTTGCGATTAGAGGAGACAAACAAGATTACAGATATACGGATGTAATCACGCTTCAATAAAGAATAAAAATCCCTTGCCGGGCCAATCGCCGGTGAGGGATTTTTTACATTTATACATAAGTGATATGATAAACGCAGATAAACGCAGGAGGTATTTTCAAATGAAACTATTCATGTTAGGAGCTTCTGGAAGAGTCGGGCAAAAGATCACAGAGCTAGCTATCCAAGACGGCATCGATGTTCACGCACTCATTCGAAACCCAGAAAGGCTCCCTTCAATTTTAGAAAAAATGACATATACAACTGGAAATGTACTTGACAAGGAGCAGATAGAGGAAGGGATAAAAGGCTGTGATATGGTTGTCAGTGCTTTATCTACTGAGGGAGGAAACGTACTTTCGGAAAGCATCCCGCTGATTATCGCGGCGATGAAAAAGGAAGGAATCACACGCATTATAACAATCGGAACAGCAGGAATACTGCAGAGCCGAACGGAACCTCATCTGCTGCGCTACCAGTCCTCTGAATCGAAGAGAAAACTAACGAGAGCAGCTGAAGATCATCACAAAGCGTATAACTTTTTAAAAGAGTGTGGTTTGGATTGGACGATCGTTTGTCCGACATATCTGCCAGATGGTGACACTACAGGCAGCTATCGTGTAGAACAAGATTTTTTACCAGATGGCGGCAACAAGATCAGTACAGGGGACACAGCTCACTTTACTTTTTCTCTTATCAAAGAGCCGCGTTTTACTAAGTCCCGCGTAGGCATCGCTTACTAAGAAGTGCGCGGCATATCACTAAAAATATACACCCCAAGCGCAATGAAGCCTATTCCGAATAAGAACAAGAATGCTTTAATAAGCCATCTCGGAAAAAAACGTACAAGCCTATCGATAAAAACAATGAAAATGAATTGTACGATCGCACCAATAAAAGTATCTGTAACCACGCTGCCGCTATAATTTGTACCGTAGCATCTCGTGTTTTCATAATCTTCTTCATTGAAACGAATGCCGTAAACAATGATAGCCATACCAAAGCCACATAAAATTACCGGTATGATCCAAAACCAGCTCATCTCATTTATTCCTCTCTATCCTGAAAAGGCTTTTGCTGAAGCTGTCAGCAAAAGCCCTCTGTTTTTTATGCATAATAAGGTGAAATCAATAAGTAAACCAATACCCCTGTTAAACTTACATACAGCCATATCGGCATCGTCCAGCGTGCAATTTTCCGGTGCTTCTCGACTTGCATATTAAGTCCACGTGTAACAGTAATCAAAGCAAGAGGTACAATCACGATCGCAAGCAGAATGTGCGTAATCAAGATAAAGAAATAAACGTACTTAAGCGGGCCACCCCCGCCATAAGAAGTGGATTCTGTCAGATAGTGATACGTCACATATGAGAGCAAAAAGAAAGCCGTACTCGTAAACGCTGCAAAAATAAATCGTTTATGAAGCGTAATATTTTTTTGCTTAATGAAATATAAAGCCGCCAGTAAAAAGACAAATGTAAAGCTGTTAAAGATTGCATTCAAGCGCGGAAGCAGGGTAACATCAAACGTGATTTCCCCTTTGTATTCCGGCAAGAAGAACAAGATCGCAACCAGCACGTTGATAGCAATCGATAAACCGATAATGAGAGGTGTATAGTTACGCTGTTTGGTTTCAGCCATAGGTTATTTCTCCTTTTCCACACAAATTGTCATACAATTCCTACACGATTCCCACTTCATTTTACCATTCTGCACTCTAATTCCAAACTTAATAACAGCCGAAAACCGCTTTCCCGGCCTAAGTGTCAATAATTCTTCAAAAAATAAAGGTCTTTTACCAGGTCGGTTCAAAACGGTACAGTTTCGGTCATAGAAATAGGCCTCTCCAGGATACTCCCTTAGGTATACAGAACGGTAATTACAGTTGATTCCAAAACTTTTAGTGTCCAATCCAAAAATTTTTCGGATCAATCCACAAGTTTTGAGCATTAATCCAAAAACTTTTACAGTTTATCGACGAGATGTCATTTCTCGACAATTTTTACACTCACTATACCCCGCACCCTGAACCTCTATGCAAAAAAGAAATGAAAAAACCGGCACCCGGCCGGTTTCTTCCTCATCCTTTTATTAAGCTTTTGCAAACTGGTCCTCATCAATTGTTGCAAGGAATTTCTCCACTTCCCCTACAACAGATGCTACACAGCCCTTTTCAAATGGAGAAATCAATCCCGCTTCCTCTACAAGCTTCGTAAATGGAAGGCTTCCTCCTTTTTGGCAAAGAGCGAAATAGTCTTCCCACGCACTTTCTCGATTCTCAACAGAGCGCTTCCAGAACTGCAACGCGCAAATTTGAGCAAGTGTGTAATCGATATAATAGAATGGCGAACGGAAAATGTGGCCTTGTCTATGCCAGAAACCGCCGTTCTCCAAGTACTCTAAACCGTCATAATCGCGGTGAGGCAAGTACGTTTTCTCAAGTTCTCTCCATTTTGCACGGCGTTCTGCCGGCGTCGCATCTGGATGGTCATACACAAAGTGCTGGAACTCATCTACTGCAACTCCATAAGGGATAAATTCAACTGCTCCCGTTAAGTGAGAATATAGATATTTTTCCGTGTCCTTGCCGAACAGCTCTTCCATCCATGGATACGTTAAAAATTCCATACTCATCGAGTGGATCTCACAAGCTTCTAGTGTCGGGAATTGATATTCCGGCACTTCATAACCGCGGCTCGTATACATCTGGAAAGCATGACCGATTTCATGCAGCAGAACACGTACATCATTATCAGAGCCGTTGAAATTTGTGAAGATGAACGGAGCTTGATAATCCTGAAGATATGTACAATACCCGCCAGGCGCTTTTCCTTTTTTACTTTCCAGATCCATCAGCTCGTCTTCAGCCATATAATTGAAGAATGCGCCTGTTTCCTGAGACAACCCTGAAAAAACCAGCTTTGCTTTATCAACGATCCAGCCAGCATCACCTTGTGGTTTAGGGTTGCCCGTTGTAAAGCTGAACGGTTCATCATAAAACTTAAGTTTATCAAGTTCAATGCGTCTTCGCTGCTTCTCTCGTAATTTCGTACAGAGCGGCACAATAATGTCTTTTACCTGTTCACGGAACACCTTCACATCAGCCGCACTGTAATCAGTTCTCCCCATTCGGTCATATGCAAGCTCAGTGAAATTTTTATAGCCTAGCTTTTTAGCGATACCCGTGCGCAACTTAACTAGCTCGTCATAAATGGAATCGAATTTTTCCTCATTCGATTTTAAAAATGCATTTCCTGCAAAACTAGCAGCTTTTCTTGTTTCACGATCCGAAGACTGGCTATATGGTGCTAATTGAGCAAGAGTCAGTTCTTTTCCATCAAACTCAATTTTAGCCGAAGCCATAACCTTCACATATTCAGAGCTTAGCTTATTCTCTTTTTTCAGCTCTTCAAGTACATCCTCGGAGTACGTTTTTACCTTTAACTCTGCTAAACGAAACAGCTGACTGCCCCACTTCTTTTCAAGTTCGTCTTTGTATGGAGACTGCACGAGTGCTTCATGAAAGTCGGTTACCATGCCCTGATAGACCGGCAGATTTTCATCCATAAATGCTTGTTCTTCTTTATAATAAGTGTCTTCCGTGTTAATCGTATGACGAATCTTTACCATTCTCGCCTTGGATTCGAAACTATTACGCAATGATACAACCTTCTTCATTGCTGCGTTTTGTTCATCTGCTGATGACGCGTCACGAAAAATCTGTACCGCATCTTCAAAAGCAGATTTCAGCTCAGCAACATCTGGTCTTTCATATGTAAATTCATTAAATTTCATTTTAATTCCTCCTATAAGTTTGCTTAATACCAATTTCTACAAACTTACTCCTTTCTCCTGTAATCTGCTCTTCTTTTTCGATAGAATAGAGACAGAAGAGTTTAAGGCGGGGAAACATATGAAAGATTATCAAACAGATCCTTTTAAAGGCACATTCGGAAGCCTTGAAAATTTAGCGGACAAAATCAGTGATGTCTTATCTTGCCCTGTAACCATTGAAGATCAGAACCATAGACTTCTTGCTTACAGTACACATGAAGACGGCACAGACCCCGCGCGTATCGCAACAATAATAGGAAGGCGCGTCCCCGAAAAAGTGGTGAACAGCCTTTGGAAGGATGGCGTCATTCCGAGACTCCAGGAAAGTGATGATCCTGTCCGGGTTAGTTCCATTCAAAAAGTTGGCCTCGGAGACCGTGTTGCTGTTTCCATCCGGAAAAGCAGCGAGGTGCTCGGATATATTTGGGTTCTTGAAGTAGAGAAAAAATTAAGCGCCGATGATATGCAGCTTTTAAAGCTTGCTGCTGTTTCAGCAAAAAGTCAGCTGCTTCAAATGCAGATCGGCACAAAAAAGAAGGAAGAAAACCGCCAGGAGCTTTTCTGGAAAATGCTGACCGGAAACCTGCCGCAAGAAGAGCGCATTCTCGAAAAATTGCATGAACTCAATATACTGCCTGTACTACCTGCAGCTGTTTTTATTCTGCAGCTGCAAGAGGAGATCACCCCGGCCCTTGAAAAGGATATCTTATATCTTGCTGCAGTTAACCAAAAAATAAATGTTCTGTTATCTGCAGCAGACTCGAACCAAATGCTGCTGCTCGCTTCTCCGGTTGGGAAAGAGCAGCCGTTAGATTTAGCAAAATCCTTTGTTGAGTCCTTTTTTACCCATATGAAAGAACGGTTCTCTGTATCTGAAATCAAAGCAGCCTATGGAAGTCTTGTAACCTCTTTTTCTCAAGTAGAAAAAAGCTATAGGGAAGCTTCTAGTGTTTTAGCCGTGCAAGAAAAGCTCGGCGGCGAAACACTATCGTTAAACGGCTATCACGAGCTCGGCATTTACCAATTTTTAGATGCGATTTATGAAAAACAACAAAGGCAGGGCTATCAAAACGAAATGCTAAGAGCTCTACAGGAATATGACCGCCTTCATAAGACTGAGCTTTATCATACATTAGAGACCTACCTGACCTTGGACGAGAACTTAAATAAATCCTCGGATGTCCTGCATATCCATATGAATACACTTCTTTATCGCCTTAAACGAATTAGCGAGATCACGAATATTGACTTAAAAAGTCCTCATCAAAAAATCATGATTTACCTTGATTTTAAAATAAATAGATTGTTCTAGAAGGATATTTTCCTCAATCTTTGTTGTTTTTGAAAGGCTGTTTTCGTAAACTGTGTTGCTTTTGTAAGAAATTAATCTCCGCTGCAGGACTCGCTTTCCGCAGGGTGTGCGGTGAGCCCCCTCGTCGCCTTGCGACATTGAGTGGTCTCACCTGTTCCACTCATCCTGCAGGAGTCTCGCCCTTCCGCTCCAATTAACTTTTCAATGAAGAATTTCTTAAAATCTATGTAGCATCAATCTTTTAGAAAGCTTTTTAGTAAATGCGTTTGTGAATTATCACAAATGCTTTTTTTCATTTTCTAGATTCCTAACAATGTAAAGCCATCCACCTCCTTTTATACTGAAAGCACAATTGAAAACGCACTCAAAAGTTTACTTATATAGGAGGATTCACAAATGATTATTGGAGTTCCAGCAGAAATTAAAAACAATGAAAACCGCGTCGCAATTACGCCATCTGGAGTTATGACGCTAACAGCAGCTGGCCACACTGTACGGGTTGAAAACAATGCAGGTGTAGGAAGCGGATTTACAAACGAAGACTATGCAGCCGCAGGTGCGCAAATTTTAGACGATGTAAAAGATGTTTGGGCAGCAGAAATGGTAATGAAGGTTAAAGAACCTCTTGAGTCTGAGTACAAATATTTCCGTTCAGACCTAATTCTTTTCACTTACCTTCACTTAGCAGCTGAGCCAGCATTGGCAAAAGCTCTAACAGAAAGCGGCGTTACAGCGATCGCTTATGAAACAGTTGAATTCAACCGTACACTTCCACTTTTAACACCAATGAGTGAAGTGGCAGGACGTATGTCTGCACAAATCGGTGCACAGTTCCTTGAGAAGCCAAAAGGCGGAAAAGGTATCCTTCTTGCTGGCGTTCCTGGTGTACGCCGCGGAAAAGTAACAATCATCGGCGGTGGAGTTGTTGGTACAAACGCTGCTAAAGTTGCAATCGGACTTGGAGCAGATGTTACAATTATCGACCTAAGCCCAGACCGTCTTCGCCAATTAGATGATATTTTTGGAAACAGCATCCAAACATTAATGTCTAACCCATTAAACATTGCACAAGCTGTTGCTGAATCAGATTTAGTTATCGGAGCAGTTCTTATTCCTGGTGCAAAAGCACCTAAGCTTGTAACAGAAGAAATGATTAAAGCAATGACGCCAGGATCTGTTGTAGTTGACGTTGCGATCGACCAAGGCGGTATCTTTGAAACGGTTGACCGCATTACAACACACGATAATCCAACTTACGACAAGCATGGAGTTGTTCACTATGCAGTAGCAAACATGCCTGGTGCAGTGCCTCGTACTTCTACGATTGCACTTACAAACGTAACAGTGCCTTACGCGCTTCAAATCGCAAATAAAGGTGCACAAAAAGCAATCGCTGAAAACCCATCTCTAAAAGCTGGTCTAAACACAGCTGGAGGATATGTAACATACGAAGCTGTTGCAACAGACCTTGGCTACGATTATGTAGCACCTGAAGCAGCTCTAGAAAAAGCCGTTCAAACGGTATAATCAAATAACCTCAGACCTCCCTATAATTTGGGAGGTTTTCTTTATGTTATTTTCCGGGAAATTTTGTCGTATTTTCGGGACTAATGTCGTTTCATTAAACTTCTGCGGAAACATTCTAGTTATTGCGAAACTGTTGTATTTCATGTATTTCGCGGTTCGAAAACTCCCGCGTTAACAAAACTAGGAGGAATTTTATGTTTAATTTTTATTTTGGTGTAGGATTTACCCTCGTGAATTTTATTCTTTTTTTATTGTGCTATAAGTGGTTTGGGAAAGCAGGTCTATTCGCTTGGATCGCTGCAGCAACGATTTTGGCAAACTTGCAGGTTGTGAAAACGATTGAGATGTTTGGTCTTGTTATGACACTCGGAAACGTTATTTACGGTACAATCTATTTGGCAACAGATCTACTCAATGAAAAATACGGAGAAAAAGAAGCAAAGAAAGCCGTCTGGTTTGGATTTTTCACGCTAGTCATGACAACAATCATCATGCAGCTAGTTCTTGTATTTGAACCGCATGAAAGTGATTTTGCCCAAACGCATCTTGAAGCGCTTTTCGGCCTTATGCCGCGTTTAGCACTTGGAAGTTTAACAGCTTATCTTGTCAGTCAATATTTAGATGTTAAGCTTTTTGCTAAATTAAGAGAGAAGTTTTCTCGTCCTGACCAACTATGGATTCGGAACAACGGCAGTACGATGGTGAGTCAGCTGATCGATACATTCATCTTTTGTATGATTGCATTTGCCGGAGTCTTTTCATGGGATGTATGGGTGCAAATCTTCTTTACAACGTATGTAATTAAATTTGTTGTATCTGCAGCTTCTACACCATTTATTTATATAGCAAGAGGCTTCAAACACACAGAAGAAACCCAAAAACCAGGCTTTTAATGCCTGGTTTTTTCTATATCACTTTTATGAAGCTTCCCATTAAGGCTCTTTCTCTCGCTCTCTCATTCATGTCTTTTACCGCAAGAGAGATTTCAGATGCTGCTGCAAGACATCCCCTTTCCATTACAGTTGGGTCAATTAAACGAGGCTTCCCTTTTAAATGAATATCATATTCATTGTCATTTTCTGCAAGTTTTACATGCATAACGATTTCTTCATAACGTTTCAATAATTCGTTTCGGTCAGACTGCCTGATCTTTTCTAACACTTCTTCATCTTGCAGCCGAAAATCTTCTTTAGTAATCACTTCAGCTTGCAAAGCTTCCAGCAATAACTTAATCAATTTATCATACCCGTAAACGTTGAGAGGGTTCATAAAGAAATCCTGTACTTCCTTGTAATATGCCTGAACAAACCATTCCGCATGCTGAATACCTCTAATACAGATTACGTTGTCTTTTACATAAAGACTCGGCAAAAAATCTTCTACTTCATTCTTTGTTATGTAGTCGTATCGAAATAAATCTCTAAGTGTATAGTCAATCCGATCTGCACACAGAAGAGGAAGGGGCTGCTCCAGAAGCGGAAATTCTTCTTGTAATATCGTATCCATTGAATAGCCATATTTTTTCAAGATTTCAGGAATCTCGGATTGCAACAGCATTTCTTCAAAGATTTCTTCATGGAAGTCCTCGTGCTCATTCTCTAAAACAAAGTCGATCACATGAGAAAATGCTGTGTGTGAGGCATCATGCAGCAGTCCGGCGATTTGTTCCTCCAATGAACCTCCAAGTCTCCGGATTAACAACCTCACACCTATTGAATGTTCGTATCGCGTAACGTTCCACTTTCTATTAACTAAATAGGACGCTCCACCTTGATGGATCCCTTTTAGCCGTTGGAGAGGGTTGGATTGGATAAGATCTTCCAGTATTGACTCTACTTCATACGTACCATAAATTTCATCATCAATCAGCATATGTAAAAGCTCCTTTCCGTCTTTGCAATCTTAACATATTTGAAACGTCATTCACGCTCCCTTTACACCATAGTGCTTTTATTAAGATTTCTGCTCTATACGACCTTTTTTTCTTTAAAATTGTCAGGAAGATCTGACCATTCTTTTCACTGATCCCTTTGTTAGCATAAATCTTGTGAGTCCTGCCTGTTTGCATGAGGCAGGCAGGATAAACACAAAAACAATACCAGTGCAAAGGGGATAGAAAGAATGAACGTAAAGAAAATGGCAACAGCTTCACTTCTTTCGATGGGACTAATTGGTTCATTATTCACGACCACAACATTCGCTTATGAACCTTCAGATCAAGTAGAGACGGTTGCTCATCGAGGTGCCTCCGGATACGCACCTGAAAATACGATGGCCGCTTTTCAAAAGGGTGTTGACATGAAAGCTGATTACATCGAAATAGATGTGCAGCAAACAAAAGATGGGGAACTTGTAGTGATCCATGATGTTACGCTTGATCGTACAACAGATGGCACTGGTTATGTAAAGGATCATACACTTGAAGAGATTCGTCAGCTGGATGCCGGAAGCTATTTCGGACCAGAGTTCGCTGGAGAAAAAGTTCCTACATTTGAGGAAGTTCTTGATGAATTCCGCGGCAAAACAGGCATTCTCATTGAATTAAAAGCAACTTATTATTATCCAGGCATCGAACAAAAAGTTGCAGAAGCTTTACTAGAACGCAACATGCATCTGCCAAGTAACGAAAAGATCATCGTGCAATCATTCGAATTCGAATCTATGAAAAAAATGGACGAGCTATTGCCATCCGTTCCTGTTGGTCTACTAACTTCCCGTGCGACAGATTTAAGTGAGGAAAAGCTGAATGAATTCGCATCATACGCAGAGTATGTGAATCCAAGCAAATCACTCGTTAATTCATCCCTTGTAAATGAAGTTCATGAACGTAACATGGGTATCATGGCGTGGACTGTACGTAAACAAGAAGAAGTCCAGCCTCTTCTTGATGCTGGTGTAGATGGAATTATTACAGATTATCCAGATTACCCGCCATTGCATAAAGCCAATTAAAGAAAAGTGTTGAGGCGGTAAATGCGCTTCAACACTTTTTTATTTTAGTTATATTGTTTGATGATCTCATCAAGTTTTTGAGATTTTTCAATCAGCTTACTATTAATTTTCTCATTGATGCTCAACCATCGAGTCATTTTCTCTTTCGCTAGTTTCTCATCATCAGCTCTCATCGCTTCATGCATGGATTTCTTCGTTTCTTGGGCTTCTTTTCTTAATGCTTTTAAATCTTGATGAATCTTTTTCATGTCCTGCCTGATCGCTTTTTTCCCGCTTCTTTTTTCTTTGCTGCCACTTTCTGCAGCCTTTACATGAAGATCAAATAGCTTATCTTTTTGCTGAACAATCTCTTTTTGAATTTCGAGACGTTCCATCTTAAGCGCATTTGCCTTGTGGACCTCATCTTCAAAGTTTTTCATTTGTCTGAAATGATGTTCTCTTTTCTCTGTTGCAGCCTGCACATTATCTGCCTTTTGTGCGGAAACCGTAACAACCCCACTGGATATTAATGTAAAGGCCAGTGCTGCAGGTATCAATTTTTTCATCTATATCACTCCTTAACTTTTATACTTGTATCATTTGTTAAAGGAGCAAATTTCTTGCGTTCATATGTATGTAAATTCTTTGACAATTCATTTCAGCTTTTTTAAAACACGGTTTACGGTCTCTCTTCTAAGTCCCACAAACTGCCCGATTTCCTCTTGGGTAAGGACTTTCTCAACAGGCACTTCGGGAAAGTAACTCGAAAACCACTTTTTCAGTTTTAAAATCTTTCCTTCCGGAGTTAATGTCGACATCTGATTAATCCTTTGCTGCATCATTCTTAATTTTGTCTCTAAAAGGTGCGCCACCTCTTTATAGACTTTAGGATCTTCCTCTAACGACCGGTACCATTGATCTGGGTCAATTCTTGTTACTTCAGATGGCAAAAGCGCAATGGCTGAACCATTATACTCCTTTTGGGACATGAGGGAATGATGCGGAATCATCTCACCTGTAACAATTAAATTTAATAACACTTGGCTTCCATCTTCATGGACTCTAATGATTTTCAAAAGACCTTTTTCCAGCTTAAATAATGGTCCTTCTTCCCCTTGTCTAAATAAGGTTTCTCCTTTTGCTATGTACACGAAGAACTCCCTCCTTTGTAATCGTGTTCACCCATTTTGAGCCCTCTCCATATTCTTTTAATAATGAGGAGGAAATAACATGAACCAATTCGCTTCTTTTATTCAGGAATTAACACTATTGTACAGCATTGCCGTGTTAGGTTACATGCTGCGAAAAAAAGAAATCCTTCCACAGGGCAGTGAAAAAGTTCTAACAGCTGTAATCTTAAACGTAACCCTTCCTGCTCTCATTCTTTTCGGAATGGATGTTTCGTTTTCAGTTGAAAATTTAATTCAATTCAGCTGGCTTTGCTTACTTTCAACTTTTGTACTCATCGCTTCATCCGTAATTTCCTCTGTTACTGTAAAAAAATTAAAACCAGAAGAGCAGCAGAAAAATGCCTTAGAAGGCATCATGATATTTGGGAATCAAGGCTTTCTAGGCATTGCCGTTTGTTTTTTACTGTTCGGTAAGGAGGGAGTATTCTATGCAACTCTCTTTAATTTCGTTTATCTATTATATATCTGGACCTATGCCATCTACCTATTTGCGAGAAATTCAGAAAGTGTTCAATGGCGAAAAGTTTTTTTAAACTCTGGAGTTATTGCTACCTTATTCGGATTATTATTAATGATCTTGCCAGGTACACTTCCTGATGTGTTATCAAATACCCTCGAACTAACAGGAAGACCAACCGTACCGCTTTCCATGCTGTTAATTGGTTCTTTATTAGGAGGCATACCGGCTTCCGAACTTAAACTCTTTTTACAAAACAAGCATATTTGGCTAGCATCATTCTACAAACTCATTCTGTTCCCGCTCTTATTACTTCCATTTACACTGCTTTCATTGCCGTTTCAACTTTTTGCCGTAGCCTTTTTAGTAGCTGGCATGCCTTCCGCTCCCACGATCTCGATGTATGCTCAAACATATGGAGAGGACTCTTCCTATGCTGCAGCCGGTGTTGCAATATCCACCGTGCTATCATGTTTTACTATTCCAGCTTTATATGGCCTTCTTTTAATAGTCTCGTCCCTTACCTGAATCAGAAATTTCAAGCAGGATCTCAGGATATGGAGCAAAGAATGTTTGCTGCAGGACCTCATTATCATCAAAACGGATCGCATGGGATTTCAATAATGTGGTAATGCTTGAAAACGGCTCTTTCTTGTTTGCGTATTTTTGCAGGAGTTCTTCAAAGAAAGCAACTTCTCTTTCTGATAACCTAGCTTCAAACTTGCTAAAAATCTCTCTTGCCACACTCCGGTTTGAATCATTTCTAGCAGCCCGGTTAAACAGTTTGTGCAGCGTTTCCCCATACAACTCCACTGTTGTGGCCTCACCATTTTTATGTGCATTTTTCAAGATCCGGTTCATCGCCTTCAATGTCGGTCTGCTATAGGCCATGAGCAAGTAGTAATTCTTCTTATGAAATTCGGCGACCGCATTTAATCCTTTTGGCAGCAATCGCCGAAACGAGGCTAATGTAAATAGTTTCGTGTAAAAACGGTCACGGATGGTAAAATTATTTAGCCTTCCTTCCTCTTCAACTGCCAAGTGAGAAAAAAATTCCGCTACCTTTCCCCCGAACAAACCACTTGCATGGCCGATTGCAGGTCCTTTTTCAGTTGAAGCATATACTTTTACTTCTTTTATTCCGCATGATGGGGAGCGGGTTTTCAAAATAAAACCATCTGTATCTTTTACACCTGCTATGTAGTTTTCTGAGAACAACGTCATTGCTTTTGTTACGTCTCTTTTTGTGGAAGGCTGAAGAAGCAAATGATCTTCCCCTTGTTTTACAATGCGGATCGTCTCTCTTGGTGTCCCGAGTCCAATCTCTACTTCAGGACAGACTGGTACAAAATCTACATATTCCATTAATTTTTTTATCACATCATTATAGATCACATCACCGTTATAGCGGCATGCATCAAATTCCAGGCACTTACTGACAACCACTCTTGGCCTTGCATAAGCTTCCATTTAACCTGCTCCTCATTCATTGTTTTCTATCATTCTCTCCATTATTAGGTGAAATTTTATCATTCTTTCTGTAAAATGTTGGGTAACGAGAGGAGAGGTTCGATGGCTTATTATGAGGATCTTCGAAAGCATGTAGGAAGTGCACCGCTCATTTTACCTGGTTCTGTTGTAATCATTGTAAACGAACAGGAAGAAATTTTGCTGCAGCATCGCAGGGATGGCGGCTGGGGACTTCCTGGGGGCTTAATGGAACTAGGGGAGAGTTTTGAAGAGACAGCAATTCGTGAAGTAAAAGAAGAAACGGGTCTTGATATTGGCGGCTTATCACAGCTTCACGTATATTCAGGAGCTGATCATTATTTACAAGTCCCAAACGGTGATGAACTTTATTGTGTAACTGCGGTCTATACGGCAACTGAGGTAAAAGGTGATATTTTGATAGATGAAGATGAATCTTATGACTTTCGATACTTTCCAGCCGAAAAACTCCCAGACGGGTTATTAAAGAGCGCTCAAAGATACATAAACGATTATCTCCAACAAAAAGAAAAGAACAGAGCGTACCGGTAATTAAGCCGGTGTCTCTGCTCTTTTTTTGTTAAATTTAATTTCAATATAATCACATACAGGTGCATACCCAATATTTTGATAGATTTTATTGGATGTCGGGTTTGCTAGATCCGTGTATAATGTACAAAATTCATATCCTTCTTTTAGCAGGTAATCACTTAATGACGCTACACACGCACTGGCGTAGCCTTTACCCCTCAATTCTTTCGGAGTATAGACAAGATTCACAGATACGCCTTTAATATTCGGTCTCGTTTTAGATGCCATGGATACCGCTTTCCCCTCATCTTCCCAGATAAAAAGAAACCCATTTTCTACTCTTGTCTTCGCATACTCTTCTGCTTCATCACGCGTCATCAGCTGATTAATTTCTCCCGTCATCTCTACAATCCATTGAGGCAAAAAAACTAAATCCTCAGACGTTGCTTGACGTAATTTCCCGGGACGTACCGCCGGCGGTACAACAGATTTCAAAGTATATAAACGAAGATCCATCAATACTTTCTCTTCCATTTGGTGTGCTTTCGTCCAATGCTCGGCAAAAACTTTTCCAACTGCCTTTGGTGAATTCACCTTATGAATCGCATAGTCTTCTTTTACTAAATATTCTACTAAATGAGGGACAGCGGCAACACCATCAGCTTCAACTTTTTCTAAAAGCAGCAGTGCATACGGCGGTATAAGCATAGCTGCAAGCATAATTTCTCCATCTTTTATTACTGTCGCAAGTAACGGTTTTTCCTGTTCCCATACTTTGTCTCTAAACCTTATACTATTCCCAAGCATAAGACCCGCTCTGTCTTCTTGATTCAATAAGAACGTTTCTACTTCATCATAGAAAGCAGGAATAGATTCATATCGTGTTACTTCCATACCCATGACCCTCTCTTTATATAAGTCTGTAATCCTATATATTTCAATTTTTACATTTCGATTCCCTCTTTTTCATAAAACCTTAAAGTCCTTATTTGGTTAAAGGGAGTGGAATTCTGATATACTTACCATAACGTAAAGGAAGGTGAACGGAAATGAGTACACATGTATTTACAAAACGTGAAGAAATAGCGAACGCCATTACACATGGCATCGGCGTCCTTCTTAGTGTTGCCGTTACCTCCATCCTGCTTGTGTTTGCAGTATGGAAAGGAACAGCTGTTCATATTGTCAGCTTTGCTGTATTTGGAGGAACAATGCTGGCGCTTTATACAGCATCCACTCTCGTACACGCTTTTCCTAAAGGACGGGTAAAAGATATTTTTGAAATCATGGACCATGCCGCGATCTACTTGTTTATCGCGGGGACGTATACACCGATCGTACTGATTGTTGTAGGCGGTGCTCTTGGCTGGACATTGTTTGGAGTCGTTTGGGGACTTGCCGCATTTGGAGTCGTTTTTAAAGTCTTTTTCACGAAAAAGTTTGTTGTATTATCGACACTGGGATATGTAGCAATGGGCTGGCTGATTACATTTGCCCTTCAAGATATTTCGGCTAATATGCCTCCTGAAGGAATTCAGCTGCTTGTCGCTGGCGGTATCATCTACACGCTCGGCAGTATCTTTTATGTGTGGCGCAGCTTTCCCTTTCACCACGCGGTTTGGCACCTGTTCGTTCTAGCGGGCAGTGTTTTACATTTTCTTATGATGTTTTATGTGCTGCCTCTGTCATAGAATAGATAAGGGGTGACAAAAATGAAAATCCTATTGAGGATCGTTTTTGGTATTGCATTCTTATTAGTAGCTTTTTTCGGACTTGGTCCAGTACTCATGGCAGACGGAATGCCTGGTGAACGGACGCTGACGTTGATTTTGGTTTTATTGATTTTTGCTGCATTGTTTGTAGTTTATAAATGGCTAATGAAGAGAATTTCGTAAGAGCAGAGATGGCCTCTGCTCTTTTTTATGCCGTAGACTTTTCGATTCTTTGTTGTTTTTGTTCCGTTTTAAATAATACATAGTAGATCATCAAGCTAACAGAACCCATTAGAATAAACAAGCCAGTAATTATCGCTGTTGAGAGAATAGGAAGGCAACAATAGAAATGCCTAAAAACATTTCATATTTATATGTTTTAAAAAGACAACTTTAACTTTTTAAGGAGTATTTTTATAATGATAGTTGATCACCGTCTTTATACGATGTGCATGATTCAAAATGAAGATAAAGTGTTATTAATTAAGCGTCCAGACAATCGAGGCTTTCCAGGATATTTAGCTCCTGGAGGCAAAATCGATTTTCCTGAAAGTTTAGTAGGTGGCGCTGTTAGGGAGGTAAAAGAAGAAACGGGTCTTAATGTATCTAATCTTGTTTTTAAAGGAATTGACGAGTATGTAAACCCGAAAAAGAACGTACGATACATGGTGTTTAACTATTGGACTGATACGTTTTCTGGCGGATTGATGGAAGATCCACCTGAAGGAGAGCTTGTCTGGGTGCCGATCTCTGAAGCTCTTAACCTGCCTATGCAAAACTGGTTTAAAGAGAGGTTCCCTTTGTTCTTTGAAGCAGGCACTTTTGAGATACAGAGAGTATGGGATGCTGATATAGATGAGCAGATCGAAGTAAAAATTTTAAAGACTTGATTTAGCATATATGACTAATGTCGAACTATGTCTAGAAATGTAAACTCGTGGATAAGCGGGTAAAACTTTTGGATTCAGGACCAAAATTCGTGGATTCAACACCCTTTTTTGTGGATTCACGCCCAAAACTTTAGGATTGGGTCTCACAGCACTGCCGAAAACGGCTATCACACAGCCAAATGCCCCTCTCAAGACCCACTAAAAAGGAAAGGATGACTCTATCACGTGTCATCCTTCTTTATTTCATTTATTTTATTTAATTATCTGCAGTTCTTTCGGGTATTTCGTCAATGTTTCATACCCAACAGCGGTTACAACAACATCATCTTCAATTCGTACACCGCCGATGTCATCTATATAGATTCCTGGTTCGATCGTATACGTCATGCCTTCACGCAGCACGCCGTCATTGTTATCACTCATGGACGGGAACTCATGTACATCGATTCCAAGACCATGCCCGATGCGATGAGGGAAGTTGTCTCCATAACCCGCTTCTGTAATGTGGTTACGTGCGATTACATCAAGGTCTCCGATACGCGTACCCGGCTTTGATGCTTCCAACGCCTTCAACTGTGCCTGCAGTACTGTGTCATAGATCTCACGACGTTTTTCATCTAGATCACCGAAAGCTACTGTACGTGTGATATCTGAACAATATCCATTCAACACTACGCCTAAATCAAACAATACAAAATCACCGTGCTGAAGCTTTCTTAAACCTGGCTTTCCGTGAGGCTGTCCTGCTTTCTCTCCAAACAGCACCATCGTCGAGAACGACATTTGGCTGATGCCTTTTTTCTTCAGTTCGTACTCGATTTTTGCGAGTACTTCCATCTCAGTTACGCCTTCTTTAAGCGCAGCAACACCGACTTCAACTCCGTAGTCTGCAAGTCGTGCGGCTTCACGCAGCGTCTTAAGCTCACTATCTTCTTTTATTAAACGAAGCTCATTTAAAAGCTCTTCAGCCCCCACTAACTTTGCATCGTTAAACATACCAAGCAGCTTTTCGCCACGCGCATATGGAAGTGTTTCTTTTTCAACTGCAATAGAAGATGCTGCAGTCACGCCGCGGCCAGCTAGTGCCTCCTGCACCTTAGCCCATGGATCTTCGGAGTCACTGTATCCCACTATCTCATACGTCCAGCCCGCACCTTTTGCTTGTGAACGCTCCATTCCCGGGCAAACCATGAACGGTTCACCTTCTGGCAGTACAACTACACCAAGCACACGCTCATGTGGATCTGTGTATAGTCCAGACAAATAGAATACGTTCGCTGTCGTATGAATGAAGGCGAACGTTTGACCTTCTTCTTTTAACCAATCTTTAACCTTTTGAATACGTCCTTCGTTCATATGTATACCTCCATTAGAAGCCCCTTCAGGCATAAAAATTTTCTCTCACTGTCTATTGTAAGATAAACGGCCGTGAAAAAACAGAAGCACACATCGCAAGCTGCAAATGTGTGCTCTATTTTTCTGTTAGGCTTTTGAACATGTTAGTGAGTACGCTTCATTGAAAGTTGATTGGAGCGCAAGGTGCGAGACTCCTGCGGGATCAGCGTGCCAGCTACCTGAGTGTTCTTCTCGCAAGGCATGCGACGAGGAAGCTCGCTTCGGTAGGATTTGCTTGCAGACGCAGGAGCACATGCTTCCTGAATATGAGCCCTTATCCATCTTCCCGCGGAAAGCGAGCATCCTGGAGTGGAAATCAACCACAACTAATAACAACAATGTTTATGAAAAAAGCCTTTTGTTAAAACTGTACTTTTTCCTCGATAAAGCTCTTAAGGTCAGAAATTTTCACACGCGCCTGTTCCATCGTGTCACGGTCACGTACTGTTACCATGCCATCTTCCTTGGAATCAAAGTCGTATGTGATACAGAAAGGTGTGCCGATCTCGTCTTGACGGCGGTAACGTTTACCGATCGATCCTGTTTCGTCGTAATCTACATTGAAGTCTTTAGCTAGTGAACTGAACACTTCCGTTGCTTCTTCAGATAATTTCTTAGACAATGGCAAGATCGCCGCTTTATAAGGTGCTAATGCGGGGTGCAAGTGCATGACCGTTCTGCTTGTACCGTCTTCCAATTCCTCATCTTCATATGCATCTATCAAGAATGCAAGTGTTACGCGGTCAGCACCAAGAGAAGGCTCGATGCAATACGGAATGTAGCGCTCATTTGTTTCTTGGTCGATATAGTTAAAGTCTTCACCTGAGAATTCCATATGACGCTTCAAGTCAAAATCAGTACGTGATGCTACACCCCATAGTTCGCCCCATCCGAACGGGAACTTGTATTCAAAATCAGTTGTTGCGTTTGAATAATGAGAAAGCTCATCTTCATTATGGTCGCGAAGACGAAGGTTTTCTTCTGTCATACCTAAAGACTTCAACCAGTTTTCAGCAGTGTCTTTCCAGTAATTGAACCACTCGATCTCGCTTCCTGGCTTACAGAAGAACTCAAGCTCCATTTGTTCAAACTCACGCGTACGGAAGGTAAAGTTACCTGGCGTGATCTCGTTACGGAAGCTCTTACCGATCTGCGCGATACCGAACGGCAGCTTTTTACGCATTGTACGCTGAACATTTTTAAAGTTAACGAAAATACCTTGTGCCGTTTCAGGGCGCATGTAGATTTCGTTTGAGCTGGATTCTGTTACACCTTGGTGTGTTTTGAACATTAAGTTAAACTGACGGATGCTTGTAAAGTCATGGCTACCACACTCAGGACATGCAATGTTGTATTCTTTGACCAACTCTTCCATCTTTTCAAAAGGAAGACCGTCAACGATTATTTCTTTTCCTGCTTGATCTGCTGCTTCTTCAATCAGCTTATCCGCACGGTGACGCGCTTTACAGTTTTTACAGTCCATCATCGGATCGTTGAAGTTGCCGATGTGACCAGATGCTTCCCACGTGCGAGGGTTCATCAGGATTGCTGCATCAAGTCCAACGTTATAAGGTGACTCTTGAACAAACTTTTTCCACCATGCTTTTTTCACATTGTTCTTCAGTTCAACACCGAGGGGACCGTAATCCCACGTGTTTGCAAGACCTCCATAAATTTCAGATCCCGGAAATACAAAACCGCGATGTTTCGCATGATTTGTAATGGTTTCCATGTTTTTTGACATTGTAATTCCTCCCATTCGGATTTTGCCTTATGGATCCGTTCGTCTTTTATAAAAAATAAAAAACTCCCGTCCCAAGGCGCTATGCCCAGGGACGAGAGTTGTATCTCCCGCGGTTCCACCCTAGTTGATCCGTCCGTATGTAAAACGAATCCTCTTTTCAAAAAAACAGCTCCGGACTGCCGTTTCACTAATGTCTCTTACCGGGCTTTCACCGCCCCCGGCTCGCTTAAAAGAGTGTCAGATTAGCTACTATTCATCCTTCACGGCTGCATATCATGTTTTATAATAAAGTAATATTACCAAAAAACAAAAACATTAGTCAAAATATTTTCCTATTATATGCTTTTGTTACTTCAATTGTGCAAGTTCCTCTTTAACTTGTTCCAAAGTTGGAAGAGATGTCATTGCACCTTTACTCGATACCGTAAGCGCTCCTGAAATACTGCCGAAAACCGCCATATCCGCTGCTTCATCGAGAGTAAGTTCCTCAAGTGTCCCCTTGTATTCATTTAACAGATGCAATACCGCTGAAACGTAGGCATCTCCAGCTCCTGTCGTATCAATAGCTGCAACACCTTTTGCTGGAATATACTCACCGCCATCTTTCGTTACTACATAGCTGCCGTCATCTCCAAGGGTGATAAAAAGTAATGGTATATCGTATTGATGAAGGACTTTAATTCCTTCCTCTACCTTTTTTAATCCTGTAATAAATTCTAGTTCCTCTTCCGAAAGCTTAACGATATCTGCATGAGGGAGCATGGAAAGAATGGTTTCACGTGCCAAAGCAGGTGCCTTCCATAGCGAAAGCCTTAAGTTGGGGTCAAAGGAAACCCACATGCCGTTCTCTTTTGCTAGTTTTACTGCTTTTTCGGTCGCACTTTTGGATGGTTCAGCAATCAAGGAAATAGAGCCGAAATGAAGGATTTTTTTATCTTTGAAAAGACTAGGCTGAATATTCTTTTCTTCTAAGAAACGATCAGCACTCGGGTCAATGTAAAAGTCAAAAGACCTTTCTCCTTTTTCAGATAAGGTTACAAAAACTGCTCCCGTCCGAACTGTATCGGTTTTATAGACATGAAACGTATTTACACCGTAGCTTTGCAGTGTATCGATTATAAAATCACCGAGTACATCGTCACCAACTTTTCCTAAAAAAGTAGCTTTTGAACCAAGCCGTGCTGCCCCCACCGCTACATTAGCAGGAGCACCACTGGGACGCTTATAATACATCGAATTTGTTTCATCAGTAGGGATAAAATCAACAAGTGCTTCACCTAAAGAAATAATTCCTTTTTTCATCATTGCCTCCCCCTCCCATTTTGAATGGAAAAAAATCAGGCAAAAAGAAGCCTGATCCTTTCCCTTTATTTCATTTTGATCTGAAGCAAAGAGGTTTCCCCTTTTGTCGCTTCCGATGCAGCACGCTTATCCAAAGATTCAACCGCATCGCCATTCGTGATGACAATTGGAGTCACTGTACTCGCTGCTTTTTCTTTAATTAATCCTAAGTCAAAGCTTAAAAGTTTGTCCCCTGCTTTTACTTTATCTCCTACGTTTACATGACCTTCGAAACCCTCACCGTTCATGTTCACTGTCTCAAGCCCGACGTGGATTAAGATTTCAGCGCCTGATTCAGATTTAATCCCGATCGCGTGTTTTGTATGAAAGAACTGAACAATTTCTCCATCAACTGGTGAAACAACAACACCTTCAGTTGGCTCTATCGCAATACCGTCTCCCATCATTTTTTGGGCAAATGTAGGGTCTGGCACTTCTTCTATTGATACAATATTACCCGTTAAAGGAGCTACAATCGTCTCTTCTTTTTTCACTTCTTTTTTACCAAACAATTTATTAAACATATTCAATCACTCACCTTTCCATGCTTACCTATTTAATTTACACCTGTCGGAATGCTTTAAAACATTTTAACCTCAAAAAATGATGATACAAAAGAAGACCAAAGAACAGGATAAGCAAACTCTCGATGTTCTTCAGGTCTTTTTTGTGAATTTAATCCGCAAACTTTCCTTATAAAAGTAATGCAGCTATTGCTAGATTGTCAAACAGAAAGGTTCGAATTATTGATAAAGAGCATTTGATAATAAACGGAATAAATAATCGGTATGATCACGGAATCCTGCTTCAAGTCCGATCAATGTGACATCTTCGTCCGTTTCTTCAATAATTACCGCTTTGCCAGAAGCCAGTTCGTTGTTTTTCCAATGTCCAGCTACAAAAAAGTCTCCGGTATCAAATGAAGCGACTGTTTTCACATCTCCAAGCTCAGTAAACCAAACAGGCTTGTACACAAAGCCCAAGTCGTTTTGTTTATAACCCTTGCTTAATTCGTCTTCACTGTAAGTAACTTCCACTATTCCATTGCTGTCAGATGCGCCGGTGTTCACTTTTACATTCGTCAGTCCAAGCATGCTGGATGCCTTTGCACCGCCGGCACCAACTGCAATGAACTTTCCGCCTTTAACTACAAATTCGTTAACATGCTGTGCGAACTGGTCATACGCTTCTTTCGTTCCTAAAACAAATGGCTTGTTTGCTTCTCTGATGTTTTGATATTGAAGCATCATTTCTGTACCGCTGTAAATAAATGCATCGAAGTTGGCGAGACCCTTCTCAGCCACCTCTTTTGGTGTCACTTCTGTTACAGAAAATCCTAAGCGTTCGAGCGCAAGTTTAGTACCCGCATGTGTTTGTGCTTTATTAATTCCGCCATCTTTTAAAATGGCTACTTCTATGGAGGCTAATTTTTCTTTTTCTGCAGGAAGAGCTGCTGTTTCAACAGTAATTCCTGATTCTTTTATAAGAGATTTGTTTTTTGCCGGAACATTTTCCATATAAAAGTTACCGTCTTGACCCTTGTAAACCGTCACACCTGCTTGCAGCAATTCATTAACCAGCTCTACTGCCTCAACAGATGTGTTTTCGATTAAATAAGGGCCTTTACCGGTTAATGAACCATGAAAATCAACGTTATTTACTGGTGAAGTTTTAGCGTTTAATTCCGATTTTATTTCGACTGCATCAAAGCCCCAAAGTTCTGGCAAGCTCCATGCTGAAATGTCATACATCGCAGGTGTGTCATTCGTGATGTCTTCGCCGTTCCATAACATCGTGTTCGCGAGTCCTGCTTTTGCCTGATCCATAGGTACAATATAAGTTCCTGCCAGGTATGTTACCCCTTCTGCCGTGAAAGTCTTATTCGCTTTTTCAACAGAGATGTCGTTATTAAGAAGGTGGTTTACCGCTTTCTCTGTAACCGTTGGATCTTTCTTATCTACAGGAAGCACATAGGCATTCGGGAAGAACCCTTCTTCGTGATAAGGGTGATCAAAATTAATTCCGCGTTTAAAAATTTCAATTTGATCTGTCAGCATCTCTTGTTTATTTTCTGTTGAAAATTTGAGAGCTCCCATAACAGCATCATTTGCCCACTTCACACCATCCCACGTGTTAGTCGGTGCTTCCAATGTGTATCCATAAGCACCATGATACATTGCATACATCGGAGTAAAGATTGGCGGGTAATCATCCCATCCAGCGCTGTCATCACGCTGAGGAATGTACGTCCCTGTCATATTTTGATACGTTTCACTTTTATAGGCGGCTTTATTGCCTACGATCTCAGCTTCCATTGCCTCCGCTTGATCTAAAGCCCACTTTGAAAAAAGATCATATTCGTAGTTAGGGTTATGCGGAGGGGTACAAGGTTCGATTAAACCTGGCTTGTCTTCCAGCCAATTCACGTATCCGTGAAGATCCAAGAACACCATCGGATTCCATTCTGTAATAAGATCTACCGTCTGCTTTGTTTCTGGTTGAGATTGTGTAATAAAATCACGGTTTAAGTCGATTCCTTCGCCGTTAAAGCGTGTCCCATCCACACGTCCATCTGGATTTGCTACAACGTTAAAGATTAAGATATTGTTCGCTAAAATCTCTTTTGTCGTTTCATCGTTCTCAAAAGCAAAACGTTCGATTAGCTGCAGAACAGCATCAGAACCTATGTATTCAGTGCCATGAATAGAACCATTAATCATTACCGGTACTTTAAAGTCTGAGTTCTCGGCTACCCATCTCTGTGCTTTCTCTGGATTTTTAATCATTTGCTTTCGCAGCTTTTTATAATGTCCGTACTTTCCTTTATCTTCAGGGTTTGAGATGGTCAGTGCATATAATGGATATCCATCTGCAGATTTCCCTGTAACCTCTAGTGAAACGCGATCGCTAGCTTTATCAACCTGCTTAAGCTTTTCACCAATCTTCGAATACTTAACAAAATCATAATGCTCCGAGTTAAAAGGACTGCCATCAGCTTCTTCACTAACATTTACATTCTCCCAATGTTTCTGTGGTGCTTCTGCTGTAACTGCATAAGGTGTTGAAGTTAGTAAACTTACACTTAAAACCCCTGCAAACCATTGTTTTTTCATCTTTTGTTTCTCCCCTTCTTTCATTCTCAAAATCAATTACTTCGTTATGCATATTTATTCATATTGGTATTTTTCTTATTTGCACATTCACTTTTATTCCATACTAACTTATGAAATGCCTTTGCTTTCTTCTAATTTGAATAAAAATAAGGAAATCCTCATGGTTCTTTCATCATAGAAACGATTCAATTCGTTTTTAACATAAATGTTATAATATGGATAAAGACCGATATGGAAGGGTGAAAATATGAAGAGCGGCTTACCTTGGTTTGATGTGTCCCAAATAGCTATTGGCACTCACTTAGGGGATATGACCACGGATGATTCATCGTTATATCAAAAATCTATCGAATTCGCTTTAAAAAACGGCATTAACTTCATAGATACTGCACTTAACTATCGTGGAATGAGATCGGAAAGAGATATTGGCATTGTTTTATCTAAACTAATTCATGCCGAAAAGAGGATAAAAAGAGAAGAAGTCATAATCTCAACAAAAGCAGGTATCATCCCAGGAGATATTGACCTGCAAATACGTCCCGAAAGCTACTTAAAAGAAAAACTGCTGAATAAAGGAATTCTCCAGGAAGAAGATCTCCAAATTATTAATCAGCATAAACATGTACTAACACCCTCCTATTATGAATTTGCCATTAAGCAAAGCTTGAAGCACATGAATCTCGACACTATCGACATCCACTATATACATAACCCTGAAATCTCAAGAAAGGTGTTAGGAGAAGAAAAATTTTATAAAGATCTAGAGAAACTATTTAGGTTTTACGAAGATCAAGTCGAGCGTGGCACGATTCAATTCTATGGATTGAGTCTGCTCCTTCAATTTTTACGGTACGTGTTCTTTTATTTGTTACACGTTCGCTCAAAAAAGTGCATCTACGCTCAATCTGCTTCCCGTTTCGCTCAAAATAACTCAGCTACGCTCAAACTATGCCGATCTTCGCTCAGAATCCTTTATTTTCGCTCAAAATCGTATCTCAAAACTATTTCTCCCTTCCCAAATACACCTATAATCCTCGCTGGAAAAACTTTTATCCCTCTTTTGAAATTTATCGCTTGTAAATGAAACCGTTTTATTTTACAATCCTTTTATGCAAACGATTGCACCATCTTTCATATTCAAATTTGTAAGCGATTTATAAATAATTTTTGCAATCTAATGAATGCGATTTCAAAAATACAGCAAAAGATATATACTTAAAGGAGGAAATCGTTTTGAAACAACGTGGAAAACTTATTTCGTTTGATTTCTGGCAAAAGCTTGGTAAAGCGCTTCTCGTAGTAGTAGCGGTTATGCCAGCTGCTGGTTTGATGATATCACTAGGTAAGGTTATTGCTATGTCAGGTGGCGACATCGCTTTGGTGCAAACGATTGCCCGAGTAATGGAAGATATCGGATGGGCAATCATCACAAACTTACACATCTTATTCGCAGTAGCTATTGGTGGTTCGTGGGCTAAAGAACGTGCTGGCGGTGCATTTGCAGCTGTCATCGCTTTTATCCTCATTAACCGTATTACTGGTGCTATCTTTGGTGTAAACAGTGCAATGATGCTGGAAGAAGGGGCAAAAGTAAAATCCCTATTCGGCAGTGAATTGATTGTTGGAGATTACTTCACATCAGTACTTGGAGCACCTGCTCTTAACATGGGTGTTTTTATCGGTATTATATCCGGTTTCCTAGGTGCCGTTCTATTCAATAAGTATTACAACTATAACAAGCTTCCAAATGCATTAGCATTTTTTAACGGAAAACGCTTTGTACCTTTTGCGGTTATTCTATGGTCAGTAATCACAGCTTTAATTCTTGCGTTAGTATGGCCATTCATCCAGGGTCTATTAAATGATTTTGGTAAGTGGATCGCAACCTCACGCAATACGGCTCCAGTTATTGCACCATTTGTTTTCGGTACGTTAGAGCGTCTGCTGTTGCCTTTTGGACTTCATCACATGTTAACAGTGCCGATCAACTACACTGAGCTTGGCGGTACGTACCAAATTATGACTGGCTCTGGTGCAGGTTCATCCGTAGCTGGACAAGATCCATTATGGCTTGCTTGGATCAACGATTTGAACAACTTCTTGCAAGCTGGAGATACAAAAGCATATCAGGCACTTCTAAACGATGTGGTGCCTGCCCGCTTTAAAATGGGACAAGTTGTTCTGTCTACAGCTTCATTAGTAGCAATTGCACTCGCGATGTACATGAACGTTGATAAAGACAAGCGTAAAAAGTACAAGTCTATGTTCCTATCTGCAGCACTAGCTGTATTTTTAACGGGGGTTACAGAGCCAATCGAATTCATGTTCATGTTCGCTGCACCACTTCTTTACATTGTGTATGCAATCACTACTGGTCTCGCGTTCGCTGTAGCTGACTTGATTCATGTTCGTGTTCACGCATTCGGTTTTATTGAACTGTTGACACGTACGCCGTTACTTGTAAAAGCAGGTCTTACACGCGACTTAATTAACTTTGCACTAACTTGTATCGTGTTCTTTGGATTAAACTTCTCAATCTTCTATGTATTGATTAAAAAGTTCAACCTGCCGACTCCAGGCCGAGCAGGTAACTATATTGAAACAACTGAAGGTGATTCTGCTGCACCTGCTAAAAATCAAGCAGCAACTGGTGCTGATAATTCTCAAGCATCTGCAATAATCGGCCTTTTAGGCGGAGCTGACAATATTGAAGATGTGGACGCATGCATGACTCGTCTTCGTGTAACGGTAAAAGATATCTCAGATGTTGCAACGGAAAAAGAGTGGAAAGATAACGGCGCACTTGGTCTGATCCTTAAGGATAAAGGTGTTCAAGCGATTTACGGACCAAAAGCGGACGTATTAAAATCCGATATTCAGGATCGTTTGGGGATGTAATCAATGAAACTTCTAACGTTAAATGTACATGGCTGGCAAGAAGAGAACCAAATGGAAAAGTTAAAGATGCTTGCTCGCGATATTTCGAGCGAGCGTTATGATGTAATTGCCCTTCAGGAAGTCATGCAATCTATCGATTCAGCTGTTATGAAAGGCAACATTAAACAAAATAATTATGCTTATGTGTTAATCCAGCTGTTACAGGAACTTGGCGTTAACGATTATGATTTTGTTTGGGACATGGCTCACTATGGTTTTGAAACATATGAAGAAGGTCTGGCCATTTTAAGCCGTCATCCGATTAAGTCTAACGATAGCTTTTTTGTTACAGAACTTCAGGACATGAATAATTGGAAAACAAGAAAAATCGTTTCAGCTGTGATCACTTATCAAGGAAAAGAACTAAACTTTTTCTCTGGTCACTTTGGCTGGTGGAACGATGAAACAGCACCGTTTAAAGAACAAATTGACGCTTTCTTTAAGCATGTACCGGAAAATGGATTATCCTTTTTAATGGGCGATTTAAACAATGATGCTAACGTAAGAGACGAAGGATTTGATTATGTAAAATCGAACGGTTTTTACGATACGTATGAATTGGCTGATGAAAAAGACGATGGGATAACCATCAAAGGCGCAATCGCCGGTTGGAACCAAAACGGTAAAGAAGACGGACGCAGAATCGATTATATTTTATGCAGCAAATCGCTTAACGTAAAAAGTTCTCACGTTCGTTTTAACGGAAAAGAAACTCCTGTGGTCTCAGATCACGCTGGTGTAGCAGTAACTTTAGAATTAGAAAACTAACAGACTATGGGGAGCCGTTTTTTACGGTATCCCCTGCCCTGTTGTTAAGAGATGATGGAGGTAATATTATGGAAAAGGTTTGGTGGAAAGAAGCCGTTGGCTATCAAATTTACCCTCGCAGCTTCCAAGATTCAAATGGAGATGGAATTGGTGATTTAAAAGGGATCATCCAGCGCCTGGATTACATCAAAGAACTGGGTATCGATGTAATTTGGATCTGTCCGATGTACAAGTCTCCAAATGATGATAACGGGTATGACATTTCTGACTATCAGGACATTATGGAAGACTTCGGAACAATGGAAGACTTTGATGCGCTTTTAAATGAAGTACACAAGCGTGATATGAAGCTGATCATTGACCTTGTTCTTAACCATACCAGTGATGAGCATCAATGGTTCATCGAGTCCCGCTCATCAAAAGATAATCCAAAGCGTGACTGGTACATTTGGAGAGACGGTAAAGACGGTAAAGAGCCAAACAACTGGGAAAGTATCTTCTCTGGTTCAGCTTGGGAATATGAGGAAAAAACAGACCAATATTACCTTCATGTTTTCTCAACAAAACAACCTGACGTGAACTGGGAAAACCCAGAAGTGCGTGAAGCTCTTTACGATACAGTCAACTGGTGGCTGGATAAGGGAATTGACGGTTTCCGAATCGACGCGATCAGCCACATTAAAAAACGTGAAGGCTTCCCGGATATGCCTAATCCAAAGAACGAAAAGTATGTATCTTCTTTCGACATGCACATGAACCAAAAAGGCATCCATATGTTCCTTCAAGAGTTCAAAGACCGCACATATGCTAACTATGATGTAATGACGGTTGGTGAAGCGAACGGAGTTAAAATCGATGAAGCTGACCTTTGGGTAGGAAAAGAAAACGGAAAGATGGACATGATCTTCCAATTCGAACACCTTGGTCTTTGGGACGCTGAAACAAATCCTGAACTTGATATCGTTGAATTGAAGAAAGTGCTGACGCGCTGGCAGAAAGGACTTGAAAATGAAGGCTGGAACGCTCTATTCATCGAGAACCATGACAAAGCCCGCGTGGTTTCCACTTGGGGCAACGACGAAGAATTCTGGTATCAAAGTGCAACAAGTATGGGAGCGATGTACTTCCTTATGCAAGGAACACCATTTATCTATCAAGGCCAAGAAATCGGTATGACGAACGTACAATTTGATTCTATTGACGATTATGATGATGTAGCTGTTAAAAACATGTACCGCATTAAGCGCGAACAAGGTGTTCCACACGAGGACATCATGGCAGTGATTTGGGCATCTTCCCGTGATAACAGCCGTACACCTATGCAATGGAACAGCGATGATAATGCGGGTTTCACAACGGGTACACCTTGGATGAAAGTGAATCCTAACTATACAGAAATTAACGTCGAAAAACAGGAGCAGGACGAGAAATCAATCCTGAACTTTTATAAGAAGATGATCTCTCTAAAAAAAGAGAACGAAATCTTCACATATGGAACATATGATTTATTGCTTGAAGAAGACAAGCAAATCTACGCTTACACTCGCACTTTTGGTGAAGAAATAGTTGTTGTGATTACGAATCTTTCTAAAAAGAAAGCTTTGTTTGAAACCAAACTTTCTCTGAACTCCGAAAACCTGCTGCTCGCAAACGAAGAAGTTGCAGCACATGAAGACGTAACAAGCGTTTCACTAAAACCTTATGAAACTCGTGTTTATCGCGTAAATTCTTAAAACATAAAAAGCGTGCTTTCCAAATTGGAGAGCACGCCTTTTTTATATGGGCAACTGTTTTTCAAAACGGATAAACGAATATAAACGCATGAGCACGATCAGTACACACACAACCGTTAAGCCAGGAGTAACATCTGTAAACAACGGAACCCACGCTAATATAAAGGCAACGAATGCGGTAAAATTTCCGGAAAATCCGTTAATAGGCTGGTTCCCTACGAAAAGTACAGCACCTTTTAATGAATTTTCATAACACGATTTATGATACGGCCGTACTTTAAAGAACGCCCATACTGTAATCAAATCATCTCTAGTCTTTATCTCCATCAAACAGCTTTCACAATGCATCTCTTTTTTCAAAATAATCCCCTCTATTACACTCTTTTGTACTTATTATATCGAATTTTGAAGTTCATAGGTTTCATTGAAATATGAAATGGTAAACGCTACAAATCGTCTCATGTCCTGTTTCCGGATTTCTTTTGAATGGTAGTAAGAATCCGATCGCGGATTTGTTCTCAATCTCAGCCCCTCAAGAAGAATCGGATGATATTGTGCTGGCAATAACGCCCGTGCTCTCGCAACTGCTTCTTTTTTACTGAAAATGTTGCGGTATTCCAGTGACAACAGAATTCTGCATAACGTAATAACCCCAAACTCGATCCAATCATCATAAAAGAAACACATATCGCGTTCCAGTTTTTCTTTCCAATATGTATTTAAATTGTAGGTAAGTGTCTTTTGAACATCTTCCCACTTCATATTCAAATTCAAAACAGAAATTGGTTCACCATAAGCGGTTATTCCCTTTGTCTGCAGCGTCCACCAAGTAATGTAGTTTAGATCATAATGTCCTTTGTGCAGTTTTCCATCAGCAAAGAACGGGTATTCTTCCAGTTCTTCATAGACCATCCCTACTTGGTCTAACGTTACATAACATCCATCCATTCTCAACCCATAAGGATGTGAATTGCATCTTAAATGCACCAATTTCAATAAATCCTCTGTCTTTTTCCCAATTCGTCCTTTGATTATCGTTATAAAATCAATATCACTTGTATCCGGATCAAAAGAATGAAGTGCTAAAGAACCGTACAAATAAATACCATGAACACGGTTAGCAGGCAGTACTTCTAATAAAAGCTGCTTATACATTTCTAAAAACTCCTGAATTTCTTCAGGTATAGGCTTGTTCGTTTGCCGCAAATTTTCTTACCCCCGTAAAAGATTTGATTATCTATTCATTCTATAAAGGTATAGTGAACTCCTATTTTTTTACAAATTTAAAGGGCAAGTGATCTAATAGAGAAATGTATAAGTAAGAGGAGTGATGCTATGATTAAAAAAGCCAGAAGAATAGTTGCCTCAAAACTGCTTATATCGATGAATCTGCCCTATTCTGGAACCACTAAGGACAGAAAATACTATTTGGATGGTTTAATCAAGAACTAAAAAACAATAATCTGTCCAATTGCCTTTCCAGTCTACTTAAAAAGAAAAAGCACCCAAATTAATGGATGCTTTTAGGAGTTCCCTTCGGAGAACCTAATTCCCGCTCTTCTGTTTCTCCTTTTTGATAAGAGATACGGTCAGGATCAAGACCATGTCCAAGTGATTGATACAAATTGCCTGGTGCAGGATCAACAAACTGATGCTGGTTAAAGTAAACACGCGGCGTTTTCCATAACGTCACTAATGCCTTCCAGTGCGGCATTTCGTGATAGCGTTCTGGCCACATTTCTTTAATATGCTTCTTTACAAGCGGATAATATTTTGGATTCATACCTGGGAACAAATGATGTTCCGTATGGTATGAAAAGTTAAAGTGAAGCACGTCCACCCATTTTGGAACGGTAACCGTTAAGCTGTTTGCTAATGGATCGTTCACATCAGTCATTGGGTTTAAACGATGGTTCGTTGAAATATAGCTCATTACGATCGCGTTGGCGATTAATAGCGGAAGCAATACCGCAAAGAACCATTTAACAGGACCCAGCCATACTAACAACCCAATCCACGTTGCCCAAGGCAATAATAGCTGAAGCCATACAGATGGACGATTGCTAGGCTTAAATTCTTTTATAAAGCGCTTGAACATGAAAAGTCCATGCGTTGTAAACGAAATCGATAGAAAAGCAAAGCTGACAATGGAACGCATCCACATCGGGAGCTTGTACACTTTTTGTAAGAACGGCTTGTGTGACAAGTTCTCTAAAGTCGGCCATGCATCGGGATCTTCCCCGTCCTCTTGTGTATGCACATGGTGAGTCGTATTGTGCCACTTGCGCCATAACTTCGGACCGACACTTAGCGGCCAAAATGCCACGGCTCCTAAAAAGTCACGCAGCCAAGGCTTGCGAATTACTGTTCCGTGCAAAATTTCATGGCCTAAAAAGCCCATCCCAGCGAAACTTGTCCCCAGAATAATGGCGATACCTATTCCTAACCAAGGATGCAGATTATTTAATAAACCGATAACTAAAATACCGGCGATTGCGATCAATAAGTATACTAGTCCTCCCCATAACCGTGATGGCACCGGTTTGAAAGCCTCTTTCGGCATCTTGGGAGCGATTTTTGCTGCATACCAGCCAAACGATTGTAAATCTTTCATTTGCTCAACTCCTTTAAATCTGACTCTTGCGAATTCTCGTACTTCATTATCGTAACAAGGTTTGTTTTATGAAGCAACTATTTTTATTACCAGGTAATAATAGTTGGTATTATATACCCATTAAAAAAAACGGGTCCCCTGAAGGATTACCCGTTTTTGTAAAAATTATTACTTTTTATACCACATTTTTCTTTAAAAGTTGTGAATGATAATTCTATAAATATTCGAGTTTCAGAGCTTTTAATTTCTGATTCGTTTCTCGTTCTATCAATTGAAGCAATCTGCGATCCTTTGGTGCTACAAACGTAACAGCTAATCCTTTGCCGCCAGCGCGGCCTGTTCTTCCAATTCTATGAATGTAGCTCTCGGTATCCAGAGCGATATCATAGTTAAAAACATGCGTTACTCCTTCAACATCTAAACCGCGTGCCGCAACATCTGTCGCCACCAGAAATTGGATATCTCCTTCACGGAAACGTTTCATAACGTCTTCTCTTTTTGCCTGTGAAAGGTCGCCATGCAGTTCATCCGCGTTATAACCCATGCCTTGCAGTGCCTCATTTAATTTGCTTACCCTGCGTTTTGTACGGCAAAAAATAATAGCTAAATAAGGATGCAGCAATCGGATCGTTTGAACGAGGTCATTCTGCTTGCCTCTATCCGTTGTTTCTACCACACGCTGCCGGATTTCCTTTAATGTAATTTGCTTTGTCTTGATATGAATCTCCCTTGGCTTCTGCGTATACGTGCGTGCAAGCTTCTTCACTTCATCCGGCATCGTAGCAGAAAAAAGCAAGGTTTGGCGGGAATCAGGGACTCTTTCCATGATGTCTTCAATATCCGTTAAAAAACCTATGTGCAGCATCTGATCCGCTTCATCCAGAACAAACGTTGAGACATCAGATAAATCAATTGTTTCGCGGCGGATATGATCCAGAAGCCGTCCCGGTGTTCCTACAACGAGATGCACTTTTCCTTGCAGCTTATGCATTTGTGCAACAACATCCTGACCCCCGTATACGGCAAGGACGTTAACCTTGCCAAGGGGCTCAGTCAGCTTTCTCACTTCAGCTGTGATCTGAATAGCCAGCTCTCTTGTAGGTGCTACGATCAGACCTTGGATCGCCTCTTTCTCACTATCTATTCTTTGAAGGATAGGCAGGACAAATGCGAGCGTTTTTCCCGTTCCGGTCTGCGCCTGTCCGACCACATCTTGTCCTTCTAAAATAATGGGAATCGTTTCTTTTTGTATCGGTGTCGGTTCGCCTATCCCGTTCTGCAGCAAAACATCTGTCAAAGCATCTGATAGGCCTAATTCTTTAAAGCTCATTATTTTCTCCCCAATTCTTTAACTTTCTCTGTGCAGCTGTCCATCGCAGCTAATACCGCTCCGCGAAAACGCTCCTGCTCTAACGTTGAAACGGCAGCGATCGTTGCTCCGCCTGGTGATGTCACTTGATCTTTTAACTCACCTGGATGTTTTCCGGTTTCAAGTACCATCTGTGCAGCTCCTAAGACGGCTTGAGCAGCTAAGCGGTAGGACTGATCGCGAGCTAACCCCTGTCTTACCCCGCCATCTGCCATCGCTTCAATCATCATGTAAACATAAGCAGGTGAAGACCCGCTGATCGCTGGAATCGCATCCATCTGGGACTCTGCGATCACTTCCACTTTTCCAAAGCTGCCTAACAATTTTTCAACTGAATGGAGCTCTTCATCCGTTATTTCACTGTTAGCGGAAACAGCTGTCATACCTGAGCCGACAAGTGAAGGCGTATTCGGCATCGTACGTACCACCTTTACCTTTTGACCGAACGCGTTTTCAACATCAGCAGTCGTTATCCCCGCTGCAATCGTAATAATGATAACATCTTGTTTAATGTCCTCTTTGATCTCTTCGATCACTTCAAAATATGTATAAGGAGCAACAGCTAAGAACAGCACATCAGCAAAACCCGCCACTTGCCTGTTAGATGGTGACACACCTATTCCAAACTGTTCACTGGCAAAAGCCCTTGTTTCCTCTGTACGCATACTCGCCTCGATTTCCTTCGGATTAACTAACCCAGAGTGGATCATCCCGCCTGCCATCGCCTGCGCCATTTTTCCAAAACCAATAAACCCTATTTTTTTATTCAATGTGCCTACACTTCTTTCTATCTGAACTTTTTAAAAGGGAAATGTTCCTCTATACAGAATACCTATACCGATAGCTTTACCTTTAGTAAACCACAAATACATAAGGTGTGTGAAATGGATGGACAAGTTTACAAAAGAAGAATGGCACAGAAAACAAGCAATAGAAAATTTTAATAAAACGTGGGATCTCATCGATAAAAAAGAACGCACGAAAGAGGAAGACCTCGAGATGATCCACACAGCACACACATCCCGATTTCATTGGGGATTCGCTGGCACTCCGCTGAATTTTGCTCGTGGAGAATGGCAGATCTCAAGAGTTTATTCCTTATTAAAAATGAGTGATTCAGCTTTGCTTCATGGAGAACATTCTCTATACCATTGTCTTCAAAACGATTTCGGAGATTTTGAACTGGCATTTGCTTATGAAGCCGTTGCCCGGGCGTATATGGTTAAATGTGACGAAGCAAAGATGGAAGAATACTTTGCACTTGCCTCTAAAGCCGGTGAAAACATCGCTAAAAATGATGATAAAGAATATTTCATTTCCGAGCTAAACTCTATTAAACTAAGAAGTAAAGCGTAACCATACATAAGGGAGGACTTTAAATGACAGACAAGATTACGAGCTACTTAAAAGAAAACCGTGATGCGCATTTAAAAGAGTTAACCGACTGGCTTGCGGTACCGAGTGTCAGTGCACTTCCAGAACATAAAGAAGACGTTCGAAAAGGTGCTGAATGGATCGCAGACGAGCTTTCCAAAATCGGCATGGATAACGTAAAGATTCACGAAACAGATGGACACCCTGTTGTTTATGCCGATTGGCTGAAAGCCGAGGGAAAGCCGACTGTGCTCGTATATGGCCACTATGATGTACAGCCTGTTGATCCGGTAGAACTTTGGGAAACTCCGCCATTTGAAGCGACGGTTCGTGATAACAAGCTGTACGCGCGCGGTGCTTCAGACGACAAAGGCCAAACGTTCATGCATTTAAAAGTTTTGCAGGCGATTTTGGAAACAGAAGGAACATTGCCTCTCAATTTCAAGTTCTGTATCGAAGGTGAAGAAGAGATCGGCAGCCCGAGCCTTCCGAAGTTTATTGAGAACAACAAAGATCTTCTGGCAGCGGATGTTATCGTAATCTCTGATACGGGCATGCTTGATCGTGGAAAGCCTGCGATCTGCTATGGTCTGCGCGGTATGTGTGCGATGCAAGTTGATGTAACAGGACCGAACAGTGACCTTCATTCTGGTCTTTATGGCGGAGCTGTTCAAAATCCATTACATGCTATTACTGAACTTTTACAATCATTCCGTGATGATAACGGACGTATTTTAGTAGATGGATTCTATGATAACGTTCAAGAATTAACAGAGGAAGAAAGAGAAGCATTCCGTGCCCTTCCGCTTACAGAAGAAGCACTAAAACAGCAGCTTGGTGTCTCTGAGTTAACAGGTGAAGAAGGCTATTCACACATCGAGCGTACATGGGCTCGTCCTACTCTTGAATTGAATGGAATTTGGGGAGGTTTCCAAGGCGAAGGAATCAAGACGGTTATCCCTGCCGAAGCGCATGCAAAGATCAGCTGCCGCCTTGTACCAAACCAGGAGCCGGATGAGATCATCGAAAAAGTAAAAGCACATATTGAAAAACATAAGCCTGTTGGTATTGACGTTAAGGTTACTCTTTTTGATAAAGGAGCACCCTATGTTACACCGTTTGATCACCCTGCGATTCAAGCCGCTGCACGCTCTTATGAAAAAGTGTACGGCATTCCGACAGCGTTTACCCGCGGCGGAGGTTCGATTCCAATCGTTGCAACGTTCGATCAAATGTTAAACATCCCTGTTGTGCTAATGGGCTTCGGTCTCTCAACGGAGAACTTCCATGCGCCGAACGAACACTTCCATCTGGAAAACTTCGATAAAGGGATGGAAACCCTCGCTGACTATTGGTTTGAGCTGGAAAAGTCCATTAAGAAAGAACCATCTGCTTTATAAAGGGTTACAAAGAAGGAGCTGACTCATAGGATGTCGGCTTCTTTTTAACTGATTAAAATTACTGAGCGAAAATGTGGAATTCTGAGCGAAAATCTGTCCAGTCTGAGCGAAACTATTATTTCTTGAGCGAAACAAGCTTTAGTTTGAGCGAAAGTCGGAATTTTTGAGCGAACGTGTAATAATTAAAAGAACACGTACCGTAAAATCACCGTTAGTAGCGTAAATAGGAGGATGTTCTCCTAAGTTCAACCGGTATTTTCGTTTTCTTTATTCGGTATGATATAATCAACCAATCACAATAAAAGAAACGGAGAGTATAAAAAATGCTTTCATTTGAAGATAAAATTGCTTTGATTCAAGAGAACTTCCCAGAGCTTGAAATGCACGAGGTGTCACTTGGCCGTCTAAACTTTCACTATGAGGAAAGCGTGCAGGACAAGAAAATTGTCGTGTACCACCTGCACCCGAACGGCAACGGATTTGTATATGGCGGACACCTTCCACAAAGCGTGAAGAACGAAAAAGGCTACGTAAACATTCGCGACTACGAAGCGGACGAACTGATCGCTTTAATCAAAGAATCTATGGAGTTCCTTTCAAAAAAACACGGCTGGCAACAGCAGAAAAAAGATCGAACAGATGATGGTGAACGCAAAGAAGAACACTGGTACAGCCATAGTCATGAAAAAATTAGACTTGTTGGTGAAGATGGCATGTGGTTTATCTTTGATGAAGATGATGCACTTGAAGCAGCATTTGAAACGTACGCTGAAGCAGAAGGCTATTTAAAAGAAGCAGACTTTAAAAGAAGAAAATAATAAATTGAGGTGTAAAAAATGGCAGAGGAGAAAAAGAAGTTAAGCTTTCAAGAAATTGCGAAGCAGCGTCTTGCTGAAAAGAAAGCACAGCAATCTGGCGGATCATTTAATAAAGGCCCTGTTAAAGTGGCAAACCAGCTTAAAAATCAGCAAACGAAAAAAGCAAACAATCAGGCAAGGAGAACAGGTGTATAATGCACCGTAAGCGCTCTAATATTACTCCTGGACTTCCCGTCAATATTATTTTAAAAGCCGATCAGCGTTCAGGGAAGAAAACAAAAGGCATTGTGAAAGATATCCTTACGAACTCACCAAATCATCCGCACGGGATTAAAGTAAGACTCCAGGATGGTCAGGTTGGCCGTGTTATAGACATACTCAGTGAATAATTACAAAAACGGTCTCCTAAAATTGGGACCGTTTTTCTTTTTGTTTCTATACTAAATAAGAAATAACGAATTTTCGTATACTAGATGTTATATTTTGCTTTAAAGGAGATCAAATCATGGATCAGGATTCTCTAAAACGACGAATTGATGTGAGCACGAAAAAAGTTCCCGCAGACATAGTCATTAAGAATGGCAAAATCATTGATGTGTTTAATCTTGAAATCATCAGTGGCGATGTTGCTATTGTAGATGGCTATTTTGCAGGTATTGGAGAATATGAAGGACATGAAACGATCGATGCCGATGGCCGTTTTATTTGTCCCGCTTTTATAGACGGGCACGTTCATATTGAATCTTCGATGATAACCCCAGCTGAGTTCAGCAAGGTATTACTTGCTCATGGTGTAACAACTGTTATTACAGATCCTCATGAGATCGGGAATGTTTCAGGAAACGAAGGGATCACATTTATGCTGAACCAGTCAGAAGGATTGCCGCTTGATGTTCGCGTAATGCTCCCTTCTTCTGTTCCAGCCACACCATTCGAGAACGCAGGAGCTGTTCTTTCCGCTCAAGACCTTGAGCCTTTTTATAAACACCCCCGTGTAAAAGGTTTGGCTGAAGTTATGGATTATCCAGCTGTTTTTAATGGTGATAACGATATGATTAAGAAAATAGCTACTGCCGCCAAACACCATGCTATTATTGACGGTCACGCAGCAGGACTTGATGCAAACGGCATTAATATCTACCGTTCTGCTCTCATCACAACTGATCATGAATGTACGACGGCTGAGGAAGCACTTGATCGTATTCGCCGGGGTATGTATGTATTAATTCGTGAAGGATCTGTAGCAAAAGACTTAAAATCACTGATTAAAGCTGTAACACCAGTAAACGCCCGCCGCTTTTTATTCTGCACGGATGATAAGCATCTCGATGACCTTGTTGATGAAGGAAGTGTCGATCATAATATAAGACTGGCCATTGCTGAAGGTCTATCTCCGCTGCAAGCCATTCAAATGGCAACATTAAACGCAGCTGAATGTTATGGATTTCATGAAAAAGGCGCGATCTCACCAGGATTTAAAGCTGATTTTCTTTTGCTGGATGATTTAGAAACCATTGCGATTTCTGAAGTTTTTACAGCAGGTGTTTCAGTCGCCGCCAATGGAAAGTTTACAGGACATACGGAAGTTCCATCTTCTCCTCCAGAACACTTGATGCAATCAGTAAATATTCACGATATAAAAGGCGATGAACTCTCTATTAAACTAGAGAAAGGCAATCAAGTTCATGTAATCGAACTTATCCCAAACCAGCTGGTTACAAAAAAGAAAATTCTCCCTGTAAAAGTGGAGAACGGAGAATTTGTACCTTCACCTGAAGAAGATTTATTAAAAATGGCAGTAATTGAACGGCACAGGCAAACAGGAAATATTGGACTTGGGGTTGTTAAAGGACTTCTAATAAAAAAAGGAGCAATTGCTTCTACCGTGGCACATGACTCTCATAACCTTGTTGTGGCAGGAACAAATAATGATGATATCCTTACCGCAATAGAAGCTATTAAAAAATTGCAAGGCGGATATGTCATCGTCAAAGACGGCAGTATACTGGCCACAGTACCGCTTCCGATATCAGGATTAATGGCAGACCGTCCTTTTGAAAAAGTAAATGAAGAGATTATCACGTTAAAGGATAAGCTAAAAGAGCTTGATTTTAAAGGCAATTTTGATCCATTCTTAACCCTGTCATTTTTGACACTTCCTGTTATTCCTGAAATTAAGCTGACTGACTTAGGTCTTTTTGATTTTAAAACGTTTCAGCATATCCCTATAACAGCTAGTACACTCCTCTAAACGAGCGAGTGGTTAAATGCATAGATAACGGCTTGCGTCCGGTCTTGAACGTCTAGTTTGCTTAAGATATTACTTACATGAACTTTAACGGTTTTTAAAGCGATAAACAATTCGTCTGCAATTTCCTGATTGGTTTTCCCTTTTGTCATCAGCAATAAAATTTCCATCTCCCGCGCAGTCAGTTCCTCATGAGGCTCGCGCGTTTGTTTTTGTCTCATCTTGCTCATCATCTTGCCTGTTACTTCAGGCTCAAGAACTGACTTTCCATGATAGGTATCCCGAACGGCTTGGGCAATATCACTGGCTTTTGACGTTTTCAGCATATAGCTTGAGGCACCCGCTTCGAGTGCAGGATAAACTTTTTCATCATCTAAAAAACTCGTTACAACTATAATCTTAGCCTCTGGCCATGATTCTGTAATCAAACGGGTTGCTTCAATTCCGTCCATTTCGTCCATCACGAGATCCATTAAAATAATATCAGGCTTTATCTCCAAAGCTTTATCAACAGCTATCTTGCCGTTTTCGGCTTCACCAGTTACTTCTATATCCGGCTGTGCAGAAAGGTATGCTGAAACCCCGATCCGGACCATTTCATGATCATCCACTAACAATACTTTTATCATGCTTTTTCCTCTCCCGCTGATAAAATCGGAACCTTAACTTCAAGGCGTGTTCCTTCGCCTGGCAAACTTACAATCCTAAGCGTACCGCCAATTTCCGCGGCTCTTTCGTGCATATTCTGCAATCCATACGAACCCGTTTTTTCCTGATCCAGTTTAAAGCCTACACCATCATCCTCTATACGAAGAATGATAAGGTCGTCGCGCTGAACAAGAAGAATTTGAGCTTTGTTCGCCTGTGCATGTCTGAGAATATTAGATACAGACTCTTGTAAAATACGAAAAAGGTGGTCTTCTACCCCTTTATCAAGAGGGATCGTTTCAATTTTCCACTTCAGCTCTATGGGAACTTTCTGAAGAAGTTCTTGCAGCAGCTCTTCCATCCCTTTTTGAAGCGATTTTCCGTTTAGTGCAGCAGGACGCAAATGTAAAAGAAGAGCTCTCATTTCAAGCTGTGTTTGATGGATGGTTTCTTCAACGAGCTTTAATTGCTTCGACTCACGAGTATCCGATTCTGTCCGCACTTCGTTTACAGCAGACATGATCATGCTAGCCGCAAAAAGCTGCTGGGAAACTGAATCATGCAGCTCTCTGGCCAACCGGTTCCTTTCTTGAGAAATGATTTTCTGAATTCGTTTTTCCTGATCGACCGCCTTTTCGGTCGCCATTTTTTGAGACTGACGGATCTTCTCTCCTAATTGCTGCTGAATCCCTTCCATCCGCTTTGTGATCGCTTTTAACTCCAGGCTGGATACCTCTTGCATGTTTACCTGCCGCCCGTCTTCGATTGACTTCAATGTACGGTCAATGAGGTTTAATTGTTTCCGGGCTGTTATACCTGAATTTAATCCGAAGAAAGCTCCCATAATGAAGACCAGGAACGGAACCACAAAGGCAATGGGGAAATCCAATAATTGTTCCTCCAGCAAAAAAGTCCAATCATGAATAGGAAATAGTGTATATACAATCGATCCTAAAAGAATGGTTACTGCAAAAGCTAATGAGATGCCAGAAAACATATGACGCAAAACGGTACTCATACCCGCTTCACCTCCAAGCTTCCAGCTAATATGCTTGTCATGATTTTTACTTTTTTCTCAGACTCTAAGTAGTTTTTTGTGCGATAAGAGACCGTCTGATTGAACATCTTTGAATCTTGATAATCAAAGATCAGCGTGTTCCCTGCAAAAGCAGAATGTTTGATGGTTACTTCGATCTCATAAGGAACATAAATGGTGATATTGCCAATAAGCCCCCGAATAAAAACAACAGATTCCCCTGAAGGCAAAAGGGTTTCACTCAGGTCAATGATCGTATCACCTGCGCCGCACTGAATGTTGATATCATTCCATTCATATACATGATCAGGAGTTTGCTGTGTACCAAAAGCTATATTTTTTAAAAGAGATTCTTTTTTATATAAGTCTTCTGATGAATGCGTTACTTCCTGATTCACTTGTGGTGTAATAACAAACGGGTTCTTTTTTGATTGATAGAATTGCACGATAATGTAGACCACTAAAGCAACTAAAATTAATTTAAACGTATACATGCTTAAGATCGTGATTATTGCAATAACTACCCCTGCCCAGAACATAACTTTTCCGGAGCGTTTCGGCATTCTTCTGCGTCCAAAATACATAAGAGCCGCACAGATAATAAGAGTGAATACAATACCCTCTCCATTTATAGTTGCTTCTAACAGCACCATTACACATGCAATTAATAGCATCCAGCTTATAAAATCATTTTTCTTTTTGACTGGCATTTGCATTCACTCACTTTCTGTGTCTAAAACGGCTTAAAAAGGCGCAGTATTTTGCGCCTCAGTCTTTTTTTCTATAATTATGATAACTTGTATACACGTATTAAGTCGAAGTAGTAACAAGTTGCAGTATATAATACAAGTGCAAGGCTGACGTATGTCAGCCAAGTTTTCTTTATCGTATCACATACTGAATTAAACGGTAGTATGTGTTTCTTCTTTTTTCCATTCTTTTTCTAATTTTGCGAGTTTTGCTTCCATAGAGCTCGCATAATAATCAGAGTTTACTTTTTGCTCAAGACGGTCCATATAATTCTCAAGCTCATCGAAACGGAATGCAGTTTTCTTTAACACACTTGATGGCTCAATCACACGGTCCATCTTTTGATGGGCTCTAGCAACATTTTCACGGCCCATTAATTCCATGCGCTTAATTTGCATATCCTTCAGCTTATGCTTCATTTGCTCATATTTTTGTTCAAGCTCTGTAAGATCTTTTTCCGCTTGAGCTGAAGATTCTTTCAGCTTGGCTGCACGAATTTCATGCTGTTCTTTCTCTTGAATAGCATATTGGTAAAGTTCCTTCTCATTTGCCTGTTGTGCCAAGTCTGCCTGTTGACTGCGCTTTGCTGCTTTTGCTTCTGCTTCTTGTGTTTCACGGGTAAATTGATCTTTTAAAAGCTGCTGCCGTTCAACAAGCTTGCGTGCCTTATTTACTTCTTGCTCACATTGTCTTAAATATTGATTCAAAAGAGATAGAGGATTCTTTTCTTCTTTTTGATCCAAAATTTCATGGACATCCGCTGATATTGAGTTTTTAATTCTTTCAAATAAATTCATTGTGATTAGCTCCTTTTGTTTTTTTAGCTGTTTTTTAGCTTCGCCCATTCTTTTTCAAAGTTTGTGAATGGGTCATTATCCGTATTCTGATCTAAAGACTCTTTGTCGTTCCATTTTTTGTACACAACATAAAGAACATAAATCGCAACTGCTCCTAAAATGGCTGGTATGTTTGCGACAGAGACACAAAGCCCGATAACGGAAAGTGCCCCCCACCAAAATTTCTTTCCGCTGGTTTCTGCAGTCATGCATTTCTTATACGCATAGTACATAACTGCAAGACCAATCGCGAATCCAACCATCGGACCTAAGTTAGCTATCAATACGATAGCGGCAATTCCTCCAACAACTAGCAAGCCTAACTTTTTCATAGCGGCTGCCTCCTTTCGTATCTTTAGCTTACCTCCCTGCAGAATTTCTCAAAACTGACCGTAGCTGTATTTTCCAATAGGACTTGAGGCGTAGATAGGGACAGACCCGGGTCTGTTCTCGTACAAATATAAAAGAGAGACACCTTATAAGTGCCTCTCTTGACTTCTTTTACTTTTCTATTCGTTTTCTGCCTTCTTTTGTTACCGCACTTTTTCGCACCATCGATTTTATGGGCTCCGGTTTTCTGAAGCGCAGCGCTGACCAATCATCGTCTTTTGCACTTGTCTTACCAGTTCAAACTATATTCGTTTGGACTGTTGATTATCAATACCGATTTATCTTGGCTTTTAACGTTTAGTTTTTTGATTATCGGATGCATTTCTTTAACTCCTTATACATTCTGAATATCATTAACAAAGAAATAGTCTGATTCAAGCAAACCCGTTATAAGTTTACTTTTAATTACTTCAGGATAAAGGGCATATTCTGACAGACATTTTAAAGGTACCCATTTAAATACGAGTCTTTCTGCCTCTTGAACCGTAAATTCTTCTCCATTATAAAGAGGCAAAGGCTCATTAGTCTTTTATTTAAAGTATAGGCCTACTTCATGAATTTTTTTCCCTTTGTATGTAAAAAAGTTCTCAATCGTACAAAGATGACTTACTACTTCCACATCTAAGGCTAGTTCTTCTAACATTTCACGCTTTAAGCTAGTTCTTGCGTCTTCTCCTAGCTTTACCCTCCCGCCAGGTAATGACCAGTGAGTTTCAATCTTTGAACGGTGAATCAATACATGTTCATCTTTAATCAAAACCCCTGCTACACGGTAATTAAAAACCTGATGTTCCACATGAAACACTGCATCCATCATTCTAGCCCCCTTATTTAAGCAACCTTATTCTACCATTAAGAGCATTTTCCATGAAAGCCATTTCAAATACCGTTAAAATAAGTAAAACGAGATTAAAAGGAGACGGTTTAATGGTAATCTATGATTTTTCAGTTGAAACAATCAAGGGAGAACAAACAAATCTTCAGCCTTATAAAGGGAATGTCATGTTAATTGTTAATACAGCAAGTAAATGCGGCTTTACGCCTCAGTATCAAGGACTTCAATCACTCTATGAGGCTAATAAAGATAACGGTTTTACTTTACTTGGCTTCCCATGCAATCAGTTTGGTGCACAAGAACCTGGAACGAGTGATGAAATACAGGAGTTTTGCGAGCTGAATTACGGGGTTAACTTTCCGATGTATGCAAAAGTAGATGTTAATGGAGACAACGCACACCCGCTATTCAAACATTTAACAGCGGAAGCACCAGGCATCCTTGGCTCTAAAGCAATTAAGTGGAACTTTACGAAGTTTTTAGTAGATCGTGATGGCAAAGTAGTAAAACGGTTTGCTCCTACTGACAAACCTGAAACCATTGAAAAACACATAAAGGAATTGCTGTAACAAAAAAAGCTGTTCAAAGGAAGCCTCCTCTGAACAGCTTTTTATATTTTTTAGAATAATAGATGCGCCATTCCCACAACAATCGGAAGGGAAATGAAAGTACGCAAGAAGAAGATAATAACTAAGTCTTTAAAGTTAACTGGCACTTTAGATGCTAAAAGCAAGCCGCCAACTTCAGACATGTAGATTAACTGAACGACAGACATCGCAGCAATCACAAAACGGGTTAACTCACTTTCAATACCCGCTCCGATAATAGACGGAAGGAACATGTCCGCAAATCCAATAACAATGGTTTGTGCTGCCTCAGATGCTTGAGGAACCTGCAGCAATTCTAAAATTGGAACAAATGGTGCACCTAGATACGAGAAGAAAGGTGTGAATTCCGCAACGATCAGTGCAGATGTTCCAATTGCCATAACAATCGGTACAACTCCCATCCACATATCCAGTACGTTTTGAATACCTTCTTTAACAAGAGGTGCTGCTTTTTTATTTTGATGCGCACGGTCTAATGCTTTTTTAAGACCAAAACGAAATGCTGTTTCTCCGCGCGGAATCACTTCATCTGCTACGTTTTCCTTCGCTCCTTCATAGTACGTATCTGCTTTTCTGGAAAGCGGCGGGATGCGAGGAATAATAATCGCACATGCTAACCCTGCCAAAATTACTGTCAAATAATAAGGAACGATCATATGAGCTAAATCTACTTGTGCTAAGACAACTATGGCGAATGTAATGGAGACAACAGAAAAAGTCGTTCCGATTACGGCTGCCTCACGTTTTGTATAATAGCCTTCCTCATACTGTTTGTTCGTTAAAAGCACACCAATCGTACCGTCTCCTAACCAAGATGCCAGACAGTCAATCGATGAACGGCCAGGAAGTTTAAATACTGGGCGCATAAGCTTCACAAGCAGTGCTCCGCAAAATTCTAGAAGTCCAAAGTTAAATAGCAACGGCAGGAATAAACCTGCGAATAAAAACACCGCAAACAATACAGGAATTAGATCAAAAAGCAGCAGCTGCCCTGTATTTTCTGACCAAACCGCTTCAGGTCCAATCTTAAACAATGTCATAACTGCAAAAATCAACCCAACAACACGTATTAGCTGCCATGCGATATTCACATTAAATAATGTATTTAAAAAAGGATTGTTCACAATCGCTTTTGGCTTCGCAAAATAAGTAATCAATGAACCGATTACTGTAATAGCGATAATAGCCGTCATAATGTGCGGGATATATTCTCCCATGAAATCTTGTAAAATCCCTGCCAGAATTGCTACAGGAATCGTAATTTCCCCTTTAAACGAAATGGGGATCATAAATAAGAAAATACCAATTAATGATGGAACGATAAACTTGCCTAAGCTCTTCTGTCTCATATGGTGATATGTTTGCTGTTTCTGTAATTCCATGATGATGATTTCCTCACTTTCTGCAATGTAAAGCGCTTTCATATACTTTTCATTTACAAGTATATGACCTTTTTACAATTTTCGCAAATTTATAAATAATCTAAAACGAATCTAATGTTAGTGAAAGTACCCATACATTTTTACCCTTCAGATACTTAAGTTTAAACTCTTCTTTAATTCTAAAAGCTCCTTCGTTTCAAGCACTCTCCACTTTCCCGTTTCTAATGCATGAAGATGAATATTCATAATTCGTATACGTTCTAATTTTTCTACTGCATACCCGAGCGTCTTGCACATTCTCCTGATCTGTCTGTTTAATCCTTGTGTCAGGGTTATTCGAAAAACATATTTACTTACGTATTCAGTAAGCGCCGGCTTTGTCATCGTATCTAAGATGGGAACACCTTCAGCCATTTTTAGTAGGAACAGACTTGTAATCGGCTGATCTACAGTGACTTCATACTCTTTTTCGTGTCCATAGTCTGATTGGGAAATTCGATTTGCCAGCTCTCCGTCATTTGTTAAAAGGATTAACCCTTGAGAGGCTTTGTCAAGTCTGCCCACCGGGAAAACACGTTCTGGCATTTGGACACACTCTAATATGTTACCTTCTATTTCAGGATTAGCTGTACAAGTAATACCAACAGGTTTATTAAAAACGAGATAAATAGAGGAGGTTTTTCTAGGGATTGGCCGATTATCAATCAGTACCTCATCGCCTTCCAATACGTCGGTCTCTTTATTACAAATAACTCCATTAACTGTAATACGTCCGCTCTCAATAAGACGTTTAGTTTCACGCCTTGAGCAATATCCAGTTAAACTTATATATTTATGAATTCGCATAATTGTCCTCACTTAGCCGTGTTTTATGCACAACAGTTAATAATTATAACTGTAATTGAATATTTTTTCGACACTTTTTATAAATATCCAATATTTTTCTATTATTTAATATATCCTACCACACGATTTAACCATTGTTATCAGAATATTGCTTCAAATTGCTTTTCAATTGTATGGAGCAGCTTGTAAAATGAGTGTTATATAAGGGAGGTCGTTCACTATGCAAGTAAGAAAGCTTACTGAACAAGAATTTGATAAATCGATCGAACTATCACAATATGCATTTCAGTACAAAGTAAACAAAGAAGATCTGCCTAAAAGATATAAGATGCTCAAGAGGCATGAAATTTGGGGAGAATTTGAGGATGAAGAACTCATTTCAAAACTGCACATTCTTTCCCTGGAAATAATCATCGAAAATTGTCAATTCGCTATGGGAGGCATAGCAGGCGTTGCGACTTGGCCAGAACATAGACGCAAGGGTTCAGTTACACGTCTTCTTAATAAAGCACTTATTTCAATGAAAGAAAAAGGACAGACGATTAGTTTTCTCCACCCCTTTAATATCCAATTTTATCGGCGATTTGGATGGGAGCTTACAGCTTCCTTAAACAAGTACACCATTAAAAAAATAGATTTGCAACGTTATCCAGAGGTTCCGGGCAGTATATCCAGACTTCAAAAAGTGGATGGAAACAGTCAGTTGAATGTGGTTTATGAAAAATGGAGTAAAAAATATAATCATTTGCTTGTCAGAAATGATTACTGGTGGGACAGCCATGTATTCACCGAAGGATACAACCGCATCGTTTACAAAGATGAAAATGGAGAGCCTAAAGGATATTTATGCTGTAAAGCCGCTGATAAACTGCTGGATGTCCAAGAGTTTGTTTATGTAACAGAAAATGCAAGACGTGCTCTTTGGAATTTCATATGCCAGCATGATTCTATGGTAGATAAAGTGAAAATCGTTGCACCTTCGCATGACCAGCTTCCTTATTTACTAAATAATCCAAGGATCCACCAAGAGCACTATCCATACTTTATGGCTCGTATCGTTGATGTAGAAGGGTTTTTAAAACAGTATCCCTTTAAAAACACGGAAGATCCCCTTACTATTTCGATTACAGATGATAAAGCAGAATGGAACAACGGAACTTATACGATCTCAAGCGATGGTATTGCATTAGAACAACAAAAAGGGGGTCTCAGTATGGATGTACAAACATTGACGGCTGTTCTTCTCGGATCACAAAAGCCAGCCTTTTTATATGAATGCGGAAAAATAAAAGGTGATCTGCAAGAAGCTCACAAACTCGAACAAATCATTACTAACCTTCCAGCAGCATTTATTGACTTCTTTTAATTTAAAGCCCAAGCGCCAACCTATTATTAGGATGGCGCTTTTTTCATAATGAATGGAGATGTTTCAGGTTAATACTAAAGGGAATTGTAGGGATACCAGCCATTATAGGTTGGTTTAATCGATTATCTTTAGAGGAGGCGATAACTATGGCTGATAAAAATAAACAATCCGAAAAGATCGCTGAAAAAAATTACGAGCCAAATAAGAAAAACAAATCGGATATCGATAAGAGCTTGGAAACTGTTCACGAACAAATCAACGATACTTTTAATCAAGGCACAATAGATGAAAAAGAAAAACAAGAAAAGAAGAAAGACGAAAAAAGTAATTCTTAAAAGAGGCTGACCCAAAAGGACATGAAATATGCCCTTTTGCGGTCAGCTTTTATAATTCTGTTTTTCTGTACCCTTCTAATGTGTTATTTACAGGTAGAATTTCCTTTTTGGAGCGAAAATGAGAGGTCTGCGCGTGAAACTCCATGCCGTTTGATCGAAACGAGGCCTGGTTTGCGTGAAACGAGCAATCGTTGGAGCGAAAACTCGCACTATCGAGCGAACGTGTAATAAATAAAAGAACACGTACCATAAAGACCAGAGGCTCACTAAAATACTTTTTAGCCTGCCCATTTTTTATACTCGGAAAATATGCGTTTATACCCCGCCATCAAACCATACCAAACCTGATGTTGTTTAATACACTATAAGTATTACTCACCAGGAAGGATGTCAGGATGGCGAATTTAACAAACCAACCTTCAATAACAATCCTTGGCAGTGGTGGTGGTGTTGCAAAAGCAATATTATCTATCTTAAACCAAGCTGTACAAGATAAAAATGACCCTTTACATGGATTACTGCAAAAATCCGAATTTCATTTAATTGATATCGAACAAAAACCCCTTCAATATTTTGAAAATCTATTTCCTTACATTAGAAAACAAATTTTCTTGTATGAACTGGATCTTAGTGACTTAGACTCATATAAAAATCACCTCCAAAAAACAAACACTTCAGTTGTTATCGATGTTTCCTGGGCTGATACGAACGACATGCTGACTTGCTGCAATGAATTAGGCGTTTATTACGTTAATTCTGCATTAGAGAACACAGCTGTCGATGAAGACGAATCACTTTACGGATTTCCTCTAGCAGAACGCTTTAAACGATTTGAAGAAAAAAAAGATCAGTTTAATCATACAAAAGCTATCGTCGGTTCAGGAATGAACCCAGGTGTTGTTCAATGGATGGTCCATGAACTCCTTCAAAAACATATGGACAAACCCCCACTTGCCTGTTATATCGTTGAGCACGACACATCATTTTTTAGCAATAAAAACATAATAAACAAAGATACCATCTATACGTCGTGGTCTGTTGAATGCTTCCTTGATGAAGCCATATTAAGCTACCCGATGTTTGTTTCTCATCACTTACCTTTGTATCTGTACGATCAAGTCTATACTTCGGAATACACAGTAAGATTAGGGAATAAAAAATTCCAAGGTTGCCTTATGCCTCATGAGGAGGTTCTTTCTCTTGGCAAACTGTATGATATAGAATTCGGCTTTATTTATCGGGTTAATGAGCATACGACAAACTTGATCAGGGATAATCTTTATCGAGTAGATGATTTATGGGATTGGAAGCACCAGTTAATCGATCCGGATTTAGGACAAGTTGACGGCGAAGATCTTGTCGGAGTTCTGCTTGTTTTTGAAGATCACGAAGAATATATATATAACGTTATGAACACGGCTGAAATCTATCCAAAATACAAAACAAACGCTACCTACTTTCAAGTTGCATGCGGTCTTTATGGAGGGTTAGCAAGTTTGCTTCTGGATAACATCCCAGATGGCGCCTATTATGTGGATGAACTTTTGCTTCATTCAAACAGCAGTTATGGCGAATATCTCTCTTATTACATGAAGGATTTTGTTTCGGGTTTCAATGAAACTTCTGATGGGTTGCTGCACCAGCGGATCAAAAAGATAAAATAAATAAAATTGCCTCCCTGTTAGGAGAGGCTTTTTATAATCAATCTAATTTCCCCACCAGAAGTTGCGTTACTTTTTATGATTTATTTAAGTAAATTATTTTTAAACAATCTCTCTTTCCCAATGACGATGAACGGCAATCGCATCCGCAAATTGATCAGCAAAATCACTCATATTATCACCGGTTACTACTCCGGTACGATCTGTTAAATGAGCTTCTCTCAGCAAAGCTGTACCTTCATGTGTAGCTCCTATAGGTTTATAGTGAGAATATGCTTCTTTAATAAAATGCAGTGCATTCTGTTTGAATTTAGCGTCTTCACTACTGCATGCAACATAAATGGCATCAAACAGTACAGACGAGGCGGTGATGAATGTATGAACGACCTCTATCTCGGTTCCATCAGAAGCTATCGGCTTTCCTAGCTTATCGCTTATACATTCTGGCTGTAAACCTTTAGCTTTTAGTGCTTTTAGGACTGTAGAAATTTCTTTTCCCTCTACATCATCTCCGACTATTACGCCAACTTTACGAGTGCTCGGGTTTTTCTTTGTATTGAGCTGACTTAAGGCCGGTGAAGATTTTGTAACTTCAGACCCTTTTCCTGCTGGAGGTTCCGCACCAATCGCCTCAGCAAATGATTCTGCTAGCTCTACACTTACGTTTGCAAACATATCAACTACTTGCTGCTGTACTGATTTGCTTTTTACTTTTCCAAGTTCAAAGCTGAATGCATTTTTAAGATGCTGTTTCTCTGGTTCACTCATACTATTCCAGAAAAGAGTTGCTTGACTAAAGTGGTCCTTAAAGCTTTCACTTCTGCTGCGGACTTTTCTACCCTCAACTTTTTCCTGATAGTGAACGTAACCACCTTCTTCTTCCGTTGCCGGCGCGGGAGTATTTGCTGCAAGTGAATTTTTGTGATAGCTTACTTGTCCTCTATTTATCGTCTGGCGACCGAAGCCATCCCTTTGATTGTTATGAAACGGACATACAGGGCGGTTGATCGGCAGCTCGTGGAAATTCGGTCCTCCGAGACGTAAAAGCTGAGTATCCGTATAAGAGAACAAACGCCCCTGAAGCAATGGATCGTTCGAAAAATCAATACCTGGTACAACATGGCCTGGGTGAAAAGCAACCTGTTCTGTTTCCGCAAAAACATTATCTACATTTCTGTTTAGCGTCATTTTTCCAACTATTTTTACAGGAACATCTTCTTCAGGCCATAATTTAGTCGGATCAAGAATATCAAAATCAAATTTGAATTCATCTTCTTCCGTAATAATCTGAAGCCCTAGCTCATATTCAGGATAATTTCCGTTTTCGATAGATTCCCATAGATCACGACGATGGAAATCAGGGTCTTTCCCGGAAATTTTCTGAGCCTCGTCCCATACTAGTGAATGGGTTCCTAACACAGGCTTCCAGTGAAATTTAACAAAATGAGCTTTACCCTCGTCATTAACAAGACGGAACGTATGTACACCGAAGCCTTCCATCATGCGGAAACTTCTTGGGATCGCTCTGTCAGACATCGCCCACATAACCATATGTGCCGATTCTTGATTGTTCGCAACAAAATCCCAGAACGTATCATGAGCGGTTGCAGCTTGTGGCATCTCATTATGAGGCTCTGGTTTTAACGCATGAACCAAATCAGGAAACTTTATAGCATCCTGAATAAAAAAGACCGGAATATTGTTGCCGACTAAATCGTAATTGCCTTCTTCTGTATAAAACTTCGTCGCAAAACCACGTGCATCACGAACTGTTTCCGCTGATCCCCGCGATCCGGCAACCGTTGAAAAACGTACAAAGGTTGGAGTTTTTTTAGAAGTGTCCTGCAGGAAATTTGCTTTAGTAAATTCTTTTAAAGACTCATATAACTCAAACTCTCCATGAGCCGCAAATCCCCTGGCATGGACGATTCTTTCTGGAATCCGTTCATGATCAAAGTGCGTCATTTTTTCCCGGAAATGAAAATCTTCCATTAAAGTCGGTCCACGTTCACCCGCTTTAAGTGAAAATTCATCCTCAGAAACTTTTACACCTTGATTAGTTGTTAGCTTCTTGCCTTCATCATCTGCACGAAATTGTTCAAGCTGCTCGTCTTTACTGTTGGGGGTCATTTTGTTATCGCTCATTCAACCGTTCCTCTCTTTAGGTTTTTAATACACATAAGGACCCTTCCCTTCAGAGAGGATGAACAAACTGAATTTCCCTATAAAAAAACGCAGCTGTTTTAACAGCTGCGCATCAATCAATTATTCATATGTGCCAGGAAATCACCTAACAGGTCTTCCATTTCTTTTTCTGGATCTTGAGGCTCATCTTTCGGATTATCTTCCTCGCGTTTAGCGTTATCCCAGTCAAATTGATTTAAATCATCGTCACCTAAATCATCAATAGAGTTTAGATTTACAGATTTATCATCGTAAACGTCTAAAGTGACCTCATCCTTTTGTTTGTCTTCTTGGAGATACAGCGCCTGATCAATATCTGTAGAGTTACTGTTTATAGCTGCAAGCAGAGAAGCTGTTCTAACCGGATTGGATATAAGCTGGTACATAATATTTCCTAATAAAGCTTCTGAATGTTCATGCTTTAGCCAATCCCTTTGCATTTTACTAAGATTCTTCGGGAGCGGAATGGTGATTGTCTCTCTTTCTTTTTGAATCGTTTGTCCAACACCCTGCATGACGAATTCTGAAATACGACTTGAAAAGTTGCGTCTTTCCGTGTCTTTTAACTTTTGTAGCTGTTTTAAGACATGATCAGGGGTGTCAGAGGGAATTCGAAAAGCAATCGTTTTGCCTCTAGTTATTTCATTGGCAGCTTTTTTATCCATTTCATCACCCTACTTAAGCTTTAACGGCTTTTTTCTCTTTATCCTCGCTCTTATTGTTGTCTTTTGATGTTCTTTTAAGATGATCAGAAATCAGCTTATAATAAGCGTTTGCCATCATCCAGATACTTTCTTTCTCATCTTCAAAGAAGTCGATGTTATAGCCATCAAGATTGTTGTTCAGCGTCTTAATGTAATCCTTTAATACAGCTGAACCGCCGCCTACAAAATAGCAGATCTCTGTTTGGGAATTCTTCTGCCATACATTGCGTAGAAGACGGTATTGCTTTTTAGCCAGATCTACTAAAATACGGTCTGTAATATCATGCACGCTTGTACGACTTCCGCGCACCATGATATGATTTCGGTTCGTTTTCTTCGTAATGATTTCAACTACATCACGTCTGCTATCTAATTCTACGCCATGCTTGGAGCGGATCTCTTCCCTGATTTGTTCTAATGCTTCAGATACACCTAAGTTAAACCCTTGTGCTTTGTCATCATCTACATTTCTATTTTTTATAACAGCAATATCAGTAGATAAGCCACCGATATCCTGAATGAGAATAGGCTTATCAATCAGATCTTTGTTGATGATATTTAAATCATTATCCATTACAAGGTTAATAAAAGCTGCAAAGCCTTCCGGATAAACTTTTACTTCTTCAAACTTCAGGTTAACTTTTAATCCCTGATACTTCGGTGTAACTAAAAACTCTACTTGGTGAACAGAGCCCAGCAGCTTCGAACGATATCCAGCGTCTTTTCCTTCTTTCACTTCACGAAGCGGTAATCCTGTGCCTAGAATGTAGCTTGTATCAAGTACATTATTGTTTTTAGTAAATGTTTTTGCATTTTCTTCTCTTACAGCATCAAGTGCAAGAGCTGCAAAAAGCATGATTAATGTTTGATCTTCTTCAGACTTACTGCTTCCAGGGTCTAATTCAGTAGAGTTATCACTTTTGGCTGCTAATTCTCCTACACGATAAATGACGTTATTTTCTTTTAGAGCAGGGGAGTGGACTTTAATATGTATTCCTTCTAATGGATCTTTGCTGTCTAATTCTTCAATCCCGATAACAGGACGGTCTTCAATATCTCGTGCAATAACATTTGGTATGTTTAGTTCATAATCTAGTTTTCCAAATATCCCTTTTAATGAATCATTGCCTACATCAATTGCTGCAATCCTAGAATTACTCATGGGCATGCATCCTTTCTTTCTTCATTTTTATTTTGTTGCTATATTACTAGATTAGAGTGTAATCATAAAATACACAATGCCCATTTTATCTTTTAACATAAATGTAAACGTTGTTGCAAACATGCAAACACCGTTGTAAACACAAGGGTTATTTCTCATGAATCCAGTCACACCAACATGTAAACACGTTCGCAAACTTGTAAACATTAATGCAAACAAACGCAAACATATTTGTAAACTTGTAAACATTTTTGTTTGCAATAGACTGATAAACATAATCACCCCCCTCCCCTGCGTACAATGTTATTGATTACTAGACGAAATTTAGGGAATCATTGGAGTAATTGAACCGAAATTTAGCATTCGAGGTGAGTGAAAGTGGTTTTTTTAGATAAAAAACATGATCCTAGAAAAAACGCACAGCTTATAAAGAACATTCATCAGCATTCATTTTCAATTCAAGAAACCATAAACACAACTGAGGATCTCTTTAAAGAGAGCTGTTTGAAAACACAAAAAACGATTGAAAAAAGTTCACTAATGAAATGGTTGAAATGGATGGCACTGCGACCGAAAGTAAAAAAAGTAAATTACAAAAATATATCAACCACACAATTATGCTGTGATACAGACGAATCCGTATTTCCAAAATGGAAAGCAAAACTTGATTTCGAATATAATAATTTGTTCAAACAAATTAAAGGGGAAGTAAACGTAAAAGATTATGGTGCAAAAGGGGACGGAAACACGGATGATACCGAAGCATTTAGAAAAGCACTAGGAAAAGGAAAAGTAATGGTTTATATTCCAGAGGGAACCTATGTTATAAAGGGGATTAAACTGCCATCTTTTACTTGCCTTAAAGGGGAAGGAAAAGGCCGAACTATTCTTAAGCTTCATAATCACTCTTCAAAAGCAGAATGGGTGATAACAAATAAAAATCATATTTTTGGCAACCGTAATATTCTAGTAAAAGGGATGAGCTTGGACTGGAACGTTGGAAGGCTAAATCCAATAGAAAAAACAGCAGCAGGAAATAATCGTTCCAGCTGTCTTACATTCGCTAACGTTAAGTATGGATGGATGTTCGATCTTGAGGCTATTAATCCGGGATTGCACTGCTTTGATGTTTCTTCCACTGTCTATACGTATCTAGGAGATGGAACCCGTTCAAGGGGAGGAAGTAAATATATATGGCTGGACAATTTGAATGGCCATGGTTTTGGTGATGATGGAATTACAACCCATCATAGCGAAAGTATTTTTATTTCAAATTCCCATATGTGTGACCCTAGCGGAAGAGCGCATAAAAAAGGATTCTCTAACTCGAATGGGATTGAGATAGATGACGGATCTGAGGATGTATGGCTCTTGAACAACTCTACAGCACGATGTTTTGGCGGATTGGAGATTAAGGCTCATCATAACGCTTCAGCAGCTTCTAACGTCCATATCGTAGGTCATCTATCGCTTAACGATAACAGAGCTTATAATTTTCGTCATATTGGCCACCACAAAGACATAGATCCGGCATCGAAAACTGCCTATCACATCTCTGCTACTAACATTTGTGCCATAGCTCCTATCTTTACCGGTCTCTATAAGGATTCAACTCCACGAGGTCTGGTTATATCCGGATATAACCATGTATTAATTCATAATTTTACTTTATTAGGCGACTTATCTTATGACTATATGAAAAACCCTTTAATTGCTATACAATATCGAGCACGTAACGTCGTATTATTTAATATAAACATTAAAGATTTTAAAACCGCAGGACCTGCTATTAAAGTATATGGCGGCAGCCACCGTGCTGATGATGTTGTCATTCGAAACATCACATGCGATAAGTACTTTTTAAAACCAATCGAGATTGGTATAGATGTAAAAAACGCATTGATCGATAATATTACTGTCAGCAACCAAGAAAAAGAGACTCCTGTAACCTGACAGAAGTCTTCTTTTTCCTTATAGCTTTTTTTCAAGCTGTAAATCCAAAGGTTCTTTTTCAACAATATATGGGTTGATCTCAGCAGCCCTCTCGCAGCCCATTGCCTGATAAAACGCTTGTGATTCAACGGATGGATGTGCAGCGATATAAAGCTTTTTAGCCCCTAACTTCCTAGCTTCCCTGCAGCATCGGCTAAGAAGTTCTTTTCCAATTCCAAAACCTCTTTTTTCATAAGATACATGAATGTATGGGAGCTCCACATATTCTTTATTTGACCCAAACAACTTAGCCTCTACATTCGCAAAGCCTGTTAAACCTTCATCATCATAAGCTGCTATTACAGCACCACCTTTATTAAGACATTGTTTGAGATCCTCTATGACAAATCTTTTTTTCTTATCGTCCCACTCATCAATAAAATGGTCAGACTTTATCATGAACTCGCTGTTTTCTTTATACCAAACACGATTTGTTACTTGATACCGATTAAATGTTTCTAAGAAATTCTTACCTAAGTCTGCTAAAGATAGTGATTTAAATGAAATTTGTTTTTTCATTTTTGTTCCCCGCTTATTAATTCTCCCTGTCAATTGACATACCATCAACATGGCGTTTATTCATCAGTTTATCTTTTTTGCGATTTTCTTTTGATTCAAACACGATATCCATATCATAATTTTCGGGATAAAGCATTTCGCTTGGAATATGAAGCTTTAAGCGTTTTTTGTGTATTTGGTGCTTTTTATCCCCTGCAAGTACTCCATACTCCCCTTGAGTATTCTCTAACTCGCATATAATTCCTGCTGTTTTTAAACTTGATATATATACTCTGTCTCCTATTTGATACTCTTCAGTTAGATTGTTTTGATTTTGCACTGGCTTTTCTAGATGTTTTTTAACACTTGATTGTGCTTTATAACGCAAAATTTGGATTCGTTCTTGATCTTCTGTGGATAATGTTAAAGCATTCTGATTATCCACATGTGGATAATCTTCATTGAAATACGTAATTTTCTTAGCGCGGTTAATTACATCTGGAAGCATTCCCAGTTTAAGAGCGATTGAAAACGCCTGGCTTTTACCAGCTTTTCCGATGACTAACTTATAGAGTGGCTGCAAAGTATTAAGATCAAATTCCATAGATCCGTTTTCAAATCCATCTGTGATATTTGCAAACTCTTTTATCTCACTGTAATGAGTGGTAGCTAATATCATACTTCCCTGGCTAAATAGTTTTTCAAGAATAGACACAGCAAGCCCCATTCCCTCTGCAGGATCTGTTCCCGCTCCAAGTTCATCAAGAATAACTAAATCTTGAGGTCCTGCCTGTTTCATAATAGAAATAATATTTGTAATATGAGAGGAGAACGTGCTTAACGATTGCTCGATGCTTTGACCATCTCCAATATCTGTGAAAACTTCTCGAAAAACTCCAAACTTGCTTCCTTCATCTACTGGAACATGAAGCCCTGATTGAACCATCAGTGTTAAAAGACCTACTGTTTTTATTGCTACCGTTTTTCCGCCAGTATTAGGTCCTGTAAGAACCAGTGCCTGATAAGCTTCTCCGAGTGAGAAATTTAACGGGATACATTTTTCTCCTAATAGAGGATGTCTTCCATTCACGATCTGAATCTTGTTTTCAGCATTTAACTCTACACCTGCTGCATCCAATGCTATGCTGTATTTTGCTTTTGTAAAAATAAAATCATAATGTGCCATGCCCTCAATATTAATTCGAATTTCACGCTCATACCCTTCAACCATACCAGTTAACATGCTTAAAATTTTTGAGATTTCAATTTCTTCTTCTGCTCTTAGCAAACTGATCTCTGTTTGAAGCTTTCGAATATCGCTTGGCTCAATGTATACTGTTGCTCCACTTGATGAGCTATCTAAAATCTGACCGTCTATATTCCGTTTGAATTTACTTTTAACTGGAATTACGTAACGGCCATCCCTCATAGAAATGATTTGATCCTGCATCATATCACGATAAACCGAAGATTTTAACATATTATCAAGCTTAGATTTAATTCTTTCTTCGATGACTCCAACTTGTTTTCTTATTTTTAATAGAGCTTTGCTGGCGTGATCATCTACTCTGCCATTCCGGATGCATCGATAGATTTCATCTTTTATATCCGGTAGATCGAACATGGAATACGCATAATTCGATACAGTTGGGGCGACAAATTCTTTATCCTTCATGTATCGCTGTATTCTGCTCACATTATCTAGAAGGCCATATAAAAGGGAGAGCTGATCAGGGTTTAGATTTAATCCTTTTTTAGGAATATCGAGTATATACTCAATTCCGTTTAAATTCGCGATAGGAACACTCGCACTTTTTTCTAATATATTTCTTGCTTCCGTTGTATCTTGTATCCATGAACGGATCACAGAGAGGTTTGCGGAAGGTTCAAGTTTATGAATAGCTTCTTTGGTTATCGTATTAATAGAATAACTTCCTAGATTTTCTTTAATTTTATTCAATTCAAGCATATTTATCGTTTGAGTATTCAATGGAACTGCCTCCAATTTTTTTATTTAAACCTGCATTTCTTATTCATGTTGTTGTTTTGTGAGCTTTTATCCCCTCCTCTAACAGAGGCCAGGAACTTGCCAATAAAAAAAGACAGAAATGAACAATGTCATTTCTGCCTCATAGATAGACTTCACCCTAAAAAATGCATAAAAAAATCGGCTCTTAAAAGAGTCCGGCAGCATCAAGGGATTTGTATATGATGGCTTGTATCTGACCGCTGTTCTTAACTAATGAACGGCAACAAAAGTGCATAACAAATAAACGCAATAAACGTTTAAATTTTTACTTTTGCATGCCTTTATTCAGATTGTTTTAGTTAAGAACGATAACGCTCACAAACACACCATCCTTTCCATTGATTACTTTTATCATATGTAATTAATTTACAAATGTCAATATTAAAAGGCCGATCAAATGAACCGGCCTTACTGTTTATAGGTTAACGGTATTTTGTTTATCTTTCTTAATCTGCTTGCTTCTAAGCTGGCCGCAAGCTGCATCTATATCTGTACCATGTTCTTGGCGGATTTTACAGTTGATTCCGTTCTTTTTTAGTGTATCGTAAAAAGCTAGAACTGATTCCTGGGTACTTCGTTGATATTGGCTGTGCTCATCCACTGGGTTATAAGGGATTAAGTTGATGTAAACCTTTTTCTTCTTATCCTGAAAAAGTGCTGCCAGTTCAATGGCTTCTTCTATATGATCGTTAACATCTTTTAATAAGATATATTCGATCGTAATCCGGCGGTTTGTTTTCTCGATATAGTAATTAATGGCTTCCATCAGTTTTTCAAGTGGATAGGCACGATTAATTTTCATGATTTTAGTGCGCAGTTCATTATTTGGTGCATGCAAGGAGATAGCAAGGTTAACAGGCAGTTTTGTATCTGCAAATTCGTATATTTTATTAACAATACCGCTAGTAGATACAGTAATGTGTCTTGAGCCGATAGCTAAACCTTTTTGATCAATGATTATTTTCAAAAAGTCTACCATGTTCTCAAAGTTATCAAATGGTTCTCCAATCCCCATGACAACGATATGACTTACCTTTTCATCCTGGCCTGCATGATCTAAGTGATGCTGCACATTCATGATTTGTTCTACGATTTCCCCGCTGGATAGATCGCGTGTCTTTGTTAATAAACCACTCGCACAAAAACTGCAGCCGATGTTGCAGCCTACCTGTGTAGTAACACAAACAGACAAACCGTATTTATGCCTCATTAATACGGTTTCAATTAAGTTGCCATCTTGCAGTTTGAATAAAAATTTTATCGTTCCATCAGATGCTTCTTGTTTAACATGATGCGTCAGCGTGTTGATTGCAAAATTTTCATTTAGCAGCTCTCTGCATTCTTTGGTTACATCAGTCATATCTGAGAAATCCGTTACACGTTTTCGGTATAAATATTCCCAGACTTGCGATGCTCTGTATGGTTTATATCCATGTTTCAAAAGCCATGCGGTAAGCTGTTCTAATGTTAATCCATAAATGGAATTTAAATTCATAAAGAAACCTCTTTTCAATACCTTTAACTTATTCTTCTATACTACTGAAAACTTATCATTCCCACAATGTTATCATGCCATTTCCAAAACATTCATATTAAAATTTCCTAAATCGCCTATACTACTTTTTGAGGCTTTTCTAATACATTTATATAAGTCTTTCTACCTATAAAGGATGTAATTTCCATTTACGAATAAATAATAACCTGTAATAATAGATAAGCCAAAAACTTTTGACAATAATAAATATTTCAAAGTATTATATTTAATGAAATAAAGGAGGTTGTCTTATGTCAGACATCAATAGACAGAAAATTGTGGACTCTGTGCCTCAAAAAGGCTTCTTTGGACATCCTAAAGGTTTGTTCACACTTTTCTTCACAGAGTTTTGGGAGCGCTTTTCTTATTATGGAATGAGAGCAATCCTCATCTATTACATGTACTACGAAGTTTCTAAAGGTGGTTTAGGACTTGATGAAACCACAGCATTAGCAATCATGTCCATTTATGGTTCACTAGTATATATGTCTGGTGTTATCGGTGGTTGGTTAGCAGACAGAGTTTTTGGTACATCCAGGGCATTATTCTATGGTGGTATTTTAATCATGATCGGTCATATTGTCTTATCTTTGCCAGGCGATTTGACGATGTTATTTATTTCTATGGTCTTTATCGTAATTGGGACAGGTTTACTTAAGCCCAACGTATCAAGCGTTGTAGGGGACATTTATGCTCCTGAAGATAATCGCCGTGATGCAGGATTCAGTATTTTCTATATGGGTATTAACCTTGGTGCTTTCCTGTCTCCGTTAATCGTAGGTGAAGTTTCAAAAACGAGCTTCCATCTAGGATTCGGGATTGCAGCGATTGGTATGCTATTAGGACTAATCGTATTTGTTGTTACAAAGAAAAAAAATCTTGGCCTTGCAGGTACTTATGTGCCAAACCCGCTTTCTCCAGCTGAGAAGAAAAAATATTCCATAATCGTTGGAATTACAGCGGTAGCATTAGCTGTTATCTTAGGAACAACAATTCCTGCAGGTATTTTTACACTTGATGTTTTCATCACACTGGTTGGTATTTTCGGTATTACTATTCCAACAATCTATTTCATCGTTATGTACCGCAGTCCTAAAACAACAGCTACAGAGCGTTCAAGAATTTTGGCATATATTCCATTGTTTATTGCATCTGTTATGTTCTGGGCTATCCAAGAACAAGGATCAACAATCCTTGCTGCTTATGCGGACAAGCGTACTGATTTAGAATTTGCTGGTCTAACGATTTCTCCAGCTTGGTTCCAATCGTTGAACCCATTATTCATCATCGTTCTGGCACCTGTATTCGCTTGGATGTGGGTGAAGCTTGGTGATCGTCAGCCAACAGTACCTAAGAAATTTGCACTTAGTCTTTTCTTTGCTGGTTTATCATTTATGGTTATTCTTCTGCCTGCATACTTTGGAGGAGAAAACACATTGGTAAATCCTTTATGGCTTGTTCTTAGTTACTTTATCGTTGTACTTGGTGAGCTGCTATTATCACCAGTTGGACTTTCAGCAACAACAAAACTTGCACCAGCTGCTTTCTCTGCACAAACAATGAGCTTATGGTTCTTATCAAGTGCTGCTGCACAAGCAATCAATGCACAAATCGTTAAGTTCTACTCTGTAGAAACAGAAATGATGTACTTTGGTACAATTGGTGGAGTGGCAATCTTGCTAAGTCTTATCCTCTTTGTGATCTCTCCTAAGATTCAGGAGTTCATGAAAGGTATTCGTTAATCAAATAGTTATTTAATGCCACTGGCTTAGGAATTCCCTTATGTCAGTGGTTTTTTTAGGTATAAAAAAGCAGCTAACTAAAAAGCTTCCAATTATTCATTTATTTAATTTATAATCCCATGCAGCGTCCCGAGTAATGTGAAGATAACTAAATGATCTCCTACATTGTAATTTTCCCTTCTCTCTTAAGCTGTAAATAAATGATAAACTATATTTCTTATCCGCTAGTGTAAACATTTTTTGTGCGCATCCAATTTTATTAAATCAATTGTTTGTCCAAACATTTTAGACAAGCTAGCGTAAGATATGAGTAGAAAAGAGAGTCATTTTCTCTTTTCGAGGTTCAACTATAGAAGGGGGTGTCTATAGTGTTACCAATAATCTTCTTTCCTTTAAAGAAAAGAAAAAAGTGTGCTAAAAAAAGAGCTGCTTCAAATCCTGTATAATGAACCAGTAGAGCCGGGGAATTTCCCGGCTTTTTAACATACATAGTCCAGAGCCTTTTTCACAATTTACTAGGAATATATCCAAACAATTATTGGACAGCCACATATAGTACAAGCAAGGGGGATTTTAATAAAATAACACCTGTGTTAATGTTTTTTCATATTTTTGCGTTAGTATTCTAATTTTATGCTCCTAGTCATATCTTCCCTTTGCAGAGTAATATAAGGGGGAATATATTTGTATATTCGTAAACGGATCCCTGGTAAAGATGATCCTATTTTAGTTGATATGGTAGTTAACAACTTTCAGGTTCGAAAAGAAATAATACAAGCTATTCTAAAAATGGCCAATGAAGTTCTCGTTGTAATTGACGGTAATGACCGTATAGCAGGTTTTGTTAGTTATCGATTTAGAGTAGGCAATATGATTTTAGTTGATTATGTTGTTCTAGATACGAAGCACCAAGGGAAAGGAATTGCTAGCTCTTTCCTTCCCGTTTTTGAAGATCACTTGTTAAAGCAGGGAATACGAATCGTTTATGGCACTGTTGATGAAGAGAACACAGATGCATTACGAGTCTTCCAGCATTGGGGCTTTCAAGTGAAAGGACAGATCGGTTCGAGTATCATTATTGAAAAAGATCTGAAAGCAGCTTCTAATCAAAACGGTGTTAAAGTTCAATCTTCATATGTGAGAAAACTGAATACACCGCCTAAAATTGGTTTTTACAGGTAAATTATTAAAAAAGCAGGTCCAAAAAATTTTGGATCTGTTTTTGCACATATTAAAAGCCAACTCAAAATTTGAGTTAGCTTGTCAATTTTTATAATAAATAGATGAGACTGCTTGTCCCTACAAATCTGAAGGATTCTGCAAATTTTTTGGTCTTTTTAATTTTTTTGGTGCTCTTAAAAAATCATTTTCTGTATTGAAAATTTCATCAATAACTCGTTTGTTCCATTCACTGTTGTTCGTCTGATCGGAACAAATACAGCCACTTAAGTCATAGCGAAATAAACCACAATGCGGGCAATTACTCAAATTCCATCACCCCCTTAAATCCAACATAACATATTCTATGATCTGTTAAAGATAATGGAAACGGCTCTTGATGATTTATTTAAAAAATAGAGGAACTGATAGCTCCTGATTCCTTCTTGTTATACTAAACATTTGTCTGAAGGCAGCAACTCTGCAAATATAAGTAAATGACTAGTTAAAAAAAGAAGGTGACCATTTATCACCTTCTTTTTAAATATTAATGGATTGTTTCTAAAAGCTTATAAGCTTCTTCTTTTGTTTGAACAGCTAATAATTCTTCTCTATAATTTTCATCCATAAGTTTGCGAGAGAGCATCTGAAGAATTTTCAAATGTTCGTTTCCTTCACTATGCTTAGGAACGGCTATCATGAATATTAATTTAGCGGCTGTTCCATCAAGACTATTCCAGTCTACTCCATCACGCTTAAGTCCAAATACAACACTTGGCGTTTTAACTGATTCTGATTTCCCATGAGGAATAGCTATATTCATGCCGATTCCCGTTGTACTCTCTTTCTCACGGCTTAAAATTGCTTGTTTGAATTTTTCCTTTGATGAAAGAATACCTGAATCATCAAGTCTATTTATCATTTCTTCAATGACATCATCTCTTGTAGAACCGTCTAAATCCAGATCAATTAGGTCAAGATTCGTAATATCTGTCAGCTTATTGATTGGTGTTTCTTCCTGAATTGTTTCATGTGAAACATTTTCCGATTCTTCCTCTGCTTCTTGATTTTCATTCTCTAAATCTTTTTTTAGGAAGTTAACTAAAAAGGCAGTAACGAATACTCCAGCAATAACAGCGACAAAGAACATCAGCACATTATCTACCGCTCCAAGCACCGCAACGATAGGTCCTCCGTGCGCTACTCGATCTCCAACATTTCCTAGCATTGCAATAACAGACCCCGTCATTGAACCTGCCATTATACATGGTATTACGCGCAACGGATCTTGTGCAGCAAACGGAATGGCACCTTCTGTGATTCCAAACAGACCCATTGTAAACGCTGCTTTTCCTGCTTCGCGTTCACCAGCTTGGAATTTTCTTTTGTTCAAGAAAGTCGCAACACCCATTCCGATAGGAGGGATACAGATTGCAGCTGCAATGGGACCCATGATTTCGTAGTTTCCTTCACCAATCATGGCTGAACCAAAAAGAAATGCTACTTTATTTACTGGTCCGCCCATATCAAAGGAGATCATCGCACCTAAGATTAATGCTAAAAGTAATGAGCTTGTCCCTTGCATACCAGCCAGCCACGCTGTTAATCCTTCAAATACTCCTGCAACAGGAGCACCGATCAGGAATACAAACGCTAAACCAACGATGAGTGAAGCTAATACAGGAATAATGATGATTGGCATGATAGGCTGAATGGCCTTTGGAACTTTAACTTTTTTGATAGCTAATGCAACATAACCAGCCAGGAAACCTGCGATTATACCTCCAAGGAAACCCGCTCCCGCTTCACTGCCATAAAAACTCCCGTTGGCAGCGATATATCCCCCGATAATACCAGGTGCAAGTCCAGGCCGGTCAGCGATACTATAGGCAATAAATCCAGCTAAGATTGGTACCATGAACGTAAAGGATGCTCCGCCAATCTTTTCTATCGTCTTCCAAAAGGAATCGTCCGGAATAACGATTCCTCCAGGAGTTTTCTCTCCTCCAAGTGTAAGAGCAATCGCAATCAGCAGTCCTCCGACTACGATGAAAGGCACCATAAAGGAAACTCCGTTCATGAGATGACGATAAACCGGGTTTTCTTTTTTATCTCTTTTCTTGATCTCTTTGATTTTAGAACCTGCTTTATATGCAGGTACTTCTCCATTCATAACCTTCTTTATAAGCTGTTCAGGTTTTCTAATCCCGTCTTGTACACCTGTAACCAATAGCTTTTTACCGATGAACCTGTCCTTATTCACTGTTTTATCGGCTGCAATGATGATACCATCCGCTTCCTGAATATCTTTTTCGGTAAATTCATTCTCAACCCCAATGGATCCTTGAGTTTCTATCTTTATTTGGATTCCCAGATTATCGGCTGCTTTTTGTAAATTTTCAGCAGCCATATACGTATGGGCTATTCCATTCGGGCATGAAGTAATAGCTAAAATTTTCATATCTATTCCCCTTTGTTCAATCTGTAATCGCTTACAAACAATATACAATGAAAATTTAATATAAAAAGTTTAAATTTTTTCCGGAGCTTCGGTAAAAATGAATTATTTGTCTTCAATTACTTGCCGATAATGGGATAAGAACTTTACTATTTCATTTTCCTCTACTAATTTTTGAATCGCCGCAGGCTGTGAGGACAAATAGGAGATCTCCCGGAACAATTGCTGAGTATCAAACTTATTATCGTTTTTAATTGCAAGCATAAACACGATAGAAACTTTTTCAGATCCCCAATCTATCGGATTTTTTAATGTTGCGACTGCAATAGCTGAATGCTTAATGAAGCTCGGATGTCCATGAGGTATAGCAATTGAAGACCCAATTGAAGTAGCCGACATTTTTTCCCGTAGAATTGCATTTTGTGAATACTCTTTTTCGGCATACCCCTTTTTATAGAGTGTGTTTGCCAGTTTTTCTATTAATTCATATTTACTGGTGTATTCCTCTTTTAAAAAGACTAAAAAGGGTGTCGTATATTTTAATAAAACTGATTCTTTAAAGTCATTTTCCTCTGGATTTTCCAGCTTTTTAATAAACTCCTGAAGCCTCTTTTCATCCGTAGCTGTTAATAGGGGCGACACAACAATATGAGGTACCTCGCTCTCTGGCAAAGAGACTGTACTTATTACGAGATCTACATTCTCTTTCTCTAAAAAAGAAGCTAAATCAGCTCTTGCTATACTTCCTGCTACATGGACAGAATGGAAATTTTGTTCGATTTTTGTTCTTAAAAGCCTAGACATTCCAACACCCATATGGCATACGATAAGTATATTTTTTGTTTTGCCTCTTTTACCTTTTAGCCGTTCGATCGATGCCTGAAAGTGAAGTGTTAAATAGCCTGCTTCCTCTTCTGGGATATCTAAAGAGTGTATCTGGTTCACTTCTTCTAAAACATGAATCACCATATCGAACATATACGGGTAAAGCTTCTTAATGTCTTGAAGCATTGGATTTGATACGGAAAGCCCATATTTCAACCGGTTTAAAGTTGTATACAAATGTATCTGCAATCCTTCTTTTAATGCTGTATCATTTTGAAAATCAACCATACATAACTCTGACAGTTTAATAACTAATTCCTGAGTGACCTGATCAAGAAAAGGATTTTGTTCTGTATCTCCCTCAGTCCGGTAATCACGAAACTTTCCGCCTAATAAATGCAGCGTTAAATAAGCAAATTCTTCATCAGGAAATTTCATTGAAAAGTATTGTTCAAGTTTTAATAAACATTCTTGAGCCCATTTATATTCTTTTTTATTTGTTACGTTAGAGATTTCATCGCTTGACATCGAAATAGATTGTTTTAATTTAGTTCTTTTTATCATTAGAAGAATGTGAGCAGTCAATCCCTCCCTTGCTTCATCCGTAAAAAATAGAGAATGCCTTTTTTGAATGTTGTTTAATTCTTTTTTTACTATTTCAATCTCATGTGCAGAAAACTGCTGTTGAATAAAGGAATTGTTAAGTTCCCGGTTTGTGAGCAGCTCTGATATACGAGCTAACGCAACTCTCTTATTCCTTTCAGTTCCCTCAGCGATTAAACCGACATTTTGCTTCGTGATCAGTTTTATACTGTATTTATCCATCCACTTTTCTAAATAATTTAAATCTTGTTTTACGACTGCTTTATTTAGAAAGTATCTCTCAGATAGTTCTTGAACGGTTATAGGCTTACTGTTCATCAAAAGATGATATGCTATCTGGATTGCCCTCTCTTCATCAGCCGGTAGTTTTTCAGAAGCTTCAGCAAGGTTTAACCTATCAAAAAGCTTAGCATGATCTTCTTCGCTCATTTCCAGATATACTCCCAATCCTGGTTTGCGTATTAAAATTGCTTGTGAATTCTCTGCAAGATATTTTTCTATTTCTTTCAAATCACTCCGAACGGTTTTTTCAGAGCAGCCTAATTTATCAGCTATATCTTGTACTAGCAAATGCTTTCCAGCCTGATTTAACAGCATTCGGAGTGTTGTTATTTGTCTCTCATTCATTTTTATCACCTGTTTGCAAATTGAGATTATTCTCAATACCTATCTCTATTATGTATAATTTACCTATTAGACAATCATTTTTGCGGGAGACGATACTATGGGAGATAGCTCATCTAATTTTATATTGCATGCTAAAAGCAGCCAGTTCCACTGGGAAGGAAACGGCCAGCTTTCAATCAAAACCTTTTCCAATGGAAAAGCGCATTATAAAACCACTAAAGGATATTATGCAGTTGAAGAAAGCAGATACCTCCTGCTTAATAACGGCCCCTACGCAATAACAATCGATGATGAAACCGAGGTTGAATCTTTTTGCATTTTTTTTAAAGAAGGGTTCAGCGAGGAAATTTATCGTGGGTTAAACGAGTCCTCAGATCAATTGCTGTCTGACCCGTTTAAAGAAACAAGCTCTATCGGTTTTTTTGAAAAAACGTATAATCAAAGTAACACAATCTCTCACCAGATTCAGATGTTTAAACAGCGCTCTGCCGACAACGATTCACTTTGGCAGGAGCAACAGTTTCATGCTATTATGCAGTCTATTTTATTTGAACATATGAAAACATTAAAGGAAGTTGATTCTCTTGATGCTCTGCGAAGTTCCACCCGAAATGAAATCTATAAGAGGATCATCACCGCGCATGATTATATTCGAGCTTATTATAATAAGCAAATAACACTTGATAATATCGCCAAGGCTGCTAGCTTATCAACTAACCACCTGCTTCGAAATTACGCAAAGATATACAACAAAACTCCATACCAGCACATCACGGAACTTAGGATTCAAAAAGCATTTTTACTCTTAAAAAATTTTGATTACAGCATGACAGATATTACATTTGAAGTTGGTTTGAATAACCCTGTCTCCTTTAGTAAATGGTTTAAACAGCATACGGGTACTTCTCCCCTTCAATTTCGAAAAAAGGTGATATTGGATAAGAATGAATTAGTTTAATAGATTATGATCATTTTAGTAAAACATTTTAAAGGGGAGATTACTCATGACAACTCAAACAAAAGTTATTCAAAAGGTTGGTCAAATCGGTGTACCTGTTCAGAATCTGGAGCGGGCACTTGAATTTTACAGAGACAAACTTGGATTGCAGCTTCTTTTTCATACAGACAGACTCGCCCTTCTACAATGTGATAGTGTCCGGATATTACTGAGCCTTCCGGAAAAAGAAGAGTTTGCGCAATCAAGCTCAGTTATCTATTTCCAAGTAGAAGACCTCACAAAAACCTACCATGAATTAAAAGAAAAAGGTGTATCCTTTATAGATAAACCTCATATTGTTGGTAAAATGGAACAAACAGAAATATGGATGGCGTTCTTTAAAGATACGGAAGATCATACACATGCTTTCATGAGTGAAGTGCAAAAGCAATCGTAAAGTAGGACATCTTTTAAAAGATGTTTTCGGAATACCATTAGTGATCGGACGGCTTCATAGTTATTTCGCCGTTCAATCTGGCTGGTTTCTATTTGGGGCTGAAGTATGGACATCTATAGTAGTGGTTATGGTTATTTATACAGTTCTCTACTCTGTATTCGGTATGTTATCCGTGCTTTATTACAAAAGCTTAATTTCAGAAGCTTTATGATTTAAGCTCCAGCAGGATAGTTGGAGCTTTCTTAATTTTCCCTTTATTTTCTATTATACTTTTTAAACAAATTCGGATTTTAATTTCATTGCACCAAACCCATCGATCTTGCAGTCAATATCATGATCACCTTCTACAAGACGGATGCCTTTTACTTTTGTACCAATTTTAATAACCGATGATGTTCCTTTTACTTTAAGGTCCTTGATTACAGTTACTGTATCTCCATCGCTTAAGACATTTCCATTAGAATCTTTAATAACTTTAGCATCGTCGTTGCTTTCGTTTTCTTGTGACCATTCATAAGCACATTCCGGACAAACAAAGAGACTTCCATCTTCGTATGTGTATTCAGAATTGCATTTTGGTCAGTTAGGCAAGTTAGACATTTTGGTCCCCCTTATCTTCATTTTATTGTAACACCATTTCTTTTCATTAATAAAAAAAGACGAGAAAGAATCTTCTCGCCCCTGTGATTGAATCGTTGGCTTACTAACTAAGATTTTTGAAAAAAGAACCTTCAATCAAAGAATTAACTATAGACCAGTTCTTTTTCGCTAAGTCCAAGCGTCTGCCCTGTTGAAGAATGAATCTCTTGGAAAAGCTCTGGGTTATCCACTAGTGATACACCATAAGAAGGAATCATTTCTTTTATTTTCGGTTCCCACTCATGCATATACTGCGGGAAGCATTTTTCTAATACTTCAAGCATAACGTGAACGGCAGTAGAAGCACCCGGAGAAGCGCCGAGTAATGCAGCTATCGACCCATCAGCGGCACTAACAACTTCCGTACCAAATTGAAGAGTTCCTTTACCGCCGGCATCAGTATCTTTAATAACTTGTACACGTTGGCCCGCTACCACTATCTCCCAATCCTCGCTTTTAGCGTTCGGAATAAACTCGCGCAATTCTTCCATTCTCTTTTCATTCGATAACAGTACTTGCTGGATCAGGTATTTTGTAAGTCCCATCTCTTTTACACCTGCCGCCAGCATAGTAAAGAGATTATTCGGTTTTACGGAACCGATCAAATCAAAATTCGAACCGGTTTTCAAGAACTTTGGTGAGAAGCCGGCAAATGGGCCAAACAGCAAAGTTTTTTGGTTGTCGATATATCTTGTATCTAAATGCGGTACAGACATTGGAGGAGCACCGACCTTAGCCTTACCGTACACTTTTGCATGATGCTGTGCGACAACCTCTGGATTGTTACATACCAAAAATAGTCCGCTTACCGGGAATCCTCCAATGTGTTTTGACTCAGGAATACCGGTTTTTTGCAGTATAGGCAAGCTTGCGCCCCCAGCCCCGATAAAGACAAATCTTGCAGTATGGCATTCGATTTTACCACTATTGATATCATTCACTTTCACTTCCCACAAGCCGTCGCTGGTACGTTTAATATCCATAACACTATGCTTGTAGTTGATCTCGACGTTCTCACTCTTTAAGTGGTCGAACAACATGCGGGTTAATGCACCAAAGTTGACATCCGTTCCCGAATCGATTTTTGTTGCCGCAATTGGTTCATTTAATGTACGTCCTTCCATGATAAGCGGAAGCCATTCTATCAGTTTCTCAGGGTCATTGGTAAATTCAATCCCTTGAAACAAGGGATTGTTTGAAAGCGCTTTAAAACGTTTTTTCAAAAATGCTATATTTTCTTCTCCTTGCACTAAACTTATATGAGGTAATGGCATGATAAAATCTTCCGGATTACGAATCAGATTGCTGTTTACAAGATATGACCAAAACTGTCTTGAAAGCTGAAACTGTTCATTAACTTTTACAGCTTTACTAATATCTATAGATCCGTCCGGTTTTTCGCTTGTGTAGTTAAGCTCGCATAGTGCAGCATGCCCCGTACCCGCATTATTCCATTCGTTAGAGCTTTCTTCTCCTGCGTTTGCGAGTTTCTCAAACACTTTGATTTCCCATTCTGGTGCTAACTCTTTCAGTAATGATCCCAAAGTCGCGCTCATGACTCCGGCACCAATTAAGATAACGTCTGTTATTTTCTGTACGCTGCTCATAATTACCTTCCTTGTCGCCTATATTTGAAAAAAAGAGCAGGCGCTCCTGCTTAGGTAGCACAAAAAGCAAGATGCCTTCTAGGAACATACCTTTTCTGTCAAAATTAAAAACCATACATAGTCTATTATAATTATTTATAGATAAAAATATCTAGTATTATCTGAAATTATAAACGATTTAAGCACGTAAAAAAATGAGAAGTCTTTCCACTAGGCTTAAGAACACACAAAAACCAAGGCCTTCACTCGGTTTTTTACACGTGTTAAAGGATTGGTGTGCCATTACTTGTGATAAGGTTGTCCGTAGTGTATCTAAATGACAATTTTACAAAAATATAATTTTAACTGACAAAAAAGGCAGCTCCCTGATGAGGGATAGCTACCTTCGTTTAAGATTATTATGAAAAGGTAGGAGCAGGGAATTCATCAATTCTCATACGAAGTAAACTATATGGTTTTTCCCGCAGGTCTCTTCCATAATGAAATCTCGCCTGCCGATGTAATTGATTCACAATGACATATAAGATAAAATTCTCGGGTCATGTGCGATGGTTTCCATTGCGCCATTTGGTAATATCTTCCGGATACTGTTGTTTTCATAGTCTCCCGCATAAACGGTTCCTTTTGCGCCGGTGATCATTCCATCAGACGCACCTTTTTCCCCCCAATACTGCACATATTGGGATAAATTCATGTCCTGTATCCTTCTGTCTCTTAGGGCTACTGTTGAGATTGAGAACAGTTGACGGCTGGTTAGCGGAGCATAAAATAAAACCTTTCCATCAGGAGAAATCGCTAAACTATCGGAAGCCAATCTAAATGGGAAAGTCGAGCCGTCCGGGTTTCGATTCATCAAAATTTTACCTTCTACTTTCGGTAAAAAATAGGGATCAGGTGAAGTTGATTTTGCCCCATTTAACCGTCTAAACGCGTCCCCATTTTCTAAATCTACGACGATAATAGCCCCTGGCCCTCTTGAAGAAGAATCCGTAATATATGCATAGCCTGCTCTTCCAACCCGAAAATCCAAACGGACATCATTCAGATAAGTTGTTGGCAAGACAACATCTTCTGTAAAGGTATATACTCTCCTTATTGTATTCGTGCTTAAATCAACAGCAACTAATTTTGCTCCCCCTTGAATAGGTTCAGAAAAATTTGTTGCCCCTGTATCTAGTACCCAAAGTGTTCCTCTTCCATCAGCAACGATACTTTGGACACTGACGAAAGACATTGTAATATTACCAATATTAACCAAATTGGTTTCTAAACTGGGATAAGGCTGCAATTCACCCTCAACAATTTCCGCCACAGCAAATTGAACGTCGTCTCCCCATTTCGGAAAACAAACAAAAATACGACCGGTTTCGGAAACGCTGACACCTGTAGGCATAGCCCCATAAAAAGCATGCACCAGTTCAAACTGCCCAAAATATTTTTCCATAGGTAACATAGGTTGCATGATATCCTCCTCATCAAATCCGAACGGATATCAACTATATATGACGAAAATTTTTTGTAAGTGCCTGGTTCTTGATAAATTATTCTATCGTGATGGATGCTGTGGGTTTCAATTTCCCATTATAAAAATGTTGGTTTTATTAACGCTAGAATGAAATTATTTAAGAACCTCATTTACTTATGATAAGGTTCATTTCTATTTATCCGGAAAGCACGGTAAATTTGTTCGATCAAAACCAGTTTCATCAGCTGATGCGGATATGTAATCTTCCCAAAAGAGATCTTTTCATTCGCCCGCTTCATAACTGCTTCACTTAAGCCTAATGAACCACCAATAACAAAAGCGACTTTACTTTTTCCGTACGTTGCCAGTTTATCTAGATTTTCCGCCAGATCTTCTGAAGATATTGCTTTTCCCTCTATCGCCATGGCAATGACATGCACATCTTGTCCAATTTTTGCTAAAATCCGTTCACCTTCTGCATTTTTTACTATGACCATTTCTTGATCACTTAACGTTTCAGGTGCTTTTTCATCTGGAACTTCTATAATATCTATCTTAGCATAAGGCCCAAGCCTCTTTAAATATTCGTCTATTCCCTGCTTTAAGTATTTTTCCTTTAGTTTCCCTACAGAAACAATTGATATATTCACTTGTTGAAAACTCCTTTTCGCAATAAGTTATCCCCAAAACTTATCCACATATGCACATTTTAGCCCATATATTGTAGGCGCTCATATGTTCGATACTTTATATGCACCTGGTTCATCACAATATTCACAGGTTGTTGATAACTCGCCTTTTCCTGTTAGTAACTCCACAACTGGTGCTGCTTCAAACTCATCCACAATAACGTCAATCGCAAGCTCAGCATGCTCTTTGCAGCATATTATCTTCATTCTCGTATTCTCCTTACTTATCCACAATTCTCTTTTAACACTAACGAAATCTCTTTCATATGTAAACCGATATATATGTAAAAAGTTGTCCACATGTGGAATGTTCTATTCAAAATAAAAACAGGAGGATTGATGTCCCCCTGTTCATTCAAATTTATGTTTGTTTGCCTAATTCTACTTTTGTCGTTCTCTTTTTGCCTTCGCGATAATAGACTAATTCAACCTCTTCACCGATTTTAGTCTTCGTGTAAAGGAATTTACGAAGTGCGATAGGATCATTGATCCTTTCGCCCCCCATTTCAACGATAACATCCATTTCTTTAATGCCTGCACGTGCAGCTGGCGATGTAGGTGTGATTTCCATTACTACGATTCCACCCTTTACACTGTCTGGAATCTTTAAGGTCTGTTCACGATGGTAAGTATTTACCTGAGAGAGAGGAATGATATTTACTCCTAAAAATGGTCTTCGCACCTCTCCATACTTTTCTAGATCTTCAATTATGGGTCTTGCTACATCTGAAGGAATCGCAAACCCTATTCCTTCTACTTCTTGCTGAGCAATTTTAGATGAATTAATTCCAATTACCTGGCCTGCTATATTGATAAGAGCTCCACCGCTGTTTCCAGGATTAATGGCCGCATCAGTCTGAATAACTTCTGCTTGCCAATCCGGGTTGCCATCTTGATCAAGGTCAACCGGGATAGAACGGTCTGCACTTGAAACGATTCCTTGTGTCACTGAGCCCGGAAAGTTACCTAACGGGTTTCCAATTGCAATAGCAGGCTCCCCGCGTTTTAAGTCTCCAGATACACCAAATTCAGCTACATCCTTAATTTTACTTCCGTCGATTTCTACCACCGCTAAGTCCATTAAGGGATCTGTACCGCGAAGCGTCCCTTTAAGTTTCGTTCCATTACTTAAAGTGATTTCAATTTGGCTGGCATCTGCTACTACATGATCGTTCGTTACAACGTAGGCTTTATCGCCTTCTTTTTTATAAATAACTCCTGACCCTGTTCCTGCTGGCTGCTGGCTCCAAAAATCGGTTTGTTGAATATTGACTACTTCTACCACTGCATCAGATGCTTTATCTACGGCATCGGTTACGTTTGTAGTAAGATCAACATCCACGTTCTTTTCAATCGCATTTTCGTCCCCGCCTAAGCCGTTTTCTTCTCCATTTGAAGGATATAAGTTATCCGGCAGCAAACCCGCGCCACCCAAAGCAGGGACTGTAAATAATACAAGCAAACCGCCCAGAATCGCTCCTAGCAAAGCTGGTAGAAACTTTCCTCCACGGTTTCCCTTTTGTCGAGATGAGGATTCATGATCTCCATCATAATAACCCATGTAAGTCATCACCGTTCCTTTCAACAATGAAGTGTTCGAATTCATAACCCATTATAAGTAATAAGTCCTTAAAATTTGGACATTTTGGGTTATTTTTCATAATTTCCCACACTTATTGTTATTTCCTGAAACGGTTTACTTTAAACAAGTAAGTTGATTAAACGACTGCCAGCTTTGTAGGCTGACTTGCGTCTGTATCATGCAAAATGACTTGATCTCCTGTTGAGATATCATATGTTTTAAGCGTTTGTTCAACCGCAAGACGGGCGATGTCTTTCATGTTGTTATCTTTGCTGAGATGAGCTAAATATATATGTTTCGTGCCGTCACCAATTACATCGGCAAGAGCATGTCCGCAATCTTCGTTCGAGATATGTCCATGGTCCCCTAAAATACGGCGCTTAATGTTCCAAGGGTATCTCCCCATCATAAGCATATTGATATCATGGTTGGATTCAATAACAAGAGAATGACTGTCACGGATGATGCCTTTCATACGGTCGCTCACATAGCCAGTATCCGTCATAAGAGCAAGCTTCCTGCCATTATGATGGAATACATAGAACATCGGCTCTGCGGCGTCATGAGACACGCCAAATGACTCTACTTCAAGATCATTAAACGTTTTAACCGTATCCATCTCAAACTCAAACTTCTGTTCCGTATTCACTTCTCCAATTAAACCGTTCATCGCATTCCACGTATTTTTATTGGCATATATTGGAATCTTGAACTTTCGAGCGAGGACACCCAGTCCTTTTATATGGTCGCTATGTTCATGAGTGACTAAGATCCCGTCGATATCGCCTACTTCCCCGCAAGCAGCTTTTTCGAAAAGGATCTGTATCTGCTTGGCGCTAAGACCTGCATCAACAAGCAGTCTTGTTTTCTCTGTTTCTACGTAAACCGCATTCCCCGAGCTCCCGCTTGCGAGGACGCTAAATTTCAAACTCATAACCGCATGTTCCTTTCTATTCCTCTTTTTCGGTTAAGACTTGAATGGAACTGTCAGTTGCATTAACCAGGAATTGTCCGTTTTCTGTTTCGATAAACCAGGTTGGCGCATAAACTTGAAGATCCCCCACACCTACTAGACTGTAATATCCCAGTGTAATATCTTTAATTTTATTGCCTTTTTCAACATCACCAGTGTCTAGTAACCGTCCCAAAGCTTGTTTGGGAGTGATAATTTCTTGGTAAGCTCCTTGGCGCATAATACCTAAATAGGTTTGTGTAAACTCCGTTAAATTCCCTTTGTCGTCGAGTTTAAATTTTATCATGCCATTAGGTGTTTTATAATCTAAATTTGATCCTTCCAACTTTTCAAAATTAGCAGCATTATAAAATATGGGTTTCTCTAAATAAATCTGGTTAAACCAAATAATATTGTTTTCGTTGTCCCATTTATAATACTTATACTCTTTGCCGCGAGTAACATTTTCCTCTAAGAATTTTGTTAATTCATCAATAAGGTCTTTTGTATCTTTTTTTGGCAACTCCATAGGTTTTTTCAACTTATAAACTAGTGTAATATCTGTGCTTTCATCTTCAACAAGTGAAATATCTTTTGAACCGAGTTCTTGCTCTTCTTCGGTAAATTTGTAGCGTTGTGCACTAATTAAGGTTTGTTCGGGTTTGTATTTTGGAATTTTATCCTCATAAGCAATCTTATTAATCGCGAGCCTTTCTTCTAAAGGCTGTTCAGAAAGTCTAGCGATATTATTAATATCATTCTTTTGATAGAGCTGGTATCCCAAAAATAAGTTTAAGACAAGAAAGGTAAGGATAAAAATGCTTTTTGTTTTCTTCCAATCCAATTAAAATCCTTCCTCTCTGTCTTCTTTAAACAATGGCTGCCATCCATATGTTTCATAATTAATACCATAATTAAAAAACCACTTTGGTTCGAGCACATAGAAGTGAGATCCCCGTTTTCTCATGGTATATCCAATACGAAGATCCATAATGTAATTTCCGTTATAATCCGATTCTTTCAGTTCTCTTACAACTGCTTCTCCAGATTGTAGCGTAATTTCTTCAGTTAACGAAGAAGCACTTAAATCGAGTTGAACTAAAGAACGTTCATACTTCTGCAGCTCACCTTTATCCCATGTCAAACTCATCTGTATATCATGTTCGAGTACGGGCAGGTTTTCGACAAACAGCCAGAAGTCAGTTGTATTGGTTTCTAAATTTGATATTATATACGGATTTCCCCAGCCAGCATGTGTATTAATATACTCAATTGATTGAAAGAGCGGCGAAATCTGTCTTGAGTTCGGATTTGCGGATCCAGCAAAGTTTGTATACTCAAAACGGTTCCGCAGTTTATTAACCACCATTGCAGCAGTTCCATCTGCATAAGTAATTTCATTATCGCTCGTTGCACTCTTTACAGCTTGAGGATCCTTAAAGAGTGCCTGCTTATACATTTCATAAGTATCTTCATTTGTAGTATTTGAAATAAAGTTATAGCTTTTCAGCTTAAGATTATTTTTCGGCAAGTAGAAGCGTCGCTGTATTTCATTCCTGGCATCATCTGACCGCTGTTCAATATCATAAGCAATATAAGGAACCAGTCTGCCATTGGTAACCATGTCATCCATGCCTTTTATTAAAGGAAGTAAATTATTATTAGATGCCTTTATCTTTTGCATCTTCTTTGAGTGATAGGAAACTAAATATCCTTCGATATTACTTGTTTTTTCATTTTGATAAAGAAAAATTCTATCTACAAATTGTGGTTTGTTTGTCATAATTTCAGACTCAAAAGAAAATACATCTTTATAGATTTCCTGTGTCATTCTTACAGGGTATACCACTTCGACATAAGGATCGCCTCTAAAGAGGATTTCTTCGGGATCAAATGACATGTGGTTTTTTAGACCCGGTTCGATGGTGAAATTTGTTTCGTTCAAATGATTATGGAATTCTTCAATTGTATCATTGGCTTCTATCCCAAAAAGTTTGTTGCCTTTATGATAAATAACCTGAGTTGGGTTGACTACCTCTTTCGTTTCGGCAGGATCATCAACTTCCTGCTTTTTTATTGTTCTGGCATCCTCTATTAAAGGATGGCTCGGTTTAAACGTCCATAGACTCCAAGTAAGCACAAGACTTAATAAAATCAGAGAAGTTAATGTAATCGATTTAATAAGTTCATAGTTCTCACGGAAAGCAGTAATTATTTTTCTGGCATGTGTAATCCATTTTACCCAGTTCATTGCTGACCCTCCCTAACTTTTCTTAAAGGAAGAGTAAAATGTATAGTCGTTCCCTGTCCCCATTCACTTTCAGCCCAAATGTCTCCACCATGCGCAAGAACGATTTCTTTTGCAATAGCAAGACCGAGTCCAGTTCCTCCAATATCTCTGGAACGGGCGCGATCGACACGGAAAAAGCGATCAAAAATTTTAGACACGTTATTCTTTGGAATCCCTACTCCCTGATCAGAAATACTTACCTTCACTTTCCTACCAATTATAGAAACAGTAAACGCTATGGTTCCGCCTTCCGGAGAATATTTCATTGCATTAGAAATGATATTATCAAGCACCTGAGTCATTTTATCCGTATCCATCTGTACAGGAATCACTCCTTCAGGAAGAGAGCGGGATAATTCAATGTTCTCTTTTTCAAGCATCTCAAACCGGTCAATAATACCATTCAAGAAGTCTACTAGATCAATTTCACGGAAATTAAACCGATAGTCTTTGCTGTCCATCTTTGATAATTGGAGCAAGTCGGTTACAAGGCGAATCATGCGTTCTGTTTCATTCTGGGTAACCTCCAAAAAGCGCGGTGCAATGTTGTCATCCTGCCACGCTCCATCAGCAAGAGCTTCCAGATAGCTTCTCATCGTAGTAAGCGGTGTTCTTAATTCATGCGAAACGTTAAACACGAACTCTCTTCGCTCATTATCGATCTGTTCTTGTTCTGTAACATCATGCAATACACAAATCAGACCGTTAATCGGCCCATCGTCTTTTTGAATGGTTGAAAAGTTTGCCCGGACAACATAATGAAGATCATCTGTACTGAAATCGAGCAGCATGGATTCATATTCGTTATAGAGTTCTTCCCACGTGTAATTTGTATTTAACCGCAATAATTCCATAAGTGACGTTCCAAGAGCGTTTTGTCTTGAAATGTTCAGCATCTCTTCAGCACGGTCATTCATTAGAATGATCGCTCCATCCCGGTCGGTTGCGATTACTCCATCTGTCATATATGTTAAGACCGAACGAAGTTTTCTTCTTTCACTCTCTGTAATAGCTGTCGCTTCCTGAAGCTTTTTGGTTAAGTTATTAAATGTCATAGCAAGCTGACCGATCTCATCATCACCATATAGCTGTACTTGACGGGAAAAGTCACCTCTTGCCATAACGAGAGCCTGTTTTCTCATATCTGCCATAGGACGCGTAATCGTGCGTGCCAAAAAAACACCAAGAAGTCCTGTAATAATAAGTGCTATTACAGTACCGGTAACTAAAATGTTATTGATTCGCTGTATCTGTTTAAAAATGCTTTCAATCGAAGCCTCTAAATATATCGCTCCGATTGTTGATCCATTAGTCCCTATTTTAATCGGTTTAGCAAGAACCATGACCCGCTCGCCTTCCGGAGTCAGCATGACCTCGTCATCCACGGTCCCTTCAAGCGCCAGTTTGATTTTAGGATTGAAGCTGACCTGGCCTAGTAATCTAGGATTACTGCTTGCCAGTACAATACCTTCTTTATTTAAGACCTGAACTTCTTTCTCTTCAAATTCCTCATCAATTAACGCTTGAATATCACCTTCAAGCGTTACATCTGATTCTTCCCCTTCTTCTGTTTTTTTATAGCGTTTTTCGTCCTTCATTTTTTGCTCAATATTAAACTCCAGCAAGTTTACTCTATCGTAAAGTGATTTCGTAAAGTTCTGCCGCAGGTCAGTCTCTAAGTTGTTAATAAAATAAACACTGATCACCTGCATCGCGATTAAAATGAGCAAAACATAAATCAATACAAACTTTACATGTATTGATTTGAAAAAATTGACTTTATCCATGATGATTACTCCTGATCAGGATTTCTTAGGTAATACCCCACTCCGCGTCTTGTAATGATCCATAATGGATGGCTCGGATTATCTTCCACTTTTTCCCTCAGTCTGCGAACGGTTACGTCGACGGTTCGAACATCGCCAAAATAATCGTAGCCCCATACAGTCTGCAGCAAGTGTTCACGCGTCATGACTTGTCCGATATGTTTAGCTAAATAATGAAGCAACTCAAACTCCCGGTGTGTCAGTTCAATCGTTTCTCCGCGCTTTGTAACAATATAAGCGTCAGGATGAATCGTAAGAGAACCAATTGTAATTTCGTTGTTCTCATCTACCTCACGCTCAGATTCCTGCTGGTGGCGGCGAAGGTTCGCTTTCACACGTGCAATCAGCTCGCGTGTACTGAAGGGCTTCGTCACGTAATCGTCTGCCCCCAGCTCAAGTCCGAGTACTTTATCTATTTCAGAATCTTTTGCAGTCAGCATGATGATCGGCATATCGTATTTCTTGCGTATCTCACGGCATACTTCCATACCATCCTTTAATGGAAGCATGATATCGAGCAGAATCATGTCTGGCTTCTCTTTTTCAACCTTTTCCAGCGCATTGATGCCATCGTATGCACACATTACCGTGAAGCCTTCTTTTTCAAGATTAAACTGCAGAATATCTGCAATCGGTTTTTCATCATCCACAACGAGAATTTTCTTATCCATGGGAACGCTCCTTTTTCGGAAACTCTATTTTAATGTATAGCTGAATGAATTTTGAATTTTAGTTTTGTATAAATTGCTATATCTCTACTATTTTATCATAAGTGAAACTTTCTCCATAATACCGGGAAAACCTTTTAATTCAAGCAAGAAAAACCTCCCAGAAAAAAATCTCTCCCAGGAGGCAATGCGCTTATTTTATAAATAGTCTTCAGGATTTTGAAGCACTCCGTTTTTGTATACCTCAAAGTGCAGGTGAACACCTGTAGACTGCCCTGTTGAACCCATTACACCAATTTTAGAACCTTTTTGAACGACATCTCCTGTCGATACAGAAATAGAACTTAAATGTGCATAGATTGTTCTCATCCCATTATTATGGTTGATGATGATTTTGTTGCCGTAGTCTCCATCCCATCCTGCAAACGCTACAGTTCCGTTATCTGCTGCAAGAATAGAGCGATTCGATGGACGTGCTATATCCATTCCTTTGTGCTGGCGTCCCCAGCGTGAACCCATGTGACTGGAAATGTAACCGCCAACTGCTGGCCACGATAGGGTGCCTGTCCCTTTAGAAGGAATCACTTTCGTTCCGATCTTCTGAATCTCTGTTACAGGCGCTTTCACTTGTTCGTGGTTCAAAATATCTTTTTGGATTGTCTTGCCGTTAGATTTTCTAACCGTAAACGTAATATCCTCTAACCCTTTTTGACCTTTTTGAACCGTTTTGATTTCGCCCTTTTCAAGCGTATCGTCTTCTTGTTTTTCTATTTTAAAAGGAATCTCATTTTGAGTTCGAGTTGCTTCATACACAAGTACTTGTGTATAAGGTTTCTTCTCTGTAACGGTCACTTGATCTCCTGTTCGAATGACAGGTACCATCACCATTCTAGGATTCAATGTGAAAAATTGCTCCATTGTCAGATGATACTTTTCCGTAATAGATTCTACCGTTTCGCCTTCTTGGATGGTATGGTTCTTTTTCTGAATCGTACCTTCCTTTATACGTGTAATGGCTTCATCAACTGAAACCAATTCACTTAAAGACGTTTGAGCTTTTCTAACTAAAATTGGCGATGAAAAATCAATATCTACAACTTTACTTTCACCTGGCTGCAGTTCAGGTATCTCAAGTTCCTTGTTTTCAGCTTTACTTTTTTCAATCGCATCCAGTTCCTTTTTTGAAACATGCTCCAGTTTCATTTTTAACAGGATATCTTCTGCTTCCTTCTCACTTGATACATAAGCTACAGTTTGCCCATCAATTACTAGACGGTAAGCTTCTAATGAAACAGTCAATGTTTTTGATAGTGCTTCTCTTGCTGCTTCATTATCAAACTGTGGTCTGAACATTTTTTCAGGCTTTAGTTCAATAGATTCGTTTAATGTAAAAGCAAAATCACCTTTTTTGCCTTTTGCGTTCTGGAGGTGCTGTTCAACAGCACGATCTACTACGCTTTTTTCACGGACGGTTCCAATTTTCTTTCCATCCACATAAACATGAAATACCGTTTTAATCAATTGGTTATCATCATGATGTGCATATGTTACCGAATTCATCGTAAATGTAGTTGATAGCAAGATAACCGCTATAAAAAACGGAATTGCTTTTTTAAATAATCTTTCAGTGGCTTTTCGTTTTCGCACCCTTTTAGTCCCCCTAAAGATCCTCTGCTATATCTAATCTAAGTCTATTATCCTATGACAATCTACTCCGTAATCACCTTTTGTATCCTATCATATTACTTTTCCATTTGTCAGAATTTATCGGTTTTTGTAATGTAACTGTAAAAAACCGGATGTTTAAAAAGAAAGAATAGAGGAGATGCAAAGAGCGTAAAAAAAGAGTAATAGAGATGTTACCTCTTATTACTCTTAAACGATTTTATTCTCTTATCATGATTCGTTCTTTGATATCATCCTTTTGTACATACACGACCATCAAACTGATTGGAATGAGGATTAATGTTTCTATCCATTGTTTCTCTAACAGCCAATAAAAAAAAGGTGAGAGCGTAAATGCGAATAGACCTGCCACTGTAAGACTTCTTTTTATCGAATAAAAGAGTAGAAAAGCCACCCCAACAAGCACGGCAGACAGCCAATTAAAAACAATCAATCCGCCTATAAACGAAGCTACCCCTTTTCCTCCATGAAACCTAAGAAAAACGGGATATAGATGACCCATGATGACAGCTAAAAATCCAAGCAATTGAATGTGTTCAGGAAAACCTAGTTCAATGCCCGCCCATACAACCGCAGCAGCTTTAATAATGTCGCCGGCCAGCGTCAGGACAAATCCAGATGGTCCAAGAACACGTCCCGCATTACGGGCTCCGATATTACCGCTCCCCATTACTCTTAAATCATGACCCTTAAATAATTTAGCTACAAGAAACCCTGTCATCAAACCACCGACAAGATAACTTACGATCAAATAAAGAACCCATTGAAATTCCATTTGTATGATCATCTGCCTTCCTCATCCCAGTCTGATAACAATATATTCGCAGCATAGTGTTGTTAACCCTGTTGTTTAAATAAAAACTTTCCTTAAATGTCTATGCGTAAAGTACAAGCTTTAGTATAAAAAAAAGCATGCCTCTAAAGGCATGCCGCATGTTCTAGGATTAAAGTAAAATGGTGGCTCGAGACGGAATCGAACCGCCGACACGAGGATTTTCAGTCCTCTGCTCTACCGACTGAGCTATCGAGCCAAGTTGTTATACTGTCCGTAGGTACCCTGTCTCTTCCTCTAAAAGCGAAGTGTTAAGGTGTATCCGTCGAGACAACTCGTAGTTTAATCACGTTGTATTGCTCGTGACTGAGCTATCAAGCCAAATTTTTTTAAAAAAACAAAATTGTTAAGAAAAAATGGCGGACCCGACCGGGGTCGAACCGGCGATCTCCTGCGTGACAGGCAGGCATGTTAACCACTACACCACGAGTCCAGAAACTAAAGATTATTAAAATAAAAATGGTGACCCGTACGGGATTCGAACCCGTGTTACCGCCGTGAAAGGGCGGTGTCTTAACCGCTTGACCAACGGGCCACTTTTTAGAAAAAAGTGGTGAGCCATGAAGGACTCGAACCTTCGACCCTCTGATTAAAAGTCAGATGCTCTACCGACTGAGCTAATGGCTCTTGCTAATCGTGTCCGTCGGTACCCTGTCTCTTCCTCTAAAAGCGAAGTATGTAAGTGTATCCGTCGAGACAACTCGTCATTCAATCACGCTGTATTGCTCGTGACTGAGCTAATGGCTCTTGCTAATCGTGTCCGTCGGTACCCTGTCTCTTCCTCTAAAAGCGAAGTATGTAAGAGCGTATCCGTCGAGACAACTCGTCATTCAATCACGTTGTATTGCTCGTGACTGAGCTAATGGCTCTTAGAATAACAATGTCGTTTTTTCACGACAAGTGTTACTTTATCACGATATTGAGGGTTTGACAATATGTTTTTGTTTTATTTTTTTATAAAAACTTTTCAAGTTGCTGTTTTTATATAAAATAGCTATAGCATGTCTTCTATTAACAGTCTATTTTGCATATAATGTCGAAAATCGTGTTTATTGCAAATAACGTGGGATTTTCTCGTTTATCGTGGGATTAATTTTCCGTGTACTTTCCATATAATCATTAGCTCGATTTGTCTTCTTCACACAAACATTAACAAGAGAAAAAACTCTATAAAACAAAAAAAGAGCTCCTTGCGAACATGGAGCTCCTTTTTTATCATTTTTTATGCAAATACGCCTCTTACCATGTTTGTTTGTGCACGGTCAGGTCCTACTGAGAAGATAGATAGCGGAATGCCTGTTACTTGTGAGATACGTTCTACATAATGACGGGCATTTTCCGGAAGCTCTCCGAGATCTTTCACTCCAGTAATATCTTCAGTCCAGCCTGGCATTTCTTCAAATACCGGCTCGCAATCAGCAAGTACTTTAAGGCTTGCTGGGAACTCATGCGTGATTTCACCTTTGTATTTATAAGCCACACAGATTTTCAATGTTTCAATGCCTGTTAGTACGTCGATTGAGTTCAATGAAAGATCTGTAATACCTGATACACGACGAGCGTGACGAACGACTACAGCGTCAAACCAGCCCACACGGCGCGGACGTCCAGTTGTTGTACCGTATTCGCGGCCAACTTCACGAATTTGATTTCCGATTTCATCATGAAGTTCAGTTGGGAACGGACCATCACCGACACGTGTTGTGTAAGCTTTTGAAACACCTACAACATGGTTGATTTTAGATGGACCTACACCAGAACCGATTGTTACTCCGCCTGCGATCGGATTGGATGATGTTACGAAAGGATACGTACCTTGGTCGATATCAAGCATAACCCCTTGTGCCCCTTCGAAAAGAACACGGCGGCCATCGTCTAGAGCATCATTTAATACAACAGATGTATCCACAACATACTTTTCGATTTGCTGGCCATATTCAAAGTACTCGTCTAAAATTTCTTCTTTAGTAAAGCCTTCTGATTCGTAGATACGCTCAAACAAGCGGTTCTTTTCAGCCAGGTTGCGCTCAAGCTTTTCTTCAAATACTTCACGGTCTAATAAATCAGCGATACGAATGCCAATGCGCGCTGCTTTATCCATATAAGCAGGGCCGATACCCTTTTTTGTTGTACCGATCTTGTTAGCACCCTTGCTTTCTTCCTCTAAAATATCCTGACGAAGATGATAAGGAAGGATAACATGAGCACGGTTTGAGATACGAAGGTTATCTGTACTTACTCCATGGCTGTGAAGATATGCAAGCTCTTCAAGAACAGCTTTCGGATCAACAACCATTCCGTTTCCGATTACACAAATTTTATCCTTATAAAAGATTCCTGATGGAATTAGGTGAAGCTTATATTTTTTACCTTCAAATACAATTGTATGACCAGCGTTGTTTCCGCCTTGATATCTTGCTACTACTTCTGCTTTTTCTGAGAGATAGTCAGTAATTTTACCTTTACCTTCGTCTCCCCATTGTGTTCCCACTACTACTACTGATGACATGGTTGCACCTCCATCAAATTAACGACCGGCGAATTTATCGCCTAATCTTGAAAACCATGCTTAGTTTAGCAATAACTTAAGCGAAAGTCAACGAAAAACACGAACATTAAATGCATAATTATAACATTTGTTCGTAAAATATTTACATTCCCATAGTCAAAAGATTAAAAGCTTTATCGTATCCTGTAGTATACACCTTGTTTAGGAGGTCTAATTCAATTGTTTATTGAGAAATTAATGGTTGCTTATATGGATGACGCTGCTAACCATATCTATTATTTAGATAAAAGTGAACAAATAATCCTTCTCGATGCGATCGAACCAGGAGGATTGCCTAATTTAGAGTTTTTAGATGCTGATGAACCTGAACGATTTATTGAGATTCCAAAAGTAATGAATGTGGAATCTTTCAGCTGGATGGTCGAGTTTGAAAGTCAGAATCAACATAATGAATTATTGCATGCACTCAATGAAGATAATCCATTTGCACGATTTAATGAAACAATCGAACAGCTTAACTTAACGGAAAAGTGGCAGGCATTTCAAAAAGAAAAAGTGAAAATCCGCATTGAAAATTGGTTATCTGAAAAACAGATTGTAGAAATGGAAAAGCAGCTGGACTAATCCAGCTGCTTTTTTTATGCGCCTGGCGGTATGGCACTCTCATCGTGTCGCCTGTCCAGGTTAACGAATTTATTGTATTCTTTTACAAAAGCAAGCTCTACCGTTCCTGTGGGGCCATTACGCTGCTTTGCAATAATGATTTCGATAATATTCTTACTCTCCGTTTCTTTATCATAATAATCATCACGATAAAGGAAGGCTACAATATCGGCATCCTGCTCGATGGAACCTGATTCACGTATATCAGACATCATCGGACGCTTGTCCTGACGGGATTCTACACCACGAGATAGCTGAGACAGAGCAATAACAGGTACTTCCAGCTCACGGGCTAGAGCTTTTAATGAACGGGAGATTTCGGAAACTTCCTGCTGGCGGTTTTCTCCGGACTTCCCGCTTCCCATGATAAGCTGCAAATAATCAATCAGTATCATTCCTAAGCCTTTTTCCTGCTTAAGACGTCTGCATTTTGCACGGATATCATTGATTCTAATACCAGGCGTATCATCAATATAAATTCCAGCCGCTGAAAGGCTTCCCATCGCCATTGTAAGCTTCTGCCAATCCTCAGGCAGTAATGCACCTGTACGAAGGCGCTGAGCATCAATGTTTCCTTCCGCACAAAGCATACGCATAACAAGCTGCTCTGCTCCCATCTCAAGACTAAAGATTGCTACATTCTCCTCCGTCTTAGTCGCAACATTTTGAGCGATATTCAGGGCGAACGCTGTTTTACCTACTGATGGACGGGCAGCAACGATAATCAGATCGTTTCTTTGGAAACCAGCCGTCATCCTGTCCAAGTCATTAAATCCTGTAGGAATACCTGTGATATCACCTTTACGGTTATGAAGAGCTTCAATGTTGTCATAGGCATGCACTAAAACATCTTTAATCGCCGTAAAAGCACTCGTGTTTTTACGGTTCGCAACTTCTAGAATTGATTTTTCGGCTTCGTTCAAAATCGCTTCTACTTCTTCTTCACGCGCATAGCTGTTTGCCGTTATTTCAGTAGCTGTCCGAATCAAACGGCGGAGGAGCGACTTCTCTTCAACAATTTTACTGTAATATTCGATGTTTGCAGCAGTTGGAGCACTGTCGGCAAGTTCCGTTAAAAAGGATAAGCCGCCCACTTCATCCAGCTGGTTATTATCCGATAGCTCAGAGGTCACTGTTATGAGATCGACAGGCTCTCCTTTAGCGTTCAAGTCAAGCATGACACGATAGATTCGTTGATGCGTTGCCCGGTAAAAATCTTCCGGAAGCAAGATCTCCGATGCGGTAATCAAAGCTTCAGGTTCTAGAAAGATCGCGCCCAGTACTGCTTGTTCAGCTTCAATATTTTGTGGTGGTATACGGTCGGCAAATAAATCGTTCATTCGTCTGTTCCTCCTCTCCTCTTTTTTTATAAACACGGAAAAACCGGGAAATCCCGGCTTTTTTTATTCTTCCGTTACGTGTACTTTAACTGTTCCAGTTACTTGTGAATGAATCTTTACTGGCACATTCGTGAATCCGAGTGATTTAATTGGTTCAGCTAGTTCGATTTTACGCTTGTCGATTTTAATGCCTTGTTCTTTCAGACCGTCTGCAATTTGTTTACTTGTGACAGATCCAAATACACGGCCGCCATCACCAGTCTTTGTTTTAATCGTAATGGTAATGGAAGCAAGCTTTGCTTTTAGCGCTTCAGCTTCTTCCAGCTGAGCCTGCTGTTTTTTCTCTTCGCTCTTTTGCTGGCCTTGAAGTGTTGCCATAGCACCTGGTGTAGCTTCTGAAGCTAAGTTCTTAGGAAAAAGAAAGTTGCGGGCGTATCCTTCAGAAACGTTCTTTACTTCCCCTTTTTTACCTTTGCCTTTTACATCTTGAAGAAAAATTACTTTCATTCCTCTTCTCCCCCTTCAATATACTCATCAATGATCTGCTTTAAATGTCTTTCAGCTTCATCAATCGTGCTGTTTTCGATCTGGCAGGCGGCATTTGTTAAATGACCTCCTCCTTCTAATCGTTCCATGATCATCTGCACGTTGATATCCCCAAGCGAGCGTGCACTGATGCTTACTTTTCCGTCAATTCGGTTTGAAATAACAAAAGAAGCTTGAATGCCGTTCATCGTTAATAAGATATCTGCAGCCTGAGCAATCACCACTTGATTGTAAGCATCCTCAGGAGTACTTTTGGCGATTACGATGCCTTTTTTATAAACTTCAGCACTCTCAATCAGCTTAGAGCGTCTTGTGTACGTATTTAAGTCTTCTTTTAAGAACTTTTGCACCAAAATAGTATCTGCACCATGCGCCCTTAGATAAGATGCTGCATCAAACGTACGAGAACCCGTTCTGAGCGTGAAACTCTTCGTATCTACAATAATTCCCGCAAGGAGGGCTGTCGCCTCGAGCATGCGCATTTTAAGCCGCTTAGGCTGATATTCCAGCAGCTCTGTTACAAGTTCTGCAGTCGAAGAAGCATAAGGCTCCATATAAACAAGAACAGGATCCTTAATAAACTCTTCTCCTCTACGATGGTGGTCGATTACCACAACATGATCAAGCTTTGATAAAAGCTTCTCTTCAATAACCATAGATGGTTTGTGTGTATCAACAACGACAAGCAGCGTATCACGTGAAGCGATCTCAAGTGCTTCTTCCGGGCTGATAAAGAACTTCCATACGGATTCCGTTTCTTTGATCTCATCCATCAGTCGCTGAACACCAATATCGATATCCGACTGGTCAAGAACAACATATCCGTCTTTTCCATTTACTTGAGCCACTTTTAAAATCCCGATCGCCGATCCGATCGAATCCATATCAGGGTTTTTATGCCCCATGATCATCACTTTGTCGCTGTCAGCTACTAATTCACTAAGAGCATGTGAAATAACCCTTGCTCGAACACGGGTACGTTTTTCAACAGGGTTCGTTTTACCACCGTAAAAACGCACTTTTCCATTCGTTTGTTTAATGGCCACCTGGTCACCTCCGCGCCCAAGAGCAAGATCCAGACTGGATTGTGAAAGCTGGCCAAGTTCAGGAAGTGAAGAAGTTCCTGCCGCTACCCCGATACTAAGGGTAAGAGAAACATTCTGCTTAGCCGTTGATTCTCGAACTTCATCGAGAACACTGAACTTATTTTTTTCTAATTCATATAAAATCCGCTGGTTAAACACAGCTAAAAAACGTTCTGAAGATGTTCTCTTAAGGAAGATGCCATGCTCGTTCGCCCACTCATTCAAAACAGAAGTTACTTTAGAGTTAATCGTCGAACGGAACTGGTCATCCAGCCCTTGCGTTACTTCTTCATAGTTATCCAGATAGATAATCGCCATAACTGTCTGCTCTTCATCATATAAACGTTCAAGATCAAGCTGTTCAGTTACGTCAAAAAAGTAAAGAAGCCGGTCTTCCTTTTTAAAATTCACTTGGAATTTATGTGTATTAATCTTTATTACTTCTTCCTTCGCATCACTTTTAATATAAGGAATAAGTTCTTCTGAAACATGGTTTAGAGAATGCCCGATAAAGGATTCTTCCTCAATCAGCGATCCCATATATGGGTTCGCCCACTCAATCTTAAAATCCTCATCATACAAAATAATCCCGATCGGCATTTCCATAAGCGCTTCTTCGCCTACCTTCTTCAGGCGATGAGAAAGCGTAGAAATATAGTCACCTAGTTCCTCCTGAAAACTAGCTTCGGCCCTCATGGCATAATAAAATAAGCCGCCTAATAGCACAAAGCCTGCCATTCCAATCATCCATTGAAAATATGTGATGATGCTCACCAGCACAACAGAAGTAACAAATAAGGCGATGACGGGATAACCATGCCACCGTTTTAACAAAAACTTTGGCATATTTTCAGCTCCTACTGTTTTGGTTTCAACCGTTTTTTAATCATAAAACCTAAATCAATTATACCTAAGAATTTCACGACTTCCAGAGGAATTGGCAGGAAAGAGTTCAGCAAAAATAAGAGTATAATTAACAATATGATTCTTTTTCTCTTCCAATTCTTTATCCAGGCATAATAAAAGATAACTGTAAAACCTTGAATAATTAGTACAAACGATAATATCATATACAAATTTATCGTTCCAATATATAAAGCGGTGCCTTTTTCAGGGGTACTGAATGTTAATATAATCGCTACAATATAATACCACAAAAACGATTTGGGCAGGTTCCACTCTCGAAATGGCGGAAATGAAGGTACATCATAGCGCAGTCTTTTCATAAGCATTCTTGCAGCCAGATGTGTTAAAAAAGCAAGTATGACTGCTCCGCCAATAATATAAGTAGGAAGCATCATCGGAATAAGATCCGCTTGCTCTTTAAACTTTTCGATTTGCGACGGATCTTGCCCGCTCGTTCTATAAAACTCTTCTGCAGTCCCTATTGCAGTTTGAAAGTTTCGTTTTAATTCAGTAACAAAATTAATGCCCATTATCACTTGAGCAATCACAAGTGTGGCCAGCATGTTTAAAAGGTTCGCTAAACTGGCACCAAGCAGAACTGCAAAAGCAGATTTTTTTCTTCTGTAAAGTTCACCCATTACAATTCCGGTTAAACCAGAAAATAGAGTTACGATTATACCGTTGATCCCTGCAAATGCAAGAGACACACCAAAAGTAACTGCCCATAAAAGCAATCCCGACCGAAGATTATGCCGATAAATATAGATAATAAAAGGCAGAGGCAGAATAAATAAGGAAAAAAGGCTAAAAAACGGTATGTACATACTGATCAAAAAAAGAAGAGTGTAAATGCCCGAAACGACAGCACCCTCTACCAATACTTTAGTATTGCGCATGATTCACCTCATAAATTTCTTCATATGTTTCAATTGTAGTAACATACCCGCAGTAATTCAACTTTAATGCTAATTCTAGCATAGACGTACTTCATTGGATGTAAACAAAATGTGATGATACATCTCTGTATTAAAAGTAAAAAAACAGCACAGGGCTGTTTTTTTGCAAACTTTTAAGCCTCTTTCGGCCATCCGCTCCATATATGTGAAGGATGCCCATCAGGAACTCTTACAATTATAACCTCCGCCAGGCTTAAACGTAATTTCTTCCGTAAAAATTCCCTGATTCTGCAGTTTTCCATAAAAAGTGTGGATGTCCCTTATTTCAAACGCTAAGACAGCCTGCCGCTCACCTTTCACATTTACAAAATCAAAACTAGGAACCTCTTCGCATTCGACTAAACCAACTGCCAAATTATCACGGTACATCATATAGGCTGCTCCATCTTCAGGATTATAAGGAAACGAAAACTCCATCCCGAATATATTTTGATAAAATTCAGCTGATCGAACAGGGTCTTTTACAGGCAATTGAAGATAAGGAATTTGAAATGGTGTTACTTTAGTTTTTTGCATAGGATCATCTCCTTTAAAATCTCCATGTCTAATTTCCAGAAAAAAGAATTAATCCCTGTATGCAGCTGCAAAAAACACAAAAAACGCAGCAAGGATAACCTTACTGCGCTTCTTTAATGATCTTATTCAGATACATATGGTAACAAAGCCATGTAACGCGAGCGTTTGATCGCACGAGTCAATTGACGTTGATATTTAGCAGATGTACCAGTTACACGACGAGGAAGAATCTTACCGCGCTCAGAAATGAAACGCTTCAAAAGATCAGTGTCCTTGTAGTCGATGTAAGTGATTTTGTTTACAGTGAAGAAACAAACCTTACGACGCTTTTGGCGTCCACCACGACGTCCAGCCATTGATGGTCCCCTCCTTTTATTTTTATTTTATATATTCCGATTCATAGTTTACGTTAGTTGTTTAGAATGGCAGATCGTCATCAGAAATGTCGATCGGCGTGCCATCATTTGCAAACGGGTCATCGTTGAAGTTATTACGTTTTGGGTTCTGCTGCTGCTGTCCGCCAAATCCGTTGTCACTTCCATAGCTGCGGTTCTGATTTTGCTGCCCAAATCCGCGGTCATTTGATGGTCCACTAAAGTTGTTGCCGCCTTGATATTGCTGGCCGCCGGCATTAGCATTTTTCGGTTCAAGGAACTGAACGCTTTCAGCCATTACTTCAGTAACATACACTCTTTGACCCTGATTGTTCTCGTAAGAACGTGTTTGCAAACGTCCATCCACTCCGGCAAGTGAACCTTTTTTCAGGTAGTTTGCCACGTTTTCAGCGGGCTTTCGCCATACGACACAGTTAATAAAATCTGCTTCACGCTCACCCTGCTGATTCGAAAAAGGACGATTTACAGCAAGTGTGAAATTAGCTACTGCCACACCGTTTGGAGTGTACTTTAATTCTGGGTCTTTCGTTAAACGTCCCACCAGTACTACACGATTTAGCATTCAGAACCACTCCTTAAAGGATTAATTTCTTTCGTCTACAATTGTCATGAAACGAAGAACATCTTCGTTGATCTTCATAAGACGGTCGAATTCATTAATCGCTTCGTTTGGAGCGTTAACTTCCAATAGCGTGTAGTATCCATCGCGGAAGTCATTGATTTCGTAAGCTAAACGCTTCTTACCCATTTCCTTTTCGTTCGCGATTTCCGCACCGTTGTCAGTTAGGATGCTTTTCGCACGCTCTTTTGTTGACTTAAGAGCTTCCTCTTCGATATTCGGACGGACGATGTACATGATTTCGTACTTTTTCATTCCGTTCACCTCCTTTTGGTCTAAGCGGCCCAAAAACAAATGTTAAAGGGCAAGGAGAAAATCATCAAATTCAATATTTGTTGACAATTAACTCACAATAAAGAATTATATCAAAACATGCTGAATAAAACAAGCTAACTTTAAAATTAAGCCTAAAAAAAAGGAAAAGCCGCAGCTTTCCTCCGTTTTTCTATTTTTAATGCTTTTTTCAAAAAGGTGGTTGATTCTAAATGTTTTTGTAAAGTCGCTTCGAGCGTAAGGTGCGAGACTCCTGCGGGATCAGCGTGCCAGCTACCTGGCTATCCTTCTCGCAACATGCGACGAGGAAACTCGCTTCGCTGTTGTTTTTCTTGTAGACACAGGAGCACCAGCTACCCCTGATTATTCTTCTCGACAAACATGCGACGAGGAAGCTGACTTCGGCAGAATTTTCTTGTAGACGCAGGAGCACCAGCTACCCCTGATTATTCTTCTCGACAAACATGCGACGAGGAAGCTGACTTCGGCAGAATTTTCTTGTAGACGCAGGAGCAGCACTTCATATATCTTTCACCGATGCTCACTTTACCCTCCGCGGAAAGCGAGCATCCTGGAGCGGAAATCAACCACTTTCAATAGAACAAAGTTTACGGAAAATAACTTTTTTAAACGTTAAAGCGAAAATGTACAACATCTCCATCTTTCATCTCGTATTCTTTACCTTCTAGACGAACTTTTCCTTTTTCTTTGGCAGCACCCATGTTGCCCGCAGCCATAAGGTCATCATAAGCAACAACCTCTGCACGGATAAATCCTCTCTCGAAGTCAGTGTGGATAATTCCTGCACATTGAGGAGCCTTCATGCCTTTGCGGAACGTCCATGCACGAACTTCCTGAACACCTGCTGTAAAGTATGTCGCTAATCCTAAAAGTGAATATGAAGCACGGATCAGCTTATCAAGACCCGCTTCTTCAATTCCAAGTTCTCCTAAGAAAGCCATCTTTTCGTCACCATCAAGCTCAGCGATCTCTTCCTCAACTTTTGCACAGATCACAATAACTTCCGCATTTTCACGAGCAGCATATTCTTTTACAGCTTCAACATGCTCATTTGTTCCTTCTAGAAGCTCATCTTCACTTACGTTTGCAACGTAAAGAATCGGTTTCATTGTTAAAAGATGCATAGCATGAACAATTTTCTTTTCTTCTGGTGTTAAATCAACACTTCTTGCAGGAAGCTCTTGCATTAACGCTTCTTTTATTTTAGAAAGAACGGCAAATTCAGCTACCGCTTCTTTATCTTTCGATTTTGCGAGCTTTTCTACACGTGCGATACGCTTGTCTATAGACTCTAAGTCAGCAAAGATAAGCTCAAGATTTATAACTTCAATATCATCGATCGGATTTACTTTTCCGTGAACGTGTGTAATGTTTTCGTCATCAAAACAACGAACTACTTGCAGGATTGCATCGGTTTGACGGATATGAGATAAGAATTTATTTCCAAGTCCTTCCCCTTTGCTTGCTCCTTTAACAATACCAGCGATATCGGTAAACTCAAACGTTGTCGGCACAACTTTTTTAGGCTGTACAAGCTCTGTTAGTTTGTTAAGACGGTGATCAGGTACTTCTACAATCCCTACGTTTGGATCAATCGTACAGAAAGGGTAGTTAGCAGATTCGGCACCTGCCTGAGTAATAGCGTTAAACAATGTTGATTTACCAACGTTCGGCAAACCAACGATTCCAGTTGTAAGAGCCACTGTTATTTCACTCCTCTTTTTTATATGAAGCTCGGAGAACCGAGACTCTGATTCGATGTAAAAAAATATCCTTCCCAATTATAGGTTTTATCACATTAAAAAACAAGAAGAACCGGGTTGCAGTACCCGGCCCTGTCTTAGCTTATTTTTTCGATGTCTACTTTGCAGTCATAAAACGTACTGCCTTGACCAAGGTCAGATTCACCGCTCGGGGTCAGGACGTTAATACTTCCTCCAAATCGCTGCCATTGCCCTTCATCAACATTAATAACGTTAGGATGCCCGTTTTTAATAATTTTCGCTTTGCCTCTTACCCGCCCTCTCTTATTGTATATTTCAACCGTATCACCTTCAGTTATCCCTTTAAAATCAGCGATCGAATCAGAAACGTGAACGGTAATGGACTGCAGGCTTCCTATTAGATGATAACTTTGGGAGTGGTTAGACCGCAAAGGGTGTATCGTTAAGAGCTGGTAAGGAAATTGCTTTGTGTGTTCTGGCAGATTTACTTCACTTTCTTCGGGATAGATCAGTTTTATCTTTCCATCTGAAAACCCTTCCTGAAGAGCTAATGTTGAAGTGAATTCATATTTCCCGGTCGGGGTTTGAAAATGCCTGTCTTTCCATGGAACAGAATCTACAGGCAGCTCTATGAACTGTTCTTTTTTTAACTTCTCAAGTGTGATTCCGTACTTATTCAGCGATTGAAGTCCCATCTCTAAAAAATCATCCGTAGTATATTTGAAATCGTCGCCAAAGCCCAGCCTTTCTGCGAGCATTTTCCAGATTTCCCGGTCGGATTTTGCTTCCCCTTTTGGAGGAACGAGCTTTTTGCCATAATTCATATAATGATGATACATGGAAGCGTAATAAATATCCTCTTCCTCAAAGACTGTCGTACAAGGCAGCACATAATCTGCAATCGCTGCAGAATCTGTCATATACTGATCCACTGCAACGACTGTCGGAACTGATTCAAAAGCTTTTCTTACTCTATTTGTGTCCGGTACTTGAGTTAAAGGGTTGCTTCTTGTGATAAAAAGAACCTCAACCGGAAGTTCTTTCGCACCTAAGATATCTTCGGCCTGATTCATTCGGGTGAACTGACGAACCTCTTTACGTCTTTCCGGTAGTGTCAGTTTTTCTTTGCTGAAACTTTCGCCAACAGCAAGATTCCCATAGTTGCACCCTCCGCCAGGAATTCCAACATTCCCGCTTACCGCTGCAAGTGCGTCGATTAAACGAATCGTGTTTCCGCCGTTCCTATACCTTTGCATCCCTAGTCCAAGAAAAGTGGATGTCGGACCGCTCGTATAAGTGTCGGCTAATTCCTGGATTGTTTCACGTGAAACATCTGCAGCTTTTTCAATTTCTTTAAAGGAAATACTTGAGGCGAGTTCGACTAAATCCTGAAAACCTTCTGTGTAGTTTTCAATAAAATGCTTATCTTCCCAACCGTTCTTAAGAATGGTCTTTATGACGCCTAATGCCAGCCAACCGTCCATTCCAGGCTTTATGCATACGTAACGATCAGCTAATTTAGCCGTAGTATGGTGGATAGGGTCAATTACGGTAATGGGTACACCCTTTTTCTTCATGTTTTGAAGCCTTATATAAAGGTGCATGTTCGTATTCGCTGCATTCCTTCCCCAAACAACGATACGTTTGCTGTTTTCTATATCATCCGGTGCATGGCTGTAGGCATTACCAAAATCCCATTTTTGGGCCGCGATGCCGGCTCCCCAGCATAGACTGCCCACTACTTCTGTTAAACCCCCGAAACAGTTGAAAAATCGCTGATCGAGACATTTTAAAAGTCCGTTGTTGGAATAATCATGTGAGTGCATAACCGCCCGAGGGCTAAATTTTTCTTTTGCTTCTTTCATTTTTAAAGCAATCTCATCTAATGCTTGATCCCAACTGATTTGAATCCATTCACCATTCCATTTTTTCAACGGATGTAAAATACGCTGAGGAGAATTTGTTCTTTCTGCAAGAAGCCGGCCTCTTCCGCATATTTTCCCCTGGGTTACTGGGTGATCATGATTGCCCGCTATGCTTCTTACTTCTTGTTGATCAATATTCACGTGAAAGCTGCACGCATCCCAGCAATTCAAAGGACATGCAGAAACCGCCTTCTCCATCTCATTACCTCCTGTATTACTCCCCTGGTGACGCCAATACTTTCTTAATCTTTTTAGCGAATTCCGATCTCGGCAGCATTACGCTGTGCTGACACCCCATACATTTAATCCGAATATCTGCCCCCATTCGAATAACCTTCCACCGATTCGTTCCACAAGGGTGTTGTTTTTTCATTTCTACTTCATCATGAAGGTGAAATTCTTTTTGCTGCTGCATCATCAACCCTCCATCTTATTCTTAATTTCTTTTGGCTTAGCATCTTTATGATACGTAACCATTTTCGGATATGGAATTTCGATACCTGCTTTCTCAAGTTCAAACTTCAGTGTTTTTCTAAGCTCTCTTGCTATTTTAAAGTGGGTCATCGGTAGCACTTCAGATGTCACCCGTATGACTACTTCAGAAGCACCCAGCATTTGAACACCGAGTACTTCAGGATCTTTTACCATTTCGGGATAATTAGGTTTTACTTTTTTAACTACATCTTCAATAATTCGTTGCGCCTTATCAATATCTTCTTCGTAAGCAATGCTTAAATCGATTACAGCAATGCTGTTATGCACAGAAAAGTTCGTCACTTCTGTGATAGACGAATTCGGCAAGATGTGCAGTTCTCCTGTCCAGCTTTTTATTTTTGTTGTTCGCAAACCGATCTCTTCAACGGTTCCTTCAAAACTGGCAATTCGTACTGTGTCTCCTACAGAAAACTGATTTTCAAAGATAATAAAGAAGCCTGTGATAATATCTCTCACGAGGTTTTGTGCACCAAAACCGATGGCTAGTCCTACGACTCCTGCACCGGCAAGGATTCCTCTCACATCCATAAACTCACTTAATATCGCTAAGATAGCTACAAAATAAATAACATAGGTAGCTATGTTATTTAGGAGTCTAAATAAGGTGTTCTCTCTTCTTTCGCTAAGGCGTAAAGGAGATTTTAGTCTGACTTTAAAAACATTTGAGATAGCAGCTTTAATGATGTATTTAAAGATGACTGCTATGAGTATTATTCCTACAATTTTTAAACTTGTGGCTGCTATTCCGGTCCACCAATCTTTATCTGAAAATATAGTAATGGCTTGTTCTGCTGTATCAACTACATCATCTTTACCTTTCAATGCAGTTCCATCCTCTCTATGATTATGAAATTATTTAAACAGCTTTTACAGAGAAATACAATGTCATTCATTGAAAAACAGTATTAAAAATTTATTCGGTTACGGGAACGCCCTAAACGGGTATAGACTCTAAACAAAAGTCTGTGATTATTCTATTCTACCATGTATAGGAAAAGGAATTCTTCCGTATACTAGTAGTACCATGATAAAGGAGAGGATGTCATGTTCCTCAAACGGAAGCTGGGATTAGGGAAACCCATTCAATATAAATTGCACCACGAAGACAAGGAAGCCACACTAAGAATTACAGAACAAATACTGCCTATGCTTCCGGAATCGAGCCATCAGCCAGTTGTTATTGTCTGTATCGGAACAGACAGGTCAACAGGTGATGCATTAGGCCCTCTTGTCGGTACAAAGCTTCACAATAAAGATACCTTTCCCTTCTATGTGTACGGCACACTCGATGATCCCGTACATGCGGTAAATCTCGAAGAAAAACTAAAGTTGATTGAAACGGAGCATCCCGGAGCATTTATTGTCGGAATTGATGCTTGTCTTGGGCGCTTGAATCATGTCGGAATGGTTTCTATTAATGAAGGTCCTGTTAGACCCGGAGCCGGAGTAAACAAACAGCTTCCACCAGTCGGTGACATGCATATTACTGGAATTGTGAACGTTAGTGGTTTTATGGAATATTTCGTTCTTCAGAACACAAGACTTAGTATCGTAATGAAAATGGCTGACTTAATTGCAGATTCACTTCATATGGCTTGCCTGAGAAAAAAGATTCAGCAAAAAAACATGATGCATCAAGCAGAAATACGCTCAACAGATATCTACAAAATACAATAATTACAAAAGCCGCTCATATCTTTAGATACAAGCGGCTTTTTTTATAGAATTCCTTGTGAAAAAGCAAGAATGCTATCCCATTTTTCAACGATGAAAACAAGGATTCCAGCAATCAATAGTCCCGGTAAAAGGTTAGCCACACGGATTTTAGCTACACCAAGAAGGTTTAAACCTATTGCTACGATCATAATCCCTCCTGTTCCTGTAATCTCTACGATAAGCGCATCCATAAGATCCTGAGGAACAAACCGATCGATTTGTGTCGCCAAAAGTGTAATAGCTCCTTGGTATAAAACAACAGGAATTGCAGAGAACATAACACCAATTCCAAGAGCTGAAGTGAACAGGATCGCACAAAATCCATCAATCAAGGCTTTTGTGTAAAGTACATCATGCTCCTGTCTTAAACCGCTGTCTAAAGCACCGACAATGGACATCGCCCCCACTACAAAAACAAGCGTAGCTGTAACAAATCCTGTTGCAACCGAACCCTTCTCCTGTTTGCCTATCTTCGTTTCAAGCCATCTTCCGACTGCATTCAGCTTTTCTTCTAGATCCCACCATTCTCCTAACGCTCCTCCTATGGCAAGACTAGCAATAACAATTAGAAATTGTTCACTTTTCAGCCCCATACCTATTCCTAATATCGTAACTGCTAACGCCATTGCCTGAAGAATAGTATCTTTAAATCTGTCTGGTATGGCAGTCCAGAATAAACCTAAAAAACTTCCAGAGATGATTGCAATACCGTTAACAATTGTTCCTAACAGCGACATATGTTTTATCTCCTATCCAAGTAGACCCACTGATGATTTCTCTTAAAGCGTTAATCAAGGTGATTACTTATTTTTATGTATTGAAAAAACCAAAACCAATCCTTAAAGATCCTTCATTGTTTATTCAGGACCGTCTAAGAACGAGGTGTGCACAATTTCGAATAAAAGAATAAAATTTTTAAAAAAGAAACCACCGATACGATGGTTTCATACTGTTACTTTTCCAAAAGTTCTAATATACGTTCTAAATCATCTTCAGAGAAGAACTCTATTTCAATTTTACCTTTACGTTTTGATTTTTTTATTGAAACACTTGTTCCAAAACGGTCTCGTAAAAAGGATTCTTTTTCTTTAAAAAACACGTTGGTCTGTGTGGTTTTCTTTTTTGTTCCACGTGAAACATTCATGTTAATATCCTGTATGAGTTTCTCAAGCTGCCTTACATTCAAGCCATCATCTGTAATCCGCTGTACAACCTGCTGCATTTTTGCTTTTTTCTTAAGGCCCAGTAGAGCACGTCCATGCCCCATCGTGATTATGCCGTTGGATAACAGCTCTAAAACAGGTTTGGGCAGCTGCAAAAGACGGATATGGTTCGCAATATGAGGACGGCTTTTCCCTACTCTAGAAGCTAGTTCTTCTTGAGTGAGTTTAAGATGGTCGATTAACTTTTGGTAAGCCTGCGCTTCTTCAACGGGATTTAAATCTTCACGCTGAAGGTTTTCAATAAGTGCAACTTCCATCATCTTTTGCTCAGAATAATCTTTAACAATGACAGGAATGGTTTTTAGTCCCGCTTCTGTTGCCGCTCGGAACCTTCGTTCACCAAGAACTATTTCATAGCCCTTAATGCTTTTCCTTACTACTATTGGCTGCAGAATTCCATGTTCCTGAATGGATTCCTTCAGCTCACCGATTGCTTTTTGGTCAAAAACTTTTCGTGGCTGATATGGATTCGGCCTAAGTTCTTTTACACTGACTTCCCGGACTTGTTCTTCTTCTCCAGCCTCTGAAGGCGGGAAAAATGCATTCAGTCCCTTACCTAACCCTTTCACCAATGCCAATCACTTCCTTCGCAAAGTCTAGATAAACGTCTGCACCCCGGGATTTTGGATCATATATAATTATCGGCTTTCCATGACTCGGCGCTTCTGAGAGTCTAACATTTCTTGGTATGATCGTTTCATACACTTTATCCTGAAAATACTTTTTCACTTCTTCGATTACCTGAATGCCTAGGTTCGTTCGCGCATCCAGCATTGTGAGCAAAACACCGTCAATCATCAGTTCAGTATTTAAATGCTTTTGCACAAGTCGCACAGTGTTTAAAAGCTGACTTAAACCTTCGAGTGCGTAATATTCACATTGGACCGGAATAATTACTGAGTCGGATGCTGTTAAGGAGTTAATAGTAAGCAGTCCAAGAGATGGCGGGCAATCGATGATGATAAAATCATAGATTGGACTCACCTTCTCTAAAGCTCTTTTCAACCGCACTTCCCGTGATATCGTTGGTACAAGCTCGATCTCCGCTCCAGCGAGTTGTATCGTTGAAGGGAGTATATGTAGTCCTTCACAGATAGTTTCTACTATCACATCTTTTACTTCCACATCCTCAACCAGGACATTGTAGATACATTGATCGATATCTCCTTTATCCACACCTACTCCGCTAGTAGCGTTGCCTTGAGGATCTATATCTACTAATAAAACTTTTTTTCCGAAATACGCTAAGCATGCACCCAGGTTGACTGACGTAGTCGTTTTTCCGACTCCGCCTTTCTGATTGGCTACTGCAATGATTTTCGCCACGTTGTCACCTACCTCACTTTATGAACAATCAATTATCTATTATTCTATCATGAAGCATTTAAAATAACTTATTGAAATAATGAAAAAAAGAGTTTTTTCTGCATGTTTATTTTACGTTTTACGCATACGGCCGGTTATATAATTTTCGAAAATCGCAGCATCCCGGATAAAATTTGATATTATCGATTATTTGAGCAGAATGAAAAATAAAAAACCACCCGCTAAGAATCTCTAACGGGTGGTCTTACAATTAATTTTTAGGAATACGGATTGTGAATTGGTAAAACTCTTCATGTTCTTCTTCTTCGGTATCAATGGACAGTCCGCTTTGAACGACCATATCAACGGATTGTCTAACAGTATTAATTGCAAGGCGCATGTCCTTGCTGTATGACTTGCGGCGAGCCTGCGGTTTTTTCTCTGCTGTTTCAGACTCGATCATTTTTTTAACCCGGTCTTCAGTCTGTTTAACGTTTAATTGTTTCTCGAGAATCTCCTGCAAGACGAGTTCCATTTTATCTGGTACCTTTAATACAATTAGAGCTCTGGCGTGACGCTCCGTTATTTTCTTTTGCAAAAGAGCATCTTGAATAGACTGCGGAAGCTTTAATAACCGCAGCTTATTTGCAATGGTAGACTGGCCTTTTCCTAATTTTTGTGCCAAGCCTTCTTGAGTAAGTCCATGGAGCTCCAATAGTTTTGCATAGGCCATTGCTTCTTCAATTGCTGTCAGTTCTTCCCGCTGAAGGTTTTCAATAAGAGCTACAGAAGCCGTTTGGGAGTCATCCATTTCTTTTACAATAGCCGGTATCTTCTCCCAGCCTAATTTTTGGACAGCCCGCCATCTGCGTTCTCCTGCAATCAGTTCGTATTGATCTTCTCCAATACTGCGCACCACAATTGGCTGAATGATTCCGTGAGCTTCTATAGTTTGTGATAATTCCTCAATTCGTTCATCTATAAAAACCGTTCTTGGCTGAAACCGGTTTGGAATAATCTGCCGAACCGGAATTTGAAGTACTTCTTCGTTGTCGTTTTTTTCAGCTGGTTCTGGATCTAAGGTTTGCTGGCTCTTTTCGCCGATGCCGAATAAACGTGAAAAAGGATGCTTCATGCGAATACACCACCTTTTGTAATCTGCCTGTTAATCTAATTCGTCTCACTAGTCCTATAATCCTGCAAGTCTGTAAAAATCTTTCTTTTATGTATCACCTGTGTTTCACGTGAAACACAGGATTATTTTACAATTTAAAAAAGTATATCTTTTTAACTGATCGATATTCGACGTGGTAAAAAAGTTTACGAATAAAGTATAAGTGCAACTAAGGCTGGTGAATAAGGCTTGGCGTCAGCCAAGTTTTCTTTATTGGATAGGCGACTTGTTTGGTGTTCCTGGTTTACGCGGGTATTTTTTTGGTGTTTCCTTTACCTTTTCAATGATTACAATGTTTCGTTCGCTTTCTTCTATTGGCAGGGAGAAGGAATAAATATCTTGAATCTTTCCTCCTAAAAGCTGAACTGCTTTTTCGCCGTCTCTTACCTCTCCAGGAAGGTTAGCACCTTTCATTCCTAAGAAGTGACCTCCCTTTTTTACCAGTGGAAGGCAAAGTTCCGATAACACCGAAAGTCTGGCAACCGCTCTCGCCATAACAAGATCAAATTGCTGTCTGAACTCTTGTTTATGGGCAAAAGTTTCCGCACGGTCATGATACATAGAAACATTCTCTAAACCAAGTTCATTTGCAACATGTTCTAAAAAACCGATCCGCTTATTCAATGAATCGACGACTGTCAGCTTGATCTCGGGAAAACAAATTTTTAGGGGAATAGCAGGGAAACCAGCACCTGCACCAACATCACAAACCGTAATATCCCGTTTAAAGTCAAAATAGAAAGCAGCTGTAACAGAATCATAAAAATGCTTTAAATAGACTTCTTCTTTTTCTGTAATCGCCGTTAAGTTCATTTTTTCATTCCACTCAACAAGCAGCTTAAAATACGTCTCGAATTGAGCTAATTGTTTTTCCGATAATTCTATTCCCTTTTCTTTCAGGGAAGTTTGAAACATCTCGATATTCATTTTTGTTGCGCTCCCCCTTAACGGGCAATTTTCGCTAGTTTGCCTTGCTCCAGGTAAATCAACAGAATAGAGATGTCTGCTGGGTTTACCCCTGATACTCTTGATGCCTGCCCTACAGAAAGAGGGCGAACTTCATGCAGCTTTTGTTTAGCTTCTGTTGCTAATCCGTTTATTGCCATGTAATCAAGATCGACAGGAAGTTTTTTGTTTTCCATCTTCCGCATTTTTTCTACTTGTGCAAGCTGCTTATCAATGTATCCAGCGTACTTCACTTGGATTTCAACCTGTTCAGATACCGTTTCGTTTAAAGGTGTTTCTGCAGGTGCTATTTTATGGATGACAGAATACGTCACTTCTGGCCGTTTAAGGAGATTCGCGGCTGTCATTGGTTCTTTCAATGCTGACGACTGTGCTTCGGCAAGAAATTGCTGAACTTCCTCAGACGGTTTAATCGAAACATGTTCTAAACGCTCTATTTCCTGTGCAATTTGTGCTTTTTTCTCTTCAAAACGTTCGAAGCGGTCTTGCGGTATTAGTCCAATTTCGTAGCCTTTTTTCGTTAAACGCAGATCAGCATTGTCATGTCTTAATAGCAGACGGTACTCTGCTCTTGATGTTAAGAGGCGATATGGCTCATTTGTTCCTTTTGTAATAAGGTCGTCAATGAGAACTCCAATGTACGCTTCTGAACGGTCAAGAATGAGTGGTTCTTTATCTTGAACTTTTAATGCAGCATTAATCCCTGCCATAAGTCCTTGGCCTGCAGCTTCTTCATAACCGCTTGTGCCGTTAAGCTGTCCTGCAGTAAACAAGCCGTTCACAAGCTTTGTTTCAAGTGATGGCCAAAGCTGAGTCGGTACGATTGCATCATATTCAATCGCATAGCCTGCACGCATTAATTCAGCTTTTTCAAGTCCAGGAATAGTAGCTAGAATTTTTTTCTGAACATCCTCAGGCAAACTTGTAGACAGACCCTGAACATAAACTTCTTCCGTATTTCTTCCTTCTGGCTCTAAGAAAATCTGATGGCGAGGCTTATCATTAAATCGCACGATTTTGTCTTCGATCGATGGACAATATCTAGGACCCGTTCCTTCGATCATTCCAGAATACATCGGAGAGCGGTGAAGGTTACCGTTAATCAGCTGATGAGTTTCATCTCCTGTGTAAGTTAGCCAGCAAGGAAGCTGATCAGTGATGTATTCAGTCGTTTCATACGAAAAGGCTCTTGGAACATCATCTCCAGGCTGAATTTCAGCTTTGGAATAATCAATCGTCTTGCTGTTTACACGAGGTGGTGTTCCTGTTTTAAAACGAACCATATCAAAGCCAAGTTCTTGAAGATGATACGATAAGTTAATGGACGGAGCCATGTTGTTCGGACCGCTTTCATAAGCAAGTTCCCCGATAATAATTTTTCCTCTTAAGTAAGTACCCGTTGTTAATACGACAGCTTTTGCTGCGTACTCTGCCCCTGTCTTCGTAATAACACCTTTACATTGTCCGTCTTCAATAATGAGTCTTTCTACCATCCCTTGGCGCAATGTGAGGTTTTCAGTGTTTTCCATTGTTTTCTTCATTTCATGCTGATACAAATATTTGTCTGCTTGAGCGCGAAGCGCACGTACAGCAGGACCTTTCCCTGTATTCAGCATTCGCATTTGTATGTGTGTTTTGTCGATGTTACGAGCCATCTCTCCACCGAGAGCATCTACTTCACGCACTACGATCCCTTTTGCTGGTCCCCCGACTGAAGGGTTGCATGGCATGTAGGCAACAGTATCCAAATTTAACGTCAGGCAAAGTGTTTTTGCACCCATACGTGCTGAAGCGAGCGCCGCTTCAACTCCAGCATGTCCTGCCCCAACGACAATAACGTCAAAAGCATCTGCTTTATACCCCATAAGTGATTACCTCCTTTTTCTTTATTTTCCGAGACAAAATTGTGAAAATAGCTGGTCGATTAAGCTCTCTGAAACGGTATCTCCTACAATTTCACCAAGTATCTCCCACGCTCTTGTAATATCAATTTGAACCATATCAATCGGCAAGTCTGCTTCAATGCCGCCTAAAGCTTCATCAATATGATGAATCGTCTGCTGAAGCAATGCAATATGCCTTGAATTCGACACATAGGTTAAATCTTGGGATTCGATGCCACCAGCAAAGAATAGGTTTGCTATAGCTTGTTCTAATTCATCTACTCCTTCTTCTTTTATTAAAGAAGTAGCAATAACAGGTGAACCTTCTGCAAGTTTTTTTACGGAATCTATATCTAGTTTTGTCTCTAAGTCTGTTTTATTAATTATAACGATCTTGTCTAAACCGGCTGCTGCGCGAAATAAGTTTTCATCTTCTATAGACAGCGGTTCGTTTCCGTTTAAGACAAGCAAAATTAAATCTGCTTCCTTTAGTACCTTGCGTGATTTTTCAACACCGATTTTTTCAACGATATCTTCTGTTTCACGGATACCTGCTGTATCAACAAGCCTTAAAGGAACGCCTCTAACATTAACGTATTCTTCTATAACATCCCGTGTCGTTCCCGCAATCTCTGTTACGATCGCCTTGTTTTCATGAACTAGAGCATTCATCAATGAAGATTTCCCTACGTTTGGCCGTCCGATAATAGCGGTAGATAATCCTTCACGGAGTATTTTCCCTTGCTGAGCCGTTTGTAAAATAGATTCTACCTCTTTTTTTACAGTTAAGAGATTGTTATTTAATAAAGAGTGGGTCATTTCTTCTGCATCGTATTCGGGATAATCGATGTTTACTTCAACGTGGGCAATGGTTTCTAGCAGCGTTTGTCTAAGACGGCTTACCAAACTTGAAAGCCTGCCTTCCATCTGGTTAAGTGCTACGTTCATAGCCCGGTCTGTTTTAGCTCTGATAAGATCCATAACTGCCTCTGCTTGTGACAGATCAATCCGTCCGTTCAAAAAAGCACGTTTTGTAAACTCACCTGGTTCTGCCAGACGTGCTCCCTGCTGCAGAATCAACTGAAGAACACGATTTACGGACACTAAACCGCCGTGACAGTTGATTTCAATAACATCCTCCCGAGTGAATGTACGCGGCGCACGCATTACACTAACCATTACTTCTTCTACAGCCTGATTGGTTTTTGGATCGATCAGCTTGCCGTAATGTATGGTGTGAGTATCTGCTTCTTTAAGTGTCTTCGCTCCCTTATAAACACGGTCAGCAATGTCAACCGCTTCAGGACCGCTCAGCCGTACAATCGCGATAGCTCCTTCTCCCATCGGAGTGGATATTGCTGTAATTGTATCGTAATCCATTTGTTTCACCTCAACTTCCCTAAAAAACGCTCTATCTATTTATCCTTAGTATGACCTTAAATGGTTGCTGTGATAATTGTTAGTTTAGAAAACTTGGCTGAAAAACCCATAGAAGTTTTACAGCCATAGTTGCACTTATACTGTGTACCATAAAACGTGTCCACTGCGTCGAATATCTTCCTGCTGGCAAGTTAATATTTATTACAGTCAAAAAAAGGACATAAATATCCACAATAAAAAATAGTGTATCGCATAATGAGCTTACAGTAAACAAAAAGCCCCAGAGGAATACCCTCTGAAGCTTCTCTATCTCTTGATTGAATTCACCGGACGGATTACTACTTTTCGGAATGGTTCTACCCCTTCAGAAGTTGTTTCAACATCGCGGTTTTCTTTAAGTGCTAAGTGAATGACTTTACGTTCATTGGCAGGCATCGGTTCAAGCGCAAAACTTTTTTTGGTAATGAACACTTTTTGTGCGGAATGCTCAGCAAGTCTTTCAAGCGATTCCTGCCGTCTGGTACGATAATGTTCAGCATCAAGAACAATTTTTATATGCTTTGCTGATGGATCTGAGTTTGCAACCATATTCGTTAAAAGCTGAAGCGCATTTAGCGTCTGTCCGCGTTTACCAATTAAAATAGCAATTTTGTCACCCGATAAATCAAGCACTAAATGTTCGTTTTCCTGCCGCTGAGAAATGGTAACGGGCACCCCCATTTTGGATGTTACATCCTGAAGGTATTCGATCGCGGTTTTAACAGGATCAGCTTTCACTGCTACTTCAACAACTGCCGGCTTACCGCCGAGTCCAAAAAAACCTTTTTTGGAATCCTCAAGAATTTTAACTTCTACATTTTCTTTTGAAGTCTGAAGTTGTTCTAGTGCTGTTTCTACTGCTTCTTCAACCGTTTTCCCTGTCACCTGTACCTTTTTCACTTTTTAGCTCCCCCATCAACTTGATTTTCTTTCTTTTTCATTGGGGTCGTAATGAAGTATGTTTGTGCAATCATGAAAATGTTACCGATCACCCAATATAATGATAATGCGGCTGGGAAATTAATCGCAAAGACCACGATCATGACTGGCATGATGTATAGAAGCATCTTCATTTGCGGATTTGGGTTATCCATTCCGCCCATCATGATTTTTTGCTGCAAGAATGTGGTTAAACCTGCTACTAGCGGCAAAATAAAATATGGATCTGGATCTCCTAAGTCGAACCAAAGGAAATTGTGATTAGCAATTTCTTCAGTACGCATGATTGCATGGTAAAAACCTAAAAGAATCGGCATCTGAATAAGTAATGGCAAACAACCTGCAAGCGGATTTACACCATTCTTTTGGAAAAGTGCCATTGTTTCCTGCTGCAGTTTTTGCTGTGTGTTCGCATCTTTCGATTTGTACTTTTCACGCAGTTTTTGGATTTCAGGTTGAATTTCCTGCATCGCTTTAGAACTGCGGGTTTGCTTAATCATTAATGGCAATAATGCTGTACGAATAATCAACGTAACGATAATAATAGCTAGTCCGTAATTTTCACCCGTTAAATTAGCGAAGTATGTGATCAGCCATGATAATGGATAAACAAAATATGTGTCCCAAATTCCCGTGCTGTCTTCTGTGACAGGATCCATCGTCCCACAACCAGATAGGACAGCCATGAGTGCGAAAAGGGCAATCATTAAACCTATTTTCTTACGCACACTCTTATCCTCCTTAAAATCATAAATCTCATCTCAATTATTTATTGTCTCTTTTTTCAGGCACGAGGTCAACGCCTCCAGGATGAAATGGATGACATTTCAGGATTCTGATGATTGTCAGCCACATTCCTTTAATGGCACCGTGACGCCTGAATGCTTCTATACCGTAGTGTGAGCAAGTCGGATAAAAGCGGCATGAAGGCGGTGTCATTGGAGAGATCCACCGCTGGTAGAAACGGATAATCCCTATAAATAAGGATTTCACTTCTTACACCCTCTTTTTTAAAACGTTTGCCCTGTTTAAAACATGCAGCAGACTTTTTTCTATTTCGTGAAAATCCATATCTGCTGTCGGTATTCTTGCAATAACGACATAATCTCTGCCTGTCAGCAGCTGTTCGCTGTATTTATGAAAAACCTCTTTGACTGAGCGTTTGATCCTGTTTCTCGTAACAGCTTTTCCAACCTTTTTGCTGACTGATAAACCGATGCGAAAAATTGGCTGATCTTCTTTTTTTAAACTGTATATAACAAATTGGCGATTGGCCGTTGATTTTCCTTTTTTGAAGACTTCTTGAAATTCCTCATTTTTTTTGATGCGCTGTTCTTTCTTCATTCAATTAACACTCCATCAATTAAGCAATCTCATTCCCTGGTCTTTTCAACTCTCTTCTGAGTATTGGTCTATTTTTAAGTTGTAAAACATCGGATCAGCAAAAAACCGATTAATTTCACCCAGAATCAGACGAGGAGTGAGCGGATAGGTCTATAAAAGTAAAAAAAGACCACTGATATCAGTGGCCTATGCGGATAACACTTTTCTTCCCTTTTGACGACGGCGAGCTAGAACTTTACGACCGTTCTTAGTAGCCATACGTGCACGGAAACCATGTACCTTCTTGCGCTTACGGTTGTTCGGTTGAAATGTTGGTTTCATGTATATTACACCTCCCTGAGGATATCTCTTATAAAAGACAGTCTAATAAAGTATAATGACTGACTGCTTTATTTGTCAAGGTGGATTTTCGTTTTATTAAAAGTCCTGTTTTTTCGACAGGATCTCTTACGTCTTATTCAAATATTTATCCTTCCTCCAATTTTCTTCTTTTATCTTCCTGTGGACATCTTTTTCGACACGTTTTTCATTATCCACACCATTTATCGACATCTTTTACACAAAATCTAGTGTTGTGGACAACTTTCCTACACAAGGTATGGGCGTTGTGGATAAGTGACAATAATCCGTTGCCAAGCTTGCTTTTTTTTGATATGCTTGTTGTGTTTTAACTCGTTAATAACATCTTAGCCATACAAAGTTATTCACATCCTGTGGATAAACTTGTGGACAGGTTATTTTAGCTGTTTAGAAGGTTGTCCACAAATACGGTATGGCTGTTTATAATCCTATTATCTACTATATAAATTATCATTCACATATCATGTGGACTTTTATTTTTATTCATAGGTATTCACTGCATGTACAAACCTTAAACAACAGGGAAAATGACTGCTGAAATAGGATAATTTTAAAGAGATAAGGGGGGAAATTGGTTGGAAAACATTAATGACCTATGGTCCAAAGCACTTGCTGCTATAGAAACAAAAGTCAGTAAGCCCAGCTTTGAAACCTGGTTAAAATCAACAACAGCTCATGCATTGCAAAATGATACACTTGTCATCACAGCGCCTAATGAGTTTGCACGTGATTGGCTTGAATCAAGGTACGCGGGCATTATTTCAGAAACGCTGCTGGATGTTACGGGTGCGGCCCTTGAGGTAAAATTCATTATTCCACAAAATCAGTCAGACTTAGACTTAGATCTTGAACTGTCCATGAAAAAGGCCCCAAAGGCATCTAACGAACCTCACGAAGAAGTTTCTCAAAGTATGCTGAATCCAAAGTATACGTTCGACCGGTTTGTTATCGGGTCCGGAAACCGTTTTGCGCATGCAGCATCACTAGCTGTTGCAGAAGCGCCGGCCAAAGCCTACAATCCACTATTCATCTATGGTGGTGTCGGATTAGGGAAAACGCATCTGATGCATGCGATCGGACATTATGTACTTGAACATAATCCAGGGGCTAAAGTTGTTTACTTGTCATCAGAAAAATTTACAAATGAATTTATTAATTCTATTCGAGACAATAAAACCGTTGAATTTCGCAATAAGTTCCGAAGTGTAGACGTGCTTCTAATAGATGATATTCAGTTCCTTGCGGGGAAAGAACAAACTCAAGAAGAGTTTTTCCATACATTTAATGCGCTCCATGAAGAAAGTAAACAAATTGTGATATCCAGCGACCGTCCTCCAAAGGAAATTCCGACATTAGAGGACAGACTTCGCTCTCGATTTGAGTGGGGATTGATTACTGATATTACACCGCCTGATCTGGAAACAAGGATTGCAATCCTGCGAAAGAAAGCAAAAGCAGAAGGTCTTGATATTCCAAATGAAGTGATGCTTTATATTGCTAATCAAATTGATACCAATATTCGTGAACTTGAAGGTGCACTTATACGCGTTGTTGCTTATTCTTCTTTAATTAATCAAGATATGAACGCTGATCTCGCTGCAGAAGCACTGCGGGATATTATTCCGTCATCAAAACCTAGAACTCTTACCATTCATCATATACAGGAAGTCATTGGTAAACATTACAACGTTAAGCTTGAAGACTTCACGGCAAAAAAGAGAACAAAATCGGTAGCATTCCCTAGACAGATCGCTATGTACCTTTCTCGCGAGTTAACCGATAATTCGCTGCCTAAAATTGGCGAAGAATTTGGCGGACGAGATCACACGACGGTTCTTCATGCCCATGAAAAGATTTCAAAGCTGCTTATTACAGATCAAGTGCTGCAGAAGAAAGTCCAAGAAATTCATGATCAGTTAAAATCGATCTAAATAGCAACCTTGAATACTGTGAATAACTGCTGTTGCCTTATACACAGTCTGTCCACATGTGGATAGGCTGTTCTATCTTTGTTTGAACGGGTTATCCACACATTCACAGCGCCTATTACTATTACTACTATTTTTTTAAAAGATTTTAATAAATTATCAGGGGGGAAATAACATGAAAGTTAAGATTCAATTAAACCAATTGATCGAGGCCGTTCAAGATGTCATGAAAGCAGTCTCATCAAGAACAACGATTCCAATTTTAACGGGAATAAAAATGGAAGTAACATATGATGGTGTTCATTTAACTGGTAGTGATTCTGATATTTCCATTGAGAGATTGATACCTACTGAAGAGGGAGATCTTGTACATATTGAAGTAAAGCAAGAAGGAAGCGTCGTACTGCCTGCTCGTTATTTCTCTGAAATCGTTAAGAAACTGCCGAATGATACAGTAGAGATTGAAGTGGGAGAACGATTTGAAACCACTCTTCGTTCAGGTGCATCTGAATTTAGCTTGCTGGGGCTGGATCCAGAAGAATATCCTCGTTTACCACAGATCGAAGAGGATCTTGTCTTTGAAATTCAAAGCGATCTGCTAAAAACAATGATTCGCCAAACTGTCTTTGCGGTGTCCACCTCAGAAACACGCCCTATCCTAACTGGTGTGAATTGGACGTTATCTGATGGAATTTTGAACTGTATTGCAACAGACAGCCATCGTTTGGCAGAGCGTAAGATACGTATTGATTCTCAATCGGAAGAACTTTCTTTTCAAAATGTAGTTATTCCGGGAAAAAGCTTGAATGAGCTATCCAAGATTCTTGATGAGTCTGCTGAGAAAGTACAAATCGTTGTAACAAACAACCAAATTCTATTTAAAGCGAAAAATATTCTTTTATTCTCCCGTTTGCTTGATGGAAATTACCCGGATACATCTAAGCTGATTCCTTCAGAAAGCAAAACGACATTTGTGTTAAAGACTAAGGAGTTTCTGCAAGCGATCGACCGTGCTTCTTTATTAGCAAGAGAAGGACGCAATAATGTCGTTAAACTGGCGACTTTAGACAATAAAACGATTGAACTTTCATCTAACTCTCCTGAGATCGGGAAAGTATTTGAACATATGATCGCTGAAGAAATTGAGGGTGAAGAGCTTAAGATCTCTTTTAACGCAAAATATGTAATGGAAGCACTGAAGGTTATGGACTGCTCTGAGATCAGTATTCTTTTTACAGGTGCGATGCGTCCTTTCCTTATTCAGCCTGTATCAGATGACACCATCCGCCAGTTAATCCTGCCGGTAAGAACTTACTAAAATATAAAGCTGCCGGAGGACCGGTGGCTTTCTTTTCTTTTCTAAGAGACTCTTTTTTTGGAGAAACTATATATTATTTGTTTGGCTCTTTTCTAAAAGATTGTTGCTTTTGGATTCTTTTATGTGAAGACACTTCGTTGACAAGTTGATTGGAGTGCAAAGTGCGAGACTCCTGCGGGATTAGCGTGCCAGCTAACAGATTATTCTTCTCGCAAGGCATGCGACGAGGAAGCTCGCTTCGCTGTTGTTTTTCTTGTAGACGCAGGAGCACAAATTCTTCCTTGAATACAAGCCTTTACCCATCTTCCTCCAAGGCTCACCTTACCCCTCGCGGAAAGCGAGCACAGCCTGGAGCGGAAATCAACCACTTCCAATAGCGACATATTTACGAAAACAGCCAGTTGATTTGAAGGAGGCTAAAACAGTGGAAAATGTAAAAATCACAACAGAATTTATCACTCTTCAGCAGCTGTTGAAAACAACCGATGTTATCCAGTCGGGAGGAATGGTAAAATGGTATTTAGCAGAACATGAAGTTCTTGTTAACGGAGAACATGAAACACGCCGGGGAAAAAAATTATATGCGGGTGATGTCGTGTCCATTCCAGATATAGGAGAGTTTAAGGTAACAACGGAATAGGGGGAATCCCTTTGCATATTGAACAGCTTCATCTGAGGAACTACCGCAACTATAAAGATCAGTCGTTAACCTTTGAAAATAAGGTCAATGTTTTTCTTGGCGAAAATGCTCAAGGCAAAACGAACGTCATGGAATCCATCTACGTTTTGGCCATGGCGAGGTCTTATAGGACGGCAAAAGATAAAGAGTTAATAACTTGGGACGAAGAATATGCTAAAATAGAAGGTAGTATAAAAAAGAGGAACAGTTCTTTTGATTTGAGCCTTGTTATTTCACAAAAAGGAAAAAAAGCGAAAATCAGCCGCATTGAACAGCGACGGTTAACGGATTACGTCGGTCATTTTAATGTGGTCATGTTTGCACCTGAGGATTTAAATCTTGTAAAAGGCAGTCCGCAGGTGCGTCGTCGTTTTATTGACATGGAAATCGGGCAGGTAAACGCTGTTTACTTGAACGACTTATCTGTGTATCAAAAGATTTTGTCTCAGCGAAATTCTCTTTTAAGAGACATGTATCGAAATAAGAGTATGGAAAACATGACGATGCTTGAGATATTAACAGAACAGCTCATAGATAAAGCGGCAAGAATCACGTTGAAACGCATGAAATACATGGAAAAGCTGCAAGAGTGGGCAGAACCCATCCATCATGGCATATCAAGAGGGCTAGAAAGCTTAAAAATTCATTACAAACCTGCCGTAGAGGTATGCGATGAACCGGACTTGTCGAAAATGATAGAAGCGTTTCATTCGAAATTTGGTAAAATAAAAGAAAAAGAGATTGAGCGGGGCACATCATTATTTGGACCCCATCGGGATGATCTGCTGTTTTCTGTAAATGGAAAAGATGTACAGACCTTTGGATCGCAAGGGCAGCAGCGAACGACCGCTCTTTCACTAAAGCTTGCTGAAATTGATTTAATTCATTCAGAAGTCGGAGAATATCCTGTTTTGTTGCTGGATGATGTACTTTCTGAATTAGATGACTTCAGGCAATCTCATCTGTTAAATACTATTCAAGGGAAAGTTCAAACCTTTGTTACTACGACCAGTGTGGAAGGCATACACCATGAGACATTGGAAAAGGCCGCAACCTATCAAGTTCATTCAGGCTCCATAGAACGTTTGAAATGAGGTGAGGGAATTGCTATTACATTTAGGTGATGAAGAGGTTATTCATTCTAAGGATGTACTGGCTATATTGGATATTAATGCGTTAAAGACTTCTGAACTTGCGAAGGAGTTTCTTAAAAAGCATGAAAAGGATCAGACATTAACCGACTTAAGCGGGAATGCTGCAAAATCCGTCATAATTACAGACAAAACGATTTATTTGTCTCCCCTTTCTGCATCAACGTTAAAAAAGAGAGCCTCTGATCGCCTCGAACTTGAAAATGGCTGGAATATAAAATAAAGGTTTTATAAATAAAGCGTTTTTAAACCGGAATGAAGGTGAACCAATTGACGACTGAACAAAAGTTAGAGCATCAACAAAATTATGATGAAAGTAATATCCAGGTACTCGAAGGTCTTGAAGCCGTTCGTAAACGTCCTGGAATGTATATTGGCGCAACAAATGTACGCGGATTGCACCATCTCGTATGGGAAATCGTGGATAACTCGATTGATGAGGCGTTAGCAGGATACTGTGATACGATTCGCATCACGATTGAAGAAGACAACAGCATCACTGTAGAAGATAACGGACGTGGTATCCCAGTTGGTATGCATGAAAAAATGGGTAGACCGGCACTCGAAGTCATCATGACTGTCCTCCATGCAGGCGGTAAATTCGGCGGCGGCGGATATAAAGTATCCGGAGGTCTTCATGGTGTTGGTGCTTCCGTAGTAAACGCATTGTCTACTATGCTTGAAGTTACTGTATCCCGTGACGGAAAACTTCACTATCAATCTTATGAGCGCGGTGTGCCGACAGCCGATCTTAAAGTTATCGGTGAAACGGATAAGACAGGAACACGCACACACTTTAAACCAGATCCTGAAATTTTTACTGAGTCATTAGAATATGATTTCCCTACTTTATCGAACCGTATTCGCGAACTGGCTTACTTAAACCGCGGTCTTCGCATCATTGCAGAAGATAAACGCGGCGAGGAGCCTGTTGTTAAGGAATACCACTATGAAGGCGGAATTAAATCATATGTTGAGCATATCAACAGAACTCGCGGGGTCCTGCATGAAGAGCCGATCTTTGTTGAAGGTGAAAAAGACGGTATCTCTGTAGAAATCGCATTCCAATATAATGACAGCTATGCAAGCAATATATACTCTTTTGCAAACAACATTAACACGCATGAAGGCGGAACGCACGAATCGGGCTTTAAGACGGCTCTTACACGTGTTATCAATGATTATGGCCGCAAGAACAACTTGTTCAAGGACAACGATACGAACCTGACCGGTGAAGATGTTCGTGAAGGGTTAACAGCGATCATTTCCATCAAGCATCCTGATCCGCAGTTTGAAGGACAAACAAAAACAAAGCTTGGTAACTCTGACGCAAGACAGATCACAGAGTCTATTTTTTCTGAAACTTTCTCATCTTTCTTACTCGAAAATCCTGTTGTTGCAAAATCAATCATTGAAAAAGGGATGATGGCGCTACGTGCACGTGTCGCTGCTAAAAAAGCACGTGAGCTAACACGCCGTAAGAGTGCATTGGAAGTTTCATCGCTGCCAGGTAAATTAGCAGACTGTTCTTCTAAAGATGCAAGTATTTCTGAAATCTACGTGGTTGAGGGTGACTCTGCCGGCGGATCAGCTAAACAGGGGCGTGACCGCCACTTCCAGGCGATTTTGCCGCTTCGAGGTAAAATCATCAACGTAGAGAAAGCAAGATTAGACAAGATCCTTTCAAATAACGAGGTCCGTGCCATTATTACCGCTTTAGGAACAGGTATTGGCGACGAATTCGATATTACAAAAGCACGTTATCATAAAATCATTATCATGACCGATGCCGATGTCGATGGAGCGCATATCCGTACGCTTCTTCTGACTTTCTTTTTCCGGTATATGCGCCCAATTATTGAACATGGTTATATCTATATTGCCCAGCCGCCACTTTATAAAGTGCAGCAAGGCAAGCGCATAGAATATGCCTACAATGATAAAGAACTTGAAAAATTATTAGCTGAACTTCCGCAAGTTCCAAAGCCTCAGCTTCAGCGCTATAAGGGTCTTGGTGAGATGAATCCAACCCAGCTGTGGGAAACGACAATGGATCCCGAAACACGTACATTGCTTCAAGTGGAAATGAAAGATGCAATGGCAGCTGACGAGACATTTGAGATCTTGATGGGCGATAAAGTTGAACCACGCCGTGATTTTATTCAAGAAAATGCGCAATACGTTAAGAATTTGGATATCTAATTACAAATGTTCCAGCACTGTTTAAGGTGCCGGAGCTGAACATAAAAAATGCTGAAGCTGGACAAGGTCCAGTTTCGGTTCGTTTAAAAGCCGATTAGGTGGCTTTAAAAACCTGTTTTTCAAGAGGTTATGGAGGTAAAACGAATGTCTGAAATGGAACGTTCCCGGGTTAAAGAAATAAATATTAGTACGGAAATGCGTGCATCATTCATGGATTATGCCATGAGTGTTATTGTCAGCCGTGCATTACCAGATGTACGTGACGGATTGAAACCAGTTCATCGACGTATTCTTTATGCCATGAACGATCTTGGTATGACAGCAGACAAAGCTTACAAAAAGTCTGCTCGTATCGTCGGTGAAGTAATCGGTAAGTACCATCCGCACGGCGACTCTGCCGTATACGACACGATGGTGCGTATGGCACAGGATTTTAACTTCCGTCACATGCTGATCGATGGCCATGGCAACTTCGGTTCTGTTGACGGCGATGCCGCGGCAGCGATGCGTTATACTGAGGCGCGTATGTCTAAAATCGCCATGGAAATGGTACGAGACATCAACAAAGATACGATCGGTTACAAAGATAACTATGATGGATCTGAACAAGAACCTGTTGTATTACCTGCACGTTTTCCTAATTTGCTTGTTAACGGTGCAGCCGGAATAGCAGTTGGTATGGCAACGAACATTCCGCCGCATCATCTTGGAGAAGTAATCGACGGAATTTTAGCATTAAGTGAAAATCCGGATATCACAATCCCTGAACTGATGGAAATTATACCAGGACCAGATTTCCCAACTGCGGGTGAAATTTTAGGACGTGAAGGAATCAGAAAGGCTTATCAAAACGGACGAGGTTCAATCATTATCCGTGCGAAAGCCGAAATCGAAGAAATGCCAAGCGGAAAACAAGCGATCATCGTAACGGAGCTTCCTTACCAAGTAAACAAAGCGCGACTTATCGAAAAGATTGCTGAACTCGTTCGTGACAAAAAGATTGAAGGTATAACGGACCTTCGTGATGAGTCTGACCGAAATGGTATGCGTATCGTGATGGAAGTCCGCCGTGACGCAAATGCCAATGTAATTTTAAATAATTTATATAAACAGACAGCTCTTCAGACAAGCTTTGGTATTAACATGCTTGCACTTGTTGATGGACATCCGAAAGTTCTTAACATCAAAGAATGCTTGTATCATTATCTAAAGCATCAGCAAGTTATTATCCGCCGCCGTACGGAATTCGACCTTAAGAAAGCTGAAGCAAGAGCTCACATTTTAGAAGGGCTTCGTATTGCACTTGATCATCTGGATGAAGTAATCGCACTGATCCGTGCTTCGAGAACAACTGACATTGCTCGTGAAGGATTGATGGAGAAGTTTGAATTAAGCTACGATCAATCTCAGGCCATTTTAGATATGCGATTACAGCGTTTAACAGGTTTAGAACGAGACAAGATAGAGAACGAATATAGTGACCTTGTAGCTTTGATTGCTGAATTAAGAGCAATCTTAGCAGATGAAGAGAAAATTCTTGAGATTATTCGTACTGAGCTTGTTGAAATCAAAGAAAAATATGATAATCCAAGACGTACAATTATCTCAGTAGGATTTAACAGTATCGAAGACGAGGACTTAATTCCTCGCTCTAACATCGTAATCACATTAACAAACAAAGGATATATTAAACGTCTTCCTATCTCCACTTACCGTTCACAGCGACGCGGCGGAAAAGGAATTCAGGGAATGGGTACGAGTGAAGATGATTTTGTTGAACAATTGTTTACAACAAATACTCATAACTACATCCTGTTCTTTACGAACAAAGGGAAAGCTTATCGCTTAAAAGGTTACGAAATTCCTGAGTACGGCAGAACAGCAAAAGGTATTCCGATCATCAACCTGCTGCAGATCGAGCAGGGCGAAACGATTTCTGCTGTTATTCCTGTTGAAGACATGGAAAGTGATGAAATTTACCTTAACTTTATGACGAAACAGGGAATTACAAAGCGTTCTCCATTGTCTGCATACAGCAACATCCGTAAAGGCGGTCTGTTTGCTATCAATCTTCGAGATGAAGATGAATTGATGGGTGTACGCTTAACTGACGGTACAAAGGATATCATTGTTGGTACAAAGCAAGGGATGTCTATTCGTTACCAAGAAACAGACGTAAGATCTATGGGAAGAACAGCTACAGGTGTTAAAGCCATAACTCTAGGTGAAGATGATGCTGTAGTTGGTATGGAAGTATTGGATGAGACACAAGATATCCTGATTGTTACAACAAGAGGCTACGGAAAGCGTACACCGATGAGTGAATACCGGCTACAGTCACGCGGAGGTAAAGGGATCAAAACGGTTAATATCACCGAAAAAAATGGTCCTGTTGTTACATTGAAGACTGTAACGGATGAAGAAGACTTGATGATTATTACGGCAAAAGGAATTATCATCAGAATGAATATCTCTGGTATTTCACAAATGGGCCGTAATACGCAAGGTGTAAGACTGATGTCTATGAATGACAGTAATCATGTCGCTACCGTTGCAGTTGTAGAACGTGAAGAAGAAACAGAAGATGAAATATTAGACGAGAATGGCGATCCTATTGTATCTGAAGAGGAAGCACCAGTTTTAGAAACGGAAGAAACTCCTGCCTCTGAATCAGTAGATAGCAAAGAGAATAACGAATAATTTCATAAAAGAGGAAAATGAGTATACATTTTCCTCTTTTTTATATGTACAATTAAACTATGAATTTTCCGACAAAAGGAGTTTATTGTATGAAAGTTAAAACGAGCCAGGTTAAAATTGGCCAAATGCTGGTTCAAGATATCTTCTCAATGACTAATCATCCCATTATAAATAAAAATACTGTATTAAATTCAGAACATCTCAGAGTACTTACTCGTTTTCATATAGAGGAGATCGATATTCTAAATGATTCTGGCTGGGATACTAATCATATAAAGAAAAAAGAGGCAGCAATAGCATCTGTCGTTAATACAGAAGAAAAAATAGCGGATTTATCTGTCAAAAAAGAAGTGATCCCTTCATTTCCAAGCATGTATCTTCAAACAGTCAAACGTTTTAAACAGTTATTTACGAATTGGCAATCAGGCAGTTCTATCGATATGTTGGAGGTTCGCCAAAGTGTATTGCAGGTGCTGGAAGAGGGATCAAATTATCCAAAAGAAATATTATTGCTCCACCACTATGCAACGAGTGCGGATTATATCTATCACCACGCCATCTCAGTTGGCATATTAAGCACCTTTTTAGCAAAAAAATTAAATTATTCGAATGGTGATTGTATTCAGATCGGTCTAGCTGGAGTATTATCTGATTGCGGAATGGCAAAAGTTCAGCCGAAATTATTGAAGAAGAGCAGCGCCCTTTTACCTGCAGAATTTGATGAAGTAAAAAAACACACTATTCATGGTTACAACATGCTAAAAAAGATTCCCTCTATAAAAGAAGGAGTACTTCTCGGCGTTCTTCAGCATCACGAGCGAGAGGATGGTTCAGGGTATCCGTTAAAAGTTAAAGGAAGCAAACTGCATCCATTTAGTAAAATCCTTGCGGTAGCGGATGTATATTTAGCAATGACAGCCGAAAGACCGTACCGAAGCAAACAGTCACCTTTTAAAGTATTGGAAATGATGATGAAAGATCAGTTCGGTAAATTCGATCATCAAGTCATAAGGGCTTTGTTGTCCGGACTATCGACATTCTCGGTCGGCAGCCGTGTAAAACTTACGAATCATGAAACAGGTGAAATCGTCTTTATTGAAGACAGCCAGCCTACAAGACCGATGATCAAGTTAGATACTAATAATGAGATCATCGCTTTAAAAACTAGAAATGATTTGTTTATTGAAGAGCTCTTATCTTAAGATAGGAGCTTTTTTTTATTTTTAGTATTGCTACTCTGCTTTATCCATGGTAGACTAATCAAGCTGTCTTAAAAACAGCTCTGCAACACTTTAAGTTGATAACGAATTAAATTGAAAAAGTTTTAAAAAGTTATTGACTCTGACAGTTTAGCGTGGTATATTATTAAAGTCGCTAAAACAAGTGACGCAAACAAGTTCTTTGAAAACTGAACAAAAGAAATAGGTAAGGAATTATATTTAATTCCGTCAGTTTTAAATCGAGCAAGTCAAACACTTTTATGGAGAGTTTGATCCTGGCTCAGGATGAACGCTGGCGGCGTGCCTAATACATGCAAGTCGAGCGAATGAAGAGGAGCTTGCTCCTCTGATTTAGCGGCGGACGGGTGAGTAACACGTGGGTAATCTGCCTGTAAGACGGGGATAACTCCGGGAAACCGGGGCTAATACCGGATAACAAGAGAAGAAGCATTTCTTCTTTTTGAAAGTCGGTTTCGG
>NZ_JAMBOD010000030.1 GCF_023715445.1 Fictibacillus nanhaiensis
TGGTACAGGGGTAGGGGAGCGTTCGAAGTGCAGTGAAGTCAGACCGGAAGGACTGGTGGAGCGCTTTGAAGTGAGAATGCCGGTATGAGTAGCGAAAGACAAGTGAGAATCTTGTCCATCGAAAGCCTAAGGTTTCCTGAGGAAGGCTCGTCCGCTCAGGGTTAGTCGGGGCCTAAGCCGAGGCTGAAAAGCGTAGGCGATGGATAACAGGTTGATATTCCTGTACCACCTCCTTTCCGTTTGAACAATGGGGGGACGCAGTAAGGTAGGGTGAGCGCACTGATGGAATAGTGCGTCTAAGCAGTTAGGCTGTTGGATAGGCAAATCCGTCCAACGTGAAGGCTGAGCTGTGATGGCGAGGGAAATTTTAGTACCGAAGTCCCTGATCCTACACTGCCAAGAAAAGCCTCTAGTGAGGAAAGAGGTGCCCGTACCGCAAACCGACACAGGTAGGCGAGGAGAGAATCCTAAGATGATCGGGAGAACTCTCGTTAAGGAACTCGGCAAAATGACCCCGTAACTTCGGGAGAAGGGGTGCTCTGATAGGGTTTATCGCCCGAGAGAGCCGCAGTGAATAGATCCAAGCGACTGTTTAGCAAAAACACAGGTCTCTGCGAAACCGCAAGGTGAAGTATAGGGGCTGACACCTGCCCGGTGCTGGAAGGTTAAGAGGAGGGGTTATCCCTTACGGGAGAAGCTCTGAATTGAAGCCCCAGTAAACGGCGGCCGTAACTATAACGGTCCTAAGGTAGCGAAATTCCTTGTCGGGTAAGTTCCGACCCGCACGAAAGGTGTAACGACTTGGATACTGTCTCAACGAGAGACCCGGTGAAATTATAGTACCTGTGAAGATGCAGGTTACCCGCGACAGGACGGAAAGACCCCATGGAGCTTTACTGCAGCTTGATATTGGATTTTGGTACAGCTTGTACAGGATAGGTAGGAGCCTGAGAAGCCGGAGCGCCAGCTTCGGTGGAGGCGTCGGTGGGATACTACCCTGGCTGTATTGAAATTCTAACCTTGAACCGTGATCCGGTTCGGAGACAGTGTCAGGCGGGCAGTTTGACTGGGGCGGTCGCCTCCTAAACAGTAACGGAGGCGCCCAAAGGTTCCCTCAGAATGGTTGGAAATCATTCGCAGAGTGTAAAGGCACAAGGGAGCTTGACTGCGAGACCTACAAGTCGAGCAGGGACGAAAGTCGGGCTTAGTGATCCGGTGGTTCCGCATGGAAGGGCCATCGCTCAACGGATAAAAGCTACCCTGGGGATAACAGGCTTATCTCCCCCAAGAGTCCACATCGACGGGGAGGTTTGGCACCTCGATGTCGGCTCATCGCATCCTGGGGCTGAAGTAGGTCCCAAGGGTTGGGCTGTTCGCCCATTAAAGCGGTACGCGAGCTGGGTTCAGAACGTCGTGAGACAGTTCGGTCCCTATCCGTCGCGGGCGCAGGAAATTTGAGAGGAGCTGTCCTTAGTACGAGAGGACCGGGATGGACACACCGCTGGTGTACCAGTTGTTCCGCCAGGGGCATAGCTGGGTAGCTACGTGTGGACGGGATAAGTGCTGAAAGCATCTAAGCATGAAGCCCCCCTCAAGATGAGATTTCCCATCACGTTAAGTGAGTAAGACCCCTTAGAGATGATGAGGTTGATAGGTCTGGTGTGGAAGCGTGG
>NZ_JAMBOD010000031.1 GCF_023715445.1 Fictibacillus nanhaiensis
TCAGACCGTAGACAAAACCCCTTTTCAATATAAATTGAAAAGGGGTTTGTCCTGTTTTTAACGTTTTTTAGATAAGATATCAAGCTGGGCATGGCTCTTGCCATGTCCAGTTTGCCAGTTTTTTAAGGTTCATGGCAGCGAAAGTAAGCATCGCCTGCATGGACACTTTTTTAAGCCCTCTGAGCTTCGTCCATCGCATACCATGCTTTTCTTTTGCATCCGCAAAAACACGTTCAATTGTTTCTTTTCGCTTTGCATACATTTCTTTATTCTCTTCTGTATGCCGGAGGTGATTGGCTTCTTCGAGATAATCCTCCCAGATGTGCCTGTGAATCATCTTTATGTGCTGCTGGCTCTGTGTACATTGAGAGAGTACTGGACAGTTTTGGCACTTTAAAGGATTGGAAGCGTATTGACGATAGCCCTCACGGGTCGTCGTTCTATAAGATAAAATCTCACCTTGTGGGCATATGTATTGATCATAGTATTCATCGTAGACGTACTCGTATTTCTTAAAGAAGCCATCTTTTGTTTTGGGTCTGGTATATGGCATCACGGGACGGATTTCCTGATCTATTAAATACTTAGCAATCGGTGGCGTTTTATATCCTGCATCAACGGCAAGGGCAGTTGGTTTTCCTACATTTTCGATCAACTGATTCATCAATGGCTCGAGCATTCGACTGTCATGAACATTGGCCCCTGTGACTAAACTTCCTAATATAAATCCTCTCGAGTCGCTGGCTGTATGAAAGGAATAGGCAAACAATTTCTCTCGTTCATCCTTCACATAGTAGCCACTCTCAGGATCAGTCGTACTAATTTTCACTTCTTTAGTTTCAATCTTCGTTTGAGGGGGTAATGGCTTTTTTCCGTGTTCCTCACGGTCGACATTAATTTCTTCTTCTAATAAGTTCTGATAGCTTCGCGTTTCAACACGAACTGTTTTCTTATCGAACTTCTTTTTATTGGCGTTTGCTTTCACATGTGTGGAATCAATAAACGCAACAGTTGGATCAACCAATCCATGATTCATGGCTTCACGAAGAATACGGTAGAAGATTTGTTCAAAGAGATCACTGTCATGAAAACGGCGTGCGTAGTTCTTACCGAAGGTTGAGAAGTGGGGTACCTTTTCGCTAAAGTCATAGCCAATAAACCATCGGTATGCAATATTGGTTTCAATCTCTTTGATTGTCTGACGCATAGAGCGAATACCAAAAAGATATTGAATCAAGACCATTTTAATTAAAACAACTGGATCTACACTCGGTCTACCATTGTCTAATGAATAAGTATGTTTAACAGCATCATAAATGAAATCGAAATCCATGACTTGATCAATCTTACGTACTAAATGATCCTGAGGTACAAGCTCGTCAAGAGCTGCCAGGGTTACTTGGTGACGTCCTTCAGTAGAATGCTTAGATAACATGTATATTTCTCCCCTCAAACATTATCTAATTTAATTCTACAATAAAAAAAGCTTGTAGACATATACTTTGTCTACAAGCTGA
>NZ_JAMBOD010000032.1 GCF_023715445.1 Fictibacillus nanhaiensis
TCAGAGGATGTCAAGACCTGGTAAGGTTCTTCGCGTTGCTTCGAATTAAACCACATGCTCCACTGCTTGTGCGGGCCCCCGTCAATTCCTTTGAGTTTCAACCTTGCGGTCGTACTCCCCAGGCGGAGTGCTTAATGTGTTAACTTCAGCACTGAGGGTGGAACCCCCCAACACCTAGCACTCATCGTTTACGGCGTGGACTACCAGGGTATCTAATCCTGTTTGCTCCCCACGCTTTCGCGCCTCAGCGTCAGTTACAGGCCAAAAAGCCGCCTTCGCCACTGGTGTTCCTCCACATCTCTACGCATTTCACCGCTACACGTGGAATTCCACTTTTCTCTCCTGCACTCAAGTCTCCCAGTTTCCAATGACCCTCCACGGTTGAGCCGTGGGCTTTCACATCAGACTTAAGAGACCGCCTGCGCGCGCTTTACGCCCAATAATTCCGGATAACGCTTGCCACCTACGTATTACCGCGGCTGCTGGCACGTAGTTAGCCGTGGCTTTCTGGTTAGGTACCGTCAAGGTACGAGCAGTTACTCTCGTACTTGTTCTTCTCTAACAACAGAGCTTTACGACCCGAAGGCCTTCATCGCTCACGCGGCGTTGCTCGGTCAGGCTTTCGCCCATTGCCGAAGATTCCCTACTGCTGCCTCCCGTAGGAGTCTGGGCCGTGTCTCAGTCCCAGTGTGGCCGATCACCCTCTCAGGTCGGCTACGCATCGTCGCCTTGGTGAGCCGTTACCTCACCAACTAGCTAATGCGCCGCGGGCTCATCTGTAAGTGTCAGCCGAAACCGACTTTCAAAAAGAAGAAATGCTTCTTCTCTTGTTATCCGGTATTAGCCCCGGTTTCCCGGAGTTATCCCCGTCTTACAGGCAGATTACCCACGTGTTACTCACCCGTCCGCCGCTAAA
>NZ_JAMBOD010000033.1 GCF_023715445.1 Fictibacillus nanhaiensis
CGAAGACATTGATGAATGGCAAAACCGCCCTTTAGAAAGTGACTATTTAGCTCTCTATTTAGATGGGCTTTATTTCAGTGTGCGTCGAGGTACGGTCGAGAAAGAAGCCATCTATATTGTCTTAGGAATTACGTTAGAAGGAAAACGTGAAATTCTTGGGTTCGTCGTAGGAGGACGTGAGTCAGCCAGTGGGTGGAGAGATGTTTTAGAAAGTCTTTATAACCGTGGTGTTAAACGTGTTTTATTAGGTATCTTTGATGGGTTATCTGGATTAGAAGAGGCTTTTAAAACCGTATACCCTAAAGGTGATGTGCAACGTTGTGTGGTACATAAAGTACGGGGAACATTATCAAAAGTAAGAGTTCTCGATCGAGATGAAATAACGACAGATCTTAGAGAAATATATCAAGCTAATACTTATGATGAGGCAGAACAGGCCTTTGAAGCATTTAAACAAAAATGGCAGAAGAAATACAAACGTGAGGTCAAATCTTGGGAAGATGACTTAGCTGTGCTGCTTACTTTTCTCAAATACCCCATGCAAATCAGGAAATACCTTTATACGACCAATATGATTGAGCGTACAATTAAAGAAATTAGAAAGAGGCTCAAAACGATGAACAGCCTGCCATCGATTGAAGCTGTAGAGAAAATTGTATTCTTAGTATCGAAGGGCTACAACGATGCGTGGACCTCAAAAAACACAGCCGGTTTTAATCTTGCGAAGAGAAAAATATTTAAGATGTTTGAAGAGAGATATGGATCTTCAACTGAATAAAAGAAAATGATGAAAGAGTGTTAGTGGAGGGATATCCCTCCACTAACACTCTACCCTACAACCATATATACGGACGAAGAGAGATGCTTTGGATATTGTTCGTTTACACAGACTATTTGACATAACC
>NZ_JAMBOD010000034.1 GCF_023715445.1 Fictibacillus nanhaiensis
CCGCCAGCGTTCATCCTGAGCCAGGATCAAACTCTCCATAAAAGTGTTTGACTTGCTCGATTTAAAACTGACGGAATTAAATTTAATTCCTTACCTATTTCTTTTGTTCAGTTTTCAAAGAACTTTTAAGCAATAAAAAAGAAAATGCCAGAAACATTTTCTGAAAATGGTGGAGCTTAGCGGGATCGAACCGCTGACCTCCTGCGTGCAAGGCAGGCGCTCTCCCAGCTGAGCTAAAGCCCCAAAAATAACTTATGCAGTTATGATGGTCGGGAAGACAGGATTTGAACCTGCGACCCCCTGGTCCCAAACCAGGTGCTCTACCAAGCTGAGCCACTTCCCGTAAAAAAATATGGCGCGCCCTGAGAGATTCGAACTCCCGACCTTTTGATTCGTAGTCAAACACTCTATCCAGCTGAGCTAAGGGCGCATGTATGTGGTGCCGAGGACCGGAATCGAACCGGTACGGTAGTCACCTACCGCAGGATTTTAAGTCCTGTGCGTCTGCCAGTTCCGCCACCCCGGCACATACAATAACTTTGGAGCGGAAGACGGGATTCGAACCCGCGACCCCAACCTTGGCAAGGTTGTATTCTACCACTGAACTACTTCCGCAAACGTATTTTGTTTTAAAATTAATATGGTGCGGGTGAAGGGACTCGAACCCCCACGTCAAAGACACTAGATCCTAAGTCTAGCGCGTCTGCCAATTCCGCCACACCCGCATATTAATTTGAAAATGGTGAGCCATGAAGGACTC
>NZ_JAMBOD010000035.1 GCF_023715445.1 Fictibacillus nanhaiensis
TCTAGCGCGTCTGCCAATTCCGCCACACCCGCATATTAATTTGAAAATGGTGAGCCATGAAGGACTCGAACCTTCGACCCTCTGATTAAAAGTCAGATGCTCTACCGACTGAGCTAATGGCTCGTGCAAAATGGTGCCGGCTAGAGGACTTGAACCCCCAACCTACTGATTACAAGTCAGTTGCTCTACCAATTGAGCTAAACCGGCAAGTAAGTAAATGGTGGAGGATGACGGGATCGAACCGCCGACCCCCTGCTTGTAAGGCAGGTGCTCTCCCAGCTGAGCTAATCCTCCGTATAAAATCCAGCCTAGCGACGTCCTACTCTTACAGGGGGAGACCCCCAACTACCATCGGCGCTGAAGAGCTTAACTTCCGTGTTCGGTATGGGAACGGGTGTGACCTCTTCGCCATCATCACTAGACCAGAAAGCGAGTTTTTATCTCGACAAGATAAAATTATACGCTATGTATATATAATTTGCAAGAGTTTTTTTAATGGTTTTTTAAACCATTAGTATGTTCTCTCAAAACTAGATACGACGTTTCCAAACTTCATGCTTTTTTAAGGATAAGCCCTCGACCGATTAGTATCTGTCAGCTCCACGTGTCGCCACGCTTCCACACCAGACCTATCAACCTC
>NZ_JAMBOD010000036.1 GCF_023715445.1 Fictibacillus nanhaiensis
TTTCAATATCAAAGGACAATCATTTAGACTTCGTGAAAAGCAAAAAGCCGGCATACAACCGGCAGTTAATTAGTAATAGGGAATTTTGGACCGTTGAAAATAGGGAAAATTAAACCGCTGTTGACACCATCGCTCTTGTGGTGAAATCCCTGTTGTATCATTCTTTTTACGATTGCCAATCCGGTCTAGCCAACGTTCTACCTGACAATTTAAATCTTCAATCGAATCAAAAGTGGTTCCGACATAAAAATTGTTCGTTATATACTGAATGGCCCTTTCCACTTTTCCTTTCGTTTTAGCCCGATAGGGCCTACAAGCTTTTGGAATAAAATCGTAGTAAGCTGCGAACTCGGCAAACCTAGCATTCCATTTCACAAGCCCTTGGTCTCGTCCATCTGTTACTGTGCGCATATTATCAAACAGCACCTTCTGAGGAACACCACCGAAATATTTAAAGCTATTCATTAAACACTGTAGGACATGTTTTTGATCTTGTGATATCGTAAACTCCGCATATTTCATTCTGGAATAGCCTAGTGTTGCGACAAACATGGACAGCTTAATTCGTTCACCACCGAGAATGATTTCCCCAATCTCTTTCCAGTCCACTTGCATTTGTTCACCTGGTA
>NZ_JAMBOD010000037.1 GCF_023715445.1 Fictibacillus nanhaiensis
GCTATACCCGGGCCGCGGAAAAGCTGGGGATCAGCAAGTCGGCTATCAGCCAGAAAATCAGCGAGCTGGAGCGGGTGACCGGTAAAACCCTCGTCCATCGCACCACCCGCAGCGTGAGCCTCAGCGACGACGGACTGCGGCTGGTGGCGGAGCTCAACGAGCCGTTTGGTCAGCTGCGGGATATTTTCACCGGCGCCTGCGATGAGGGCGGGCCGCTGCGGGGAACGCTGCGCCTGACCGCGCCGGTGGCCTTTTCCCGCCAGCAGCTGGTCCCGGCAATCGCGCCTTTTTTGCATCAGCATCCCCAGCTGCATCTGCAGCTTGAGGTCACCGACCGGCTGGTCTCTCTGGCCAGCGAAGGGTTCGATCTCGCCATCCGCCACTGTCGGCGCGAGGCGCTCCCGGATACCCCATGTCGCCTGGCCGCTGTGTCACACCGCGACGCTTACCGTCGCGTCCGCAGACTATATTCGCCGCCATGGCCGCCCGGAG
>NZ_JAMBOD010000038.1 GCF_023715445.1 Fictibacillus nanhaiensis
GTAACAAGCATGTTAGACAAAGTTTTGAAAATTGCCACACGGCAAAGCCCGCTTGCGCTATGGCAGGCGCAGTATGTTAAAGCGCGCCTGGAACAAGCGCATCCCGGACTGAAGGTCGAGCTGGTGCCGATGGTCACGCGCGGGGATGTCATCCTTGATACTCCGCTGGCAAAGGTGGGGGGCAAAGGCTTATTTGTGAAAGAGTTAGAGCTCGCCATGCTCGAAGGGCGCGCCGATATCGCCGTCCATTCGATGAAAGATGTGCCGGTGGAATTCCCGGAGGGCCTGGGGCTGGTGACTATCTGCGAGCGCGACGATCCGCGCGACGCGTTTGTTTCCAATCGCTATGCCTCGATTGACGAACTGCCGGCCGGCAGCGTCGTTGGCACGTCAAGTTTACGCCGTCAGTGCCAGCTGGCCGCCACCCGTCCGGACCTGGCGATCCGCTCTCTGCGCGGTAACGTCGGTACCCGGCTGAGT
>NZ_JAMBOD010000039.1 GCF_023715445.1 Fictibacillus nanhaiensis
GTTGCCGGCGAAGCCGACGAGCCGCACGCCGACCGGCCCGTGCACGATGCGCGGCGTCGGAATCTCGCGCAGGCCCGCGACCTGGTTCTTGTCGCCGCGCAACGCGGCGCCGTGCTCGGGCACGAACACGATCACCGCGCGGCGGCCCGATTGCGCGATCAGGTCGGCGAGACGATCGAAATCGGTCATCATTTTCGTCGCGCGCTGCGGATACGAGTCGATGCTCGTCAGCGCGCTGCCGACGACGCGGTTGCCGTCGTGCAGGCTGATCGTGTTGTAGTACAGCGCGACCGGCCCCGGCACCGCCGCACGCTGCGCGTACCAGTTCGCGAGCGTCGCGTAGTCGTCCTTGATCGCCGAGCCGTCGAACGCGTGCATCGCGACGGGCGCCGCCGCGTTCGAGATCATCGGCGCATCGGCCACGCCGATGTTGTCGTGGATCACCTGCAGGAAGTTGTCGAAATGGCCGTCGTGGT
>NZ_JAMBOD010000003.1 GCF_023715445.1 Fictibacillus nanhaiensis
ATCATAAAAAATTCCCCATCCTTGATCATTATCTGTCTACACTCCAAGTTGTTTTTGAGATAATTATCCGTTATTATTGGGGAATTTCACACCGTTGTTATTAGGGATTTTACCACCGTTGTTTTCACATTGTGCAAGCAGATCAGTAATTAGTAATTGAATAGCGTTATTGTAAACATTGTTGTTACTCCTGCTTCCCTCACTTTTACCTCGATTATCGATTTTTTCTTTTGGAACTTGATACATTTCTTCAATAATGAAACTATGACCAGACCTGGTATATTTACAATATCTAGCTATTTCTTTATACTGTGCCTCTTTACTGTCCTTGCCATTCTTAATTGGTATTCCTAATTCACTGCATAGTACTTTATAATTCTTAAATGTTTGACCTGGTTGTAACTTTTCAACTTTCATTTATCTATCAATCTTCCTTTTTAAAGTTATTCTTAGGGGGGGACAAAATTTAATCCCCCAAGTTACCCTATGTATTAATCAATTTCACAAACTTTGTTTTATGATATGTTGTTCTATTTCCTCGAAAAGTTTTTCGTATGTATGTTTTAGATCATCTGGAATTTCTTTAGTGCATATTCTACTTTCCATAATCTTTTCTCCTTTACCGTCAACATAAAGAAAAAGTTCTTGAAAAAAGCCGTCTATCATTTGTAAAACATAAGTATTAATAACACCGTATACTTCTGCATTAAAGCCGAAACCTCCAACACCGATATCGTAAACCTTATTTTTATCAATTTTGTACATAATCTCACCCCTTTCAATTCTCTATAAAATGAGGGATTTAAACAGAAATATATTTTAGTAATTTGCTTTCAATAGATTCACATTAAAACCACTCCCTTCAAAAATAATGTTTGACCTTTAATCGAACCTTAGTTATAATGAACTTAGGTTATTAATATAGGATAATTCTGTCCAAAAATTAGATACACTCCTTAATATAACACGCTATATACATCTTTGTATAGCGTTTTTTGGATTTTTTTATATTAAATTTTCCATAAGAAAAACCACTATTTTTATAGTGGTTGGAATCAATCATTAGTATTATTTAGTTACAACCTCTTTGATCTTATCCTCTTTCTTCTTATACTCATCCTGTAGGGCTTGTACATCATCAGAATCTAAAAATTCATTATACTGATCTAGTTCTTGTGCATAATTATTGTTTAACTCTTCACCGTCTCTTATCACCATATAACCCCCTTTAAGTTACTTTAATCATATGGTAACATCACGAGTAGTTGAACTTAATAATACAATCCCACTATCAACAAGGGATTATGGAACATTTATATAAAATGTCTCTCCTCGTTCCTCAAAACTTAATCCTAAAATGCGAAAAAGTTTTATTGACACATTTCCTAAATCATATAATTCGCGAACGTCATTCCAGCCATCCGGATACTTATTAAATAGGTTATTTAATACTTCTCCTAAGTCATCCCAAATCTCTTTTGTGTAATTCTGTATTATAAAATCTTTGAGTGAATTAATTTTACTTTCAAAATGTATATCTGTAATATCATAATCTTTAATTCCGTGTATGTATCCCCAGAAAGTACCTAACATTTTTAATAAGTATGTTATCCCTTCTTCTACTTGATAATAGAGTTTTCCTATATCATGATGAAACCTATATGCTAATTTATCCTTTCCTGAATTTGTTTTAACTTGAGGTATTAAAGTTTCCAGATGTTGAGTGATCGTATCAAAATTCGAAAGTGTGTTAGCACAAAGTCTTGAAACAATATATTCACACCATACACTTTCTGCTAAAACATTCATCATATGCCTTAGTTGGTGAATGTCTTTACCTGCTTTTCCTTCTTCAGTGAAAATTGATTCTTTAATAGTATCATCATGTACATGACAAAATTCATGATGTATGTAATGAGTACAAAAACCACTTGACTCCTCAATGAAAAGTCCTTTAACAATTCTCGCATCTAACATAACTGTATATAAGTAACGATTTTCCTCTTTCCTTCTTAACACTTTTCCTATGGCTAAACCATATTCTCCATGGGTAGGTTTAATCTTTTTTAGCTTGTTAAGCTCTTGGTATTCCTCAATTGCTTTTGCAAAATCATCCGCTATTGTTATACACTCTAACGATGTCAACTCTAAATCCTTACAGTACTCTTGCAAAATAAATAATAATTTATTACTAATGCTAGGTATTTCTGTCTCTTGGAATACTGATGAGATTATCTTGAGCTCCATATCTTTACTCCTTTCTTTATATTTTAGAATCCACTACTTTATTTGTTCAAACCTGTTTTAAACAAAGAATCTAATGTATCAGTTTCTTTAGATTTAAGATCTGAAAAATCTTTCTCAAACTGAAGCCTAATAATTACTAATTTACTCCTATGTAGCATTACATCCACAAGTTGAATTCTAGGAGAACAAGCTTCCAAAAGTTGATTTTTATATTGAACACTATCAATTTTTTGAATTTCAGAACTAAGCCATTCTTGAAATTCTAAAGTTTCAATTAACCATCCGTGAAACGTTTTAACTAAAGCCTTTTGTTCTTCGGTATAAAATGTACTTTCTATTTTAACAACTTCACTGTCTTTTAATTTAAAACAATCAAGAAGTAATAAACTAAGACTATCCTTTTCTGTTTGACTAATGTTTATTTGATTGATTGAGTTGTAAATATCTTTTTCTGTTTCCAATAAAGTAATTAAAATATTTACTAAATATATTTGGGATATACTTCTGTCATATTCTTTCCGTGATTTGTTCTTCATCCTGAAAATAATTAGATTAAGAAATACACCTAAAACTAGCAATAAAACTGAAATACTTAGAATTTTTTCGGTAGGTATATTTGAAAAAATTTTGATTATTTGATCCATGTTTATAGGATACCCCTCATGTTAGATGTACAATGGTTATATGTTTTAATACTCACTAGCTCTATAGCCAGCTTCTTCAGCTTCTTCTTCTGTACAGAACCACTCTTCAGCATCTGTTACATCATAATATCTTCCACCTGGTACATGATAGATTAATTCACCATTGTAAGTTGTTTGATTACCTTTAATCTCTGGATCTTCACATGATGTCTCATTCCCACTAACCTTTAACGAATCATTTTGATTTAACATGTTGAAACAAACTATCGCTAATATTACTGCTAAACCTATTACAATTAAATTTTTCATCCCCATAGTAAACCATCCCTTAATGAATTTGAATACATTACCATTATAGGATATTTTTTGATTTTTAGGGTAGGTTTTAACCTGTAATATAATTAGATTGTAAAAGCCTTTCTACTAATCCTCTAACATTTAATTCCCCATACTCTCTTGCAATACCAACACCCTCAATGTAATGCTCTTTATATCGTCCTTGTGCTTTTCTCTCTGCCATTATCTTCTTATAATACTCTAATTTCTCAAGGTTACGTTCGTACTCAGTTTTTCTAAGTTGTATTTTCTTATCCATGTAATTACTCTCCTCTTCATTAAAATTAAAAGCCACTCAACATAAGAGTGACTTTTACCATTTGTAGTTTTTATTCTATATTAGAAACTTCTAATACCATTTCAATTTTACGTTTCTTTTTCTCGATCATATTTGCAATGAATTCGTCAAGTTCTTCTTCTGGATAAAACTGATTTTTAATTTCTTGAGTACTGCCTCCAAACATATTATCTAAAGGTGATAACATTTGGCTCCAGTAGCTTCCTACAGTTATTGTTTTATTTATAGATTTATAAAGCACTTTCAGCTGAGAAATATGCTCTTTAAGATCCAATTCAGACAAACTATCAAACTGTTCAATTAACCTTAATTTAAATATTTTTTCCAAATCATCATTTGTAGCTGTTTCTATTGATGTATTTTTCCTAATGTAAATCTTACCTGTATCAATGTTATTGGATGTTTTTTTTGCTATGAAAGGGCTATATCTATATTGTTTGGGTATGTTGAATATTATAAATGTCTTACCACTGAAATCTCCATATCTTTCATCATCTTTGTATGAAAGCACTTGGTGATGAACAACTAATTGATTTGGTAAATAACTGTTTAGCTTTCGCTGGAAGTCTGTAGGATCTCTAATTTCCTCTTGATTCAAACCTATTGGGGTATTATCATCACTCACTCCAAATATAACGTTTCCTCCCCCATTATTTGCAAAAGCAATGCATAGCTTTGCTATTGAATCCTCTTTAATAAGCTTCTCTTTAAAATCAAGGTCATTACTCTCTCCATAAACGTTATCCAATAAGTTTTGAAGTGTTACTACATCAAATTTTTTCACTTTATCATCATAAGTATTTAGAAAATCTTGGGAATAAATATTATTATACATTCGAACCTCCAGTCAGTCTTTATCTTCAATTCTAATTTTAATTTTATATTTATGGAATCAAATTGACAATTTTTTTAAATAACCCTTGACCGAATGGGGTTTGAATTGGCTGAATGGTGGGTTTAGGTCTGGAAACGTATGGAGACAGGCTATTCCCCTATACTCACAAATCAAAATAATGAAAAGTGAGCTAGGAGAAGTAAAGCCATCATACTGAATGTACGGGATAGCCTGGTATCCGCTGTATGACCCTTCTGTGACCCTTAGCTTTCGCTAATCTGAACTTTCTACATGTAATACTGCCCCTACATGCGTAATTCTGTTCAAATACCCTAGCACCATAATGCTAACAGTAACCGCCCGATCCTTTAATGGTAGATCTCACCTAGACTTGTACATGACACAGAAGGATGCCACTTGTGTACAACGCTGAATTTTATGCGAATGCTTCAGCCTAACATGACGATGGTTATTTATAGTCGATTTATCGGCTACCTCGACTGGAATACCTTACTTAAATCTTTGCATAGCAAATAATCTATCAATAGTTGAATTTTTCTTTAAAAACAACTACAATAGCTGTAAGGGATTCCGTATTAAGTTACGGGATATATGTGTTGAAGACAGAGTGCGGGAACACTCTGTTTTTTTTGTACATTTTTACTTTCTAAGATTCATTAAAGGACTACTGGCTATTGCCTTATCTAATAATTGTTGATTACTCATAGATGATAAGTAAATCTGTGTTGTATTAACTTCAGAATGACCTAACAAAAGACTTAAACTGTGCAGATCCAACCGTTCTAAACTCTTCAAAGCGTAGAAGTGACGGAATAAATGAGGATGAATTTTCTTGTCTTTAATTCCAGCTCTTTTTGCTGCTAACCTCGTTATGTTGTATAACCCCACGTGACTTAATTCATCACCTGTGTATGAAAGAAAGTAATTATCTGATTTCACCAGTCTCTCACTGAAATACAGTTTTTTAAGTCGCTCAAACTTAATTAATATCTTTTTTAATATTGGACTAATTGACAGTAACCGTTCTTTATTTCCCTTACCTGTAACCAATATTGTAGAGTCTCTCACATTCGCTGTAAGAAGAGTTCTAACCTCGATAGACCTAAGACCTAGATCAGCTAAACAAGCGATTATCGCCTTATTACGAGCTTCCACATAGCTTTTATAACTAAAAGAATCTATCATAGCTTGTATTTCATCTACACTTAATCCTTGTTTAACTTTTTTCGTTACTTTTGGAATCTCTACTTTGTCCATAGGATTAACAGAGAGATAACCCTCTTCTTTTACACACCAATTAAAAAAAGCTTTAATTAACTTACATTTAGCGACTATACTTACAGGTTTTAATCCTTCTTGCTGTTTACCTCTTATGTAGGATTTTAGATCATGTTCTGTAACACTTTCTAAAAGGGTTATACCTCGTTTTTCCTTTAGGAATTTTAATAAATGGTTGTACTCTTGACGTTTATTAATCATTGTTTTTGGTGTGAAGTTTCTAGCCTGACAGTGGTACAAATACTCTTCTAAAACTTCTTCTAATTGCAAAATAAAAAAACCACCTCTCTCTATGAATTGGTTAAGAATTCAATAGAAAAAAGTGGTTTATTCTTCGTTTTTGAATGATTAAGCAAAAATCACTCGTTTTGATGGAGAAAGATTAAGTCTACAGTGTTGTAATAACTTAATTCTTTCTAAATTGAAGTGCTGAAAACCCTTGATATATAAGGCTTTTCTTACTTCATTTGTTTGTTCATAGCCTGCATCATTTGATTGATTTTCTTTTGAGAAGGCTTTTGACCCATCTGCATCATCATCACACGCAACATATTTTCATTTATCGGTGGATTTTTTTGTAAATAACTCATCATATACTTGCGGGCAATAAAAAATCCGATCGCAACGCCTGCAATCAGGGATAATGCACACACAAGGATTACCATACCAGTACCCATTGTTAAAACTTCCTCCTTCGTGTTGTCTAGAACTAGTTTACTACAAGTTATAGGTTACATACAACATTTGATAGCGATTTATGTTGCATATACCATATTCAATTTGAACGGGGAAAGCCAGCCATATTTTCTTTCTCCATAATCCATTGCTAAAAAATATGGCTCAAATTGCCTCAGCGCTTCAAACATGACCGTTTCTGCTTCAAAATTTCCTATGCTGTATAGATGGAGGTAACTATCATTCAGTTCAAGACGAACTGTGCTATTTTTACATTGAAGTTTGTAAGACTCACTCTCGAACCTCCAATTATACTTCTCACGGAGCTGCTGCCAAAAGTGTTCCTCGAGCTGAGACACAGAGATGGAAGCGGTTATGTAACGGATCTGTTTGGCTAAAATTTGCTTAGGAATGCCAGATGTCCGCTGTTCCTCATAAAACAATTGAAACAGTTTATTCTCTTTACCATAGTAGGAATGAGCAACTTCTTTTGTTATTAAATAAATATAAAATTCCCTCATGAAAAAGCTCCTCTCCAACTTCTTTGCTGAAAGTATATCCAAAAGCTGAAGAAAAGCTTGTCTAAAAAACAGAGTGAAACAAAACTTTTTTTGTCGAAAAACAAAGAAAAGAAGGTTTTCAAATGAAAACCTTCTTTTTTGCGTCATCTTTTTACTTGCTAAGCATTTCCTTAACACGTTTTACAACATTTTCAGGAGTGAAACCATATTCTTTTTGAATCACTTCACCTGGTGCAGATGCCCCAAATGTATCAATAGCTAAAGTTTCTCCCTCAAGCCCCACATATTTATGCCAGCCTAATGAAGCACCCATTTCGATCGCTAATCGTTTTGTAACATTTTTAGGTAGTACAGAGTCTTTATATTCCTGATCTTGTTTTTCAAAGCTTTCCCATGAAGGCATTGAAACAACAGAAGCAGAAATCCCTTCTTCTTTCAGAAGTTCTTGAGCTTCTACTGCTAAGCTGACTTCAGATCCAGCAGATAGGAGAAGTACCTCTGCATCTGTTTCAGAAGGAGACACAACATAAGCCCCGCGTCTAACCCCTTCATATGCTTTTTCCTTTGTATTTTTTAAGATAGGAAGATCTTGTCGGCTTAGAACCAATGCTGTAGGCTGATCTTTGCTCTCAATTGCAATCTTCCATGCTGCATTCGACTCATACCCATCTGCAGGACGGATCAGGTTAAGATTCGGCATTGCACGAAGGGATGCCAGCTGTTCAACAGGCTCATGTGTAGGACCATCTTCCCCAACCATTACGCTATCATGTGTTAATACATAGGTTACAGGCAGACCCATTAATGCAGATAAGCGGATAGCTGGGCGCACATAATCTGAGAATACAAAGAATGTTCCTCCGAACACTTTAAGACCGCCATGCAAAGCCATACCGTTTAAAGCAGATCCCATTGCAAATTCGCGAACTCCAAACCAGATGTTACGTCCGCTGTAATCGTTTCGGCTGAAGTTAACTTCACCTTCTAAAAGTGTTTTATTTGAACCAGCTAAATCAGCAGATCCGCCAAAAATAGCCGGAACATTTTTAGCAAGTACATTTAACGCTTTTCCAGCAGAAGATCGAGTCGCGATCGCTTTTTCAAACTCAGGCATATTCTGATCCCAATTCTCAGGCAGTTTTCCAGAAATAGCTTCTTGAAGTTCACGTGCCAATTCAGGAAAATCTTCCGAATAAGCCTTGAATTTCTCATTCCACTCATCTTCTTTGGATTGTCCTTCACTCTTCAGCTGATCAAAATGAGATTTTACTTCCTCAGGAACATGAAAATCTTTTTCAAACGTCCATTTATAAGCTTCCTTCGTTAGTAAAATTTCCTCTTTCCCTAGCGGAGCTCCGTGTGAAGCAGATTTACCGGACTTATTTGGAGAACCGTGTCCGATTACTGTTTTCACTTCGATTAGTGTTGGTTTATTTAATTCTTCACGTGCTTCTGCCAATGCTTTTTCAATTTCTTCTAAGTTTGTACCATCTTCTACGAATAAGACTTGCCAGCCGTATGCTTCAAATCTTTTCTGTACATTCTCCGAGAAAGAATGGTGCAAGTCCCCATCTAATGAGATGTCATTTGAATCATAAAGTACGATCATTCTACCTAATCCAAGATGTCCAGCTAATGAGGCAGCCTCAGCAGATACACCTTCCATAAGGTCACCGTCTCCACAGATAGAATACGTAAAGTGATCGATGACATCAAACCCATCACGATTATATTTAGCAGCTAAGTGACGTTCAGCCATAGCCATACCTACAGCCATTGCGATACCTTGTCCAAGAGGACCTGTCGTCGCTTCAACCCCAACTGTATGACCGTATTCCGGATGTCCTGGAGTCTTACTGCCCCATTGTCTGAATTCTTTTAGATCATCAATCGTTAAGCCATAACCGCTTAAGTGAAGCAAGCTATATAAAAGCATGGAACCATGGCCCGCAGATAAAACAAATCGGTCGCGATTAAACCATTCTGGATTCGAAGGATTATGGTTCATAAACTTCGTCCATAGGCTGTATGCCATAGGCGCTGCACCCATCGGCATTCCTGGATGGCCCGAATTCGCCTTTTCTATGCTGTCGATCGATAATGTTCTGATTGTATTAATTGCTAATTCATCAATATTACGTGACAAAAAAATCATCCCTTCATATGTACTAAACAGTTTTGACTTTCATAATAAACGTTCATGTCCAATTAGACAAGATAAACACTTTAATAACTATTGTTATTTTGCCTTTACCCTCTTCAGTTCATACAAAAACCGCCTGAACTATTCCAACTCGGAAGGTTGTTATAGTACAGACGGTCTCATTTATTTAAGCTAATCCTGGTATATGACAAGAGAAATAGTCTGTTTTTTCGTCATAATCAAGTTTCATATTTTCTGCAAACCATTTTTCTTCGGATCGCACAAAAAATCTTACACCTTCTACTTCTTGAATATAATCATTTTCATCCGGTACTGCAGGTGTCACACCAAGTGAAAAGCCCCCTGAGTCTCCACTTCCTGCATATTTCACGAATAGTCTCAATCCCTCTTTTGCTCCTAATTCTATATCCTTATAAAGATTAGCTGCCGCACTTGTTATTGAAAAAGTCAAAATATTCTCTCCCTTCATTGTTGTTATATAACAGTATATACTAATCTATATTTATTGCAACAGAAAAAAATGCCTATTTGCAGTTATGCAAATAAGCATTTTGTATTAGTGTTTAAGGTTATTTTTATTATCCTTGCTTCTTTTTAATTTTTCAGGTGTTACATCATTGCCGTTCGGATCTACAAATGTAACTCCATGCAAATCCTGTACAAACGATTTTCTGAAAACGGCTAAATACTCTTCTCTTAATTTTTTTTGTTCCGCTTTTTCAGCCTGTGTTAATTCTGTTTGTTTTGATTTTCTGGATAGTTCATTAATTCTCTGCACTTTATCTTTAGATAACATCTATAAAAACTCCCTTTTAAATACTCTTTCATTATATCCTACATGAGAAGAAAAGGAATTTCTAGTTATCCGTGTTTTCCATATATTCTCTATATCTCCTATGGACAGTAGCTTTTGAAATTTCATAACCAAGACCTCTGAGGGTTATGGCTATATCATGAAATGTCAGCTTCATATTTTTTAACCGGACAATTTCTAATATAGGCACTTCTTTCTTTTCACGGCCTCCATTGGACATGTTTTTCAGATTCCTTTGTGGTTTATAGCCGTCTTCAACAGCTTTTCTCATGCCGCGCTTAATTTTCATATTGTGAAGTTTACGCTGGTATTCTTCAACGGTAGCAACAATGTCCAATACCATTTCATCTGCTTCTGTTAAAGTATATTCTCCGTTATGGGATAAAGTATATACTTTTATATTATATTTAATCAGCTGATGGAGGATTGCCATCTTTGCCTTGCCCCTGCCTAAACGAGTGTCGTCTTGGACTAGCAAGTATTGAAAATCCCCATCCCTTGCCATATCTAAAATGCGTAAAAGCTCGTTACGATCCAGTGAATAGCCGCTTGCTTTTTCTGTTATACACTGCACAATGTCTAGTTCGAAGTGGTGCGCCAGTTTTAAAAGTTCTGCTTTTTGTCTATCGATTGAAGTTGTTTGCTCTTCTTTCTCAGTGCTCACTCTGCAGTAAATTATTGCTTTCATTGATAAGACCCGCTTTTTATTTATTAACTGGAATTATTACTTTTTGACCTGGAAAAACCGCTGATGCATTTACACTGTTCTTCTGTTCAACCCATTTTATAAACTCCCAGTTGGAATAATGATGCTTTGCATTATACTCTTCAGAAAGGCTCCAAAGAGAATCTCCTTCTTCAATCGTTACTTCTATATATTGAGTATCTTGTGATGCCAGATTAGATAAAGTAAAAAATATCCCGCCGATTAATCCTAAAAATACAATAACATGCAATGTTCCCTGTTTCATTGTTTTTCCCCTTTCAACAAACGCTTGTTCGTATTTCTTGTATTAATAATAACTGGAACATTTGTTCGGTGTCAACTATTTTTTCGAACTTATGTTTGTATCTCTGAGAGTGCCATGCTATACTTTTTATAGATAAAAAATCTGGTGAGGTGCTTAAAAATGACTAAGTTATCCAGACGGCAATTGGATATTCTAGCTTTTATAAAAGAAGAAGTTTCACAAAAAGGCTATCCTCCTTCCGTTAGAGAAATCGGTGAGGCTGTTGGACTTGCTTCGAGTTCTACTGTTCATGGACATTTGGCAAGACTTGAAAAGAAAGGGCTTATACGCAGAGATCCGACAAAACCAAGAGCAATTGAAGTGTTAGGGTTAGAAGATAATATACCTTCTGTCAGATCAGTATCGATTCCGGTAATCGGTAAAGTAACTGCAGGGCTTCCTATCAGTGCTGTAGAGAATGTTGAAGAATATTTCCCTTTGCCTGAACACATTGTCGGGGACGAAAACGTATTTATGCTTTCTGTAGTTGGAGACAGTATGATTGAAGCTGGTATATTCAACAAAGACTTGGTTGTTGTAAAACAGCAGCCGACTGCGAATAATGGAGATATAATCGTGGCGATGACTGATGAAGATGAAGCAACAGTAAAACGCTTCTTTAAAGAAAAGAATCACATCCGTCTTCAGCCTGAGAACTCTTCTATGGAGCCGATCATTCTTCAAAGCTGTACGATCCTAGGTAAAGTTATCGGAGTTTACAGAAGTATACATTAATAGACAAGCAAGCTGTGAAGGAACAGCTTGCTTGTCTATTTTCAAAAAAGACACTGAGATTCAATTTTTTCAAATAAATTAGATTCGACAATTTGATTGAAGCGTTTATTTTGCTAGAGTCCTCTAAATAATTCTAAACCTAATAAATTCGTTTCAAACTATCTCACATCGTTAGCTGTTGCAAATCCTTTACTTGTTGTTACTGGATTCCATAATCTGCCCCCACCTGCGATACGGTACTTATTAATTTCTCATATCTTGAAAAGGATGCCAGATAGAAAAACCCCTGAAGCCAATGGCGTCAGGGGTTTTTTAGGTTTTCATATATTCTGTGGTAAAGGTTATTTTAAAAAACGAATTGACTTAAATCACTGTTAAAATTAGTAGTAAAGTAAAAAAAGAAGACCAAACGCTTTTGCTTACTTTAATATTCTCCTTTAATTACAAAGAACGACCCCCGGATGATTCCAGCGAGTTTTGACTTTTGCCTAGCAAACTTAAATTTGCCTTCTAACTCCTCTGGTATCTCCATCCCCTCAGAAAGCTTAAAACCCACTGCCCGCTTCTTGGGATCATCAACCGTATACATGACGTTGACCACAAGCCCATCCTCATAAAAGACGTAGGCAAATTTTATATTTGCCACTTGAAACCTCGATGTTTCCAACGGTTTGGCGGCAAACTCAATATCACGTTCTTCCTTTAAAATCCGGTTCACATAATCAAGTGTCTTCTGGCTTTCGCTTGCTGGTACAACCGTAAACTCGTGTTGGTATTTGTTCATAAAGTAACGGGCTTCATTTGCACGTAAACCAGCAAGCGCTTCTGCGGCAGGTGAAGACTCTAAACCTGCGGCAGACACATTTTTAAAATCCACGATACAGGACAATGCCATTTCCTCCTTTTTATTATTTCCTGACAACCGGAATCCACATTTCACCATAGATCATGCCGTTACGATGCTCCATCTCAACACTTGCATTTGGTCCGCCAACATAGGCAACATTCTTTACTTCTGGCAGGACTTTACCGAAGGCAACTGCAGCAAGCTTGTTATTCAAATCATCAGCCGTTTTTCCTTCCCCTTTAACAACTACGTAATCTCCCTTAGGAAATTGGATTACTCTCGCTTCTTCTGGTGCCGGTTCCTCTGTCATGACACCAGCATAATGCATCATCTTGTTATTTACCGCTTCGTTCACAGCAAAAACGAAGTCATTGGCTGCCATAGATTTTAAAGCAGTCAGCCTTCCATCTTGGCTGACTGCTTGCCAAAAGTCGGACTTTTCCTTGTTTATGCCTGCATAGTCTGTGTAATCACTCTTTAGCTCTGTTCCAAGACCTATCACGGTAAAGCCTTCTTTTTCTTCTAGCGTATAATTCGCCATTTACCATACCTCTTTTCTACATTTTTTTATTTTGTATTATTTTCTTGATAGGTATATCATAATCTTAAATCATGTCAAAAAACGGTACTATTTAGGAGCTCTCATGAAAAAAGTTGAACGGATCAATATCATCATGCGGTATATCAACAACCGTGCCCGCTTTACAATTTCTGAAATCATGCGGGAGTTTAACATCTCCCGTTCAACAGCCATTAGAGATATAAGGGAAATTGAGACCATGGGGATGCCACTTGTCGCTGAGGTTGGAAGGGATGGGGGTTATTTTGTCATGCACAACTCCGTCCTGCCCGATGTTCGCTTTACCAACAATGAGGTCAAAGCATTGTTTATTGCCTTTATGGCCACAAGAAACCTGCAGCTTCCTTACCTAAAGAGCCGTCAGTCTTTAGCTGAAAAATTATTGGGCCTCATCTCTGAAAATCAGCAGGATGACCTTGTTCTTTTAAATCAAATTTTGCTTTTTGAAGGGACCAATCCACATAACCCCGATCTGCTTGATCTGTCTGACCTCCCACATCCCATGTTAGAAACACTTATCCAAACTCTTCTTATAGATAGCTATCTATTCATTACCATCCAAGAAGAGAAGGAAACAAAGTCATATCCGATTTATCTCCTGCACCTTTATCGTGAAAAAAGCGCTTGGCTGATCGAAGGCTTTGACTTAAGAGAAGAGAAAAAGAAGATCATTCCTGTCGACCATCTCACCGATGTCAAACCCTATCCAGCGAAAAAAAGAGTCAGCAGGAAAAAGATCTTAGAAAAACTAAGCAAGCAGGAACAAGCCCTCAATCTTGTCCTTGAGCTTGGTCCAAAAGCGATCGCCCAGTTTAAAAAATACCATCCTTTAAAGATTTCAATTTCCTATACGAATCCATACCAAACCACAGCCATTCTAAAGACTTTTATCAATGTGAATAAGCCCGAAGAACTGACTGAAATAACCAATTGGCTGCTTTTTCTAGGTAGAGATGTCAAGGTCATGGAAATGCCAGAAGAAGTCTTAAAAGGTTTACATGAGAGATTATGCATATACAGCCTTTAAGCATAAACTTTTCCTGACAAAACAAAAAAACGGCTAACTTTAGCCCTTAACCCTAATTGAGAAATGTTATAAAGAACAAAATGCTTTATCATCTACGCCTCCCAATAATAATCTTATAACACACTTACCTCTCCTTTAGTTCATTAAAAAGTGCACATTTCCTTCTTGAAGAAGTCGAGTAGAACGGAGCCTTTCTACCTTACGGTAATTGTACTCCATCCCCTCACAGAACCGTGCTTGCACTATTAATGCACACGGCTCCTCCTAGTCATCATTCACAGAATGTAGCTAATCTCTTTTCTTAATTCATATATATTCACTTTAATTCTTGGTGAAGGTAGTGGATGTTTATCAAGAAATAGTTTGAATTTATCCCATGTAAAGGATTTCCTTTGACTTCTTCTATTGAGCCATTTAAACAGTAAGTTCTCGATTTTGTCTTTGAAGTTGCTAACATTTTTGGCATTATCAGTGACGCAATAATAGTTGTAATATCCTATAAGCGAGCGTCTAAATCTGTCCATGATCCTATGAATATCCTTATTTCTATTCTTCTTCAGCCATTCTTTAGACTCTTTTAATTTACCTTGGACTTTCTTTCTGCTCGATTTCCGTTTCACCCGAAATTTCCCTTGTTTACTTTTCCCACAATAGTGTGTAAAGCCTAGAAAATCAAAGGTTGCTGGTTTACTATTTCCCTTTTGCTTTTCATATTTTTCGGCAAACCGCCCGAAGGGAATAATTTTGGTTTTATCCTCGGCAATTTCCAAGTTAAATTTCTTTAATCTACATTTTAATGATTGGAAGAATTCCTGAGCTTCGTTCTGATGTTGAAAACAGCACACAAAATCATCTGCATACCTTACTATATATGCCTGTCCCTTGCATTGTTTCTTGACCTTTTTCTCAAACCATAAGTCAAGGACATAATGGAGATACACATTGGCTAGTACCGGAGATATTACTCCACCTTGCGGTGTGCCATTGTCTGTTTTGTATTTCTTACCTTCCTCCATGTATCCACCTTTAAGAAACCTACCAATTATTCTTAGTAGGTTAGGGTCAGTGATTCGCAGTTTTAAGAACTCCATCATCCACTTGTGGTCAACGTTGTCAAAGAATCCTTTAATATCGACATCTACTACATAATTTACTGACCTCTTTTCAATATAGAAGTTCAGTATTTTCAAAGCATCATGGCAACTACGGTTTGGGCGGAATCCAAAGGAACAGTCTAGAAAATCATTTTCATAGATGGTATTTATTATCTTCGTAATGCCTTTTTGAACAACCTTGTCTTCATGTTCCGGTATTCCTAGTGGTCTTTTCTTGTTTGAATTGAGCTTTGGAATATACATTCTCCTTACTGGAACAGGACGATAGCTTTTGCTTTTAAGTCTTCTTACTAATTCCTCTATATTTTCTTCTAAACTTTCACTGTATTGCTCTTTAGTCGTACCTTTAATCCCGGTTGCCTTCTTGTTGGGTAATTCGTGATGACATTGAGTTAGTGCTTCATTGTTTAATAAATGTGCAAGAGATGTAAATTTCATTTTAGGATCAGACTTTGCTAATTCTGCTATCCTTAGTAGTTTTGTTTCCATTTAGTATACCTACCTCTGTGTGTAGTAAATGTGTCCCTAGTAAGGGTGATAACTGGTAGCAGCCTTTCCTCCATCGGCATTACCCAACTTCATTGGTACTACGCTGCTATCCGACTCCCTACATCGACATTTGGTTTCCTTGCTTATTATCGCTTGTACACCATACTCTTCTAAAAAAAAGAAAAGACCGGTAGGGTCTCCCGAGTTGCCGTATCATATCAATGTATAACGTGCCAAGGTCTCTGACTCCAGAGAGGTTTTACCCTTCTTGCCTTTAACGAAAGTTAAAATGTAGCTTTCTGCTGTGCATAAAGCATCAGCCCTCTCGACTTACAATCATTATGGAGCTCAATCCCTTCAACCAGTTGGCTTTCGGCCCGCTACCTAACTGTCTACGCTTAAAAACTAAAGTTACCTTTAGTCCTCCAAGACTCGCTACGAGCGAATGGCTAGTTCTTACTCGACGGGAATCCCACCCGTTATATGATACGACCTAGGCTCGGCCGCACATGCACGCGATTGTTGAAAAACATAATAACCACTTTTTCGTTTTTTACATTATTGTTCGCCTATTTCCTTCGGGAGGTTTTTTTTGCATACACATATGCTTAATTTCACTATGCTTTACTTTTGTTTTAAGCCCCTTCTTTTATGGTTCTATCAACTAAAACAGCCAAAACAATAATAAGAACTAGTGGAACTAAGAGGAACAACCAGAACATATATAGCACCTTTTTCAAGTAATATCTCCACTCGCCTCTGTAGATTAACTGTAAAATAACCACGACACTTTGCTTTGGTTAGTTGTTCATGATTTATCGTATAAAAACTCTCCTTAATGCAAATAATTTTTTAGATTTCTATTTGTTAAGGGGTAAATTAATGAGGGATATAGTAAAAGAAATTGAATCCAAGTTTTCCAATCACGATGATCTTTTCATTGAAGAAGAACTAGTAGGTAAAACCACAATCTATTTTATTGGATTTAATACGTTAGTTGATTTAACTAAGTCGAAATTATATGTTCAACAAATGGCTGCTTCGTCTTCTTCAGTTAAAGCACTCTTCATAAACCTCAGTGACCAGGTTGGCGTCGATATAGAACAAATACTGAAAGCCATATTAGAGGGCAAATTAGTGATCGTTTCAAAAGGTGACGCAGAGAATGCCATAGTAGACCCTATCGCCCAAAATCTGAATAGGAGCATTGAAGAGCCTAAAAATGAAAGTCCCATTCAGGCTTCTATAAATGCCTTTGGTGATGATATTACAATTAACGTTGGATTGATCCGAAAAAGGTTGAGCACTGAACGTCTGTGCCATTGTTCCTATCAAGTCGGAGAGCTGGATAAACGAAGGCTTTCCATGCTCTATATTAAAGGAAGAGCCCCAAATATACTTATTGAAAAGGCCAACCAGCAGTTAAAGCAAATTAAATCTGATATTGAAACCATTGATGATCTTAATAAGCAGTTCGGACAACGCATTTTGAGCCCAGTCAGTCATCTTTCTCCCACCGAATTACCGATTCAAGCCATACATTCCTTAAAAAAGAACAGAATCGTTCTTTTTATGGATAATTACCCCTTCGCCCTAGTTTTTCCAAATCTAATTTGGGATATGTTTAGTACTGAAAATGATCGCAATTTCCCTTTTGTTCTGACATTTATGCTTCGACTTTTTAGAGTAATAGGCGCTGTGGCCACAGTGGTACTTCCTGCCTTATATGTTGCATTAGTGTCAGTTAACCCTGGAATATTTAGAACTGATCTTGCTCTGTTTGTCGCAAAAAGTAGGGAGGGTATTCCTTTATCAGCTTTTCTCGAAACCATTTTAATGGTCGTTATAGTTGATTTAATACTTGAAGCGATCAATAGACTTCCTAAGAGCGTGGGCCCTTCTATCACAATGGTAGGAGGAATAATCCTGGGACAGGCAATGGTAGAAGCCAAATTAGTCAGCAATTTGTTAGTAATAGTGATCACCGCGGTTGTAATTGCAAGTTCGGCGGTGGTCGGAATACAAAATTCTTTGTACATTCGTTTGCTAAAATATCCCATTTTAGTTTTAGCATCATTTTTCGGGATTTTAGGTGTATGGACTGGTTTCATCTTGACGGTAATATATTTGGCAAGTTTAACATCCGATGATATTCCTTATCTAACGTTTAATATTAAACAAGAAGGAGACACAAAGTGACGCAGCGGATACAAATTGTAATTGTTTTCATACTCATTCAATTAAGTATTGGTTATTTGGTCTATCCAGATCTCATTTATGTGTTAACGAAAACTGCTCATTGGGAATTGGTGATGTGTCAAGGTTTTCTGCAATTGATTTTAATTTGGATTTACATAAAAGGTTTAAATTATTTTCCCGAAAATGACGTCATTGATATTTATTTAAAAATGGGGAGATGGGTTGCGATTATTTTTCTTATCCCATTTGTAATCAATCTGATTGCGTTAGTTGCGTTCAATATCCGGTTGCACACCGAAGTCATTATTTCGGTATTTTTACCTCGGACACCTTATTGGTCGATATTAATATTGTTATATTTCATTTCGGTATATACATCTATCAAAGGTTTAGGCACAATTTTACGTTCCTCGGTTTTTATTTTCTTAATTGTTATTCCTTTAGTGGTATTTAACATCTTCTCGTCTGTAATAAATTTTGATATACATAACGTTACGCCAGGTTGGGAATTACCTGCTAGGTTCTTGTTAAAAAATAAATTTTTCTATCTTTTAGGATTTTCATCGTTTTTATTTTTGGGATTTATGGCTTCTAAAACAAAATTGTCATTCCGCCAACTTTTTGTAGCATGGGTTAGTGTAACGCTATTTTTTCTATCTGTAGTGTATATACCGCTATTTATATTTGGACAAGAAGCGGTAGTTACACTGACCAATCCTTTTTTGGAAGCAATGGATTCAGTAGACATCAGCTGGTTTTCGTTCAACCGACAAACGATGTTCTTCGGTTTATCGTTGGTTGGTTTAGTTATAGTGGCTAATTCAGTTATGCTATGGATGATCGGACAAATCATGCGAAAAATATTTAAATTTCGGAAAGTGAAATCCTCATATTGGATTATTGCTTTTTCTGTTATCTCTTTTGTTTTGGCGTTCTTGGTTCCTAACCAATCTTTGGTGGAAAAATGTTTTCTTTGGAGTACAGGTGCCCAAGCTTATTCTATGATTATTATTCCATTTACCATTTTTATCTATGGTTTTATCGAAAAGAGGCGTGTTAAGGCATGAGAAATAATAAACTCTTTAAGTTATTGATCGTATTCATGTCAACAATCTTGCTATGCGGGTGCTGGGATATTAAAGATATAAATAAGCGCTCCATTCCTTTAGTCATGGGAATTTCCAAGGAAGATGATGAAGAGTATAAATTAACATTGCAGATCCCAATACCGAAAAATGACGACCAAATATCCAGAATCGTAACAGGGAGGGGCGAAACAGTAGCAAGTGTACTTGGGCAAATTCGGACAAACTCTGAAGATGCCGTTGATTTCTCACAAATACGATTGATTGTCATTCAAAAAAACTTAGCTAAAAACCCACAGGAATTAAGAGATCTCATAAAGTTCTTAATGGGTTCAGAAGACATTCCGTCAAGAGCGTTGGTAGCACTTACAGATGATGATGTCGAGAATGTGTTATCAAATATAAACGATAAATTAGGTGTCCATGCTTCTTCTATATATGACTATTTTAATAAAGGAGCTGGCTGGGTACCAGAGATCTTTAGTATCACGATTTGGGAAGTATATCGTAGCCTGTATTCATATACTAAAGATATAGCTGTCCCTGTTGTTCGTTCAGGAAAAGATACAGTATTAAAATTTAAAGGTGCAGCTATTTTGAAAAAAGGAAAAATAATTGAAACAATCAGCCCGGATGAATGTCAATTGGTAAATGTATTTCGAAACAATAATGAAAAAGGAAGAATAGAAAGTTTGGGTTTTGCTAGTATTATTGTAACAAACAGTTCCATTAAAAATAAAACATCAATGAAAAATAATAAACCCACGGTGTCAAGCAACTTGCGTTTAAAAATATACATTTTAGAAAGAAAAGAAGGAATCACAAATAAAAGGATTAGGAAAGAACTTGAAAAGCTTACTGAAAAGCGTTTTTACCGTTTATTGAAGAGAACCCAAGGAAGCCAAACAGATATTTTTGGCTTTGGCCAACAATTTCACCAGCAGATCTCTTACCATGAATTAAAAGACTGGAGGAATGATTATTATCCTAAACTGAAAGTGAATTTTCAGGTCCATGCTAATATGGAGTAATGATACGTTTTTCGGATAATCTACAAAAAAATTCGTTCATTAAAAATACTTTATTGAACTTAACCGTTAGCTTATTAAACTTTTTAAGGAATATTTGAACAATAGGATACTCCCGATCTGGCCCAATGTTGAAGAAAGATTACTTTTTTGTGTATATCTTTTTAGCATAATAAAATGTAAAAATTGTCGTTGATAATGAAAGTATAAAACTAATGTATATCCTACCAGACCAATTAAATAATTAAATGATTATATTCTGGTGCTCTACTAAAATTAAAGTGCCCCAGTATTCCATGAAAAATAATCATGTTCCCTATTTAGAAAAAGTAGCCCTTTTAGGACTACTTTTACGGATGAATATTATGGTATTATCTTTCAAAAAAAGGCCTCGCCATTTTCATAAGAATGGCAAGGCATAAAAACCGTTATGAAATTTCATGAAACGTAATTTCGGGTCGACTGCCTATCCGGATGTTAACCCCCGTCTGTCCTAGCCCTTCACTGATATAAAAAGGCTTCCCTGCATAGTAATGCAGACCTTTTACCATTTTCATGCGGACGAGATGTCCCATTTTAATCAAATGATAAGGTTTCGGCCAATGAATCTGGCCACCATGAAAATGGCCGGATAACAGGTAATCGAATGGAACATCTTCCATCTCAAGCACTACATTCGGGTCATGAGTGAGCACTAAATGGTAGCCCTCTGGAACTCCTTTGTAGGCTTGTAGTACATCACTATGGTTCGTGCTGTAGTTATCAATTCCGATGATGTTCAGATTCTCGCCATTGACCTTTATTGTTACATGCTCATTTTGAAGCGTCTTACAGCCGTTTTCTTCAAGTGTTCTCTTTAGGGCATTAAAATTATCCCCTTTTAAAACATAGTCATGATTTCCGAATACAGCATATATTCCGTACTTAGGATTTAATTTTTTTAAGGCTTGAAGATAGCCCTTTAATTTCGGAATGCTTCTTTTTCGGTCAAGAAAATCCCCGGTTAGGGCGATCAGGTCAACAGGCTGTTCTGATATCATCTCATACAGCTCTGAGGGGTTAATAGAGATATTTTCAAGATGGAGATCGGACAGGTGAAGAACCTTTATATTATTTTCGGAAGAGGCAAGATCTTTGCGGGAAACTGAGATCGTATTGACCTCTACTTTTTTTGTGTTTTGATTTGCTTTTAATAGGGCAAACCCACTGATAACAGAAATAATAAGAACGATAAATAGTAACATATTTCACTACTCCTCTCTTCCAACAAGTATAGTAAGGAAGAGAGGAGAGTCCAAGTGGTAGTTAGAGGAAACCTTTAGTTTTTATACTTCTCCATTAACTTTTCTTTAGACATCATCAAGTAAACAGGATGATGTTTTTTAAAGTTTTTAACTGAAATCGTTGAATGGGATAAAACATATATGAACATCTGTGATATTTTTTTAAACTGTTTATAGAGCTTGCTTTCAGGCAGTACACATTCAAAACCGAGCCCCTTAACACCCTTGTTAATGAGTGTAATGCCTATTATCCCTTTTATCTTTTCTTTCTTTGGATGATCATAAATATAAGAAGCCAAATAAGGCATAGAGTCTAAGACCATTTTGAAAACGGCCTTCCCCTTTGACAAATCATTTTTCATAGGAGTGCAATCCTTGATTACTTTTATATTGTGTAAGTGAATTTTAACCAAGAGATCATTTTTACAGATTTCGGTACCGTCAGACAAAGTGACGTTTTTTCCTTTGTATCTTGTTAACCTTACCCTGAAGATCCCTTTTTCTTGGTCAGAACAAAGATACTGAAGACGGGTTAATGAAAAATATACAGGGTCTATATATCTCCAAAAAGATAAAAAAACAAAACGCATCAGCATTCTTTCTCTTCCTCCTTTCATTAGGCTACACAACTAGGATGTTATATTTATGCCGACTTTAAATGTGGAAATGAAAGGAGAGATTTTTTATGAATGACAACCAAAGCTTAAGTAAATAGTAAGAAAAAAAGGATTCAAGCAAGTATGAAAAAAATACTCATCTTACCTTTTTTACAATTGCCATCAGGACATCACCAAGTTGCAGATGCCGTTAGTGCATACCTAAAAAAGATCGAAGACTCGTTTGTAATAGAGAAAGTAGATATTTTTCAATATAAATCCCCCTATATCGAGCAGGCAACATCTAACTTATATTTGCATGTAATCAAAGCGATACCTTCTTTTTACAGCTGGCTGTATCGTTTTAATGCATGCCGCTTCCAGAACAAAGCGATTGAAAAACGATATCTTTTTTATGAACGTTTCTTCTTAAAAAGCTTGAAGAAGCTGATTAGGGAAGAAAACCCCGATCTTATTATCTGTACACATTGCTTGCCTTCCTACCTATTGAACCTTTTAAAGAAGAAGAAACAGCTGTCTATTCCAGTCATCAACGCCTATACAGACTTCTTTATCAATACAGTTTGGGGAAAATCTCACATCGATCTCCACCTTGTGCCCAGTGAAGCTATGAGATACTTTCTTGAAAAGCGCAATGTTTCATCTGAAAAGATTGCTGTAACCGGCATTCCCGTGCACCCGATTTTTTTCCATAGCTCAAAAGAAAGATTTGAAGAACGACGCAAACCTTCCTTTAATGTATTAGTTTCTGGTGGAAGCCTTGGTATAGGGTCTATAGAAAAGGTTTTTGCTCATAGCCAATTTTCGGGAAAAATCAACTACAAGTTGTTATGTGGAAGAAATCAGCAGTTATTTCATAAGATTGAAAAGCTTCGAAATCCTTTTCTTCAACCCATTCCTTATATCCATTCAAGAGAGGAAATGAACAGTCTCTATGACGGTACGGACATAGTGGTATCAAAGCCAGGAGGAATCACACCCAGTGAATCCCTCCGTAAAGGAATCCCGATAGGCCTTCTCGATGCGCTGCCGGGGCAGGAAGAGATAAATGAGCAGTATCTGCTGCAAGAGAAACTTGCAATAAAGTTAAATGACAGGGATTTAGAGGGCAGCCTACTTTCGTTTCTTGAGAATGAGGTCGAAAGACAAACATTGCAACAAATCGTTTTTGAACATACTGATCAGCAGCAGGATATAAGAACTGTTTTAAAAAGATTCTTGGAACGATAAAAAAGGACGCTTATTCTAAGCAGTCCTCTTTATTTTTCTTCATCAAAGAATCCAATATAGAACATTTACAGGTTTTTTTGTTTTTAATTATCGTTGAGCAACGGTGTCAACTTGCTGAGTAACCGATTCAGCTTTTGGCTGTTTTTATTGTATAGTTGTTTTGCTTTCTCAGATTCAGTTTGAATGGAAAACAGCTCCAGATCAGCTTGGCATTTCTTTAATGAAGCCAAAAGCAATGGTTTTTCCTTAGGGGATGGGACATTAATCTTGTCATCATAAAGATCCACTGTTAACTGGCCATATGAATCGATCTGCCCCAGAAACACATTATCAACTGTTACTTCTAATTTCTCAAGTTCCTCATTCAGCCAGCCTCTGTTCAATCCGGCCGTAGAAAGTGGTTCATCGAGTATTAAGCCATCCATAATGACGGTTTGAGGTTCCTTTACAGAAGGTTGATTTAGTTGGATGTCCTTTGCAGTAAGAGGCCGATTTTCCTTTTTTAATAATATGCTCACATCTCCATTTGGCTCAATGACAGCGAATTCAACGTCAGAAACCTGGAATACGTCTTTGCTTCTTAGTTGTTCTAATAATTCATCAATGGTGTAACGTTCTTTTTTTAAATTATCTTCCAGGATTTTTCCGTCTTTGATGACGATGGTTGCTTTTCCTTCAACAAAATCCCGTATTTTCTTATTTTTTAACGATATCAATCCCATTATGATGGGAAACAGAGTCCATATAGACATAGCAATCAGCCCGTGCATGATATGGCGTTCCAATCCCATCGTTACCTCAGCTGCTATGCTTCCAATTGTAATCCCTGTAACGTATTCAAAAAAGGACAGTTCGGCCAGCTGCTTCTTGCCCAGCCATTTGGTTAACAAAAAAAGTGCGATTAAAAAAGTAAAGGAACGTATTACAATTTCTACCCAATTAAGCATAACTGTCTCCTTAATATGTCTGTCTAATTTCCTTTATATTGCGGTTCTTCAAATTCAAGCTGCCCGATTCTCTTTTGCAGATCAGAAATGATCTCCTCTACCTCTATCATACTCTCATGAAACGTTCGCTTCGCTTGTTCATCTCTTGACTTTTGTGCTAATTTGCTCAGTGTTTCCTTAGCGCTTTTCAAGGTTACCATGCATTGTTTGACATTTGATGCGATAGTCATTTTTTATATCCCCTTTTCTTTTAGCCTTTTGGTTTAAATAGTAGTGCTCCTATAAATCCAAAAATGATTGCTGCGGAGATTCCAGCGCTTGTCACTTTAAACATTCCGGTTATCACACCGATGATACCGTGTTTCTCCCCTTCGGCCATCGCACCATCGACAAGTGCGTTGCCAAAGCTGGTGATCGGAACGGTTGCTCCTGCACCCGCAAAATCAATCAATGGTTCGTATAAGCCGACTCCATCAAGTATTGCACCTGCTACAACTAAAGTTGTCATCGTGTGGGCAGGTGTTAATTTAAAAACATCAAACATGATCTGTCCGATCACACAAATCGCTCCGCCAATTACAAAGGCCCAAAAAAGGATAGCCATTTATTCTGCACCTCCATATTCAATAGACACCGCATGAGCGATGCATGGGATGGTTTCATTCTGTTGAAAGGTTAATGGAGAAAGAAGTGCTCCTGTCGCAACGACAAGCATTCTCTTGAATTCTCCTTTTTTCATCCGGTTTAATAGATGTCCATATACCACAGTTGCGGAACATCCACAGCCGCTCGCCCCAGCAAGCACGGGCTGTCCTTCCCGGTAGATCATCATGCCGCAATCCTGGAATTGCTCTGCATTTAATAAGAATCCATGTTTATTAAGTAGATCTAACGCGATTTCATGGCCGATCGATCCAAGATCACCTGTTACGATTAGGTCATAGTAGGAGGGATCTATTTCCATGTCTCGCAGATGGGCTTCAATTGTATCTATTGCAGCAGGCGCCATGGCACCGCCCATATTAAAGGGATCAGTCAATCCCATATCGATAACCTTCCCGATCGTTGCCGAAGTCACACGTGGCCCTTCACCTTGATCGCTTAACAGCGCACTTCCTGCTCCTGTAACGGTCCATTGTGCAGTCGGCGGTTTTTGTCCGCCATATTCTGTTGGGTAGCGGAACTGTTTTTCTACGGCAGCATTATGGCTTGCTGTTCCTGTCAATAAATACTTTGCCCCCTTGCTATTTACGATGAATGCCCCCATTGCAAGCCCTTCCATTGAAGTAGAGCATGCCCCGAATAAACCAAGATAAGGCGCTTCCAGCGTCCTGCATGCAAAACTTGTACTTGTGATCTGATTTATAAGATCACCAGCCAGAATAAACTGTACTTCTTCTTTTTGAATATTTGCTTTTTCCATAGCTTTTTGGCAGGATTCTTCAAATAGTACCTTTTGGGCTTTTTCATAAGAATCTTGGCCGAGCCATAGATCTCCATGTAGAAGATCGAAGTCGTCAGCGATACGCCCATTCGCCTCAAACGGCCCTCCTACCGTTCCTGTTGAAATGATTACAGGTTTATTTTCAAACACCCATGTACGATGGCCTTTTAACATTACAGACCCCCATATTGAATACAAATAGTTTTGATGATCGCGATTACAAATGCGGAAAACACACCAAATAGAATGACGGATCCCGCCAGCTTGAACATATTGCTTCCTACCCCTAAAACAAACCCTTCAGTACGATGTTCGATAGCAGCCGAAATGACCGAGTTGCCAAATCCAGTAACCGGAACTGCAGTACCTGCTCCTCCAAACTGCGCCATCCTATCATAGACGCCAAATCCGGTTAAGAGCATCGAGATAAAAATCATTGTAGCTACTGTCGGATTGCCGACATTTTCTTCTGTAAAATTAAAGTAGGTCACGTACATTATGGAGATGAGCTGTCCTACAAAACAAATAAATCCACCGACCAAAAAGGCTTTTATGCAATTTGTGATAACTGGCCTTTTTATTTCGTGCTGATCCTGAAACTGTTGATATTCCTGCTGAACCGGTGTCAATTCTTTATCTTTGCTTGCCATGCTGCCGCTCCTTTCTTCTAACACAAAATGTTAGGCCTCATCCGTTGATTTCTTCTGAATCTTTTTCAATTCTCTCTCGATATCCTTGCTGTCCATTTTTTTATCTAACTTGCTCTCCAGTTCACCAAGCAAAGTAAATATCTTTTGATCCGTGCTGACGTTTACTTCCATTTTCGGATACTTTTTTTCTATTTTCTTTTTTGTTTTTTTCTTAAGGCTTGTTAATTGGAACCGCTCAAGATGCTTTGGTTTTACAGCCAAAAAAATTTGATCTTCAGAATTAACCGCTTTGGCATCTGTTATTTCTGGCATAGAAAGAACGATTGCTTTTGCTTCATGTGATGGAGATTGTTTATTTTCTATATATGACATTGGAGATGGTGAATCTTTGTTGCTTCTTCCTTCTTCTTTTTTGTTATTACATCCAGAAACTAAAATCATAAAAGAAGATAGGGAAATCAAAAGAACCTTCACTAAGTTCGTTTTTTCCATACAGCCCACTCTCACCCTTTCATTAAAAATATGTATAAATGCAAATAGAAAAGGATGAATGTTCACCCTTTTCTCTATACAATTTCTTGTTGCTATTGTTTATATTGCGGCTCTTCTTGTTCTACTTCTTGTAAACGAGAACTTAAAGAATCCACTATGGTTTGTGCTTGCTGGGCTGCATTTTGGTACAACTGCTTTGCCTGCTGGTTTTCAGTATCAAGAGCAAATGTCTCCAGAGAGGCTTGGGCACTTTTTAATCCTGCAAGAGTCGTTTTTAAATTACTTGCTACTGTCATCTTTCTTGTCTCCTTGTTATATTTATTTTGTTTGGTTTTCTTTTTTATAACCATTGTTAGTTTTACAAAAAAATATATTTTAATACTAATTAAGACCCAAACAAGCAAAAAAACATTAAAATTCGAATTAAAAAAGCAACCTTTGAACACAAAGGTTACTCCATGATTAATTTTTCTATTATTACAAGCAATATACTTTCTTGTTTTTTAGGTCATCAAATACTAAAAATCTCAATAAATTCATTACCCTTATTAACATTTAACTAAATGCTATGGGTATAAATTACCTTATTAATATAAATTTATAAAAAGAAATAGCCTAATACCCTAGTGATCAGGGATTAGGCTTTTTATATTATATTTGAACAACAAACTATTTTGTAGCGAAATTTAAAAAATTACTCCATATTACGGGCCGATTGTATATATAAATGTTCACCCCCTACTTGTATTAACATGTTTCAGTCAGGCGGGAAAAATCATAATGATAAGTATCCGCTGTCAGCTGTAGTTTTTTAGGAGTAGATAGATACGGAACAATCTTTACAATTCCAATAAGCTCATTTTCTTCCAGCGCTGAGTACTGTTAATTTAGAAGGGAAAATAAAGTCCAAATAAAAAAGCTTGAAAATCAACCAAGCTTTTTTACTTTAACCATTTCCTTGTAAGCTGTGTGGGTGGAAAGGGAATTTCTTCTATATATATAAGTAGCTGTAATCAATAGATAGATGCCAAGTGTAAATACGGTTATCATGATTGGGCTAGTCCATACAATACCAATTAAAATCGTAATCAATGAGACAATGGCAATCCAAGTCGTATACGGAAACCACTTTACATAATAGCCTTCTACCTTTGCTTTATGTTTTCGTGATTTCAGATGAGCGAATGCAATGATTAACCAGATAAACAACACAGTATAACCCAAGGATCCCATCAAGTACTTAAAGGTCTGACTGCCGGCGAATATAGAGATTAAAACACCCGCATAGAGGGATGCTGTGCACATCAGTATGGAACAGAAAGGTACTTTTTTCACTGAGAGACGGGCGAACATCTTAGGAACTCTTCCATCAACAGCCTGTGTATATAGCACACGGGAAGAACCATAAAGTCCTGAGTTCATCGATGAGATGATGGCCAATAGAATGACAGCATTCATCAAATGATCAGCTCCTGGAATCCCTATTAATTGAAACACCGTTACAAATGGACTTTGTTCCACACCATTTACTTGATTCCACGGAATCAGGCCAACAATGATAAAGAACGGAAAGATATAAAAGGCAATGATTCGAGTCAACGTGCTGCGAACCACCTTTGGCACGACATTTTCAGGATTCTTTGTTTCAGCCAATGTTACCCCGATGATCTCGGTTCCTCCATATGAGTAGATCACCACAAGCATGGATGTCATTAAGCCCTCTGTTCCGTTTGGAAAGAACCCTCCATGAGATGTTAAATGGGAGAAGCTTGGTGCGGTATGTCCTCCAATCGAAACGAACAGAAGCATAATACCTGACAGAATAAAAATGACGATAACACTGATCTTAATAAGAGCAAGCCAATATTCAGTCTCAGCAAAAATTTTGACGGACAACAAATTGACAAACGTCACCGATACGGACACTAATAGTGCCAGAACCCAAATCGGGGTTTCCGAAAACCAATACTGCAAGAAGATCGCCGCCACCACTGCCTCGGCAGCGATGTTTAAGACCCACATCTTCCAATAGATCCAGTCTAGAAAATAAGCGGGAAACACACCTAACACAGACTGAACGAGGTCACGAAACGTTCGGGCTCCGCTGTTCTGGACCGCCATCTCAGCTAATCCTTGCATAACAAATAATAATAAAATGCCTCCAATCAAATAAGCCAATACAACGGCAGGACCTGCCATATCAATAGCTTCGCTGCTGCCTTTAAACAGACCGGCTCCAATGCTGCCGCCAATAGCCATCATCATGATATGACGGGAAGTCATCGTTCGCTGTAAATTCTGGGTGCTTTTTTCCATCTAAATAACCTCTCCTGATTTAAACTTAGATTCTAAAACAAATAACAAAAAAGGCTTACCATCCCTGATCTCCAATGGAGAGAAAAGAGACGATAAGCCTTTGGCTGACCGCGGTACCACTCTTGTTGATTCATTTTGAATCCTGCTTGTAGAACCTGTTAACGAAGGTTAGTCGTCAAAACATAGAGAACGCGTTCTTTTTGTCTTGCTGCTCCCGGGCGAGTTCAATGGATTCATAGACTGCGTTGCACCAACCCGCAGCTCTCTAGACTACAAATAAACATCTACTACTCCCGTTCGTTGCTTTTTTCAAATGATTATTCAGAATAATATGGATAACTATAAAGGCTCCATTGGCGATATGTCAACATAAAAAAATTTTCTTTTTCTAAGGACTTACAAAATGTCCCTAACATAAGCGGTCATTTGAATCATCATTCGCCTCCCATTGCAGAATAAGCACTGTAACATAAATTACTACCGAACACACCGAACTTTTTGAGAAAAAACTTTCTGCCACTTAATATTTTTAGAACCAATTCCTTTGTAAAATTCATGAGCTTCTTTTCTCTGACCACCAGATCTTAAAGGTATCTCTTGATAACCCTTTTCTCTCGCTTTTATTTTCGAAATATTCAATGATTTGTAACATTTCTCGGATAATCATGGGAAAATATAGGTTATAATATTTATAAGCAAAGGAAGGTGAATACGATGAGAAAGAAGAATATGATTTCCTTTAAAGAATTAGTAGTTAAAAATAAAAAAGAACTACTACAAGATAAAAAGATGCTTGAGCGTATTGAAAAGCGCTTAGAAACAAGACACAATTAACTACTTTACCTCAATAGTAATTTTAAAAATTACTTTAATAGAACGAACGTTTAAATCAAAGTCTCGGGTCATTTATCGTCCACGAGACTTTTTCTAGTTTAAAACCCATGGGAAAGTAATAAAGACACTTTTCCTATTCCAGAAATGCACACGATAATGGAGTAACACTTTGTTTATTTATACCAATTCCTTTTAAATGATAACGGACACATTTTTAAAGTCGGAGTTCTAAATCATTTAAAGTCCCATTCAATATTTATCTGATTTTTTCCGCCAACTCTAAAATAATTCCCTCTGGACCACGAACGTAGCATAACTTATAACTTTCTTCATATTGCTGTATCTCACTAAAGATTTCCGTGCCCTTCTTTTTCAATTTTGCAACAATCGCTTCAATATCTTCAACAGTAAAGCAAATATGTCGGATACCCAGCGTATTTGCAAAAGGTTGCTGAATATCTATTTCATCTGACGGCGTATAAAATTTGACTAGCTCTATCCATGCTTGACCATCTGGCATCCCCAATCCTACACATGCCGTTTTAACATCATTAAGCCCAACTATTCTGTCCAACTGTTCTCCTTCCAATTCCCATTCCGCTTGCACTTCAAGTCCTAAATCAAGAAAAAACGCTTTAGCCTCTGAAAGATCGTTTACGTTTATACTCACATGATCTATTCTATTAATCTTCATATCTCATACCTCCTCGTTTCTGTTATTTTCAATACCTGTATTCGTGTAAGGATTGTTTGAAATTCGCTTAAAACAAAAAAATATCCTTCTTCAACAATCCTGCACGTTTGTTTGATAAGTTCCATTAGAAAAGGCGTTAATCCTTATTAGATCAACGCACCAGTTAGCTTAAGTGAAACCCTTCACCATATATTGATAAGAAACCCATACAATCCTCTCTAAATTGCATCACAATGAATCTCGCCTAGGTTTTTTGATATTTTTAGCGGAGGAGTAATATCAGGGCGAAAACAGTTTCCAATGCCCTTCGGAGACAACTTCGACCGCTCCGTCGATCACTTTGATGGCGGTTTCATCGTCAAGAGCATACGCCGGCCCTTCCATCTCGGCGGCCCATCTCTCTGCGGCAGCCATGGTATTTCCCGGCAGCATCTCGTGATCTAAGTGTGGAAACATTGCAAAATCGACAAGCCCAAGCGCTTTATCTCCACCGTTGGGTGGAGTCCAGCCAACGAAGAATTCCCCGATGTTAGGTGCCATCACCATGCTCCCAGCACTCATTCCCACATAGACTGCTTGCAGCGACGGCAAGAGGTCTGCCAGGCCGGATTGCCGCATCCAGTGGCACAGGTAAAGGGCGTCGCCACCCGCCACCAGCAGGACGTCCGTCTCCCGGACCAGCGGCACCCAGCTGTCTTTGTCGATGCTTGGCAGCGCTGTGAGCTCCAGCACCCCGACGGACTTCCAGCCTAGGTCTACCATGGGATTCTCGGAATTCCCGCTGATGAACTGCCAGGCTTTGACGCCGGGGCCGACCCAGGGGTGTCCGTACATCGCGGTGGGGATGCACAGGGCGGCTTTAAACCTTAAAGATCAATAGGGGCATATCGTATGTTTTATGCAATAAAAATTCAGCTGTTATTAAACAGCTGATTCATAGACAAAACCCCTTTTCACTATAAGTTGAAAAAGGGGTTTGTCTACGGTCTGAAGTGGAAACATTAAAGTTGCCACTCGTGTAAACGATTCTTAATCTAATTTAACTCCTTTAAGATTAACTTCTCTAAAGTATTTTCTTCTTGCAACCCGCAAACTTCCTGAATGGCTTTCTCATAACCCTTTTCTTCGATCAATGCTTGCAGCTTAACAGCTTCTTCATCTTCTGGATAGTCATACTTAAGTGCAGCTGCGATGCCCTTCACTAAATACTTTGGTTCTTCTTGCAGATACTCCAAATACTGAATCGAGGGATTAACCAGACGATCGTTTCTCCCCAACTTACGTAACGGACCCCGCGCTACTCGTGGAATTTCATCATTTATATACGGATTTGTAAAACGGCCGATGATCTTTTCAATGTATTTCTGGTGTTCATCACTATTAAAGTTATATTTTTTAACTAAGACAGAGCCCGTTTCTTGTAGAGTATTTTTTACAATATCAAATACTTCCGGGTTTTCCATCGCATCTTTGATCGTCTTCATACCAGCTTGAAAGCCTGTATATGCAGCTACGGCATGTCCTGTATTAACGGTAAATAGTTTGCGCTCGATATATGGCGTCAGGTCGTCAACCCATGTAACACCTTCAATACTAGGAACCTCACCGATCATGTTGGACCTGTCAACTACCCATTCAAAGAACGGTTCAACAGAAACCATCAGTTTATCTTCATTCACCTGATTTGGGACGATTCGGTCTACAGCCGCATTTGGAAACGAAAAAAGCTGATCAAACTGGTCCTTCTCGCTGTCAGACAGCTTTTCATAAACCTTTCCCTTTAAGAACGCACTGCCACCAATCATGTTTTCACAGGCAATGATGTTTAGCGGGCTTTTTAATTCCGCTCTTTTTCTTAATCCATTTGTGATCAATTCAGAAATGATTGGAAGAATGTTTGGCCCAACCGCTGTTGTAACCAGGTCTGCTTTTGCAATCGCATTAACAACATCATCAGGATTTTGTATGCTGTTGATCGCTCTTACACCATTAATAATCGTTTCCTGGCTCTCTTCATCGGCAAGAACTACACGGTATTCTTGTCTTTCGTTTAGAAGACTAACGATTTCTTCGTTAATGTCAACAAAGCAAACTTCATATCCCGCATTGGAAAGAAGGCTTCCGATAAAGCCTCTACCGATATTACCTGCTCCAAAATGTACGACTAACATCTTAATTCACCTCTGAAAATAATCCAAGAATCTCTTCTGATGATTTAGCGTTTACGATTTTTTCGATGTTTTCTTCTTCAGAACATACAATAGCGATCTGGGATAGGATATCCAAGTGTTCGTTGTCTTTCCCTGCGATTCCAATCAATACTTTTACAATGTTACCGTCACCGAAGTCAACACCGTTTGGAACTTGTAAAATAGATAACCCAGATTCATTCACAGATTTCTTTGCATCTTCGGTTCCATGCGGGATCGCAACAAAGTTACCCATGTATGTTGAAGTTAGCTCTTCACGCTCAAGCATCTTTTCAATATAGTCTGCTTCCACATAACCTTTATCGACTAAAACTTGTCCTGTGCCTCTAATAGCCTCCTCTTTGTTTGAGAAGCTTTGATTCAATAAGATGTTTTTTGATGTTAAGATTTCTTTTGCCATATTCAAACACTCCTATTTTTCTGTTTTGGATTGATATATCTCTTTACATTCCTTAGCCATAAGATCCAAGATTCCATTTTCTGAACCGTTTTGAAAAACGTTTATAGAATGTTCATCCCTGATAATCAGAGAACTGATGCCGCTTAGCACTTCCAGTGATTCATCTGTTGTGTCGAGCGGTGACAGCATAAGAAGAATCGTATTGATCATTACTTCAGAACCATCCATTCCAATTACGGTTAGGGGCTGAAATAATCGGGCAATAGTAAAACTAATCTCGTTTACAAGATCGCTTTTTGTATGATACAAAGCAAGTGATGTTCCCGGGATCCCAAGACCGGCAATCTTTTCCCTCTCTATAAGAGCCTGTACCACGCCATTCGTTTCACTTACAAACCCTTTCTCCGCTAACGGCTTTACTAAAACTTTTAAAGCCTCCTGAACGGAAAGTCGTTCCGTGATTTCCACCATGTAGAACTCAATCAGAAGCTGTGAGATCGCTGTGGAGTACCGTTGTATTTTGCCTATTCTATGGACAAAATCTTCTGTACTTGCATTCTTTTTTACCTTTTGCTCTAAATCACTTTTGATTTTACGGATACCCTTTTTCTCTAGTAAATGCTGCTTAATCCTTGCAATTTCATTATCAGAGAGCAACGGGCTGACTAAAAGGTAGTCATCATTAAAATTGTTTAAGCCTACCGTTGAGATGATCAAGTCAAAATCGTCTTTATCGATCCGATCCAGATCAAAAAGAGAGGCGCTTTCTGTTTTTAACCCTGGAATCTCACTCGCTAATTTCGTGGACAGCATTTTGGATGTTCCGATTCCACTGGAACAAACAACCAATGTTTTCAACTCTCTGATTTCTTCTTTGTTTATTAGAGCCGAGGCAAAGTGCATGACCAGATAGGCAATTTCCTCTTTCGGTATGGCCACATCCGGAAAAATCTCTTTTACCCCTTTTTCCAGAATCAAGAACAAATCACGGTAATCCGTTTCAATCCTTGAAAGCAACGGGTTGGAAATGCCCATCTTCTGCTTTAGCCTGTATAGGGCCGGCCGTAAGTGTGCTACCAGTCCTTGAAACAGTGAATGATCTATTGCTAAGTCAAATTGGATTTCTCTGCTAACGAACTGAATCAACTTCTGTACAAGTATACCTACTTGAAGAGCGGATTCTTCAAACAAGTCATCTGTAGACTTGCGGATTTTTGCTCCCATCAGATGCATTGTTATATACCCGATTTCACCTCGGGGTATATCCAGCTGAAACACATCTTCTAGTCCTGCTACAATTTTTGCTGCTGCCCTAAATTCCTTTGATGCACTTAAGCTCTCAAGATGGTCTTCATCAAACTTGATCAATTCTCCCCGCTCAATCCTTTCGATTGCAAGGGCCAGGTGGATCACCAGGCCGATATATGCACTGTCAGCGATCGGGTAAGGTAGATCACCTTTGATCTGTTCGATTTGCTTCTCTATAATAAGGATATTTTTCTTGTCAACAAGACCTAACAACCGTTCCGTAATGGTATCAATCGTTTTGGAAGTTTTCTTTTGAATGGTCTCCTTTAGAAGGGAGACAAGATCGAACTCGTTGATGTTCTCAAAGATTAGCTTGCTCATTGCTCTCCGTTTTGCGGTTTCTGATCCAATAATTTCAACACCATAGCCGCGTTTTCGTAAAACGGTTAGATCAAAGGAATGTAATCGTTCTTCTACCTTGTTTAGATCATGACTGATCGTTGCAATCGTTACATTCATGTCGTTCGCTAAAGACTGGAGTTTAACTGGCTCTGTTGCCTCCAACAGTTCGGAAAGCACAATAATTTGCCGTTCCTCTGGTGTATATTCGTTATGTGCGAGATTGAACAGAAACATTTCCAGCTTCTCTTTTGCTTCATGATTTCCGATCATCTGAATCCCGATTCCAGACTTTTTGTGAAGCTGTAGTCCATACTCTTTTAAGATGTCTTCCACACCTTTTAAATCGCGATGGACAGTTCTGACACTAACAGATAACTCATCAGCAATCACTTTAACGGTGGCACCTTCATCTTTTGTAATTAAAAATTCAAGGATTTTTCGTTCTCTCGCGGATAAATACATCCCTTTTCACTCCATATTTGGCATTTATCATTGTGTTAGTATGAGCAAAACATGGTGACAACTATTATTTACACTTATTATAATAGAAGGTTCCAATCCTTGATACAACAATAGCCAGATATAATTTCGTCATTGGTGTTGTTGCCATTTCTAAATTGAAAATCTTTTTTCAAAAAAACTTGGTACTCTTGCCCAACAGGCAAGAGCACCAAGTCTCCTCATTTTCATTTTAAATTTTCAATGAGCTCATCATATTTTGGGCTGTTTAAAAAATTATCAACAGAAATATGATGTGCAGTTGGGAGCTTCTCTTTTGCACGTGATGTCAGGTCTTTGTGCGTAATGACGATATCTGTATCACTTGGAATATTGTTGATGGATGTGTTCGTAATATCGATATGAAGATCGGCTTTTTTTGCTTTATTCTTCAGGATGGAAGCACCCATGGCACTTGAACCCATTCCTGCGTCACACGCAAAGATAATCTTATTGACGTTGTCGAAGCTGAATTCTTTTTCTTCTTTTTTCTTTTGAAACGCTTCACCAACAGAGCTTTTCTTGCCTTTAATTTCTTCCATCTTAGCTGTTGCATCTGAAAGGTCCTCGTCTTGCTTCTTGCTCGTTTTTAAGATTAGAGAAGCTACTGCAAATGAAACGGCTGTTGCTACAAGAACTCCTAATAATACACCAAGGTGGTTTCCACCCTTAGGTGTCATCGCCATAAGAGCGAAGATACTTCCCGGAGACGGAGGCGCTACAAGTCCTACATTCATTAATGTGAATGTAAACACACCGCTGATTCCGCCTGCGATCGCCGCTAAGATCAGCATTGGCTTCATGAGTACATACGGGAAGTAGATCTCATGAATCCCACCAAAGAAGTGGATGATTGCAGCACCCGGTGATGTCTGGCGCGCAGTACCTTTACCAAATATCATAAATGCTAACAGGATACCGAGTCCTGGTCCAGGATTGGATTCAAGCAAGAACAGGATGGATTTCCCGGCTTTAGCTGCTTCATCTGCACCTAGCGGACTTAGAATTCCATGGTTTATCGCATTGTTTAAGAATAATACTTTTGCTGGTTCAATGAAAATACTTGCCAGCGGAAGCATACCAGCATTAACGATTACTTCTACACCAGCGGCAAGTGTTTTGTTTAAAGCTACAACTACAGGTCCTATTGTCTTAAATGCCAATAAGGTTAAAATACCAGCTAAAATACCAGCTGAAAAGTTGTTGACTAACATTTCAAATCCTTGTTTTACTCTTGGTTGGATCATTTTGTCAGTTTTCTTTATCAACCATCCGCCTAGTGGTCCCATGATCATAGCACCAAGGAACATTGGAATATCTGATCCAACAATTACCCCCATAGTAGCGGTAGCACCTACTACCCCACCACGGCCATCATATACAATTTTCCCACCTGTGTAACCAATTAACAGTGGAAGCAAATACGTAATCATAGGACCGACAAGCTTAGCGAGATCCTCATTTGGTAACCAACCTGTCGGAATGAATAGTGCTGTTATAATCCCCCATGCTATAAAAGCACCTATATTTGGCATGATCATACCGCTTAGGTAACTTCCAAAGCGCTGTATGCGTACACGAACATCAGATTTTGTGTTCGACATATCTATTTCTCCTCTCATCATTAGAAATATGTCAATGGTCCTGTATATCTTATAAATTTATAATACGTTTTCATAAAAGCGGTTTCAATTTAAAGAAAAGCGTACTTTGTCGTTCCTAATGTTGTCATAATTTAATAATGAATTTCCAATTTAATAGGATTTCCTAAATAGCTCAGGTTTTATTAAGTTATAAAAAAGCCGCCTTTTTGGGCAGCTTGATTCTTGAATTAACGGACTCGTTTAGTTAAAGGAAATTATTTTAAAAGATATACTTCTAATGAATCTTCTTATTTAAGTTTCTATTTTTTTGTTTGTTGTGAAATGAAACCAGATCAATGTTTAATCACCAGGCTACCCTCAGACCTATCTAACTTCTTCAGCTGCTGATTTTATCCTTTTATATAAGAAAATTTCCCTTTACTTCTATAAAAAAGTACATATCTCCTTTCTTGAAGATATGCACCCGTTGAATAAGGGTATTGCTATCCCTAACCAAAGATTTGTGCGGTAATAGCAAATAACTCTTTATTCCTATATGGCATATTAATAGAGTTCTTTATCATTATTGGGGGATTACTAACTTTTACAAATCCACTTTTCTCCAAGAATAACATTAACTCATCATTATTGAATGGCACATCAATTCTTAAATTTCCTTGATGATTAAGAACTAACCTATCAATTATTAAAGCAGCTGTTTCTGAATCCGGTGCTACAATAGGTCCTATTAATAGATTTACTGGTCCTAATATGGATAATCCAAATCCAATTATTTTCCCCTTTAGATTTCTAACAACGAAACAATGTTTTGATTGATTTATCCTGTTCAGAAGTAATTTTCTTCTCTTATCACCAAATGCAGCCGAATCTAATTCAATAATTTCATTTATATCATTCTCACTGTATTTCTCTAAGGTAATTTCTCGATTAATAAACAATTTAGTTGGAATATAATTATCACTCAAATATTTATGTACATAGTCGACAGTTTTAAAATCCAAGTTTTCATATAAGGGTTTCCCATCTTCAGTTGAAATTAACATTATTGAGGTATTTTGAGAAACACTGTCTATACATTTCTGAGTAGCTTTTTTTCCTAAGCCTAAACCTCTATATTCTTCATTAACAATAACCATTCCAATTGAAGCTAAATCAGTATCATAAGGTATTATTACGGCACTCGAAACAATTTTTCCCACAGAATTTTTATGTCCGTATATTTTACCAGATGACATAACAGTTCTAATTTCATGTTCATCATAATCCCAGCCAACTGATGCAGAAAGTTCAATTAAACCTAAAACATCGTATTTGTCAAATTTCACTAATTCTAATACTGTTCTATTGTCTGTATGCTTAGAAATACTCCTATTTTTATTTATTTCTATTCTTATCATAATTTCTATCTACCCTTGTTCAACTAACCTGCTACGTTTGTTTAATAAGTTCCATTAAAAAAGGCGTTAATCCTTATTAGATCAACGCACCAGTTAGCTTAAGTGAAACCCTTCACAATATATTGATAAGAAACCTATACAATCCTCTCTAAATTGCAACACAATGAATCTCGCCTACGTTTTTGATATTTTTAGCGGAGGAGTAATATCAAGGCGAAAAGAGCTTCCAATGCCCTTCGGAAACAACTTCGACTGCTCCGTCGATCACTTTGATGGCGGTTTCATCGTCTATGGCATACGCCGGCCCCTGCATCCCGGCTGCCCATTTCTCTGCAGCAGCCATCGTGTTATGCGGTAGCATCTCGTGATCCAGATGCGGGAACATTGCAAAATCGACCAGACTCAGGGTATTATCAGCACCGTTGGGTGGAGTCCAGCCAACGAAGAATTCCCCGATGTTTGGTGCCATCACCATGCTCCCAGCACTCATTCCCACATAGACTGCGTGCAGTGACGGCAAGAGGTCTGCCAGTCCGGATTGCCGCATCCAGTGGCACAGGTAAAGGGCGTCGCCGCCCGACACAAGTAGAACGTCCGTCTCCCGAACCAGCGGAACCCAGCGGTCTTCGTCAATGCTTGGCAGCGCTGTGAGTTCCAGCACGCCGACGGACTTCCAACCTAAGTCGACCATGGGATTCCCCCCGGAATTTCCGCTGATAAACTCCCAGGCTTTGACGCCAGGGCCGACCCAGGGGTGTCCGTACATCGCGGTTGGGATGCACAGGGCGTTGGATTCGGCGATCGGTTTACCCAGCATTTCAACCAGCGCATCGTGAATGCTTTTATTATTGATGCCTCCTGATGTGAGGAGAAACTTCATAAAATCAACTCCTTGTCGTTGTGTAGTACTGTCAAAGTTTTTCATACTTCTAAGACAGCAACTCTTTGATTTTTCTAACTATCAATACTACTGGCACCCAGGTATACACTCAAATATGGTAGTGCCAAAACCAGTACGGCCAGTCCGATCCACTTCCATATGCCCTCCTGCTGGTTAGACCTGGTCATAGTATTCGTCATTAATTTTTCTCCACTGTTGACTCTTTCTGTAGATACTCGCCCAGTTTGTCCAGCATGACCTTCGTGCCGTGTTCACGCTGAGCTGCGGTATCATGGTCGTCGAGGAAGACTCCTTGCTCGGTGTAGATGAGCTGAGTACCAGCTTCTGCATGCTTGAACTCCACCGTGGTCACGGATACCGATATACGTGTTTCATCAAGATCCATCGTATAGGAATAGACGATACGCTGATCAGGAACAATCTCCTGATAGCAAGCATCAAAGGTAAAGACTGGTCCTCCTGTGGGACCACCTTGATTGTACTCACGCCCGCCAACTCGAAAGTCGAATTCGTCAGCCTTCGGAAACCACTTTGCCTTGGCTGCGGGATCGGCCCAGGCGGCGAACACTTGTTCAGGTGAAGCATTATAAGTCTTTTCAATGACAAAAGTATCGTGTGTTGCAAAGTGTTTGTTCATCATTTATTCCTCCCTTTAGTTTGGTTCATTTGAATGCTTTGAGAGAAAGTCGTCAAGCCTGTCGAAGTGGTACACCATACTTGATCGTCGTTCAGTAAAAAAATTTTCATGATTCTTTTTCATCAAGCTTAATAATTTTGTGAAATCCTCAACCGTCAACGGCTCTTCCATTTCCACCAGACTCGATACATTTTGTAATTCTTTTAAAAGCTTCTGTTGAATTCTGATATGTTCTCTAAGTCGATCGATTTGAAGCGATACAATTTCGAATGGACTGTAATTGTGATCAGCTAGAATCGATTTAACTTCATCGAGTGATAAACCTAGTTCCTTTAATGCGAGAATTTGTTGTAGACGTGAAAGGTCGGATTCGTTATACAACCTGTATCCTGAGTTAGAATATCCAGATGGAGAATACAAGCCAATTTGATCATAATACCGTAATGTTCGAACGGTTAACCCTGTTAATGTGGCAAGTTCCCCAACTTTCCAATATTTCTTACCTGCAATGATCATCCCCTCATTTCGCGCGACTATTAATTACCGGTGGCTTTAATATAAACCATTACGTGACGTAAGGGTCAAGTTAATATATAAAAATTATTTTAAAGAGATAAAAGTATGGAAAAATCTTATCGGAGTCCCATTCCCCATAGAACACCCTTTTTCTATATAATTTAACCTATATACATAAATTCTTTTTAGGGTTATTCCACAATCTGGCCCGTTCGTATTATAAGGTTAACCAGTTCCATCTGGTTAGCCTATTTATAGGTTATTCTTTAGGTAGCCGGGGGAGGACGTTCTGGCCCGTGGGAGCAAGATCCCGTCCGCAATACTGTCCACCCCCTACTTGTAGAAACATGTTTGAGGCTGGTTGGGACCGTGATCCCGTATTGTGGAATAAGAAACAAAAAAGTAATAATCTCTTTATCTAATAGACACCTTCTTAAAATTCATAATGGTTCTGAATTCAATTGTTCAAATCGATTGATTAATCATTTTTCTCCATCTTTTTGTAAAGTTTGATTATAAGTTAGGGTCATGGACACTATGGGTAAATTCGAGGAACACAAAAAACGTTTTCTAAATTTTTTTAATTGTTTTGTGGGTGGCATCCTTTTTCAAATAACAAACTAAATTTCACCCACAAAAATAAAATCCCTCGATACAATGGTATCAAGGGATTTCACTCTTAGTACAGCTCGTATATTGTTCGCGTTACCAAGGGTGAACTTGTGTGCGGAACAAAATCACCCTTTATTCGCTGTTATATCAGCAGGTTACCTATTTTAGTTTTCAAAATATATCTTATCTTTTAAAATTATTTTGGTCATTTTTTGGTCGGGATTTTGGTCATTTAATTTTGAGAATCATGTGTTATCGAGGAAACTTAAGAAATAGATGAAGATCTAATGTTTTTTTGTTCATCCAAACAGTATATGGATGATTTGAAAATTCATTTAGTCAAATACGCATTACACTTTTGCCTTGTTAAGAACCTTTTCGATAAATCTTAGTGTTTCATCGATGATGAGCTGCTGATCGTAATCAAGTGTTGCAACATGATAGCTATTTTTCAATTGTACAATCTGTTTTTCGGAGGATGAAATTTGATCATAAATGACTTGAGAGTTATCAGGCGGAACTACATGATCTTCGGTTGATACCAAAATCAATGCTGGGCATGTGATAGAATGAAGATTGTCTTTCACGTTTTTCATCAACTCCACAATTTCTATCACGGACCGAACTGGGGTCTTTTCGTACGCCAGTTCAGTTACTTCCGGATCTTTTATATCAGAGCCGATTGCATCCAAAAATCGGTCACTAGATAGTTGCATTGCTTCCATGTCGGGAATTTCGATCGCTGCGTTTATCGGAATAATTGCCATGATGTCGGGATATTTTTCTGCTAAATATAACGTAAGTGTTCCACCCATGGAAAGACCGGTGACAAAAATAGTGTCGCAACGCTCTTTCAGCCACTGATAGCCTTCTTCAATGGAAGCGATCCAATCTTCATGTGTTGTCATTTCCATGTCCTCATAGTGAGTTCCATGCCCCTTAAGCCTTGGGCCGCAAACGGTGTATCCTGCTTTTGCAAATGCCTTACCGAGCGGGCGCATACTTTGGGTTGAACCAGTAAAACCGTGAGAAATCAATATTCCCACCTTGTTCCCTTCTAAGTAAAAAGGTTGAGCTTCTTCCATAACTGGATACTTCTCTGTCATGCTGATTCCTCCAATCGTTTTTAACATCAATGTTATGTACTAATTCGATGAATTGGATTAATCACCTGCAAAGTGAAGATAGAAGAAGTTTTCGAATTAATTTTTGAACTTATTTATCCAAAATTTAAAGGATTGGAGAATGTGAAAGATAAAAGAAAACCCTTCACTTAATACCAATTATTTCAAATCAATAATTGTAACTCAATGATTTTTTTCATAAAAAAGAGGCTTACCCTATTCTGGATATGCCCCCTTTTGTTGAATATCAAACAATGATTTCCGTGGTACTATTTCATCTTTTTTTAACATCTCTTCGTCATTAATTAATTTGGATAAAACAAAACTCACCTCTCTTTCAAACCCATTCCTTTTGGAAAGTTCTTATTGATGTTCTCCGACCTTACTTTTTTCCACCCTCCCATGTGATGATGATTGCAAGTGCTATCGCAGGTGCCTTTATGGGATATGCAGCCACTTCTAGGAAGATGTCGAGAAATTGCAGAGGATTGCTAGAGATGAATATACTTTTATCACCTTATTTTATCCAATCTGGAACTGACCCTTTTCATTAGTTCTGGTAATTAAGCTTTATCCAGCTTGACCAGTGTATTAAGCATAATTTCTGCCCCTGCTTTTACATCTTCTTTTGCAGTAAATTCTTTTGGATTGTGGCTCAATCCGTCTTTGGAACGAACAAAAATCATACCTAATGGAAAGATATCCTTAAATTGCATCGCATCATGGCCTGCACCGCTTGGCAACCATATAACGGGATAGTCCAGTTCATAAACGCTTTGTTTAATCGCATTTTGAATATCCTGCGAACATAAAACGGGTGAAACTCTTTGAAGCTCTTCAATCGTCATTTTAATATTTCGTTCATTTACTATTTTTGCAGCATAGTCTTTGATTTCCTTCTCCAGGCAATCTCTCAGTTGTTCATTGATGTCCCGGATATCCACTGTAAATTCAACAGTACCCGGAATCACATTAACACCTCCAGGGGTCACAGATAAAGAACCTACAGTTGCTACGGCATCGGAATATTTTGATGCTATTTTCTCTATTTCAGAAATGATCAGGCTTGCAGCTACTAAAGGGTCTTTTCGTTGGCCCATCGGAGTTGCTCCGGCATGCTCTGCTTCACCAGCTAATTTGAATTTTAACCATAAAGGACCTGCAATTCCAGTTACAATGCCTACGGGTGTATGATGGTTTTCTAATACTTTTCCCTGTTCGATATGAAGCTCCAAGTACATTTTCACATTATCTATCTTAGAGGAATGAATGTTTTTGGGTTCAAATCCTTGTTCTATCAATGCTTCACGTATTGAAATACCTTCAACATCTTTCATATCTAAGTCTTGATCCGTTAAAGTCCCGGCTACTGCACGGCTTCCAATCATACCAAATCCAAATCGGGAACCTTCTTCATCTTTAAACGCAATGACCTTAACAGGATGCTTCAATGTGATGTTTTGGTCTTGAAGGGAATGCATCACTTCAATCGCTGTTAATACACCTAAACTTCCGTCAAACTTTCCTCCGTTAGGCACTGTATCGATATGGGAACCTAGTAAAATAGCAGATAATCCTTCTGTTCCATACTTAGTTCCTATTAAATTGCCAACAGTATCGTAGGAAACGTCTAAGCCAGCGAACTGCATATAGCTTTTTACAAGCTCGTTTGCGTCGTGTTCAGCAGGTGTATAAGAAAAACGTGTAACACCATTATCCGGGGTTCGCCCGATGTTGGACAGTTCTTCAATTCGATCCCATAGACGATCGATATTAATCATTTTCTATCTCCTTTAATTTGAAATTAAAGTGGCACACGCCTTCTTTTAAGACGTATTGGTCATGTTCAACTTCAAATCTCGGATTATAGCCTTTCGCTACTGCAGGATCAATCATCTGACAATATAAAATTCCGTATTCGTGCAAATTATCATCAGCCCATTGCTGGCCAAAAGGACATTGTGTAAAGGTTTGCTCAATTACTTCAGGTTTAAATATGTTTTCATATTCAAATAGATCACTGCGGCCCATATCATAGTTTGATAGGTAATTGTCGATGGTATTAGGTTTGCCAAGATGTTTGGCTCTTTGGGCAATGCCTTTTCCGCGCTCTTCTCCAAATGTTCTTACACCTTCTTTTATGGCATTCCGGCCCTCTTCCCCATATACATCAACAACGGCTTTGGTGACTTGAGCAAAAAGCTTTGCCATTAAGCCATAAATAGTCGTATCACCATATTTGTTCACACTATCAAAATTACCAGGAATGTAGTTATTTAAAACATGATCCTCACCTTCTTGTGTAGCTTGCTGGGCAATGTCATAGGCATCTTTATAACCGAAGTTTTCAACACCGTTTTGCAGTAGCTTTTTACCTTCAGTTCCAAAGGCTGAAATCACAGATTTTTCTATATGTGTAAATAACTTTGCTGTAATGGTATACATTGATAATGGCGGTAGCGGGGTCTTATTTGTGTCCATTACGAACGCTCCTCATCTTGGTTGATTTTTTTCATTATATACCTTAAATTTAATATATTCAATTCCAATAAGTTTTATCGGAATTGAAGGTTTATAAAAAGGGAAAAGGGGCAAAAAATCATGATTGATGCAGGAAATTATATTGTATTTTTTGAGGTAGCCATCTACCTTTCAGCCATGCTGGGAATTGGATTTTATTTTGGCAAAAAAGATCTGGATCATAGTGACTACTTCTTAGGCGGAAACAAATTACCCGGATGGGCATTAGCTTTTTCAGAAAGAGCGACGGGAGAATCTGCCTATATGTTTTTAGGGGCAGTCGGTTTTATTTATGTTACGGGTTTATCCGGCATATGGATTCTGTTTGGCATGTTTTTTGGGGTCGTTGTTTCGTGGCTGTTCCTGGCTGAAAAATTCATGAGCGAGAGAAAAAAATACAATGTATACACGCTTTCGGATTACTTAGCTGTTAAATATCCTAATCATAGCCATATCATTAGATGGATCTCCAGCCTCATTATTGGGATCTTCTTTATTTTTTACATATCCGGACAATTTGCGGGTACTGGGAAAACCTTATACTCGATTTCCGGTGTTGACGTTACGTGGGGTACGATCATTATTTCGGTCATTATTATTGCCTACTCCTGTATGGGAGGATTTATGTCTGTTGTTTGGACAGATGTAGTTCAAAGCTTCCTAATGGTCGCTACTTTTATCGTGGTGCCAATTGTTGCTTATATAGAAATACAATCTCAAAACCTTTCTATCTCTCAGTCTCTTATAGATATGGACAATGGGGGAAATAGCTGGATCGGGGGATTATCAGGTGTTGGTTTAGGTGTGATGTTATTTGCTAATTTTTCCTGGTTTTTTGGATGGCTCGGGGGACAGCCTCAATTAAGTTCCAGGTTTATGGCTTTAACTGATGAAAAAGAAGCAAAAACTGCCAAAGTTGTAGCATTGGCGTGGACGCTGGTTGTTTACCTGGGTGCTTTTTTGGTTGGAATATTTGGTAGTGCTTTATATAAACAAGGCACCGTAGCTGATTCCGAAATGATACTTCCTCATATGCTATCTGATTTGCTGCCGCCTTGGGCCACGGGCATTTTTATAGCGAGCATACTTGCTGCTATTATGTCTACAGCTTCTTCGCAATTAATGGTCATTACAACGTCTGTTAGTGAAGATGTTATTCATAAATCATTAGGGATAAAATTAACGAGTAAATCTCTTGTGAAAATCAGCCGGATTACTGTCATTGTAGGAGGAGTGCTGGGACTCATTCTCGCATTGATTTCGAAATCTCTTATCTATACCGTTGTAAGCTTTGCCTGGGCGGGTATTGGTAATACGTTCTCGGTAGCTATTCTATTGACCTTCTTTTGGAAAAGAACTTCAGGGGCTGGTATAGTAGCTGCCATTGTAACTGGTTTTATAAGCGCCATTGTTTGGGCAAGCACTCCATTAGAAGAAATAATCACTTCAAGAGCCAGCACATTTTTTATTGCGCTTTTAGCCGGAGTTATTTTTAGTCTATTAATGCCTGATAAAAAGGTATACAAGTCTAACGTTAAAACAGAAACTGTATAAGGTAAAAACTTACTTGATCATTGCAAAAAGCGCTTGGGATAACCAAGCGTTAATTTTTATACACATCCATTTTCTTTTAAGCTGGTACATATCCTATCCACCTTCGATATTGACAATCAGGTGGTCAAGAACTTCTATCCCCATTATACGACCAACCTCAGCAAGACGTATCGTCACTTCGATATCTTCTCTAGATTGAGTTGTGTCTTGAGAAGGATGATGGTGACAAAAGGATGATGGCTGCGCTGTTATTTAAAGCGATAGCAGAAATACCAACCAAAACGATCAGAACTTGACTAGCGAATCCTGCTTCTACAACAGCTTGTCCAACGACATACCACCGATGACGCCTATCGTTTGACCAGATTTCGTAGGCATTCTTAGACTTTCTTCTTTAATGACTTCAAGTGTCACATACTAACCTTGGTCAGTCCTGAAGGGGTTTACTTTTTCATAGCGTTCTGTTGTACGTTCGTAATTAAGAGGTTTTAAGAATTATTGAAAAACACTCCCTTAGCTTTTGCAATCAATTGGTCCTCCTCATCATAAATTAAACAATCGGCATGCGTAAGGTTTCTCCCTTCCTTGACTAGATGTGCATGCGCGAGTAAACAATCCCCTTTTGCGCCTTTTAAAAAGGTTACATTAAGGTCTACTGTCACTACTTTTTGTATTTTGTTTTCATCAGCCTCAATTGTATTACACATCGCTACATCAGCGAGTGATGATATGATACCCCCATGTACCACCCCTAAACTATTTAAATATAGTCGTTTAATAGGTAAAACCACTCTAACGCTTTTTTCGTCAATTCTTTCATATTGAAGACCTAAGAATTCATCAAATGGTTGTTGTATAAACACTGTCCTCACTCCAAACAATTAGGCGTTTATTTTTTGATATCCTCATATAGCATAGCATAAAGTCTTTTAATATGGATTCAACGTTTTGCAAGGAAAGAAGATAAACTTTTTAAGTCTTAAAGAAATGCTTCCGCCAGTAAGGAGTAAGATTGAATCTTGTCTTGAAAATCATAGACATTAGTCAGGATCATGAATTCGTCTGTTTGATAAAATTCACTTAATCGAAGTAGTTCCTCTCTTACCTTCTCAGGAGTTCCGATTACCATTCGATTCCGATTTTCGATTACTTTTGCCTGGTCTTCTTTTGATAATGATATACTCTTTGACTCACGCTTAGAGGGAATATGGGTATCCCTCCCCTTCTCAACTGCTAACAGCCACAGGTCCTGGCTCAGTGCCATTTCTTCTGCTTGTTCTTGTGTTGGAGCACATACCACAAATATACACACGATTGTTTTTGGTTTAGCTAAAGATCTAGAGGGTTGGAAGTTATTCCTATAGGTTTCCATCGTCCTTTTCCCATTAATTGGATTGATAAAATAACCATAGGTAAAGGCTGTTCCCTTCTCAGCAGCTAATCTTGCCCCTCGATGTGTGACACCTAAAAGCCATAATTGCGGTTTTGTTTCAACAGAAGGATAAGCAATCACATCATGATAAGGGTGTGAATCGGGTAATTGATCATAAATAAAGCCTTGTAGGTCAGTGACTTGTCTTGGGAATTCATTCATACTTTTTCGCAATCCGTCGGTGAGGGCTAACCGAGTCGATGAAGAACCTCCGGGTGAACGCCCGATTCCCAAGTCAATTCTATTTGGAAACAATGCGTCTAGAACCTTGAAATTTTCTGCTACTTTAAAAGGACTATATTGTGGAAGCAAAACCCCACCTGAACCTACACGTATCTTATTTGTATGTGAAGCAATACTTGAGATCAACACCTCTGGTGATGTACCCGCTATTCCAACTGAATTATGATGCTCAGCTACCCAAAATCGAGTGTATCCCAATTCCTCTGTAATTTTTGCCAATCGTACTGTATTTTGTAGGGCAATATTTGCATTTTGTGCATTACTTATGACAGATTGATCGAGTACACTCAGTTTCATTAAAATGACCTTCTTTCATGACAATTCTCTTAAATAAAATTTTGCCGGCCATAGGGACTATTTCCGCATTCTGGAGATTGAGTGTTCATTTACGAAAAGGCTCACCCTATAATTATGAGCGGTTTTGTCATAAGAAACAGGGGATTGATCTAAAATCTCATATGGGATCTCTCTTTCTAGACCAGTCATTATTACAATTATCATATCTTATTATACATAACCATATTAAAGCAAAATATAAGTAAAAACAGATCACTTGAATGGACCTGAATCCACCTGTGATCTGTTTTTTGTAAAAATCATCAAGATTGTAGAGTTTGTTTTACCACCTCTTCTAATGAAGTTGGTGTACCAATCAGTTTTTGCAAATCTCCAGAAGTTCTGGAGGTCTCCCCTTCAGAAACTGCTTGATAAATACCGGCCGACATTTCAACCACTGGTTTTGGCAAACCTACAAGGATAAGATAATCTTTCATTTCATCATCAATGTCGGTTCTACTTCTAGGTTCCTTTGAAATATTTTTTAATAAAATACGACTAAGACTAATTCATGATTAACTTTTTAGCTTTAGGATATAATAAAAAAATAGTTTGAAGCAAGGAGGTTTTATATATGTTAAAGAACTTAAATGAAAAAGATTTTGAAACAACAGTTAAAAATTCAGAAAAACCTTTTGTCTTAAAATTCACAGCAGATTGGTGACCAGGCTGTAAACAACTGGGTCCAGTTGTAAGCAGTGTTTCAGAGGATTTAAATCAAATTGATTTTTATAGCGTGGATGTTGATGAATCACCTAATCTTTCGAAACAATTTGGAGTAATGAGTATTCCTACGATGATTTTATTTAAAGATGGCAACGAAGTAGACCGAGTAACAGGAGCGATTCCTGAGGAAGCTGTAAGGGAGTTTGCATTACAATAGAGCTGGAAAAGCAGACGGATTGTTTCGTCTGCTTTCTGTTATTCATCTATTCACTTTTATCGTTCAATGTTCCTGTTCCAGGAATAACACACCCTTCTGGACCACAAACTAAATCACCTTTTAATTGAGCTTCCTTAGCCTTTTCTTTTTCTAATTGCTTCTGTTGCCATTCGATATCAATCATTGGGGAAAACTTCTCAGGATAACGGATATACCAGCGTTGCTTACGAATTAGAAAATTATCTGTATCAAGAAGAAGAGCCTCATTCAATTCTTTTAAGGCTTCTTCCTTTTTGCCATTTTTCGCATATTCCATACCAAGTTTATATTTTGTTTGAGATAGTTGTTTTTCTAACTCCGCCATTCCCCAGCAACGCAGCTGGAGCCTGTGACCTTATGACAGTACCGGTTTCAATATCAATAAGAGTAAATTAGCTCAGGATATGGGAGTTGATCGGAGGACGGTTGATAAGTAACAAAGTAGATGAACCATATTGCAGGTAAGTTATATCCGTTACCCATTTTTGATTAGGCTTATCTGCTGTAATCATTACCCTATTTTTACATGTACGTTTTGTTTATTTCTTCCAGAATATATACAAATACTGATAGCTCTTAAATGCAGATATCCATCTTTTGGACATTGTTTATTATTTTTGGTGATTGTTAAACACCTTTCACAAACCTTACGATGTTTACCTTGGAGACTTTCTATAGAATCTCTCCTTCGTACAAACATGAACCTGAAAGACATTATAAATAAAGATAGAATCACTTCATTTAACTTTTTCTGCTGTATAGAGTCATTGCTTTACCAAAACAGTATATTATGTATATTCCATTCTTGAAAGTACGCACTTTATTTGTATATAGTTACATTTAGATTATATAATGTAAAAAATAATACTATAAATATAAAAGTAAAAAAGCCTTGAGCAGCAATCATGTAAAAATCACTGTTCAAGGCTTTTTAATCTATTTTTATTAGATATGGTGTTGTTTCTACTCTTTAAATACACAGTAATATAAAAAACACGGTTAAAAATGGCTAACCGTGGTAAGTTATGATTGTCTTACAGGATGAAAAGAAACTTTTTTCTACTTAACAGCTGATCGATCCTCAGTTTCCTTTTCCAATACATTCTCAATATAATCTTTTCCCCATTCATACATAGCATCTATAATCGGTAAAAGTCTTTTTCCATGCTCAGTCAATGAATATTCAACTTTCGGTGGAACTACAGGGTAAACTTCACGATGTACTATTAAATGATCTTCAAGTTCGCGTAATTGATTAACAAGCATTCTTTGGGTAATACCCGGCATAAGGGATTTTAATTCACCAAATCGTTTCGTTCCTTCTTTGCCTAGATGCCATAAAATCAACAATTTCCATTTACCACCAATTACTGAAAGTGTTAATTCTTTTTCACAGTTGAAAGTTTTCTCTCCTAAATTTGGCATTCACTTCACCTCCCCCCTTATTTTATCCATTAGTATACTTTTTAGCACTATATGGGATAAAAGTGCGTACTTTTTATTTTGGAATATACTCAGTATACTAAGTAACGTGCAAGTGAGTAAATAGCTTTTCAAAGGGAAACATTTGCAAATGTTGAATGACAGTCTCTTAGCACAATATAAAACATTTTATAAGGAGCGAATATAAATGAAATTACAATTAGCATTAGATCTTGTCGATATTCCGGGAGCAATTGAATTAGTGAAAGAGGTAGAAGAGCATATTGATGTTGTAGAAATTGGTACACCTGTGGTGATCAATGAAGGTCTTAAAGCAGTGAAAGAAGTAAAAGCTGCATTTCCTAACTTAACCGTATTAGCTGACTTAAAAATTATGGATGCAGCTGGATATGAAGTAAGTCAAGCATCTGCTGCAGGTGCTGACATCATTACTATTCTTGGAACTGCAGAAGACGAGTCCATTAAAGGTGCAGTAGAAGAAGCTAAAAAACAAGGGAAACAAATCCTTGCTGATATGATCGCTGTTAAGGATATTGCAGCACGTGCAAAAGAACTAGATGAACTTGGCGTTGATTATATTTGTGTTCATACTGGCTACGATCTTCAAGCAGTTGGAAAGAACTCTTTTGAAGATTTACAAACCATCAAAGGTGTTGTAAAAAATGCTAAAACTGCAATCGCAGGTGGTATTAAGTTAGACACACTTCCAGAAGTCATCAAAGTACAACCAGACCTTGTCATTGTAGGTGGCGGGATTACTGGATAAGCTGATAAAAAAGCTGTTGCTGCCAAAATGCAACAAATGATTAATCAAGGGTAATTCAGATCATGAATACAACTCAATACCTAGCTGAAATCATAAAAGAGTTAAATCGCTCCGTAGATTTAATTTCGAATGATGAAGCTGAAAAATTAGTTAATGGGATTCTTGAATCAAAAAAAATCTTTGTTGCAGGCACAGGTAGATCTGGATTTATGGCCAAATCATTCGCCATGCGAATGATGCACATGGGGATAGATGCCTATGTGATTGGCGAAACAGTAACCCCTAACTTTGAAAAAGATGACATCTTAATCATTGGATCAGGTTCAGGAGAAACGAAAGGTTTAGTTTCCATGGCTGAGAAGGCAAAAAGCATCGGTGGGACGATTGCAGCTGTAACCATTTTCCCTGAGTCCACTATTGGACAATTAGCGGATATCACAATTAAGTTGCCTGGCTCACCTAAAGATCAATCGGAGAGTGATTTTAAGACGATTCAACCAATGGGCTCATTATTTGAGCAAACACTTTTACTATTTTACGACGCTGTGATTCTTCGGTTCATGGAGAAAAAAGGTTTGGATACCAATAAAATGTACGGTAGACACGCCAACTTAGAATAAATATATTATTCCTCGAGTTCTAAATAGGAAAGACCGCAAGCTGTTTCCATGCAAGATTGTGGTCTTTCTGTTAGAATGAACTACTTCAATTTGTAATAATTTTAGGAGTGATAAAATGATTTCTTTAAATGGAAAAACTGCAATAGTTACTGGCGCAGGAAGAGGCATTGGACGTGCTACTGCTATCGCCTTAGCAAAAGAAGGCGTTCATTTAGGCCTAATCGGCTTAAATATGTCAAATCTAGAAAAGGTAGCTGCTGAACTATCGGAATATGATGTGAAAGTTTCTGCAGCAACAGCAGATGTGACCGACCTTGAATCCGTTACCCATGCTGTTGAACACATCAAATCAGACTTAGGCCCAATTGATATCCTAATCAACAATGCTGGTGTTGCTAAATTTGGTGGGTTCCTTGATCTAACACCAGAAGAATGGGAAAAAATCATCCAAGTCAATTTAATGGGTGTGTATAATGTAACAAGAGCAGTATTACCAGGAATGATCGAAAGAAAATCAGGAGATATCATCAATATCTCTTCATCTGCTGGCCAAAAAGGTGCTCCTGTTACAAGTGCTTACAGTGCTTCTAAATTCGCTGTTTTAGGGCTAACAGAATCACTTATGCTAGAAGTAAGAAAACATAATGTCCGTGTTACTGCTTTAACACCAAGTACGGTCGTTACAGATTTAGCCATTGATACAAATCTTGTTAAAGGCAATGAAGAAAACGTGATGCACCCAGAAGACCTTGCAGAATTAGTCGTGGCTAGTTTAAAATTTAATCCAAGAGTATTCGTTAAAACAGCTGGATTATGGTCAACAAATCCATCATAAAACGAAGCAAATCCAGTGGGGTCTGCTTCTTTAGTTCGTACAAAATACTCTTATATGTATCAGTGATACAAGGACATTACTTTCTCTAAATCAACAATTATCTGGTTAACTTCATTCTGTGCTAAGCGTACAAGCATTTGATCGTATAAAGTAATAATTTGCCCATCCTCTTCATGCTGATGTTTTATTAAATAATGATAAATATTATTTAACTGGTCTTCATTAAGGACCGACTCTGTTCCAAATTCTTAACTTTCTGTAAGGAAAATTCATTGATAGTCGAATCAAATTCACCTGCAATAATGTTCCCTTTCACGAACATCCTCTCACTTCTCAAAGTCAGTATAGGATAGTTTTCCCACATAATATGTTAAATAAATCTGACCATAAGGCTTAATCCATTTCCATTATGTTTGGTAGTGAAAAAACGTTCCCCCAATCTTTTAACATGTTCCTCCCCTATTCCTACCCCTTCATCCTTGATTTTAATTAAAATATGATGAGCAGTCGAATCAATGAAAACATAGATACTACCACCAGTTGGCATCGCCTCTATGGAATTTTTAATTAAATTTATTAAAAATCTGTTTTAACTGATTTTTTTCCACAGTAAAAACGATATCCTCTGAAAATTCATATTTAATTCGTACATCGAGGAACACAAAAACGTGTTCTCAAATATTTTTTCCTTGTTTTGTGGGTGTTTTGTAGGTGGCATTCTTTTCAAATAACAAACTAAATTGTACCCACAAAAATAAAATCCCTCGATACAATTGTATCAAGGGATATAACTCTTAGTACATGCTCATATATTGTTCGCGTTCCCAAGGGTGAACTTGTGTGCGGAACATATCCCACTCAATTTCTTTTGCTTCAATGAAGTGTTCTGTCGCGTGCTCACCAAGAGCTTTTGTTAGAACTTCATTTTTGCTGAAAAGAACAAGAGCTTCTTTTAATGTTGCTGGAAGATCTTGAATTCCTTCTGCTTCACGCTCATCTTTATCCATTACATAGATGTTGCGGTCTACAGGCTTTGGAGCAGCTAATTTATTCTTGATTCCATCAAGACCAGATGCAAGCAATGCAGCCATTGCAAGATAAGGGTTAGCAGTCGGATCAACACTGCGAACTTCAATACGTGTGCTGATTCCGCGAGAAGCTGGAATACGAATTAAAGGACTTCTGTTTTGCATAGACCAAGCTACATAACATGGTGCTTCATAACCAGGAACTAAACGCTTATAAGAGTTAACAGTTGGGTTTGTGATTGCTGTAAAGCCTTGGGCGTGCTTTAGGATACCAGCTAAGAAATGCATTGCTGTTTCACTCAAGCCAGTTTCAGACTTTTCATCATAGAATACATTCTCGCCGTCTTTAAATAAAGACATGTTCGCATGCATCCCTGAACCGTTTACTCCGAATAATGGTTTTGCCATAAACGTAGCATGAAGACCATGCTTACGAGCAATTGTCTTAACTGCAAGCTTAAACGTTTGAATGTTATCACACGTGCTTACAGCATCCGCATATTTAAAATCGATCTCGTGCTGACCAGGTGCTACTTCATGGTGAGAAGCTTCGATTTCAAAGCCCATATCTTCTAGTTCTAAAACGATATCTCTGCGGCAGTTTTCACCAAGGTCTGTTGGAGCGAGGTCAAAGTATCCGCCTTTATCATTTAGTTCTAGTGTAGGTTCACCCTTTTCATCATTTTTAAATAAGAAGAATTCCGGTTCAGGTCCGATATTGAAATCAGTGAATCCTAAGTCTTCCATTTCTTTTAACACACGCTTTAAGATACCACGAGGGTCTCCATCAAACGGAGTACCGTCTGGGCTGAAGATATCACAGATCAAACGTGCAACTTTTCCTTTTTCAGAAGTCCAAGGGAAGATTACGAAAGTATCTAAATCAGGGAATAGATACATATCTGATTCTTCGATACGGACAAAACCTTCAATTGAAGATCCGTCGAACATCATCTTATTATCTAGAGCTTTTTCAAGCTGACCGATTGGAATCTCAACGTTTTTGATAACACCCAATAAATCAGTGAATTGCAAACGAATGAATCTTACATTTTCTTCCTTAACCAACTTCAAAATATCATCTTTCGTATACTTAGACAAATCTTTCTCCTCCTTTGAATATAAAAAGCGCCTTATTAAGGCGATTGTTCACCTGTTAAGTATTATTTTGTTGTTATTAATGAAAAAACCTGGAAAGTTCTCCTTGGATTAAAGATGTCTTTCCATGTCTCCCTGCGTGTATCAATTCCCGTTTCAAACGGCGATGAAGCGCAGATTCTGAAATTTCCTTGACACCTTGCACTTTTTGCTGGTTTTTAATGAGTTCTGCAGCCTGTTCATTAAGTTCAAAGACTCTTTTGATGCCTGCTAAGTTTACACCTTGTTCCAGCAATGCCTTAATTTCAAGAAGTTTATCTACATCATTGAAAGAAAACAAACGACGATTACCTTCTGTTCTGGCAGGATGAATTAATTCATGTTCTTCATAATAGCGAATTTGTCTTGCAGATAACTCAGTCAGCTGCATAACAATGCTTATCGGGAACAACGGCAAGTTCCTGCGGTTCATATCGTTCATTATGCCTACCTCCTTTCAACTTCTTTTTATATCTTATGTCACAAAACCTCACATGTCAATCCTAATGTTAGAAAAATTAACATCAAAATAAAAAAAGGCCAATTCCGGCCTTTTTAGAATGCTTCTTTTTGTAATAATCCATTAGTAAAGAGTTCATCGACAGCAGAAATAACTGCAATCTTCACATGTTCAAATGTAAGACCGCCCTGAACGAACGCTATATATGGAGGTCGTATAGGGCCATCTGCTGTAAGTTCGATGCTTGCCCCCTGGATAAATGTACCTGCAGCCATAATGACATCATCTTCATATCCCGGCATGTAATCAGGATAAGGAACAGCAAATGAATTGATCGGAGAAGCCATCTGGATAGCCTGGCAAAATTTGATCATTCTCTCTTTATCACTAAAGATTACAGACTGTATAAGATCAGTTCTTTTTGCATCCCATGACGGCCTTGTTTCCATGCCTAACTCTTCTAAAAAAGCAGCTGTAAAAACTGCGCCTTTCAAAGCTTGTGCTGTTACATGGGGAGCTAAAAAGAAACCTTGATACATTTCCTGAAGGCTGTAAAGAGATGCCCCTGCTTCCCGTCCAATTCCTGGTGATGTCAGACGAAAAGATATCCTGTTTATCAGTGATTCTTTTCCTGCAATGTAGCCTCCAGTCTTAGCTAGGCCGCCTCCAGGGTTTTTGATTAACGAACCTGCTATAATGTCGGCTCCCGCTTCAATAGGCTCAGATTGTTCAACGAATTCACCGTAGCAGTTGTCTACAAATACAATCACATCATGCTTAATGTTTTTCACAAACTCGATCATTTCTTTTATTTCATGAATTGAAAAAGAAGGACGGTCAGCATATCCTTTTGACCGCTGTATACCAATCATCTTTGTCTTTTCTGAAATCGTATTTTTAATGGTTTCATAATCTATTTCACCATTTACAGTTAAATCAACATGCTGATAAGAAATGTTATATTCCTTTAGTGACCCTTCACCTGTTCCTCTTATCCCTACAATCTCTTCTAATGTATCGTAAGGTTTTCCGGTTATATAAAGCAGTTCATCACCCGGGCGAAGCACACCGAAAAGAGATAATGTGATGGCATGAGTACCTGAAATAATTTGGGGTCTTACAATTGCAGCTTCTGCCTTAAAAACATCGGCATATACTTTTTCCAGCGTATCACGGCCGGAGTCATCATAACCATAACCTGTAGATGGATTGAAATGATGATCACCTACCTGGTTATTTTGAAAAGCTTTTAAAACTTTGAACTGATTAAACTGTGCAACACTATCGATTGATTTGTGTATTTCACTAATTTTATCAGAAACTTTTTTTGCTGTTTTCTCTAAAATTTCTCCATATTGAAACTGCGAATACATACTATTCTCCTTTATTGCCGATCGACTGGATGGATGAAGAGGAAAGTGCATAACCTTTACATTCATATACGAGCTTTTCTTTATCGAACTCTTGTTCAATTAGAATCGTTTCAGACCGAAGTCTTGAAAGCAGCTTTCCATCATGTGCCGGAACACTGATCTGATAATATTCAAGCTGTTTTTTAACTTCTTTTTCAATGGTATTTAACAGTTCCGTAATGTCACCTTCTGACAACGCAGAAATAGAAATGGACGGACTTTCAGGAATAAAGTCAGCCTCAAACTGATCTTTCTTATTGTATACGGTTACCATAGGGATATGGCTTGCCTGAAGTTCACTCAAGATTCGTTTAACTGTCTTTTCATGCTGTGTACGATCTTCACTTGATCCGTCGATAACGTGAATAAGAAGATTGGCTTCGGCCGCTTCCTCTAATGTTGATCGAAAAGCAGCGATTAATGAAGTTGGAAGATCTTGAATAAATCCTACCGTATCTGTCAAAAGCATTTGGAACCCGCTTTTAAGCTTTACTTTTCTTGTTAAGGGGTCAAGTGTTGCAAAAAGCTGATCTTCCTCATAACTGTCTGCTTCTGTCAGCTTGTTGAATATCGTTGATTTCCCGGCATTTGTATAACCTACGAGTGCGGCTTGAAATACACCTTGATGTTTGCGGCGTTCCCTGTACCTTTCTCTATGGCTGACAACCTGGTTAAGCTGCTGCTTTAACTCATGAATACGCAGTCTGATATGTCGTCTGTCTTTTTCAAGCTTCGTTTCACCTGGTCCTCTTGTCCCGATACCCCCGCCGAGTCTTGATAGGCTTGTACCTATTCCGGAAAGTCTCGGCAATAGATATTCAAGCTGTGCGAGCTCAACCTGGAGCTTACCTTCACGTGTCTTTGCACGTTGAGCAAAAATGTCTAGAATCAGCTGTGTACGGTCTATAATTCTAGCCTTAAAGTGTTTTGATAAGTTGCGGACCTGTGAGGGTGACAACTCACTATTAAAAATAATTAGTTCTGCCTCTAATTCTTCTTCAAGTGTTATGATCTCTTCAATTTTCCCTTTACCTATAAAAGTGGCAGAATCATACCTGTCTCTTTTTTGAGAAATTACAGCACATACAGTTCCATTTGCTGTTTTTGTAAGAGATTTTAATTCTTCCATTGAATAAAAAAAACGCTCGTCGTCCTGCCGCGGTAGCTGACAGCCGACGAGAATCGCTTTTTCCTGAACTGAATCGTTATGTCTGTTCAAATTCGCGATCCCTGCTTTCCATAGTCTCTCTACATCATATCAAATCGGATCACGTTCTTCTAGCACGAGGTCGTCGCTTTGTATCGTCATTAACGTTTTCCTGTCCTGTCTTGAATCATTCAAAAGTCTGACGGATTGCCGTCTTACTGCTTTTTCTATCATATTTCTAATGTATCTGCCATTTGAGAATGACTCATTTTCTGAATTTCTGATTCTTTCTATATGTGATTTTAGCTTCCACTCACAATCTCTCGTTAATATATACTCTCTTTCAGTCAGCATTCTTTTCGCAATTTCCATCAGTTCATCAGCAGTATAGTCAGGAAAAGATATTACAACCGGAAATCTGGAAGGAAGCCCTGGATTCAATTTTAAAAACCGGTCCATCTCTTTTGGATAACCTGCTAAAATCAAAATAAAATCATGCTGCTGATCCTCCATAGCTTTGACGAGTGTATCAATCGCTTCCTTGCCAAAATCCTTCTCTCCACCTCTTCCTAAAGAATAAGCTTCATCGATAAATAGGATTCCTCCGCTTGCTTTTTTCAACAAGTCTCTCGTTTTCTGGGCCGTATGACCGATATATTCTCCTACCAGGTCAGCTCTTTCAGCTTCTATTAGATGGCCTTTAGACAATACCTTCATCTCATGAAAAAGCGTCCCAAGCTTTCGCGCAACCGTTGTTTTCCCTGTACCAGGATTCCCTTTAAACAACATATGAAGTGCCTGCTTTTCCGCCTTCATTCCCATTTCCATCCGGCATTTATTAATATGAAGCCATGCATAGATTTCCTTAACATGATATTTCAAGTCTTCCATTCCCACGAGCCGGTTAAGTTCTTGCTCAATTTTTAATAATGGAAGATGCTGCTCCTTCGCTTTATCTTTACTAGCCAAAATTATGGCATCATCTGTCTTCAGTTTTTCATTTCCCTGGTTTAAAACAATGTTGATCTGCCGCTGTTTCTTTATAGCGATAGGTTCATTCAAGCGGTACCACCTCTCTTTACCAGTCGAATCATTATATGTTTGTTTGATAATACCTGTGACAAATGCCTATATCTTTTTGTATCTACTGTTATCAATTTATGACAATCCCTCTTTATCTACCACAATGACAAGCCCTGTTTTTTAAATTGAATAATTATAACCTGAATGTAAGCGTTTCCTATTTTCAGACGAATAAAAATACTCAATTATACAAGATTTCCGTGATATGTTAATAAATGAAAATCAAGCTATTTGTTTAATGGAAGTAGGAACTCATTTGGAAACGAAATTATATAAAATTTTGATGATTATTTTGGGGCTATTTTTAACCGCAGCCGGTATAAAATTACTAAATGTTCATTCATTGACTTTTGGAGGTACTGCGGGTATTGCAACGCTTGGTTCTTTTATGAGCGAATGGTCATGGGGAGTTCTTTTTTTAGTAGTTAATCTCCCATTTTTTATTCTTTCAATAAAAAAGCTGGGTTGGGCATTCTCCATTTCAACTTTTCTATGTATCATGCTCATCTCTGTACTTTCTGATCTTATGGACTTTATACAATTTCCGCACATTGCACCTGTATTTGCAGCAGTTGCTGCCGGTATTCTGATTGGAATTGGTGTCAGTTTCGTTCTTAATTCTGGTGCTTCACTTGGGGGTATACATATCCTGGCTCTCTATTTGGAACAAAAGTCTGAGATCAACAGAGGTGTCTCTCTTTTTGTAACGGATTTTATTATTGTTTCATCAGCAGTGGTTATGTTTGGTTTCAAAAATGCTCTTATATCTATAATTGCGATTACAATTGCATCTTATTTAACTGGTAAATTAAGAAATACAGCTAAGCCGTTAACTACTGTGTATGTACCTGCTGATTCTGAACCGATCAGAAATAATTAAAAGCATCTTCCGTATTTTGGAAAATGCTTTTTTTCATGAGTTGTTTACATAACAAATATTATGTTTATTATATACCGGACGATGTGTCAAAATCTGTCTATTTATGCGCTTCCTTAGGAAATAATATTCTTATTCGTATAAGTCGTCCCGGCTTTGGTCCATCTCTTCATGCATATCTTGCCTCTCAGTTGATTTCAATTGTCCTTTAAGCGGTTTTATTTGGCCGATTAAAATTCCAAGTTCATTGTAAACTCCGCCTTGAAGGTCATTTTTACTCTGTTGCACTTTTTGACCTAACTCTTTTATTTTTGTGATTTTTTCCGGATCGGTGGTAATCGCTGCATTCCTGCCGTGTGCGTTACCCTTTAAGTTGTTATAAACCTCTTTGCGCAGTTCATTATTTTCTTCTCCAGGAGCTACAGGCTCTGAAGAAACTATTCCTACTAATGTGTAAATGCCGCTTACAAGCACATAAGCCTTTTCTACACCCTCAACTTTCTCGGCAAGCTGGACTAAATCTTTTGATTGATGGAGTTCCTCGCTTTTTTCTTCTACAAGAGGCGAATCGATCTGTGTGTTCGGTTTACGTTCAGACGTATCATATTTAACCTGCTCGGTATCGAGTGTTTCATCCCCAGAACCGCTTTTCCCTGAACATGCACTTATACTAAAAAGTACACAAATTAACATCAACGAGAGTTTCCGCATAATTATCATCCTTTTTTTAGATAGTTTTGATAGGATGCATGCGAAATATGCAAAAAATCCCCGCTTTGTTATAATGGGAAAAAGAGGTTATAGGAGGCAATTATGGAAGAATATCCACACTTACCCGGATATGCCGAATCGTTTATCTCCCATTTACAAAAGAAAGGCAGAACAGAAAGTACAATTAAAAGGTATTACTATGATCTGCTTGATTTTTTAGCTTGGGTTCGTGTCGTTAAAAAAAGTGATGATATTGATGATATTAAATCTTTGAATCCTAGTGTTTTAAACGATTATTTCCAATTTCTTTCCGATCAGCGTGAATATAGTACCTCGACAAGCAAAAGAGTATTTACCGTTATAAAAAGTCTGTTTCATTACCTTCATTCTCAAAGACAACTTCAGGTTAATCCCTTTTCAGAACTTGAAAAGAACTTAAAAGAAGATACCCAATTTAATGAGGAAGATTTTATTACGAAATGCGAATTTGAACTGTTATTTAAAACCTTGTCTTCTTATGAAGGACTAACTGAAAAACAGCAAAAACACAGACATTTGCTTATAAGAAGAAATGAAGCTATTTTGTCACTGATATATTATTATGGCTTATCATTGCAGGAATTGACGAATATTGAAATGAAACATGTTCATTTTACACAGCAGCAGTTATCAATTTTGAATAAAACAGAAATGCGCCGCCTTCCTCTGGACGATTTTACGCGGCACTTGCTTTATGCATATATGGAAGACATCCCAGACGCCATAAGACCAAGAAATAACTCCTCTGATCGTTTTTTTATCGCATTTGATTATCAAAGAGGGACTTTCCGGTTTGATTATGGAAATTATGAACCAAAACCTTTAACTGTCATTGCGGTTCAAAAGATGCTTAGACAGGAGATCAGAAGGTCTGGCATTAGAAAAGGTATCAGTTCCCATCACCTTCGAAGAACCGCTATCTTAAACTATCTAGCATCAGGCAAAACTGGTGAAAAGGCTCAGGAAAGGTTTGGGTTAAAATCTCAACTTACTCTGCAAAGATATGAAAACTACCTGACACAAATAAAAACTCCCTAAAACCTTTAACAGGTTCTTAGGGAGTATTTTTTATTCATTCATATTTGCAGAAGATAAATCGACATTTCGATGCGGGGTGAATGTTGAAATAGCATGCTTATATATGAGGTGCTGTTTCCCTTCTGCCTCAAGTACAACCGTAAAGTTGTCAAACCCCTTTACTAAACCTTTCAGCTGAAAGCCATTCAGCAAATATACGGTCGCATAAATATTTTCGCGACGTAATTGGTTTAAGTAATGATCCTGTAAATTGATTGATTGCTTCATGTGAACAGATCCTCCTCTTTGGGCATTACCTTTATACATTCTCGGAAATTTCTAATTTCCCTTCCACAAACTGATGAATTTCTTTAAATTTTTTTGAAAAAGGCTCTTTATCCATCGAAAACCACTCAACATCCATCTGATTTTTAAACCAGGTGAATTGCCTTTTGGCATATCTTCTTGAATTTCGTTTTAAAAGGGATACTGCTTCTTCTAATGAAATTTCACCTTTCAGGTATGGGAAAAGCTCCTTATACCCTATCGCTTTTGCAGCTAGGCTATTGCTTATATCTTGAGATAATAACCACTTTGCTTCCTCGAGGATACCCGTCTCAATCATAAGATCTACACGTTTATTAATACGTTCATATAACGTTTCGCGGTTCATGGTTAAACCAACTAACGCAAGTTTATATGGTGACTCTTCTTTGCCCTGTAAGTTACTTTGTTCCTCTGAAGGAATTTTACCCGTTTCAAAATATATTTCAAGAGCTCTGATTACCCTTTGAACATTATTAGGATGTATTTCTTCTGCCCGGACAGGATCGATAGACCTTAACTCCTCATGTAAAGCTTCTGGTCCTTCTTTATCCGCTCTAATTTGCAGCTTTTCCCGGATCTCACTGTTTTTGTGCACTTCTGAAAATTCATAATCATGTGTAACGGAACGAATATATAGTCCTGTTCCCCCAACAATGATTGGTATTTTCCCTCTATTATTAATATCACTGATAATTTTCTGTGCCTTTTCTTGAAACTCAGCGACGGAAAATGGTTCGTATGGTTCTTTAATATCAATCAGATAATGCGGGATGCCTTCTTTTTCATCCTCCGTTATTTTAGCTGTACCGATATCTAATCCGCGGTATATCTGCATGGAATCCCCGCTGATAATTTCTCCATCGATCGCTTTAGCTAGTTCAATGCTTGTTTTTGTCTTCCCAACAGCTGTTGGACCAACAATGACGACTAATTTATCCTTCATGTTTAACTCCTACATCACTCGTTTAAACATCTTTTCGAGTTCATATGTTGATAGATGAATCGTGATCGGCCTGCCATGAGGGCATGTATATGGATCTTCGGATTTACGCAAAGACTCAAGCAAAGCAAATATCTCATCGTTTCTAAGGTGATGGTTCGCTTTAATAGATCCTTTACACGACATCATGATGGCAGCTTCTTCTCTTAATTTTTTTATATCAATCCTTCTATGATCCAAGACCTGCTGGATAATATCCATGATCGTTTCTTTTTCATATCCCTTTGGAAACCACTGGGGATGCTCTCTTACAATAAACGTATTTTGTCCAAACGGTTCAAGAAACAGTCCGACCTGCCTTAAAAACTCAAGGTGATCCTCGATAAATGCAGATTCATGTGCAGTGTACTCAAATGTATAAGGAACAGTTAAAAGCTGCAGTTCCCGTTCTACTTGTCCTACTTTTTTTCGAAAATATTCATACTTAATTCTCTCTTGAGCAGCATGCTGATCAATTAGGTACAGGCCCTTTTCATTTTGGGCAAGGATGTAGGTTCCGTGCATCTGTCCAATCGGATATAAGACTGGTATTTTTTCATTGCTAATTTCAGGATTCTCAGATAATGGAGTTACCTTTTCATTAGTTTCCGGAATATGTTTGGTTTCTAAAAGCGTATCAACCACTTCGTTGATTTTTTCTGCTTCCTGGAACTTTATCGGTGTTTCTACAGGATGCATTATTTTCTGATTCAAGAAATCTGCGGAATCCTCCGGCTTGCTTTCTTCACTATTCTGTCGGTATTCAAATGAAAAAGAAGATTGTAGATCTGTTTCTTTATGCTTCTGCTCTTTCTTCTCAAAGTTTACTTCAGGGATGAGCTGCTGAGCTTTAATGACTTTTCTGAGTTCGTTTTCAACTAACTGAACGAGTTCTGTTTCTTTGCTTAATCTTGCTTCATGTTTTGAGGGATGTACATTTACATCGATGATGGTTGGATCCATCTTAACAGATAGGATAGCGATCGGAAAACGCCCAATCGGCAAAAAAGTATGATATGCATTTTGTATGGCTTTTGAAAGAGCAAAGTTCTTTATATATCTTCCGTTCATAAAAAGGGAAATATATTGTCTGGAGGCCCTGTTCATCTCCGGTTTGGCGATATATCCTGTCACTTCATAATCCAGCGAAGTGCAAGAAACCGGAATCATATTCTTCGCAGTCTGGATGCCATAAACTGCTGCAATAATCTGCAGCAGGTTTCCATTACCTGAAGTATGAAGCAATTCTTTTCCGTTATGCTTTAATCGGAAGGATACGTCCGGATTAGCTAAAGCAAGCCTGTTAACAAGATCGGTAATGGTACCTAATTCAGTCTGAATCGTTTTAACGTGTTTCAGACGGGCAGGTGTATTATAAAATAGATTTCTTACTGTAAGATCCGTACCTTTTCTGCTGTTTGTTTGCTGCTGTTTAGTAACTTTACCATTCTCAATATACAAGTACGTTCCTGGTCCATTTCCTGTAGAAGATTTCAATTCAACCTGAGAAACGGAAGAAATACTCGGCAATGCTTCTCCACGAAAACCCATCGTCCGGATTTGGATAAGGTCCTGTTCGCTCTTGATCTTACTTGTCGCATGCCGATTAAAAGCGAGAACACAATCATCTGCTTCAATGCCGTCACCGTTATCCAGCACACGAATCAGCGACAATCCTCCTTCTTCCACTTCGATCTCAATTCTCTTTGCATTCGCATCGATCGAGTTTTCAACAAGTTCTTTCACAACTGAGGCAGGGCGTTCCACGACTTCTCCAGCTGCAATCTTATTGGATAAATGTTCATCTAGCTGTACGATTTTGCCCATATTTCCGCCTCCTTTTATTTCAGTTTTGTTTGAAGCTTATATAAAACATTCATCGCATCAAGAGGAGTCATTTCCAGCACATTCATAGCTTTCAATTCTTTTATAACATCCATATCCTTCGAGTCTCTTTTTCTTGAAGTCGCGTTATGGTCGGCAAATAAGCTAAGCTGGCTTTCCATTATATCTTCTTCTTTAGCCGCTGATACTTCTTGACTCGGAAGTGATTCGTTCTTTTCCTGTTTTTCGTATGTTTGCAGAATCGTTTTGGCTCTTTCGATGACATCTTGCGGAAGATCAGCAAGCTCTGCTACTTGAATACCAAAGCTTTTGTCTGCTTGTCCATCAATTACCTTATGCAAAAATACAAGACTTCCATTTTCTTCAACTGCACTTACAAAAACATTTTTCAATGATGGAAGTGATTTTTCTAAAACTGTCAGTTCATGATAATGGGTCGAAAATAAGGTTTTCGCCTGAATTCTTTCGTGAATAAATTCAATAATAGATTGAGCGAGCGCCATGCCGTCATAAGTAGAAGTTCCTCGTCCGATTTCATCAAGAAGAATTAAGCTGTTTTCAGTCGCACTAGTAAGCGCAAAGTTTGTTTCGAGCATCTCTACCATAAAAGTACTTTGTCCGCCTACTAAATCATCCGCTGCCCCAATACGGGTGAAAATCTGATCAAACAAGGGGAGTTCTGCTTTTTCAGCAGGCACGAAACATCCGATCTGCATCATGATAGCCGTTAAAGCAAGCTGGCGCATATAGGTACTCTTACCTGCCATATTTGGTCCGGTGATCAACAGCATGTTTCTATCATTATTTAATAAAATATCATTTGGAACATATTCCTGAGCATCCATTACTTTTTCAACAACAGGATGGCGTCCGCCGACGATCTCTACATTCCCATCCTCTGAAACTATTGGTCTGACATAACGGTATTGCTCACTGACCGCAGCGAAAGATTGCATGACATCCAGCTCAGAAATGGCACCTGCCAATTGCTGAAGCCCAGGGATGTATTGCTTCACATATTCTCTTACTTCCAGGAATAAAGTATGTTCCAGCCCTGTTATTTTTTCTTCTGCTTCTAGAATAATCCGTTCTTTCTCTTTTAGTTCAGGAGTAACATATCTCTCCGCATTGGCAAGAGTCTGCTTGCGTTCATATCTTTCAGCAGGAACCATTGAAAGATTTGATTTAGTAACCTCAATATAATAGCCAAATATTTTATTGAAGCCGATTTTTAGTGATTTAATTCCGGTATTCACTTTCTCCTGCTGCTCAAGGGCTGCAATCCATGCTTTCCCGTTCATGCTTGCATCCTTATATTCATCCAGCTTAGCATTGTACCCTTTTTTAATGATTCCGCCTTCTTTTATCTGAACAGGAGCTTCATCATGTATAGCAGAATCCAGATACTGAGCCAGTTCTTTATGATCCTGCATCTTTTCATCAAGTTCAGCAGCATAATCACCAGGTATCTGTTTAATCTTTTCTTTAAGAACTGGAACGCTTAATAGTGATTTTTTCAACTGGACTAAATCTCTCGGACTTGCATTCCCATAAGAGATCTTAGCGATCAGCCGTTCCATATCATACACTGATTTCAGCTGTTCTTTCATTTCTTCCCGTATAAAAAACTCTCCGATTAGATTCTCGACTAATTGTAACCGTTTTTCGATGGTTTTCTTTACAAACAACGGTTCCTCTACCCACTGCTTTAGTTTTCTGGCGCCCATGGCTGTCATTGTTGCATCTAACAGCCATAATAATGAGCCTTTCTTTCCCTTGGCACGAATGGATTCTGTTAATTCCAGATTTCGTTTCGAAAAAGCATCAAGCTTCATTCTTTGATCGTTCTGCTGGAATTCAACTGGTTTAAGATGCTGAAAGGAACGTTTCTGCGTATAGCTTAAATAGTGAAACAGCCTTCCTGATGCTTTAAGCAATGAGGGCAGAGAAACATCTCTTACCAGATGCTGAAACTTATCATCTATCGAATTCTCTGTCTGGATAGATACCGATGCCTGCCCATTCAATGAGATCTTTTCGTTCCAATCGTTATGTAAATTTTCATCACCTACGATCTCCTTAACACCGTGGCTTAACAGCAACTGAATGAATGACAGCTGACTTCCGCTGTATGTATAACCTTTTAATTCCCCTGTAGACAGGTCACATAGTACGTAAGCATATAGATCTTCTTCAGTTTCAATAGAAACTAGATAATTATTTTCCCGGTCTTGCAGCAGATGATCATCGATAACGGTACCTGGCGTAATAATCTGAATAACCTCACGCTTCACGACACCAACTGACTGCTTAGGGTCTTCTACTTGTTCACATATCGCTACTTTATGCCCGTTTTCTACGAGCGTCTTAATATACCCGGAAGAAGAATGATAGGGTACACCGCACATTGGGATGCGATCCTTGCTTCCTCCATCTCTGCTCGTTAATGTAATCTCTAAAATTTGGGCTGCCTGAACAGCGTCTTCAAAAAACATTTCATAAAAATCGCCTAAACGAAAAAATAAAAAGGCATCTTGATGAGCTGCCTTGATTGATAAATATTGTTGTATCATTGGAGTATACTGCGACATTTTTTCACCTATCTTCATAACATTTCGATGTTGCTATTATATCATAACTCACCATTTCATTTCGTTTTTATAGGCATGAAAAAAACGGGAAACAATCTCCCGTTCAGGTAATTATTCTTCTAAATCACCGACTAGAAAATTCGGATCAAGATCTTCAAAATTTTCATCTTCTACATCGAATTCCCAATCTCTCATATTCTCATCATCGAATCCGTCAGGGTTTACATAGACGCATACCTTAGTCTCACCTATAATTTCACATACAAACTCTCGTTCTACTTGAACAATAACTTTATTGCCATTAGGTGAAATAGTAGCTTCTAACGTATTAGGCTCCTGCAGAGCACGACATGTTACTTCATACTGATTTCCAAGTGCATGTTTATCCCGTACACTTAAATCCACTTTATCTTTAAAGTGAATGGTTTCAGTTACCACTTCCGTTCTTGTGTTATCGTTATACGAATACCAAACATTAATATCATAGCTTCCTTCAACTTCAACACATTCGTCAATTTTTTTTGGTTTATAGGCATGGTTGATAATCCAGCATCCTAATATACTGCTGGGACGATGTGCCGGTGTGATCGTATGGGTTGCCTGAGAAAACTTTCTTCCTTTCCCGCACACCGCTTTTGTAATGATCTCTCTGTAAGTCAGTTCCTGTTCAACACTTCTGGACATACATGAATCCCTCCTATATCCGGTCTCCATACATTTTATGCAGGGCGAATGCCTATTGTGCTTACTAATCCTAAATCGAAACAATTAGTTTATGTATATGGGCGTTTGTTGTCCAATGTTCAAGAAATATTTATTATGTACGGTACGTGAAATTTATAGTGGTTCTATAAAGTTAACTTCATGCCATTATGACGGTGCATTTATCGAATAGCCAATAAAAATGAGATACGAGCATAAATTATTTCGAAGGATCATAATTGCTGTTTGAAGACTAAAAAAACGATGCCAGAATCAGGCATCGTTTGTAAAAATTAATATTAGTGGCAGCCGCAGCCTCCAGGTGTACAGCCTTCCTGGGAACCAGTTGTTCCTTTAAGAAGATCTCCTCCAGTGGATTCAATAATTTCATCTGTCACTTTGTTTGAAATGGTATGAGAAACCATTTGCAGGATATCATTCACGTCACTTTGAGACTGTTTAAATTCCTGCACAACTGGGATGCTGTCTAATTCAGCCATTAAATCGTCAATCTTTTCTTCAACTTCTCTAGACGCTTCATGCTTTTGATAATGCTGAAGGTTTACAGCTTGCTTTTGAAGATTTTTGATCTGTCCCATCAATTTTGCGACGTTCGCATTCGTATTGATTTGGGCTTCTGCTTTTTTAAAGAACTCAACTTCTTCTGTTGTTGCGATCATTTTTGCCAGTTCTTTCGCTTTACCTAATATTTCTTCTTTTGTATAAGTTGTCATTAGCTTACCACCTCTGATTTTTCTGCTACTAATTCTCCGCCAAGATTCCAAGTTTTGGCATCTGTGATCATAACTTTAACAATTTCACCGATCAGGTGTTTAGGAGCTTTAAAGTTTACTACTTTATTTGAACCCGTATGACCAGTTAACACGTCAGGATTTTTTTTGCTTTCTCCCTCAACGAGCACTTCTACAACCTTACCTACGTAAGCCTGATTTTTTCGGAGTGAAATATCGTTTAATACATTGTTCAAGCGCTGAAGACGCTCACGTTTAACTTCCATTGGGACGTTATCCTTCATCTTCGCTGCTGGTGTACCCTCACGTGGTGAATAGATAAACGTATAAGCTGCATCGTACTCCACTTCTTTAACAAGCGAAATCGTATCCTCGAACTGTTCATCAGTCTCATTCGGGAATCCAACAATAATGTCTGTCGTCAAAGCAGCATTTGGTATTGCTGCTTTAATTTTGTTTACAAGTTCCATATAATGTTCTCGAGTATATTTACGAGCCATCAATTTTAAGATGTCGCTATTACCGTGTTGAACAGGAAGATGAATGTGATCCACTATATTTCCGCCTTTCGCGAGCACTTCGATCAAGCGGTCATCAAAATCACGCGGATGGCTGGTCGTAAAACGGAGTCTTGGGATATCAATCTTTCGGATCTCGTCCATAAGATCTCCAAGTCCATAATCCAAATCTTCGAAATCTTTGCCGTAAGCATTTACATTCTGCCCTAACAATGTAACTTCCTTGTAGCCTTCTCTTGCCAGCTGTCTGACTTCATCGATAATATCTTGAGGATGCCTGCTTCGTTCCTTACCGCGAGTGTATGGAACGATACAATACGTACAGAACTTATCACAGCCGTACATAATGTTAACCCAGCCTTTTACATTACCTTTACGCTTTCTGGGAAGATTTTCAACGATATCTCCTTCTTTTGACCAAACTTCCACAACCATCTCTTTAGAAAACAGAGCATTTTCAATGATCTGCGGCAACCGGTGTATATTGTGAGTACCAAAGATCATGTCTACTTGCGGATAAGTCGATAAAATCCGGTTTACAACAGATTCTTCCTGTGACATGCAGCCGCAAACACCTAAAAGCAAGTTTGGATTATTTGCTTTTGTATGTTTTAAGTGACCCAGTTCACCAAATACCTTATTTTCAGCATTTTCACGAATCGCACATGTATTTAACAGGATAACATCCGCATCCTCAGTTGAGTTCGTTACTTCATATCCCATTTCATTCAAGATTCCAGCCATGACCTCCGTGTCATGTTCGTTCATTTGGCAGCCGTAAGTACGGATATAGAATTTTTTTCCGGCACCAATATTTTTTAGGTTTTCTGGAATAGTGAAATCCTTTAAAATCTGAGTCTGCTCTTTCCCGCGTTTTTTCGCATCTTTCAAAGAAGGTGGAGCATATGTTGTTTGGAAATATTGTGAGTAGTCTCTTTTTTTATCATTATTGACCGTTTTGTTGTCTTTAGTAGTATCCAAGACCCTTTCACTCCTTACTGCCTTTTACTGCATTTTAACGTTTATTTATTTCATGAGATTGCTTATTTGTACCTAACTGTAACATTATATCAAATAAATGGCTGTAATAAAACGTGAAATCCTTCTAGTTTACATAATGTTATTATGGTAAATTGAATGATTTTGCCAAACAAAAAAGAAGGATTACTCCTTCTTTTTAAATCGTTAAATAATTTCCAGTTCTTTTCCTGCTTTTTCAAACGCATCTAAAGCAGCCTGTAATTCTTCTCTTGTATGCTGTGCAGTTACGATTGTACGTACACGTGCTTTTCCTTTTGCTACGGTCGGGAATGCAATACCTTGTGCGAATACACCATATTTTAAAAGCGTATCGGAAAGCTTATGTGCTAAAGCATCATCACCAACAAGTACTGGAGTGATCGGAGTTTCACTTACTCCAGTATCAAATCCTAAATCCTTCAGTCCAGCTTTAAAGAATTTTGTGTTTTCCCACAGTCTTTCCATATGTTCCGGCTCTTCCTCGAGCACATCGATAGCAGCTGAACTTGCTGCAATAACCGCAGGCGGATGAGAGGTACTAAATAAGAAGGGACGTCCCTTATGAATCAAATAATCTCTTAATGTTTGTGTACTTGCAATATAGCCTCCAAGAACACCAATTGCTTTACTTAATGTACCTACTTGAATGTGTACGCGACCATTCAAGTTAAAGTGATCGATTGTTCCGCGTCCGTTTGATCCCAGCACGCCGCTTGCATGAGCGTCGTCAACCATAACTAGTGCATCATACTTTTCTGCAAGTTCTACGATCCCCGGCAGAGGTGCAATATTACCGTCCATCGAGAATACACCATCTGTTACTACGATTCTTTTTCTATATTCTTGTGTTTCTTTTAAAGCTGCTTCTAAATCTTCTAAATCGACATGCTTGTAGATTCTTCTTTTTGCTTTTGTTAAACGAATTCCGTCAATAATGGAAGCGTGATTTAATTCATCAGAAATAACAACATCCTGTTCTGTCAAAATCGCAGATAGAATTCCCTGATTTGTAGAAAAACCAGATTGGAAAACAAGACATGCTTCCGTGTGTTTGAATTCAGCAAGTTTTTTTTCAAATTCTTCATGCATGGAAAGAGTCCCAGCTATAGTACGCACTGATCCTGTCCCTACACCGTATTTTTCAACCGCTTCTAAAGCAGCCTCTTTCATTTTCGGATGACTCGTAAGCCCTAAATAATTGTTTGAAGAAAGCTGAATAACTTCCTTGCCGTTAATCACAACTTTAGATCCCTGTTCGGATTCTAGAGGGACAAGCTTTCTAAACGTTCCCTCTTTTTTCATGTGGTCTAATTCTTCTTGTAAGTATTCAAAACCTTTCATCACTATCAAACCCCTTTCTAAGGAATAAGAACTACTTTTCCACAATTGCCTTTTATCATTAAGTCAAAGCCTTCCTCAAACTGTTCCATTGGAAGCGTATGGGTGATAATTGTTTCTGGGTGCATGCTTCCGGATTGTAAAAGTCCGGATACTTGCTGCCACGTTTCATACATTTTTCTTCCTGTGATACCTTGTACTGTTACACCTTTGAATACAACATCATTAGTCAGGTCAATTTCAACAGGCTTAACAGGCAGACTTAAGATGGATACACGTCCGCCGTTAGTGATCATTTTGAACCCTTGGTCGATCGCAACTGGATGACCGCTCATTTCACAAACCACGTCCACACCATTTCCGTCTGTAAGCTCCATCACTCTTTCAACTGGATCTTCATTCTTAGGGTTGATCACAGAAGTAGCTCCAATTTTTTTCGCTAAATCCAGACGGTATTCATTAAGATCTAATGCGATGACCTGGCTGGCTCCTGCAGCTTTAGCAACGTTTACAGCCATAATGCCGATAGGTCCGCAGCCGATGACTGCAACGGTTTTCCCTGCTACATCACCAGCAAGAACAGTATGAACAGCATTGCCCATCGGTTCTTGAATGGAGCCATGTTCAAAAGGCATATTGGAATCGTTTTTCCAAATGTTTTCAGCTGGCATTGCAACATATTCTGCAAAACAGCCATGTGTATCGACACCGATGATTTTTGTATTTTTACAAATATGAAACTGTCCTTTTAAACATTGCGGACAAGAATGACAAACTATATGTGTTTCTGCAGATACATGATCACCAACGTTAACGTTTGTTACAGAACTTCCCACTTTTTCTACGATTCCTGAAAACTCATGACCAAATACATAAGGAGTCTTTACTCTGCTCTGCGACCATTCATCCCACGTATAAATATGGACATCTGTCCCGCAGATTGAAGTAGCTTTAACTTTGATCAATACTTCATTCTCATTAATCTGAGGTATATCGACTGTCTCTAATCTAGCACCGTAACCTGCATGATGCTTAACAATTGCTTTCATTTTTCCTTCCAAACTGAACACTCCTCACTAAACATCAAATATCATATCCATCACAATTGTACATTTAATAAATAATGAGGTAAAGAGCAGTGTTCACGTCAGATGGACATTCGGGGATACCAAAAAAAATTTTAAAAATTTTTTAATAAGAAGTAAAATGCCTCCTCCAAAAAATAGGAGAAGGCATTGTTTTACATAAATTCTGTCATAAGCTGATTGAATTTTTCCTCTGAAAGGTTCAAGTCCATTTTAGCAAGAGCTTCTTTGCTGTATCCGTGGGCAAGATCCTGATAGGAAGGCTTCACTTTATCCTGATAGATGATTCCTTTGACAAGCCCTTTATTCTCCATCAATGTTTGCATGGCCATCATGCGGTTTGAAGAATCATAGTTTTCAATTGAACTTAATGGTACTAAATGTTCTTTAAACCAGTCATAAGTATTAACTTTATTGTAGGTTACACAAGGAGAGAACACATTAATCAAAGAAAATCCTTTGTGATTAATACCCGCTTCAATAATAGAAGTCAGCTCTTTCAAATCAGTTGAAAAGCTTTGTGCTACAAATGTTGCACCTGCTGTTAAAGCCAGCTCCATGATCCCGATAGCGGATTCAACAGATCCTTCTGGTGTACTTTTTGTTTTGAAACCAACATCAGAACGCGGAGACGTCTGTCCTTTAGTAAGTCCATAAATCTGGTTATCCATAACAATGTATGTGATATCGATGTTTCGTCTGATCGCATGAACAGTGTGTCCCATTCCAATCGCAAAACCGTCACCGTCACCACCTGATGCAATTACTGTAAGGTCTCGGTTTGCCATCTTAACACCCTGTGCAATCGGCAATGAACGCCCATGAATACCATGAAAACCATAAGACTTAATATAACCTGAGATCCGTCCAGAACAGCCGATTCCCGATACAACGGCAAGATTATCTGGTTCTAAACCGACATTTGCTGCTGCTCTTTGAATGGCTGCCTGTACTGAGAAATCTCCACAACCCGGACACCAGTTAGGTTTGATACTGTTACGAAAATCTTTGAATGTAGCCATATTAAACCAGCTCCTTGCATTTCATGACAACTTCAGATGGCAAGAAAGGATTCCCATCATATTTTAGCAAATTCTTAATTTTTTCATGCTGTCCAACATTCATTTTTAAAATGTTAGCTAGTTGGCCTGTAGCATTATTTTCAACGACAATCACCGTTTTGGCTGAATCGATTAACGGTTTCATCTCGTCTGCCGGGAATGGATGAATCAATCTGATATGTGCGTGATTCACCTTGAACCCTTCTGCTTCCAGGCGCGGCATTGCTTCTTCTATAACCCCTCTAGTAGAGTTAAACCCAACTAAAAGAATATCAGCCTGTTCATGCTTTATCTGCTTTACTACAGGTACATTGAAGCGCAGTCTATTTAGTTTGCGAAGACGCTTGTCCATCTGTTTTTGACGGTTAGCTGCAACCTCAGAAGGTTTCCCCGTTTCATCATGCTCAACACCCGTAACATGGTGAATACCATTTTTCATTCCGGGAATTACACGAGGAGAGATACCATCTTCAGTTACTTCATATCGTTTAAAATATCCATCTTTATCATCAGTTTCTGGGAGCTCCTGGCTAGGGTCCAACTTTCCTCGGCGGATTTCTACACGGTTGAAATCCAGAGGCTCAACAGATTGTTTTCCAAGTGAAAGCTGAAGGTCTGTTAATAAGATAACAGGACATTGGTATTCTTCTGCAATATTCAATGCTTCAACTGCATCATAAAACGCTTCTTCCACTGTACTCGGCGCCATAACAACCTTTGGAATTTCACCATGAGTTCCATAAATCATAGCCATTAAGTCGGATTGTTCTTGTTTAGTCGGAAGACCTGTAGACGGCCCGCCGCGCTGTGTATCAACCACAACTAATGGAACCTCTGTCATACCGGATAGACCAAGTGCTTCCATCATCAAGGAAAGCCCAGGACCTGCTGAAGAAGTAATCGTTCTTACACCAGCGTAATTTGCACCGATTGCCATTGTACAAGCTGCGATCTCATCTTCCGTCTGAATTACGGTACCACCGAATTCAGGCAGTTTTTTAATTAAATATTCCATGATCTCAGAGGCTGGAGTAATAGGATACGCAGCCATGAAACGAACGCCGCCCGCCACAAAACCAAGTGCGATCGCATCGTTTCCGATCATGAACATTCTCTTTTTGCCATCTGCTTTATTTAATTGGAAACCGTCAATCTGGCCGCCTGATAATTCATTGAAATGATCAGCACCTTTTTGAATAGCCTCCATGTTCTTTTCAACTACTTTTGCACCTTTGCGGGAGAAAATCTCCTCAACTACTTCTAAATAGCTTTCGACAGGCAAACCTAAAACGGCACTCGTTGCGCCGATCGCTACCATGTTTTTCATTAGTGAAGTTCCTAGTTCACTCGCAATCTCAGTAAATGGAACCGCATACAATCTAACATTCAAATCTTCTGGCACTGTAGGATTGAATTTAGAATCTCCAATAACAACCCCGCCATCGCGCAGTTCATGTACATTCACATCAATGGTCTCTTGGTCGAATGCTATTAAAATATCAAGATCATCAGAAATAGAACGGGTTTCACTCGTGCTTACACGAATTTTATTGTTGGTATGACCGCCTTTAATTCTAGAAGAAAAGTGTCGATAGCTATAGAGATAATAGCCAAGGCGGTTAAGTGCCATCGCAAAAATTTCTCCTGTACTATCGATACCTTCACCTTGCTGTCCGCCAACTTTCCAGGAAAGTTGATCAATCATGTACTCCACCCTTTCAGTAACCCAAACGTTAATTTTGAGAAATTACTTTAGTATTGTGTATTGCTTTCATGGTGATTTCAACGTTTTTATACGTTAAATAAATTATGTACTAAACGTCTACAATTCTAGACTTAACTTAATAAAAATGCAAGTATTCGGCTAAAATTATTCAAACTATTTCAAAAACAGGCAAATCATGTAAGGATTATTATTCCTACTAAAATCTGTGATACAAATCCTTTATTATCATTTCTTGTAATACCGCCTGTTTTCCTTCACTGCAGGCTGCACAAAATAAATAAAGAAACACAAAAAACCTGCTTACTTAAAAGTAAACAGGTTTTTTCCATTATCTCGGTTCCACTATTAATTTAATGGCAGTTCTTTCTTCCCCGTCGATCAAGATATCTGTAAATGCTGGTATACAAATGAGGTCTACTCCGCTCGGTGCCACAAATCCTCTTGCAATCGCTACTGCTTTTACTGCTTGATTTAATGCACCCGCTCCGATTGCTTGTATTTCAGCGCCTCCTCTTTCCCGGAGAACACCGGCAAGTGCACCAGCTACAGAATTGGGGTTGGATTTTGCTGAAACTTTTAATATTTCCATTGTTTTGAACCTCCTTCAGGATAGATACCTGTTCTACTATATTCATTGATCAAGGCTTGTATTCCTGCAGTAATAAAATTACAGAGAACTCGTTATAATATTTTTCCTGCGGAATTGACCTTCTGAATAAAACCCCGGTTATCTGTTTCCCTAAACAAAGATAATTCAAACCTCTCTAAAAGTTAGACTTTTCGGAAAATTCGTTCAGTAAATTGGATCGTACGTACAAAAAAACCGGCTCAGATTAGGTCATAAGTACCTATTGAGCCAGTTCTATTATTTTGCGTATTCTACTGCTCTCGTCTCACGAATGACCGTTACTTTGATGTGACCTGGATAATCCAGCTCGCTCTCGATCTTTTTCGTTATATCACGGGCAAGTCTGTATGAAGCTACATCATCAATCAGATCCGGCTTAACCATGATTCGTATTTCACGTCCTGCTTGTATAGCGAAAGATTTTTCTACGCCATCAAATGATTCTGAAATCTCTTCCAGTTTTTCAAGTCTGCGAATATACGTTTCCAGCGTTTCACGCCGTGCTCCTGGTCTTGCTGCTGATAAGGCATCTGCAGCTGCAACTAAAGTAGCAATAATCGATGTAGGTTCTGTGTCACCATGATGAGACGCGATACTGTTGATAACTACTGGATGTTCCTTGTACTTAGTAGCAAGTTCCACCCCGATATCAACGTGGCTGCCTTCGACTTCATGATCAATTGCTTTACCAATATCATGAAGCAATCCAGCGCGTCTAGCAAGATGTACATCTTCTCCTACTTCAGCTGCCATCAATCCAGCTAAGTATGCAACTTCTGTTGAATGTTTCAGTACGTTTTGACCGTAGCTTGTACGGTACTTCAAACGGCCAAGAATTTTAATTAAATCTGGGTGAAGTCCGTGAACACCTACTTCAAAAGTAGTTTGTTCCCCAACTTCGCGAATGTACTCGTCCACTTCTCTGCGTGATTTTTCTACCATTTCTTCAATTCGCGCAGGGTGGATTCTTCCATCCTGTACAAGTTTATCCAATGCCATTCGCGCAATCTCACGGCGAATAGGATCAAAACCAGACAAAATGACAGCTTCCGGAGTATCATCGATAATTAAATCAATACCCGTTAACGTTTCTAGTGTTCTGATGTTGCGTCCTTCGCGTCCAATAATTCTTCCTTTCATTTCATCGTTAGGAAGATTTACTACAGAAACAGTTGTTTCTGCTACATGATCGGCTGCGCAGCGTTGGATAGCCAGTGAAAGAATTTCTTTCGCTTTCTTGTCCGCTTCTTCTTTTGCACGGTTTTCCATTTCTTTTACCATCATCGCCAATTCATGTGTCATCTCATTCTCAGTTTCAGTCATGATAATTTGGCGGGCTTCATCCCTGGTAATACTGGAAATGCGCTCAAGCTCTCGTTGCTGTTCCTCCAGCAATTCCTCCACTTTGCTTTCAATCTCTTCAATTTGTCGCTGTTTTTTGGTGAGAGATTCCTCACGTCTTTCTAAAGATTCCTCTTTCTTGTCAAGAGTTTCACTTTTTCTGTCCAGGATCTCTTCTTTTTGAACCAATCGATGTTCTTGTTTTTGCAGCTCGTTTCGACGTTCGCGAATTTCGCGCTCTGCTTCGGTACGCAGCTTATGGATTTCATCTTTTGCTTCTAACAGCGCTTCTTTCTTGCTGGCGTCAGCATCGCGCTTTGCTTCTTCAACAATTTGCGCAGCTGCTCGCTCTGCGCTTGAAATCTTCGCTTCTGCAATTGATTTCCTAACAAGATATCCGACAATAGCACCGACACCTAGTGAGACAAGCAAACTGGAGATGAATACTAAAAGATTGGGCATATTTCCACCTCCTCTTGCTTTTCTGCTTTTCATACTGCATTTCTTGGCGTCATTCGTGTTACATGTGCTGTGCACCATTCATGTCGTACAAATACTATACATATCTTTTAATTTCATAAGAAATCAAAATATATCTCCATTTTATAGGTGTGCCAATAGCTTGTCAAGAGAGTCAATCTTCTATAATAATAGGTTGATCTAAAAATAGCAAGGAGCATTATCTGCCTGTATTTGACGAAATTTTGCTCATTTAAAATAAAAAGACCAGTCATTTGACTGGCCTCATTAATTATTATTCTGTCAGCTCGAATTCCTCTGATAAAGCAGGAGCTTCTACCTCTGCTGTTTTTCCTTCTAGCTGATAGTAATTACGGATTTCCGCAACAATTGCCGAAGCAATCTCCGGATTTTCCTTTAAGAATTGCTTAGAGTTTTCACGGCCTTGTCCTAAACGCTCACCTTCATAGGAATACCAAGCACCACTCTTTTGTACAATATCAATCTCTGAACCGATATCCAAAATCTCACCTTGATATGAGATTCCTTCACCGTACATAATATCAACTTCAGCAGTTCTAAACGGAGGAGCAACCTTGTTCTTCACCACTTTAATCTTCGTTTTATTTCCGACAACTTCCTGACCTTGCTTAAGCTGCTCTGCTCTTCGTACCTCTAGACGGACTGAAGAATAGAACTTTAGTGCTCGTCCTCCTGGTGTTGTTTCAGGGTTTCCGAACATAACCCCTACTTTTTCACGAATTTGGTTAATAAATACGGCGATCGTTTTGGACTTGTTAATCGCTCCTGATAGTTTACGCAAAGCTTGAGACATCAATCGAGCTTGCAGACCTACGTGAGAATCTCCCATCTCTCCTTCAATCTCTGCTTTTGGCACAAGCGCGGCAACAGAGTCAATGATTAAAATATCAACTGCACCACTTCGTACGAGTGCTTCAGCGATTTCCAGTGCCTGCTCCCCAGTATCAGGCTGGGACAATAGCAATTCATCGATATTAACACCCAGTTTTTGTGCGTATACAGGATCGAGCGCGTGCTCTGCATCAATAAATGCAGCTTGTCCGCCGTTTCTCTGAACTTCTGCAATCGCATGAAGGGCAACCGTTGTTTTACCTGAAGATTCTGGACCATAAACTTCGATAATTCTCCCGCGCGGGTAACCGCCTATTCCCAGTGCAATATCTAAAGCTATTGAACCGCTGGAAACCGTCGAAACCCTCTGATCTGTTTGTTCCCCTAGTTTCATAATTGAACCTTTACCAAATTGCTTTTCAATTTGACGCAGAGCCATATCTAAAGCCGCTTTTCTATCGCTCATCAAAATTCACTCCTCTAATTTGTATCATCATTTATTTTTAATTCATTAATTCCTGTGTTAACTACTTTTCTATCATATCTCTTTTTTCTCATTTTGCCAATCATTTTGCGAACATTTATTCGATTTTTTTATTGTCCTTCTTTGACCAATTGGTTTAACAAATAAAAACCGTGTTTGACTGTTTTTTCACGGATACTCTTTCTTGTTCCCGCAAGCTTTAAAGAAAAAACCTTCGTTTCTAGCGGCCCGGCAATGCCGACAAATACCGTTCCAACGGGTTTTTCTTCTTGTTGATCTGGTCCTGCTACACCAGTAAAGCTGATTCCATAGTCTGTTTTTGCAAGAATTTTAATATGGTTCGCCATCCATTCAGCACATTCTTCACTGACAACACCATGTTCTTTAATTAATGAATCCGGTACGTTTAGCAATTTTTGCTTTAATTCATTCGAATATGCGATTATACTGCCTTTAAAAACCGCTGACGAACCTGGCAGGTCTGTCAGGATGCTGCCAAATAAACCGCCTGTTAAGCTTTCGGCTGAGGCAACAGTTGCATTACTTTTAAGCAATGAATCCATCGCCTGTTTTTCTAGCGTATCTTCCGCATATCCGTAAAAGTAAGAAGAAGTCCGTTTCACTATTTCAGATTCTGCTCCATCTAACAGTTTCATTGCTATTTCCTTATCTTTGTGGGCAGCTGTCAGCCGTATGGTCACTTCATGTTCAGAGGCAAGAGGTGCGATAGTTGGATTGGTTTGTTTATCGATCAAATCTTGAAGCTTTGTTTCAAGGATCGATTCACCTATCCCAAAAAACTTTAAAACACGCGTATATAACCTTGTTTGAACGTCCATTTTTGTAAGTAAAAATGGCATCGCATACTTTTGAAACATCGGCTTCATCTCGCTTGGCGGACCCGGAAGCAGTAGGCAGACAATGCCGTCGTTCATGAATGCCATACCAGGCGCCATGCCATTTTCGTTCGGAAAAACGGTTGCATCCTTAATAATCAAAGCCTGTTTCTTGTTATTTTCAGTCATCTGTCTGTTTGTTTGTGCAAAATAATGAATTATGTACTTCAGCGAATCTTCATCATGAACTAATTCTTTGTTAAAAACTCTTGCTATCGTTTCTTTTGTCAGATCATCTTTTGTGGGGCCGAGACCTCCGGTGAAAATAAGGAGATTAGATCTGGAAGCTGCTGTTTGAACTGCTGAAGCCAGCCGCTTTTCATTATCTCCGACGACTGTGTGATAAAAAACGTTCACCCCAATGTCAGCTAGATTTTTTGAAATGAATTGAGCGTTTGAATTTACGATTTGTCCCAATAAAAGTTCACTGCCTACAGCAATTATTTCTGCATTCAATCTCGGTCACTCTCCTCATTGTATCTTTCTTTCATTTTAGTTCAAATGCAAAAAACTTCAAAATATAATAAACCAGATTATCTTTTTCAGTTTTTCGCTTAAAGCCGAATAAAAAAACAGGAGTGATTTGCTCCTGTTTTTAACCATTACTTTGATTTTAGTAAAATATGTTTACTGTTTACAAAATACTCCCATCCGGAATAAAGTGTGATAAAAGTTGCCAGCCATAAGCTGATCGTTGCAAACGGGAATCCTACCCATGCAAATGGAAGATTGTGCAGCAATAAAGCTGAGATGGCAATAATCTGGATCCAGGTTTTAATTTTCCCCATCTGGCTTGCCGCAATAACTTCTCCATCTTCAGCAGCAGCCACTGCACGAATACCCGTAACTGCAAATTCGCGGCTTAAAATAATAATAATCATCCATGCAGGTGCTGCACCAAGCTCTACTAAAGCAATGAAAGCTGCAGAAACAAGCAGTTTATCTGCAAGGGGATCTAAAAACTTTCCTAAGTTAGTAACTAAATGATACTTTCTTGCATAATAGCCATCTACCCAGTCCGTACAGGAAGCAATTATGAAGATCAGCGCAGCAACAAAATGAGTAACGGGCAGTTCTTCACCAGCCATCTTCCAAGAACCCCAATCGAACCCGCCCAAAAGAATGATCATAAAAACTGGTATTAAAAATATTCGAGATACTGTAATCTTGTTAGGTAAATTCAATGCAAATTCCTCCAAAATCCGGTCAATATAATAGACTTTATTACTGTGCCTTTTTTATAACGATCTTCTGGTGAACGAGGTCAGAAGGCGGCACAGGATAAGTAAATGGTTCATCATTAATCTTAATAGATGTTACGTGAGATGCACCAATATTTAAAGTTACTTCTTTTGCCGCTGTTAAATCAAACGTTTTTGTTTCCCCATCTTTAACCTGGCTGTCAAAATAACTCTTGCCTGTTTCATCTTGTATACCTACATAACTCGGACCAGTTGCTGTCAGTTCAACAACCAGCTCATTGCCTTCTGACATCTCATATGTCGTTACTTTGCCGGATGTCTGCAGCTTTGTCAATTTTGGTGCCGAAGCTTCCTCTTCTTTTTTTGCTGGTTCTTCGTTTTGTGTCTCTTCTTTTTCTGCTTCTTTGTTAGTTTCTTCTTTCTTTTCCGGTTTGTCCTTATCAGCATCCATTTCTACTGATTTTACATCTTCACCGCTCTTAGCCTGGTCATTTCCTTCAGGAAGCAGCTTCATGACTAGGAACAGCAAAGCGATAATTAAACCTCCGATAAGTAAAATGAGTATTAACCGCTTTAAAAAAGAATTCTCTTCGTTAACGGATGAGCGTTCTCTCTTTGACCGAGGTTCAAATTCCGTTGCAGATTCTTTAACAGCCTTTGGAATCTCATGTGCATATTCATCAAAAATCGTTTCATAGTTCAATCCTACCGCTTCACAGTAATTCTTAATGAATGCTCTTGCATAAAAAGTACCTGGAAGCACATCATAGTTTCCTTCTTCAATCGCAGCTAAATAACGTTTTTGTATCTTTGTTGATGTTTGAAGTTCTTCAAGTGACATTCCTTTTTCTTCACGTTTTCCTTTTAAAAGTTTTCCGAGTTCTGTCAACCTTCCCACCCACTTACGTCATTCTAGATTTCCAAATCCAGTTGGATCTTCTTTTAGAGCTTCATATGTAATTTCTTCATCGCGATGACTTCTCAGCTCGATAATATAATCAAAATCATCTAACGTATATTCAGTATGCTGTATTAAGAGATCAGGGTGTTCTACAACTTTAGCTGCAGGAAGCCTCATGATTTCACGAATCAACTGCCAATGCTTGTCGTTCATATTCCGTGCAGAAACAGCACCGTCGATGATAAATACATGATCTGAATCATATTCATCATCCGCCAGCATATTTCTGACAGTTTGACGCAGCAAAGTAGATGATATGAAGACCCATCTTTTATTCGCACAAACACTAGAAGCTACAATACTTTCTGTTTTCCCAACACGTGGCATTCCTCTGACGCCGATTAATTTATGTCCTTCAACCTTATATAATTCAGCTAAAAAGTCAACCAATATACCAAGCTCATCCCGAATAAATCGAAACGTTTTTTTGTCGTCCGCATCACGTTCAATATATCGGCCATGTCTGACAGCCAGTCTGTCACGCAGCTTAGGTTTGCGAAACTTTGTTACTGTAATGTTATCCATAGATTCCAGTATTGATTTTAACCGGTTGGTTTTCTCATCATTATCAATAATCAGCAGCATTCCACGCCGCTCGTTATCAACACCATTAATCGTAATAATGTTGATGCCCAGCATACCTAACAAGGATGATATATCCCCAAGGAGGCCCGGCCGGTTTTTATGTATTTCATACTCTAAATACCATTCCTGCTCTCCCATGCATTTAGCTCCTTATTCTTCAAAATGAAACAAATTTCTACATTTATTCTTGTAATTAATAATAAATGATTTCAATTTATTATGAAAGCAAAATAAAAGGATGTTAAGAAAAAAATCTTAACATCCTCTCTGCCTTAGCGGTTTCCTTCGTTTTGCACAAGTTTGACCATCATATTAGCGATGGCGTGTCTTTCGTTTTCATCCGCCACATTCCATAGATCGGCAAGAACTTTTTCTTCCTCGTTTTTAGGTTCAACGTGGTTAGCTAAATATCCACCGATTTCTGTCGCTAAATTTGAGATCGTATCGTGGTTCATGCCTTCATGCTCAGCATGATTTAAGCGATCTGCCAAGAAATTTTTCCATTGGCCAAAGTTGTCTAATACAGACATGCTGTCTCCTCCTTAAAGGTTGATACAGCTTTAATATCCCTAACTTCAATCTTTTTTATACATGATTTTTATGTAAACCATGACCCATTTACAGAAAGAATATGACCCGATACATAATTTGACTTATCACTTATTAAAAACTCAACCGCATGAGCAACTTCTTCTGGCTCCCCAAAGCGTCCGGCTGGTATATCTTCGGCTATTTCACGTTTTTCAGATACCGAAAATTGCTCCATCATAGGTGTAGAGATCACTCCAGGAGAAACGCTGTTCACTTGAATGTTGCTCGGAGCAAGCTCTTTTGAAATGGCTTTAACAAACGTATTTAATCCGCCTTTTGCTGCAGAATAGACGGTTTCGCATGCTGCTCCTACTTCTCCCCAGACAGAAGAGATCATGACAATCTTGCCCGATTTTTTTTGTATCATGACTGGTACGAGGGCTTTAGTTAACGAAATAGCACTTGTGAGATTCAGCTGAATCGTACTTTGAATCGATTTTTCGGTAAAATCCGTCAAAAGTCCATAATGAGGTGCTCCGCAATTATAAATGAATACATGCACTGAAGAAGATACTTGGCTTATTAATTTTTCAGTTCCTTCTTCTGAAGAAAGATCAGCTTTAATTGGCACACTTTTTATTTTATAGCTTTTTTCAAGCTCCTCCTGAAGTTTAAATGCACGATCTTCATTTGTATTGTAATGCAAATATATAAAGTACCCTTGTCTTGCGAGCATGTGGCAAATCTTTAAGCCGATGGCACTTGTGGCACCTGTAACGAGCGCAGTTTTCAAAATACGTTCCCTCTTCACTTTAAAAAACATCCTGAAAACAGGATGTTTTTTGATTACATTATGACTTTTTTTTGCGTACTTGGCAAACCGTCATCGCTTCTTTTTTAAAGTGGTTTTGCAGAACTTCTTCTACGTCATTTACCTCTAAGGACTCAAAAACAGGGATAACATCAAAAAGATCCATTTCATTAAAAGCATACCTCGTAAATTGGTTTGCGATGAACTCTGGAGAATTCAAAGACCTAAGAAAAGCTCCGATTTTCTTTTTTCTGGCCCTTTCGAATGAATCCACTGAAACAGATTCTTGTTTAAATTTTTCTACCATTTCAGATACACGGTCTACTAATTCATCCGGTGATTGAGTATCACCCCCAAGCATACTGAAGCCGAATCCATACTCTTCCGTATAATCAAAGGAAAACGTCTGATCGATCAGTCCTTCTTCGTACAGGGCCTCATAATTGGGAGAGCTTTTGCCAAGCATCATTTCTAAAGCCAGATTCACACAAAGCTCATGTCTCATCAGTTCCTTTCCATTACGGTTAGGAGCTGCTTCTTTAAAACCTATATAACACTTCGGGGTTTGAACAGTCATCTCAATTATTTTTTCTGCTTTAGCTACAGAGGAAGGTTCTTTCTCAAAGAATCTTTCGATGTGCGCTTTTTCCTTGAACGTTTTTTGTGACTGATTCTCTCTAACAAAATCAAGAATTTCAGATGCATTAATAGGACCTACTATGAAGAGTATCATGTTACTCGGGTGATAAAAGGTTTCGTAGCATTCATAAAGCGTGTCCTTCGTGATTTCGGCTATTGATTTTTCCGTGCCTGCTATATCGATCTTCACCGGATGATGGTGATACATGTTTTCGATCAGCCCGAAGTAAACTCTCCAATCTGGATTATCATCATACATCCTAATTTCCTGTCCGATTATCCCTTTTTCTTTTTCTACTGTTTTTTCAGTGAAGTACGGCTCCTGCACAAAATCAATCAGGGTCGTTAAATTCTTTTTTACATCACTTGTTGTTGAAAACAAATAAGCTGTTCTGTTGAATGTTGTAAAAGCATTTGCAGAAGCTCCCTGTTTGCTGAAATCCTGAAAGACATCACCATGTTCTTTTTCGAAAAGCTTATGCTCTAAAAAGTGTGCGATTCCATCGGGAACTTTAACTTCTTCATTTTTTCCGAGCGGCTTAAAATGGTTATCTACGGATCCATAATGAGTAGTAAAAGTAGCGTATGTCTTGTTAAAACCTTTCTTTTCGAGCACGTATACTTTTAACCCATTCTCCAGTTCTTCAAAATGCAGCGTTTCATCTAGTTGTTCAAATTCAAATGTTTTAATTCCCATTTGTGCCTGCTCCTTTCAAGAAGAAAATGGTATCCAGAGTAACTTTTTTAGCAACTTCCACAACGTCCTCTTTTGTTACGTTTTTAATGCCTTCTATCCACTCTTCAATGGTCCTGTTCGTTCCGGCAACTACATTGTGGTACAGTACCTCTGAAAGTCCGATCGGATGGTCGATCGTTTCAAGTACCTGGTTGTTGATCATCGCTTTTGTCTGTTCAAATTCAGAATCAGTAATGTTTCCATTTTTAATTTCTTCGTGCTGTTCTTTGATAATTTTTACGGCTTTTTCATAATTTGCCGTTTCAATTCCGCTCATTACGAATACCGCCCCTTTATGACTCTCAAAACGAGAAGCGGCATAATAAGCGAGGCTCTCTTTTTCTCGAACATTGATAAAGAGTTTAGAGTGAGAAAACCCTCCAAATACGCCATTAAAAACTTGAAGCGCAAAATAATCATCGTCGCTGTATGTGGAATACGTACGGTATCCCATATGAAGTTTTCCTTGCTGTACATCCTGTTCTTCAAAAATCTCTTTAACTTCAGAAATCCTCTTCTCATCTTTGGTTCGATTATTTGAAACTTTATCCCCGCTGCGGTTTTCCGGAAAACGAAAGTGCTCCTTAACCTTTTCGACCATTTCACTCGCAGAAATATCACCGATCACATACAGATCAAGTTTGTCGTTCCTTATAACTTCCTGATAATAATCGAATAATTCTTTTGAAGTAATAGCATCAACTTCGTTCTCATTGCCGTAGACGTTTAACCGGTATGGTTCTGTTTCATACATTTCTTCCAGCAATCGTTTGTTTGCATAGCGCATCTTATCATCGTAGATCGATTCGATCTGCTGTTTTAAACTGCGCTTTTCTTTTTTGATGATATTCTCTTTAAATACACCATTCTCAAGAGCAGGTGCCAGCAAGACTTGTGAAAGCAGATGAAACGCTTTATCCAAAACAGGTTCTGAATTAGACAAAAACTTTTCATTCGCTACTTCCATTCGGATACTGATTACCTGATTCTCACCTTTCTTTGAAAGATCTGCGTGAAGTGTTGCTCCATAAAGATCATCCAAAGCACTTCTTAATTCTTTGCTCGAAGGAAAATCCTTTGTACCGCTTTGAAGTACAAAAGAAAGCAATGCTCTTTTTGTTACGTTTTTTTCATCAATAGCTTCTTTTATCTGAAGGATAAAAGATGTGGTTTTATACTTTTTTGTTTCTATCGTATGTACGGTTATACCATGCAGATCGGTTTTTTCATGGTTTACAATTCCCATCGGATAAATGCCCCTTTCATGATTGCCTACATCCTAGTTTACCCATTTTCTATACTCAGCATGACATTCCTTCTTTCAAATAAAAAAAAGTCCGCCAGTCGGCGAACTTTTAGAGCGTTTATCTTTTTCCTTTTTCGTATGGAGTTCCTAGTGCCTTCGGTGCATCTGCACGTCCTACCAGCCCAGCTAAAGCCAATATAGTCAGTACATAAGGTGCAATCAATAAAAATACCTTCGGGATATCCTGTAAAAAAGGAATGTGTGAACCAGAAATACTGATCGCTTGCGCTAATCCAAAGAACAAAGCAGCTCCTAAAGCACCAAGCGGATGCCACTTTCCGAAAATCATGGCTGCAAGAGCCATAAAGCCTTGTCCTGTAATCGTAGAATGCGTGAAGTTTCCTGAGATCGAAGCAACATATACTGCTCCCCCAAGACCTGCAAGTGCTCCGCTTAATAACACCCCGATATAACGGATTTTTGGCACGTTTATTCCCATTGTATCAGCAGCCATTGGATGCTCACCAACAGAACGAAGACGCAGTCCAAAAGGTGTTTTGTACAATACATACCAGACTATAACAGCTACAAATACGGCTACATATGACGTCAGGTAAGCATTGGAGAAGAACAGTTTACCTAATAATGGAATATCAGATAAGAAAGGAATATCACTCTTCGAGATTCTTTGAGAAATTACAGGAGTTTGTCCCGCATTAAAAATTTTCTTAGTTAAAAAGATGGCAAGTCCTGCTGCCAAAAAGTTTAAGGCTACACCAGATACGACTTGATCGGCTTTTAGCGTAATACTTGCCAGTGCATGAATAGAAGCAAGCATAGCTCCTACAATCATTGCCACAAGAAAACTAACCCAAGGGGACGCGCCGCCTAATCCGAGCTGTTCACCGTAATAGATTGTTACAGCTCCTGTAAAAGCACCAAACAGCATCAAACCTTCTAAACCGATATTTACTACACCTGAACGCTCACTGAACACACCGCCCAAAGCAGTAAAAATCAGCGGAGCTGCCGAAACAATAGCAGCAGGGACAATCAATGCTAGAATATCCATAAAGCTCATTAGATTTTACCCCCTTTGCTCACACGGTTCATCAGCCAGTGAACGATATAACTGCATGCAACAAAGAAGATGATGAGGGCGATAACGACTCCAACTAGTTCAGTTGGAACACCCGCTATAGACTGCATGTTTAATGCACCGATCTTTAATCCTCCAAATAATGCAGCAGCTAATACTACTCCGATTGCACTGTTTGCTCCTAAAAGAGCTACTGCGATTCCGTCAAAACCTACACCAGTAAATGCCGCGTTAATCGTCATATACTGATAAGTACCAAGACCTTCCATGCTGCCAGCAATTCCAGCGAAAGCACCAGAAATGGCCATTGATAACACGATATTTTTTGATACATTGATACCTGCATACTGAGAAGCATGCTGGTTGAATCCTACTGCACGGAGCTCATAGCCCATTGTCGTTCTCCAAAGCAGGAACCACATGATCACAGCTGCAATTAATGCAACTATAATTCCGTAATGCAATGTTGAATATTCGGTAATGCTTTGCAAAAATGGTGAAGCAAGTGAGGCTGTCTCTTTAACATTCTCAGTACGTTCACCTGGAGCTAGCATGTAGTTACGAATAATTTCATTTGTGCTGTAAAGGGCAATATAGTTCATCATGATTGTTGTAATTACCTCATGAACTTTAAATCTGGCTTTTAAAATACCAGGTACTGCTCCCCATAATGCTCCAGCAACTCCTGCTGCCAATATTGCGAGCGGAATGTGAACAATAGCTGGTGCATCTACGAAAACACCAACATATACGGCCGCAAGCCAACCTACTAAAAGCTGGCCCTCAACACCGATATTGAATAATCCTGTACGGAATGCGAAAGCAACTGCCAGACCAGAAAGAATAAGAGGTGACATTTGTCTGACTGTTTCACCGATATAGTACGGGCCGCCAACCATTCCCTCGAATAAAGCGGCATAAGCTTCAATCGGTCTATACCCACTGACAAGCATGATGATTCCGCCAATTAACAAGCCGAAGAATACAGAAACAAGAGGCACAAGGAGCTTCATCTTATTATTTTTATTCTGCATTTACAGTACCCCTCTTTCCGCCAGCCATCAATAAACCTAGCTCTTGTTCGGTTGTTTCCTTCGGATCGACAACGGCGACGATCTTGCCTTCATACATGACCGCTATTCTATCACTTACATTGATGATTTCATCTAGTTCGAACGATACTAGCAATACGGCTTTTCCTTTATCCCTCTGCTCAATAAGCTTTGAATGGATAAATTCAATGGCACCAACATCCAGACCTCGTGTAGGCTGTGCAGCAATAAGAAAGTCCGGATCACGGTCTACTTCCCGTGCGATGATGGCTTTTTGCTGATTACCGCCTGATAATGCCCGGGCAGGTGTATAAGCATCAGGTGTACGTACATCATACTCTGAGATCAGCTTATTAGCTTTTTCAAATATTGGCGAAAATTTCAGAATTCCGTTTTTAGAGTATGGCTTTTGATAATAAGTTTGAAGAACCATGTTCTCTCCAACTGAAAAGTCTAAAACAAGGCCATGCTTATGACGGTCTTGCGGTATATGTGCAAGTCCGCTTGCTGTAACGCTTCTAGGTGTTTTATTTGTAATATCTTTATCTCTTAACTGGATCGTACCTTCATTCGCCTTGCGAAGTCCGGTGATCGCTTCGAGCAGCTCTGACTGTCCGTTGCCGTCAACCCCTGCTATTCCAACTATTTCACCTGCTTTAACGGTCAGGTTCAATCCGTTTACAGCAGCAACTTTCCGGCTGTCTAATACAACAAGATCTTTTATTGTTAATACAGGTTCTTTTGGTTCTGAAACGCCTTTAACGACTGTAAAATTAACTTCACGTCCTACCATCATCGCTGCAAGTGAATCAGGATTAGAATCTTTTACATCAACTGTACCAACGCTTCTTCCTCTTCTAATAACCGTACATCGGTCACACACTTCCATAATTTCTTTCAGCTTATGTGTGATAAGAATGATTGATTTGCCTTCACTGACTAATTTCCTCATGATCTGAATAAGTTCCAAAATTTCCTGAGGAGTTAACACTGCAGTTGGTTCATCAAAGATTAAAATGTCCGCTCCTCTGTAAAGCGTCTTTAATATCTCTACACGCTGCTGCATTCCTACTGATATGTCTTCAATCTTTGCAAATGGATCAACACGAAGTCCATATTGGTCGGAAAGTGCTTTAACTTCTTTTGCAGCCGTTTGCAAATCTACTTTTCCGCCTTTGACAGGCTCTTTTCCAAGAATAATATTCTCTGTAACCGTAAATTTATCAACGAGCATAAAGTGCTGATGAACCATCCCAATACCAAGCGAATTTGCAATATTCGGATCATTGTTCACCACTTTATTACCTTTAACATAAATTTCACCTTGCTCAGGCTCATAAAGACCGAACAAAACATTCATTAACGTTGATTTTCCCGCTCCGTTTTCTCCAAGAAGGGCATGTATTTCACCTTTTTTCACTTGAAGTGTGATATCGTCATTTGCTACGATACCAGGAAATTCTTTACGGATATTCCGCATTTCAATTACATATTCCATTTTTTGCTGTCCCCCCTTTTTTGTACATAAGGAAGGACTTGGCTAATGCCAAGTCCTGGCCAGTTATTTAGATAGTTTGATAGAGTTTACTTTAAGTTTTTTACGAACTCTTCGAACTCAGCATCTGTCTTAGGAACTTTCACTTCGCCAGCGATGATCTTTTTCTTGAAATCTTCAACTGATTTAAGCGCATCTTCTTTAACGTTTTCCTGAGTTGGAGCAATTCCTACTCCATCTTGTTTAAGACCGAATTCTACAATTTTTCCACCTGGGAATTTGCCTGCTGCTGTTTGCTCAGAAACTTCATAAACCGCTTGGTCTACGCGTTTAACCATTGAAGTAAGTGTTACGTTCTCTGGCATACCTTCTTCGTGCTGGTCACGGTCAACACCGATTACCCAAACATCTTCACCGTTCTTTTTACGGTTTTTCGCTTCTGTGAACACACCCATTCCAGTTCCGCCAGCTGCATGATAGATGATGTCAGCGCCTTGCTCATAGAACGTGTTTGCAATCTGCTGACCTTTTTCAGCTTTGTTGAAGTCTTCTGCGTATTGAACTAAAATTTCAGCATCAGGATTTGCTGTTTTAACACCAGCTTTAAATCCGTTTTCAAACTTTTTAATAAGCTCACTGTTTACTCCGCCCACAAAACCTACTTTATTAGATGTTGTCTGCATACCTGCAATTAATCCAACTAAGAAAGATCCTTCATGCTCTGAGAAAGTGATGTTTGCTACGTTGTCACCTTTAACTACCATGTCAACGATTGCAAGCTTTGCATCAGGCTGCTGCTTTGCAACTGTTTCTACATCTGTTCCCATCAAGAAACCGATTCCGAATACAAGATCATACTTTTGACGGATTAAAGAGTTTAAGTTTGGCTTATAATCACTTTGAGCTGTAGATTGCAAATACTTGTAGCCTTTGCCTTCTTCTAAGCTGTTATCTTTTCCGAATTTCGTTAACCCTTCCCAAGCTGACTGGTTGAATGATTTATCATCTACTCCGCCAGTATCTGTTACCATAGCTACTTTAAAATCTTTTTTAGCATCTCCGCCTGATGATTTCCCATCATCAGAATTTCCGCATCCTGCTAGAATAGTACCGGCAGTCAACATTGCAGTTACCACTAATCCTAATTTCTTTTTCAAGTCATTCTCCCCCTAAAAATGTTTTCATTTTTTATGACTGTACCCAGCTGCAATAATGTACCGATCACCCCCTAAAAAAACTTAGATTAAAAACGCTTTCTTAATACCGAAAAGAGAAATTTATCTGATCTAAAGTAATTGCAAGAGTAGAGTACTGGTTCATCGTATTGATCATAGTGCATCTGTTTTAAAATCAGCAGCGGCACTCCTTCGTCACTCTCCAGAATTTCAGAAATTCTCTCATGATAGCCGATGGGCTCAATATTTGTAACCGCATACATAACGCGTCTACCCGTTTCTTTTTCCAGCATTTCTAAAAATGATTCATAGTCGTGAAGTCCCTTTGCCGGAAACAAATGTGCAGGCATATGGTCCTTACAGAAAACTACCGGTTCTGCATCTGCCGTTCGGACACGTTCCATCATCATAAGACCGTCTGGCAGAGAATTATTAAATTTATTAAGAAGTTCTTCTGTTACATCTGTAGTTTGCGATGAAAGAAAAATTGTGCCAGCTTTCTTTCCGCCTCTTTCTATCATATCGGTCACACTGTACAGTTCTTCAATACCTGAGGAAAATAGAGCGCGTGTTCTTACGAATGTGCCTACACCGTGTTTACGGATGAGGACGTTTTCATCTTCTAAAATACGAAGTGCTTCACGCAATGTCGCACGGCTAATGCCAAGCTGTTTAGAAAGTTCAAATTCGGAAGGTAGTTTTTCTCCCTCTTTATAGATTCCTTCTTCAATATCTTTTTTTAACTTTTCAATCACTTTTATATATAACAAGCGATGGTCAACTTTTATAGTCATTTTATAAAACCACCTTAACTAGTTGTTCGACGTATGACAAATTATCAGTAGAATCGACATTAATATACCATTTTTAATTCTATAAATAAATACTATTTTTACAAATTTTTAATGGGTGTTATTTTTATTTTCCATTTTTTCAAAAGGTTGGGAAATTTCATATAAAAAAACGGGCAATAAAAGCCCGTTTTTTTATGAACTTGAAGCTTCTTTTTCTTCAGGCATTGCAGATATCAGAACTTCTCGCGGTTTTGATCCTTCATAAGGTCCTACGATTCCTTTTGACTCCATCGTGTCAATCAATCTTGCCGCTCTGGAGTATCCAATCCTGAACCTTCTTTGCAGCATCGAGACCGACGCCGTCTGCATATCGACAACAAGTTTAACTGCATCAGAAAACAGATCATCCTCTGATTCCATAACAGCAGGTTCAGCTTCTTCTGTAGGAATCATTTCCTTTTGATACTGAGCTTTTTGCTGACTTACACAATGGTCAACAATCGTTTCAACTTCCTCATCTGAAAGAAAAGCTCCCTGCACACGTACAGGCTTTGATGCACCTGAAGGGAAGAAAAGCATGTCTCCTCTGCCCAGCAGTTTTTCAGCACCACCCATATCCAGAATCGTTCTTGAATCTGTTTGTGAAGATACACTGAAGGCAATCCTCGAAGGAATATTGGCTTTAATTACTCCTGTAATAACATCCACTGACGGTCTTTGTGTAGCGATGATCAGATGGATGCCTGCAGCACGTGCCATTTGAGCTAGACGTGTGATAGCATCTTCCACATCGCCTGATGCAACCATCATCAAATCAGCAAGCTCATCTACAATAACAACAATGTAAGGTAAAAATGGCTGTTTTGCGTCACTCTTTCCATTCTGCTTTCTAATCGATTCATTGTAGCCTTCAATATTACGTGTACCGCTATGAGAGAATAATTCATATCTTCTTTCCATCTCTGAAACCACTCTTTTAAGGGCTTGAGCAGCTTTTTTAGGCTCTGTAACAACAGGGGCTAACAGGTGAGGAATCCCGTTGTACATATTTAGCTCGACCATTTTAGGATCGATCATCATCATTTTTACTTCGTGTGGTTTAGCCCGCATAAGAATACTTGTTATTATGCCGTTAACACATACGCTTTTACCGCTGCCAGTTGCACCTGCTACAAGTAGGTGAGGCATCTTGGCCAGATCCGCAATAATAGGCTCACCCGAAATATCTCTTCCAAGCCCGATTGAAAGCGGTGACTTCTGTCCCGAAAACTGAGGAGCCTCCAGCACTTCCCGTAAAGTAACCATTGAGATCTCACCATTTGGCACTTCAATTCCAACTGCCGATTTTCCTGGTATGGGTGCTTCAATCCTAATATCCTTCGCAGCAAGCGCCAATGCCAAGTCATCTGTTAAATTCACGATTTTGCTTACTTTCACCCCAACATCCGGATAAACTTCGTATTTTGTAACAGCAGGTCCTAAGTGAACCTTTAGAACCTTTGCTTTAACACCAAAACTCTCAAATGTTTTTTCAAGTTTTTTAGCATTGCTTTTACTCGCAGCATACTGCTTTTCCTTATGCTGCCCGCTGTTTTTGGGAGTTCGCAGGTGCTTCATGGATGGAAGCTGATAATGTTCATTCTGAATAACCTCATCACCAAAGTTTGCAGGAAGAGGTGACGCGGCCGGACCACTTTCTGCTTTTTCTGTGTTTTGTTTTTTCGCAGCTTCATCGGCATCATTGAAGCTTTGTGAACCGAATTTTAATTGGACACCACTCTCTGTATGATGAACACGTTTTGTAAAATCCTCGATTACCGGTTCCTCTGCTATGATGATCTCTTCAGTCTCTTCTTCATCATCAATATCCTCAGAAGGCGGCTTTAATTTCTTTTTTTCATTTGATTTCTTGGAACGTTCTGCAGCCATTGCATTTTTCTTTTCCAGAAGATACTCTTTTAATCTTGCCGTTGTTTCGTTTGTCCCCGAAACTATTTTCTGGACAACAACAGATAATGATTTCCCTGTTATTAGAAGCAGACTTCCAATAATTAAAAAGAAGATAACAAGTTTAGTACCGCCAGCTCCAAATAAGAAATAAAATAGTGCAAAACCAATAGAACCTATGATTCCGCCGCCTAGATCATCTGTGGATGTTGAGCCCTGCAGCTGCAGCCAATACAGGTCCCAAGTATTTCTTATTACAGATGCATCCTTCCAGTCTCCCCCATTTGTTAAATGTTCAAAAAGCGTTAAATGACTTAATACGAGAAACGAAAAAAACAGGATATAAATCCCGGATAATCTTTTTGAAATTAAAACCGGCCAGCTTCGTTTCCATATTAGGTAAAACGATAAAAGTATACAAGCAAGCAATAATATCCCGTACCATTCGCCGCTAAAAAAACGTAATAGATGGACGAATGCCATACCGACATTCCCCATTTTGGCAAGACCTAAAGAAGCAAGCGCCAATAAAGAAAGCCCTGCAATCTCATATGTTAATTGTTCTTTCCATCTGCCGTTATTTTTAGCTTTCTTTTTTTTGTTTTTTGCCACTGGATTCACCTCACAACCATGCTGATTTTTCTTTTATGTATGTATGCAAAAAAAGGAAAGAAAAGCAGCCCTGCAAAAGAAAGGCTGCTCAAATTTAGTATAGCATAATTCTTTAGATGACTAATTAAAAGTTACGCAGCGTCATTCCTGGCTGACAGTCTTCTAATAAATAATGAGAAGGGTCTGTACTCATGATCTGAACGATTCTTGTTTCATCTCCAACACGCTCCACAAGAACTGGAACATCATTGTAAAGTATTACATTCTGCAAAGTTGTTTCGTTTCCTTCTTGTGGAAACATCAATTCGTAAGGCTGCATGGTATACCATATCATTGCTTTATACCATTGCTTTCAATATTTTTATGTTCGTCGATTAATTCGTTCAGTTTTTTTATAGCCTGCCCAAGACCCCCCACTTCATTTATAAGGCCATCCTTAACGGCATCCGTACCTATCACATTTGTTCCGATATCTCTCGTTAGATTCCCTTTAGAAAACATAAGCTCTTTAAAGCGTTCCTCACTGATTTCCGAATGGCTTGTTACAAACGAAATAACCCTTTCTTGCATTTTATCCAGATATTCAAAGGTTTGCGGTACTCCAATAACAAGTCCAGTCAGTCTTACAGGATGTATGGTCATCGTGGCAGTTGGAACGATAAATGAATACTTTGCGCTTACAGCGATTGGAACGCCGATAGAATGTCCGCCCCCTAATACTAGGGAAACACTTGGTTTTGACAAGGAAGCGATCATTTCTGATATGGCAAGACCCGCTTCCACATCTCCGCCCACTGTATTCAAAATAACCAGCAATCCTTCAATCTTATGATTTTGTTCGATCGCAACGAGCTGCGGAATTAAATGCTCATACTTCGTTGCTTTGTTATTCGGAGGCAGCTGCATATGTCCCTCAATCTGCCCTACGATCGTTAAACAATGGATGCTCGAACCTTCCATCGTCGGTACGTTTGTTTGTCCTAATGACTGGATCTTTTGAATCAGTCCAGAGCTGTTATCATCTGTTTTCTTAGGAGCCGGAGCATCCGGATTCGGTGTTTCTGTTTCAGGTGTTTGGTCCATAGTTTCTACCCCTTCTCTGTTAGTTCTTCTTAGTATGGGCGTTATTTCCAAACGTATGAGAGAAAATAAAAAAAACCCGCTGCAGGAGCGGGTTAAATTTCCATAATAATCGGCATGATCATTGGTCTTCTTTTTGTTTTCTCAAAAAGATACTGACTTAAAGTATCTCTTACATTTGATTTTAAGCTTGACCATTCTTTCATGTTTTCGTTCATGCACTTTTCGAGTACTTCACGCACTTTTGTATTCGCTTCCTGAAGTAAGGCTTCACTTTCACGGACATAAACAAATCCACGGGAGATAATTTCCGGTCCTGAAATCAACTGGTGAGAATCCTTGCTTATCGTTACAACTACAACTAATATCCCGTCTTGTGACAGCAATTTGCGGTCGCGCAGAACGATATTTCCAATGTCACCCACTCCGAGACCATCGACCAGAACATTCCCTGACGGAACTTTCCCTGTCTTTTGTGCCTGTCCATTCGCAAACTCCACAACCTCACCTTTATCAATGATAAAGATGTTATCCTTTTCTACCCCAACTTCTACAGCTAGTTTTTGATGGGCTTTTTGCATTTTATACTCACCATGAACAGGGATAAAGTATTTCGGTTTCATCATACTCAGCATAAACTTAAGCTCTTCTGCACTTCCATGACCTGAAACATGGACTTTTTTCTGTCCAAAGATCACATCTGCACCCGTTCTCATCAGCTTGTCGACCATTTTCGCAACCGAAGTCTCATTGCCAGGTATCGGGGTAGCGGCAATGACAACTGTATCTGAAGGACGCAATGCAATCTGTTTATGAGATTTTTGAGCCATTCTGGACAGAGCAGCCATAGACTCACCCTGGCTTCCTGTAGTTAGAATAACAACTCTGTCATCACTGTAATCGTTTGCTTGATCGATTGAAATCAGCAGATCTTTTTCAATATTCAAGTACCCAAGCTGAGAAGCGATGTCTACAACTTTCACCATGCTTCTTCCGTTCACGGCTACTTTTCTGTTTGTTTTCGCCGCTGCATTCATTACTTGCTGTACCCGGTGTACATTTGATGCAAAGGAAGCAATTATGATTCGGCCTTTTGCCACTTGAAACACATCCAGAATCTCATGGCCTACTTGTGCTTCTGGACCCGTTGAGCCTGGCCGTTCTGCGTTGGTACTGTCTGAAAGCAGACAAAGCACCCCTTCTTCCGCAAGAGCTGAAATCTTTCCGAATTCCGTGTGCTGCCCATCAATAGGAGTGTGATCAATTTTAAAATCACCAGTATTTGCAATGATTCCCTGTGACGTGTGAATTGCAATACCTACTGCATCTGGAATACTGTGGTTAACATGAAAAAAGCTCACTTTTGCGCTGTTAAATGATAATTTCTGGTTTGTTTCTATTAAATTCAGTTCGGTTGAACGCAATAATCCTGCTTCTTTTAATTTTGCTTCAACAAGCCCTAAAGTTAGTCGAGTGCCATAGACAGGTACCGGGACTTGTCTTAAAACATAAGGAAGTCCGCCGATATGATCTTCATGGGCATGGGTCAGAAAAATTCCTGTTACACGTTCAAGGTTCTCCTTTAAGTAAGTCACATCCGGTATGACAATATCAATTCCGAGCATTTCCTCTTTCGGGAACATTAGACCGGAGTCCATAACAAAAATTTCTTCACCCGTATCCACTACATACATGTTTTTGCCGATCTCACCTACTCCGCCCAGGGCAAAAACCTTTATTTTATCTCTATTTTGTTTTGACAATGTGTATATTCCTCCTAAGTTGTATGTAAAAAAATAATCCCGATCACGTCACTTACAAACATTATACCGTATCAGAGGAATACAAAACAAGACTGAGCGAATGACAAATAAAAATAAAGAAAACGCGGCTGTCGAAAAGCCCATATCCGTCAGCCTTAGTTGTGCTTATACTTTATTCCTGATCTTCATCGTTGATCTATGAGTGATAAAGTTAAACTCTTTTTTAGTAAAAAAAACAAACCGGAAACCCGGTTTGCTTCTTTATATTTCACTTAAACATGCAGAAAGTGCTGATCTTTCAGCTTGATTTAGGGGCAATAAAGGAAGTCTGACCCCGCCAACATCAAGTCCCTTTAATTGTAAAGCTGTCTTTACAGGAGCCGGACTTGGCGCTTTAAACAACTCATTCATAACAGGAAGAAGTTTTCGGTGAAGACGTGCCGCTTCTTTGTTCTCCCCATTATGAAAGGCTTGGATCATAGCTTGCATTTCATTTCCTATTACATGTGAAGCTACTGATACGATCCCTGCACTCCCGACCGCAAGAGATGGAAGTGTTAACCCGTCATCTCCGCTGTACAGCAAAAAGTCATCAGGCGTTTTTTCAATGATTTCACTCATCGTATCTAAGTTGCCGCCTGCATCTTTTAAAGCGACAATGTTAGGTATTTCAGATAATCGAACAACCGTGTCTACTGACGTGGAAACAATGGTTCTGCCCGGTACATTATAAGCCATGATAGGCAGTCTGACTGCCTCTGCTATAGCTTTATAATGGGCGATGATTCCTTCCTGGCTGGGCTTATTGTAATAAGGTGTTACGATCAAGAGGGCATCGACGCCAATTTCTTCAGCTTTTTTCGAAAGATCAATTGACGCCTTTGTATTGTTGCTCCCTGTACCAGCAATAACCGGAACTTTTCCATCAACTACTTTAACAACATGTTTGAACAGTGCTATTTTTTCTTCAGTTGTCAAAGTAGGTGACTCACCTGTAGTACCTGATACTACTAAGCTCTCCGTTCCATTATTGATCAGATGGTTTATAAGTTTTGTTGTTTTGGAAAAATCAACATTTCCTTTACTGTCAAAAGGTGTGACCATCGCGGTACTAATACTTCCAAAATTCATTTCGTTCACTCCTCAATACTCATTAAACTGCTGCTGTACAATTTCTTGCAAGTTGGTAGAAATCCCTTCTTCATTTAAGCGAAACGTGGTATGAAGAGCATTAACTGATTCAATTAAATCTTCTTTTCTTACTAATACCCAGATGGTAGTATGGGAGTCTGCGGACTGCAGAATCTGAATATTTCTGCTTGAAAGTGATTCCACAATTGCAGCTGTTACGCCTGGGGTGCCTGCGATACCGGCACCTACTGCTGAAACTTTTGCACAGTTCCTTGTCACTTCAGGTTCATATCCTATTTCTTTTAATTTTGCCAATGCTTGATCTGTCTTATCTTCCATGATCGTGTAAACAACACCTTTAGGAGAGATGTTAATAAAATCGACAGAAATCTGTTCTTGTGCCATCGCCTTAAAAACTTTTGTCTGCAGGTCATATTGGCCGTCATTAGCATACACTTTAATCTGTGTAATGTTTGATACATGTGCGATCCCTGTAATGATAGACTCTTGTACGTCTTTACCTGCTGGTCCTTTTAATGAAGAAGTTACAAGTGTTCCAGGAAGGTCTGAATACGTAGAACGGATTCGAAGCGGAATTTTGGCCTGCATCGCAATCTCAACCGCTCTCGGATGAATGACTTTAGCACCTTGATAAGCCATATTGCAGATCTCTGCATATGTCACCACTGAGAGAGGCCGTGCATCTTTTACAAGTCTTGGATCAGCAGTCATTACCCCTTCTACATCTGTAAAGATGTCAATAAACTCTGCCTGAAGTGCGGCTCCAAGGGCAGATGCGCTCGTATCGCTGCCGCCTCGTCCAAGTGTAGCTATATCCCCGCTTTTAGACTGGCCTTGAAAACCGGCAACAACTACTACTGAGTGATTTTCAAGCTCTGATTTAATACGCTCGCATTTCATATCTATAATTCTTGCGTTTGAAAAATCGTCATTTGTTCTGAATCCGGCTTGAGGACCTGTCAGAGCAGCTGCTGGTAATCCAGAAGCATTAAGCAGACCTGAAAATACGACCGAAGAAATAATTTCTCCGCAAGATAAAAGAAGATCCTGTTCCCGGTTTGATATTTTATTCTTTTCACCTAAAAGGCTCAGCAATGTATCAGTTGCGTACGGATCGCCAAACCTTCCCATAGCAGAAACGACGCAAACTACTTTATACCCTTCAGCCACAGCTTTTTGAATATGACGAACGGCTTCAAGACGCCCTGTTTCTTCTTTTAGAGAAGTTCCCCCAAATTTTTGAACGATAATCTTCATGAATGCACCTTCTTTATGAAATTAAAGCAAGTTTAGCTTGATTAAACTTTCCGCAATCTGTACAGAGTTATAAGCTGCCCCTTTTAAGAGATTATCTGACACGACCCACATGTGATAAGCATTTTCGCGGTCTAAGTCTTTACGGATTCTCCCTACAAACACATCAGGCAGCCCTGCCGCTAAAGCCGGCATAGGATAGATTTGTTCCGCGGGCTTATCTTGAAGTGTTACACCTGAAGCATTACTTAGTAATTCTCTTATTTCCTGAACGGAAGGATTTCCGCTTTCAAATTCTGCATATAAAGATTCAGAGTGTCCTGTTTCAACTGGCAGTCTGACACAAGTGGCCGCGATCTCAAGATTCTCTAAATGCATAATTTTCTTTGTCTCATTCATCATTTTTAATTCTTCAAATGTATATCCGTTCTCTTCAAATTTATCGATTTGAGGCACTGCATTAAACGCAATTTGATAATGCTTCTTATCAGATGCACAAGGCATGATTGAAGCTTCAAAAGGCTCATCGTTTAAAACAGCTTTCGATTGCTCCTTTAATTCTTCAACTGCTTTTGCGCCAGCTCCTGAAACCGCTTGATAAGTAGAAACAATAACTTTTTTAAGCCGATATTTTTCATGCAGCGGCTGTAGGGCTACTACCATCTGAATCGTAGAGCAATTCGGATTGGCAATGATTCCGTTATGGTTTAATAAATCTTGCTCATTTACTTCTGGCACAACAAGGGGCACGTTCGGATCCATACGGAACGCGCTTGTGTTGTCAACAACGATCGCTCCTCTTTTTACAGCTTCATGCGCAAGCTGCTTTGAAACAGATCCGCCTGCGGAAAACAGTGCAAGATCAACACCTTCGAATGCTTCAGGTGTTGCTTCCTGTATCGTATGTTCTTCACCCTTATAAGTGATGACCTGTCCGGCAGACCTTTTACTAGCAAGAAGTGATAACTTGCCGATCGGAAAATTCTTTTCACTTAACGTATTTAACATTTGCTGGCCAACTGCGCCAGTTGCACCTACTACGGCTACATGATATAGTTTTTGGCTCATCTTTTATTAACTCCTTTATTGTTTAAGGTAAGCAAGCTACAACAGAAGGAGAAACTATGAATTTCGTTTCTCCTTGTTAATCCATATAATTTATCATATTTTATCATAAACTTCGCAGTTATGAACGGATTTTCTTCTGCTGTATTATTCTACAACCCTGAGAACAGGCTGAAGCTGCTTACCTTGTAGTGCGAGTTCTATTGTTTGTACTAATGTGTCCATATGTGCAACTAATGAATTTTGCTTTTTAACAGGGTCATCCTGACTGAACGGTATAAAATATATATTTTTGGTTGCCATCAGTCTCATGATATTCACACCGTTAAGACCTAATCCGTCGTTCGTTGAAATTCCCAAAACGACTGGCTTCTGGTTCCTAAGTGTTGCTTTTGCTCCCATTAATACAGGGGAATCTGTCATTGCGTTTGCAAATTTACTGATCGAGTTTCCAGTCAAAGGAGCTATTACCATGCAATCCAACGGGGTTCTTGGTCCGAATGGTTCAGCTTTAACAATAGAATCAACAGGTTCATTCCCCGTGATCTCTTTAATTTTTTCTACCCACTCACCTTCAGCACCAAAACGCGTAGTGGTATTCATCACGGTATGTGTGAAAAAGGGCGTCACTTTTGCCCCAAGACCCACAAGCTTTTGGATTTGAGGAAAAACCGCGTCATATGTGCAATGTGATCCGGTCAATCCAAAACCGATATGTTTTCCTTGAAAATCCATATTTACTACCCCTTTCGCTTATAAAATTCATTGATTAACAGCTGCGAAAGTACATTGGCTACAATTTTCCCCGCTGTTTTTGGAGCGACGATTCCTGGCAGCCCAGGAGCTAATAAAGCTTTTATCCCACGCTTCTCGGCATATCGGAAATCAGTGCCCCCAGGTTTTGAGGCAAGGTCGACAATCAATGTATGTGACGGAAATTTTGAGATGACATCCGCATTGACAATCTGAGTAGGAATCGTATTTATGCACACATCTGTTTCATAAACTTCATTTTTTAAATCATCTAAATGGAAAGGAACCATCCCCATTTCAGAGATCCTTGCCATATGCTCTGATTTTCTGGCACCGACTTTCACATGGGCTCCAAGCGCCTGAAACGTTCTTGCAACACTCATTCCTACACGGCCAAAACCAAGCACCACTGTATTTGATTGATGAATCGTTATATCGGTATGCTGGATCACCATCATGATCGTACCTTCAACTGTAGGAATACTGTTATAGATTGCTACATCGTCTCTTTCAAACAACTTTGTCAATTTTCGGTTGCTGTTTGCTGTGATCGTATCTAAATAAACATTGCTGATTCCCGAAAATACCTGACAATGACTCTTAGTTTTTTTCAGTTGATCTTCTGTTAAAATAATTTTCCGGTTTGAAAATATGGTATCAATCTCCCCCTGAAGTCCTGTTCCACTTACAGGCAAAATAATGCTGTCCAACTTCGAAAAATCCACTTCATCTATATCCATTTTTGATGCACCAGTAAAACCATGATCTAGCTGGTCATAGCCAATAAGTGTAAGTATCGCATCTAATTCTGTTAATTTTCGAATGACTTCAAGTTGTCTCGCATCGCCGCCAAATACAGCGATATGCAAATCCGTTAACATTCTTCCTCCCCTTTCTCCGTTGTTCCTTTATACTGCAGGGGAATTGCTATCCACGTTCACCATAATATGAACGCTCCGCCTATCTGGTTACTCAAAACCCCATATACAACGGCATTACTTTTTTTACAATCCGAACACAATTTGCTTCATTTACGAGCTATTGGTATCAATCAACATCATTATATTCACGACTACTATCCTTGTTTGGGGCATTAGTTAAACACTGAGCCCATTTTTGCAAAATAAAAAAATCCGGGCAATTACCCGGATTTTTCATAATATTCTTTATTGTAATCCCTTCGGAAGTTCACCTTGCGGACTGACTAGTGATGCTGAACAGCCTTCATTAAAAATGGTATGAATCAGCTGATTCACTTCATTTTTTGTTACTTTATCAATGGACTCCAACATATCATCCAATGTACGATGATAGCCTAATATAAGCTCGTGCTTTCCGTTGCGGCTCATTCTGCTGTTTGTGCTTTCTAGGCTGAGCATTAAGTTTCCTTTGATCTGCTCTTTCGAATTCTTCAGTTCTTTATCCGTTATTCCGTTTTCATTCAAGTCACTTACGATGTTAGTGATCGTCTCATATAATTCATCGAGCTGATGAGGCGCAGTACCTCCATAAATTGTAAAAATACCATTATCCTGAAAAGCTGAATGATATGAAAATACAGAATAAGCAAGACCCTTTTGTTCTCTAACTTCCTGGAACAGACGGCTTGACATACTTGAACCAAAAATGTTGTTCAATATAATCAGGCTGTAGCTCCGTTTATCTTTTAAAGAAAGTCCCGGGAAACCTAAACATAAGTGTGCCTGTTCAGTTTCTTTCTTACGGGCTAATTTTTCCGGATGGAAAATCGGAGAATTCGTTTCAGCTTTAACAATGGTGTCTGTCTTATAACTGCCGAACCAATCCTCCACATTTCTGATAAATGATTCATCAATGTTACCTGCAATGGAGATTACAACTTCTTCAGGGACATAATGAGAATTCATATAATCACGTAAGGTGCTCCCCTTAAAGGTATGAAGAGTCTCCTCTGTCCCTAAGATCGGAAAACCTAGTTCATGATTTTGAAAGCTTGCACGGCTCAACATATCATGTACGATATCGTCTGGTGTATCTTCATACATTTTTATTTCTTCTAAAACAACGTTTTTTTCTTTTAATAACTCATCTTCGTCAAAAGTTGAATTAAAGAACATATCTGCTAATACTTCAAGCGCATAAGGTGCATGTGTATCAAGTACTTTTGCATAGTAGCATGTGTATTCTTTTGAGGTAAAAGCATTTACTTGGCCGCCGATGCTGTCGAATGATTCAGCGATTTCTCTTGCTGTTCTCGTTTTTGTTCCTTTGAAAAACATGTGCTCCAAAAAGTGTGATATTCCATTGTTCTTCGTGTTTTCAAACCTGGAACCTGTTCCTATCCAAACGCCTATCGCTACTGATCGTACGGTTGGAATATTTTCCAAAACGACGCGGACGCCGTTAGAACACGTATGTCTTTTTATCAAACTTGTTTCCCCCTAGCTGTCAGTTGTTCCACTATTAATCATAGGAACAATATACCATTATCGTAACCGCTGCACAACTTTACTTGATCGATTTTGGAAGCAGTCTTTTTTCATCCATAAGATCTGTTACTGTTCCAATACTTAGCCCTTTGTCTTTAATTCCTTTGATCAGCTTCTCTAAGCCTGCTGCAGAGGAAGATGTCGGATGCATGAGAATCATTGCGCCTGGATGGACTTTACTCAAGACTCTGTCAACCATTTCATCAGGATTTGGATTTCGCCAATCAACGGTGTCAACCGACCAAAGAATCGTTTTCATATCCAGTTCAGCAGCAATTTGAACCACATCATTTCTGTAGCTTCCGCTTGGAGGTGCAAACCATTTTGGAGATTTATCCAGTGTTGCATGTATAACTTCATTTGTTTGTTTAAGCTCTTCTGTTATTCTTGTATTTGTCATCTTTTTTAGATCCGGATGAGAGTAGGCGTGATTTCCTATTTCATGTCCTTCCTCTGCAATCATTTTTGCTAGGGAAGGATTTTTCTTTACCCACGAACCATCAAGAAAGAAAGTTGAACGCACATTATTCTTCTTCATGGTTTGCAGCATACCCGGCAAATATTCATTTCCCCAGGCTACATTTACAAGAAAAGTTACCATAGGCTTTTCAGGATTACCACGATAGATAGGAGAAGCTGGCAAATCCCCTAAATGAACAGATGGTTTTATTTGCTTTACGACCAGTTTTTTTTCATCAAATTTATTTGTTTTTTTCATTGCTTTAAATGATTCTTCCATATCTACAACTAGACCATTGTAGCCGGGAGTGGCCTTCCAAACAGGATCTATCTGAGCATTCTGAGGCGGTTTATTCAATTCCTTTGCTCTTTCTTTGATCTGATTATAAATCGAGTTTGACTGCATTTGTGAAACTGCCGTACTCTGGGCTTTTATGCTTTCAATATACGTGCTCGTAAACGGATTATGGACCGAAAATGCTGTACCTGTAATGATTAAAATGATGATGGACCAATGAAGAATAGGTTTTTTCACATTACTCCCCTCCCTGTAATCAAGGTATGTACCATTTGGACAGGTTAGAACGAATAATGGAGAGTGTAACAAATGAAAAAAAGCCAGCTCTTTTAAGAGCTGGCTTTGATAAATGTAAATATTTTATGCATTTTGCTGCTGTTCATTTTTTGCTTTTTCTTCTTTTAGAACTACTTTACGGGATAAGTTAACACGTCCTTGGTTATCGATCTCCATAACTTTTACAAGGATTTCATCACCAAGCTTAACAACATCTTCTACTTTTCCAACACGTTCTTCTGCAAGTTCAGAAATATGGACTAAACCATCTTTTCCGCTAAACAGTTCAACAAAAGCACCGAATTTTTCGATACGTTTAACTTTACCCATGTAATATTCGCCCACTTGAACTTCCCTAACGATATCTTCAATAATCTTCTTTGCCTTCTTGTTCATCGGCTCTTCAGTTGAAGCAATAAAGATCGTTCCATCTTGTTCGATGTCAATCTTAACACCAGTCTCTTCAATGATTTTATTGATGATTTTACCGCTTGGTCCGATTACATCACGGATTTTGTCAGGGTTGATCTTCATTGTTAAAATCTTTGGAGCATACTGAGATAATTCCTTACGGGACTCAGAAAGTGTAGATAGCATAGAATCCAAGATGATCATACGACCTTCTTTAGCTTGCGTCAGTGCTTCTTGAAGAATTTCACGGTTGATTCCGGAAATTTTAATATCCATCTGCAAGGCAGTAATACCATTCGGTGTACCCGCTACTTTAAAGTCCATATCTCCAAGATGATCTTCCATACCTTGAATATCTGTAAGAACAGTTACATCTTCACCGTCTGAAATAAGTCCCATCGCAATACCGGCCACTGGTTCTTTAATCGGCACACCTGCATCCATTAATGCCAATGTACTCGCACAAATACTCGCCTGTGAAGTTGATCCATTAGATTCAAGTACTTCAGACACTAAACGAATGGTGTACGGGAATTCTTCTTCATTGGGAATAACTTGTTCTAATGCACGCTCACCTAATGCACCATGCCCGATCTCACGTCTTCCAGGTCCGCGCATAAATCCTGTTTCACCAACACTGAACGGCGGGAAATTGTATTGATGCATAAAACGCTTAGATTCTTCTACTCCTAGTCCGTCAAGGACCTGAACATCGCCTAGCGCACCTAGTGTACAGATACTTAACGCCTGTGTTTGACCGCGTGTGAACAGACCTGATCCGTGGGTTCTTGCCAAAATGCCTACAGTAGAAGAAAGCTTACGGATTTCATCAGTCTTTCGGCCGTCTGGACGTACTTTCTCTTTAAGAATTAAACGTCTTACTTCTTCTTTAATGAGTTTATGTAGAATCTCTTTTGCTTCACTCGCTTTTTCTTCATCTTCTTCATAGCGGGAAGCAAGATTTGCACCAACTGCATCCAAGGCTTCTTGACGTGCATGTTTTTCAATTACCTTTACTGCTTCTTTTACATCGTTTCCGACAAAATCACGAACTTCCTGCTCGAGATCTTTATCAAGCTCATGCAGAATAACTTCCATTTTTTCTTTGCCGATTTCTGAAACAATTTGTTCTTGGAACGCGATTAATTTCTTAATCTCTTCATGACCGAACATGATCGCTTCAAGCATAACTTCTTCTGATACTTCTTCTGCACCAGCTTCAACCATGTTGATTGCGTGCTTTGTTCCTGCAACGATAAGTTGAATATCACTTTTCTCGTTTTGTTCAACAGTCGGATTGATCACAAACTTTTCGTCAACACGTCCAACAGTTACTCCAGCGATCGGACCTTCAAAAGGAATATCCGAAATAGACAATGCAAGTGATGATCCAATCATAGCTGCCATTTCAGAAGAACAGTTTTGATCAACACTCATTACTGTGCTTACAACTTGTACTTCATTACGGAAACCATCAGCAAATAAAGGACGAATTGGACGGTCGATCAAACGGCTTGCCAATACTGCTTTCTCACTTGGACGTCCCTCACGTTTAATAAATCCGCCAGGGATTTTTCCTACTGCGTATAAACGTTCTTCATAGTTTACAGTCAAAGGAAAGAAACTTAGATTTTTAGGCTGTTTTGAAGCAACTGCAGTAGATAGCACCGCTGTATCACCATATCTGACCATAACAGCACCATTTGCTTGTTTTGCTAATTCTCCGATTTCGAACGTAAGCGTTCTGCCCGCCCAGTCCGTGGTAAAAGTTCGTTTTTGTTGATCCATTTTACTTGGTACTCCTCTCAACACTTAAAAAATCCTATTATTTATGGTTCTATTATATCCTAACGTAGTCCTTCCTAAAAAGAAAAACTGCAAAGAATTTAGATGCCTGATTACACATGATGCAATTTTAACTTGATTATTGGTATTGCTTGCAATAAAAAAAGCGGGATTAAATCCCGCTTTTGTTGGATTAACGACGTAATCCTAGTCTTCCGATCAATTCGCGGTAACGCGTAATATCCTTGTTACGTAGGTACGTTAACAAGTTACGGCGCTTACCAACCATTTTCAACAGACCACGACGTGAGTGGTGATCTTTCTTGTGTGTACGCAAGTGATCATTCAACTCATTAATTTGTTCTGTAAGGATAGCGATTTGAACTTCTGGAGATCCAGTGTCCGTATCATGTACCTTATACTCGCTGATTAGTTCGTTCTTACGCTCTTGAGTAATAGCCATCCTTTTCACCTCCTTATTATTAGAAACACCAATTACCGAGCAAGCGTCGGTGACTCGACTTGCCAAGCAACGGTTATGTGCACATTAAAAATGTACATGTATTAGCATAGCCCTTTTGAGAGACAAATGCAAGTTTTTTTAACATATTGATTGTATGATATTGAGTGCCTCTGATTTATCTTTTTTCAGCTGCTGAATCAATTCATCAATAGAGTTGAATTTCTTTTCATCCCTGATTCTCTTAAGCCATGTAACACTGACTGTTTTGCCGTAAATCTCTTCTTGAAAATCAAAAATATGGACTTCTAAGGACGGTTTTTTTTGATCATTTTTAAAAGTCGGCTTATAACCGACATTTGCCATAGCATAATACTTTTCCTGATCTACATAAACTTCAACAGCATAAACCCCTACTTTTGGCAGGGTATATACGTCCGTTTCTAAGTTAGCAGTCGGAAAGCCAATAGTACGTCCGCGTTTGTCCCCGTGAATGACTGTACCGTTAAGTTTATATCGTCTTCCAAGGTAAGGAATGATCCTTTCTACTAATCCATCTTTTAAACATTGGCGAATAAGTGTTGAACTGATCTTTTGTCCTTCTTCTTCAATCTTTTCAATCACAGTTTGCCCAAATTTTCCATCAGCGTCTTTAATGAGTGTTTCAACATTTCCTTTTCCATACTTACCGTATGTAAAATCAAATCCTGTAACAACGTGCTGAACGTTTAGTCCAATAATATATTGATTTACAAAATCCTCTGGAGAAAGTGATGCAAAATCAAGATCAAATTTCACAAGATAGAATTGTTTAACGCCCATACTTTCTAAAATCTTTTTCTTTTCTTCAAGAGGAGTAATATATGTCCAATTTTCATCCGCTTTTCCTAAAACAACAGAAGGATGAGGGTGAAAACTCATTACGGCTGGTATTGCTCCATTTCTTTCTGCAAGTTCAACAGCTGTATTAATTACACGCTGATGTCCGATATGAATGCCGTCAAAATAGCCTAAGGCTAAAATTAATGGTGGCAGGCTTTCTTTTTCGTAATGATGAGGATGATTAATGACGATTGTTTCCAAAAACTCACCTACTAACCTGTTTCGTTATTCAATGGCTAACACTTTCGCTGGTTTTATTAAACCAGGTTTAGAAGGATGGAACTGATATATGGCTAGACATTTTCCTTCTCCATTATAAACACCAAACGGACTTTGTTCCAAGTCTTTTGGTCTTGGCAGCACTGAACCATTTTTTATTTGTGCTTCTGTATCACTGTCAACAGTCCATTTTGGAAAATGCGAAATTCCTCTTTCAAGCGGAAATAAATAACGATCTAATGGAACGCTGCTGTTTTCCAGTTCTTCAAATGTCACACATTCGCTTAAAGTAAATGGACCTGATGCCGTTCTAATCAGGGAAGACATATGAGCAGGGTATCCAAGTTTTTCCCCTATAGCTACTGCAAGTGTTCTGACATAAGTTCCTTTTGAGCATTTTACTCTAAATGAAAACACAGGATGATCCTTACTTAATTTTTCTCCTTCAGTTAACAGTTCTAGTTCATATATAGTCACTTTTCGTTTTGGCCGCTCTACCTGTATTCCCTGCCTTGCATATTCATATAGTTTTTTTCCATTAACTTTAACTGCTGAGTACATCGGCGGCATCTGTTCAATTTTTCCAGTAAGAGACCTCATTATTTCCTTTATCTTCTCAAATTGAATATCTTCATCCACTTTTTTTTCTATAACTTTTTCGCCATGGGCATCTTCCGTTTCAGTTGAAACACCTAACGTAACCTCACCAATGTATTCCTTCCCATAGTCAGACATATATTCAGCAATTTTTGTCGCTCTGCCTATGCAAATCGGTAATACACCTGTCACTTCAGGATCCAGAGTGCCCGTGTGCCCTACTTTCTTTGTGGAAAAAATTCTTCGTATTTTCCCTACACAGTCATGCGATGTCATTCCTCCAGGTTTTTTCAGCGCTAAAATGCCTTGCCTTACTATCATATCTACTTCTCCTTTTACATACCTGCATAAGTTTATTTCATTTATTGCAAGCAAAAAATGGATAGACAATTTATTTAATTGCCTATCCATTTGCTATTATGCTTTCGGATAATCTTCGTCTTCTTCGCTGTCTTCGTCTTCCCGTTTAATGTCGGACAATAGACTCTCGATTTTGCTTCCGTAATTTAAGGATTCATCAAATTTGAAAAAGATGTCCGGTGTTTTGCGCATGCGGATACGTTTTCCGATTTCAGTCCGGATAAAACCTGTCGCTTTAGCTAGGCTGCGCAAAGTCTGTTCTTTTTGTTCACTGTCTCCGAAAACAGATACGTAAACAGTTGCTTGCTGCAGATCACCAGTTACATCAACCGCCGTAACGGTTACAAAACCAACGCGGGGGTCTTTGATTTTCCGGCCTATAATATCGGTAAGCTCTTTTTTCATCTGTTCCCCAACACGGTTGGAACGGATTGTGCCCATTATTTATACACCCCGTTTCTTGCCACTTGCTTTATAGCCACTCCACTTTAGAATCGGTTACTTCCAATTCAGTAATAGATGTAATAATTGCAAGTGCTCTTTGCAATTCTTTTTCTGCTATTATTTTGTCCGAAGAAACGGTTACCATACTTATCTCTGCTCGTTGCCATAAATCTTGAAATCCAGTTTCCGAAACAGCAAGATTTAAACGTTGCCGAAGTCTGTTAACCGCTTTTTGTACAACTGAACGCTTATCTTTTAACGACTGTGCTTCATATATGAAAAACTCAACCGTTAATAAACCGATCATTTCACTTTAATTTCTTCCATAATATAAGCTTCAATGATGTCGCCTTCTTTAATATCATTGAACTTTTCAAGAGTAATACCACATTCGTAACCTGCTGAAACTTCTTTCGCATCATCTTTAAAACGTTTAAGTGCATCAATCTTACCTTCGTAAGAAACAACACCATCACGGATTAAACGGACTGTGGAATCTCTCGTGATTTTACCTTCAGTAACATAACATCCAGCGATTGTTCCAACTTTTGATACTTTAAAAGTTGTTCTAACTTCAACCTGACCAATAACTTTTTCTTCGAATTCAGGATCGAGCATCCCTTTCATCGCTGATTCGATTTCTTCGATAACGTTATAAATAATGCGGTGCAGACGAACATCAACCTTTTCAGCATCAGCTGTACGCTTAGCCCCTGCATCAGGACGTACGTTAAAACCGATTACGATAGCGTTTGAAGCAGATGCAAGCATGATGTCATACTCGTTGATCGCTCCTACACCAGAGTGAATAATTTTAACTTTAACGCCTTCAACGTCAATCTTTTGAAGTGATCCAGCAAGTGCTTCAACTGAACCCTGAACGTCACCTTTGATGATGACATTGATTTCTTTAATGTCACCTTCTTTAATTTGATTAAAGAGGTCATCAAGATTCAGTTTAGAAGATTCTTTACGTTGTGCATCTTGTTGTTTCTTGAAACGTGATTCCCCGACTTGACGAGCTTTTTTCTCGTCGGCAAACACCATGAATGGATCTCCTGCCTGAGGAACGTCATTCAATCCAGTAATTTCAACTGGAGTTGAAGGTCCTACGGATTTCACCCTGCGTCCAAGGTCGTTAACCATCGCACGAACACGTCCGTATGTGTGTCCAACAACGATAGGGTCACCGACTTTTAATGTACCTGATTGTACAAGAAGCGTCGCAACAGAACCGCGGCCTTTATCAAGCTGTGCTTCAATTACAGTACCAGCAGCAGTACGATTAGGATTTGCTTTTAATTCTTCTACTTCTGAAACAAGGTTAATCATCTCAAGAAGGTCATCAATGCCGTCGCCTTTTATAGCTGAGACGTTTACAAAAATCGTATCTCCACCCCATGCTTCAGAAACAAGTCCATGTTCAGTAAGCTCTTGCATAACTCGATCTGGGTTTGCAGCTTCTTTATCCATTTTGTTAACGGCAACAATGATTGGTACTTCAGCAGCTTTAGCATGGTTGATTGCTTCAACTGTTTGCGGCATTACACCGTCATCTGCAGCTACAACAAGAATGGTAATATCCGTTACTTGAGCACCGCGTGCACGCATTGTTGTAAACGCAGCATGTCCTGGTGTATCAAGGAATGTGATTTGTTTTCCGTTGTTTGTAATCTGGTATGCACCAATGTGCTGAGTAATTCCACCAGCTTCTCCTGCAGTTACTTTCGTGTTTCGGATAGCATCAAGAAGCGTTGTTTTACCATGGTCAACGTGTCCCATGATTGTTACAACAGGCGGTCGTACTTGCATATCTTTTTCATCGTCAACGACTTCATAATTTTCAAATTCTGTTTCATCAACGATAATTTCTTCTTCCACTTCAACATCATAATCAGCAGCGATTAATTCAATCGCTTCTTTATCAAGCTCTTGGTTGATGGTAGCCATGATGCCTAGACCCATAAGCTTTTTGATGATCTCAGAAGTATCTTTGTTCAATTTCTTTGCAAGTTCACCTACTTGAAGAGATTCAGTAAAAGTGATTTTGCTCGGAGTTTCAAGAACCTTCTTTTGAGGAGCTGGCTGCTGGCTTCCACCGCCTCTGTTTTGCTTATTTCTGTTTTGGTTCTTATTGTTGTTGTTTCTGTTGTTATTTCTGTTGTTGTTGTTGTTATTTTTGTTGTTATTGGTTTGGTTTCTGTTGTTATTGCTGTTGTTATTGGTTTGGTTTCTGTTGTTATTACTGTTGTTATTGGTTTGGTTTCTGTTGTTATTACTGTTGTTATTGGTTTGGTTTCTGTTGTTATTGCTGTTGTTATTGGTTTGGTTTCTGTTGTTATTGCTGTTTTTAGAATTGTTATTCTTTGCAGCATTCTGGCTGTTTGAATTACCTGGCTTAGCCCCTTGTGATTGCGGGCCTTTTGATTGTGATGAGTTACGATTATCGGTCTCTTTTTTAATTTTCATATTACTCTCTTTTTGAACTTCCTTTTTAGTAGATTTGGTGTCGTTACCAGAGTTGTTTCTATTCTTATCTGTTTTAGGGAGTTGATTTTGATTTTTTGGTTTTGCTGATGTTTGATCGTTTTGTGCTTTTGGTTTATAAGCTTCATCAAGCTTTTTTAAAGCAGACTGATCAATCATAGACATATGATTAGCCACATGGACATCCATTGTTTTAAGCTTTTCGATAATGTCTTTACTTTGAACATTTTTCTGTTTCGCATATTCATATACGCGTATTTTACTCATATGTTCACCCCCGGGTTAGTGATCAAGAAGTTCCTTTAAACGCTTTGAAAATCCTTGATCATTTACAGCAACAACAACTCGTTGCTCTTTTCCAATAGCTTTTCCTAAAACATTCCGATCTTCTATCCAAACATAATCGATGTTATAGAAAAGACACTTGTCTGTTACTTTTTTCTTTGTATTTTCAGATGCATCTTTTGATAACAAGACGATCTTTGCATTCTGTTTTTGTATACTTTTCACTACGAGTTCTTCACCGGAAATCACCTTCCCGGCACGAGCTGCAATTCCAAGAAAGTTTTCCCATCGGCTGCTGTTCAAGATGTATGACTTCCTTTTTCAAGCTGTTCGTATAATTCAGCTGGAATTTTAGATTTTAAGTGTGTCTCTAAAATCTTTTTCTTTTTTGCTTGCTCTATACACGCAAGTTCATGACAAAGATAAGCTCCTCTTCCGGATTTTTTTCCGGTTGAGTCGACAGAGACTTCCCCTTCAGGTGAGCGGACAATACGTGTTAATTCTTTTTTTGCCTTCATTTCCTGGCAGGCTACGCATTTTCTCATGGGAATTTTGCGGGTCTTCATTGTCTCCACCTCGTCTTTTCTTACTCTTCATCCTCATCAGAGTCATTATAGAACGAATCCTTATCAGTGTTAGCAGGGTTGTAGACTCCTGATTCTACTGCTTCAGACTCACTCTTAATATCAATCTTCCAACCTGTTAATTTAGCAGCAAGACGTGCATTCTGACCTCGTTTGCCGATCGCTAGCGACAGCTGGTAGTCCGGTACGATAACAGTAGTCATTTTATCTTCTTCATTCACTTGGACTTCAAGAACTTTTGCAGGGCTTAAAGCATTTGCCACATAAACAACCGGGTCTTCACTCCAGCGGACAATATCGATCTTCTCACCATTAAGTTCGTTAACGATAGTCTGTACACGAGCACCCTTTTGGCCTACACATGAACCAACAGGATCAACGTCAGGATCAGCTGCATGAACGGCAATTTTAGAACGGTCCCCTGCTTCACGCGCAATAGACTTAATTTCAACTGTTCCATCATAGATTTCAGGCACTTCAAGTTCGAACAATCGTTTTAATAGCCCAGGGTGAGTACGTGAAACTAATATTTGAGGTCCTTTAGTTGTTTTCTCGACTTTTGTGATGTAAACCTTAATACGATCATTTGTAGTGTGTGATTCACCAGGCATCTGCTCAGCTGCTGGCAATAATGCTTCTACGCGTCCAAGACTCACATACATATAGCGGTGGTCCTGACGTTGTACGATACCCGTAATAATATCTTCCTCACGATCAATAAACTCTGAGAAGATAATTCCGCGTTCTGCTTCACGCACACGCTGTGTAACCACTTGCTTTGCTGTTTGAGCAGCAATACGTCCAAAATCCTTTGGAGTAACCTCTTCTTCTACAATATCATCTACCTCATAGCCAGGGTTGATCGCTTGTGCTTCAGCCACTGAGATCTCTTGACGATCGTCTTCAACATCTTCAACCACATTTTTTCTTGAAAAAACACGGATACTTCCTGTGTCTCTGTTAAAATCAACACGAACATTTTGCGCTTGATGAAAATTACGTTTATACGCTGAAATAAGGGCTGCTTCAATTGCCTCAATAATAACTTCTTTGCTTATCCCTTTTTCTTTTTCCAATAATGTAAGTGCATCCAAAAGCTCGGTACTCATTTTTTTACTCCCCTCTTCATTAAAAAACAACCGCAAGACGGGCACTTGCCACTTTTTTATACGGCAACTCTACCTTTTTGACTTGCGTTTTTACTTTGATCTCCATAAACAGCGTTTCACCGTCAAAGTCTTTTAAAAGTCCTTCATATACTTTTTCACCATTTATAGGCTCATAAAGTTTAATGTTTACATTTTTGCCAATTGCATTTTTAACATCTTCAGGCTTTTTAAGCGGTCTTTCCACTCCTGGAGAAGATACTTCTAAAAAGTAGGGCTGTTCAATCGGATCAAGTTCATCTAATTTTTCACTTAACTGTTCACTGACTGTACCGCATTCTTCGATATCAACACCGCCGGTCGAGTCGATATAAACGCGGAGGAACCAGTTCTTACCCTCTTTAACAAATTCAACGTCAACAAGTTCAAGTCCTAGTTTTTCAACGATTGGGGTTACAAGCTCAGTCGTGAGCTCTGTAATCTTCTGACTCATTGCTGCCCTCCTTCTGGCTGAATGACCTTAAAACGTAACGAAAGAGTGGGGAATCCCACTCTTTCGCCGACAGTTATTCATTCAACAGTATTTCCAAAAATATAATACCATAACCAATAAAATACTGCAACTTTCTACCTGCTTGAATCCCCATGTTAGAAGAGGGAAAGCTGGTTTGCGTCAGGCAATCCTTCGAGGCAGCCCTGATCATCCAAATACTCAATAATAGTCTTTGACAATTTTGCACGCTGCTGAAGATCCTCTTTGGAAAGGAATTCTCCATCTTCCCTTGCTTTTACAATGTTTAGGGCTGCATTAGTTCCTAATCCAGCAATCGAATTGAAAGGCGGTATCAGCGTATCCCCTTCAACTAGAAAATCTGTAGCACTTGATCGATATAAATCAATCTTTTGGAAGGAAAGACCTCTTTCACACATCTCTAATGCGAGTTCGAGAACGGTTTGCAAGTTCTTTTCTTTCGTTGAAGCATCCAGACCTTTTGCAGAGATCTCTTCGATTTTTGAACGAAGGGCTTTTGATCCGCGAATCATGGAATCTACATCAAAATCATCAGCTCTAACTGTAAAGTACGCAGCATAGAACCAGATCGGATAATGCACTTTAAAGTAAGCGATGCGGACAGCCATCAAAACATAGGCTGCGGCATGCGCCTTCGGGAACATGTATTTAATCTTTAAACATGAACCTATATACCAGTCAGGTACATCATTATTTTTCATTTCTTCTATCCACTCATCTGGAAGACCTTTACCTTTACGGACGCTTTCCATAATTTTAAAAGCCAGCGAAGGTTCCAGTCCTTTATAGATGAGATAAACCATAATGTCATCACGGCAGCCGATAACATCCTTAAGCACACATGTACCGTTTGCTATCAGTTCGTTGGCATTATTCAGCCAAACGTCAGTACCGTGTGATAACCCTGAAATCTGAACAAGTTCTGAAAATGTACTTGGTTTTGTTTCTTCAAGCATCTGTCTTACGAACTTTGTACCGAATTCCGGTATCCCGAGTGTTCCTGTTTTGCACATGATCTGCTCATCGGTAACACCTAATACTTCTGGCCCTGAGAATATTTTCATTACTTCCGGGTCTGAAGCTGGTATCGTCTTAGGATCGATGCCGCTTAAATCTTGAAGCATACGGATAACTGTCGGGTCATCGTGCCCCAGTATATCAAGCTTCAGCAAATTATCATGAATAGAATGGAAATCAAAATGAGTTGTTTTCCATTCTGATGAACTGTCATCTGCTGGAAATTGGACTGGACAGAAATCATAGATATCCATGTAATCTGGTACTACAATAATTCCGCCTGGATGCTGACCAGTTGTTCGCTTAACTCCGGTGCATCCAGAAACGAGACGGTCTACCTCTGCTGAACGAATGGTTAAGTTATGATCACTGGCATAGCCCTTTACATATCCGTAAGCCGTTTTTTCCGCTACGGTGCCAATTGTTCCTGCACGATACACATAATCCTCACCGAAAAGCTCTTTCGTATAGTTATGTGCTCTTGGCTGATATTCACCAGAGAAGTTCAAGTCGATATCTGGAACTTTATCTCCTTTAAATCCAAGGAATGTTTCAAACGGAATATCCTGGCCGTCCTTTATATAAAGGACATTGCAACTCGGGCATTCTTTGTCAGGAAGATCATATCCTGAACCTACCGATCCATCATTAAAGAAATGAGATTCTTTACATGACGGACATACATAATGGGGCGGCAGCGGATTTACTTCTGTAATTTCCGTCATCGTCGCAACAAATGATGAACCTACTGAACCACGGGAACCTACAAGGTATCCGTCAATCAATGATTTTTTAACTAGCTTGTGTGAGATTAAATAGATAACCGCAAAACCATGTCCGATAATGCTGGTAAGTTCTTTTTCTAGTCTTTTCTCGACTAGTTCTGGCAGGTTTTCACCATAAATGCTTCTTGCACGGTTATAACTCATCGAACGGACTTCCTCATCCGCTCCCTCGATCTTTGGCGTATAAAGGTCATCCGGAATAGGTTTAATTTCAGCTATGGAATCCGCAATCTGCCTTGTGCTACGGCAGACTACCTTTTCTGCCGTTTCTTCACCCAAGAAAGAAAACAAATCCAGCATTTCATCAGTCGTTCTAAAATGAACTTCCGGGAGCGTCTGTCTGTTCAGCGGATTAGCTCCGCCTTGTGAAGATATTAAGATTTTCCGGTAGATTGCGTCTTCCGGGTTTAAATAATGAACATTTCCAGTTGCAACTACTGGCTTATCCAGCTTCTCTCCAAGTTTTACAATATTCGATAAAATTTCTCTTAAATTCATCTCATCAGAAACAAGTTCTCTTTCGATCAGATGATAATAGTTGCTTGGCGGCTGAATTTCAAGGTAATCGTAGAACTCAGCAATTTTTTCTACTTCCTCTATCGGCTTTTGCATCATACCCTCAAAAACTTCACCTTTATCACAAGCAGACCCTACTAAAATACCTTCCCGATATTTGCTTAACCTGGATCGAGGTATGCGGGGTGTCCTGTAAAAGTATGATAGATGAGATTCTGAAACAAGCCTGTATAAGTTTTTAAGTCCTTCCTGTGTAGCAGCGAGCAGCGTGCAATGAAATGGACGTGAACGCTGAAATCCGCCTTGCCCCATATTATCGTTTAGCCTGTCATGATAAAAGATTTCTTTTTCAAACGTTTCTTTTAGTAGTTTCCATAAAAGATAGCCTGTTGCCTCCGCATCATAGATAGCACGGTGATGCTGTGTAAGTTCGATATCAAATCGTTTACAGAGTGTGTTTAGTCTATGATTCTTTAATTGTGGCAGAAGGAATCTGGCAAGCTCTAGTGTATCAATAACAGGGTTTTTCGCTTCTCCTAAACCGATTTTACGCAATCCTTCATTCAAGAATCCCATATCGAAGCTGGCGTTATGCGCAACAAGGATATCATCTCCCATAAATGAGTGAAAATCACGAAGGACTTCTTCAATCTCCGGAGCACTCTCCACCATCTCATCTGTAATACCAGTTAATTCAATTGTTGTCTGGGACAGTGATTCATGCGGATTTGCAAAAGCTTCAAAGCGGTCAACGATCTCTCCGCCTCTGATTTTTACAGCTGCCAGTTCGATTATTTTATTATAAACGGCTGACAACCCCGTCGTTTCCACGTCAAAAACAACATATGTTTCATCATCGAGCTTTCTTGGTGCCTCGTTATACGCAATCGGCACCCCGTCATCAACAAGGTTTGCTTCTAGACCGTAGATGATCTTAATATCATTTTTCTTTCCTGCGCTGTATGCTTCCGGAAAGGATTGCACACCCGCATGATCGGTAATGGCGATCGCAGGATGCCCCCATTTCTTGGCTTGTCCAACAAGGGCAGAGACTGATGATACAGCGTCCATCTGACTCATTGGGGTATGAAGATGAAGTTCAACTCGTTTCTTATCTTCGTCTGCGAGATCTTTTCTCGTTTCAGGTTTGATCTCATTAATATCGTTAGCAATCATTACGAGATCTCTGACGAATGTATCGTTTTGAATGCCGCCACGCACTTTCAGCCACATTCCTTTTTGGATAGCCTGAAGAATAGGAATATCTTCTTTATCACGGGAGAATATCTTAATGAGAAGGGAATCCGTATAGTCTGTAATCTTAAACGTTAACAAAGTACGTCCGCTTCGAAGTTCTCTTGTTTCAGAGTGAAAAACATACCCCTGAATGGTTATTCTTCGTTCCTCATCTTGGATAGTCTGGATCGGAACTGGTTCATCATTGATTGAATAGCCGATCATGATGTCAGTTCTAGCAGCTGGTGCATCTGCCTTTTTCGCCGCTTTTTCTTTTTCAACAAGAGCTTCCATTATCTTATGATTATCTTCTTGTTTCTTTTGCTCAATAAATTTTTGATAGTCTTCTTCAGAATGCTTGATTTCAGTTTTTAATAATACAGAATGAAAGCCAAACTGCTGGTACATATCTTTTATTACCGGGGATAACTTTCGGTGCACCAATGTTTCTTCTGCTTCGTTTCTGACTGTCAGACACAAAAAGTTACCTTCTGCTGAAGGTTCCTGTGTTGATAGCATACTGCCCAAGCTTGGTCCAGCCGTATTAACAAGCTGTTCTTTGCATAATGGCCAATATGCGAGTAATTCTTCAGGCTGAAAACCTTCAGAGGTTTGTATGGAAAATGTAACATTTGCAATATGTTCAAATGTCTGCCGAAGACTGGAGCTAAACCATGCATAACTATTAGATGACAGCGGACATTTAGTTCCAATCAAGAAATGCCAGCTTCTATTTGTTTTATCGATTGTTAGTTTTTCTATAGTACCGCCTGAGAAGCCAGCTTTCATTTCTTCAGGTATGCCAAGTTGTTCTAAAAGAAGCGACAGGCGTTCTTGCCTGATCTGCTGATCATTACCGCTCATAAGAACCTCCTTTTAAAGGGGTTATTCATTTGACTACTTTCTATAAGAAAGTTGTTTTTTGTTAGGAACCTACATTGAAAAGTTGATAGAAGCTTAAAGTGTGAGACTCCTTCTAATATCTTTCACCGCGGCTCACCGCACGCCCCGCGGAAAGCGAGCATCCTGGAGCGGAAATCAACCAACTTTCTAATACCAACAAAGTTTACTAAAACAGCCTACATTATTAAATAGGAAAGGCACCTCATGAAAAGAGGCACCTGGATTTTATCAAACAAGTTTGTCCCATTCGCGTTTCAAGATACTTTTCAGCTCTGATACTGGAACTTCGAAAGATTCTCCGCTTTTGCGAATCTTCACTTCAACGATACCCTCACTTGCTTTCTTTCCTACCATAACCCGAAGAGGTATACCGATGAGATCACTGTCTGTGAATTTAACACCTGCACGTTCAGGACGATCATCATATAAACAGTCATAGCCTTCACTTTTCAGCTGTTCATAAAGTTCTTCAGAAAGTGATGCCTGCTCCGCATTTTTGCTGTTAACGGCTATCAAGTGAACATCAAATGGTGTAAGTGCCAATGGCCATATTAATCCATTTTCATCATTGTTCTCTTCTGCAGCTGCTGCCAGTGTACGTGAAACCCCAATTCCATAACAGCCCATAGACATAATTTGATTTTTACCATTTTCGTCTAAATAAGAAGCCTTCATTGGTTCACTGTATACTTTTCCAAGTTTGAAAACGTGTCCTACTTCAATACCTTTTGCAAAAACTATCGTACCTTTTCCGTCTGGAGAAAGGTCGCCTTCTACTACAAAGCGAAGATCTGCTGTTTGCGTAATAGAAAAGTCACGTTCTGCATTTACATTTAAATAATGATAGCCTTCCTCATTTGCACCGCAAACAGAGTTAGCCATTAAAGGAACAGCTTGGTCAGCAATTACCTTCACTTCGTCAGAAACAGAAACAGGACCTATTGACCCTGGTTTCGTTTTGAGCCATTTAACTGCATCTTCTTCACTCGCCATAACCACTTCAGAAGCTGATAGTTCGTTTTTAAGCTTTATTTCATTTACTTCATGATCACCTCGAACGAGGACAAGTACTGGCTGTCCATCCGCTAAGTAAAGCAGTGACTTAATAATCTTTGTAGCGGGTACGTTTAAGAACCGTGATACTTCCTCGATATTTTTGGCATCCTTTGTTTCAACTTTTTCAAGTCCTAAAGGATTTTCAGATGATGCCTCTTCATTTAAAACTACAGGAGCCATTTCGATGTTAGCAGCAAACTCTGAATCTGTTGAATAGGCGATCAAATCTTCACCGATTTCAGATAAAACCATAAATTCATGATTATCTTTACCGCCGATTGCACCAGAGTCGGCTAATACTGCCCGGAAATTTAAACCGCAGCGGCTGAAGATAGCTGAATAAGCATCTTTCATGGCTTCATAGGTTTCATCCAGGCTTTCCTGTTTGTCATGGAACGAATAAGCGTCTTTCATGATAAACTCCCGGCCGCGGAGCAAACCAAAACGCGGACGTTTTTCGTCCCTGAATTTTGTTTGAATCTGATAGAGATTAAGCGGCAATTTTTTATATGATTTCACTTCATCACGAATGATACTTGTAATGACTTCTTCATGAGTTGCTCCAAGTGCAAAATCTCTTTCGTGCCGGTCTTTTAATCTCATCAGTTCCGGACCGTAACTGTACCATCTTCCGCTTTCCTGCCACAGTTCTGCAAGCTGCAGGGCTGGCATCATCATTTCCTGTGAACCTGCACGGTTCATTTCTTCCCGGACGATGTTTTCTATTTTATGAAGTACTTTTTTCCCTAGTGGCAAGAATGAATAGATTCCTGCAGCATTTTGTCTGATGAATCCTGCTCTCAAAAGCAGCTGATGACTTTTTACATCTGCATCTGCCGGCACTTCCCTAAGTGTTGGTATAAACAACTGGCTTTGTCTCATTATCTCTACTCCTCAAAAAACCCCAAATTAACTAAGAAATATTTTTTGAATGTCATTCCAAGTTACAACTAGCATTAACAGCATCAAGAACGCAAATCCGATAAAGTGAACCAAACCTTCCTTCTGCGGATCGATCGGCTTTCCTCTAAGTGCTTCTACACCCAGGAAAAGAAGGCGTCCACCGTCTAAGGCAGGTAAAGGCAGCAAGTTAAAGATACCTAGGTTAATGCTTAAAATGGCTGCCCATTGCAGCAGCATATAAACTCCGGCTTTTGCAGCCTGATCTGTATACTCATAGATGCCAAGAGGTCCGGAAAGCTGGTCAATACCATGCTGACCTGTAATAAGCTGGCCGATACCTGTAAAAATAGCAGTAGTCATGAACCATGTTTGTTTAGCCCCATACTCTAGAGATCCAACAAATGAGGATTCTGTAAATGGATGTGCTCCAATAAATCCTTCATTCTTTTTTTCTGGTCCTTTTCGTGAACCTAAAGTTACAGGGACCACTTTTTCCTGCCCGTCACGATTGATGGTAAACATAAGCTTTTCGCCCGGATTTTGCTGGATAACAGAAACGAGTTCCTTCCAGTCATCCATTTTTTCACCCTGAATAGCAACGATCCTATCTCCCTCTGCCAATCCTGCTTTATCTGCAGCGGCCCCTTCCTGGAGAGTCCCCAGTCTGGACTCATTCGTAGGAATTCCTTGTATCAGTGAGAATGCTACTAAAATAATGAATGCCAGCAAGAAATTCATTGCCGGACCCGCAAAGATTGCTAGCGTTCTTTGCATGATCGTCTTTGATCCAAACTGACGGTTGTAAGGAGCAATCTGCATCTCCTGATGATCTGCGACAAAAAGAGCATCTTCTTTTACTTTATAAGTAGAAGGACCAGATTCTTCATTCTCATATCCGGTTAAATAAAGTTCACGCTCAAGGTCTGCTTTTTCAATTGTGATCGTTTTTTGCACTGGATATTTATCACGGTGATTCACAATGATCTTTTCAACTTCTTCAGCATTGTTAAAAATTAAACCAACTCTGTGACCTGCCTTGAGTTCGATGCCTTCAGGGTCTTCACCAGCCATCCGCACAAATCCTCCAAGAGGCAGAAGACGAATGGTATAAACCGTTTCCCCTTTTTTAAAGGCAAACACTTTCGGGCCAAATCCTATTGCAAATTCCCGGCACAAGATACCAGCTCGTTTTGCCAGTAAAAGATGTCCTAGTTCATGAAAGAATATTAAAGCCCCTAAAATGATGATAATGGCTATCACAGTGTTCATTTCCATTACCTGCCTTTGTTTAGTAGTGACTCTACAAATTCTCGAGTCCTTTTATCTGTTTCTTGTATTGCCTCCAGTTCAGGTTTTTTTACATTTTCCGCCTGAAGCATGGCGCGTTCAATCATTTCTTCAATTTCAAGAAATGATATCTTTCCATCTAAAAACATTTCTACTGCTTTTTCATTAGCTGCATTTAAAACAGTAGGCATTAAGCCTCCTACTCTGCCTGCCTCAAATGCAAGCTTTAAACATCTGAAGCGGTCATAATCCATTTTCTGAAAATGGAGTTTACCAGCTTCCCATAAGTTTAACCTTTTCCCATTTATCAATTCAAGTCTTTCTGGATGGGTAAGTGCATACTGAATGGGCACACGCATATCAGGTTGTCCAAGATGAGCAATAATGCTTGTATCAACAAACTCTACCATAGAGTGTATGATACTTTCCTTATGTAAAATGACGTCTATTTTCGAATAATCAAATGAAAATAGCCAATGCGCCTCAATAACTTCAAGGCCTTTGTTCATCATTGTCGCTGAATCGATTGTGATTTTTGCTCCCATTGACCAGTTGGGATGATTCAATGCTTCTTTTACAGTAACGTTCTTCAGTTCATCCCGTGTCTTATCTCTAAAACTTCCACCCGATGCGGTTAAGATTAGTTTTTCAACACGGTTGATGTCTTCACCATTAAGACATTGGTATATAGCAGAATGTTCTGAGTCCACAGGCAAAATAGCTGTTTGATGCTCTATGGCTTTTTCCATTACAAGGTGTCCGGCCGTAACAAGTGTTTCCTTGTTTGCAAGTGCAATAGTCTTTTCTGCCTCAATCGCTTTTAATGTAGGCAGCAATCCTACACTGCCAATTACAGCATTAACGACCACTGATGCTTTCGTTGAAACTGCAGCTTCTATAAGTCCATCCATTCCCCAAACAATCTTAGTTGAAGAACTCACTCTTGCACGTAAACGTTGTGCATCCACTTCGTTCTGAACCGCGCAGATCTCCGGCTGAAACTTCTGTAAAATCTCTTCTGCTGCTTCAATATTTTTACCCACCGACATCGCACTTAATCTAAATTGATCTGGATGGGAAGCAATAACATCAAGGGTTTGCTTACCGATTGATCCAGTTGCACCTAATAAACTGACAAACTTCATATTATTCCCCCTAGTATTATCCTAACAAGTGGAGCACGTGCAGCAAAGGGAATACAAACAATGCACTGTCCAGTCTATCTAATATTCCCCCATGGCCCGGCAGAAGATTACCTGAATCTTTTACATCATATATTCTTTTGAATGCAGATTCAGCCAAATCCCCAATTTGGCCGAATACACCTACTAATACTGAAATGATCAGTATCGGGATAAGAGAAAAATCAACGAAACTTGCGGCATAACATATGACCGCTACAATGATGCTGAAGAAAATACCTCCAACGGCCCCTTCAATTGTTTTATTAGGTGAGATGACCGGCCATAATTTTCGTTTTCCCATTGACTTACCGACGAAGTAAGCACCCGAATCCGTGGCCCAAATCATAAATAAAATAAAGAATAATAGCTGAACACCATTTTCCAGTATTCTGGTTTCTACTAAATAATAAAAACCAAACCCAACATAAAGTGAACTAAACAGAACAAAAGAAATATCGTTATATTCTGTTTTATTTTTATGGATGACCGTCACAACTAACAGCAAAAGTACTGCAAGTATGATTGCATCTGTTTTAGTAAAGGGCTCCAGAACTTTCATCCAATGTTCAGGCAATGCGATTACAATAGCTAAAACATAGCCGATCAACCCAATAAACGAGCGTTCCATTTTTCTCATACGCAGAAGTTCATACATACCGATTCCTGCAAGCAATAGGATCAATAATGAAAATGGCCAGCTTCCGTAAAGGGTAATCCCAATAAATAAAACGGCTGCGATTACACCTGTAATAATCCGTTGTTTCATAAGTCCTCCTTAATTATACCCCGCCAAACCGTCTGCCCCGCTTGGCAAACTGTGATACAGCTTCACGTAGATGATCCTCTGAAAAATCTGGCCAAAACACATCAGTAAACCAAAATTCTGAATAAGCAAGCTGCCAAAGCATAAAGTTGCTTAAGCGAACTTCACCGCTGGTCCGGATTAGAAGATCTGGGTCACCAAGCCCTTGTGTCATCAAATGGCTTTCAATTGTAGATTCATTAATTTGTGATGGGTCAAGTGTACCGTTTTTAATTTCGGTGCCTATTAATTTAACTGCAGCCGTTATTTCATCTCTGCTGCCGTAATTCAACGCAAAATTTAGGACCAGCCCCGTGTTGTCCTTCGTCTGGCTGATCGCCTGATCAACCGCCTTAACTGTGTGGATCGGCAACAAATCTTTCTTACCCATTATTCGCACTTGGACATTCTCTTTAATCAAATCAGGCAAAAATGTATTTAAAAACTCACCAGGAAGTTTCATCAGGAAATCAACTTCTTCCCGCGGTCTCTTCCAGTTCTCAGTCGAAAATGCATATAGAGTAAGAACTTTTATCCCGATCCGGTTCGCTTCTTTTACGATTTTTCTGACGGTTTTCATGCCCTCATGATGACCTGCAATGCGAGGCAATGCTCTTTTTCTAGCCCAGCGGCCGTTCCCATCCATAATTATTGCCACATGTGATGGAATATTGTCGTCAAGATTCCATTTTTGTTCATGACTTTTTTTTCTAAAGAAAAGCTTGTCAAGCATGTATAAGCCTCCATCTTTCCAGACTTCATAAAGAAAACAGCGGCTGCAAGTGAATATCACTTTGAGCCGGACAGCTTCTATCGCTGACTCAATCAGACATTTTACAACCTTTATGATAAAGCAATGCTCTAGATTGAAATAGTCTAATAAAAAAGCCCCCTTTTATAGAGGGCTTTTTTTATTTAATTGTACATGGAAAAGCTTTATACTTCCATGATTTCTTTTTCTTTATTTGAACTTACAGAGTCAACTTCTGCAGTATACTTGTCAGTTAGCTTTTGAACGTCATCGTTGTAGCGGCGCAATTCGTCTTCTGTAATCTCAGCTTCTTTTTCAAGCTTCTTCAAGTCATCATTTGCATCGCGGCGAATGTTACGAAGGGCAACTTTCGCTTCCTCTGCAAACTTTTTAACTAGCTTTACTAATTCTTTTCTTCTTTCTTCAGTTAAAGCCGGAATCGCAATACGGATCACTTGCCCATCGTTTGAAGGAGTTAATCCAAGATCAGATTTTAAGATCGCTTTTTCAATATCAGCCATTGCAGATTTATCATAAGGCTGGATTACTAAAAGTCTAGCTTCTGGTGTTGTAATACCCGCTAATTGATTAATAGGAGTCGGAGTTCCATAATAATCGACTTGCACTCTGTCTAATAATGATGGATTTGCTCTACCTGCACGAAGCGTTGAGTATTCGCGTCTTAACGCTCCGATTGCTTTTTGCATTTTTTCATCTGCTTGAGTTAAAACTTCTTTTGCCATTTAGTTTTTCCCCCTTATAACCGTTCCAATTTTTTCACCAGCTACTGCACGCTTAATATTTCCTTCTTCCATTATCGAGAAGACTACTAACGGAATATCATTATCCATGCATAGTGAGGATGCAGTTGTATCCATTACAGCTAACCCGTCTTTTAAAAGATCAAGGTAAGATAACGATGTGTATTTAACAGCATTTTCATCAAGTTTTGGATCAGCTGAATACACACCATCAACATTATTTTTGGCCATTAAAATCACTTCTGCTTCAATTTCTGCAGCTCTTAATGCAGCTGTAGTATCTGTTGAGAAATATGGATTACCTGTTCCTGCAGCGAAAATCACTACGCGTTTTTTTTCAAGGTGACGAATGGCCTTTCTTCTGATATAAGGTTCAGCAACCTGGCGCATTTCTATAGATGTTTGTACTCTTGTTTGAACCCCGATATTCTCAAGACTGTCTTGAAGTGCCAAGGAATTCATTACGGTAGCAAGCATGCCCATGTAATCTGCTGACGCGCGATCCATTCCCATCTCGCTGCCTGTCTTGCCGCGCCATAGGTTTCCACCGCCTACTACAACAGCTACTTCTACACCTAATTCCACAATCTCTTTCACTTGCTCAGCTATCGATTGAACAATTTTCGGATCAATTCCAGAAGTCTGTTCACCTGCTAATGCTTCTCCACTTAATTTCAAGACAACTCGTTTATATTTTGAAGTAGTCATTTGTCCCTCCATCACCTAAAAAAATGTTTTTACCTGGTATTTCAAATTTAAGCTGTTCATAGTTGTTTTTGAAAGTCATTGATTTCCGTTCCAGGTTGCTCGCTTTCCGGGGGGCGTGCGGTGAGCCTCCTCGGCGCATTGCGCCCTTAGGAGTCTCACCTGTCCCGCTTGTCCCCTAGGAGTCTCGCACCTTGCACTTCAATCAATTTATCAATGAAGCATAATAAAATGACATAAAAACAACATCTTTTAGATTAAGAGCCTTATTAAATCCCAAGGTTATATCTGTAAAAAAAGAGGAACACAACGTGCTCCCCTTTCTTTTCATGCATGTGCTTACTTTTTCACTTGAGACATTACTTCTTCAGCGAAGTTGTCTTCACGCTTTTCAAGACCTTCTCCAACTTCAAAGCGAACGAAGGCTTTAACAGTAGCACCTTTGGAAGCTACATATTTACCAACTTTTTGGTCTGGATCTTTAATGAAGGACTGGTCATTTAAGCAAATATCTTCGAAGTACTTCCCTAAACGTCCTTCTACCATCTTAGCTACGATGTTCTCAGGCTTGCCTTCGTTAAGAGCTTGCTCAGTTAATACTTTACGCTCACGAGCAACTTCTTCTTCGCTCACTTCATCACGAGAGATGTACTTAGGGTTTACAGCAGCAACGTGCATCGCTACATCCTTAGCTACTTCTTCGTCAGTTGTTCCTTCAACTACAGAAAGAACCCCGATTCTTCCACCCATGTGCAAGTATGCGCCAAATGCTGCGTTTTCATCTTTTTTCAAGATTTCAAAACGACGAAGAGTAAGTTTTTCTCCAATTTTAGCGATTGCAGCGTTAATGTAGTCATTAACTGTAGTGCCGTTGAAGTCTGAAGCAAGTGCATCTTCAACTGAAGCTGGCTCAGTAGCTAATAGGTGATTACCTAATTCTACGATAAGGCTTTTGAAGTTTTCGTTCTTTGCAACGAAATCTGTTTCAGAGTTCACTTCAAGAATTACTGCTTTATTTCCGTCAACGATTACAGAAGTTAATCCTTCTGCTGCGATACGGTCAGCTTTTTTAGCTGCTTTCGCGATACCTTTTTCACGAAGGTAATCGATTGCTGCCTCCATGTTGCCGTCTGTTTCAGTCAATGCTTTTTTACAATCCATCATGCCTGCGCCAGTTTTTTCACGCAATTCTTTAACCATTTGTGCTGTAATAGCCATAAACTTTTGCCTCCTTGAGTGATATGTAGTGCTTTTTACATAAAGGAAACTTGGCTGACGCCAAGCCTTATTCTTCAGCTTAGTTGAACTTATACTATAAACATGAACTTGTTACTTGAGTCGATTCTCAACTTGTTAACAAGTTTATGATTCATATAGTGTAAAAAAGGTGATAAAGGGTCATCCCCTCTACCACCCTTGAGCATTCCATTTAATTAATTAAGCAGTTGTTTCTTCTTCAGAAGCTTCAGTTACTTCTTCTCCGCCTTGGTTAGCTTCGATGATCGCATCTGCCATTTTACCTGTAAGAAGTTTTACTGCACGGATAGCGTCATCGTTACCAGGAATAACGTGATCTACTTCATCCGGGTCACAGTTAGTGTCAACAATTGCAATGATCGGAATGTTTAATTTACGAGCTTCTGCAATCGCAATGCGCTCTTTACGAGGATCAACTACGAATAATGCATCTGGAAGCTTGTTCATTTCTTTAATTCCGCCTAAGAACTTCTCAAGACGCTCCATTTCCTTTTTAAGAAGAATAACTTCTTTCTTAGGAAGTACGTCAAAAGTTCCGTCTTCTTGCATTTTTTCAAGATCTTTTAATCGGTTGATACGCTTACGGATCGTACCGAAGTTTGTTAATGTTCCACCTAACCAGCGTTGGTTGATGTAGTACATGTCAGAACGCTCAGCTTCTTCTTTAACTGAATCTTGAGCTTGCTTCTTTGTACCAACGAAAAGAATCTTTCCGCCGTCTGCTGCGATGTTACGCATAACATTGTAGCATTCTTCAACTTTCTTTACCGTCTTTTGAAGATCGATAATGTAGATACCGTTTCTTTCCGTGAAAATGTAACGAGACATTTTCGGATTCCAACGACGAGTCTGATGACCAAAGTGTACACCAGCTTCTAACAATTGTTTCATTGAAATTACTGCCATAATGGCACCTCCTAGGTTTTTTTCCTCCGTTTGTTTCACTTTTGAACAATAACTGCTTTTAAAGCAGCACCACATTGCTCAAATCCGCAAACGTGTGTGATTTAACACCGTGAAATAATATAACATATTTCGTGTTTATTCCGCAAGTCCTTTTAACGGGTTATGCATAAAATTTTAGAAGCAGTTCGATTTCGCCCTTTCCCCTGTTAAGCATTTTTGCAATCTCTTCTGCATTATACCCTTGTTTTGCTAACTGTACTACTTTAGCTGTTTCAGTTTCAGCAACTTCGTTTGTAAAGTCCGCATCATTTTGATCTTCTTTCTCATCGTTAGTAGCTTCATCATGACCAAAGGTAGATTTAGGGCTGCTGTTCTTTGCAAAGTCCGAAATAAGCCTGCGCAGATTTTCATTTTCCTCTTTCATTTCTTGTGTGAAGAGCTCTAAAATTGCTTCAATGTCCTCTGAAACGTCTGTAGTATTTTTGACATTGCTGATTTGCTGAAGCTTTTTCCAGAGTTGAACGATTAAATAAATACAGATGAAATTTAAAAACAAACTGATTAGAATAATTCCGTTCACAGTGTTCACCTATCCCGAATAATCAATTTCCTGCCCTTTAAATGGATGCTTTGACAGCGGCTTTGCTGACGTGTGATCTTTATTATGTAATAAATTCTTCTCCGTATGTTTTTTGCCGGAAACTTTTTTAGATTCAATGATCTGCCTTTTACGATTAGTTTCTGATAGATGGGCTTGATGGACCATCCCTTTTTGTGTAAGTTCAGCAGCCATTTTTCCCGCATCCATTGTTCTCGGTATTGCTACTTGAAGTTCTATCAATTTTAAGCTCACTTCATCCACACCCTGTCCATTATAAGGAATTAATAATAATTTCTTTTTCTTCCATATAAACTTTTGCAGACTGAAATGAAGATTGGACTTTTCGTTTATATTTTCCGATACTGATTTCTACACTTGGATGTAAAGTTCCTTTAATAATGACATAAGACGATTCATTCTGATCTTTCTCGGCAAGTTTATTTTTTTGCATATGCAGTTCTGTCAGCTGGGCAGTGGTTTGATGGATTGTGTTCTCTATTTTATTGATCATCACATGATCTATTTTGTTCGTAATTAAGGATTGCTTGATAAGAGTATCTTTTAGCTGCTGCAGCTTCTCAAGACTGGATTGTAAATCTTTAATTTTCATGTCACCTTCCAAGACAGGTTTCTTTTCAGGTTCCTTCATCTTTATATATATTGAAGTTTTTGAGTACGTTTCGTTTCCAATTTCATTTGCTAAGATCATTTTCTCTGCTATGCACGTTCCACCTGCTATATTTCCTTTACCGCTTAAACATATGATGCTCTTACCTGCTTCACAATGACTGTGAAGAATCGACTGCGCGACTTCAATATTTTCACCAGCTATTATGCTGCCTTGATTAATATAAAGACTAGTGAAGTTCCCCCCGCAGCGAATTGATCCTTTCCCTTGACCAAGCACTCCCCCTCCAACAATAACATTCCCGGGAGTAACGATTTCAGCTGCCTCAACCAAACCTTCAATCCGCACATCGCCTTTTGCAGTTATTTTAAAACCAGATGGTACGTCGCCTGTAACATGAACATTGCCTGTAAAATCGATATGTCCTGTTTTAAGAGACAGATCGCCGTTGACTCTATATACAGAATAAACATCCACACAATTTGATCGATAGCTCACTTCTCCGCTTGCTGTTGCATATACACCGAGGTTTTCTTCATTAAAAACGGTATTCTCACCGTTCCTGACCTTAATATCTTTTCCTTTTTTTGGTGGTATCGGGTTTCCAAAAACAGTTATTCCGGGTGTTCCCTCAGTCGCTGGCTTCTTCTTTGCCACAAGCTGGCTGAATGCCACAGTGGGAATGGCAAAAAGGCGCTTAAAATCAACATTCTCATTCTCGGCATTATCTTGATAAGGCTGAGTTTCTGCAACAGGCATTAACTGTGCACGTTCACCATGGACAGGGAGTTGCCCGATTGCAATTTCTGCAGGATAGTTAAAAGTTTCCGTATTTTGTACAACGTTATGAAGCACTTCATTTTGAATACAATGCTTAATTCCTTTTGATTCAATCCACGCCGCAAGACTTTCATAAGTTACTTCTTCCGGATTTATTTCAGCGCCATTCTTTTTCACTAAGAGAGCAACAGTATCTTTTTCATGTGTTTTAATACTAAACCATTGATCCATCCTTATAGCTCCTTACATGTAACGTTGAAGTACCTGTCTGATTCTAAACAAAGCTTTTGAATGAATTTGGGATATTCGTGATGTAGATAATCCAAGTACCTGTCCGATTTCGGTAAGCGTTAACTCCTCAAAGTAAAACAGACTGACAACCAGCTGCTCTTTTTCTGAAAGTTCTTTTATGACAAGAGCAAGTTCTCCATGAAGTTCTTCTTGGAGAAGACTGTTCTCAGGTGTTATTGCTTTTTTATCTTCAATCGTATAGCTAACTTTTTCCCGGCTCTCTGTTTCTTTGTTTTCTTCATCAATAGATAAAACATTCGCTAAAAAGCTTTCGGACATTACAGTTGTTACTTCATTCTCTGAGAACCCTAGTTCTTCTGCGACTTCTTTAGGGCTCACTGACCGCAAATTTTCTTGTTCAAGCTTTTCGATTGCCGCTTCTACCTTTTTTGTTTTTTCCCTGAGGCTGCGCGGGAGCCAATCTTCTCTTCTAAGACCATCGAGTATGGCACCGCGTATACGGAAGGAAGCATATGTATCAAATTTCAAATCACGTTCTGGCTCAAATTTCTTTAATGCATCGTAAAGGCCGAGCATCCCAAGGGATCGGAGCTCATCTTTATTGACGCTTTTTGGCAGTCCAACCGATATGCGCTGTACATGATAGTTAACAAGAGGCAAATAAGCACGAAGCAGTTCATCACCTGCTTCTCGATCACGGCTAGTGTTCCACTTTTCCCAACAAGATTGTTCTTCTACTAAAGATGGCTCCGTCATGGTAATCCTCCTTGTTTTTTTACCGATTTTCCGGCTTAAATAATCTTGGTTCCTTTATTTACAGTTCGAATGGTCAATTCAGATTTTTCCGGGTTAAATTCAATGGTCCTCCCACTCGATCCCCCCGTATCACTTGCAATAAGAGGAACACCTAAATGATTAAGCTGTGCTTTTACACTCTCAACATTTCTCGGGCCAATCCTCATCATTTCGCTTCCAGAAGAAAACTGGAACATCTGAGCACCGCCTGCTATTTTTGCTTTTATGCTTTTTGCAGCCGCGCCCTTTTTTATAAGCATGTCATATAAAGCGTTTACAGCGGTATCGGCGAATTTTCCTATATTTTTTATAGGTGAGTTAATCGACGTCGAGTCAGGCAGCATTATGTGTGCCATTCCAGCAATCTTTTTACTTTCATCAAATAAAATAACGCCTACACAGGACCCAAGACCTGTTGTTCTTATTGTGTCAGGAGGGGATACTAGATCAATATCTGCTATCCCCACTTTTATGATTTCACTCATCCATCGGAACTCCCAGTGCATTAAAAATTTTAGCGAACGATTCCGGATCAGGAAGTAAGAAAAAATGGCCTTTTACTTCATCCAGTTCCTTCATATCCGTAAATGCCGTATCGATAACAATAGCTAAATCGCTTACTGTTGAGATTTCAAACAATCCAAAACTTAAGATAGCCCCTGCCATATCTATACTTGTTGCAGGTACAGATGGCTGCAAGCTGAGACCTGTGAAATCCGAAAAAGATGTAAGGTAAGATCCCGATAGTATATTCCCGACCTCTTGAAGAGCAGAAAGCGGCATCTCTGGATATTGACCTTCTGTAAGCTGCACAATCTCTTCGCCCAATAAGTCTCCCAGCAGCTTTTCCGCTTGTTCAATCGGAAGCATAAAAAACATACATCCTGGTGCATCGCCTACAATCCTTAAAAACACGGAAGCAACAATATTTTCTGAACCGCCTACCATCTCCGTAATCTCTTCAAATGAAATAATTTTTACAGACGGCACCTTCATATCAACTGCTTTATTCAGCATCGTTGATAAAGCGGTTGCTGCATGGCCTGCTCCAATATTGCCAATCTCACGTAAAATATCAAGATGAATATGATTAATTTTTGTTAAATCCATTCTACTTTCCGTTCTCTACAGGCTGCAGCGCACCAAGCTTTTCAGGATTTAATACTTTTGTAAGATTTAATAAAATAAGAAGTCTTTTTTCGATCTTTGCAACGCCCTGAATGTATTCAGCATCAACTCCGCCAACAACTTCAGGTGGAGGTTCAATTGAATCTGTCTCAAGGTCAATAACGTCGTTTGCTGCATCTACAATTAGACCAGCTTCAATTGTTCCAACCGAAACGATAATGATTCGTGTTGTATCTGCATATTCACTTTCTTCTATATCAAACCGTAAACGAAGATCGATAATAGGAGTAACAACACCCCGTAAGTTGATAACACCCTTTACAAATGGTACCGTTCTTGGAATTCTTGTGATATGCTGCATTCTTTCTATTGATTTTACTTCTTGAACAGGTACAGCATATTCTTCATCTTTTAATTGAAAAATGATAACTTTTTGTTCGTTTGACATATGGACAACCACCCTTTTATTTAATTAGTGCATTGCAATCTAAAATTAACGCCACTTGTCCATCTCCTAAAATGGTTGCACCTGAGATAGCAAAAACAGAAGATAAATATTGGCCAAGAGATTTTAAAACAATTTCCTGCTGCCCGATGAATGAATCTACTACTAGTGCTGCCATCTTGTCGCCTTTCCTTACTACAACTACAGGAACATATTCACTAGCTTCTACTGCTGACGGCACTTCAAAAATTTCCTTCATAAATACTAAAGGTACGACTTTCCCGCGGAAATCCATTACTTTTTGATTGTGAGCAGAAAGAATTTCTTCTTTTTTAATGATTGCAGTTTCTATAATAGAAGAAAGCGGGATAGCATATTTTTCTTTTTGAACCTCTACAAGCATGACAGACATAATCGAAAGTGTCAGAGGAAGCTGGATAGAGAAAATGGTTCCAAAACCTGCTGTTGAATCAACTGAAATAGAACCGCCTAATGATTCAATTTTGTTCTTTACAACATCAAGACCAACACCTCTTCCAGAAATATCTGAGATCACTTCAGCTGTCGAGAAGCCAGAAGCAAACAACAATTCAAAACACTGTTTATCGGTCAGATTTTCTGACATTTCTTTCGTGATAATCCCATTTTCTAAAGCTTTCTCAACCACTTTTTGCCGGTTAATCCCAGCCCCGTCATCTTCTATCTCAATAAAGACATGGTTGCCGCTATGATATGCTCTTAAATAGATGGTACCCGTTTCTACTTTTCCAGAATTGCTTCTCACCGATGGCTTTTCTATACCATGATCAATGGAATTACGGAGTAAATGTACAAGCGGATCACCGATCTCATCGATAACGGTGCGATCTAATTCTGTTTCTGCACCAACGATCTCAAGGTTAACCTTTTTGCCTAAATCCTTTGCAAGTCCGCGGACCATACGTGGGAAACGATTGAATACTTGTTCTACTGGAACCATTCGCATCGTCAGAATGATGTTCTGCAAATCTCCCGATACACGGGACATTCTTTCTACTGTTTCATTCAGTTCTGAACTTTTCAGCATTTTTGAAATTTCCTCAAGACGGCCACGATCAATAACTAGTTCCTCAAAAAGGTTCATTAATTGGTCCAGTCTCTCAATATTTACCCGAATGGTTTTACCGGCTGCAGAGCTGCCAGCACCATTTACAGAGGCATCTTCTTTCTTCGCTACATTAGTTTCAGGGTTGCTTTTTAATGATTGTTCACTTTCCATTTGGGTATTATCAGTCATCTTTTCGGCATCTATTTCTGAAACAACAACCACATCTACTTCAGATACTTTTAAGATACGCTCCTTAACTTCTTCACCAGGTTCTTTTGTAAGAATAGAAAGTTTAAAATCCGTTTCAAACTGTTCTGCTTCGAGCATGTCTACAGAAGGCATGGACTTAATAATCTCGCCGATCTGTTCGATCACCTCAAAGACCATATAAACTCTTGCTGCTTTTAAGATACAGTCTTTACGAAGGCTGATAGAAAGTTCGTAAGCCTGAAATCCTTGTTCTTTTGATTGCAGGATAATCTGCTTTTCATATTGATCATATGACTGTGACAGTTCAGTTGGTTTTTTAGCTTGCGGCGATGTGGAGCTTACTTCTTCACCTTTTTCAAGTGCTTCTAGATTCTTTACAGTCTGAGAAACATCACGTTTCCCGCTGCCACCTTCTGAGATCTCCAATACCATTGCTTCTAAATGATCAAGTGAAGCAAACAGCACATCTAGAACAGCGGTTGTAACGGTGATTTTTTTGTTGCGGATTGCGTCAAGAACATTTTCCATACAATGTGTCAAGCTTGCCAGGTCCTCGTACCCCATAGTTGCTGACATCCCTTTTAATGTATGAGCAGAACGGAAAATTTCATTAACGATTGATAATTCTTCCGGGGACTTCTCAAGCAATAGTACCTGCTGATTAATAGCCTGAAGATGTTCTTTACTTTCATCTATGAATATGTCGAGATATTGTGTCATTTCCATTGTTAAAACCCTCCCATTTTACAAATTGTTCTGAATAGCCAGTGCAATAGATTCGAGATGTACAACTTCATCTACTTTTTTTGTTAACACAGCCGCTTTTGGCATACCGTATACGATGCACGACTCTTCTGCTTCTGCAATAACTGTGGTATGACCGGCATTCTTCAACTCTATGATTCCACTCGTGCCGTCTGACCCCATACCAGTCATTATTACAGCTACTTTATGATAGTTATTTAGTTTTGCAGCACTTTCAAACAAAGCATTAACAGCCGGTCTGTGTCCCCCCACAGGCGGTTCTTTATCAATAGTCAGGTAAGCTTGTCCCCTCTTTTCGTTTAAACGTAAGTGGAAGCCTCCTGGTGCGATATAAACAGTCCCTTTTTTAAGAGTTTCATTATGTACCGCTTCTTTTACTGAAACTTTTGAAAGAGAATGAAGCCTGCTAGCCAATGACTGTGTAAATCCAGGCGGCATATGCTGAACTACTACAATTGGTGCATCAATTTTTTCAGGTAGTTTAGTGATCACTTCTTGCAGTGCACGAGGCCCTCCAGTAGATGTTCCGATCAGAATGAGTTTATCAAGGTCGTTTTTCTTTCGTGCACGCCGTTCCGTTTTATAGATTCTTGGTATTTCGGCTTTAATTGCCGGTTTTAACTTTGCTTTAGAGGATGTTAGAACCTTTTCAATAAGTTCTACTTTTACTTTGTGCAAATCTAGCGAAATCGCTCCAGATGGTTTTGCTATAAAATCGATGGCACCAGCTTCCATTGCAAGAATTGTATTTTCAGCACCCGCTTTAGTTGTGCTTGATAGCATGATTACAGGAACAGGATGCTGGTTCATAATTTCTCTCACAGCTTCAATACCGTTTAAAACAGGCATTTCAACGTCCATCGTCACGACATCCGGTTCGAGTTTCATTATTTTATCGATTGCTTCCTGGCCATTTCTCGCTGTATCCACCACATTTATTCGTGGATCTTCGCTTAAGAATTCTTTTATGAGCTTCCTCATAAATGCTGAATCGTCTACAACGAGTACTGAAATTGGTTTCACCTTAGCATCTACCTTTCACTGAGAAATGACTTTAGCCTGCTGATAAAAGATTTATAGGATGCTTTTTGCTTCTGAGAAGCTCCTGCATATTTACTTGCCAGTTCAAAGACAGCTCGAGATGCTTCAGAAGCCGGCTTATTCAATGTGAATGGCATCTGCTTTTTTACCGATTCCAGCACGGTCTGGTCTAACGGAATCATTCCCAAAAAAGTAAGTTCTTTTTTTAAGAATTGCTTGCAAACATTGGCTAATCTAGCGGAAGTATCCCGGCCTTCCCTTTCATTCTCACAACGGTTAACCGCCAGATAGAAAGGCAGGGAACTGTCTTTTTTATAAATAAATTTCATCATTGAATAGGCATCTGTTATTGATGTGATTTCCGGTGTTGCTATTACAAGTATTTCGTGGCTTGAAAGAATAAACTTTAATGCGGTTTCAGTTGCGCCGGCACCCATATCAAGAAAAATAAAATCATAAAAGGTCTCAAGTTCTTCAAGTTGTTTAATAAAGTGTTCCAGCATTTCATCTGTCACAAGTGCCAGTGAACCGAAATTTCTTCCGCCAGCAATGGTATGCAATCCATCGTTGCCTTCCTCAATGATCTCCCAGACTGATAAATGATGTTGCAGCATATCCATGATATGGTTTGGTGCTCTCCTGCCTAGAATTAAATCCACATTGCCCATACCAACATCCAGGTCGATCACGAGTACTCTTTTTCCCATTTTCATAAGGGAAAGAGCCAAATTAACTGTAATGTTTGTTTTTCCAACTCCGCCTTTTCCGCTAACTACAGAAATAACTCTCGCGCTTTGAACAGAAGAAGACATTAATTGCTTGCGAAGACTCTCTGCCTGATCAATCATGTTTCAATTTTTCCTTAAGCAGCATTTGAATCAGTTCTTCTGAATCAGCTTCAAACATATCATCAGGGACATTCTGGCCATTAGTTATATAGCCGATTGGAACACTATGAGAAATGGCAAGGTTCAGCATGGCTCCAAAGGTTGTTGTTTCATCCTTTTTAGTAAAAATCACTTTATGCACCGGAAGACTCTTAAACTGGCTATATATGGTTTCCATATCTTTGTATTTTGAAGTAAGCGACAATACAAGATAATTTTTCATATCTTTATCAAAATGGACAACTCGCTGCAGCTCTTCAATATAAAACCGGTTTAAGAAGTTTCTTCCCGCTGAATCAACAAGTACTAAATCAAAATCCGAAAACTTTTCTTTTGCTTTCTTAAAATCTTCTGCCGTGTATGCGACTTCACAAGGAATGTTTAGTATCTCAGCATATGTTTTCAATTGTTCGATAGCGGCTATCCGATATGTATCAGTTGTGATAAAAGCAACTTTCTTTCCGTCCTTAAGAACTGCTTTTGCGCCTATTTTTGCAATTGTTGTTGTTTTGCCTACACCAGTTGGACCTATCAGATTAAGGAATTTGGTTTCATAGTGAAAACCGCCAAAATCACTTTTTTTCATCCTGGCGCTTAACCAGTTCGTCAGCCACAGATTCCAGTCATAGTTTTCAGCTTCTGGTCCATCTATAGCGCTGTACTTACTGTTTAACTGTGAAACAAGTTCTTCTGATATGCTTGAATCTATTTCTTGAACCTGGAGGAATGAACGCCATTGTTCTACAAATGCTGGGTAGGAATCACCTTCTTTATTCTGAACACTCAAATTGTGCACCATTTTCTTCAGCTGCCTGATTTCTTTAGTAAGTTCTTCATCCTGTACCACCTGCTGAACGGGTTCGGATATGACCTGCTTTACTTGTTTCTTTTGCGCCTGATAATCTATGTCCTGATCTAAGCCCGCAAAAATCTCGATGTTCTTTTTTGTAAAAAAGCCAAGAAATCCTCCAGCCTGTACTTCTCTCGTATTTAAAATAACAGCTCCGCTACCCAGATCTGCCCGTACTAATTTCATAGCTTCAGGCAAACTTTTTGCTGTATACTTTTTGACTTTCATTAGATATTCACCACCCCGACACTTTTGACTTCAAGTTCTGGTTCTAACTCGTTGTAAGATAATACGGCTACATCTGGCAGGTAGCGCTCAATCAGCTGACGCACATACATCCTTACAGCAGGAGAACATAAAATAACGATAGATTGATCAAAGCTTCTTCCAGATTCTAATTCTCTTGTGATGCTGTCAAAGATAGATTGTGAGTCATGCGGATCGAGCGACAGGTAATTGCCATGTTCGGTTTGCTGAACGGAATCCGCTATCTTTTTCTCCACAGATCCTCCAAGCGTAATAACATGTAAAGGTTCATTTTCGGTTACATAGCTCTTCGAAATTTGACGCGATAAACCTTGTCTTACATACTCTGTTAACAGATCAGTATCCTTTGTCATTTTTGCAAAATCAGCTAATGTTTCAAAAATAATAGCAAGGTTTCTAATTGAGATGCGTTCTTTCAGTAATTTAGACAATACTTTTTGAATTTCTCCGATTGTAAGCGCATCTGGAGTAACCTCCTCTACAATCGCAGGGTAAGATTCTTTTAGATGCTCCACCAATTGCTTTGTTTCCTGGCGTCCAATTAGTTCATGAGCATGTTTCTTAATGATCTCTGTCAAGTGGGTAGAAACAACGGACGGCGGATCTACCACGGTATACCCCGAGAATTCTGCCCGCTCTTTCATTTCTTCTCCAATCCAGATAGCAGGCAGTCCGAAGGCAGGTTCTATAGTTTCGATTCCTGTGATTTCTTCATCCTCAATACCCGGACTCATCGCAAGATAGTGATCTAACAGAAGTTCCCCTTTTGCGACCTGGCTGCCTTTAATCTTGATTCTGTACTCATTCGGCTGGAGCTGTATGTTATCTCTGATTCTCACAACTGGTACAATCATTCCAAGTTCCAGAGCAAGCTGTCTTCTGATCATAACGATTCTATCCAGCAAGTCTCCGCCTTGAGAAGTATCAGCAAGCGGTATTAAGCTGTACCCAAACTCGAATTCAATCGGGTCAATCTGAAGAAGATTAACAACAGATTCTGGACTTTTCAGCTGTTCTGTCTGAATATCTTCCTCTACAACTTCTTCTTTTTCTTTTTGTTCCCGTTCTGCTTTTAAGAGAAAATATCCGCCAGCAGCAAGCAAGCCACCGATTGTTATTGTGAAAAAATCATTAATTGGTGTAAAAAGGCCAAGCATTACGATTGTTCCGCCTGCCACAAAAAGCATGATTGGGTAAGCGAGAAGCTGCTTGCTAATGTCAAAACCTAGATTTCCTTCAGAAGCAGCTCTTGTAACGATGATACCTGTAGCCGTTGAGATGATCAGGGCAGGGATCTGCGATACTAATCCGTCACCGACAGTCATGCGCGTAAACATCTCTGCGCTTTCTCCAAAACTAAAGCCCATTTGAACCATCCCGATAATAACTCCAAAAAGCATATTGATCAGAACGATGATGATACCTGCGATAGCATCACCCTTTACAAATTTACTGGCACCGTCCATGGCTCCATAAAAATCTGCTTCCCGTTCTATCGTTTCACGTCTTTCTTTCGCTTCCCGATCTGAAATCATTCCGGCATTCAGATCTGCGTCGATGCTCATCTGCTTACCAGGCATTGCATCGAGCGTAAATCTTGCCGCAACTTCAGAAACACGTTCAGAACCTTTTGTAATCACGATAAATTGAATGATTATAAGAATAAAAAACACAACTATCCCAACAAGAATATTTCCACCGACTACGAATTCTCCGAAAGTATGAACAACGTTTCCGGCATCACCAGTAGAAAGAATACTTCTTGTTGTAGAAACATTAAGCCCAAGTCTGAAAAGGGTCACCAATAAGAGCAATGACGGGAAGATAGAAAACTGGAGAGGCTGTGTTGTATTCATGGCAATTAATATAATTAAAAGTGCCAGAGAAATATTAGTTATGATAAAGAAATCCAACATAAAAGTCGGCATTGGTATGACCAGCATGGCGATTATTAGTATCACACCGGCTAATACACTTATGTCTCTAGCTTTCATCTGTATACTCTCCTATTCATTCCTTACACTTTTTTCTTGATTCGATAAACAAAGGCTAAGATTTCTGCAACGGCTTTAAAAAGATCCTCAGGTATCACTTGTCCGATGTCGACCCTTGCATAAAGTGTCCTTGCTAAAAGTTTGTTTTCAACAGTAACGACCTCATGTTCTTTTCCAATCTCTTTGATCTTTTGAGCAATCAAGTCTACACCTTTTGCGACAACGACAGGAGCTTCCATACCAGAATCATCATATTTTAGGCAAATCGCGTAATGAGTAGGGTTGGTGATGATCACATCGGCCTTAGGCACTTCTTGCATCATGCGCCTCATTGCCATCTGCCTTTGTTTTTCCTTAATCTTTCCTTTGATTTTGGGGTCACCTTCGGACTTTTTATATTCATCTTTAATATCTTGTTTAGACATCCGGATGTTTTTTTCAAAGTCGTATTTTTGATACATATAATCGAGAAACGCAAGAAACAGTAAAACGATCGAAGCGGCAAAACCCATCTTTATGGCCAGTCCTCCAAATACCGGAAGTGATGATTCAATACTTACGAGAGACATCCTTAAGTAAACATCTCTTTCTATCCACAGGATAAAGAAGGTTACTCCTCCGATCAGCAAGATCTTTAATAAAGATTTCGTTAACTCTACTAAAGCACGCACAGAGTAGATTCTTTTAAAACCGGAAAGCGGGTTGATCCTTTCAAGCTTCATCTGGATCGCTTCCGTTGACAGCAAAAATCCAACCTGCAGATAATTTCCCAATACACCAGCAAACATGGCTGCAATCATAACAGGCGCCAAAATAACAGAAACTTCCATAGACAGCTCCCAAAACAGCTTTGGAATACTCGTTTCAGTCACATCGTACAAAAGCTTTTTGTCCAAGCTGTGTGTAAAAAGGTGGAGCAAGCGTTCGCCCATCCAACTTCCCATAAATGCCAGAAACAGAACGGATACAAACAATACGAGGGCCGCATTAATGTCGGCACTTTTTGCTACCTGTCCTTTTTTCCGGCTTTCCTGCCTCTTTTTCGGGGTAGCTTTTTCTGTTTTTTCTTGTGAAAAGTATTGCAAGTGAATCTGATATTTCATCAAGCTAAGCAGCCCCCAATAATTTCATCAAATTGACCATTGCATCACGCATTTGTTCAATAAGCATTTGTATTGATATAAAAAAGGCAGGCATAACAACTAAGAATAAGACGAGTGCTATCAAAATTTTTACCGGAAGACCAATCACAAAGATATTCATCTGCGGAACTGTTCTGGCTACAATCCCCAGTGCCAAATCTGCTAGAAATAACGTTCCGACGATCGGAATCGCCATCTGTAAAGCAACAAGGAACATGCCGGAAAATACGCTCAGAATGAACTTAGTCATGCTTCCATTTCCAAAATTAGCAATGGCAGCGTCGAGCGGCAGAAACTTATAACTGTAAAAGATTCCGTCTAAGAGCATGTGATGCCCATCAACTGCCAGTAAAAACAGAATGGCAAATGTGTAAAGGTATCTCCCCATCAGTGGTGTCTGAATACCCGTCTGCGGATCAAATACGTTAGCAATTGCAAAACCCATCTGTAAATCTATGAATCCCCCTGCTACCTGAATGGCATAAAACACGATTGCTGCAATAAATCCGATAGACAGACCAATCATCGCTTCCTTTATGACCAGCAGTAGAAAAGAGCCGTTTATTGGTACAGGATCCGGGTTTATGGCATACAGCATAATCCATGATAAAAAGAGAGAAAGACCAATCTTATGCATTACCGGTAAATTTTTATTAGAAAACACAGGAATTGTTAGGAAAAATGCCGATACTCTAGTTAGTATGAGTAAGAACGCCGGGAAAGAAAGTAGATCTATCATGTTATAAACCTATGTAATTGTGCAGATTTTGAAAAATATTAGCTGTAAATGCAAGAATCTGTGATAACATCCACGGTCCAAAAAATACAAGCCCCACTAAAACTGCTACGATCTTAGGAATAAATGCAAGCGTTTGTTCCTGTATTTGGGTCGTTGCCTGAAATATACTGACTACCAGACCGACAACCAATGCTAATGCAAGCAAAGGACCGCATAAGAGAAGTGTTATGTATACTCCCTTTTCTGCTAGTGATACAACAAATTGAGAATCCATGTTTCCACCTGCCCGTTTTAATAGCTTAATAATAATGACTTAACGATTAAGTACCAGCCATCAACAAGAACGAATAATAATATTTTGAATGGCAGTGAAATCATAACGGGCGGCAGCATCATCATCCCCATCGCCATCAGTACAGAAGCTACAACCATATCAATGATCAGAAACGGTACGAATATCATAAAACCCATCTGAAAGGCCGTTTTGAGCTCACTGATCGCAAACGCTGGAACAAGCGTTGTCAACGGGATATCTTGAATGCTCTCTGGTTTCTTCGCACCGGAATATTCCAGAAAGAGCATTAAATCCTTTTGCCTTGTATGTTTTGCCATAAACTCTTTGATCGGAAGACTTCCTTTATCAAAGGCTTCCTTCTGTGAAATTTCACCTTTTACAAGAGGCTGTATCGCTTCTTTATTTACATCATGCATAACAGGTGCCATGATAAAAAAAGTAAGAAATAGTGCAATGCCTATCAATACTTGATTCGGCGGCATCTGCTGTGTCGCAAGGGATGTTCTTACAAAAGAAAGAACAATGATGATCCTGGTAAAACAAGTCATTAGTATTAGAATACTTGGTGCCAGTGAAAGAACGGTTAAAAGCAGCAATAACTGTATAGTGGTTTCCATATTTGCCGGGTCGCTGTTATTGATGAAGTCCAAATCAAGACCTGGAATAAATTCATTCATGATGTTTACCTTCCTCAAAAGCCTTCTCGATTTCTTTCCGCTGTTCTTTTCTGTCGTTTAAAACAGAGGTCAGCATATTCTTAAAGCTAGCTGTTTGTTCTTTTGAGACTTCTTCAGTTATTGACGCTGTTTGTGAAGATTCCTGACGATTTAGCCATCTCGTCTTCAACTGATTCGCAACCGTACTTACTTGCTGAGATGGGCGCTGCTCAAGCATTGTTTTAATTTCATCTTCATCATTTATTTCTTTTAAAAGCGTAACTGTGTCTCCAACACCAACTACTAAGACCGAGTTTCCGGTTTTAATCAGCTGAATAGACCGGTTTTGTCCGACTCCTAATCCTCCTAGGGATTGAAGGTTTTTCCCATCCTGAAAACTAACCGATTTTTTCTGAATAAAACGTAATACGAAAAATAAAATAGCAAGTACGATTCCAAACATAAAGATCAGTTTCACCAGCATAAAAAAAGTGCTGCCGTTATCAGAAGTCTCATTTCCTTCAGAAATGCTGGTTTGATCGTTGTTATCACTCTTCGAATCATTCACCGAATCCCAAACACTTTTCCCTTGACTGCCGCCTTCCGCTTGTACACTGGCTGGTACAAACGAAAGGCAAACTGCTGCAAATAAACATATAATCCATTTAGACATCGAGATTTCCTTAATTATCCCAGGGTTTTCTTAATCGCTTCAATTACACGGTCAGCTGCAAAAGGCTTAACGATAAAGTCTTTCGCGCCAGCTTGAATAGCGTCAATTACCATAGCCTGCTGGCCCATTGCGGAACACATGATAATCTTTGCATCAGGGTGTGATTTTTTAATTTCTTTTAACGCAGTGATTCCGTCCATTTCAGGCATTGTAATATCCATCGTTACAAGATCAGGCTTAAGATCTTCAAATTTTTCAATGGCTTGTGCTCCATCTGCAGCTTCACCTACTACATCAAAACCATTTTTCACTAGAATATCCTTAATCATCATTCTCATGAATGCTGCATCATCAACAACTAAAATACGCTCTCCCATTTCAATAACCTCCGCTATTTATTTCAATTTTTCTAAACGATCTCGCTGACTTAAGATCTCGGTTACACGCACACCGAAATTCTCATCGATAACAACTACCTCACCTTTTGCTATCATCTTGTGATTAACGAAAATATCTACTGGTTCACCCGCTAATTTGTCAAGTTCCACAATAGACCCCGCTGACATTTCCAAAATATCTTTAATCGTTTTCTTCGTTCTTCCTAATTCCACCGTTACTTGCAGCGGAATATCTAAAAGCATATCGAGATTCTTTGACTCAGTCTGACTTGAACCAAAATCACTAAAATCTGAAAAACTGGCAGGTTTTACAGAAACATCTCTCATCTGCGGCTGATAAGTTGGTGAAGGTTCTGCTCTTGTCTCTCTATGAACATACGAATCTTCATGATCCCTTAATGAAGGCTGTGGAACTGGTTTTTCATCCTGAGGCTTATATTCAGCAACAGGCTCCTGTTCTGTAACTGGATCAGGATTCATTAACTTTTGAACGAGGCTCTTTGAGAATTCTGCATCGATCAATTGCATAATATTTGAATCTATTAAATCTCCAACTTTGAGACGGAATGAAACTTTTACTAGTATTTCTTCATCCGGTATAAGGCTTGAGTCCGATTCAACGTCAAGAAAATCAATCTTTGGCGGAGAAATATCTACCTTTTTATTAAAGATGGTAGACATCGATGTTGAGGCAGAACCCATCATTTGATTCATCGCTTCGCCTACAGCGCTTAACTGCAGTTCCCCGAATTCTGGAGAAGGATTTGTACCTTCGCCGCCAAGCATAAGATCCGCAATGATCTGCGCGTCAGATTTTTTAATTACTAGAAGGTTTGCTCCTTCTATGCCTTCTGTATATGTAACTTGAACGGCAACATGAGGAATCGGAAATTCGTCTTTTAGTTCTGTTCGTTTCACAACGCTGACGGTAGGTGTTGTAATCTCCACCTTCTGGTTTAAAAGCGTTGATAGAGCAGTTGCAGCGCTTCCAAATGAAATATTTCCGATTTCACCTAAAGCATCTTGTTCCATAGTAGATAAGTAGTCTTCGGTTTGTGTCGTTCCGGACGAGGAAGGACTTCCACCATTCAGCAAAGCATCAATTTCATCTTGTGAAAGCATATCTCCACTTACCATTGATCCTCATCCTCCTTAATGGTTTCTAATATTTGTACAGCTAATTTCTTCTTTACCTTTCCAGGCTGCCCATAAAATTTTGGACTGTTCTCAACTTTAATGACAAGAGGCTGACCGATTCTCTGGTCCAGCTCAATGCAGTCTCCCAGTGAAAGATGAAGAAATTCTTCGATCGACATTTCTGAAGAACCCAGTTCAACTTTAAAAGGAAGAAATGCGTTTTTCAGTTTTTGTTCAATAAATTCTGTTTCACCAGGATTACGTGTTTTCTTCTTGTTCTGCATCCAGTGGTGGACGGAGAGTTTAGGAATAATCGGCTCAATTACAACATGAGGCAGACAAATATTGATCATCCCGCTCGTTTCCCCGATCATCGTGTTTAAAGAAATGACAACTACAGTTTCGTTAGGAGACACCATCTGCAAAAATTGCGGATTCACCTCGAGATCAACCATAAAAGGTTCCAGTTCGATCACACTTGTCCAGGCTTCCTTAAAACTATCAAGTGTATTTTCAAACAGCTGGCTCATGATTCTTGTTTCGATTTCAGTCAAATTTTCAATCTTATTCATGCCTGAACCGCTGCCGCCCATTACCCTATCCAGCATCGCGTATGCAATGTTAGGATTCACTTCCATTAAAATTCTGCCTTCAAAAGGATGCGCTTCAAAAACATTTAACAGTGTCATTTTAGGAACAGACCTGATAAATTCCTCGTATGGCAGCTGGTCAACAGAAGCCACTCCGATTTGTACATACGTCCGTAACTGTGCCGAAAAATACGTTGTTAAAAGTCTTGCAAAGTTCTCGTGTAAACGAGTTAAGCTGCGAATCTGTTCCTTTGAAAAACGAAGTGCCCTCTTAAAGTCGTATACTTTTACTTTTTTCTCTGACTCTTCCTTTTTTAGCTCTTCTGCATCCATTTCTCCTGTGGAGAGTGCAGAAAGAAGAGCATCAATTTCGTTTTGGGACAAAACATCTACCAAGAGTCTCACCTCTTTTCATGCTTGTATTTATTAAATTATTGAATAATCTTTTGTGTTGTGTAGACTCTGACAACTTTCCCATCTTGCATCACTTTATTAATCTCTGTCTTTAGAGTGTTTTCCAAAGAGATTAATCCTTTTTGCCCTGATAGTTCTTCTGTTTTCTTGTTTGAGATTTCATAGATGATCAGGTTGTTCACCTGAAACAGTCTCTTTTCCAGCTCATGTTTCGCATCCTTATTATCTGCCTGAATCTTAAACTTGATTTTGACATAAGACTTGTCTGCTAGATTGGTAGTAATCTCATCCGTTTCAACCATCAGCTTATCTAACTCTTCAGCTGTTGGTTCTGAAGCTTCTGTTTTAGGTGAGAAATATTGAAAACCAAAGTAGCCAGCTGCACCTACAAGGCCAATAGCAATAATCATGGAGAGCATGATCGTAACAGCCTTATTTTTACCCATCTACTGACCCTCCTTTTTATTACCGTTAAACGGCAGCAAAGTGATGCCTTTGTAAAATGAAGCAACCTTTTGGGCAACAACTTCTTCGCTTTCCTTCACAACAAATTTCTTGCCTGTTGTTAAGGTAATCGTTGTATCAGGAAACGATTGTACCTGCTCAATGTAGATTGCATTTAAAGTAAACGTATTACCATTTAATTGGGTTAAAGAAATCATGTGAATTCGGGGTTAAGCAACTAGTTGCTTAACCCCTTCTCCCTTCATTAGCGTTTTAAGTTCACCAGTTCTTGAAGGATCTCATCAGAAGTTGTAATAATTCTTGTATTCGCTTGGAAACCACGCTGTGCCACGATCATTTCAGTGAACTCTTCGGATAAATCGACGTTAGACATTTCTAGGGTTCCAGCTTCAAGAGTTCCAGCACCGGCCGAATTCGGAGGTACAACAACAGTTGCGTTATAAGTGTTTGGACCCGTTTTAATACTTGCACCGGAATTTGTAGTTTCACGATACAAATTCCCTCCAACTTTTTCCAAACCTCCCGTATTTGCGAACTTAGCTAATAGTATTTGTCCTGCAACTTTCGGGGTACTACTTGTAGAATCTATATAAGTAACCATTCCATCATTTCCAATGCTAAAGCTCTTAGCAGTAGTTGGAATATTAATATTAGTTACTGAACTAGTATTTACTCCATCTTTGTTTGCGTTTGGTTCAAGTCCTTTAACAAATAAGCCATCAGCGTTAACTAAATTCCCGCTTTTGTCTAAATAGAAATTACCTGCACGCGAAACAAAATCGTTAGTTCCATCACTTAATACAAAAAATCCATCCCCTGATATTCCCAAATCTAGAGGTCTACCTGTGGTTTGTAAACTTCCTTGTGTATGGATAGTATCAATGGTAGAAAGTTGTGACCCTAATCCCACCTGTTTAGCGTTAACCCCTCCACGACCTGCCGTTGGAGCACTTGCCCCAGCAATCTGTTGACTCACTAGATCTTTGAACGTTGTACGGCCTTTTTTGAAGCCATATGTATTTACGTTTGCAATGTTGTTGCCGATTACATCAAGCTTTACCTGAAAATTTTTCATACCGCTTATTCCTGAGTACATAGAACGTAACATTTGTATTTACTCCCTTACTTCGTTTAATAACTGCTTCAATCAATCTGCAGTTTTTGTGAGCCTCCTGTAAAGGTCCAGCTCGTTTAATCGTCTATAACAATGGCACCATTAATATTTGTGAAGATCTGAGATGCTGATTCGTTTCTTCCTAAAGCTGTGATCACGGTCTGATTCGGCGCATTTACAACAAGGGTTACATCTCTCAAGATAACGAGAGAATCTTTCACGCCTTTTCTTCCAGCTTCTTTTACCTTTTCGCCAATCTTGTTCCAACTAGCGTTAGTTATTTCAATATTTCTGTCTTCAAGCCGCTTTTTTGCGTGCTTGCTGATTATGAGTGATGGTTCTAACTCCTTATCAAATAGTGACTTGAACGTATTCTGATTAACTTGCTGATGCTGAGTTCGTCTTGGGTAAAGGGTTGGCTGGTACAATTGATGAGCGTTTATCCGTTCGCTCATAGCATCAACTCCTCTTATTTCGCTGGGTCTGTAATCTTAATAACTTGGAAACTCGTTATCTTTGTTCCGTCGCTCATTTCCAGCATGACTGAGCCTCTTTCAAACAATACTGCTTTTACAGTACCTTCTTTTTCTTCTACTACCTTTTCGCCTTCTGCATTAACGGTTTCCGATTCATATGTAACTTGCTTTCCAATCATCTGGCTCTGCTGAAGAAGTGATGCTTCTGTCTGGAATGTCAAGAACTGCTGCATCGTCTGGTTCATATTAGTCATCTGTTCAAGGGATGAAAAACTGGCCATCTGTGCGATGAATTCGCGGTCTTGCATCGGGCTTGTCGGATCTTGGTTTTGCAGCTGGGTAATAAGGATTTTTAAAAAATCATCTTTACCTAAAATGTTTGATCCTGTTTGTTTTGTTTTAGCCTGGTAATTCGAGAGCATAAGATCTTCTGATATTTTCGTCACTCTTCATCACACCTTTTCATTTAAAACAATTTGTGAGAGCTGTTCTTCAAATGAAAGATTGTTGATATCGGGGTCATCCGTTTCTTTATCATTTGACTGATGATGCTCTTCATGTTTTTGTCTTTCCTGATCATGAAATTGAAAGGATTGCTCTTCTTGCTGAAAAACAACTTCAAGCTTTTCAAAATCGATATTTTGTCCAGCAAAAGCTTGTTTCAGTTGAGTAAGCTGTCCATCTAATGCATCCTTTGCTGCCTGAGAGGAAGCAATGATCTTAGCTGCGATCTCGCCATGTTTTTGAATCAGCTGAATTTCTATTGTGCCTAGATTTTCTGGTGTAAGCTTAATCTGCATTTTCGTAAATCCAGCTTCATTAACCATCAACTTTCCTTTTGTGATGATCTGCTGTATTTCACGAACAAATAGCTGCTTTTGTCCTTCTTCCGAAGAAGCAGGTACTTTTAACGTCCATTGTTCTAATGGAGATAATGGACTTTGGACAGTTTGAAATTCTTTCGATACATGTTCTGTTTGTTTTACTGGTACGTATCGCTGAAAAGCTTGTTCAGCATATGTTTGTGCCTTTTTTACAACAGAAAGCTGCTGCTCCATGATTTTGTAAAAGCTATTTTTATCAGTTGAGCCGTTCTCATTCATCAGCTTTTTCACTTGGCTAAAAATCTGTTCAATTTGTTTAGGCAGGGAATCTTTGTTTTCCAGCTTTAATCCTGGGAACCACTTTTCAATTAACTGAGTAAGTTCCTTTTTTTGAGGCTGAGATAACATGTGCTGCTGATCATGGACCATTGCCTGTAAAAGAAAAGCTAACTTCATTTCAGGTGCAGGGTTGTGAAGATTTTCTGTACCGCTAATCTGTTCTTGAAGGAATGTCTCAATCATTTCTTTTAATTCAGCAGGCAGTTCATTCAGTAATGTTTGAACCTCTTGATCCTCTACTGCTTCCGGATCCCAGAATTGTTCTAGTTCTTCAGTGTTTGAGAACAGGTTCTCAATGATTTCACCTAAGTTTCCACCTATACCCTTGCTGGTATCTGTTTGTAATTGTTCTGCAGGCAACATAAACTGTGAAAAAAGTGTTCCTGTATTGCTTGTTTGTTTGCTGCTCGTTGTCACTTGAACTGGCGCTGAAGTCTGTGCCATCATAACTTGCATTTTCTTCACCTCCTTCTAAAGAGAATTGTTAGTCATTAATACGGTTAACTCTGCTGCACGCTTCGCATCAAGCTTCGCCAGAATAGCAGCTTGCGTTTCTTCTTGTAATAGAGTGAGAATCCTAAGTACATCATTATTGTTCATCTCTGTCATTACTGCCGCTGCATCTTTTGCCGGCATCGCTTCATATAGTTTTTTTAATTGTTCATTCTCATCTGCCTTAACAGATGTTTCAGCATCTTCAACTTGTTTTTCCAGCAATGCGATATCGCTCTTTAATGTGGTTACTTCTTTTTCTTTTTTTTGCAGATCAGCAGTAAGAATCTTTATGTAATCTTCTTGTTCATCGAACTTCGCTTTCCATTGCATTTCTGTATTTTCATTGCTTGAGGTAACAGTTGTTGTTTCTTCTGTAAACACATTTTTTATGATCGGTATCTTCTTCCCTGTGTTCTTTGCTTCTTCCATCACGTTTACTCCCATAAAAGAAAGAACGATTCCAAATACAGTGACAGCAAATACTGCAGGAACAGCAATTACTAGGAGAAACCATACAAACTTGCTTGATTTTTCATTTTGTTTCATAAGCTCACCTGTTTTCACGACTTCGCATAACGCAATACGGAGAATTCATCATTCTGTTTATTTTCATACGAAGTCAGTTCCATTTCATAGGCATGAAATTGTTTTTCTTTCAGCTTTTCATATTTTTTAACTTCGATGGTCTGCTGAAGCAGCTTTTGCTGGATGACCTGCATTTGTTCTCTGGCCCTTTGAAGTACAGGCTGAAGTTCTTTTATTTTATTTGCCATCGAAAGAATAAAGCGCTGAGTGTTTTGAAGATCATTAACAAATATCCTTTGCTGAAACTGCTGATTTGACAGATTTTCAATATCTTCTTTACGTTTTAATAGACTGTAAACTTCTTCTGCAATACTCTCGAATGCCTGAACAGCTTCACCAAGCTCAAGTTCAATGGATTCTTTTTCTTTTTGTTTAACTGAAAGAACTTTTTCCATTGAAAATTGAAACGACATTACAGATCATCCTTTCCAAATTCCATCAGCAGCCGCTGAACGGCTTCATCAAAACTAACATCTTCATCGACCTGCTGTTTTAAAAAAGCGAGAATGCCTGGATATATTTGAATGGCCTCATCCACTGATTTAGAAGAGCCCCTCTTATATGCACCTATGCTGATCAGATCTTCTGCATCAATATAGGAGGAGAGCAATTCTCTAAAACGGTCTGCAGCCTGCCGATGCTCTTTTGAGACGATATCATTCATAACACGGCTGATACTCTTTAAGATATTAACAGCCGGAAATTGTCCTTTATTTGCTAGATTCCGGTCTAGAATAAAATGCCCGTCCAATATACCGCGTACTGTGTCAGATATCGGTTCGTTAAAATCATCTCCGTCAACTAAGACCGTATAAAAAGCAGTAATTGTACCGTATCGATTTGTTCCAGAACGCTCCAGGAGCTTAGGCAGTACTGCAAAGACGCTTGGTGTGTATCCTTTTGTTGTCGGAGGTTCACCGACTGCAAGACCAATTTCACGCTGCGCCATAGCTACACGCGTTACAGAATCCATCATCAGCATGACATTTTTTCCTTGATCCCTGAAATACTCAGCAATTGCAGTAGCTGTCTGTGCCCCTTTTATCCGCATTAATGCAGGCTGGTCAGAGGTTGCAACGATAACTATGGACCTTTTTAAACCTTCTTCACCGAGATCTCTTTCAATAAAATCAAGGACTTCACGACCGCGTTCCCCAATGAGTGCTATGACGTTTAGATCAGCTGTCGAATTCCTTGCCACCATCCCCAGCAATGTACTTTTTCCGACACCGCTACCGGCAAAAATCCCTACCCGTTGTCCTTTTCCTACGGTTAAAAGGCTGTCAATGGACCGAATACCCAGCTGTATGCTCTCATGAATTCTTGGACGCTCCATCGGATTAGGAGGATCGTTTTCCGTTGGATATCGGAATAACCCGCGCGGCAGTGAAGATCCATCCAGAGGAACTCCCATACCATCTAAAACCTTTCCTACTAAAGACTGTCCTACTTTGATTTCCAATGGTCTGTCTGTGGCTTCTACAAGGCTCCCAACCGCAATATCCTTAACGTATGTAAAAGGCATCAGCAGCACATTTTCTTCCTGAAAACCAACGACTTCAGCTTTTATCTTTTGTTTTTTGCCGTTGGAAGTATGGATGTAGCAAACATCACCAATGGATGTCTTCGGTCCTTTTGATTCGATCATTAAACCAATGACACGGATTACTTTTCCGTATCGTTTAAAGGAATCTATCGATTGCAATGAATCCAGCAGATGATCAACGTTCATGATCAGTCACCTCAATTTGTTCCAGCAGCTTTTCCTTTATTTCCTTCAACTGAACATCGAGGCTTGCATCAATTTTTCCGAACGGAAACTCAATTACAGCTTCATTCTCTTTTAATGTTTCATCTGGATAGATAAAAAGGGCTGCGGTGGATTGAAGCATGTTTTTCAATTCTTCACGATGCCCGACTGTCAAATCGAACCAATCGACCGGAACGTATAATTTCACTTCTTCAAACTCACGAGCTTCTTTTACTAGCTGCTTAACGATCGAAACCCATGTTTCAGGGGATTCTTCCAGTTGTTTTCCGATAATTTTTTCTGCTGCTTTTACAGCTAATAAAATCATTTGTGGTTCTGCTTCACTTAATACCTGATAATAATCCTGCTTCGTCTTTTCAATGAAATGCTTTACTTCATTCAGCTGAGACTGCCAGCTTTCTAGTCCCTGATGTGCGCCGTTTTGAAAACCAGCTTCATAGCCTTCTTGCTTAGCGAACTCCAGTTCATGTTCCATTTTAAGACGCCACTCTTGTTCTTCAGCTGCAAGTCTTTTCTGTTGTTCTTGATAAACCATCTCAGCCTCTGCTTTTATCTTAGCTGCTTCGCTGCGCGCTTCTTCTAGAAGAACTTCCGCTTCTTTTTTCAAACGGAGAATTTTTGTTTCATCATCTTCTTCTGCAAAAGTGCTGGATGAAGAGGTATAAAAGGAAACAGGCTGAATTCCGATTACTACATCTGTTTCTTCGTCTATTTTTTCAATGCGATTGTTAAAAGATTTTATTACCTTAGACAATCACATCATCTCCTCCGCCTCTGGCGATGACTAGTTCCCCTGCTTCTTCAAGTCTGCGGATCGTTCCAACAATTCTCGATTGAGCTTCCTCAACATCACGCAGACGGACAGGACCCATGAATTCCATCTCTTCCTTAAAGTTCTCAGCCATACGCTGTGACATGTTTTTAAACATAACTTCTTTTACTTCTTCACTTGATGCACGCAATGCAAGAAGAAGATCTTCGTTTTGAACTTCACGGATAACACGCTGAATGGCACGATTATCAAGTGTAACAATGTCTTCAAACACAAACATTCTTTTCTTGATTTCTTCTGCCAGTTCAGGATCTTGAATTTCTAATGCATCAAGAATGGTTCTTTCTGTACTTCGGTCAACGCCGTTAAGCACTTCAACTACTGCTTCAACACCGCCTGCCTGGGTAAAATCTTGTGTAACAGTGGCTGAGAGTTTGCGCTCTAAAATCTGTTCCACTTCGTTGATCACTTCAGGTGATGTCCTGTCCATCAATGCAATTCTTTTTGCAATATCTGCTTGCATTTCCTGTGGCAGTTCAGAAAGAATCTGACCTGCTTGAGAAGAGTCCAAGTATGCTAATATAAGTGCAATTGTCTGCGGATGCTCATTTTGAATAAAATTGAGTATCTGACCAGGGTCAGCTTTCCTTGCAAAATCAAACGGTCTAACCTGTAGAGTAGATGTCAATCTGTTTATAATCTGCATGGCTTCGTCTTTGCCAACAGCCTTTTCCAGGACTGTCTTCGCATATCCAATGCCGCCTTGCGTGATATAATCCTGAGCAAGCGCCAGCTGGTGAAACTGTGTAATGATTTCCTCTTTTAATGTTGAATCTACTTTTCTTACTTGAGAGATTTGAAGAGTCAATCTTTCAATTTCTTCTTCGCTTAAATGCTTGTACACTTGTGCTGCTACATCAGGTCCCAAAGAGATAACGAGGATCGCTGCTTTCTCTTTGCCTGACAGCTCTTTTACACCTTTTGCCATCGATCGCTACCTCCTATTCCTCTGACAGCCATGTTCTTACGAGTTTTGCAAACTCTTCTGGTTTTTCTTTAGCCATTCTTTCCAGCTGTTCTTTGCGTACTGTACCTTCTGAACCTTGCTCTTTATTCACATCTGGAACATAATAGGTCTGCTGTTCTTCCATCTCATATTCTTCTATCGTTCCTTTGTCTTCCTCCACTCTTCTTTTGCGTGTCAGTAAGAAGATTAAAAGAATAATAACGATCAGGAGGATACCACCTGTAATATACACCCAGAGAGGAATACCGCCCGATGCTGGTTCCTGGTCAGGCTTGCCGTTAAACGGCTGTGCTGAAACAAAAATTTTCTCTTGAATCTGTTCATCAGTCAGTTCGTTATTCACATCTTTAGAAATACTTGTTCTAACAATTGCACTCAGAATCTGCTCAATGTCATCCAAACGTTCTTGAGGCAAAGAATCTGGTTCTTTTGGATTTGGTGGCTCTACCATTACCTGAATCCCTAAATCACGAATCTGGTAGGGACTTTCAACGATCTCTTTACGAATTTTATTAACTTCGTTATTGATGCGTTCTTCAACTTTTTCGTAATCTCCGTTAGATCCTGCTGTCGAACCAGGATATGTAGGGACTTCCTGATCTCCAGTCCCGGTTACTCCGCCTGCAGCTGCACCTTCTCCTGTAAAGGTTTCACGAATACGTTCAACACTTATTTCAATACCCTTCATGTTTTCCTTATCAACAGGCTCAACAAGTGTTTCCTCACGTTTCTCTTCTGTAAAATCTATATCAGTCGTTACAGTGGCTACGACTTTTCCTTGGCCCATGATTGTCGAAAGCATTTGCTGTACTCTTCGCTGAAGGTCTCTCTCTACGTCTTGTTTAATTTTTCGCTGCTCTTCATACTTGGAAGCTGAAGAAGTAGAGTTCACTGAGTTTAAGTCATAATAATTAAAGTATTGGTCGGTAATGACGATATTTTCCATAGGAAGGTTAGAGACACTTTTAGATACAAGGTGATAAAGAGCTTTAACTTGATCTTCATTTAGCCTCGCCCCAGCACCCAGTGAAAGAACAACAGATGCAGATGCTTTCTCCTCTTCTTGATTCACCCAGACACTGCTCTCCGGCAGCGTGATCATCACACTGGCATCATCTACTCCGTTGATGCTTTTGATCAAATTGGCAATTTCCGTTTGGGTAGCTTCCCGCTCGAGAACTCCAAATTCTTTGTCAGTAATTCCGAAACCTGATTTTTCTCCAAAATAGGAAAAGTCGATATTTCCACTCTTAGGCAGTCCTTCTGCCGCAAGCTGTACTTGGAGATTGTTAACTTGTTCTTGTGGCACAAGGATTGTTTTCCCGCCATCCTGAACTTCATTGGCGACTCCTTTGCTATTCAGATTCTCTTGAATCTGGCCAGCTTCTTGTGGTGAAAGATTCGTATACAAAGGTACTAGATTCGGACTCGAAAACATGACGGTCAGAAAAATAAAAATTGCTATCAAAAGAAAGATTCCGCCAAGTATAAGCCCTTTTTGCATAGTTGAACGTGATTTGAAACGTTCTGTTATTTGCGTGGTGACTTGTTTCCATTTCTCTTTCATTTTTTCCCCCGATAAACACAATAAAAATTTTTTGAAGCTACCCCCAAAATAGAATGCACACTTCGAATTATGTATTAACTATTAAACTTGCATCCTCATGATTTCTTGGTATGCTTCAACCACTTTATTGCGAATTTCAAGAGTGGTTTGCAATGTAACACTAGCTTTCTCAGCTGTAATCATGACTTGGTGAAGGTTATCCATGTTGCCATTCATTAGTGCTTGTGTAGCTGCGTTAGACTGAACTTGTGTTTCGTTCACATTCTCCAACGCACCTTGAAGATAGTTCTTAAAGCTTTCTTGTGCTTCATAAGGTGTTGTTTTCATTGATGGAGAAATGCTGTTCATGCTCTGAATCGTTCCTAAAGTAATTTTGTCCATGTATTACCACTCCTAACGGCCGATTTCGAGGGCTTTTAAATACATCCCTTTTGCTGCATTCAATGCTGTAACATTTGCTTCGTAAGAACGTGTAGCGCTCATTAGATCAACCATCTCTTTCAGTGGATCAACATTTGGAAGCTGTACGAATCCATCTTCTCCTGCGTCCGGGTGATCTGGCTGATAGACAGATTTAAATGGTGTCTCATCATTTCTAATTTCACTTACTTTTACTCCATTAAGATTCCCATTCTGGTTAACCGCTGTATGAAACATGCTTTTAAAACTGGACTCACCTGAACCCAGCACAACCATTTTTCTTTTATAAGGTTCCCACTCGCCATTCGGTAATAATCTGCCTCTTGTTGAATCAACATTTGCCATGTTGGAAGAAGCTACATCCATTCTCAATCGCTGAGCTGTTAATCCAGATGCAGAAAAATTCAGTGCATCAAAAACTCCCATTCCTATCTCCCGCCTTTAACAACCATCTTTATTGAATTGAATTTTCCGTTGATTCTTTGCACAAGCGTCTGATAATACAATTGATTCTTAGCTAGTTCAGCCATCTCTTTATCCACATCAACGTTATTTCCGTTGTGGTTCATCGTTGTGCCGCCTTGTTCTTTTACATAAAAAGATGAAGGTCTATCCGTGCTGAAAGAAAGATGACGCTGGTTTGTACGGTATGCATTTAAACTTCTTTCAAATTCCTGTTTAAAAACGGTCTCTTTCGCTTTATATCCAGGAGTGTCCACATTAGCCAAATTATTTGAAATGGTTTTCTGTTTTAACGCTGATCCATCTAATGCCATCTCTAAATTTTTCATGACAGGGCTAGAGAACAAGTTGATCACTTCCCTCTTTTTTACTATAGATGTTTCATATAATGTTAAATCTTACCGCTATATCATATTTTAAGTGATATATCCAAAAAGTGTCTATGTATTTTTTCCCAAAATGACTTTTTTCGATAGAAAGCACTATGTTTCGACCATGACTTTATACCCATTTTCACTTCTAGTAATAAAATCCCTGTCTTATTTGCAGGTGCAGTACGTATTTACTACTCTTCATGAAATCGACATATTTTTTATAAAGAGGCAAATAATTGTCCATAACTTATTCTTATTTCCCGCAAAAATAAAAAAGCCAATCCAAAGTGGATCGGCTCTCTATCATTCTTTATTAAGAAGTTTTTAATTTTTCAAGTTCAAGCAAGAATTTATCGTTTAATACTTTAATATATGTTCCCTTCATACCAAGCGAACGTGATTCAATAACACCAGCACTCTCAAGCTTACGAAGAGCATTTACGATAACTGATCTTGTAATTCCGACACGGTCAGCAATTTTACTTGCAACGAGCAGACCTTCGTTGCCTTCAAGCTCTTCAAAAATGTGTTCAATTGCTTCTAGCTCACTGTAAGACAATGAACTAATCGCCATCTGTACAACGGCTTTATTTCTTGCTTCTTCTTCGATCTCTTCAGCTTTTTCACGAAGGATTTCCATGCCGACTACAGTAGCACCATACTCTGCTAATACTAAGTCATCTTCTTCAAATGAAGTAGATAATCTGGAAAGGATTAGAGTTCCGAGTCTCTCACCGCCACCAACAATTGGTACGATCGTTGTTAAACCAGTTGAGAATAAATCTTTATTTTCAACCGGGAACGCAGTGTAATCACTTTCAACATCGATGTTTGCCATTGATTCAGTAATGTTGAAAAGATTTTTTGTGTAATCCGTAGGAAATTGGCGATCCTGGATCATTTTTTTCATTCGCTCGTTTTCAATATCCTGTTTTAGTGCTGTTCCTAATAGTTTACCTCTGCGGCTGACTACGAAGATATTCGCACCAATTACAGAGCTGAGTGTTTCAGCCATCTCTTTAAAGTTAACTTGTTTCCCGCCTGTTTGCTGTAGCATTGAGTTAATGCTTCTTGCTTTGTTTAATAAATTCATTTTCTTTCTTCCTCCTACTGCATCCTATAATATATATTGGCTTAGATCCTTATTCTTTGCGATATTAGCCAGCTTTTCTTCTACATACTCGGGTGTAATGGTAATTTGATCTAAACTGATATCAGGCGCTTCAAAAGATAAATCTTCTAATAAACGCTCTAATATGGTATGAAGTCTTCTCGCACCGATATTATCGGTATCTTGATTCACTTCAAATGCGATACTAGCAATCTTAGCAATAGCATCGTCAGAAAATTCAACGTTTATACCTTCCGTACTCAATAGAGCTTTGTACTGTTTTATAATCGCATTATCAGGCTCTATTAATATACGTGTAAAATCTTCAACAGACAAGCTATTTAATTCTACCCTGATTGGAAACCTTCCTTGAAGCTCAGGTATGAGATCTGATGGCTTTGCCATATGAAATGCCCCCGCTGCAATAAAGAGAATGTGATCTGTTTTAATCGAACCATATTTCGTCATTACAGTTGAGCCTTCCACGATCGGAAGTATATCTCTTTGAACACCTTCTCTGCTTACATCTGCAGAATTTTGATTTTTTCCTGCAATCTTGTCAATCTCATCTATAAATATAATACCTGTTTGTTCAGTCTTGTAAACTGCTTCACTCGTAACGTCATCCATATCAATCAATTTTGCTGCTTCATCTTGTGTAAGAACTTTTCTCGCTTCACGGACGGTAAGCTTTCTTTTTTTCTTTTTCTTAGGCATAAGCCCGCCCAGCATATCTTGCATGTTCATACCAACCTGCTCCAAGCCTGAGCCTTGGAACATATCTAGCACTGATGGATTTTGTTCATCCACTTCTACAGTAACAAGATGATCTTCCATTTCTCCAAGAGCAAGCTTATGAGCCATCTGATTTCTTCTTTGTTTTAAGTCTCCCGCATCGTCCTGCTGCTGAGTCTGATCAGCATCCTGATTCCCGCCCCCAAAAAACATCTCTAGAGGGTTCTTATAATTCGTTTCAGTTTTTTTACCCGGAACAAGCAATTCCACTAGACGCTTATTTGCATTTTGCTCTGCTTTATCTTTTACTTCATTCATTTTTTGTTCTTTCACAAGCCTTACAGAAGTTTCGACTAAATCACGGACCATGGAATCTACATCCCGTCCGACGTATCCGACTTCTGTAAATTTTGTTGCCTCAATTTTTATAAAAGGAGCTTGTGCAAGTTTCGCAAGCCTTCTCGCAATCTCAGTTTTACCTACGCCGGTCGGACCGATCATCAATATATTCTTAGGCGATACCTCGTCGCGCAGTTTGTCATCCAGCAAACTTCTTCTGTATCGGTTACGGAGTGCTACGGCCACCGCTTTTTTAGCTTCTTTTTGTCCGATAATGTATTGGTCAAGTTTTTCAACGATCTGCCTTGGAGTTAATTGACTGTTCAAACAAAATCACTCCTTTTTAGGAATTTTACAATTCTTCTAAAACGATTTCTGTATTTGTATACACACAAATCTCACCTGCTGTTTGCAATGAAGCGAGTGCGATTTCTTTTGCAGATAGTTGGGGAGCATTATTTTTCAACGCCCTTCCAGCTGCAAGTGCATAGTTTCCTCCAGAACCAATCGCCAAGATTCCGTCATCTGGTTCAATTACTTCTCCAGTACCTGAAATCAGCAGCATATGTTCTTTATTCATAACAATCAGTAACGCTTCAAGCTTTCTTAACACTTGATCTGTACGCCATTCTTTAGCCATTTCCACAGATGCACGCTGCAGGTTGCCGCTGTATTCTTCAAGCTTGCTTTCAAATTTTTCATAAAGAGTAAAGGCATCTGCTACAGAGCCGGCAAACCCAGCCAGAACCTTGCCGCCATATAGTTTTCTTACCTTTTTGGCTGTATGCTTCATTACAACTGCATTACCGAAAGTAACCTGTCCATCACCCGTCATTGCTGCTTCTCCATTGTGCCGAATAGCAAAAATTGTAGTTGCATGAAAAGTTGACATAAAAAATCCCTCCCTTTTTGTTTTTATGCTCGCGGATGCGTATTATTATATATTTTTTTTAAATGATCTTTTGTAACATGTGTGTAGACTTGTGTAGAGGATAGCTGTGAGTGGCCCAGCAGTTCCTGGACAGCTCTTAAGTCTGCACCTTCATTGAGCATATGCGTTGCAAATGTGTGACGTAATACGTGAGGGCTAATATGTATTGTGAGCGATGACTCTTCAATTATTTTGTTCAATATGTTTCTTACGCTTCTCGCGCTTAAAGGTTCCCCTTTATAATTTAAAAATAAAGAATCTGATTTATTTTCAGTTTTTGCAAGCAGCATCTTGCGTCCGTTGGTCATATATCTTTCCAGCGCTTCTATTGCAAAAGAACCTAAGGGGACATATCTTTCTTTTCTTCCTTTTCCTTTTACTAATACGGCTTCAACAAAAAGATCGAGATCTTTTAACTGAAGTTTGCAGCATTCGCTTACCCGTATTCCGGTTCCGTAGAGTAGTTCGAGAATGGCCTGGTTTCTTTGTCCAATCGGTGTGCTTAAGTCAGACACGTTAAAAAGCTTCTCCAACTCTTTTTCATAAAGAAATTGAGGAAGCATTTTTGCTTTTTTTGGTAAAGACGCCATTGCAAAAGGGTTATGTTCCACGATTTTTTCACGGTTCAAAAACCGGTAAAAGCTCCTCATCGAAGAGATCTTTCTTGCAACGGTGTTCCTTGCATACTTCTTTTCATGCAGAGACACAAGATAATGTCTAACTAAAACATAAGAAACAGCAGCGAATCCTTCGATTGCTTGCTGTTTCAAAAAAGAAGTAAAGTCATTAATATCTTTTTCATAGTGTTCAATCGTATAAGGTGAACTGTTCTTCTCAATCATTAAGTAATTAAGAAAATCCACCACGAGCTGGCGTTCTGATTTCATTCCATACACCTCACAAAGCCCCTAAATCGTATCACAACTTAGGGGCTAAAGCAATAGATGTTCACAAATTTGTTATAAAATTCTGAATTGTTTCCAAGGCTCGTTCAGCTAGTGCTGTATTACGTTCCTGCTTATTTTTGATTCTCTTTTCCAGTGGAGGCAGCAATCCAAAGTTCGCATTCATAGGCTGAAAATTATCAGGATTAGCAGTAGTAATATAATAGGCCATGCTTCCGATTGCAGTTTCTTTCGGGAATACCGCTAATTCCTCGCCTTTTACGAGCTTTGCTGCATTTATTCCAGCAATAAGGCCCGATGCTGCACTTTCTACGTATCCTTCAACACCAGTCATCTGTCCTGCAAAGAAAAGATCTTTACGTGCTTTTAGCTGATAAGTATCATTTAAAAGCTTTGGAGAATTCAAGAATGTGTTGCGGTGCATAACGCCGTAGCGGACAACTTCTGCATTCTCCAAACCAGGTATCAGCTGGATAAGTTCTTTTTGCGGACCCCACTTCAAGTGTGTTTGAAATCCAACCATATTATATAACGTTCCTGCACTATTATCTTGTCTTAACTGTACCACAGCATAAGGAATCTTTCCTGTTTTTGGATCCTCTAGACCAACAGGCTTCATAGGACCGAATAGCAGGGTCTTTTTGCCTCGCTTAGCCATCACTTCAACCGGCATGCATCCCTCAAAAAAGATTTCTTTTTCAAATTCTTTAAGAGGTACTGTCTCCGCTGAAATCAGAGCTTCATAAAAACGGTCAAATTCTTCCTCGGTCATCGGGCAGTTTAAGTAAGCAGCCTCACCTTTATCATAGCGCGACTTCAAATAAACTTTATCCATATTAATACTGTCAACTTCAATGATTGGAGCAGCTGCATCGTAAAAATATAAATACTCTTCTCCGGTCAAGGAATTAAGCGCTTTAGATAAATTATCTGATGTTAAAGGGCCTGTTGCAATAATCGTTGGTCCTTCCGGAATTTCAGTTACTTCTTCCGTTATTACTTCAACATTCGGGTGGTTTTTGACTCTTTCCGTTACAAGACCTGCAAACTCGTGGCGGTCTACTGCTAATGCTCCTCCAGCAGGTACTGCACAATCGTCAGCAGATGAAATGATGACTGAATTCAACTTTCTCATCTCTTCTTTTAATACACCGACTGCATTTGTTAAAGTATTTGCACGCAATGAATTGGAACAAACGAGTTCTGCAAACTTCTCAGTATGATGAGCCGGTGTTTGTCTGACCGGTCTCATCTCGTATAACTTAACTTTTATACCACGGTTCGCGATCTGCCATGCAGCTTCACTGCCGGCAAGACCCGCTCCGATTACGTTAACATGTTCGTGGCTCATGAAGAAAAACTCCTTACTTTGCTTCCTCTTCGGAATAGTCGCAAGATACACATTGAACAACTTTTCCTTTTTTCGTTTTCTTTTCTACTAGCATACTATTACATTTTGGGCATGTTCTTGCAATAGGTTTGTCCCAAGAAACGAATTCACAGTCTGGATATCGGTTACAGCCATAGAATACCCGTTTCTTTTTACTCTTTCTTTCAACGATTGAGCCTTTGTGACAAGCCGGGCATTCAACCCCAATGTCTTTTACGATAGGCTTCGTGTTACGGCAGTCAGGAAAATTGGAGCATGCCATAAACTTGCCAAAGCGGCCCATCTTAAAGACCATTTCATGACCGCATTTTTCACAATTTTCACCAGCAGGCTCATCTTTAATTTCTACCTTTTGCATTTCAGCTTCTGCAATCTTCAGCTTCTTCTCAAAGTTTTTATAGAAATCATCGATGATTTCGATCCAGTTCTCTTTTCCCTCTTCAACTTCATCGAGATCACTTTCCATCTTGGCAGTGAATTCAACGTTAAACACTTCAGGGAAAAATTCAAGTGTCATCTCTAATACAAGTCCGCCAAGTTCTGTTGGGACGAATTTCTTGTCGTCTAAAGCTACATAGCCTCTTTTTTGGATCGTGTCCAGAGTCGGGGCATAAGTTGAAGGTCTTCCGATCCCCAATTCTTCCATAGTCCGTACGAGTCTTGCTTCTGAATAGCGCGGCGGCGGCTGGGTAAAGTGCTGTGTTGGCTCCAAGTCCTTCTTTTCAACCTGCATTCCTTCATTAACATCGGGAAGGATACGGTCTTCTTCTTTTTTGCCGTCATCGTTTCCTTCAACATATACCTTCATAAATCCAGGGAACTTAACCTTTGATCCGGTTGCGCGGAAAGTTACTCCGTTATTTTGAAGGTCAACTGTCATAGTGTCCAGTACGGCAGAAGACATCTGACTTGCCAGAAAACGTTCCCAAATAAGCTTGTAAAGACGGAGCTGGTCTCTGGATAAATAGGCTTTCAAATCTTTTGGATGATACATAACAGAAGTAGGACGAATGGCTTCATGGGCATCCTGAGCATTTTTTCCTGCTTTCTTTTCAGCTCTGGTGGTGTTCACGTATTGTTTTCCGAATTCATTAGCGATGAACTCTGAAGCTTCATTCTTTGCTGTATCCGATATACGCGTAGAGTCAGTACGCATATATGTGATCAAACCGACTGTACCTTCTTTACCAAGGTCGATCCCTTCATATAGCTGCTGTGCTAGCATCATCGTTTTCTTCGCTCTAAAGTTAAGCTTTCGAGCAGCTTCCTGCTGTAAGGAAGAGGTAATAAACGGCGGAGAAGGATTTCTTTTTCGTTCTTTCTTTTGTACAGATTCGATCGTAAATGATTTTCCTTTGATCTTGCTTAGGATATCTTTTACTTCTTGTTCATTGGAAAGTTCTCTTTTCTTACCATCCATGCCATAAAACTGAGCTTCAAAATCCTCTCCAGAAGCACTGAAAACCCCTTTGATTTTCCAGTATTCTTCAGGCTGGAAAGCTTCAATTTCTTTTTCACGTTCAACAATTAATCGCACAGCTACAGTTTGTACTCGTCCTGCACTTAAACCCTTTTTTATTTTCTTCCATAATAATGGACTGACTTTGTACCCTACAAGTCTGTCCAGAACTCTCCTGGCTTGCTGAGCATCGACTAAGTCCATGTTTATCTTTCTCGGACGCTTAAAGGAATCTTTTATCGCATTTTTTGTAATTTCATTAAATACAACTCTGCATTCAGAATCTAAATCTATTTCTAAGCTGTGAGCAAGATGCCATGCAATTGCTTCACCTTCACGATCCGGGTCAGCTGCGAGAAAAATTTGTTTTGCTTTTTTTGCTGCAGTTTTTAAGTCCTTTAGAATCGGACCTTTCCCTCGGATTGTAATATATTTAGGATCATAATTTTCTTCAACATCTACACCGATCTGGCTTCGGGGTAGGTCACGCACATGGCCCATAGATGCTTTTACGTCATATTTGCTCCCCAAATATTTTTTTATCGTCTTTGCTTTTGCGGGAGACTCAACAATGACTAAGTATTTTTCCATTTACAGTTTATCCCCCTTTAAGGGTTTAGTGAAATCTTCCCTATTATTAAATAATGTATCTGCTTTTGTCAAACTGTTTCCTGTTTTTAATGAAAACGGTTAAGTCCATTCATTTGTAATATCATCTGCACACATAACTAGTTTTGCGCCATTTTGAATTAAAAAATTTGTACCTGCTGCACATTCTTCAAGGATTGAACCTGGTATGGCATAGACATCTCTTCCTTGCTCCAGCGCCTGATCGGCAGTTATTAAAGAACCGCTCTTTGTTCTGGCTTCTGCAACCAATGTTGCTTTCCCGAGACCGCTTATTATACGGTTACGCAATGGAAAATGCCAGCGTTTTGGTGCAGCATAAGGTGGAAACTCTGAAAGCAGAATGCCATTTTCGCTTATTTCTTCCGAAAGTTTACTATTTTCTTTAGGATAGATGCTTAATAGTCCTGAACCTAGTACTGCTGCAGTTCGTACACTTTTTAATAGACAAAGCTGATGTGCATATGTATCTATCCCTTTAGCAAGTCCGCTTACTGCAACCCAATCGTTTTCCAGCAACGGACAAAGGACTTTTTTTAATGCTAGCTTCCCATTAGAACTAGGGTTTCTCGTTCCTACTACACTAATTATTTTATCCTGTTTTAGTGTACTCCAATCGCCTTTCCCATAAAGAACCCATGGAGGATCAAAAATTGTCCTTAAGCTAGGAGGGTATTCTTGTTGAAAAACAGATATAGCAGAGATTGAGTTTTTCTTTAAAACATTCATTATGTATGTACTTCTTTTTTGGTTCACGAAAGTTTTTAAACGCCTTGCCATCTGCTCACTTAAAGCAAAAGACATCATCATGCTGGGAATATCCATCTTAAAAACATCTGTTAATTTCGGATCAGCTATTAATATATTTTTAATATGTTTCCATGTAAGACCTTCGCAATGATGAAGAAAAATTAAGCGTTCATAATCCAAAATCTTTTCCTCCTCATGAATCCTATGGATATTAAAGCGAAAAAGCTCCCTGATTCTGGGAGCTTCTCACGATGTTAGAGATGTTCAAAACATCTCTTATTCAATTTATGCTTTTGATGCTTTTTCTTTGTTCGTAACGCAAGCGTCGTAAAGATCGTTTTCTTTAAGCGCTTCAACTAAAGTTTCACCCATTACTGAAGGTGTTGCTGCAACTTTAATTCCGCATTCTTTCATTGTTTTGATTTTCTCATCCGCCGTACCTTTACCACCTGAGATAATTGCACCAGCATGGCCCATGCGCTTTCCTGGAGGCGCTGTTTGTCCGCCAATGAAACCAACAACAGGTTTAGTCATGTTAGCTTTAACCCATTCAGCAGCTTCTTCTTCAGCAGTTCCGCCAATTTCACCGATCATGATAACTGCATACGTATCTTCATCTTCATTAAACGCCTTAAGAACGTCAATAAAGTCTGTACCGTTAACTGGGTCTCCACCGATACCTACAGCTGTGGATTGTCCAATTCCGCGCTCTGTGAGCTGATGTACAGCTTCATACGTTAATGTTCCAGAACGGGATACAACGCCAACATGTCCTTTAGTGTGGATATATCCTGGCATGATACCAATCTTACATTCTTCGGGAGTGATTACACCCGGGCAGTTTGGTCCAACTAAGCGAGTCTTTTTGCCTTCCATATAACGCTTCACTTTAACCATATCCATTACCGGGATGCCCTCAGTAATACAGATCGCAAGGTCAAGTTCAGCATCGACAGCTTCGATGATTGCTTCTGCAGCAAATGCTGGAGGAACGTAAATAACAGAAGCGTTTGCTCCAGTTTCTTTTACTGCATCAACAACCGTGTTGAATACAGGAAGCCCTTCAACTTCAGTTCCACCTTTGCCTGGTGTAACTCCGCCCACAATTTTAGTACCATATTCAAGCATTTGTTTCGTATGGAAAAGACCTACGGAACCTGTGATACCCTGAACGATGACTTTTGTGTCTTTATTTATAAAAATGCTCATGCTTTAAATTCCCATCCTTCCTGCAATGTTTTCTCTATTACTTAACTAAAGCGACGATTTTTTCTGCACCGTCAGCCATTGAATCAGCAGCTGTAATATTAAGTCCGGACTCTTTTAAGATCTTTTTGCCAAGATCCACATTTGTTCCTTCAAGACGTACTACAAGAGGCAGTTCAAGACCTACTTGTTTAGTAGCTTCAACAACACCATTTGCAATGATGTCACATTTCATGATACCGCCAAAAATGTTAACGAAGATTCCTTTAACATTTTTGTCCGAAAGAATAATCTTGAATGCTTCGGTTACTTTCTCAGTTGTAGCACCGCCCCCAACATCAAGGAAGTTAGCAGGATCTCCGCCGTAATGTTTAATGATATCCATAGTAGCCATAGCTAGACCAGCACCATTAACCATACAGCCGATATTTCCATCAAGAGAGATATAGCTTAAATCATATTTAGAAGCTTCAATCTCTTTTGGATCTTCTTCTTCTAAATCTCTGTATTCTATGATGTCTTTATGACGGTAAAGAGCATTTGAATCAAAGTTCATTTTCGCATCAAGTGCCATTACGTTTCCGTCTCCAGTTACAACCAATGGATTGATCTCAGCGATAGAGCAGTCTTTTTCAACGAAAGCTGTGTATAGTCCAAGCATGAACTTAACAGCTTTGCCTACTAACGCAGTTGGAATGTTTATGTTATAAGCAAGACGTCTAGCTTGGAAAGCTTGAAGACCAATAGCCGGATCGATTACTTCTTTGAAGATTTTTTCAGGCGTTTTTTCTGCCACTTCTTCAATTTCAGTACCGCCTTCTTCAGATCCCATCATTACTACACTTGAAGTTGCACGGTCAAGTACTAGTCCGATGTAATATTCCTTTTTAATGTCACAGCCCTCTTCGATAAGTAAGCGCTTAACTTCTTTACCTTCTGGACCAGTTTGGTGAGTTACAAGAACTTTACCTAAAATTTCATTTGCGTATGTACGCACTTCATCAATGTTTTTAGCAACTTTTACGCCACCCGCTTTACCGCGGCCACCTGCGTGAATCTGTGCTTTTACAACAGATACAGTGCTCCCCAGTTCTTTAGCAGCTTCTACAGCTTCTTCAACTGAAAATGCTACTTTTCCGTTTGGAACAGCCACACCATATTTTCTAAGTATCTCTTTACCTTGGTATTCGTGGATATTCATTTACTCTCCATCCTCCTATCATGGTGAAAACTTAAAGTACCGTTATCATTGTATAAGACCAAGCGTCTAATGTCTACTATTCTACAGAAAATTGCAAGCGCATACAGTATTTTTATAGCATAATAAAAACCAAAACCATTATAATCTGATTTTGGTTTTACTTCTTTTTATCTTTATGAAATAGTGATTTCCAAACCTTATTTCATTTATTTTTTTCGTTTTGCTGTTTTTTAATAATCTTAGGTGTAATCGCCTCTTTTTCTGCTGCAGGACGATATAGACCAAACTCTTCGGCCATTTCCTCTTTGAATTGATTAACTAATTGTTCAGATTGCTTTACAACAAGTTTATTTTTTGGCATTGTACACACTCCTTTTATGTTAGCAATGCCCTAAACGCTCAAGATTATGTTTTTAACTCTGCTTCTTTATCCATTTGATAAATAAAAGCAAATAGTTCTGCTACAACTTCATAAAGCTCTTCAGGAATACTTTCTTCAATCTCTAATCTTGATAAAAGATGTACGAGTGATGCATCTTCCTGTATAGGTATGTTGTGCTCTTTAGCAGTGCTAACAATGCGCTGTGCAGTTTCACCTTTCCCCTTCGCAGCTACAACAGGAGAACCGGATTCTTCAGGATTATACTTCAGAGCAACAGCTTCTTTTATGTTACTTTTCATATACGTAAATCCATCCCTTTATATTCTGCGGCTGATTCAGTACTTTTAACTTCATTTTTAGGCTTTTGTGAAAAAGTTATGGAAGAGAGTGTATAGTTCATCTCGTTTAAACTTTTCTTTAATGAGGGGACAAAAGCTTTTGAAAGCTTTTCTATAAAAGGATGTTCACTATAAACCTTTAAAGATAATATCCGGTTTTGAATCTGAACATCAACTGCTATATCTTTTAAGTTTTTCATATCCAGCCAAAACAGCATTCTGCAATGATCAGGATCTAACGATGTGCCATTTTGTTTTTTCCCTTCCCATTTGATCGTAATTTCCTTCGGGTTTTCATCCTGACCAAAAGGAATCTGCAAAAGGAATTGCTGCATGACATCATTAGTATTAATATTCTGAAGCTGCTGACTCGTTATTTTAGTAAGTCCTTGCTCTGTTTTTACCATTACATTTTCAGGCAGTTCCAGATACTCTGCATTTTGCTTCAATAACATAAGCTGCGACTTTAAAGTTTCCGTTTGTTTTAATTGCATCGGGTCTAGCAGAAGATTTTTCTCGTGCAATAAGCCTGACTTGTCGAGCCATCTATGGACGGAATGAAAAAAACGGTTAGCCGCCTGCCTCTTAAATTCATTTATAGAAACTTCTGTTCTCTGTAACTGAAGGTGACTTTGTTTTACTTCTTGTTTTGAGTTTTCAGTTATAGAGTTGTTTTCTGTAACTGTTCCTCGTGTATCTAATGATTGTTTTACCACTTGATAGGAAATTTCCTTATTCAGATTTCCTGTGTCTGATTTAATCAGGCCAGAAACTTGAAAACCCTCTTTTGACTTTGATTGATCGTTTTGAAAACCAAACAAGCCCTGTAAAAGTTCCACCGTTTTTGCAATGCTCTTATCTTTATGTATGTATGGCAGAAGTGACTCAAACAATTGCTGCATTTCAGAGTGATTGTTGGTGTTTTTCATAACATTTGCTATTACGGCTCTAACTGTATCTGGTTTAACAGGCAGCTGAAGCTCCAGCATACGGTGTACAACTTCTTTCTTCTCTTTTAATGGCAGCTCCGATGTCATCTGGAGAATATCAGCAACTAATTTGACGTGGTCTTTCGTAATGGGGATTTTTTCAGAGACTGAAAAATCCACAGCTTTTTTGTTCGTATCATTTAGCGGCAGAGTTAACTTATTCAAAATTTGTTCAGTTGTCGTTTTTACAGGATCAGCTTCTAATTTTTTTAATACGACAGTTCCGTTTTTTTCTGTAACTTCAAACAAGTAACGGTTCCCTTTCGTTAATGGTGCCTCTAACTTTGCATGCAATGTGACACCATTATAAAAAATTTTCGCTGTTTGGTCTGGGAAAATCTCCAGTATTTTAGCGGTCAGCAATTGGTTTAATTTAAGAGTGATTCCTTCTGCTGTTTTTTGCTGCTGGTGCGGGCTGAAGATCCTGTTAAGTTGTAACACCTTTACTCACTCCCGGTAAACTGAATAAGTTCTCCTACTGGGCTGAAGGTTTTTCGATGGATCTTTGTAGCACCGAATACTTTTAACGCTTCAAGATGTTCCTTCGTTCCATAGCCCATATTTGCTTTAAAGCCATATTGAGGATAAATCTGGTCAAGCTTCTTCATATAACGGTCTCTTGTCACTTTAGCCACAATAGAAGCGGCTGCGATAGATATACTTTTTTCGTCACCTTTAATAATCTTCAGCTGATCGATTGGAAGAGGAACTTCCATAGCATCAATCAATAACTGGTCAGGCTGTACTGTCAACTGACAAACAGCCTCAGTCATAGCTAGTTTTGACGCCTGATAAATATTTATCTCATCTATTTCTTCTGGCTGAACTAAAAATACGCTGCAGCAGACAGCATCCTCTTTAATTCTTTCATATAAAGCTTCCCGTTTTTTTTCTGAAAGCTTTTTTGAGTCGTTGATTCCAGTCAATATGTAGCCTACCGGTAATATGACAGCTGCCGCCACTACAGGTCCAGCCAGCGGTCCCCTTCCTACTTCATCCACTCCGGCAATAAGCTTCTTACCCTTTAATATAAACTGTCTTTCGTATTCGCACATGACTTTCAGCCTTTTTGATTCAGCTTCTGCTTCCCGTAAACGGGCCGTGTAGGTTTGATATAATTTTTGAATACCTTGTCTTTCATCAGCAGCAAGCAGCTCTAGCAAGTCTGTGATCTCTTCTAACGTACTATTCTTTAACTTCTGACCCCATTCTTTTATAGAAAGTTTCATTTTTTCACGCTCTTTATGTATTATTTATCGGCTAAACCATAAGTCTATGAAGATTTTTTTGTTCTAAACAAAACAGGCACATAGAAAATACGCGCCTGTTCTGCATTTTATTCAGTTATTGCATTTGGCTGCTCATAAGATAATCGCCCTAATTTTTCTGAACGAAGATCGCGAAGTACAATCTCTGCCGTTTTTTCAAGATCAACTTCTCCACCGCCCATGATGCATCCTCGTTTTTTGCCGATCTCTTCAAATAAACGAAGTGGATCTTCTGGAATGTCTGATAATTTATATCTTTCAACGAGGCGTTCTTGATAATGTTCTTTTAGATATTTTACAGCAAATAAGACAACTTCTGTAAAATCAAATAATGTTTCTTTTATCGCGCCCGTAACTGCAAGTTTCAGGCCAATGGACTGATCTTCAAACTTCGGCCATAGTATACCTGGTGTATCCAGTAACTCCAGGGTTTTTCCGGCTTTGATCCATTGCTGTTTTTTTGTAACCCCTGGTTTATCGCCTGTTACAGCAATATTCTTGCCAGCCATTCTGTTTATGATCGTAGATTTCCCAACGTTAGGAATCCCGACGATTAAAGCGCGGACAGCACGAGGCTTAACGATACCTTTTGCTCTCATCTTATCAAATTTTTCTTTAACCAGTTCTTGTGCAATTGGTTCAATTTTCTTTATTCCTTTTCCATCTTGGGAATTTATCGCAAGAGAAGGTATTCCCTTATCTAAAAAATATCCCTGCCACATGGAAGTCACTTTCGGATCTGCCAGATCCGCTTTATTCAATAAAACAATACGCGGTTTTTCACCGAGAATCTCATCGATCATAGGATTGCGTGACGCAAGTGGAATCCTTGCATCTACAAGCTCAAAAACCACATCGATCATTTTAAGTTTTTCAGTTATTTCCCGGCGCGCTTTCGCCATATGGCCTGGAAACCATTGTATGGTCATGTTTTTCACCCTACTTTACAAATCCAATATCTGATAACGGCCAGAAACGGAAAGATGCTTTTCCTAAGATAAGATCTTCATCTACTGTTCCAATATTTCGGCTGTCACTGGAATTCCGGCGATTATCACCCAGAACAAACAATTGTCCTTCAGGAACTTTTTGTTTAGCCGTCACTTCAAGCAAAGTGAAGTCATAGGTGAAATTTCCGTCCTTTGTTTTTTTCTTATATGCTTCTAAGTATTCTTCTTTAACCTTTTTACCATTCACATAGAGTGTATCGTCTTTATACTCAATGGTATCTCCCGGAAGACCAATTACTCTCTTTATGTAATCTTTTTCTTCTGTAGCGTGAAAGACTACAATATCAAATCTGTCAGGTTCTCCAATCATATAGCTGAACTTATTAACAATTAAACGGTCTCCATCATGAAGAGTCGGCATCATTGATTGTCCGTCGACCACTACAGGTGCAAAAAGGAAAAACCGGATGATACCTGCCAATAACAAGGCTGTTGCTAAAGCTTTGATCCATTCCCACGTTTCGTTTTTTGTACGTGCCATTCTTAATCCTCACCATCTGTAGAAATTCCTTACTTATAATATGGAAAAAGGAGCTTGAGTAAGTCAAGCTCCTTTCGAGAATTATTAGCGAATTTCTTTAATACGAGCTGCTTTACCACGAAGTGCACGTAGGTAGTATAGCTTCGCACGGCGTACTTTACCGCGGCGTACAACTTCAAGGTTCGCGATCTTAGGTGAATGTAATGGGAACGCACGCTCCACACCTACACCATAAGAAATTTTACGAACAGTAAACGTTTCAGAAATTCCAGAACCACGCTTCTTGATAACAACACCTTCAAAAAGCTGGATACGCTCACGAGTACCCTCGATTACTTTCACGTGTACACGTACAGTGTCACCTGAACGAAATTTTGGTAAATCTGATTTTAATTGATCTTTTGCTAGATCTGCAATAAGCTGTTGCATAGTTTATTGCCTCCCTTCCCATAGATGTTCTTGCGTGATTTTCAGGCAGCGGAACACCGGATTAAACGGGCATAAGCCACAAACAATATAATACCATATAAATCAGACGAGTATCAAGTTGTTTTATTATCTTTTATTTCTTGCAGCCATTTTTCTTCTTCTCTAGATAACTCTATCTTCTCTAAGAGATCTGGACGCCTTTCATATGTTCTTTTTAATGACTCTTTTTTCCGCCATTCTTCAATATTTTTATGGTTTCCAGACATGAGGACATCAGGAACCTTCATACCTCTAAAATCTGCCGGTCTCGTATATTGAGGGTGTTCTAACAGTCCTGTACTGAACGAATCCTGAAGATGTGATTCTTCTTTTCCGAGTACTCCTGGGAGGAGTCTGGTTACTGCATCAATTACAACCATTGCACCTAATTCTCCGCCTGTTAGGACATAATCCCCGATAGAAATCTCATCTGTAACTAAATGTTTTCTAATTCGTTCATCATAGCCCTCATAGTGGCCGCATAAGAAAATTAAATGCTTTTCTTTAGCAAGCTCTTCTGCCTTTCTCTGCGAAAATCTTTCTCCTTGAGGGCATAGCAGAATAATCCTTGGTTCCTCAGATGTTTCTTTCGTTAAGGTTTCTACCGCATCAAACAGCGGCTGAGGAGTTAAGACCATGCCTGCTCCTCCCCCATAAGGATAATCATCTACGTTTCTATGTTTGTTAGTCGCAAATTCTCGAAAATCCAAGACATGAAATTGGACAGCGCTTTTTTCTTGTGCCTTTTTTAAGATGGATTGACCGAAAACACCGGAAAACATATCAGGAAAAAGACTTAAGACATCAATCTTCATTAGAAAAGACCTTCTAAAGGTTCGATAGAGATTTTTTGAGCATCAATATCCACCGTTTTAACAACAGAAGGGATGTAAGGGATGAGAATATCAGAGCCGAACCCTTTTCTCTTTACGACCCAAACGTCATTTGCGCCAGGAGATAGAATTTCTTTTACTTTACCCAGTTCTTCTCCTTCGACAGTAAAAACAGAACACCCGATAATATCGTGATAAAAGAACTCGCCTTCATCTAATGTAACTGATTGTTCTTTAGGAACTTTTAATAATTGTCCTTTGAATCTTTCAACATCATTAATGTTTTCTAGACCCTCAAACGTTAAAAGATCAAATTGCTTATGTTTTCTATGAGTTTCGATCGTTACAGGTATTTGTTCTGATCCCATATCCACATATAGGGTGTTGCCGATTTTATATCGTTCTTCCGGAAAATCTGTTCTTGAGATTACACGGACCTCTCCTCTAATCCCATGTGTATTAACAATTTTTCCGACGTTCAGCCATTTGTCCGTCATTTTAAAACCTTCTCTCGTACGTCTTTAATCTTATTATTGTCCAGTCTAAAGTTTATCATAAATGCAGGTATGTATACTTTTAAAAGCTGTTTTCCAAAACTTTGTTGTTTTTGAAAGTAGTTGATTTCCGTTACAGGATGCTCGCTTTCTGCGAGGGGTAAGGTGAGCCTTGGCGGAAGATGGGTAAAGACTCGTATTCAAGGAAGAATTTGTGCTCCTGCGTCTGCAAGAAAATACTACCGAAGCGGGCTTTCTCGTCGCATGCCTTGCGAGAAGTATTCTCAGGTGGTTGACACGCTGATCCCGCTGGAGTCTCGAACCTGCACTCCAATCAACTTGTCAAGGAAGAGAATGCAAAAGCCATAAGCAACAATTTTTTAGATAAGACCTTTTTAAAAGATAAAAAAAGGAAGAGGTTTCCCTCATCCTTTTTAAACGATTTCGATTGAAATCCTTTTATTTTGATTCGTTCCAGCTGCATTAACAACGGTACGGATCGCTTTGGCCACTCTTCCTTGTTTGCCGATTACTTTCCCCATATCAGTCTGGTTAACAGATAATTGATAAACAAGGCGATGTCCTTCTTTTACCTCTTTGACGCTGACTTCTTCTGGGTGATCAACTAGAGCTTTCACAATCGATTCGATCAACTCTGTCATATCAGTTCCCCTTCGTCAAAATTATTTTTGGTTCTTAGCGTTATGGAATTTTTCCATAAGACCAGCTTTTGAGAATAGGTTACGAACTGTATCAGATGGCTTCGCACCGTTAGTCATCCACTCAAGAGCTTTTTCTTCGTTAATTTTAACTTCAGCTGGGTTAGCAACTGGGTTGTAAGTTCCGATCTCTTCGATGAAACGTCCATCACGAGGAGAACGAGAATCTGCTACTACTACACGATAAAAAGGAGCTTTCTTAGCACCCATACGTTTTAAACGAATTTTTACTGCCATTATAACTTGCACCTCCGAAAATAGTTCACACAAAATAATATGATAGTATAAATTGACAGGTTTGTAAACCTGAAAATTCAGTTTACATAAATGGGAATTTAAACCCACCCTTTTTCTTCTTGCCACTCATCATTCCGGACATTTGTTTCATCATTTTCTTCATGTCCTCGAATTGTTTGATAAGGCGGTTTACTTCTTGTACTGATCGTCCGCTGCCTTTAGCGATACGTCTTTTACGGCTGGCATTGATAATCTCCGGTTGTTCTCTTTCTGTAAGAGTCATCGAACGAATGATAGCTTCAACGTGACCGATTTGTTTTTCATCAATCTGTACGTTTTTAAGGCCTTTCATTTTGTTCGCACCAGGAAGCATGCCAAGGACTTCATCTAACGGTCCAAGATTTCTTACTTGTCCCATCTGATCAAGAAAATCATCAAACGTGAATGACATATCACGCATTTTCTTCTGAAGATCCCGTGCTTTTTCTTCATCTACCGAGGTTTGAGCCTTTTCGATAAGAGTAAGCATGTCACCCATTCCTAAAATTCTGGAAGCCATACGGTCTGGATGGAATGGCTCAAGAGCATCCATCTTCTCACCGAGACCCACAAACTTAATAGGAAGCCCTGTAACAGCTTTGATAGAAAGAGCAGCACCACCGCGTGTGTCACCATCAAGTTTTGTAAGAACAACACCTGTAATTCCAAGTGCTTCATTAAAACTCTGAGCAACATTCACGGCATCCTGACCTGTCATCGCATCAACAACCAGGAAAATTTCATCAGGTTTAGCTGTTTCTTTAACCTGTTTCAATTCGTCCATCAGCGTTTCGTCTATATGCAAACGCCCGGCTGTATCAATGATTACATAATCATGATGCTCTTCTTTCGCTTTTGCAATTGCTGATTCAGCAATTTTCACAGGACTAACTTGGTCTCCCATTTGAAATACTGGAAAATCAAGCTGTTTCCCGAGTGTTTCTAACTGCTTTATCGCAGCAGGACGGTAAATGTCTGCTGCAGCAAGAAGCGGTTTGCGATTTTGTTTCTTACGCAAATGATTCGCAAGCTTCCCTGTAGTCGTCGTTTTACCTGCACCTTGGAGACCAACCATCATAATAACAGTAGGCGGTCTGTTAGAAACTGCAATTTTGCTCTGTTCCCCGCCCATAAGTGCTGTAAGTTCATCATTCACTACTTTTACTACTTGCTGTCCAGGTGTCAGGCTTTTTAAAACCTCCTGACCAACTGCACGTTCAGATACCTTTTTCACAAAATCTTTTACCACTTTAAAGTTAACATCCGCCTCAAGAAGAGCAAGGCGTACTTCCCTCATCATTTCCTTTACATCCGCTTCATTTACTTTCCCTTTTCCGCGAATTTTTTGTAAAGTGTTCTGAAGACGGTCGGCTAAACCTTCAAATGCCATCTCACTGAACGCCTCCTATTCCATATTTTCAAGGCGATCGATAATTGCAATTACGTTATCAGGTTCAGTTTTCAGCAGCTCTCTTAAAGATGACAGCAACTGTTCACGTTCCTGAAACTTTGCAAAAAGCCCTAACTTCTCTTCATATTCCTCCAGCATCGCCTCTGTCCGTTTAATATTATCATAAACGGCCTGGCGGCTGACATTATATTGTTCAGCAATTTCACCGAGAGAATAATCGTCTAAATAATATAAGCCCATATAGTTCTTTTGCTTTGGGGTTAACAGTGATTGGTAAAAATCAAAAAGATAATTAATTCTCATCGTTTTATCAAGCATATTTTCACAACCCTTGTTAAGTGAAATGCCTTTACGTGAATACTATACAACCATAAAAATTAGATGTCAAGTTTTTTTCTTAACAGAATAACTCTTATTGGACGGAACTTAGGAACCTCGTCATTGTATGATTATGAAAAACCATAAAGAAACCTTTTTAGTCTTAAATCTTATATTAAAGCTGCGTTTTAGGGTGTCCGTTCTATTATTTATAAGGAACTTTCATTATTTTGGTTGTGTATATGGCATAAGCGTTATAAAGGATTTAATTCCAAAAATAAGAGGTGTGAATCCAAAAATTTTAGTGGATTATCCACGAGTTTTTACTTCAAATCAAGTTTTGACTTTTTATCCTCAAGTCGAAGATCCTCGACATTCATCGACACCCCTTATACCCTAACAAAAAAAGCCCTCCAACTCCCTAAAGAGTTGAAAGGCGAATATCAATAAGCAGATTTTACTCTGCTTCTTCCTCATCTTCACTTCCTGCGAACAATCCATATACAAACTGTTCTGGATCAAATTCCTGAAGATCGTCAATTTTTTCGCCAAGTCCTACAAATTTCACTGGTATATCCAGTTCGTGGCGGATTGCAAGGACAATTCCGCCTTTTGCAGTTCCATCAAGCTTTGTTAAGACAAGCCCAGTAACATCTGTAGACTGACCAAATGTTTTGGCCTGGTTCATCGCGTTTTGGCCGGTAGTTGCATCAACGACCAATAAAACTTCATGAGGTGCCCCAGGTATTTCGCGTTCAATCACTCGTTTTACTTTAGAAAGTTCGTTCATTAAATTTACTTTATTTTGCAGACGGCCAGCTGTATCGCATAACAGCACATCAGCTTTTCTTGATTTTGCAGCCTGTATACTATCAAAGATTACTGCAGCCGGATCAGCACCTTCGTGATGTTTGATAACATCAACTCCAGCACGCTCTCCCCAAACTTCCAGCTGCTCGATCGCACCTGCACGGAACGTATCACCAGCAGCCAGAATAACTTTCTTGCCATCGTTCTTAAGCTGGTGAGCCAGTTTACCGATAGTCGTTGTCTTCCCGACTCCGTTTACTCCAACGAATAAAATGACTGTCATGCCATCTGTTTGCATATTCAGTTCGTTGTCGCTATCATCTTTTTGAAGCATTTCAGCAAGTTTTTCTGTGATAGCTGAACGAAGTTCTTTAGGATCCTTAATATTTCTTGTACGAGCTACATCTTTTAGTTCATCTATGATATCAAGTACTGTATGCACACCCACATCTGCACCGATTAAGATCTCTTCAAGCTCTTCAAAAAACTCTTCATCTACTTTTCGATATCTTTTTAATAAGTCATTTATTTTAAATGAAAATGAACTTCTTGTTTTTTCTAATCCATCTTTAAATTTTTCAGAAGAGGATTCTGATGGTTGATTCGAAAATTTTTCTTTTAGCTTTTTTAAAAAACTCACTTTATTTCCTCCCTAAGATGTTACCAATTCTTTCGTTTCCTCCAGCCGTACCGATACAAGTTTTGAAACGCCCGATTCCTGCATGGTTACGCCATACAATACATCCGCTTCCTCCATTGTTCCTTTTCGATGGGTAACCACGATAAATTGTGTTTCTTTACTAAATGCACGCAAGTACTTCGCAAACCGGTTTACGTTAGCATCATCCAGTGCTGCTTCTACTTCATCCAGGATACAGAACGGAACAGGTCGTACTTTAAGGATGGCAAACAATAACGCAATAGCAGTTAAAGCGCGCTCTCCTCCAGATAACAACCCTAATTGCTGAAGCTTTTTACCAGGAGGCTGCGCCATAATATCGACACCTGTTGCAAGTATGTCTTCCGGCTGAGTCAGAACAAGGTCTGCGCGGCCGCCGCCGAATAACTCTTGGAAGATGACACCGAAATGAGATCGAATGGATGTGAACGTTTCTTCAAAACGATTTTTCATTTCTTCATCCATCTCAGAAATTACACCATAGAGTGTATTTTTTGCTTCTGTCAGATCGTCCCGCTGTTCTGTAAGAAAATCAAAGCGCTGGCTGACTCTGTCGTATTCCTCGATCGCTCCGATATTAACAATACCAAGCTCTTCGATTGCCAATTTGATCAGCTTCACTTTTCGTTTAGCATCTTCTAATGGCATCTCCAGTTTGTGTTTTTGTTTGGCTCCTTCATACGAAAGCTCATATTCTTCTCGAAGATGGGTCAGGCGTGTCTCTAATTCAACGTCGAGCCTGTTAATACTGACTTCTTCCGTTCTAAGCCCATCGCTCAATTGTTTATATTGCCGTTTCGCTTCTTTAAGCTCAATTTCCATCGCTTCTATAGAACGGAAGGACTCTGTTCGTTCTTGTCTTCGTTCTGCAATCAGCTTAACAGCCGTATTTTTTTCATGTCGTTTTTGCAGAATCTGTTCATCAAGTGAGTCTTCACCTGATGAGCTGGAGTTCATTTCTTCTTCAAGAAGCCAGTAATCTTCCTCTGTTTCCTTGCTTTTTGACTCTACTCCCGCAAATTCCTCTTCAAGACGCAAACTTTTTTCTTTTTGATTAGCCACTTGCTGTTCAAGTTCCGCTGCTTTAATCTTTAATTTGGTCAAAGATTCTCTTAATTCTTCCTTTGAAGACTGATGCATCTTTTTCCTTTCAGTTAAGTCTGCGATTGTTTTCTCGAGTTCTTTTCCTGATTTCACAGCTTTCTCAAGCTTTTTCTGAAGGTCAGTCAATCTTGAGTCAGCAGCTGTCCGCTCAGATTCAAAGGAATGTTTCTCACGGTCATATAGCTGAAGCCTGTCGTTCAGGTTTTTTTCTTGAATCTCAATCTCGCGAAGATTTCCTTTAAGCTCTTGTTCCCGCTCTCTTAACTGTTCGCCTTCAGCTTGAAGATTGTCTAGTACTTCCTTATTTTTTGAAATTCTTGCTTTTTGTTCAGCAGCTTTCTCTTCTAAAAGAAGGGTTTGCTTTTCCATAGATGCTACTTTTTCTGTTAGAGCCTCTACTTCTCTTTGTCTGCTTAATAGTGAGGAACTCTTCTGCTTAAGACTTCCCCCTGACATAGATCCTCCAGGACTTACTACATCACCTTCAAGGGTTACTATGCGATAACGATAATTGACTTGCTTTGCAATCGCATTTGCGCCGGCTAGATCCTTGGAAATCATAATGTTTCCTAATAGATTCCCAACGATGTTCTTATATTTTGAATCATATTGAACTAAATCGGATGCTACACCTACAAATGAATCGATGGTTCGGGCATTTTGAACATCCATACTTGAAACATTGCGGCTCTTGATAACGTTTAACGGTAAAAATGTAGCTCTGCCAGCTCTTGTTTGTTTTAAGAATTGGATAGCTTTCATCGCATTTTGTTCATGATCCACAACAACATGCTGCATGGAAGCGCCTAAAGCTGTTTCAATCGCCGTTTCAATCTCTGATGGAACTGATAGAAGTTCAGCTACAGCTCCTTCAATCCCAGCTAACTTAGTTTCCTTAGCTTTTAAAACTTCTTTTACCCCTTGCATAAAGCCCGCATATTCATCCTGCATCGATTCAAGCATCTCTTTCTTGGATTTAAACTGCTGAATAAATTGGTAGGCCTGATACAATTTTTCCTGGTTTGAACGGCTTTCTTGTTCTTCTAAAGCAACAGCAGATCTTAAAGACTGATATTCATCCTGTTTCTTTCTCAGAGCATTCTCAGTTTCTAGATAACTTTTCTTCGTTTGCTCTTTTCTGTTCTTTAATTCTTCCCTTTGCAGAAGGAATTTATTGTTTTCTTCATCAAGTCTGCTGCTTTTATAGTTTTGCTGTTTTGATTGATCCTCAATATAACGCATTTCATTTTTGATAGTCGTTTGTTCATTAAGTCTTTCGAAATAGTCACTCTTTAGCTTTTCAAGCTCTGCTTCAACGTCCATTTCAAGAACCGTTAAGCGGCTTTCTTCTTCTTTGACCTGCTTGCGTACAACTTTTAGCTGCTGCTCTTTCTCTGTTGAAATACTTTTCTCTGTTTGCAGCTGTTTTTCTAGTTGTTCCTTTTTAGCCTTAAGCTGTTGAATCTGTTCTAACAGGGACGTTTTATGCTGATCATAGTTTTTCTTTCTCTCTTTTAATACTTCTTTTTTTCCTTCAAGTTTTTCCAGGGTCTCACTGGCTAAAAGAAGAGCTCCTTGCAGCTCATCAATAGACTCATCCATTGCCTGCATATCAAGTCTGGCTCTTTCGATGGCAGATTCCCCCTGCTTAACTTTTAAGGAAAGTTCAGATTCTTGTCTCTGTAATTCTGCCACCCACGTTTTTTGTTTTTCCCAGCGCTGATGAAGGTCTTCTATTTCCTGTACAAGAACAGCAGTCTCTACAATTTCCAGTTCTTGTTTCTTCTCAAGAAAGTCTTTTGCAATTGATGCCTGCATTTTAAGCGGTTCAACCTGATCTTCCAATTCATGAAGAATATCTTCAACTCGGTTTAAATTTTCCTGGGTTTCTGAAAGTTTCTGTTCAGCTTTTTGTTTACGAGTCTTATATTTTAAAACTCCTGCAGCTTCTTCAAAAATCTTTCTTCTTTCATCAGATTTACTGCTTAAGATTTCTTCCACCCTGCCTTGTCCAATTATGGAGAAGGCTTCTCTTCCAAGTCCTGAGTCCATAAAAAGTTCAACAATGTCTTTTAACCGGCACTGCTGTTTATTGATTAAATACTCGCTGTCCCCAGAGCGATAAACTCTTCTCGTAATAGAAATTTCATTATAATCAAGAGGTAAGTGCTGATCTTCGTTATCCAATGTAAGTGTCACTTCGGCAACATTTAGCGGTTTGCGGTTGTCACTTCCTGCAAAAATGATATCCTCCATTTTTGATCCGCGCAGTGATTTGGCAGATTGTTCGCCAAGAACCCATCGTACAGCATCTGATATATTGCTTTTTCCGCTTCCATTAGGTCCAACAACTGCAGTAACTCCTTGAACAAATTCTACTTGTATCCGCTCTGCAAATGATTTGAATCCTGATACATCAATTCGTTTGAGGAACATCTTTAAATCCCCCTTATTTCATACTTTATATAAAGCGTTCGTGTTCAATCGGTCTTTTTTCGTTTTTTGTCTAAATATATGTAAAAAAAGTCTTTAACTGTTTTATTTTATCATAGATTTAGTCTCTCATAGTCACAAAGATTTCAGTATGCTAAAATAGAGTAAGTTTATCGGTCGGGGTAAAAACAGATTGAAAATGAATGAATATATACAAAAGGAGCACTATAAATGGACTTAAACAATGAGAACTACGAAAATCTGGCTTTTATGATTGAAGGTCTAAAAAAGAAACTGCAATTGGTTAATAGCGGACTGATTCAGCCTGAAGATTATGAACTGAATAAATATGATGATATTAAAGAACTTTATGACATGGTCATGAAAATGCCTTCTTTCAGCATTCGAGACATGGAAGGCATCGTCGAAGAGCTTGCGTCTCTTAAAAAGAAATAATAGAAACCCCCTTGCATGGCTCTAAAAGGCCATGGAAAGGGGGTTTTTTATTTGTTTAGCTATTTTTTGCAACCTTTTCGATTGCTTCTTGTGCAGCGTGCTGTTCTGCCTCTTTTTTTGATCTTCCATAACCAATGCCAAAAACGGCTTCGTTCAATCTCACCTCGGAAACAAATTCCCTGTTATGAGCAGGACCCTTCTCCTGAACGATTCTATAATCAATATGACCTAGTCCCTCACGCTGAACATATTCCTGCAGCTGGCTTTTAAAATCCATCACATGAGAAAAAGCACCTTCGTTAATTCGCGGGACAACGTACTGATTTAAAAACTCTTTTACTTTTTCGAGTCCCTGATCAAGATACAAAGCTCCAATAAATGCCTCAAAGACATCTGCTAAAAGAGCAGGACGTGATCTTCCACCAGTATTTTCTTCCCCTTTTCCCAATAAAACAAATTCACCAAAGTGCAGGTCATTAGCAAAAAGAACCAATGATGGTTCACAAACGATCGCTGCTCTAAGTTTTGTGAGCTCACCTTCACTCATGTTCATAAACTTGCTGTACAAATATTGAGAAATTGTCAGTTCCAGAACAGCATCTCCTAAAAATTCAAGTCTTTCATTATCCTCGAATGTTCTTCCTCGATGCTCATTCACATATGATGAATGGGTAAAAGCTTGGGCTAATAGTTTTACATTTTCAAATTGAATGTTTAATCGTTCCTGAAGAGGGGCTACTTTCTGAATGCGCAATTTGTCATCCATGCCCTTTTTGGAAGCCGATTTAAACCGGTTTTTAACTGTTTTCTTTTGAGTTGATTGTTGTTTTGAACCTTTCATAAACTTCCTCCAAAAATCTCGTAAAAGGGCTATTTGCTGTTTTCTCCCCAAAAAGGGAAGAAAGCCCCGCATTTTATGCACGGGACTTTATCCGTTACCTTATTGTTTGCTGTTTATGTAATCTACAACGTCACCAACCGTTGCAATTTTCTCAGCATCTTCATCAGAAATTTCTAATTCGAACTCATCCTCAAGTTCCATAACAAGTTCCACTACATCAAGAGAGTCTGCACCTAGATCCTCTTTAAAGGAAGCTTCAGGCTTAACCTCAGACGCGTCAACACCTAGACGGTCAACAACAATCTTTGAAACTCTTTCTAAAACGTCTGCCATTTTGTGTGTCACCTCCTTTCAATAGTATATGCTTTTTCCCTTAAAAAAACTAGAGGGATTAGGTTCTATTAATTAGGCTGATTTCGAAATCTTCGTTGCTCTTTGAAAGAGATTGATTTCCGTTACAGGATGCTCGCTTTCCGCGGGGCGTATGGTGAGCCTCACGGAAAGATATATGAAGTGCTGCTTTTGCGTCTACAAGAAAAACAACAGCGAAGCAAGCTTCCTCGCCGCATGCCTTGCGAGAAGAATACTCAGGTAGCTGGCACGCTGATCCCGCTGGAGTCTCGCACCTTTCACTCCAATCAACTAGTCCATGAAGTGAATCAATAAAATGAACCAAAGCTACAATCTTTTAGAGAAGAGCCTTTTGAAAAGAGCCATTAAATATCAAGCTAACCAGCAGGATTACATAATCATTCCGCCGTCGACATGAAGCGTCTGTCCTGTAATATAAGAGCTTGAATCACTTGCTAAAAACACTGCAGCTGCTGCAATATCATCAGGCTGACCAAAGCGTGCAAGCGGAATATTTCTTAGCATATCTTCTTTAATGCCTTCTTCAAGCTTCCCTGTCATATCCGTTTCAATGAAACCTGGGGCAATAGCATTAACTGTTATTCCTCTTGAGGACAGCTCTTTGGCACTTGTTTTTGTAAGGCCGATCACGCCAGCCTTTGCTGCTACATAGTTAGCTTGACCTGCGTTGCCTGCAACCCCAACGATAGAAGCGATGTTGATGATACGCCCTTGCCTTTGCTTCATCATTTGTCTTGTAACAGCTTTTGTAGTTAAGAATACACCTTTTAGATTGGTATTAATTACAGCGTCCCAATCTTCTTCTTTCATTCTCATAATCAGATTATCTCTCGTAATTCCTGCATTATTTACTAGAACATCCAGTGTGCCAAATTCATCAATTACAGACTTCACCATGTTCGTTACATCTTCTGAATTTGAAATATCCGCTTTTATAGCAAATGCTATACCGCCGTTCGCTTTAATTTCATCAACGACTTCATTCGCTTTAGCTTCACTTCCAGAATAGTTTACAGCTACCTTCGCTCCATTTTTTGCAAAATATAGTGCAATAGCACGCCCGATCCCACGAGAAGCACCTGTTACCAAGACAGATTTATTATTAAGCATCAACAGATTCCCCTTTCAGTTTTTCCAAGGCTTGCTTCATTGAATCCATGTCACCGACTGCAAAAACATTTGCACGGCGGTTTACTTTTTTCACAAGACCGCATAAAACTTTTCCTGGTCCGATCTCGATGAAAGTATCAACACCAGCATCCATTAATTCTCTAATCGTTTCCTCCCAGCGAACTGGCGAATATAGTTGTTCAATCAACTTTTCTTTTATTTCATCCTTCGATGTTACAGGTTTCGCTGTAACGTTTGCGATTACAGGTGTTTTTGCATCATGTATCGTGATTTTGGATAAGACATCTGCAAATTTTTCCGCAGCCGGCTTCATCAGTGCTGAATGAAAGGGCCCGCTTACTTGCAGCGGTATTACCTTAGCCCCCTCTTCTTTCGCTTGACCGCTCGCCTTTTCTACACCTTCAACTGTGCCAGAAATAACAATTTGCCCCGGACAGTTCAAGTTTGCTACCTGTACACTGTCTCCAGATTCGCTTACTTCAGCTGTGATTGCTTCTAGGCGTTCTTGATCGAATCCGATTACAGCTGCCATTGTTCCTACGCCTGCCGGAACTGCTTCTTCCATTAGTAGTCCGCGGTTTCGAACGGCATAAACAGCATCTTCAAATGAAATACTTTCTGCTGCAACTAGGGCTGAATATTCACCAAGGCTATGTCCGGCTGTAAAATCCGGAGATATCCCATGTTTCTTAAAAATTTCAAGGACAGCTGTAGAAACAGTCAATAATGCCGGCTGTGTATTTTCAGTTTTTTTCAAGACTTCTTCTGGTCCTTCGAAGATTATTGTTGAAAGATCAAAGTTTAGTTTTTCATCTGCTTTTTCAAAAATTTCTTTCGCGTGAGGTTCTTGTTCAGCTAGCTGTTTTCCCATTCCAGTGAATTGAGAACCTTGTCCAGGAAAAAGAAAGGCGATTTTACCCATGATTTATTCCTCCTTTTGACCTTCAGGTTGTAAGTGGCTCAGAATAGTATTTACAACATCTTTATCTACCATGTCTTTTGTTTGTCTGATAGCATTCAGGACAGCATTCGCATTGGACGAACCATGCGCTTTAATGACTGGTGCTGCAAGGCCAAACAAGCCAGCACCGCCATATTCTGTATAATCGAGTTTACCTTTTATACCTCTCAGCTTTGGCTTTAATACACCAGCTGCGATCTTGCTCATTAAGCTTGATGTAAGTGTGTCTTTTATCATTGAGAACATGCTCATTGCAGTACCTTCGATTGACTTTAGTACAAGGTTTCCTGCAAAACCGTCGCATACTACGACATCTGCTGCTCCGCTCAAGAGATCTCTGGATTCTACATTTCCTACAAAATTAATATCGGCTTCTTCTAAAAGCGGAAATGCCGCTTTTGTTAAGGCATTGCCTTTTTCGTTTTCTGTACCGACATTTAAAAGTCCCACACGCGGTTCTGCGATTCCTCTGACTTGCTGGCAATAAACCGAACCCATTAATGCGTATTGCAAAAGGTGCTCCGGCTTCGCATCCATGTTTGCTCCAACATCTAAAAATAAAAATCCTCTTCCATCCAATGTAGGAAGTGTGGGTGCCAGCGCAGGTCTTTCAATCCCTTTAATCCGACCAACATAAAAAAGACCGCTTGCCATCAGTGCTCCTGTATTACCCGCAGAAATATACGCATCTGCGTTTCCGGATTTCACTTCATTAGCTGCCAAGACCATTGAAGCATTCTTTTTCCGGCGTACTGCACGAACAGGTTCCTCGGCTGTTTCAATTACTTCAGTCGTATGGATAATTTTGAAAGAATGATTGCTTGGTAAATTTTCATTAATCTTATCTTGATCTCCCACCAAAGTGATGGAAAGGTCAGGATATTGTTCAACAGCCAGCAATGCACCTTTTACGATTTCCTTTGGTGCATTGTCACCGCCCATTGCATCTATTGCGATAATCATGCTGATTTAACTTCCTTCCTTTGAATCTTGTTTGGATCGGAACATTATAAATTCGCCATTAAAAACAAGTTCTTTTTCTACAAAGCTATTAACTTCTACACTTGTCCGCTCAGTGCCCTTTTCAGTAACTTTGGCTTTTGCAACAATTCTTTCTCCAACCTTTACCGGGCGGGAGAACCGAATGTTCGCTCTGGCAGTTAATGCGAGTTCATCATTTATAATCGCAACAGCTAAAGAGTTTGCCTGTGCAAAAACATGATGGCCTCTGGCTATTTTATTGCGTGAAAATACATGCTCTTCTTTTATATCAAGTATAGAAATAGCTGACTCATCTAACTGCAGGTCAATAATTTCACCAATGACTTCTTCAAGAGGCAGCGCCTTAACATCATCCAGCTTGGTTTCAGCTACTGACTTAATTCTTTCTCGTAATTCAGGTATAGAAAGTTCTAGCCTGTCGAGACGAATTGTCTGAACACTGACACCGAATTTTTCTGCAAGTTCTTCGTCTGTAATGAAAGGTGTCTGATTAATTGTTTCTTTCAGCAGCTCTTGCCGCTCCCGTTTTGTTTTTTTCATAAATACTTTCCTTCTTCCATTCAAAAGGTCCCATTTATGAGAAAGGTAGTCTTTCTGCAAATGAAGGGCGTTAGAAAAGCAGGTGCCTATTAAAAAGGCGTACCTGCTAAGTTGACTTTCTGCTATTAAGAGCTGGTACTAATAGTAGTATATAGTATCAATACTCTTCTTTCAAGGACTAATCAAGTCTTTCTTTATCTAGCACGCCGTTGTTTGCAAGGGTTTCTCTTATGAGAGAGTATGCATCGTCATGCCAGAATTCATCTGAATTCACAAGTTTAGCTGCATCATTCCTTGCTGTCTCTAAGATCCTATAATCATGCACTAGATCTGCTACTTTAAAAGCTGGAAGGCCGCTCTGTTTGTTGCCAAAGAAATCTCCTGGACCGCGGAGTTCCAAATCTTTTTCGGAGAGTTCAAAACCGTTTGTCGTTTCAGTCATAATCCTCATCCGTTCTTGGCCTTCTTCGGTTTTGGGATCTGCAATGAGGACACAATAGGACTGCTCACTTCCACGGCCAACTCTTCCTCTTAACTGATGCAGCTGTGATAATCCGAACCGCTCAGCATCATAGATTACCATGATTGTAGCGTTCGGAACATTAACTCCTACTTCAACTACAGTCGTAGAAACAAGAATCTGGCATTGATTAGCTGCAAATCTTCTCATCACTTCATCTTTTTCTGAAGGGTGGAGCCTGCCGTGCATCAATCCAACTTCATACTCATGAAAATATTGTGTTAGTTGGGCATGTACATCAATTGCATTCTGTACATCAACTTTTTCGGATTCTTCAATAAGAGGACAGATTACGTATGCTTGTCTCCCGCTAACGATCTCTTTTTTAATAAAATCAAGAACACGTTCTAGCATCCCGTGTTTTGCCCAATGTGTAATAATAGGTTTCCTTCCTGCTGGCATCACATCTATCGTAGATACATCCATATCTCCAAAAGCTGAAATAGCAAGTGTCCGCGGTATCGGAGTGGCCGTCATGAAGAGCACATCCGGCTTTTCTCCTTTTTCCCTTAAGATTCTTCTCTGGTTTACACCAAAACGGTGCTGTTCATCTGTTATAACCAGACCAAGATTCTTAAAACCCACTTCATCCTGAATCAAAGCATGTGTTCCCACTATGATCTGAATTTCGCCTTGACTTAAAAGACTTAATGTTTCTTTTCGAAGCTTTCCTTTTACAGAGCTTGTTAATAAAGCAACGGTTATGCCAAACGGCTTAAACAGTTCTTTCAAAGACTGAAAATGCTGCTCAGCAAGAATTTCAGTAGGGACCATTAATGCTCCCTGTCTGTTTGCCGTTACTGCAGCGTACAATGCAATTGCAGCAACGACGGTCTTCCCAGAGCCAACATCACCTTGCAGGAGTCTGTTCATGCGGCTCGTTCCGGAAAGATCTATTAGGATCTCCTCTACTACCCGCTGTTGAGCTTCTGTAAGCTGAAAAGGAAGTGACTTTATAAATGCCTCTACTTTTTTCCTGTTATACAAGAGAGAGGCACCTTCGGATTGCTGTCTATTCCACTTTCTGAAGATCTGCATCTTAAACTGAAAAAATAAGAGCTCTTCATAAGCAAGCCTTCTTCTGCCCGCTTTTAATGCTTGAAAGTTCTCCGGGAAATGCATCATTTTTAATGCAGCTTCTTTTCCGGGCAAACGATATGCTTCACGCATTTTTTGCGGCAGGGGGTCTGAGATTTGACCCGTATATTGTTTAAAAGCCTGGCTTATGATCTTGCGCATCGTTTTTCCATGAAGTGTTCCCTTTACCGAATAAACTGGCTCTATTTTTCTGTCTTCTGAAAATGTTCCAAAATGAACATCACTAACAGTTAATGTCATTTTATTCCGGTCCCATTTCCCTGTTATGGTTAAGGTTTGACCAAGGGAGATTTGGCTCTTTAAAAATGGACGGTTGAAGATAACAGCAGTTATTAAATACTTGCCTATCAGCATCCGAAAGGAGAGTCGTGATTTTTTTCTCGGAAAATAACGTAAAGAAGGCTCAGAATGAACCTTCCCTTCGATGGTAGCTTTTTCGTCATGTGCAATCTCGGATAGATCTTTGATCTGATAATCTTCGTATCGATAAGGCAAGTACTCCAGTAAATCTTGTACGTTTAGAATGCCCATACTCGCTAATTCTTCTGCTTTTTTTTCACCGATTCCCTGAACGGCAGTTATTGGTTCTGTAAGCATAATCACTTCTGATTTAACGGTATGCCAAATATTTTTGCCTCGAGCTCTCTTCCAGTTGGAGTGGCAGCTAGACCGCCCTGAGCCGTTTCCCGAAGAGCAGAAGGCATAGACTGACCGATTTTATACATGGCATCTATTACTTCGTCACAAGGGATTCTGCTTACGATCCCAGCAAGTGCCATGTCTGCCGCAACAATGGCATTGCTTGCACCCATCGCGTTTCTTTTTACACATGGAACCTCTACAAGACCTGCTACTGGGTCACATACTAAACCAAGCATGTTCTTTAACGCTATGGCCATTGCCTCAGCAGCCTGAGAAGGTGTTCCTCCTGCTAATTCAACGATAGCAGCAGCCGCCATACCCGTTGCTGAGCCAACCTCTGCCTGACAGCCGCCAGCAGCACCAGAGATAGAAGCATTATTTGCTACAACGAAACCGAACGCACCTGCTGTAAACAAATATTCAATCATCTGTTCACGTGTTGGATTCAGTTTTTCTTTTAATGCAAACAGTGTTCCCGGTACCACTCCGGCAGAACCGGCTGTTGGGGTCGCACAGATTGTACCCATTGCCGCATTAACTTCATTGGTCGCCATAGCTTTACTAACGGCATCCAGCATTAGATCACCTGACAGAGATTTGCCAGACTTAATATAGTTCTGCAGAAGCTTTCCATCTCCGCCTGTCAGACCAGAATGAGATTTAACGTCCTCAGTAATCCCGCGTAATACGGCTTCTTCCATAACGGTTAAATTACGATCCATGAATGAAGTTACTTCTTCTCTTGAACGTCCTGTCACTTCCATTTCTTGTTCAATCATTATATCCGCAATTTTACATTGCTTTGATACAGCTAATTCTATTAATTCAGCTACATTACGAAACATCCGTTCCTCACCTCTTAATCATGTATCTTTACGACTTGCTGAACGATAGGAAGAGAATTTAATTCATTAATGATTTTTTCATCTGCATTTTGATCGATTTCAATAACCATTAATGCTTCTTTTCCCTTTTCCTTCCGAGAAACTTCCATATGTCCGATATTTATTTCATGTTTTGCCAGTATGTTGGCAACTCCTGCTATAGCACCATATTTATCATTGTGAACGATCAGAAGCGCAGGATGGTTCCCTGAGAGTCTTAGGCTGAATCCGTTCAGTTCCGTAATCTCGATTTTCCCTCCGCCAATGGAGATCCCCACAACTTCAATTTGCCCTTTGCTATCCCCAATTATAACGCGTGCCGTATTTGGATGATCAGTAACGGCATCTTCTTCGGTCATGGATACTTCGATCCCTTCCTGCTTCGCTATTGTAAGCGCATCCACAATCCGGGTATCAAATGTATCATAATCTAATATGCCGCCCACTATGGCAACATCAGTACCATGGCCGCGGTACGTTTTCGCGAATGAACCATAAAAAGAAATCTTTGCATATTCGGGTTTTCTTCCGAATAAGTGCCTTGCTACTCTTCCGATTCTTGCAGCACCAGCTGTATGTGAGCTTGATGGTCCAATCATAATAGGACCGATAATATCAAAAACACTTTTATATTTCATGATGATCTCCTTCGATTGCGTTTTCTCCCAATAAAATAAGTATTCCCTCTTAACTCTATCACACTTTAAGTTTAAGAGAGAATACTTTTAATTTTTACTCAACCGATAGAATGAATGAGTAGATCGGCTGTTTTCCATTATGGATTTCAGCTTCTGCATCAGGAAATTTTTCTTCGATGAAATCAGCAAGTTCCTGTGCCTCATCTTCAGAAGAGTCTTCCCCATAAATAATGGTTACGATCTCAGAATCTTCATCCATCATTTTTGCTAAGAGTTCTTTAGTCACTTCTTGTTTATCTGCTTTAGAAGTGATGATTTTCCCCTCTGAAATTCCCATAAAATCACCTTTTGCAATCTCAACGCCATCGATGGACGTATCTCTGACAGCATAGGTTACTTGTCCGGATTTTACCGAGGAGATTGCTTCGTTCATCTTCTTTTCGTTTTCCTTCATATCTGCTGAAGGATTAAACGCGAGGATGGATGCAATTCCTTGAGGAACTGTTTTTGTCCGAATGATCACTACTTCCTCATCAACAACACTTGCAGCTTGTTCAGATGCCATAATGATGTTGCTGTTGTTCGGAAGAATGAAAATCTTCTCTGCGTTAACTTCAGAAATAGCGCGTACAATATCTTCCGTACTTGGGTTCATCGTTTGTCCGCCCTGGATAACAGATGCTCCCATTGAAGAAAACATTTCTTCAATCCCATCACCCATTGCTACAGTAACAATTCCATATTCTTTCTTCTTTTCTGCAGGTGCTTGAGAATACGAAGGAATTACTTCATTTTCGCTTTCTAAAATGGCTGAATGCTGTTCACGCATATTCTCAATCTTAATATTGATTAAACTTCCATAACGGTGAGCCAGTGTCAGCATATTTCCAGGCTGTTCCGTGTGTATATGAACCTTTACCACATCATCATCGGCAACTACTAAAAGTGAATCACCATGCTGACTTAACTCGTTTCGGAAGCTGATTTCATCAAAAGGATTGGTTTTGATTTTATTCTCTTCAAATTTCACCATGAATTCTGTGCAATATCCAAAATGAATATCTTCCGTTTTCATATGAACCTGTGCTTTGTGATGTTCTGCGTTGACAAGTTCGCCCATTGAAGGAGCATTCGCAGAAACCTTTGGAAGCTCTTTCCCTTCTAAAACGGCTAAAAATCCTTCATATACAGTGACAAGACCTTGTCCGCCAGAGTCAACTACGCCTACTTCTTTTAATACTGGAAGAAGATCTGGAGTGCGCTTTAAGGAAGCTTTTGATTCTTTAACAAGTTCTTTCATAATATATAGTACGTCATCAGACTTTTTAGCTTCTTTTACAGCTTTCTTAGCAGCATCTTTAGCAACTGTTAAGATTGTACCTTCTACTGGTTTCATTACAGCCTTATAAGCTGTTTCTACACCTTTATCGAACGCATTTGCAAATTCGGCTGCCGTAATGGATTCTTTTCCTTCAACTGCTTTAGAGAACCCTCTAAAGAGCTGAGATAAGATTACCCCAGAGTTTCCTCTAGCTCCCATTAACAAACCTTTTGCGAATGCATTCGCAACTGCCCCAATCTGACTAGATGTGTTCTTCTGTACTTCTTTGGCACCAGATGTAATCGTTAAGTTCATGTTTGTTCCCGTATCACCATCCGGCACAGGAAATACATTAAGTGCATCGACCATTGCTGCATTTCTCGATAAGTTTGAAGCACCCTCGAGCACCATTTTTGCAAACTTTTTTCCGTCTAATACTTTTAAAGACACAAAACTTCCTCCTAACTAAGGGGTTGTCACCCTGACACCCTGAACATAGATATTGACAGAGTCAACTGCTAATCCAAGCATTTGATCCAGGGTATATTTCACTTTGTTCTGAACATTATGAGCCACTTCAGAAATCTTTGTTCCGTAGCTTACAATGATATACATATCAATATGTACTTCATCTTCCTCTTGTCGGACAACGATCCCTCGGGAGAAATTTTCACGTCCTAAAAGTTCAGTTAATCCATCCTTCAATTGCTTTCTTGATGCCATGCCAACAATTCCGTAACAATCGATTGCAGCACCGCCAGCGATCGTTGCAATCACTTCATTAGAAATATCAATTTGACCATAGGTTGTTTTCATTTCAATGGACATGCTTATATCCCCCTTTAAATTGTAAATGGCTAACAAATATTTTACTATACATTAAGTTTTTTTGAAAGGACTACTACATTTCACACTATGTAAATAGTAATGTCAAGGAAATTTACTTGAAAACCTAAATGAATATGTTGCAATGGAAAGAGAGTCATGCTAATATTATTTAGTATTTAACATACGATTGAATTGATGCAAAGCTTTTTTGCTGTAAAGGAGGTTCACCTACTATGGCTCGTAAATGTTTTATTACCGGAAAAGGACCTAAAACTGGAAACAAGCGTTCTCACGCTATGAACAAATCAAAGAAAAGCTGGGGAGCTAATGTCCAAAAGGTTCGCATTCTTGTGGACGGAAAGCCTAAGCGCGTATACGTATCTGCTCGTGCACTTAAATCAGGTAAAGTAGAACGCGTTTAATAAAAAAATGGCAGCACTCGCTGCTGTTTTTTTTGTTTTCAAGATGAATAGAAATATTGAGGCTGACCCGAAAAGTACGTTTTTGGGTCAGCTTTTTCATTTTAACTAGTTTATTTATAAGATAATTATCGCTCCAGCAATCTAAAGTTTTATTGAATGCAGATGTATTTGTCGAAAAGCCTATAAATATGATTTTACGGCCTGGAAATTTTTATTAGGCCTATAAAATTTATTTACAGCCTACAAAGTATAAATTAGGGCCTAGTAATTTAAATTACGGCCTAGAACTAGACCCCACAGGCGCAATAAGCCGAGGAGGCTCGGAAAGCGAGCATCCTGGAGCGGAAATTAACCATTTCTATAAGCAACAAAGTTTACGAAAACAGCCTTATCAAACAAAAAAAGCGCCTTGGGGCGCTTTTTTTGTTTGTTATCCTTTTTTAAAAGAACCTAAGATGGCACGTACGAATCCCCCTAAAAATCTAGGAAGTTTAATGGTATAAAATTTCATCTTACCCCTCCTCCAGGCCCATAAAAAATGATAAGAGCAAAAACCATAAAATACAATATTCCCCGTCTTATAAAAAGGTGTCTCGGGGCCTGTTTTCCGTGTTTAATTAATCACGGCTCTTTACCATCAATATTATGCCAGAGTCGAAAGAATAAGTACCACTTTTATTTACAAGCTCATTTGATATACATAGTGAAGATCCTATTTGCAGAGATGCCTTTTGCAGCGGGTATTTAAAACCTTCCAGCGTAATCCCTTTTACTTCATCTTCAAAAGCAAGAAAAGATATATAAGAATATGATGAATCGTATTCAATCGAATACATTCCAGGAATTCTTATAGAGATTTCATTTTTTATATCTACTACTTTAACATCAGCATTGCTAGAAACCGTTCTATAAAGAAACTGAATGTTCATCAACTCGTGGTCGATTCTTCCGCCGGTTGCCCCAAACAATAATATTTCTTCTGGCTCTTGATCCAGCGCCCATTGCAAAGCTAATTCCATATCAGTCTTGTCTTTTTCAGACTGATATTCATTCAGGATGATATCAAGGTTTAATATTGTTTCCTTTTCGGCTTCTGAGACTGAATCAAAATCACCGAATGCAATCCCAGGTATTATCCCCTGCTCTAAAATGATGAACGTTCCTCTGTCAACACCTATCCACACTGAATCAGATCCGCTGTTATATTTCTTTAGTTCAGGTATAAGGTGTTCAGGACCTCCTGCAACAATTCTTAATTTCATGCTGCTTGATGATATCCCTTTCTGGCTGCATGCAATAATCTCGGAGATGTGTTAGTTAATAAAATCACCACAAGAGATGTTATTGCAAAAATAACGACCATAAACGAACCGTTATACATGATGGAATAAAGCCATACATTCATTTCTTCTGCAAACTCACTAAAGAATATAACCCCAGAAAAAACGTGTGAAGCCAGTCTCAGAATACATCCAATTAAAATACCTGTTACCATCAATACAGATCTTTTTGCCTTATTTTGATAGATGGATGGGGCAAATGCACCTGCAACCCCAGCCAATGCAAAAGCAAGCGGGTAATCAAGAATAAGCTGTGCAGGGTGAACGATATACGGGTTAACAAGCAACTGAAGCATTCCGACAACTAAACCAGTAAATACTCCAGCTTTTAAGCCTCTTCTGAAGGCCATTAAAAAAATCGGCACCATCTCAAGCGAAACTGAACCGCCTTGCGGCCAAACACCATTAAATTTAATCAATCCCAAGATCAGTGACAGTGCTGCCATTATAGCTATTTCTGTTAATAGTGAAACATTGTTATTTTTCATCTGTATCCTCCCAAAACAATAGATTTGAAGAAAATAAAAAAAGCAACCGGGCGTGTGAGCTCGGCTGCTTTATCATTCATATCCATAGGATACAAAAGGCATACGACTCCACATCCCTACGCAAGCATGATCTTGCTTCAGGTTCAAAGGGTCGGGAGAAACACTCCCCTCTCAGCCCATTATCGGACTCCCCCTGTGGTTGCTTATTAAATTTTCAATCTCTATTATACACCACGAATGGAGCTGATTGCATCTTTTAGATCTTTTTTCCCATAAATGGCAGAACCGGCAACTAAAACATTCGCTCCAGCTTCAATGCATAGAGGAGCTGTTTCAGCATTTACACCCCCATCTACTTCTATTTCAACATTCAGTCCATGAGCGTGTACAAGTTCTGACACTTCTCTGATTTTCGGGATTACATTTTGAATAAATGACTGTCCTCCGAAACCTGGGTTTACTGTCATTAGCAGTACAAGATCAATATCATGAATAATATGCTTAATCGTATCTACAGGTGTAGCAGGGTTTAAAACAACGCCGGCTTTTACACCTTTCTTTTTAATCATTTGTATTGTTCTGTGAAGATGAGTTGATGCCTCAACATGAACAGTAATAATATCCGCTCCGGCATTTACAAACGCATCAATATATAACTCTGGTTTTTCAATCATCAGATGGACATCCAGAGGCAATTTTGTTATTGGACGTATCGCTTGTACAACGAGCGGACCCAATGTAATATTCGGTACAAAATGCCCATCCATCACATCAACATGAATGTAATCGGCACCTGCCATCTCTACCGCTTTAATTTCTTCTCCTAGCTTTGAAAAGTCAGCCGACAAAATAGAAGGAGCTATTTTAACCATTTAGTACCTCCGTTTTTGATCTTTAATTTCTTGCAAGAAATTCACATAATGCTCATACCGGAATTTCGGGATCGCACCTTCTTCTACCCCCTGCTTCACGGCACATTTAGGCTCAGAAGTATGAGAGCATACTCGGAATTTACATTCACCGCGTCTCTCATTCATCTCGGGAAAATACATGGATAAATCTTCGGCCTCAATGTTCATAAAATCTAGCGAACTGAATCCAGGAGTATCCGCTACAAGGCCATTTCCGAATGGGATCAGTTCAACGTGCCTTGTCGTATGTTTTCCTCTTCCTAGATGACTGGAAATCTCATTCGTTTCAAGCATTAGCTCAGGGTTGATGGCATTTAATAACGATGATTTACCAACACCAGACTGACCAGCAAATACGGTTGCTTTATCTTTAAATAGCGGGTAGAACATCTCGAGGCTTTCATCCGTTTTTGTAGATGTCGGAATCACTTCGTATCCCAATTTTTTATACGAATCAATATACGTTTGAATCTCTGCAAAATCCTTTGTTTCCTGAACAAGATCCATCTTAGAAACACAAATAACCGGCAATATATCATTTGCTTCTATATGCACAAGAAATCTGTCTAACAAGAGCGGGCTGAAATCTGGTTCTGTAGCCGAAAAAACGAGAATGGCCTGGTCTATGTTCGCGATAGGCGGGCGGACTAATTCATTTTTCCGTTCTTTTACGTCAAGGATATATCCATCCGTAATATTGCTGGATTCAAACTCAACCCAGTCTCCAACTAATGGATTCACTTTTTTCTTACGGAAGTTTCCTCTGCCCCTGCATTGGAAAACTTCAGAATTCCCGTTTTCCTTTACGTAATAAAAACCAGCCAGCGCTTTAACGATTCTTCCTTCAGGCATGCTTAATCACCATCGTCCCCTTCCTCAATTTCTTCATATTTTATCGTTTCTTTCTTTTGCTCTTTATCATTAATATAAACGACGTAAGAAGCTGAACCGCCTTCAGCAATTGTTAATGGTAGCTGATATCTTGTCGTCTCTGTTATCTCTTCATCTTTAAAGACTTCGTTCGAAGCATTTTTGTCTGAATAAACGATTCTTACGCGAACCGGTTCTTTTTTCCCTTTTTTATCAATCTTTACTTCGATATCTTTTGTTGTTGTTCTATCTACCGATTGTTCTTCATCTGCAGGCGGTTCTTCCGTTTCTTCGGGACCGTCAGATAAAACAATTGAAATCGTTGCACCTTTTTCAACTTCTGTAAAAGCAGAAGGATCCTGAGAGATTACTAATCCTTTTTCAACAGAATCTGAAGGCTCAGAAGAGAATTGCACGGTTAAACCTTCGCTTTCTGCAAAGTTCTTAACATTCTCTTCGGTTAATCCGATTAGATTCGGCACTTGTACAGTTGGTGTTCCGGAACTGACCGTTAAAGTTACGGTTGTTTCAGCAGGTGTCACTTTTTCATCACGGTCAGGACTTTGCGTCAGTACAGTGCCTTCTGGCTCTGTATCTGATTCTTCGTAGTTGATATCAATATCTGTAAATCCTTTACCGTTTAAAATCTCCTTAGCTGAATCGATGTTCAAACCTTCTACATCAGGCATATTTTCCTTTTCAGGTCCTTTTGATACATACAAGGTAATGACAGCGTTTTGCTTTACTTTCGTTCCAGGTGATGGATCCTGTCTGACTATATGTCCTTCTTCAATCTCAGAGTCAAATACTTCTTGGCGTTTAACATCAAGTCCTTGTGCCTTTAGCTGATCAAAAGCATCAATGTATTCTTCACCAATCACGTCAGGAACATCGACTTCATCGACGTGAAAAACAGACGGAAGAATCGTAAATGCTGCTATAGTTGCACCACCTGTTAAAAGAAGAGCAATTAATATGATAAGCCACCATTTTCTTTTCTTTTTAGGCTTCTCCGGATTTTTTCCTTCTTCTGGAACATTATTTTTTTCTTTTATGTCCGGAGGTGGAACCACAGGAGGCATATATTTTGTTTTCTCATCCTCATCACTGTCTTCATTCCATTTCTGTTCGTACATTCTATCCGGATCTAAAGCCGTATTCATATCACGCAAAAGTTCTTGTGCGTTGTCATATCTTCTTAAAGGATTTTTCGCTAGCGACTTTAAAATAATATTTTCAACGCTCTGAGGAATTTCTGGATTCAGCCTTCTTGGCTCAATTACATTTTCCTGCAGATGCTTTAAAGCAACAGAAACCGGTGAATCTCCGACAAAAGGAACTCTTCCAGTAACCATTTCATACAGCACAGCACCAAAGGAATAGATATCCGATTTTGCGTTTGCTATTCCTCCTCGAGCCTGTTCTGGAGAAAAATAATGAACAGATCCTAATATAGAATTTGTATGGGTTATTGTAGCGGAAGTTATAGCTAACGCAATACCAAAATCAGTTAATTTAGCTGTACCATTTTCAGTTATTAAAATATTATGGGGTTTGATATCCCTGTGAATAATACCATGATCATGGGCAACAGCCATACCTGAAACAATTTGCTTCATAATGTGCAAGGATTCTTCAACTGAGATCTTTCCGTGTTCTTTTATGTATTGTTTAAGTGTTTTTCCCTGCACGTACTCCATAACAATAAAATAGATTTCTTCATCTTCCCCCACGTCATAAATACTGACGATGTTCGGATGATCCAGACTAGTAGCTGATTCGGCTTCCCGTTTGAAACGTCTAATAAAATCTTCATCTTTATTAAACTCTGAACGAAGAACCTTAACAGCAACATCTCGATCAAGGATTAAATCTTTTGCTCGATAAACGATGGCCATTCCGCCGTCACCAATTACTTCTAAAAGTTTGTAGCGGCCACTGACTCTTTTTCCAATCATGCTTTTGCTTCCCCTTTTATTTCTGTGTCAGAACTATTTTGAATAAGGATAGCAGTTATATTATCTTCTCCACCCGCATCTTTCGCCCAAGCGATTAATTTTTCAACCTTTTCAGCCACTGTTTCAGCAGAACTGTCTAAAGCTTCCTTAATCTTTTTAAAAGAAACTTTATCGGAGAGACCGTCAGAACAAAGCAAAAGATAATCACCGGTCTTCCAAGTGATCACGTTTAACTCTGCCTCAACTGTTTCATCTGTTCCTACTGCCTTCATAATCATGTTGCGTCTTGGATGAATTTCAGCTTCATCTTCTGTAATCTGACCAGATTTCACAAGTTCCTGAACGAGAGAATGGTCGTCGGTAACTCTTCTTAATTCTCCATTAGAGTATAAATAGCAGCGGCTGTCACCAATATGTGCCACAGTAACCTCTTTATCAGTTCCTAATGCAGCTACAATTGTAGTACCCATCCCTCTAGTTTCAGGGTTAACTTGCGAAAATTCAAAAATATGTTTGTTTGTATCACGTAAAACATTTTGGATCCAGTCTTTAAAATTACCCATATTTTCTTCAAACTGTACCCATGCAGCTTTAATTACTTTAAGGGCTTCCTGACTGGCAATATCCCCTGCTTTATGTCCGCCCATACCATCAGCAATAACTGCAAGAAAGTGTTCACCCTTTGTGAACACTTCCCCGCTGTCTTCATTATGCTTCCTTACCATTCCAACATCCGTTTGAAAGGCAATTTGCATATCCCCGTCACCTCGTCTCTTCTTTACGTTCCTTCGCACGCAGCTGACCGCATGCTGCGTCAATGTCATGTCCTTGTTCTCTTCTGATGGTGGCATTAATGCCTCTTGAGGTTAACGTCTCTAAGAACTTAAATATTTGTGTTTTTGGTGTTCTTACATAATCTCTTTCCGGTACATAGTTTACCGGGATCAAGTTAACGTGGCATTTAATATCTTTAATAAGATCCGCCAGTTCATTTGCATGTTCAACTGAATCATTAACTTTTCCGAATAAACCATATTCAAATGTAACACGTCTGCCTGTTTTCTTAATGTAATAACGGATCGAGTCCATCAATTCATTTAACGGATACATTCTGTTAACTGGCATTAAACGGCTTCGTGTTTCTGTGTTAGGGGCATGAAGAGAAATCGCAAAGTTGATTTGCATTCCTTCATCTGCAAATTTATAAATATAAGGGACTACCCCGCTCGTTGAAATCGTAATATGGCGTGCACCGATATTAAGCCCTAAATCATGGTTAATGATTTTTAAGAAAGACATGAGTCCCTCATAGTTATCAAATGGTTCACCGATTCCCATGACAACGACAGAGCTTACTCGTTCATCTGTTTCATCTAGTGCTCTTTGCACCTGCAGTACTTGGGCAACGATTTCACCCGCTTGAAGATTACGCTTTAATCCTCCTAAAGTAGAAGCACAGAACGTACATCCTAAACGGCAGCCTACTTGTGTAGTAACACAAATACTGTTTCCATACTCGTGTCTCATCAATACAGTCTCGATTGAATAACCGTCTTGAAGCTCAAATAAGAACTTAATTGTGCCATCTGCAGATTCCTGTCGTACCACTTCTTTTAGAGGTTTGATATAAAAATCTTTTTCGAGTTTCTCGCGTAATCCTATTGGAAGGTTAGTCATCTCCTCAAAAGAAGTTACACGTTTTTTATAAAGCCATTCAAAAATTTGTTTTCCTCTAAACTTAGGTTCTCTTATATCAGTCAGCCACGCTTCAAGTTCATGAAGTTCGAGTGAAAATATCGATGGTTTAATATTTGGCTTTGTTTGTTTATCTGTTAATGGTTTAAGCATGTTTCTCACCACCTGTTGTCTTTTTTCTATAAGCCGCAATGTAAAATCCGTCACTATTGAAATAATGAGGCATAATTTGCAGATCAGATCTTCCATCTAGTATAAAGGTTCTAACGTTTTCTGGCATCTTTTCGGAAAACTCTGGATCCCATTCAAATTCCGGATGATTTTTTAAAAACCAGTCCGCTACCTCACTGTTCTCCTCTTTGTCTACTGTACACGTACTATAAACAAGTATTCCTCCAGGCTTAACCATTTGAGAGGCAGTATCTAAAATATATTTTTGTATCGAAGCAAGTTTTAACACATCTTCCTCAGTCTTTGACCATTTAAGATCCGGCTTTTTCCTTATAACACCAAAACCGCTGCAAGGTGCATCAACAAGGACTCTGTCAAATGACTCTAATTCGAATTTTTCATCCGCTTTCCGCGCATCTAAAACCGAAGCATCGATATTTTTAAGGCCCAGCCTTTCAGCTTGCTTCTTGATCAGCTCTATCTTGTGCTTGTGCAGATCCAGAGAAACAATCTTCCCTGTGCCCTTCATCATTTCAGCCATATGTGTAGATTTACCGCCAGGTGCCGCGCAGGCATCAAGAATAGTTTCACCCTGTACCGGAGCTACTGACCTTGCAACTAGCATTGAGCTTTCATCCTGTATTGTTACTAGACCTTTTTTATAGACTTCTGTATCAGGAAGATAGCCTTCTTTTATTATGATACCCTCAGGAGACAATTCTCCTTCTTCAGCTGAAACTCCTTCTTGCTCGAGCAGTTGAAGAACTTCTTCTCTAGTGGCCAGCATCGTGTTTACTCTGGCTGTAACAGGAGATGACAAAAGGTTTGATTCAGCCATTTTTTCAGCATCTTCATTGCCATACTGCGTGCTCCATCGCTCAAAAAGCCACTGTGGCATACTGTAAGTTAATGCAGCTCTTTCAGCACCGCCAGCTGCTTTTTTGTCCATTTCATCTGTACCTTCGCGCTGTAATTTTCGAAGAATACCATTTACTAGACCTGCTAAGCCTTGATGGCCCCTTTGTTTTGCAATTTCAACTGCTTCATGAATGATGGCATGGTCAGGAACACGATCCATATAGATCATCTGAAATATGGATAAACGCAGCAAAGATAGCACCCAGCGGTCTTTTTTCTTTATTGGCTTATTCAATAATTGATCAAGATAAAAATCAATCGTGTTTTTCCGCTGTATCGTGCCGTAAACAATACTTGTTAAAAGACCTTTATCAATATCTTTTACGTTTGTTTTCTGCAAAGTCTGATTCAGCTGTAAATTGCTGTATGCCTGATTTTGTTCAATCTTTATTAAAACGTCCAGGGCGATTGCCCTAATGTTGTTTTCCAACTTTATTCACCTAATTTCAAGCCTTGTGGTACGCTTGCTCCTTTAAGATAATCTCTTGCGAGCATTCTCTTTTTTCCTGAGAGCTGCAAGTCCGTAATGATAATGCTCGTCTGGTCTCCAGTAGCTACCTGCAGTCCTTTTTCATGTATGCCGATCACAGTACCAGGTTCTGAAGAAATGCTGGTTTCTATTTTTTCACCCCACCATACTTTAAGTGGCTGGCTGTTTAATACCGTATAAGCCACAGGCCAAGGATGAAGACCACGAATATGGTTATAAATGTCTTTCCCTGAACGAGACCAATCAATCTTTTCTTGTTCTCTTGTTATGTTCCAGGCAAAAGTTACTTCACTTTCTTCCTGTGGGATAGGTTCAATTTTCCCATCAATAAGAAGTGGAATGGTTTCTGACAACAATTTAGCGCCCGCAGCACTTAATTTGTCATGCATCGAACCAACATGGTCTTTTTCTTCAATTGACACTTCAACTTGGGTAAGTATATCACCTGCATCTAATTTTTCAACCATATACATGATTGTAATACCCGTTTTGTCGTTGCCGTCCATAATGCTCTTATGTATCGGCGCTCCGCCTCTGTATTTTGGAAGTAAAGAGGCATGTACATTGATGCATCCATATTGAGGAGTTTCCAAAATGGCATTCGGCAGAATCTGGCCATAAGCCGCCGTAACAATCAAATCAGGCTTAAGAGTCAGAATCTCTTCATAGTTTTCTCGCAGTTTTACTGGTTGATACACAGGAATCCCGTGTTTAATAGCCTCTTCTTTTACAGGTGTCTGCCTGATTTCTTTTTTTCTTCCAACGGGCTTGTCCGGCTGTGTAACAACACCAACCACGTTATAGCCATCTTCTACTAACTGGCGGAGTACGGGCACGGAAAAGTCAGGTGTTCCCATAAATAAAATGTTCATGTTATCCTATCTCTCCAATTCCTCGTTTTCGTAATATGCGCTCACTTTAGAAGTAAACAAGATCCCATGCAGATGATCGATTTCATGTAAAAGCGCTCGAGCTAGAAAATCATTCGCTTTTAATCTAAATTCTTTTCCGTTTTCATCTTGAGCTTTCACTGTTACTTCAAAAGGACGTTCCACTTCCCCAAATAGTCCTGGAAAACTTAAGCAGCCTTCTGGTCCAGTCTGGCTGCCGGATGAAGCCGTTACAACAGGGTTGATCAATACGATCTGTCCTTCTTCATCATGAACATCAACCACGGCGATCTGTTTAGTAATTCCGACTTGAGGAGCTGCAAGTCCAACTCCTTCTGCTTCGTACATCGTATCAAACATATCATTAATAAGTTTTTTTAATTTCTTATCAAACTTTGTTACTGGTTCACATTCTGTTTCCAAAACAGGATCTGGGTGTTCTACGATTTTAAGAATTGTCATGTTTTTCTCCTTATTGCTACATAAGTGTCTGGGCATTTAACTCACCCGTAATTTGAAGATCTTTTATACTTTTATCTTTTTGAAAATGGGATATAATTTCTTCAAACCAGTTTCTTAGCTCTGGTTCATTTTTGTATTTTATCATGACCTGATAACGATATCTATCCTTCACACGTGCAATGGGAGATGTTACAGGACCAAGAAGCAGACTGTCAGGCGATAATCGTTTCGATAGGAAGCTTGCTGCTTTTTCACTAGCTTCCACTACTTGCATCAGTTCTAAATGACTGAAGGTCAACAAACCTAAATAATAAAATGGCGGATATTGATGAAGCTTCCTTGTTTTCATTTCAAAGTTATAAAAACTTTCATAATCATGCTGTGAAGCGAGTTGAATGCTGTAATGGCTAATATCATAGCCCTGAACAATAACTTTCCCTTCCAACTCGTGCCTTCCAGCCCTTCCGCTTACTTGGGTCAGCAGCTGGAATGTTTTTTCTGAGGCCCTGAAGTCCGGGAGATGAAGCATTGTATCTGCTGCCAGCACACCCACTAACGTAACCTTTGGAAAGTCAAGTCCCTTTGCAATCATCTGAGTGCCTAAAAGGATATCTGCTTCTCCATCTCCAAAAGCGGTTAACAAACGCTCATGACTTCCTTTTTTTGAAGTTGTATCAACATCCATTCTGATCACTCTTGCTTCAGGCAGAACTTTAGTAAGTTCTTCTTCTACTTTTTGAGTACCTGTACCAAAAAAGCGGATATGCTCTGATGTACAAGAAGGACATGCTGAAGGGGTAGTCTCTTTATAGCCGCAATAGTGACATTTTAATTCTCCAAATCTCTTATGGAAGGTAAGTGAGATATCACAGTGAGGACACTGTGCTACATATCCGCAATCTCTGCACAGTATAAACGAAGCATAGCCTCTCCGATTTAGAAAAAGAACGGACTGCTCACCTTTTTCAAGACCTGTTTTAAGCTTTTCCATTAATTCGTTTGAGAACATCGAGCGGTTTCCGTTTTTCAGTTCCTCTCTCATGTCAACAATCGTCACTTCTGGCATTGGATTCGAATGGACTCTTTCTTTTAATCCTGCTAGTTTATACCGCCCCTTTTGTGCTCTCGCATAAGTCTCTAAAGCAGGAGTGGCACTGCCCAGCACGATTGGACACGAATGATATCTGCCCCGCCAGATCGCCACGTCTCTTGCATGATATCGCGGATGATCTTCTTGTTTATAGCTCGTTTCGTGTTCTTCATCAATGATTACGATCCCTAAATTTTCAAAGGGCGCAAAAACAGCAGAACGCGCCCCTACGACTACAGAAACTTCTTTCCTAAGAATCTTTCGCCATTCATCATATTTCTCTCCTATAGACAATGCGCTGTGCAGCACAGCTACTGAACTGCCGAAGCGGCCTTTAAACCTGTTCACCATCTGAGGGGTAAGTGAAATTTCCGGCACTAATACAATCGCTTCTTTTCCTTTATCTAAAACAGATTGAATAGATTGAAGATAAATCTCTGTTTTTCCACTGCCTGTTACACCGTGAACGAGAATCGTCTGATGCTCGTTGTTTTCAATCGATTCTAATATAGGTGTTATGGCATTTTGCTGATTTTCTGTCAGCGAGAGTGCATCTGTCCGTTTAATGTTTCTACCTTGAAAAGGATCCCTGTATACTTCTTTTTCTTCAATAAAAAGTACACCTTTTTTACAAAGGGACTGTACCGACGATATCGACGCTCCTGTTTCGTTTAGTATTTCCTGAAGCGAATATTCACCTGGCGGCCTGCTGATCATTTCTGACAGTACTGCTTTTTGTTTCTCTGCTTTTTTCTGGTTCTGCTGCAGCATTTCTTCAGCAAGAGTTCTGTCAGCAATAGAGATAAATTTTATTTTCTTTTTATTTGCCTTATCCTTTACTTTATAAATAACATCCAGTACTCCGGTTTTTGTAAGTTCCTGAAGGTTTTTGAGCAAATGAGGGTAATGCTTGGTAACATCCATTAAACTTAGTTCATTATTCGCAGAAAATAGAGAAAATATCTCATCTGGTATTTCCTCTGGCTTCAGTATTTCGAAAAATTTTTCATAGGTCGCTTTCATGGCAGCTGGCAGCATGGCTTGATAAGCAGTGATATAAAAGCTTAGCGTACTTTCTGCAAGCCACTTTCCCAAATCAATCAGTTCAGGTGTAAGAACCGGAAGCGGGTCAAGTATTTCTGTGATGCTTTTGATCCCTTTTACAGAAGATGATGGTTTCACTTCTAAAATGAAACCCTGCAGCTTTCTTGGTCCGAATGGCACAATAACTCTCATACCAGGTTCCGCCCAATTCTTCCACTCTTCGGGAATTTTATAATCGAACGTTTTATTTACACTGCCGGAAGGAACATCAACAACAACCGCCGCTATCATCGTTTCATCATGTCCATCACTTCTTCTAATATTTCGCGAGCTGCTTTTTCTTTTGAAAGAATCGGTAGCGGGCATACCGAACCATCCTTTTTTATCATTATGATTTCGTTCGTATCACTGCCAAAACCGGACCCTTCTTTAGAAACATCGTTTCCAACTACCATATCCAAATTCTTTCTTTTTAATTTATCTTTTGCATAGTCTTCAAGGTTTTCAGTTTCAGCCGCAAATCCAACCAGAATTTGATGTTCTTTTCTATCGCCTAGAGCCTGTAAAATATCATCCGTTTTTTTCAGCTCAATCGTCCATGTATCATTTTTTTTCTTAAATTTATTTGAATGTACAGTTACTGGCGTGTAGTCTGCAACGGCTGCACATTTAATGACAACATCTTGTTCTGCATAAAGACTAAGTGCTTGATCAAACATTTCTTTTGCAGAAGTAACCCTTTCTACTTTTATTCCAGATGGGACTTCAAGGGAAGTAGGTCCTGTTACTAGAGTGACGTCAGCACCTAGTTTTTTTGCCGCTGCAGCTATCGCATATCCCATTTTTCCAGAAGAATGATTTGTAAAATAACGTACTGGATCAAGTTCTTCCCTGGTCGGGCCTGCTGTTACCATCACTTTTTTTCCTGAAAGAGTTAATGAAGATTCCTCATTTTTTTCCTGGAAATACGCATGAACAGAATCTATAAGTTCTTCTGGTTCTGCAAGTCTTCCTTTACCGATCCATCCGCAGGCAAGAAGTCCTTCATTCGGTTCTATAAATCGCCAGCCGTATGAAGCAAGTGTTTCCATGTTCTTTTTCACGGCAGGATGGTTAAACATATTAACGTTCATCGCAGGTGCGATCAGCACATCCGCTTTTGTTGCAAGTAATGTAGTTGTCAGCATATCATCAGCAATTCCATTCGCTAGTTTTCCTATTGCATTTGCTGTAGCTGGAGCAATCAATACAAGATCAGCCCAATCTGCAATTTCGATATGACTGACGACTGACGGATCTTTTTCTTCAAACGTATCTGTAAATACAACTTGTCTAGTCAGCGTTTGAAAGGTTAGTGGTGTAATGAATTTCTGGGCAGACTCTGTAAGTATAACTTTCACTTCATATCCGCTTTGATATAACTTACTTGCTACAGTAGCTGCTTTATATGCTGCAATTCCGCCTGTAACAGCAAGCAAAACTTTTTTCTTTTCCATAATAAACCCCTTCCGCCGCTCATTTGCTTAACAATTCACATCTATTTTACAGCATTTATATGTATTAAAAAACTTTATGGGTTTTTTAGTGCAAAAAAATAACAACCTTGAGTCAAGGTTGTATATTTTTCGGGCTATATTAATCAGCTGGTGTTTCCCCAACTTTTTTTAAGATACCAGATTGAATTTCTTCAAGTGCTTTGCCAACAAACTTATGTGATACAGGGTTAGCAATCTGCTGGTTGCCATGCTTTTGGATTTCTCTCGCACGTTTTGAACTTAGTGTAACAAGAGAATATTTTGAGTCAATTTTTTCCATAAGAGAATCGATGGATGGATATAGCATTATTTGTCATCTCCTAAAATTTTTTCGTATTTTGGGCGAACTCTGTCAACACGGCAATGTTCTGTTGTAATGATTGCTTTAATGCGATTGCAAGCAGATTCAATCTCATCGTTTACGACAGAATAGTCATAGTGTTTCATAAGCTCTATTTCTTCTTTCGCAACAGTCATACGATTGTTAATCAAATCTTCCGTTTCTGTGCCGCGCCCAACAATACGATTTCTTAATTCATCCAGACTTGGCGGTGTTAAGAAGATGAACACACCTTCTGGGAAAAGGTTCTTAACTTGAAGCGCACCTTGAACTTCAATCTCTAAAATAACGTCTTTGCCGTCATCAAGTGTGCTGTTAACATATTCGATCGGTGTTCCGTAGTAGTTGCCGACATATTCTGCCCATTCCAGCAGTTCTTTATTTTCTATCATGCGTAAAAACTCTTCTTTCGTTTTGAAGAAGTATTCTACTCCATGTCGTTCGCCTTCACGCGGCTGCCTTGTTGTGGCCGAAACTGAGTATTGAATGTCAAGCTTTTGTTCACGAAGCGCCTTACAAACAGTACCCTTTCCTACACCGGAAGGACCGGAAAGCACAAACAGAATGCCTCTTTCTTTTTCCATATAAACCTCCACAACCTAACTTTCTTCTGAACCCTCATCAATCGACATAAGCCTGTGAGCTACAGTTTCTGGCTGTACAGCCGACAGAATAACATGATCACTATCGGTCACAACGACCGCTCTTGTTCTGCGGCCATATGTAGCATCAATCAGCATATTCTTTTCTCTTGCGACCGTGATTAATCTTTTTATCGGTGCAGATTCTGGACTGACTACCGCAATAATCCGGTGAGCAGCAACAATATTTCCGTAACCAATATTAATTAATTTCATCTTTAACCGCCCCTAACCTGCTACTATTCTAGCCAAATGGAATAACGGGTCATACGCTAATTGTACGATATTGTGAAAAACTGTACACATGTTCCTATATTTTAGCACATAAATAATAGAATCTAAACTAATTTCCCTTATTTTGCGGAAATATCGTGAATTATTAACAAGGATCTCTTTGCAGGGAGCGGGCTTTTAACTCCAGGAAGCCATACATTTCACTGAACACCGTAAATTTTATGATTTGCTCGTAATTTTTGGGAACCGCTCATACATCTTCCCGAACGAGCATAAATCCGGCAAATTCTTATCAGAATTTGCTTGTTTTTAATAAAAACAAACGAAGCTGGCTCTTTTTTTCAGAGCCAGCTCTCATTTTAACGTATTTCTCTTTTAAACAGCTGAAAACCTGCTAATGCAAAACTTGGAATGGAAGCCATGCCTAGAACGAGCAGCCATTGTCTTACAGAAAGCGGTACGGTGTGGAAGATTTCCTGTAATGGCTGAACATACATAACGACAAGCAATAATAGAATGGATGAAATGACCGCTAGAACAAGATAGCCGTTTTGAAACGGATTTCTATGGAAAACGGATCGTTCACTTCTGCAGTCAAATACGTGAATTAACTGTGCCATAACAAGAGTGGCGAACGCGACAGACTGTGCAACTATTAGTTGGTCTGGATTTTCATTTAAAGTTACCCAAAACGCGAGTATGGTTGCTCCCCCTATTAAAAATCCGCGGGAAACAATCTTCCATCCTAGGCCTCTTGAGAAGACCCCTTCTTTTGCCTGCCGTGGTTTTCTTCTCATAACATCTTCTTCTGCCTGGTCTACTCCTAATGCCATCGCCGGCAGTCCGTCTGTCACGAGGTTCACCCATAGAATCTGAATTGGAACGAGAGGCAAAGGCAGTCCCATTATCATCGCAAACAGCATAACCAGAATTTCACCGACATTTGAAGCTAATAGATATCGAATAAACTTTCGGATATTTTCATAGATGTTTCTTCCCTCTTCAATAGCTGAACGTATGGTAGCAAAATTATCGTCTCCCAATACGAGAGAGGAAGCTTCCTTCGCTACATCTGTTCCTGTAATCCCCATAGCGATACCGATGTTGGCGGATTTTATAGCAGGTGCATCGTTCACCCCGTCCCCGGTCATAGCAACCACATGTCCTTTACGCTGCAAGGACTTTACGATTTTTAATTTATGTTCAGGAGAAACACGTGCGTATACATATACATTTTCAGATACTTTGTCCAGATCATCATCACTGAGCTGCGCGAGTTCTGAGCCTTCCATCACTCTGCCGCCTTCAGGAAGCATGTGCAGCCTTTTTGCAATGCTTGCAGCTGTCACTACATGATCACCTGTTATCATGATCGTTTTAATACCTGCAGTCTGACAATCTCTTATACTTTGTTCCACTTCCGGACGAGGAGGATCCATCATTCCTTGAAGCCCTATAAAAGTGAGACTTCTTTCAGCAAAAGCTGCCTGCGCGTAATATTCACCTTCTTTCAGAGGTCTGACTGCGACCGCTATCGTTCTAAGCGCCTGGCTTCCTAAAGCATATATTGCTTCTTTGATGCGTTCTTTGTGGGCTTGTTTCATTAACTGTTTTTTATCATCCCAAACAATATAATCACTTTTTTCCAATAAAACATCTGGAGCACCTTTTACAACGAGCATCTGATTGCCTTCCGTATCCTGTACGATAACGCTCATCATTTTTCTCGTTGAATCAAAAGGGAACTCATGCTGAATCGTAAACTGTTCACTTAATGATTCTTTAGTAATACCTGCTTTATAGGCACTTACTAAGAGAGCTGTTTCTGTTGGATCACCCACCTCAGTGAAAGTTCCATTCTTTCCTTCTTCAAGTAATGCGTTGTTACAAAGTGCAGCATATGCTAAAACTTCAGTAAGTTTATCCCCTCGCTTGCCGTCTTCGTTAATCCCTGATCCTGCCACTTCAAAACCGTCATCACTAACGACCCACTGTCTGCCTTGTGACCAGACACGTGTAACGGTCATTTTATTTTGTGTAAGCGTTCCAGTTTTGTCCGAGCATATGACTGTTGCACATCCGAGTGTTTCAACTGATGGAAGTTTTCTAACGATCGCGCGTTTTCGTATCATCTTTTGTACCCCAAGCGCGAGTGCAATCGTAACAATTGCCGGCAGCCCTTCAGGAATTGCAGCAACGGCTAGAGAAACACCGGCCAAAATCATGCTGTATAGATCATGCCCTTGCATTACACCTGCTAAAACAACTAGCACCGTCAGAAGCAATGCCAAAGCTATTAAAATTTTCCCGAGTTGTTCCAGCTTCATCTGAAGAGGAGTTGCCAGATTCTCAGCAGATTGAATCAAGTGAGCAATCTTCCCCATTTCAGTTTTCATACCTGTTGCAACTACGATTCCTTGTCCTGTACCTCTCGTTACCATCGTTCCCATAAAAGCCATGTTTTCCTGATCACCAAGTGCAAGCTCGTCTGCTTTGAGCAAATTGTTATGCTTTTGAGCAGGAACAGACTCACCCGTTAATGCAGATTCTTCGATTTGAAGACCTGATGTTTTAAGTAAACGAATATCTGCACCAACCCTGTCACCGCTCTTAATTTTCACAACATCACCTGTGACTACTTCCTTAGCTGCGATTGAAACCCATTTACCTTCTCTTAATACTTGTGCCGTCGGAGCGGAAAGTTCTTTTAAAGAAGCAAGCGACTTTTCTGCTTTTCGTTCTTGAATGAAGCCAAGAACTCCGTTCATCAAAACAATCAAGATAATGGCGATCGCATCCAGATACTCGCCTAAAAAACCTGACAGCAAAGTTGCTGCCAAAAGCACGAGGACCATAAAGTCTTTGAATTGTGCGAGAAACATAAGAATAGCAGGCTGCTTCTTCCCCTCTTCTAACTGATTGGGTCCATCTAACTTTAACCGTCTTTCTTGCTCGTTTTTCGAGAGCCCTTCTTCCAGCCTGCTGTTCAGGATGGCTTCAATTTCGTCTTGCGGCAGCTGGTACCAATTCATAGCTTCCACCTCTAATAAGATTAGTTTATGCCATTTATATGCAGGCATGTCCGCAAAAATGCTATACTATGAATCAGAAATAAGAGGTGAACCAATCATGAGTTTTGATGGAATAATGACACGCGCAGTTGCCGCTGAGCTGCAGAATAACCTGACGTCAGGCCGAATTTCTAAAGTTTATCAGCCACATAAAACAGATCTTGTTTTAACAATTCGGGCAAACGGAAAAAATCATAAGCTATTAATATCGGCTAATCCTTCATTTGCAAGAATGCATTTAACAGAGCATCAATATGAGAATCCAGACACTCCTCCGATGTTTTGTATGCTGCTCAGAAAGCATTTAGAAGGTGCATTTATTGAAAAGATAGAACAGCTGGACCTTGAAAGAATAATAAAGCTCACCGTGAAAAACAGAGACGAAATCGGGGATGAAACGACTAAAGTTCTCTATGTTGAAATCATGGGAAGACATAGCAATGTCATTTTAGTGGATGAAAAATCAGAAAAAATTATAGACAGTATCAAGCATATTCCCAGTTTTCAAAACCGCCATAGAACGATACTGCCTGGCTATACGTTCGTCATGCCTCCAGCACAGGAAAAAACGAATCCTTTTTCTGTAACAACGAAAGAGGAATTTATTTCAAACATTTCTTGGAATGAAGGAAAGTTGGATAAACAGCTTGTATCACGATTTAGCGGTTTTTCCCCTTTAATCGCAAAGGAAATCGTTTACCGCGCTGGGCTTTCTGTAAAAGAAGAAGTGGCAGAAGCTTTTCTGACAGTAATGAAACAGATATCTGCAGAGCAGTACGAACCCCAAATGATCACGAACGAAAAGAAAGAATACTTTTCCGTTATCTCTTTAAAACATGTTACAGGCGATGTCCGTCCGTTTGAGACCGTAAGCAAGCTGCTCGACCGGTTCTTTTACGGAAAAGCCGACCGTGACCGGATCAAACAGCAGGCAAACGACCTTGAAAAATATCTTTCTAATGAGTATGACAAAATTACAAAAAAGATCGGAAAACTGGAAAAAGAGCTTGAACAAACCGCAAATGCTGAAGAATATCAGCGCAAAGGTGAACTTCTTACAGCCTATATGTACCTTGCGAAAAAAGGTGATAAAGATGTTGAAGTGGAGGACTATTTTTCTGAAGATCAGCCTTTAGTAAAAATTGAACTCGATCCACTAAAAACACCTGCCGAAAATGCGCAAAGCTACTTTAAGAAATATGCAAAACTCAAAAAATCCGTTTCTATTATTCAAGATCAGATCGAAAAAGCAAAGAATGAATTGCTATATTTCGAAAGACTGATCGTTCAGATGGATTCTGCTTCTATGAAAGATGTTGAAGAAATTCGCGAAGAACTGAGTGAAGGCGGTTATTTAAAACACCGTCAAGGCAAGAACAAGAAAAAACAGAATCAGACGCCTCAGCCTGAGAAGTTTATTTCAACCGACGGAACAGAAATTCTGGTTGGAAAAAATAACAAACAGAACGATTATTTAACATTTAAACTATCCAGAGCGAACGAAACATGGCTGCACACAAAAGACATTCCAGGATCACATGTATTAATCCGGTCCTCGTCTCCAAGTGAAACAGCGATCAAAGAAGCAGCCATATTAGCAGGGTTTTTTAGCAAAGCAAAAAACTCAAGCTCGGTCCCTGTTGATTACACATTAATCAAACATGTAAAAAAACCAAACGGCTCAAAGCCTGGATTTGTTATTTACGACAATCAGCAAACCGTCTTCGTGACACCTGATGAGGATTTGGTTTTCCGCTTAAAAAAATAAAAAAAGCAGGACAGTTCTAGCTGTTCTGCTCTTTTTTTGCCATGCTTATGATCGCAAGCCCTCCAAGTACTTCTTTATGCCTCACATCTGTAAAATGAAGGTCTTTCAGCAATGTGGTCATTTCATTCAACGTATATCGATGCCTTCTAGTACTTACATTGGACCATTTTAATAGAGCGGTTCTCTCAAAACCAATGATCCCATTATCTTTTGCATACTGAGCTGCCGTTTCCTGACTCATTTTTTCGCTGGGATTCAGCATAGCAATTTCTCCGTCTTTTTTAAGAATGCGATGAATTTCGTTTATCCCTGTATCCGGCTCTGGCAACAAAAACATTACACACGTAGATAATGCGAGGTCAAAGGATCCGTCTTCAAAAGGCAAGTCCACTGCATCGGCTACTAAAAACTCACTTTTGCTGCTAAGTTCATGATAGAAGAACTGCTGTATGCTCGCTTTAACCATCTCGGATGACAAATCAACACCGACCAGTTTGTTTGCCTCCTCTGCTCCACGAAGCAACAGCCTTCCAGTTCCGCAGCCTACATCAAGCACATCTTTTTCATTCCAGGTGCCCGTTGTTTCTTTTAACGTATCATGAATCTCTCTTAACCACGATGTTCTAGCCATACTATCAAAAAAGGATACCAGTTCATCAAATTCTTCACCGTTCATTTTTCTCAAATTCGTAATCTCCCTAGAAAACTATTTGGAAAAAGAGGCAGCTCCCCATCGTTCAGGGTCGCGTTGCCATTCTTTTAATAAAGAAAGCCCTTGGTCACTAATCGTACCGCTTTCTTGTGCTTCCTTTATTAATGTACTAAAGTTCGTAACGGTTTGAAAAGAAATTTCCTCTTTACCAAGAGCTTCGTCCGCTTTTTTCAACCCGTAGCTAAAGATCGCAACAACCCCAAGCACTTCAATTCCTGCTTCACGAAGGGCAAGAACAGATTGAATGGAACTTTTGCCTGTTGAAATCAGATCTTCAACTACAACAGCTTTTTTGCTTTGTTCTGTCAGGCCTTCAATCTGCTTTGCTCTACCATGGCCTTTTGCACTGGATCTTACATAGCACATCGGCAAATTCATATGATCTGCTACAAAAGCAGCATGAGGAATACCGGCTGTAGCTGTTCCTGCAATAAGATCAGCTTCTGGATAATGTTCTTTAATTAATGAAGAAAGTTCATCTGCTACTTGTTTGCGAATCTCTGGATAGGCAATGATAAGACGATTATCGCAATAGATAGGAGATTTCATGCCTGAAGACCATGTGTATGGATCTTCTGGGGATAACGTAACAGCCCCTATATTAAGCAAATGTTTGGAAATGGTTTTCATGTGCGTCTCTCCATTCTTTTAAAATATTTTTGTAGGTGCCCGCAGGTTTTTCGGACTGCGTAATGCTTCTTCCAATAACCATGTAGTCTGATCCTTTCACTGCAGCTTCAGCAGGAGTCGCGATCCGTGCCTGGTCATGTGTATCAGATCCTTCAGGTCTGATTCCAGGTGTTACAGTTAGGAAGTCATCGCCACAAACATTTTTAATCGCTCTTGCTTCTTGGACAGAGCAAACTACTCCGTCTAAGCCTGAATCCTTTGCAAGCGTTGCATAATGTGTAACACTTTCGTTCAAATCTGTATCTTTTATTAAAAGTTCTTCCTTAAGCACTTTCTCTGTTGTACTTGTAAGCTGTGTAACGGCGATCAATTTCGTATGTTGTGCTCCTGTGGCAAGAAGACCTTCTTTTGCTGCTTTCATCATTGCTGTACCGCCAGCAGCATGTACATTAACCATGTCAACGTTAAGTCCGCCAATAACTTTCATTGCTTTATGAACCGTGGTTGGAATATCATGAAGCTTTAAATCCAGGAAGACACGAAAGTTTTTTTCTTTCAGCCATCTGATTAAAGAAGGTCCTTCTGCATAATAAAGCTCCATTCCTACTTTTATATAAGGAGACTCTCCTTCAAATCCCGAAAGAAAATCCTTGGCTCTATCAGCACATTCAAAGTCTAACGCGATGATAAGGGGGTTTTCCATTGCCTAAAACTCCTTCCTGTCATTTCACTTATATTCCTAACGCCGATCTCATCCAGCAGGTCTGGAAGTTTCTCAATAATCTCGGGACACACATACGGATTCACAAAATTCGCAGTTCCTACAGCAACAGCTGAGGCACCCGCTGACATCATTTCTAAAACATCCTCAGCTGTACTCACTCCGCCCATCCCGATTATCGGCAGCGAAACTTTTTGGCTCACTTCATAGATCATCCGGATTGCTACCGGTTTGATTGCTGGACCTGATAATCCGCCTGTCTTATTTGCCAGGATAGGTTTGCCTGTTCTCCAATCCAGCTTCATCCCGATAAGGGTATTAATCATCGATAAACCGTCAGCACCTGCAGCTTCTACAGCCTGTGCCATCTCTACAATGTTGGATACATTCGGTGAAAGTTTAACGTAAACAGGTTTTTCAGATACTTGTTTCACTTGGCGTGTTAAATCTGCCGCAGATTTATAATGCGTGCCAAACTGAATGCCGCCTTCTTTTACATTCGGGCATGAAATGTTTAATTCAACGGCAGATACGAGCGGTGAAGCTGAAATTTGCCTTGTTACTTCGATATACTCTTCTTCTGTTGATCCCGCAATATTTGCAAGAATCGGAATGTTATAAGGTTCTAGTGCAGGAAGTTCATTCTCCAAGATGTTAATAACACCTGGATTTTGAAGACCGATCGCATTCAGCATTCCACTTTCGGTTTCAGCTACCCGCGGTGTCGGGTTACCGAACCGCCCTTCGAGTGTGGCCGCTTTAATGGTGATTCCACCTAAAAGACTGAGATCATACCATTTTGCGTATTCTTTTCCAAATCCGAAACAACCCGATGCTGGAAGAATGGGGTTCTTCATATTTAATCCTGGCAATGAAACGCTTAGCCGACTCATAAAACAACCTCCCCCATTTTAAAAACTGGACCATCACTGCAAATTTTGACATAGCCTGATTGTCTTGTTTCAGTCGGACATACACAGGCAAAGCATGCTCCGATGCCGCAGCCCATGCGTTCTTCTAAAGAAAGATAGCCGTCTAAACCTCCTGCTCTTTCTTCAACAGCTTTCAGCATGACACCAGGACCAACTGAATAGATAACAGGCTCATCCTCTAAACAAGGTTCCATAGCATCTGTTACAAAGCCCTTTTGCCCTTGAGAACCATCAACTGTCGTAACAATCGTTTCTCCAATTTCCTGAAACTTCTCTACATAAAAACTATCTTCCTTAGATTGATAACCTAAGATGAATGTTACCTGTACACCAGAACTCTTCAGCTGCTTACCGAGGTAATACAGCGGCGGCACTCCGATTCCTCCGCCGATGAGCAAGGCATTTTTGTTTTGATCGACCGTGTCCAAATTAAACCCGTTTCCGAGCGGACCCAGTACATCCACCATCTCACCATTATTCTTCTGGCTGAGCTGCTTTGTCCCATCACCTTGTGCCCGGTAAAGCAAAGTTGCTTCTTCTCGGTCAAGATCCACATCACAGATCGAAAGCGGCCGACGCAGAAGATTAGAAGAATCCTTTCCTACACTGACATGGAGAAACTGACCAGGTGCAGTCATAAGACTTACACCAGAGCCAGTCAATTTCATCTCAAAGATGTTGCGTGCAATTTCCGTATTTGAAGTAATTCTTAACAGATGTTTCTTCATACGAGCACCTTTTCTTTTTTTGTAAAGGATGAAAGGGCATGAGCTGAGAAAGAGATAGATTCGAGTACTTCTAACAGTGCTACTGAAGTATCCAGGTTTGTAAGACATACTACACCGTTCTCCGCACATTCTCTTCGTATCCGGAAACCATCTCTTGCAGGAATTTTCCCTTTAGTCAGTGTGTTTACAACAAACTGGGCTTCGTCTTTTCGGATTACATCAAGGAGATTTCTGCCTTCAGAGCCGATTTTACCTACCACATCTACTGGAATTCCTTCCTTTTCGATGATATTTGCTGTACCTTCAGTCGCCATGATTGTATAGCCGATCTCGTAGAATCTTTTCACCATATCAAGCGCTTCTTTTTTATCTTTGTCTGCAACTGTAAAGAGTACTGTGCCGTATGCTGGAATTTTCATGCCAGATGCGATAAGGCCTTTGTAAAGAGCCTTCTGTAAATTCTTATCTCTGCCCATTACTTCTCCAGTAGACTTCATTTCAGGTCCTAAATACGTATCGACTCGGCGAAGTTTTGCGAATGAGAACACAGGTACTTTTACAGATACTTCATCTGCCTCTTTTTGATAGCCTGTTTCATAACCCTGGCTTTTTAAACTCTCACCAAGAATTACTTTTGTTGCCACGTTTGCCATCGGTACACCTGTAATCTTGCTTAGGAACGGTACCGTTCGGCTTGAACGCGGATTCACTTCCAATACATACACTTCATCTTTATGCCAAACGAACTGGATATTTAATAATCCGATGATTTTCAAGCCTTTAGCGATAGAGATGGTTCTTTCAATAATCTTTTGTTTAATCGTTTCAGGAAGGGTTTGCGGAGGATATACCGCAATGGAATCACCTGAGTGAACTCCCGCACGTTCAATATGTTCCATCATTCCTGGAATGAAAACATCATTTCCGTCTGAGATAGCGTCAACTTCTATTTCTTTCCCTTCCAAGTATCTGTCAACCAGCACCGGATGATCAGGATTTACTTTCGCTGCGTTTTCCATGTATTGCAGAAGTTCGCTTTCCTGATACACGATTTCCATCGCCCGTCCGCCTAGTACATATGAAGGGCGAACTAGCACAGGATATCCGATCGTGGATGCGATTGCTACAGCGTCAGTAACAGAGAATGCTGTTTTCCCTGCAGGCTGCGGAATTCCAAGCTTCTTCATCACTTGTTCAAACTGTTCTCTGTCTTCAGCAAGGTCCATGCTTTCAAGAGATGTACCTAGAATCTTAATGCCTCTTCTTTCAAGCTCTTCAGAAAGATTGATCGCCGTTTGTCCGCCGAACTGTACGATCACTCCTTCTGGTTTTTCATGTTCGATGACATGCATAACATCTTCTACAGTCAGTGGTTCAAAGTAAAGCTTGTCAGACATACTGAAGTCGGTTGAAACTGTTTCAGGATTGTTGTTGATAATGATCGCTTCAAACCCTGCTTCTTGGATCGCCCAAACCGTGTGTACTGTAGCATAGTCGAATTCAATTCCTTGTCCGATTCTGATCGGACCAGATCCAAGCACTACAACACTCTTTTTTTCTGTAACGACTGATTCATCTTCTTCTCCATATGTTCCGTAGTAATAAGGTGTTGCAGATTCAAATTCTGCCGCACACGTATCGACCATCTTGAACACAGGTTTGATTTTTTCGTTTAGTCTGAATTTATACAGCTCGTATTCTTCCATCTCCCAAGCATCTGCGATCCATCGGTCGCTGAAGCCCTTTTCTTTTGCCTTCTTTAAAATAACGGAATCTTTTTTGCGCTCTTTCACACGTTTTTCTAGCAATACGATTCCGTGCAGCTTTTCTAAGAAGAACAAGTCAATCTTAGTCCAGTCATAGATTTCTTCAACGGTAACACCCATTCTGAAAGCTTCTGCGATATAAAATAGTCTTTCATCGTCTGCTCTAAGAATTTTTTCTTCGACCTCTTTTTTATTAAGGTTTTTTCCTTTCACTTCAAGATGGTAAGCTGAAATTTCAAGCGAACGAACTGCTTTTAAAATGGATTCTTCGAAGTTGCGTCCGATCGCCATAACTTCACCCGTTGCTTTCATCTGTGTTCCAAGCTTTCTGTTCGCGCCTTCAAATTTGTCAAAAGGCCATCTTGGAATCTTTGAAACAATATAGTCAAGTGCAGGTTCAAAACAAGCGTAAGTTGTACCTGTTACCGGGTTTTTAATTTCGTCTAATGTGTAGCCCACTGCAATTTTCGCTGCAAGCTTTGCGATGGGGTATCCTGTCGCTTTTGAAGCTAATGCAGATGAGCGGCTGACACGCGGGTTTACTTCGATTACATAATATTGTGAGCTCTCTGGGTCAAGAGCTAGCTGGACATTGCAGCCTCCCTCAATTTGAAGTGCTCGGATTATTTTTAGTGAAGCATTGCGCAAAAGCTGATAATCTCTGTCAGTAAGTGTTTGGCTTGGTGCAACTACGATAGAATCACCTGTGTGAATCCCGACTGGGTCAATGTTTTCCATGTTACACACAACGATAGCCGTATCATTCTTATCTCGCATTACTTCATATTCGATTTCTTTAAAGCCTGCGATGCTTTTTTCGATCAATACTTGTCCAACCGGGCTTGCATGAAGTCCAGCTGGCGTTATTTCTAAAAATTCCTCTTCATTCGTTACGATACCGCCGCCGGTTCCGCCAAGCGTGAATGCAGGGCGAATGATAACCGGGTAGCCATTTTCCTCTACAAACGCTCTTGCTTCTTCCATATTGTGAACAATCGCACTCTCTGGAACTGGTTCATTTAATTCTCTCATTAGTTCTCTGAACAAGTCGCGGTCTTCTGCTTGCTGGATAGAAGGAAGCTTCGTACCCAACAGTTCTACGTTATATTCTTCTAATATTCCCGAGTTATAAAGTTCAACGGCTAAGTTAAGTCCTGTTTGTCCGCCAAGAGTTGCAAGAAGTCCATCTGGGCGTTCCTGACGGATAATTCGAGATACAAATTCAAGTGTTAACGGTTCGATGTATACCTTATCTGCCATATTCGGATCTGTCATGATCGTTGCCGGGTTAGAGTTAACGAGAACAACTTCATAACCTTCTTCTTTCAAAGCCTGACAAGCTTGTGTTCCCGCATAATCAAATTCAGCTGCTTGTCCAATCACAATGGGTCCTGAGCCTATCACTAGGATTTTTCGGATATCATGTCGTTTAGGCATATTGCATCAAACCTTCTTTCTTAGTTGTTTTAATCATGTTCATGAACTCATCAAAAATAGGATTAGAATCTTGTGGTCCAGGTGATGCTTCAGGATGATACTGAATAGAGAACGCAGGTTTTAATTTATGTTTTAATCCTTCTACTGTTCCATCATTTACTGCTTGATGCGTAAGGACCAGTTCAGTATCCATGAGTGATTTCTCATTTACTGCATAACCGTGATTTTGAGAGGTCAATGCGATCTTACCAGTCGAAAGATCTTTTACAGGATGGTTAGATCCTCTGTGTCCGAACTTTAATTTTTCCGTATCAGCACCGCATGCTAGTGCAAGAAGCTGGTGTCCTAGACAAATCCCTAAGATCGGTACGTTATGTTTCAACAATTCTTGTATCATCGTGATTCCTGAGTGAACATCCTTAGGGTCTCCAGGTCCATTGCTTAGAAGTACGCCATCTGGCTGAAGGCGGATGATATCAGCGGCTGTTGTGTTGTATGGCACAACAATTACATCACATAAACGTCTTGATAATTCTCTAAGCATTCCGCTCTTCACACCAAAATCTACAACTACTACTCTATTTCCGCTGTTCGGTAAGTGATAAGGAGATTTTGTTGAAACTTTTTTAACCTGATCGTTTGTTAATGGAGAAGCATTCAATTCTTTAATGATTTCTTCAGCATTCTCGATGGAATTTGCCATTTTGCCTTTTAATGTTCCGTGCTGACGGATTTTTCTTGTTAATTTACGAGTATCAATACCGTACAGGCCAGGTATATCTTTAGCCGTAAGCCAGCTGCTTAATGACTGCATGCCTTCGTGATGATTTGGGAACTCAGCATGTTCATTTACAATGATCCCGCTTGTTGCCGGATGGATTGACTCATAATCAGAACGGTTGATTCCGTAGTTTCCAACTAACGGATACGTAAAGCAAATGATTTGGTCGCAATAAGATGGATCTGTCATAACTTCCTGGTATCCTGTCATACTTGTCGTGAATACAACCTCTCCGCTTGATTCACCCTGTGAACCAAATGCAAGTCCATTAAAAATGGTTCCATCTTCTAGTATTAAATAACGTTTCATACTAAGCTCTCCTCCTTGTGATAAACAAGTTTTCCGTCAAAAATCGTTGCAACCGGCCATCCCTTGCAGACCCTGCCATCAAACGGTGTATTTTTTCCTTTAGAGACAAATTCGCTGGCCTTAATCGTTTCTTCTATTTCCAGATCTACGATGGTCAAATCTGCAATAGCTCCTTCTGCCAGGGTCCCAAAAGGCAGATTGAAACTTTCTGCCGGTTTTTTCGTCATCTTGTCTACCAGTTCTTGCAGTGTGAAAATTTCTTCTTTTAAAACAAGCTCTGTGTAAAGAAGCGGAAATGCAGTTTCCAGACCGACAATTCCAAAAGGCGCAAGTTCAACATCCTGGCTTTTTTCTTCAGCACTATGTGGCGCGTGATCTGTTGCAATGAAATCCAGTGTTCCCTCTTTAAGGCCTAGTATCAAAGCTTTCCGGTCCGCTTCACTTCTAAGAGGCGGATTCATTTTATAATGAGTGTCATTTGGTTTAATATCTTTATCACTCAGAATCAAGTGATGCGGAGTTACTTCAGCAGTTACTTTTATGCCTGCACGCTTTGCATCTTTTAATACTCTTACAGATTCTTTTGTACTTACATGGCATACATGATATCTTGCACCTGCTGCTTCTGCGAGTAATACATCACGGGCAATGTGAACGGACTCACTTACAGATGGAATGCCGGGCAGACCTTCTTTTTCAGTAAACTGTCCTTCATGGAATGCCCCTCCTTTAGGAAGAAGCGAGTTATCTTCACAATGTGCTACAATTACCGCTCCAAGTCTGCTTGCCTCTTTCATTGCTTTCAGCATCATTCCAGCTGACTGCACACCTACACCATCATCAGTAAAAGCAAATGCTCCACCTTTTAGAAGAGTCTCAAAATCGGTTAGCTCATTGCCGATTTGGCGAGTTGTTATTGAGGCGTATGGCAATACTCTGCAGCTTGCTGCAATCTTAATTTTTTCCTGAACAAGCTCTAGCATTTCAGCACTGTCTGGTACAGGCCGAGTGTTTGGCATAGCAGCAAGAGTTGTATAGCCGCCCTTTACCGCAGCTTTTGTTCCAGTCTCAATTGTTTCTTTATGTTCACCGCCAGGCTCTCTTAAGTGAACATGCAGGTCTACAAATCCGGGTGTAGCGAGTTTACCGTCCGCTCGAAGTACTTCATGCTCATCAACAGGGATGTTTTTGTCTATTCTTTTAATAAGATTATGTTTAATCAAGATATCTGTTTGGATCAAATTGTTGTTTCCGTCGAGAATCTTAGCGTTTTTTAATAAGTAACCCATCGTTTACCGCCTCCTGATTTGTAGATAATGCCCATTTCAATACAGCCATTCTGATAAAAACACCATTTTGTACTTGCCTGAAAATTCGTGATCGTTCACATTCTACAAGTTCGTCCGCTATCTCAACACCTCTATTAACTGGCGCTGGATGCATGATGATGCTATGTGGCTTCATCCTTTGCTCACGCTCTATCGTTAAACCATATTGCTCGTGATAGTCTTCTTTTGTTAAGAACATACTTGCACTGTGTCTCTCGTGCTGAATTCTTAGCATCATTAGAGCATCTGCTGCTTCAACAGCTTCGTCCATCGGAATGAAGTCATCCTTCCACTCATCAACAAACCACTCTTCAGGACCTGAGAATAAGACTTTTGCTCCCATCTTACGAAGCACCTCTGCGTTTGAACGTGCAACTCTGCTGTGCAGGATATCTCCTACGATTACTACTGTTAATCCTTGCAGCACAATAAATTCCTGCTGAATCGTCAGCACATCTAACAGAGATTGTGTTGGATGATTGCCGCAGCCATCTCCAGCGTTAATAATCGGAACATTTATTTTTTCAGCTAAGCCGTCAAAATAACGGTCATGAGGATGCCGGATTACAAAAGCTTCAACGCCGATTTCCTCAAGAGTTCTTAATGTGTCGTAGAGCGTTTCTCCCTTTTGGAAAGAAGATCCGTTCACTTCCACATTTAAAGGTTTCATGCCAAGTCTGTATTCTGCTGCTTCAAAGCTGAACCTAGTTCTTGTACTTGGCTCAAAAAATAAATTTGCGATCATCTTTTGGTGAAAAATTTGATCTTGTTTTTCACTCTTAAATTCTTCAGCTTTTTTTAAAATGTATTGAATGTCTTCAATCGATAACTCATTCATTGTAAGCAAATGGTTCATCCATAACTCTCCTTTTTTCATAAAAATAGCACCCTGAAAGTCGTTTTCAGGGTGCTCTTAACAGAAAGAAAAACCAGGTTTTTCTTAACAGAGTTCACCCTTTCAAGTATCTCGTACTTAATTAAAAGGTGTATTATGCAGCTGTGTCGTTACCGTTTGTTTTGAACATCTTATTCAGTAAGTCTTTATCATCTTCTCTGCCTGGAAGGACCAGATTTAAAAAGATACCGATTAATGTTGCGAGCGCCATTCCAGCAATCTCAAAGTTTGCATTAATCTTAAGGGCCGCTCCTCCAATACCTGTTACAAGAATAACTGAGGAGATAATCAGGTTTCTTTTGTTACCAAAGTCTATGTTGTTATCTACAAGCATCCGTAAACCCGATGAAGCGATAATCCCAAACAGCAAGATCGAAACACCGCCCATGACAGCGGTTGGAATTGTGCCGATTAAGGCTGTTACTTTTCCGGAGAATCCGAACAGGATGGCTGTCACTGCAGCGCCTCCGATTACGAATACGGAGTAAACTCGAGTGATTGCTAACACTCCAATGTTCTCACCGTAAGTGGTTACAGGCGGTCCACCGATCATTGAGCCGATCATTACTCCAAGTCCGTCTCCTAAAATAGAGCGATGAAGGCCGGGCTTTTCAATAAAGTTACGTCCCACAACTTTAGACAGTACAAGCTGATGTCCGATATGTTCAGCAATTGTTACTGCTGCGACAGGCATCATGATCATCGCTATACTCCAAGAAAAGTCAGGAGTGTACGTTACAAACGGAACGATGAAATCAGGGGCTTGAATCCATTTAGCTTCAGCTACTTTTGTAAAATCAACAAGTCCTCTAAAGTAGGCAAATGTATAACCAGCGATGATTCCGATTAAGATTGGGATGATTCCTAAGATACCTCTAAAAAAGATAGAGCATATTATTGTAACTGCGAGCGTAAAGAGTGCAACCGTAAAGTGTGTTAAACTGTATTCTTCAGTCCCTGGCAAGTTCATGGCCATTCCTACAGCAACATTTGCAAGTCCAAGTCCGATTACGATAATGACTGGTCCGACTACAACCGGAGGGAGAATGCGCATCAGCCATCTAAAACCGAAGCCTTTGATCAAGAGTGCAACCACTCCGTAAACTAAACCTGCAAGAAAGCTTCCCAGCATCGCCGCTTCTGGACCGCCAAATGCTTTTACGGTTAAGATTGGCGTTATAAAAGCGAAGCTGGATCCTAGGTAAGCAGGGATCTGTCCTCTTGTTACCAAAAGATAAGCTAGCGTTGCAAGTCCGCTTGATACAAGCGCTACTCCAGGATGAAGTCCTACTAAGAAAGGAACAAGCACCGTTGCGCCAAACATGGCGAATAAGTGCTGCAGGCTTAACGTAAGCCATTGAACCGGCGACGGTTTTTCATGTACATCTAAAATTGCTTTTGTATGGTTATCCATTTTGATTACCTCCTATTTTTAAAAGCTGAAACGGCCGTTTAGTCACGACAAGCACTTAACTTCTGCACGCTGACACGCTATTTGTGTCAAGGGAAGGAGGAAAGTGACCTCGAGGGACTGGTCGTTGAAGCTGGATATTACTTCTTCGCAATAAAAAACCTCTCTTGCTTTAGCAAAAGAGGCCGTGGAGGCACACGTGAATACAGGTAAATCTGTGCTGCACGCGATTTATTACCTCCCTTGCCAGCCTCTCTGGACTGATTTTAAAGGGACAATTATTTATTTGTTGATATCGCTACTTCATCTAATCCGTCTACTTCTATAAGTGAAGCAGATATGATTTCTTCGCTCGAAGTCGGAACATTTTTACCGACATAATCCGCTCGGATCGGAAGCTCCCTGTGACCTCTGTCGATCAATACAGCAAGCTGTATGCTGGAAGCCCGTCCAAGGTCCATGATAGCATCCATCGCAGCTCTTACAGTTCTGCCTGTATATAAGACATCATCAACCAAAATGATTTTTTTGTCTGTGACCTCTACAGGAATGTCAGTTCCTTTCAGCTGAGGCTCTTGGTTATCAGTCTTGATTTTCAAATCGTCTCTGTAAAGTGTAATGTCGATCACACCAACTGAAACTGCGTTTCCTTCGATTTGTTCAATTCGTTCAGCAAGCCTTTTAGCAAGGAACTCACCACGGGTTTTTATGCCGGTTAATACGATGTTCTTGACTCCTTTGTTACGCTCGATTATTTCATGAGCAATTCGGGTCAAAGCTCTTCTGATTGCCTGGTCATCCATTAAAACAGTCTTTGACATAATACACCCTCCTTTTTCAAAAGTTCCCTTTAACCGTCATCATTCGCAAAAAAATCCTCCCGCCACGCATGACGAGAGGATAGAGCAATCCCTGTTGGATACTCATTAATAACGTTTCCTTCTCAGCCTCACGGGACTAAAGTTAAAGGACTATTTAAGTTACATTGATTATGACAAAATTCGTTTCTATTGTCAACTTCTTTTCTCTAATAAATCCAGCAGCTCGCTCATTTCAGATGGAATGTCTCTTTCGAATTTCATATACTCACCTGTTCTAGGATGATTAAATCCTAATGTTTGAGCATGAAGAGCCTGACCTTCAATAGGAAGCGTTTTGGATGGACCATACTTTGGATCTCCAGCCAATGGGAAACCGATATATTTCATATGAACACGAATCTGATGTGTTCTTCCTGTTTCAAGCTGGCATTCTACAAATGTAAAGTTGGTGTATCGTTTAATCACGTTAAAATGGGTAACCGCATTTCGGCTGTTTTCATCTGTTACCGTCATTTTTTGGCGGTCGTTTTTATCTCTGCCGATCGGTGCGTCAATTGTACCTTGGTCATGCGGCATAACACCATGAACGATAGCCTTATAAATTCTCGTAGTCGTTTTATCTTTAAGCTGGCTTACTAGTGATTCATGCGCCATATCGTTTTTAGCAACCATTAATAACCCTGAAGTATCTTTGTCGATTCTATGAACGATACCGGGGCGCAATACACCATTAATACCTGACAAATCCTTGCAATGAGCCATAAGCCCATTAACAAGTGTGCCGTTATAATGTCCTGGAGCAGGGTGGACAACCATACCTCTAGGTTTATTTACCACAAGCACATCGGCATCTTCATACACGATATCAAGATTCATTTCCTCTGGTACAACGTCTAGTTCCTGAGGCTCTGGGATTTCAATTTCAACAAAATCTCCCGCTGCACATTTATAATTCGACTTAACGGGTTTATCGTTAAGAAGTACGATTTTATCTTTTATCCAGTTTTGAATCTGTGACCTTGACCATTCATCTTGGACCTCAGACAAAACTTTATCAATACGGCTTCCTACTTGATCACTGGTTACCGTATATTCAAATTTACTCATTCTCTGTCTCCTTCTGCTTGCTTTCCATAAAACTCTGAATAAAAATCAAACCTACACCGATAACTAAAGCACTGTCTGCAACATTGAAAATCGGGAAATCATAGCTTCCGATATATACATCAACAAAATCAACCACTTCACCACGAAGAAGACGATCTATAAAGTTTCCAAGTGCTCCTCCCAAAACTAGCGCAAGTGCTGTTTTAAGAAGCTTGTCAGTGGCATGTTTTTGCAAGTAATAGATAACAGCGGCGACTACAATAACTGTAATAACGATAAAAAAGTAGCGCTGATCTTGCAATATCCCAAATGCTGCGCCTCTGTTACGGTGTGAGGTTATGTATAACACTTGATCAATGACAGGTATAGACTGGCCGAGGTCCATTTTTTTTACAATTATCCATTTAGTCGCTTGATCGGCAGCGAACACTAACAAAGCCAAGAGATAATAAAACAATAGAACTCCTCCGATTTAAGAAATTATGTCTTTTTGAATTGTAGCACAGCAATCGGACGTTCTACAATTTAATTTACCCAATTAACACATGTTTTGAGACTTGAATCCAAAAGTTTTCAAGCTGAATCCAAAAGTTTTGAACTTATATCCACGAGATTTGGCTGTTAATCCAAAAGTTTTCGGGGTTTATCCACGAGTCTACATTCCTCGACAATTATCTTCATTCGGATATAGAAAAGAATCCCGCAAATCAGCGGGATTCCCTAATCAATTAAGCATAATTCTTTTCAACGATGTCTGCACAGCTTGCACAAAGTGTTGGGTGATTTTCATTTTTGCCAACATCTTCTGAAACAACCCAGCAGCGTTCACATGTTTCGCCTTCAGCTGATGTTACGGAGACAGCTACATGTTCAAAAGCTTTCGCGCTTTCTGGAGCATCTGTTTTAGCTCCTCCGATAGCCGCCTTTGAAACGATGAAGAGTTTGTTCAGATCCTCAACACTCTCAAGCCATGGCTTAAGGGATTCAGTTGGGTACAGTGTAATAGATGCTGTCAAGGACTTACCGATCGTTTTCTGGCTTCTCGCTTCTTCAAGTGCTTTTAGAACTTCACCGCGAACATCCATAAATAGATTCCAGTCTTTTTCAAGCTTTTCTGTACCTTGATAGTTTTTCACTTCCGGCATGGAAGTAAGCTGAACACTAACTTCTTCAACTCCAGGGATGTATTCCCAAACTTCATCTGCTGTGTGAGATAAAACAGGTGCAGAGAGTTTTGTCAGTGCCATAAGAGACTCGTACATAACCGTTTGAATGCTTCTGCGTTTATGATCGTCTTCAGCTTGGATATAAAGTGTATCTTTTGCCATATCCAAATAGAACGAACTTAACTCGATCGTACAGAAGTTATGGATCGTGTTGTAAACGGTAATAAACTGATACTCTTCATATGCTTTTTTAACTTTGGAAACGACTTTATCCAGCTTTACCATCATATATTTTTCAAGGTCAGGCATATCTTCAAAAGCAACTGCATGCTGTTTTGGATCAAAACCATGCAGGTTCCCTAATAAAAAGCGAAGCGTATTTCTTATTTTACGGTAAACTTCCGCTACTTGCTTTAAGATATCATCAGAAACACGTACATCTGACTGATAGTCTACTGAAGAAACCCATAGTCTGATGATATCAGCTCCAAGCTGCTTCATTACCTTAATCGGATCAAGTGTATTACCGATCGATTTACTCATCTTGCGCCCTTCTCCATCAAGAACGAATCCGTGGCTGAGGACAGCTTTATAAGGTGCTCTGCCTGAGATCGCAACTGAAGTAGAAAGTGAAGAGTTAAACCATCCACGGTACTGGTCAGATCCTTCTAAATACAAATCAGCAGGGCGGACTAAATCTTCTCTTTCTTCTAGAACTCCCCAATGTGAAGTTCCGGAATCAAACCAGACATCCATGATATCTGTTTCTTTTGAAAAACGTCCATTTGGACTATGAGGAGAAGTAAATCCTTCAGGTAGAAGGTCCTTCGCTTCCCTTTCAAACCATACGTTTGAACCATGTTCTCTGAAAAGTTCTACAACATGACTGATCGTTTCTTCTGTGAGAATCGCTTCACCATCTTCACCGTAGAATACTGGAATCGGTACACCCCATGCACGCTGACGGGAAATACACCAGTCTTCACGGTCTTTAATCATGTTGTGAAGACGAGTCTCACCCCATGTTGGAACCCAGTTAACTTCTTCGATCGCACGAAGCATATCATCACGGATACCTTTAATAGAAGCAAACCACTGAGCCGTTGCACGGAAAATAACAGGTTTCTTCGTTCTCCAATCATGAGGATAGGAGTGAGTGATGAATGAAAGCTTTAACAGAGCACCTTTTTCTTTCAGCTGTTCTGTAATCGGCTTATTTGCTTCATCATAAAACAGTCCTTCAAAGCCTGGTGCTTCTTTTGTCATCACACCGCGGTCATCTACAGGACACAAAACATCCAGCCCGTAGCGTTTTCCGACAAGGAAATCATCTTCCCCGTGTCCTGGTGCAGTATGAACACATCCTGTACCAGCATCTGTAGTTACGTGGTCACCAAGCATTACGAGTGAATCACGGCCATAGAGAGGGTGAACGGCTACTGCATGTTCGATTTCTGCTCCTTTGAAGCGTTTTACAATTTCAGCTTGTTCCCATTCGAATTGTTTTTTAAGAGACTCTACAAGAGCTTCCGCCACAACATAGGTGCCGTTTTCAGTTTGAACAGAAACATAGTCTAATTCAGGATGTACAGAAATACCGAGGTTAGCCGGAATAGTCCAAGGAGTTGTTGTCCAGATTACAAGTTTCTCATCTGTATCAAGTACTCCTTTTCCATCCTTTACATCAAACGCTACATAAATAGATGCAGAACGCTTGTCTTGATACTCGATCTCCGCTTCAGCTAAAGCAGACTCTGATGATGGTGACCAGTAAACCGGCTTTAGACCTTTGTAGATCAAGTCTCTTTTCGCCATCTCACCGAATACTTCGATCTGTCTAGCTTCATAGCCTTTATCCAGTGTGATATAAGGATTCTCCCAGTCACCGCGCACACCTAGTCGCTTAAATTGTTCGCGCTGATGATCTACTTGTTTTAATGCATACTCTTCACAAAGTTTACGAAACTCAGCAACTGTAAGCTCTTTTCTTTTCACTTTTCCGCTCTTAGTTAAAGCCGTTTCAATCGGCAACCCATGCGTATCCCAGCCTGGAACATATGGCGCATAGTGACCTGTCATGGATTTAAATCGGACAATCATATCTTTTAAGATCTTATTTTCCGCATGCCCGATATGGATATCCCCATTCGCGTAAGGTGGACCATCATGAAGAATAAAAGGGGGAAGATCCCTTGTTTTTTCCATTACTTTTTCATAGATATTTAATTCATTCCATTTTTCCTGAACAAGCGGCTCTCGCTGCGGAAGGTTTCCTCGCATCGGAAACTCCGTTTTTGGCATTAATAGAGTGTCTTTATAATTCATTGCTTTTCCTCCTTAAAATCGTTACCGTAAAAATAAAAGCTGTCTTCATAAACATTTGAGCATTTGTAGGTGGTTGATTTCCGCTCCAGATGCTCGCTTTCCGCGGGGCGGGCGGTGAGCCTCCTTGGAGCTTTGCTCCATTAGGAGTCTCACCTGTCCCACAGATCCCGTCGGAGTCTCGCACCTTGCACTCCAATCAACTTGTCAATGAAGAGAGGTGACAAAATACTCAACTTTAGAAAAAGAGCCAAATAAAAAACCTTCTCGCCCCACTGATTATACAGTAGGGACGAGAAGGTTAACCCGCGGTACCACCCTAATAGGTTTTGATTTTCATCTAAACCCGCTTAGTCATCCTTAGCGTGGATGAGGCGCCGGAACTTACTATGTTTTCAGTCCAGGAACTCAGGGGTGATCTTCAAATACCGCTCTATACCAGGCTCACACCACTTCCTGGTTCGCTAAAATAGAGAATATGCATCTTACTGTCCCCGTCTTCGTCACATATTAATCTTAGAAAAGTATATGCGATTATTTAAATGAATGTCAAGCTTCCGTCTTTACTTCCTGAAGTTCATATCCTTCAAGATTTTCAGGAGCGTTTAAAGAATCCCAGTCATCATTCTTCAGCATTTCCAGCTGTGCCTCAATCAGCATTCTGAAACGTGTCCGGTAAACGGAAGATTGCTTTTTTAATTCATCAATCTCCATTGAGATCTTTCTTGATTTAGACAAAGCTTCATTGATGATTCTGTCTGCGTTCTTTTCCGCTTCCTTTACGATCAAACGAGCCTCTTTTGATGCAGTGCGTTTTACTTCTTCACCAGTTTCTTGAGCGATAAGAATTGATTTATTCAGCGTTTCTTCAATATTTTTAAAGTATGAAATCTTTTCTTCAAGCTTGGAAACTGTTTCCTCTAAATCTTTCTTTTCACGAATAACCGCTTCGTAATCTTTAATGACTTGATCTAAAAAGTCATTCACTTCGTCTTCGCTATACCCTCTGAAACCTCTTGTAAATTCTTTATTATGAATATCCAACGGCGTTAAAGGCAAAACAGCCACCTCCATGATGCATTATTTTTTACCTAATTTCGACAAAATATCGGTCATTCCTTCTCATACTGGAAATTATTTTAAATGTCCGTAGCGTATCCGCCATTTTTCTTTCTTCGTCATGCCTTCAATGGCGATTAATTTACTGCGTCCAAATCCTCTTACAGATAGTTCATCGCCTTCTATCACTTCCACTGCTGGCTGGTCTGTTATTTTATGATTGAGTTTAACCCTGCCCTGCTGTATTAAAAGGGAAGCTTTAGAACGTGAGAGGTTATAGACCTCTGCTACAATAACATCCAGCCGGAGAGAAGAAACTGTACCATTTCTTTCATCATAGTCAGTTTTTATTTCCATTAGATTGTTTTCTTCTATGTGCTGCAGCTTAATTCCTGACTTGCCAACTTTCGTAAGGTTCAGTTCAATAAAGCCTGAAATCTCTGCTGCACATACAAATTGAACCTTATCAGCAGAAATTAGAATATCACCATACTTGCCCCTTTTTACTCCGATATTCATCAAAGCACCTAATACGTCCCGATGCTCAATCGTCGAAAATTTAGAAGGATAGACAATATCATAATATACAAGCTGAAAGTCTTCTGATGAAGGTTCGTAATAATCCGGATAAAGCAATGCTCTCTTTCGTTCAGAAAAAGAAGAGCCTCCCCATAAAGAGAGGCGTACTTCTGTATCGTTTCCTACGATTGTTTTAACAATCTCCTGTTCCCGGGGATCTAGAAAATCAGTCAGCTTTGGACTGTATCGTTCTGCTGTTTCTGTTTTCCATCTGATTACACGATCCACAAATTCATGTTCTTCAGGCCGGTAATGCTGATAAATACTCATTCGAAAACCTTAAAATGAGCCAGCAATCATTCTGGCTACAGCACTTACACCATATTGTGCAAAGTGCAGTGACATTAACGCTACGATCGGAGAAAGATCAATCATGCCAAGCGGCGGAATGATTTTACGGAAAGGAGACAGATAAGGTTCTACAAGTCTTCCAATAACCTGGCCGATCGATGATTCTCTAGCGTTAGGAAACCAGGATAAAAGTATGTATCCTATTATCATGTAATAGTAGATTTGTATAAGTTGTTGAACTACGCCTGCAATTGTGTCTACCAAAAAATTTCACCTGCCTGATTTAGTCTTCGTCCATCATTTCTGAGATCGTACCGGAAACGTCTACATTTTCAGGTGTGCACAAAAATGTATTTGGTCCGAGCTTTTGAATATCTCCGCCGATCGCATATACTGTACCTGATAAAAAGTCTACAATGCGTTTTGCCTGATCATGCGGAATACGCTGAAGATTCATAACAACAGCTCTTCGGTTCTTTAGCTGATCCGCGATATCTTGAGCTTCTGCATAGACGCGCGGCTCTACGAGTACAACTTTAACCTGCTGCTGGATGCTTTGCAAGCTTACGACATTTGGCTTCCCTTTTTTCGTATGAGAAGGCGTGATTTCTTCCTCCTCAGCAAAAGACTCTTCCTCGTAGTCATTTTCATATTCATAATCATCTTCCAGATCAAAAAAGCGCTTGAATTTTGTTTTGATTCCCATTTATTCCACCTCCCCTAAAATTCTTTTCCTACTAAATCTGTACCAATTCGAACAAAGGTTGCTCCTTCTTCAACAGCTATTACATAATCATTGGACATTCCCATTGAAAGTTCCTCACAAGGTGCATGCGGGAAATTTTTATTTTGAATTTCCAGCTGTAATTGCTTCAGTGCTGAAAATACATTTCTAATGGTTGATTCATCATCTGTAAACGGCGCCATTGTCATCAGACCTACAACTTTAATCCGGTCGTACTCTTTTAGTTTATCGACAAATGACAGCACATCTTTTACTGCAATTCCATGTTTTGAATCTTCCTCAGCCACATTTACTTGTACAAAACAAGAAATTGTTCGTTCAGCTCTTTTTTGTATCTCTTTTGCTAAGCTTAAGCGATCTAATGAATGTATATAATCTACGTGATTTATAATATCTTTTACTTTCCGTGATTGAAGGGTTCCAATGAAGTGCCATTTCACAGACAAATCCGAAAGAAATCCCTTTTTTTCAAGCAATCCTTCAATACGGTTTTCACCGATATGCTCAATACCTGCCAGCACAGCATTCTTCGTCGTTTCGTTACTCACATATTTCGTTACTGCCACTAAATTAACGCCCTTTGAAGGCATGTTTTTTTTCTGGCAGGCCGAATGAATTTTGCTGAGGATTTTTTCTTTATTTTCTAATATGTTCAAACGATTTTTAAACTCCCTTCCTGCCTATAAAACTCATCATTCGACCCGTTTTCCCGTTGTCTTTGCGGTGTGAGAAGAACACTGTATTATCGCAGCTCGTACAGTTATGGGAAATCGTAATATTTTCTGGAAGTACTCCGGCTTGCAAAAACAGAATTTCGTTAAGGCTTTGTAGGTTTAATTGATATTTTCCGTTATCGTTTTTAGTAAAAACAGCTGGTTCTTCGTTTTTATTCAGCGCAGATCTTACCTCACTGATTACCTTCTCATCTACTTCATAGCAGCATTCCCCTATAGCTGGGCCAATTGCTGTTTTTATGTCTTTAACATCTGCATTTTCTTTTTCGCACCACTGTTTAATCATCTTTGGACCAATTTTACCGACTGTACCTCTCCAGCCAGCATGGGCAAGCCCGATCAGCTTGTTCTTAGATGAGTAAAAATAAAGCGGAACACAGTCTGCATATAGTGAAGTTAAAAGTATGTCTTCTTCCTGTGTATACATCCCGTCCGCATCTGGAACAGCCGTTTCAAAATCCAAAGAACCTCTGCCCAAGTCTTCCTTTGTCACCTTTACAATGTTTGTACCATGAACTTGCCTAGATCCTACCCAATTCTGAATCGGGAATTGAATTTCTTCAGCAAAGGATTTTCGGTTTTTTTGCACATAACGAGGATTATCATTCACATGAAAACCCATATTAAAAGAGTTGAAGGGCATTGGACTATACCCGCCTTCTCGTAATGTGAAACCAGCAATAATCAATGGATTCTCTTTTTGCCAATCATGTATAGCGAGTTGCTTTCCAGACTGTATAAATGTCTTCATTCCTATGTAATCCTCCTGGAAAGTTTTATCTTTATTTTACCACATTTTTAAAGAATAAAGAAAAAAAGAACCGTTTATTTCAATTGATCAAACGGCTCTTTTACGTATTCGTTTAATTCGCTTGCTTCCATATGTCTGACGAGTATAACATCCGCTCCTATTTTCACGATGTTGCGCCATGGAATAACGATGTCATTTTCTCTTGCAAAAAAGCCGAGCATTTTTCCTGCTCCAGGAATAATGATGGCGTCTATCTTACCTGTGTTCAAATTAATCTCTAAATCTGCAATGTGCCCTAGTTTTTTTCCGTTTGCTACATTTACAACATCTTTCACTTGAAAGTCTGATATTTTGTTCATGTCACAACCCGCCTTTCTGTTTTCATTATATGATGGCCCAAGCTGTTTCATGTTCGTCTAATAAAGAAAACTTATCGTGTAAAAAAACCCGTATTTCTACGGGTTTTAGCTGCTTTGAATATTCTTGTTCATCTGAGAGATTGCTGCTTTTTCAAGTCTTGAAACTTGTGCTTGTGAGATGCCGATTTCATCAGCAACTTCCATTTGGGTTTTCCCTTGAAAAAACCTCATGGTAAGTATCATTTTTTCTCTGTCGTTTAATCGGCGCATTCCTTCTTTTAAAGCTATTTCCTCAATCCATTGCAAATCCTTTGCCTTGTCATCACTTATCTGATCCATGACAAAGATTGGATCTCCCCCATCATTATAGATAGGTTCAAACAATGACACAGGATCTTGTATAGCATCCAGCGCAAAAACGACTTCCTCTTTTGGAACATCAAGCGCTTCTGCAATTTGTTGTGCTGTTGGCTCCCGGGATAATTTATTCATGAGCTGGTCACGAACCTGCAATGCTTTATAAGCAATATCTCTTAGGCTCCTGGAAACACGTATCGGATTATTGTCTCGAAGATAACGCCGAATTTCACCGATAATCATCGGAACAGCATAAGTAGAAAACTTAACATTTTGACCAAGATCAAAATTGTCGATTGACTTCATTAGCCCGATACACCCTACTTGAAATAAATCATCCACATGCTCTCCGCGGTTGTTGAATCTCTGGATCACACTCAGAACAAGCCTGAGGTTTCCATTTACCAGAGTTTCGCGTGCATCAGGATCACCCTTGTGCATTTTATCAAACAAAATTCGCATCTCTGGATTTTTTAAAACAGGAAGCTTTGATGTGTCAACTCCGCAAATCTCAACTTTATTTCTTGTCAAGTCTTTTCCCTCCTGCCGGGAGCTAATTTCAAATTAAGTATCACCGAACGGAGGGAAATTTATGCAATTGTAAATTTTGATAAATAGTGCTATTGAGTCAATAATCTATATAAAATAATGTCTAAACCATTTTATTAAATTCTTTCTGAAGCCTCTTAATAATTCTTTTTTCGAGTCGCGAAATATATGATTGAGATATGCCCAGCATATCCGCTACATCCTTCTGTGTTTTTTCTTCACCGCCTGATAATCCAAATCTCAATTCCATAATTTGTTTTTCTCTGTCATTGAGTGTGAATAATGCCTTTAATAATAGCTTGCGGTCTACATTCGCTTCAATTCTTCTTGTAATAATGTCATCCTCAGTTCCAAGTACGTCTGAAAGTAAGAGCTCATTGCCATCCCAATCAACATTAAGCGGTTCATCAAACGACACTTCTGATCGTGTTTTGTTATTGCGGCGGAGGTACATCAATATTTCGTTTTCAATACATCTGGAAGCATATGTGGCAAGCTTAATCTTCTTCTCAGGATTAAACGTATTTACTGCCTTTATTAATCCTATCGTTCCGATACTGATTAGGTCTTCTATATTTATCCCTGTATTTTCAAACTTTCGGGCAATATAAACTACAAGACGCAGGTTTCGTTCAATTAAAAGGGACTTTGCAGCCTGATCTCCAGATGGTAATTTCTCAAGCAGAAGTGCTTCCTCTTCTTTGCTTAATGGCGGAGGCAGTGCTTCATTTCCTCCGATGTAGTAAATTTCATCCGATTTCAATCCAAGCTTGAATAATAACTTATACCAATACATCGTTAGCTTAAGACGCCATTTGTTGAACATTTTTACTCCCCTTTCACTTCATCTGTTTTTTCTATGACGCTTGTACATGTTGAAGATACATCTTAGGGTGAACTATGCAATCGAATTGACCCTCACTTGATAAAGATGTCCAGCTTAATCCGACAAGACTTTGCGGTGAAGTAATGGGTATGCCATCCTTTTCGATCTCAATCTGGTCTGGCTTTATACATGCAAGAAATTGCTGATGTCCAACTGAACGATACGGCACGATTCTTAACTTGTTTATCCATGGATGTTCTTGATCATCAGTTCCTATCGAAAGAACATCTTTTGCAGCAGATTGGATGGCTTCCGGGAACTTTGTACCGTGAATATTCATGTCTAAAATCATAACGGGCATCTTTGAAATAGGATCGTATAATTTATTGCCAGTATCAATAAGTCCATTTGCAAAAATAATAACTTCTCCAATAGAAATTTTCACTTTGACAAGACTGCTGGAACCCATTTTTTCCACAGTTATGTCGTCCACTCTTTTTTTTGAAAAATACCAAAGTGCAGGTATACCTCCTGCAACAAAAATCCAGCTTACCGGGTCACCCATCCCCGTACTTTTAGTTGAAATAACACCATTCATAATCACTGCATCACTTTGCATAAAATAATGAAGTGCAAATATTCCGCCGCCCGTTACGAACGAAACAAAATAAAACATAGCTACATTTTTCACAACAAATCGTACCCGTTTAAAACCAAAAGCCGTAATCATGATTGCAATGGATAACAAAAACTTCAATAGAGGCTGCGAGAAAACCATAAGTTCCGGATAAACAACTAAAATGACATAACTGGATGCTAGAAGAGAGGCAATAAGGATTCTCTTTTTCGATGCATTGCGCTTTAAGATATATGCTGTTAATGAGATCAATACATAATCAATGCAGAAATTAAGAAACCAAATGACATCCAAATATAGGGTCATTGGTTTTCTCCTTTCTTAATTTTGAAATTAGTATAACGTATAGGTTGTTTGAAAGTCTGTCAGTTTATGAGAGAAGTATTGTTCTTATTTTCTCTAATTTTGTCAAAATAACTTATATACTAGATATACGCTTTAGGGACAAGAATATGCTTATAAAACCAAAAGGCTGTTTACGTAATCTTGGTTGCTATTAGAAGCGGTTGATTTCCGTTACAGGATACTCGCTTTCCGCGGGGTGTGCGGTGAGCTCGTTCGAAGATAATTAAAGATACTGAGTCAAAGAAGCATATTGCTCCTGCGTCTCCAAGATAATTCTATCGAAGAGTGCTTCCTCGTCGCACGCACCTTGCACCCAATCAACTTGTCAATGAAGAGAATAGAATAATGACAATAAGCAACAATCTTTTAGAAAAGAGCTTTTAGAACAATATAAAAAACAAAAAGCATGCTTCCCATTTTGGAAAGCATGCTTAATCTTTTATGATTTATTATCTTCTTCTGTTGCGACTGCGGTTACGTAAGAATGTTGGGATATCCAAAGTATCTGAATCAGCATTTGAATAAGAATTGTTTCTGGATTCAGACTGGTTTTCCTCACGTGATTGCGATTGTGTCTGTCCTTGTGATTGCGGCTGGCTTTGATTAGAGTGAGATTGATTAGAAGCAGGAGATTGCTGCATTCTTGGTCTCTCAGCTCTTTGCTGGTTATTTACAAGCTTTTCGTTCTCGTCAAAACCAGTAGCGATAACAGTAACAAGGATTTCATCTTTTAACTCTTCATTAATTACAGATCCGAAAATCATGTTAACTTCCGGATCAGATGCTGAAGAAACGATATCTGCAGCTTCGTTTACTTCATAGAGGCTCAAATTAGCTCCTCCGGTAATATTCATCAATACACCTTTTGCTCCATCGATTGAAGTTTCTAGAAGCGGAGATGAAATGGCCTTTTTCGCTGCTTCAGCTGCACGGTTTTCACCTGTTCCAACACCGATACCCATAAGTGCCGATCCGCGCTCAGTCATGATTGTCTTAACATCTGCAAAGTCCAGGTTGATTAATCCTGGAACAGCGATCAAGTCAGAAATACCCTGTACCCCTTGACGAAGTACGTTATCTGCTTCACGGAAAGCTTCAAGCATTGGTGTATTCTTATCAACGATTTCAAGTAAACGGTCGTTAGGAATTACGATAAGTGTGTCTACTTTTTCTTTGAATACAGAAATTCCGCCTACTGCCTGTGTAGAACGCTTGCGTCCTTCAAATGTGAAAGGTCTTGTTACAACACCAACTGTGAGTGCGCCTAAATCTTTAGCGATTTCAGCTACAACCGGAGCTGCACCAGTACCGGTTCCTCCACCCATTCCAGCCGTTACGAAGACCATATCCGCTCCAGAAAGAGCTTCTTCGATTTGCTCACGGCTCTCTTCAGCAGCTTTTTTCCCGATATCAGGATTTGCACCTGCTCCAAGTCCTCTTGTCAGTTTCGTACCAATTTGCATCTTTACAGGTGCCTTTGAAAGATTCAAGGCTTGTGCGTCTGTATTAACACAAATAAATTCTACTCCTTGTACTCCATGTTCAATCATTCGGTTAACAGCGTTGCTTCCGCCGCCGCCAACACCAATAACTTTTATCGTTGCCAATTGATCCATATTCATATCAAACTCTAACATGAGCGTTCCTCCTAATGACTAGTTCCTTAAGTTATTCAAAAAATAAGCCAAACCAGTCTTTCACTTTTGATTTCATACCGCCAGGCTGTTTTTCCTGTGCCTGCTTCTGGCTGGACTGTTTTTTCTTTGGTAAAGGTTCCCCTGCATTTTCAGCTAATGCAGAAGCAACTTCTTTTCCTTGTACTTTAATATTTTTGTGTGTAAATTGAATCAGCCCGACTCCTGCCGTGAACTTCGGTTCTCTTACACCGATATAATCAGGCAATGACACTCTTACATTCTGCTGGAAGATATCTTGTGCTAATTCCAGCACTCCTGGAATGGCTGCAACTCCTCCAGTAATAACGAAACCGCCTGGGAGCTCAGAATATCCGCGCTGATGCAATTCATCATCTATCAGTTCAAAAATTTCAGCCATACGGGCCTCAATAATTAGTGACAACTCGTATTGTGAAATTTCCTGTTCCTGTGATGATCCAATCTGAGAAACAGTAAATGTCTCATCTTTAGAAGCATAATCCACAAAAGAATGACCATGTTTCAGCTTAATCTTTTCTGCGTCTTCAGCTGAGGTTCTTAATCCGATTGATATATCTTTCGTAATAAAGTCGCCGCCAATCGGAAGAACAGAGGTCAATTGCATCGTTCCCTGATCAAAAACGGATAATGTGGTTGATCCGCCTCCAATATCAATCAATGCCACTCCAAGCTCCATTTCATCGCGTGAAAGAGCAATAGATGAAGTAGCCAATGGTTCTAAACAAATATCAGCTACTGTAAGTCCTGCTCGCTCCACACAACGAAGTAAGTTATGTAAGATTGTTTTAGAACCGGTAATTACCGTTCCTTCCATTTCCAAACGGACACCCAGCATTCCTCTTGGATCTATTATCTCATCTGTTCCATCAACAATAAACTGCCGTGGAATTACATCAATGATTTCTCGTTCTGGAGGCACTGACATGACTTGAGCTGCCTCTATTACTCTAGCTATATCCTCATCGCCGATTTCCCGATCGTCTCGTGATACCGCTACAACCCCATGACATGGCTGAAGCTGAATGTGGTTTCCTTTCACACCTACTATTACAGCATTAATCGGAATGCCTAACATTCTTTCTGCCTGTTCAACGGCCTTTCTAATGGAACGAACAGTTTCATCAATATCTACAATGGAACCTTTTCTGATTCCAGCTGATTTCGCATGGCCAACACCAATTACATTAAAGGACTCACTAGTCATTTCCCCAATGATCACTTTAATATTGGATGTACCGATGTCTAGACTTACATAAATTTCATTGCTGTTCATTCTGTGGCACCTCCTAACCTTTCATCCATTAAATCTTCATCTATTAACGATGAACAAAATTCCTTCATTTTCGCTTAATTATGGAATAAATTCCACAAACAACGGGTTATCCCTCTTTTTTTTTACCGTTTTTTCAAATTTTTTAGGCCTTTTTACGTGAGTCTGTCCATTTTGAGATTAATAGTCGCCGGATTACAGCAATATTATTAAATAACCTTACACCAAACGCAAAAATTGCGGCTAAATACAGGTCGATACCTAAATGAACACCTAGATAAGCCAATCCGGCAGCCAGTAAAATATTGAAGAAAAAACCTGTAATGAACACTTTATCTTCAAAACTGCCCTGGAGATGAGCACGGATACCTCCAAACAATGTATCCAATGCAGCCAAAACAGCTATTGATAAATAGTTTGAGTATTCAGGAGGGACCCGGATATCAGACATGAAACCCAATAAAAGACCTAATACAAGTCCAAGTACCGGTAACCACATCTTATGTTTCCTCCTTTGCCGGTTTCATAAACTTCACTTTCACATCTTCGTCGTAAGCCGGCAATATCACTTTTGCTGCCGGAGATGATTCTACAAGGAAGTCTTCCCTGATAAACTCTTCAACAGCAGGTGATGCGATGATCTTTTGATGAAGTTTTTCATTGTTTTTTGCCAAAACGTTGATTTGAATAGGAAAATCGGAAATCGGCTTGTTGTTAATATAAATGTCTCCATTTACTTCCCGGATCGGTGTTTTTGATACGATTCGCTGTCCATCAATACTGATTTCTTTTGCATCATACCTGTTTAATTCATTAACAAGTCTTCTAAGCATATCAGGGTCAATCTTTGGCAGAGGGCGATCTACTCCGATTAGCTCGTCTTTAAAAGGTTCGACAGTCATTACGATTCCTTGACCGCTCACCGTAGTTAATCCTGCCTGTTTTTTTAAATCTGCCAATGCTTTTTCCATCGCTTCAATTTTTTCGTCTTTTCCCTCAGTCTGGTACTTATTTAAAAGCTCGCTATAACGATGAAGCTCCTCATTAAGCTCCTGCTGACGCTGTTTTTCTTTTTCCAGATCAGCTCTTAGCTCCCATAGATCGCGAGTGTCTCTAATGATTGGGTTATTCGTGGTCTCAAACTGGATCGCCAGCATACCGCCTATAATGAGGGCTATAGTTGCAAACATGATTTGTCTTTCTTTCAACCTACTCATCCCTCTTCTGTTATAAATGGCTCCATCTCGATCGCGCTTTCTTGTTCCACTCTTACTTCCACACCATCATTTACAATTTTATCTACTATATAAAGATTAAGAGATTTTTCCAGTGCTGATGAATCTCCAATTGCCGTAATAACAAAAGGTGCAGGATACTGATTGCCATCTACAGACACCACCGGTCCTATGCATGCAATATATGTGTCATGCGAGATCCTTTGACCATTTATCGCAATCGCTTCTGCTCCTGAAACATGAAGTTCATCAATAACACTTCTAATATGCTCTTCATGAACGATATAATTATTCGGGTTCTCACCTTCTGGGATATAAGAGGAGTCCTGCAAGGTTACTTCAACTCCCTCCCCTTTCACTTTTACATTCCCTACTACCATTCTAAGTTCTTTCAAATCTTCTACGAGTTTAGAAGAAATCTGTTCCTGATCAGCCAGTTTGTTCTCTTTTTTTTCTACGGTCTGCTGCAGTCCTTTCAACTCGCCTGCCAGCTCACGATTTGTTTTTTGAAGACTCAGTATCTGGCTGCGCAAAGAATCTTCTTTCTTCCACTCGTTCGTTTGAACTGCTTCATTTTTTTCGACTTGTGCTCTTTGATAGGAGAAAGACAAAATGAAACCGGTAACTAGAAGGATAAGAGATAAAAAGAGATGTTTCCCTTTAATTTTCCTCATTTTTCTCCTCCGTAACTTCTCGGTTGTATCGCTCAAATCGGGTACTGATCCCTAAATAAAACGTCCCTTTTTCAGCGGGTTTAATCTCACTTATTAATGATGGATAAGCAGACATTCTTTCGGAAAATTTGGAAATAGAAGTAACGACTTTATTTCCGTCCGTCATAAATAATGTAAGTTTACTAGGATTGTCCGAATCAGGCGTGTGTGTAATTTCTGAAATACGGTGTATAATTCCCTCGGGAAGCTTTTGCAGCTCCTGAGCCATCGTCTCCAGCTGTTCTGGGTCTTCCCAGCTTACAATAACGGGTGCATTAACCGGTCTCTCATTTTTGCTTAGCGGCTTAAGCATCTTTCCGTTTTGAAGCATCGGGTAATATGTATTTTCTTTTTTAAAGTAACCAACACGCTGAAATTCTTTTACGCTGATGATGACATGGTTATAGAATTTTTTTTCAACCGCAACTGAACTTATTTCAGAAATAGAATCAAGTCTTTTCTTAATCTGTCCTTCTGAAATATTTAAATATTTTGTTTCCGTTGAGATCTTGCTTTTTTTCAGAATCTCTGAATCCGTAACAAAGTAGTTTCCTGAAACCGTAATTTTTTTCACGCGGCTTAAATCAGATTGAAAATAAACAACGACCATTAATAACAGGAAGAAAAAGGACAAGTAAAATATCAGGCGGCGATTCGCTTTTTGTTTACGATGTTCTTTCAGCTTCGGGATTCGGTCCTCAATCTTGACAACCTTTACCTTGTCCATCCTCTTCCTCCGATTTATCATATAATACAAGAATAAATCATCAAACCAGCCGTTAACTCAAATAAAAGAACTTGGCTAAAGGACGCCAAGCCTTATATTAATGGCTTATTCTACAGCCAATTTATCAGGATAAACGAATCAGATATCTTCGTTTCAAAACGTCGCCGGTCAGTTTTTTCTTGTTGTCTGTATTATAGCACGGATAAGACCCAATTTAGCACTATTTATCCAATTTTTTGTTATTCATTTCTTCCAATGATCTCAACTTCAGTTTCAATGTCGATTCCATGTTTTTCTTTTATCGTTTTTTGTATAAACCCAATAAGATTTAAAACGTCTTGTGCTTTAGCGTCACCCGTATTCACGATAAAATTTGCATGCATTTCAGAAATTTGCGCACCACCTATTTTTGTTCCCTTCAGACCTAACGATTCAATCAGCTGCCCTGCATAATTAGGAAGCGGGTTGCGGAATACGCTGCCGCAGCATGGAAAGTTCCATGGCTGTGTGTTTCTTCTGTAATCTTTATTTTTCTTAAGTTCAGCCATAATCGTTTCCTTATCGCCTTTTTCCAGCACAAGAACAGCTTCAACACAGATCCCGCCCATTTTTTGAAGAACAGAAGTCCTGTATGAAAAGTCCAGTTCTTCGTTAGACAGCCATTTTAGTTCTCCATCCGGAAAAAGTATTAAAGCTTTTTCAACGATCTGGGACATGTCAGATCCATGGGCTCCAGCATTCATGAAAACAGCTCCTCCTACAGACCCTGGAATGCCTGCTGCGAATTCAAGGCCTGTAAAAGCTTCACGGGACATTAAAGTAGCAAGCGGAATCAGCGAATATCCGCCCCCTACTGTTATCCTGCTGTCCTCTTGCTGGAGATGATTAAGCCCCTCCCCTACTTTGATAACGACACCTTCAATACCTCCATCTGCCACAAGCAGGTTAGAGCCTCTTCCGATTGCACGAATCGGCACATTCGCTTCCTTCATATAAATGATCGCTTTTTTCAATGAGTCAATATTTTTCGGTTCAAAATAAAGATCGGCAGGACCGCCAATTTTTAATGTTGTATGGTTCTTTAATGGTTCATTTAATAAGACAGTGCCTAATTCTTCATTTTTTAATTTTTCTGCTAATTGGTTTATCATGTTAAAACCCCCTACATTCATCCCACATAACTCTATTTATATGCTATGCATTATTCTTTTCCATGTTTAATCTATTCATAAACATTGACTAAGTAGTATTCGAAAGAAATATCCTATTTGTTGCTATTTGTCTTAAGAAAAAGCTGTTTTCTAAAAGATTCACTTCTAACCGGAACAAAGTTTACAAAAACAATATAAGAAAAAGAAGATACCCTGTCATTAAGACAGGGTAACGTTTGAAAGTTCACTATGTTTAGAATAAGAGAATTTCCGTTGAAACTCAAGTATTAATACCGTGCATAACGGCTTATATTCAATATTACTCCAATAGAAGCAAGCATGAGTGTTAGTGATGAACCGCCATAGCTTAAAAACGGAAGTGTTATTCCTGTTACAGGCATAAGTCCCGTAACAACACCAATATTAATCATCACCTGGATGGCAACCATCCCTATAATACCAATAGCTAAAAAGGAACCAAAAAGATCGGGTGCTCCAAGAGCTATTCTGATGCCTCTCCATAACAGTAAGCTAAACAATATTAATACAAAAACTGCCCCGATAAATCCTAATTCCTCTGAAATAATAGCAAAAATAAAATCCGTCTGCGGCTCTGGCAAGTATCCAAACTTTTGCCTGCTTTGTCCGAGTCCAAGACCTAGCAAACCTCCAGGACCTAGCGCATACAGTGATTGAATAATCTGAAACCCGCTTCCTAATGGGTCACTCCATGGATCTATGAAAGAAGTAATTCGTTTAATACGATAAGGAGCTGAAATAATCAATCCTGCCAGGCCGATAAGACCAATAAGCCCCATTCCTACAAAATGTGAAATTCGTGCCCCGGCCACAAAAAGCATGACGATGCTTGTTCCAACCATAACTGCCCCTGTACCGAGATCTGGCTGAAGCATAATCATTCCAAAGGCAACCATCACTAATGAAAGTGTTGGGATCAAGCCTTTTTTCAACGAGGTGATCTTCTTTTGATGTTCAGATAAATATTTTGCCAAGAAGGTTATCATTGCGAGCTTCATAAATTCGGAAGGCTGTATGGAAAAGGCTCCCACACCAATCCAGCTTCTAGCACCTCCCCGAACCATACCAACTCCCGGAATAAGAACAGCGACTAAAAGAAAAAAACAAATGATAAGAAGAATTTTTGACCAGACTCTCCATGTCATATAGTTTACATTCATGATAAAAAACATCGCTGCAATTCCGACTCCGGCAAATAACAGCTGCCGTTTCACAAAGAAGAATGAATCATCCATCTTATACTGTCCCAAGTCAGCACTGGCGCTATAGACCATTATAATTCCGATGGATAGCAGCATAAGCGTAACAATAATCATGATTATATCAGGGGTTGATCTCGTTGCAGGCAAAGGGAACACCTCAACTCTTATTATTTGTACAAACCTTATTTAAGTTTATGCACGGAGTTGATAAACATGTCCCCTCTTTGTTCAAAAGTCTTATATTGGTCCCAGCTTGCACATGCAGGGGAAAGCAATATCACGTCACCATCTTTTGAATGGCTGTATGCCATGGGAACAGCTTCTTCCACATTATCAGCACGTTTTATCGTTTCTATTCCCGCCTGTGTTCCTGCTTCAGCTATTTTTTCAGCAGTTTGGCCAAATGTAACGAGTACTTTGACATTTTTTAATGATGGAATAAGATCATCAAATGAATTTCCTCTGTCAAGCCCTCCTGCTAATAAGATAACGCCATTTTCAAATGCTGAGAGCGCTGCTTTCGTTGCTAATATATTCGTTGCTTTAGAGTCGTTATAAAAACGTCTGCCTGCTACATCTCCCACATATTGAAGTCGATGTGTCACACCTGTGAACGAGGTTAATACATTATTAATCTGGTCAACTGATGCACCTGCAAGCATTGATGCAGAAACTGCTGCCATGATATTTGATAGATTATGCTGACCAGGCAGTACGATGTCTTTCAAATTAATGATCTTGGTTTGCTGGAAATACAACGCATCTTCTAAAATATAAGCTCCGTCTATCATTTGTTTCTTAACAGAGAAATGAATATGCTTCGCTTTAGACAGTTTCATAAGCTCAGATACCCGTTCATCATCTGCATTGTAAATAACGAAGTCATTCTGGTCCTGGTTCTCTGTTATCTTTGCTTTTGCTTGTCCATATTCATCAAGAGAGCCATGATAGTCTAAATGCGCTTCAAACAGATTCAAAAAGACAGAGATTCTCGGTTTGAACTTTTCTGTTCCCATAAGCTGAAAACTGGATAATTCAGCAACAAGTATATCGTTAACAGTAGATTTAGCGGCAACCTCTGAAAAAACAGTTCCAATATTGCCTGCTACAATAGGATTCTTTTCACTGTTTTTTAACATTTCGCCAATGAGCGTAGTTGTCGTCGTTTTTCCATTAGAACCTGTTATTGCGATAATGGAAGCTTCAGATATCAGACCTGCAATCTCTACTTCTGTATAAACAGGTATCTTGCGCTTAAGTGCTTCATCAATTAATGGATTATGATAAGGAATACCAGGATTCTTCACTAAAAAATCTATGTCTCTGTCAAGCAGATTTAGTGGATGTCCGCCGCATTCTACAAAAATACCCATTTCCTCAAGCTCTTCAGCTTCTTTATTCCCTTCTCTTGGCTGTTTGTCATTTACAACAACAGTCGCTCCAAAAGAATGAAGCAGTTTTGCTGCAGCAAAACCGCTTTTGGCCAAACCAACAATTAAAATATTTTTATCTTGAAAAAACGCTAAGTTCTTCATTTAAACCCACACCTCTAAATAAATTCCTAAAGCAGCAAAAACAAGTCCTACCAGCCAGAATGTTACAACGATCCGCCACTCACTCCAGCCTGACAGTTCGTAATGGTGATGAAGCGGGCTCATCTTAAATACCCGTTTGCCTGTCAGCTTAAAAGAGGTAACTTGAATCATAACCGAGAGAGTTTCAATAACAAATACACCACCAATAATGACCAGCAATATTTCCATTTTAGTTAAGATAGCCACAGCACTTATAGCACCCCCGAGCGCCAATGAACCAGTATCACCCATGAACACTTTTGCAGGATGTGCATTAAATACCAAAAATCCTAATACCGCGCCAACCACAGCTACACAAAAGATTGCTGCTTCAAATTGAAGCATGGTTGATGCTAAAACGGCAAAAGCACCAAATGCGATCGCTGCTGTTCCGGCCAACAATCCATCAAGACCATCCGTCAGATTTACTGCGTTAGATGCTCCGATCAGCATAAATAAAACTAAGACAGGATAAAACCAGCCAAGATCGAATGAAAAACCTGTTCCTGGAACACTTACTTCAGTCGTAAAATCAATCATTTTTAGTCCGAAGTAAAAGAGAGCAGCAATAATAAGCTGTCCTACAAGCTTTTGCTTTGATGTTAATCCCAGGTTTCTTTTCTTCACTACTTTAATAAAATCATCTAAAAATCCTATAAGTCCATATCCTAATGTTACAAGGAGCAGTAAATGTGTTTCAGCAGTAACGGTAAAAAATTTAGCAGTCATCGCATATGTAGCAATAACAAGAGCCAATACGATAACTATACCGCCCATTGTTGGTGTTCCTTGTTTCTTCTGATGTGATTTCGGTCCTTCATCACGTATGCTTTGCCCAAATTTCAATCTTCTTAAAAACGGTATAAAGAAGGGTGAGCTAAGCACCGCGATTAAAAAGGATGCAACTAATGTAAAAAGTAAGACTTGCTCAATCATTTTTTCGACTCCTGTTCTTCTTCTATAAATGTAGAAATGAGGGTTTCTAAAGCCATCCCTCTCGATGCTTTAAAAAGAATAGCAGTGTCTTTCGATAATAATTTCCCAATCGGTTCCTGCGCTTCTTCTTTTGTCAGACATGGAGTGACTTCAAGATTTTTTCGTTTCATTTTTTTTAATTCATCAGCGATCCAGGCACCTTTTTCACCGACTGTAATTACATGATTAATAGAAGGATCAACATGAGCGGCTACTCTTCTGTGCATTTCTTCTTCATTTGATCCGAGTTCATACATATCTCCTAATACAGCCGCTTTTGCATTAAAATCATTCAGCTCAGCAAGTGTCGCTAAAGCGGCAATCATGCTCGTTGGGCTTGCATTATAGGCATCGTTAATAAGGAGCGTGCCTTGCTTTCCTTTTTTCAGTTCAAGTCTCATGGAAGTGACCTTTAGATTTTCAAGTCCTTCAAGAATTTTATTTTCCTCTATATTCAAATAATGCCCGATAGCTATCGCATATGCCGCATTTTTAATATTGTGGCGGCCAAGCATAGGTATTCTATAAACAGTTGTCCCTTCTTCTAAAGTAAATGAAACACCTTGTGTGTCAGTTTGCAAGTTAGATAATTTCAGTGTACAAGAGTCTCCAAAACCAACTTGTAAAACATTCTCACCTTTAACATGTGAAAGAAGCGGTTCATCACCATCAATGATGAGCAGACCGCCTTGTTTCAATCCATCTGCAATCTCAAGTTTAGCTTTTGCGATACCTTCGCGGCTGCCAAGCTGTTCAAGATGGCTTTCACCAATGTTAGTTATAACGGCAGCATCTGGTTCTGCAAGTTTGCTCAATAACGAAATCTCATCGAAATTGCTCATGCCCATCTCAAGGATAAGAACTTCTGTTGCTTCATCCATCGCCAGAATTGTAAGCGGAAGACCAATATGATTGTTATAGTTCCCCTGTGTTTTAAATGTTTTAAAATTTGTTGATGATACGCTTTCGATCATATCTTTTGTTGTCGTTTTGCCGTTGCTTCCTGTAACGGCAACAACAACTGGATTAACCTTCTTTAAATAAAATTTAGATATCTTTTGTAAAAAAGCTATTGTATCTGCCGTATAAAGTACAGGGAAGTCATCGGGCAAGCCTGCGGGAAGTTCCTTTCCCTCCTGCCAGATCGTTGCAATACACCCTTGTTTAATGGCATCAAGCAAAAAATCGTGTCCATCAAACCGTTCACCTGCAATAGGCAAGTACAAAGCGTTCTCACTCTTTTGTCTCGTGTCTTTGGAGACACCTTCTAACCATATATTTTCATTTTTACCGGATGAGCGGTCTGCTAATACGACCAGTTCTTTTATATCCAGTTTCATTTCTTCACCGCCTTAATCGCGTCCCGAGCAACGATTCTATCATCGAAATCAAACACGTCTTTTCCAATTATCTGATATGCCTCATGTCCCTTACCGGCAATTAGTATAACATCATTTGTTTTTGCGCGTTCAACCGCATATTCAATTGCTTTTTTCCGGTCTGGAATTGTAACGTAATTACCTTCATCTGCTCCTTCTTCCATATCTCTTAAAATCTGAAGTGGATCTTCCGTACGGGGATTATCACTTGTGAAAATAGCTGAATCTGCTAAATCAGCAGCAATTCCTGCCATTATAGGCCGTTTTGTTTTATCACGGTCTCCGCCGCATCCAACAATAGCAGTAATTCTTCCCTTTGCAAACTCCTTAATTGTTCTTAATACGTTTTCTAAGCTGTCAGGTGTATGTGCATAATCTACGATAACAGTAAAATCCTGCCCGGCTATAACAGGTTCAAACCTGCCGGATACACCTGTAACCTCTTCAAGAGAAGAAATGATCTGATCGAGTTCCAGTCCTGATAATAGACAAGCTGCAGTTGCTGCTAAGAAGTTGTAGACGGAAAACTTACCGATCAGCTTCAAAGTAACTTCTCTCGAACCTCTAGGTGTCTGGAGTGTAAAGCTAGTCCCTTGAGAACCTATTGTAATATTCGTTGCACGTACATCACTTTCATTATCGATGCCATATGAAATAACTTGTGCAGAAGTAACTCTCTCAAACATTTTTGAAGCAGGATCATCATTGTTTAAGACAGCCACCTTCCTGTCAGCTTTGTTATAAGTATTTCCCATTTGAGAGAACAAAAGACTTTTAGCAAACTGATATTCTTCCATATTTTTATGGTAATCCAGGTGATCCTGTGTAAGATTCGTAAAAATGGCAATATCAAAATCACAGCCCCAGACCCTGCCCTGATCAAGCGCGTGTGATGAAACTTCCATAACAGCAGCATCTACATTTTCCTGTGTCATTCTGTAAAATGCATGCTGAAGAAATAAAGAATCAGGAGTAGTATTTGCTACTTTAAAGCTTTGGTCTTTGATCTTCATCTCAATAGTACCGATCATCCCGGTGCTTTTGCCTGCATCACGAAAAACCTTTTCAATCAAGTGAGAAGTAGTTGTCTTGCCATTTGTACCTGTTATCCCAATCAAGTGCAATTTTTGTGAAGGATGTCCAAAGAAAGCATCCGCTAAAACTGCCATTGCTTTTTTAGAGTTCTTCACTTTTATAACTGGTATGTTTACATCAATATCCTTCTCAGCTAAAATTGCTGCTGCCCCGTTCTTTGCAGCTGTTCCAGCAAAATCATGGCCGTCAAATATTAATCCTTCTATGCAAACAAAAAGACAGCCTTTACCCGTTTTCCTCGAGTCCATTTCAATGGAGGTTATCTCAGGATTGGCTTCAATATCCATTTCATAATTCACTAAATATGTAAGCAAGTCTTTTAATTCCATTAATCCTGACCTCTCCTCTAATCATCGTTAGAAAATCCAACATTTAAGTAAAATAAGCCAAGGCAAAATTACGCACTTGGCTATGTGTACATCTTTCATTTTAATCTTCCACTTCTTTTTTGTCACCCAAAAATAAACGAATAGTCTTGCCTGCCTGAAGCTTAACCCCTGCTTGCGGAGCTTGCTGAACGATGTAATTTCCTTTGCCGGATGTTTCAATTTTTAAATTGTATAAAAGGTTTGTCAGCTCCTTCGTTTTCTTTCCTACTAAATCGGGAACTACAACCTCTGGTGCATCAAGCCATGTTTTTTCTTTTTCTATCTGGCCTTTTTGCTTTTTGACTCCCATAGCTGAAAGACTATCTTCAATGATGTTGCCGACGATTGGTGCAGCTACTATTCCCCCGAACTGCAATGTTTCTTTTGGGTTATCGATGGCAACATAGACGACGATCTCTGGCTTGTTAGCAGGAGCCATTCCAATAAATGAAACGATATGATTATTTTTTAAGTAGACGCCGCCTTCTGCTTTTTGGGCTGTACCTGTTTTTCCTCCAACACGGTAGCCATCTACAAAAGCATTTTTCCCTGTTCCTTGTGCAACTACACTTTCTAATGCATGTCTGACTTCTTTAGATGTTTCTTCAGATATAACTTTTCTTTTAAGTTTAGGGGTTTGCTTACTGACCACTTTACCCGTAACTGGGTCTACTAACTCTTTAGCTATATATGGTTCGTACAAATAACCCCCATTTACGGCCGCAGAGACGGCTGCAACTTGCTGGATCGGCGTAACTGATACCCCTTGGCCAAAAGCAGTAGTTGCCAATTCTAGCGGTCCTACGCGATCAAGCGGAAATAAGATCCCTTTACCTTCACCCGCAAGGTCAACTCCCGTTTTCTCACCAAATCCAAAATCTTTAATATAAGAGAACAGTTTATCTTTTCCTAATCGTTGACCTAAAATTACAAATCCCGGGTTACAGGAATTTTGTACTCCTTCTAAAAAACTCTGGCTTCCATGGCCTCCAGCCTTCCAGCACTTCAACTTTCTTCCTGCCACTTCTATCGAGCCAGGATCATGGAAATGGTCATTTTCAAGGTCAACTTTGCCTTCCTCGAGTGCTGCTGCCAGTGTGATGATCTTAAATGTAGAACCAGGTTCATATTGTGCCCATACCGGCAAGTTTCGGTTATATACTTCAGGAGCAACACGTTTGTATTCTTCCGGATCAAAATCCGGTCTTGAGCTCATTCCTAAAATTTCACCCGTATTCGGGTTCATCGCGATTGCAATGGCACCATCTGCATTGTAGGTGGCTTGCGCAATATCTAATTCACGTTCAATGATCGTTTGAACCCTCGAATCTGTTGTAAGGCGAAGATCATATCCGTCCTTTGGTTTCTCATATTTATCCGATAAGGATGGCATTCTCCTGCCACGGGCATCTGAGAAAAACGAAACATGCCCTTTTTTTCCGTTCAATTGGTCATCATAATATAATTCAAGGCCTGTTAAACCCTGGCTGTCTATGCCAGCAAAGCCCAACACATGGGAAAGGTAAGACCCATATGGATAATGTCTTTTGCTGTCTTCGGCGACAAAAACTCCTGGAAGATTTAAAGCTTCAACTTCTTTTGCTTTGTTGTTGCTTATTTTCCTGCCCCCATTATCAATTCTTACAATCGATTCTTTTTTTGTTATCCTTTTATACACTTCTGTTTTTGATATGTTCAGAACTGCTGCAAGTTTTTCCGATGTTTCATCTGGTTTTTTTACTTGTCTCGGAACAACAAATACGGTTGGAGCACTAATGTTTGTAGCGAGAACTACATCATTCCTGTCGAGTATCTTTCCCCTTTTAGGTTCAAAAGGTATATTCCGGCTCCAAGAATCAAGTGCCTGATCCGTAAGCATATTTCCTAATACAAATTGTACATATCCAAGCCGTACGGATATGACAAAGAAAAAAGCTAGTCCAAAAACAAGAACAAAAATTAAGCGCCTGCGTACTGTCACATTTGAAACTCGCACACATGATACCTCCCCTGTATGGTTCGTTTCAAATATATGCTTGTACACAAGCGCATAGAACATATTGCTGTACTTAATCCGTTACGACCGGCTCCTCTTCACCGCTGCTTTGCTCTGATTCTTCGGTATTTTCTTCTTTATTCTCTTTTTTATTTTCTGATACCGGTTCAGTTTCTTTCGGCGGTTCAAGCTGAACGACGAGGAAATCCCCCTCTTTCACCGGATTTCCGGCTTTAACGTTTTGTTTAACCCCGAACCCGCTGCCTGTGATCGTTTCCTTCAACCCCAGTATCTTGCTTAAACGCAATATATCCATGTAGGACCAGTTTGTTAAATCAGGCATTTTGGCATCACCGGAAGTACGAAGAATGACACGTTCACCTTTTATGACATAAGCACCTTCATAAGGTTCCTGCTTTATTACCTCATCATCAGATCCGACAATCGATACTTGCATGCCTAACTTTTCAAGCTCGGACTTAGCTTCTTTAGCTGACTGTCCCGTGTAATTCGGCAGCTCTTTTCCGTATGATTTCTTAGGCTTTGTTCTACTTTGCTGTTCTTTTTCTTCTGGCTGGATATTTAAGTATTGCAGACTGCTTTTCATTACGCTAGTAAAAATGTTAGCAGTCGGAGTGGATCCCATTTCTGGAAACTCAACCTTTGGTCTTTCAACCGAAACATAGACTAGAAGTTTAGGATCATCCTTCGGCGCCATTCCGATAAAAGAGAATATATTTTCTCCCCACCCGGAAATGTATCTGCCGTCTTTTCCTGGTATTTGAGCGGTACCCGTTTTTCCAGCTACACTATATCCATCTATCATGTATGGTTTTCCAGTTCCTTCTGTTACGACTGTTCCTAAGATATCTCTTACTTGCTTCGCAGTGTCTTCAGATATTGGCTTGCCTTTCACTTTCGGCTCATTATCTAAAACAGTTTCTTTTGTCTCAGGGTTCATAATCTTGTCCACGACATATGGCTGCATCATTTTGCCGCCGTTGGCTATCGCTGTTGCTGCCTGTATTTGCTGGATTGGCGTAATGGTTGAACCTTGACCAAAGGCAGTCGTTATTTTTTCAATCTCATAGTTATATAGAATAGAACCGTTTTTCTCGTTGGGAAGATCAATATTCGTTTTTTGATCCAAACCAAATTTTGAGATATAGCTTCTGAATTTTTCATAGCCTAATTTTTCACGGACGATTTTTGAAAATGCTACGTTAGAAGAGTTCTGCACCCCTTCATTGTAAGTGATCGTACCCCACCCTTTTCGGTTATGATCACTAATCGGTCTATTGCCAGGGATTTTATACGACCCTGACTGAAATGTTTCATTCCCGTTATAAGCACCTTCTTCAATGGCTGCAGCCAATGTAAAGATCTTCATCGTAGAACCAGGTTCAAACGCGTCAGATATAGCAAAATTCGTATAGTTGTCAATGTCCTTTTCATTTGGATTAAATGAAGGATAATTGGTCATCGCCAGAATTCTGCCTGTTTTAGGATCTGCTACAATCCCCGTGATTTTTTTCGGCTCATATTCTTTCGCTGCTTCCTGCACAGCTTCATCCAAATAGAGCTGTATTTTTTCATCGAGTGTCAGATAAACATCCTGTCCATGCTTTGGTTTTTGAATAGATTCTTTATTCGCTGGTATAGCACGGCTGAATGCATCACCAAGGAAAGTAATCTTTCCGTCTTTTTCCTGGAGGTATTTATCCAAAAGTTTCTCCAGACCCATCAAACCAGCCTGAACACCCTTCTCGCCGTTTCCTGTATACCCAATAACATGGGAAGCAAATGTCTGATTCGGGTAATATCTTCTGGATTCTCTCAGGAAATCGATTCCAGGAATTTTCAGTTTTTCAATCTGTTCCTTTTTCCTGTACGATACCTTTCTTCCTGCAGGCAGCTCTACTTGAAAGCGTCCCTCTTTACTTAAAAGCTCGACAAGCTTTTCTTTATCAGTATCCAAAACCCCTGCTAATTTTTCAGCAGCTGTTTCGGGATCCTTAATGTGATTTGGATAATTTTTGTCGAGAATCGCTATTACACTATAAGAAGGAATATCCTGTGCAATTACTTCACCGTTTCTGTCAAACATCGTTCCTCGCTTTGCATCAAGTACATCGCTCTTCAGCCATTTCCTTTTTCCGTAATCAATTAGATCTACCCCTTCAGCTGATTGAGAAGATGCAACGAGGAAAAACTTGCCTGTTAATACAAAAAAGAGCACGGTAAACAAAACCATAAGAATACCTGCTCCAACATTTTTTCTTTTTAGTTTCATAACAACACCTGCTTAATTAGTCCTGAACCACTTTTACATTCTTATCATCAAAAATAAAACCCTGTTCTTTCGCGATTTTCATGATGCGCTCTGGGTTGCTCAATTCAGTCACTTGAAGGTGATAGTCTTCAACGATTTTTGTTTCTGCAGCGATATCTCTTTGAATGGTCTCTACCTTAGCAGTCGCTTGGTAAACAGATGCATAAAGCGAAATAAGCCAAACGAGCCCGGCTACTAAAACAACCCCCATAATTCCCCATAGCATAACTTCGCCCTTTGTAAACAGCTTGCGTGAAGGCTGTTCAACCGGTCTAGGATTTCTTTGTGTTTGTATCTGTTGTTTTTGAACTTGATATGCTAAATTGCTCAAAACTATTCTCCTCTCTATTTCTGCTTTTCTGCAACCCTTAATTTCGCTGATCGAGACCGTCTGTTCTCTTCAAGCTCATTTTCCGTTGGTACTATCGGTTTTCGTGTAATCAGTTGTAAAGTGGGTTTGTATTCTTCTGGTATGACCGGCAATCCTGGAGGAAGTTCCGGCCCTGTACTCGCTTTTTTTAGTATATTTTTACACGCACGATCTTCCAGTGAGTGAAACGTGATGACTGCAATACGTCCACCGATGTTTAATAGTTCAATGGAGTCTTTTAGTGCATCTTCGAAGGCGTTCAGTTCATCATTAACCGCAATACGAATGGCCTGAAATGTTCTCTTGGCAGGATGTCCGCCTGTCCTTCTTGCAGGGGCAGGAATTGCGTCCTTTATTATTTCGACAAGTTCTCCGGTTGTTTGAATCTCTTTTTTCTCTCTGGCTGCTTCAATTTTTCGTACGATCTGTTTAGCGAATTTCTCTTCGCCATATCGAGAAATAATCTTCATCAACTCGTTAAACGACCATTCATTAACAATGTCTTTAGCTGTCAGTTCACTGGTCTGATCCATTCGCATATCTAGTTCAGCGTCATGCTGATAGCTGAATCCTCTATCTGCTTCGTCAAGCTGCGGAGATGAGACTCCCAGATCAAAAAGGATTCCATCCACTTTTTGAACGCCCAGGCTGTTCAGCTGCTCTTTTATGTAGCGGAAATTACTGCGAACGATCGTGAACTTTCCTTCATGTTCTTTCAACACCTGCCGTGCATTTTCGATCGCTTTGTCATCTTGATCAAATGCATACAAATGGCCAGTTTCTAATTGGGACAGTATTAGTTCACTATGGCCAGCCCCACCCAACGTACAATCCACATAAATCCCATCAGGTTTAATGTTTAATGCGTCTACTGATTCTTGTTTTAAAACAGTTATATGGTCAAACAATGGAAAATTCCTTTCTGCTGTAAACTTAAGGGTTTATAAATCAAAGTCCATAAGACTCTCTGCAATTTCACCGAAAGAGTCTTCTGATTTTGAGAAATATTCTTCCCAAACGGATTTGCTCCAAATCTCAATTCTATTCGACACACCTATAACTACGCAATCCTTTTCTAGTTTTGCATAATCTCTGAGCGGAGATGCAATGTTCACTCTTCCCTGTTTATCAAGTTGGCATTCAGCTGCTCCAGAAAAGAAAAAACGGGTAAATGCCCGCGCATCCTTTTTAGTAAACGGAAGGGCTTTTAACTTTTCCTCAATAACCTTCCACTCACTTAAAGGATAGCCGAATACACATTGATCCAATCCGCGAGTCAAAATAAACTCTGTGCCCAGTTCTTCACGAAATTTGGAGGGGATGATCATACGTCCTTTTTCATCAATGTTGTGCTGATACTCTCCCATGAACATATGATCACCCCACTTTCTCCCCTAAATCTACCACAACGCTCCACTTTTCACCACTACAAGTATTATTCGTGTACAAAAAAAAAAATCCTGCTGTCTCACAGGATTTTTCCAAAAATATTTTTCATGTTTTAAAGATATATTATTTTATGTTTTTCATTGAATACAAAAGGGTATTCTATTAGGTTTTTAATCAGATATGGACCTTCTTGGTTGATATATTGATAAACGTTCCACACTCTTTCCTGCAACGTTCCGCCTGGTTTAAGATCAAGCATTATTTCATCAAACTCAGCAAGCGGAAGCTTTACTTTTTTTCTCACTCGCTGCTCCATCTTTTGCTCCATATAATTAATTTCCCCAAGAATCCTGTTCAGGTTTTGCTCAGCCACTGGAAGAAGTTTTGAATCTATTTCTTCTGCGAGTTTAACAAGCTGTGTATAAGATTTAATAAAATCGGATCTAACAGCCTCTATTGAACTATTTGTTTCAATCGGCCGGTTTTTATCAAACCATTCCCTTTTATAGTTTTCTATTCCTTCTTCTAAAACCTGCACAGCGTTTAGCTTCTTAGATTCCAGCAGCTGTTGAGTACGCCGTGAAACAAGTGTGACTGATAGCCGAGGCGTCAATATAGGCATTTTTCGGTCAAAGTGATGAAAGACCTTCCCTAATGAAGCCCAATATGAAATTTCTCCAGGTCCTGCAATAAATGATAAGACAGGGAGCAGAAACTCCTGCATGAGGGGGCGTGTCACTACATTGTTGCTGAATTTTTCAGGGTGAAGCGCTGCTTCTGTCATGAGCTCAGCTTCCGAAATTGAAAAGTCTCCTTCCTTTGAAGTAAAACCTTTTTCATCCCGAAAAAGAAGAATGCGTTCATCGTTCTTTGTGAAAAATAAATGAGCATTGTTTTCTTGAACTTCAATTGGGTCCTTAAACCCGCTTTCGTTCAGCAGCTTCGTTTGCGACCTGAACGCGATATCTATATCTTCATTGTTGCGAATCATCATTTCAAGAAAGTCAGTTTGAATTTTTTTAAATTCCGGATCACCTGAATCAAGCAAGATCAGCCCTTCTTCTGAAAACCAGTACGAGAGAAGTTTTGCAAAAAAAGTAACGATAGAATCTGACTGGGAGAGAAAGCGCTCAGTTTGTGCCAGAAAGTCGCTTGTAAAAGCTGTTTCTCCGAACGAACGAAATACTTCCATCAGCCACGGCTTAACTTCCTCAGGATTCCATCTCCAGAGTGAAGCTGACGATTTTACCGCACCGGCTGCTTTTAAAGAAATTTTTTTAGCGGTATCATTCCTTGGTATCATCACATGGTTTATTTCATCCATGTCATGATCTTCACCTGCAATCCAGAATACAGGGGCTACTGGAACGCCAAGTTCTTTTTCTGCTTGTTTGGCCAGTTGAATCGTACTTATACATTTATAGATTACGAGCAACGGACCTGTAAGCAGACCCGCTTGCTGTCCGCCGACAACTGCTAATCCGTCATTGCTTTTTAATTTTTGTATGTTGTCCAGCGTTTTTGCCGATGAACCAATTCTTTGATTGTAAGATGACAAGTAATCTGTCAAATCTTTTCTAGGAAATGGGTGACGCTTCAATTCCCGCTGTCTTTTTGCCCATTCCTCGGGTTTGAAAGGCTCTTTATAATCAAAAAAATGGATAACATCTGAATCTCCACTAGAGTACCTTTCAAGAAATGGTGATAGTTGAAGCTTCATTTCCTCCAGTCTCATTTTTATGTACTTCCTTTCTGCATATCGATTACATCCTTAACGAGTATAGCAAAGAAAATCATCAGATAATAAAAGATTTGCTCTAAGCCGAAAGAATGCGATCGATTATCCCAAATGTCAACAAAGAAAAATACCCTATAGAGAGAAGCAGGAACTGCAAACGCCAGTTCATCCTTATGATTTTTCCGATCGACAGATCCAAATCATTTTTCCAGATGAATAATGTAAATATCAAACATCCTCCAATGAATAACAATATGAGGACCCAATAATAAGAATTTCCCCAAATTTCTACAGTCATTCTTTCAATAGCCAGAAACAAAAAGAATGTTGTAACATCAGTACTGATCTTCAATGCTTTCCGTTTTTTCCTTGTCATTTTATACATACTCATATGAACAATAAAAAATACAATATAAGGTACAGTTATAAAAGTAGCCAAAACCGTACCAATAACATTAGACAATCATTCATCCTCTCCAATCCAATGCTTTTACCGCTTTATACGCAAAATAAGAAAAAGGTGTCTGCACGTTATTATTTCTTGCGTGTTCAATGATTTCACCCGTGATGCTGTCAATTTCAGTCTGTTCTCCACTTTCAATGCTCTTTAGCATAGAAGAACGGTTTAATGATGTATTTCTGCAAAGGATTAGCAAATCCTTCCATAATTCATCTCGTTTATATGTCATTTTTAAGGCCTTAATTGCTTCTTCAAATAGTTCTTTCATAAGAAACAATGCATGTTCATTTTTTATAAGATCACCATTCGGCACTCTCAAAAGGGCTGTTACCGGATTGATGGATGCATTCATGATTAACTTTTGGTAAAGCATTTCTTTCCAATTTCCCTCCACAGTAAGAGGGAATTCTTCACTATGAAGGATTTCAGCCCATTTCAAGTCTGGTTGTCCCCTGAAAGGTGAATATCTAATCCTTCCCTCACCAAGGTGATTGACCGTGGTAAGCCCCTCTTTTCCAGCACCATGCTCAACTGCCCCTACTGCCAGATTTATTTGCGGAAGGCTTTCAAGTAATTTAATATGACTTATACCGTTTTGCAAAAATAAATAAGACACTTCTGCAAAACCCCTCTCACGTAAAAAAGAAAGATCTTGAATCGAAGTTTGCTTTACTGCAACAATACAATATGATTCATTTCCTGCATATTCACCAACAGGAATAGCTGTTACTGCCGAATGATCTTCTATTCCGAATCTGTTTTTATACGTCATTCCATACTTGTTCAGCTGTTCAGCCTGTTTTTTCGACCTTGTATAGATTACAGGCTCATGCTGGTTCCTTTTAAGAAAATAAGAAATTAATAGGCCAATTGCACCTCCGCCAATGACACTGACTTTCATAGTTACCTCCCTGACATTCCATAATCTTAGAATGATTTTACCATATAAAAGAAATTCGATAAAAAAGGGGTCGGCTAAAAAGTAATTAGTGTAGTGAACCTCTGGTCTTTACGGTACGTGTTCTTTTATTTATTACACGTTCGCTCAATAAGGACGAGTTTTCGCTCAAACCATTGCTCGTTTCGCTCAATAAGGGCGAGTTTTCGCTCAAACCAAGCCGCGTTTCGCTCAAACGGCATGGACTTTCACACGAAGACCTCTCATTTTCTCTCCAAAAAGGATATTCTACCTGTAAATAACACATTAGAAGCTTACAGATAAACAGAATTATAAAAGCTGACCACAAAAGGGCATATTTCATGTCCTTTTGGGTCAGCTTCATTGCTTTTACACGGGATATACCGGATGTTTGCGTTCGCTGAATATCATTTCTTTATTTTCATAAAAAGCAAAGCGATTACTCAGTTCATCTCTAAGTGATGATGGTGAAACGATATCATCAATGATCATTTCTGATGCCAGCTTATAGATATCTATATGTTCTTTGTACTCCTGCTGTTTCTGCTGAACGAATTGGATACGTTCTTTCATGTCCTCAATCTCGTTAATTTTATTGGAATAAACTGCATTTACCGCAGCTTCAGGACCCATTACCGCAATTTGCGCTGTCGGAAGTGCTAAACAGCAATCTGGTTCAAAGGCAGGTCCTGCCATTGCATAAAGACCGGCACCGTAAGCTTTACGAACAATAACGGAGATTTTCGGCACCGTCACATCACTCATTGCAGCTATTAATTTTGCTCCGTGTCTAATGATCCCAGCTCTCTCTACTTTCGTACCGATCATAAAGCCCGGTACGTCAGATAAGAAAAGAAGCGGGATGGAAAAAGCATCACACAAAGTAATGAATCTGGCTGCTTTATCAGCGGAATCCACAAACAATACTCCACCTTTAACTTTCGGCTGGTTAGCGATAATCCCAACAGGTTTTCCGTCTATTCGGCCGAATCCTGTAACAATTTCTTGAGCGAACAGTTTTTTCATTTCAAAGAAGCTTCCCTCATCAATAAGTCCGTCGATAAATTCATACATATCAAAAGGCACGTTTTGATTCTCAGGAACAATCTCTTCAAGCTCTCTTCCCGGCTTTGGAGAAACCGCTTTTGCAGCTGGTGCTTTCTGTTTATAGTTGCCCGGAAAATATGAAAGATAACGACGAGCCTCTTGGATTGCTTCTGTTTCATCAGCTGTTAAAACATCGCCGCATCCGCTTACAGAACAATGCATCCGTGCTCCGCCCATTTCTTCAAGTGTTACTTTTTCTCCGATAACTTTTTCAGCCATCCGAGGACTTCCTAAATACATAGACGCATTTTGATCAACCATGATAACCACGTCACAAAATGCTGGGATGTATGCTCCGCCAGCAGCTGAAGGTCCGAACAAAATACAGATCTGCGGGATCATCCCTGACATCTTCACTTGGTTATAAAAGATCTTGCCTGCACCTCTGCGGTTTGGAAACATATCGATTTGGTCCGTAATCCGCGCTCCAGCGGAGTCTACCAGATAAAGCATCGGTACTTTGAGCTTTTGCGCTGTTTCTTGAATACGGATGATTTTCTCAACCGTACGCGCACCCCAAGATCCCGCTTTTACAGTGGAGTCATTCGCCATGACACAAACCGTTTTCCCGCCTATCTTACCTATAGCCGTTACAACACCATCTGCCGGCAGATCACCAGCCTGGTTGTTAGCAAACTTCGCATCCTCTACTGAATACTCGCTGTTATCGAACAATTGCTTAAGACGGTCACGTACAAACATTTTATTTTGAGCACTGTTTTTCTCATGATATTTTTGCGCGCCGCCAGCCTCGATTTGTTCTATTTTTTCTTTTAGCTGATTTTCTAATTTTGCTACCATTATGCATGTACCTCCTTTAAGAGAGTGAGCGCTCGCTCAGAATGTAGGCAAACCTTATTTTAAAGTAACTAAAACGTCTCCTTCGTTGACAAAATCCCCTGATGCAAACTTGATGCTATCAACAGTCCCTGCATCCGCAGCGCCTACCGGAATCTCCATTTTCATAGATTCCAGGATGATAACTGTTTGACCTGCAGTTACTTCATCACCTTCACTTACTAGTACTTGCCATACTGTGCCTGCCATAGATGCTGTAATTTCTTTCATGATTATCTCTCCTTTTATTTTACGGTTTACTAACTGATCGCTTGCTTAAGAAATTTGTAGTGTACTCGCCTTTTACAAATCCTTCTTCTTCTAGAAGCTGCTGAAAAAGAGGTACGTTCGTTTTGAGGCCATTTATTTGGATCGTCTTAAAGAAATTTGCTGCAGTTTGAAGACATCCAGCACGATTGGAATCGCTTACAATAATCTTCGCGATCATCGGGTCATAAAATGGTGTAACCTGGTTTCCGCTTTCATAACCTGCATCAATTCTTACATTTTCTATTTTCGGCCAAACCATTTCTTCAATTTTTCCTGGTGAAGGGAAGAACGTCACTGGATCTTCAGCATATAATCTGAATTCAATGGCATGCCCTTTACTTATAATTTCATCTTGTAAAAGGGGTAATGCTTCACCTTGAGCAATCTGAATCTGCCATCTTACTAAATCAAGACCTGTTATACTTTCTGTTACAGGATGCTCAACCTGAAGACGCGTGTTCATTTCTAAGAAATAAAAGTCACCATTCTCACTAACAACGAACTCAACAGTACCTGCATTTACGTAGTTTACAGCTTTCGCAGATTCCACTGCAGCTTCTGTAATTTTTGAGCGCAGACTTTCTGTTAAAAACGGTGAAGGAGTTTCTTCTACTACTTTTTGGTTTCGTCGCTGGATGCTGCAATCGCGCTCGTACAAGTGAACGATATTGCCAAATGTGTCCCCCATGATCTGGACTTCAATATGCCTTGCGTTTTCTATGCATTTTTCTATAAACATTCTTCCAGACCCAAAATAGTTCTTTGCACGCTGCTGCGAAGATACGAAGTGCTTGTACAGATCCTCTTTATTTTCGCATTTAACCATTCCGATTCCGCCCCCGCCGCTGCTTGCTTTCAGCATGACCGGATAGCCGATCTGCTCGGCAAGTTTAACGCCTTCTTCAACATCCTCTATGGGTTCAATTGTTCCTGGAACGATAGGAACACCGGCTTGTTGCATCGTTTTACGGGCCATAATTTTGTCGCCCATCCATTCAATGGTTTTAGGAGAGGGACCAATAAATTTAATGCCCGCTTCCTCTATTTTTTTAGCAAACTCATCATTTTCAGAAAGAAGACCATAACCCGGGTGAATAGCATCCACCTTATGTTCTATGGCAGCTTTTAGAATGACTTCAGTCTGTAAATACGACTTGGCAACCGGGGACTCTCCAATATGTATTGCCTCATCAGCAGCTTTTACAAAAGGGAGGTCTTTGTCTGCATCAGAATAAACGGCTACTGTTTCAATATTCATTTCTTTACACGTCTGAATAATTCGAAGTGCAATTTCTCCACGATTAGCAATTAATATTTTTTTCATATATATCCTCCTTCCTGTTGTCAACATTACCTTTTTCGACAAAATCGTGCTTTTTCCTCTTTTGAAAGCGCAAACTAAATGAATATTTTATTTTTAAAGAATTTTTAGCATAATTAGTATATACTATAACTATAGAGAAAAGTACAGAATGACTGGGGGAGAGAAGATGTTACAGTATGAAGTGAAAAAGTTATTAGTTAACTATAAAACGTTAGAAGAGTTTAAACAGTTCAAGGAATATGGCGTACAAGAACTGTCAATGCTCGAGGATCTTCAAGAAAATATGATCGAAAATGACAGCGAGTCCCCATTCTATGGAATATATTATGGTGATAAGCTGGTTGCCCGAATGAGTTTGTATCAAATTGAGGCTGCGTACGATCAATATTTTGATCCTCCTCAGGATTACTTAGAATTATGGAAGCTTGAAGTACTTCCTCATCACCAGACAAAAGGGCTTGGGAGAGCACTTGTAGAATTTGCAAAAACCTTCAACTTGCCTATTAAGACAAATGGAAGACAGCAATCAAGCGGTTTTTGGGAGAAAATGGGCTTTGAAGCAGTAACTTATAATAAAGACCGTGACCGCGGACAGAATCCTTATGTATGGTATCCAACAGGTGTCAGCGAACAGCGTCTTGCATAATAAAGAAAACTTGGCTGACAACAAGCTCTATCCGTCAGCTTTGTTTAATAACTTAAACTTTATTCCTAAACTTATAAATTCTTAAAGTGCAAAAAAGATGGCCTCTGCCATCTTTTTTTTAATTTCTTACAGGAACTTCGGTTAACTTTCTGGCTCTTTCCATGATTTGGAGTACATCTTGATAATCACGGCATACATTTTCATACTCTTTATTGATCTTATCAAGCTTATTCTTTAAATTTCCATTCTCTTTTTTTATATTTGCCAGCCTTGCGAGAAGTGCTTTATTTTCTGCTTCTAAATTTTTAGCAGACGGCCCTTCTGATTGAAGCTGCTGCAAGAATACTATAATTTCATTAAGCGAGAGTGTTTTCTCACCATCATACCTGCTGTAAACATTATTGCTGTTCAATGATAAAGGATTGTCCTGCAAGTCAGTAGCTTGCTGTTTTCCTTTTCTTTTATTGCGTTCTTTTCTTACTTTTTTTGCTTCAGCAATTGCTTTTTCATATTGCTTGCGTATAAGTGAGTTCCAGCGAAACCCGCACGCTGCAGGAGTTCTTGTCAGCTTCTCCCCCACTTCTTCAAATGCAACAAGCTGTGTACTGCCTTCGCGTATGTGCCTGAGTGTAACTTCTGCAAGAATCGCATCTTCGTCTTTTGTCCAGGCATCCTGGCGCAAATTGGTCATTATGATCCCCCCATTTTAGTGGTTTGTATTATGAATATGCTAGTGTTAGAAAAGATAGACTTTTTATTCTACTAAAATGAGGGGGATAAACTTATTTCTTTAAAAATGCTTCTACTCTTTTATGGTGTTCATCAGAAGCCCAAAGTTGTGCACACCTTTTAATTTCATCTTGTACATTTTGTTTAATCCTTTTTTGATCGTACCTTTGAAGCTGCAAGGTTTTATAAGAAGTTATGACGCCTAGCGGCTGAGTGGTATAGCGCTGAATATATCTTTCTGTTTCCTTTTTGCTGTTTCCTTTAATCACATATTGAATGAATCCCCGGTCCATACCTTGCTTTGCCGTAACGGGAGATGAGCTGTATAAAAGATCCATCGCTTCTGACTGACCAATTCGCTCTAAAAGGTAGCTGCCTCCGCCCCATCCTGTCGTGATTCCCAGTTTCCCCTGTATAAAACCGACTTTTGCTTCAGCACGCGCCAGCCTGATATCACATGCCGAAGCTATCTCACAGCCTCCTCCAACCGCTGAACCATTTATCAAAGCTACAGTTGGTTTTGGGAAGAAAAACAATTCGTCCAGTACCCTGCCCATTTTAGAGAGCATGCCAAAAGCCTCTTGTTCTGTTTTTAACGAATGAAAAGCACTTAAATCTCCCCCGGAGCAAAATGCATGTGTTCCTGCACCTGTAATAACAAGAACTTTGATATCATCATCCATTTTTGCTGTATTCAAAAGCGACGATAGTTTTTCCATCACTTCAAAATTAACTGCATTTCTTACAGAAGGACGATTTAACGTGATCCATCCGATATTATTTTCTTTATGCCATAGTACAGGTTGTTCTGCCATCCTTACACCTCCAATAAAAGAAAGCGCTACTATTTATGTATATGAAAAAACAGGAAGCATAAAGCTCCCTGTTTTTCATTACTTGCTTACTACTTCTTTTCCTTTGTAAGATCCACACTCACGACAAACACGGTGAGATAACTTGTATTCTCCGCACTGTGGACACTTTACCATACCAGGCATGGAAAGCTTATAGTGTGTACGACGCTTCGCTTGGCGAGTTTGTGATGTTCTGCGAAAAGGTACTGCCATTTTGTATCCACCTCCTTAAAGGTCTTGAAAGAATCATTATAACCTATTCTTTCATTCATTGTCTTTGTCAAAAAAATTAGCTAGACCAGCCAAACGCGGGTCAACCCTGTTTTGACGGTCTTCCTCCGTTATCCTTTGCCAGCCTTTTCCCTCTTTGGGAGCAGGACCTTCTGTCACATCACCAGCCGTTATTTTCAACGGCTTTTCAAGCAAAATATGCTCTTCGATGACAGGGAGAAGATCAACGTAATGTCCTTCGACTTTATGAAGGCTTTCTTCATCTTCAAATTCCGTATAGTTCGGGTCGAAAATGAAAATTTCCGTCGTTTTTACCGAAAATGGAAATTCCACATCCACCAATGTGTTAGCACATGGCAACACCATTGTTCCTTTTATGGTCAAATAAAAAGTGGCTTTTTGTTGAGTAACATCTGCATGTCCTTCTACGAAGACAGGATCAATGCTTCTGATCTCCGGGTCTTTTTCCATCACACCGCTCGCATCAACATTTTGTTCAAACGTTAACGGTTTACGGTAAAAATTTTTTAATTCCTGTAGTGACCATTTCATGTCTTTATCACCTCAAGGCAACAGTAGTAATTATATCGGTCAAAATATAAAATGTCAATATTATATCTTTACAGTGATGCTTTTGATTTTAACCTGTTTTTAGTACAATGTAAACGTAAAAGATTTAAGGTCTGTCAAGGGAGTGGACATATTGAGAGCTACCGGTGTTGTTGTAGAATATAACCCTTTTCACAATGGGCATTATTATCATTTGCAGGAATCAAAAAAAGTAACACAAGCTGACTGTATGATCGCTGTTATGAGTGGAAACTTTCTTCAGAGGGGCGAACCTGCACTTCTTTCTAAATGGAAAAGAACAAAAATGGCTCTTTTAGGCGGAGCTGACCTTGTGATCGAACTTCCTTACGCTTTTGCTACAAGCCATGCACCTCGTTTTGCTTTTGGAAGCATCTTTTTGCTTCAGTCGGCAGGAGCTGAATCATTCTGCTTTGGAAGCGAATCTGGAGATGTCTCTGTCTTTAATGACACTCATGATATGGTTAGTTCTCAAAATAGGAAATACCAAACACACGTTAGTGAATTTATGTCACAAGGGCTCTCCTATCCTGCAGCTGCAGCCAAGGCATATGAATTATTGGATCTCCCGGTTGGACTTGATTTAAGTAAACCTAACAATATTTTAGGATTTGAATACATTCGTGCGGGACGGGAGCTCGGGTCTATAATAAAGCCACTTACCATAAAACGTAAAAATGCCGATTATCATGATGTCGTACTTGGAAAAGGTGACATTGCGAGCGCTACTGCTATCCGCGAAGCTGTATTCTCTCATGATATCGGTAAAGCTGAAAACTACATGCCTTCCTTTACTATTGAGATTCTTAAAGATGAACAAAGCATAAAAGGTAAGTTAATGAACTGGGAACAATTCTACCCTTTGCTTCGTTACCAACTATTATCTTCAAGTCCTGCTGAAATAAACAGTTTTTATGAAGTAGAAGAAGGTTTAGAATACAGAATGATTGAAGCAATGAAGGCTTCTGACAGTTTTCAATCCTTTATGACTCGGTTAAAAACGAAGAGATATACATGGACAAGACTTCAGCGCGCATGTCTTCATGTGCTGAATAAAATCCATAAAGAAGATATGCACCGAATTCTTGATTCACCTCCTGCTTATCTACGCGTCTTAGGGATGACGGAAACAGGACGGGAGTATCTCAGTCATGTAAAAAAATCAATAGACCTTCCTTTGGTGACGACTTTTTCAAAACATGATTTTGAAGGATTGAAGATGGAAGCGAAAACGTCTCTTGTGTATGCCCAAGGAGCCTCGTTTAACAGACTAGAAGCCGAGAAGGAAGAGTACAATACTCCGCCGGTGATGGTGAAGTAAGAACGATCATAAATTCCGTATGGCGATCATAAATTCCGTATGGCGATCATAAATTCCGTATGGCGATCATAAATTCCGTATGGCGATCATAAATTCCGTATGGCGATCGTTTAGTAAGGATAAATCCTGCTAAACGATCGCCAAATTTTTCTTTGTCATTAAAAATAGGATGCAGAACCATCATTCGGTTTCTGCATCCTTCTATTTTAATTGCTTTTTTCTAAAAGATTTGTTTTAAGAACTTCTTTGTGAAAACACTTCGTCGACTAGTTGATTGGAGCGTAAGGTGCGAGACTCCTGCGGAAGCAGCTTGCCAGCTACCTGAGTGTTCTTCTCGCAAGGCATGCGACAAGGAAGTTCGCTTCGCTGCTGTTTTTCTTATAGACGCAGGAGCAGTACTTCTTATATCTTTTTACCGAGGCTCTCCGCACGCCCCACGGAAAGCGGGCATCCTGGACCGGAAATCAACCACTTTTAATAGCAATAAACAACCTTGTAAATTCAAAGCTTCTCTAGATACTCCAGAGCATCATCTAAAGTCTTTACAGGTACGATTTTCATCTTCGAACCGATATCTTTTTGAGCTTTTACAGCATCACGGTAATTATTGCCCGCTACGGGTGCAAAGAAAATTTCTGCTCCAGCATCATCCGCTGCCACGATCTTCTGCTGAATGCCTCCGATTGGACCTACATTTTTCTGAAGATCCATCGTACCTGTTCCCGCTATTTTCTTACCATGCGTCAGATCCTTATCATTTAATTGATCCATGATCTCAAGTGTAAACATAAGTCCTGCAGATGGTCCCCCGATTTGCGAAGTATCGATTTTAATTTTTGGGTCAGTAGAAATAGATACATCTGCTACAGGTGAAGTTATACCAAGTCCTGCTTTCGGGCCTTCGTCCTGAATATATTTTTTAGGGAACTCTTCAATGTTTAAGGCTATATCCATCTTTTTATCACCGCGTAAAATGGTCAAGTCTACTTTGTCGCCTGCTTTTTTAGGACTCAATACTTCAAGCAGTCTTTTAGTTTCCATAACTGCTTTATGGTCAACTGCTACAATCTTATCTCCTATTTTTAATTTTTCTTCTGCCGGCATGCCTGACATGATACCTGTTACATAAACGCCATGGTATTCGATATCTACTTTTTTTCCGGCTTCTTGATACGCGACGATAGTGGCTGCATGCTGTGAATCCTCCATCATTTGCAGCTGTCTCTGGTTATATTCTTCATCTGTTTCATCTTCGCTTCTTATTTGGTCGGCAGGAATTACTTCCCGGTAATCACTAAATTTTGCCCATATGTATTGAGGGATATTTGCTGTTCCGATTGAAACGGTGGTCAGCATAAATTCCCCTTTATCCTCATCTCCACCTTCAACATGGATAATGGGATCTAACAGCCTTGCATCCCCTGGAGAAGTTATGTAATAAGGAAGGGGATAAAATGCAATAAATGCAAATGCGATTAAAAATAAAATAACAAATTTATTTTGTGAGAAAAAGTTTTTCTTTTTCTCATCCTTATTGATGGTCATCAGATGACTCCTTCCACTTCTTAATCATTTCTAATATTTTCGGTACTTGTTTACTTCCTGCTTCCTCTCCTATAGCAATAATATCATTAATGTCTTTAAAGGCAGTTGAGCTGAACTGTTCTACCATCGGCCGAATCATGATATCAGCCGATACCTCGTGCCATCTCACCATTTCGCGCTGCATGATATCAATACTTTGGATGATTACATCGAAGATTGAGGATACTTCATGTTCTGCCTTGAAATGAGAAATATCCACCGCAATCACCAAATCTGCTCCCATCTCACGAACGACCGACACAGGCACCCGGTCGATAACACCGCCATCAACCAGCAGCTTTCCATCTATTTTTTCCGGTACCATTATTCCCGGAATGGAAATGCTTGCCCTTACAGCATCAGCAATGGGACCCGTTCTGAACACTACTTTTTCACCAAGCAGCAAGTCAGTAGCTACGATTGCCAATGGAATTTCTGTTTGATCTATATGCTTTTGCTTCGTTAGCAGCTTGATTAATTCTTTAATCTTTTTTCCTGTTATAAATCCCATTTTGGGAACGGTGTAGTCCATATAATACTTGCGTTTAAAAAGTGTCGCCATTCTATAAAGATTCTCATCACTTTGACCGATGGACACCATCGCTCCAACCAGAGCCCCCATACTGCTTCCTGCAACCATATCGATGGGAATACCAGCTTCCCTTAATGCTTTTACTACACCAAGATGCGCAAAGCCTCTGGCACCGCCAGAACCTAGAGCAAGTCCGATTTTGGGTTCTTTCATCTTTGCTCCTCCTTTGGAAGCATCGTCTTTTTTTAACATATGGTCTAAAGAGAATGGCTATACGTATAAATAAGGATGAGGACAAGTTAGCAGTGCGTAATTTTTTGGTGAGAGGAGAACTCCCCTTATGAATAAAGCGTATTTAAAATCCTTTATCATGGCAGCTTCAGCAATCATTATCGCTTTCTCTATTATTATATACCCAAAAGAAACGTATATGGCATCAGTAACCGGTCTCAAAATGTGGTGGGATGTAGTCTTCCCTTCTCTTATGCCATTTTTCATCTTATCTGAGGTCTTAATGGGGTTTGGTGTCGTACATCTTATTGGTGTCCTTTTCGAGCCTCTCATGCGGCCATTATTCCGTGTCCCTGGTTCTGGTGGATTCGTTTGGGCGATGGGGATCTCATCAGGATTTCCAGCAGGAGCAAAATTAACTGCCCGTTTGTGGCACCAAAAACAGATTTCAACCGTTGAAGCAGAACGTCTTGTATCTTTTACAAACTGCTCCAATCCCTTATTTATGTTCAGTGCGATTGCAGTTGGCTTTTTTCATAATGCGGCTATAGGTATCGTGCTTGCAGCCAGCCATTATCTAGGTAATTTTCTTGTTGGATTAATCATGAGATATCACGGCTGGAAAAAAGACGAAAGAACACAAACCGAATATCGGGGCAAAGGAATTAAAAACGCATTTAAACACATGCATGAGGCAAGGCTTGCTGACAATCGCCCAATCGGACAATTACTTGGAGATGCCGTACAGCAATCGACTAAAACCCTGCTGATGATCGGCGGATTCATTATACTTTTTTCCGTATTAAGCCGGATGATGGATCTTCTTCATGTTGCAGAATTGCTCTCAAAGCTGATTAGCTATATTTTCATTTTATTTTCCCTTTCTGAAACATTAAGCCTTCCATTAATCAAAGGAATATTTGAAATTACGCTTGGAAGTAATTTAACAAGTCTTGCACAATCCTCTGTTCTGCAGCAGGCTGCGATCACAAGTTTCATACTGGCTTTCAGCGGTTTTTCTGTTCAGGCTCAGGTTGCCAGTATACTAGCAGACACTGATATTAAGTTTAAACCCTTTTTCATTGCAAGAATAATACACGGATTTTTGTCAGCCTTTATTTGTGTTTTAGTATTCCCTTATTTGTATCACGCTAAAAGTGGAGCCGCTCCTGCATTTTCCTTTATTACCGAAAAAAGCGAAGACCTTGGAAAGATCGGTATGGCAGCACTTGCCCACAGTCATTATGTAACGTTAGGATTCTTGCTTCTGTCCATTTTTTTGTGGCATCGCAATATTATGAAGAAAAACAGCCTCCGCTTTTAACGGGGGCTGTTATATTTTTCTTTAAGAGCTTCCTCTACTACTTCTGGTACAAGATCAGAAACATTGGCATGGTACTTCGCTGCTTCTTTTACAATACTTGAACTTAAGAAGGAGTACTGATTATTTGTCATCATAAAAAATGTTTCGACTTCATCATCCAGTTTTTTATTAATCGAAGCTATTTTCATTTCATATTCAAAATCTGAAACAGCCCGAAGTCCTCTTAAGATCACATTGGCTCCGATACTTTTCACATAATCAATCAAAAGACCGTTAAATGAGTCTACTTTTACATTCGGAAATTTCTTTGTAACTTCTTTTAATAGAGCTATTCTTTCGTCGACAGTAAATAAAGGATCCTTGCTCTGGTTATTGGCTACTACTACAATTACTTCGTCGAACACGTTCGCACCGCGTTTAATAATGTCCAAATGTCCTCGTGTAACAGGATCAAAGCTTCCAGGACATACAGCAGTCGTTGGCATAATCTTCACCTCTTATTCTCTTAATCGCGCCTAAAAATAGAAATTATTGTTGTTTTTCCGTAAGTCTCCTGTCTAATCCGATGAAAATTTCCAATCTGCTCAGGCAGTGAAACATCAGTTCCATGTTCGGCCACTATGCTTCCTTCATTTGCAAGCAGTTCAAGATTATCTATGTCCTCCATATCTTTAATCAGCATTTGTTTTGCATAGGGGGGATCCAGAAAGATCATATCGAATTGTATCTCTCTTTTGTGAAGCGCTTTCAATGCTCGTTTAGCATCATTTCTGAAAACCTCAGTTTTTTCCTCATAGTTGCATTGTTTAACATTTTCTTTAATAGTATGTATCGCTTTTTGGTCTTTATCGATAAAAATAAAATGGTCCATTCCCCGGCTTAGTGCCTCAAGTCCAAGGCCGCCGCTTCCACCATATAGATCAAGACCTGTTCCTCCCTCAAAAAAAGGACCGATCATGTTAAAAATGGATTCCTTAATTTTATCAGTAGTCGGTCTCGTATTTGTTCCCGGAACTGCCTTGAGTGGTCTTCCTTTGCATTCTCCTGCTATTACTCTCACAATTTTTCACCTGATTCTTTTATCCTTTTTTCCATTACCTATCCTATCACAAGTAATCACGTAATCAAACAATCAAATCTTTCACTAATAAGTATAGAGCAAAATAAATGCGGTCATACTACATATAACAACATCACGAACGATGTTGTTGCCAACCGCGGAGAAGACTTACTCCCCATAAGTTCTTCATCCGGTTTCTCCTCTCCCATCGCCTTTGAACAGAAGTGATTTTGTTTTAAAGGCAGCCTGCAGCGATTGCTGCAGGTTTTTTTTCGTGTACATCCCTTTATATCGATCTTTTGATATGCTACATTGAGGAAGGAGAAAGGAGCATTACGAACATGATTCAACGATTTATTGAGCTTGGTGAAGGGTATTCTGACTTATATGAGCTATTTGAAATTATGGAAACAAATAAAGAAAGAGTTTCACAGCTATTATGTTTACGGTTAAAAAAAGAGGACAAAGAATATGCATCAGTTGTAGCGGTTCTTAATCCTGCATCAGAAGGCAAATTTCAGCCCCTGTACATATGCCGTGAAGGAATTCCGATCCCTTCTAAACGCTACAGCCTATTTGAAGCAAAAGCAGCTGAGATCAACAAGGATATTATTTCTTTTGACGTGAAGCCATCAACAGATTTCGCTGAAACTGAGCTTTATTTTCATTACTTAATCGGTATTTTAAGACTTAATTATTTAATTCCACCATTAATGTAAAAAAAACAGGCAGCAGCTTGATAGCTTAGCTTGCCTGTTTTTAAATACCCATCTTATAATCATATTCTTTTGCTTTATCAGCAATCTTGCTTTCATATTCTGTTTTAATTTCTTGTTTATATGATTTCTTCACTTCTTTTACAAAATGCAACGATTCAAGCTTAGCCGCAATCTCGTCAGCTTTGTTGCCGTCACAATACAAAACGGCATATTTAAATCTTCTAGAAACATAATGAACGTTTCCGTAGCGCCGCAGCTGCTTTGAGAATTTAAGAGAATGAAGAAAAACAGAAAGTCCACGACGGTTACCAATCATAACATAAGCCCCTTTTGTTAAAATGAATTCATACTTATAAATGACACACATTCATGAAAATAGCGTGATCATATATTTAAAACTGATAACGGATAGGATGTGATGTACGATGGACTTAAATACGATATGGGAAGATTTTTTTTATCACATCCAGCCAGACCCGGATGTAATCCATATTGAAAAAAAATTAATGGCTGGAATTCCCTTTGTTTATGTATCCGTTGTTCCGCAAACATCACTAGAAACCGCAACAAACATTTTAAAGAAACATGCTGTAAAGTCGATGAAAGGAAAACGGCTTACGCTTGAAATAAACTTTGTAAGATCAGAAGAAAATCTATACGTTTTCCGTATGCGTTTCCTTGTTCCGCAAGAAAAAATGTTCTGCTGCGGCAACTTGTGTTTTGATTGTATCAGATTAAGAAATATCTAAAATGCTTATGCACAACCGCATGAGCCGCCAGAGCCACAGCCTCCGCTGCACGAACTTTCGTCAAAAAACGGATTGCCAGTCGGCACCTTAATTTGCTCAGAAACACTTTGTGCAATAATTCTGCTGCATTCAATAAGAAGCTGTTCAAGTTCTTTTTCAGCTTTCTTAAAATTTGCTATGTTCTCATGAAAATCAAGCTCCCGTTTTAGCGTTCGAACTTGAGCAGATACCTTATGAAAATCAGGATGATATTTACCAAACCTCTGAACTTCTTCATACTTCTCCTTCATTTCAGCAAAGCGCGCAATCATTTCCTGAGCCTGTATATCTTGCTCCAATATATATTTTGATCTTTTATATTCTAATGCAACGCTGGAATTTGAAACCATTTCTGCTAAAGTTAATGTTTCGTCCAGCAATACAACTTGATCTAAACTCATACAGCCACCTCCTTTTAGGTATGAGGTTACCTTTTCATTATAGCGGATAATGAATCTAGTTAAAAGCACAGCCGCCTATTCCATAGAAATAAAAAAACCCTTCTGGCAGAAGAGTCAGCGAATATGTACGTAGATATTTTTGTTTAAACCATAATTTGAACCGTCTTTTTTCTTTAATTGGAGCGTAATCTTATGTTTTCCCTGGTTCATATTTTTTAAGATGAAAATGGATTGATTTACATTCATCTTCCATTTTCCATTTACAAATACAGCGATATAACCGTCCATATCATTTGTTTTCTTATTAACACTGCCCTGAAATGAGAATCTTGGGATAATATTTTCAACATAGATCCTCTTCTTTTTTACGTGATAGTTAACGGACCAGTCTTTATCCATTATTGAGTAGGCTGCTGATGCCTCAATTGCCTTAAGCTCTTGTTCTTGGCTTTGTTGTTCTTTATGGGAACCAGTATAGGTTATCCCAATTAGAATTAACAAAATAAGAATTAAGATTGAACCAGAAGCTAGCAGACTTCTTCTATTTTTATTCATAAAAAAACCACTCCTTATAGGAATAGTTTTTTCCAATTTCAATTAAATTATCCCTTTTAAAGAGGATTCACCCCATCAGGCATCGGCGGGTTAAATCCTTCTTGAGGCATCACATCTTCAGGTTTATCCTCACCCATCATAGAGATTAACTCCATCAGCAAACCAAAGTTCTGCAGCTGCTGATGAAAACGATCGACTCTCTGGCCAAAGGTACGCCCATAGAATACCTTTGCCGCTTCCTCCAGTTCCGCCACAGAAAAAGGATTGCGGCTTAATTTTCTATACCATTCCGGCTTCTCTCTAATATAGTACTTAAGATCAGGTCTAGTATTTAAATAATCCTGGATTTCTCTTCGCACACCGCTCACATCCTTTTAATCTTTGTAAGAAGGATAATCATTTCGTTTATTTTCCGGCAGCTGGTTTGGTCTGTCAGACTGATTGTTAAAGTGCTGTAAAAGTTCTTGTACCGCATCCATCACACTGCCAAATTGGGATAAGTATTTTTGAACATCATTGATCTGAAGGTTGCTTAACCCGGCAATAATATCGCCGATCGTTAGTTCAGCTCTCATTTTTTGAGATGATGAAGATCTTTTGTCTTTCTGTTTTTTCTTGTCTTTTGAATACTGATTCCAGCTTTCATGTTCTTCTCCTAATACAATCCAATCCTGATAAACTTCCTTCCAGGGCCGTTTATTTTTCTTAACTTCTTTAATTAATTCAGGATGTTTATGAACAAATTCCTTAAAGCTTTCTATATCAGTCTTTACCACAGAATCCACCCCCAGCCGTCCACTGACGAATCATGTTTTACTACATGATACATAAAAGCCCATAAATTGGTGCGCCCATTTTTTTAAAAATTTCAAAGATGATTCTGTTTACTTTATTCCATTGAGCCTAAAAAGGTACAATAAAAATAAAAAGATTGAAGGAGTGCACCTATGGAAATTCACGAGGAATTAAAAGACTTTATTGAGGAGAGCAGTGAACAAGAAAAAGAAGCATTGAAACTATTTTTAAACAGTTTGAAAACAAAACGGGAGAAATCAAATCTTACACATATAGCTTCTTTATTGCAATTTGAAACAAACCAGATTGATGACAGAACGCTTGAAATAACGATGCCTAATTCACTTATACTCGATAATTCAATCGGAATTGTACATGGAGGACTGACAGCAACTCTTCTCGATACAGCCCTAGGTACACTGGCAAGCAGAGTTCCCGGAAACAAAAAAGGAGCAGTTACCGTCGAATTAAAAGTTGATTTTCTCTCGCCTGGTGTTGGGGAGAAATTTATTTGCCATGCTCAAGTCGTTCATAACGGCCGTCAGTTAGTCAGGATGGAAGGCAAAGTAAGGAATGAAAAAGGAGCATTAATCGCTTCAGCAACCGGGACATTCTTTAAACTTCCAGATGAAAAGTAGTGGATTAAAACGAAAGAGCTGACTCGTTTAAGTCAGCTCCTCTTTATTCCGCTGGAATGAGAAAGTTTTGTGTATAATATTTCTTATAAACGCCTACACCTAAATGAGTATATTCATTGTTCAGCAATGTTTTCCTGTGTCCCTCGCTGTTCATCCATCCTTCAACAGCTGCTATGCCATCTGTATAGTTTGCAGCGATGTTTTCTCCTGCTTGCAAGAAGCTGACATTGCCTTTTTGCAGCCGATCTGAAAGAGTTCTTCCATCTTTGCTTTCATGAGAAAAATATTGCTGCTCATTCATATCTTTTGAATGTAAGAAAGCAACTTCAGACGTACTTTCTTCCCATTGAAGAGGAATTTTATTATTTTTCAATCTGATAATATTAGTCAGTTCAAAAATTTGGTGTTCTTCAGAATTATCAATTTTTGCTTGATCTTCCTCAGAAAGTTTTTCATCAGCAGGAAGTTCTCCCCTATAGACAATCGAGTAGGGTCTTTGTATTAATAAAATTTCCGAAGTGACATACCTTACACTGGATAATTGATTCGTAAATTTATCAAAGTACAATTGAACCCAAACATCATTTCCAACTTTAATGAGTGGTCTCAGCAATATTTCTTGTTCAGAGAGCTCAAACCTGAAAAATTCTTCTCCTTCATTTATTGTGATATCGCTTTTTATCTCATATTTCTGAATGATACTGTTTGAAGAATTCCCGATGGTGAATGGCTGTGTATTTAGTTCCGATCCAATCGCAAATAGGGTAACCACTTTTCCTTCCAGCACCCCAGCCTGAAGATATCCTTTCGGGCTTTTGCTTCCATAAATAAACCAGTCATAACCATAAGCAGAAGGATCTATTCTGTCAGGTTCTCCCCATTGTTTCTTAAAGGATTCAATGTCTTTACCCATCCAATTTGATAAGGCATCATCCGGGATTCTTAAAGGCTCTTCTATGTATTCTAGTTTTGTTTCAGAAGGTTCTTTTTCGAGTGAAAGTTCTGGTAATACATCATAAAAAAACAAACCAATCAAGATAAGTATAGATAGAAAAAAAGTAACCAAACCGCGCATATAGGTTCCCCCTGTGTCTTTCATCTACTAATATTTTAGCACATAGAGAAAAGATATGGATTACAGGGATTATAAAATATGAAAAGCGCCATCAAAAGATGACGCTTTTTCCAAGCAATTATTGTAATTGATCCCTCTGTTCTGAAACCTCCGATAAAGCGTGTCCTGCAGCATTATCGCTTTGTTTATTAAGTGAAAGGTCACCAAGGGATACTATTCCAACCAGCTTGTTGTTCTCAACAATTGGCAGTCTTCTTATTTGTTTATCAGCCATAAGTTCAGCAGCTTCTTGTACACTCATATCCGGTGTTCCCGTATACAAATCTTCACTCATAATATCCGTAACTTGGGTAGAACCCGGACGTTTTTCCGCAACTCCTCTAACCACGATATCACGGTCTGTGATCACACCGATGACCTGGTCATTCTCACACACTGGAATTACACCTACATTATCTTGTTTCATTTTTAAAGCCACTTCGTAAACATTGTCTAAAGGAGTAACAAAGTCTACATTTCTCGTCATAATCTCGCTTATTTTTTTCATTTTAAAACCTCCATAAAAATTCATAGTGCTACTCAATATCTTTTACGAAATAAGAACATATATGCATGTTTTTTGACAATCATTGCATCTTTAGCGCTTTCATAATATCATTAAGTAGTGATTATTATTTTTTATTGAATTTCCTAGGAGGTTTCACAATGAAATTTGAAGATAGCGGCTTAAACGGGAAGGTAATTGAATTCTCACTTTTAGAACATGTCATGGACAATCATGGAATGATCCGCGCAGGACAATGGGATTATGAGCGTATTACATACGATTACAAATTTGAAGACATGACAAATGGAGATGTATACTATTTCCGTTTTCCTTGTCATGTTATTGAAGCAGAAACTGAAACACCTCATGCAAAAATTGAACTAGGTACTCCATACCTAGGGAAACACTACTATCCGCACGGTGTTGAATATGATGAAGAGTTTCCGAAGCATGTGGTAAACCAATGCAACAAGCTAATCGAAGCTTTGCACAGCGAACTTCACGTTTAATAAAAAATCCCTCATTTATTGAGGGATTTTTTTCTATTCAACTGCACTTTCCGGGGAGTGAGACGAAGAATACCCTTCAAATAGTCTGCCGCCATAAGGAGCAATAATTTCATCAACAAAATGGATGACTCCCACTTTTTCTCTGCTGCTGTAGTAAAGGTCAAATACTTCAGCAAACCGGGCAGCAAAATCTTCATTGTATTCTTTAAGAGCTCTTATGATCCACTTTCCTTCTCCGATCCAGTGACCATTCACTCTAAGAACAAATTCATGGGTTAAGTCGGCTAATTTAGAGACCACAAATAAGTCTTCGATTCCATTAGTAGATCCTTCTAGATCATTTAAGAGATCAGTCAGATGATATCTAGCTCTTTCTATTTCAATTGATCTCCAAGGTGTCGGTCCCGCTTTTAATAGTTGAAGAGCTTCATTTTTTATCCGGGAGGCATGGCCAGTATCACGGAGAATGATCCCTTCTGCACACATTTGCGGAAGAGAGGGTCTTGCTCTGTCTATATTTTCTTTAAAAAAGTTTTTGTAAGTAAACATGTTATGCACGAAAACTTCTATTGGCCAATCAAACTCTGTAAGCGACTGTCGATATGACTCCCCAACTGAGCTGTCAATAATGATAATATCCAAATCTGAGCTTTCCGTTTCTTCACCTCGAACCACACTTCCAGCCAAATATGCTACTTCACAGTTTGGAAAATATGATTCTACAAATTTAATTGCTGCTTGTCTTGCACTGATTTTCATCATTTTTTTCTCCTTCATAATCGGCTTAGATTATCTATTCTACATGCGGGGTTCAATTTCTTTTTTTTCTGCAAAATTGATTGAAAATGACAAAAAAACCAGCGTTCTAAGCTGGTTATTTCATCTCAGGATTAAGCCTATTATTCTGATTCTTGATCAATTCCAAATCTTCTTTATCACGGACACGTTCTTTTTTAACCCATCTGTAAAAAATTAAGCCTAGCACAAAAGCATAGATAACTTCCTGGAATATTTTCATGGTTACTCCGCCAACATGCTGGTCTTCTGACGGTGTCATAGCAGCATACAATTGAGGAACATTTCGGTATGTCTCATATAACTGATAATCAGCAAACATAATCAAGGCACACGCAGGAGTCATCAAGACACCATTGGCAAAAACATAACCTATTTTTTTAATATCAGATAATGTTTCCATTTCTTTAACTGGGCAAAGAACTGGCCACCACATTGTAAAAGCAGTGATTAACAATACAGTATGATAGGTGTAATGAATAATAGGATTTGAAACAGCATTATCAAAAACCAATGGAATGTGGTATAGAGAAAATGCTGCGTTAAAAACCAATAATGCTATTAGCGGTTTTGTAAGAAAATGAAATAGGTTTACAAGAACAGTCTGTTTATTCAGCCAGGTTTCCCATTTTTCTTCAGGTATACCTAAAATAAATAATGGTGCAATCATAAGGTAAAGAACAGCCATCTGAGCCATATGAACACTAAACAAATAATTATGTCCCAACACCTGAATCGGAGTTCCCTTTATTGCGATTAATAATAAAAGTGCTGAAACAAAAGCTGTTTTTTGCCCGCCTGTAGCGATATTTTGACCGTTGTTTCCACGTGTAATCCAACGGAAATAAACGATAGCAAGCACGATGGCAAGTATATATATACTAGGCGGATACAAAGTGTACCAGCTGTATTCACTCAGACTTGTATGATGAATATGGTGATTATGGTGCAATTTTGTCATCTCCTTTATGGATAGTACCCGTTTCTACTATAACAGTCTTTGAAACACTTGTAATGGTAATACAGTGACAATTCTTAATTTTGTAACATATAAAAAGGGCTGCAAAAGCTGCAGCCCTTCAAATTATTACGATGTCCAGATCATTCCCATTAAGGATGCTACTGTAATAGCTGCAACTAAAACACCGCTTGCCATTCCCCAAATCGGGAAGTCATGGCCTTTGTGACTTAAGTGCATCCAGATATATAGCTGGAAGAACACTTGCACAACAGCCAAAGTAAGGATAAAGATGACAGCGAATGAATCACTGATCTTATCACTCCAAATCGCGAAAAACGCAACGATCGTAAGAAGAATCATCATAACAAAGGAAACGTTATGGTGCTTTCGTTCCTCTTTTAAGGCAAGTTTACGCTGAATCTCCTCATGACGATGCACGGTTGGTTCAGTAGTTTTATGGTGATCAGCCATTGCTTACCCCACCTTTCCCATTAGATAAACAACTGTAAAAATGAATACCCATACAACATCGACAAAGTGCCAGTAAAGTGCAAACAAATAATACTTAGGTGCGTTAGCTAATGTGATGCCTCTGTTCCAGTTTCTAGCTAATAATGTAGAAATCCATAAGATCCCGAATAGTACGTGACCTCCGTGGAAACCAACCAGTGTATAGAAAGCAGAACCAAATGCGGAGCTGGTAAATGTATGTCCTTCGTGAACATAGTGGATGAACTCGTAAATTTCAAGGCCCAGGAATCCAAGTCCTAATAGTAATGTTACGATAAACCATCCTTGCAAAGAACGTACTTTGTTTTGTTTTAATGAAAGAACTGCATATACACTCGTAAGTGAGCTTGTTAAAAGCAGCATAGTTGCAAGAAATACTAATGGCAGTGAGAATAATTCTTCTCCTGATGGACCATCCAGATGCATGTTTCTAAGACCAAGATACGTTCCAAAAAGAGTAGCAAATAAAACCGTTTCCCCACCTAGGAATAGCCAAAATCCTAGAAATTTATTTTTACCTTCAAGGGTAGCTTTTTCCGGATGAGCAGGAAAATTAGCATCTGTTAAACGTTCTCCAGCATTCATTATGCTCTACCCCCTTTAATATCTGCTTCCACTTCTTCTTTGTGAATATGATATCCATGGTCGTCAATAACTGAGCGCAGGAACATTGTTACTAGAACAACTCCTAGTCCAACGATTACTACGGTCCAGTTCGCATAAATAAATCCAAAACCAGCAATAAACAGTCCAAAAGATAAGATGAATGGAAGAATTGAACCATTCGGCATATGAATTTCTCCTACAGGTTCTGCAGGTGTCATTTCACCATTACCAGCTGTTTTTTCAACATACAGTGCATCTAGACCGCGTACTAACGGCGTTTGTGCAAAATTGTATTCAGGTGTTGGAACTGGCATTGCCCATTCAAGCGTACGCCCATCCCAAGGATCTTTTGTTGTTGCATATTTAGATGAAGCAGAAATAACGATATTGATTAAAAGTACAATCGTACCGGCACCCATAAGAATAGCACCGATCGTACTAACGAAGTTCGCTCCATCTAGGTCCTGACCAGACATATATGTATATACACGTCTAGGCATACCCATCAATCCTAACCAGTGCTGTGGAAAGAATGTTAGATGGAATCCGATAAAGAACAACCAGAAGTTCCATTTTCCAAGAGTTTCGTTCAATACACGGTTAAACATTCTTGGATACCAGTAGTATAACCCGGCGAACAATCCTAAAATCAAACCTCCAACGATAACATAATGGAAGTGAGCTACTACGAAATAACTGTCATGGTACTGATAGTCTGCTGCGGGAACAGATAGCATAACCCCTGTAACTCCACCCATTACGAACGTAGGAATAAAGCCAACTGCGAACAGCATCGCTGTTGTAAAACGGATTTGCCCCCCCCACATTGTGAAGATCCAGTTGAAGATCTTAACACCTGTAGGAATCGCAATTGCCATTGTTGCTACTGCAAAGATTGAGTTCGCAACCGGTCCAAGACCAACAGTAAACATGTGGTGGACCCATACCATAAATCCTAAGAAACCGATAAGTACTGTCGCAAATACCATTGCACTGTAACCAAACAAACGCTTGCTAGAGAATGTAGATACGATTTCGGAGATAATACCAAATGCAGGTAAGATCAAAATATATACTTCTGGGTGTCCAAATATCCAGAAAATATGCTCCCAGATTAATACGTTTCCGCCCATGTCCGCATTAAAGAAATTAGCATCAAAAATACGTTCAAACATGAGTAGGAAAATACCTACTGTCAAAGCAGGGAATGCGAACAGAATAAGTCCAGAGGTTACGAATGAAGCCCATGTAAACAACGGCATACGCATAAATGTCATACCAGGTGCCCGCATATTAATAACAGTTACCAGGAAGTTAATACCCCCAGCAAGTGTCCCTGCCCCTGCAATCTGAAGACCCAATACGTAGAAATCCACTCCAGTATCTTCTGCAACAGTTGACAATGGTGCGTAAGCTGTCCATCCAGCTTCAGGTGCTCCGCCTAAGAACCAGCTCAGGTTCAGCAATAGACCACCAAAGAAAAATAACCAAAAACCTACTGCATTCACAAATGGGAATGCTACGTCACGCGCTCCGATCTGCAGTGGAAGGATCGCGTTCATAAAACCAAAGATGATCGGCATCGCTGCCAAGAAGATCATCGTTGTTCCGTGCATCGTTAATAATTGATTGTAAAGTTCACCAGTGAATATTTTGCTGTCTGGTTCCATTAACTGAATACGCATTAAGATGGCTTCAAGTCCTCCGATTAAGAAGAAGAACCCGCCAGCCAAAAGATACAAAATACCGATTTTTTTATGGTCAACGGTAGTGAGCCAATCCATAAGCCCACTTCTCTTTTTGTGACTTTCGTGAGTTGCCACGGTGTAACCTCCTTTTTTGCTATGCTTAAGACTATTTCAATTTAAGACCTAACAAGTAATCTGAAACAGCATCAATTTCCTCGTCAGTAAGGTTCACTTTAGGCATGTTATTGCCAGGCTTCACTTCTTGAGGGTCTTTGATCCATTTTTCCAGATTTTCTTTGTTATGTTCTAAGATACCTGCTACACGGTCTTTATCACCAAAACCAGTTAAGCTTGGTCCTGTATTACCGCCTTCTTGTCCAACAGCGTGGCAAGATAAACAGTTCTTTTCAAAGACTTGTTGTCCGTTAGCATTAGCAGAAGCTTTACCGTCTGCAGCCTTATAGCTCGCAACCCAGTTTTTGTAGTCTTCTTTAGAAACAACTCTTACTTTGAAATCCATTAGAGCATGTGATGCACCACAAAGCTCTGCACACTTACCTTTGTAAACAACATCTGTCTTGCTTCCAGTATCAAACCACATGTAGTTCTTATTTTTATCACCAGGGTTTGTATCTGTTTTACCAGCAAGTGACGGAATCCAGAACGAGTGAATAACGTCAGCAGATGATAATTCAACGTGAACTTTTGTATCTGCTGGAAGAACTAATTCCTGTGAAGTAATCAATTCTTCTTTTGGATACTCAAATTCCCACCAGTATTGGTGTCCTGTTACCTTAATGCTTAGTTCATTTTTTAAAGCTGGTTTCGCATCTGCAGAGAATTCAAATGTTCTCATTACAGTTGGCACTGCTAAAATAATTAACAAGAGGATCGGAATAACTGTCCATAGTAATTCAAGCATATGGTTTCCTTCTACTTGTTTAGGTGTAGAATTGTCGCCTTTTTTCTTTCTAAACTTTAATAGTACAAATGCATAAAGTACGAAAACTACCACTAGAACCAGAATCATAATACTAATTGAGATCAGCATTAGCTGGAACTGTTTGTCAGCAACTTCACCTTGCGGAATTAAAGCCGATAGAGTCGGATCTCCGCACCCCATCAATAAGAGTGCCAACATGGCAAATAAGGAAACCAATCGTCCTTTTTGTAGCCATTTTTTCATCACTACATATACCCCACTTTCTCGTTGTAGTCTGTCTTGACTGAATCTTCTTTCTATTCAATTCAAATAAGTATGTTATTTGAATGGAAATAGCTAAATAGCTTTTTGAAAGCCCTTTTATGTAAAGGCAATTACAGGAACAGCACATGAAGCGCTGTTCCGTTGGTAAAAATAACTATATATTTACTAGAATCATGGCAACAAACATGATTGTCATGTAATTCAATGAATAAACAAACATCATGCGCGCCCATTTCATATCATCTTTTGTTTTCAATCCTGAAAGGGCTAAAATCAGCCATCCCATGCCTAATACAGTAGCTAGGATCAAATAAATGATGCCAAAATCAAACAGATAAAGTGATACTGGAAGCAGTGCAGCAACATACCAGATCATCTGGCGCTTCGTTATGCCGAAGCCAGAAACTACTGGAAGCATTGGAATACCGGCATTACGGTAATCTTCACAGCGCTTCATGGCAAGAGCAAGGAAATGAGGAGGCTGCCATAAAAACATGATGAGGAACAGGATCCACGCAACCCAATGAAGGTTTGCATCAACTGCTGCCCATCCGATTAACGGCGGTACAGCTCCTGAAATCCCTCCCACAACTGTATTAATAGAGTGTGTGCGCTTTAGCCACATTGTATAAACAAACACATATACAAAAAGTCCGACAAGTCCGATAACAGCTGCTGTAGGCGTTGTCATTGCGAGCATTACCGTTCCTAATGCAGATAATATAATTCCTACCCATAGGACCTGACTGGCAGAAATACGGCCAGTAACTGTTGGACGCTCAACTGTTCTCTCCATCAGCTGGTCGATATCTCTGTCTATATAGTTATTTAAACAGCATCCTCCTGCAATAACTAATGCGGCTCCAAGTATACACAACACTAATGTGAGAATGTTGTCGGAGAACAGATAATCGTTATACTTTAAAGCCAGGAAAAACCCTGCAAACGTTGTAATCAAGTTGCTCATTACTATTCCAAGTTTTGCAATGGTTAGAAAATCCTTCCACGTTCCAGTCGGATTTGCTTCTGAAAGAGGTCCCGGTTCCATAACTTTGTTAGCGGCTTCATATGCAGTTGGTGTTTTGCTCAATACAGATACACCTCCTTCTAAAAGTGAAGTTCAGTTCCAATTCTTTCTTCAAGTGTAAGATAAGCCCTCATTCATTCTATATGGGCTTGTGTGTAAAATCAACGGTTAAAAAATGTCTTTATCTGTTCACAATATGTAAAGTAGATTGATTTTCCCATATGGTAGGATAAGAATATAAAAAGAAAGCAAAGAAAATGTCCTTTAACATTATAAAACAAAACAAGTACTTTGTATACTTCGACTAATACTGACAGTACCTTATAGTACCTTATATTATTTGTACAATCAGGCTGGAAGTATTACCAGATGAATTTCTTACAAATTTGTGAAGGTTATAGAAAAAAAGCAGGTGAATGAAATTGAAAAGAGCTTATCAGGTTTATTCGATTATTACATCTTTTGGTATGCTGCTCGTTTTACTTATGGGAGCAGTAGTAACAAAGACCGATTCAGGAGAAGGATGCGGTAATTCATGGCCGCTTTGCTATGGCGAACTATTGCCTTCCCAGCCAAAGCTTGAAACGATAATTGAAGTCAGTCATCGCTATGTTTCTGCCTGGCTCGGAATATTAGTTATCATTTTAGCAATATGGGCTTGGAGAAGAGATCCTCATAGAAAAGAAGTAAAAATCCTTGCAGGATCGGCTGTATTTTTTATTGTTCTACAAGGACTTCTTGGTGCAGCAGCAGTAATATGGAGTCAATCATCAGCTGTTCTGGCCTCTCACTTTGGTTTTTCATTGGTATCGTTTGCAAGTGTACTTCTCTTGGCAATCCTTTCTTTTGAAGATCGCGACCGGCCGTTTATCGCAAAAGTAACACCAGCATTCAAGAAGAACATCTATTGGCTTTTCGCTTACCTGTACGCAGTTGTTTACACAGGTGCGCTCGTAAGACATACAGGCTCCAGCATGGGCTGTGGACAGCAATTCCCGATGTGTGACGGGACTTTTATAAATGGATTGAGCTCTCAAGGGAGTATACATTTACTTCATCGAATCGCAGCTACCGTGTTATTTTTATGGATTATTTATTCTTGGTATCACGCTAGAAAACATTACAGAGATCAAAAGGTTCTAAATAAAGGATTTCAATTTGCTGCTTTATTTGTTTTACTTCAGGGGATTTCAGGCGCTCTGATCGTGTTATCAAACTTAAATCTATTTGTAGCTTTGTCACATGGGCTGATTATCTCCTTCCTATTTGGTGTTCTGAGCTTTATAGCATTAATGGTATATAGAAAATAGATAAATAAAAGAGGCTGGTACGAGGGTTGAGATAAAAATAACCTTTCGTGTCAGCTTCTTTCCTTGTTAGATTTTTGAACATGGAACAGATAGTTAATGAACTAACCTAGCAGGAAAGAATTGAGCTTTTTACAGCCATTTTTTTTGATGGTTGGAAAGAAAAAATTAGAATTCGCCTCTTAATTGAAAAATCGGTTTACGAAAAGCATTCTTAACCATACCGTCAAGGGTATACACAGTTGTAATTCTAAGCTTAATAAAATTAATCCCACGTAAAACGATTAGAATCCCACGAATATAAACTTATAACCACGAGTTGGCAAATACCGACAAATTTCGCCACGGTCATACTAAAAATATTCCCTTAAATGCAATAAAAAAGAGTGTCTCACAACGAGACACCCTCTTTTTTTATAATACTTATTTATCCAATTCGATTAAAAGATCTCCGGCACTGATGCTTTCTCCGTTTTGAACAGAAATTGCTTTTACTCTTCCGTCAAAAGGAGCTTGAACAGTTGTTTCCATCTTCATCGCTTCTGTAATCATTAAATGATCGCCTTTTTTCACTTTTTCACCTTCTTCAACCAGTACTTTTATTACCGTTCCAGGCATAGAAGCACCAATTTGTGAAGGATTAGATGGATCTACTTTTTGCTTTGCAGAAACCGTTACTTTTGCACTTTCATCAATAACAATAATTTCACGCGACTGTCCATTCAATTCAAAATAGAGAACTCTAGATCCATCATTTTGAGCTTCTCCGATTGAAACAAGCTTTACGATCAATGTTTTCCCTTGTTCAATCTCTACCTCAATTTCCTCACCTAGTCTCATTCCATAGAAGAATGTAGGAGTATCCAGTACAGAGATATCTCCAAACTGAGCAAACATTTTCTCGCGGTCTAAAAAGACTTTCGGATACAGCGCATACGCCAGTACATCAAAGCTTGTGACTTGGCGGTTGATCTTATGGAACAAAGTTTCTTTTATGTCATTAAAATCAGCAGCTTCAAGCATCTCGCCCGGTCTTACCGTCAAAGGTTCTCTTCCCTTTAGAATGATCTGCTGAAGTTCACGAGGGAAGCCTTGATATGGCTGTCCGAGATATCCCTGGAAGAATTCCACAACAGAATCCGGGAAGTCCAATGATTCGCCTCTGTCATATATATCATCTTCTGTTAAGTTATTTTGAACCATATAAAGTGCCATGTCTCCGACAACTTTTGAAGATGGCGTTACTTTAACGACATCACCGAACATATCATTAACTCTGCGATACATCTGTTTCACTTCATCCCAGCGGTCTCCTAAAGCAACGGCTTTCGCTTGCTGCTGCAGATTGCTAAACTGTCCCCCAGGCATCTCATGTTCGTATACTTCAGGGTCAGGTGCCGTCATGCCGCTCTCAAAGCCTGAATAATACTTTCTAACATCTTCCCAGTATGCTGATAGCTGTTTAGCATGATGAATATTTAAGTCAGGCTGCCTTTCGTTCCCGGCTAAAGCATAATACAAAGAATTAGCACTTGGCTGTGAAGTCTGTCCAGCCATTGAGCTTAATGCAACATCCACGATATCTACTCCGGCTTCAGCAGCTTTAGCATACGTAAAAATACCATTACCGCTCGTATCGTGTGTATGCAAGTGGATCGGGATATTAATAGAATCCTTAAGCGCAGATACTAAGTCATATGCGGCCTGAGGCTTTAATAAACCTGCCATATCCTTTATAGCAAGAATATGTGCACCTTCCTGCTCAAGTTCCTTAGCTAGTTTCACATAATAATTTAAATCATATTTCGTACGGCTTGGATCCAGAATATCACCTGTATAACAAATAGCAGCTTCAGCAATTTTTCCTGTTTCCCGAACAGCATTAATTGCCACTTTCATCCCTTCAACCCAGTTTAGGCTGTCAAAGATTCGGAATACATCAATCCCGGCCATAGCAGATTTTTTAACAAACTCTTCAATAACATTGTCAGGGTAGTTTTTATACCCCACCGCATTTGAAGCTCTTAGTAGCATCTGGAATAATACATTAGGAGCTTTTTCTCTCAGCTTCAACAGCCTGTCCCATGGATCCTCATTTAAGAAACGATAAGCCACATCAAACGTTGCTCCTCCCCACATTTCAAGAGAGAACATATCCGGCCATAACCTTGCCGTAGGTTCTGCAATATGAAGAAGGTCATTAGTTCTGACGCGTGTTGCAAGGAGCGACTGATGACCATCACGGAATGTAGTATCCGTAAGCAAGAGTTTCTTCTGATCCTTTACCCATTGAGCTACCGCTTCGGGTCCCTCATTGTCTAATAGCTGCTTTGTACCATTTGGGATTGGTTCAGAATGCCTCATTTTTGGAATGCGCGGGTTATCAAATAGCGGCTTTTCTTGTTTCTGAAGACCAGGAAAACCATTAATCGTTGTAGCCCCAATGTAAGAAAGCATCTTGGTCCCTCTGTCCTTGCGTTTAGGGAACACAAATAATTCACTGCTCGTATCAATAAAAGAAGTATCATAGTCTCCAGATAAGAACTTCTGGTGTGTTACTACATTCTCAAGGAAAGCAATATTTGTCTTAATACCGCGGATACGGAACTCTTTTAAGTTTCTGAGCATTTTAGATGCAGCTTGTTCATAGGACAATGCCCACGTGGAAACCTTTACGAGCAATGAATCGTAAAAAGGTGTAATAACCGCACCCTGGAATCCATTGCCAGCATCAAGACGCACTCCAAAGCCGCCACCGGAACGATAGGCCATAAGCTTTCCTGTATCCGGCATAAACTGATTTGCCGGATCCTCAGTCGTAACACGTGATTGAATAGCGTAACCATGGCAATAAATATCTTTCTGCTGAGGAATTCCTAATTCTTTACTGTGCAATGAGTAGCCCTGGGCGATAAGGATTTGTGATTGTACGATGTCAATACCGGTAACCATTTCTGTAATCGTATGTTCTACCTGAACCCGAGGATTCACTTCAATAAAATAAAAATCGCCATTTTGGGTAACAAGATACTCTACAGTACCTGCATTTACATATCCTACATGCTCCATCAAGGAAACAGCAGATTCACAAATATCATGACGCAGTTCTTCCGTTAACGAAACGCTAGGCGCAACCTCAACTACTTTTTGATGTCTCCTTTGAACGGAGCAGTCACGTTCGTATAGGTGTACGAGATTTCCTTCATAGTCTCCAAGGATCTGAACTTCGATATGTTTTGGTTTGTCTAAGAATTTTTCAACATAAACTTCGTCTTTGCCAAAAGCAGCCTTTGCCTCTGACTTTGCTCTTTCATAGCTTTCTGCCAGTGAGTTTTCACTTCTGACAATTCGCATTCCGCGGCCGCCGCCGCCCATGGAAGCTTTAATGATAATTGGAAAGCCGTGTTCCTCTGCGAACGATTTCACTTCTTCTAAAGAATGAACAGGACCATCACTTCCCGGTATAACCGGTATGTTTGCGTCAATAGCTGCTTGTCTTGCTTTTACTTTATCCCCGAAAATATCAAGATGATTTTCTTCTGGTCCGATAAAAATAATGCCTTCTTCACGGCATCGGTCTGCAAACTCCTTGTTTTCTGAAAGGAATCCATAACCCGGGTGTACGGCGTCGACACCATTAGTTTTTGCTATTTCGATAATTCCTTCAATATCCAAATAAGCATCTATCGGTTTTTTTCCTTCTCCAACAAGGTAAGCTTCATCTGCTTTATAACGATGATAGGAACCAGTATCTTCCTTTGAATATATCGCTACAGTTCGAATATCCAGTTCTGTACACGCTCTGAAAATCCGGATTGCAATTTCTCCTCGGTTTGCTACTAAGACTTTGCTGATTTTTCTGCTCATACAAGTTCCTCTCCTTTTACCGTTACATGATTGCTTTTAAGCTTCTGTTTTTTTCAATCGGTTGTTTGTCAGGTACTTTCTTATTCAATTTTACTTTTGCAGAAATATTTATTAGAATTCCCATCGATGTTAAAAACAAGAGAAGGGAAGATCCGCCATAAGATATGAAAGGCAGCGGTACACCCGTGATTGGAAGTAAACCAACAGCTGCCCCCAGATTAACGACTGTTTGTATACCTATCATTCCAGATATTCCGAATGCAAGCAAACTCGTATACGTTTCATTGCTTTGCATACCAATCCAAAATCCTTTCAATACGATATACCCCAAAAGAGCAATAATTAAAAACACTCCGAAAAAACCAAGTTCTTCCGCGATAATTGCAATGATAAAGTCTGTATGCGGTTCAGGCAAAAATCCATACTTTTGAATGCTTTCTCCCAATCCGCTGCCCGTCATTCCCCCGGCAGCAATGGAAATATAGCCGTTAACAAGCTGATACCCATCTCCAGCCGGATTTTTAAAAGGATCATATGCAGCATCAAACCGGGATAATTGTTCCTCACTCAACTGGAAGAAAATACCTATTCCGACAATGCCAGCCAATGCCGCCATGGAAAAGATGTGTTTGAATTTTATCCCTGAACAAAAAAGGATGATGCCGGCAACCCCTGCAACAATTAGGGCTGTTCCAAGGTCGGGCTGCAAGATTATTAGTATGAACATGACTGCAAAGATACTCAAAGGAGGAATCACTCCTTTTTTGAAATCATGCATCTTCCCCTGTTTTTTGGAATAGATCGCTGCCAAGTAAATGGCAAGGGATAATTTAATGAACTCTGCCGGCTGTATACCAACAGGTCCTATGTATAACCAGCTTTTTGCGTTATTTACTTCCCGCCCTAAAATTAAAACCGCAATCAGAACTCCTATGGAGACTAGCACGATGGGGAGCATTAATTTTTTATAGATTTGTACGTTAAATCTCATTGTAAAATACATGAGGAGCAGTCCCGCGAGTAAAAAGATGAGCTGTCTTGTGAAGAAAAAACTGCTGCTATAATCGTATTTGTTAATGGTTACCCCTATACTTGCGCTGTATATCATGACTAAACCTGTACTGCACAATAATAGTACGGCTACTAAAAGAGAATAGTCATAGGGTCTTACTGCTTTTTTCACTTGTTCACCCTTCTCCTCTCAATAAAAAATCATAATTATTAGATATTGTAACATATAAAACCTTTTTCTTATTAGTTGAGCACGTCGATATTCCCTTTAAACATATTCATTCGTAACAATGTATCCGTTTTTGATTAAAAATGAATAATTCTTTATAAATATAAAAAAATCCAGTCCAAATGTATTTCGGACTGGCTGTGTATCATTTTTTCATAGAAGCATCATGCAATGCAGTAAGCTGCTTTTCGAGCGATTCTAACAACTGTTTTCCCGCTTCTTCATTTACCAGATTTAAGCGGACTGCAAAATCTATTTCACGGGATAAACCAAACATTTGCGTATCCAATACTTCCTCATAGAGGGGACATTGTGGCATAGTTAAGTTTTCCATTTGAACTTCAATCAATTTCAGGATTTTGTCTGCATCTGCTTTTAATAGTTCAAATGCTCTTTCCCGATGTCCAGTTGCCATCTCAGCTGACAATGATCATCCCTCCGTTCGCACGAATTTCTACCTTTAAATATAAAGGTTTAAATAAAAAAAATCAACATATTACAGTATTCACATAATCATGCTATGCTTTTAATAGCGTTTACAATTCAAGGAGGCTTATATGGAATTTATAGTTGCACTTAACGGGAAGGTAAACTACCCCTTAACATTAGATCCGGGTGTCTGGATTTTTGACGATAGAAAAGAAGACCTGAATACGCTGTTTGACCGGAAAAATAATAAAGAAAGTGAACAAGAAAAATATTTAAAAGATGTTTCTGCTCACTGGGACAGAGAATTGCAGGAAGGCGCTGTTCCACCTTCTGAAAAACAAAAACCAAAAACAACCTTAAAGGAAACGCTCTTAACTAGTTCCTTTGCTATTTCGCTGTCGTACTTCATCTATAATGCACAACCGCACCCTGACGCAGAGAAAGTAACATTTAAGTCAGGGGACGGTAACGTAGAAATCACACTTAAAGAAGCTCAAGAAGGATATCTGGCTTTTTCCGAAAACGGAAAACCGTTAAAAACAGACGGTCCTGTTCACTTTTACTTTGGTGATGGAAGCAACAAAGAAAATCCGATCAAGCATATTACAGCCATTACGATTCAATAAAGAAGATCTCTGGACAGCTCAACCGAGAGCTGTCTTTTTTCATTATAAAAGGTCAGCAGCGATCTGCGCTAGCGAAGAACGTTCTCCTTTTTCCAGCCGGACGTGGCCGCTGACAGACTGGTCTTTAAATTTTTCCACCACATACGTTAATCCGTTTGTAAATTCATCCAAATAAGGATGGTCAATCTGCTGAGGATCACCAAGCAGTACAATTTTACTTCCTTCCCCTACCCTTGTTAGGATAGTCTTTACTTCATGCTTCGTTAAGTTTTGGGCTTCATCAATTATAATAAACTGATCAGGAAGGCTTCTCCCTCTGATATAGGTAAGTGCTTCAACATGGATCGAACCTATGCCAGCCAAGATTTTTTCAAGCTCCCCTTGCTTTTTCGTGTTAAATAAATATTCCAGATTGTCATAGACCGGCTGCATCCATGGTTTAAGCTTTTCTTCTTTCTCCCCCGGCAGATAGCCGATGTCCTTGCCGACAGGAACAATAGGGCGTGCGATAAATAATTTTATATAATCTTTTAAGTCTTCTGTCTGCAGCAATGCAGCGGCAAGAGTAATTAATGTTTTACCCGTCCCGGCCTTACCGATCAAAGTAACAAGCGGCAGGTCTTTTCGCAGCAATAGTTCAAAAGCCATTTTTTGCTGCACATTTCTTGCCCGTATTCCCCAAATCTGTTCAGAATCATATCGCAAAGGCTTGAGAGTTTTTCCGAATTCGTCAACTTTTCCTAGTGCTGAAACAGAAGACCTAAAAACATCTTTTAAGATAACAAATTGATGTGGATAAAATGAATGTCCTGTTAGTTCAATAAGCTGCAATTCATTTTTCTCATAAAATTTACTCAGCAGATCTCCTTGCACATAGATCTCTTTATAGCCTGTATAGGTCTGATCATTCTTATCAATGACCCTGTCACTTAAAAAATCCTCAGCTTCTAGGCCGAGGGCATCGGCTTTTACCCGGACTAGTACATCTTTTGAAACCAGAATCACCCTAATACCGCTATTTTTTTCCTCTTCCTGCTGCTGCAGATTTAAAGTAACCGCAAGAATCCGGTTATCATTCGTCGGTTCAACAAATGTTTCCTGAAGCCTTTGAAACGATTTATGGTTAAGTTCTACACGAAGCTTTCCCCCGTTTTCCAGCGGCACCCCTATATGAAGCTTTCCATTTTGTCTGACCCGGTCAATCAAGCGGGAAACTTCTCTTGCATTCCTTCCAATTTCGTCCATGTAACGTTTTTTGGAATCCACTTCCTCTAACACGACAGCAGGTATGACTACTTCACTATCTCCAAAAGATTGTATCGAATAAGGATCCTGCAACAGCACGTTCGTATCTAGGACGTATCGTTTATTCAACATTCAGCCTCCTGACTTAAATGTAATCCTATTTATAAAGTGCATTTTTATGGACTATCTATTAAAAATGTATGTCTTAAGGAATAAAGTTAGAAGAATGTACAAAAAATAACGGAAATGACTTGGAAGGACTGATATGATTGAAGACATTCCGTATTGCTGCTGTATTATGCGCAATCTTTGTTCTGTTTGGCTGCATGAATGAAAAAAATAATGATAATGCTCAAGCTGATAAAAATATACCGCGTCTTACAAAAGTGAATCAAACAGCTGAAAGCAAAAAGCCTGATCAGCCCAAAGGTTCACAGGAAATTTCCAGACATCTCGTAGGATTGGCTACAGGTATCCCAGGTGTTGAAGATGCAACTGCAGTTGTATTAGGTCCATACGCAGTTGTAGGAATCGATGTTGATCGTAAGCTCGATAATTCTCGTGTAGGTTCTATCAAATACTCTGTAGCAGAAGCTCTAAAAAATGATCCTAATGGAAAAAACGCTCTTGTAACTGCAGATCCTGATACAACAGAAAGACTGCGTCAGATGGGAAAACAGATTCGCCAGGGACATCCTATAGGGGGAATCGCAAATGAGCTCGCTGGAATCGTCGGCCGTTTGATGCCACAAGTTCCGCACAGCCTGCAAACAGAAAAGCCATCGCCTACAGAAACAAATAACAGCCAGCTTTCAGAAAAAGAAGAGCGTCAGCTGAAAGATAATCAGAAAAAGCATGAAAAATCCGATAAGAATCAGCCGCAGCGATTAAACGAGAGCTAAACATTACGATGACTGATATGGGATGAACTCAGCCTTTATCAGTCATTTTTTTATGAAAATAAATTGACGATTTATGTCGAAAATCGTGTATTTTTCATTTAACGTGGGATTTTTTAAAATAACGAGGGTTTCTTTAAATTAACGTGGGATTTTTTAAAATAATGCGGGATTATCCAGAAGTTACCAAAAATCTCATGATATATGTCGTTATCAGACGCACATACTTTGTTATAGTCCTCTTGAAATACACAAAAACGTTCAATCTTCTCTGGAGTACTTCAATTCCCTTGCTTAATTTACAATTTCCTTTATGGTATACTGATTGAAAGAGGTGAAATACGATGCGTGTAAAATGCGTATTATGCGATACAATTGAAGTTATTGAAAACGAATGTATACTTGCAAAAAAACTAAGAAACAGACCGATACACACGTTTATGTGCGAGCCATGCAAAGAGCGGATCACGCGAAAAACAGCACAGCGGGAAGCGACAGGTAATTTTACACTATATAAAAGTCCCGATACGAACAATGATTGGTAACCGGTTAATAAACTGGTTTATATTTGGCACGATCGCCGGCACTTTGCTGGCTTGTTTTTTTTATTGGATAGAAAGAGGGCTGGAAATCAAACTTTATACTTTTTTGCTGAACATTGATTTTTTGCCTTTACCTGATACCATTATTTATTCTGTCCCTGTTCAGTTTGTTATGCATCTATTCATATCTGTTATTCTGATCGCTATCATTGATATACTTTATGAACGATTTTCTCATCCATTTCTCCTATCTGTAATCATTAATGCTATTATGTCCTTTACCTTTTTTCCCCTTTATCAAATGGCTATTTCAAAGCCGTTCTTCCCTCCATTTTTCTTTCCATTTACACTGTGGATTATCGGACACATTTTATATGCACTATTAATTGGATACTTGGTTTCATATATACATAAAAAAAGGAGTGCTGATTGATCAGCACCCCTCGTTAAATCTTGGTTCATTTATAATTCCTTCATATAAAGCATCTACAGCATCAACAAAAAACCGCTCTGTTCTCTCAACGCCTTCTGCTTTAAATTCTACGATGTAAAAATGACCCTGAATAGTTACAGATTGAATGTTAACTTGATGGTCGTCTTTTAGGATTTCACTAAAAAATTCAAAAGTATCCTTTGCTGCTAAATCGTGAGGCCGTTCTTCATGCACCTTTTTAATGCTTAACCAATTTGAAAGAGCATCGACTAGCTTCATGATGAACCCCCTTATTTAGCTGCTTTCTTTTTACTTCGATATAATCTTACTTTGTAAATAATAAGGATTAGTGCTGCCACAATTAACCCTTCTGCAACCGGCAGTCCGATTCCAAAGAACGCTAAGGGCATACATCCGATTATTAAGAATAAGTAGATCAATGCTGATTTTAAAGGCGGCAATTTCTTTGCGAATCCTAATTTAAAAACAATGATACTCAAGACTGTAATAACGATATATAACAGCAGAAAAGCTCTGACAGGGTCATTCTCGATCCCCAGCAGCAAAGCCATGGAAGATGAATCTTCCCCTGTCGCTTTCATGATTTCTTGTTCTTCCACGATTCCCACTCCCGCTTCTTAAAAGTTAAGTTTAGCCTTGAGCAAGTTTCTTTTTCTTCTCTACTCTTTCACGTTCGTTCTTATCAAGCACTTTTTTACGAAGACGAATACTTTCAGGTGTAACTTCACAATATTCATCATCATTCAAGTATTCAAGTGCTTCTTCAAGTGACATAATACGCGGTTTTTTCATACTTACTGTTTGGTCTTTATTTGCTGAACGCATGTTCGTCATTTGTTTCACTTTAACAATATTAACCGTAATATCGTTCTCACGTGTGTGTTCCCCAACAATCATACCCATATAAACTTCAGTTCCTGGTTCAATGAAAATGGTACCTCGGTCTTCAACACCCATTATTCCGTATTGAGAAGCTTTCCCGTTTTCCATGGAAACTAGTACACCTTGACGACGACCGCCAACATTTCCAGCAACCATTGGCTGATAGCTGTCAAACGTATGATTCAGGATACCGTATCCGCGAGTCTGTGTTAAGAATTCAGTTGTATAACCGATCAATCCGCGAGCAGGTACCATGAATTCAAGACGAACTTGTCCAGAACCATTGTTTATCATGTTCTTCATTTCACCTTTACGATCACCTAAAGATTCCATGATTGCACCTGTATACTCTTCTGGAATATCGATTTGAACATGCTCTACAGGTTCACATTTTACACCATCAATTTCACGAACGATTACTTCAGGTTTTGAAACTTGAAGTTCGAACCCTTCACGGCGAAGGTTTTCGATTAAGATTGAAAGGTGGAGCTCTCCGCGTCCTGAAACTGTCCAAACATCAGGTGAGTCTGTATTTTCAACACGCAAACTTACGTCTGTTTCCAATTCAGCCATTAAACGTTCTTCAATTTTACGGCTTGTTACCCATTTTCCTTCACGTCCAGCAAATGGAGAGTTGTTTACTAAGAAAGTCATCTTAAGTGTTGGCTCATCAATACGAAGTACTGGAAGAGCTTCTTCATGGCCTTCAGGACATACTGTTTCACCAACATTGATTTCTTCCATCCCAGATACCGCAATAAGATCTCCAGCTTTAGCTTCATTAATCTCAATACGCTTAAGACCAAGGAAACCAAACAGCTTTGTTACACGGAACTTCTTCACAGATCCATCAAGCTTCATAAGAGATACTGCTTGTCCAACTTTGATCGTACCGCGGAATACACGTCCGATGCCGATACGGCCAAGATAGTCGTTGTAGTCAAGCATCGTAATTTGGAATTGTAGCGGGTCAGCACTGTTATCGACCGGTGCTGGAATCGTTTCGATAATTGTATCAAGCAATGCTGTCATATCTTCATCTTGCTTGCTTGGATCTGGATCCATTGAAGCTGTTCCTTTTAATGCTGAAGCATAAACAACCGGGAATTCAAGCTGTTCTTCTTCTGCTCCAAGGTCGATAAAAAGATCGATAACTTCGTCTACAACTTCTTCTGGACGAGCAAAATCGCGGTCAATCTTGTTTACAACTACGATAGGCGTTAATTTCTGCTCAAGCGCCTTTTTTAATACAAAGCGAGTCTGAGGCATACATCCTTCATACGCATCTACAACAAGCAAAACACCGTCTACCATTTTCATGATACGCTCTACTTCACCGCCAAAGTCGGCGTGTCCAGGTGTATCCATGATATTAATACGTTTGTTATTATAATTAATGGCTGTATTTTTAGCCAAGATTGTAATACCGCGCTCACGTTCTAAATCATTTGAGTCCATTGCACGTTCGTTAACTTGTTCATTGTCACGGAATGTTCCTGACTGATGAAGCAGCTTGTCAACCAAGGTTGTTTTACCATGATCAACGTGGGCAATAATCGCTATATTGCGTAAATCATCTCTTCTATTCAAAATTATTCTCTCCTTATATCCTATCTCTTTTTCTTATCATTTTTTGTTCAACTTGACTATTATATCACAAATTTAATTAAAGGCTTTTTCTTTTTATGTAAATTCGTTACACTTATGATGCAGCATCGGCTGATTTATTTACACTGGAGGTCATCATGAACGTAGTTTTCTTGATTATTGCTTTACTTACTGCACTTGCGATATGTGGAATTGGCGTAGCGATCGGTGAAAAAAGTTTATTAATATTTATCATATCCATCGTTTCTGTTTTCATATTAATGGGATACGGTTTTTCGTTAAAGAAAAAGCAAAGAGAGCGTTCATAAGAAGCTCTCTTCGTTTTTATTTTATTAAATATCCTAAAAGTTCTTCATGCAAACCTGGTTTTGCCGCAAGAATACTATTTTGTTCAAGGAGCTGTATTGGTTTCCCATCCGTTTTCGTTGCAATTCCGCCAACTTCATTCAGCAGTATCAGACCAGCAGCAAAATCCCAAGGCGACAATCTCATTGTCATATACGCATCTAATTTTCCTGATGCAACATATGCGAGTTCAATGGCAGCAGAGCCGTATGAACGTGTACCTCTGGACTTTCGGACTATTTCTTGCACATTTTCGTGATTAATCCTTTTATTCGGACCCACCCATGTAGCATTTACTCCTATTACCGCTTCAGAAAGAGAAGCTTTATCTAATCGGGGAAGCTCATAGTCATTTAAGAATGCCCCTTCTCCATCTTTGGCAAAATAGAGATTTTCTCCGCCAACGTCGTAAATCAACCCGATCTTTCCTTTTCCGTTTTCATAAATTCCAATGGAGATCGCAAAATTAGACTGCTGATGGATAAAGTTTGTGGTTCCATCGATCGGGTCAATAATCCAAATAATACCCGCTTTATCCTTGATATCATCTCCATATCCTTCTTCACCAATAACTCTGTGATCAGGGAACATTTCTTGTATTTTTTCGATAAAAAACTTTTCGATTGCTTTATCCATATTAGTGACGAGGTCAGCAATATGTGATTTGTATGTAATCGTTAACGTATTTTCAAAAGACGCCTTTAATAGCTCTGCCGCTTCGAGTGTCCAAGCTTTAGCATGCTTCTCAATCATTTTCCATTCTTCATTTTTCATGATTTCACCCCTTGCCTTTCTTATTAGTATATGTCAATTCCGACTTGTTCACAAAAAAACGAACCATCCGTTCATGATGGATTCGTTTTTGCTACCCGCTATTTCTTTGAATCATGCCTCAAGTCTCACGAGCTCCAGCCTTAATCGTTCGAGCTTACGTTTAGAATCATTGATTTGTTTTTGATCTTTTGATTTTAAGGCATCAAACAATGTAACTAATTCGTAGTCAATCTCAAGTTTTAAAACTGGAATTCTTCTTTCTGCATCCGTTCTTTTTAAGGTATTCATTACTTGTTTCATATCGCCGGCACATCCTTTCTTTTTTCGTATTCATCTTTTATATATTTTATGAATGACTGATGTATAGTGAAACGGCACTTAGTGGAATCTAAAGCAAACATTTTTTTATAGAATTGCTTCTGTGATAAACTTCTTTTGTATCGTTTTTAAATCAGGAGGAAACATTCATGAATTTTAACGGATTTAAGGAACAAGATTTCAATGTATTTATGACAGATGGTCTTGAGCAGCGTATGGATCAAATCATTACTATTATTCGCCCTAAGCTAGAGGCGCTTGGCAATAAATTTGCTGATGAACTTACAGGTTTAACTGGTGAGGAAATGTTCTATCATGTTGCAAAACATGCTAGGCGTACTGTAAATCCCCCAAAAGATACATGGGTTGCTTTTGCTCCTAATAAAAGAGGGTACAAAATGCTGCCACATTTTCAGATTGGATTGTTTGAAACGCATGTTTTTATCTGGTTTGCACTTATTTATGAATCACCGATAAAAGATTCATATGGAAAGGTGTTTTTAAAAAAGCTTCATAAGATTAAAAAAGACATTCCTGATTCCTATGTCTGGTCTGATGATCACACAAAGCCAGAAAGTTTTAAACACAGTGAAGTAAAAAAGGATAAATTAAAAGAAATGGCTGAACGTCTCAGCTCAGTGAAAAAAGCAGAATTGCTATGCGGCGTTCATATTCCTAAGGATGAAGCGGTGAATATGACAGAAGACGAATGGTACAGCCGCATCACTGAAACGTTTAAAACCCTGTTACCCCTATATCACTTGAAAAAAAATCTGTAATAAAAAAAGTGGCAGGAAGCAGAAGTTCAACTGCTTCTTACCACTAGTATATTGCCGTATTGCATAAATGTATGGGTATGTATCACTATTGTAAGAAAAGTGTTAGAATAGGCTGTTCCATTTTTGATGGACAGCTTTTGCTTCTTGTTTGATTTGAATGAACAATTCCTCCACAGATAATACCTCATTAATCCTTCCTGCTATTTGTCCTGCCCAGCCGAAGCCTTCATTCCCTTTTCCTTCGTAAATAAATTTCTGATTCGCTTCACCGCTGATATAGTCCCTCAGATGTTCGTATGTTCCATTCCTATTTTCTTCTTCTAGAATCTTAAGTGCAAAAGGAGTGTTCAACGTTCTCCCTGGCATCCCTAATTTCCTTTTTATTACGACAGTATCATTCTCCGAGCTTTCAATGATCCATTTTTTATAAGCAGCGTGTGCATGAACACATTCTTTTGTTGCAATAAATCTCGTGCCCATTTCGATTCCTTCTGCACCTAGCGCGAGTGCAGCCATCATTCCTTTTCCATCCCCTATGCCACCAGAACCAATCAGAGGAATGGATAAGCTTTCTGCAATTTGTGGAATTAGTACAAATGTGCCTGTATCTTCTTTCCCGATGTGCCCTCCGCCTTCCTGCCCAACTGCCATTACAGCATCTGCCCCGAGCTGTTCTGCTTTTAATGCCTGACGCTTGCTTGATACAAGAACTAATGTTTTTATGCCAGTGTTTTCTAACCTTTTTAAAACAGGGCCAGGATTTCCGCCAGTAATACTTATAACCTCTACTCCTTCTTCAATCGCGGTTTCGAGCTGTTCTTCATAAGATCTACCATGCTGTCCAATGGCAAAATTTACACCAAAAGGCTTTTTTGTGTTCTTCTTTGTTTTTTTAATTTCATCCCTTAAAGCATAACTGTCAGGTAGTGACATAGCCGTAATCTGTCCTAGCCCTCCCGCATTTGAAACAGCTGCCGCCAGTTCCGAATATGCTAAATATGCAAGACCTCCCTGAATGATCGGCAGTTCAATATTTAACAAAGTTGTTACACGTGTTTTAAACATGTGCTCTCTCCTCCTGAAAATTAAATCATTTACTTACATCTTCATGCATTTTCTGTTATACTTCTTTTGTTTTATAAATATAAAAATGAAAACTTTAGTTAACGATAGATGAGGTGTAGTATAAATTGTCTCAACATGAAACTCCTTTATTTACAGGCTTGCGTGAACATGCAAATAAAAACCCGCTGCAATTCCATATACCAGGCCACAAAAAAGGTCAGGGAATGGATGAAGAATTCAAAAACTTTATTGGACCGAACGCTCTTTCCATTGACTTAATCAATATCACACCTCTAGATGATCTTCATCATCCTAAAGGTATGATTAAACAAGCACAAGAACTTGCAGCGCAAGCTTTTGGTGCTGATCACACGTTTTTCTCCGTACAAGGAACATCTGGAGCCATCATGACGATGATCATGTCTGTTGTTTCTCCAGGAGATAAAATCCTTGTTCCCAGAAATGTTCATAAATCGATTATGACCGCTATTGTTTTCTCTGGAGCTACACCTATTTTCATCCATCCAGAGATTGATCCCGAATTAGGCATCTCCCACGGTATTACTCCTGATAGTGTGGAGAAGGCTTTAAACCAGCATCCTGATGCAAAAGCAGTTTTGGTAATCAATCCAACATATTTTGGTTTTGCGGCAGATTTAAAAGGCATCGTAAATGTAGCGCATCGTTTTAACGTGCCAGTTCTAGTAGATGAGGCGCATGGGGTATTGATCCATTTCCATGACCATATGCCGCTTTCGGCTATGCAGGCAGGAGCCGATATGGCAGCAACTAGCGTTCATAAGCTTGGAGGATCACTCACCGGCAGTTCTATTTTAAATGTAAAAGAAGGACTTGTCTCGCCAGAACGTATACAAACGATATTGAGCATGATGACAACGACATCAACTTCTTATATTCTTTTAGCTTCATTAGATGCTGCGCGCAGACGTCTGGCAACTGAAGGTTATACTTTAATTGAAAAAACGATCAGACTTGCTAGTCAAACAAGAGAAAAAATTAACGAGATTCCAAACCTTTATTGTGTTGGTGAAGAAAAGCTCGGTACTTCTGCTACCTTTGACTATGATCCAACGAAGCTGCTGATCTCTGTAAAAGATTTGGGAATCACCGGCTATGAGGTTGAGACCTGGCTTCGCAAAAATTACAACATTGAAGTTGAATTATCCGATCTTTATAACATTCTGTGCCTGATTACAACGGCTGATCATGAGAAAGATACGATGATTCTTGTAGAAGCATTAACTAAGCTTTCAAAAGAAAAAAGCTCTTCAAAAACGGAAGAGATTAAATCATTACCGGTGCATGTTCCAGACATTCCTGTACTTGCACTCTCTCCACGAGATGCTTTTTATGCCAATACAGAAAGTGTACCGTTTGAAGAGTCAGCTGGTAGAATTATCGCTGAGTTCGTGATGGTTTACCCGCCAGGAATCCCTATCTTTATTCCTGGAGAAATCATTACAAATGAAAACTTAGCTTACATTAAAGAAAACCTTGAAGCAGGTTTGCCAGTTCAAGGACCAGAGGACGCCAATTTAAATTATTTAAAAGTCATCCAAGAACAAGTAGCTATACGATAAAAATAAAAAGAAGACCTGAGCAGGTCTTCTTTTTATTATTTCTTTAATCTATCTTGCTCTTGGCAATGTGGACAAGATTTAGAATACAAAGTCGTTACTTTTTCCTCTTCAAAATGTTCTATTGTTGTTTCACACGTTTGGCAAATGATTACTCCCATCCGTTCCATCTCCCTTCACATTTTGAAAGCGCTTACGTTTATATCTGTATAATATTATGTCACAATTGGTTTGTCAACCCTTTTAGTATAACACATTAAAAAAATGTGCTCATTAATCGTATTGTTCTAATACCGGGAGATGTGGAACTGCTTCTTCAAAGAAAAGGGCAAGATCTTCCGCTTCTTTAAGGCTTTTTATGTGAAAAACCTGCTTAATATACTCAAGATTTCGCATATCATTAGAATCAAGCAATGCTGATCTTCCTGTCTGCATGCATACTACCAGTGGCTTCCCAAAAAACATATTAGTGTATACAATACCAAAATCATATCTCACTGTATCTGTTGTAAATCCAACGAACCTTACCTTAACGGATTCACTCTCGTCATACAATTTTTCAAACCATTCCATGTTATCCCTCCTCGTATGATAAGAAAATGTTCATCGATCGGGTGGTGTAACAACTGTTAACGTTTTAAATGGAAAAATTAAAAGGTCTCTAATTGAATGTAAGAGTAATTCCCTTTTTTCAATAACCATAAACTAATATTGTCAAAATCTTCATAAAATATGATAAACTATTCTATGTATGAATATTGTTAAAAATGACTAACTGGAGTGAGTTAGAATGTCCCAAAACGCTTTTATCAAGCTAGTTCCTGCATCCGAAAAACAAATCGTAACCATTGATGAAGTTAAAGACATGCTAATGTATTACAAATCAATAACCGCCAAAACAGGTGAACAGCTTTCATGGGGATACTCTGAAGCGGCATTTCCTTATACGATTGAAGAAAAAGAAGAAGCAACTAACAAATGGTTTTATTTAAAAGGCATCGATCCAAGGAAGAATAGATATATTTTAATCGGTGTCGGATTTGAGAATGATAAACAAATAGAAGATGATTCAGAGCACCAAGATCATCAAAAGTGCTACATACAAGTTTCGCTGACAGACATCTCGACACATGGAGATAAAGGAAAAGCAAATGAGTTCTGCAAATTTTTAGCTTCAAAATTAAAGGGTGAGCTTCATCTTTTTAATGGAAGAGTTATGTATTATTACCTAAAAAAATAAGTACGTTCTACAGGAAGTCCAATCACATGATTGGACTTCCTAATTTATTTCTACTAAAATGTAAACTTTGGGGCCCATAGGGAATCATAACATTATTACATACGTGAAAGGATGTGAAGAAATGAAAAAACAACCAAACACTGTTTTTATCATTTCACTGATATTATCTGTGATCTTTATTATCATAGGATTCTTATTTCCTGCCGAATTTCAAGCCCGTGCTACAGCTGTTCAAAACTTTCTGCAAGACAAGTTTGGATGGTTCTATCTTCTATCTGCTACAAGCTTTTTAATTTTTGTACTATACTTAGCGTTCAGCAAGTATGGAAAGATTAGACTCGGCGATCCCGATGACAGACCTGATTATAATACTGTTACCTGGTTTGCGATGTTATTTAGTGCCGGAATGGGAATCGGTTTAGTATTTTGGGGAGTTGCCGAACCTATCAGCCACTTTTATGCTCCGCCTTCAGGTGAAGGGGGCAACGCTGAATCAGCACAAGCAGCATTGCGCTACAGCTTTTTTCACTGGGGTCTGCATCCTTGGGCCATCTACACACTAATCGGAGTGTCACTGGCTTATTTTAAATTTAGAAAAGGTGCACCTGGTTTGATCAGTGCTATCTTTATTCCACTGTTAGGTGATAAAGTGCATGGTCCAATTGGAAAGACGATTGATATCATCGCTGTACTTGCCACGATATTTGGAGTAGCAACCTCACTTGGACTTGGTGCCGTACAGATAAGCGGAGGGCTATCCTATTTAACAGATATTACGAATAACTTTACAACGCAGCTTATTATTATTGCTGTCGTAACCGTATTATTTACTTTGTCAGCACAGACTGGCCTAAATAAAGGGATTAAATATTTAAGCAACCTTAATATACTGCTCGCGGTTTTATTAATGGCGTTCCTGCTGTTTGCGTCATCCACTAATTTTATAATGGATGTTTTTGTTCAGTCACTGGGCAATTATCTTCAATATTTGCCAAGTATGAGTTTGAAGCTAAGTCCTTTCCGACCGAGTGAAGCAGGCTGGATACAAGGGTGGACCGTCTTCTATTGGGCTTGGTGGATCGCCTGGGCTCCATTTGTCGGTACTTTTATCGCGCGTGTATCTAAAGGAAGAACGATTCGTGAATTCATCTTAGGTGTGTTGCTTGTCCCTACATTATTCGGAGCACTATGGTTCTCCATTTTTGGCGGAGCGGCATTGCATCTTGAAATCTTTAAGAATGTGGGTCTAAATAAGATTATTACAGATAAAGGTACTGAAGTTGCTTTATTTGCATTATTTGAAAACCTACCGTTTGGCATGATTATGTCTATATTGGCTATATTCTTAATAAGTACATTCTTTATTACTTCTGCAGACTCTGCGACGTTTGTTTTAGGCATGCAGACTCGCCATGGCCGGTTAGATCCATCTTCAATGACAAAGTTTATCTGGGGGATCGTTATAGCTGCTGCAGCGGCTATATTACTATACTCAGGAGGTTTAGAAGCGCTGCAGACAGCCTCTATCATCGCAGCATTTCCATTTGCTTTTGTAATGATATTCATGATGATCTCACTTCAAAAAGCCCTGTCTGAAGAAAAATTAAAAGGATAAAATAATACTTTTACCCATAACATAGACCGCTGTAAAGAATATGGTTATATTCATTGCAGCGGTTTTGTTTTGAAAAAATCTGATCCCCACAAGAAAATTAAAATAAGAAAACATAATTAAAAGCACACTTTCATAAAAGGAATGGTCATGATGAGAAAGATAAAGCACTAATGAATATCCGCACCACACTAGAATTTGAATAACAGCACACAGCAATACGTTCATGTTATCCTCCCATGTACATCTTTATAATTAAATGGTATGAAACGATTGCTATTATATGATTGCATGAAAAAACCCCTTGCAAGAAACGCATATGCGCTCTGCAAGGGGTTTGCCATTTAATTATTTTACGATATGAACAGGCAGTCCAATCGCAACTTCTGCTGCTTCCATTGAAATTTCTCCGAAAGTTGGATGCGCGTGAATTGTCATTGCAATATCTTCTGCAGTCATGCCTGCTTCGATTGCCAATCCAATTTCTGCGATCATATCAGATGCATTTCCACCAGCGATTTGAGCTCCAAGAACTAGTCCATCTTCTTTGCGAGTGATCAGCTTCATGAAGCCATCTGTCTCGTTCATAGATAGCGCACGTCCATTAGCTGCAAATGGGAACTTAGATGCTTTCACTTCAAAACCTGCTTCTTTAGCAGACTTTTCATCATAACCTACTGAAGCAAGTTCAGGATCTGTGAACACAACGGCTGGAATTGCCATATAATCAATTTCTGCTGCATGTCCACTGATTACTTCGGCTGCCACTTTACCTTCATAAGAAGCCTTGTGTGCAAGAGCTGGCCCTTCAACTACATCACCGATTGCATAGATGCCGTTAATATTTGTTTGAGCTTTCTTGTTGATTTTAATAAGACCGCGATCAGTCATTTCAACACCAACCTGCTCAAGACCAAGTTCTTCTGTGTTTGGACGGCGTCCAACTGTTACGAGTACATAATCTGCTTCAAATGTTTTTGACTCACCTTTGATTTCAGCAGTTACTGTAACACCGTCTTTTGTTTCTTCTACACCTTTAGCCATTGCTTCAGTAAAAACTTCCACATTGCCTTTTTTCTTCAAGCGCTTTGAAACTACTTGGCTCATCTGCTTTTCGAAGCCCGGAAGGATCTGTTTGCTTCCTTCAAGGATTGTAACTTCAGTACCGAAGTTAGCATAAGCCGTACCAAGTTCCATACCGATATATCCTCCGCCGATAACAACAAGCTTCTTAGGAACTTCTTTAAGAGCAAGTGCACCAGTTGAAGAAATCACACGGTCGCTCCATTTGAATCCTGGGATTTCAATTGGACGGGAACCTGTAGCGATAATCGCGTTTTTAAACGTATATGTTTGAGAGTTCTTCTCGTCCATGATACGAACTGTATTTTCATTAACGAAATAAGCTTCTCCACGAATGATCTCAACTTTGTTTCCTTTAAGCAGTCCTTCAACACCGCCAGTAAGCTTCTTAACGATGCCTGATTTCCATTCTTGAACCTTGCTGAAATCAACTGTTACGTTTTCAGCTTTAATCCCCATGTCTTCAGAGTGCTTCGCATGTTCAACACGATGACCTGCATTAATAAGAGCTTTTGATGGAATACAACCGACATTTAAGCAAACGCCGCCCATTTCTGCCTTTTCCGCAATAGCAACTTTTTGTCCTAATTGTGCAGCACGAATTGCAGCAACATATCCCCCAGGACCTGAACCAATGACAAGTGTGTCTAACTCAATTGGAAAATCTCCTACTACCATCGAATTACGCCTCCATTACTAATAGTTGTGGATCGTTCAACAAACGCTTAATGTGATTCAATGCATTTTGTGCAGTTGCACCATCGATCAGACGGTGGTCAAAGCTTAAAGAAAGTGCCAATACTGGAGCTACAACAACTTCTCCATCTTTAACAACTGCTTTTTCAGCGATACGGCCGATACCAAGGATAGCTACTTCTGGATGATTAATTACTGGAGTGAACCATTGTCCGCCAGCAGAACCGATGTTTGTAATCGTACAAGATCCGCCCTTCATTTCTTCACCAGAAAGTTTTCCATCACGTGCTTTTGTAGCAAGTTCATTGATTTCAGAAGAGATCTTGAAGATAGACTTGCGATCTGCTTCTTTAACAACTGGAACCATCAATCCGTTATCTGTATCTGCAGCGATTCCGATATTGTAATAGTGCTTGTACACGATTTCTTCGTTTGCATCATCGATTGATGCGTTAAGCACAGGGAATTCGCGAAGTGCAGATGTTAATGCTTTTACCACGTATGGAAGATAAGTAAGCTTAATGCCCTTATCGGCAGCAACTTGTTTGAACTTCTTACGGTGTGCAACAAGATCAGTAACGTCCACTTCATCCATTAGTGTAACATGTGGAGCTGTATGTTTGGAGTTAACCATCGCTTTAGAGATCGCTTTTCTGATACCTTTGATCTTCTCACGTGTTTCCATTTCTCCAGCAGGAATAGCTTTTGGAGCTTCTTTCTTAGCAGTATCTGCCTTTGGAGCCTCTTTGTCAGCTGCAGGTGCTTCGGCCGAAGCTTCTCCGCCGCCGCTTACAAACTTATCGATATCTTCTTTTAGTACACGGCCGTTGTCACCTGAACCTTGTACTTTACGAATATCAACATCTTTTTCACGTGCGTATTTTCGAACAGAAGGCATAGCGATAACACGTTTTGTTTCATCAGCTGGCTCTTCTTTTGCAGTGTCCTCAGTCTTATCTGTTTTAGCTTCGGAATTGTCGGTTTCTTTTGCTTGGTCAGCTGTAACTTCTTTTTCTTCTTCAGCTTTCGGCTGTTCTGGTGTTTCATCGCTTCCGCCGTGTGCGTCAGCTGGAATTTCCCCTTCAGCTTCGATTGTAACCAGGACATCACCTACTACAGATACAGTACCTTCGTCAACTTTTACTTCTAAAATTTTACCGTCTACCGGAGAGGGAATTTCTACAACGGCTTTGTCGTTTTGTACTTCAAGCAGGATATCGTCTTCTTTAACAGTGTCCCCTGCTTTTACAAACCACTTTACAATCTCACCTTCGTGAATTCCTTCACCAATATCGGGAAGCTTAAATTCATATGCCACGGTTAACGCCTCCAATTTTGTTCAATCTATTTTACTCGTTTATGTGAAAAGGCTGAAAGAAGCAGTCATTAATGAACTACCCTTTCAGCTGACATTCAATTATATTTTAGAAATGGTAGACTTTCTTTGCTTTATCTACAATATCACGATGGTCTGGAATCCAAACATCCTCAGCAGATGCGTATGGGAAGACTGTATCCGGTGCTGTTACACGCAGGACAGGAGCTTCCAGGTTCAGAATAGCGCGATCATTAATTTCTGCTACAACAAACGCTCCGATTCCAGCTTGTTTTTGAGCTTCTTGAACAACGATCGCACGTCCTGTTTTTTCAACAGATGCAATAATTGTGTCAATATCTAACGGGCTGATCGTACGAAGGTCGATTACTTCTGCAGAAATGCCTTCTTTTTCAAGCTCTTCAGCAGCTTTTAATGATGCGTGGACCATTGCACCATAAGTGATGATAGAAACGTCTTTCCCTTCACGTTTCACATCTGCTTTGCCCAGTTCGATTGTATATTCTTCCTCAGGCACTTCACCACGGAATGAACGGTATAATTTCATATGCTCTAAATAAACAACAGGATCATTGTCACGGATTGCAGAAATTAATAGACCTTTTGCGTCATATGGTGTTGAAGGGATAACCACTTTGATCCCTGGTGTTTGATACATTAATCCTTCCAAGCTGTCTGCATGAAGCTCTGGAGTTTTAACCCCTCCTCCAAAAGGAGAACGGATTGTTACAGGAGAGTTATATACCCCCCCAGAACGATAGCGCATACGAGCCATTTGAGCGGCAATTGAATCAAATACTTCAAAAACGAAGCCAAAGAATTGAATCTCCATTACTGGACGGAAACCTGTAAGCCCAAGACCTATTGCAAGTCCCCCAATTCCAGACTCTGCAAGCGGAGTATCAAAAACACGATCTTCTCCAAATTCTTTTTGAAGTCCCTCAGTCGCACGGAATACTCCGCCGTTTTGACCTACGTCTTCACCAAAAACAAGTACGTTTTCATTGTTTTTTAATTCATTGCGCATTGCGTCTGTAATTGCTTGAATCATAGTCATTTGAGCCATATTATTTCGACTCCTTTGCTGTATATTGTTCTAATTGCTCACGAAGGTTATACGGCAGCTCTTCGAACATAAAGTTGATAAGGTCGGTAACCTTTTGTTTAGGCGCACCATCAGCTTTTTTAATAGAAGCTTTGATATCTTCCTTCGCTTCTTCTACTACTTTATTTTCTTGCTCTTCAGACCAAAGGTTTTTCTTTTCTAAGAACTTGCGGAAACGAACTAATGGATCTTTCTTTTCCCATTCGCTGTCTAAGTCTTTTGTACGGTAGCGTGTAGGATCATCTCCCGCCATCGTATGAGGTCCGTAACGGTAAGTAAGTGTTTCGATTAATGTTGGACCTTCACCTGAAATTGCACGCTCACGAGCTTGCTGTGTTGCTGCATATACAGCAAGTACGTCCATTCCGTCTACTTGAATACCTTCAATACCAGCAGCAACGGCTTTTTGCGCAATTGTTTTTGCAGCAGATTGCTTTTCAACTGGAACTGAGATCGCAAAACGGTTGTTTTGAACCACAAAGATCGCGTTAGCTGCATAAGCACCAGCAAAGTTCAAACCTTCGTAGAAGTCACCTTGAGATGCACCGCCATCACCTGTGTAAGTAATACATACGTTTTTCTTGCCTTGCTTCTTTAAACCAAATCCAACACCGGCAGCTTGAACAATTTGAGCACCGATGATAATTTGCGGCATTAATACGTTTACACCTTCAGGAATCTGTCCGCCTTGGAAGTGTCCACGGGACCATAAGAATGCTTGATATAACGGGAAACCATGAAATACGATCTGAGGAATATCACGGTATCCTGGTAGAATCCAGTCTTCTTTATCTAATGCAAAGTGACTCCCTAGCATTGAAGCCTCTTGTCCAGCAACTGGAGCATAGAATCCAAGACGTCCTTGTCTGTTTAAAGAGATTGCACGCTGATCCCAAATTCGCGTATAAACCATACGGCGCATTAATTCTTGGAGCTGCTCATCTGACAATTTAGGCATTGCTGATTCGTTAACTACTTCTCCATCTTCAGAAAGAATCTGAAACGTTTCAAATTGATCTTGAACAGCATCAATTGTTTTCGTCATGAAAAGTCACCTCTTCCTTTCTTTTACCCTGTCAATTTTCCCTGATCTTAAAAACACACACACATTTTACAGGTTGCCCAAAGTGCCTTATTTTTAAGACAAGATTATATTTTAAAAAGGCTATTAGGCGTACCATTGTGTCCCAATTCAAGTTTTCCCTTGTATTCAGGAGCTAAACCATCTTACGGCATCCTAACTGTATTACTTTGTTATGTATCTAGAGTAACACAACGACCTTTATCACGTAAATTAGTTTACACCAGCAGTTAAATGCCGTCAATCTATAGATTTATTAAAGATTCCACCTTGTTTAATATAGACATCTCCCTATTCCTGTCATCACCTATTAATAAAACTGTTCCATAAACAAACTCCATCTGTATCAGTCAATAGTTGAATGCGGGTCGAATGTGTATAAAAACGGATTAAAATTAGAAAAACAAGAAGAAATATTTTTTTATTTGCGTTCTTTTTTTATAAAATTTCTCTATGTTATGATAAGAGGAAATTACTATTAATCGAATTAAGGCACGGAGGTTTTGCTTGTGTTAACAATGAAAGATATTGTAAGAGAAGGTAACCCGGTTCTTAGACAAAAGGCCGCTGAAGTACCTGTTCCGTTCTCAGAAGAAGACATTAAGACTGCTAATCAGCTCCTGGAGTTTGTGAAAAACAGCCAGGATCCTGCAGTTGCCGGAAAGTATAATTTAAGACCTGGCATTGGTCTTGCAGCTCCTCAAATTGGCGTTCCAAAGCGAATATTTGCCATGCATGTAACTGATGAGAGTGGTAATTTATATAGTTACGCTCTATTAAATCCAAGAATAATCAGTCACTCTGTTCAGATGACTTATTTGGATGGCGGTGAAGGATGCCTTTCAGTTGACAGAGATGTTCCTGGGCTTGTACCACGCTATGCAAAAGTTACAGCGAAAGGTTTTACACCCGATGGAAAAGAAGTTGAATTAAAGCTAAAGGGACTGCCTGGTATCTGTTTTCAACATGAACTGGACCACTTAGATGGCATCATGTTTTATGATCGCATCAATGAAAAGCAGCCCTTTGAACCGCCTTCTAGCGCTGTTACTTTTAGATAATAAAAAAAAGATTCATATAAAAAGCTGATCTCTTCACAAACAGAGACCAGCTTTTTTTCAAAACCTGATTATGCAGCTTCACGGTCGTCATCAACTGAAATAGCATCTTTATCAGTCGTTTTACTTTTAAAGAAAAGAAAACTAACAATTACCGTAACTATTACAGCAATCAAATATGATACATTCATTGATATTCCTAACCCGATAGGCGCATTACAAATATAAGTTGTGGTAACCATCGTCATAAAGATCGCTGGAATAGTTGCAATCCAGTGATTTTTCCGAGCTCGCTTTAAGTACATGGCCCCTACCCATAATGCAAGCATTGCGGTTGACTGGTTCGCCCAAGAAAAATAACGCCAAAGCAAAGTGAAATCAATCTTAGTTAATAAAAATGAAATCACAAACATCGGAATCGCAATCCAAAGTCTTGATGTGATTTTCTTTTGGCCAATGTTAAAATAATCTGCCAAAATCATTCTTGCACTTCTAAATGAGGTATCCCCTGATGTAATCGGTAATATAATCACACCAATAACTGCGAGTGTTCCCCCAACTGCTCCAAGCATCGTTACCGAAACTTCGCTTACAACAGCTGCCGGACCTCCTTCAGCAATTATTCCGGATAACGACTTTCCATCGAACAAGCTCATTGCAGCCGCTGCCCAGATCATAGCGATAATGGCTTCTGCAATCATCATTCCATAAAATATTTTTCTTCCCGCTTTTTCGTTTTTGGTTGTTCTTGATATGATCGGTGACTGTGTGGCGTGGAAGCCAGAAAGAGCACCGCAAGAAATCGTTAAAAATAAAAGAGGAAAGATCGGAACATTATCAGGATGCATGTTTTGCAGCGTCAATTCTGGAACCGGTGCTCCTGTAAGAACAAGCCCTCCCCCAATACCAATTGCACTTATTACGAGCAATGCACCAAAGATCGGATAAACACGTCCAATAATTTTATCAATTGGAAGGAGCGTAGCTAAAATATAATAAACAAAAATCAGACCTACGATTACACTTAGACTTACCCAATTACCTATTAAATTGTGAATGAGCGCAGCTGGAGCACTAACGAAAACGGTACCCACTAATAGCAGTAAAAGCAGAGTAAAACCGTTAACTACATGTTTCATTGCTTTACCCAGGAACTTTCCTGCCAGCTGCGGCAAATGCGCCCCACGATTACGGATAGAAATCATACCGGTTAAATAATCATGAACGGCTCCTGCAAAAATTGCTCCTAAGACAATCCATAAAAATGCCACAGGACCGTATAACGCTCCCATAATCGGACCAAAGATAGGACCTACACCTGCTATATTCAATAATTGAATGAGTGAATTTGATTTAGTCCCCATCGGAACGTAATCAATTCCATCTTTCTGAGCATAAGCTGGTGTTTTTCTGTCTTGTTTGATGCCGAAAACTTTCTCAACGTATTTTCCATACGTTACATAACCAAGTACAAGTAAAGCAATAGAGATTAAAAATGTAATCAACCTTTTTCCCTCCTTTTTGTATACGCTTACATTGTACACAAAAAAGAAAAAACACTCAATTTCAAACTGAGTGTTTAGGCTGTGCGGTTTTATTAGACTTGAATCGGTGATGAATGTTTTTCCTGCCTGTTAAATAAACCCCAAAGAAGATTAATAACAATCCAAGAAAAGCGATTGGAGGAATCTTTTCATTTAACAGGACACTTCCCCATATTACAGCTGATACCGGAACAAGGTAAGTAACAAGAGTAGCAAACTCAGCTGAACCTGCAGATATCATATAATAGTACAACAGATAAGCTAAACCCGATCCAAATACACCAAGACCAATTAAAAAAAGGATCACTTTACTGTCAGCAGTATTGCCAGTTACATTCCATCCCCCTGAAAAGCTCATCATAATGGCACTTAAAACAGAACCAACTAAAAGTGTTGCTGAGGCTGTTATCCAAACTGTCGTTCCTTGAAGATGTTTTTTTGCATACTGTGAACTGTAGCCATAACAGCAAGTGGCGGTCAGCATCAATAAGATTCCAACTAACAGCTGGTTCTGTGTTAATCCAGGAGCATCGGCATCCATTAAGAAAATAATTCCCACAAATCCGATCATCACTCCAACCCTCTGTTTCCACTGCATTTTTACTGAAAAGAAAACGACTCCCATCATCGCCGTCCAAATAGGAGTAGTCGCGTTTAAAATCGCTGTATACCCACTGTCTAGAAATGTTTCGCTCCAGGCTATCAGCCCCCAAGGAATACCAGCATTTAATAATCCTACGATTACTAATGCTTTTACAGGCAGCGCTCTCCAATTGATTTTTTGTTTCGTTAATAAGAAAAGCGGAATGATCGTTAAAATCCCGAGTACACAACGGATAAATACAATTTGCCAAGGATCAAACACATCGAGAAGCACTTTAATAAAAAAAAACGACATGCCCCAGATCAAACTTAGAATAAAAAGTGCTGAATAAAGTTTCATAAAATCCTCCTAGTATGAAATGCTGAACAGCTATCCTGTAATAAAATGACACAATTTCCCTCTCAAATTCTCTTTACGTTTGAAGCATACTATGTAATAAAAAATCGAACGGAGGGCAATAAATGAAAAAGAGATTACGTTTATTAAAAAAGTTTAGGAAATGGGTAAGGCAGCAGAATAATAACGGAAAACTGATCTTAAACTAGTTCCCATTGATACTGTCATTATAATGGAAAGAGCATCGCGTCGAACAGTTATTATTTATTTACTTTCATGGTTAAAATAGCGGGTAATGAAAAACACATGAAAAACATGTCACTTTCCTATATAATAGAACGAAGATACTCAAATACTACAGACCGGTAAGGAGACATGAAACATGATTTTCAAAGTTTATTTTCAAACAAGTTTAACCGAGGTACCAATTCGTGAGAACACGCAAACGGTATACGTTGAAGCAGAGACTATAAATGACGTTCGTAAAAAACTTGCTGACCGCAAATATAATATCGAATACATACAGGAAATTAACGGAAAATTTCTTGAGTATGAAAAAGATACGAACTCATTGGAATTGGAGAATGTGTAACATATGAAATTTGTTAAAAATCATCAAGCCGCCGTTTTCGCCCTCGGTGGTTTAGGGGAAATCGGCAAGAATACGTATGCCGTGCAATTTCAAGATGAAATCATCCTTATCGATGCAGGAATTAAATTTCCTGAAGATGAACTTTTAGGAATTGATTACGTTATCCCTGATTATACGTATCTTGTGAAAAATGAAGAAAAAATTAAAGGGTTATTTATCACTCACGGACATGAAGATCATATTGGAGGTATTCCATACTTATTAAGACAAGTGAATATTCCGATCTATGGTGGCAAACTTGCACTTGCTCTTATTAAGAACAAATTGGAAGAACACGGATTGCTTAGACGTGCTCAGCTGCATGAAATTACTGAAGATGATGTTATCAAATTCAGAAAAACTTCCGTTAGCTTTTTCAGAACTACACACAGTATTCCTGATGCTTATGGAATCGTTGTTAAAACACCTCCAGGAAACATCGTTCATACTGGTGATTTCAAATTTGATTTCACCCCTGTCGGTGAACCTGCAAACATTACAAAAATGGCTGAGATCGGAAAAGAAGGCGTACTTTGCTTGCTTTCTGACAGCACAAACAGTGAGGTACCTGGTTTTACTTTATCTGAAAGACGTGTTGGTGAAAGTATCCAAGACATCTTCAGAAAAATGGAAGGCCGTGTCATTTTCGCTACATTCGCTTCCAATATTCATAGACTGCAGCAGGTTGTAGAGGCTTCTGTCTCAAATAACCGCAAAATTGCCGTATTTGGACGCAGCATGGACTCTGCTATTACGGTTGGACAGGAGCTCGGTTTTATTAAAGCTCCAAAGGGGACTTTTGTTGATGCCAACCAGATCAACCGCCTCCCTGATAATCAGGTAACGATTCTTTGTACAGGAAGCCAGGGTGAACCTATGGCCGCTTTATCAAGGATCGCAAATGGTACACATCGTCAGATTCAAATTATCCCTGGTGATACGGTTGTATTTTCTTCTTCACCTATTCCAGGAAACGCACTAAGTGTCAGCAAAACAATCAATCAATTATATCGTGCTGGTGCCGAAGTTATTCACGGTTCTCTAAATGATATTCATACATCAGGTCACGGCGGCCAGCAAGAACAAAAACTGATGCTTCGTCTGATGAAGCCTAAATACTTTCTGCCTATACACGGCGAGTACAGAATGCTGAAAATGCATACGAAACTTGCTGCTGATTGTGATGTACCGCTACAGAATTCTTTTATTATGGACAATGGCGAAGTACTCGCTTTATCCCAAAACGATGCGATGATAGCGGGTAAAATCCCATCAGGCTCTGTATATGTAGATGGAAGCGGTATCGGGGATATTGGAAATATTGTACTTCGTGACCGTAAAATCCTTTCTGAAGAAGGTCTGGTAGTTGTTGTTGTAAGTATGGACATGAAGGAATTCACGATTGAAGCAGGACCAGACATCATTTCACGCGGATTTGTTTATATGCGTGAATCTGGAGATCTCATTCATGATGCACAAAATTTGTTAAGCAAACATTTGCAGACAATAATGAGTGAAAAAAGAACAACACAATGGTCTGAAATAAAGAATGAGATTACAGACACCCTAGCACCTTTCTTATATGAAAAAACAAAAAGACGTCCTATGATCCTGCCGATCATCATGGAAATCTAAATACAAACAAAAAACCGTTACCCTTTATGAAAGGGGAAACGGTTTTTTATTCTTCGTTTGCCATTTGTTTTTCTAAACGGTTTATATCTTTGTCTCTGCCAATGACAATTAATACATCGCCCTGTCTGATCGATTGATTAGCTTGCGGGGATACATAAATATCTTTCCCTCTCTTAACTGCTACTACGTTACATCCGAATCTTGCACGTATATCAAGTTCAATTAAAGATTTTCCGTCCATCTTTTTTGTGGCCACCAGCTCGACAATGCTATGTTCGTCAGATAGCTCCAAATAGTCTAATACATTGTTTGAGACAATCTGGTGAGCAATCCGTACACCCATATCCCGTTCAGGATGTATGATCTTATCTGCTCCAATTTTACGCAGCACTTTTTCGTGATAATCATTTTGGGCTTTAACAGTAATCTTTTCTACACCTATTTCTTTTAGAATCAATGTCGTTAAAATACTTGATTGCAGATTATCCCCTATTGCAACGACAACATGCTGAAAGTTACGGATTCCAAGGCTTTTCAGCACACCTTCATCGGTTGAATCTGCAATTACTGCATGTGTTACGATATTTGAGAACTCATTAACCCTGTCCTCATCAATATCAATTGCCAATACTTCCATCCCTTGATCCGATAATGCTTTACACATGCTTCCGCCAAATCGTCCAAGACCTATGACAGCAAATTGCTTTTTCAATGGCTTCACTCCATTTCACAAACATATAACCTTATTTTACCACACCACTTCTATTTCATTAAAAAGCTAATAGCATCATATGTATTTTTTTTATATAGGAAACTTCTATAAAGGTCTCCCTTTGCCCTTCTTTCTTATCATACAAAAATAACCCAAGAACATTGTCTTGGGTTATTTATGATTCATAAATTATTAAACTTCAAGAGTTTTTTGGCCTGGTTTCCAGTTTGCTGGGCAAAGTCCGCCAGTTTGAAGTGCTTGAAGTACACGTAAAGTTTCATCCACGTCACGGCCAATGTTGTTGTGGTTAACAACAGAGTACATCAATTCACCTTCTGGAGAAATGATGAATAGTCCGCGAAGTGCAATACCTTCTTCTTCGATAAGTACACCGTAGTCACGTGCTACTGTGTGGTTTGTATCAGCTGCTAATGCATATCTTAGCTCTCCAAGACCGTTCATGTCACGCGGAGTGTTGATCCAAGCCTTGTGAGTGTGGATTGTATCTGTTGAAACACCAATTACTTCCGCATCAAGATCTTCAAACTCATCGAAACGATCGCTTAAAGAAGTGATTTCTGTTGGACATACGAAAGTGAAGTCCATTGGATAGAAATAAAGAACAGTCCACCTGTCGTTCTTCATGTTCTCTTCAAGACTTACTTTTCCAAATTCTTTATTTGGTAATACTGCATCCATTTCAAATCGAGGCGCTTGTTTTGCTACCATACGTTCAGCCATAGGTAAAAATCCCTCCAAAAACAGTTTTATTTACATGGGTAATTATAGTACAGTCCTTATTTTTAGTCAATATTAAATAATAATTAATTTAAATAAGCGTTTTCTACCCACTTTTTAATTTCTCCTTAATCATAGCAAGTTAAACATTAAATGTGAAATCATCCGCTCATTTTTCAGCATTTCATTCTCAATTCCAAGGTTTAAATTGAGGATTGCTTGGGAAATCATACAATGAGGAGGTGCATTTTAATGCCATACGATTCACTAAAAGACCTACCTGAAAGAGTGAGGGATAACCTTCCCCATCATGGTCAAGAAATCTATAAAGAAGCATTCAACTCAGCTCTTGAAGAATATAAAGAAGAAGAAACTGCACATAAAGTTGCGTGGAGCGCAGTGAAGAACAAATATGAAAAATCTGAAGATGGCAAATGGAAAAGCAAAGACTCCTGAATTCCTCAGGAGCCTTTACTTTGTTCTTGGACAGTCTTTTCAGGCAGTTTTTCAATTCCAATTTTTTTGATCTGACGTCCTTCTAAGTCTAAAATGGTAAACCGGTAGCTTTCGTAATTAAAAGAATGTTCTTTTTCTAAATCAATTGATCTTGTAAGTACCCAGCCGCCGATTGTATCGATTTCTCTGTTATCAATATCGAGTGCGAACATTTCATTTATTTGTGAAAGCAATACTTTACCATCCACAACTGTGTTTGTGTTTGAAATCTGCTGAATTTCAGGTTCTTCATCAACATCGAACTCATCTCTGATTTCCCCCACAATTTCTTCTAAAATATCTTCAACAGTTACGATACCTGCAGTACCGCCGTATTCATCGACTAGTACCGCCATATGAGTTTGTTCTTTTTGCATTTTCACCAAAAGCTTTTGGATCGGAATTGTCTCATGAACAGTAATGATTGGACGTATATATTCTTTTAGTTCAAACCTCTGATTACTGAAATGTTCATTAAAGAATTCTTTAATATTTACAAGTCCTACAATATGATCTTTATCTTCATTGCCTACTGGATATCTAGTGAATTTTTCTTCACGCATGATCGCCATGTTTTCTTCAGCCGTATTATCTAAAAACAGACAAACCATCTCGGTTCTAGGAATCATAATTTCTTTAGCAACCCGGTCGTCAAATTCAAATATGCGGTTTACATAACGATATTCTGATTGATTAATTTCTCCGCCTTGGAGACTTTCAGAAAGAATTAACCGCAATTCTTCTTCCGTATGTACAACCTCATGCTCACTTGCCGGGCTGATTCCAAAAATCCGGGTAAGCAAGTTGGCTGAACCATTCAACAAAAAAATAAAAGGATACATGATTTTATAAAACATAATGATTGGCTTTGCCGTAGCAAGGCTGATCGTTTCTGCCTTCTGGATCGCAACCGTTTTAGGTGCTAGCTCTCCTAAAACAACGTGAAGAAAAGTAATAAGGACGAATGCAATCGAAAAGGACAAAGTATGGGTAAGTCCTTCGTTAAGCCCTGCATTTTCAAACAATGGCCTTAAGAAAATTTCCACTGTAGGCTCTCCTAACCACCCAAGTCCTAATGCAGTAATTGTTATTCCAAGCTGACAGGCTGAAAGGTACCCATCCAGATTTCCAATGACCCTCTGTGCAGCAATTGCCTTGGAGTTTCCTTCTGAAGCCAAATTGTCGATCCTTGTTTTTCGGACCTTAACAATCGCAAATTCAGTCACAACAAAAAAAGCGGTTAATATGATGAGTATAATGATCATGAGTACATTAAAGATTGGCATAAGATCCTCCCCATCTTTATAAACAAAAAGATTTTATTAAGATTGCTCAATTAATTCCCTTTTCAAACTATCGCTAAACAGAAATAAAGGGGCAGCATGGCTGGCCCCGGGAATGCTATGATTGTAATTTACTTTCTACAGCCTGACGTACTTCGTCTGCTGACATACCATGAGCGTTTATTACAGAGCCTTGTATCACCGCATTTTGTATGCCCATAACATTCTGATCCTGTCCGGAAATTACACAGCAATCACAGCCATTTGCGTCATGTTCTTGTTTAAGTTCCACTACTTCATGCCCTGCTGATCTTAGAGCATCAGAAACGTTCGTTAATGATTGTTCAACACCAATTCTAGCCATATTCCCACCTCCTTACTGTTGTTAATGTTTCCAACTCAGTATGGGAATATGTAATGAATATATCATGTGATTGCTCCTGGCACGGTGTCGATTGATAGGTGTGTGTGTCGACTCGTGGATAAATCACAAAATCTTTTGGATTGAGGGCAAAAACTTTTGGATTGAGGACTAAAATTTGTGGATTGGTAGCTATAATTTGTGGATTAGTAGCTATATTTTGTGAATTGAGCAAGCTTTTTCGCTCCAACGAGTAACAAAAAAACGGCCGTTATGGCCGTTTTCCTATTTTCTAGTCCCCTTATAGGAGAAATATTGAATTAAAAGATCGACCGCATGCTGAATAGCTTCTTCTTGCGGCTTTAGTTTCGAGTGATGCAGGCCAAATGGTGTATCTACACCTAACCAGAACATAAAACCTGGTATTTTCTCTAAGAAATAGCCATAGTCTTCCCCAGTCATGGCTTCTTTACACTCAACAACATTCACATTGTCTTGCTGCATTGCAAATTCCATGAATTCTCTTGTCAGTTTCGGTTCGTTATCCACTTGACGGTAGTTCGAACCATAGTCTATAACCGCTTGGCAGTCAAATCCTTGAGAAATTCCTTGAACTAAGGACTCAATACGGTTTTTAACCTTATCCATCGCCTCTGGAGAAAGTGTTCGAATTGTTCCTTCGAGTCTTGCTTTCTCAGCAATGATATTCTGCTTCGTACCTCCCGTTATCTTCCCTACCGTAACAACTGCAGAATCTAAAGGATCGATATTGCGCGCAACAATTGCTTGCATCTGTGTAACGAGATGGCTCGCTGCAACTACCATGTCATTGCTTAAGTGAGGGTAAGCTGCATGACCGCCTTTTCCAATCAAGTCAATAAACAGTTCTGAAGTATTTGCAAACAGCAAACCTTCTTTTACAGCAATCGTTCCAACTGGGTATTCTGGTGCAATATGAAGCGCTGTAATCATATCTGGCTTCAGCTTTTGAAAAAGCTCGCATTCCCGCATCGGTAGTGCTCCGCCAGGCCCTTCTTCTGCCGGCTGAAAAATGAACAAAAGATTATCATCTAAAGGATGTAGGACAAAATGAGCCAACAGCCCAAGTGCTATTGTCATATGAAGGTCATGTCCGCAAGCATGCATCATACCTTCATGCAACGATGCAAAATCATAGCCTGTCTCCTCGGTAATCGGAAGTCCATCCATATCTGTACGATAAGCAATCGTTTTTTCAGGATTTTTCCCGTTTACTTGTACAAAAATGCCAGTTTCCCATGTATGCACATCCAGCTTATCCTGAGGAAAAGTAGAGATGAGATCGAGTAGATACCTTTGAGTCTTAAATTCCTGAAAGCCTGGCTCCGGTATCCGGTGCAGGTCTTTTCTGATCTCAATTAATGGTTTCATCTTCTTCTCATCCCCTAAATCATTTTGATTAATCGTTTAATTGGCGCAGCTCTTGTCTGATTTCTGTTTTCGATTTTGTTTTTTCGTCTATCTTTTTTAAAACGCGGGCAGGTGTACCGCCAACAACGGTGTATGGTTCCACATCTTCAATAACTATTGCACCTGCAGCAACTACAGCTCCTTTACCAACTGTAACACCTTCAAGTACTACTGCATTGGCTCCGATTACTACATCGTCTTCAACTACTACTGGTTTAGCAGATGGAGGTTCGATAACACCTGCAAGTACAGTTCCTGCACCGATGTGGCAGTTCTTACCTACAGTTGCGCGTCCACCTAATACAACGTTCATATCGATCATTGTTCCTTCACCGATTACAGAACCGATGTTGATTGATGCACCCATCATAATAACGGCATTGTCCCCGATTTCAACTTGGTCACGGATGATCGCACCCGGCTCGATACGTGCTTTAATGTTTTTCATGTCTAAAAGAGGAATCGCTGAATTGCGGCGGTCATTCTCTACCACAAAGTCTTCAATGCTGCTTTCGTTTGTTTTAAGAGCAGTTTCGATTTCCTTCCACTCACCGAACAATACAGCTGAATTGCCTGAAGGGAACACTTTTGTTTCTTTTCCGAAATCTATATTGTCAAGATTTCCTTTTACATAAACTTTTACAGGTGTAGATTTTGTGCTGTTTTGAATAAATGAAATAATCTCGTTTGCATCCATCATTCTCATATTTATTATGTCCTCCTTAAAAGTCATTCTGTATTGTATTAAACCACTAAATATAGAAACATTCAAACGTTATTCTTACGTTAAATTTTGAATCAGATCCATAAACACATTTACTTGTTTTAGTTCTGATCCTGTTCCATGGTGAATGAGCCATGTATCCCTTTTTAGTACATTTCCATTTTTATCAGTAAGCGGTATTTTAAAAACTTCATCCTCTGGTCTTAAGCTGATAGAAGGCAGGATCGCGTAACCGATTCCGTTCAAGGCCATCTGCTTGCAGGTTTCGATCTGGTCAACCACGATGGTCTTTTGTGGAGTCGTTTTAAAATGACTGTGCCACCAGACTTGTATTTCTTGATAATAGGTGGAATGGCTTTTAAATTGAATAAAAGGTTTTGTTGTCTCTGACAGTTCTTCAATGGATGATATCGTTGTATCCACCAAGTACAGATGATCGGATAAAATATGCTCCTTGCTGCCTCTCCATTCCGGATTCCCCCTTACGATTCCAAGATGGATGCGGTCTTCATATAAATGCTTGATAATCTCTGAGCTCCATCCTGTAATTAGAGAGATGTTAACGTGAGGATAAAGACTCACGTACTCTTTTAAAACATGCGGAAGCCAATATTGGCCGATGATTGAGGCTACAGCTAATTTAAGTGTGCCATGAACATGCTCCGAAAGTGATTGCAGTTCTTCTTTTACTGCCTCCTCCTTTTGAAGCACTTCACTTACATAAGAGATTATTTTTTCGCCAGCCGGAGTGAGGGTCAGTCCTTTTTGGGACCTTACAAAAATAATCGTGCCCCAATTATTTTCAATCGACTGAAGCCGTTGACTTAGGGCTGGCTGAGATACATAAAGTCTTTCGGAAGCTTTCCTCATATTTAATTCTTCTGCAAGTACTTTTAAGATTCGAAATTCCGATAGTTGCATATAAATGCCTTCTTTCAGTCAATAAGTTTTTCTTATGAAACAGCGTCCAATTTTAGTAATTTAATTTAAGTATACCTTAACATAGGATATATATGTAAACAGAAAAGAAAGGAAGTGAAGGCATGTATATCTTAATCCTTGTCGGCTTTTGTGCGACCTTTATCGGCACTCTTTCCGGGAGTGGCGGAATGATTAACTTTCCAATCATGCTTTTATTAGGAGTCCCCGTTCATTCTGCTATAGCTGCTAATAAGTTTGCCAACATGTTCAGTTCTTTTTCAAGTTTTTTTGTTCTATTGAGAAAAAATGATGCAAAGCTCGCTCCTTACTTTCTTTCAGGCGCAGTCAGCTTAACAGGCGGGATATGCGGAGGCTTAATCGCTTCAGCAATCTCAAGAGAAAATCTAACGATCATCGCACTTATTTTGTTAAGCGGAGCTCTTTTTTTAACCTTTATAAAAACAAAGAAGAATTTAAATCCCGAAAATGAGATCAAACAGCTGCCAGCAAATAAATATCCCTATCTTTTCGGCATTGGTGCATACGACGGGATGTTCGGGCCAGGACAAGGTACGATGCAAATGCAGCTTTTTTTAAGGAATGGTTTTTCTTATATTCGGACTGTATCATTTACAAGGTTTAATACATTTTTAAGCTGTACAGGTGCTGTGGTTACGTATTTTTGGGCAGGTCATTATATGTGGAACGTTGCTATTCCATTAACGATCGGCAGCATATGCGGTGCTCAATTAGCAGTAAAACTTGCACCTATGCTAAAAACAAAACAGGTTACAATCCTCATGAGGACTGTAACCGCTCTGCTTATACTTCAATTAATCATTCAATGGGGGTAATCAAAATGAAAATTTCAGGCATTCATCACATTCAATTATGTATTCCTGCTGAAAAAGAATCTGAAGCAAAATTTTTTTACAAAGACGTACTTGGGTTAAAAGAAATACCTAAGCCTGAAACTCTTCAAAAAAACGGGGGAATGTGGTTTCAGGTTGGCAGCCAGGAGCTGCATATTGGAGTTGAGGACCAAGTTTTTAAAGGTAAACATCATCCCGCTTTTTTAGTGAATGGAATAAGTGAACTTAAAAGTCATCTTTCTGCTAAAGGAATTTCCATTCAAAAAGAGATACCAATCCCAGGTTTTAACCGCTTTTCTATTCGTGATCCTTTTGGCAACAGGATTGAATTTATTGAACCTGAGTAATCCGTGTGTTTATTTGTTCCTATCTTCCGGTTCAACGTGAACTTGTATACTTTCAACATTGTAAGCTTCTTTAATGGTATTTTCTATTTTCTCGGTAATGTCATGGCTTTCAACAACATTTAACGACGGATCAACTTTTATTGTTACATCAATAATAGCCCGGTTACCGTGCTTTCTTGCTTTTAGATCACCTACGTTTTGAACGCCATCGACATCCAGAATTTTATGTTCCATTTCTTTTCCTTCTTCGTAATCAAAACCATCAGAAAGGTTATGAGAAGTCTCGGTGAAAATTTCCCATCCGGTCTTTATGATAATAAGACCTACAACTACAGCTGCGGCGGGGTCAAGCCATGCCATACCCACTTGTGCACCGAAGATCCCTACTGCAGCTCCGATACTGACAAAAGCATCGGAGCGATTATCCAGTGCCGCTGCCTTTAGTCCTTGGCTGTCTGTTTCTTTGGCAATCCGAATATTGTAAAAATATACTCCCAGCATGACTGCAGCTCCAAACAAAGCAATCAATGCTGCTGTAAGGGAAGGCTCGGTTTCAACCCCTCTAAACATCTTTTTAACGGAAGAAATCAGGACTTCAATCCCGATTACCACCATAATAAAAGATGCTACCATCGATGCGATAGTTTCTGCACGCAAGTGGCCATACGGATGATCCTCATCTGCTGGCTTTCTTGAAATTTTCAATCCGATTAAAACCGCTATGGAAGCAATAATATCCGTTGCATTATTTAAGCCGTCAGCGATCAGCGCGTCCGAACTGTATATGAAACCTGAAACCAGCTTTACGATTGATAGAAAAATGTATGCACCTAAACTATAATAAACACCGCGTTCCACTCTTTTTTGCTGTTCAGCTTGCATTCTCTCTTCTCCTTATTCCATAATACCTTTTTAATCATAAAGAATGGTTTCCGGGTGGGTCTAGAGCAATCTTTTTCACTAGAGGAAACATTAATGTTCGTAGATCATTTTTCTCGTCATACCGCCATCAATCATAATGTTTTCACCAGTGATAAAATTATTGTCCGGCTCCGCAAGAAATAAACAAGCCCGCGAAATATCTGACGGTTTACCTACTCTTTTGGCAAGATGCTGTTCATGATCAATCTTTCTTAGCCTGGAGTAATCTCCGGTATGTATCCAGCCTGGACTAATAGAGTTTACAGTAATATGTTCCTCTGCAAACGATGCTGCCAAGGCATGAGTTAGCGCTACTATACCACCCTTTGTCGCGGCATATGCTTCAGAATGAGGTTCTGACATGAATGCACGGGTAGAAGCCATATTGATGATAGAGCCACCGCCTGATTTGGACATATATTTTGCGGCTTCTCTTGAAAAAAGAAATACACTTCTTAAATTAGTCTGAATGATTTCATCCCACTCATCTACTGATAATTCATAGGGAGATTTCCATTTTGAAATGCCTGCGTTATTAATTACACAGTTCAGTCCGCCCAATTTATCATGTGTTTCTAATACAGCTTTTATTATCTCATTCGGATTTTTCACATCACAATGAACAGATATACTTTTCGGTTCAATTTGATGAACCTCGGTTAACGTTTTCGCCAGCTCTTGCTGGTCAAAATCTATCAATGATGGAATCCAGCCAGCTTTTGCAAAATCAATGGCTGTTTGTTTGCCGATCCCTTGTGCTGCTCCAGTTATTAGTACAATCTTGTTCATCCTATTAACCCTCCGCTCGTTTATTTAACTATCTTATTCATTCCCTAGTTCACTTCAATCGTATCAATCATCAAAAAGAAAGCTGCCGATTTGACGACAGCTTCATTTCATTAATTTTTTCTCCAGCCGCATGGCGGACGCGGAGGACATGGAGGGCAAGGAGGAGGACAAACAACCGGCTGTACAGCTTGTGTACCACAAAGGTTTTGCTGAGTTGCCTGGTTAACAACATTCGTACTTTGAGGAAAATAGTGAACGTATTTATAATTTGTCTGGTTAACCTGAGTCGTTTGTGTTGGATGAATCATAGGAACATATACATCCTGCTGATTATATTGAACCTGTTGATTAGTTGGACTGTATTGTGCAGGCAATACTTGCGGAGGATAATACTGAGATGGTGATACGGGAGGGTATCCGCAACCACCCATTTGAGGCATCTGTCCCATAGCTCCCAAAGTCGGCCCCATTCCTATCGCGCCAGCAGCTGCAGGCATCCCCATTCCCTTTTTAGGGAAAATTCTTGGGCGTTTAAACAAAAAGACTTCTCCTTTCAAAAATCTTAAATCTTATTTCTCTTTATTTTATGTGGGACGACTTAAAAAGTTCGTCCAAATTAAGCACAAAAAATTCGCCTTGAGCTAATCAAGGAAATTCCTTTGAGGTATGTTTTTATATGTTCGAGGAGTTGTCAATTTAAATTTTATTCCTTATTAAGGAGTTTTTTCTCGATATATGAATAGGATAAAAAAACACTCTCTTTTAAAAAAAAATGAGAGTGTTAACTATGTATGGTCTATGGTGACCCGAGAGGGGTTCGAACCCCCGACCAGTCATAAACGATAGGTAATAAACGTTGGTCTATACGTTAGTTGATTCGGTCATTGAACGAACTGCGACCGTTTGAATCATTTTATCATTATTATATATGCTTGGTCAATCAGGTATTAATGCAATTAGACGGAGAAATGTAAAGTACAGGTGAATTTCGCTGAAGCTGAAATTATTTATTCATCCGTATTGGAATCCCGCCAGTCAAAAGTAAATAGTAAATTATCTTTTGACAAGTTAATGACTTTACTTTCATTTAGAATATCTTGCGTTTCCTTACAATAAATGTTTATAAAATCAATTGCAATAAAAGCTTGTTTTTTTGATTTCATATAAAAAGGAATTAGATTTTCCACCGCTGGTTTCTCGATATTTTTAAATAGGAAAGAGTCATGAGCTACAAAAGGAAGCCTTGTTAAATGAAATATCGCTAAGTCAAAAATTATTAAATTAGTATAAGCTTTACCAGTCCCTGTGTTTTCAAACAAATTATACTGATAATCTTTAAATGATAATTCTAATACAGGAGGTTTTCTTTTATCCTTATGAATTAAGTCATTTATTTCAGTTAGCTTTAAATTAATGTCATCTTTAATTTTGTTTATAATGTCTTTTTTTAACTCAGCTAATGAAATACTTTTTAATTTTATGTCTTCATTTATTGATATTAATTTGTCGTAAAAATCATTTTCAAGTTGAAGTTGCTTTAAGTTTGAAGAAGACTCAATTAAGTTGTCGACAAAAATATTAGGTTCTTTATTTGGATTTAATATCTCTTCTACTTTTTTATTAACTTCATTAATCTCATCTTCCAATTCCTCAATTTTACCTTTTAAATCCTTCTTGGCTTGTTGAAGTTCTTTAGATAGTATTGTACTAATCCCTTGATGAAACTCCTCAATTGAATGTAATTTTTCAACATTTACATTAGGGAAAAACTCAATTAGTTTTTCAAATCCTACGTCTGTATATTTTGTAATCCTCTTATCTGCTCTACTATACCTTGACTTATAGTAATCCTTTTCTTCCATTAATATATTCTTCTGATCCCTTAATTCAAGTAATTCATCAGAAATAATTTCAGAAGCATTAATTATTGGACTAAACATACTTTTACTGTATGTTTCTATTTCTTCTTTCAGTAATTCTATTTCCTTAACGTTTGATTTGTATTTGGTCTTATTTATTTTGGGTATAAAATTATATTTACTAGCTTTATTAATTGCTTTCTTTGAATCATTTAAATCTTTTAAAACACTATCCTCATTAGCGATACTGTCATATTTATTAAATAATTTAATTAATCTTGTTACAGTAAGTGAATTTTTCTCTGAATGATGGTTATGTAAAGGTCTTTTTACATCGTAATTTTGCTTTCCCCAAACTCTAGAGAAGAGACTAACAGCTTGCCTAAAACTTAATTGTTTAGATTCTAAACCATAGTATTGATACAAACGATTATTGTAATCGGTAAGACTTATCGCTTCTTGTATTTTAAAGTCGTTTGTACACTTATAAACTGTATTGGGATCCTCAGTTCCTCTCTTAAAAAATAGTTTTAAGTTGTTAAACTCTAGTATGTATAAGAAGGTATGATGTCCTAATTTTGTAACAACATCTTTGTTATGGGTAATGTAAGTATTCCCTCCAAAAATAAAATCAACTATCATCAATAGAGTCGATTTTCCAATTGAGTTTGAACCTACCTTATCACCGAGCACTACATTCAAACCTTCGTGAAATTTTATAATTTTTTCTTTAAATATCTCACACCTAATTTCTTTTAACATACTTTACTACTCCCTTTTTAAAATCTACATTTATTGCATCTAATAAAAATAGCGCTTCAAGCGAATAGATAAATTCATCTATCTCTTCAAAATCCTCTTGAACTTTTAAATACAGCTCTGTTAGTTTTATATCCTCTTTTTTCAATTCCTTAAGTATTACTGGCATTTTTCCAACTATAGACTCATTAAAAGGAATAACCTTATTGGGAACGATCATTAAAATACCTCACAATTTTGGATAAAAAACGAAATAACTATAGCGCATGAAACCGTCGAACTGTTCTCTGTTTTCTTTGATAACCATTCAGTAAGTTGCTCATAAATATTTTCTTGAGATGTTTCTGTTTTACTTATATTGAGATAGAAAGACTTTACTTGAGTAGCGATTCTATCGAAGGATTTAGGGTATTGTTTGTCTAATTGCATAAATTGCTTTTGAATAAAAAAATAGTAATCAGTAATTTCATTCCTTATTTTTCTTTTGGTCAGTTTAGACAGTGTTTTATTGGCTTTTGTATTAAGTTTAAGCGCATTCATACTCAACGGGCTTTCATTTGTATCATCAGTCTCATCAACTAATGCTAATATTATATGCTTTATTTCTAACTCAATTTGAAAATCTGAATACCCTGCTCTCGCATGAGTTCTGCTTATCAGTAATTTTTTCATTTTTACTAACTTTCTATATTCATCAGCCGTTCTTGGGTTATCAAATTTTTTATGACAGTCTCTACAAAGAGCAATAATATTATCTAAGTTATTGACATCCTCATGAAGCCTTTCCTCATTCATTAATAATTTTTTCTCAGTAGGTGTAGGATGAAGAGGATATATATGCGCTCCCTCAAATATCTTCATTTTTTTGCCGTTTTTTTCGTACATTAGCGTTTTCGTACATAAAGGACACATGCCCTCTACTTCTGAAAAAAGGAAAATATTTTCGTTTGCACTGAGATTCTTTCTATTAATCTGCATAACCTAAACACCTCATCGACCTTTTCCCTTATTGTTTATTCCCAAACTATATAATACTACCAAAAAAATAAATATTTGGAAATTCATTATTGATAGTGTATCATACGTTAGATTTAATAGGGACAAATAGTTTCTTAAACCTTACGGATTTTCGGTTAAAATTAAAAGGAAGCCCCGAAGGACTTCCGTATTATGCGAATACTACTGAGTTAACGAGTGGATCTGCCGTGAACTTATCGCTTAGATGCGTTTGTAGCCCCGCACTCAATACGATTTCAGCCGGCAAGTTAACCGTGATATCCTGCGCTAGTCCGTGGCCTGCTATTGTTTGCTTAACTACGTCTCGAATCGCTACCTCGATGAAGTCAACGATGGACATTCCCGTTAAGTCGCTCGCTAGTTGCATTCCGTTATTATCCGTTGCTAAAAGACTTCTGTACCCGTGTCTGAATTGACTACCTCCGTGCTGTCCCAGTTTAATTGTTACGTTTACCATGTTAAATTCCCCCCTAGTTTTTTAGTTTGGCGGGGCAGGAGTCCCAATTCCGAACCCCGCCGTGTGTTTGTCTTGCCGGATTTAGACCGACCCGACGTCCCGTGACGATGACCGCCACTAATCCTACTCTACGCTTGTTCCTCCGACTAGAAACGGGGACGAGTCGTTTAAAGTCGTGCGAACGGAAGGCTTGCGTTAATACTGCTTTAACTTAACGTTGGACTTACGGGCTGCTTGAACGTCTTTAAACGCCGGATGAACCATCGTTAGTGTCTTGTACTTAAATGTGACACCCGTTAACTTATCCATTTTCAGCGATTCTAACGCTTCCTGCTCAGGTGTCATTAGCCCATCGCTAAGTTGACGATAAAGCCCTCGTAACTTCTTCTGAGCCAGTTCGTTGTCACCGACCTTACGTGATGCCTCCGCTAGTTGCTTTACAACCTCGCTGAACGCCGATTCGTTTTCGAGTGATTCGAGTTTATCCTCATACTCAGCGATTGCGCTTAGCGTGTCAGCCTCGTTCATTGCGAAAGTTAATTTAGTCGTTAAGTCTTGCGTGATCCCTTCAACGAATTGCTTATCGGTTGGGCTTACTGCGAATCTACTACGGGCAGCTACCCTCGACTGGTGTGCGATAGCTTCGTCAATTTTGTCGCTGAACTCCGATTCCAATCCCTTAACGTTAGCCTCTAGTGACTCTCGTAGTTTACCTATCTCATACTCCGCAACCACCGGGTCGTGGTAGTAAGGATTCTGTGAATTTTCGATTTTTTGCACACCTTTTCGGAATGCCTTTACCTCTTGCTCGACTTGCTTTGAGTAAGTTTCCTTTAAGTTCATCACTCAACATCTCCTTTAAATTCGAATTTTTCTTTCTCAGTCGGGTTAAACACCATCGGCTCACCGTTTTTGAGGTACATAATAATTGGCTCCTGTGTGTTTGCGTCCACTAGACTTATTTGCCCGGTTTCTAAGTGCTTTACGTATCTGACAACGAATACGTCACCAAATTTGTTCTTATCTTCCCATTTACCGGTTTCCATCCTTATCGACTCCTTTTTCTCGTCATGCCAACATAGGGCAAGTCAACGTTAGTCAACTTCGTATGCACGTACAACCCGTTTGCTTTCGTGAATGCCTCAACGATTTGCTCAGAGGTGTAATGCGCTGCTCGTGGGCTTTCTTGCGTTTGATACTCGGCTTTAAACAGCACCGAACTATCCTCTCGGGAGTGAACCTTTATCGTTACGTCATGCCCCACGACGTCGATGCGCGTGAGTACCTTGCCTTTCATATCCTCGTGGCTTTCGTGTACCTCGCCCTTCTTTTCGAACCATTTCACGCTGCTCAACCTCCTCGATTTGCGAATATTTTACTAACGATACAGGCGGATGCTCCCAGTAGTATCTCGGCAACTGTAGACCGAATATATCTAGCACCCACACCGGATATTTATCTTTGTATCTCGCCCGGTTTCGTTTAACTTCGAATCCACCTCTAACGGTTATTTCCTTACGTGTTAATCTCGGCATCTTCGGTCAACTCTCTTTCACGTTTTAATCGTTCAGATTCCGATCTGCTTGCGAATATCCAGTCTAACCCCTCGTCGACTAGTGTTTCGTAGTCCTGGTCGTAAAGGTTAAACTCAGTGATATCGCTAGACTTCGTATATTTATCGATATCCTCGTGCTTTTCTCGAGGTGCCTTCGGTTCAATCCGTACGTTCTTTAGCAATGCGTCTCAGCCTCCCGACCATTGATTTCGGCAATAAGTCTTGTAGCTTCGTAGTCATCGGCTGTACCTTACGGGTCTTGCCCTTACGTCGTCCACGCTTTCGTGGTTTGTTGTTGTTCTCGCTCATATTGTTAGTCACTCCTCGTTAATTTCGTGTGTATTTGACAGATTTTCAGCGTAAAATGCCGACTAGAGCCGTTGTTTTTTAGTTCGAATACCTTTGCTAAGGGTATAGCATTCATTGGCTTAGAACGGCGTTTAAGCTCGCTTTTCTGTCGTAGTTTCTAGTATTCTTTCGGCTGCTCGCCTTTGTTCAATCGGTATTTTAAACTGAACGCCAATAAGCCGACCATTTCGAAAATAGTCAGCCGTTATCGCCCAGTCTTTTTTATATCGTTTAATGCGTCGTATAAGATCGCGATTCTCAGTGTATGCGAATAAGTAGCCCGTTTCAGCCCGCCATATCGAATTAGGCATCCGATGTCACCTGCTCGAAGTAAGCATGAGCATCAACTACTAGCCCTGCGTATATTTCCGTTACATCCGAGCCACTTCGTAATGCCAATCGCTCAAGCAAACGTTTACTAGCGTGCGGACTGCACGACTGTAGCATGAATAGTAGTGCCGGTCTATCTCGTTTCGTCGCATTGCAACTAGAGCAGGCGCATACTACGTTATCGAACGTGTTATAGCCTCCGCGGGCATGAGGAATTACGTGATCCACCGTTGCCTCAGCGTACTCCAACGGTTTCTGACAGTACCCGCACGAGCCTTCGCTCAATATAAAGCTGACCTGATGCGAAGTAAGATCGCACTTAATCGGTTGCCCAATCGCTTTTTCAGCTCTCTTACGTCGGTACTTTGCAAATGTCTGAGCGTTCTTTGCCTTACCTGTGTAGGTTCTAAGGTACTTCCTCTTAGCCTCTGACTGACAAACCTTACAATCATTCCTAAGACTGTCCTTATGTTTGCGGTTTTTACTGAACTCGCTCAACGGCTTCGTAACGTGGCACCTCGCACAAGTCTTCGTCATTAGTAACGACCCCCATTCGCAATTACTCGTTGCTGTTCGTCTGATTTATCCTTTAGCTCCGATACATCGTCGATTAGTCGGTCGCACTTCTTTTCGATTGAATCTAGTCGTCTTATGATTAATTCGAATAACATCTGCTCTCTTCCCATTCGTCCCATCCCCTTAATTAGTTTTTATTTTTTAATCCAAGTACTTCGTGCAGCTTGCGTTGTGTCGTCCTAACTTCTCGAGAAACAAACGTCTCACCGCTTGCTTCTATTTGTGCCAACGCTAGTAAGTAAATCGCCATTGCTAACTTATCCGTGTCCATCCCGTCACATCCCTTCCCGTAAGTATTTAACGCTAATTACCGGCTCCTATGGGCGGAGTGTCGCGGCAGCGACGATGTCCCGCAGTACGAACGCCAGTTCTGTTTTTGCGCATAAAAAATAGACCTCGTCGGGTCCTGTTACTGTTGCAGGCGATATAAACCGTGATTATCGGCATATATTTGTTTTTTGTCGCATAGTAACTTTAACCTCGGCTCGCCTGCGATTGTAGCGTCGCCCAGCCATTCGACCCGTTGGTCAACCGTGAAGCAATGGATCTTGTGTCGCATGAGTAGCTTGAGCATTTCTCGAGAATCCGTTAAGTACACCCGTTTCAAGTGTTCGTGGTCAGGATTGCCGGAGTAATACCACGGTGTATGCTTAATCGTTCTTTTCATCGTTTTCACCGCCGTGGAATACCCGCATCGTAGCTTTAACGTGTTCAATCTGACGTAGTCCGAATGTATCCTTTATCTTTAACTCTAGGCTTCGACTGACTGGCGCTTTTTCCGTTTCAACCAATGCAATTAACGCTCGGCTGACGCCTAACTTGTCGGCTGCTTCGTGTTGGCTCAGCGAGTTTAACCTGCGTAACATTTTTACTAGTTTTGCGTTCATTCAGACCCCCTCCTATTTATACAAATTGTTAAATAACGTCCGAAATTAACGAGAAGTCGTCACACAAGCCGGCGTGCTAACGACCTCATCTACCGAACTCTTGTTCTCATTATATACGGGACTGCTCTCCCCCTTTGCGGGCGTAAATCCGTAGACTTCTTCACGTTTTCTGCATCTTTTGTAGCCTTTTTCTCGGTTTCTTTCGAACGGCTCGACGATGTCCGTTATTGTTTCGGTTTCCATCGCTACCTCTCGAGACTTGTAGTTGCGTTCGTCCGTTTCATCACGGTTCTCTTTATAAACGTGTTCCGGTAGATACGTACCTGTACGCTCAAAACGCTTCTCAGCTTCCTTCTGACGCTCTTTACAGTTTCGGCAGCAGAACCGTTGGTCTTTACGGCGTGGTTTAAATGCCTCGATACAGAACACGTACTCGCATTCTTTGTAACTCGTAAACTCTGCACGAGCTTCTTCCGCTGTAATCCGTCCACGTTCAAAACGACTCAGTACGTTGTCATAAAGATCGGTCACCGTGAATGACGACTTTTCAACGTGCTCATGCTCCAACTTCGCCCAGTTTTCACGAGTGTACGATTTCCACTTGTCACGCTCGATGTTTACAGTAACAAACGCCCACACTCCGCCTAGAAGGTCGATTGACTTCTTGTCGAGGTTGATAGTTTTGTCGATAAATTCCTGCGTATCCTTACGTAAACCCTCCACGTCCGTAACTCCTGCTCGATTGTAAGTCTTTTGAATTTGTCCTAATGTCTTTGCCATTTTAAATTCCCCCTAGAGTTTTATAGTGTTTTATCCCACGGCAAATAAGCCCCATAGCGGTGCCACCGGGTTTGCTTATGTTTCTTATATATTCGCTTAGGTTTTCATATACTTGTGTTCTTATATTCGCTTATCTATTTCCATGCTTGCATGGGCGAGCTTGCGAGCGTAATTGTATATTTATATCGTAGTACGTTTATATACGTATATTTATATACTGTTCATTTTTTGCACATAGTCATGTTCATTTTTTGTACATAGCCTATGTTCATTTTTTGCACATAGCGTACTAAAACCAGTTCTCGTTAACCTCGTCAGCATCATCGGGCAGCTCCGTTGGAACCATTTCGGGTTCGGGCGGGCTATCGGGCTTGGTGTACGCTTTTCCTTTCGCTTTATCTTGCGACCATTTCTTTTGCAACGCTTCTTCTTCCGCATCTATTTTCGCCAACTTCGCCTTAACTTGGTCGGAAACATCCGGAAACTTTGCGTAGAACTCAGCCATCGTTGTAACTGGTGCCTTTACGACATAGACGTTATTCTTACGGTCGCCCATCGGTGACTTACGAACCTCTATTAAATCCAGTACCTCGAGTATCTTAATTTGCTTGATTATCGAGCCACGAGTAAGATCGCTGTCCCTTGCGAGATCCCAATGCGTAGGAAATGCGTAACCGTAGTCTGGATTGTAGTAATCGAATAGTATTTCGTAGATTAATCGAGTATTTCCGTTGAACTTCGGATGCTTAGTGTAGATTCGCTTAAGACTGTTAAGCCCTGGCGAGTAGTATTCGTTGATTTCGATAGGATATTGCTTTTGAGTTTCGTTGGGTTTCATTGTGTTTACCTCCATGTGATTTAGTGTTGTTTAGAGCTTGATACCTCGTGCGTCTGCGATTTCCGATAAGTCTGCGATAAAGTTACCGCAAACCTCGAATACAAACGCTGCCTTTCCTCGGTGCTTAGTTGACGGCTTGATTTCGACGATGCGGTAGCCCTTAGTTAGTAACTCGTTTGCAATCGCCATGCTCAGGATTACTTTGTACGGGTTGTTCATAAGATTTTCACCTCCTAAAATCGTGTGATTTATTGCTAGAATTACTCCCCCTATAGTTACGACGAGAGGTTTCTTTGTAGGTATAGTTTTCAGCATTTCTGCAAAACTTTTTTTTCGAACGCCAAAAAGACCACCGGTTGACCCGGTAGCCTTTCTTTAAATCCGAACATTAGGCGTTTTTTCATTAAGAACGTGTGTTCGCTAAAATCCGAACAATGTCCAGTTTTTCCTGTTATTTTTCGATGCTTTACGGTGGTATTTGGGTGTGCCATTTTACGTCGACTCTACTCGGGCGAAATACGAATCAAATACCCTATCGGCACCCTTAGTATTCAAAACGGGGTACAATGCCGTAAACAGCGATTATTGTCGTCTAAAAACAGCTCAGAATCGATTTGCACGCTGCCCTCAAACCCACGTTCGTCGTTTAAGGCGTCTAGAAGCTCGAATTTGGGACGTTTAGGGTACGGTGGCGCCTTTGGTATTCAAAACGGGTTAGAATCGCAAATAGACGTCATTCTTTGCGTCTGACAGCCACCTGAGTCGTTTGTCGTCGCCAGGATTGACGAGAACACCCGTTCTAAGACGCGTTTTAAGGCGTCTAGAAGCCCCGTAGAGCGATTTTAGGGTGCGGAGTAATACTGTGAGCAGCAGAAACCCCGTAAGAAGGCGAATATGGACGTCTGCCAGCGTCTAGGGTTGCGAAGTTACAGCCCAGCCCCCGAGCCAACGGATCGACGGTACCAACGTTTAACCTCGATTCCACTCGGCTTGGGTGTTATCTTCGCTTAGTTTTGCTTATGCTTTAGGTTTTCGTGTATATTGGTTATACGAACTAAGCAAAGCGAAGTGAGTACGAAGTGACCGAAGGGAACGTAGTTGACTTTAATACTCGTTAACAACGTTGTATATAACTCACTTCGTTCGTACTCGTTTACTAACGTAAACTCGTAATTACTTAAATCTTTTAAAGAACTTAAGTACTTAAAGACCTTAATTCTTTTAAGTTCAAAATCTTTTAATCTTAGCATACTTTAATTTGATTGTCAATAGAATTTCTGAAAATATATTTAAAAATATTTTTCTAAAATACTTACCTTTAGCCATAATTTAACCCGAAAATAGGCAGAATCCGGGCTAAAAAAAACTAAAAACCTTAACTTCGCCCGCTGCGCGGGCCTATTTTAGCATTTATTATAAATTTCGCCTCGCAACACCCTCCCACCTACAAAAGAGGGTTGAGAAGTGAGATTTATGATAAATTGCTAAAATGCTTCAGTCGGGACATTTGCGACGGTTTTGGTTTGGAGCAAATGCACCATCTACTCTTGAACCCACATCGATAAATCACGACTTTTTACACTGATCCGTGTCTCCGGACAACCATCGGTGCATATATTCTTTAATTTTTTCGTTCGACTGTCGTTCTAGAATCGATTCAGCCCCGCACTAGGCGATTACAGGCATCGTTCAGTTCCGAGGCGATAGCTGAGGGCGAGCCATAAGCGAGCAACCACCATAAGCTAAACCCGAACGATATTCCGATACTACCGAACAAATATTCGTTTATAACTGGAAAATGCCGTAATTCATCCGTTAGATGTTCAATTAAAAACACGAACTTTAACGTTTATTACGGCATAATCGTTCGGTTATACGTATCACTCGGGGCTGACCTGTGCTACTCGCCGAGCATTTCCGTTACAACCTCGTCGTCCCACTCATACTGAGCGCAAACTTCCGCGACTGCTAACGGTAGTCCTTTCGCCAAAAAGAACTCACGTAGCTTTGCGGTATCTTCGTTGAACTTGTGGTCAATCGTTCGACCGTCTGATCCAATCCAAACTAACGTCATACAACGCACCTCCCGTCTGTTAAAATTACCCTGCGCCAACTGATTCGAATGTATCACGTTAACCCCCGACACTGCTCCCGAGTCGATGGTAATAAACGTTGTCCTGGTGAGAGCTTAACAGGTTTTATAACAGTTTCTTTACAAAAAACTTCCTATTTCTAGGGAAAATATTTGGATATTAATGTTAATATATAAATAAAACTCAATTTAATAAACGAATTTATTATCATACAAACGATGGGGGATAGTTTGTGAATAACAATAAGCTTTATACTAAAACCAAAATGTCCGAGTTGGTTGGATGGTCAGAAACAAACGGAAGAAGATGGGTTAAACACTTTAAAGATTATATACCAACGGTTCCTAGTAAAAATAAAACTATGTATACCACTGAGTCGTTAAGAATAATGAAATTCTTTAAGAAGATGAACGAAGCCGGATTTACTATTGCAGACATTATGCAAATACTTAATAAAGAAGGAATCCCAACAACCGAGAAAGAAGAACAGAGTTTAATTAAAAGACATAAATCAGAACAAGCGCATAGAGAATTTGATAAACAAATTAAAGATACGATTCCATCCACCGGAGAAATGATGATACCGTACTTAGAAATGATAAAAGATGGGAGAGCATACCCAGCAAGTGAAATTACTGAAAAGTTAGTGGAGTTCTTTAAATTAAGTGAAGAACAGCGATTAATGAAATACGAAAATAACCCTGATATAATACTACTTTCTAGAATAAGAAGTGTAAGATATAGCTTAAAAAAAGAGAACTACATTGAAGAAGTTAATAAACTAACATATCAAATAACAGCAGATGGTTTAGACCTTCTTAATGAAAGTAGAAGCGAAATAATAGAAGAAATTGAAGAATTAGAAAAGGTTGTTGATCCACTAACTGTAGTTAAAGAAAAGATAGACGATTTAAATAATGAACTAGCAGATAACTTGTTAAAACAATTGAGAAATGTTCATTGGATTAAATTTGAAGAGATTGTGGTTGAGCTTTTGACTGTAATGGGATATGGAGACGGGAAAGTTACTCAACGAACTAATGACGAAGGACTAGACGGAGTAATTAAAGAAGATAAACTAGGCTTAGATAATATTTATGTTCAAGCTAAAAGATATGCTGCAAACAATTCTGTTGGTCGAGAAGTTGTACAAAGTTTTTCGGGGGCGTTAGACGGTAAGGGAGCAAGAAAGGGTGTTTTTATCACCACATCCTATTTTACGGACGGCGCCAGGAAATATGCTGAACGATTAGAGGCAAAAAAGATAATTTTAATTGATGGAATCGAACTATCAAAGTTAATGATAGCACATAATGTAGGTGTAGATATCAATCAAACCTTTGTCGTTAAGGCAATAGATTATGATTACTTTAAAGACGAGTAACCGGGGGGCTACGGATAACGATTCTTCTCGCATGGATTTCGTGATGCTACGATACCTTTGAACCCCCGACTCTAACCATATTTAGGTAACCGTGGGGAGTGGGGCTACAATACACGTTCATATTCGCATGAATCAACGTTATTACGCACGGTGAAGTCCGTTGGTATCCCGTTAATATGCACGGTGCCCCCGACTGCCGATTAACCACCTTTTTCCGTTCTATCAGAGGCAAGCTTTAGCCCCCTTAACTTTTAAAATTTTGGCGAAACTTTTACCCACCCGGCAGCCACGTACGGAAGCACCTACCCCCGGGGGGGTTAACGTATTCTGACGCATCATTACGCATTGCATACGCTATTCATCCGTATACAGCTACGCATATACATCGATTGACCACCGTTGATATGCCGCCAACCCTTTCCTGGACTACGTTCACACCGATTTACGAACATACGTTCGCTTCCGTTAACAAGTGTTATGTAAACTGGGTCTATCGTATAAACGTTGATATGACGGGGTTTACGATTGTTGCCGAATAGATGCCGTTTACCCACCGATAATATACATTGATATACTGCATAGAATCGTGCATAAACGAGTGGGTATTTTCGCAGGGATCCATCGTTTGGTAAGCGGTAAACAACGTGGTATGCCGTTAGTTATGCTCAGACCCCCGATATTTTCCGACCCTCTCGCCTGCTGAATGCCATTGCCGATGATATTACGGTGTCCATACGTAGGTAATTTCACCATTGTGTAACGTTGTGCATTATGTTATTTCCCGTTTATTTCCCGTATACTCACCATATTTCCGAGTTACTTCTATACGAATTTATAACCTTTAATTCTGAGTGGTATTATCGGTATTTAAACGTTACACAAACGATGCTGACTGCATATTAACGTCGTGTAGTCGGTCTAGCATTCGGTCCAGGACGCCGTTAAAATAGCCGACTTTGTTGCGTATGTTATTCGCCTTAAACGTTACCATTACCGCCCTAATACCGATGTACAGTAGCTCCGATTCATCGTAGATCCCTCGAATGTATTTTATGTGTGCCAACCAAACCCCGTAGATTTTATTGCGTAGTTTCTTGTTGTCGATTATTTGTTTGAATCTAACGTATGGACTCGTAGACAACGGTTCATCAGACGTATTATGTAATAACTCTTTATTGCTTAAAAGAATCGAGTTTAATGGTGTGACACTTTCGGCGGTGGCTTGTGTGACACAACGTTCTATAAACGGCATTACAACGATTGCATTACTCGTCTGCTGCCCGTCACTCTTACGACGTAACTCGTACTGTTTAATGATGCCGAGTGCCTCAAGTCGATTACATACTCGAATTACAGTACGTCGTGACTTACCTATCGCCTTACCGATGTTATTCTTCGTTAGGAAACTTACACCGGGGTACTTACAACTGTAACGACTTAACACGTCCAGTACTGCGAGTTCAGTAGACGATAGTTCGTGAGATTCCCGATGCTTCCGAATAGCTTCGTTTAATTGTTCGACTGAGTCAAACCGTGTTAATCGTTTATATGTATCTTCGCATGATAAAAACATTGCATTGCCCTCCGTATTAGAGGACGTAACCACTAAGATTAGAACGTTTGTTCGGTTCAATAAACGTAGCTGCCGAATTTGACTAACACACATTTTTTGCGATATACTTTACTTTGCGGAGTAGGTCGTATATCACGGTGGTTTTGCCCCTGTGGTTGCGTCCTATTTTTTTTGTTTATAAATAACTGCGTAAATTCTCTGCGACTTCTTCTTTGTCTAAGTGCAGGTAACGAGTGGTCACGGCTAAATCGCTATGCCCGAGTGCTTTCGATATCAATGCAATGTTCGCACCTTTACCGAGTAGATTCTTCGCAAACCCTCGCCTAAGTGCATGAGGATTGATGTTCTTTAGTCCGTATTCTTTTGCGTATCTCCCGAGTCTCTTAGTGATGTTGTTACCCGTCTGACTCGTGACTACCGGAGTCCCATTCTTTGTAATAAACAGTAAATCGTTGTTCGTTCGATTAGCCTGGCGTACTAAATCGTTTTGTTCGATTAGAACCGTGAGTAACGTCATAAGTGTATTGTCGAACGGTACATACAACGATTGATGATTCTTAATGATACCGCCGTCCATCTTTAACATTTGTGCATCTAAGTCGATGTGTTTCGATTGTAATTTCGAAAGTGTTCCGACACGGATCCCTGTTTGATACATAAGTAAAACGGCAGTAGCATCACGTAACTCTACAAACTTACTTAAGTCGAGTAATGACAGTAGGATTCGAATGTCTCGGTCTGTAGCGCCCTCTTTAACTGGGTTGTCGACCTTGATGCGGATGCCTCGCCAATAGTTAGACGTAACCCAACCGTTATCTAAACAACGGCTTAGAAACGCCTTGAGACACTTTAGTCGGGTGAGTTTCGTCTGATTGCTGACGTTCATTGACGATAGCCATTCGTAAATATGATCGCTAGTAACGTCTTCAAGTGCTTGAACACCGGTTACCTTTGCGAAGTGGCTGACGTGAAGTTCGTAGTCGTCCATCGTACGTTCACGAAGTCCGGCTGCTCGCATTTGACGAAGTACTGAGGTTAACGCTTTGTGAATTGTGAGTTTGTGGGTCTGACGTGGGGGCTGTGGTTGTTGTACGTTGAATACACCGCTTAAATCGGCTTGAACGTGTAATGCGGGTTTACGTTTAGTCACGAAAAAACGCCTCCTAATTCGCTAGTTGACCGATTCAATGACCGTATCAATCCAACGTATTAAAAGGCGTTATACCAACGTTTTATAATCGTATGTATGGTGACCCGAGAGGGGTTCGAACCCCCGACCTCCACCCTGTCAAGGTGGCGCTCTCCCAGCTGAGCTATCGGATCTCTATTTTTTCGGAACAATTTAAAATATACGATACAGCATGGGCTCTGTCAATAAAAATTTCATGCTCTAAAAGCAGTCCCAAAACCATTTATTATGCCTTATTGACTTTTATAAGTCTTCAAAAAAATTTATAAGTCTTTAAAAAAATTTATAAGTCTTCAGATTTTTTTTTAAGTCTTCAAATTTTTTTATAAGTCCTCAGCATTAGATCCAATTCCCCCCACAAAAAAAACTCCGCCAACGCGGAGGGCTTATCTACTACCCGATCTTTTCTTCATTTTCATGCTGCGCGATTTCTTCTGCTGTCAGACGCTCTTGTTTATCGCGAAGTCTGTGTGCGAGACGGCTTGAGGCGTTTGCTGCAATACTTGCAACCAGGTCATCCAAAAAGGTATGGACTTTGCCGTTAGCTATTTTTGTATCAAGCTTCTGGATGATGCCCATCTTAAACTTATCCAGATGTCCGAACGTCGTAACGGCAATGCTCCCATATCCGAATACAGCTCCAAGTGCAATGGTCTCATCTACCCCAAATAAGCCTTCATCCTGTTCTACGATACTCTGCAAAGGTTCGGAAAGCTTTTTTTGTTCAGCTAATATATCCAGTTCAACACCTACTAAAATAGCATGTTGTATTTCACGCTTCATTAAAACCGCATCAACACTTTCCATGCATTCTTCCTTTGTTAGTCCAGGTGAAAACGGAATTTGCATTTCATAAACGATTTCTGCGATCTCAGGTATGGTGACGCCTCTTTCATTCAGCAGTCTTCTCGCTGCTGCTTCTACTTCCCGACTGTGCACTCTATTTTTCAACAGACTTCACCTCATCTTAATGTTCACTATGAATCGTTCATCTAATTGATTCTTTCATTATATCATTTTATGATACAATGATACGAGTCGAATGAAAACGCTTTTACTTTTTATGATGACAGCAAAGGAGGTCGGCTTATGGCCATTCTTAAAGGTACCATTACAGACGATAAAATATACAGCAAATACTTAGATGAAACGATTGATCTTCTTGTTTACCTGCCTTCACGGTACACCCCGCTTGTCAAATATCCAATATTAATTGCACAAGATGGCAGGGATTACTTTCAATTAGGTAAGCTGGCAAAAACGGCTGACCGATTAATGGAAGAACACCAAATAGAAGATTGCATTATCATTGGTGTGAACCATAAAGGGATGACTGACAGAAAAGCAAAATATGATCCAACTGGTGAAAAACACGAAGATTATATTAGATTTATGGCTTTTGAACTAACAGCTTATTTAAATGAGAAGTATAATACTCTTCAGCTTGGTGCAGGAATGGGATTAATCGGCGACTCACTAGGAGGTTATGTTGCTCTTAAACTAAGTCTTTTATATCCGAACACGTTCGGAAAAGTTATCGTCCAATCTCCGTATGTTCCAGATGAACTGCTACAAACCGTTGAATCCATTGAACAGATGCAGACGTTAACCATCTATCATTCAATTGGTGATGAAGAACATCGTTTCACAAACCCTGAAGGTATCACTAAAGATTTTCTTGAACCAAATCGTAAAATGAACAAACTATTAAACAACCTAGCCCTGGACTACGAATACTCAGAGTTTCAAGGGAATCATCTTTGGGTAAACTGGCAAAAGGACTTGGTTCCCGCATTAACGTTTCTTTACAATAACCACTAACTGTGGGAAATAAAACGAATATTTGGTATACTATTTCAAAAGATGAGGGAGGAAGAATTATGAAATACGGTATCGCTATTTTTCCATCAAAAAATTTACAAGATAAAGTAAATTCCTACCGAAAAAGGTATGATCCACATTATGCCCTTATCGCACCTCACATCACGTTAAAGGAACCTTATGAGGCAACTGAAGAAGAGCTTCAAGAACAAATTTCTTATATCTCTTCAGTAGCAAAGAACATTAACCCATTTTCAATCATGATTAACAAGGTTGGATCCTTCCATCCTGTTAATAATGTAATTTACTTAAAAGTAAACGAAGCTGAGGAATTAAGATCTCTTCATGACCAGCTCTATTCAGGTCCGCTGGAACATCAGCAACCTTATAATTTTGTTCCCCATCTAACCCTGGGCCAAAAGCTCTCAGACGAAGAACATTCTGATGTATTAGAAAGGCTTCGTATGATTGATATCAAACATGAAGAAAAAATCAACCGCATTCAGTTGCTCTACCAGCTGGAGAATGGATATTGGACAGTCTATGAAACGTTTCGTCTTGGAAAGGGAGTCTAAAAAGATTGATTAAAAAGTACTCAACAGAAGATTTAGGATATAGAGATGCTTTAGAGGTTAGAAGAGATGTTTTTGTACGTGAACAGCAAATTGATGAAAGTGAAGAAATCGATGAATATGAAGATTCTTCTACTCACTTTGTATTATACGATGACAATAAACCGATTGGTGCATCAAGACTTCGCCAAGTAAATGGTGAAGGCAAAGTGGAGCGGGTTTGTATTCTCTCTTCCCACCGTAAAAAAGGACTAGGCGAAGAATTAATGATGGCTATGGAGCAGACAGCCAGGGATCAATCCTTACCCAGCCTTATATTATATGCACAAATTCAAGCAGAAGACTTTTATAAAAAACTAGGATATCAAACCACTTCAAAAGAACCATTTTTAGATGCAAACATACCGCATGTAGCTATGAAAAAAGTATTGGACTCGTCTAAGTGACGGATTCAATACTTTTTTAGTTTACAAACAGCTTATCTCGTCAAAACTGAAATTTAATACGTTATTTTGAGGAGATATGGCAGAATGAATTTACATATTGGGCAATTGACAGTGGAGTTGACAGTAGGATTTGTTGCTTTATTTCTACTTACTAAAGTTTTAGGAAAAACACAAATCTCACAGATTACCCCATTTGATTTTATTTCCTCTATTTTTTTAGGCGAGCTTGTGGGAAACGCTATGTATGACGATGAAACATCTATTTTCGTCATACTTTATGCCATCGTAATATGGGGTTCGATGGTATACGTAGTAGAAATCATCTCACAAAAATTTATGGGTTCACGAAAATTACTCGAGGGTGCACCCGCTATCGTAATTCGTAAAGGGATGTTAGACAGAGAACAGCTAAAGAAAAGCAAACTCGACATTAATCAGCTGCAAAACTTAGTACGGCAAAAAGGCTACTTTGGACTCCGTGAAGTTGAGTATGCCATTCTAGAAACCAATGGTACGCTAAGCATACTTCCAAAATACCAATACGGTTCACCTAACAGACAGGACTTAAATATGCATACTGATCAACAGCCTGAGCTGCCTGTCACGTTAATCTTAGACGGGGAATTGAATATTGATAATCTTTCAACAGCAAATCTATCGAAAAAGAAACTGATGGAACAGCTTCACAAACAAGGATACCGGTCTGTAGAAGAAGTTCTCTATGCTGAATTCTCAGAAAACAAATTATTAATTATGCCGATGATTGACCCAAAAAAATAAATGGTCGTCCTTCTTTAATCGTATATACGGCCTTTCTTTCTTTGATCAGCTGAATTAAGTACGCCGTTATAGCCGTACGGAATAAGGAATACATTCCTAGATTGGCGGGTTCAATCTCATGTTTGATAAGCATTTTTGCAATAAGATCTTCCAAAGATAGACCTCTGTCTTCACAAGCTATTAAAAACTTTATAACCTGACTTGACAATTTTTGATGAACATCAATGTTTGATCGGATGGTATTTACATAGTTACTGGAAAATGAACCATGACCTGGAAGCATCCCCTCTACCTTTAGTTGCATAAGATATTCTAAAGTTGAGAGATTTGCAGCCGCATCCACAATAAAGGGAATCTTATGCTTATCAAGAATTTCTAATCCTAAGAATGCATCCGCAGCATAAAGAATCTCCTTATATTGAAGGCCAAACTGATTGTAGCTGTGGCCAGGAAGATGAACGAATTCCACATGAAAAGATTCTTCTGTCCATAATCCGTTCTCACACGTTTCATCGATTTGAATGGCTGGAGCTTCGAGAAATTTATTCCTCATTTCCTTTAAAGGCGAATTTCCGTGAAATAAGTACATCGGCTCTAGTATAGGATTTCTCATAATTGCTTCTTCGAATGAAGGAGCAATTGTATGGATCTTATAATTTGTTTGAAGGTATTGTGCTCCGCCAAAATGATCTGCATGAGCATGAGTGATAAACAAATGAGTAAATGGGAGATTCTTTTCCTGCAGAATATACAGTGCTTTTTTTGCTGCAGATGATTCGAGGCCCGCGTCGATCAGCATGCCATGCTTTTTATCATCACTCAAAATATAGCCGATGTTTACAGCACTTTTAAAATAGTAACAACCCTCTTTTATCTCAATAAAATCCATCTATAATCACTCCTGATGCTTAAAGTTTGAATGAATCGGTAAATGGCCAAAAAAAAGAAACCTATTAGATGGTTTCGTTAATGAATAATCCTTTTCCTTCTATTTCGTTCAGAACTTGCTGGAATCTCTTTTTTCCCTCTATGGAATTACGGTTTTTTTGATCATCAGATGTATGAACAGTGTCATTTTTTATAAAAGGAACGACAGAAACGACAGGAAGTCCTTGTTCAGGTTTTTCCATACGGATTGCATATTGCATTCTTTGGATTGGTATATAAGGTAATATATAGCCCATCAGCAACATCTCCTTTTGTAATCTATTTCCTCTTTCTATTCCCTTTTCCTTCTAAAATATGCTTTAAAATAAAGAAAGAGCATCCTTGTAGGGATACTCTCTTAAAACATGTGAATTGCTTACAACCAAGGGTCGTAGTAGCAGCTGTTAGAACTGGAACTTGAGCTTGAAGATGATTCATGATTCTTATGGCTAGAATCATGTTTTGAAGAAGATTCATGCTTTTTATTACTGAATTGATGCTTGCTGAAACTTGAGCTTGAAGATTCGCAATGGTGCTTTTCTTCTTTTTCTATAATAACTTTGTCTGTTTTGATGATTACTTTATCTGCATAAATCTTTTTCTTGTACTTCTTCTTTTTCTTCTTGCAGTAAAAACAATCTTCCATGTTTCAACCTCCTCGTATAGTACATCATATGAATGTCTAACGAGTTGGTTATGGGCTGTCTCACTAAAAATTAATAGCTATATGATTAACTGCTTTAGCACGGAAGTTTTGCTTATGGAAATAGACAAAAGCTTCTAATGTAATATTTTCATCAATCTTGCTTTTTATAGGAATCTGAAAATCATCAAGAGATAACCGCTCTCCACTATTAAGTTTAGTTTCCCGCAGTGGACAAACCCAAATCTCTCCTCTGTCTTTTGCCTGTTCTGCCCATTCGTTATCCATAAACATCCACGTAGATTGTTCCATTTCATCTTGAGTAGGTGAGGCAATCAACGAAATAATCTTCCCCTTTAACGCAGCCGATTCTGCTGGTTGAAAACGAAAACAGATGTATGGATTCTCCAAAGTTTGTGTGCCCGTATTTTCAAGATAAAATGTTCCCCGTACAAAACCCTTTTTATCTTTAGTCAGGATTACTGAATAATCAAAGTAACTCATGCAGCTAAATTCGTCTTTTTTACTTTTAACCGTTGTTCCGATATCTTCAGGTGGATCCTCCAGAACAGGTTCAGGCGTCCGGTTTAGGTTTATTCGTTTTTCCATACTTTTAATCCTCTGCTGATAAAGGTCGATCTGTTGATCTTTATCATTTAATTCTTCTTGTATGCTTTTAAGGAGTTCTTCATATCCATGCATTCTTTTTTCCATCTCATGATCCTGTAAACGGTTCACCTTTTTAGAGAGTTCATCAATTTTGTTTTGAAGATTTGCCAGTTCCCTGTCCTTTTCCTCGATAATCAATAGGGAATCATTATAATTTGATTCATTTTCTAACCGTTCAATCGTTTCTTCAGCAAATACAAGTTTCTTTTCAAGATCGAGTGCTTTTTCTTTGTAGTAGTCAACTCTTGATATGAGCCGTTCATAACTTAGTTTGTCTTTTGTTCCCATTGATCTTCCTCCTTGCAAATTAGGCTCTTTTCATATTGTATGTAGCCCTTAACCATTCGTTCACTATTTTTTCAATACAAAAAGGACCTGCTGGTAATCAGCGGTCCTTTTGTCTTCAGATCTTGTATTAGGTGTGCTGTAAGCAGTTTTCAATGGAAATTTCACTAGCATCAGCAGTAACGATTCCCGTTGAAAATTTTTCTTCATTAATTAGTTCTACCTCAAAAAGATTACCATCTGTTGTTTGGACGATTGCCAGATTAAACGCAAGGTGTTCACCTGATGTGTTTACATTACCTCTTCCAGAAACCGTTAGCTTTATTCCCCCATTATACTCATCACAGCATAATGTGTCTTGAGTAAATTCCGTTGCATTAAAGCTAAACTCTCTATCACCATCAGTTGAATCAGATTCAGTAAAATGTAACTGGAATGAACTGTTTGCCAGCTGATGATTCGGGCAAATGTTGACTGATAATGTGGCACGGCCGCTTTCTGTAGCTCCCTCTTCACCGCTTACGGTTAATCCGCTCGCGCTTCCTGAGGCTCTACACATGCAGCCTGGCCTGGGATATATGTCAGGGCATTGTTGCGGGAACGATACCTCTGGACAATATTCACCTTCGCTTTCTTCGCAATTTAGGTCATTCTCACGAGGTGAACAGAATTTAGCAAGTACCTCGAGTTTCACTTCTGCTTCAACTTGAATGTCAACGCAGAACGTAATATCAATACTAAACGAAGTCGGTGCCGGGCTGTTTAACAAAACAGTACCTGATGGGATGCGGGCAAAGATTTTTGTGATACGGCAATACAAGTCTGTTCCATCTGGATAGCATAGAACAAAAGATTCAAAAACGGATGCATTCACCATTAGTTCAGTTACGAGGTCACCGCTTCTGTCTACGACATGAACCTTAATATCCGTTGTAAACAGAAGTTCAACTAACTGTGCAGTTGTAAACCCTCCGTTAAGTGCAACGGTACACTCTCTCTTTTCTCCTACTTGTTCGCATAAAAAATGATCAGCGCAAGCTTCAGCGTTTTCGATTGCTTGTGAAGTTTTAGGTACTTTTGTTACGATCCTTAACGGGCGACGAGAAGGATCATCTAACGCTTCTTCTATTGCTGCAATTTGTTCAGGAGTAAAAGAAACAGTTTTTCTTACGTTTAGTGTATCAGTCACCCAGTCGTAAACTTTCTGTACACGGATACACTCATCCTGCAAGTGTTTATGATTGTTTCCCATTGTTTCCCTTCCTTTCCTCATCATGATCTGAAGATTCCATACATACTATGGAAATAGAGTGGGTTATGACACAAGAACGATAGCCTATTTTTATAGTCAAGACTTCAAGGAGGATCATTTATGAGATCAGTTTTGTATAACAACCAAAAAGTGTGTGAGTTAACACCATTAGAATATGAATCTCTTTGTCGCTTATTGCCATACTGGGGCTTGCAGATCTCTGAAGACGAAAATATCTCAGGTGCACTATCCACTTTTACCTTGGGAATTAAAGGTCTATCACAACAGAGGCTTAGAGAGCTGAATCAGCTTTTATATCACACAGGCATAACCATAACTTCGGATGATCATGTCAAATGTGATCAAAGGTTTTATGTTGATTTTCATGCAAATCATCCTATGCCTTTAGCATTGAACACTCCGGACAAACAGCTCTATTACTTAAATCCAGCGACATCGTTTCGTTTGCCAGTTCAATCTGCCATTCATAAAGGGATAACACTAAAACGAAAAGACGGACCTCTCTTTTTAGCAGTACAGCCGGAATATGAGGAAAAAATCGCAGAATGGATCAGCTACCTTGTTATACAAACCTTCTTGCGTTTTTCGTTTGAATCCTTAACCTCTATTTCAGAGGATACTTTTATGTCATGTGCTGAAAATGTGTTGAATCAAATAAACTCTCGATTTGCAGCTGTCCAGATACCTGAGCGAATTAAAAGTCCAATAAGCGAATCAAAAGTTGAGGACCAAGCGGAAAATAATACCAAGCCAAATAAAAAAAAGCTTCCGGATGGTGATGCATTTTTTGAAGAAGTAAATAGTGAAAACACACACAAAAAGCTGCATGGACCAAAAGTTACATTGCCTCCTATCAAACCTTTTTCGTCGGCAGGTTCTTTGATTACAAATCAAATACCGAAGCCATATGATCAAGGTCAGTTCATTTCACGGAATGCACAGCCCATAAATCCGTTTAAACCAAAGTCAGGAACTGAACATCCCATTCAGCCCTTTAAACCAATTCTGTCTGATAAAAAGGAAAAATCCGTCATACGTCCATTTCAGGCAAATCAAAACACCCCGTCCGCTAATAGAGAATATACTAACAAAGCATCCAGGATATTTAGACAGAGGAGAGATGGAAAGTGAATAAGGATGATCTTCAGAAGCTATATTCTGAAATCAAAGCAAATAAATCTAAGAATGCAGGAAAAAATAACTCACTTATTCAGTCCCCCTTAAAAAAGGGCTGTGGATCTTGCGGCAAAGTAACTTGGAAACCAAATAAAGCAAAATAAAAAAAGAGCTGTCACCTTAAGATCTGGTGGCAGCTTTCTTTATTAATGAATGTATCCATTTAAGATTAGGTACTCCAAGACCTCATTCGTACATTCTGCTGCGTTTTTCTTTTCAGTCTGGAGTACAATCTCGGAATATGCAGGAATTTCATATGGGTTAGATATACCTGTAAAATCAGTAATCAACCCGTCTCTAACTTTTTTGTATAGTCCTTTAGGATCTCTGTTTTCACATTCTGAAAGACTGCAATCTACATAGACTTCGATAAACTCGTTTAAACCTAATTTTTTTCTTACCGCTTGCCGGTCTTCCTCGATAGGAGAGATAGCAGCTACTAAAACAATTACTCCGCTCTCAACAAATAGCTTAGCGACTTCTCCTAACCTTCTAATATTTTCTTTTCGGTCTTCTTCAGAAAACAAAAGATCTTGACATAATCCGTGTCTCACATTATCTCCATCTAGTAAAACAGTAGATAACCCTCTATCGTATAAAAGGTGCTCAACCTCTGATGCAATAGTCGATTTTCCTGAGCCGGATAAACCTGTGAACCAGAGTACAAAGCTCTTATGTCCATGCAGCTTCTGCCTCATTTCTTTTGTTACTCCGACAGACTGCCACTTGATGTTCTTTTGATTATGATCCATCTATTTCTCCCTTCTCATCATTCCTTTTTACATAATATTCCCTCAACACGGATAGCACTTCTGGTCTGCTGAAGTTCCTTGGGATAGGCTCATTTTTAAGCAATTTCTCCCTCACCTTCGTTCCTGATAAAATAAGCCGGCTTTGTTCATCATGAGGGCAGGTTTTCATAGTGGCCATAGAATCACATTTAGAACAATAAAAACTATTTTCAAAAAATAATGGAATAATCCCAATCTCATCTTGTCCAAATTTTTTAAAAATTTTATGTGCATCATAGGGACCATAGTAATTTCCCACACCAGCATGATCTCTGCCAATAATAATGTGGCTGCATCCGTAATTTTTGCGAACCAGTGCATGAAATATTGCCTCTCGGGGTCCGGCATATCTCATAGACCCCGGAAACGCTCCTAAAATAACCCGCTCTTTCGGATAATACTGATCCAGAAGTATTTCATACGATTTCATCCTGATGGCTGCCGGAATATCATCTTGTTTTGTTTCGCCTACAAGCGGATGCAAAAAAAGACCATCAACGCTTTCCAAGGCTGTTTTTTGAATAAATTCATGAGCGCGGTGTATCGGGTTCCTCGTTTGAAAAGCAACAATCTTTTCCCATCCTTTTGTAAGAAATAATTTTCTAGTTATTTCAGGATTCAAATAATAATGAGATCCTACTGTACGCTCCGGAAACTGAATCAACGTAATTCTTCCGCCAACATACCATTTTCCTCGTTCTTTTAACTTTTTCACACCAGGGTGGGCTTCATCAACTGTTTGATAAACTAGCTGTGATTCCAAATCATGATCGGCCTTATAAATATCTGTTATTTCAATTTTCCCATACAAACTGCCTTTAAAATATAAAGCAGCTGCATTGTTTGTTTGTAATTCTTTTGCCTTATCATCTGACACAGGCAATGTAATAGGCAAGGACCATGGTAAACCATTTCGTAGTCTCATATTATGAAGGACAGATAAATAATCAGCTTTATCCATAAAAGAATCAAGCGGACTAAATGCTCCAATCGCCAAACATTCCAGGTCAGATAACGAAACAGCATCTAACTCAATGTGCACCTTAATAGACCTGCAGTCAGTATGAGCATCAAATCTGTTCACAAGACTTCCGCCATGGGGAAGAATGGTCATAGCATTCACCTCAAAAATTAGTAAGTTAGCATAATGCTAACTATTATTATTTTATGTTGTTTAACGAGATTCTGTGAGTAGATGACTAAATAATTGACACCTCTCTTTTTCACAAAGAGTTTTTTGAAAATTTTTTTGCCAGAATAACCATGTCCATTTCATTCTTAAATGAATAAACTGCTTGTATCGCACTATGATTATTCATAGAGTAGTTGAAATTAGGAGGAAACTTAGTGAAAGTAGGCGTTGTGCTCCCTGTTTATCATCAGGAGAGGGAGTATATTTTTGAATGTATTGAATCAATGGAAAAGCAAACCTTTCGTGACTACAAGCTGATTATTGTGCTTGATGGTCCGAACAAAGATACAGTAAATGCCATAAAAGAAGCAAGCAAATTATTAACCATTCCCTATCAGATTATTGACCGTAAAATAAATCGGGGTATCTCCCCAACGTTAAATGAGGGTTTTCAGCTACTGCAAGATTGTCCTTATCTTACATGGATTTCGAGTGATAACAGACATGATCCAAATTTCCTGGAGCGTCTTGTTGCCACGATGGATCAGGCATCACCAGATACTGTTCTGGTCTATTCTTTTTACAGAAGGATCGACCAAAACGGTAAACCTATCACTTATACAAAAGCTTGGTATGAGTATGTAGAACATTTCATGACAAGACGTAAAGAGGAAATCTTTCAAAACTGTTTTATCGGAGCTTCTTTTTTGTTTAAAAGAGACGCTTTCAATAAAGCAGGTGGCTATAGAGACAAGTTTCCAAACGTGCAAGATCACGATTTTTGGATTAGGCTATTACAGCATGGAAACTTTGTATTATTACGTGAATATATTATGGAATACCGTTTTAATGGAAAGTATGCTTTAACAACGAATATTCCTCCCGAACAGCTGACCATGGAAAGTATGGCAAGCAGCATAGATGTCCGGAGACAAATCGGAAATCTTCCGAAAGTCAGTGTTGTTTTATATTCTCACAATCATAGAAATACGATTGATTTCGCGATAAACAGTCTCCTTCAGCAAACCTATCGTGATTTTCAGTTAGTGGCTATTGATGATGGTTCGACTGACCATTCACCTGATGCTATTCATAACATTCATGACTCCCGAATAGTACCTCTGCTGCTCCAGCATCGCGGAAAAGCAAAAACCCTTGAGATTGCTCTGAATTATTGCATTGGAGAATATGTAATGTTTATGACTGGTGAGGATTGGCTGGATCCTCAGGCTCTGAAGTTAATGGTGCAAAAATTAAATACATTGCCATCTGGAACTGATATGCTTATAACCAATCATAAAGTATGGTATAACCGGCGTGGGCGATTACTTCCAGGTTCAATCGTACAAGGAAATAACTATGTTAGAGGTTCATCGAAAGCAGAAACTTATCCTTATGCGGTCCTCTACAAAACTGCTTTGCTTCAAAAAGATTTAAACGGAGTCAATGACAATCAAATTGAAAACCATTTTTTTCATCAGCATATAAAGAGTTCCAACAACTATTGGTTGGATATGGCTCTTTACCATAAGAGAATACACTATTAGAAAGAGCGTCTCATTTGACTGAGACGCTCTCATTTTTTCTGCGATTCTGAAAAAAACCTAATGAATGACTCTGAAATAAGAAAGGATGTGAGAGATTGATTCTATTAAAGAAAACTGAGGCTGCCAATCAAGTTCTTTCATTTTTTTTGCGTCCATTAAATCAGGCGGGTTTTCCGCATTCGCATTCACTGATAAAAAAGTTAATTCATTTTCAGTTAATGATTGATAGATTCTAGTTACTTCATCTAGTGTGTTCATATGTCCTGACCCAATCTCATAGGTTGAGTGGATGGCTCCTTTGTTTAATAAAATTTCATATGCAGCTACAGCATCCCTTACATCTAAAAACTCTCGTTTATTTTCTAAATGGCTTATAGAAATAGGTTCTATCTTTTTATCTTTTTCCATTTTTACGATTTGTTCAGCTAATACAGATACAATACCAGCTGATGGTCCTGGTCCAATTAAGTTACTAGGTTTGGCCACAATAATTGAAAGGTTAAATAAGCGTCCCCATTCTAATGAAAGTTTTTGTTGAAAGAATTTACTTACTGCATAGGGATGATCTGATTGAGAGAGTGCAGAACCTGTAACTACAACTTTGCAATCTGGATTAAATTGCCGGATTGCTTCAAGCAGATGCAGAGTCCCTATTACATTTATATTTACCGCAGAAAGAGGTTCACTCCAGGATTGAGCAACTGAATTAACGCCTGCAAGATGAAGACAATAATCCGGCCTGTGTTTTTTAAAAAGGCAATAGACCCTTTCCTTGTCCAATAAGTCACATGCTTCCATCTGCCATTTTTGGTCAGAGATTTGTTTCCTTGCCACTCCTATTACATGATACCTTTTCTTGGAAAAGTACTCACAGGCATGCAAACCTGTAAAGCCGGCAGCACCTGTAATTAATATTTTCTTTGTCATGCCAACCAGTCTTTTAATTCTTCCAGCTGTTTTTCATAAGGAGCTACTTTGTAGTGATAGTCTTGCCTGGAGTTAAAAAGAGTGCGGTCTATGCGCGGTTCTGAATGTGGATAAATATCAACATCATCTTTTTGGAAGATACGCTTGATGAGAGATAATAACTCAAATTTGGAGAGAGATTCCGGAGCTGTCAAATGATAAAGTCCTGTTACCGGATGATCAATAACATGATGAATGAATTTTGCAAGTTCTAGTGTCGTTACTCCATTCCATTTCACATGGGTAAAGCCTTTTACTGATCCTTTTTGGTTAATAAACCAATGAAACAATCCAATTCCATTTTTTAATTCAGGCCCAATTATTGATGTTCTGATTGTCAAATGTTGATTTGTTTTAATTTCACCCAGCTGTTTTGTTTTTGCATACATTGTAATCCCATCAGGAATAGATTCTTCATTATAGTTCCCTTCGTGTCCGCTAAAAACACAGTCAGTACTGATATGAATCAACTTTCCTCCATATTCCTGCAAATGTTTGGCAAATTCATGAGGGAGGAGACTATTAACGAGGATGGCCTCCCGTTGATTTATAGCTGCATATTCATTTAACAGACCTATACAATTGATAATGAAGTCTGGTCTATGGTTTTGTATAACTTCTTTTATTTGATTTAAGTCTGTGGCATCAAGCATAACATGCCCTACAGTTCCATCCCTTGAAGTCATAATCAATTCATGAGAAGTATTCTTTTTGAAATAGGAGGCAACCATGTGCCCCGCCATTCCATTTGCCCCTACAATCATTATCTTCAAGACAGAAACCCACCTTCTGTTAACATTTGGTGAATTTCTTCTTTTGACATTAAATCTTTTTCAGAACTATAACTTTCTAATTCTACTTTTTCATAAGACGAGTAATGCTGATATAAGCCTTCTATATCAATGGTTGGCAGTATCACAAAATATTCACTGTCAAAGTATACTGTTGTTGCACTTTCATATTCGGACAATAAAATTTCATGAAGCTTTTCACCGGGACGTTTGCCAAGTTCGACCATAGTAACCCCTTTTTTTCCAGAAGCCTCTATAAGAACTTGAGCCAGGTCTGTAATTTTGCAAGTGGGCATTTTCATAACAAAAATTTCGCCACCTACACTTTCATACGTAGCTTTAAACAATAATTTAATAGCTTCTTCTAACGTTAGAAAGAAACGAGTCATCTCAAAATCTGTTATCCCCACTTGTCCCTTCTTTTCTATCTGGCTTTTAAAAACGTGAATAACACTCCCGTTTGTGCCAAGTACATTTCCGCCTCGTACACAAACAAACCGTGTATGTTTGCTTAACAGATTCGCATGGATAATTAATTTTTCTCCAATCGCTTTAGTCATTCCATATAGATTAGATGGGTTTGCTGCCTTGTCTGTGGATATATATATGACCTTTGTTACTTTATGATGAATAGCGGTCTCAATTACGTTTTGTGTTCCTTGAATGTTGCTCTTTAAAGCTTCATATGGCTGAAGTTCACAGATAGGCACGTGCTTTAATGCAGCAAGATGATAGATATAATCTACGCCCTCACTTGCTCTCATTAATGAATCCTTATCCCGTATGTCACCTATCATAAAGGTAAGCTTAGGATTATAATCAAACTGCCTCTGCATAGCTACTTGACTGGCTTCATTACGGGATAAAATAATAATTTCTTTCGGCTCCTTCGGCAAAAGCTGCTTTACAAGCTCATGCCCCCAGGAACCTGTGCCTCCCGTAATTAAAATTCTTTTATTAAACAATACTATTTCCTCCTAAAATAAACTTTACGACTCGGTCTGAGACATCAAGATCACTATATCCTTCCGGGATTGACCACTGTTTTTCCTCATGAGTCATTACTTTGACTGAAGATAAAATCTGTATTGCTGATACACCAGAAACACAGTTGCTTCCACATTCCACTGTTTCCGGCCGTTCCGTACTGTTCCTCATCGTTACAGTCGGTACGTGAAATAAACAGCATTCTTCTTGAACAGTTCCACTATCGGTCAAAACACAAAAAGCACTTTTTTCTAATTTTACAAAATCGAAAAAGCCAAAAGGCTCATGAAATTGTACGAGTGGGTGCATCTTCAGTTTGTTATTTTCTTGTATTTTTGATTTTGTGCGCGGATGAATGGAACAAATAATAGGCATTTGAAAAGATTCAGCAACCAGGTTTAAGCCGGTTAATATCTCATTCAAATGAAAAGGATTGTCCACATTCTCTGCACGGTGTGCTGTAACAAGCATAAATTTTTTTGCTGAAATACTAAGTTTTTCTAATATATTGCTTTTATCTATCGATTCTTGAAATTGAGTTAAAACTTCATAAATTGGATTTCCAGACACCATAATTCGGTTTAAAGGCACGCCTTCTCTGATTAAGTTCTCACGGCTGTATTTCGTGTATGGCAAGTTAAAAGTAGAAATAGCGTCAATGACTTTTCTGTTTTTTTCTTCAGGTACACTGAGGTCGAAGCAGCGATTTCCTGCCTCCATGTGAACAACCGGTATGTTAAGCCGTTCGGTAACAATGGAGGACAATGCACTGTTCGTATCTCCTAAAACAAGAACCTTATCGGGCTTTTCGAAAAGCAAAATTTTTTCCAGCTCTGAAAACAAATGTGCCATTTGGTTCCCGAAAGAAAATTGCTGTTTCATTAAAATATAGTCTGGCTCCCTAAGTTTGAATTCTTGGAAAAACACATCATTTAATGAATGAGTAAAATTCTGGCCAGTGTGAATCAATATATGTTTGTCTGCTAAATGATCCAGTTTTTTTATAATTAAACTTAACCGTATAATTTCTGGTCTTGTCCCAAGAATAGTTACTATTTTCAATGAAGCTCTCCTTTCTTAACTAAAAAATATGACTTTATATTAAACTATGATTTCTTGATTAAAGTGGACTAGACCCCTACCCTTTTCATGGAAAAAAGGCGGAAAATGATATCCCCGAACGATTTTCTGAAAAATTCATATTATGGCTTATAAGTGTTTTAAAGGAGCTAGCGTATGTCTAAAGCCAAAATTCTATTTGTTTTTTATTTGCCGAGCGGCGGTATGGAAACTCTTAACCGTCAGCGCTGCAAAGCACTCAAAACTAGAGGTGTAGAGTGTCACCTTTTATATATGCAGTCTGGTACAGGTCAGCAAAACATCTCACGGATTCCTACCTATATTACAAATAATGATGCTGAAATTAAAAAAATTATTTTAATGAATCATTTTGATGCCATCTTTGTCAGTTCTGATATGCTGATGCTTCAAAGGATTCGGAATATGGGGTATAAAGGGAGATTGTTTTTTGAAGTTCAAGGATTAGGCAGCTTTAAAAATGCGGAGAAAATTTTAATTCAAGCGAAAACGTTTGTTATGAATTATTCAAATGGCATACTCTATCCTAAAACGCCTCACTTAATGAATTTGATTGAAACCCATTACCCAACTCATCCAAAGTTTTGTTTTCATAATTGCTTTGACACTTCCGAATTTGGCTATCGTTCTACTCAAAAGCCCCCATATCCAGTGGTAGGATGGGTAGGTAGATTAGAATTAAATAAAAACTGGGATGATTTTCTAATGTTTGCTATGCGGTACATTAAAATAAAACCAAACACAAAGTTTTGGATGTTTATTGATGATACGCTTGGGAATCATCATGAAAAGGCTAGATTCTACAAACTGTTAAACCGATATAAACTAACAGATGCTGTAGTCATACACACTAACGTTCCTCATAAACAAATGGCTGAATATTTCTCTATGATTGGGGATAGCGGCGGTTTCTTACTATCTACTTCAAAGGTAGAGGGTTTTGGCTATGCGGTCATTGAAGCGATGAGCTGCAAATGTCCTGTTCTTACTTCAGATTCAGACGGTGTAAAAGCGTTCATTAACCATAATGTCACTGGAAAATTCTACGAGAATGGTAATATTGGGTCAGCGGTTAAACAAGCGAAAGAACTTACTGACAATCATGAATTACGAAATCAGATCATCCAACATGCATTGAACCATCTTTCTTTATTTAACTTAGACGTTTATGCAAATGAATTTATGAAATTATTAAAGTAAAAAAAGCCGCATAGGATCAGCGGCTTTTCTTTTATGCGTATTTTTAAAACCTGTTCTGTATGGCATTCTTAATCAGTTCGTTCATTTTATTAATGTGTCTATTAGTTGTTATTTGCAGTTCTTTTCTAATATCAAGCCTATGCTGTTTCGTACCCATTCTACTATGGACTCTGTAGTGTACTAACGGCTCAGGATAATAGTGAAAACGGTATTTTGAGAGTACTCTTAGCCAAAAATCATAATCTTGTGTGTAGAGCAATGTTTCATCAAACAAACCAAATTCCTTAAATAGATTCATGTGTAACATGACCGTACAGCCATTAATTACGCAACCTCTTCTCATCCTTTTTAGAAAATGAACATGGTTCGGAAAGCCCATTCCTTGAGGTGAAGAAACAATTTTTCCAGACTCATTAATCAAATAGAAATTTGAATAACTTGCGTGGGCATTAATAGATTTCATAAAATGCAGCTGTTTTTCGATTTTTGAAGGATGGAATACATCATCAGAACTTAACCAGGCAAAGTAATCCCCTGTTGCATGCTGAATTCCCATATTTAAAGCTGAGGCAGTACCACCGTTATGTTTTTCAATATATCTGATTTTATTTAAATAGGGTGTTACTTTTTCCTTATGCAGTGATGAACCATCATTTACGACTATGATTTCAATATTCTTATACGTTTGATTTATGGCACTTTCGATAGCAATAGCAATGTAAGGACAGTTGTAAAATGGAATAATGATGGAAACTTTGTTCAATGCGAACTAATACCTCCTTACTTGTTATGTTGTAAGAATTGTTGAATAACATGGATCATTTCTTTTGCTCTTATTTCAGTCGTATGCCTTTGTTGGATTAAAGCTAGACCACTTTTTACGATTTGATTGCGAAGAGCTTCATTTTGCAGATAATACTCCACTTTTTCTTTGAAATTGGTTTCGTTTATAGCAACGAACGTTTTTCCATCGACAAAGCCTAAATCTGTTAACTCTTGTGAACCCGACGCAGCAAGAAGTGTACCGCATGCCAATACTTCAAAATATTTTAGCAACGGAAAATGATGGATAGAATCACATGTTAAAAAAATGTGAGCTCTGCTGATCTCTTTAGCATATCTTTCACCTGAAAGTCCCTTCTTTACAACTCCATATCCAGGGTGGGATCTTTGAACAAAACGTCGATCTCCATAATAATGCTTTGCGATCTTATGTCTGAAGGGATACATGTGGGGATAAGTAGCACCAATCATTAATAGCGGTATATCTTTAGGAATTGGTTGAATGTGAAATATATTGGAAGGTACGTGATGAGGAAACCAGATGAGCCGGCTAATGTGATCAGGCAGCCACTTATAAAATGCATCTCTGTAATGGCAAAAGATCAAAGCTGGTTTTTCCTGATGGATTAAAAAGTTTCGTTTAGAAAGTTTATAATGCAAGTCATGCATTAATGTACCGTGGGGAATAGTAAGATCCTTTAAGCCTCTAATAAAAGGCCTATACTCCGGCTTATAGTCATTCAACAGAATGAAATCAGGTTTGATAGGCAGTTGGTTTACAATGTCCAAAATATATCCATCAGTATGCCTGACAACGAGATTTGTATGTTTTGCAAGTTCTTTTTCTAAGTAATAGCTGCTCCTTTCAAGCTGTTGAGACCGATCCTTTGTAATAAAGAGAAGATTAATTTTTTTCATCTTATGCTCCTTTCCTTCTATTTAAATAACTCCATGCTTTCGCATGGAGTCATGATTTTAAAGCTCAACTAGTAAGATTTTGTCTAGAGGTACAACATATAAACCAGCGCCAGCAGAACCTGCTTGAGAAAAAACTACAAAATCTCCGCCGACTTCAACAACTCTTACACCCGTTAAATCAGGTGTACCTGGAGGCTGATTGGAATTCATAAGAAAAACTTCTGCTATTACATATTGTTCTCTCAAATATCTAATAAACAAATCACGGTACAAACCAAAATGTACTAACGCCATAGATTAAACACTCCTTTAAAACTTTGGGCAATAGATAAGCCCTACAATACTATATTCTTTTCCTCTATTTTGGTTTGGACAAGTGTCTTTCTTTTTAAAAATGGACTATTCTAGCATCAGCCTATTTCAAACAAAAATGGTTTAATACCCTATTTCCAATTCGTACAAACATCCATATAGTATATTAACCTGATAAACGAAAGAAATCAGGTACATGTATCTATTTCAAAGGAGGAAATACATTGAGTTTATTTAATAATAGCTCATGTTGCGGTGGTGACACTGCTGGCACGACTAAAGAAAAGTCAAAGTGCAGTGGCTGTGTTTGTGAAATTTTAAACCAGCTGGCTAACCACAGAATGAACGGCAACTTATGCACAATGGGTTCGCAACCAGTAGTTAGGCTTGTACTAAAAGGTTCTGATCGAGGGCTTGACGTTACAGGCGGAGGCGGCCCTGCAACAGAATTTACGATCGTAAGTTTCGATCCAAGAACCTGCTGTTTAGTAGTAACTCACAGAGAGGGCAACGATACCATTACATCTGTATTTGACTGCCGTTGCATCTGTGGAGTTGTCTGTGCAAGAAATGGCGGCAGCGGCTTTACTGGAACCTCAGTACTAGGCTGATAAGTAAAGGATACAGCCACAACTTAAATTAGGACTGATGAGTATAGGATACAGTCCAGGACACGAAAAACCCCGAATCCCATTGAGAGCATTCGGGGTTTTGTCTATTCATTTTTAGCGTGCGATCGTATTATAACCGCTGTCTACGTGAAGGATTTCTCCCGTGATGCCGCGAGCTAGGTCGCTCATCAAGAATAATGCAGCATCTCCTACTTCTTCCTGTGTGTTCGCTTTTCTAAGCGGTGATCTTTCTTCGATCTCTTTTAGTACAGAGTTAAAGTCGCCAATCCCTTTTGCCGCTAATGTACGGATCGGACCTGCTGAGATCGCGTTAACACGGATGCCGTCTTTCCCTACATCACTTGCCAAGTATCTCACACTAGCATCTAAAGAAGCTTTTGCAACTCCCATTACATTGTAGTTAGAGACTACTCTTTCTCCGCCAAGATACGTTAATGTAACGATGCTTCCACCTTCAGTCATTAAAGGACGTGCCTCTTTTACAACAGCTGTCAGTGAATAAGAAGAGATGTTGTGTGCCAAAAGGAATCCTTCACGCGTAGTGTTTAGGTATTCACCTTTAAGTTCGTCTGTATTTGCAAATGCGATACAGTGAGCTAAGCCGTGGATAACTCCAACTTCTTCTTTTAATGTGGCAAACGTCTTTTGGATCTCTTCATCATTTGTAATATCACATGGTAAAACAAGAGAATCCTTTCTTTCTAGAGATTCCGCAAGGTCACGTACATTTTTTTCAAGTCTTTCCCCAGCGTATGTAAAAACAAGACGTGCACCTGCTTTTGATAGAGATTGAGCGATTCCCCAGGCAATGCTTCGTTTATTGGCAACTCCCATGATTACAAAAGTTTTATCTTGCAATGATAGCTGATACATAAAAACTCTCCTCCCAAAAAGATTCTGTTTTAATTGATTTTCGTTATTAGTAATTGTTATTAGTACCAAGTCCTAATTCAGTATAACAGATTCAAGAAGAGAATTCACTAGTTAACCTTTGCTAGTCTCAATATTTTTCACTTCAAACCCGCAAGCATGACATCGGTAGATCACGTTTTGATTAGATTGAGCAATGAGTATTTCATCATTAAGATTATGCTGTTCCTCACAATTCGGGCAATAAACAATTGGAATCATATTTGATTTCACCTTTCTATTGTTTTATTACTAGCATGCTCAATTTTGTTAAAAAAATGGCTCTTATCTAAATGATTGTTGTTTTTGGATCGGTTTTGAGAAGGTGTTTCGTTGAAAAGTTGATTGGAGTGCAAGGCACAAGGTACGAGACGACTACTAGGAGCAGCAGGATTGATGAAAAGTTGTGTTCTACGGTACGTGTTTTTATAATTATTACACGTTCGCTCAAACTCTTTGAGGTTTCGCTCAAAAACGCCGAGTTACGCTCATGATTCTCTTGCTACGCTCAAACTACCTTTCGTTTCGCTCAAAATATCCCTTTTTCGCTCAAATTACCTCTTTTAGAATCTTACTAGCAGGAAATCACCTGCTTCTAATAGCAACAAAGTTTACGAAAACAACCAAATAAAAAGTGCCGGTTTCACACCAGCACTTTTAATTATGAAAGAGTTTCTCTCATTTGATTGATCTGTTCTTTGCTTCCTGTAACTACCATTTTATCGCCTAACAAAATTTCGGTATCACCATGAGGAACAATGGATTCTTTTCCTCTATATATACGAACAATGATACTGTCCCCTAAGAAAGGGAAATTCCTTAGTGCTGTACGGTGATATAAACTGTTCCTCACAATGATTTGATTTAAACTATTGTCTTGTGTCGTCAAAATATCCACAACCGCAGGATTCTCTATCAATGCTTTTAAGAGAACCTGTGAAGAGAAGTATACGGAATAGACTTCTATTCCTTTTTCTTTTAGTGCATCTCTTTTAGATGGATCTTCAATACGCGCAATTATTCTTTCTACTCCTTCTTCTTTTGCCAGGAGAGCAAGCCTTTCGTTCGTTTCATCTTGACCGGTAGCACAAATAATAACATCTGTCTTAAAGACTCCTGCTTCTATTAAAGTATCTGCTTCATAATTCTCAAGCTCTTTTATGTTAAAGCTATCTAATTGTTTTTGATCTTTCTCCTCTTGTCTCGTGTGATAAATTCTTTGTTCAAACCTTGTTCGATCCAGCTCGGTGGTCAACGGCAATGTAAACTGATTTGCTCCTACAATAACAAGCAGCTCTTTTACTGCTTCCCCCTCTTCTTTTTTCGGGAAAAACTTTTTAAAGAAGATAGGTGTAATGATTGCGCTGATAACCGCTGTTAGAATAAGTGCCGATGACGTTCTTGCATCTATGACATTTATACGCTCACCAATTTTAGCTGCAGCGATTACAAGCGATAGTGTAGAAGTCAGCAAGAACCCAGCTGCGGTAACCGTCTTCCAGTCATACCATTTTCTTAAGAAAAGAATAGGCAGGAATTTCGAAACTAACAGCGCCAATAGTAATAGCGGAATAAGTGCGAGTGCTTTTGGATCTGCAAATATAGATTTGATATCAAGTTCTACTCCGACCATTACGAAAAAGATCGGGATTAAGAATCCATAGCCAAATGAATCAAGCTTATGGACCAAATGCTTATTAGGAGATAGAAGTGAAACGAGTACACCTGCTAGGAAAGCACCAAGTATATTTTCTGCTCCAACTGTTTCAGATAGACCTACCAGTACAATGATTAGCGTGAAGACTGCTCGCGTATCAAGCTGGATGGTTCCTTTAGACATTGTCTCAAGAAAGGATCGATGCCTCATTTGCTTGCCTATAAAATATAAGATTATCCCTGCTGCAAATAGTATGAGCAGCAGCCACATTCTGCCTGGATCCCCTGATTCCACAGAAACAAACAGCGCCAGAAGTATCATTGTAACAAGATCGGCTATAACTGCGACTAATAATATGATCTGTCCGATTGTTGTTTTAGATAATTTTTCTTCTTTTAAAGTCGGTACTACAACACCTAATGATATGGTAGAAATAACAAGTGTCATAAAGAACGCACTTTCAGTAAATCCTCCCCAGACAAATAAAAGAGATAATCCATACGAGAGGATGAGAATGAAAAGAAAAATCACTGATGAAACAAATATCCGGTTCGGTTCTTTGTTTTCTGCTTTATTTTTCTTTTGATTATTTCCACCAGCAAAGATACTGAAATCAATCTCCAGACCGCTTAAAAACATCAGGAAGATAAAACCAAGCACTGATAGAATTTCCAGCCACGCGTCAGGATGAACAATGTCAAATCCGCTTTTACCTAATATAATCCCGGCAATGATTTCTGCTACTACAACTGGAATGATGCGCAATCGGAATTTGCTTAATAGGATCGGAATAATAAATGCTGTAAGAATAACTAAAACAAGTGATGTAAAAGATGCATGTTCTTCCATAGGCCCTCCGTAATTTCCAAATAGTATTGGTTTACTATAGTAAAGTAGAAAAAGAAATGTCAAACGATTATACTCAAAATGATATGCAAAGCTTGTGTTTTTAGGTAAGATAATACATGTTATTGTTTTACTTTAAGGAGTCGATTCCACATGCAGAATAACCATAAATCTCCATGGCAACAACTGGATTACAATCTTTTATTTATATTGTTCTTAATGGTCATTACGAGTTGTATTGCTATATACAGTGCACAGATGATGGATCAATACGGAAGCAACTTTGTAATTAAACAGCTCGTTTGGTACTTTATCGGCGGAATTGCTGTTGTCGGAGTGATGGTGTTAGATTTTGATCAGTTCAGAAAGTTATCCTGGTACTTATATGGCCTTGGGATTTTATTGCTGCTAGGCATTCTGGCTGCACCAGAAAGCATTGTTCCTAACATCAACGGAGCACAAAGCTGGTACAGATTTGGTCCCTTCGCTCTGCAGCCGTCAGAACTTGTAAAAGTTTCACTTGTAATTGCGATCGCAAATACAATAGCTACACATAATGAAAAGTATATTATCCGAACGATGCATGAAGACCTTTTATTGCTTGGGAAAATAGCCTTAATTGCTGGTTTTCCTACACTTCTGGTTCTTATGCAGCCCGATCTTGGTACGAGTCTCGTCTTTATGGCGATCACAGGCAGTCTGCTGCTCGTATCTGGAGTAAGATGGAGAATTATCCTATTCCTTATTCTTTCCTTTATTCTGTTCATATCAATCCTAGTTTGGATATATTTTACCTTTCCACAATTCTTTGTGGATCATATCCTTGATCAGTATCAGCTGAACCGCTTCTACGCTTGGCTTGAGCCTTATGAACATAAAGATGCTGGGTATCACACACGAAACGCACTGCTTGCAATCGGCAGTGGTATGTTGTTCGGAAAAGGATTCACAGAAGGATCCGTTTATCTACCTGAAGCACAAACCGACTTTATCTTCTCGATTATTGGTGAAGAGTTCGGATTTTTAGGAACGAGTATTGTTATTTCGTTATTCTTCTTGATGGTATACAGAATGATCAACACCGCTCTTGAGAGCAACGAAGCTTTTGGCAGCTATTTATGTGCAGGAGTAATCGGAATGCTGACGTTCCAAGTGTTCCAAAATATCGGTATGAACATACAGGTAATGCCGATTACGGGTATCCCGCTTCCATTTATAAGTTATGGGGGAAGTTCCATACTTGCCTATATGATAGCGTTTGGTCTCGTTTTAAACGTAAGGTCGAGAACAACCAAATATATGTTTGAATAACACCTGAACGTTTCAGGTGTTTTTCTTATGCTCTTGAAGTATCCTAAGATGGAATGAGGTGAAAAATATGAAATATGATATCATCGGTGACATCCATGGCTGTTTTAATGAATACCGTTACCTTACTGAAAAATTAGGCTATAACTGGAGTGATGGTCTCCCAAAGCATAAAGAAAACAGATTACTCGTGTTTTTAGGGGACCTTACAGACCGGGGTCCTGATTCTATTAGGATGATGGAGCATGTGTACGAGCTTGTTCAGCAAAAATTAGCTTTATACACCCCAGGCAATCATTGCAATAAGCTGTATCGTTATTTACAAGGAAGAAATGTACAGGTTAAGCATGGATTAGAAACTACCGTTGCGGAATTAGAAGAACTTGATGCTGAGAAACGGGAAAAAGTGAGTGATCATTTTCAAAGTCTTTATGAAAATGCCCCTCTTTATTTAGAACTTGACGAAAGGAAATTGGTCGTTGCCCACGCTGGCATTCGTGCAGATTATGTTGGCCAAACTAGTAAAAAAGTAAAAACATTTGTCCTTTACGGTGATATTACAGGCGAAACGAATCCAGATGGTACACCTGTCCGGAGAGATTGGGCGAAGGAACACCGAGGTGAATTAACCATCGTTTATGGCCACACACCCGTCGAAAATGTCCGCCACATCCAAAATACTTGGAATATTGATACAGGCTGTGTTTTTGGAGGGAAGTTAAGTGCATTGCGATATCCGGAGATGGAAACGGTTAGTGTTCCTTCAACTATGCCGTTTGTTCCTGAGAAATTTCGTTCATTTGATGATTAATACAAAAAGGAGTGTTAGTTTTTAACGAACTACACTCCTTTTTTTTATATTGATTCCTCAGGATCATACCCTAGCATGATGAAATCCTGTTCATAAAGCTCGAACACTAATTTTTTTGTTTCCGCATCATAAAAATTTTGATATGGAGGAAGTTTACTGCTTCTAATGCTGGAAAATAAATTTACATCTGCAACTAATTCTTTAACTGTTTGATTCCGATTCATCTTATGTGCAACATGGTGATGTGATTGAGTAATCACATCCAGTGGAGATTGCAAAAGATTATATTTTCTTTCAATATTTCTTAACTCAGAATTGAGATTTTCAAGGTTAATATAGTTATTAATAAAATGCTCTTCTCCAGCTATATACTGCTGTGCAACATGAGAATTGACGATTTCTCGTTCCACACCAATTTTCTCTAACCGGTATAAAAATTGTCTAAAAGAAAAACCTTGTGTAACATCTGGAGCAATTTGTCTCATTATTTCAGGCATTGCTAGTGTTGCGATATATGAACTTACCGCTCTTTTATATGGATTTCTGGTTACTTTGCAAGTAACTTTTTTAAGGTTTAACAGTTCATTTTTAAGATCCAATTTATAATTAGGCTGACGTTCATAAACATTTTCTCTATAAGTATGGACCCATTGGGAATATTTGTTGGCTTCTTCTAGAATACCAATTTGAAAGTAAAACCATTTAATTAAAGAAGTACATCCACACTTTGGATTCCAAAAAAATATAATCGGAAAATCCTTATGAAACAATGGAAGTGGTATAGCAATTAGTCCTGGAATTGCCGCTTCTTTTTTCTTTTGTAGATCAGACATGGTTTTCACCTCCATTCATTATTATTAAATGAGGTGGAGGCTTATTTTGCTTGTATTTTTCCAGCCTAAAATCAGTAGACTCCGCTAAAAACATAACCTTTTCATATCATCAGGTATTTCAACTGAAATTTGTACTTCCTCACCAGTAAAAGGATGAAAAAACCTTGTCTGTTCACTATGAAGCGCCTGACGATCCATTAAGTTCACACTTCCTCCATAAAGGTCATCACCTATTAGAGGATGGCCAATAGATGCCATATGCACTCTGATCTGATGAGTTCTGCCGGTTTCAAGCTTAAGTCTGACAACCGAAATATCATGGTTTGAGATATAGTTGATCATTTCGTAATGAGTAATGGAAGGCTGACCATCCTCTCTCACCATTCGTTCAATGATACTGTCCGGATTTCTTCCGATCGGACTAGTAATTGTTCCATTATCTTGTTCCATTTTCCCATGAACGAGAGCAATGTACTCTCGTTTTATTGTCCTTTCTCTTTGCTGCTTAGACATAAGGGAATGAGCAAAGCGGTGTTTTGCTACCAGCACGATACCAGATGTATCTTTGTCCAACCTGTTGACAGCATGAAAGGTTGCCGGAATATCATTTTGCTGATAGTAAAACAAAATTCCTGCTGCAAGTGATCCTTTCGGCTGAAAAAGTGATGGAATGGTAGGCATCCCTGGCGGTTTATTCACGATAAGAAAATGTTCATCTTCATAAACGACCTCAAGTTTCATTTCCTCTGCCTCCATAGATTCACTTTGTTTCCCAGGTGGAAAGTAAACTTTAACAACATCACCTTTTGATAAAGCTCTTCGTACAGTTTCTTCTTTTTCATTCACAAAAAGAGCGCCGCCGTGAAACTTAATATCGGTCAGCGCTGCTTTAGATATTTGTTTGTTTTTTAAAAATTCTCTCAGTAAGACAGGCGCCTCATCTTCTGTCACAACCCATGAGATTTCAAAGAACTTTTTCATCTTATTCCGATACAAACGATTCTTTTACCCTCTTCCAGAATGGGAAAGGACGGAACCGGGCAAATCTAATTTTTTCTTCAGCTACTCTATATTGTATCGACTTTACTTTTTTCTGCACTAAAAATAAATGGTCGATTGTAATATGAAAGTCTACATCATTCACAGGCTTCAAAATACATGTATGATGCTGTGGCAAAACAAGAGGCGAACCTATTGTACGGAATACACGATTATTGATTGACGCCATCTCTGATAACTGGATCGAGGCAAGCGAAGGATGTATAATCGCACCACCAAGGGCTTTATTGTATGCGGTACTGCCTGATGGCGTAGAGATACATAATCCGTCACCGCGGAATGTTTCAAACTTTTCACCCTTGATTTCTACATCCATAACAAGAGAACCTTCTACACTTTTAACGGTACATTCATTGACTGCTAAATACCTTTTTTCGTCGATTCCATCAATATACCGGACCGTAACTTCCAATAGAGGATAATCAACAATTTGAAAAGGTGTCTTTGCGATATGTATGACGAGCTTCTCCACCTCTTCAGGCAGCCAGTCAGCAAAAAATCCTAGATGACCGGTATGGACACCAACAAATGCGGTCTTATCAATTCGGTGTACATAATGATGGAAAGCATGAAGCAATGTACCGTCACCGCCAACTGTAATAACGATCTCAGGTTCCTTCTCTTCATAAACTAACTCGAATTCTTCCAAATACGAACGGATTTTTTCCGTTAAGATATTCGATTTGCTATCGCCTTTTGAAATGATGGCAAATTTCATTCTCTCTCCATCCTTTATGATCCTAGATTGGTTTCATTGGATTTATCGTTGCGTTCCAGGAAAACAAGCTGTGCTTCCTGGATTTCGCCTTTTATTTGAGACATCTCCTCATCCAGACGGTTTGCCGCTTCGGCAGCTCTTTGTAAACGAAGGCGGATGTCTTCTGGAATCTGTCCATGATACTTATAATTCATAGAATGTTCTATGGTTGCCCAGAAATTCATAGCAAGTGTGCGAATCTGTACTTCTACCAGAATCTTTTTCTCTCCGTCTAACACTTGAACCGGATATTCGATTACAAGATGGTAAGACCTGTATCCGCTAGGCTTTTTATGTGTGATGTAATCTCTTTCTTCAACAATTGTAAAATCGTTTCGTTGACGAAGAAGATTGATAACGGTTGTTATATCATCAGTAAATTGACACATGATTCTTAAACCAGCTAAATCTTGTATTTCCTGCTCTAAGCTTTTATCAGGAATATTCTTTTGGTAGGCTTTGTTAACAATTGACTTAACCGGCTTCACTCTTCCTGTCACAAACTCAATGGGACAATGCTGATTCGATCTTTCGAATTGTTCCCGTATTCCCCTAAACTTAATTTTAAGTTCATCAACAGCTTGCTTATACGGAATTAATAAAGCTTCCCAGTCCATACTCATTTTGCTTTTTCCTCTGTACCAAAGATCTTATTCACTTCATCTTCCATTTGTTGACCATAGTTTGCGTTACCTTGGATATTCTCAGTCAAAAATTCCATTTCATTGGAGAAAGCAGCAAGTTCAAGCTCATCCCCTTTTTCGTTTTGAATAACAACAGAAGCTCTTTCTAACCATGCTTTTTTTGCATCTTCCCAATGGCTGCTGCCAATTGAGATATGAATAAAACCTTCATTGTTTTCAAGTACATAAATAAAGGCTAAGCCATCAGAATCAACAAGCATTCTTTCACTGTCTTTCCATTGTGAAAGTTCCTGGTTCTCCTCAGATGATAGAAGTAAATATAGTTTGTTTAGTTCCCATGCAGTTGACTGCACATTCAATCGTAGTGGCATCATCGTATAAACCTCCTGTTTCTTCACTAATAGTGTAACACAAAATAGGAATTTATTAAGAAATTGAGAACGTCTTATTGCTATGAGATAATAAGTTTGATATAAATTTTGCAACAGGGGGACTCGCACTGTGTCACAAGAAATTGAAATTGAGTTTAAAAACATATTAACTTATGAAGAATTCTTACGTCTGATATATGATTTTAATATTCAAAAGTCAGCTTTTATCGAGCAGACAAATTATTATTTTGATACAGATGACTTTCAGTTAAAGAACCAAAAAAGTGCACTTAGAATCCGTTATAAAAATGGTGGATACACCCTGACGCTTAAGCAGCAATACGATCAGCATATCCTCGAAACCCATCAAACGATCGATAATACTCATTTCCCTAATGTCCTAAGAGGAAATCCGCTTCCTGAAGGGGAAGTTACAGAAGTGCTTCGTAAACTACATATTGAAACACCAGAAATTAAATATTTAGGCAAATTAACCACAAACAGGGTTGAACTTCCTTATCGTGATGACCTGCTTGTTCTGGATGAAAATCATTATTTGGGTAAAATCGACTATGAATTAGAATATGAATCTGCCGATTATAAGAAAGGACAGCAAAAATTTCTGGAGTTGCTAGAATCTAAAAAGATTCCACTTCGTGAAACGAAAAGTAAAATCTACCGTTTCTTTATTGAAAAAGAAGCGAACATATAACTGTTTCAAGTGCTGTAATAATGTAAAGGCTGAGGGATTTAGGTTCGCCATACAAATACATTTTTAGCATTTCTACTAGGAGGAAAACTCTTGAACATACAATCTTTTAAAGCATTAATGGAAATACAGGCATTACAGCAGCTTAATGTAAATACCACTTCTTCTGCTAACGCTGAATCGAGTTCCATTCCTTTTTCGGCTCTGCTCCAGGAAGCTTATTCAAAAACGGGCGTGAACGCAAATTCAAGTCTGAATATGAATGAGTTTAACCCTATGAGCAGCAGACTAAATACTCAAATGGCGTTATCACCCTCCTTACCAAATAGTTTTCAGATGGGATCACTATACCAAGCAGGAGACATCTCTTCCAAAAAACTGAGCATTCCGTCAAAGAATTTAGATGATTTGATCGAACGTACTGCAGAGAAGTATGGTGTGAACGCTAATTTAATCCGTTCTGTTATCAAGCATGAGTCAAATTTCAATGCCACTGCTCAAAGTCATGCAGGTGCACAAGGTTTGATGCAATTAATGCCTGCAACAGCTAAAATGCTCGGTGTAACAAATTCTTTTGACCCTGTTCAAAATGTTGAAGCCGGAACAAAGTACTTAAAGATGTTGCTTGAAAAGTATGGAGGGAATGAACAGCTTGCACTCGCTGCTTATAATGCCGGTCCAGGAAATGTGGATAAATACAATGGCATCCCGCCTTTTAAAGAAACTATTGCTTATGTTAAAAAGATTATGAATACGTATCAGGCTCTTGTCTAACCCTTCTGCTGAAGGGTTTTTCTTTTTGAAGAAATCACATAATTGTATCTCGAAAAGCTAAGGACTATAGTCAAGTAATTTTGGTAAAGGTTCATATTGTTTGCTTACAATTCATGAACCTTGCTACAATAAAATTACAAATTAACGCAAGGAGCTTTTGCACCATGTTTGATGAAACAAAAACACCATATTATCTTTTAGGAGAAAAGCAGGGTATTGAAAAGCTTGTTTCAACTTTTTATAGCCTAGTAAGTCAAGATCCTTTGCTGTCCCCTCTGTTTCCGGACGATCTTACAGAAACTGCTTATAAACAGACTCGTTTTCTAAGTCAGTTTTTTGGCGGACCGCCGCTTTACACCGAGGAATTTGGACATCCTATGCTTAGAGCGCGCCACATGCCTTTCCCTATCACTAATACACATGCAAAAGCTTGGATCAACTGTATGGAACGAGCCATGACAATTCACAAACTCGAACCTGAATTACAAGACGCTTTATTAAGCCGGTTAAAAATGACAGCTTATCATATGGTAAATACGAGCAAAGATTCAGAAAGGGGCGAGAATGCTGACACTGTATAATTCCAATTCCTTTTATGACGATAACGAGAATAATAAAAGTCAAGCCTGTCAAAAGCCATTGGAAATCTATTCTGTCATCGATCCGCTTTGTCCAGAATGCTGGTCATTGGAGCCTGTCCTAAAAAAACTGCAAATGGAATACGGTCATTATTTCAGACTCCGCCACTTTGTCAGTGGAAGTCTTGAATCTCTGAATACCTATATGCCAAAAAGAAAAGGTCTTAAAACAGCTGAACAGATTGCTGAAAAATGGGAAATAACTGCCTCCATTTCCGGTATGAGCTGTGACGGTGATGTTTGGCTGGAGAACCCTATATCAGCTCCACACAAAGCAACTTTAGCTATTAAAGCTGCGGAACTTCAAGGAAAACAGCAAGGAATGAAGTTTTTAAGAAAGCTAAGGGAGAATCTTTTCTTAAACAAAAAAAACATTGGCAACGAAGAAGTCCTTTTAGAGATCGCCCGTTCAGTCGGTCTGGATGAGGAAGAATTTTTAAATGATCTTTCTTCTGAAGCGGCTATCAAAGCTTTACGCTGTGATCTGAAGTTTTCTCAAGAGATGGATGTTACACAAATCCCGACTCTTATCGTTTTTAACGACAAAACAGATGATGACGGCATTAAGATTTCCGGATGCTATTCTTATGATGTTTATGTGGAAATCCTAAGAGAGATGTCAGATATAAAGATTGAGCCTGCGCCTCTTCCAGACTTAGAAGAATTCCTATCTATTTATACTTTTGTGGCAACAAAAGAAGTTTCTGTTGTATATCAAATCAGTTGTGAAGAAGCTGAAAAACAATTAAAGAGACTTGTTTTACAGCAAAAAGTGGAACGAGTCCCTGTAAAATACGGTACGTTCTGGAGATACACTCAAACCCGCTGAGGAAAACAGCGGGTTTTTCTTTTGTATCCCTCACAGGACGTGCTTGCATATACTGCTCAAAAATGAATAAACATGTACTAAGGAGGGAGAAAGATATGTACTTAATATTGTTTATCGTCAGTCTGATTTCAATAGCGGGGAGTTTTTATTATTTTGTACTCTCTCTATTAAATATGGCGCCAAAGATCGTAGCATTTCCGAGTTTGTTTATTGCCATCTTAATTACTACATTATGCTACAACTATCGTTCAAAACTTAAAAGAATTTTTTAGATAAACAAAGAAAATCCTGCCCGCATTTACGGACAGGATTTTTGATTTCTTATTTTTCAAAAAGCAGTTCTTCCATTTCATCTAAGATTGACTCAAAAACTTTAAGGGCATTTTCTATTGGCTCTGGTGTTGTCATGTCAACACCCGCTTTTTTCAGTACCTCGATCGGATAGTCAGAGCTTCCTGCTTTTAAGAACTCAAGATATCGATCGACGGCAGGTTTACCTTCTTCAAGAATCTGCTTCGATAATGATGCTGCCGCACTGAAGCCTGTAGCATATTGATACACATAGAAGTTGTAATAGAAATGCGGGATTCTAGCCCACTCTAGTCCAATCTCCTTATCAATAACAAGGTCTTCACCAAAGTATTTAACGTTCAGATCATAATAGATCTTTGTTAAAAGTTCCGGTGTCAAAGGCTCGCCGTTTGCCGCACGAACGTGGATTTCCTGCTCAAATTCAGCAAACATCGTTTGACGGAAGACGGTGCCTCTGAATCCTTCTAAATGATGGTTAAGAAGGTACAGCTTTTCTTTCTTATCAGAAGTCTTTTGAAGCATGTAATGATTTAATAGTGCTTCATTACAAGTTGACGCAACTTCTGCAACAAAGATCGAATAATCCGCGTAAGGATACGGCTGGCTTTCACGCGTATAATAACTGTGAACAGAGTGACCAATTTCATGAGTAAGTGTGAACAGGTTATTCACGTTATCCTGCCAGTTCATTAAGATATATGGCATTGTTCCATATGCACCTGAAGAATATGCTCCGCTCCGCTTTCCAGCGTTCTCATGTACATCAATCCAGCGTTTCTCATAACCTTCTTTTACGATATTCTTGTACTCTTCACCCATCGGATCCAAGCTGTCCAGAACAAGCTGCTGAGCTTCTTTAAAGCTCACTTCCATTTTTGCATCTTTCACGAGTGGCGTGTACAAATCATACATATGCAGCTCGTCAAGACCAAGAGCCTTTTTACGAAGTTGAACATAACGGTGCAGCAGGTGGAGGTTGTCATTAACTGTTTTAACAAGGTTGTCGTAAACAGCCTCTGGAATATTATTATTGTTTAGAGCAGCCTGACGGGCTGAATCAAAATTGCGCGTCTTTGCAAAGAAGTTATCACGCTTTACTGTACCAGCAAGCGTACTTGCAAATGTGTTTTTATATGAATCATAGGTTCCGTAAACGGCTTTGAAAGCATCTTCTCTTACACGGCGGTCAGAGGATTCAAGAAAACGGATATAACGGCCGTGTGTTACTTCAATCTCTTCGCCATTTTCATCTTTTATAACAGGAAACTTTAAATCAGCATTATTTAGCATTCCAAATGTATTACTCGAAGTATTTGCTACTTCTCTAACATCTGCTAATAGAGCTTCTTCCTCCTTAGAGAGAACATGTGGACGCTGACGATTAATTTCGTCAAGAGCATGTTTATAGAGAGTAAGCGGCTCATAGCTTTGCAAGAATTGATTAAGTGCTTCTTCAGAAAGAGATAAAATTTCCGGTACCGCAAACGAAACGGTGCTGCTTACTTGCGTTGCAAGATTTGAAGCACGGTCGTTTAACCCTTGATAGAAGGAATTAGTGGTGTCCTGGTCATATCTCATATGAGCATATGTATAAAGCTTGCCAAGCTTTTTCGTAACTTCATCTTGTTTTTGCAAATAAGAATAAAGTGTTTCAGCAGATTCGCCTAATTTCCCTTGAAAAGCCTTAAGTTCTGGAAGCATCTGCTTCGTTTCCTCAAATTCTTTTTCCCAAACGTCATCTGACGCATAAATCGCTTCTAAATCCCACGTATCTTCAACAGCAACTTCATTACGTTTAGGCAATGATTTTGTTTTAGTTTGAGACATACAAACACCTCCATATAATTAAAGAAAATGAGTTACATTCTCCTTATGTATATCTACATATTACCAGAAAATGCTTATACAAAGTCAAAAATTACAGCTTTTTTACTGAAAATTTTGTCTTGTCTAAGTGCCTCATCCAAGGTATTTGGATATGTTATTGGCGCTGCCTTTTTATAGAGATGATTATTTATCTTTTCAATTATATTTTCAGATTCCAAATAATCTAAATAACCTGCTAACGCTTCGTTAAAATCTCCATTTAAATAAGGAAGTTTTCTTTCTTGAATTATTCGCTTAGAGATTAATCTTTTAAACTCACTTTCAAGCTGCTGCATTTTAAAGGTATGTACAGGTGATTTTTCAATAAAGAAAAGGAGGTACGATTGCCAAATATACGGAGAGGTTTCTAAGTGGTAATAATTGAATGAAGGCATTCCTGCCAATGGAGAAAATAAAGTCAGCGAACGGTGGTTAAAATACAATATCTTTTTAACATACATAATAGAGGGAGAGCCGTTTTTATAAGCTGTCATCCTCCAGGTTGTTTTTTGCTTATTCCATAATTCCCTTCTATAAAAATGATTGTCAACATCAAGGTTTTTCAACATTAATTCAAAACTGATGTTCTTTGATGAAAATGTATAGGCTTTTGCAATTACTTTTCTATATGAAATTGGGATTATGTTTCTTAACAGAAGAAATTGCTGCTGCAGTGGACAAAAATAGTTTAAATAAAGCATTCCGGCGTGATCTTTTTTTGCAGCCGCCAGATCCCCCATCTGTATAAAATAAAGAAATTCACTTTTCTTCCTTACCCTTTTCATCCCAAATATCCATTCTGAGTTTACTCCAATAGAATTATAGCCGTTGATTCTGTTTTTAAATAATTCTTCTTTCATGGTTGCGCATTGAAATTCAATTGCATAATTTTGTTTCGGAAGAAAAAGATCAGGCCTTTGGGCTATATCACGAAAATAATGCTCAAGATAGGCTGCTTCCCCATTTTTCTTCACCCATTGATATAAACTTTTCTTACCAAGCAGATGGTAGTTGGTTTCTGCCTCATGATTGCTAGAACATACATCAAGTGACTGATGGGCGAAATGCCATGTCTTTTTTGATCCGCATTTTGGGATAACTTGATTTTTGCATACTGGACAAAGAAGCATTCCGGTTCTCATTTTCCTGTACCATTGATCTTTTGTAATATCTCCGGTCATGTCAACAAATTGATTGTTATAAAGAGCAACAAGCATCTCTGTCATCTCCCCGCTTTTAAGGTCATAATGAAGGAAAAAGAAAGAGATGTCATCTATGTTTTTTCAATGAAATGATCGTTTTTGAAACTAATATTCCGTAAAAAGAATTAGCTAAAAACAAAAAACCGATTTCAAAAGTAACTGAAATCGGTTATACCTTATAATTTAAAATATTTCTGTACATGTTCCAAAGCAGCTTCGGAAACAATCGTTTTACCATATTCCTGGATTCGGTATACAGATAAATCTGAATCATTTCCATATTCGAGCAGCTGTGCTAACAGATCGTCTTGTTCTCGGTCTGGTGCATCTGCATTGAATGTAACATACAGATAATACTTACCCTCGAAATGGTACAGTGAGTTTTCAAATGAGGAAGAATCAATTGTGTGACTCAAAAGAATGACATCTTCAAAGTCTCCAAAGGAGATTAGGAAGGATAAATAATCATCCTCTGTTTCTTCTAATTCATCATATTCTTCTTCAACCTGAAATTGCTGATCGAGAAGTTTTTCAATATTTTGATCAACAGGTAGATCCAATTTATCATCACCGATAGGAAGCTCAATCTTTTTCCCATCCTTAGACATTTGAGCACGAGTAACAATTATTTCAAGACCTTTATCCAGAGCCTGTACTTGAATCCAAAGAGGACCTTCTAATGGAAACTGCTCTTGCTGATGTGCTTCGTCCATCATCTCCCAGAAAAGTTCTTCTCCTCTTTCGCGGTCAGACCATATTTCTTCCCGGTCAAATCCGCGGTCTTCAATATCTCTGTACGTTATGAAAAATTTTATGGTGAACTCATTCACTCTTTCAATTTCCATTTATGCTTCTCTCCCTTCTCTCCGGTTTGTTCGTGAAGGGATAAATACCCCTAGAAAAAAGCAAATCATATTACTTTTTATTCCCCATCTCAAAATGCATCAATCACAATTAAACCTCTTGTACCTTATTCTATGACAAAACAGATAATATGGAAATAAAAAAGGCACTAATTTACTGCCCTTTTTTGCACCCAGAAAGATTATGAAATACTGTTTCAACTTGACGCCGAAGGCCAAGCTGGACTATAATTCAATGGTCTTTAGGGTTAACATATTGTACCATAACTCACTTGAAATTTCATTACATACGGGGGGCTTTACTTTTGGAAACCGATTTTCTGATATCCCTTTTGCAAATTATCGCAATTGATATTCTGCTAGGCGGAGACAATGCAATTGTTATTGCTCTTGCCAGCCGGAACTTACCTGAGAAACAAAGAAATAAAGCCATCTTCTTAGGGACCGGACTTGCTATCGTTGTTCGTGTAATACTAACCATTGTAGCTGTTTATTTATTAAATATTCCATTCTTATATCTGGCTGGAGGAATACTGCTTCTTATTATTGCGTACAAACTCATTCTTGAAGAAGATGAAGAGCTCGAAGTTAAAGCTGGGAAGAATTTATCAGACGCTGTTAAAACAATTGTTTTTGCAGATATTGCAATGGGGCTTGATAACGTTTTAGCAATTGCAGGAGCTGCTCATGGAAACATTGTACTTGTTGTTATCGGACTTTTAGTATCTGTACCAATCATTATATGGGGGAGTAAAATAATATTGCACTTTATGGAGCGTTTCCCTGTATTGATTTATATTGGTTCCGGTGTGCTTGCTTTTACCGCAGCGGGTATGATAATTGAAGAGAAGATGATGCATTCGGTTTTTGCAGACAACACGATGCTTGAATATGGGCTGTATATCTTTTTAATTGTAGGGGTCATTTTTGCTGGAATCTTAACTAACTCGATTAAACGCAAAAGAACAAATTAACTTAAACATATTAATCCTGCCAGGTTAACCTGGCAGGATTTTAAATTTACATGTACAAAAAAACTTCCGCACGTTAATTGCGGAAGTTTTTCTTTATTCGTTTACAAGACGCTGTGCTTCCATGAGCTGAAAAGTACGCACTCTTCTTGGCAAGAAACGGCGAATTTCATCTTCGTTATATCCTACTTGCAGACGTTTTTCATCCAGGATGATTGGTCTTCTTAATAATCCAGGGTGATCTGCAATCAATTGATATAGGTCTTGCAAAGGCATGGATTCAAGATTAATGTTAAGTTCCTGGAACGTTTTAGAACGAGTAGAAATAATCTCGTCAGTACCGTCCTCTGTCATTCTCAAGATTTGTTTCACTTCTTCTATTGATAAAGGTTCCGAAAAAATATTTCTTTCTTGATAAGGAATTTCATTTTCTTTTAACCATGCTTTTGCTTTTCGGCATGATGTACAGCTCGGCGAAGTAAATAGTGTGACCATATTGGAACTCTCCTTCCCCTCTCTCTGATTTAGGTACTTTAAAAAAGTTATTAAATCATCATTCATAGTATACTACATATTTTACATTTTCGGTAGAGGTTATACAGACTTTTGTACAATTTTACGAATTTGTCATACAAATGTAATACGTATACAACTTGTCTTACACAACATATCCTTTAATTTTCCCATATATATATATAGACGTATTACCCGAAGATAAGTTTCATAAAACATAAAAAATAAAAGAGTGGGATTAGCCACTCTATTTTAAGCAATTGTTTTATTTACTTGTGATGCAGGTCCTTTTCGCGGAATAGATGGTCTGAGATTCTTTAAGTTTTTCTTTAGCATCTCTTTCCATAACTCACGCTTTGTTTTTTTCTTTTTGTCTTTTTGTTTCATGACGCCTGCTCCTCCTTTAACAAGGAAAATATTTATTCGGAAGCGGTTTCCCTTGGCATTTCTGAAGATTCGTCTTTAACCATTTCTGGTTTTGGAGCTGCTGGTTCTGTGTCCAAGGTAAGCACTTCACTTGCTGGCTGATAAGACTTACCGTACAATTCACTATCTTTGTACGTGTGTATTTCATTATACGTCTTTTTCATGTTTTCATAAATAGTTTCTTCTGATTCTTCTGTTGGGGACCAATAGAGGATCTCCATTTCATTCACTTCATTTGTTGCAAGTGATCGTCTTCTGTATCCAATGCTTGATGCGTGTTCAAATCCTTCACGTGTATAAAAACGAAGACGTTTCTCAGTGTCTGTATCTTCATAATCAACAGGTTCAACTTCTAAAATAATCGGCTTGCCTTTAGCTTTTAATGTTTCGATCAGTTTATGACCAAGCCCTTGTCCTCTTGCGTTTTTAGAAACAAATAAATAATCAATAAAAACAAAGTCTGGGAGTTCAACATACATTAGTACGTGATTTTCTCCTTCATCTTTATGGTAAATATCACTTTTTTCATCAAGCAATAGTTCCATGTGTTCTTTTGATTTCATTTCTTCAATCGGAAAATACTGATTTAATTTCTCATACCAATTCATCGTTTCCCCATCAGCTCCTTAGGTTTTTATTTATTATAGTTTTCCCTCTTTCTTCCTTTGTTATCATGGGATACAATAGAGAAAGAAGTAACGTGGTGAACAAGTTGTAAAAAAGGAGGAATCCTCTTTGTTATCATTCTTTACCGATTTAACGTTATTAGCTTTATGTGTGGTTGGTATTACAGCATTGATGGGAACCATTTCCCAAGTCATCGCGGTAAAATTGTTCGGCGGCAAGAAAGTTTCACATTTTGTGGATAAATCGAAGTCTTTTCAACAAAATTGGAGTCCAGTAAAAAGAAGAAATTAATTTGAAACAACCCATAAATTTAGGGTTGTTTTTTTATACTTTCCTGATTAGAATGTTAGATCCAACAATATTATGTAGAAAGTATTCGTGCAAAAAGACTGACTTCAAAGAATCAGTCAAGTTTTCTACCATTTTTAGTCCGAACTGCATTATAATACAAGGGTAACATACATAATAGAGGTGTACAAATGCATAGAAACCTTAGAACGTTTATCAGCCAATTAAGAGAAGAAAAAGAAATTATTGAAATAAAAGCCGAAGTAGATCCTTACTTGGAGATCCCTGAAATCCATAGGCGTGTGATAGCAGAAGAAGGCCCAGCACTTCTTTTCACAAATGTTAAAGGCAAAAACATACCAGTGGTTACTAATTTGTTTGGAACGATTAAACGTGTAGACATGGCTTTTGGCCCGAAGCCCGAACAACTAGTTAAAGATCTCGTTTCATCTATTGATGAACTTATGCCTCCTTCACCTTCTGTTTTATGGAAGAAGAAAGGAATGATTAAAGACGTTTTATCTCTTGGGACAAAAAAAGTCGGAAAGAATAAATCACCTATACTTGAAACGTTTACGACAAATGTAAATATGAAAGATCTTCCGGCACTGACAGGCTGGCATCTTGACAGCAATCCTTTCGTTACCCTCCCTCTCGTTTATACGGAACATCCTGATAAACACGAACACAACCTTGGTATGTATAGGATTGAAATTAAAGAAGAAAACAAAACCGGTATTCACTGGCAGATTCATAAAGGCGGCGGTTTCCATCATTATGAAGCAGAACAGAAAAATCAATCACTGCCTGTAACGTTGTTTTTAGGAGGGCCTCCTTCCTTAATGATCAGTGCGATAGCCCCTCTTCCAGAAGCTGTACCTGAACTCATGTTTTCATCTATGCTAATGGGAGAAAAATTGAGTCTTGCACATGTTGACGGTCACCCGCATCCATTAATTGCCGAAGCTGAATTTGCCTTTGGCGGTGTAGTTCCGCCACATGTACGCGAGCCTGAAGGACCGTTCGGTGATCATTATGGCTATTATTCCTGGGCTCATGATTTCCCTGTTTTTAATGTAGAAAAAATGTGGAAACGAAAAGATGCAATATATCCGGCTACTGTTGTAGGAAAACCAAAACAGGAAGATTATTTTATTGGGGAATATCTTCAGCGGCTAATGAGTCCATTGTTCCCAGTTGTTATGAACGGTGTGCGTGATTTATGGACGTATGCAGAAACTGGCTTTCATGCATTGGCTGGAGCAGTTGTACGTGAGTCGTATTATAAAGAAGGACTTGCCCACGCTTTCCGTATCATGGGGGAAGGTCAGCTGACACTTACAAAATTCTTGATGGTAACGAACAAGCCTGTTAATCTTCAAAACTTTGCTGAACTGGCTGAAGGTGTATTAGAAAGATTCCTGCCTGAACGAGATTTGCTGATCATTCATGATACTTCAATGGACACCTTGGATTATACGGGGCGCAAGTTTAATACAGGTTCAAAGGCTATTATGACAGGTCTCGGAGAACCTGTACGTGAATTAAAGAGGACATATGAAGGCGGGACAATTTCAGGAATTGATGATGTAGGTGTTTTCTGTGGAGGCTGTTTAACAGTAAGCGGTCCATCTTTTGATGAGTCCCCTGACTTTGCCGAGCATCTTCTTACTAACAGTCAGGATTCTTTTAAAGACTGGCCTCTCGTGTTCTTAGTTGATGATGCAGCCATCGCAGCTACTCAAGCTGAATTCTTATGGACAACCTTTACTCGATTCGATCCGGCATATGACGTATACGCTAAAAGTACGATCGACCGAAACCGAATTAAATATGAAGGAACAATAATCATCGATGCAAGAATGAAACCATTCTATCCTGATGTCGTTGAAACCCGACCCGATATTGATCAAAAAGTCACGGAAAGATGGAATGAATATTTTCGTAAGTAAAAGAAGCGTTTTCACGCTTCTTTCAGCTTGTAGACAAAGTATATGTCTACAAGCTTTTTTTATTGTAGAATTAAATTAGATAATGTTTGAGGGGAGAAATATACATGTTATCTAAGCATTCTACTGAAGGACGTCACCAAGTAACCCTG
>NZ_JAMBOD010000040.1 GCF_023715445.1 Fictibacillus nanhaiensis
GTCGCGCACGCGCCGCGCGCTCAGTTCGTCGAGGCTCGCGGTCGGTTCGTCGAACATCAGCACCGGCGCCCGCGCGAGCAGCGCACGCGCCAGGCACGCCCGCTGGCGCTGCCCGCCCGACAGCAACTGCCCGCCCGGCCCCACGTCGGTGTCGAGACCGTCCGGCAGGCGCTCGGCGTCGCGCAGCAGGCCGACCGCGTCCAGCGCGGCGCGCAGCTCGGCATCGGTCGCGTCCGGTCGCCCCATCCGCACGTTCCACGCGAGGCTGCCGCGAAACAGCCCGTTGTCCTGGAACACGAGGTTGCGCGTCGCGGCGAGCGTCGCCTCGCTCAGGTGCCGCACGTCGGCGCGGCCGAGCAGCACGCGCCCGGCGCACGGATCGTCGAGCCGCGCGAGCAGGCCGAGCAGCGTGCTCTTGCCCGCGCCCGTGGGGCCGACGATCGCGACGAAGCCGCCCGCCGGACAGTGCAGGTCG
>NZ_JAMBOD010000041.1 GCF_023715445.1 Fictibacillus nanhaiensis
TCATTCGGGTTATCAATCAGCTCAAGGTGCGCTTTCGGCGCCGCGGCACCCAGCAGGGTTTTCGCCATGTAGGCGCGCGCCTGTCCGAGTCCGGCATCAATAATCAGCAGCGTTTTCATTATGCCTCTCCTGCTGTCAATTAAAGGGTTGTAAGTCGACGCGCGCCATCATCGCGGCCAACTGGGTACGGTCGGTAATTCCTACATTGCTCTGGCTGACGGCCAGGGCAGCGACGGCGGTCGCCAGGCGCAGGGTATGCTCGCTGGATTCACGCATCAGCAGGCCGTAAATCAGGCCGCCGACCATCGAATCGCCGGCGCCAACGGTACTGACTACTTCCACTGAAGGTGGTTTAGCAATCCACTCCCCAGAGGCGTTGACCCACAGCGCGCCCTCTTCGCCCAGGGAGATCACCACGTGGGCGATACCCTGCTCGCGCAGCGCATGGGCGGCGTCGATAACATCTTTCATCTC
>NZ_JAMBOD010000042.1 GCF_023715445.1 Fictibacillus nanhaiensis
GGCTCAACGGCTCCTCACCGCGGCACGGCGCGGCCACCGTCTTCGTGAGGGACGGAGACCGCGGGGTGGAGACCCTCATGCTGCACCGCCCCGGGCGGCAGGCCATGGGCACGCTGTCCTTCCCCGGCGGCATCACCGAGACCAGCGACGACGAACCCCTGGACTGGCGTGGGCCGTCCTCGGCGGAGTGGGCCCACAAGCTGCTCTCCGAGGACATCGGCCTGGCTCGGCGCAGCCTCGTGACGGCGGCACGCAAGACGTTCGTGGAGGCGGGAATCCTGTTCGCGGGCACTCCCATGCACGGGGTGGCGGAGAACGTGGAGGGCGTGGACTGGATGCGCTCGCGCGAGCTGCTGGCCACGGAGGACATCTCGTTCGCGGACCTGCTGGCCAAGCGCAGCATGGCGTTCCACAGCGAGTGCCTGCGCCCCCTGTCCCACTGGGCCACCTCGGACTTCGTGCACCAG
>NZ_JAMBOD010000043.1 GCF_023715445.1 Fictibacillus nanhaiensis
GTCCAAAGTGGCCGACAATGGCCTGGAGCGCCGGGGTACCGGGCTCGACCACCTGACGGGCGATAACATCGGCATCGATAACCTTAACCCCAAGCTGCGCGAAGGCGTCGGCGACCGTACTTTTACCGCTGCCGATCCCGCCTGTTAACGCGACTGTGTACCCCATATCTTCTGACCCTGAAACGGATTGCTCGTATTTTTTGCAGGCAGACAGCGATGACTGGCAGCGCGCCGGGGAGGCGACAGTGAGCATGTCGTGAGGACCCCGCGCCAACCGGGATCGCCGTCCGCTATACTGTTTGTTTTAATCAAGCAAATCAAATGGTTAAAAACAATACTCCGGCAGGGGAAGGCATAGGCGCCTTTTTCTCCATTCACCAGGTAAATTTATACGATTGTAGCGTAAAAAAAGTGAAAATCGCAGTCTTGCGCGGGCCTGATTCGCGCGTATGATAACGTCACTGG
>NZ_JAMBOD010000044.1 GCF_023715445.1 Fictibacillus nanhaiensis
TGTGCGGTTACATCGACTCGGGGTTCGGCGAGGGCGCGCGTGCCGCTGCGGGCGGCCGCGCGATCGACGGCCCCGGCTTCTTCGTCGAACCGACGGTGCTGGTGGATACGACGCAGGCGATGCGCGTGGTGCGCGAGGAGATCTTCGGGCCGGTGCTCGTCGCGATGCCGTTCGACGACGTCGATACGGCCGTGCAGCTCGCGAACGACACGCCGTACGGCCTCGGCGCGAGCATCTGGTCGAACGATCTGTCCGCGATCCACAAGCTGGTCCCGCGTATTGCCGCGGGCACCGTGTGGGTCAACTGCCACTCGCTGCTCGACAACGCGCTGCCGTTCGGCGGGATGAAGCAGTCGGGCTTCGGCCGCGAACTCGGTCGCGCGGTGATCGACCAGTACACGGAAAGCAAGTCGGTGATGATGAACTACGCGTGAGCGTCGCGGCGAGCGCGTGCGTGGC
>NZ_JAMBOD010000045.1 GCF_023715445.1 Fictibacillus nanhaiensis
ATGTGGCAGGATTGAAGCGGGCGATTAAAACGCCGTCGGAAGAGTACGCTAAAATCGGGCTGCAGAAAGACGGCAAGTATCTGCAGATCAACAGCAACATTCTGCAGATTGAAAATGAACTTTATGCGCCGATCCGCCCGAAACGCGTCACCCGTCGGGGCGAAACCCCGTCCGATGCGCTGTTGCGCGGTGGTATTGAGTATATCGAAGTGCGTTCGCTGGATATCAATCCGTTCTCGCCGATCGGCGTTGACGCCCAGCAGGTGCGTTTCCTCGACCTGTTTATGGTCTGGTGCGCGCTGGCCGACGCGCCGGAGATGAGCAGCGATGAGCTGCTGTGCACCCGCACCAACTGGAATCGGGTGATTCTGGAAGGGCGTAAGCCGGGCTTAACGCTGGGGATTGGCTGCGAAAGCGCGCAGTTCCCGCTGGCTCAGGTGGGCAAAGAT
>NZ_JAMBOD010000046.1 GCF_023715445.1 Fictibacillus nanhaiensis
GTTCCCGCCCTCTGTATTCACGGGTTTAATTTTTCACCCGGGACGCAAGGGTTTGTGCTCTCTCTGGCGCTGCCGCTGCTGAGCCGGTTTGAAAATCAGTTCGGTCGCCCTCTGGATGTGCTTAGCGTGCCGCAGTGTGTGCCGGTGGGCCGTTCTCGCGGGCGCATGCATACGCTGTTTTCAGCGCTTCGCGAGGAGTACTGCGAAGAGCACGATGCGCGAGAAATGATGCTCTATTCGCTGCTGGGGACGCTGTTGGTCTGGCTGAACCGACAGTGCCATCCCGCGTCCCCCGCGGAAGATAAAGCGGAGCGGAAGCGCAGCATGATGCGCCACTTCGCCCGCCTTATCGAGAGCCACTACCGACAGCATCTCCCGTTGGCGGAGTATGCGAAGCTGATTGGACTGTCGGTTACGCACTTAAATTATTTATGTCG
>NZ_JAMBOD010000047.1 GCF_023715445.1 Fictibacillus nanhaiensis
GGCATCGCCCCGGCATCAACCGGGGATTGAACACCTTGAAGCCGCTCCAGAGTCAAGCGGTTTGATGCGGACGCACACCGGCAAGCGGCCGGCGCGCCCGTTGCGGTCAAAGCTGCGCGAGCGCCTGGTCGAGATCGGCGAGCAGGTCGTCGATATGCTCGATGCCGATCGACAGCCGCACCGTTTCCTCCTTCACGCCGGCCTTAGCGAGTTCGGCCGGCGACAACTGACGATGCGTGGTCGAGGCCGGGTGCGTCGCGAGCGACTTCGTATCGCCGATGTTGACGAGCCGCGTGAACAGCTTCAGCGCATCCTGGAACTTCGCGCCGCCGTCGCGGCCGCCCTTCACGCCGAACGTCAGGATGCCCGGCGCGCGGCCCGACAGGTAGCGCGCGACGAGCGGATGATCGGGATGATCGGGCAAGCCCGCAT
>NZ_JAMBOD010000048.1 GCF_023715445.1 Fictibacillus nanhaiensis
GTTCACCCTCGTGGTGCTCGAGATCGTTCTCGGCATCGACAACCTCGTCTTCATCGCCATCCTGGTCAACAAGCTGCCGCCCGCGCAGCGTGACCGCGCGCGCATGATCGGCCTTGGCCTCGCGCTGGTGATGCGCATGGTGCTGCTGGCCACCATGTCGTGGCTCATCGGGCTGACCAAGCCGCTGCTCACGCTGGGGCCGGTGGAACTGTCCGGGCGGTCGATCATCCTGCTGCTCGGCGGGTTCTTCCTGCTGTTCAAGGCCACGTCGGAGCTGCACGAGCGCCTTGACGGCCAGCCGCATGACGAAAGCCACGGCACCGGCCATGGGAAGTTCTGGAACGTGATCGCGCAGGTGGTGATCCTGGATGCGGTGTTCTCCATCGACTCCGTCATCACGGCCGTGGGCATGGTC
>NZ_JAMBOD010000004.1 GCF_023715445.1 Fictibacillus nanhaiensis
CCGTTCGGTTTAGTAGCTTTTGCTGCCATCTATTTCCTTTTTCCATCGGTACAACGAAAAGAAAAAGAATCTATTGATTATACAGGATCCTTGCTTTTAACGTTAACAATGGTTCCCCTTTTGCTGTCCTTCACATGGGCAGGTAATCAATATGACTGGGTATCCCTTGAAATTATTGGACTTTTTTCCGTTACTATCGTTGCTTTCTTTTTGTTTATCCGTACCGAGAAACGTGTTTCAAGCCCTGTACTTCCTCTTGATATGTTTAAGAACAAAGTGTTTACAGTTTCTAATCTCATAGGATTGCTTTTAGGAGCCGGAATGTTCGGATCCATTATGTATATGCCTTTCTTTATCCAAGGTGTTATGGGAACATCAGCTACGAAATCAGGTTTTGTCATGATGCCTCTGACACTCGCAATGGTTGCCGGCAGTACAATCAGCGGCCAGATTGTAACAAAGACTGGAAAGTATAGGAAGCTTGCCATGCTGGGATTATTTATCATGGCAAGCGGTATGACGAGTATGCATTTTATGGATACTGAAACAACAAATATGACTGCCGTACTAAATATGATTTTAGTAGGTTCAGGTCTTGGAATCGCTTTTCCGATTTTTACACTGACCGTACAAAATGCGATAGAGCACAAATATTTAGGAGTTGCAACTTCTTCCGTACAGCTTTTCCGTCAGCTTGGAGGTACAATCGGCGTCTCAATCATGGGAAGTATTATGAATAATATGCTGGCTGATCAGTTCAGTGAAAAGTCTCAGAAATTACTCGCTGCCACGCCAAATGCTACTCCTCAAATGAGTGAGCAAATTAAAGACCTGGCAAATCCGCAAGTACTTTTAAACCCAAGTACCTTGTCTGAAAAATTCAGCAGTTTACCTCCTGAATCAGTAATGTTCATGAAAAAGATCCTTGCGATTTTACGTGAATCATTAAGCTTTGCTCTTAATGGTGTATTTCTTACAGGTGCACTTGTAATGACGGCTGCCTTGATTCTTACTTTCTTCTTTTTGAAAGAAATACCACTCCGAACTTCGAATGAAGATAAAGCAGAATTAAAGAATCAATCCGCATAAAGAAAAGACGGCAGGAAACTATTTTCCTTACCGTCTTTTTATTTTACAAGTGATGAATGATCAGCTTCGTCGTTTGAGACAGCTGGCTTATGCACGGGGTAATTCATGCTCCACATACCAATATCCTTAAATCCAAGTCGTTTATAGATCGAGCCGGCTTTAGGATTATCGTAGAAAAGGCAAAGAGCTTTTCCTTCTGAAAGAACATCCTGACAAAGTGCTTCCATGCATATCGAAGCGAGACCCTGGTTTCGTTTTTCCGGATGTGAACAAACGCCAACGATCATAGCTGACAAAGAATTTTCAGCTGTTGTAGAAGCACATGAAACCACAATGCTATTCTCCTTAATAAAATACGTACGGCCTGTTTTAGTGGTCAATGCTTGTTCAAGACTTTGACGGGCAGTCGGTCCTATTGAAAATTCTTTAATCTGTTTTTTCAGTTCCATTAATGAATCCACATCTTGTATCGTCGCTTCTTGTATGCCATTACGGTTTGAGTTTTTATTTAAAAAGCTGCTGTCTTTCAATTCAGCAAAATAGGTTTCTTTTGTTCGGTCAAACTGGACGTATGGACGAAATTGCTCTGTGATCTCTTTTTTCCCTGACAGCATTTCATAGGAAGTATCTTTATTAATAATTTCAGCAAATTCCTTTGCATTAATTTGTTGCTTTGCATACGGAAGATAGTTTCCCATATAACGAAGGAGGATGCCTTGGATGTCTCCTGCGCTATCAACATCTGCCCAGATTTCCTGAAAATCTGTTTCATAGCCAAAATTCTCGATATCAGCGATGATAAACAAGTTAAGAGCCGGTTCTTCGCGTAAATAGCACATTACTTTTTCGTGCCATGTTTGATCTATTTTTACAATCACCTGTCAGCCACTCCTTTTTTTGTTTCTACTTATTTTAGCGGTTAGCTGGAAAAATGCAACAATTATTTCTTTAATTTTTTTATAAAAAAAGAATCCCGCATCAATGCCTGCAGGATTCCGAATAACCGAAATTTTACTTTTTATTTTAAGAACGCGTGATAATAACGCACCGCTGCGACCGCATAATCACCTCTCGTTACCGTTTTTGCAGGTTTAAAACTAGCATGTACGGCTGGTTCTAAATCGTAAGGTCCTTGTTCAACGGTAAAGTACGCATTCAATATATTGAGATCTAATGCCAGCTGTACATATCCTCTCAACTCTTGTGGAATATTTGACGCATCATCAAGCGGGATACGGGTGTCACCATATTGCACAGACAATGTTTCTGTATTCATTTCACCTGCCTGCTTTTCTAAACCAAGTGACTGAACAAGTGAATATGCTAGTTCAGTGCGATCCACTGTACCGTCCGGTGCAAACTCTGTAGCCGATTTAGGAAGAATAACTCCTTTTGATATTTGTTTTGCATCTCTAAATGCTCCCCCACGTGAAGTTGCAGCATTGATAAATGGCGCTTCAGAAGACTTTACATCTGTGAAATCATTTGTTTTTGAATCAATACTCTGACGAATTTCAGCACCCATCACTAAATATTTGGCTAGTTCAGAACGGGTCAGAAGCTGGTTTGGTTTATACGAACCATCTGCATATCCATCAACAAGACGTTCACTAACTGCTGTTTGAATGGCACTCGCTGCTGCATGCCCATTAATATCAGACAAACCGGTGTATCCGCCTGCCGTTTTAAACGTAATCGTACCGTCAACTTCTTCAGGCAATCCTGCTCCACCTGTAGGATTCTCTTCTGCTCCTCGCAGGCCGCGGATTTCCAGTTTCCACTCACCAGGCTTTGGTGCATCTACAACAACGGTTCGATCAGTTTCTAGCGGAAATAATAAAGAAACACCTGAGCTGTATTCATTTCCAGACGGATCAATTAAAACTAGATTGATAGGATTGCCTGTTTCTTCGTCAATACCATTCGCATGAATTTGTCCGACTAAAGTTGTATTGTTCTCATTTACTGTGAAGTTATGCTGGTTCGCTGACGTTAAATTTACAGGGTCATACGTTAAACTAAATTTTTCTTTTGAAGCTGCCATTTCAACATTGCTGTTAAATGTGGTGTAAGCATTAACGGTTTCGCCATATTGACCATCATGTACTGCTCTATCCATCGCAGCATATGCGTTCACATATCCTGCTCCGACTTCCCAGGATTCCATACCTGGCATGTTTGTTGCCGTTTGCTGAAGAATGTCTTTGATCTCTTGTGGAGAAAGTGTTGGATCGGCCTCTAAGAGTAGCGCTGTAATCCCTGCCACGTGAGGAGTAGCCATTGAAGTTCCACTCATCGTCGTGTAATAAGGGACATGGGCTGGATCGATTCCTTCCACATCATCTGTGACACCTAAAGAAGATACAGGTGCAATTACGCGTGTGGAAACGATATCAACACCTGGCGCCGTTACAGAAGGTTCATCTTTCCACGTCCATGTCTTGCCATCCATCTCAAAAGTTCCGCCAGTATCTTTTGTTCCACGGGATGAAAAGTCTGCAAGCTTACCAGATTTTTCACCTGCCGCAACCGATATGACCCATGGTGCTTTTGAATATGGGTTATGTGTGTTTTCTCCTGGTCCAGAATTTCCTGCTGCAAACAATACGGTGATACCACGGTCATATGCCGCTTTACTGGCTATGTTAATTGGATGTTCTGGTTCAAAGTCACCTGATGATCCCCAAGAATTTGTAATAACACGGATGTTGTATTTTGCCTGATGTGAGATGGCATAATCAAATCCGCCAATTCCGTCCAACACGAATAGTGCGGCACCGGAACCATATCCGATCAAGTCAGCACCAGGCGCTGCTCCTTCATATTTTCCTCCAGACATCGCACCTATACCGCCAACTGTTCCAGCAACATGTGTACCGTGCCCTGAATTCGTGTCAGTGTTAGGTACGTTCTCTTGATAGCTAATCGGAAATAAGCCTGAGATTGAGTGGAGGTTTGCTGAAGCCATTACATTTTGGACCAAATTTTTGCCAAGTTCATGATCTTTATGTGTGCCGTCAACACCACTATCATTCACGACAACCCCTATACCTTTTCCTGTAAAAGGAAGACCACCATTTTCTTTCGTCATAGAACTGTCAGTTCTGACTTTATCAACGCCAGTAAGTGCTGTTGCATCTGCGTTGTAGTAAGTCAATTCTTCATTTAAAAAGATAGAACGTACTTGATCTGATTTAGCAAGTTCTTGAATTTGTGAGGATGTTGCTACTACGCCTGCCATAGGAAGCGACTTTAATGTAAGGGCATTTTTAACTCCTGTTCCTTTTAATAAAGCAAGCTGTTCTAGATTTGGTGAACGTTGTCCATGAAACGTTACGATAACTTCGAATGAGTTTATCCCTGAAGCAAGTTTATCCTGCAGTGATTTCCCGATTACTGCAGACTGTGTTTGTGCTACCGCAGTCCCTGAATGATTCAGAGGAAGAGCAAGTGATAATACCATCAATAAAGCAAACAAAATCTTTAAACTTTTTCTCAAGGGGAATTCTCCTTTCGTTTTCTGAATTTTCCACCTATATGCATTATCTCAATTAGAAAAACAGAAAACTATTCACCAACAGTTGTAAAATATATAAAACTCGAACTATATGTATGTAGTACTAAAGAGTTAACACAGCTAACACAGCTATATCATTCTATTAAACCTTAAAAAAAGCTAAACCGCCATAGACCGGTTTAGCTCTTATTTATTTTGCCAGAAAAGAATGGGTTACAGCATTGTATGCGTTAATATATCCAGCCCCCGTTTCCCAGGAAGCATAACCATTCATAGGAGTTGCTGAATTTACTAGAATCTGTTTAACATCACTAGGCGTTAAGAGCGGATTTGCGTCAAGCATGAGAGCTATTACTCCTGCAGCATGTGGTGCAGCCATTGATGTTCCGCTTAAAGTCGTGTAGTAAGGCAGATGTGCTGGGTCGATTGTTTCAATGTCTTTTGGTGTTCCAAGAACTCCTACAGGGGAAATTACCCGTGTGGAAACGATATCTTGGCCAGGTGCGGTAATCGTTGGTTCATCACGCCATAAAAAATCAATACCATCTACCATTGCGGTTCCTTTCGTATCGTGATTTCCTCTAGACGAAAAGTCAGCTAATGTCCCGTCTTTCACGCCTGCTGCTACGGTAATGACCCATGGTGCTTTTTTATAATTCCCGGTAATGGTATTTTCCCCTGGACCAGAGTTACCAGCTGAGAACACTGTAACAATATTGCGGTCATATAATGCTTTCGTGGCAATATTAACAGGATGGTCAGGATCAAATGGAGTACCGATATCACCCGTATCGCCCCATGAATTTGTTATTACCCGGATACCATACCTTGATTGATGAGTAAGAGCATAATCAAATGCACCGACAGTGTCCAAAATAGCGAGACCTGCTCCACTTCCATAACCGATTAAATCCGCCCCTGGTGCAACTCCTTCATATTTCCCTCCTGACATAGCTCCAGTTCCACCAACAATTCCGGCAACATGGGTACCGTGACCAGAATTGTTATCAGTTGCGGGGACATTTTCAATGTATTGAACAGGAAGAAGTTCATGAATAGCGTTCAGATTGACTTGACCTGCAACGTTTTGAACAAGGTTGTTTCCAAACTCATGATCTTTATGTGTACCATCCACACCGCTGTCATTAATAACGACTCCAACTCCCTTGCCCGTTACCGGAAGACCGCCATTATTTTTCTGAAATACAGCATCATTTCGAACTTGGTCAACACCCGTTAAATCGGTAGAATCTTCATTATCATAAGCAAGGGGGGCATTATAATAAACAGAACGTACTTCACTTTCATCAGCCAATAATTCCAACTGTGTTTTCGTTAACAATACTCCGGCGATCGGCAGGGATTCCATGATGATTCCCCTTTGAACACCAGCCTCCAAAAGTGAGTTTTTTATAACTGTTTGGCTGATTCCCTGATCAAACGAAACAATCGCTTCCACAACTGAATTAGTGGTTAATTTCTGCAGCAGCCTTTTATCTATTGATGTCGAGCCGATCGTATCTTCAGCATTGGTTGAAACAGACGATGATAATAGTAAGCTGGCTGAAAAGATGACAGAAGTCAGGATTCGTTTTATATTCAAGACTCTCACTCCTATTGATAGAATTTTCTAACATTTTTTAGTATTATCTCAGTTATACAGAAGCTTATCTATTAGCGATAGGTTTTATATTCATAGTTCTTTTGTATTAAAAAAACACTCCGAGAAGAGTGTTTTGCTTTTTACCCCATTGGTACGAGGTGATTTTGAACAGCATAAATGACCGCCTGTGACCTGCTCTTAACTTCCAACTTTTTAAAAATCTTACTTACATGAATCTTTACCGTTTTATCACTGATAAATAATTTTTCAGCTATTTCTTTATTACTCAGCCCTTCTACGAGGCCGATTAACACTTCTTGTTCCCTGTCAGTCAGGTTTGACTCGTCCTTTTTCACTTGGGTTTGCTGTAAGTGAATGTTTACAAGTTTTTTTGTCATACTCGGAGTAATCATAGACTCACCGCGGTATACTGCCTTAATAGCATCAACAACATGCTCAGAAGGTGCATCTTTTAATAAATAGCCATCCGCTCCCGCTTTTAGAGCCGAAAGGAGATATTCATCATGTGTGTACATCGTTAAAACGAGTATGCGTGCATCAGGATTTTTCGCTTTTATAAGGGCTGTAGTTTCTACTCCGTTCATACCTGGAAGGTTAATATCCATAATGATAACGTCTGGTGACAGTTCATCAGCGAATTTAAGTGCTTCTTCGCCTGAGGTCGCTTCACCAACAACCTTAATATCCTCTTCAAATGAAAGAATATTTTTTAACCCGTCTCTTAAAATAGCATGGTCATCGACAATCAATATTGAAATCATTAAAAAGCCTCCTTTGATACTAAATTCGGTATTTGCAATTTTATCTCAGTTCCTTTTCCTTTAGCTGAATCAATATGAAGTGATGCTCCAAGACTTTCTGATTGTTCATTCATGTTAAGTATGCCATAGTGCGGCTCGGCTTGGGCTTTTATCATTGATTCATAAAGTGAAAAACCTTTGCCGTCATCTTTGATCCTAAAAAACACCTGATCGTTTGAGTAGCTTAACAGGATGTCCGCTTTCGTTGCCTCGGCATGCTTTAATACGTTTTGAAGGCTTTCCTGAAAAATATCAAAAATGACCTTTTCAACCATTGTGCTTAGAGTTCTCGGTGCACCGCGCACTTGAAACTTTATCTGAATGTTATGACTCTCTTCTTTGATCGACTTAATCTTTGTTTTTATCGCATGGTGAAGACCTATCCGCTCTGTCGGATAAGGCCGCAGTGCATAAATCGATTCACGCAGTTCCTTCAAACTTCCTCTCAGCTTTTCAGTACTGACGGCAACGAGCTGTTTGGTTCTTTCTGGCTTTTGCGAAAAAACACGCTGTGCCGTCTCAAGTTGCATAACAGAACCAGCGAGTGTTTGCGCGATCCCATCATGAATCTCCCGTGCGATCCGGTTTCGTTCTTCTAATAACACACGCTTCTCACGTTCTGAAATAAGCAGCTTTGTTTTCCAGGCAACAGCCAGCTGGTTTACAAGAGTAGCCATAGATTGTGTATCGACTGCAGAAAATGAAAATACTCTTGTTCTTCCAGTAATCAGAAAACCGGTAACTTCATCTTCTGCCATCAGCGGGGCAAGCATCACTGATTTTATTGAATGATGAAAATAAGAAAATGCCCAGGCATTATCTTCGTTCTTTTTGTTAAATAAATGCATGACAGGATTAGATTCGACCCGCCTTATAAAATCCGGAGAAACATCTTGCTCTACCGAGAAGCCTCCGTTTTCATAAGCTTTTTTCCAAGAGTGTCCATCATTCAGAAACAACAATACTGCATCTGTTCCTAAGAACTCTAAAAAAGGAAGTTCAGCTTGCTTTAGCCAATTTTTGGATGGAAGGTGTGCATTAAACGTTGTACTAATTTCGTATAGAGCCTTTAAACGGTTCTGCTCTTGATGCAGTCTGGCTATAAAAGAAGATATGAGCGCGATCGCCACCAGTGGTGAAAAGAAAAAGATATAGGAAAACACATCTACTACGCCGCGGTTCTGGGATCCTAACATGAACATCAATGTAATATAAAGAATAGAAAAAAGCGTAACCAGGGACTCTGAAATCGTCTTTATTTTCCAAATTTTGAACGGATATGCCTGTGGTCTGATCAAAAGAACGGCGTCTACAATCAAATTATTGAAAACATAATACAAAACCACGATTAGAATCATTCGTGTCTCTGCATACCATATGACACTCCATTCTGCTTTTAGTGGGAAAAGCATGAGATCTGCCAGATGAACCGCTCCAAAAAAACTGATAAGGAGCTGAGACGGATTAAATAAAACAATCCGGAGAGGACGATGATTTAATGCATGAACAAGACCAACCATAAATCCAAAAACAATGATAGCTATTCCCCAGCCGTAAAGAAGTTCAATCGTATAAAGCAATGGAAAGCTTAGTGCACTAAGTCCCTTCCATATCGGAATGGGATAATATTCGGTGATAAAAAGAAATAACAATAGTGTAGAAAAAATGAGGAGATCAGGAAATTTTGTTATAGAAAACGCACTGTAAATCCATATAATAATTCCTGCTCCAATGACGGCAGAAACAAACTTTCCTGCAGCCTTCTCCCGATTCACACCCATTTCCCCGACCCCTTTTTTTAGAAAAATTCAGTCAATTTATTATAACATAGCTATTTAACAGACATTCTCCTTCATAAAGAAAATAGAGCGTAAAAAAACCGAAATTAGTCGAATGACTTTCGTCGCTGACCAATTCCGGAAAAACCAGATTGTTTTTTCATATTATCGCACTTCATCTATACCGTTTTCTATTACACGAAAGACGTAAATTCGTATAGTACCAATTAACTACCTTCTATAAGAGATGAGATAAAAACATAGTTGCGGTACCGAAATAGACAAGTAATGAAAAGATATCATTTAAAGTGGTGATTAAAGGTCCTGATGCGACAGCCGGGTCTACCTTTAATCGATATAGCAGTAAAGGTATAAGTGTACCAGCAAGCGTTCCAATGATTAATGTGAAAAATAAAGAACTGCCTACGACCAGTCCTAAAATGAGATTGCCTTTCCATAGGTACGCCACAATCGAAATCAATATACCGCATGTGACCCCGATGATAAAACCAACACCAAATTCACGCATGATCAATTTTATTATAATCTGCCGATCTATATCATGTGATACAAGACCGCGTACTACAACAGCTAATGATTGTGTACCTGTATTCCCCGTCATTCCTGCTATCATTGGCATGAAATAAGTTAACGCAACCGCTTTTTCGATTGTTCCTTCAAATGTACTGATGATGCTTCCGGATAATATTCCGATAAAAAGCAAAAGTATGAGCCATGGAAGTCTTCGATAGGAAGCAACCATCGCGCTGGTTTGAAAATCAATTGATTTACCAGTCGCTGATAATTTTTCAATATCCTCATTAGCTTCTTCAATCAGGACGTCTAGAACATCATCGACGGTTACAATCCCGATCAATCGTTCCTGATCGTCTATAACCGGAACGGCGATAAAGTCATAACGCTCAATCGTTCGTGCTACTTCTTCCTGATCCGTTTCAGCAGGTACTGCTATAACCCTGCTGTACATGATATCTTCAATCTTTTCATCCATTTCAGCGAGCAGCAAGTCTCTGTATGATACTACGCCAACGAGCTTCTTTTCTTCATTTATAACATATAAGTAGTAGATATTTTCCGCAAAACCCGCGAAGGTCTTCAGCTTTTCAACAGCATCACGGACAGTATATACCTGCGGAATCCATACAAAACGATTGGTCATAATACCGCCGGCAGTATCGGAATCATACTGCATCAGGCTTTGGACCGTCTTTGATTCATCTGCTTTCATGGATGACAAGAAATCCTGAATTTCGTTGACATCCAGATTCCCAAGCAAGTCAGCGAGATCATCGTTTTCCATCAAGTTCATGATATGAGATGACCGTTCGATGCCTAGTTTGTGCAGAATCTCCATTTGCAGGTCACTCTCTAATTCTTGAATCAACGATGCGATCTGTCTTGTTGTCAAAAAGGTGACGAATTTATGCCGGTGTTTTTCGGGTAAATTTTTATACATGTTGGCAATATCGTAAGGGTGAAGTTCATCAATAAGCAGCTGGAATTCTTTCTTCCGGAGTTCTTTCAGGTTTTTAATTACATACAATAAGATCTGATTTTCTGACATCTCTTTAAACAAGGAACGTCACCTCCTTATAAAATACTCATTCATTATAAGTGATATTTTTATATGTGACTATTAGCATTTCGTTTTTCACAAAGAAAAAACCACCTTATTCAGATGGTTTTCTCATTGAATGTTATTCTATTTCCCTATTTCATCCATAAGTAATCAAGTGAGTAAGTACCTGCACCTGTTAACGCTACACCAACTACAACTGCAATGAGTACAAGATTGAATTCGTATCCATTAGCTGTTACCCAAAAACCGTTCTGCAAGTGGACTTTAAGGATGGCAACAAGCATGGTTGCAGCGATTAAAATTGCACCGATTTCTGTAAAAAGCCCTGCAGCAAAAAGCAATCCTCCTCCAAACTCAGCAAGACCCGCTATTAATGCCATCGTATACCCAGGCTTTATCCCGATGGATTCCATCCAGCCGCCTGTTCCTTTTAAGCCATAGCCGCCAAACCATCCAAATAATTTTTGTGCTCCATGTGCAGCAAGCGAAAGACCGACTACTAGTCGAATAATGAGCAATCCTAAAGATAACATAATATAATTCCCTCTTTCTTAAGTTTATTTTACTTACTTTATGTTAGTATATTACGATACGTAACTTGTCTATGTCAAGTTACTTAAAAAAAATAATTATAAAATCAAAAAAAATTACCGCCATCCTTTTAATAAGAATATGCGGCAAAACTTTATTTAAGCTTGTTCTGTTAAAATAATCGGACCATTTTTTGTAATAGCAACAGTATGTTCATATTGCGCAGATAAACTCCCATCAAATGTAAGAGCTGTCCATCCATCAGAACCCAGCATTATAAATGGCGTGCCTTGGTTGAAAATAGGCTCAATTGTAATAACCATTCCCTCTTTTAACTTTCCTCCTGTATTTCGGTCGCCAACATGATGAACTTGTGGTTCTTCATGAATTTTACGTCCGATTCCATGTCCGATGAATTCTCTTACGATGGAATAGCCTTTTTTCTCGGCATACGATTGAATAGCATTTCCGATGTCCCCTAAACGGTTTCCGACTTGTGCTTGCTCAATCCCTTTATATAATGCTTTTTTGGTGGCTTTCATTAACCGCTGTGCTTCTGGAGATATAGTACCGATCCCGTATGACCACGCCGAATCAGTAAGCCAGCCATTTAGATTCACAACGAAATCTATGGTCACAATATCCCCGTTTTTTAATGGTTTTCTATTGGGAAGGCCATGGCAGACCTCATTATTGACAGATGCACAAGTCGCAAAGGGATAGCCCATATAACCTTTTTGAGCAGGTGTTGCCCCTCGTTCATAAAGGAAACGGTCAACAAATTGATCCAGCTCTATCGTTGTGATCCCTTCTGTTACCTTTTTACTTAAAGCTTTGTGACACTCAGCAAGGATCGTTCCCGCATGTTTCATTTTCTCAATTTGTTTATCTGATTTAATCTCAACCAAACCGTCCTCTCCCCTTCCTCTTTTAAAACTATATTCTGAGGAAAAGTTCTGTGTGAAAAATTGTATAATCAAGGTTTAGATCGTTTTAACTAAGTTGCTATCGGAAGTGGTTGATTTCCGCTCCAGGATGCTCGCTTTCCGCGGGGCGGGCGGTGAGCCTCCCTATCGCTTTGCGCTGGCGGGGTCTCACCTGTCCCACTGATCCCGCAGGACAAGGAAGGCTTCGGCAGCTTTAAATCGCACGAAGAAAATGTGATGTTCATTTTCGAGGAGTCTCGCACCTTCCGCTCCAATCAACGAATCAACGAAGTCTTTACAAAAACGATCAAAAACAACAATCTTTTAGAAGAAGATCCTATAAAAAAACACCAGGCCATAAATTATGCCTGATGCTCTGATTGTTTTAATCTGGATTCAACCACTTTACCGCCCAGCCATAATACAAAAATACCGAAAGCGATCAATCCCAGTTTTAATGGACTCTTTAAAACATCGACAAAATCGTAGCCTATAAAAGATACGATTGCAATCATTACGAGTTTGCCGAGCGTTAATGCTAATAAAAATGTTTTAATATTGATCCGGGAAAGTCCGCCTACAACGTTTACTAACGCAGATGGCGTGAACGGAAAACAATAGATTAAAAACAGCATTCCGAATCCGTGGCGTTCCACCCAGTTCAGCATCCTAGTCGTATTAGTGTGCCGGTTTAAAAAGGTCAGGAATCTCTTTTGACCAAATCTGCGAACTAACAAGAAGACAATCGCTGAACCTAAACAAACACCGATCCAAGAATATATAAAACCTAACCAAAACCCATATGCTGCTGCATTACCGGCAACAAAAAGGAATAATGGCAAGATTGGAATAAATGATTCAAGCATCGGCAGTAAGATGCCGGGCAGAAAACCAAGATCACGATATTGTTCGAGTAGTTTAAATATGTTTTCTTCTGTAAAATAGTGCTGCCAGTTTTTCCAGTCCATCGTTCGCTCACCCTTTTCTTCCTCATACCCTCATCGTTGCCAACGTTAACACTTTTAAAACTGAATCGAGGAAAAACAAGGAGTTGATCATTCCTGTAATTTTATCATAATTCAAAAAAGCGCACTATTTAGAAATCGAATGTGAACGATTTTCCTTCGTCTTTATTCCGAGTATAAACATACAAAAAACAGCGCACAGCCCTGAGGTCAAACCATAAAATGAATTTCCCTCACCCAATTCCTGTCCAAGACCATCAGGAAATAACAGCCAATATAAAAAAAGTGAACCATGAAGCAGAATACCTACTACTGCTAAAACTTTTATCAACCCCAAAAACGACATCTGCTTAAACGAGATCATGACAGCAGCTATCCCCCAAAATAGAAGGAAGTAGCCCCACAAAGCCATTCCTGCTCCTGACTTCGTTTTTAACAAGTCCGTTACAAAAAAAATGCCCGTGAAAACAGATATAAGTCCAGATAAAAGAAACATACGCCAGGCAGCGGTCAATTCAGCCCACCTCTTTTCGATATAATAAAAACCGCCTTAACTTGTTGTAAGACGGTTTTGCGGGTTCATCATAGCTATAGGCTGAATTACTTCATAAGAGCGGCATATACCTGCTCATCCAGCTCTTTCGCTTTCTTTTCGTTATACGTTTTTTCGTAAACAGGCTCTTGGACGATCTTTGCACCCCAGAACATACTTTCAAATACATGCTCGATATCTACCTCAATCTTCGCAAGCTTGAGCGGGACATCTGCCATTGCATTTTCCAAGATATTTGCTTTTCCATTAATCGAATAAACCGTCTCAAGACCGACAACTGTCAGTACAACATTAGAATTGGCTTGAATGTTAGTAACGATGCGGGAATTGTTCGTTACAGTAAAACGGATTTTTTCTTCTGATAAGCTTTTCACCCAGGAAATTGCATTAACAGATGGAGCATTGGATTCTGCGTCAACTGTACCAAGTAATACAAGCTGTTCGCCTTGCAGGTGTTCAAACAATTCAGGACTTAACTTCGTTGGTGTTTCCTGTTTCGCCATATGATCGCCACCTCAAATGTATTTGTATGTATGCTGTTTATTTTACCATATTTTTCTCTTCTAAAAAACGAAAAAAGAAGCTAAAAATAGCTCCATTTACTCGAAAGTTCCCTTAATAACTGCTTTCCCGTTTTGAACCATCACTTGACCGAGTGCGATAACCGTATCGATATCCAGTGACTCATTGTCTAAAAGGACTATATCTGCATCCAGTCCTTCTTGAAGCATTCCTTTTGATCTCAATTTTAGTATAGATGCAGGATTTTGTGTGATGACTTTTAGTGCGGTTTCTATCGGAATATTCTCTTGTTGGATTGCCGCTTGAACCTCTCGATACAAAGTACACACTTTACCGATTAGCAGGCCTGTTAATTCCCCTTTTTCATTAAATTCCGGCAGGCTTCCCTGACCGTCAGAAGTAAACGTAATCTGCTCGATCGGTACACCAGCTTCAAGCATAAGTCTTAAACCTTTGCTGCACTTTACTTCCCCTTCTTCATGATACTTTTTAACGGAACTCGTTGTAAAATCAACGAATCCACCGTTCTTGGCATACTGAATGCCTGCTTCAAATATGTAAGGATTGCGATTGATATGGGTCGGATAAAACTGGGTGACCGGCAGATCGTTCGTACGTACCACTTCTTGTAATAAAGAAAGCATAGTTTTGCTGTCACCAAGATGGATATTTACTACTCCCGCTTTTCCTGACAGCATACCAGCAACTCGTGCTTGCGAGGCAAGTCTTGCCAGCTCGTGTGCCTGAGGCTGGCTGGAGCGGTGATCGGCAATCGCGATTTCTCCTACACCGATGATTTCATCAATCATCATAATATCAGTTTCTATGCTGCCCGTTAACGTTTTAACGGGAATCTGGTAGGAACCTGTGTATGCATAACAAGAAATTCCCTCTTCTTTCAAAGCTTTTGCTTTTGCGATTAAGTTGGTCATCGTTCTTGCTGTTCCGTCTGTTCCGATTACACCTACTAATGTAGTAACACCCGCGAGTGTTGCATCTGTCAGATACAGTTCAGGTGTACGTGTTTTGAAGCTCCCTTCCCCGCCGCCGCCGGTAATATGTACATGGCTATCTATAAATCCGGGGGTTACATACTTTCCAGTTGCATCTATCACTTGAACATCAATAAAAGAATCTGGCCAATCAATGTTATCGGAAATCGCAGCAATTTTTGACCCTGCTAAAAGGATGTCTTTTTTTCCAATATGCTCAGGCGTAAAGACATCGCCGTTTTTAATGAGAACAAACACTTTTATCATCCCTTTACAAAATTATTACCTGTAAGTCGATCATATTCCAATTATACATTCAAAAAAGAAGGAGCAACATATGCACGACTACTAAAACCATTTAAAAGGACTCGGCTACATAACGTAACCGAGCCATAAGAGAGGTCATGCTTCAATGAATGCAATAATCTTTTCACTTATTTTTGTAAACTTGGACTGGTACCTAAATAAGCATCTCTAACACTTTGATTTTGAAGCAGTGATTCAGCTTCCCCTTCGAGTACAATGGACCCTCGTTCCAAAACAAATCCACGATCGGAAATAGAAAGTGCTGCCTTGATATTTTGTTCTACTAACAATATTGAAGTACCAGTTTCATTACGGAGTTGAACCAGTATGTTCATAATATCCCGCACAATTAAAGGAGCCAGCCCCAATGAAGGTTCATCAAGCATCAGCAGTTTGGGTTTTGCCATCAACCCTCTCCCAATAGCAAGCATCTGTTGCTCTCCGCCACTTAATAAGCCGCCTAGTCTGCTCTTCATGGTTGCAAGTTTAGGAAAATAATCATAGACCATCTCTAAGTCTTGTAAACACTGTTTTTTTTCTTTGGAATAACGATGATAGCTTCCCAGGATAAGATTGTCTTCAACCGTTAATCCATCAAATATTTGTCTGCGCTCTGGAACAAGAGTTATTCCTTTACAGACAATAGCCACTGAATTTTTCATTGCTAATTCTTCATCTTCCATTCGAATAGAACCTGAAGCCGGGGGATAAATTCCTGCGATCCCCCCAAGCAACGTGCTTTTCCCTGCTCCATTTGCCCCTACTATGGAAACAATCTCACCCTTGCCAACAGAGAAGCTAATTTCTTTAATAATTTTTAAATGTCCATGGTTCACTGACAGGTTATGAACGTTGATCATACTGTTACCTCACTTCCCAAATAAGCAGCAATAACAGATGCGTTCTGCTGGATTTCATCAGGTGTACCTTCTGCAATTTTTACACCATGATCCAGTACCACAATATGATCAGCAACTCTCATAACGATTTCCATGTCATGCTCTACGAGTAAAAAAGTGTTTCCTTCTTTTTTCATATCAAGGAGTAGATCTGCAAGCTTTGCAGATTCATTGTGGTTCAGTCCGGCCATCGGTTCATCAAGTAAAATTAGTTTTGGTTGTGTGATTACCGCTCTGCCAATCTCAACAAGACGCTGCTTGCCGTATGATAATGTCCCTGCCGGGAGATAGGCTTCCTGTTCAAGATTAAGCTTTTTAAGCCATTCCATAGATTTATCGTAAATATATTGTTCCTCTCTCTTCGCAGATGTCAGTCTTAAACCAGCTTTCCACACGCCTGTCTTCGTTAAAAGGTGCATACCAGCCATAATATTTTCTATAACAGTCATATCAGCAAACAGCTGCAAATTTTGAAAGGTTCTCGTGATTCCTTCTTTCGCAATCTGATGAGGCTTTTTATTTGATATCTTCTTTGTATCTAGTATTATTGTTCCATCGCTTGGAGGAAAAACGCCTGTTATCATGTTGAACACGGTCGTTTTACCTGCACCATTCGGACCGATCAAAGCCGTAATCGATTCTTGCTTTATAGTGAACGAAACATCTTGGACCGCGTGTACACCGCCAAAATCTTTTGATAAATTTTTTATTTCAAGAAGGTTCATAATGCAGCTCCCTTCTTATCCTGTACTTTCTTCTTTTGAGGTGAAAATAAAGACTTCCTTTCCTTCCACGAACCCATAAGTCCTTCAGGCTTAAATATCAACAGAACTACAAGAAGGACTCCAAAGAACACAATCTCAAATTCTCCGCCTGTAGAGAAGCCTAATAAAGGAACCCAGTCTTTTAAAAGTTCTACAAGCCAAACATAGATAATAGCACCGGCAAGCCCTCCCCAAAGTGAAGAACTTCCGCCTATCACAACCATGATCAGAAAAACGATTGAAGTCATAACTTCAAAAAGCTGAGGATTAATAAAACTAATGTAATGTGCATACAAGCTTCCTGCTACTGAAGCGAAAACGGCACTGATGATTAAGGCCTTAAGTTTGGAAGTCATTAAGTTTATTCCGATTGATTCTGCAGCAGACTCACTTCCATGAATTGATTTTAGGGCACGTCCAGTCCGTGAATGTATGAGATTATTCGCAAACCACAATCCAAATGCTAGAACAGCCCATACTAAAAAGTAAAAAGATCGATCTGTAGTGAACGAGAAACCAGCAACTTCAAATGGAGGGATGCCAAAAAAGCCATTTAATCCGCCTGTTAATGAAGTCCATTCTTTTAAAAAGGTAAAAACAATAACGCCGAACCCGAGTGTCGCAAGAGCAAGGTAGTGTTCTTTCAATTTAAAAGAAGGAATACCGATAAGCAGAGCGACTATACAGGCGATTAAGATACCCGTTAATACTCCGGCAAGTGGCGGAAAATCAAATTTCCCCGACACAATAGCACTTGAATAGGCTCCTATCCCATAAAAAGCAGCGTGCCCAAGAGAAATTTGTCCGGCATGCCCCATTAGTACAACAAGTCCAGTACATACAATCCCATACAGTCCAATTAAGATAAACGTACTGATAATATAATTTGAAGGGACAAGAAAGGGAAAAATGATCACTGCAAAAAGCAGTACAGTAATACCATATAAATTAAATCTGTAACTTCTAGTGAATTTTTTTATATCCATGCTCCCACCTATACTCTCTTGCCCGATTTTTTTGAGAAAAGTCCATTCGGCATAAAAAACAAGACAAGCAGCAATACTGCAAAGCTAACGGCATCTTTATATCCTGAAGATAGATAGCCCTCTGAGAATGCTTCTATTATTCCGATCAAGAATGCACCTAAAACAGCAGCTGGCGCATTAGTCAGACCACCGATAACAGCCGCGATAAAAGCCTTCATCCCAAGCATTAATCCCATCTGGTAAGAAGCACCGGAAATAGGTGCAATGATGATTCCTGCCAATGCGCCGAGTCCCGCACTTAATGAAATAGAAAGAAAAGACATCTTTTCTGGCTTAATTCCCATCAACTGGGCTGCGAAACGGTTCATCACACATGCAGTTACAGCCTTTCCTGTATAAGTCTTATTAAAGAAGTAATACATTCCGGCTAGCGCCGCTAATGAGATGCCCACTGCCCATAAGCTCTGAGGCAGAAGAACAGCCTCAAAAATCCTAATAGGAGAATTTCCTGAAAAAGGAGTAAGCGAATGAGGCTGGGTTCCCCATATGAAAATGGCTGCTCCACGAAATACAAAAGATATTCCGATTGTAATAATGATCAATGTTGCTACAGACGATTTTCTTGCAGGATAAATCGCTGCTCTTTCAAAGAACCCGCCAACCAACATAACAATTAGAATTGCCAATATTACGGCTAAATATAGAGGGAGACCTGCGCTTGATAGAGAGATAGTAAGGAGAGCACCAAGCATGGCAAACTCTCCTTGTGCAAAATTAAGGACACCCGTGATGTTATAGGTAATGACAAACCCGATAGCGATCAAGGCATAAATGCTCCCTATGGTAAGACCCGAAAACAAAAGCTGCATTAACTGACTTAATGATTCCACCTGTTGTTCCTCCTATTCGTTTATCACCCATCCGCCATCTTTGATTTTTACCATGACTAAACTATCTTTTGATAATCCGTTATGATCCTTTTCATTAATGTTGAATACACCTGAGATCCCTACGAATCCTCCAGTATCTTTTTCAAGTGCATCCCTTACTTTTTCAGGATCAGTTCCATTTGCTTTTTTGATCGCTTCTAGCAAAAGATAAAAAGCATCCCAAGAATGTCCGCCAAACGTGCTTGGAGGCGCGTTAAATTCAGCTTCATAATCTTTTTGATAGGTTAATAGCTTCTCTTTTTGTTTATCATCATCACTCAGCTGATCTGCTACAAGAAGTCTGCCAATCGGAAAGATAATTCCTTCTGCCTCCGCTCCAGCTAATTCTATAAACTGTTTTGTTCCAATTCCATGGCTGTTAATGATGGGAACATCAATTCCGATCTGACGAATATTTTTGGTAATAACAGCAGATTCTTGGGCTGTACCCCAGACGACTACAGCCTGTGGTTTTTCCTTTTTCACCCGTGTAAGCATAGCCTTAGCATCGGTAACTGTCGCCTCAAATTCTTCTTCAACAACAGCTTCTATTCCAAATTCTTTTGCCATCGCTGCAAATTCCGTATGCCCGCTCGTTCCATATGCATTGGCAACGTTCAGCCAGGCAATTTTCGTTAACCCTTCATCTTTTAGATACTGCAAAACCTTTGGTATTACCACATCATCTCCCTGGGCTGTCTTAAAGACCCATTTTCTTGATGACTTATCATCCGGGTTGTGGATTTGTTTGCTGGCTGCAAGTGAGATAAACGGGATTTCAGACTTTTCTGCCAGAGGAATCATAGCTAAGGTGTTCCCGCTGATCGTACCTCCGATCACAGCATGGACTTTTTCTTGTTCAATGAGCTTTTTCATTGATAACACAGCTTCATTCTGATCCGATTTATCATCATAGGAAATAAGTTTTATCTTTTTGCCGTCGATTCCGCCATCCTCATTTACCTTATCTACCAGCATTTTCACCGTATCCATCTCACCTTTTCCAAGAGGTGCTGCTGGTCCTGATGCCGAGAAGATTCCTCCGATAATTATCTCATCTCCTTCACCTGAAGAACTGTCACTGCAAGCAGAAATCGTGAACAAAACCAGAGCCATCACAAATAACCAAACCCATTTTTTCATTATCTGATACCCCTCTCATTTATATATGAATACAAAAAGCCGCCTCGAATCTGTTTTGCTAGTCTTCGAGGCAGCTTTCATCAACACGTTATATCAAGTCACAAAGTCCGGCTTGCGCTGCGCGAGTGTCGGACTTTTTTGTTTAACTGGCTCACCCGTTTCGAAATCTAAAAATGAGGTTGCCTCGTTAAACCAGCTGTCAGGTGCTTTATGTCCCCAGAACGTCTGCCTTCTAGGATCGTTAATATCCCACTTAACCGGCTTAAAGTCAGGATCACTTGTTAAATAATCTCCGTTGTATAATTCGATGCGGTTTCCATCCGGGTCACGGATATACAGGAAAAAAGCGTTCGATAATCCATGACGTCCTGGTCCGCGCTCGATATTATCTGCATAACCCATACTCGCCATCACATCACAGCAGTGGATAAGGCTCATCGGGTCAGACAGCCAAAAGCCCACATGATGAAGACGAGGTCCTTCCCCGTTCATGAATGCTACGTCGTGGACGGTTGGTTTTCGATGAAGCCACGCAGCCCAGGTTCTGTCGTCTTCGGTTGCTGTGTATTCTGAAACTCGGAACCCGAGTTCATCCGTATAGAATGCAACTGCAGCCTCCACATCAGGAACCATACAGTTGATATGATCGATGCGCTGAACACGTGCTCCGCGATACAGATCATACTTTTGAATGCAACGCTCAGCGCCTTCCATCTCAACGAAAAACTCAAGCGGGATACCTGAGGGGTCTTCTACACACAACGTTTTGCCGATTCCAACTTTTTCATCGGCTTCCTTCCAGAGAACTTTCGATCCTTTCCCTTTAAAGAAGGATTCCAAAGCATTCAAATGGGCATCTTCCCACACCTTGTAACTAACGGCATGCACACCTGGCTTATCCGCTTTTTTTAAAAGAAGACTATGGTGACAATGCTCTTCTAATCCCCTTAAAGCCATCCATTCTGAGGTAGATGCCGTTTCAATGAAACCTAAAGCGTTTACATAAAAGTCACGGGATGCATTCAAGTCTGTCACGTTCATGACAGCTCGCGCGATACGTATGATATTAAAGTCCACTTTTTAATCACCCCCTATACACTCGTATAATTATGGCTAGTGGATTTCACTCGGTTCAAGAATTCCTTTACCATTGCCTTATATGGCTCTTTGTTAAACTGGTCATAATAAATATTCGACATACGCGCCGGATCCCCAAAGAAATAATATTCATATAGTGCTTGGCGTCCGCCAAACGTGCTGATGGAAATATCCCATGCTAACCGGAATAGTTGAGTTCGCTCATATCCATCAATGTTTGCACCTTGTGTATAGCGGTGAACGAGCTCACCTATGTCATCTGCATTAAAGTCTGCTTCAGTCGGGATTCCCATCAATCCAGAAGCACCTAAGATCTTAACAATTTCTACGATGCGCTGATACATCTTCGGATACCAGTTACGCGCAGCATTTAATGGTGCAAAGTCAGGTGTCATGTTTCCATACTTATCAATTGAAGCATTGTGCTCTGCACGATAAAGGTGAGAACGCATCGTTTCTAGAATCAGCATCACTTCAGAAGCTTTTTCTTTCACGTGTGGAAACACATCAATTCCGATGGATTCCATCATGTTCAGAATCACACCAAGGACAAATTCCGTTTTTACCGTATTCTTCGCAATAACCTGATGAGCCATATGAACAATTGCATTCGTCTCTACATAAGTGCGGTTGCAGATGTCAGAGTTGCCGCTGACAAATACACGCTCCCAAGGAACAAGAACATTATCAAATACCACGATGGCATCACTTTCTTCAAAACGCGAGCCTAGCGGATGGTCCCACTGGCTTCTGCCTTGGTCAAAGGATTCACGGCATAAGAACTTCAATCCCTCCGTATTGTTCGGGATCGCAAAAGCCATTGCGTATGGATCATCATCAGATGAAGCCTTGTTTAACGTTGAAGGGAATACGACGATCTCATCCGTAACTCCCCCAAGTGTCGCAAGCAATCTAGCTCCTTTTACAACGATTCCATCTTTATTCTTTTCAACGATGCGAGCAGATAGATAAGGGTCTTTTTGTTCAGACTGCTTTTTAGAGCGGTTCGTTTGCGGATGAATCAGCGTATGCGTTAAGCTGATGTCATTCTCCCGGCAATAGTCATAATATTTTCTGGCATTTTCGGCAAACATGGGATCATCTTGAGCAAAGAAGCTGCCAGATGTACCGAACGCCATCACACTTGTATTCAAATAATCAGGCGTACGCCCCATCATTCCGCCTGTATAGCCGGCCCACTCGGATATCATTTCGCGGCGGCGGATCAGATCTTCCACTGTTTTTGGAGCGATAAACGAAAGTCCTACCTGATCACCCGTTTTCTCAGAGGTATATAACATCTTGTCTGCTTTTTCATTTTGGAGGTCATACAGGTTGGCAATGGATCTCACAATGTTTCGGAATGCTGGATGAGAAGGTACATCATCTACTTTTTTACCATGAATCCAAACGTTATTTTTTGCCTTCTTGATTCCTTGAATATATTGTTCCCCCGTACGTGCAGGCAAAGAAATCCCTCCCTAGTGTTTTGCTCCCGTCTGAAGCGATTGTTTTTTCTTTCCAAACTGCTGAATGTGATGGTCAGCGAGTGCAACATGCACAACTTTCATTTCCGTGTAGAACTCAAACGCATAATGCCCGCCTTCTCGGCCGATTCCGGAGTTTTTAGAGCCTCCGAACGGAATGCGGAGATCACGGACGTTTTGCGAATTCACCCACAGCATGCCTGCTTCAACAGAGTTTGCCACGCGCAGTCCTTTTTTCATATCGTTCGTCCATACATAACCCGCAAGACCATACTTAATATCGTTTGCGTATTCGATAACTTCCTCCTCATTTTTGAAAGTCATTACTGATAACACGGGGCCAAAAATTTCTTCTTGAGCCACCGTCATATCATTCTTCACATTTAATAAAAGAGTAGGAGCTATAAAGTTTCCTTTTTTGTGAGATTCAGAGAGAGGCTGGCTGTAAACCTCTGCTCCTTCATCCACTGCAATCTGAAGATAGCGTTTCACATTTTCATAGTGCTCTTTATGAATTAACGGTCCCACTTCTGTATCAGGATCTGACGGGTCACCTACAATGATGTTGTCAACTCTCTCTTTTAACTTGGCAACGAATTCATCTTTAATAGATTCCTGCACAAACAAACGGGAATTAGCGGTGCATCTCTCACCGTTAAAAGAGAAGATTCCCCACACACAAGCATCCATCGCACGTTCCATGTCACAATCTTCAAATACGATAATAGGAGATTTGCCGCCAAGTTCCATCGAGAAGCGTTTTAATGAATCCGCTCCGTTTTTCATAATCTCTGAACCTGTTTTCGTCTCCCCTGTAAAAGAGATAAGCTGCACATCCGGATGCGCAACGAGCGATGCCCCTGCTGTTTCTCCAAAACCGTGTACCACGTTAAAGACACCTGGAGGGATGCCTGTTTCGTCTACTAGTTCTGCTAATTTGTTAGCTGTAAGCGGTGACCACTCCGCCGGTTTTAAGATAACCGTGTTACCCGTTGCAAGAGCAGGCGCAATCTTCCATGTTTCAAGCATGAAAGGCGCATTCCATGGGGTGATCAATCCAGCGACACCAACCGGTTTTTGTATCGTATAGTTCATGAACTCATCATCCACGTGATACGCTTCTCCAGACATCCGGTTTTTTACCATCTCCGCATAAAATCTGAAGTTATCCGCCGCGCGTCCAACCATCTTTCTCGTCTGTGCGATCGGCAGCCCTGTATCGTATGATTCAAGCAATGCGATCTCTTCAATGTCCCGATCGATCAGATCAGCAATCTTATAAATAAATGGAAGACGCTTCTCCTGTTTCATCCTACCCCAAGGTCCTTGCTTGAAAGCTTCTTTTGCGGCTTTTGCTGCCAGGTTGATGTCTTCCTTTGTCCCTTCACTGACCGTATTAATTTTTTCATTCGTGAAAGGATTCAAGTTTACAAAGAATTCACCGGTATGGCCTGAAACGAACTTTCCGTTAATATAATGACGGATCATCTCGTTAACTTCTGGCTTCATTATCCTTCCCTCCCGTTGGTACCTTTTGGGTACGACCATCAAGAATCGTGTTCTCTAATACGCCAAGATAGTCGATTTCCAGTCTCACAACATCTCCAGGGTGAACGTGTGAAATTCCTTTTGGTGTTCCTGTCCAGATTACATCGTTCGGCTCAAGCGTCATAAACGAAGACACGAACTCGATGATCTCAGGAATAGAATACATTAGGTCTTTCGTATTTCCCTGCTGCCTTAATTCACCGTTCACATACGTGCGCAATTCAAGGTTTGTAACGTCTGGAATATCTGCAGCATCCACATAATAAGGACCCATCGGACCAAACGTATCATGTCCTTTTGCACGTACTGGCGGACGATACCAATTGTTCACAAAATCACGGACTGTTACATCATTCGCGATTGTGTAACCGCTTACAAAATCCATCGCGTTTTCAGCTTTAATGTTTCTACCTTCTTTTCCAATCACAACCGCAAGTTCGTTTTCATAGTGCATATATGTCGCACCGTCTGGATAGAACACTTGCCCTTTATGTCCGACAAGAGAAGAGTTCGGCTTAATAAATAGAACGGGTTCAGCTGGCTTCTCAAGACCCAGTTCATCCGCATGGTCAGCATAGTTAAGTGCAAGGCCGATCATCTTGTTTGGCTGCAACGGCGGAAGCCATGTTTCAATATCCTTTATGTTTGCCGTTTTACCTGATGAGAATGTAATCACATCATCCGACACTGTCCCTTTTTGTTCTCTTCCTTCATATATCACTCGCGCATGTTTCATTTATGCTTCACTCCCTATTTTTTCTACTAATCCATAATCAGCTAGTACAGATCTGATTTCTTTTTGCAAGGATTCCTCCGGCAGGTCCATCGGCATTCTTAACGTCGGGTTAATTTTCCCCATCATCCCTAGTGCAGCTTTTAAAGGTGCTGGGTTGGTGTCTTTAAAAAGAACATCATTCAGCGGCATTAGATCGTAATGAAGCTTGAGTGCCTCTTCCACATTTCCAGTTTCCCATGCATTGTATACTTCAGCTACTTTAGACGGAAGAACGTTTGCTGTTGCAGATATGTATCCGGCTCCTCCTATTGCAAGCATCGGATAGCAAAGGAGTTCGATTCCTGAATATAGCAAAAAGTCACGTCCGCAGTTTAATAGCACACGATTGATGTGTTCAAAATCTTTGTTTGATTCTTTTACACCGACAATGTTCGGACAGTCTTCGTTAAGTCTAGCAAGTGTTTTCACTTCAAGGTTTACCGCTGTTCGGCCAGGAATGTTGTAAATGATAAGCGGAATATCTACACTGTCTGCGATTGTTTTAAAGTGTTTGTAAAGGGCATGCTGTGAAGGTTTATTGTAGTATGGGACGATAACCATAGCAGCGTCTGCACCCATTTCTTGTGCGAGTTTTGTAAGATGAAGTGATTCTTGGTGGTTCGTAGAGCCTGTTCCAGGAACGATCGGTACACGTTTGTTTACAGCTTTTATTGCTGTTTCCATCACTTGCTCACGCTCTTTCAGCGTTAGTGAAGAAGGCTCTCCTGTTGTTCCTGTTACCGAGATACCGTGACTTCCCGACTTGATATGCCAATCTATTAAACGTTTAAGCGTGTCGAGATCAAGTGATTCATCATCGTGAAACGGTGTGATGATAGGCGCAATAGATCCACGAAGTGTTTTTTTGGCTTCTTCTACATTCATTCTTTTCATCTCCTAGAAATTGATCGTATTTGACTGACTCGATTTTTCCTCAAGAAAAGCTTTTAGCGTATTCATTTTGTGACTACGGGTAAATGACTCAATTTTCACGGGATCTTCTCTTTTTTCAATCATCTCAATTAAAAGGTAATGTTCGGCAATGGATCGTTTCATTCGGGAAGGCTTCAAAGTCACTCCACTCTTTCGGACCGTAGCAAGTCTCTCCCAGGTTGAATGAATCTGTTCCATTAAAAACTGGTTTGAGCAATATCTGTAGGTTAATTTATGGAATTCTTTGTTGTAGTTGGAGAAAAGAGAAAAATCAAGTGAATCAAGTGCACCTTCCATTAACTTGGTGAAGGTTCTTAGTTCTTCGAGTTTTTCATGAGGAAAGTAATTAGACGATTCTGCAGTTGCAAAACCTTCCAATACGGCTAAAACAGACAATGTCTCTAAGTATGCTTCTTCATCGAAGGGGGTAACAATTGCTCCTGAGTATGGTTTAAAGGAAATAAGAGAGTCTGCCTCGAGCAATCTGATCGCTTCTCGAACAGGAATGGCACTCGTTTGGAGTTCTCTTGCCAACTGGTCGATTACGAGTTTAGACCCGGGCGGATATCTGCCATCCAAAATGCGGGAGCGGATGACTTGGTAAGCATATTGCTGCTTGTTGGGTTTATGATGAGTATTCATATTCCTATGTTAATCTCAAATCATATATGATTTCAAGTTTATTTTCAGAAAAATCATATATTATTGTCAATTTAGTAATATAGTAACATTTTCAGGATATATTAAAATTTATACTAGTCATAAGGTCATGTTAAATGGTTAAGAAGTTTACACATATAGTAAGAATAAGCTATTCTATTCATATAGATTGTGTATAAAGGGGTAAACAACCCATGAATGTAAAAAATGCGATGGAAATACTAGTAGATGAAGCTTTGCGAAATTATTGGGGACAACTTCAGCTTCCTTGCAAGTGTGAGATCTGTAAAGCAGATGTTTTTGCCATAACACTCAACAACCTGCCTCCCCGTTATGTATCAAATGAAGATGGCTATGCTTTTGTCAAAGCCCAAAACTTTGATGATCAGTCACGAGTAAATATTCTAAACCAGATCGTTAAGGCAACTGGCATCGTAGCAACGCGTCCTTCACATGAATTAAAACCATCCTCCACCAAAGAGTAGAAGATGGTTTTTTATTTTGTTTCGTTCTTTTTTAAAAGATTGTTGTTTTTTAAATAGGGTTTGTAAAAACATCGTTGATAAATTTGAGTGGCGTGTATGGTGCGGGACTGCTAAGACTCCACAGGGGCAGAGCGCCGAGGAGGCTCACCGCCCGCCCCGCGGAAAGCGAGCTTCCTGAAGCGGAAATGAACCACTTCATGGAACAAAGTTTATGAAATCAGCCTTTTGTTTTTATAAATTCAGTGTGCCTCTTTATTCCTATTTTTCAGAAAAGTTCCTTGCGGGACAAGCACCTTTGTGATATATTTGTGACAACCATTCCGGACTGGATTACATCTTTTTAAGAGTTTGAAAGTTGTTTGGTAATTACGGCACAGATGTGCAAACGTTCTAGGAGGCATTCACATGCAAACAGGTAAAGTAAAATGGTTTAACGCAGAAAAAGGTTTTGGTTTCATCGAAGTTGAAGGTGGCGACGACGTATTCGTACACTTTTCTGCTATTCAATCTGAAGGATTCAAATCACTTGACGAAGGTCAAGAAGTAGAATTTGAAATCGTTGACGGAGCTCGCGGACCACAAGCAGCTAACGTAACTAAAAAATAAGTCCAACCTATATATGAAACCGGCATCCATTGCCGGTTTTTTTCTTTTCACAAAAAGAAGAGGCTCCCGCTATGAGAACCTTTACTCTTTAAATCTTATCTTAGATTTGTAAGTTTCTATTTTTCCCAGAATATCTGCCTTATCTTCCTGCGAAAATATCCCTAGTTTATGAAGGATCAGCGTATATTGCTGAAGTTTGAACAAAGAGCTCTCTTTGTACCACATGGCATTCACCCATCTTTCCTTAAGGAAACTTTTTTACCCTTTGCAAATATTATATGCCATACGCTACTTTAATGTTTCTAATTCTCAAACTTATTTCTACCGCTTCAACTCATGTTAATAATTCTCCATTTCGTACATATCTGAAAAAAGTAAATCATCATCCGTCCATATAAATTTGTGTATCCGCAGCAGCGACGCCTTGTAAGCCCCTCTCTTTGTTAATGTTTATATTACTTAAATTTTTCATAATATATATGAATTCCATCAAAATATAAAAAACGCATCATTACGACACGTTTTAAAGTTCTTATTTGTTTTCTAGTGTAGAGAGCATTGCCCAAATTGCCTGCTCCCACTCTGCTGTTTTATTATGCTGAGGAAGATTAATCGTATATTTCATCATTGCTCCACTCTTTAATTCATGGATTATAATGTATTTTTTAAAATTATCTTTTGAAGCCGTAATAAATAATGGAGTGGATTCGAAAGCAGGACCCGCTGTTTCAACTCCGTTCACTTCATTTACCTCTCCGACCGCTTCTAGTTCATCGTTAGCCCATTTCTTCAAATCTTCAATAGAAGCATCTTCTGACAGTGGTTCGATTCTGACAAATGTTTCCGCAAACTCAGTTGCAAACATCAGGTCTTTACGAGGTTCTTCCGCTGTAAACTCAAAATCACCCAGTTTATAAAAATAATAATCTTGCTCACTCTCTGTTAAAGTGGCTTCCTTTTCTACTGTAGAGCCGTTCACACTAAATTTAAGAGTTTTTGAAGCTGCCGGCTCATCTGTTCCGGAATCTGAAGCTGTAATCTTTTCAAGTATCCATTGATCGTTTTCATTTTTTTTATAAACAATCGCAACTTTTGAACCATCTTTTAAACTAGCAACTGTATCACGTACTTCATCTGTTAGTCGGAGTACGATCGTTTCACCGCCTGCTTCTACTTCAATTGAATTATTATCGATCTGACCGATATAAGTACCTTCTTCTTCAATAGAAGCTGCAGGTTCTGCTGCTGGTTCTTCCTTTTTATCTGCGTCTTGAGCCGGTTCTCCTGTTTTCTGCACCTCTTCTTTTTTGTCTGTTTCATTAGCATCACCGCTGCATGCAGATAGCAGTACTGCTAGTGCAAGGATAGAACTCTTTATCCAAGTCTTTTTTGTCATGACTGATCACCTCATTAAATTAGACGACTCTGTAAATAATTGTTACATACTGGCAATTGCGTCTTTAATACTTACTTAAATTTGTCGATATAAAGAATAGCACTTATATATTCTAAAATGGAGATGAAAAAATTTGAATCCATCATTTGCCTCAAATTTACAAACGAATAAGCTTGTAACCAAAATGTTATGGGGAATGTACTTTCTTGGACTCGGAAGTACTTACGCGAGTACAAAAACAATCGATAGTGTCATATTTTATGGCCTATCTGGATTAATGATCCTGATTTCACTGACGATTTGGACATACCGTAAATGGGTGCCGCATGCCGTTCAATACTATGTAGTTATCGGATTAACTATATTAACCGTTATCATGGCACACTCAAATCCGAAAATCTCTACTTATTTGATGACTTATGTATGTCTTGCTGTTATTACGTTATATCATAATTACATTTCAATCTTACTATCGGGTATAAGCGGAGTATTGTTAACTAATTTTTTCTTTTTTCAATATAAAGATTCTATGTTTGCGGGACAAGACCCGAAAATCATCATCTCTCTTAATGTGTTCTTGATCGTTATTACAGGTGCACTTGTTGCTCAGGCTAAAATCGGCCAGCGAATGCAGGAAAATATTTTAACAGCAGAAAAACAAGCTGAAAGTGATAAGCTCAAACTTGAACATCTATTGAAAAAAGTAAAAGAAGCAACTGAAAATTTACATATCTTCAGCCAATCGGCAAAAGAAAACGTAGCAAGAACTGGTGAGATCTCCAGCAACATTACGTATGCGTTCACTGAGGTAGCAAAAGGCGTTGAATCCCAGGCTGTCAGTGTTGGCGGAATGAATCAGTCAGTTACCAATACGAATGATGTAGCAAAAGGCTTATTTGAACACTCAAGCGATATGAAAAAACTATCTGAAGAAACAGCTCAAGTAACAAAGGCTGGAGAAAGCCAGGTGTCTGAGCTTTCTGCAAAGATGGAAGAAGTGAGTAAACTTATGCACCAAACGAACGCCCTGATGCACGAACTTAATGAACAAAGTGAGTCGATTGAAGGTATTTTAACAACGATTGAAGAAATATCATCTCAAACAAACCTTCTTGCATTAAATGCTGCTATTGAAGCAGCACGTGCAGGTGAACAAGGTCGCGGCTTTGCGGTAGTCGCTGATGAAGTACGCCGTTTAGCGGAAGGCTCACAAAACTCTACAAAACAGATCGCGAACATCCTTGGAGAAATCCGTTCCAAGGCAAAACAGGCAGCACAATTTGTACACGGTTCACAGGGCGTTGTTTCATCAAGCCTTGAAGCCACTCAAAAAACAGCTGTTAACTTTGGGAAAATTTTAATTAATACGGATCAAGTAGCAGCACAATCTTTACAAGTACAAACGTTGATTAATCAGCTTTATGAATCAACAGGCTACATTGTTGGTGAGATCCAGTCTGTATCAGGAACGGCAGAAACTTCAAGCGGTGCTGTAGAAGAAGTGCTTGCCAGTGTGGAAGAACAGCATAGATGCGTAGAGGAAGTAGTTGAGAGTTTCAATAAGTTTGAAGTGTTAACTTCTGAATTGAATGATCTTGTAAAAGAATAATGAATGGACAAATGCCTTTTCAATGGGAAAAGGTATTTTTTTAAGGAGGCTTATCATGCATACACACAAAGGAATATATTGCATCTGCCTCAATAACCAGGGTCATCTCTTGACGGTTGAAAAAAGCGGCGGTCCTTATAAAAAACGACTGGACCTTCCCGGCGGCACACCAGAAAGCAGTGAGTCTGAATGGGAGACTGTTGTACGTGAAGTTTTAGAAGAAACCGGCTATAAAGTGCTTACTGCTTCTAAAATTGGTCAACGCTGTTATGAGCTTCCATGGAATTACAAAAAGTGGGCATTGTCGCAGCATACAGCAGTCTATTATTTATGTACCATTGATGAAACGGATAAGGGTGACTTAGCCACTATTCCCGATCAGGATTCTAAAGGTGCATTATGGGTTGATCCTGAATTATTGAAGGAAGAATGGTGCTCTCCACTGGTCTGGGAAACAGTACGTTTCATTTCTGAACAAGAAATACCTTCATCAATAAAGACATATCAAGCTTGGGAAGTTCTGCTGCAGCCGAAATATGCCTAAAAAAAAACCGCCAACTGGCGGCTTTTTAATAACAATAGAACGAATTGATTTGGCGAGTATCCAGTCCGAAATAAACCCAGCGGCGTCCTGTCCAGCGGAAACCTGCCACTGAACGACGGCCTACAAATATAAGCCATGCCCAGAAACCAGGTCCCCATGATGGCCAAATGTAAACGTAGCGATAAAGACAATATCTTAGTGTTATTGGATCAACTGCATAAACACCATATTGACCGCCTCCGCCCCCGCTTAAACTGTACGCCTGTGATTGTGATGGAGTAAAACCTGGTGGTGGTGATGTTGGCGCGCTTCCACCGCTTGGTCCTTTTCCGCCTGGTCCTTTTCCGCCCGGTCCACCCGGAGGACCAAAGGATTGACCTCCACCTGGCGGTCCAAAACCTTGGCCACCACCTGGGGGTCCGAAACCTTGCCCTCCCCCTTGGCCTGGGAAGGAAGGAAAACCTCTATGCGTCAAAATATTCAACTCCTGTATATATTTTTGATTGTGCTCGATTTAGTTTATTCATCTATTAAACCATTCGTATAGACAAGTATCCCGCTATACAAAATAAAATGGATTGCCGAACAATGTTTTCGGGTATATTACATGAAACACCTTTGGGTGATAAGGAGGCTCACAATATGGGACGCATTAGTAAAGGAATTAAAGGAATGGCAGTTGCCTATTTATTAAAGCAAGGAAAAAAGAGATTACTACCAATTATTAAGAGGAAACTAAAAAGCAGATAACGAATTGACCCATTTCATTGGGTCAATTTTTTATGGTTTAGATTTAGGAAGTCCATCTGAGTCTCTTTTCTCTCTAAATTCTCTCATTTCATCCCGTAGAAACCGGACTTCAAATTCTAAAACAGATTTTCCGATTTCATATTCGAACGAACGGTAAAAGTTTTGCTCGTCATTTAACAGTAAATTCTTTATTTTATGTTGTTTACCGTCTCTGATCAACTGGTCAATCGCGTAATAACTTTGGCGATATGGCAAGTGGGAAGAATTTCTCCGATTTTCATATGCCCAATCGTCAACAGTATCAAGTCTTGTAAATGGAATCAGATTAAGAGGCACAAATCGCGGAATCTTTCTTATACTATTCATTCCTGCATATTCAGCAATCCCCTCTTCAAACCATCGAGGCAAATGCCGATTATCTTTTCCATTCTTCGCTAAATAACTTACGATCCAATGGTGTGTATACTCATGAGCAGCGAGTTCCAAAAAACGCTTATGGTACTCATCCATTTCAGTAGTTACTAAAAGATGGATCGTTTCTTCTGATGGAACATACAGCGCATGTAAATTTTCATAGGAATGATCAGGCAAATGCTTTTGAAAAATAAACGGATTTCGGTAAAGAATAATCGTGACTGGAACTGGTTTATGAACGTCTATCATTTTTTCATTCAAAAGTTGAACTTTGCGGATATGATTCAGAGCCAGGCTTGCTAATTCCGTATCTTGTGGTTCATGGAAGACCACAGCACGTTCTGATGATTTTGTTTTTAACGTCTTCAAAAAAGAGATCCTTTGAAATAAGAACTCCTTTTCGAATAAAAGTGCTTCTGCGTAATATTGATTTTTTACCCGCGCAGGTAATTCATGAGTTAAAGAAGTATGAAGGAAATAATTAGAGATAGAAAAAAGAGCGGAAGATAAACCCACTACTATGATTAAAAATAAGAGGCTGATTCTATCGTACTTAGAGCTTATGAACCTCTTCTCATTAATTAAACTAATACTGAATAATAGATAACAAGCCACGAGTAAAATTACGGCAACGATTAAGCCGGATGTACCATCAATTAAAAGAAACAATCCATAGATGAGAAATAGCCAGAATATGCTATAACAAAGTGTTTTCATGATGAAAAGCAGGTTTTTCAATATTTATTCCCCTTTAATAAACAAGTAATTTTCTAGAAGTTGTACTATTATCAATATGCAATCCATAAAATCATAGTGAATCTTATGTTTTACAGGAGGCGCTATGACCGGATACATTGTTGAAGGCAAAAGTGATCAACTGAGAGTACAAAGTGTCGACCCTCATGCCCATTTTGTTATATTGAATGGAATTTCATTTCGGCATAAAGAAAGAAGAGCAATTGAACAAGCATTAACGATATGCAATGAGGTTTACGTTTTAACGGATCCTGATGAACCGGGAGACAAAATAGCCCACAAGATAATGGAATCTTATCCAGAAATAAAACGGATCCCAATCGACCCTAATAAAGCACGAAATGTCAGAGAAAGACGGTACAAATATGGAGTTGAATATTGCTCTAATCAATACCTAAAAGAGACATTGCCTGGTATCTAGCATTATTCCGAAAACTTCGACTTACTTGATCTCTATCCTTTCACCTCGCAAAACCTTTACAAAGAATTTAAAAAGAGACTGCGGAATGTTTTCTCCGCAGCCTCTTTTTGATTTATTTTCTTTCAAAAAATTCAAGTGATTCTTCGTCAGGTCCGTAAAAGAAGAAATACTTTCCATTTGGGAGTTCAGTAATTTCTTTGTCTTTTAACCGGACACCTCTTTCTTTTAAAATGACAAACTTTTCTTCTATGTTTGTAACGGAGAAAGCAAGATGATGAACTTTTCCTTCTTTCGTTACTTCTCCAGGATAACCAGCGATTAATTCAACTAAGACTTTATCATCTAATCCTAAGAAAGCCAGTTCTACAGGGACGCTCGTGTGGTCGAAGCGATCTAATAGATTTAATCCTAAAATTTTCGTGTAAAACGATAATGATTTTTCCATGTCTGAAACCATAATTCCTGTGTGCTCAATACCTGTAATCATGTGTTATAAGCTCCTCTCTTAAGTTGAAACTGATGGATTGGCCGCTATCTCTTTACGAATAACTTCTCCATATTGAAAAAACGGCAGTGCTAATAAGGATATAAGTGTTAAGCAGCCAAATACATAAAAACCATGCTCAAAACCGAATGTACTTAACAGTAACCCACCGATCCAAGGCCCAGCGCTGAATCCGATCGACCTGAACGACATCGCTCCAAAATATGTACCTCTCATATGCTCTGGTGCCAGGTCGTCTAATAAAACGTCGCTCATTACAAAAACAATTATTTCCCCTACTGTCAAAAATATCATACTGATTACGAGAAAAATCCAGTTCGTTGAAAGCCCAAACCCCAGCAGAGCCAGACTGAATGCTATGCTTCCAAATCTGAGAGCGTTCATAGGCTGAAATCTTCTAACATAATTGGTGACTGGAAATTGCAATAAAAGAACGGTGACGGCATTTGTAACGACCAAATAAGCAAACAGTTTAACCCCATTTTCGAATTGAGGTGCGTTTCCTATATATTGGGCTAATGTAGTATCCATTTGTGACTGTGCCATCATTACAATTGTGTTCCCTATTAAAAAAAATGCAAGCACTTTATCTCTTGCTAGTACAGTCAGTGCAGATTTAATTGAGAACTTTCTTTCCTCTCCGCCTTTTAGATCTGCTGAATAATCTTTGAGTGTAACAATAATTAATAGTGCATATAACAAGTAGGCAGCAGAAGTGATATAGAACGCTTGTGTGGAAGAAGTAGTACCAAGCTGTGTTCCCGCTACAGGTCCAATCGCGGCTCCCACATTTATAGCAAAATAACGGGCATTAAAAACACGCAGCCGGTTTTCTTTCGTAGTCACATCAGCAAGCAATGCTCTCGAAATCGGCTCAAACCATGACCGGCAGAGACCGTTTAGCATATTTAGCAAAAAGAAGTGCCATACCTGTTCGGCTATTGCAAACCCGGCAAATACAGCACTCCAAGTTAAAATAGCTACAGTCATGACAGGCAGTCTCCCGATGCGGTCGGAAAGATACCCCCCAAAGAAACCGCCAAAAGTCCCCGTTAAAGCACTAACCCCGATAATCAATCCTACCATTGCAGGCTCGATTCCTTTTACACTGTATAAATAGATTGCTAAAAATGGCATCGTCATGAAAAAAGCTGCCCGTGTAAAGAGCGTACCGGTAACAATAACAATAACTGCCGGATGCCACTTTGAAAAAAATCCGTTCATCCCCATTCCTTCTCTCATCTTTTTCTGTTTTATAACTTTATCACTTTTTTTAAAAAGATAGAAAAGAAAATTTACATTTTTTGAAACTTTCTCTTATTTGATTCGTCTGATATAGGTGTACCCCCCCTTTCCCGGAAAAGAGCCCTCCCCTTACAGGGCTTTTTTCTTTTTGTTTTATTCTTTAGTCCGTCAACGCGACTTTGTCACAAAGTGATAACGATTATCAAAAAAATCACATATTCCTCATCATTTTTATGAGACTTGCTATATTATAGACATCCCTATCAACAACCCCCTTTTTTCATTGTTAAGAACGAAAAAGAGCGCAAAGAAGGATTTCCTTCCAAGCGCTCTTTTTTCTGTCTTTTATTCACATCGTCGCCTTCGCAAAACTCCATCTTCTCGTCCCGGATGGCACCTCTTAAAGCGCGTTCAATGTTTGCCTGCGGGTGCAGTCCTTTTAAAACTCTGTCCCCGATAAACATTGTCGGAACAGCAGAAATTTGCACCTCTTCATAGGCTTGCCGTAAATATTCTTCTCTCTCACTCGAGAATTCGCGAGAAACAAGTGCCTGTTCAAAAGATTCCCCGTCGAGTCCGATCTCTTCGGCTATGCTGCGTAATACAGCAGGTTGTCCAATATCTTTACCTTCTTGATAAAAGCTCGTAAATACGCGGTGGGCATATTCTTTTTCTTTGTTATGCCTTTTGGAAAACAGGAGCCCTTCATGTGCCAAGTGTGTATGCGGCTGAGGTGAAACTTTAGGCAGAATCATCTCAACTCCCATTTTTTGAGCCAAAGGAAGTACTGACTCTTGCCATGCCCTTTGGATATATTCGCCTTCAGGCTTTAACGTTTCCTGCGGATAGGGACGGAGTTCAAACGGCAGCCATTCAATCTCAACATCTTTATCTTTGGTTGCTTCTAATAGCGGAGCCTCCGCTAAAAAACAATAGGGTCAAACAAAATCTGAATAAACTTTGATTTTAATGGTCATGGTCATCCTCCTAACCTATATCATTAACTGGACCTCTGAATTTATTTTCATTTCTTTTATTTGTCCTAATTGGTCATAATCCAAAATATAATTTTGTGGGACTAATGAACCTATCATCTCTGGAAGAAGTATAGGTAAATTACTTACGATTCCTTTATTATCAGGATTCAGAATCCATTCAATATCTTCCAATCCAGAATCCCTTCTTCAGTAGTTAATGGAGTGTGAAGATTGAATTGATCTTGTAATTCGATCCAGAAAAAGTGAAGATTTAATCCTCCCCAATTTCCATTGCAGATTACTTTACCTTTATAATCAGCATTTTGACATTGAATACCGGTTCTTCAAAAACTTCTCTTAAAGCACCTTCCTTAATGGATTCGTAGGGTTCAATCTTCCCCCCAACTCCATTCCATAATCCCATTAATGGAGCCTTAATCCTGTTAAGAAGCAGAAGTTGTTGTTTTCTTTGAATAAAGCATACTGTATACTCCTGCATAATAATTTCTCCCCTAATCTCATTTTTCTGTTAGTACGACAAATCCTCTGTTCACCTTTAACATAACGTGATATATTTAGAAGGGCTTACCAGCCATACATACCATATATTGATTTACATACATAAGACTCGATTGAACGGAGGATACACCGTGATTTTAATGGCAGGTATGATCGGGACGGGCAAATCTACATATGCGGAATTCCTAAGCGAACAGCTTGGCAGCGAGATTTTCTACGAAAGCGTCGTTGATAACCCTATTTTACCCGATTATTACAAAAACCCGAAGCGATGGGCTTTCCCGCTTCAGATCTATTTTTTAAATACGCGTTTTAAAACGATTCGACACGCTCGTACCAGTCCTGACAATGTACTGGACCGGAGCCTGTATGAAGACTTAATCTTTGCTGAGCTGAACTTTGATTCTGGCAACATGACACAGCTTGAGTTTGATACTTACAAAGACTTACTTGAAACGATGATGAACGAAATTGATAAAACACCTAAGTCACGTCAGGATCTTCTTATTTATTTGGATAGTGATCTTGAAACGGTACTGGACCGTATTAGACAAAGAGGTCGTTCGTATGAGCAGGTTGAGGAAAACCCTGAACTTCGGGCTTATTACAAAACACTTCATGGCAAATACAAGGATTGGATTAAAGCTTACGATAAGACACCTGTATTGATGATCGAGAGTGATCAATATAATATTTTTGATAAAAGAGATCAGGATAAAATCTTATCACTTGTAATGAATGAACTTCAGCGGCTGGATTCTTTGGAGCAACCTTCTGCTGTTATGCATGAAAGCCGATAATTCCACAAACACTATTAGGACAAACAAGGTATAAGGAGTGAACATATTGTTTACAATGTTCTTTATTTTGTTGTCTGTCCTCGTAGCAGCTGCGGGACTTTGGTGGACGATGAAAGTTGCAAAAAAACAAAAAGTCTATACAGAAGACGAAGTGAATCCAGCAGTATCTAGACATACTGCACTATTCAATCCAGTATTTATTGCATTAGCGGGATTTACAATAGTGGTTATTCTCATCATTTACATTGCATTCTTCGTATATTAGAAAAAAAGGCCTTAAGACTATATGTCCTCTGGCCTTTTTTCTATATCTTGAGGTTTTTCTGGATTCCAAAAGCTCATTGTTTCAATAAACCTTTTTGTTTCCTCTTGCCCCAGATCATGAATAATTTGATAGGCTTCTCTTAATTTTTGATCGTACCTGTCGTTATCTGGGTCATTTGAATAAGGAACATAAGGGACATGCGATCTTACAAATGTATCTGATGCCGCACTATCGATTTCTTCAAATTTGTTCTCAAGCTTTCTCACATCTTCATCTGAAGCAGATATTTCAAACTGAAAGGTTGAAGCCGTTTTTACCGGCAGGATTTCTCCACTTTCAACATTCACATAATATGGTCTTTTTTCCAAGTGTGACGCCCTCCTTTTTCTTTATTTTCCACCTCACATGATTTTTTATGTAACGGTCACCACCATCTTTTTTTCTTAAAATAACTCATGATCATAACTGCTAAGGCAAAACAGAGGGTTAATACAAAAAAATAGCCATATCTCCATCGCAGCTCCGGCATATATTCAAAATTCATTCCGTATAGACCGGCTATAAACGTTAGAGGTACAAAGACTGCGCTAACCAGGGTCAATGTTTTCATAATCCGGTTCATGTGATCCGATTTTAATGACATTTGAAGATCTAATACACCTTTTAAGTTCTCTTTAAAGCTGTCAAACGCAGAGGTTACCCTCGAGAATGCAGATAATAAGTCTTTGAAGTAAAAACCGGATTCTTCATTAGCGTATTCAAAGTCATCATGTCCCATTTTCTGAATAACACTCTCTTCAGCCTCAACGTATTGCCGTAATTTGTGCAGCCGGTTTTTCCATCTATACACTTTATGTCCGATCTCCCGTTTAAGAGGATCTACAAAAACGCTTTTTTCGAGTTCCAAAAATTTATCCGAAAGCTGATCTACCACTTCTAAATAAGAGTTCACAATATCTTTCATAAAATAATAAAGCATATAACTAACATGCTGCATATGTTCAGGATTTTCCTTAAAATCTTTTACAAGCTGTTCTCTAAAAGGTATTTCACGTTCTGCAACTACAATTAAATACCTTTCACCAATAAGTACGTTTATCCTAAGTGGCTCCAGCGTTTTCGTTTCCAAATAAAAGGTCGAAAGTACGGCATGCTTCGAATAAACGTTTATCCTTGGATGTTCTGAAAAGACGGTAAATGCTGAACTTGCCAGCTCATGAAGATCAATTTTATCAAGGACACCATCTCTTTTCATCTCTTCAGGGGAATCATAAAACAGCCAAAGTGTTTCGTTTTCATCAGGTAATTCAAAATGATCAGTTCTTACCGTTTCGTTCGTGGATTTTTTATATTTTAACATCCTATATTTGCTCCAGTCCTGTTTTTCAGTAGCTTTCCCTATGGACTTTCATAGAATTACATTTCGTTTTCATTAGGAGGCAAGCGAATATTTTAGGGATCGGATACAAATATTATGTTTGTTATTAATAGAAGGAGGTTACCAAATTGGACGCTAAACGAGCACAAGAAATATCTGCATCCTCAACAATGGCTAATGTTACATGTAATGGTGAAGCCGTTTACATCGAGCATGTAGATCAGCAGAACGGAACAGCAACTATTCATCCGCTTAATGATCCAAATTCGAAGCAAAGTGTATCTGTTACAAGCCTAAATGAAGTATAAATAACCATATCCCTTCACAATGTGGAGGGTTTTCTTCTGTGCATGAAAAAAACCCTTAGTTGCATACACTAAAGGGTCACATGACTGATGCTTTTCACTTTTTTCACAACGACTCTGTCGCCATGAGCAGGCGGCTGAGAAGTTACTAAAAACTCGGCTGGTGCATTACCTTCATTTCGTATTTGATGGGTTGTTCCGGCAGGTATCTCAATTCCCTGATGAGGATATAAAATGCACTCTTCTCCTTCTTTTTCTACAACGATTTCTCCGTTTAACATAAAGAAAAACTGTTTTGAAAACACATGATAGTGTCTTACCTCAGCAGTATGAGGCGGCATTTTTTCATGTATGATACTTAAAGACTCTTCCTTAAGGAGATGCCATCCATCACACGCATCTCCCCATTGATAATGTTTTGCGTTCAACGTGCTTATTTTTGACATACACCCTCCGATTATTACTTCAAAACGTCCTCCAGTTTCACTTTCATCCGCTGTGCCGAAGACGGACATGTCAAGTTATGCTGAAACACTTTTTGGTTAATTGTTTCAACTGTTTTTTTAATGTTATATGCAACTGTGTAGGATTTTAGCTCCTCTTTTAATACGTCTATCTCTTTGCCGAGTTTCACCCAATTCGGCAAAACATTATTATCTTTCATCACTTTGTGCAGCCGCTTTTCGGGATTATAAACTAGATCCTCATCAATATTAAGGGGCTTGCCCATTCCAACAAGATCGTCGAATGCCCCTTCCTTCCGGGCGCGATTAACGATTGCAGTGATATGGTCTTCGTAAAACCATCCGTTCGTTTGCTCGTCCTTCATTAGTATTTCGCGCTTCTGCATTTCCTTTTCAAATGACGGTTTTTTGTTCATTGTAAAAACCTCCAGGAATAAATTTACTTCTACTATAAAGTTTATGTAAACTCTTCCAATTGCCTTTTGTAACTTATGGCAAATTTATAACGAAATTGTGAAAAAATTAAGAAGTCTTTTCTGCTGTTTTAAAGTTTCTTATAAAAGGAAGCGAGAATACGAGTATGGCAGCAAGCATCTCCATCGATCCTCCCCAGACAAATACATCAGCTGCCCCTATCTTTTCGATAAGGAATCCTGCAGTACCTGCTGCAATAGGTTCAGAAATCCCCATGATTATTACCATTATTCCGATAACACGTCCAAATAGCTTTGGCGGGATTAAAGCATGGTTCACACTTGGTGCAATAACATTTACAGCTGCTTCAAGAAAACCAACCATAGCAAGTAAAAACATCAGAACAGCTAGTTCTTTAGAAAAGAAACCGATAAAGAGAATACTCGCACCTTGAAGGAAACAAGTTAATAAAGTCATATAGGGCTTCGGCTTGTGAATCACAAATAAAGAGAAAATGACCGCCGCCACAACACTGCCAACCGCAAGTGAAGTATGTGCCCATCCATAACCTTTAATGCCAAAATTCAAGTCCTTCATTAGAAAGGGCAGACTTACCATCACTGCACCAACGGCTGCATTTGCAAAAAAAGCAAAAACCGCCATTGCTGCAAGTACAGGTGCTCCTATAAAGAACGAAAAACCTTCTTTGATCCCGGCAAATAAGGATGACGTTTTTTCTTCCGTCTCTTCATCATTTACAATGATAAAAAGAAACAGCGCGGCTGCTATAAAAAATGCGATCCCGTTTAGCAGAAACGCCATCTTTGCTCCATACAAGGCATAGAGCAATGCACCAAGAGCAGGGCCGACGACACTTGCAGCCTGACCAGCCATCATTAAGAGGCTCATCGATTGTGTGTAATGCTTTTCTGGTACAAGCCTCGTTCTGAATGTAATGCCTGCAGGCTCACTAATGGCATCAATTAAACCGAATAGAACACCTGTAACGTAAAAAAAGGAAATAGGCGGATTACCTGTTGAAATAACAGCAAACAACAGCAGCAAAATACTACCTCTTCCAATTGCCGAGCCAATCAGCAGTCTTTTTACTGAGAAACGGTCTACTATAGCTCCGCCAAACAGAACGAACGAAAACTTAGTCAATGTAACTAGTAATATGTACGTTCCTACAATAACAGATGAACCAGAAATCTGTACGAGCAGCCACATAAGTGTAATCATAAAAATACTGTCGCCCATTGCTGTCAAAATCGAACTAAACCAAAAATATAAAAAACTCTTATTCCTGAAAATCTCCCCTGAGAGCTTCACCCTGCTCATTCTCCTGTCCTATTCTATCTTTCTATGTATATTATAGGAAAATTCAGAGTGGAAAACGATCATTTGTTTAAAGATTTCTGAAAAATAAGTGAGGTAAATTACGTAATCCCACGTTAATTTACTTTTATCGAATTTTCGACAATTTGGATAAAAAAAGAAGGAAGCGAACTGCGCTTCCTCTAATTAAACTCTATTTTTCTAAGAAGAACTTTTCAAGATCATCAATCATTAAGTTTGCAGCTTTTACACCGCCAGCTGTGTTCCAGATCGCATCACTTACTTTGTGTGCATTTCCTTCTTTCACAGCCCCAAGGTTCTTCCAAAGAGGATTGTTCGTCCACTCTTTTTCAGTTTCAGTTGCTTTGCCGTCACCAGCTTCGTAAGTGAAGTAGAACAGCATATCGCCATCCATGTCTGGAATACGTTCTTGTGTTACTTCTTCTGCAAAGTCAGGCTTGTTTTGATCGCCAGGACGAGCAAAACCGATCTGCTTAAGAATTACACCAGAGAATGAATCTTGGTGGTAGATACGTGATTTTCCTGGCATGAAACGAACCATGGAAACTTCTGTTTTAAGTTTATCTCCAGCTTCTGCTTTAAAGTCTTCAATACGCTTATCGAATGCTGCTAATACTTCTTTACCTTTTTCTTCTTTATTTAATGCTTTAGAGTAAAGTTCGAAATTAACTTTCCAGTCCCCGCGAAGATCTTCTGCAAATACAGTTGGCGCGATCTTGTTCAGTTCATCATATTGTTTTTCTTGACGCATTTTGTTACCGATGATTAAGTCTGGCTTTAAAGCAGCGATTTTCTCAACGTTAACCGCGCTTTCATCACCCACAACTTCAACGCCTTCCATGTCATCCTTGATGTGGTCATACCAAGGATTGCCCAACCATGATTTAACAGCTCCAACTGGTTTTACACCAAGCGCTAAAACCGCTTCAGTACCTTCGTTTGTTAATACGACAACACGCTTGTTGCTTTTTACTTCCGTTGTGCCCATAGCATGCTCAACTTTATAGGAAGAAGCCTTTGATCCGCCTGATTTTTCTTCTTCTTTTGCTTTATCTTTCCCGCCGCATGCTGCCAAAGCAAGCATTAATGTAAATACAGCTGCAAGCGCAAGCCATTTGTATGTAGTCTTCTTCATTCTGTTTTCTCTCCCCTTTTCGTTTATGTAAATGATAATGAGAATCAATTACAATCGTATCATAATATGACTTCCTGGCATTGTCAATAACTAAATGATAATGATTTTCAAAGTCATTGACAGATGTCTACTTTACTCTTAAACTGTAAATGAGAATATTTTTCATTATTAAAAGAGGACACAATGAACGGAATACTTTATGGAAAGAAAAGAAAAACAGCCGCGCTGATAATAGGTGTAATTTTCGCTTTCATTGTAATGGTATTAAGTGTTGTACTTGGTTACACGGACACTACATTATCCATGGCGATTGAAGCTTACACCGATTTTAACGGCTCGAATGAGCATTTAATTATTCAGCTTTCTCGTGTACCTCGTGCACTTGTGGGAATGGCTGTCGGAATCAGCTTAGGGATTGCAGGCGTGCTTATGCAGGCGCTTACCCGAAATCCTATCGCATCACCAGATATATTTGGCGTAAATGCTGGTGCAGGATTTTTTATCGTTTTTGGTGTTACCTTTTTAGGAATCACATCCATTCAGCAGTTCATGTGGATCGGATTTCTAGGAGCTGCAGTTGCATCAGGATTGGCATATGCTCTCGGTTCAGCTGGTAAAGGCGGTTTAACACCTGTGAAGTTAACACTCGCCGGTGCTGTAATGGCCGCACTTTTCGCTTCTCTTACACAAGGGATGCTAGTTACAAACGAAAAAGCCCTTGATGAAGTGTTATTTTGGCTAGCAGGTTCTGTTGAAGGCAGAAAACTTTCCATGCTAGCAGCAGTAATGCCTGCACTTTTCATCGCATGGGTTGTATCACTGCTGCTCTCGCGTCAGTTAAATGCATTCGCATTGGGTGAAGATGTGGCAGTAAGTTTAGGTCAAAAAACAGTGATCTTTAAATTTGCAGCAGCGCTTATGGTAGTACTGCTCGCAGGAGGTTCAGTCGCAATTGCCGGACCGATCAGCTTTATTGGAATCGTAGTTCCGCATTTCGCTAGATACCTAGTCGGCAATGATCATCGATGGATTGTACCTTTTTCAGCACTTACTGGCGGAGTCATGCTGGTAATGGCAGACATTGGTGCACGTTATATCATCATGCCAGAGGAAGCACCAGTCGGAGTGGTCACCGCTCTGCTTGGTACACCATTCTTTATTTACATCGTTCGTAAAGGAATATTTCAAAAATGAGAAAGTATTGGGTAATCCAGCGTAAGTCATTTTCATATTTAATAGATAAAAAAACAACATATGCGATTTTAGTTCTAGCTTTAGTTTCTCTTATTTCAATGCTGGTCAGTATCGGTGTAGGCGATCTGTATATTGCCCCTTGGGATGTGTTCTCGGCCTTAATGGGAACAGGTATTGAGATGAATCAGCTGATCATAACAGAATTTAGGCTCCCGAGAGTGCTTGTTGCTTTTATCGCAGGTGCATCGCTTGCTTTATCAGGAGCCATTCTGCAAGGTGTTATCCGAAATCCTCTCGCTTCACCTGATATGATTGGAATTACGGGTGGTGCCGGGTTTGCTGCAGTAGCTTTTTTAACGATGTTCAGTGATGACAGCAATAATTTATTAGTAAGCATCAACTATATGCCTTTGTTTGCTTTTATTGGCGCAACTGCTGTAGCTTTCTTAATCTACGGTCTAGCATGGAAAGATGGCGTAACACCTATCAGGCTTATTCTGATCGGGATTGGTCTCATGTCACTTTTTCAGGCACTGACAACATTAATGATGCTGATGGGACCGATTTACCGGGCAAGTCAGGCAACTGTATGGCTGACAGGAACTGTTTACGGAACCTCATGGAATGAAGTTAAGGCGATGCTGCCCTGGTTTTTCGGAATGCTGCCTATCCTGATACTCCTCGTAAGACGCTTGAACATTCAAGGGTTTGGTGATGACCTCACGATGGGAGCCGGAATTTCGGTACACCGTGAGCGCTTTATGCTTTTGATGGTATGTACCGCCTTAGCAGGATCAGCAGTTGCCTTTGCAGGTGCTATGGGGTTTGTCGGATTAATCGGACCGCATATCGCAAGAAGAATCACGGGCTCATCTTTTGGAGGTCTGTTCCCTGCTTCAGCATTGATCGGCGGCATTATGGTAGTGTTGGCAGATTTAGCAGGCAGGACACTTTTCTCGCCTTTGGAAGTGCCGGCTGGTGTGTTTACAGCAGCAATCGGTGCCCCTTATTTCATCTATCTTTTATTTAAAAACCAATAACAGGAGTGGATTTCAGATGGCTATATTAACAACATCAAACCTTACGTTAGCTTATGGAAAAGAACCGATCATTGATGGATTAAACCTTCAGATCCCAAAGGGAAAAATCACTGTCTTTATCGGAAGCAACGGATGCGGTAAATCCACCCTGTTACGGTCCATGGCACGCCTTTTAAGTCCAAAGTCAGGAAATGTATTGTTAAACGGAAAAGACATTGCAAAACGTTCTACAAAACAGGTTGCAAAAGAACTTGCCATCCTTCCACAAGGACCTGTTGCTCCTGAAGGATTGACTGTTCTTCAGCTTGTAAAACAAGGACGATTCCCTTATCAGTCATGGCTGCATCAATGGTCTCCTGAAGATGAAAGAGAAGTCATGAATGCCTTAAAAGCAACGAATCTGCTCCCTTTCATGGAAACACCAGTTGATTCTCTTTCTGGAGGACAGCGTCAGCGAGCATGGATTGCTATGACACTTGCCCAAGGAACGGAAACGATCTTGCTTGATGAACCTACAACATATTTAGATATGACTCACCAAGTCGAAATTCTTGATTTACTATTCGAGTTAAACGAAAAGGAAAAGCGCACAATAGTGATGGTGCTTCATGATTTAAATCTGGCTTGCCGATATGCTCACCACATCGTTGCAGTTCAGGATAAATCAGTTTATGCACAAGGTGCACCAGAAGAAATTATGACGGAACAACTAGTAGAAGCTGTCTTTCAAATGTCCAGCACAGTCATTCCGGATCCAGTATTCGGGACACCAATGTGTATCCCATATGGAAAGGGGCGGGTGGTCCGGCATGTCAATACTCCTCAGTACGCCTAAGTCAAACGGCTGGACGGCAGATGAAAAAAAACATATCAGTTCAAACTACCGCTTCTCTTTTCAGGCACCACTCGAAAACGAAGCAGTTATCTCTGCAGAGCAGCTGCTGGATGAAGAGTTTCTGCTTAACTTTTTAGATCAAACAGGACCGCGCATTGGTTCGAAACAGCGTCCTGTTACGGCTTCGCTCTTCTTTAAACGTTATGCATTCTGCAGCTTAACATCGTGCCTGTTTGGCATGACGATATTAAATAAATCGTTTGATATGAGTATCAAGAATGTGTATTTAATCGATCATAACTCTGACAGCATGTGGCTGCCATCATTTACACTAAAAGATGCTTCTGCAAGACTGTCTTTTGAATCAAGGGAAGATTGGCGCTCAACCGTGCTGGAAACTCTTTTTAAAGAAAATATTTCAGTGATGCTTAATCATGTGGCTAAAACAGCACGTATTTCAAAAGCAACGCTATGGGAAAATGCATGGATCTACATACGCTGGATTTACGAAACATGGCTGAGTGAAGACCATTCAGCTGAAGTAAAACAGCGCATTCAAGAGGATTATTCGTTCTTTATGGATGCTGCAGCTTACCATTTTGGAGTAACAAAAAATCCATTTCACCGGTTTTTAGCACCTATAGGATGCGGACCGACAAAAATCCGTAAAACATGCTGCTTATATTACAAAACAGAAAACGGTACATGCTGCTCTACATGTCCAAAACGCTAAAACCGAGGTGAAAGAACCCCGGTTTTTTGTTTTTTCTTAGACGATTCCGGGTACTTTAGTAAAGAAAGAAGATTGGAGGCGTTTGATCATGATGTGGTTATTATTATTTTTAGGTGTCTGCGCTGGCGTGGCTGTTTACTTTTTGATCCCAGGATTTAAAGCCATTAAGGAATCTATGACTACGGTTCAAAAAATGAAAAGCACGGGAGACAGCATTACGGCAAGAATGAACGATGTGAAAACACAGCAGCAGCTTCTTCAGGAAAAGAAAGATTACTTGCGTTATGACCTTTATCAAAAGAAAAATAGCTTTCTTGCAGTTAAAGAGGGTTTTGCAAGCTGGAAAGATACGATTCACAAAATTAAAAACTAGAGGAAAGTGACGTTATTGCGAATTCATACATTTGTTCTGGCAGCAATTGATACACCAGAAAATTCATCTCTTGAAACAATAAACAAAGAACAGCTTCCAGATTATGAGTTTAACAAAAAAGATTTATTTACAGCCTTTTCCCTTCCTCATGGTGAAAGGCTTTTTAAAGATCAGAACGACCAATGGTATGCAGCGGCACATTTTGTTAAGGATTCCTTCCACAACGTAAAATATGGCAGACAAACCTTTCGTCCGCCTTATAAAGAGATCCCATCAGAGGAACTTTCATTTGTGGAGATTCTGGAGAAAAACAATTGGGTTCCCGCGAATGCACAATACGATAAGGCATTGTGCCATGTAATCGCGGAGGTAGACAACTTAGAGGAGCTTTCATTAGAAATGCAGTCCCGCTTAGCCCATGCAGATGGAGAAGATGACCCTCAGCTTGCGCACTCTTTGCACTACATAGAGTCAAAGCTTAACGGGAAAAGGTCTCGATTCATTTCCGGCTGGGAATCTCACTCTTTTGCAACAATTACAGAAAGCCGTAATTTTACGGACGATATACTCCTCCCTGTTTCTTCATGGCTGTATTTACTTTATTACTCTCATTTTTTAAAAACGGACGGCACTATTCCCTCAGATCAGATGATGCCAAGACTGCTGGGAAATTTATGGGCATCGACAATGAAGGGTATACCATACAACAGAGAACTAATAAGGATTGAGCTGCTGCCTTAAGCTCAAAAAGCCCTCCAACACCTTAAGTCGGAGGGCTTAGTTTTTATTCAACTACAAGCTTAGATACCATATCTGCGTGACCATTCCCGCATGGAATGCTGCAGCGAATTGTATATTCTCCTGGTTTAAGGTTTACAACGTCAGATGATCCACCTGAAATGTTTACGTCTTCTCCTTCAATCATAAGAGCATGGTTTCCATCAACGTTTTCTAGTTTTAGAGCAACGTCTTTGTTAGCTGGGATTTTATATTCTTTTTTATCAAATTCAAAGTTTTTCGCTTCAATGGTTACCGTTTCTTCTGCATTTTTAGCACTTTCTTCTTTCTTCTCTTTTCCTCCGCCGCAAGCTGCCAGAATTCCGATTGCAAGCATTGCGATTGCTGCAAGCCATAACGATTTTTTTAACATATGAATTGCCTCCTTGAAACTTTCTAAATTTAGTATAACTCTATTTTATTCTGCCGAGTATGGATAATCTGTGACAGTTGTCACAAAGAAAAAAGCCAGTGAAAATCACCTGGCTATTTCTCCATCTTCTTATATTCTTCATGAATCTCTTTTGCCGTTTGGTCAATTTGCTCTCCCCAATGATCGTTAACCTTTGTAAAAATTACTTTTCCATTCTTATCGACTAAGGCATAACCGCGTTTCGCTACACCTTCACCCTTCATATCCAGATGGTCGATCAGTTTAAATTCCGGATCGGACAAGAATGGGAACGGCGGCTGCATCTCTTGATGAAGCGCTGATAAATGTTCCACCGTATCAGAACTTACCGCATACATATTAACGTCCATGTCATCAAATTTTTTAACATTCTCTTTCAGCTGAACCAGCTGAGCTTGGCAGAGTCCTCAGCCAGCAGTCGTAAATAAAAAGATTAATGACGGCTTGTCTGAAGGGAAAACGGAAACGGGCTCACCACTCTGGTTTTCAAGCTTTGCTTCTTTTAAATTTGAATCATTCCCGCAGCCTGCTGCTGCAAGCGTTAAGATTACTGCAAAACAGAGTGCCAGTATTTTATGCAGCTTTTTCATGGTAATCTCCTTTCTATGAATACCGCCACTTTTTCTATACAATGTGATATTCTATAATCTCTTCTATCTATTTTTTATTATAATAGATACGTGTTGAGCATATACAATAAATTGACTTATTTAAGGATGATACATATGAAAAACAACATGAACATCTGGATGCTTCTCTTTTCTGCATTCCTATTTCTAGGAGGCTGCAGTGATTTTCAATCGACAGGCAAAAATAGAATTCCGGTTTATGTAGAAGATGTTATTGATGGCGACACAATTAAGGTTCGAGTAGATGGAAAAAGCGAAACGGTCCGTTTTTTGCTAGTGGACACACCAGAGAGCGTTCATCCCAATAAACCCGTGCAGCCATTCAGTAAAGAAGCAAGCAGCCATACAAAAGCAATGCTGAACGGTTCAGACGTTGAACTGGAACTTGGAATCGGCGAACGGGATAAATACGGAAGACTCTTGGCATATGTGTATGCGGACGGTGAAAGTGTACAGAAATCTTTATTAAAAAATGGGCTGGCACGTGTGGCTTATGTGTTTGAACCAAACACAAAGTATGTTGAGGATTTTGAAAAAATACAAAAACAAGCCCAAAAAGAAGGCATCGGTATTTGGAGCTTGGAAAACTACACGCAAGAAGATGGTTATATTTCTGATGATACAGTTACTGAAAAAGAAGATGCTGCCGATACAAAATGCACCATTAAGGGAAACATTAACTCTTCTGGCGAAAAAATTTATCATGTGGAAAGCGGAAGATATTATAAGATTACTAAGCCCGAAGAATGGTTTTGCAGCGAGCAAGAGGCGATCGATGCCGGTTTCAGAAAATCACAGCAATAAAAACAAATATGAAAAAACCGCTGGGTGACAGGTATACCTGTCTCAGCGGTTTTTGTTTTAGCAGCATTCTTCTTGTCCGACCATGATTAAGCCAGAACCATGCTTTGAATCTTCAAAATCAAGCTTCAATGCTGATGTCTGATCTTTGATTCTTTGGTCAAAAGCAACCCGAATCCCGTTGATTTCTTCAATAATATCTGAGTTTTCCGGCTCATCCAGAGCCAGGCCAAGCTTTGGTCCGCCTCAGCCCATACCCGCAAAATAAACTCGGATTCCGTTTGCGTTGTTCATTTCAAGCACTTCTTCGATATACTTTTTTGCGCTTAAAGTAATTTCCACAACCATCACCTCTTCATGTGTAGTATATCGTATTTTTGCCTAAATCGTGAAAGAAATGCTTGTCCAGTGATGAAAGTGTATAGGATTTAAAAGGAAAAAGCCGCTTTCCTTGAAAGGTTGATAAGGGCAAGCGGCTTTTGGTTTTCGTTAGTAAGTTTTATTTCCCGAATCTCATTTATGGATCTTCGTGAAGATTTCTGGTCCTTCAACACATGTAATAAGCCTAAAGCCAATATGTCCTTCCCAGAAAAACAAAATCAGTTAAAATGTAATTGTCTAGGAACTGTCCCCCTTGCGGAGCTGCTTCACCACCTGCTCGATATCGCCGTTGTCGAAACCGCATATTCTCATCGCTTCGGAGACTTTTGCCGTCAGATCTGCGTTTTCATTATGTGCTTTTATCCGCTGCAAAAGTTCATTCACTTTCGCAGCATTATAGGTTTCATGATAATTTTTTATGAATGCTTCCATACACCTTCCCTCCTCATCATCATTTTTCACAGTAAGGATATATATGTCTGGGACAATTTTTTTTAGAATTTGTCCATGGAAAACAAATAAAGGCCCGCTTAAACGAGCGGGCTTTCTGCATTATTTCTTTTTCACTTTATAAAGGATAAACAGGAAGATGATGACCACTGCTGCTATCATGATTCCTCTTGTATAAGGGGCAGCAATTGTTTTAATATCTTCCCAGTTGCTTCCTAGTCTGCTTCCTAACTCGATAAAAAAGATGGACCAAGGAATAACTGCGAGTGTCGTAAATAGCGTAAACTTTGCAAATGACATTTTCGCGATACCTGCGGGAATGCTGATCGCATGCCGTACAACGGGAATGAAGCGTGCAAAGAAAATCACGCCTGTTCCATATTTATTAAACCATTTTTCAGACAGGTCGATTTGTTTTTTAGAAATTAAGATGTATTTCCCGTACTTTTCCAAGAATGGGCGTCCGCCATAGTACCCCATCCAATATAAAAACAACTGTGCCAGCGTTCCGCCGATTGTTCCTGCGATAACGGCCAATGCGAAATTCAAATGGCCTTTGGCAACCATATAACCACCGTACGACAAGACAAGTTCACTCGGAATAACTTCAATCATCAATCCTAGTGCAATACCTAAATGACCTAAACTCATAATCCATTCTAGCAGTGAAATAACTAATTCTTTCATTGTTTCTCCTTAACCTCAAAATTATATTTTTACTGCTGCAATAAAGCCTGTCCATGCGGCTATTAATCCTAATATATATGTCAGCATCAAATAAAGAAGAACTTTTCTCCTGTTATCCTTATAAAGAGATACTACTTCAAACTGAAGTGTTGAAAATGTCGTAAGTGCACCCAGGAAACCTGTCGTATATAGTGAATCTAGTATTTCCCGTCCTTCATGAAACACATACCAGCCTAACAGAAAAGACCCTGCAACATTTACAAAGATCGTTCCCCAAGGAAATTCGCCATTAAATCGCTGGCTCACTAGGTATCTCAATAAGGCTCCCAATGCTCCGCCTGCAGCAATAGCAATTGTCATTCGGATCATTGTTCAGCACCTTCTTGATTCAAAAGTACGGAACCGGTTTTCATCCCAAAAATAATTGCCACAATTCCAGCAGCCGCACTGATGAAAAAGTATTGTGCCGCAATGGATACCATGCCCTTATCCATTAATAATACAATCTCGGCATTAAATGTTGAAAAAGTAGTAAAGGAGCCTAAAAAACCGGTTTGAATACCTGCTACCCATGTTTTATTTCTCACCTTTTTGGAACCATGTACAACAAACCAGCCAAGAAGAAAACTTCCGATCAGGTTTATTGTTAATGTTGGAAACGGAAATTGTGCCTCAGGGTTAAAAAGCAGAATTCCAATCCAGAAGCGCAAAATTGCTCCAACCATGCCTCCAATAGCAATTGCTGCAATTTTCACCCGATAAAATTCCTCCTGTATGAACAAAAAGATTAAGACACATGCCTTAATCTTTTGTCACTTCTTTTTTCCAAATTAAATTTGCACAATACTTGATGATATCTCTTCGTCTAATAATACCGATAAAATGTCCGTCGTCATCGGTAACTGGTATAAAGTTTTGATCAGTAGACAAAGTAATAAGGTCTTCCATATTAGAGTTGATCGATACCGATATGTTATTTACACGCTGTGGTACGTCCGTTAACTTTGTCTTTAAAACTTCATCATACCCTTTTTCAAAAGCTTCCCTGAGCTTCCATAGAAGATCTCCTTCCGTTAATGTTCCAATATAACGGCCTTCTTCAGAAACGAGCGGCACAGAAGTATACTTGTGATAAGATAACTTTTCCAATGCCTGCCTCATTGTTGCTTCAGGGTTTAAATACTTCACTTCATCTTTCGGCAACAAATAAAAAGCAATATTCATGTTGGTACGCGCTCTCCTTTTTAAGCATGATTCACGCTTATTTAAACGCTTTTTCTAACACCTACTCCATTATAACAAAAAGGAACTTGGTCTGCTTTATTTAATCGTTGTCTTCATTTGAATTCTCCTATAAACGCTTGCCAGCCATATACATCGACCTTCTAAAAATAATATTTTGCAAATCGTAATGATTCCGTTTATAATAAAAAAGGATTGTGAAAGGAGAGAAAAACCGATGAGAAGACTTGGCTTGTTAAGCATGATCTTACTTTTGATCATTTCAGCAGCTTGCGGAAACAAAAGTGCTGATAAAAAAGATGGAACATTAAATATATATACAACCATGTATCCTTTAGAATATTTTACAGAAAGAATTGGTGGAAAACACGTAGAAGTATCGTCCATTATACCTCATGGTGCAGATGCGCATACGTATGAGCCATCAACCAAAAAGATGGTTGAAATTACAGAGGGTGACGCATTTGTTTACAACAAACTCGAATCTGATGAATTCTCCTCTTCTGTTGCAGATACATTAAAAGAAGAAGACGTACCGATTGTTGATGCTGCCAAGGGTGTTGAGCTTGCACATATGGAAGAGCATGAAGATGAAGGAACACACGAGGAGCATGAAGGTGAGGAGTCCCACGAAGATCACGAAGGAGAAGAATCCCACGAAAATGAGGAACATCATGAGCACGGTTCGCTTGATCCTCACATCTGGCTCGATCCTGTACTTGCCCAGCAGATGGCTGATAACATCTACAACGGGTTGGTAAAAATCAAACCAGATGCCAAAGATGATTTCAAAAAGAATCACGAGGCTTTGATCAAAGATTTAAAAGAGCTGGATTCCGCTTTTAAAAACTCAGTAGAAAATGCACCAAAAGATGCATTCATCGTATCTCATGCGGCATACGGATATTGGGCTGAGCGATATGGCTTAGAACAAATAGCAATCAGCGGGCTTTCACCGTCTCATGAACCAAGTCAGCACCAGATTGAAAACATTATTAAAAATGCTAAAAAAGAAAAAATCAGCTACATTCTTTTTGAAGAAAACGTAAATAACAAAGTAGCTGCTATGATTAATAAAGAAGTCGGTGCGAAAACCATGACCCTTCATAACCTGGAAACACTGACAAAAGAAGATATTAATAATAATCGTGATTACCTTTCAATCATGAAGGAAAACATTGAAACACTATCTAAAGCCCTTCAATAAAAGTTAAACGCCCGGGAACATTTCCCAGGCGTTTTTTTATATCGCATCAAGCATTTTAAATTGTGAAACCACAAGATGATAGTAAACACCTTCAGATTCCATCAGTTCGTTGTGATTGCCTTGTTCAATGATTTCACCGTGATCCAGAACGACGATGTTATCTGCTTCCCTGACCGTGGAAAGTCTGTGGGCAATGATGATTGCCGTTCTTCCATTCAGCAAGGTCTTAAGAGCAGTTTGGATCTTTTGCTCGGATTCTGTATCAATACTTGCTGTTGCTTCATCTAAAATTAAAATATCCGGATCAGCAAGTAATGCGCGAGCAAAGGAAAGCAGCTGCCTTTCACCTACCGAAAGCACATTTCCGCGTTCTTCAACCTCTGTTTCATATCCATCAGAAAGCTTCTCGATGAAGGCATGGGCACCAACTGCTTTTGATGCTTTTTTTACTTCTTCATCGGTTGCATCAGGTCTTCCGAACCGGATATTCTCCATGATCATTCCGGAGAAGATAAAGGTATCCTGAAGGACTACACTTACTTTTTCACGAAGACTTCCTAAATTAACGTCTTTTAAATTCACACCGTCAATCAAAACTTCACCAGAAGTCGGGTCATAGAATCTGCTTACCAGGTTAGCGATTGTCGTTTTTCCTGAGCCTGTATGGCCGACCAATGCAACAGTTTGACCTGCTCCTATCGTGAGGTCAATTCCTTTTAACGCTTTTCGTTTATCATCATATGAAAATTCGACGTTTTTAAATTCAATTTCCCCTTTTATACGTGTAAATACATAAGCATCATTCTTTTCATGCACGTTAGGTTTTTCGTCCAGAAATTCAAAGATCCTTTCTGATGATGCCATACCAACTAACAGCTGGTTATACACTTGCCCTAAACGGGAGATGGGTTCCCAGAACATACCCAGATAAAAGGCGAAGGTTACAAAAACCCCGATCTCCAATGCTTCACCTTGGATCAGGTATGAACCGAACCATAATAAAATCGCGGTTCCAATTGCATTTGACATCTCTACAAAAGGACGGAACAAGGCATTCTGCTGTGTTGCCGTCTTCCAACTGTCATACGTTTCTGTATTTACACCGTTAAAAAAGTTCATGTTCTCTTTTTCTTGTGTATAAGATTTCGTAACCCTGATCCCCTGAATGCTTTCGTTTAGATGGGAGTTTAGCTTTGCCTGCTTTATGCGGACAACCTGCCAGGAGCGTCTTATCTTTTTTCTTAAACTTGTTGAAATAAAGAACATTAACGGCAAGATGACCATAATTGCCAGCGTAAGCTCGGGGCTGTACACAAACATGATCACAATGATTCCAAACAGCAAGATGACATCCATCAGGACGTTGATTACTCCATTTGTGAACAAGTCTTGCAAAGAGTTAACATCATTGATAATCCGCACAAGTATTGACCCTGCCGAACGCTGATCAAAAAAGCGGTGTGAAAGACGCTGTATATGTTTAAAAAGATGCTGACGGATATCATAGATTACATATTGCCCTAGATAATTCATCCATATGATCCGAAGTGTATTAGCTCCCCAAGAAAGAAGATAAAGCCCTGAAATTGCAGCGATTAAGGTAATAAGAAGTGAAGTATCCTTATTTTTTATCGCGTGATCGAACGTTAGGACACCAATGAATACAGGAACAGCCAGTCTGACCGCTGTTGTGATGATCATAGCCAAGATAGCTTTTGGAAGAAGATTTTTGCTGTACGGCTTCATGTATCCAAACAGCCGGATGATCTGACTCCAGTTAAACGGCTTATCGATAACCTGCTCAGATGAATAACGGAAACGGGCTGATTTCTTTGTCTTATTCACTTCCTACACCCCCTGCCCGTTATTTTGAAATACTTTGTTTCTGTCTTGATATTGGATGTCATAAATGCGGCGATAGTTTCCTGATTCCTTCTGGATAAGTTCTTCATGGGTTCCCCGTTCAAAAACTTTTCCTTCATCAAGGACTAAGATTTCATCCGCATGTTTTAAAGAAGAGATACGGTGAGCGATAATAAAGGTGGTTCGATCATCCATCACTTCTTTTAAGGCACGCTGAATCTTAAACTCTGTTTCCATATCCACGGCACTTGTTGCATCATCTAAAATCAGGATGGCTGGGTCGATTAATAAGGCTCTTGCGATAGAGATTCTTTGCTTTTGACCGCCTGAAAGACCAAGTCCTCTCTCTCCTAAAACCGTATCGTACCCATCAGGAAGTTCCATAATGAAGTCGTGAGCCTGCGCTCGTTTTGCTGCGTCAACGATGTCATCCATATCCGCATAAGGATTTCCATATGAAATGTTGTCCCTAATTGTCGACGAAAACAAGAAAGACTCCTGAAGAACAGTTCCGATATTTTTTCTAAGCGTTCTAAGCGAGTATTTTTCCAGCGGTTTTCCGTCAATTAAAATTCTTCCGGACTCCGGGCTGTAAAATCTTGATAGAAGCTGTGTGATGGATGTTTTTCCAGATCCCGTCGCTCCGATCAACCCTATCGTATGACCTTGTTTAACGGTAAAAGAAATGTCTTTTAATGCATCCTTTTTCTCATTTTTATACCGATGAGTCACATTTTCAAATGTTACTTCTCCGTCCAAGTGGACCAAATCCATTTCACGGTCTTCACCTTCCATTTCAAGCGGTTCATCCAATATTTCAAGAAGACGCTCTCCAGAAGCTTTGGATTGGGAGAAGGTATTCATGACAAATCCCAGATTCATGATAGGACCCATGATGTACCAGACAAGGCTGAAGAATGCAACCAGCTCACCTGCTGTAAGATCACCTTTTATTACAAGATAACCTCCGTATGCGAGCAATAGTACGACTGAAAGATTACCGATCAGCTCCATTACCGGAAAATATCTAGCCCAAATGTGGGATGTGTTCAAAAACTGAGATTTATAGTCTTCGTTCGACGTATCGAACTTGCCAATCTCAAAATCTTCTCTTGATAAGGATTTTACTGTATTGATCCCACTGATGTTTTCCTGAACCTTTGTGTTTAGGTTAGCCATAGATTTCCGTATTCCCCTGAATGCAGGGTGAACTTCTTTATCAAACTTATAAACAACGATTACGAGGAAAGGCATCATACAGAGAGTGATGATTGCGAGCGGGACGGAATAGAAGAACATAACAGAAAGACTGAATGCTATGATTAGAACAAAGTTGATGAGCTGAGAAAAGCCGAAAGAAAGAAAAAAACGAAATCCTTCTACATCTGCTGTTAAGCGGGACATAAGATCTCCCGTTTTGGCATTGTCATAATAGCTGAATGGTAAAAATTGAAGTTTCTCATATAGAGATTCCCTGAGCTGGAAAACAGAACTTATACCGAACAAATCTCCAAAGTATTGATGACAATAAGTAGCTGCTCCTTTTATCCCCATGAGCATGATAAAACCGATTGCTACATACGGAACAAATGAATATTCCCCTTTAATTATTATTTCATCGATGGTAAATTGCAGGACCATCGGGTACACAACCGTTATGGCTGATACGAGAATTAAAGTCAGGATCGACCAGTAAAAGTATTTTTTATAAGGCCAATAGAAGTCTTTTAATCTTTTAAATGTATCCAAATCTTCACCTTCCCCCTTCTAAAAAAATAAAAGACAATATACATCATATAACAGAATAGTTAGAAAAAACTATATTTTTGCTCCACTTTTCAAAAAAACTGTTCGTATGAATTATAAACTTGGTTAACCAATACACTTTCCTATAGTACTAAAAAAAGCCCCGATATATTCGAGGCTTTTGTCTTAGCTTTTTTTTCTGAAAACAAAAAACGATACAATAGCAATAACAATTACAAGTCCTATCGTTAGCGGCGGAAAGTAGCTGGGATTGCTTGGCTGCTCTTTTTTATCTTGTTCAGGCAGTGTCTGTTCTGTTTGATCCTGATTTTCATCTGGTTGATCTTTTGGCTGTGCCTGCTCTGGCCGGTCTACCGAAAACGTGTAATTCCGTTCGATAACATGTCCGTCAGCACCAATGATTTTGTACTCAACCGTATAGTTTCCATTATCAAGCTGATTGTTCATTTTCCCTGTCATTTGATTATCTTCAATACTGATTTGAAGAGGGATCTCTTCTTTTTCATTTTTTAATTTCATAGTACTTAACGATTCGATCCGTGTTGAAAACGTTAAAACCACAGCTTCAAGATCTGTTGTAACTTTCTCCCCTTCTGCAGGTGTTGCTGACTCAAGATCTGAGTGAGCAAATACGAATGAAGGCAGATTCAAAACAAATACAAATAATAAAAGTAAGGATAAGACCTTTTTTTTCATAATCTGGCTCCCTATTGCAATATTTTCTTTCTACTTACATTTAAACAAAGAAAGAATACCCTCTCAAGTATACAGTCTTTACAAATCTTTGACACTTTACAGGACAAACAAACATTTTATGCCTATTTTACTTTAATCTCCGCAAGTGCCTGCTTCGAAAATGAAAACAGGCATAGGATATATGGAATTAACAATTGCAAGAATTAAAGGAGGAAAAATCGATGGGTTTTGCTCATGGTAATTCATTTGCATTGGTAGTAGTTTTGTTTATTCTATTGATTATTGTAGGGGCAGCTTGCTTCTGCTAATAAGAAATAGCACTCATGGAAAAGCCGGCTCTGTTCGGCTTTTTTGTAATAAAAAAACTCAGCATCATTGTGCTGAGTTTTCCGTTTCTTCTTTTTCTTTATCTAAGTTTGCTGTAACGGTTGCCGCGTTTTCACCGTATTCTTTCTTAAGATCCCAATACGCTTCTAACGCACGCTGGCCGATGAATTTATTGATGCGTTGATTTCCGTTTCGAGGTGTACCTTCAGGAACAACTACTGCGAATGCAATTTCAGGGTTTTCGAATGGCGCGTAGCCTACCAGCGTTAAGTTATGCTTTTCTGTTAACTGCCCAGTCTGAGGATGCTTGATAATACGCTGAGCAGTTCCAGTCTTACCTGCAGGGTTATGATATTTTTCAACGTCATCAAAATACCCTTTTGCCGTTCCGCCTGGAGCATGCATAACTTGCCAGAATCCTTGCTGAACACGTTTAATATACTTTTCATCAACATCAATTTTGTTTAGTATGACTGGTTCAAAACGTTTTAGTAATTTTCCTTCTTTGTCTTCAGATGTCGCTGGTTCACGAATTTCTTTTACGAGCTGCGGTTTTACACGATAACCGCCATTTGCGATGGTTGATACATATTGTACGAGCTGCATCGTCGTATACGTGTCAAACTGACCGATACCTAAGTCAAAAAGGGTACCCATTTCACCTTCAGGCGGTTTTCCCTCATAACCTGTTGCTTCATTCGGAAAGTCTATTCCCGTTTTTACACCTAAACCAAACTGGTTGTACATATAGCGTGCTTCTGCATACGTTTCAGTATAATGCTCAGGTCCGATCATACGATCCATAATATTGAACATATATACGTTGGAAGACATTCTCAAAGCATCTAAATCCGTGATTGAACCCATGTTTTTCCATGAAGATTTGTTCATCCCATATTTTGTATAAGTTGTATCGTAAATTCGTTCTCCCATACTAACAAGACCTTTTTGCAGTCCTGATAACACAGTAGCTCCCTTAACGGTTGATCCCATTTCATAGGAGTTGAACAGCGCACCGTATTCATCATTAATGAACTTGCCATTCTCGTATTTTTTTCCAGCAATACCTTTTACTTCACCAGTTTTCGGATTGATCATCACGATATAAGCAGACTTCAGCAGTTCATTTCCTGGGAGCGGTTTAGCTTTTAAGATCTCTTCTTCTAAAATGCGCTCTAATCGGAATTGAAGTTCCATATCCAAAGTAAGAACAATGTCTTTTCCGCGTTGACCAGCTATTGATTTCGGTTCACCAATCGTTTGCCCTGTTTTCGGGTTTGTTAAATAAACAGACTTTTCTTTTGTTCCTCGAAGTACTTGTTCATACTGAACCTCTAGACCACTGACTCCTACCTGGTCGCTACGATCATAGCCTCTGCTGATGAAATATTCCATTCGCGTCTTTGGAATCTGTTTTACAGCTCCAAAAATAGCTGATTGTCCAAAAGGATAGATACGCTGTGAGTCAGCCATGATATCGATACCTGGCAAGTCGCCAAGATTTTCAGAGATAATGGATACTTCTTCATTCGTTAATTTTGTTTTGATGCGTTGAGCAGAATAGGCATAGCCTGAATCCATTGCCCGTTTATATGCAAGAATTTTAATATCTTCACTAGAGAGATTTTTGATTTCTTCTTCGGTGATTTTATCAACAAGCGCTTTATATTGTTCCTTGTCGCTCAGTTTCTTTTCTTTCTTGCTTAAGCGTTCTTCCATTAGTTCTTTTAAACCATTCTTTGCGATAAAATAATCTTTTTTATCTCTTTCTGTAATCTTTTTCTCCTGCTCTTCTGTTACACCGAGCTTGTTTGCCAGCCATTCCGCGATCCGCATCGTATCTTCGGCTTTTGTGTCTACCGTCTTTGTATACGTTAGAGAGAAAAATGGTTCGTTGCCGACAACTTCACGGAAGTTGCTGTCGAGCAGCTTACCGCGCGGTGCTTCTTTTCTAGCAATAACTTCTTCTACTGCCTCGGACTCCAATCGTTTCTCTTCCCCGTTCACGATTTGGAGTACGCCTAGCCTTAAAATAAGGATGGAAAACAGAAAAAACACGATTAAAAACAAGACATTTAAACGAAAGGGTACTTGCGTTTTTTTCTTCTTTCTTTCCGGATCCGCTTTCGTTACCATCATTCCGCTCCTTTTGGAAATTTTCCCGTTAATTTTACAATTATATTACAAAAGCATCTATGTATAGATTACTAGAAGTTGACCCGAATTCCAAGATATTCATTCAAAAAAACCTTATCTTTTTTTGATAAGGTTTTGATTTGCCTTATTCAGCTGAAATCACAAGTTTTTCAGTCGGTATCGGCTATCCAAAATAATAGCCCTGCGCAAGCTGGACGGCATTGTGAACAAGACATAAAATTACCTCCAAAAAAAGAATTGCAAACTTTTGTAAAATTTGCTATTTTATAATTCTGCGCTTTAAAGAAAACTTTTTAGCTAACTTATCTTCAGCACATTAGTTGCACTTTACTTCAGACCTAGACTTGGCAACTACATTGACTACCAACTCGCAACAAATTATTTAAATGAAGGGTAAAATTACAACTACAAAAAGGGGGACTTATGGTTTATTGGATTCTTTTACAAAAAAGCTTTATGCGTAATTTGCAGTATAAGGTTGCCCACCTCATCAACAATGCGGCTAGTGCGATCTTCGGTTTTGTTTTCATAGCCATTTGGGCTGGTGTACTGCAAGGAAAAGAACAGAACAGTCCCTATGATGTGATGGACATGACGTATTACATAGCTGCTGCACAATGTATACTTTGGGTTTCCGGTTTTTTAACAGCTGGACTAAACATCCAAAACGGCGTCCGAAACGGAGCCATATCATTAGAACTTGTCAGACCTACAAACTTTTTTCTGTATGTTACCTCACAAGAAGCCGGCAGGCTTGTTTATAACTTCTTCTTTCGTTCGGTTCCAATTGGACTCGTGTTTGCGATAACTGTTGGTTTTTATGTACCTCAAAACGTATTAAGTTATCTTTTCATATGTATATCCATTCTTCTCGCTATTATTATATCTGTGAATTTACACTATCTGGTAGGAATTAGCGCTTGCTGGACCACTGAAGTCGCATGGGCACATTTTGTAAACTTCACCTTATTGGCTGGACTTGGAGGACAAATGGTACCCATTGATTTCCTTCCAGCACCCTTGTCTGTTTTGACACAATACTTGCCTTTTGCGGGAGCCATCTATTATCCCGTTATGGTGTTCCTTGAAAAAGCTTCACACGATGTTATATGGATTCAGCTTTTTTGGGCGATTGCATTGACTCTGTTGAATCTATGGATAACCGAAAGAGCACGCCAAAAGCTAGAGATTCAAGGAGGGTAACTTATGAATCTTTATTTAAAATTGTTATCAGGCAGCTTGCGGTCACGTATGCAGTACAAGATGAACTTTCTTGTTTCCTCCCTTTCATATGGATTAATCATGGCCGTAGATTTTGTCCTGCTCGCTGCGATCTTACAGCGCTTTGATGATGTGAAAGGATGGAACCTCTATGAAGTGGGATTGCTGTACGGTATTTCCTCTGTTGCGATCACGCTATACAGAGTATTTGGAGTAGAGATTCATAACTTTGAACGATACATGGTAGAAGGAGAGTTTGATAGTCTTCTCATTCGTCCGGTCTCTCCGCTTTCATTGCTTTTAACCAAGAACCTTGACCTGTCACGGATTGGAGGAACCGCTCAAGGAGTCATCATTCTAGTTATCTCTATTATCGGACTCAGGCTAGATAGTTTTGATAGGCTTCTATTACTGCTATACTTGCCTGTTTCTATTGCATCCGGTACAGTAATCTGCTTTTCACTTGGACTGCTGACAGCAACGCTCGCTTTTTGGACACAGAGGATTAAAGATTTTCAGACATTCACGCTTTATGCACCGTTTAATGCAGCGAACTATCCGATGAACATCTATCCCGGATGGTTAAAGATCATCTTTTTCACCGTCATTCCAGTCGGGTTTATGAACTATACGCCTGTCCTATTTATATTAGATAAAGGCGGCAGCATCTGGAATCTGGCATTACCGCCAGCCGTTGCACTTGCATTTTTGTTTTTTGCTTTACGTTTCTGGCAGTTCGGAATTCGTCACTACCACAGTACAGGCAGTTAAGTTCAGGCTGTTAAGGAGGAAGACATATGATAGTTGCAGATCAGTTAAATAAGCATTTTAAAATCTATGAAACGAAAAAGGGATTCATTGGTTCTTTTACTTCTCTTGTATCAACCAAACATCATGTAGTAAAAGCCGTAAACGACATATCCTTTAACATTCGAGAAGGAGAATTTGTCGGCTATATCGGTCCGAATGGTGCCGGGAAGTCAACCACGATTAAGATGCTGTCTGGAATTCTCCATCCCACAGGAGGAAATATTGAGGTAGCAGGCCTTAGTCCTCAAAAAAGAAGAAAAGAAGTCGCAAGAAAGATCGGCATCGTTTTCGGTCAGCGGACACAGCTATGGTGGGATCTCCCACTGCGTGATTCATTTGATATTTTAAAAGAAATGTACAAAGTGCCTGATGCAAAATATCAGCAGTTCTTGAAGTTGTACGATGATTTGCTTCAAATCGGAAAGTTCATGAACACACCTGTACGAAAACTCTCCCTCGGACAGCGTATGCGCGGAGATCTTGCTGCAGCTATGATTCATGACCCTGATGTCTTGTTTTTAGATGAACCGACAATCGGTCTTGATGTAAATGCAAAAACAAGCATTCGATCTTTCCTGAAAGAACTCAACACTAAGGAAAAGAAAACCATTCTTCTAACGACACATGACATGGATGACATCGAACAGCTTTGCAGCCGAGTAATTGTGATCAATCACGGTCAGATCGTTCTTGATGGAACACTTGAAGAATTAAGGCGTAATATCGGCTTGCCGAGTGTGATGGAAGTGCAATACCGGGAGAGGCCGAAGAATGTGACAGCAAAATTAAACGGTATTGAAAAGATGAGGTGGGACCATGATAAGCTTGTGCTCATGTATGATCGTTCCGTTCTTTCTTCACCTTCACTACTGCAAGAGGTAACAAAGTGGGGCGAACCGGTAGATATTCAGATGAAAGAACCGGATATTGAAGAAGTGATCCAAAAGATATATTAAGCACATGTAAAAAGCTGGCTGAAAAGGTCTATAATAGACCCGCACGCCAGCTTTTCTATATAATCTGTCGACTTTTAAAGTTTTTCTGTCGACTTTTTCATTTTAATCTGTCTACTTTTTAAATTAATCTGGCCATTATCACAATTAATCTGTCCAAACTAATTTTGCAGCCAGTTTCTCAAGCTTTCCATTTGATCCGCTGCATCTTTTCTTCCTTGCTCGTATAATAGTCCAAGTCTCTTGGGATCTCGTTCTACTCTCTTAACCTTCATTTTTTCTAAAGGACGCAATACGAAAAGATTGCCTTTTTTCTCTTCTTCTTCAATATAATCAAGTGTTGCGTTATATTTTTGGTAACGTCCTCTTAAACTTTCATCCAAACCAGTGTATTCAGGATAAAACCGTTTCGTCACCCATGTCATTTTAGGCTTTTTCTTTCGATACCCTTCATTCTGTGTAAGAACGACAACCCCTTTTTTGATTCCGTCTGTCATTGCTTTATGAACGGGGATAGGGTCAGAAATTCCGCCATCCATCAAATGTTTTCCATCGATCTCAACTACAGGTGCTATGAACGGAATGGAAGAAGATGCTCTCAGTACCTTGGAGATATCCATCTTGTCATAATCTTCTCTGTTAAGGTAAACGGGTTCGCCTGTTCTGCAGTCTGTCACAACCACTACAAATCTTTCCTTAGATTTTTTAAACGCATCATAATCAAAAGGAACAAGACGGTTCGGGAGCTCCTCGAAAATGAAATCCATACCGAACAAACCTTTTTTCTTAAATAGCCAATTTTTATAAGATATATATTCAGGATGGGAACTGTACTCAAGATTTACTGTCCGATTTCTTCCATGCTGTCTGGCAATATAAGATACAGCGTTGCAAGCACCGGCGGAAGCTCCAATCACATATGGAAAATAAAGATCGTTTTCCATGAATACATCAAGAACACCTGCTGTATAAACACCACGCATTCCTCCACCCTCAAGAATCAATCCGGAGTTTTCCAAAACCCTGCACCACCTATTGTTAACTTACTTTATTATTTATGACTTTAATTATAGAAAAAATACGGGTTAAAAATCCAGTGAAAAAATTTATTTAAAAAAACCGCCTCCTTCAGAGCAGGAAGCGGATCAAATACATTTATTTAAAATATTTAGCGAGACCGTTCGTTATGCCTGAAGCAGCCTTTGACTGAAAGGAATCACTTCTAACTGTCATCTCATCAAACGGATTGGACAAGAACCCTAACTCTACCAATACCGCCGGCTGCTTATTTTCGCGCAACACGTGGAAGTTTCCAAATCTGACATTCCCGCCCGAAAGACCAGTACCTGCCTGTAGAAGGCCTGAATGAACAGAGTCTGCAAGTTTGATGTCTTTTTGACCGTAATAGAAAGTTAAAAGGCCAGAAGCTCTTGTATCCAGTGCGGAATTGTAATGAAGACTGATAAAAGCATCTGCGAAATGGTAATGACTGATCTCAACACGTTTATTAAGTGAAATATAATTGCTGTCACTGCGTGTAAGAATTACCACAGCACCTGTTTTACTCAGCTCTGTTGCTAAGAGTCTTGCACTCATGAGTGTCAGTTCTGATTCATGTGTTCCATGAGCTTTTCCTAGAGCACCTGGATCATGCCCGCCATGACCTGGATCAATGACAATACGTTTTCCTTTAAGACCGGCTGTTGATGGTTTAGGAGCTGTGGTGCCAGAATTATTATTAGATGATGACTGTGTCTGCTGAATGGCAACAAGCCAGCCTGCAATCCATGCAGTGTTTCCGTTAGGCAGTTTCAGCTGTACCCAATCATTTTTTGATTGAATATAAGCATACTCATCTCCTTGATTGGCTTTTCCTACTATGAGATAAGCCGTTGATGGACCTTGGCGAATGTTCACTCCGTCTGTCATCACCACTACTTTTTTCAGTATAGAAGCAGGAGGTGCTGAAGGCGGTTTTGTTTCAGGCTTAGGTGCCTGTGTAACGGGTGAATTTCCACTTTGAATCGAAATATAATTTGAAGATGCCCAGCCTTTTTTTCCATCTGAAGTTTGGACGGATGACCATCCGTTTGATTCAGATAGGATTTGAACAGCTGTCCCGTACTTTAATGAACCAATGATAGGTGCATTCAGGTTCCCAGAAGACCGGAAGTTCAAATAAGTAGCTGTTACAGTTCCCCATTTTCCATTTTTATTATTGCTGTTTCCTTGACCAGTTGGTGCTGGTTTCTCAGTAACAGGAGCTTTGGACGTTTGCTCAAGAAGATAAGCGCTGCTTACCCACCCCGCTATTACTCCATATGTAATCGATGACCATTTACCATCTTGCTTTTGAATGGTTACAATCGTGCCATTCTTCAATGACCCAACAACATTATGCTGAATACCTGGTCCTTTTCTAACATTTAGTGACGTGGCTGTTACCTTTGCTTTTTTAGAAGCGGCTTCTTGATTTTTCGGTGGCTGATCTGAAGGTGAAGAACCACTCATTTTTAGAAATTCTGCGCTCACCCAAGCTTTGCTCCCATTATAAGAAATGTTTGCCCAACCACTTTCCGTTTTCAGAACAGTGACTGTATCACCATTTTTCAGCGAACCAATTTTTTTGGCAGAAAGAGTTGGCTCTGATCTTACATTTAAGCTTGTAGCATTTACAGTGGCTTTACTTTCAGCTGATGCTGGAATGACGTGAACCATAGACAGTATGAGGATGGTACACAAAATTAAGTTTACAAGTTTACCCTTAGCATTCACCCGTTTCAACTCCTGTTTGACGTCTTTTCTTTGCTGTAAGCCTTATATCGTCACTGCTGCACCATTCATAAAGCCTTTTTTCGCTAAATCCATTTAAATACCTTCAACAAATTTACCAAATATTTTATCTTTTTCTATTTATTTCCCTATAAAAAGACCACAGAAAAACCCTTGCCGTTCGGCAAAGGTTTATACATTCTTTATATGAGCCCAAAATGTTTAAGTCCGTGATAGATTCCATCCTCATCCACTGATTTTGTTACATAATCAGCAGCTTCTTTCGCTTCTCTCATTCCGTTCCCCATTGCTATTCCGGTACCTGCAGTGGTCAGCATCTCGATATCGTTTAACGCATCCCCAAAAGCGAACACATTTTCAGGCTTCATGTTCATTTGTTTGATAAAAGCTTCAATACCTTTTGCCTTTGAACCGCCTGTTGGAAGAATATCAAGTGCATCGTCATGCCAGCGGATGAAATCAAATGTACCTTTATAACCTTCACGATACGCTTTTTCGTGCTGCTGTTGACAGAATAAAAGAACTTGATAAACTTCATTTTCTTTATAAAAGCCCGGTTGATAAAGCGGATAACTAGGCATCAGGTTATACGTACAGTTTTTAATGATTTCGTGATCATCTGCATTGCATGTTGCTTTCTGATGGTCAAGATAAACGAGCGGATGACCGGCTTTTTCTGCATCTTTTTCAATTTTGGTGATATATTCTGCTGATAATGGTGTCTTATGAATCACTTCATCTTTAAAAACAACATAGGAACCGTTAAAACTTACGAAAGAATCCACAGCAAGCTCCTCGCGAATCGGTTCAAACATGAATGGACCGCGGCCGGTAGCAATGGCCACATGTACACCATTTTTCTTAAGCTGGTTAATGCTATCTTTCGTACTTTCCGGAATCTTTTTTTCATGATTTACAAGCGTACCGTCTATATCAAAAAATACAATTTTATCATTCACTTCGCATCTACTCCTGTTGTAAGTCGTACCCTATCATAGTGGTACGATTCAGAAAAAAAGTCAAATGAAGCGTTTGCGTCAACTACTTATTTACAGTCTGATTGATTTTAAGAACTCCCTTTTCCGGCATAGACAGCAAGAATACGGTTAAAATAATCAGCATTCCGCCAACCGATTGAAAGCTGCCAAAAGCCGTACCCAGCCAAACTACTGAAACAATGGTTGCTACCAATGGTTCAGCGCTTCCAAGCAAACTCGTTTCGGTTGAAGAAATATATTTTAAACTGTCTAAATACAGATAAAACGGAAGCAGTGTACCAAAGATAACTACGAACGCAAGCATCCAAAAAAGTGACGGTGTCCAATCGATGAATCCCGCTTGCCAAGGCTTTGTCCAAACGGAGACAGCCAAGCCCCCCAACAGCATCGCCCAACCTACTATCACAGCAGAAGCATATTGTTTTAGTAAACGAACAGGATAAACCGTGTAAACCGCAACAGAGACCCCGGAAAGAACACCCCAAAAAATCGCTTCTTTAGAAACCGTTATGTAATCCATCTTTCCGTTAGTCAGAAGTAAAAATGTACCCGAAAGTGCCATCAAAACGGCAATCCATTCTTTACGCTTCGGCCATTTTAAAAATTTTAAAGCAAAATATACTGTGATAAAAACAGGTCCTAAAAATTGAAGGAGGGTCGCGGTTGGTGCATTCCCTGCCTCAATGCTTAGGAAAAAAGTCAACTGAGCACCAAGCATTCCCGTTAACGAAAAAACAAGTAAATCCAGGCGGTCTCTTTTGTTCTTCCAAACCGCAAAAATATTATGATGATATGAGATGAATGTTAATAGCAGCAATCCTGCCATTATCATACGGACGGATACCAGCCATGTCGCTGTTACTGCAGAATGTGAGAAAATCCATTCTGCTGCGTTTCCTGAAAATCCCCAAAGTGAAGCACCGGCTAATGCTAATGCAATTCCTTTCCATTTCATGATGTCTTCTTTGTTTTTAAGCCCCATTTCTTCACCTGCTCTCTTAAATGCATGGATATTCTATATATATCTGCAAATTTCCTTCTCTATTATAAATCCAAAATCTTAAAATAGCAGGATATTTTTCAAAAAGAAAAACACTGACTGGGATCCAGTACAGTGCTTTCCTTGAAAATAAAAATAGGGGGATGATTTATCATACGAAATCTTCGGGTTTTTGGTGTCGGTTACTCCAAAAATATGCGAATACCTACTATTTATATCACTAATAAAAATATTATCCAATACATGCATATTTTTGTAAAATATATACAAACTAGTAGTACAAGGAGGTGATACATATGGCACGTAACAACAACTCTAATGAATTAGTAGTAGCTGGAGCACAAGCTGCTTTGGATCAAATGAAATATGAAATCGCTTCTGAGTTTGGTGTTCAACTTGGACCAGATACAACATCTCGTGCGAATGGATCTGTTGGTGGTGAAATCACTAAGCGTCTTGTTCAAATGGCTGAACAGCAACTGGGTGGCGGATACCTTCGCTAATCGCATTAATTCTTTTAAAAAATGGACTGTACTCCAATGAGTCAGTCCTTTACCTATTTTAGGGTATTTACATACGTTCATGACAATTTACGGTACGTGATCTTTTAATTATTACATGTTCGCTCAAAAAAACCTCGTTTCGCTCAGAATTGTTTATCTTCGCTCAAAACACCTCGTTTTTCGCTCAAATATTCCTAGTTTTGCTCAAACCCACCCACTTTTCGCTCAAATAGGGATTTTCACATAATAAATGGACGTTCAGCTAAGAAAAAATAACGAAAAACTGACCAAAAGTCAGTTTCCACATCCTTTTTGGTCAGTTCCTTTGTTATTACTTCACTTTATCTAGCTTGATTTGAATCAATACAGGATCATGGTCACTTGCACGTCCATGCTCTTCCATGAACTGAGAGTTGATATGAACAATATCAACTTTTGTTTTCTTCGCCATATTGTTTGTAACTAAAATATGGTCAAGTACTTGTGCGTTCCCTTGATAAGAGTACGTAAAACGCTCATTAAAAGGAACTTTCTCAATCATGTTTGTTAATTCTTCGCCTTTTAACGTTTCAAGTGCAGGTGTGAACTCGAAGTCGTTAAAATCACCGAGTAAAACTACTTTAGCATGTTCATCTTCTTTTTTAATGTCTTTCACGAATCCGTTAACAATCTTAGAGATTTCAAGACGCTGTGCTTCACTGCCCAAATGAGGAGGTTGATTTATACCGAATAAAGGCTGATCTCCACCTTTTGAGTTAAAGTGGTTCGCAACAACAATTACACTCTCACCATTAAATTCAAATTGTGCAGCTACTGGCTTACGGCTGTCTTCAAACGCTGGATTCGTCGGATCAATGCGTCCAGGGTTAAGTGTAAGTTTGCCATCCTCATAATCTACAGCTTGAGTCGCAGTACCCTTTGTTCCTTCTGCAAGTGAAACACGCTCAGGATTGTAGATGAATCCCACACGAATGTTTCCGCCAGGCTGTCCGCCGTCTTGATTGTTTTCAGGTGCGATATCTGTGTAAACATATTCTGGTCCGCCTTGAGCTGCAATTTCTGCGATTAATCGTTCAGCACTCTCTTTTGCTTCGGTATAGCCATTGTTTGTAGAACCGTTCCCATCTTGCATTTCTACAAGACCTACGATATCAGGGGCCTTCAGGTTGTTAACGATAGAGTCAGCGATTCTGCTAACTTTTTCATCAGAAGTATCCTTTTCATTTGCAGAGAAGTTCTCCACATTAAAGCTCGCGATGGTTAGTTCTTTATGTTTTTCATGAAAACGAGTGATTTCACGTTCTGTGTTGCCTTCAACAAACGTTGGAAGATCTTCCACATCAGTTAATACTTTATAGTTGCTAAAACCATAGCTTACAACACCCGTAATTGCACCATCAAAGTAATCTCCTGATTTTGCAACGAAATCTTCATCACCCATATCTATGAAAATACGTTCAGGGTTGTAATCGAATTCTGTGATGTTTAACCCGCCAGCAGAATTAAGTCTGCTATATTCACCGTGATCCGGAAGAACAACCAGTTCACCATATTTTTGCGGCGCAATAACAGCCGGATTATTAATTTCTACAAGCATTCCTTCTAAACTTTCATAAAAATCTATTCCGTCTTCACTTGGATCGAATTCTTCAAAGTTATCATTATCAATAATTTTTGTCGGCTGCTGTAAGCCAAACATTCCGATTACTATAGATTCAGGAAGTTCTTGTCCTTCTTCGACTGTTGCTACCTGACCTTTATCAGCATTGATTTCAGTCATTGCAAGATCAGTTCTTAATTTGTCAGAGTACCCTTCTAGCACCCATTCTTTAACTTGACCATTTACAGAAACGACATTGCCTTCCGTTTGTCCATGACCCGGCTTATATACAAGAATTCCTTCAGATGTATTAGAATCGTTATCTGGTTCTAAATCTTGCATGTAGAAGTTCCTGTCATCTACCACTTTTGTAACGATGCCTTCTACACCCTCAACTACTTTATTTGCAACTGGGGAATTGTGACCGGCACCTTGGATATCATGAATGCGAAGTCCTGAAAGTGCTACTTGGTATTTAAATTCTGCAATGCTGCTGTCTTTCAATCCGGCTTTTACAGCTATAGCTTTTATTGTTACATCTTCATTAATCGTAATTGGTGCAGTGTAAAGCGTGCTGTTTGTCGTCGGGTTTGAACCATCTACAGTGTAATAAATAGCTGCATCTGATGTTTCTGTAGTAAGTGTTACTTGAGTACCTTTAGATACAACCTGTCCTTCAACAGAAGACTTAACTTCTTCTACTTGTGGTTCAGGAGGTGTTCCGTCTACAAATGAAAATGTCTTTGCGTTTTTATGACCTGGCACTGAAAAATAAGCTGTTAAGTCACCAGTAATTTGAACCTTTTTCCCTAAATGATCAGAATTAGTTTTTAAGTTTAAGGCATTTCTGACCTCACCAGATGGTAATTGAACAGGCATGATTTTTGTTTTATCTGTTTCTGTAGGTGAATCTGCAATAGCTAAGTTTGTATCTTGTGTAAAAGGACCTTCAAATTGATATGAAATGGATGCTCCACTTCCTCCTTTTACTGTTCCAACGATATACCCCTCAACAGTCGCTGTACCACTGTTATTCGCAATAGCCTCGCTTACGGTAATTACGTCAGCTGCTGTTGCTTGCTGCATAGGTAATATTAAACTGATCACCATCGCAAAGATGATAGTTATATTTGTGAGTTTTTTCGTCTTTCTTTTTAACACAACCGTCCACCTGCCTATGTTTTATTATGTAAAACTAAGTAAATTCATGAAAAATATAACACAAGTTTGTCAGTTCAATTGTTAGTTTTATGTTAAAACAGTCAGAAAGACTTACAAAGAATTTACAGTATAGTTCTGTTTTACTAAAAACCCTTTCCCGATTTCGGGACTTTCTAGATATAAAAAAATACCGACTTCATCTTGGCTGTTCTGCCATTTAAAAGTCAGTATTATCTCGTATTCAAATTTCGTGTCACGGGTTCAACTGAAAGGTCAGGATTATTTTGATTCAAGATCGCGAGTAGTGTCTCCTTTTCTGTACTTTTGTCCAGCCACATTTCTCCCTCTTCAGGCTTCAGCATAACCGGCATGCGGTGATGGTACTTCTCCATTAACGAATTAGATGCTTTCGTTAATATGGAACAGGTTATCTTTTCATTACCTGACCCATCTGATCCCTGTTTCCACCTTGACCAGATTCCTGCAAAAGCAAACGGCTCATTATCTTCCAAGGTAAACTGATAAGGCTGTTTCTTGGTTCCCTCTTTCACCCATTCGTAAAAACCGCTTGCAGGAATCAGACACCTTTTTTGATAAAATGATTCTTTAAAGCTTGGCTTCTCGTTAATGGTTTCACTTCTTGCATTGATTAACTTGTTGCCAATCTTAGGGTCATTCGCCCACTTCGGAATAAGCCCCCACTTCATATATCCTGCCCGGTTTCCGTTGCCGCCTTTTACAATAGACAGCACTTCCTGGCTAGGTGCAATATTGAATCGTTCTTCATATTCAAATTCATTCACTAAATTAAAGGCATCGATAATAATATCCTTTTCATAATAAAGCATGTAGCGTCCGCACAATTTCCCCACTCCCTTTTAAAGATTGATAAGTGAAAGAATACAGGAAAATCTATTCTTCAGGAAGCAAATAAAATGTAGAATCCTTTATCCACCTATTATTTTATTGCTCTTTACGATGATTACCGTATTAGGCACTGACTGGTTTATGGGCACACAGCCATTAACCGTATAACCCTTTCTTTTCATTAAGAATACAATAATAAAATAAAGCTGGTAAAACAACTTGAAACGGAATGTGCATAAAATAAGGCAATTTCGTTAACTATCCACCTTTTTTTCTAATCTTTTCTTAGGATTTACGGAACGGACTTTAGTTATGAAACGGTAATAGGAATAAGAAAGACTTTGTTATAGTTGGACACAAAAAAGCTCCTAATTTGTTTTACATGAAAACAAATTAGGAGCCCTAACAATTTAACAGATAAAATGCCAGGGTTCTGTATCCCTGGCTGGAAAAAGGTTAACTTTATTATATCACCTTATTTCCATTTTGCGAATCTTAACGTCTAAAAAAATAAAAATAAATCTTTATGCTCACATTGTCTCCCAAGGCTTTTTTACGCCGAATTCTTTTGCTAGTCTTTTGCTTTCTTCACGGCGTTTTTTTCTTGCTATCGCCCGCTCCGGTGCGTGTTCATGGAGCCATTTTTCTTCTTCCGTTTCAGGTATGACTTTTGGCACAGGTGTAGGTTTTCCGTCCTCTCCCATGGCCACGAATGTAAGGAAGGAAACAGCGCAAACATTACGTTCACCAGACAAAAGGTTCTCTGCAATGACTTTAACGAAAACTTCCATCGAAGTCGTTTTTGTCCATGTTACGAATGACTCCAGGCAAACAGAATATCCTTCCTTTATCGGCTGTAAGAAATCCACTGAGTCAGTAGATGCTGTAACAACATGCTTTCGGGCATGACGAATAGCAGAAATAGCAGCAACATCATCAATATAAGCCATAAGCTTCCCACCAAAGAGCGTTCCATAATTGTTTGTATCTGGAGGCAGTACAACTGATGATTTAACGGTACGGGACTCGCGTACATATTTCTTTTCCATATTCATAACTCCTATCCTTTTCAGGTCTTTGATAGTATATGTTTTATTCATTTAAAGAAAACTTGGCTGACGTTATGACGTTTGGTCAGCCTTGATTGCCGTTATACTTTATACTTAAACTTGTACACCGGTTTTCATCTTGCAAACAGGTTATTCCATATAAAGTAAAAAATAGCGAAAGACCTCTGCTTTAGATCAGTGGCACAGAGGTCTTCAAACAAAAGCTATTATTTTTTTACGACAGCATGTCCGCCGAACTCGTTACGAAGTGCAGCAACCACTTTGCCGTGGAATGTATCATCTTCTAATGAACGGAAACGCATGAATTGAGATAGCGCAATAACCGGAGCTGATGCTTGATAGTCTAGAGCGGCTTCAATCGTCCAAATGCCTTCACCTGAAGAGTTCATTACACCGCGGATGTCTTCAAGCTTAGGTTGTTTGCTGAACGCGTTCTCCATTAATTCAATGAGCCAGCTACGGATAACCGAACCGTTGTTCCATACTCTCGAAACAGCTTCATAATCATAATCAAAATCACTTTTATCTAAGATTTCAAATCCTTCACCGATGGCTTGCATCATGCCGTACTCAATTCCGTTATGAACCATCTTCAAGAAGTGGCCAGATCCAGCGCGCCCTGTGATTAAGAAACCTTTTTCAACACAAATTTTTTCATAAACAGGAGCTAGGTAATTTACAGCATCCTCGTCTCCACCCATCATTGCGCAAAGCCCGTAACGAGCCCCATCTGTTCCGCCGCTTGTACCAACGTCAACAAAGTGGATACCATCAGCTTTTAACTCTTCATAACGGCGCAGTGTATGTTTGTACATGGAGTTACCTGCATCAACAATGATATCGCCTTCTGTAAGATGCGGCTTAAGTTCGCTGATAACCTTATCAACGATCTCACCAGCAGGGACAAGAAGAATAACAGCTTTTCTGCCTGAGAATGAGTTTGCAAGCTCCTCAACAGACTCTGCACCTTTAACGCCTTGTTCAGAGATCTCTTTAACAGTGTCTTTGTTAACATCTGTAGCGGTAACTGTAAAGCCTTTATCGTTCATGTTCAATGCCATATTAAAGCCCATCTTCCCCAGGCCGATTAATCCGATTTCCATAGTTCGTATCACTCCATTTTATTTTATGTATTTCTTACTTTTTTGTATTATTCCACAAAATAAAGGCGATTAACCTTTACTTGGAACACTGTCTACTACCTTATCGAAAAATGAACAAAAAAACAATTATTTAATCACGTTTTAATGGTGTTTTCTTTATTTTAAAAGGAATGTATCCAATTTAATTACATGCCTAAACCGAAGTACGTTTGTCCCCATATTCTATAAGATATCTGTTTATTGGAGGACATTACGTGAAAAAAATAATCGTGCTTGCTATGATCGGCTTGGTAGCACAGCTTATTGATGGTTCTTTGGGCATGGCATACGGTGTGACATCTACCACTCTTCTATTAATGGTCGGACTTACCCCAGCTATCGCTTCTGCCTCGGTACACTTAGCTGAAGTAGTTACTTCTGCTGTATCTGGGTATTCTCATTTAAGATTTGGTAACGTGGATATAAAAATTGTGAAAAAATTAGTTCTCCCAGGGGCTTTAGGTGCTTTTTTAGGTGCTGCTTTCTTAAGCTATATTCCAGCTGTTTTTATCAAACCGTATATCTCAATATTCTTACTGGGCTTAGGTGTTTATGTTTTATTTCGATTTTTATTTCTAAAGATTACAGCAGACGAACAAGAACCAGAGACAGACAGTAAACACAAGCTATATAGACCGGTAGGGTTCATGGCAGGCTTCATGGATGCCAGCGGCGGAGGGGGCTGGGGTCCGTTAACTACACCGTTGTTGCTCACGCATCGACATCTTTCACCGAGCAAGGCTATTGGAACCGTTAACTTTAGTGAATTTGCTGTTTCCTTATCCGCATCTATCGGATTCTTTTTGTTCATCGGCTGGGAAACGCTGTATTGGCAGATCGTTTTAGCCATGATGCTAGGCGGCATCATGGCAGCTCCATTTGCTGCATGGCTTGTAAAACGCATAAAGCCAGCATTGTTAGGAGTATTGGCTGGTGGTTTAATCATCCTGACAAACCTTCGAACTATTGTAAAAGAATTTTTTTCTATAGAGCTATTTGCAGTAATGCATTTTCTTCAGCCCCTCCTGTTAGTGTGGATCATACTGATCATTGCAGCATTCCGAAAAGATTCCTGAGTTTAATAAAAAGTATAGGGGACAGACCCGAGTCTGTCCCCTGTTACTTTTTACACTTTTTAGTTTACTGCTCTTCAAACCAGAGGATACCAAGTGTTCCTGCTCCAACATGAACACCGATTGCCGGGCTCAGCTGCCCAAGATTAATCGTAATGTCTGGATATTTTTCCTTTAGAAGATGCAGCCAATCTGCTGCTTTTTCCGACGAGCCGCTGTAAACAACACTTACACCATTTACAGAATTTCGTTGCGCAGCCTCTTCAAACAAAGCCAATACACGTGACTCTGCTTTTTTTAGTGTTCTTATTTTTTCAAATGGTACGAGTGAACCATCATCAAATGTCAGGATCGGTTTTATCTGTAGAAGGTTTCCAACCAAGAAGCCCGCTCCTGACAATCTTCCGCCGCGTCTCAGCTGTTCTAAACTTCCAATACAGACATAGCCTTTTACATGATCAGCTGATATTCTTAACTGGGATGCTATCTCCTCCGGCTCAAGTCCTTCTTCTTCCAATCTCTTACCTTTTAAGATCAATTGTTTCATTGCCTCTGATGTAATTTTCGAATCTACGATATGGACCGGAAAATCTGCCATATCAGCCCCAAGCCTTGAACCATTTATAGTTCCGCTGAACTTTTCTGAAACGTGAACAGCAATACCGCAATCATAATCATGCTTTAGAACTTCGTAGAAATCAGAAAATTCACCAACTGTTGGCTGACTTGTTTTCGGAAGTTCGGAAACCGTTTCCAATTTTTTATAAAATTCATCAGGTGTTATATCCACACCATCTTTATAAACCTCATCTTCCATAATGACAGATACTGGTATAATATGAATGCCCAGCTGCTTTGCTTCCTCTTTTGTCATACAGCTTGTACTATCTGTAATCCATGCAATACGTGCCATCTTTCTTCCCCCCTTTTTTCTCTCTTTTTCCTATTAGATATAAATGAAAGAAATTCCTCTTTTATTAAAAGAATTATATTTTTATTGCTAAATTAAATCTATATTTCAATTGTTTAAATACTAGCACAGAGATACACATTGGGAACTAGATACTTTATACTACAGAATAATGGAACTTATCGGAAATTTATATTAAAATAGCAGTAACGTAAGCTAAGGAGGCAGTACTGTGAAAGTGGTAGCAGAAAGTAGAAATGTTTTAATCGAAGTAGAGCGTATAGAGAAGGCTTTTGTTGAAATCATGGACGTTTTAAAACCAGAAATTTGGGAAGAAGAAGAGATTACCTCTACTCAGTTTCAAATATTGAAAACACTTTCTACCCGTGAAAAATGGACCGTTTCTGAAATTGCCGAGGCTATGAAAGTGCGTGCAAGTGCTACTACAGTCATCATTGACAGACTTGTAAAAAGAGGATTGGTTGATCGGTATCGTTCGGAACTAGATCGCAGAATCGTCTACGTGCAGCTAAATCAAACGGGTTTAGATGCATTTCAAATGATTCAAGAGAAAAGAAATGGTGTACTAACAAAATACATGTCTCAGCTTACTGACAAGCAGCTGGCGGATATGGTCCATTGTATGGAACATCTTTCTTTGATCGTTAAAAGCTAATTTGTCTCAACACTGCCTAAAATAATAATCCCAGCTTATCTTACTATCTTTCATACCTTACTGCTTAACACGTTATTCCAAGAGGATAACGTGTTATTTTGTTTTTAGCCTTTAATTTTTGAGAAACACTAACAATTCAACAATTATGTACGATATAAAATACATTGAGTAGTACCAAAGATTGGAATACAAATATTAGGGGTCAAATATGTCAAAGATAAAAAGACTAGAGAGACTATTACTCTCTATAAATACAAAAAAACAATTTACCTTAAAAGAACTAGCGGTAGAATTTCAAGTTTCTACCCGTACAATACAACGCGATTTATTGCGCCTCATGGAAATGGGTCTGCCTATTATTTCTGAGTTCGGTCCTCATGGCGGTTACCGGATTGAACACGACCGCATTCTTCCACCGATTGGATTTACAGAGATGGAGGCTTCTGCCATATTGTATGGACTCCAATCGTATGAGAATGAAAGTTTTCCATATCAGATTCAAAGTAAATCTGTTTCTAAAAAACTTCTTCAATATTTGCCTGACGATGCGAAAGACCATTGGAATGAAATCCAAAAACGGCTAGCAGTTCAATTTCCCCTTCCTGAAGAAAGTTTGCATGCACCTGTTTTACTCGAAGCAGCACTAAAACAAAAGATTGTTACTGTTCTATATGAAATTAAAGGCTCTAAAACATACTGCAACATTCAGCCCATTGGAATTTACAATGAGAATGGTAAATGGTTCTGTCCTGCCTACTCCTACTCCCTGATGGATTATCATATTTATAACCTCTCAGATATCCTTCAAGCAGTTATTAACTATGAACCAATGGATGTTAAAGACTTTTCAAATCTTACGATCCATAACTGGCCATCAAAAATAGCACCGCGTTCTTATGTAGATCTTGTTGCTGAAATTACAGCTGAAGGGCTGCATTACTGTCAAGCACATCCATTTTTGAAGCAATTTTTGATTAAACTTGAGGATGGGACTCAATGGCTGAAGGGTCGAATTTTAACAAATCACATTGATAAAACGGCTGAATATTTATGGCAGCTAAAAACAAATATAAACATTCATTCTCCGTTTGAAATTAAGTCTATACACTATCGGTGGGCGAACGAGATTTCAGCTAAAAATAAGGCTATTTTAAATATGTAATCAAAATGATACATATTTTTCCTCTTTTAGGCGTATACTATAAGTAGAACAGAAAAAGGGGGATATCTATGGCTTTTTTTTCAAAACAACCTGCAGAGCCGATTCCAGACGTAGAAACGAAGGTTTGGGCATGTTCAAGCGACGGTTGCTCATGCTGGATGCGCGCTGACTATTCTTTGCAAAAAGAACCTCAATGCCCCATTTGTCAATCTGCAATGAATGAGGAAATTCGTATGCTTCCAGAACTCAAAAGCTAATGAAATAAATAGAAAACCAGCCGGGCAGACAGCCCGGCTTTTTCTATGTTTATTTGTGGCCAATTCTCCTTATTTCGTTGTGTATGTTACGGAAAAATGTTTATATTTCTGCTCAGCGGGTACGATTTGTATACAAGCTAAAAAGGAGGAATTGATATTATGCATAACGAAACGACACACACAACAACAGCGGAGCCTGTTTTTACTCATTCCGATTTTCAAACGCGTGAGACATATGATAATTATAAAAAAGGGACTGGATCACGTTTTGCAACTGGACTTGTAGTAGGTGGATTAGTTGGTGCAGCAGCAGCTCTTCTTTATGCCCCAAAGAAAGGTAACGAGTTTAGAAACGATTTGCGTGACTCTTCCATTAAGTTGAAAGAGCGTACCATGCAAAAGAAAGATGAAACCATGCTAAAAGCTAAACTTGGAAAGATGGACGCAAAGGATGCTGTTCAATCTATGAAAGACAAATCCAGCAGCATGTCAGTTTCTGCCCGACAAAAGCTGCAGGAAGCAAAAAATACAGTAAAAGAAGCAAAGACTGAGACTAAATCAGCTATCGATGAAGCAAAAAAGGAAGCTGCGAATGATGGTTACAGCACTCAGTCAGCCTCTAAAACAACGGCGGTAGTTACACCGCGCACAATGTCAGATTCTAATCAAAAGACGGGAACGGATTCTCCATCCTACCAGAAAAAAAATCAATAACAAACCAAACCATTTTAATATAACAAAAAGCCGTGACGCAATGTCCGGCTTTTTTTGTGTCTATCCTTTTAATAAACGAAGGCCATTTAAGATGACAAGAATCGTACTCCCTTCATGTCCGATGACTCCAAAAGGAAGCGTTAAGACCTGAAAGTAGTTGGCAAAGAGCAAGAATAAAATAACACTTATTGAAAAACCGATGTTTTGTTTAACAATTTTGTTCAAACGTTCTGAGAGCTGCATGGCATACAGAAGTTTGCTTAAATCATTTTTTACAAGTACAACATCTGCTGTTTCAATCGCCGTATCACTTCCCATCCCCATTGCAACGCCAACATCAGCAAGAGCTAAAGCTGGAGCGTCGTTCACACCATCTCCGATCATGGCAACCACAGCATTGCGCTCTTTCCATTTCTGAATCATATTTACCTTATCTTCCGGCATACAGGAGTAGCCTACTTCGTCTACTTTGGCAATCTGTCCGATCATTTCTGCCCCGCGCTTTGTATCTCCTGTTAACATGAGCGTCAAGATTTGTTTTTGTTTTAGTGATTGAATTGCCTTAACTGTTTCATCTCGCACCGTGTCACCGATTAAAAAATAAGCTGCCAATTCATCATCTGCTGTTACATAAACGACGCTTTGACCAGTACCTTCATTTTCGGAATCCATTTCTGAAATTAGCTTTATCTCTAGTTTTTCCTTTATCCCAGTCAGCTCACGGCTTCCAATTTTCCAGCTTATTCCGGCTGCTTCTGCTTTTATACCCAGCCCAGGCAGATCCTCATATGCGATTAATTCTCTCTCGTTTATTGTAAAGTCGGTCTTTAATTTTTCAAGAATCGCCTTTGCTAACGGATGAGTGCTGTTTTTTTCTATGGTATAAATAAACGAAATCAATTCCTCCTCTTCTAGTGAAGGATGAACAAATTTTACCGCTGCAACAGTCGGATTTCCTTCAGTGAGTGTTCCTGTTTTATCAAAAGCGATCACGTTCACCAGGCTTAGCTTCTCCAGAAAAACACCACTTTTGAACAGAATACCATGTTTAGCTGCATTCGATAGCGATGCGAGCAAAGCCGGCATGGTTGATGCGACGAGAGCACAAGGTGATGCAACTACGAGCAAAACACAAGCACGGTAAAGGGATTCTGAATAAGTCCATATTCCTGTTGAACCCGGAACTAGAACCGTTAAAGCCGCGGCCAATAGGACAAATAATACATACTTCGCTTCAAACTCTTCAATCTTCCTTTGAACAGGCGGCGCCTCACTCTGGGCTTTGTTCACAAGGTCAATCATTCTTTGAAAAACAGAGTCTTTCATGTGTTTTGAAACGGAGATCTCCAGCAGTCCTGACTGATTAAATGTGCCTGCCAATACTTCTGAAGATGGCTGAATCTCTTTTGCCAGTGACTCTCCTGTCAAGAGAGAGTCGTTGACGAACGATTTTCCCTTTTGCACAATGCCGTCTGCTGGTATCCTTTCACCTGGTTTAACTTTAATAAGGTCGCCAGGCTCAAGAGTTGACGCATTTACCCGAAACTCTTTATCTCCTGAGATCAGCCATGCTTCTTCCGGCTGAAGAGAAATAAGAGACTTTATTTCTTTGTCGCTTTTTTGCAATGTGTAGCTTTCAAGTGCGCCTGAATAGGCGAAAATCAATATGAGGACTGCCCCTTCTCCCCAATAACCGATTGCAGCAGAACCAATTGCAGCAAACATCATCAATAGTTCCACATTCAGCTGCTTTTCTTCCAGACTTTGCTGAATACCTTCCACTGCTTTTGCATAACCGCCAACTACAAAAGCGAGTATATAGAACAGTACATAAAATGGTGAATGGGAGTACTTTTCAATTATCCACGCCAAAAGAATAAAGACCCCGGCGCTTGTAGCAAGAATAAGCTGATTGCGTGCAGAGAGTTCCATTGGACTTCCCTCCTACGTATTTGATAATAAAAATCATCCTCAAGTACCCTATAAAAGCAGAAATGCTGCCGTCTAGACGACAGCAGCCTGAAAACTATCCAATATTCGGTTCCTAGCCCTACTATTCTATGCAGAGACCTTTAAAACAGTGATCAATTTATTATTATTTTTATTATACTTCTTTATTAAAATGAAAGAAATCATTAAACTACAGAGGCAGATTTCTTCTATTAAACACGACGATGCTCGCCGTGAACAGTAAAACTGCAGCCACTCCAAGCAACGAACCCATTAATAGAGCGTCAGTTTCATTGTTAATCATCTTAATAGGGTCATATAATTTGAATATCGTAAAATTTAAAAGCCATTCTGTTTCTTCGCTTAATTTCCCAGCCATGTTCAGCATATAGAAAAGGAGTGTCAATCCCGCTGAAATACCAAGAGCCGTTTTCTCATCATTAAATGCAGAGGAAATAAAGAAACAATAACTAGCAATGACGGAAAAGATGAGAAATGTTAGAACATTGAGCGTAATGAATGAAGCAACGTCAAGTTCATACCCCGAAATCAGCCACTCGCTTGCTGCAATACCACTGATTGTTGTAAATGCAATAATTAACCCCAGACCTGTTATCATAACTGAAGCTTGTGTTGCAGCAATTTTTATCCGTGAATTTGGCGTTGCGAGTAAATATGCCATAGAACCTTGATCCACAAGGCGTGCCATTAATCTGGTCGCAGTCAGGATGACATAGACCATCAAAATAATTAAAAACAGCATGCCGTAAAATTCTCCTGCAATATAATCAGCAAGCGAATTAATGCCATTTTCCATGCCGATCAGCTTGCGCATGCCTTCCGGGAGTGCATTAATCATATCGTTAAACCCCTTCATATCAGCAATCGAAGGATAGATCCATATGATTAAAACGATATAAGCAACTGCTCCATATATAAATCCGCCGAGCATTTTCGCATGACTTTTCAGCATTGATAGGTAGAGAGGCCAGCTCATTTCCCCACTTCCCTTCTGTCATAGTAATGCATAAAGATATCTTCTAAATCTTGTGGTCTTGTATCCAGGTGCTCTACCTCACAGCGGCTCAATAATTGAATGAATTCCTGGTCGTTCCCCTGAACCGAAACATGCAGCGTCTTTTCCCCCACACTCTCTGTTTGAAGCCCAGAACCAAGAATGGATTCAATATCCGTATCGTTTTTAACCTTTACCTCGAATACCCTTCTTTGAACCGTTCGCAATGAATGCATATTTTCTAATGCTACAAGCCTTCCATCTTTAATTATTCCGGCTGAATCGCAGGTCCTTTCGATTTCCTGGAAGCTGTGAGAGGACATTACTATTGTTTTATTATTCTTCTTTTCTTCTAAAATCAGATCAATAAAAACCCGCTGCATGAGTGGATCGAGCCCTGATGTTGGTTCATCAAGAATCAGCACATCCGGTTCATGCATAAAAGCCGCAATGATTCCAACCTTCTGCTTCATCCCTTTAGACATTTTACGAATGGGCGTTTTTACATCAAGCTGAAAACGTTCGATCAGTTCGTCTCTTTTTTTATTCTCTCTATGTCTTCTCATTTTTTGCATAAGTTTTAAGAATTCCAAACCGGTCATTCCTTCTAGAAAAACAATCTCCCCCGGCAGATACCCAACCCTCTTTTGAACTTCTGATGATTTCGACCAGCAGTCCAGTCCGTTAATGGATGAAATGCCATCATCAGGCTCCATGAAACCCATCAAATGACGGATTGTTGTAGATTTCCCTGCCCCGTTTGGTCCAATATAGCCAAATACTTCCCCTTTTTTCACTTCAAAATTTACATCAAACAAACCTTTTTCAGGTGTAAAACGTTTTGTTAACTTTTCTACCTTTATCATCAGACACACCTTCTTTTTGAAATATTTATATGTTTATATTTCAAAATTAGCATATAACGGTATTCATTTTTTGACAACAACTTTTTGAAATATCTTGTTTGTTATTTTTCAAAAAATGTTTTATTCTAATAGTGAGGTGAAGTGTTTTGAACGGATATGAACGCCGGAAAGAGCAAAAGAAAATCGATATAAAAAAAGCCGCCTTTTTCCTATTTCAAAAACAAGGAGTTAAAGATATAAAAATCGAAGACATCGCAAAAAAAGCAGGTGTCTCCCAAGTAACGATCTATAACCATTTTGGCAGCAAGGAAGCATTATTCAGGGAAGTTATCAAAGACTATACCACCGAACAATATGAATTTCATAAAGAGCTATTTGATAAGGATATTTCATTTCTCGAGAAAATGAAGACAAGTATTCTTTATAAAACAAAGGAACTAGAGAATATCCATCCAGAAGTGATCAGAGAAATGATGTTAGTTGATGAGGAATTAAAAGCATTTTTAGCTGATTTCCAGACAAAATATGCGATCCCGTTAATTTTAAAATTAATTAAAGATGCTCAATTAAGCGGCGAAATTAATCCCGATCTGTCCGAACAGTCCATCATGGTTTATATTCAGCTGTTTAATAACGATATGCTAATAACGTTAATTACTGGTGAGAACGGAAAAAAACTAGCTTCAGATATCTTCCAAATGTTCTTTTATGGATTATCACATCCAAAGGAATACTGATAAGAAACAGCGAAAATAACAAAAGGAACTTTCAGGAGGTTTGAATATGTTTGTTGTTAACGTGGAAGCTGCGGTATTTAACGATGATAAATGGCTTATTATCCAGAGGAGTTTAAAAGAAGAACATGCAGCCGGAGAGCTTTCTCTTGCCGGCGGACAAGTTGAGGATGAAGGAAACTCCTCGGATATTCTGGAACGTACCGCCAAAAGGGAAGTTTTTGAAGAAACCGGTGTGATCGTAAAAGATACCCTTCTATATGTTCATAGCACATCGTTTATTTCAAATTCAGGAAAAAAAGTAGTAGATATTGTTATGCTGGCTGAATATGAAAACGGTGATTCACATTCTAAAAGTGAAGACGAGGTTACGGATGTTTTTTGGCTCACGACAGACGAAATAATGAACCATGTAAACACTGGTCCTATTTTAAGAGAAAGTATTAAACGAGCTCATCTTTTAAAGGAAAAACTTTATACAAAAATGATTTAAGAAGCTTTAATAGGAAAGCTTTCTTTTTTTGCTTATCTTTTTAATTATTTGGGAAAAGTAAAAAGATACACCTGTTCAGTAAAAGTTTTGTAAATTATTGATTACAATTCATTCTTTTTCGACAAAAACTCTCATTATTTTGTATAATATGTTGGGTGGTTAAAAAAGACAAAAATAACTGCCTATATAACAGATTAAAGAAAAAGGATTTAAGACATTTCTTTTGGAGGGTACTTATGTTTACAAAGAAAAAGGATAAGTTTGCTGTAATGCTAACGGATATTGCGAGCAACCTTAAAGAATCTGCTGGTTATTTTTACGATTTCAAGATCAATAACGAAAATGACTTGCGTGAGTTTGCTGATCACTTAAAAGAACTTGAGTCAAAAGGCGATTCATATGTTCATACCGTTATCATGGAACTGAACAAAGTCTTTATTACACCAATTGAAAGAGAAGACATCTTATCACTTGCTATGAGCATGGATGATATTTTAGATGGCATCGAACAGGCTTCTGCCCTATTCGATATTTATGTCATAACAAATCCTGATGAATACATGGTTAAATTTGTTGAATATATTAAATTAAGTGCAGACGAAATTTTGCTGACAGTCAATCTTCTTGCCGATAAAAAACTGCTTGATATGCGTGAACATGCTATTAAGATTAAAGATTATGAATCAAAATGTGACGACCTGTACCGTGAAGCACGACGTGAGTTATTTGCAACTGAAACAGATCCGATCAAAGTAATCAAGTACAAGGAAATGTATGAAGTACTTGAAGGCATTGCCGACAGCTGCCAGAACGTTGCCAACACTCTTGAATCTATCATCATGAAAAACGCGTAACGGGTGGCAGGTATGGAATTCGATTCTATTTTAATCCTTACCATTCTGATTGTTATTGGAGCACTAGCGTTTGATTTTATCAATGGATTTCATGATACAGCAAATGCCATTGCAACGTCTGTTTCCACTAAAGCCCTAACACCTAGAAAAGCCATTCTATTGGCAGCTGTCATGAACTTTGTCGGAGCTATGACATTTACAGGTGTAGCAAAAACGATCACAAAAGACATTGTAGATCCATTCACACTTCAAAATGGATCAGTCGTTATTTTAGCTGCTCTTATTGCAGCTATTGCATGGAATTTGATCACATGGTATTACGGAATTCCGAGTTCTTCATCCCACGCGATCATTGGATCTATTGCAGGTGCTGCGATAGCTGCTGCGGGATTTGAAGCTTTACATTATTCCGGATTCCTTAAAATTATATATGGATTATTGCTTTCGCCAATATTGGCATTTGCGGTTGGTTTTGTATTTTATCATTTGATTAAACTGATCTTTAAAAATGCAAACTTAACCAAAACAAACAATGGGTTCAGAAAAGTTCAAGTAATGACTGCTGCATTCCAGGCCTATTCGCATGGAACGAACGATGCACAAAAGGCGATGGGGATCATTACGATGGCTTTAATCGCAAACGGTTATACAGAAAGTACAGATATACAGTTATGGGTTCAAGTTTCCTGTGCCATTGCAATGGGTCTTGGAACTTCAGTTGGCGGATGGAAGATCATCAAAACAGTTGGCGGTAAGATTATGAAGATCCGTCCAGTAAACGGTGTTTCAGCAGATTTAACCGGTGCATCTGTAATTCTTGGTGCGTCCGTTTTAGGGATTCCGGTAAGTACGACTCACGTAATTACTTCGTCTATCCTTGGCGTAGGTGCTTCTCACCGTCTAAGAGGCGTTAAATGGGGTACAGCCAAGACGATGCTTATCACTTGGTGTATCACGCTTCCTATTTCTGCTACACTTGCGGCATTATCCTATTTTGTACTGAATTTATTCTTTTAAATCAGGAAAAGAAGCCTGTTATACGGGCTTCTTTTTTTGCAGTTATATTTTCTTATAAGAATCCTTGATTTTTTCATAAGGAATTAGGACGTATGGCTGATCTGTCTGAGTGAAAAGTTCTATTCCTGGCTGATTTTCATCTGGGGAAAAGTACTTTCTCCCCCATTTCTTAACTATCCATCCTTGTACTCCTGCAGGGATGGATCCCCAATTTTTCTTTACGTTCATGTCATTTTTCAATAAAAGGATAGAACCCGCCGAATAAGTTAGATAAGATACCAGTTACCTCACAGGGCTCACTAATCTCAATCCGATAAAGGTTTACTGTTTTCACCTTTGATTCCCTCCTATGCTTTACAATTTATACGAATAGGATTTGATAAAGATTCTAGTAAAGCTAAAAATAGGTTTTTATCGCTGGCTTAATCCACAGTTTTCGAAAATCCGCCCATCCGAATGTATTCATGGAAACATTCTTAAGACTGGACGGAAAGTTCTTTTTCCTATAGGTGTGGTAGCTGTTGATCACAAGACGGTTCTCATAGAGAAAGTGTTCAACTTCTTCCATAAATTGTTTTTGTTTCTCTTCATCCTCTTCGTCCATGAGAAGATCCACAATTCGCTGTACTTTCTCCCCTTCTTCTCCCGCCAAAAAGCGGTTCACAAAACTCGCTTTATGCTTAAAGAAATTGATAAAGGCAAGGACAACATTATCTTCAAACATCTCTCCCATAATGATCATATCAGAGTCAGCGGTTACTTCTTCTTTATAATAATCAGGCAGTGGAAATGGATGCAGCAATAGATTCAAGCCGATTTCCTCTGCTCTCTTCTTTAACCACCTTGCATCTTCATTGCTGTATTTCATATCAAAAAAGCTTACTTTAAGAATTTCTCCTTTATAGCCTGATACCTGAAGGGATTCTGCAGCTTGTTTCAGTGATTTTTTCTCTGGAGGGTTTTCCAGGCTCTTTTCAGGAAATAGACTTGTCGCTGCGATTAATTTGTCATTTTCTCGTTCCTGAATCATTAGCTGGATATCAAATAAATGATAAACAGCATTTCTAAAGTGCCAATTTTGCACGATCGCTGGTTTATTCAAATTAAAAGCGATATAGTTGCTGCCCACTTGCAAAAGATCAACTGCTTCTCCCTTTATTTCGTCCTGCGATTCAGGCAGTTCATAATGAAGTTCTACTTTTGAGTTCTCGGGGATTCTCCAGATCTCAATCTGGTCAAGCCATGCTCTTTCCTTAAAATAATGGCCATTTGCCTCCAGTACGAGCACATCATCATCATAAGCTTTGACGGCGAACGGTCCAGTTCCTGTCATTTTAGATCCACCTTCAGGCTGTACGGCCATTGAAATTGAACTTACAAAATGAAGAAACATTCGTGTTTTTCTTTTTAAGTAAAATTGGATCGTATAAAGTCCTATGCAGCTTACATCGATTACGAGAGCTGTCTGCCATTGGCAGGGTGAGTTTGCGTTTTGGTCTTTTAATCTCTGAAAGGTGTACAGTACGTCTTTTGATGTCATCGTTTTACCGTTATGAAACATCACCCCTTTTCGTAAATAAAAGGTGATTATGCATCCATCAGATGAAATGTCATAATCGTGAGCCAAATGGGGTTTAAACACTTGTTCCTTTACATCATATTGAAGAAGGGTATCATAAATCTGCCTTGCAAAATGAGATTCCGTAGATACAGATACAAAAGCTGGATCCAGTGTTGAAAGCTTTCGTGTCATTGGAATCTTTAGAACATCTTTTACGGATTCCTGTCCTTTTTCCTGATAGCCAAAATGGGTGTCCAGCATGTTATGAAGTTCATTTTTTATATCTTCTGGAAGGTTTTCTTTCAAAAGATTAATCGCTCCGGTCAGATCGTCATTTTGAAGCAGCTGATTGAAGATTTCAGTTAGCCCTGTACGCATATCTTTATGAAAAGTAAGAGTCGAGGTGTTGCCTCTTCCTCTTCCCGGTTCCCATGTCAGCCAGTTTTCTTCTGCCATTCTTTTTAATAGGATTTTCACATTGCGCTCCGTACAGCACAGAACATTTGAAAGTTCCTGAACAGTTACACGCATGGAATCCATATATTCATTTTCTTTTTGATACACTCGCAGACTCACATAATATTCGTGCAGTTTCATAAAAAAACCTCCATATTGTAAAAGGGGAAATAATAAATAAAAGTTTACCCTTTTTCTTCTCCTTTTTCTAGATAAAATTGGAAATAAGGAGAGTGACTATTATGGGGTTTAAGGAATTACACCGGAATATAAAGATCCGGATTATAACTTCTTTTTTAACACGTATTGTAGGTACAATGATTTTCCCATTCATGGCAATCTATTTTTCTATGAAGGTCGGTCAAGTAATGGCAGGCTTTCTCTTAATCACAAATGTTCTTGTTTCTCTTTTTATTAGTTTTTATGGAGGATACATCGCAGACCGTGTCGGCCGGAAAAAGGTTATGGTAACGGCACAAGGCATTCAAGTTGGCGCTTTTGCTGTCATGGCACTGGCAAACTCACCGTTTCTTGATTCTGTCTGGCTGACGTTTTCAATGATGCTTGTTTCAAGCGTCAGCTCTGGATTAATGAATCCAGCAGCAGAAGCTATGCTGATTGATGTGAGTACTCCTGAAAACCGGAAATTTATGTACAGCTTAAACTACTGGTCAATTAATCTATCAATCGCTCTGGGAGCGATCGTCGGCGGCTTGCTGTTTAAGTCACACCGCTTTGAGCTGTTTTTAGTGCTTACGGCTGTTTCTGTTTTCACGTGGATCCTGGTTACGTATTGGATGACTGAATCGTTTGAATCAAAGCGTGCTGAAGTCAGTTCCGGAAAGAGAAATGTCTTGCGTGACGTCATTGAAAACTACCGGTCGGTTATGAATGATAAAACGTTTATGCTGTACGTTGCCGGAAGCATCTGCATCATGTCTCTTGAGTTCCAGATGCATAACTATATCGGTGTCCGTTTAGATCAGGAGTTTGAAGTACGTACGCTTACCTTCTGGAATGGATTCTCATTTGAAATGACAGGTATCAGAATGCTGAGCTGGCTATCTACAGAAAACACGGTACTCGTTGTTTTATTAACGATATGGCTTACAAAACAGATGAAACGGTTCAACGACGCGAAGGTCTTTTTTATTGGATTATCTCTGTATTCCATAGGCTACGCTGTTGTGGGGGCATCAAACTCAATGGCGATTCTGATGAGTGCTGTTCTGTTGTACACGATCGGTGAACTTCTATACGTTCCGATCCGCCAGGCGTTCTTGGCAGATCTTGCAGATGATACAAAGAGAAGTTCGTACATGGCGATGAACGGACTTGTTTTCCAAGCAGCAAAAATTGCTGGATCTCTGGGGCTTACCATCGGTGCATTTTTACCGTCATGGACGATGGGAAGTATGTATTTGTTATTGGGTGTTATGGGCATGTTCCTGTTCCAGATGGCATTTACCCGGTTTTATAAGAATGAAACGGCTGTTAAAGCAACAGCTTAAGGAGGTATTTGATTGGAACCTTTCATTGCTAAAGAACCAGAAAATGTACCTGAGTTAAGTAAGGAGCAAATAGAATGGCTTACCGAAGTTGTTTTTTTTAGTGATGAGAAGCCGGAATTATGTGACGCTGTTTTTGTCTTTGGAGGAACACATCCGGGTCATTGGGAAAAAGCGATAGAAGCATACCATACCCGATTGAGTTCTGTATTTATTGTAACAGGCGGAGTTAGTGCGACTGGAAAAAAACATTCAGCTTGGAAAGATGGAGATACCTCCGAATCAATCGTGATAAAAAGAAAAATGATTGAAGCAGGTGTCCCTGAATCCTATATTTATTATGAAGAAACTTCTTGTAACTCGGCTGAAAATGTGACACATGCGCTTAAGGTATTTGATTTTACAAAAGTAAAATCACTGCTCGTGGTAAGTAAGGAACATGGGGCAGGAAGGCAGATTCGGACACTGCAAAAATATTTGCCAAAAGGTATTCGGTTTATTCCTTTTGGATTTCCGGCTGTTTATAGCGGCGAAGGCTTACGGCGTGATAATTGGCACCTGACTCAAGAAGGAAGAGCTCGTGTGTGGGGAGAGTATTTGCGTATTTGTATCTATGGTGATCGAGGTCATATAATAGGAATCCCCGCAGAGAAAAGAATAATATAAGGCAAAGCCCTTCAGCTCATCATGTAAGCTGGAGGGCTTTACTAGCTCTATTCGATTAAACGTTTAGGCGCCTTTTTGCTCTTTTAACGGAGAAACCTTCTTTGCAAGCCAGTTCTTCCCTTCCACAAGACGAGCCGTCATCATACTCGCCACATTATCACCTGTTGCGTTCAGTAATGTTGCTGGCGGATCTATAATGGCAGAAATCGCAGCAATGATTGGAAGAGCTTCAACAGGGAAACCAAACAATGAAAGGATCAGCATCTCGGCAATCAACCCGCCTTGTGGGATCGCACCCATTACCATCCCTACAAGAAGTGCTACCGCACCTACCAGGAAGTATGTGTCGATACCGGAGAAATCCATACCAAAGATTCCGAACAGGAACGTGATTTTAAGAACGCCGCCAATGACGGATCCGTCTTTATGAAGCGTTGCACCAAGCGGGATTGTAGTTTCTGCAATATCGTCAGGAACACCCATCTTTTTCGTTGCTTCTAAGTTTACGGGAATACTTGCTGCCGAACTGCACGTCGCCAGACTTGTAACAGATGGTGAGAGCATATTTTTCCAGAACGTACGAATCCCGAGTTTGCCGTGTGCCATCCACGCATAAAGCGTAAAGAACCCAAAGAAATACAAAAGAGAGAACGGATAGTAGAATAATACCGCTTTAAAATAGGAACCTAGTAAAGTAGGTCCAAACTCTCCGACGAGTGCAGCAAAGTAAGCTCCAAGACCGATTGGCGCATAGTACATGACGTACTTTACCATCTGCAGCGTAACTTCACTGCCGGCTGCGAGGAAATTCGCAAGCGGTTTTGCCTTCTCTCCTACTTTGGATGTAGCTAGTCCTAATAGAACAGAAAAAAGTATAAGTGCTAACATATTCGCACGGCTTAACAGATCAACAAAATCTGGCACCGTAACCGTGCTTACCAGCTGGTCTCCGATCGATACTTCTTCATTTGCCGCTTCCGGTTTAACAAGATCGATGTTTACCCCTTCAGACGGCGGAAAAAGTTTGATTCCGGCCATACTTGTAATTGCCGCAACTGTTCCTGTTAATGTAAAAACAATCAGCATCGAGCTTATGATCTTTCCAAATCTTTTTGCCCCAGCCATGTTGGCAACGCTTGAAGAGATGGAAAAGAACACAAGCGGAACGACGATCATAAACATGACATTTAAAAATAAGTCCCCAAATGGTTTAAGAACTGCCGCGTCTTTACCCATAACAGAACCGATGACACTTCCGATGATGATAGAAATGAGCAAAATAACAGGTGAGCGATAGGCTTTCCACGTATTTTTCATAAAAATTTCTCCCTTAAATAGATTCATAACTACTCTATCTATTTTATACGGAAAAAAAGTTTTGCATAGTGGTGTGAGAAAAAAATAGGGGGACAGACCCGGGTCTGTCCCCTGCTTTTGTACTATAAATTAATAAGCTTTTGCCCAATAAACGAGATGCTTTCCTTCTTGGTCACAGCACACACATTTGTCTGACAGCTTTTCTTGTTCAAAAGGCATACATCTTGATGTTACACCTGTTTCGTCTTTAATAAAGTTCTCGCAGGCTTCATCTCCGCACCACATTGCTTTTATGAATCCTCCATTGTTTGTAAGACTTTCTTTAAACTTTTCGAAGGTGGTTGCAACGGATGTTTTTTCTTCACGGTGCTTTTTCGCTTTTTCAAACAAGCTGTTTTGGATATCGGTTAAGATTTCGTGGATATGTGTTTCTAAGTTTTCTGTTGATACCGTTTGTTTTTCTCCAGTATCACGCCGGACGAGTACGACTTGCTGCTGTTCGATATCGCGTGGTCCTGCTTCTAAACGAAGCGGAATTCCCTTCATCTCATATTCGTTGAACTTCCAGCCTGGTTTTTTATCGCTCGCATCAATTCCTGTTCGGATTGTTGTAGAAAGCTTTTCTTTTACATGATATGCAAAATCCAATACACCTTCTTTATGCTGCGCGATCGGAACGATCATTAGCTGTATTGGCGCAATCTTTGGTGGAACAATCAATCCTCTGTCATCACCGTGAACCATTATCATCGCTCCGATAATACGTGTTGTGAATCCCCAAGATGTTTGCTGGACCGTCTGCAGCTTACCTTCTCGATTTGTGAACTGGATTCCGAATGCCTTAGCAAATCCGTCTCCTAGATGATGTGAAGTCCCAGATTGGAGAGCCTTACCGTCATGCATCAAACTTTCAATCGTATACGTATACTTAGCTCCAGCAAACTTTTCTTTTTCTGTTTTTTGCCCCTTGATAACTGGAACTGCTAAATACTCTTCACAAAGCTCTGCGTAAACGTTAAGCATACGGACGGTTTCTTCATGGGCATCTTCATCCGTTTCATGGCACGTGTGCCCTTCCTGCCAAAGGAATTCAAGTGTGCGGAGGAATGGGCGGGTTGTTTTTTCCCATCTCACAACGTTAGACCATTGGTTATACAGCTTCGGCAGATCACGGTATGAATGAATAATGCTTTTAAAATGCTCTGCAAAAAGAACTTCAGAAGTCGGACGCACGCATAGACGTTCGGTAAGTTTCTCTTCCCCGCCGTGTGTCACCCAAGCCACTTCCGGTGCAAAACCTTCGATGTGGTCTTTCTCTTTTTGAAGCAGACTTTCTGGAATAAAAAGCGGCATGTATACATTTTCATGACCCGTTTCTTTGATGCGTTTATCCAGCTGGTTTTGAATGTTTTCCCAGATCGCATAACCATATGGTCTTAGAATCATCGAGCCGCGGACACTTGAATAATCAATTAATTCCGCTTTTGTTACAACATCTGTATACCATTGTGCAAAATCATCGTTCATACTTGTAACGTCTTTTACAAAATCCTTTGCCATTTTATGCACCTCGCAATTTTTATAACTAAAAAAAGCCACGCTTCATCATTAGGGACCAATCTCTTGGCGGTACCACCCTAATTCAAAGCACAGCTTTACACTCTTTCATGATAACGGTCTTGAACCGCTGATATCTTCCACTAGTTTCGGGATCAGAACTCAGAGGCAGGTTCGATTGGCTGTCAGTAGGAACCTTTCACCATCTGGTTCCCTCTCTATGAAAGACAAGATCAATGTACTAATCCTCATCGATGTTTCAAGTTGTTTTTGAAAATTATAGTTGATGCTGCCATGAATTGTCAATCAGTGATTTAATTCTAATTCTGCGATTACTCTTTACAGCTTTAAAGTGAGAGGGGGGACAGACCCGGGTCTGTCCCCCTGCTCACTTCTTCATAAAATGGCTCTTTTTTTAATACATTAAATACAGAGTAAAGGAGGCGTTATTTATGTACATTCATGTTGTTCAAAGAGGTGATTCTCTTTGGCAAATCTCTCAGCGCTACGGTGTCCAGATGGCTTCTATCGTTAAAGCCAACGGTATTGAAAATCAAAATGTATTAGTTGTTGGCCAGGCGCTAGTGATTCCAAATGATTTTCCGACCTATACGATTCAATCAGGAGATACACTTTATGAGATTGCGAACCGGTTCAGGACTACTGTTGAGAGTTTAATAGGCTGGAACAACATCCCTCTTGCTTCCGTTATTTATGTCGGCCAAGTGATTGATATACCTATACATGTAGTAAAGCAAGGTGAATCTCTTTATGCAATTGCAAACCGGTATGGCACTTCCGTGGCAGATTTACAGAGAGAAAATAATATCCCTAATCCTAGTTTGATATATACGGGAACGAGGCTTTCTATTCCTTATAAAAGACCAGTAAAAGAAGTAAATGCCTATGTAACCAACATGGGAGCTGCCTCCCAAACCGAGGTGAGAAATGTAGGTTCTTACCTAACCTATATTACGCCGTTTCATTATTCTGTCACAAGGACTGGCGGTTTAACGGCACTTCAAGATGAAGGCATAATTGCAGCTGCAAGAGTAAATCGTGTTGCTCCGCTTATGGGCATCGCCAATATTGAAGGTGAAGGGTTTAATTCAGATTTGATCAAAACCATATTAGACAGTGATTCGTTGCAGGAAACCGTATTAAATAATATTTTGGGTACGATGCAAACGAAAGGATACCGTGGAGTTAACTTTGATTTCGAATACGTTTATCCAGAGAATAAAGAAGATTATAATAATTTCTTAAGACGTGCAGTCGCAAAGTATAAACCTTTAGGCTACTCCGTTTCTACGGCAGTTGCCCCAAAATATAAGGAAGATCAGCCAGGATTGCTGTATGAAGCACATGACTACAGGGCGCATGGAGAAATCGTGGATTTTGTTGTAGTCATGACATATGAATGGGGATGGGCAGGCGGCCGTGCAATGGCAATCGCTCCCTTAGACGAAGTAAAAAAAGTTCTGGATTACACCGTTACGGCTATTCCCCGTGAAAAAATAATGATGGGTGTTCCGACATATGGGCGTGATTGGACATTACCATTCGTACAAGGCACGTTTGCAAAAACGCTTAGTCAAGTAGCAGCTGTCAATCTCGCAGCTCGTATGAATGCTTCCATTGAATTTGACGAAGGAGACCAATCCCCTTGGTTCAAGTACTTCGATGCACAAGGCAAAGAGCATGAAGTCTGGTTTGAGGATGCCAGAAGCGTGCAGGCAAAATACAGAACTGCCATTGATTATGGTCTGCGTGGAGTAAGCTTCTGGGTGCTCGGGATCCCGTTCCCGCAGAACTGGCCTGTCGTTCGCGACACGATGCGCGTAAGAAAGATTTGATAGGAAAGATTGAGATTGGTTATTTTATTGGGGTTGTATTTATTGAAATGAAAAAAGCCTGAAATCCGATGTATTGGATTTCAGGCTTTCTTATTCAAGGAGTGTGCACCCCACAAATACAAATCAGCTGGATTTGTATTTGTCTGGGGTCAGACCCCTACTTTTGTACTAGACCCACCACATCTCGGCTGGCTGCTCGGAGATGAGGATCGACTGCAAGTTCTTCACCGCGCGCGTGAACCCTTCTTCGATCGACATGATTGGATCTTCATGCTCGATGCTCACCACGTAATCATAGCCATACGTACGAAGCGCACTCATCATATCAGACCATTCCTGAACGGAATGGCCACAGCCTACAGAGCGGAAGCTCCAAGCACGGTTTTTAACCGCCCCATATGGCTGCATATCTGTTAAACCGTACATATTGATATTGTCTTGATCCAAGTATGTGTCTTTTGCATGGAAATGATGGATCGCTCCAGCTTTTCCTAGAATCTTAATCGCTGCAACAGGATCGATTCCTTGCCACCATAAATGTGAGGGATCAAGGTTTGCGCCGATCGCATCACATGTTTCTTCACGCAGTTTTAAGAGCGTGTATGGTGTATGAACCAAGAAACCGCCGTGAAGCTCCAGTCCTATCTTAACACCATGTTCTTTCGCAAACTGTCCCCATGTGCGCCAGTATGGAATCAACTTTTCTTCCCACTGCCATTTCAGAACATCACTGTATTCGTTTGGCCAAGGAGAAACCGGCCAGTTCGGATACTTCGCGTTCTCAGAATCTCCTGGTACACCAGAGAAACAGTTCACGACAGGAACGTTCATCAATCCAGCAAGCTCTACTGTTTTTACAAAAGTATCATGGGATTCCTTTGCAAACGCCTCATCTGGCGACAATGGGTTGCCGTGGCAGCTGAATGCTGAAATCGTTAATCCGCGCTTTTCAACTTCGTGTAAATATTGATTCCGCTTCTCTTCACTCGCTAATAATTCATCAAGAGGGCAGTGCGCGTTGCCTGGGTAATTTCCTGTTCCGATCTCAACGGCTTGTACGCCTGCCTCTTTTACATAATCAAGCATTTCCGTAAATGACTTTTGCGAAAATAGAACTGTAAATACTCCTAGCTTCATGCTTTCTCCACTCCTTTACCATTCTCAACCTGGACGCTTTTCCCCATCAAACTGCTTGCGTAGATCGCTTCAATAACACGGGATGTGTTCATGGCTTCTTCTGCAGTAACCAGAGGTTCAGCTTTTCCAAGACAGCTATCCACAAAATTGATGGCTTGCGGAAGTCCTGGATCATCTTCACCAAGAATCCAATCTGCTATTGTTGTCGTCATCATACCGTTTTCCGCTTTATTGACCGAGAAAGGGAAAACATCAAGTCCGCCGCGGTCACCTGAAATACGGAGCACCTCTGCATCATCCGGAATGTTTGCAGCCCATGACGTTTCAAACAAAATCGTTCCTCCGTTAGCTAAACGAATATAAGCTGTAACATGATCATCCACTTCAAATGTTTCTGAGTCAAAAGAGCCCCATTGGTTCACCTGCTCAGCTTCTCGGCTCACTGTGTTGAACGTTTGTCCTGAAACTTCAGTCACAACCGGATTATCGAGCAGCCAAAGCGTTAAGTCCAGCAGATGACAGCCATAGTCTATTAAACTTCCTCCGCCTTGCAGCTCTTTGTTCGTGAAAACGCCCCAGCCTGGCACCTTGCGTCTTCTTAAAGCCTGAACACGAACGACTAAAGGATTACCTACTTCGCCTCTTTCGATCACACGTTTAGCAGCTTGTGATTCTTTCATATGACGATAGTGATACGCAATCGATAACACCTTGCCCGAACGCTTTTCAGCTTCAACCATCTCTGCACATTCTTCAATAGTCATTGCCATTGGTTTTTCACAGAGTACATGTTTACCAGCATCTAGAGCCGCCACTGTTATTTCTCTGTGAAACTTGTTTGGGGTACATATGACAACGGCATCCACATGCGGCCACATCTCTTGATAGGTTGTGAAGTAGTTCGGTACGTGAAATTTTTCAGCGACAGACTTAGCCACTTCCACGTTCACATCACTGATTGCAGTTACTTCTGCTTTCTCTCCAAGTTGTTGAAATGCGGGGATGTGACGGCCTTGTGCGATGCCGCCAGCCCCGATTATGCCGACTCTTAATTTCATGCGTGAACACCTGTTTGAACTTTTTCAATCGTCTTCTTCTCATTTGATTCCAGTGCTGCAAGAATTACAGACAATGAACGCTTTCCTTCCTCACCTGTGATAAGCGGCGTATTCCCTGATTCAACAGCATCGATGAAATGATCAACAACATGAGAGTTTGATTGGTTTTCATTCGTTTGAATCGCACCTAGCTCATAACGGACATTTGAACCATCTGTGTATTGGGCAACAAGGGAATATTTCGGGTCGTCTTCTAAACGAAGAATGCCTTTTTCACCATAAATAATGGTAGAGTTGTCTTCTTTTGCCATGTAAGACCAGCTTGCAGCGAGTGTTCCGATAATGCCGCTTTCTGTTTTTAATACACATACAGCCGTATCATCAACAGAAGCAAAATCTTTCGCACTCGTTTCTACAAAAGCACCTACCTCTATGATTTCTTCACCAAGAACATAACGGATCAGGTCTGTTTTATGAACACCAAGGTCACCCATCGCTCCGATAAAAGCTTCATCCTTTTTAAAGAACCAGCTGTTTTTTCCGTCGACACTCCACGCTTCAGGTCCTGGGTGTCCAAACGCTGTACGGAAGCTGTATACTTTTCCAAGCTCACCGTTTGCAATTATTTCACGTGCTTTTTGATGAGCAGGGACAAAACGCTGGTTATGTCCAATCATGAGTGTCTTGCCGCTTTGTTCAGCCGCTTCAATCATTTCTTCAGCTTCTTGTAAAGAAGTTGCCATCGGCTTTTCACATAATACATGCTTTCCAGCTTTTAAAGCCGCTACCGAAATCGGTGCATGCAGGTAGTTAGGCGTACAAACGCTTACTGCTTCAACTTCATCCCGTGCAAGCAGCTCGTTGTAATCCGTGAAAATTTCACCGCCGTAAATGGCCTGTGCCGCTTCAGCACGTTCTTTTACAACATCACATACAGCAACGATTTCAACATCCTGATTTTGAGCATACTCCGGCAGGTGGCGATGGTTTGCAATACTTCCACATCCGATGATTCCAACTTTTACTGTCATAATAACTTCCTCCTCATGATTGGTTTTTTTATTTTATTTAGCTGCGATCGCTTCAAGCGGTTTTGCGTTTCCGTATACAGGAGCTTGGCTTCCTGATGGAGCAAGGAATGAAACAGCATTTGTGATAACCGTTTGAACATCTTTGTTATAATACGTCGGGTATGTTTCATGGCCCGGACGGAAGTAGAAGATCTTCCCTTTTCCGCGGTTGTAAGCACAGCCCGAACGGAACACTTCTCCGCCTTCAAACCAACTCACAAAAACTAGATCATCCGGTGCCGGAATATCAAAGTGTTCGCCATACATTTCTTCTTTTTCAAGCTCGATGTATTCACCAAGGCCGTTTGCAACCGGGTGGCTAGGATTCACAATCCAGATACGTTCTTTCTCGTCAGCTTCACGCCACTTCAAATCACAAGACGTTCCCATAAGCTTTTTAAAGATTTTAGAAAAATGACCGGAATGAAGGACAAGCAATCCCATTCCATCAAGTACACGCTGCTGCACCTTGTTTACAATCTCATCATCCACCTCGTCATGCGCAAGGTGTCCCCACCATACAAGGACATCTGTACTGTTTAAAACTTCATCCGTAAGTCCGTGCTGCGGCTCGTCGAGTGTTGCAGTCTTTACATCATGTCCTGCATGCTCCAGGAATTCTGCAATCGCACCGTGAATGCCTTTTGGATAGATTTCTTGTACCGTAGGGTTCTTCTGCTCATGGCGGTTCTCATTCCAAACTGTTACTTTAATCATGTGTATACCTCCTATATAGGTGTAAGCGCTTTACGTAAACGTTTACGTGTTCCGTAAAATAAAATGAAGCGAACATGCCTCCGTTTTTTACTTGTCCTGTAAATCACAGACTGACTGCCTTTCTGTTATGGTAAAAGGCATGTAACGGCTTTCGACTTCTTTTTCTTCACCTTTAATCAATTTCACTAAAATCTCTCCTGCAGTTTGTCCCATGTCCTTTAATGGCTGTGAGACTGTTGTTAAGGCAGGATAGCACATTTCTGCAATCTTCAGATTATCGTACCCGATGATAGACAGTTCTTCTGGTACTTTGATGCCAAGCTGATGGGCGGCCGACATTGCGCCAATAGCCATCTCATCACTGGCTGCAAACAAAGCTGTCATATTTGGCAGCTGCTTTAGCAAGACAGGCAATGACTCTTTTCCGTTTTGAAAACGGTAGCCTTCGTTCGTTGTTACGTGATCTTCCGAAAAAGCCAGATTATGCTTTTGAAGAGCTTCCTCGAAGCCTTTCATGCGTGGAACACCTGCGATCGGATCTTGTTTGCTGCCACCGATCATCCCAATCTGTTTGTGTCCTTTATTAATCAAATATTCCGTCGCCTGAAAAGCTCCTTCATAATCGTTTACACGTACAAAAGGCAAATTGTAATTTGATGATGCGGTTGAGACGAGTACAACGGGAACCTTCATTTCTTGAAAGATTTTATAGTACTCTTCCTTCACATCCTCAGATGCAAAAATGATGCCGTCTACCCTTTTCTCCTGTAATAAACGAAGATATTTGACGGTTCGCTTTCCGCTGGACGTTGTATTGCAAACGATAACGCTGAATCCTCCGTCGTGTGCAGCGTTCTCTACACCTTCCAGTACTTCGGAAGAAAGCATCCCTGAAACTTCCGGAAACAAGACACCGATTGTTTGGGTCCGCTTATTGATCAATCCCCGCGCAATGGCGTTCGGCTGATAGCCCAGAGTTTCAATAGCCTCCTGCACCTTTTTCTTAGTGTCCTCCGAATAGCCGGGCAGCCCATTAACAATACGGGAAACTGTTGCAATCGAAACGTTTGCCTGCTTGGCTACATCTTTAATTGTCGGATTCAAAACATCTACCTGCTTTCTAGTTACGTAAACGTTTACATTTACACTTTCAATCTATCAGCGCTCTTTAAAAATGTCAATTATTATTTAACTAAAAAAAGATTACAGTTTTTGAAAAAGGGAAAAGAATACTATTATGAAACGGAGGTCACATCAAATGTGGTATCAGTACTCATTCTTCAAGTATGCGGCAGGTGCCGTACTCGTACTCACTATTTTATTTTTACTCGGAAAAATCGACTATCTTATTGACTTCCTTTATCTCGTAATCTCGAGCGTCTTCTTTCCGGTGTTTATCGCTGGATTGTTATATTACTTGCTTCGGCCGTTGATACGTTATCTGATCAAAAAAAAGGTGCCCAAATTTCTTGCTATATTCTTAGTCATGCTCGGGTTGATAACGGCGGCTTCAGGAATTTCTGCTGCAGCCTTCCCTGTCATAGCCGATCAATTAACCAATCTAACTGACGACTTCCCAAAGAAAATCGGGGAAGCTACTGAAAAAACAGGAAAAATGGTCACAGGAGAAAACAAATCGTTTATTGACAGCACACAGGTTGCTAAACTGGCAACCGAGCGCCTTGAAAAGTTCACGAGCTCCATTTCCAAGGATGTAATAGAACTCGTTACTACTTTGACGAATATTGCACTTGTTTTATTGGTAGTACCGTTTATACTATTTTATTTACTCCTTGATGACAAAAAGTTTTTTAATTATTTTCTAAGACTGGTACCTCGTCACATGGAACATGACGTGGCTGCTATTCTCCGGGATATCGATTCTACGCTGTCTTCTTATATAAAAGGACAAATATTAGTCGCCTTGTTTGTTGGAGTATTTATGTATGCCGGCTATATGATAATCGGCCTTAAGTTCGCACTTGTTCTTGCTCTTTTTGCAGTACTTACAAATGTCATTCCGTTCCTCGGACCATTTATCGGCGTCTTCCCAGCTCTTTTAGTCGGGCTCATTCAAGATCCGTTTATGGCAATTAAAGTCGCGCTGGTAACGCTTGTTGTTCAGCAGGTAGAAGGTAACATTCTATCTCCGCAGATCATGGGAAGGAAGCTTCGCATACATCCGCTGACAATCATTTTAGTAGTACTGATGTCTGGAGCGGCATTTGGCTTTATCGGTTTGCTTCTTGCCATTCCTGCATATGCAGTTACAAAAACAATCATAAGCAACCTCTACCGAATCTATTTATTGTACAATCCACCAGAGACGCGAAGTGATTTGCTCTGAAAGGAGAGCCGATTTGACTGTGAAACAGCCCTTTGTAAAAAAAGAAACGTATAAGGATAAAATCAATCATCATTTTGAATCTTTTCGCCCATGGATTCATCGTCTAGCAAGAATCGGTTATCTTTCAAAAGGTATTGTCTATGTGGTGATCGGGATACTCGCACTGATTACTTCGACAGGTACACACCTTAATGAAGCAAGTTCACAAGGCGCACTCTACACGATCGCACAGCAGCCGTTTGGTCCTTTTCTATTGATTGTACTTGCCGTTGGTTTAAGCGCTTATGCGTTTTGGCAGCTGACAAAAGCTGTTTTTGACCCGGAATGCGTCAACCACAGCTGGAAAAGATGGTTCAGCAGACTTAGCTACTTGTTTATTGCAGGCGTTTATACCGCCATGTGCATTAGTGCATTACGAATTCTTTTCAGGGCAAGAGCAGAACCATCGGATAAAACCTATCAAACACTATCAGCACAGATGCTTGCTCAGCCCTTCGGACAGTTATTGATCGCGATCGCAGGACTTGTCTTTGGTATTATCGGAGTTGTCTTTTTGTTTCGGGCACTATCACGCAAATTTAAAAAGGATCTAAAGAAAAACGAGATGAACAAAGAAGAATGGCGGTGGAGCGGATATATCGGGACGTTTGGAATGACTGCACGTGCGTTCGTTTTTATGATCATCGCTTTCTTCCTTATCCGAACGGCTATTCTCGCTAACCCTGAAGAAACAAAAGGACTGGATGGTGCCCTGCTGGAACTAGCAGCACAACCCTTCGGACCTGTTCTTCTCGCCATCGTTGCACTTGGCTTCATCGCTTATGGCGTATATATGTTTGCAAGTGCGAGATACAGAAGATTGAATAACCAATGATATAGTGAACGAAAAAATCCTTGTCTAAATGCAGACAAGGATTTTTTGTGTTATTGAACTGTAAACAGTAGTGGCAGAGATGTCTTTCTGACAAATACAAATCAGCGATTTGTATTTGTCTGGGGTCTGTCCCCCCTCACTCATTAGACCACTTCTCCAGTGTTCGGTCAGTAGGCAGCATCACTGTAAGGAGACCTAAAAATGGTAAGAAGCTGATAAGCAGCATTGTGTAGGAAATGCTGGTAGCGTCTGCTATGTTTCCGAGTACGACTGAACCGAGTGCACCCATACCGAAGGCGAGGCCGACGATCAGGCCGGAAACCATTCCAATCCTCCCTGGAACCAGTTCTTGCGCATACACCACTGTAACGGAAAAGCTCGTGTTTAAAATAAATCCAATAAAGAAAAACAATGGCGCTACTGCCCACAAGCCGACATGCGGCAATAATAGTGCTAATGGTGCCGTTCCTACCATCGACCAGAAAATCATATTTCTCTTCCCTAACCGGTCTGCGATCGGTCCGCCAAAGAATGTGCCCAGCACGCCGGATGCCATGAAAATGAATAAATAAATTTGTGCCTGGCGGATAGTGAGACCATAATCATGAATAAGATAGAACTGATAATAATTACTGATACCGGAAAAATACCATGAACGCCCAAATACTAGGAAAACAAGCAGCGCCATTGCAACAATCACTTGGTTTTTACGTTTTTTATCAATCGCTTTTTTCTCACCTGTTTGTTTTTTTACACGTGGAAAATGCGCAAGCTGCTTTGCGTACCATCCCGATACATAAAACAATACAAAGATGGCAACTGCAGCAAAAGAGGTGAACCATACCGCTCCAAACTGACCAAGCGGCACGAAAACCAGTGCTGTCATAATCGGTGCAAGTGATGTTCCTGAGTTTCCCCCAACCTGATAGATGGACTGTGCAAGGCCGCGCCTATTCCCAGCTGCCATATAAGCAACACGTGAGCCTTCAGGATGAAACACTGCCGATCCAAGTCCAATTCCGATCACTGAGAAGATAATCATATAAAACGAATCAGCAAAAGCAATTCCAAGCATACCTATTAAACTAGCCATCATTCCAAACGGCAGCAAATACGGTGACGTCGTCCTATCCGTATACCAGCCGACGATAGGCTGCATAACGGATGAAGTGATATTTAGCGTAAACGCAATCCATCCCAGCTGGGTGAATGTGAGCCCCATTGAGTTTTCTAAAATAGGAAAAATCGCCGGAATCACGGCTTGCATCGAGTCGTTTAACAAGTGGACAAAACTAATAGCAAATAGAATCGAATAAATGGTTTTCTGCTGAGAAGACGCTGCGCTTGACGTCTTTTCTGCTGATGTTGCCATGCTGCATTCCTTCTTTCTATCATCGTCTTAGAAACTTCCAAACTATGTATCTTTTCATAAGATTACCACAACAAACTCATCCAATCCTAAAATACTGATTTTCGACTTTTCGACAAGTGAAATGGAGCAAACTCTCCAGGTGAAAATCCAAAATGCTGTGCGGGAAATAAATTGTAAGGGGACAGACCCCATTTCCCAATAAGAAGCCAGCCCCGGTGGGCTGGCTTCTTTACCGTATTTTACTTATATATTTATTCTTAATTTACTCTTTGCCCTAAATCTTCTCGATAACTTTGTCGATGATACCATATTTTAGTGCTTCTTCTGCTGACATGAAGTAGTCACGGTCTGTGTCTTTCTCAACTTTCTCGATCGGCTGTCCTGAACGGTCTGAAATGATTTTATTAAGCAGCTCGCGTGTTTGCAGAATGCGCTTTGCATGGATGGCCATGTCCGATGCCTGCCCCTGTGTTCCACCAAGCGGCTGATGAATCATAACTTCAGCGTTCGGAAGCGTATAGCGCTTGCCTTTTGCTCCTGCTACTAACAAAACAGCTCCCATGGAAGCAGCCATACCGATACAGATCGTCGATACATCTGGTTTGATGAACTGGATCGTATCGTAAATCGCAAGTCCAGCCGTAACGGAACCTCCTGGTGAATTAATGTAGATGGAGATATCTTTATCAGGATCTTCTGCTGCCAGGAAAAGAAGCTGAGCAACGATTGAGTTTGCCACATTGTCATCAATCGCACTTCCGAGCATGATGATGCGGTCTTTTAAGAGCCTTGAATATATATCGTACGAACGCTCACCGCGGTTGGTTGATTCTACGACCATTGGAATTAAGTTCATAACATTTCCTCCTTATTATGCCGCTATTGCCATCGGGCTAGCGCTTGTTGTATTTGGCACATTTATTTTTCCAAATCCAGAAGTGATAAAAATAATTTTTGCCGGCTGCTGCTCATGATCAGCACCCTCAACCTGTACTTCTGTTTTCATCGGAATCACGTTTGACTCTTCTCCTGCTTGATCTTTTCTTAATGGTGTAACTGTGCTTTCTTGTTCCTTTTTCATGCCGTTCCGCCTCCTTCAGGTTTTGGGTACATCGCCATTGAAACATGAAACGTCCTAGATGTTCCTTGTTTCGGGTCATGGTGTTTTTTAATGAGTTCTGAAAGCATATCTGCGTAATCTTGTAAAAAAGCCTTGCGCTCTTCTTTCCCAAGAAGTGATAGCTCCATTTCCATGGCTGCACTCGGAATTTCTTCACTCTCCACTTCTTCCATAAGGGAAACCGCATCTCGTTTTATTTTATCAGTCAACGATAAAACGTGTGCAAGGGCGGTCTGATTCTGCAGCTTTTGGATCGTTTCTTGTGAAAGACCGAGTGAATCAGATAATAGAAATGTTTTCCCCACACTTTTATAAAGAACTTCTACAAGGTTTCTGACATTCCTTGTGCCAGCCCGTGTGACAAGACCCACTTTTTCCAGTGCTTTTAAATGATAATTCACCTTTTGGGCGGAATCGTTCATCACTTTTGACAGCTCTGTCGCAGAACGCGGTTCCTTTAATAAGCTTATGATTTCCGATCTGACCGGATGCAGAAGGGCCGCAGCCTGTTCCGGCTCTGTGACGATATACGTTTCTGGCACTGATTGATTCCTTTTCACTCCTATCACCTCACATTCAAGAATTTACCTCCACGTAAAAATTATCCTTTACGTAAAATTATTTTATTACGTTCCTCATCATTATGTCAAAGGTTTACACAAAATATACGTTTGCCTATACACGCAAAAACAGACTGCCTATCTCTAAACAGTCTGCTTTCAATCGTTTTATAAAAGGGGTATGACACCAAGTACTAGAAAGATTCCGGCCATACCAACGTTAAACCAAAATTCAGTCTTTTGCTTAAAAACTTTTCGTTCCACTGCACGAAATACAAAGACAACCATTAAAATCGAGAACAATACAGTAGGGCTCTCCCAATACTTTCCGTTATAGATGGCAAGAAGCAGTCCTAGAAACATGAGCAGCATTTCGGCATAAATCCATCGTTTTGGTCGTTTTTTCATCTGATAAATGGCCCCCTTTTCCACCGGGTGATAGTACTCAGTGTACGGTGTGGAGGTCTATTCGGTGCATATCCTTAAGCAGATTTTTCGCGGGCATCTGTGTTGAGTTTCACGGCTGAACTTTTCTTGATTACTCTGAGAATCATCCAGCCGATCAATCCGCCCACAACAGAACTCGTCAGGAATGGAAGGATAAAGAAAAATGCTCCTGCCTCTGAACCTAAGAAGAGTGCTGCAACTGGCATTGCGACAAGAGCTCCTATAATCCCTGTCCCGATCCATTCTCCGATTGCGGCTACTGCGTAAGTTTTTCCTTTTTTATAAAAATATCCAGCTAAAAACGCTCCTATCATTCCCCCTGGAAAAGCAAGCAGAGAACCAACGCCGAACATATTGCGCAGCAGCCCGATGCTGAATGCTACAATAACAGCCGGCAAGGGGCCTAACGATACACCTGCAATAACATTAATCGCATGCTGAACCGGAAAAGCTTTCGCAACACCCGCCGGAATCCAAAACATATGTGAAGCTAATGTGCCGACGGCTGTGAACATTGCCATTAATGACAGCTTTTGAACAGAAATTTTCACTTACATTCCCCTCTTTGCGTGTTTTATTTTCATAAGCAATTCCCGGGAAGTTAAATCTGGATCTTTCGACTGACTGATAGCTGAGATGATTGCTGCTCCGTCTGCACCAGCCTTAATAACAGCAGCTGCATTATCCATCGATATCCCGCCAATTCCTACTACAGGAACGTTTATGCCGTTTGCACGAAATTCTTTAAATATCCCCGTCCCTACGGGTTCTTGTGCATCAGGTTTTGTAGCAGTCAGATAGATAGGACCTGCACCGATGTAATCTGCTCCACGTTCAACAGCGTCCTTTGCTTCAGCAAGTGTATGTGCGGATACGCCAAGGATCTTATTTTTTGTCTGCTGACGGATAAATCCAAGATCACCGTCAGTCTGTCCAACGTGAAGTCCATCAGCATCGACTGCTTCCATCAAATCGAGATCATCATTCACGATAAAAAGCACTCCAAAATCCCGGCATAGCTCTTTAGCCATTTTTGCTGCTTCAAATCGTTCTTCGCCGGTTAAGCTATTTGTTCCTTTTTCACGAAATTGAAAGGCTGTAATACCGCCCTTAACGGCCTGTTCAAGAATTTGTTTAAATGAAGCTGGCGACGCGCAATTCATCGTACCCGCTACAAAATAAAGGGAAAGCTTTTGAGCCAGATCCACTTGAGAAAGTATGGTCACCTGCGGACACCTCTTTCATCCATTACTGCTCGCTCAATCTCCAACCAGTTGATCTCACCTTTCCAATTCCATTCATTACGTTCTAGTAAAAATAATTCATCTAAAAGGTTTGACTGAAAGCTTCCAGGTCCTTTTGAGGTCTCTGCAGCTGCTTCAGATGCTTTTGTTAGCATCAATAACGAAAGTGCAGTTCGTTCAATGAAAGAAAGATTAACCTCTGATTCACCTTTATGATTCGCCTGATAAAGTGCGATCATAGAAGTTGCAAAACAACCTGTTCCGGTAACTAGTGATAGCATCGGATCACCATGTGAAAGTACAATGACCGTTTTTCCGTCTGTCACAACATCTTTCTCACCTGTCATCGCAATGATGCATCCAGTTTGCTTTGCAGCTGCAGCAGCAAGCTCTCTTGAATCCCCTTCAGAGCTGTCAAGATCACCGTCCGCTCCTTTTCCTTCCCAGCCGAGACCTGCAAGGAATTTCATCTCAGCTGCATTCCCGCAAATTGTCAGAATTGTTTGGGGACTGACCCCCTTCAATTTAGAATATTCTGACAACAATTCTTTAACGGTTTCCTGACGGAATGAAGACAGACCCACTCCAACAGGGTCGAGGACGACCGGCACTCCGTAATGCATCGCTTTACGCAGTACAAGCTTCATAGATTCTGCTCCAGCTTCATCCAATGTTCCAATGTTAAGAACCAGCGCATCCGCAACGGCTACAGCATCTTCTACTTCCCTCGCGTCATGAACCATCATCGGACTTCCGCCGGCTGCAAGAACTCCATTCGCGAGGAAATTCATTGTAACGTTATTCGTAATATGGTGAATGAGCGGACGTTCTTTTCTGACTAGCTCCACAAAAGACTTCCATTCTTGTACTCTAGTATTGTTCATGAGGCAGCCTCCGATAAGCAAAGTGATTAACAGGACCATGACCTGAACCGACATCGATTCCATTTTCTATCGCTGTTTGGATAAATCTTTTAGCACTGTGGATCGCGTTTTCTGCTGTTTTCCCGTAAGCAAGCTCCGCCGCTATAGCTGCAGAGAACGTACAGCCCGTGCCATGCGTATTTTTTGTGTGAATACGCTTATCTGCAAGTTCCCATATCTCTACTCCGTTGAAGACAAGATCGGAAACATACGCATCTTCTCCATGACCGCCTTTAATCACCACATAATCCGCACCATTATCAAAAAGAATCCTTGCCGCTTCACATTTTGCCTCATTGCTATTAATCTTTATTCCTGTCAGCGCTTCAGCTTCTGGTATGTTTGGCGTAATGATTTTTGCTGCAGGAAGCATGTACATATGCATCGCCTCAAGAGCTTCCTTGCCTAGAAGAGTCGCTCCACCTTTTGCAACCATCACTGGATCTACCACTAAATTGTTCCATCCAAACTTTTTAACAAAATAGGCTACTTTTTCAATATAATCACCGGAAAACAGCATACCTGTCTTTACCGCATCAGGCGTCAGATCGCTTCCGATTGACTTTAATTGCTCTTCCAATCCATCTAAAGGCACAGGATAAACGCCATGCACACCAGTTGTATTTTGAGCTGTCACGGCAGTCAGTACCGACATCCCGAATACACCAAACTCCTGAAACGTCTTTAAATCAGCCTGAATTCCTGCGCCGCCGCCGCTGTCAGACCCAGCAATGGTCAGCGCTTTACACACTTTAAACAATTGTCCCATCACTATTTCCCTCCTTTTTCATTAAGGCTCTTTTCTAAAAGGTTGTTGCTTCTGGGGGATATTTGTGATATTCCTCCAGTGGCATGTTGATTGGAGTGTAAGATGCGAAACTCCTGCGGGATCAGCGTGCCAGCTACCTGAGTATACTTCTCGCAAGGCATGCGGTAGCCCGCTTCGATGTTGTTTTTCTTGCAGACGCAGGAGCACAAATTCTTCCTTGAATACGAGTCTTTATCCATCTTCCTCCAAAGCTCACCTTACCCCCCCCCCCCCGCGGAAAGCGAGCATCCTGAAACGGAGATCAACTATTTTCAAAAAACAACAATGAATACGAAAACAGCCTTCATTAAACACAAAAAGCCACCCGCAAAATTAAAAGCGGGTGGCCATCTCAATTAAAACAATAATGTAATGATCCACGCCGCTTCCCTACGCCAGTACTAACCGGATCAGGTTCAAAGGGTCGAAGGCAACTGCCTTCTCTCAGCTTAAATATAAGCACCCCCAGCGGAAATGACGATATTTATTTAACACCATCCTACTCACATAACACCTTAGAAGTCAACGTTTTTTTAAAATAAGTGTTTTCGAGTGTTTAAGCCTCCTAAAATACGGGGAAATAGTTAGTAACATAAAATAAGAACACAAAAAACACTCCATTAAAACAATTGTAACAAGCAGTTAATGTTCAGAAACACAATTGGCAACCCCTTCATACTTTTACCAAAAGGTGGTGAAAATACAGTACATTGGAATCATTATCGGAATTTTTTTCAGAATTTTCAAATAAAATGGTTGTCATTGGGCACCTTGCTCAGTATACTAGTAGAAACCTAGAAACATAAAAGGTTAATTGGATAGGGAGACAATTTAAGGAGGGAAACAGGATGAAAGACAAAAACACTTCTTTTAACAAAAACCAAAATGAGATGGTGAAGTACAAACAACAAAAAAGAGACCCATTTGCCTTCAGCCTTATTGCCCAAATGGTACTCGATGAAGCCCTGCACAAGTATTACAAAGAATACTACGAAAGAGAAATCAACAATGCTCTGGATCAAAAAGATAAAGAGCGTTTTATGAAACTGACTGAAGAATACAAAGCATTTCTCGCATAAGGCTTTTGTTAACGGTACTCCCTTAAAGGAAGGTGCCATAAAAGCCAAAACACCCTTTCAGCCAACGGGCTATAGTCCGCGCTGCAGAGGGTGTTTCTAACGTCCCCGCTATCTGACATGTACAAAAATGAATCATTAACTCATGGATGTCGGAGATTCCGGCTTTTTCTTTTGCCCTTTTTTCCTTCTCCAGATCCAAAATCCAACTGGTAATAGTACAATCCACAATGGCGCTAACCCAAATAGCGCAACAATAATAAACGAGACCGCAGATACAAAGAAATTAACAGTTTCCATGAAGAGCATTTTTGTTTTCTTCCACGTGTTTAAATCCTCTGTCTGCAGATTTTCCGCTTTTAAATTTTTCACTTCAAACTGTATCGTGACCGTCGAAAAGTCACTTTGATTTTTTAAAAAGTAAAGCCTTCCTTCTATTTGTTCAATCTCTTCTTGGACCTGCGCAAGATCCGATGAAATTTTTAATAAATCTTCTGTTCTTTCTGCTTCATTCATAAACGATTCCAGCCTGTCTCTAACCTGCTGTTTAGCTTTTAATCGGGAAGAAAGATCCACATACTCTTCCGTTACATCTTCACCCCTTACACTCTCATGCGGAGCACCTTCGCTCAGATCTTTCACCTCTTTTAAAAACGGACGGAAACCTTCCATCGGAACACGAGCAGTCATCATGCCATCCTGGTAACCTTCTTCACCTGTACTCGCGTTCGATTCAACGATATATCCGCCTTTATCTTCAACCATCTTGCGCACCGTCTCCATCGTGTTCTGCAGCTTTTCCACCGTTATCCGAAGGTCGGCGTTGTATATAACTTTCCGCTGATCGCGTATGGTTTGTTTTTTATCACTTTTCTCGGCATTACCGGCGTCTCCTTCACCTGAAGATTTAGCATTTTCCATCTTTGCTTCAGAACTATTGCCGCCAGCCATATCTAAGGCACTTTCTTTTTTACTTCCGCCGTCACTGCTGCAGGCTCCTAACAATAAAACACAAATCATTACCCACACTTTCCATATTTTCCACATATCGTAATTCCCCCTTTTTCGCTTAGACGCTTTTGATTAGAAAAAAGTTTCAGTTCACGAAAAACCAACCTATTGAATGATTTTTTCACTCCCTTTTTTGTGATAAAATGGTGTCTGATGATTTGTAGTTTGAAAAAAATCCGATTTATGCTAGTATGTACAGGATAAGTAAGTGGTTTACTGGAGGAATAGCATGTCAATGATAGGAAGAAATGATCCGTGCTATTGTGGCAGCGGAAAAAAATATAAGAAATGTTGCTTACATAAAGAAGAGCAAACACGTGAAGTATCCTTTCACCAAGAAGGGCTCATCAAATTCGCTCTTGAAAATTACCAGCATGAGTTAGCGGCACGGACTTCAGAGTATGTGAAAAAGTATCCGGTCGGAAAAGACCAGGAGCAAACATACGCTAACATCGCGGTATGCTGGGAAGTCTTCTGTTCTGAGATCAAGGATGGAAAAACACCTGTTGAGCATTATTTGGACAAAGTGAAGGCTTCAGTTGAACCGGAAGTTGCTGAAATTTTATCCGGCTGGACAACAACTGTACCGTCACTTTATAAAGTCGTTGAACAAAAAACGGGCTTCATCTTTTCAGTGAAAGACATTTGGACAGATAAAGTTTATGATGTGACGATCAATGCTGCTGATAAACCAAAAACAGACAGCGCATTGCTTGGAACACTCGTTTCAAACGGCATTAATTATGAATTTTATGTTGGGTATGTAGAAATGCCTGTCTCTGAACTTCCGCTATTAAAAGAAGCCGTTGAAAAGCTTCAGCCATTAGCAGAAGCAAAAGAGATTTTCAAAAATCAGTTCCCTGCTGTACTTCAGCTCTCTCTCATTGATATATCGGCAGGAGTGCCGCAGCCTAAAGCAGATTCAAAAGCGGCGAAGACTGAAAAGCCGGCATCTGAAAACACTGAAACTCCGAAAGAATCAGATGAGAAAGATGAAAAGTATACAGCTGTAACGGAACTTGTAAAAGCAAACGCAGAAACAGAAGTTGTTAAAGAGGCTGAAAAACTTTGGAGTGAATACATTAATGAGTCCAAACCAGCCATTCGAAAAGAAGAAATTTATGCAGCTGCACTGGATTACCTTGTTTCAAAAGATATTAGAGGTATTGCATCCACTCAAGCTGAAACAGCCAAAAAATATGGCGTTTCACCTGCTAGCCTTTCATCTCGTTATCGTGAAATGAAAGAACTATTAAGCGTATAAGCTATTATCCTATTCTCCCGACAGGAATTTCCTGGCGGGTTTTATATTTTATTAATCTTATAAAAAAAGACCCCGTTAAGGGTCTTTTTCCACTTGCTAGATTGAATTTTGATTTTTGCGCTCAAGCCAATAATAAACAGGTAAGCCTGCAAATGTGATTAAGATCGCGGTTAAGCTGTCAAATGGGTCATTCAGAATTGTCGCACCAACAATATAGACGGAACCGATAATCGCAAAGATCGGAACGACCGGGAATAATGGAACGCTGTATACACGCTCATTGCTCTTGTTCCGTTTGCGCAGTTTAAACACTGCATAAAACGCAAAAATATAAAAGATATAAACAGCGAAGATTGCCATTTCTGATAGATAGTCCGGGTCAGTCAAAACCATCATAATAATGGCGATTACCACTTGTAAATAAGTTGCCGCAATCGGTGTACCGTACTTTTCGCTAACTTTGCTGAACGTCTTAGCCATTGGAAGCTGATTACGTTCTGCCATTGCAAAAGGTACACGCGGAATCGTTAAGATTTTACCATTTAGGCAGCCGAAGATCGATACTGCAATACCTACAGCAATCAGCTTTCCACCCAGTGGCCCAAATAAAATGGTAGCCGCAGATGCAGCAGAGTTTTCACCCAGCCTTACAATCTCAGACGCCGGAAGAATATGCAGCAATGCAATGTTAACAAGAAGATAGGCTGCCATGACGATCAAAATACCGCCAATGATTGCTTTCGGCAGCGTCTTGCCAGGGTTCTTCATCTCCCCTGCCACAAATCCAACCATCAGCCATCCATCATAGGCAAATAGAGTAGCCAAGATCGCTGCACCCATGCTGATCTCTACAACAGCTCCACTCGAAGCATCTAAGATCTGTTCGTTCCCCTGTGCTATACCAAACACAATGATCAAAGCAATTGGAACGAGCTTTCCAAGCGTGAACAGGTTTTGTACGAACCCGCCGTATTTGGTTCCAAAATTATTTACAATCGTAAGGAAAAGAACGGTTCCGATCCCAATCCAAGGACCAAAGGCTTTTTCCCATGAAAAAAGGTTTGTTATTAGGGAACCGAAGTATAAGCCAAGAGCTCCAATTACAGCTGGTCCATAGATGACGGTTTGAACCCAGCCGCTTAAATAACCCCAGAGTTTTCCGTATACTTCTTCCATATAAACATAAAGTCCGCCCGTTTTTGGGATCTGAGTCGCTACTTCAGCAATGGTCAGACCGCCAGCAAGCGTGATAAGGCCCCCAAGCGCCCATGCTAAAAGCGCAAGTGACGAGTTGCCTGTATATTCAAGAACACTTCCCGGTTTCATGAAGATTCCTGAACCAATTACCGTACCAATTACGATGGACATGGCTACAGAAAGCCCAATGTCTTTTCTCAATGCTGCTGCTTGATTCATGCTGTGTCCACTCCTTAAAAAACGTTGTCCATCTGAAAAAGACTAGTGTCACTTTAACATATACAAGCATGAACTGTCACTACTTCCCAATAAAGACAGGCAATTCAGTTTTTTGCAAAGGTTTTCTTGATAATTGGAGTGAACAATTTTTTACTTTAATTCATTTCGCCTTATAAGCTGTTTTTTGATAAATGCTTTTTCTATGATATCGTTCAGCTGCTTTTCCAGCTCTCTTTTATCAACAGGATTCGTATTAGATCTGATCTTTTTCTTAAGTTCTCGGATCCTCATTTTTTCCTCAGCTGAAAAATGAGAAGAATGAAGCAAAACAGTCACCTCATTTCCCTTTGTTAAAAATTCTAAGTGTTAATTCTAGGTTAGTTTAATAAACAGAGAAATTCATTGTTCTTGTAAATAAATCTGACACGTTATTTATAAACGAAAAAAAGACCTCTATTAGAAGGCCTTTCCATCAAAAGAATATTAATTGTTCATTTCAGGTGTTGATGTTTCTGATGCAGCGATGATGACCTTAACTCCTTGCTGTTCAATAGCCTGCAAGTGATCTCTATGTGCTTCCTCATCTGTAATGATCACTTCTAAATTTGAAACCGGACCCACATTCGTAAAGGCATTAACACCGATTTTATAGTGCGGAAAAAGTCCGATACTCTTTCTGGAAACTGAGCTAACAGCCTTCATAAAAGCAGCTGCCTCAGGCGTAGCCGTACTGATGCCGCGTTCTGAAATTCCGCCTCCCGTCGCGAATGAGAGGTCAAACGAATATTGACTCACGAGCTGTGTTGCGAGGGCATCGGTCATATTGCCGGAATTTTTCACCTTGCCTCCGATGACATATAAATCAATATTTTCCCGTTCACGAAGGGATTCTGCTATTTTCAAGGAGTTCGTGACGACGGTAAGTGGAACATGAGGCAGATATTTTAACAGGACATAATGGATGGACGCTCCGCCGATAAACAGGGTATCTCCTTCTTTGACCCATTTTGCCGCTTCTTTTGCAACAGCATTTTCGTATTCCGTTCCTTCTTTGTACCGTTTGGAAGGAGCTGGAGGTCCTTTTTTCACTTCTGTTACCGGAATTGCACCGCCATGAGTACGTTTAATGAGCCCCTTATCTTCTAAGGAAGATAAATCACGGCGGATAGAATCAATCGAAACTTGGAGGGCATCTGATAACTCTTTTGCAAGAACACGACCTTCTTTTTTCAGCAATTCTAAGATCTTTTCTCTTCTTTCTTCAGAAAACATAATAATTTTCCTCCATTACCTCTTATTTCCACGTGGTACTCTAATCATATGCGGCATTATGCTTGTTTGTCAAACAATTTTTGCATGTTTTTTCCTGTTTTTTCTTTTTTAAATGTGAAACAAGCTAAAACAAGCACTTTAATATGCATGTTTTAGCTTGTTTTTTATTGAGGAATTTCATGATTAGAACATCATATAAAAAACTTCCAAAATCCCAGAAAAAGTAAAGAGAATCACATAAAAAATCATGTTAATCACATAAAAAACTACTCTTATCACATGATTTACCAAAATAATACAAAATGTCTTTTCCACAAATACAAATTAACGATTTGTATTTGTCTGGGGTCAGACCCCCACTTAATCTTCCACCTTGATCAGAAACAGGCGCTCGTGGAATCTGCCGTGCTTTTTTGCTTTCAGCTGCCGGATTTCATCCAGTTCCCTTAATGTTAGATGATGCACTTTCGTCAGCGAAATCAGGATTTCAAACAATCCTGCAAGTTCTTCTGCTGCATCGCTTTCACTCACCGCATCACGGTACTCCTTTACACCTTCTGCGAGTTTCTTTTTCAGTTCACTTTCAAATTCTTTATCTCCCAGAATCCGGAATGTTCCTTTTTTCCCCGCCTGCTCAAGGAGTTCTGGTATTTTATCACGGACTAATTTATTGTAATACGCCATTGACCTTTTTCCCTTCCAGCAATTTCAATTCAAAACCTTTTTAATCCAATCTATTCATCAATTCAGTTTTTTAGCAGAAATAACGATTAAAAAGATAAGAGCGATCATTCCGAAGACTGGGTATAAATAATGCAGCAATTCTGCGTAACCCACCTGGCTCAGCAAATAGCTCCCCAGCATCAAGGAAAGTAAAATCACATTGTTCGATAGTCTCATATTTTTTCCGAGAGATCCCGCAAGACCAAATAAGTTTCCGATTAATGTAGAGAAAATCTCGCCATAGATCACAAGAACAAAAAAGTAATGAACGAATAACCCAAGTCCGCCGACTATTTCAGCAATTGGAATTTCGTAACTTAGGACGCGCGGAACCGAATAAAGAACATACTGGCTGTTTAATAAAATACAGGTCAGACCCAATCCGCCTAAGAATCCTCCCCATTTTATAACAGACTCATCAGCTGCTTCCCGCGATAATGGGACTAGCACAGCCTGAGCCAGCGTTAAGTTGAAAGCAGCATAAGTAAAAGGACTTAAAAGCCACTTCCAATTACGCGTGAAGTCCTCTGCTACTAAGAGCTGCCTTCCACCAGAAAAATCAAAAATGGAAAAAGTCAGAATCAATGAAAACAAAATCATAATCGGGACGATCAGAGAGTTCGTCCACAGAATACCATCTATTCCTTTTTTCATAACCACATATGTCACGATAAGTGTAAGCACTACACCCGCTTGAAAAGGGAGATTTAGTTGCTCTCGAAATAAAGCACCTGTTCCTGACAGCATGACACCCGTTACCCCAAAAAGCATGATGAGCATTAATACGTTCACAACACGAGATGCTGCCGAACCGAATAAATAATGGTTCATATCATCAAAGGAAGATGCGTTTATCCTTCTAGCCATCAGCATCAGTTTTGTCCCGATGGCTATAAACAGAAATCCGCTGATTAAAATTCCAGCAAAGCCAGCTGAACCATACTTTGTAAAAAACTCTACGATTTCCCTTCCGGTTGCAAACCCAGCACCTACAACAGTGCCGATGTAAGTGGCGGCAATCTGTAATATTTGTTTTATCCGTCCACTCATGCCCTCACCTCCATGGCCATATCTTTACAAACATATGCATGGACAAGAGTTTTAGAAGAAAAAGAAAACAGCAAGGATCTCTCCGTGCTGTTTCAAACAATTTTTATTAAATTTCTATAGCCTGATTGCATTCCTGAATGATTACGCGATTCTTCCCCTGGCGCTTGGCAACATATAAGCTGTTATCAGCACCTTCAAAAAAAGCTTGTTTGTGCATACCCGTCCTGTATGTTTGCAAACCAACACTTATCGTTACACTTTCTTCCTTGATCTCAGGATGTTCAATATTCTGTACGACTGTTCTTATTTTATCGAGTGTTTGAAACGCATTTTCTTCATTCACATCATTCAAAATAACGACAAACTCTTCACCGCCGTAGCGAGCTACAAAATCATCATTTGATGTATTTTCTTTTATAGCGGCAGTGATTCTTTTTAAAACGATATCGCCAATACCATGTCCGTATGTATCATTTACATTTTTAAAATTATCAATATCAATTATCGCCAGATGAACCGGATAATGATACGTGTCAGCTTGCAGGAGCAAAACTTCCATATATTCATAAAAAGCCATATGATTATATAATCCCGTCAATGCATCAGTCTTCACTTGTTTTTCCATAATCGTTGATTTAACCATAAGCTCTTGATGTTCAGCCTGCGTTTTTATTAAATACTGTGCAATTTCATAGCCTCTGCTCATGATTCCGATACATATCGCAGATGCAGTTAACAAAATGCACGTCATTGACAGCTGTGCCATAATATCATTCAACTCTCGCACAATGGGATGGAAAGTTGTTAATCCTAAATAAATCGTCAAACTGAAACCGAATGAGACCCATACTTTTTTCTTCTCAAAATAGATCGTTGAGATCAGCATCGGGAAAAATAAGCAGGCATTCATCACATACATTTCAGAATGCACCCCGACTAGGATACCTGAAATAAGACTGGCTGATCCGATAATGATATAGTCTGTGTATTTTCCTCGTTTACGATAACCCCACTCAGCGATCAACGTCGTCAGTGATAAAAGCAGCGTCGGCAACAAAATATATTCTAAATAAAATTCCATTAACGGTCTTTCAGTAATAAAGCTGTTGATTACCTCAACGCACACTGACACAAAGACAATAACCCAAAAAACATTTAAAATTTTCCGGTTCCACGCGATGTGATTTAAGTGTGCAGGCAGGTGTGTCATTCCCAATTTATTCACCCCATCTACACGAATACAACTTTTATTATAACATTATTTTCCTTAACAACCGTTTTGCTTCATAAAAAAATATTTCCTTGCAATGGCTCTTTTTTGCAGGTGTATACGATTTATAAAATGAAAACGCACAGCCAGAATGAACCAGCTGTGCGGCAGTTTTTATTTTAATTTTACGCGTTTCTTTTTCGGTAACTTATCTAGAAGCCAGCCTCTTCCCACTTCACAAAAACGAATAGGCATTTCAAGAGTTGCCAGTATCTTATCCTTTCCATGAATCGTAAGCAGTCCTGTTTCTTCGTTCACTTGGTCGACGACCGCATTCTCTGTTCCAGAGAGCGGAAACGTCCATTTGTTATTTCCAGAGTCTTTAATTTTGATCATTCTTCCGTCACAAGATACTTTGTGGCAATGTGGAGGCAAGCCCAACGTAATTTTGTTCATTGCATTTCTTTCCTCCCTTTCCGAATTTATCTCATTGTAACAGATATAGTGCGTGTCTGACTCGTTATTTTTTAAATTTTTTGACTATTTAACACATTTGAAATATACCTTCTAAAAAATAGGAGGACAACCCTTAGGCATTCGCCATTTCGGTTTATAAAGTACAAGCATATACTAAATTATTGGGAGATAAGGGAGGAAAAAAAAAGTGGAAAAATGGTCAATGTTCTACCATACGGCAGTTGTTACGTTAGGTGCTGTTTCCAGCTACCTTTTTGGGACACCTGGCATTTTACTAAAAACACTAGTTCTATTCGTTGTTTTAGATTACATCACAGGCATGGCTGCATCAGCATATGAAGGAAAATTAAACAGTAAGGTTGGCTTTAAAGGAATATTAAAAAAGGTTATGGTTTTTGCCATAGTTGCAGTAGCCCATTCTCTCGATCAATTAATAGGCGGTTACTATATTCAATCCGCCACCATCTTTTTCTATTTATCGAATGAACTATTATCCATGATTGAAAATGCTGGCAGGTTAAATGTACCGATACCGCCATTCATAAAAAATGCCGTTTCCCTGTTAAGACAGAAAAGCGGCATGAACAATAAAAAATAAATTAAGTTGTGTAAAACTGTGAAATTTTCTTTGCTATTTCATGCGCATTGATCTGGTACTCGCCTGCATCGATGCGCTTTTTGATATCCAAAAGTTTCATTTCTCGTATATTTAGCTGAGCATTATCATTCAATTGCTTAGCTTCATTCGATATGTAGAGTTCGTCTTTGGCAAATGACGGGGGCTTAACAGAAGGCTGCTGATACATTTTATTTACATCATATTTTCTTTGTACCGGTTGTTGTCCATCAATTCTCATGATTTCACCTCTCCTGTGTTATTAAAAGTTCCGAGCCATTTCCATTGACCATCGTGATCCAGGTTGTCCAGAAGTCTGAAGAATAGCTCCTGACCAGACGTATCCCATTTTATTTCGAATTCATTTCCGTTTTCTTTATCCTTGCAAAAAGAATGAATCCATTGGGATGTAAACAAGTAAGGGGTAAACTGTTCAAAGTCCAATAGATGTTTCTCTAACCATTGAATTACATCATCGTGAGTAAGTTTCTGCATCATAGATCGTCCTTTGTTTAGGTTCGTCATTACCTGTGACTATATGTTTCGACTATTTCATATGATTTATGAGGATAGCCGAAAAAATATTTACAGAAAATTCAAACCTCATATTAAAATTGCATCTTACCAAGAAATACCCTCATAAAGCATTCCTTTAAACTTCTTTTCTTCTGCTAATCTGTTATAAGGTCTATAATGAATAAGAAGAAATACATAACAGTAGGTGTTTATATGAAACTAACATTCTCCTCCCTGCAATGGATGGTCTTTATACTGGCTGGCAGCCTGGTAGCTCCGATCGCAATTGGAGATGCATTCGGAATGACACAAGCAGAGACTGCAGATCTGCTGCAGCGATCGTTCTTCATCATCGGTTTATCTGCTATTTTACAAGTCTTGTTTGGTCATAAACTTCCTATCAATGAAGGTCCAGCAGGATTATGGTGGGGTGTTTTTACCGTATATGCCGGAATTGTTGCTTCAGGCGCATTAACGGCTGCGGATGGACTTCAGCAGCTGACAGCCGGTATGCTTATCAGTGGAATTCTCTTTTTTCTGCTAGGAGCCTTTCGTGTGATTACTTCGGTCAGAGCGCTTTTTACACCTCTTGTTACCGGTACTTATCTTATCTTACTCGTTTCACAGTTAAGCGGTTCTTTTATAAAAGGAATGCTGGGGATCGGCTATTTGCAAGAACGTGCAGATGCAAAGGTAGCTGTTGCCTCTCTTTTTGTTCTTGTCTTATCGATTGTCTTAGGGAAATCACGGGTAAAAGGGTTAAGAAGCTATTCTATTCTTATTTCATTAATCATTGGGTGGGGGCTCTTTAAACTATTAAACTTAACAAAGGATACGATGAATGCTGTAAAGGTGATTTCATTTCCGGAATGGCTGGCATGGGGAATGCCGGAGCTTTCTGGAGGGGCAATTCTTACTTCCCTTTTTGTTGGATTGTTATTGCTGACAAATATGGTGGCAAGTATCAACGTGGTTGAAAAAGCTTACGAATCGGAAAATGAAAAATATGAACCTATTAACTATAATCGTTCCTCTATTATAATGGGTCTGAATACTTGGATCGCCGGTCTGTTCTCTGCTGTTGCTAGTGTTCCTATTTCTGGAGCATCTGGGTTCATCTTAACAACAAAAATGTTTAGCCGATTAGCGTTCATACTTGGAAATGCACTTATTATCGTGATCAGCTTCTTACCGCCGCTAACCTTTTTCTTTGCTGGAATTCCAGCACCAGTAGGCTATGCAACTATATTCCTGCCGTTCTCAAGTATGATCGGCCTTGCATTCAAAGAATATAAATCAGAGCTAAAATCCGATACAAATTTGTTTATCATCAGTACGTCGTTGATGGTTGGTATCGGCAGCTTATTTATTCCTGCTGCCGCACTCAAAGAGTGGCCAAGCGTAATCGTCACCCTGCTCAGCAACGGACTTATCATGGGAATGCTGACCTGTATGGCATTAGAACAATTCTATAAACGAAAAAACGGACGCAAAGAACAACATTCATAAAAAAAGGGCTGCCTTAAAAAATAAGGTGCCCTTTCGTTTTATTTTGAGATTGATGTAACTGGCATTTCGGCATAAAAATCTTTAATTGTTTGTACGAGTTCTGATTCATGATCGTACATCATTAAATGTGTTGTGCCAGGAATGAAGACCGTCTTGCAAACGGAAAGCACTTTAGATGCTTTTTCAATAAATCTCTTCTTTTTTTCCAGATCTCCTTCTTGTTCTGCAGGTAAAAAAAGGACGGGACACTTCACTTTTTCATACAACGTTAAAAAGTTCGTGTAAAAAATTTCTGAAATAATCTTCTCCATGGTTTTACCTGTCGTGCACGGCCCCACTTTCCCGTTCTCCTTCACACGAGGCTGATAGTGTTCTACAAAATATGCTCTTGCCTCATTCCAAGGCTTCCAATTTTCGCGATAATATTGTTTATATGACTCAACTGAATCATAATCGGGGTCTAATTGATCTCTAAACTTCGCGATATGTTCTTCAAAAGATTCTTCATATCTGCCATCTTCCCCGGTATCATTTACAAGTGCACCTTCGGAATTCACCAGGGACAGGACCCGGTCAGTACGGGTTGAAGCAAAGAATGCTCCTACCATGCTGCCGTATGAACTTCCAACAAGATGTGCGCTATTAATAGAAAAGAAGTCCAATACTGATTCCAGATCCTTAGCAGTATCTTCAAACGTATATCCTTCATCCGGTTGACCAGATAATCCGTGCCCGCGCAAATCATAGGTAACTACCCGGTATTTATCCAAAAAATGCGGAATAACAGGGTGCCACAAATGCGCACTTCCACCTAAATAATGAATAAAAATAAGAGCCTCTCCTGTACCGCCATGGTCATATGCTGTTATCTTTGTTCCATCATTTGACGTTAATTCGTATCTGTCAGCCTTAATGTTCACTTTTTCATCTCCTCTTTCATCCGTTTTTGCAAATTTGGCTTACTGCGGTTATTAATTTCCTCAAGCTTGTTTCGAATATCTACTTCGATGTCCCGGTTAAAGAACGTTGCAAACTTACACAGGTATGCAATGCTGTCAGCAATTTCTTTCCCAATATCCTCTGCCACTTCCTTTTTAGCTAATAAAAACGCATGTTCTTTATCGATGCCATCTTCCTTTAATTCGTATGTAAGATTCATCAGTTTCCTGAGTTCTTCTGCAATTTCAGCGATTTCTGTGGTTAAAAGCATATGATTAAGCAAAAGTGATTCTATACTGCTCTCTGAGTTCTCCTTACTAATCTCCCAACCTTTTTCCAATTGAAATGCTTCTAATTCTTTATGTATGTAATTCATTGTGTCTTTCCTCCGATCTATTCCTATACTTTTACTTTCTTCTTGTTTCTTGCTTTTCCTTCCCTTAAGAATGAAAAATTGCTATAATTTTACAAAATCTGGAGGTGCTTATGGAACATAAAACGGCTGATAGACCGAATTGGAAAAGAGTAACAGAACGATCGTTTGAAGTAGTGCATAGAGAAGATGGCTGTTTTAAGGGGAAAGTGACAGCTACTCATCTAAAAAAAGTTTCCTATCCACTTATCGTACAATATAAAAATTACGAACTTTGCATTGCAGATTCTGGATACACATGGCTGCAGCACTTTCCGGAAGGAAAAAACTATACGGTAACAACAGTACTGGATCAAAAGGGAGATGTTGTTCAGTTCTATATCGATATGTGTTTGGAACACGGTGTTAACGATGAGGGTATTCCGTGGTTTTTAGACCTTTATTTAGATATCGTTATACTTCCTGATAAGGGGATTTTTATTTTGGATGACAATGAGTTGATGGAAGCTTTCAACAATGAAAACATTACAGAAAAGGAATTAATACTAGCCCATCAAACTTCAGAAGAAATCATTGATAAGTATAAAAAAGGAAAATTTGAGGAGCTCGAAATATGTGAAAAACATTCGGCAGAATGGCTTCACGAAAAAAAATTCACTAAAAGTAAACGTACTGAAAACAACTCTTCAAGCCAGCCTAAGTTGCACTTCAGCTAACTAGTATTCGGGCAATTAAAAACCAGAGGTTTTCGTCCTCTGGTTTCATTAATTTACGGGTTGATTCTTTTCTAAAAAACGCTGCGCATCTTCTACTTCATCAAGAACTTGCGACCCAATAATCCCTTCTTCTTCATCTAAATAAGTCACTTGAAAATATCCGCCTTCACCTTGTGGGACATATCGCATTCTAACAAGCTCCCGTTGCTGGTCTTCTTCTCTCCAAAACTCCAACTCTTGTTCCGGATCACTCATCAGCTTTTCTATTTGATTTTTCTCCATGTTTGTTAGACACCTCTAAATTATCTGTGATATTGTACATTCATTTTTACCCTAAAATGAAACCTCTAAACCATTAACAGTATCCGACATTTCCTGGGGAATATTGTCTACGTCTGCTATTGAATATAATGGGAAGATCTTACCCATTTCACCAAAACTTCCTCAGTACTCAATATTTCAGCAAATTCATTATTTAAATGTGATAGTGCTGATTCATGTACATCCTGAGCTGAGAATATCCTTCCATTGTAGGACACCGTTCTAAAAGCTGCTGTAGCATCATGAACTAATGAAACGCCAAAACCATAGTTAGCTGCCATCCTTACTGTGGTAGATACACAATGATTGGTCGTCAGCCCCGCTATAATAAGCTGCTGAATCCCATTCTTGTCCAGTTCTTCCTTTAACGACGTTCCAATAAACGCACTATTCACACTCTTTATAAAAAGCGGTTCATTCTCTTTCGGTTCGAAGCCTGTTTTCAGTTGATAACCTAACTTCGTTGGATGAAGTGGTGCATTTTTATTCTCAGATTGGTGCTGAACATGAAAAATCGGTAATTTTGAATTTCTAAAAGCATCGATCAACGTAAGCATATTCACTTCTGCATTGGGATTGTTTCGCTCTCCCCAAAAATCGACATCATCAAAACCTTTTTGAACATCAATGATAAGCAAACATGCTTTTTTCACGGAAACGGCTCCTTTGTACAGATGATAGTTAGACCTTTATGTAATTCTTCGTTGAATTTTTTACATTTCCTGCCGTAATATTCTTTTTCAAGCATTCATAATCTGTACAAATGATAGACAAGCCCTATAATCAGGAGGAGTACCTTGGGTGACATTTGGGTAATATGCATTCATTTTATGATGCTCGGTATAAGTTTAGCGGTTCCGGTGGGTCCGATTAAACTTGAAATGATAAAAAGAGGGTTAACTGGCGGTTTCTGGTCCTCCTGGCTTGTTGGGCTTGGAGCAGTAAGTGCAGATTTTATTTTTATGTTTACTATTTTTTTAGGTCTTTCCCCCTTCCTTCAAAATAATATGGTTCAGATCGGCATGCTTATTGCCGGGACAATCATTTTGTCGTATTTAGGAACTTCTACGTTAATCGATTCATTTTCGAAAAAAAATATACTTTTATTAAATGAAAACAAACTTCGTCAACATCCCTTTTGGACAGGTTTTATACTTGCATTGATGAATCCTTTTAATTTTGTATTCTGGTTTGGTGTTTATGGAGGCACGCTACAAAGTATTCCTCCTCAATTTAGCAGGTGGATCACAGCTGGTTTAAGTTTGTTTATTATTGCTGGCATTATTTTATGGAATATAAACATTGCGTTTACCGTTCACTACTTTCGCACACTTATCAATGAAAAAGTGATTAGATGGATGACAGGTTTAGCAGGGGCAGGTCTGCTGGGGTTTGCTTGTCATTTGTTTTTAAAGCTTTTAAAAAACATATAAAAACAGTCCGTGCTTCAAGAACACGGACTGTTTTTTACTTATCATATTTATCTCGGTCTAACTGTCTTTCTTCCTCTCGATCCAGTTCTTCTTCATACTCTTCGTGTTTACGGTTTTGTACAACGTTTACTTCTGTCCCTGTAATATCCGTTGTTACAAACCCCTCATAGTTTTCTACATAACCGTCATCGTCATCGGAGTCCTCATACATCTCATTATAATCTTGTTTTTCATGATCAGTAAAATCCGATGGTGTTTCACTTGTTCCGTATCTAGCTACTGTTTGCCAAGTGTCTTCCGCGTCATAGAAAGTTGCATCATTATTATCGTTGCTTCTCCTAGAATAATCTGGGCCAGAGACAGCTTCCTCAACTGGCCTGTCATCTGAAGAATGCTGACCAGGACTGTGTTCTTTACAATAAAGCGTAGAGGGTATCGCCTCCAACCGTTCTTTAGGAATGTCAACTCCGCATGTTTTACAAACGCCGTATTTTCCTCTTTCAATGCTGTTTAGTGCGGCATCGATATCTTCTAGCTCTTTTTCATGAAGGTCGTTTAATGCAATATCTTTTTCTTTTTCAAACAACTCAGTTGCTAAGTCACCGGGATGGTTATCATAATTTGATAATTCTCCCACTGATTCTTTCGGAAATTCATTATCGCTTCCAAAAGAGTCGTTCCTTTCTCTCATTTCTTTTATTTCATTTTTACGAGAAGTTAAGATTTGTTTAAAATGATCCATTTCTTGTGTAGATAATGACATTTTTCAAGCTCCCTTCCTACATCCTTATACCATTTCATACCCTATTTCCGAAGAATATATCCATCCCGTGTATTTTGTACATTTCCCACCCATGCTATACTTTAAAGAATTCTCCTGATCCCCTTTACTTACTTCATTTATTTAAAAAATACACGATAATCATCATACAACCTTTATTCCTTTAATCCCTTGAATAGTTAAAATGGACTAAAAGATGCGAATAAAATGTAAAAAAGTGTAGAAAAATAGCTTTTTTTCCAAGTTTTTGTAAGGTATGCTATTAGTATCTTTTTAAAAGTAACAGTAAGAATGGCGGGTGGGACTTTGACGATTTACGATCAATTTGAAAGACGTTTATTAAAGAACTATGTGATAGGATCAACTGCTGCAGTTTTAGGAGTTGGCGGCGTCTTTCTATTTACTACACTCCGTTTTTCTGCGCAAGAATTCCTTGTACTTTTCGGTATACTTGTGTCATCTTGCTTAATTATGTTTTCATTAGAATATCTGTTTTTTCGTATGCATACATCCGTTTTTAGAACATATTTCAGCAAGAAGCATCCATCATTGCAGATGGCTGAAAAAGCATACTTTCATGCTCATCATTTTCCGATCAGAACGGTTAAACGGATCCTGGGACCACATCTTTTAGGACTTTCGATCCCCGCAGTTTGTTTAACCGCTGCTGCTATCTACTTTAACTATTTATCGTTGCCTTATTACTACATATATCTTGCCTCACTTGGGGCGATTTTAGTTGCTGGCATGCATGCAATTATTGAGTTCTTTTTAACGACAAAAGCTGTTCAGCCAGTATTAAAGAATATTCAGGAACGGACATTGAGGGATCACGGTGTTATCCTGTCCCTTGCAACATCAAGACATATTTCGATCCAGAGAAAAATTCAGTGGAGCACACTTTTCATTGGTACTTTTCCGCTTTTATTGTTCGCACTTGCCAATCAGGTTCGACTATATCAAATCTCTGCACCAATTAATGATTCTTATTGGAGCTGGGCATTTTTTGTACTGTTAATCGGCATTTCTTTTGCTATATTTGGTGCATATCTTCTGTTCAAAGATATACAGCAGCCTATGAATGAACTTCAAGCGGGCATGTATGAAGTCCGGACAGGGAATTCAAATGCAAAAGTAGATGATCTTTATTCAGATGAATTTTCAAAGCTCATCAAAGGCTTTAATCATATGGCACGGGCTATCCAGTCGCGTGAACATGAAAACAAACAGCTGCTCGAAAGTTTTTTTGCGACCATGGCTGCTACATTAGACGCGAGAGATCCCTATACAGCAGGGCATAGTTTACGTGTTGCCGATTATGCGATGAAAATCGGGCAGATGGCCGGTCTTCCGTTTCAGCAGCTGCTCCAACTGAGAAAAGCTGCACTTCTGCATGATATAGGTAAGATCGGCATACCAGATATTGTTCTTTTAAAAGAAGAACAGCTTACTCCCGAGGAATTTGAGCAGATTAAAAAACATCCAGTTATCGGTGCTGACATCCTTGCACAAGTTCAGCCTTATGAAGCGATGAAACCCCTCCTTCCTGGTGTGCGTTATCACCATGAACGATATGATGGCAAAGGATATCCTGAACAGCTCTCAGGTGATGAGATTCCGATCTTCGGCAGAATCATCGCCGTAGCCGATGCTTATGATGCTATGACATCCGACAGACCGTATCGAAAAGGGATGACCCATGAAAAAGCATTAGGTATTTTAGAAAGCGGAAAAGGCACACAGTGGGATCCCTACTTAACAAAGCTGTTTATAGATGAGATGAAGCTTAAATCTATATCTTAAAAATGGAGGTGCTTTTTTGAACACTTACAATACTTTTCCTGTTATTGATACCGAACGGCTGAAACTTCGTCCAGTCCTTCAATCAGATATCGCAGAAATTTTCTCCACCTTTTCAGATGCCGATGCACTGAAATATTATGGGATGGAACCATTAAAATCTGAAGAAGATGCTTTTTCACTTATTGAAGCTTTTGAAAAAGGTTTTAAATCTGGGAGTGCGATCCGCTGGGGAATTACATTAAAGGAAGAAAACAAGCTGGTTGGTACATGCGGTTTTCATAACTGGAGCAAGTCAGATCAACGAACAGAACTTGGATACGAACTGAACCGAAGCTATTGGCATAAAGGATATATGAACGAAGCATTGCGCGCAATCCTTCATTATGGATTTAATGGACTTGAATTTAATAGGATTGCTGCAACGATCAGACCAGAAAATTCGTCTTCTCGTGTACTGGTAGAGAAGCTGGGCTTTACACAAGAAGCGCTTTTAAAAGAGTATCAAAAAGCAGAAAATGAATTTTTTGATATGTATGTTTATTCTTTATTAAAAAGAAATGCAGATCTATATTAAAAAGAAGCTGTCATCATGATAGCTTCTTTTCTTCTTCTTTAATCGTTTTCACTTTCTTATTTACATACTTCACACAAAAGATAACAAAGATGGTCATGATAACAAGAACTGCAGTCATCACATACAACGCGATGATGGGTCCGTTAAAGATTAACAACTCCAAATCATCACACTCCTCTTAACATAATTCCTTTGTAAAGACGCTGTATCCTTCATGTTTCGAAAACTCTTTCAGGAGGAATGGAAAGAAAAAGGAGGTTTTAAATATGGAACAAAAAGAAATATTCTTTGTAACCGCTAAAGGGGAAATTCAGCCGATTCCGGCAGATGATCATATTCACTATTTTGAAATTCAAGCTTCATACGATGAAAAAAAGCAGCTAGAGCACCTTTTTTATGAGATGAAAGCCAACAGCAAACAAGAAGGCCTAGACATTTTTTCACCTAAAAGACACTTCGAAGAATCGCATGCGGATTATCATCGCGGTAAAGACAGCAAACTCGTATACGAATTGTTCCGAAGCCTCTATTTACTCGGAACGGAAAAAACAAAGCGTGAAATTGAAGAGATGAATGTACTTCCAGAGCTTTATGAAGATAGTCATGAAAGAATCGAAAAAGTAAAATAGCACCGGAGAAATTCTCCGGTGCTTTCTTTAATCTCTTTTTACTCCCACTCAATACTTCCATCCTCTTTTACCCAGAACCGGATAACGCCAAGGTCATCTAGAGCTTGCTTCATGTTGTCTGCCAGTTTCCTTAATCGAGGGGTATCCGGGTTCGCCATCACCAGCGTCTTCGCCGGACTTTTTTCGTAGTTTCTAAGCAGTTTTACAAGCTGGCAGCCGAGATGTTGCTCCAGCTGGCTTCCTGTAAATACAATGTCTTTTGCATGATGTTCAACGTGGTTTCCTTGAGCCTCAATAACCAACGTGTGGTATTCGTTCGCAGCTGCAAGATCAATACCGCACAAATCTACAAGATCTCTTGTTTCATAGCCTTCACGTCCCAAGTATTCCTTTACTGCGTGTAGAACTTCGGATTTGCTCAAAACAAAAGGGTCTGCTTGAATCGATTGATCGTTTTGTATAGGCAAACCGATCCCTCCTTCTCATCTTTACAAATCATTCGATATCATTGCATATCAATTGAGGGGTACAAATTTCGTATACCCGCTATTGTATATAAAAAAACGACAGAAAAAGGTATTATCACGAAAAAGAAACTTTCTTTCCACTTCAAACGTATTTCCTTTAAGATAGATGTAAGAATTCATATTTGGGGGATTTATACATGGCTGAAAAAGCACACAAGCAAAACCAATCTAGGGCTTGGACCATCCTAGCTGGTGTTGGTATATTCTTAATGAGCAAATTAAAATGGGTATTTGGCCTATTAAAACTAGGTAAATTCGCAACACTTATTTCCATGTTTATATCACTTGGCGCATACGCGGCTTTTTATGGATGGAAATTTGCAGTAGCCATTGTCTATTTAATATTTGTACACGAAATGGGACATTTGGTCGCCGCTAAACAAAAAGGAATCAAAACTTCTCCTGCCATATTTATACCTTTTATGGGGGCAGCAATCGGAATGAAAGAAATGCCTAAGAACGCCAAGGATGAGGCATATATCGCTTATGCCGGCCCGTTGTTTGGTCTGTTATCGTTCTTACCGGCTGTTTTCTTATATGAAACGACTGGCCAGCCTTATTGGGGTCTCGTTATCTTTTTAGGAGCAATGATCAATTTATTTAATCTATTTCCTGTTTCACCGCTTGATGGAGGACGAATTGTAGGTGTCTTGTCTACAAAAATTTGGTTTATCGGTTTGCTTATCGTCATACCGTATTTATTCATTTCACCTGATCCGATTATCTTCTTAATCTTCCTTTTCGGTATCCTGACGTGGTGGAAACGGGTACGTGAAGACTTTGAACATAAAAAAACAGAACTTACACTCGAAGCGTTCGAGACAGAACAGCAAAAACTTGCGGATATTCAACAAGGATTGAACGAATATCGAGATATGCCAAACTTCTCGTATATTATCGGAACCTATATCGAAGAGGTACGCATTGCCAGAAACAGAGTTAAAGACAGTGTTCCAACCGGATTCACATTCCCAATATTGCAAGACAAGAAAAAGATTGAAAAACATCAAATAAGTGTAGAGCTGGAAATGCTTAATAACCGCGAACGCTTTTTAAAAACACTTCAAGATGAATATGATAAAAACTGCAGAAACAGAGAAAAAATAATAGAAGCATATCAAGAATCTGACCCTGAAGGAATTGCAACGCTTCCTCAGTTTCCTGATTTCAATATTGCTGCTTATTTCGAAGCGTATGAAAAAAGTTTACTAGCTGAAAAAGCAGAAACAGAAAAGGCTTATGCTCAGCAGAAAAATTATTACGTTTCAAACTTAAAAACAAAGATTGTTGTACTGATCTTATATCTTCTCCTTGCCGGTGTGTTATCTGCATTTGTTGTTTACGGAAACCACCTGATGGAAGTGAATCGTTTATTAATCAGTTAAAGGGCTGACTCAAAGGAAATATTCTTTTGAGTCAGTTTTTTTCATAATTAGATGCTCTTTAGTTCACAGTTTTACGGTACGTGTTCTCATATTTATTATCCTTTCACGCCATTTAATGTAGGTTGTCACCCCAAGTTCTATGAGTTTCACACCGAACACCTTTTGTTTCAACCATGTTCCTACATTTTCACATTTTCACCCAATCACCCTACTGTTTCATACCATGGCTTTTTATCCTTCTTTTGACCTGCAAATCCCCTTAATTAGTTCATTAGGTTGAGGGTATGATCCCTCCAGAAAAGGATATTTGGCTTATCTTTAAACTTTCCAAAAGGAAAACCTTAGCAAAGACACGAATGGTGAACAAAAAGAAAAAAAGGAGCGACAAAAAATGCGAAAACTAATGAAAATCCTTTTTTCGCTTGCGATGTTACTTGGCTTATTCACAAACACCGCTTCTGCTGAAAAAGGAACAACAGACTCCAATGTTGTAGGGACAGATTTGTATGTTGATGTAGCTGCAGCTACCCTATGGGTAGGGCCAGATGCTGCAAGAGAAGATATTGATGCACCTTCTCTCTCAAATCCCGTTGATCTCAGAAGCTGGACAACCAGTATGTCTTATGAAGAAAAACTTTGGCTTGTTGGAGAGCTTGAGACACAAGCTCTTTACGGACAAAAGGTACGAGTCTTAGAGCAGCAAGGAGAATGGGTGAAGGTGGCAGTCTACGGACAACCTACCCCAAGGAACTCGCTCGGTTATCCGGGATGGATGCCATTAGCGCAGCTGACAACTTCCGACCGTTTCGAGAGTGCTGAAGGTAAGCCTTTTGCTCTCATCACGAGTCCGACTGCATGGCTGTCTAAAGCACCATTCGGCCATAAACAAGACCTAGAGTTAAGTTATAATACAAAACTTCCTGTTGTAAAAGAATTTCCCCATACCATTGCCGTCTTAACACCAGAAGGCAAAGTACGCTGGCTGGATGCGAAGGATGCGAAGATTTATACAAGTGAAAGTGATATTCCTGTTCCAACGGGTGAGCAGCTTGTAGAGGAAGCGAAAAAGTTCCTCGGCCTTCCTTACCTTTGGGCAGGAGCGGCAGGTTTTGGCTTTGACTGTTCCGGATTTACACATACCGTTCACAAAGCTAACGGTATTACGATTCCAAGAGACTCCGGTCCCCAATCCAAAGAAGGTTTGATAGTAGATAAAGATCAGCTTCAACCAGGAGATCTGATGTTCTTTGCTTATGATGAAGGAAAGGGACGAGTGCATCATGTTGCTATGTACGCTGGAAATGGTATGATGATCCATTCGCCGAATACAGCATCTACAGTTCGTATGGACCCCATCTCAACTCCTGCATACGCAGTTGAGTTCTCTGGCGCAAGACGTTATGTGCCAGCTCAATAATAGGAATGAAAAAAGCAGCAGCATTTCCAACGCGAAATGCTCTGCTTTTTGTTTTACTCCAGACCTTTAATTTTCATTTCGGTTACAGGAAGGAACGCTTCTCCTGTATTTTGATAAGTCACTTCCACTTGATCTCCTTCTTTTAAGTAGATCGCGAGCGGATTATTTTCAGAGGAAGCCATATAGTTCTGACGATCGTCTAACAGAAATGACACGATGGTAACGTCTCCTGTTTTTTCTTTATAGACCCGAAGCACCGTTCCTTCTACTTGTTCCTCTTCAGCATTGGAACTTCCGTCAACAGAACCTCCTCCACGCTGCAAGGCTGTCTTGTATAATTTCAGTGCACTATTTGGCGAGTTTCCAAAAGCTGAAATCTCAGGATTTGCTGCAGATACAATAAAATAATTCTGAAGGAATCCATTTGAATCAAGTACAGGTGTCAGCCAGCTTGCTTCTCCGTAGAAGTTATAAAGAACTGGCATTTCACCGTCCCATTTCTTTTCGATGAACTTCTTCTGAATAATCTGCAGTGCACCTTGAGAGTCCATATAAGATTCCTCTAGATTAACAGTATAGTAGGTGGCCTTGCCGGTTCTCGCATTCGTCAGCGAGTAGCCCAGCATAGAATCGACTCCCTCTTTCGGACTCGTGAAATCTGTAAAATAGTACATATCTCCGTTTTCATCAAAGATCGGACTTACGTTAGCTTCTGTCCCTTCATCAGATGGCAGTTTTACATCTTTCTTGCCAAACAAGCTGTTCAAGAACCCGTGAACATAGTTTCCAAAATAACTGTTTTGCAGACTTACCGTCTCTGGTGAAACTGCACCGTCAATAAAGGATGGCACGTCTTTCAATCTGTAGTCTTTCGTCTGCCCGTTCTTAGGATCGACGACAACACTTCCTCTTACTTCAAATCCGTTTCGTGCAGAGATAAACTCCCCATATGAACATACGTAAAAAGGTTTTCCGTTATCATCGATCTCCAGCTGGGGATCACCATAAAAGATGTATTCAGGATATTTCGATCGCATGTGACGTTCCATGTTTTTATTAAAATAAGACGATGGTGTATAAGACATATCCGTTTTTATAAACTTCGGGTTCGCTGAACTATCAGTTGCACTAAGCGTAAAGTAACCTGGTGTCACATCGCCGTTCCACCATTTAAAGAAGCCAGAAAACTCTACAGGTGCAATATACACGTATTCTCCTTTAATTTTTTGGATCTGAAGATTTCCAAGTTCATAGTAGCTTGTGTTCGGCACCTGCCCAAATGACTTTCTCATCTTGTTACGGGCAAATTTCGGCGGTACACTCGCAGGTGTTTCTTTCTCATCAAAAGTATCAATCTCAGTCTTTTCCTCCATTTTTGCCGTCTGATATTTTTCATCAGCATTGAATAAGCCTGCCGTAAAAAAATAAAACCCGATAAGAATGCTTAGTGTGAAAAGCAAAGATTTAATCAGCCGTTCTTTCCCAGTTGCAAAAAACGCACCTATTGCAGTGATAATGATTGCGAGAATCCAAACAGAAGAAAAATTGCGGTCAAGATTTGTAACATAATAGAAGACGAACACAATAGGAACCGTACAAATGATTGTACCTATAATAGCGCCTTTGAAATTGTATTTTGTTTCTTTTTTTGACGGCTTTGACATCGGTGATATCGGAAGGATCACAAGCGATGCTGCCAGCCCCACCACAATTGAAAATAAAAAGATATTCATATACTGTCCCCTTTTTAGTGTACTTCTTTACCCTATTAATCAATACGGATGAATATGAAAAAAGTTACACAGAAGGGAAAGGATTGAAAAAAGAAGAGCTTAAAATGACTTAAGCTCTTCATCTGAATCAAGGTGGCTCGTATTATTTAAAAAATGAACGACTTTACCTGTGTCTCGTTTGAGTCTGCTAGAATCTTAAAAAGAATGGTTTCAATCCTCATTCGAAATTCTCTAATTCTCCGTGTCAAGATTAATAAGATCTCCATTTCGCATCCACCATTATTTTTATCCTGCAAGCCTCACCTATTTTACCGTATAATGGAAACGATGGGTACTATAGATTGGACGCGAAAAGATGAAGCATCGTTTAATAGGTTTCTTTTTATTAGTTGTTATCTTATATCCTGTTTTCCCATGGCTTGTCCGTTCTTATCTCCTACACGATTACCATTTTGCGGTCTTTTTTATTCTAAATAGCATTGTATTCTTGTTCGTTATTTATTTTTTTCAGGTACGCGTATAAAAAGAAAAACACAATTATCATCACGCTTTGTATGTTCTTAGCTCTTCATCTAATGATTACATCAATCAATCTTATTGCTGGAGGTGTTAGCCATTAAATTCACATCGAAAAGAGATTTTTGGCTGGGATTGGTACTTTGGGGCAGTATTGGTTATGGTATTTTTATCAGTTTTTCTGCCATAACCGCAGAGAAAGCGAGTTTAGGAGAGTCGATTCTAACCATTTTATTGAACGTTGTAATCATTCTTTTCATCAGCTGGCTATGGTTTTCCACCTATTATGTTTTAGACGAAAACGAACTAATCATTCGCTGCGGACCGATTCGTAAACGAATTCCTTACCGGGTGATCACTTCTGCACACAAAACATGGAATCCATTATCGAGCCTGGCACTATCACTCAAACGTATCCACATCACGTATCAATTCGGAATGGCACTAATTTCGCCTAAAGACCGGAATCAATTCTTAACATTGTTAAAAGAAAAATGCCCTCATGCCAGCATAAAAATCGATTAGGAGCTGATAAAGTGAAAATACAAGCTGTTTTCTTGGACCGTGACGGAACAATAGGCGGCTCTGATGTCGTAGAATATCCTGGAGAGTTCGAACTGTTTTCATATTCAGCCAATTTGATTCAACAGTTAAAAAGGAAAGACCTTCAAGTGTTTTCATTTACCAATCAGCCCGGGATCAGCAGAGGTGAAGCGAATGAATCTGACTTTATCAGTGAACTTAAAGAATTTGGTTTTGATGGCGTCTACTTGTGTCCCCATCATCACAAAGAAGGCTGTTCATGCCGAAAACCAGCCACTGGAATGCTCGAAAAGGCAGCACAGGAACATTCTTTAGACTTATCAAAATGTGCTGTTTTCGGAGATCGCTGGACAGACATTTTATCTGCAAAATCTGCAGGGTGCATAGCGGTATTAGTTCTTACCGGCTCAGGAAAAAGTGCCTATGAGCAAAACCATAATACATCACAGATTCAGCCAGACTTTGTTGCCGAAACCCTGCTAACAGGTATAGTGTGGCTATTAAAAGAATCACTTGTAAGCAAGTAAAAAAACGCCCCTTAATGAGCTAAACCCCATTGATAGACATATTCTAACAATAAGAGGTTTAGTTCATAGTTTGAGGCGTTTTTATATTTTAGTGGATACCTCTCTTTTTAAACCTTCCGCCTTTCACTTCAGCGATGTCTGCAATCGCAAGAAATGCACTGGCATCAAACTCGTCTACGATGTCCTTTAATTTCGCTTCTTCTAAACGGGTAATGACACAGAACACAACACCTTTTTCGTCTCCGGTATAAGCTCCTTCACCTTTTAAATAAGTAACACCTCGCCCAAGTCTGTGAAGGATGGCTTCGCCAATTTCTTTATGATTTTCACTGATAATCCAGGCCGACTTTGATTCTTCCAGTCCTGTAATGGTTAAATCAATTGTTTTATAGGCAATAAAATAAGCGATTAAAGAGTACATTGCTCTGTCCCATGTAAAGACAAAACCTGCTGCTCCAAGAATAAAGATGTTAAAGAACATTATGATTTCACCAACAGAAAAAGGAAGTTTGCTGTTGGACAAAATAGCTAGTATTTCTGTACCGTCTAATGAACCATTGCTTCGGATAACCATGCCAATCCCTACACCGATAAAAATTCCGCCAAAAACGGTAGCAAGCAGCAGATCATCTGTAAAAGGCGGAACTGGATGAAGTAATGTTGTTGCAATAGAAAGAATAATAATTCCATATAAAGTTGAAATAGCAAAAGTTTTACCGATTTGTTTATAACCAATAAAAATGAATGGCAAGTTCAGCCCAAATAGAAAGATTCCGAGACTTAAACCAGTTAAATGAGAAGCCATAATTGAAATTCCGGCAATTCCGCCATCAATAACGTTGTTTGGTACTAAGAAAATCTCCAGCCCGACCGCCATCAAGATTGCGCCAAATGTAATTAATGTTGCTCTAAGGGCAAGTTTCCCCTTTGTTAGTTTTCGGTGCTGCTTATTCAATTGTTCGGTTAGCTGATCATTAATTGCCGCTTCTTCTGTCATGCTTTGTACCTCCAATTTCAGTATTACTAATAAAAATTTAAAGTCTTACATCAATCTGAGTTTTAATATCTTCACATTTTGATATCCCCAAATATTTAAATGTGTCAGAAGGAGTTGAATGATTGAAGTGTTTTTGCAGAAGAGATATCGCAACTCCCCGTTTAAATGCATGAAAACCAAAAGTTTTACGCATGGAGTTGGTGCCGATCTTACCCTTAATTCCTACATGATTGGCAGCCTGATTGATGATTCGGTATGCTTGCTGTCTGGTTATAGGCAGTTTTGTTTTTTTTGATAAAAACAAATAATCGTCTCTTTTCAAGCAGGAAGACTGGATATATTGAAGCAAAACCTTCTTTACGGACTCATTCAAATACACGTCTTTTTTGGGTTCTTCCTCTTTAGGCACCCAAGTATAAAAGTCTTTAATGACTGGTTGTTCAGTCATGATATCTTCGACTTTAATGGAAAGTATCTCAGTGATTTTCAATCCAGTATTAATACCAAATACAAAAAGAACATAATCTCGTTCAGATTGTTTCTTTAAATATCGTTTGATTGCGTTAATCTCTTTAATATCTCTTAGTGCTTCAACAGTTTCCACTTGAATCATCACCTAATCTAATGTTACTTAACACTAGTTTATCACACTATTATGTAACATTAATAACCATATGCTTTTTCATTTAACAACTTTATTAATATGTACGGATTCATTTAATTAGATGAAACCAATTTTATAACATTGAAGTTTAATCCAAAATAAAAAAACCTCCTGCTAAAAGGAGGTTTATGTATCAGTTACAAGTTAAACGATGATTTTATACGGATTCAATGTGTTCTTCATTTATCCGGATAATTTCAAGAACAGGGTATGCTTTCTGAATCTTTAATGCTAAATTCTCCACACCAAAAATTTCGGTATACGTATGGCTTCCCACATATAAGTTCATTCCAGCAAACTTAGCGTATTGCACAGAATATAAGGTGCGTTCCCCGGTAATAAAAGCATCGCATCCATTTTCTTTTGCATACTTAATCAACGCAGAGTTGTTGCCTGCACCTGTTAATATCGCGACTTTTTTAACCGGACGATTATTGTTTTGCCATGCTTTCACTGGTTCTTCCAGCTTATGTTCCAGACGGTTTTTCAGCTCCGAAAATGAAAGAGATATGCTAAAGGTTCCTATTCCCGGATACTCCTTATCATTTTCATAAGTGGAATAGCAAGTAATCTCATCAATATCAATCTGTTCAAATAATGCTGTACATGTTCCGAAATGTATAAAATCAAGCGGTGAGTGAATGAAAAAATGTGAGATTTCATGCTTCTCCAGTTCTTCCACACACACTTCTCTCATGCCAAAAAGAAAATCCCATGCATCGTGATGCGTAATAAGAAGATCAGCATTTACTTTTGCTGCTTTCTCAACCGTCTCTGGTGTGAGGTTAGTCGCATATGCAATCTTTTTTATGTCTTTTTCAACTCGGTATGTAAAACCATACTCTCCCTCATCGTCAAAAGTGGACAGCCATTTTCCAAACAGCTGCGGCAACAACCGCTCGAAATCCCTAGTTTTCATGATAAACTCCCCTATTCAAACTTTTTTATAGTATGACAGAGCTTTCCATAATTCACCATAGAAAAAATATAAACAAAAAAGCCAGGTGAAGAATTTCACCTGACCCATATTCACTCGTATTTAATTTCTTCCTGAAGAGAGCTCTCGAGATGCTTCATTAAGTCATAATAATCATCGGGTTTTTGAAATTGCTCAACTGACCAGTGCTGCTTGATCCATTCCGCTACTTCACTCGCACTGTTGAACACCTCACCCGTTGTATCGCTGTCTCGTACAGTAAAAACCATGTTTTCATAATCAACCGTAACATCACATGGAAACTTGCCATCTTTTTTGTACAGCGAATATTCCACCTCTCCCGCCTCCTTATAATTTCTTACTTATTGAAGTAATACCCACTCTCCAACCTTTTTATGACACTTTGAACGATTACTTTTGAAAAAAGGTATAAAACATTCTCTCAACGTTCATTCTGATAGGGATTGTGTAATTGGAGGCGAAAAAATGAAGGCTGTTACGTATCAGGGTAAAAAAGATATACACGTTAAAAATGTGGAAGATCCGAAGCTGCTAAAAAAGGATGACATTATTGTCCGAATCACATCAACCACCATTTGCGGATCTGACCTCCATCTTTATCAAGGTAATTTCCCACTTCCTAAAGGCTATATAATTGGTCATGAACCGATGGGAATCGTTGAAGAAATCGGGACAGACGTAACTTCTGTAAAAAAGGGAGACCGTGTCGTTATTCCATTTAACATAGCGTGCGGCAGCTGTCACTTTTGTACACACCAAATGGAGAGCCAGTGTGATAATGCTAACCCTCATTATGACTCTGGAGGATATTTAGGATACTCCGAAAAATTTGGCAATTACCCGGGTGGTCAGGCAGAATATTTAAGAGTTCCTTTTGCAAACTTCACGCCTCTGTCGATTCCTCCTACCATCGAAATGGAAGACGAGTATTTCCTTTTTTTATCTGATGTTCTTCCGACAGCGTATTGGAGTGTTTTGAACAGTGGGATGAAAAAAGGAGATTCTGTGATCGTACTAGGCTGTGGTCCAGTTGGACTGTTTGCTCAAAAATTTGCTTGGATGCTTGGAGCGAATCGCGTTATTGCTGTTGACCACCTAGAATACCGGCTTTTAAAGGCTAGAAAGATGAACAATGTAGAAACCGTTAATTTTACAAAGTTCGCAGATGCGGGTGAACATTTAAAAGAAATGACATTAGGCGGAGCTGATGTTGTGATTGATTGTGTCGGGATGGACGGCAAAAAATCACCTTTTGAAAAAGTTGGTCAGACCCTAAAGCTTCAAGGCGGCACACTTGGTCCTATTCAAATCGCCACAAAAGCAGTCCGCAAATTCGGTACCGTGCAAATTACCGGAGTTTATGGTGGATTATATAACAGCTTCCCTCTTGGTGCATTCTTCTCTAGAAACGTTACGTTAAAAATGGGGCAGGCACCTGTTATCCATCTCATGGGGACATTAATGAACAAGATTTTAGCAGAAGAATTCGATCCACGTGAGATTATTACACATACAATACCGCTGGATGAGGCTGCTAGAGGATATGAATTGTTCAATGACCATAAAGAAGATTGTATTAAAGTAGTTCTAAAAACGTAAGGGGTGTTTATGATGACAAACGATAAAAACAGAGAAAAAAGAGAAACAAAAACCGCAAAAAATAAGAACTTCCGCGGAGAATCTTTGGATCAGCATCAGAAACTGGAAGATGCCAACCTCTATCTGAACGAAGGCGAAATTAGCCAGCAAAATAACAATTTATAAGGAGTGGTTCTGCATGCAGAGCTTATTGATTAAATTTATAGGGATTCCGCTAGCCCTTATTCTAGCTAATTTCCTTTTTAAAAGTGTAGACTTTAAGCTTGTCCAGCCCATTATTTGGTTCACAGCCGTACTGGCTCCTATCGGTGTGCTGATGGAGTACATCATGATTTCGAGAATCTCATATGGAAAACAACTAATGGCCGATTTTGTCTCTACTTTAATTCTTGTTTACCTTTTATCTCTTATTTTACCAGCTGTCACGATCACGTTTTGGGGTTCAATCTTAGTTGCTTTACTTATTACAGCAATGGAAGCCATGGTTCATAAGCATCTGATTTCTGACCATTTGGATCATTCTTATCGCTAGTATGGATGTTAACCGGGAACCTTTCATGGTTGTCGGTTTTTATTTTTCACAAATATATACGAATGCAGGCGGGAAATTTTTCGGGACAAAAGTAATATCTACTTGTTTAAAATACATTTGAAACGTCTTTTTCATCTGTGTTGAATATTGAAATGCAACTAGTATGCCACCTTCTCTTAGAGAACGATGTACTTCTTGAACAATTTGACTGCGTAAATTTTTATTAAAATTTGAAAAGGGAAGACCTGAAAAAACAGCATCAAGTGAACCCTCACCCTTTCCTATACTGTTTAATAGATCGCAAGCATCTTCATGATAAATGGCTTGAGGATATTTTAACTGTAGTCCGCACCTCATTTGAGTGTCTTTTTCAAAAACATGAAGATGGCTGCCGGCATGCATATTTTTTAAAATTTCATGGGTTATAACCCCAGTACCAGCGCCAAGTTCAGCGGCTGTTCGAATGTTTCCCCAATTTATGTTAGATGTCATTTTCTTAGCTAACGCAGCGGAACTAGGAAATAGACTGCCTACCTGTAATGGAGATTGTATAAACTTTTGTATGAATAAAGCTGTTCCGCCTTCCATTCCCGATCCCTCACTTTAATTCCGATTAAATCAATCGACTTTATCTATATTATTCAAGAGAGAAAATGTGGTGAAGACGGAATCACCATATGCGAGCCAAATTTATAAAGAAAAGCCGGATTATGATTAAATGAGCAGGAAATATATATTGGCAAAAACATGTAATAATCTCATTTTTTTAGTTGCTTTACACCATACATAATTTAAATAGGAAAAAATTTTAATTGAAAAACATGTGAGGTTTTGTTACATTTGATAAAGGTGTACAGCTGAGATAGACATAAGATTAATTGAGGTGTAGAGGATGGATTTACTTAACAACTTTATTGGGGATGTTAACACGTATTTATGGTCGTACATCCTGATCGTTATGCTGATTGGATTAGGCCTTTATTTTACGGTTCGAACTAAATTTGTTCAGTTTCGTATGTTTGGTGAAATGATCCGGCTGCTCGGTGAAGGAGCGAAAGCCGACAAAAAAGGTGTTTCTTCATTCCAGGCGTTCTGTATCAGTACTGCTTCACGTGTTGGTACTGGTAACTTAGCTGGTGTAGCACTTGCTATTACAGCCGGCGGACCTGGTGCTGTTTTTTGGATGTGGCTGATTGCATTGATCGGTTCTGCATCTGCTTTTGTGGAAAGTACACTCGCACAGATCTATAAAGTTCGCGATGGTGTTGCCTTCCGCGGAGGCCCTGCTTATTACATGGAAAAAGCACTAAACGCTCGCTGGATGGGAGTAATTTTTGCAGTATTGATCTCCATTACGTTCGGACTTGCATTTAACTCTGTTCAATCAAACACGATTGCCAGTGCTTTTGGACAGTCTTTTGATATTAAGCCCGCTTATGTTAGTATTTTTCTTGCCGTTGTAACGGCAGTCATAATCTTTGGCGGTATTAAAAGAATTGCAAAGGTATCAGAGATTATTGTGCCGATTATGGCAGGTCTCTATATTTTGATAGCACTATTTATTGTAATGACAAACTTAACAGAACTCCCTGGTGTATTCAGTATGATTTTCCAAAGTGCTTTTGGAGTTGAGGAAGTGGCAGGCGGTGCTCTCGGTGCTGCCATGATGAACGGAATCAAACGCGGACTTTTCTCTAACGAAGCGGGTATGGGTAGTGCGCCGAACGCCGCTGCTACAGCTGACGTCAGTCACCCTGTTAAGCAAGGATTAATTCAGTCACTAGGTGTTTTCGTTGATACACTATTGATCTGTTCTTCAACGGCATTTATCGTTCTATTATCCGGAATGCACACATCTAAAGAAGCAGATGGCATTATATTGACGCAGCAGGCGTTAAGTAACCTGCTTGGATCATGGGGCGGACCTTTCTTAGCTATTATCGTTCTGCTTTTTGCTTTCAGCTCTGTTGTTGGAAACTACTATTATGGTGAATCAAATATCGAGTTCATCTCAACGAATAAAATGTGGCTGTTCATTTACCGAATGGCTGTTGTAGGAATGGTGGCATACGGTGCTATAGCATCACTCGACTTTGTTTGGAGTCTGGCAGACATGTTCATGGGGTTAATGGCAATCATCAACCTTATTGCCATTTCGCTATTAGGTAAGATTGCTTTTGATGCACTCGGTGATTATATGAAACAGAAAAAAGAGGGCAATGACCCTGTATTTTATCCTTCCAGCATCGGTCTTAAAAATACCGAGGCATGGGGAGAGAAATCCGCAGATAATAAATAACGTAAAGATAGAAGACTTCAGCCCCTGGAAGTCTTCTTTTTTGTTGAAACTTTTCTTAAAATTAGCCGTATATATTTATGGGATACAAAAAATGTACGGCGGAATCAAATAAAAAAACCGGCTCACTACATGCCGGTTTGCTTCATCTATTCATATCATCTAAGTGGTTTTTTCCTGTGCAGGCGAAGATAAAATATCCTGAAATTGTTGTTCAAGATCCTGCAAAGAAAGCTCGTATAAGTGACGTCCATCTTTTGTTTTATATATATTATGTAGCAATAGATCGGCAATTAAATTCTCTCTTTTTTGATGGTCCGCTGACACGTTCAATCCCTCCTGAAAATCTCTTCAACTACTTCTTACCCGCAAATGAAGGAAGAAAAACTTTACTTCATTAGTTTATGTTCTAAAACAACTATGGTGATGTGTTTTTATCTTATTTTGTTTATTTGTCAACATTACCCGCTTTTGGATGAATTGTCAATTGTTTCTAGACAACAAATGTCGTCAATACTGTTTAGGCAGATTATGAAAACTTATGTTAAGTACATAAAATTAAAATAAAGGAGAGCTGATATGTTTGAAGGCAGTCTTAACGTAGATTATTTTATTTTACTCTTAGCAGTTCTATTGCTGCTGGGCGTTATCACGACGAAGTTCTCATCGCGTTTCGGCGTTCCTGCCCTCGTCCTTTTTATTGGAATCGGGATGCTTGTCGGAAGTGATGGCCTTAACCTTATTTATTTTGATGATCCTCACCTGACTCAGCTAGTTGGTGTAATTGCACTTATTATTATTTTATTTGAAGGGGGCTTACAAACAAAATGGACGAACGTGAAACCCATCTTGTACCCTTCCCTCTCACTTGCTACAATCGGTGTTTTTCTTACCACTGCTGTTGTTGCTGCAGCGGTGAAATTTTTACTCGATGTCACTTGGCTTGAAGCCTTTCTTTTCGGATCAATCGTAGGTTCAACAGATGCCGCAGCCGTGTTCTCCGTGTTAACAGGCAAAAACGTAAAAGATAAACTGGCTTCAACGCTAGAAGCGGAATCAGGTTCAAATGACCCAATGGCTGTTTTTCTGACCATTACGTTTATCGAATTGTTAACCAAGGAGACAAGCTCGATCTTTGGCCTGATCTTCTCTTTCTTTTGGCAGATGGGTATAGGAATCGTATTTGGCTACCTTTTTGGGAAGCTCGCGGTTTATTCGATCAACCGGATCCAGCTAGAATCAAGCGGTCTATATCCGGTGTTTGCCCTTTCATTTGCTATCCTTTCGTATGGTGTTACGATGCTTGCCGGTGCGAGCGGTTTACTCGCGGTATATGTAGCTGCTGTATTGATGGGCAACAACCATCTGACGTACAAAAACTCTATCGTTCGCTTCAATGAAGGATTCGCGTGGATGATGCAAATTTTAATGTTTGCCATTCTGGGCCTTCTTGTATTCCCTAGCGAATTGTTCCACATTGGCATCATTCTTAAAGGAATGATTATTTCACTCATCCTTATTCTGATTGCACGGCCGATCGGAGTATTCTTAAGTACTTATTTTTCTCCTTTCTCATTAAAGGAAAAGGTGTTTTTATCTTGGTCTGGACTGCGGGGAGCTGTTCCAATTGTGCTGGCTACGTTCCCATTGATTGAAGGTGTAGAGAACAGTCAGCTGTTTTTCAACCTTGTATTCTTCGTTGTTCTGACATCAGCACTCATCCAGGGTTCAACCATACCTTGGGTCGCACAAAAATTAAAACTTACTGAAAAAGAAAAACCAACTTCTCCTCACGTTCTGGAACTTGTTTCAATTGGTAAAGCCAATGCTGAGATTGTAGAATTCTTTGTCCCAGAGGATGCGAGGATTATCGGACAGACGCTTGAAGAAATCTCTCTTCCGAAAGAGTCAATCGTGAGTGCTATGATCAGAGGCGATGAACTCATTACCCCTACTGGCAAAACGGAAATTCATGCGCATGACATTCTGTATATCATGACCAATAAAAAGAGGATAAAGTTGTTAACCGATTATTTATCAGAGCAAAATATGAAGCAGAGTTCCGTTTAGCACACTTCCATTATAATCAAAAAAGCCGGGAGTTTCCCCGGCTTTTATTATGCACCTTTTTCAACATTGACTTGGTGTGGATATGGAATTTCGATGCCGTTCGCATCCAATGCTTCTTTTAAAGCCTGACGCAATTCGCGCTCTACTCCCCACTGCTCCCCATTTCTTGTTTTAGAGATAATCCGAATGACCACATCTGAAGCACCAAGTGCCTGTACGCCAAGAACATTTGGTCCTTCCACAATGTTTTCATTGTGTGCTTTCACACGATCACAAGCCTCTTGAAGTACTTTTACAGCTTGATCAATGTTCTCTTCATAGGCAATACCAATATCCACTAATGCACGCATATTGCCTCGAGAATGGTTTTGTATCGTACTGATCTCACGGTTTGGCATGTATGAAAGTGTCCCGTCAAACGCTCTGATATGTGTCGTTCTCAGTCCAACTTCTTCTACGATTCCATCAACACCGCCAATGGTTACGTAGTCGCCGACTTCCATCTGCTTTTCCAGCAAAATGAAGAAGCCTGTTACGACATCACTCACTAGTCCTTGTGCACCGAACCCGATAGCAAGTCCCACAACACCCGCACCGGCAATCAGAGTACCTATCTCCAGTCCAAACTGTTTAAACAGAATCCCTGCAAAAACAAAAATTAAGACATATGAAAATAAATTCACAACGAGCTTTTGCAGCGTAAGGATACGTCCGCTCGACATTTTGCGGTGAGATGCCGCCCTTTCAAACATCCGGTTGATCACTCGCCGGCCGACTGATCGTATGATTAAAAACATCACGATAATCAATAAAAATTTTGCTGCCCATAATCCGGCTTCGAGCATTAATTCAGCCCAGTTTATTTTTCCTAGCCATTTTTCCCATTTCTCCAAAAAAAACCACTCCCAGTTGTTCAATAGAATAGTATCTATTGTACCAAGGCGGGGAGCGGCTTATCAATAAAGATAACTTGTCTGACGCCAGACTTTATCCGTCAGTCTTAGCTGCACTTATACTTTATTCCTAAACTCGTTTGACCTTCGTCGTTTAACAATCAGTTAACAAGTTATCCTTTCTTAAAGTGCAAAAAACGAGATTATTGCGCTGCTACTGGAGTACGGTCGATGTCAAACCCCATATCTTTCAGCATCTTGTGATCTGCTGTTGATTCCTGACCAGCAGTAGTGAGATAGTCTCCAACAAAAATTGAATTTGCTGCATAAAGACCGAGCGGCTGAAGGCTTCTTAAATTCACTTCTCGTCCGCCGGAAATCCGGATCTCTTTTGTCGGGTTGATGTAACGGAATAACGCCAAAACCTTTAAGCAATAACGAGGATCTAATTCATCCGTTCCTTCGAGAGGTGTTCCGTCAATGGCATGCAAAAAGTTGACCGGAATGGAATCCGCATCAAGAACTTTAAGACTGCGAGCCATATCGATTACATCTTGTTTCGTCTCCTTCATTCCGACGATAACCCCGGAGCAAGGAGAAATTCCTGAATCTTTTACAACGTTAACCGTGTTCACACGATCGTCATATGTATGAGAGGTCGTGATGTTTTCATGATTTCGTGCTGATGTGTTTAAGTTATGGTTGTAACGGTCCACTCCTGCTTCTTTTAAACGAGCTGCTTGCTCTGGTTTTAAAATCCCTAAACATGCACACACTTTTAATCCATATGTATCTTTGATCTCTTTAACTGCCTCTACCACTTTATCTACATCGCGGTTTGTCGGGCCACGTCCGCTCGCAACGATGCAGTATGTCCCGACGTTCAAGTTATAAGCTGTTTCAGCACCTTTTACCATCTCGTCTATGGACATCATTTTATATGTTTCAATTGGAGCTGTTGAAATGATAGATTGCGAGCAATACCCGCAATTCTCTGGACATGCACCTGACTTGGTATTGATGATCATGTTCAGTTTTACGAGATTGCCATAATAATGCTTTCGAATCTGATAAGCTCCGTGAAGCAGTAAAAGCAAGTCTTCATCTGGACATTCTAAAATGGAAAGAGCTTCTTCGTTTGTAATCTCTTGACCTTCTAAAACCTTTTTTGCAAGTGAATTCCAAATCATGTTGTGTCCTCCCTTTTATGATGCGTGTTTTGTTTGATGTGACATCGTCTTCTTTCGTGCGATGTTAATGCGTGGAGCGATGAATCCTGCAAAGACTGCTAGAATAATATCTTTTGGCAGCGGAACCATCATCCAGCCCCAGACAAGTGAGTAATTGAAACCTTCTGGAGCGGCAGCCCACATCTTATATGCCATAAACATGAGATTTGTTCCAACTACATAGTTGATCGCCGTTCCGATGAGTGTTGCCGCAACATAGGACGCTTTGCTGGCATTCTTTTCAATAATCAATCCCGTCACATAGGCTACTAGAATAAAAGATAATAGAAAACCGAAAGTTGGACTTACAACTGTTGCGAATCCGCCTTTAAATTGAGCGAATACCGGCGCCCCAACTAAACCGACCAATACGTAAACACTCATCGCAATCGCACCTAATCTGCTCCCTAAAAGAGCCCCGGCAAGGATACAGAAGAACGTCTGCAGTGTAATCGGCACCCCGCCAACAACCATGAACGGAAAGATGGTCGTAATATTAGCTCCGATAGCCATTAATGCCACAAACATACCTATCAGCGTAATGTCGATCGTTTTCAAACCATTTCTTCTTGCTGTCATTTTCCTAAACCTCCATATGTATGAACTGTATACGTTTTTAGAATAGCGAAGGTTTTTATTTGCGTCAACTTAAAATAATATATGGTTAACATATATGAATTACAAAAACCACTCTAAAGTTAGAGTGGTTTCTGAAGGCTTTTTTTGATTTTAGTTAGCAAATTGTCATCCAAACCTGCGTATAATCTGTTGGTTTCAATGTTTGTTTTTAGATTATTTAAGGTGTAGTCTTGCCAATCTTGCAGGTTTGAAGAATCCCAAACTTTTAGAAAGAGAACATACAGGAATAACTCTCGTAGCTTAAGAAAGCCTGGCAGCTGGTCGATCAGCTCATTTGTCAGTGTATTTTCCTTGGCGTATCCTTTTAGGAAATGAGTCAGAAATTCAAAAGTGAAATCATCTTCTGTTGGGTTAAAAGATGTGTGCTGCCAATACGCATGATAGAACGCTGTCGCGATATCATATGAAAAATAAAAATAAGCAGAGTCGTCGAAATCAAAAAGTGTGATTTCGGCTTTATCAACAAAGAAGTTTCCCTGGTGAAAATCGTTATGTATTAAACCGAAATGCTGCTGGTCCCTTTGAAAATGCCTTATTTGTTCAATCAATTCAACATACTTTTCGGTTATGAATTCAGATGGCAGATTCGTAAAGATGTCATGATTATAAGGATGTTCTAGACTCCAATGAGGTCTATCGATATTATATTTTTCAACAGAATACTGTTTTCCTGCATGATGGACCTGTCCTAACAAACTTCCCCATCTTTGATAAATTGCATGATTCCATTGAGAAGGATCCTGAACCTGAATTGGACCACCAGCAGCTTTTTCAAATGCAGTTACAAAATAAGTCTCACAGTTGTAGTTGAGATTTTCTAAAAACTGATTATGAATGGATCGTAATGGTGCACTCACCGAGATTCCTTTATCTTTTAAAAATCGGAGCCACTGGATTTCACTTTGAACCATACTTAGTGTTCGTTTGTTACCAGAAGTGATTCGCAAAATAAAACCATTACCGCTGAACACCTGGTTTTGAAAGCCTTCAGAAATAACCGTTAGACCTTTTAGAGTTGTATGATAAAGTGCTGCGGCTCTTCTAATGATTACCGCATCTAACTGATGTTTCATATCTTCACCTATTAAAATTAATTTTCTTATACATTCATTCCTCACTGAACCTGGATTTCCCTTTTTCTCAGTTGCTGTTTAGATCAGATTTTGTCGAAAATCGTTTTTATGTCAATTAACGTGGGATTTTTTGATTTAATGTGGGATTAAATGAAATAACGTGGGATTATTTCGTTTAACGTGGGATTTGCGAGTTTACCAGATCCCTCATATGTCTTAAGGAACTGTTTCGGAATTCCAAACTGCACATTTTAGCAAAAATCCTTCTGATATAAAGAAAAAACTGGCTCAAGATGTGATTTCTCACCTAGGTAAGCCAGTTTTTCATCTAAATAGCTGCTTATCCTCTTAAACTTAATTCCTTTTCCGAAATACCGGTTAAAGAACGCCTAAAACTACTTTCGAAAAAGGAATTTGTTTTCTTAGAGAGAAACATTAGATTTATAACGTAAATGAACAACACATCGAAAGAAGGTTTCTTACATGAACGAACTTCTAGACACAGACTTAATCCATTTTGCAGAAAAACTTCAACTGCCTGAAATTGTAGTGGATACAGAAAATATGCCTTGGGTTCCTTTTGATGATGGAACATGTCACTTTAAGCCAGTTAGGTTTGATTTTACAACCGGATCTTGGACTTATCTATTTAAAATTGAACCAAACAAGATATTAACACGGCACAGGCACACAGGCGGCAATGTCATTGGATTTAATCTAAAAGGTAGATGGCGTTACGCTGAAAGAGATTGGGTGGTAAGACCTGGAACCTTTATCTTTGAACCTCCTGGAGATATACATACATTGATTACGGATGATGAAGAAGTTATTACCCTATTTATTTTAGGCGGTTCACTGCAATATTTTGATGATGAAAATCAAGTTGTAGGACAAGATGACATTTTTACGGTTTACAAAAAGTACTGTGATTTTTGTAATTTTAATGGTATCCCTATAAATCAACAGCTAACAGGAAAATGAAAAACCCCTGATGAAAACCAGCAATGGTTTCTTCAGGGGTTAATCATCATTTGTCCTCTGCTTTTTCGTGTGGTATATCTTGAGCTGGTTCAACGGTTTCAGAAACAGTCTTATTTCTTTCTTCCGCTAACCACGTTTCTTTTTCATTGTGAATATGATGCAGCTTTTTTACTTGGCGCTGCAGCTGGATTACTTTAATCAAACCGAATAATCCGACTGAAAGACCTCCAATAACAGCTGAACCCAGTATTACTAGGACCAGCGGCCAATTGGCAGTTCCAAAAAGATAATTAATTTCAACATCACCCACATTAATTACCGCAAAGGTTGCAATAATCAGCGCAAAAATAAAACCAAATAACAAGTACAATTGCATTTTCATCATTATCACCTCATTGTTATCTATTCCCGTATTGCTGGAAATTCTACCTGCATCACGTAAAATATTTAATTATTTCATTTAAGACGGATCTATTAGGTATTCTTTATGAATAAGGTGGTGTTTATATGACAATAAAAGCTTATGTATATGACGCTTACGGAACTCTTTTTGATGTACACTCTGTTTCAGAAAAAGCCGAATCTATTTTTAAAGGATACGGCAAAACGATCAGTGAACAGTGGCGCAAAAAACAGGTTGAATATTTTATGCTCCATCAGCTGACAAAGAAATACAAACCCTTTTTTGAAATAACACGAAACGCACTTTTATATACTTTGAAAAATTTATCACTTCAAAGGAAAGAAAATGAAATCGATACTTTGATGCAATCTTATTTAGAGCTTGAAGTGTATGATGAGGTTCGTGACACATTGGAAATCCTGCAAAAACAAAATAAAAAACAGATTATCTTTTCAAACGGTAACTATGAGATGCTGAATCCTCTTGTTGAAAAAAGAGAGCTAAATCACCTGCTTTATGTTTTATCCGTTGATGATATTAAACAATATAAACCCGCACCAGATGCTTATAAATATGCTCAAGAAACTCTTGATGTTGAACGGTATGAAATCTTATTTATGAGCTCTAATTTCTGGGACATTACTGGTGCTGCTTCTTTCGGTTTTAAAACGGCTTGGATCAACCGAGGAGAGATGGAAGTGGATGAACTCGGTATAAAGCCTGACTTTATCTTTAAAGATTTACATGCAATCACAAAAATTTAAAAAAGAGTGACACCTGGTTACTCTTGGTGGCACTCTTTACAAGTTCAGCAATTTTTCAAATATCGACTTTTTCTTTTTCATTTCTTCTTCTTGTTCAACAGATGTTGGGATCTGTTCTGCTTCAAGGTTTTTTATGAGTGAGTCAGCCTGGAACTCAGAAAAATGACTCTCCGGGATCACCCATTTCCCATTCTCAGCCTTGATTCGAACCCAAACATCTTTTTGGCATTCTGAACAAGACTTTATTCCATAATAGTGAAACTTATAAATATATTCATCCTTGTTCTTTTTCCATTGGTAGAGGTCATATTCCTCAAACTCGTATGTAACTTCAGGTTTCTTTTTTTCTGCTGGTATTTCATCTACATAATTAATTCTCGCACCTTCTGATAACAAAAGATACTTCATGGATACGTTTGATTGAAGTTCAGCTTCCGCCCATTGTGAGGCAATTCCTTGTGCATCTAATTCGCCCTGGTCGTCCCTGCCAACAAAAAACAGGAGGATAGAACTTAAAATTAAACTGACAAAAATTACAATGAGAACAAAACTTAAACTCTTTTTCTCCTCTTGTAGTTCCAATTTGAATTTTACTTTATCTGTACTCATGATGTTCTCCTGTTATTGATCTAGTTCTACACTCACTACCGTTCTCCATGTATCTGGTTCATGGCATTTCATTGCGGGTGTAAGATAGATTTCTCTATGATTCTTTTTTACGGTATAGCCTACGCTCTCCGCATACTGAACAACTTCCAAAAGAGTCCTTTCGGTGTTCCGATAATGACCGACATGCAACTTTTGAGCACATAAAACCGACTCAGCAGTAACAAGCTTTGTAGCCGGCATTTTCTGTCCCTTAAAATGTTTTACAGCATTTATCTTTGCTTCTTCAAACATTTCTTCTGTTATGCACTCTGGGACCTGCATGACTTGGGTTGTAATCGCTCGTTTATCATGCTTTTCATGCCAGATGATTTCGTGAGGCATTAACTTAAACTTATAATCTAGTCTTGTTTTCGTAATGTGTTTCAGCTGGTTTACAATTTTCCAGACAATCCACTGCTGGTCTACCGGTTCCGGACGTCCTGCCCAATCCATATAATAAGCGGTGTTCATTTCTTGCACCACATATTTCAGTTCAGGCATTCTTTGGATTCTTACCTGCCCCTGTTTCATGTTATAAATTTCTTTATGTATCTTTCGATGATCGTGTGTAAGAACTTTTGACTGCATAAGAATTCACCTCATCTTATTAATTGGAAAATTATGATAATATTAGACTACCATAAAGTGAAAAGGAATAGGCTAAAAAGGAGGGAATTTATGAAGAAAAAAATATATTATTCTACTGGATTAATTATTTTAACTTTTCTTATGATCTTACTCGTTATGAGCTTTACCTTCCAACAGTCTGTTCCAGACAGTCATCAAGCTTTTATTGAAGAAAAGGGCTGGGATCTTGCATTCTATTTCCCTAAAAAAGAATCTTTTCTCGTGCCAGATTACCCCGAAGCCCTTCAAACGTACAAAATAGCCGGAGTTGATTTTACGGGATATGAAAATATAACCCGGCACCGTTACCGGTTAACACAACCATGTGACAGCCGGTATTTAGAAGCTGTCATCTTAACTGCTGATAACAAAATCATGGACAGCTATATTAATGTTTCAGAAACGGTCCCCGGTGTTACGGAAATGACGGAAAAAGATAAATACATAAAAAAAGAGATTTGTTATGAAAAAGGCACATGAGTTTTTACACTCCTGCGTCCTTCTAGTTATTGTTCAATTTGTTTCAAACCTTTTTCCAAGCTCTCCGTATCAAGATTTTCACCGATAAACACTAGTCTTAACGGCATCTTCATCAGTTCTTTTTCATAATTCGGCAGTCCGTAAGAATATTGAAAAAGATAGATTTGCCCGTCTTCAAGCTTAATGTAGCCTTTAATTCGGTAAATAGATGATGGCGCTTCACGCAGCCAGTTTTCAAAAGCCTCTTTTTTAACAGCATTTTTAAACGGATACACCCACGTTTTCACCTTTAATTTGTCTGCAGTTACTTTTTGATGATCTTTTCTGTCTTTTACAGATAGGGAAAACAGCTGATCAAGATCCACTTTTGCGTAATCAGTTAATACAAATGGTGTAGCTTCATTTAAGCGTTTGGCATCCTCTCTCAATTGCTGCTTCTGTTCAGCGGAAAGGCTGCCCGTCTTGTTCCAGATGATGTAGTCTGCATGCTTGATTTGTTCCAGCATGAGCATTTTCGCCTGAACACTCATCGTATTTTTTTCGAGCCATCTTGGTGCATCCATAACAGAAATGATTCCGGGAACATGCAGTTCATCAAGCAAGTATGGAGATAAACACGCATCGAGTACATCGATTGGGTGTGCTGCCCCTGTTGCTTCAATGATTAAAGTGTCGAGCTCATTTTCCTTGCACAGCGCCCAAAGCTGCTTTTCAAGCTGGTCTGATAATGAACAGCAGATACAGCCGTTCAGCAATTCTTTTAATGGAACATCTCCTGGGACTGCATCTGAATCGATGGAAACTTTACCAAGCTCGTTCATGAGGACAGCTGTTTTATGTTTATTTGTCTTTTCCCGCTGCAGAAGCTGTTTGAGCAATGTTGTTTTCCCGCTGCCTAAAAACCCAGCCAATATCATCACATTTACTTTTTTCATAGTACACCTCATACCTTGTATCTCTTCTTGCATTCTACTATTAAGAAACGCAAAAAAACAGCCAGTTACAGGCTGTTGACGCTCAATTTAGCTAATAATTTTTTTATGATATCAAGACTGACCTCTTCCCATAGTGCATGGTCTGTCGTGAATAAATTTGAAATTTTCTCCGCAAAAAGTTTAAATGCTTTTTCATAGCGGGGATCGTCTTTTGAAGGAAGTTTCCTTTTCCGTTCTTCTACAAGCTGCTGCAATTTCGGAGCTCGTGGTCCCCACTTCACGATTTCTTTACCTTTCTCATCGATAAAGATAATGATCGGAATAGACTTTGCTTTATTTGTAAGGTATCGATCCATCAGTTCCGGATTTTTGTCACGTTGAATAAAACGGACGTCAATGAGGGCCTCATCCGCCATACGCATGAAAACAGGAAGATTCAGCATTGCGTCACCACACCAGTCTTCGGTAATCACAACTGCTCGTAACCGGTTTTTTTGCATGCCTTGCAATGCATCTTTCATTGGATCTGGAAGTACGAATGCATTATAGATAGATAGCAAGTTCTCTTTGTGCGTCTTCATAGTATTTATATAAGCATAGCGAGTCATGCCTTTTTCAAACCAAGTATTGAGGTCAGCCATTCTGTGTTCCTCCCTGTTCTTTATCTACTCCTATTGTAACCCAAACAAGGGGGAGTTGTGGCAATGAAAACGCCTTAAATTAAATATTTTGGTTCTTTTAACCTGCTCGCAGTTTTTTCTGCAGTTGGGAAACAGCGAATAAAAGCAGGTATCTCTCACGCGGCGTTAACCGGAGCCAGTCCTTAACTTTGTACTTCATACTGATTTCCACCTTTCGCTTACATTTAAACCTCGTACTTCTTTAATACCACTTTTTTCATAAAAAGAAACTTTTTTAAACACATTTGTTTTCGTCAAATAATGAGCTCTTTCGCAAATATGCTCTTATTTTCATCTTTCCATTAATTATTTTTAGGAAAGGTTTTGGTTTCCTTATATCGAATTAAGGGAAAAGGTATCAAAAACGGGTGAGGAGAATGCGGATATGAAAATGCTTAGCGAGAATGTAAAAACGTTATTCTTTACCGATGACGGCAAGATTCCTAATCATCCCTCTTGGCCAGTACTGCTGTATGTTGGGACGTTAAAAGAACCTCAAGATGCTTTGGAGGTTTTTGAAGAAAATGGCTGGAAGAACGGCTGGAAAAATGGCGTTTTTGACTATCATCACTATCACAGCAACACACATGAAGTTCTAGGGGTTATAAGCGGTGAAGCTGTATTGCTTCTTGGTGGTGAAGAAGGTGTTTCAGTTACTGTTTCGAAAGGTGATGTCATTGTTCTCCCAGCTGGAACGGGGCATAAACTGATTGGTTCCAGCACAGACTTCAAAGTTGCAGGTGCCTATCCGGACGGAATGGAACATAATTTAAAAAAAGGCCAGCCCGATGAACGTCCAGAAGTGCTTGACGAAATCATGCTCGTTCCATTGCCAAAGACAGACCCTATGTTTGGAAAAGATGGTCCACTATTGGAATTATGGAAAAACAATTAAAAATGGGGTGGCTCAAAAAAACTTTTGAGCCACCCTTTTATCGTGATAAAATAAAAACACTATTTACCAAATATGAAAGAGGTGCAAAATAAAAGAAAATTTAAAAGGAGCACTATATGGATCCCTTTTTGTACTTATTGGATTCCCCATAATTTTTATTGTGTGTTCCTTATTAACTGATGAATGGAGATACTTCATTTATAGCTTGGGTCCAACTCTTACTGCTGGAATGACTGGTCTGATGTTAACTTTAAATCGGTTAAAAAAGAAAGCTTATAACATTTAATCAAGTTTCCCACCACATTAAACGCGGATATACATCATCTTCAATCGTAAACCTTTCTCCAATTTGAGGCGTGCAAATCATAACATTCTGTTTATTTGCGGCTTTAATTACCCGCTCTATTGGATCAGTCCAATCATGCACAGACAAAGTAAATGCTCCCCAATGAATGGGAATCATCACCTTTCCTTTTACGTCAACATGTGCCTGAACGGTTTCTTCCGGGATCATGTGAATCGCAGCCCACTTCTCATGATACTGGCCGCATTCCATCAGTGTTACATCAAACGGACCATATTTTTCACCGATCTCTTTAAAATGAGGTCCGTACCCGCTATCACCGCTAAAGTAAATTTTTGTATCTTTTCCATTCAGAACCCAGGAACACCAAAGTGTAGAATTACGATTAGTGAGACTTCTGCCGGAGAAATGCCTTGCAGGTGTACAGACGAGTGAAAGACCATCAGCATCAGCATGATCCCACCAGTTACATTCTTGTATTTTATCAAGCTCGACACCCCATCTTTCCAGATGACTGCCGACTCCGAGAGGAACTATGAACTTTTTAACCCTATTCGTCAACTTTTTAATTGTGCCATAATCCAGATGGTCGTAATGATCATGAGAAAAAACAACCAGATCTATTTCCGGCAAATCTTCTACGCTGAACGGCAGTTCTTTGCTGTATCGCTTGTTCCCGAACCACGGAACCGGGGATGGAGCTTTTCCAAACATCGGATCAAGGAGTATCCTCTTACCATCCATTTCTATTAAGAAAGCAGAGTGACCAAGCCAAGTAATTTTTGTATTCTGGCTGGTATTTTGTAAAGAGAACTGAAGTGGTTGTACTTGAATAGGGTGTTTTGGCTGCCGTTTAGGACTTCCTTTTAGAAACTCTTTTAGCACAGAAAGCATAGAACGGAAATCTGTTGTCATTTCAGTAGGTATTTGATTAACAAATGTGCCGTTAGAATAATGCTTGAGTGATCTGAACTTCGTTTTAGTTTCTTTAGAAGGGGTACTTCCGAACACCGGATGAAAAGTGATGAACAAGAATACAACCCCTATGACAGCAAATAGTAAGAGTAAAGCAAGCATATGTACGACCTCTCTTAAAACAATGTAGTGTAAATATACTACTCCTTTTCTTTCCAGTGGAGCAACTTTTAAGCTGCTTGTCCCTTTGACAGCAATGGGCTTGACCAAATTTGGCGACAGGAGTCAACTCGTGGATAAATAGCCAAAACTTCTGGATTAAAGGCAAAAACTTTTGGATTGAGCGCCAAATCTCGTGGATTAAGCAACAAAACTTTTGGATTCGGCCCTATTTGGAGCCCTCAGCATGCCCAACATGCCCTTCCAGCACCTAGACCGCGCATTCTATAAACCTATTCAGACCAGTTTTTTTCAAAAACTGTACCTTATTTTATTAAAAAACCTCGTGGAGCTCCCTATTCCGCAAAAAAGCTGATCTCTCTGGTTGATAACTTGTCCAGCAGATCAGCTTTCGTTCCAAATATTCATTTAAGCACTTTCCTTTTCCTTTTTCTTAGCGTTTTTCTTTCGTTTCCGCTTCTTTTTCTTTTCCTGCTCTTCTTTCTTCGCCTGATTTTTTGCACGCCTTCTCATCTCTTCATAGATTCTTACAATAAGTGTTGCGAAACTGATGAGAAGTGCCAGGATTTTATAAGCCATTCTCCAACACGCCCTTTCTTCCTAGAAACGGGCTTAAATTATGATTCTGGATCTTTGGCTGCTGCCGTTTCGACAGGAGTTCTCATTACTTTGAACGTATCTTCCTCACACACTGCCTTTTCCTGTGCGTTTAAAACGAGCAATCCGTTACCTTCAGCCTTTTTCGTTAAACCGATGCTTAATGTATTTTTAACGAGCTGCGCATATACTTCTGCTTCAGAAAGCTCTCGTTCAAACAGTTTTTCCTCTCGTTCGATCAGCAAAGCGGCTGCACCTGATACATGCGGTGTTGCCATTGATGTTCCAGACAGCTTGGCATATTTATTTCCAGGATAAGTTGAGATAACATCAACGCCTGGTGCCACAAGATCGATCTCATCATTTGTGTTTGAAAAAGGAGCCAGTTTCATATTCTTATCAACAGCACCGACTTGTACCACTTCTTTATATGCTCCAGGATAAGCGTGTTCGTTTGTATCCTCTTTGTTGTCCCCCTCATTTCCAGCCGCACAGACTACCAAAACATCTTCTAATACTGCTCTTTGAATCGCTTCATGAAGCTCCGGAACATCGTTCGGACCGCCGAGTGACATCGAGATTACACGTACTCTCTCTCCGTTCTCTCCACGCCATTTTACCGAGTAGTCTATTGCATCAATGATTCCCTGATACGTCCCGCTTCCGTCTTTCCCGAGTACTCGGCAGATCAAAAGTTTCACGTCCGGTGCAACACCAGCAACACCCGCATTATTTAACGTCGCTGCAATCGTACCTGCAACATGTGTACCATGAAAATGCGCATCCGTATAATCGTCTTCTTCTCCTTCTACAAAATTCCGGCCGCCTGCGATCCGATTCGCGAGCTCCGGATGATTTGTGTCACAGCCCGTATCAAGCACAGATACGACTACACTTTGCCCTTTTTCGCCTTCACGCCAGAAAGCCGGAGCATTGATCATTTCAACCCCATATGGGATTTCCTCCTTCGATATTTCCAATACATCTTCTAGCACAAAGGGAATTAACCGAATTTCACTCATGATTCTTACCTCCTTTTTAATAAAAGATAGATTTAAATCATATTGAAAGATAGATTCATACTGGACTCGAGCGGTTAGAAACGTTAGATGCAGCAGTATGAGAGATGAAGGGAACCTCCTTTCTTTTTAGTGTAAGAAAAAGAATAAAGATTCTAGGTGAGGGTACTATTACCACTATTCTAGCAAACTGTTAAAAGTTTCTACAAGTCCTGTTTATAAAATAAGGAATTATGTCTACATCGACATTTTACGCAGAAGCAACATATACCCTCATTCATGTTTCACCCTATCTCTCGACAATATTTACTAGTCATTTAAAACTATTTTCAGAAAAAGAAAACTCTCAAGACCGGACGATATATCCATGCTCTTGAGAGTCTCTGAATCTTTATAGATTAATAACGAACCGCGTTAGCTGCGTTTACGCGTCCTTTAGAATAGTAAGTTCCAGTTCCTGGTGTAGTGTTCGTTGTGTTTTCTATAGCTGCACGGATGTTTGATGCACTTCGTCCCTGGGAAGCTAGTAATCCGGCAATACCTGCAACTAGCGGACAAGCCATTGAAGTACCAGACATGTACGCATAACCCCCGTTACGTACAGTAGAGGCAATGTCTACTCCAGGGGCTGCAACGTCAACCCAAGATCCATAATTAGAGAAAGATGCTTTGTTATCGTTGCGGTCAGTAGCCGCTACTGCAATCGCGTTAGAGTAGTATGCCGGATAACTTGGAGCAGATGTGCTCTCGTTACCAGCTGCAGCGACAACAACTACTCCTTTTGAAGCTGCATAGTTTACAGCGTTTTGAAGTGAAGTTGCTCCGCTTGGTCCGCCAAGGCTAAGGGAAACTACTTTTACACCGTTATCAACAGCATGATAGATTCCGTTTGCAACATCATCTAATGATCCGCTTCCGTTCGCATCAAGTACGCGCACTGCATAAATGTAAACATTTGGTGCCATACCGGCAATACCGCGTGAGTTATTTGTTGTAGCGGCAGCGATACCTGCAGCATGAGTACCGTGGTTGTTCAGATCCATTGGATCCCAATCGTTATCTACGTAGTCATATCCTTTAATAACTCCGCCAGCTAAATCAGGGTGGTTGTAATCAACACCAGTATCGATGATCGCCACTTTTACTGATGAAGATCCGCGTGTGATGTCCCAAGCAGACTGTGCACTAACTTTTTGTGGTGCCCATTGAACACCATTGTTGAAGTACGTATCATTCGGTGTCCAAGAAGCATGGTATGTATAGTTTGGCTCCGCGTACTCTACATCACCGCTTTCCTCATATTCTGCAATAGCATCTTCTACAGATCCTTCCTTAACTTTAATGACGTGGAATTTTGGTCCTTTTTCTTTTAATTCATCATTTGCTTTCACAGCCAATGCCTTCGCTTTTGAATCTGAAACATCATCTTTGAACTTAACAATAATTTCCTGAGGAGTAACATTCGCTTTTACTTCAGTGCTTTTAGCGGCTGTTGCTGGTGATGCAAGAGATACAACTAATGGTAGAACTGCTGCCATTGTGGCCATCTTCTTTAACATTTACTTCACTCCTTTAATTTGGTTGTCGTCCGACAATTCCTAATATAGGGGTGAAATGACTGAAAATAAAGAAAAATTTTACTATTCTAGTAAAAACAAATAAATCCTACTAAATTTTGAAAGTTTTTATTTAAAATAGGAAAATCGTCATTGTATTTGTTTTTCATTTTTTGAAACTTTTTACATATATATGTAGAATAGACCTAGAGCTATTACTACATTTTATACTCCAAAATATGGAGTGAATCATCAATTTTTGGTAGTTAAAGTCGATTGTTTAATTTTTTACATAAAAGGAATACCTAAAGAAGAAGTCTAATTTCTTGGAGGGATGTTAGTATGATAAAAGTTGGCGATAAAGCACCAGACTTCACTCTAAAAAGTGAAACAGGAGAACCGTTTTCTTTTTATCAGCACCTGGAAAAAGATGATCGTTTCCACCTGCTGGTTTTCTTTCGGGGGGAATGGTGTCCGGTATGTAACGATCAGTTAAAGGAGATTGAGCAGAACATCGACACCTTTAATGAATTAAACACACACATTTTAGCGATTTCGACCGATGAATCGAAAAATTTGAATAAAATGAAGGAAACTCATTCTCTCTCTTTCCCTGTATTCAGTGATCCAGAGAGAGCAGCAGCAGAACCCTTTGGTGTTCAATATCATAACGGAGAGCTCTATGAAGATCATGGACAGCACGGTGAACCAGCACTATTTTTAGTGGATGATCAAAAACGTGTGCTGTATTTCGATATTCAGACCGGACCCTTTGGACGTCCAACTGCTGAGGATTTAAGAAAGACGATAAAATACATCATGAAAACATTGCAGAAATAAAAAAGCGGAGTGATGGCGAACGCGCCTCACTCCGTTTCCTGTTCCTGAGAATGGTAAAATAATCCAAATTATGTGATGATAGCAAATTTTTATGTGATGAACAGCGTTTTTTATGTGATTAACCTAGATTTTTATGTGATCATCGCAACTTTTTATGTGATTACTCCCGGCTACTCCTCTTCCCCGCCTACAAAATAGTCATTCTTCCTGTAGGACAGTGCACTTAAATGAGCAACCGTCTCGTTTGCGTTCTCAACTGTCACTTCATACCAAGATGTGCGATGATTCCGCTTGATTTCTGAAGCTTTTGCCGTTATTTTATCCCCTTTTTGGGCAGCAGCTAAGTAACCGATATTCACCGATAGCCCAACCGATGTTTTTCCATATGAATTACATGCTACTGCAAACACAAAATCGGCGATCGCAAAAAGCACTGCTCCATGCGCGGTCCCATGTGCGTTCAGCATGTTCTCCGTTATCGTCATCTCAGCCTCTGCACTTCCTGGCCCCATTTCTGTTAGTTCAATTCCCAGCCACTGGGCAAACGTGTCTTGATTCAGTTTTTCTCGGATTTCCTCAGCATATTGATAATGGACCTCTGTATCATCTCGTTTTATCTTCATCCGTATCACCTCTTATAAATGATTCTTTTATTCCGCCATAATCCCCTTCTTAAATTTAATAGTGCTTAACACTTCACATATCGACCGAATACACTTACACTATAATAACTAAACCTATAAGAAAGGTCGGAATTATTATGACAAAAAGCCCTGCTTCTATCCCTAGACCTTTAGTCCGCACGAATCAATGGTTTATTTTTTTATCAGTTGCAACCACATGGCTCACTGGTCAAGCATGGATCCTATTATTGCCGCTTAGCGCTGGAATACTTGGAATGTTCTTTAACTTTAATCCTGTGATGAGGTTCGCGAAATTATTCTTGAAAAAGAAACCCTCTGAATATATTCCTGAAGATAAAGGTCAGCAGCAATTTAACCAGTTTATCGCTATTACGTTATTAGCGATAGGATTCATCGGATACACACTAAATTGGACTGGGGTCGCTATAGCAGCAACTGCAATGGTAGCAGCTGCATCATTCATCGCTATATTAGGATTTTGCGTTGGCTGCTTTATCCGGTTCAGATGGCAGCAGTATAGGTATCAGAAAACACAAAACCAGCAATAATTTCGTATAAAAAACCATTCGCCGGAAGGGAAATGGTTTTTCTTCATTATTTTGTTGCTTCAAAAACAAAGCTTTGACGTGCATGAGTTGGTTTTTTTCCGAAATCGAAGTCAGCGCTCACAGATACATTTTTAAAACCTACGCCCTCCATAATCAGCTTCAGCTCTTCAATGCTGTACCAGCGGATCGAAAACCGCTGCAGCTCTGTTTGAATAAGACTTCCTTCACGCCATTTTTCGTATTTCAAATAAGATACTTTGTACTGTTCAAAGAAGTTCACTTCCACAAGCTTATCTTCCAACGTAATAATGTCCCCATTCGGGCAGTCTACCGTTAATGTTCGAAGCACTTTCCCCGCTTCAAAATGATCAGTCGGCAGAAAAATATCAAGGATCAAGCGGCCGCCATCTTCAAGATGCTCATACATTTGCTCCAATGCCTGTCTGGACTCTTGACGCTTTTCAATCAATAAAAAAGAGCCACCAGGGATAATAATATTTTTATATTTTTGAGGCAGATTCAGGTTTTGAAGATTGCTATGATAAAGGTTTGCCGATAATCTTTTTTCGTCGATTCTCTTTTGACAGGAAGCCAGCATCTCAGATGAGTAGTCCATCCCATCAACAGTAAGTCCTGCTTCCAAAAGCGGAATGATCACTCGGCCAGATCCGACCATGGCCTCCAAAGTGGTCCCTCCGTTTTCCTTCAGTCTGTTTGTGTAATACTCGATATCCCCGCCAAAAGACTGTCCAACCTTTTTTGTTAGATCATAAACTTCTGTACAAAGTTCTCCATAATTGCTAAAAGACATAAATTCATTCCCCCATTAGTGTTATATACACGGAGGGTCATTGTTAACGTAATTTAACCCTTCCGCACCCTCATCATTTGAACTTGGCTAGTATTGTTTTTTAACATCTCTAATCCCTCATTTCTTGTAATCTAGGTTAATTATGGGTTTTTCTGAAATTTTCGTCAATATTTTTCGCAACATCCATTACTTTGTTCAAAAAGCAGAGTGCCCCGTAAGTAAACTCCAATTAATAAATATCCCCTATTAAATAAACTTCAGGTCCCTCTTACACAAGGGATCTTTTTTTGTGAAAGAAAATGAGTGAGTACTCACTTGACATATTTTTGTCCACTGACATATGCTATACGTACGAAATGAGTGATTACTCACTTTTTATATCAACCTTCAAGGAGGTTCTATATGAACACTGTTATACAGGTTTCTAGTGTTTCAAAAAGCTTTGGAACACACCATGTTTTAGAAGAAATTTCATTAAATGTTGAAAAGAATGAAATCTACGGTTTACTCGGTCCATCCGGTGCCGGAAAAACGACTATCGTTAAGATGATTGCGGGAATTGAAACGCCCACAAAAGGAAGTATTCAAGTACTAGATACATTTATGCCCAACCTTTACAACATGACTCGTATCGGATTTATGGCTCAATCTGATGCTCTGTACACAGAATTGAGCGGAAAAGAAAACCTGGAATTTTTTGCATCCATTTACGGTTTAAAAGGTAAAAAACAAAAAGAACGATTGGAGCACACGGCTTCCCTTGTAAACCTGACTGACTTTCTAAAAAAACCGGTTCATCAATACTCAGGAGGAATGAAGCGACGCCTTTCGCTCGCTGCAGCCCTTCTGCATGAGCCAGAAATCTTAATTCTTGATGAACCAACTGTTGGGATTGATCCCGTTTTACGCCAGTCGATCTGGAACGAGCTTTACAAGTTAAGTGAAGCTGGAACAACGATTCTTGTGACGACACACGTTATGGATGAAGCAGAAAAATGCGGCAAGCTTGGCATGCTGCGTGATGGAAGATTAATAGCTTCAGGCTCTCCAAAAGAGCTTAAAGAAAGCACATCGAGCGCAACAATTGAAGATGCTTTTCTTTATTACGGAGGTGTCCGACATGAGAACTAGAGCACTTGTAAAACGAATTATCCGGCAGTTTATACGCGATAAGAGAACCCTTGCCATGATGTTTTTAGCACCATTATTCATCTTAACGCTTGTGAACCTCGTTTTTTCTGGCAACGAGTATGAGCCAGAGATCGCTGTAATAAGTGATCAGGTACAGCTTACAGAGCTGCTCGAAAAGACTGATGAAGCTTTTATTACCTATGAAAATAGTAAAATTGCAGCGGTAGATATAGAGGATGAGAAACTAGACGCGATAGTTAAGATTAATCCGCCATCAACAACTATCACGCTTGAAGGCAGTAACCCAACAGCTAATAAAGCAGTAATGGTGACGGTGGAAAAGGCACTTAAATCGTTAAATCCCGAAAACAATCAGCAAATCTCAATGAAAACAGAAATCGACTACCTGCATGGATCAGCTGAGATGGAATCCTTTGACTATATCGGACCGTTTCTTATCGGATTCTTTATTTTCTTTTTCGTTTTCTTGATCGCCGGTGTTTCGTTTTTGCGTGAGCGAACAACTGGAACGTTGGAAAGGCTGCTAGCAACACCGATGCGTCGCTGGGAAATGGTTGCTGGATATGTTCTGGGATTCGGAGTTTTTACCATAATCCAGTCTGCAATCATCGTTTCTTTTGCTATTTACGTTCTCGATATCATGATGGCCGGCTCCATCTGGTTCGTTATCTTGATTACGCTCATGCTCGCTGTAACTGCTCTTTCACTCGGAACATTATTATCAGCCTTTGCCAAAAACGAGCTGCAGATGATTCAGTTCATACCGCTCGTTGTCGTTCCGCAAGTGTTTTTCTCAGGACTCTTTAACATAGAAACGATGGCTGACTGGCTGCAGCCGTTAAGCTATCTCATGCCTCTTACTTACGGCGGCCAGGCGATTCGTGACGTTATGATTCAAGGCGGCGGCTGGTCCCAGGTCTATGACGAAGTTCTTATTCTCGCAGGCTTTTCATTGTTATTTATGGTATTAAACGTCCTTGCATTAAAAAAACACAGAAAGCTGTAACACGTTTGTCCACTGCTGAAAATGTGTCTATAATAAAAGAAATGCACGTTTAAAGGAGAAACAGTCATGTCCGATCAAGAATGGATCAAAGAACTGATGAATGACACAGGAGACACTGTCATTAGTGAAAAACAACAAAAAATATTAGCCGCTGCGATTGATACTTTTTCTGAAAAAGGCTTTGCCGCTTCATCCACTAGTGAAATAGCAAAAAAAGCCGGGGTTGCAGAAGGTACGATCTTCCGCCACTACAAAACAAAAAAGGAACTTCTCCTCGCCATTGTTACGCCGACAATGGCAAAGTTTGCAGCTCCTTTCTTTATAAAAACTTTTGCAAAAGAAGTCTTTGAGAAGGAGTATGAGCATTACGAGGATTTCTTAAGAATGATCGCGAAGAATCGTCTGGAGTTCGTAAAAAAACATTTCTCTGTATTGAAAATTTTCATCCAAGAGATTGCGTTTCACGACGAGCTTCGCGAACCCTATCAGAAGCTTTTCAATGAGCACGTATACGGGAAGTTTAAGAAAATCATCGAGCACTTTCAGGAAAAGGGAGAAATTATCGACTTGCCTCCTGAAACCATCATACGCATGTCAGCCTCAAGCATCATCGGTTACATTCTCCCCCGCTTCCTTCTCTTTCCTAACCAGGAATGGGATGATGATAAAGAGATCGAACACATCGTTGAATTTGTGATGTACGGATTAAGCGGAAAAAGATAAGAGTATACAGAAACCCGCCCGGTTTATTGGAGCGGGTTTTGTTTATCATATAATACATACTCATTTTCGAAGATTGTTGTGCTGATCGGAGTATACTGAGACAGGTTCACAGATTTTTCACTGAATGTAGGGGACAATACGCTTGCCGATGGACCAAGCAATAAATATCCGCAAATCAATACGAGTACAAGTCCCTTTTTCATACTCTCACCTCCTCAGCACATTTTTAGAAAGAAAAAAGAACCGTGAGATATCATCCCTGGTTCCAACTATGATCTTGCTATGAAATTTCCCATTTCGCTTTAATCTCAAGCATGATTTTTTCTGCGAATCGGTTTGAATGTGTTTTTTTCCTTCAGGAGGATAACAAAAAGTGAGACAGCAAGAAGCAAAAGAATCGTGCCTGTTCCTAAAAAGCCATTAGCATAAGTCGGTATATCGGCGGTTGCCACTTTATCATTGATTTCCATTCCTAAGAAATAAACGCCGATACCATCACCGTCTACGGTTTCCGCTCCAACCGCTCTTAGAGATAGACCTTGCGTCAACAACAGAACGCCTAACAAAGAGAAGATAATGCCGGTCACCCATCTCATTTTTAAACCTCCTCATAAAAAGAAGCACGCAGGTTTTTGAATGAAGGACTTAATTCACTCCATACATCAAACATGTTTCCGTCTGGATCGCAGAAAACAAAATTCTCGCCCGCATGACCGCGGTCCTCAATTTCACCAGTTTCTATGCCTAGACCTTTAAATTCCTCATGCAATTTATATAGGATATCAATTCCGTCGACTTCAAACGTTAAACAAAACCTTTTGTTGCCCTTGTAATCTGTGAAGTTAGCACTCTCATTTTGCTCAGATTTCACTAAAAAAAAGCTTTGGTTAGCTAGGTTAATAATTGCTTTATCTACATCCTGATAATTAATTTCAGCTCCCAGTTTCTCAGCATACCATTTAGCAGATAAGTTTGGATTCCGAACTGGTACATACGCAGTACCTACTCGGATTAGTTTTTCTTTCATTGATTCTCCTCCTTTAAGAAACGACATATTTAATCACAGCCGCCCAAATGATCAGCATCCCATAAAGAACACCGCATAGTTTCATAGCGTCCTCCCTTTAAATTACAATTCTTTATTCTGGAAGGAAAATCCTCCATGAACATAAAGGTATCTGCAGGTTAGGAAGAGAAAATTTAATGATAGGAGGTTATTACATGAATCTGACTGAAAATAAACATTTTGAACTTCATAAAGTAAAAGAAGGTATATATGCAGCTATTGCTAAGGATGGCGGCGGTGCCGTTGGAAATGCGGGTTTCATAGATTTGGGTGATAAAACTATCGTATTTGACACATTCAATACACAGCAAGCAGCACTGGAATTAAAGAAGTGTGCAGAAGAGATGACAAATAGGTCTGTTTCCTGGGTTGTTAACAGCCATTATCATGGAGACCACATTCGCGGAAATCAAGTTTTCCCGTCCAGCAAACTGATTTCAAGTGATTTGACCTACCAAAAAATGAAGGATATTCAGCCTGAACGTATTAAGGGACAGAAGCATGATATCGCTGGATTAGAAAATTACATACAAACGTTACAAAGCGAATATAACGAGACAAAAGCTCAAAAGACATTCACACAGATTCATTTTTTACAAGAAATCTTAGCGTCCTTGCCAACCTTGACGCTAACTCTCCCTTCTTGTACGTTCCTTGAAGCTTTTACTATTCATGGTACTGAACGGACAGCTCAGCTTTTTACAAGAGGCGCTGGTCATTCGCCTTGTGACGCGTTCTTATATCTACCAGAAGATAAGGTCATGTTTATGGGAGATTTATTATTCGTCCAAACACACCCTTCTTTCTTTGATGAATCCGATCTGGATAACTGGATGCATACGCTGCAAGAATTGAGTACCTGGAATATTCAAACAGCCGTACCTGGACATGGTCCATTAGGTACAAAATCAGATTTTCATCAAATTATTCAATACATAAAAGACGTAAAGAGGCTCGCTGAGAGTGAAAAAGATGTGGAAGACATAATAATCCCTTCTCCCTATAAAGATTGGGCTCTGAAAGAACTCTTTGTAACAAACCTAAAACAATTAAAACAACTCTTAAAAAACAAAATGGAGGCCTCTTTACATGATTAAAGCAAAAAGCATTACTCCGGTCCTTCGAATATTTGACGTAGAAAAAGCAAAAGAATTTTATTTAGACTTTTTGGAGTTTCACCTAGATTGGGAGCACCGTTATGAAGAAGATTATCCTTTATATATGCAAGTGTCATCAGGTTCTTGCCAATTCCATCTCTCAGAACATTATGGTGATTCCAGCCCTGGCATCAAAATCCGTATACAAGTTGAAGGAATTGAAGAACTGCACAATAAACTGATTTCGAAAAAATACAAGTATGCAAGACCTGGATTAGAAAAAGCTCATGGCCATCTGGAAATCAGGATTGGGGATCCATTCGGAAATAACCTTTGTTTTTACGAGCCTCAACAGAAGTAGGGTATACTCCTTCATAATGTGGATATCCCTTCTGATTATTTTTAGAAGGGATATTTCATTTTTTAGGGGGCAAATGAGGTGATTTCACAAAGAACTAAACAAGTCAGGTTGAACACATCGTAAAACGTTCAAATCATGTGCAGTTTCGGGTGCCGAAACTGTTTACAGATGATACCTTTAGGGGTATTCAGCCTTATCCAAGAGTTTGATTCCAGAAAAAAGCGGCATCAATCCAGAAATTCGGCCAGTTTATCCACGAGTTTTAGCCCTCAATCAAAAAGTTTCGGCTGTTTATCCACGAGTCTACAATCCTCGACAAATCCCGCCCCTTTACATACCCCCTCCCCACTTTATCGAACAGCAAAAAAGCCTTTAAGCTCTATGATGAGCTGAAAGGCTTTGAAGATTACAGCTATTCATTTAAAGCTCTCTTCGCCATTGCACTAATGACCATGTCATCCATCGGCGGGTTATGAAGTCCAGCACGCACATCCCGGTAATGACGCTGCAAGGGACTGGACATCGCTAAGCTTCTCGCTCCAACAATACGCATCGCCAGATCGACTACTTTTGCAGCAGAGTTTGTTGCCACATGTTTTACTGCCATAAGTGACGGTCCCATATCCATTCTCGCTTCAGGTTCGTCCACCCATTTTGCTGCCGTTGTATATAAAAGCTCTCTTGCCTTAAAGAGTTCAAGCTCCATTTCACCAATCTTTCGCTGAACTTCCGGAACTTCTGCAATAGCCCCTGGCAAACTATTCGGCTTATAATTTTTCGCAAAATTTATAGCTTCGTTGCGCGCAGCTACAGCTACACCAAGATAGCAAGCAGGGATGTGAAGCAGCCATGCTTTTGGCAGATCCAGTTTTCCGCGCTCTTCTTCAACAAGAGCTTCCTCACTTACTTTTACATCCTTCAAAACAAGGTCATCACTTCGGGTTCCCCGCATGGCGACTGTATTCCAAGTATCTTCTATAGAGACCCCCTCTTGCTTCATATCAACTAAGAAGTTTCCTTTTTTTCCTGTATCACCGATCTGAGCAGAAACAATCGCATAATCTAATGCCGGTGCCATTGAGGTGAATGTTTTGGTGCCGTTTATCACCCAATTATCACCTTGTTTAACCGCTTTTGTTTGCGGCATACCGCCACGTGTCGGACTTCCAGTGGCAGGTTCTGATGCTGCGCGGTTCACAAGGGCCAGATCTTGAACCACTTTTTCGCATAATGAACGGAACGTCTCTTCCTTCCACGTTCGCTCTTCGGCCAGTTCCAGAAAACAGCCGAGGTGCCAGCCAAGACAAAGAGCTGTTGCTGCATCACCTGCAGCGATTCTTTCTTGTAAGAGTACAAACTCATACAGACTCAATCCCTCGCCGCCAAATTCTTTCGGTATTGTTAATGATAGATATCCCGCTTTTTTAAGCTCATCTACATTTTTAAACGGAAAACTGCTTTCACGATCATATTTATCTGCACGCTCAGCGAACTTCTCAGCCAGTGCATCTATTTTCTTAAACCAATTCTGCTGCACATTATTTTTTATATATGCATCGTATAAATAGCTCACAAAACGACAATCCTTTCCTAACAAATCAGAACACTATGATTTAAAATATAGTGTATGCCTTTTTTGTAAAAAACGGCAAGGTATATGACCCATAATTCCCCTTTGACATCTTCCTGACACATTCCTTTTTTACACTTTTTACTCATAACCCTTAAATGATTTGAAGTACTTGCTTCATTTTTAATTCAAAAAAAAATGAAAGATATTTTTTATTATTCTCTTTCCTGACATGGTGCTGACATCTCCACTGGTTACATTAAGTGTACAAGGTTCGAACCTTAGAAAACCTAAACAAAACCATCTAGGAGGAAAACAATTTATGAAAAAATCAGTAATCGGTTTTACAATTGCAGGCGCACTATTGGCTGGTGGTTATGCTACCACTTCCCTTGCCGCAGACAACGATCAGACGAATTCAACATCTTCTGCCCCTAATAAATGGGAGATGAAGATAAAAGGACATGGCCATTTTGGAGGAGGATTCTTAAAAAGAAACTCAGAGAATTTGCTTGAAAAAGCGAATGGGCTAGGCATCAGCACGAGCGGTAAAGACGCAGAAACCTTAATGAAGGAAATCAGAGAAGAGCAAATCAAAAAAGAAGCGAAGGAGCTAGGTATTAATACTTCCGGAAAAGACATCGAGACATTGGCTGAAGAAGTTCAGCTGGCAAAGCTTCAAGAAAAAGCGAAAGATCTTGGTATCTCAACAAAAAATAAAGATGCGGCAGATCTGCACGAAGCCATTCACTTAGCCCAGCTTAAAAAAGAAGCAAAGGAACTTGGTGTTTCAACAGATGGAAAAAATGCTGAAACCTTAAGACAAGATATCCACCTGGCTTCTCTCAATAAAAAAGCGAAGGAACTTGGCATCTCAACTGATGGTAAAGACCTTCAAACGCTTCAACAGGAAGTGATGACTGCATCCATTAAGAAGGAAGCGAAAGAGTTAGGAATATCGACAGACGGTAAGGAAATGAGAGAACTGGCTCATGAAGTAATGTCTGCAAAAGTTAAAGCAGAAGCCAAAAAACTGAATATCACGATCGACGGAAAAGCGATTCCTGAAATCGCGATGGAAGTGCAAGAGAAAAAAGTAGAGAACCTGGCAAAAGAACTCGGAATCTCTACAAAAGACAAAACAACACACGAATTAATCGAAGCGATCCAAGAAAAAGATGCGGATAAGCTTAAAGCATTGCGCAACGATGACTTCTTCCTTCCGATTGGAAAAGGCGGGTTTGGACATGGTGGTCATCATGGTAAAGGAAAGCATCATGAAGGCGGTAAACAATTTGGTCCCGGAGCTCCTTCAGCAGCTGAAGGACAGCCGCAATTGAACGATGAAAGTCCAGTTGAAACAGGAGATGAAATTTAAGTACAATTAAGTTTTAGTGCGTCCCCAGTCTATAAAACTGGGGATTTTTCAAGTATAGTAAGGGTAACAGGAGGGGCGCCATGAAAACGATTTTATTAGTAGAGGATGAAGAAACCATCTCAAGAGTTTTGACCGTATATTTAAAACATGAAGGATATGAAGTGCTTCAGGCATTTGATGGCGAATCAGGAATTAAACAGTTTGCTGAACATACGCCTAATCTCGTTTTGCTGGATGTTATGCTTCCAGATCGAGACGGCTGGAACATCCTTCAGGAAATCCGTCAGAACAGCTCCTGCCCTGTTATTATGCTTACTGCTCTTGGTGACATCGATTACCGGTTAAAAGGATTGAATCAAGGCGCCGACGATTACATTACGAAGCCCTTTATCGGCGAAGAAGTAATTGCAAGGATTAATGCAGTATTGCGCCGTTCTGCAAATGTTTTTGAAACAGATAACATCAAACAATATGGAAGCCTCAGCCTTAATCTAGACTCTCATGTTGTTAAAATCAATGGAGAACCTGTCGTTTTAACTCCAAAAGATCTTTCCCTTCTCTTCTTTTTGGCAGCACGGCCAAATCGGACATTTACGAGAGACAATTTGATTGAGCAAGTTTGGGGGCTGGATTATGACGGCAGTGAGCGTGCTGTAGATTTAGCAATAAAACGAATCAGGCAAGCATTGGCACCTTGGCCAGATTCACAAGGTGAAATACGTACACTTCGGGGATTGGGGTATCAGTTCTGTGTCTATGAAAAATAAGAATCGAACAACATTGTTAAGATATTGGACAGCAAGATATTTATCTACCCTTTTCATAGGACTGCTGATATTAGGAGTTTGTACGATATGGTGGATCAGGCATACTGCCCTTGAGAACCGTTTAACATTAATGGAATATGTCGCAGCTGAAACGGCAGACCGAATCGCATTCACCGACAGGAACAACGATTATAATTCATTTAATAGAAGACTGGATGACAGAGCTAAAATTCTTCAAATGGACAGACCGCCAGAGTTCTTTATTACGGATATGGATGGAAATGTTCTAAATTCTAAACCGCTTCATAAGGGGCAAATGCCTAATGAGAATACCTTTTTTAGTCTTCAGAAGCTCCCCTCTGATATTTTAGAAAACGATGAAACGGTACAAAAATTACAACTGAATGAAACCCGTGTGTATGCGGTTAAAAAACCAATTGTCTATGAAGATAATCAAGCCGGCTGGGTCGTCGTTATGCAAAACGCCTCTCAATTAACCGACGTGGAACAGGAATACAAACTGCCATTCATCTTATTGATCGGACTAGGTCTGCTTGGATGGATCATAATATATTTGCTGACCAAAAAAATCGTAAAACCTATACAAGATGTAGCCCAGGCTGCTTCATTAATTAAAGACGGAAACTATGACATCCATCTCAATACCAATGCAAAAGAAAAGGAAATTCATGAACTATTAACCTCATTCGAGGAGATGACCAGCCGGCTGACTCAACTGGAAAGACTTCGTGCGGAACTGCTTGCTGGAGTTACACATGATTTGAAGACACCTGTTACTTCAATCAGCGGTCTCGTTCAGGCTGTAAAGGACGGGATTGTTTCTGAGGATGAACAAAAGGAATTTTTAGAGATTACAATGAAAGAAGTTCACCGGTTACAAAGAATGATTGAGGATCTCCTCGATTACAATTCCCTTTCTGCAGGAGCTTTTTCTATCCGAACTGAAAAAACAAATCTGAATGAACTTCTAAAAGAAATTGTCCATCACTGGAAAATCACGTTGAATGAGGAATTTGATTGCAAGGTGATTCTTCCCGATGAAAGGATCTACAAGGAGACAGACCCGCTTCGATTACAGCAAATCTTGATTAATCTCTTAAACAATGCTTATCAAGCACTTGGTAAGAATGACTCAATTATAGTATCCTTATCTAAAAATGCAATCGATGTTCAAGACACCGGATCAGGCATTCCAGAAAAAGAACAGCCATATATATTCGAACGTTTCTTCCGTGGTGAAAAGAAAAAGTTAAAAGTTAGAGGACTTGGACTTGGTTTGCCCTTTAGCAGAATGCTCGCAAAAGCCTTAGGTGCAGACCTCATTTTGAAGTCAAGTTCACCACAAGGAACGACTTTTTCAATAGATTGGAAAAAATAGACTTCAAAACGGTTTACAAGAACACTTGTTCGTGTTATCCTGAATATAGGTTAGATATTCCAACGACTAACCTCCCCACCATCGAGACCGGCCTACCCAGCCGGTCGTTTTTTATATAAAGTCTCTTTTCTAATGATTGTTATTTTTGGATGGTATGTTTAAAAACCCTTCATAGACAAGTTGCGCAAGGTGCGAGACTCCCGTGGGATTAGCTTGCCATCCACCTGAGAAAACTTCTAGCAAGGCATGCGACGAGGAAGCCCACTTCGGCAGGATATGCTTGCAGATGCAGGAGCACACGAGCTTCCTTGAATATCGAGGCTCACCGCACGCCCCGCGGAAAGCGAGCACCCTGAAGCGGAAATCAACCGCTCCCAAGAGCCACCAAGTTTCCGATCAGACAAAAAAAAAGGCTCTGCAAGCAAGTTGCTTCGCAGAAACCTTTTAATCAGATTATCGATAATCCATGCGCTGTCTTTTCATCCATAGCCACACACATGTGATGAGATGAATAGCTATTACAACGAATACCGCACCATATCTTTCTGTAATCCAGCCTACAAACCAAACTAAGGGCAATGTTAAAAATAAATTAATGAGCATTAACACCCACGATGTTCTGGCGATAGCCACGATAAAAAGAACGATAGGCAATATAATAAAAATCCAGAATAGAATACTTTGAAATAATGCCATAACTTCCCCTCCGCCTTTTATTATATAAGGGGTTCGTTACTTTCACCAGCTTTAGACAGGTACTTTTTCTTCTAATAATACTTCACCCTGGTATTCATACTCTTCTGAATCATACTTTGGCAGTGTAAATGTAAAGAAGATTCCAGTTACAAGGATCATACCGCCGATTATCCAAAATAAAGCCTCGATTGTTAATAGCTTTGGAAAGAATGCTGCAATTAATCCAAGTGTAATCGTATGTGACAGCATGTTGATTGGAGTAATCCAGCCTTGTACGCGTCCCATCATTTTAGGATCAACGATCTTTGGCAGCCAGCCTCCGATTCCAATATTAATTAGCGGTATGCTAAGACCTGTGATACCAGTAAATACAAAGAATAGTGCTATAGAATCAACTACCCCGCAAATTCCTAGCGCTAATCCGCTAATGAATAGCCCAATGATGATAGCCGTTGAAAGGTTCACTTTTTTTGCAAGCATCGAACAAAGGACACTTCCAACTAAAACAGAAATTCCAAACACGATGCCCATCCACATCATCATTTGTTCATAATTCGTTGGTGCCAGTTTGTATTTCATAATGAAGGCCGGCATAACTGAAAGTCCTCCATTTACAATACCAAACAAGAAAAAACCAAAGATCAAAGCCAGCAATAATTTTGAGCTTTTTATGTATGAAAAACCGGCACCAAAGTCTTTCCACACCATGCTTATATTGATTTCATTAAATTTGTGATTTCCATTCGGTAAACGAACTTCTTCATTCACTTTCATACTCATGATCAACAGGGCTGAAATTACATACGTTGCCAAGTCAAACGCAATCGCGCCCTGTATGCCAACACTCCAATAGATAAAGATCGCGATCATATTGCCAAACAGCATGAACAAACTGCCTACCATTTGATTTAATCCTGCAGCAATCGCATACTCACCCTTTGATAAAATACCCTGTACCATTGCTTGATCAGCTGGAAAAAAGAACTTTCCTACAGCACTGCGCAAAAATAAGATTGCAAATATTAACGGCATCCAATCAAGCCAGATTGCACCCATAAGCACCAAACAAAGAGCGGCACATATCCAGTCACAATATAAAGCAATCTTCTGCCGGTCCATCCTGTCCGCCAATACACCTACGATAAAAAAGACAGCCAGAGTCGGCAGAGAATACATCAACTCTGCGAGTGTTGCATAAAACGGCTGTTCACTGAACTTATCCAGTAAATAAAACATGAAAGCTGTAACACCTATGATACTCCCCATCATAGATGTAAACCCTGCTAAAAACAGCTTGCTGAAGTTCGGGTTCTGAAATATTTTCAGAAAATCCTTCATTTAATAACCCCCAATTATGTATGTAACAATGTTCTACTTACCATTTTCTACCTAATTCCAACTTTTGTAAATGTTTTTTTAGGTTGAACTTTAGGCATTATGACGATACTCTAGACAGAGAGCATAATAGAGAGGATACTAACATGATTCATTTATTTTCACACAATGATTTAGACGGAAAATCGTGCGGTTACCTCGCACAGCTGGCATTTGGAGACAACTGCAAAATATCATATTGTTCACACGGAACGATTAACGACCGAGTTGAACAGCTTTTGGATAATCCGAAAGAAAGAAAAACAGAAATTATTATTACCGATATCGCAGTAAACGAAGAATTAATGATGCGTCTGGATGAACGCTCGAACGCAGGCGGAAAAGTTAAACTGATTGATCATCATGCAACAGCGCTTCATTTTAATGGGTTTGATTGGGGGCATGTTCAAGTTCGTTATGACGATGATCGCCTGACTTGTGCTACCTCTCTTTTCTATGAATATTTGTTGGAGAACGGGAAGCTTAAAGATACAGGCGCTTTAAAAGAGTATGTTGAGCTGGTCAGACTTTATGACACATGGGAATGGTTTGACGAAAAGATTGAAGCCAAGCGTTTAAACGATCTGTTCTTCATCCTGCCTCCTGATAAGTTTGAAGAACAAATCATGGAACGCTTAAGAGGTGACACTTTTGAGTTTTCTGAAACCGAAAAAACGATCCTTGATCTTGAAGAAGAAAATATCGCTGACTATATTAAAAAGAAACAGCGTCAAATGGTTGAGATTTGGGATACATGGTCATTAGGTGAAGGATCTGAGGAAAAAACGTACAAGATTGGCATCCTGCATGCTGAACGCTACCATTCAGAGCTAGGCAACGAAATAAACCGGGAGAATCCTCACTTAGATCTTATCGTGATCTTAAATATCGCCAACAAGCGAATTGGACTGCGTACTATTCACGAAGAAGTGGATTGCTCGATTTACGCAAAACAATATGGAGGCGGCGGACATCCAAAAGCATCAGGTGGCACAATGACACCAGAAGCTTTTGAAAAGTTTGTGGTAGCAGCATTCCAAGAACAGCCGCGTAGAATCGATGCTCCTAAAAATGAACAGAACGTTAAAGAAAATCCGGATGGAACCATGTACGTTAATAAATACCAGGAAGTTTCAAAGGTTTATTCGGAAAATAACCAAACTTGGCTGATCACTCATAAAACACATCCGGTCGATGAATCGTTTGATAGTTTCCAGGCTGCTGAAAACTATGTTAAACGCCATTTTGAAGGCTGGCTAATGCGTGATGACGAACTCAACAATAATTAATACAAAAACTTGGCTCACTCAGGTTGTCAATCAACCAGAATGAGCCTTTTTTTTATAAATCAACATTTTTTTACTCATGATTAGACGCATTGTAGGTATCCTAATGAAGTAATTACTTTTTCAGGAGGAAAATGATATGCCTAATCCAAACCAAAATCAAATGCAGAGCGCCTCTCAAACGCCGCAAAATATTATGGGAAATCAAGCAATCAATAAAAACCACGGCGGTCACGAGTTGTTTGATGCTCATGAAGTTATTGCAGGGATTATTAGCATGCTGGATCAATATCAAATGTATGACCAGCACATTCAGGACCCGGTTTTAAAAGATATAAACCACCGTCAGTCCGCGTTTGTAACTCAAATGTACAATACGATCGTTGATTGTTTCAGTACTGGACAAGACCCGAAAGTTCCCACTCAGCCATATAAAATGAATCAAAACCATGATGTTGTTTATGGTGTTAAACCGGGACAACCGAAAAAGCCGAATCAATCCGTGAGCGACCTTTCTGACCAAGGATTATCTGCTTACATGTTAGGTAACACAAAGTCATTAGCAACTCTTTTAGCCATGACAGCACTTGAGATGACAAACCCTGTATTACGCCGTGTTGTCGCAGATAGTGTTCCTAACTTTATTGAAATGAGCTATGAGATATTCCTGTATCAAAATAAACATGGGTATTACCAGATTCCGCAATTAAATGATCAAGATATGACGCTAATGCTTCAAAGTTATACTAAAGCTCCACAGCAAAATAGTCCTGGGAATATTCCTCACTAGAGATGACGTACTTAGAAATAGATGACACTTCTTTATACTACAGTGTGAAAGGAGACGGGGTACCAATCGTTTTTATTCACCCTCCTCTTCTTACGTCTGAAAATTTCACCTATCAGGTCGACGAATTATCAAAAAACTATAAAGTCATTACCTTTGATATTAGAGGACACGGTAAAAGCGATTATTCAAGTACTCCTCTTTCTTATCCATTAATTGTTGAAGATATAAAACGATTGTTAGATCATCTTCGAATAGATAAAGCCTACTTGTGTGGTTACTCTACTGGTGGCTCTATCGTCTTGGAATTTTTACTTACATGTAATGAACGCGCCCTTGGCGGAATCATCGTTAGTGGTATGTCTGAAGCCAATGGTGTTTTAAAGGATAAAATAGAGATAGGAAGGTCTTTGGCCGGGCAAGATGCTGTACCACTTATCGCATTAGCTGTTTCAAAGACAAATTCAAATAACAAAGAGATGTTCCAGCTATTATTAACTACATCACTAAAGGGCAACGCGATAAATATCGAGCAATATTATGCCTACAGTTTAGAATACAATTGTACAGACCAGCTAGAGAACATCAATCTCCCCGTTCTACTCGTGTTTGGAAAGAAAGATCGTCAGTTCCATCCTTATGCCAAGATATTGCATAAAAAGTTAAAACAGAATGAATTAAAAATCATTGATCACGTGAAGCACCAGATTCCTACAAAAGCAGCAAATGAACTTAATCAGTTTATTAAAGAATTTATTGCATGTCATTAAACAAACAATAAAGGACTTCATAAAAACGAAGTCCTTTAATTTATTCCACGATTCAATTTATTCCACGACCGGCATGAGTAATGATAGGTCAACACGGACGTTAACTTTAACATCCGGGTAGTGCTTCCCATTTCTTTAGATTTAAATCCCAATAGTTATCCTACAATTTGAGTTATTTTTTATACAGGAATGGTTTCAATATGCATATATAGCAAAGTACACTTAGATTCTCTTAACGTGCTTAACCCCGATGTATTCTTATTTTTTATTTTGCAGTCTTGTCAGTATATCTGTCAGCGTGTCATTCAATAAGGTTAATTCATTTCTATTCATCGACATGTCTTCCACCAGTTGAGTCGGAATACATTCTGCTTTCTTTTTTAATTCGTCACCCTTTTTAGTTAAAGAAATAATCACACTCCGCTCATCTTCTGCTGATCGTCTTCTTTCTATGATTCCGTTTGCTTCCATTCGTTTCAACATGGGTGTTAAGGTACCCGAATCTAAGAATAATCGTTTTCCTAATTGTTTAACGGTCATAGCGTCTTTTTCCCATAGCAACAGCATTACCAGGTATTGGGGATACGTCATATCCAGATCCTCTAATAGGTTTCTGTACAATTTTGTGATTTCCCGTTCCACTGTATATATTTTAAAACAGATTTGGCTCTCCAGTTTTAAGTGATTATTATTTTCCATGCTATCTTCCTTTCTTCTAATCCTTCTTTTCATTATACATTAGTTTTGCACAATTTAATTGTTGACATAAACAAAGTGAAATAGTATTCTTAATTTGTAGCATTTAATTGTACACAATTTAATTTTACACAATAAAGGAGTGTTTTTAATGGAAAAGTTATATACTGCAAAAGCAACTGCAGAAGGTGGCAGAACCGGAAAGATCAAAAGTGATGATGGTGTTTTAAACCTCGAACTTTCAATGCCAAAAGCACTCGGTGGTACAGGAAAAGAAAACGCGACTAACCCAGAGCAATTGTTTGCAGCAGGATATGCAGCATGTTTTGACAGTGCACTGAACTTAGTGGCAAGACAAGCAAGGAAACGTATTGAGTCAAAAGTAACCGCTGAAGTTTCAATTGGAAAAGATAATGACGGAGGATTCAAGCTAGGAGCTGTTCTGCATGTTGGAGTGAATGGTGTAACTCAAGAGGAAGCTGAAGAGTTAGTTAAAGCAGCACATGGTGTTTGTCCGTATTCAAAAGCGACTGCCGGGAACATTGAAGTGGAATTGAATACCGAATTGTATTAGAATCCATTATTTTAAGGACCAGTCACATGGTCCTTTTTTAATTTTATTTACGTATACTCCCTCTTACCAGTATGAAACCTTTACAACTATTGATATAATTATTCAAAAATAAATAATTATTCAGAATTGAATATTTATTTCAATAGTGCTAGGAAGGAATGATTGTATGAATCATTTGAATGACTGGAACGAAAATGAACAGATTTTGCATTCTTTGAAAGATGACATTTTAATCACGAATGTCGATGGCATTATTTTAAAAGTTAGTGAGTTGACAGGGAAAATTTATGGAGTAGATTCTGAGAGCTTGCTTGGAAAATCCGTATATGACCTTGAAGCACAAGGATTGTTTACCCCCATCCTTACCCCCATTGTAGTGAAAGAAAATAAAAAAATTACGTTTGTTCAAACCACTAATCAAGGAAAAAAGCTTCTCGTTACAGGTATTCCCGTTTATAACGAAAGAGGCGAACTGTATAGAGTTGTCAGCTACTCACATGATATTACTGAACTAGCGGAATACAAAGACTTCCTGATTACGATGGAAGAAGAAATGGAAAAAGTAAAAAGCGAACTCGGCCTATTAAGGAGCAAACAGCTGCATGACGCTGGAATTATCGCGAACAGTGAAGAAATGAAAAAAGTGGTCAGTACCGCACTTCAACTTTCAGAGGTGGATGTAAATGCATTAATCCTGGGAGAATCAGGTGTTGGAAAATCACTGTTAGCCAAATTCATACATAACAAAAGCCACCGCTGCAATGGTCCCTTTATTGAAGTGAACTGCGGAGCCATACCCGATTCGTTATTCGAAGCTGAATTATTCGGATATGAGTCCGGAGCTTTTACGGGTGCACACAAAAAAGGCAAATTAGGTCTAATTGAGCTCTCTGATGGAGGAACACTATTTTTGGATGAAATCGGTGAACTTCCTCTTCATCACCAAGTTAAAGTTTTAAAAGTCATTCAGGAAAAGCAGTTTTATCGAGTAGGAGGAACAAATCCGATTAAAGTTGATTTTCGTCTAATTTCTGCTACCAATAAAGACCTTAAAAAAGCGATACAAGAAAAAGCTTTTCGAGAGGACCTATATTTTCGGTTAAATGTAGTTCCAATCACGATTCCTCCTCTTCGAAACAGAACCGAGGATATCGTTCCACTCATCCATCTCCTGCTGCAGCAATTCGCCGAAAAATATAAAAAAGACAAAAAATTAGATGAAGCCGTCATCCACCACTTGCTGCATTATAAGTGGAAGGGCAATGTAAGAGAATTGGTTAACATTATGGAACGATTAGTAGTAATCTCACCTTCTACCCTGATTACGGTTGAACAGCTTCCTGATCATTTAAAAAAGAGTCTGTCTCCTCTAAGTCCTTCTTTAGATGATCATCAAACATTGAAAGAAATATTGGACAAGACCGAAAAGGAAGTTTTATTAAACGCCAGAAAAAAATATAAAACCACGATACGAATGGCAAAAGCACTTGGTATAAGTCAGCCTTCCATTGTTAGAAAAATGAAAAAATATCAAATCATTTAATTTTTTGGCACAGAACTTGCATGGATATTCGATATAGAAACTTTTTATACAACAAGAGTTGGAACTATCCAAGGAGGTAATATTGTGTCTATAAACTGGAGTCACCTTGTAACGGAAATGCCTGATTTATTAGCACCAAGCATGGCTAAGGATCACCCGAACCTGCCTGTCGTAAAAGCGGAGGGCTGCTACTATTACGGACTCGACGGAAAGGAGTATTTGGATTTCACATCAGGAATTGCAACTGCCAACACCGGCCACCGTCATCCAAAAGTGGTACAAGCCATCAAAGACGCTGCAGACCGCCTCATGCATGGTCCGTCCGGGGTGATCATGTATGAATCCATCCTGAAGCTTGCAAAGGAACTAACACAAGTTCTGCCAGGCGGCCTTGATTGCTTTTTTTTCGCAAACAGCGGAACGGAAGCTATCGAAGGAGCCATTAAGCTGGCTAAACATGTAACAAAAAGACCCTATGTCGTTTCGTTTATCGGTTGCTTCCACGGACGATCGCTCGGTGCATTAAGTGTAACAACGTCTAAGAGCAAATACCGAAAGTTCCTTCAGCCGAACGGACTTGCTTATCAAGTTCCTTATGCGGATGTAAAAGGATGCCCGAGTGGCGTTGATCCAGAAGATTATGTCATTAAAAAGCTCGAAAAAGATTTTGAAACCCTGTTTAACCACCAGGTGACACCTGAAGAAGTGGCTTGCATGATCGTAGAACCCGTACTTGGAGAGGGCGGCTATATCATTCCGCCAAGTGGCTGGCTGAAGAAAATCCGTGAAATCTGTGACAAACATGGTATCCTCCTTATTTTTGATGAAGTGCAAACCGGTTTCGGACGCACGGGTGAATGGTTTGCTGCTCAATCATTCGGTGTCACGCCTGACATTATGGCGATCGCAAAAGGAATCGCATCAGGACTGCCTTTAAGCGCAACTGTAGCATCTAAAAATCTAATGAAACAATGGCCGCTCGGAAGTCATGGTACAACGTTCGGCGGAAACCCTATCGCTTGTGAAGCTGCTCTTGCTACAATCGCGGTTTTAAAAGAAGAAAAACTCGTTGAAAACTCTAAGAATATGGGGACTTATGCTTATGGGAAACTGAAAGAGCTGCAGCGTAATTATTCTGTCATCGGCAGCGTTAGAGCATTGGGGCTTATGATAGGTATTGAAATGGTTGATCCGTTTACCGGTAAACCTGATGGAAGTGCGCTCATGACGATTTTAGACAAATGCCTGGAAAAAGGAGTACTCTTCTATCTTTGTGGAAACAACGGTGAAGTGATCCGGATGATTCCGCCTTTAACTGTTACGAAAGAACAAATTGACCATGGGCTACAGGTACTTGAAGAAGCCATCTTTGAGTATCAGGCTGAACTCCAAGGAGAGTTAAGCGGACACTATCAGAATGCTTGATCCGTATAGAGGTATCGCCAAAATCCACTTATAAAAAGGAGGCTATTAAACATGCAAACACTTGATACGGTTATTATTCTTTTATATTTTGCTGTATTAATTGGCGCAGGGATTATCGGTTCTACAAAGGCAAAAACATCTGAAGATTTCAATCTTGCAGGACGAAATCTTGGCATGTTCATGTATCTCGGCTGCTTATCCGCTGTTATTTTAGGCGGTGCTGCAACGATTGGAACAACAAAGCTTGGGTATCAGTTCGGTATTTCCGGAATCTGGTTCGTGTCTATGATCGGTTTAGGCATTATTCTTCTTGGTACGATTTTTATAAAAAAGATCGATTCATTGAAAGTCACGACGATCAGCGAATTATTAGGAAAAAGATATAAATCTGAAACAAGGCTTCTCAGTGCCATTGTGGCCTCGATCTACACCTTGATGATTGCTGTTACACAAGTAATTGGAATGGGTACCATCATAAACGTGCTTTTAGGCTGGAGTATTACAAACTCCATGCTTGTCGGCGGCGGAATCGTTCTTTTTTACACCATCCTTGGCGGAATGTGGAGTGTTACGGTAACGGATATTATTCAGTTCATCGTGATGACTATCGGTATTTTCTTCATCATGGTCCCTATGAGTCTTTCAAAAGTTGATGGTTTAGGAAATCTATTATCCAATCTGCCTCAATCACACTTAGATTTTTCAGCGATCGGCTATCAGCAAATCTTCCAATACTTCATGCTGTTTGCACTAGGGATGGTCGTATCCCAGGACATCTGGCAGCGTGTTTTCACAGCTAAGTCAGCCAAGATTGCTAGAAACGGTTCGATCTTTGCAGGTGTGTACAGCTTTGCTTACGCGATTGCCGGGAGCATCATTGGGATGTGTGCCTTCATCGTCATTCCAAACATAGGTGACCCGCAAAATACGTTTGCAACAATGGCTCTTACCATCCTGCCTACAGGAGTTTTAGGCCTAGTTCTAGCCAGTGTCTGTTCTGCTCTTATGTCAACGGCATCCGGCTCGCTACTCGCCTCTTCAACGTTAGTTACAAACGACATTGTAAAGCAGTATTTTCTGAAAAATTTATCTGACAAACAGCAGTTGATGGTCTCAAGGATCACAACTCTTCTTATTGGCATTATCGCCATTACCTTTTCAATTTGGATACAGGATGTTTTGGTTGCACTTGATGTGGCTTATGCCATTTTATCCGGTGCCATCTTTGTCCCGTTGGTCATGACCTTCTTCTGGAAAAGAGCGACACCAGCTTCAGGCTTTTATGCCATCTTAATCAGTACAATCGTCGTCCTTGCAGGGCTTTTTGTAGAAGGGTTGACGTCAACAAACCCTATCCTTTACGGTATGTCTGCTGGAGTCATCAGCTTGGTGGCAATTTCATTATTCACAAGCCAGGGATCGGATACAGAGTTTGCTGTACCTTTTGATGAGGATGATTCTGATGAAGACGAAGCCGATGCTGAAGAAAGAAAACAAGCATAATATGAAAACCTTCCTGTCGAGGAAGGTTTTTTTAATAAGCTTTGTAACTTAAAGGTGCCTTAAATACCGTTCCGGGCTCTCTAAAAATGATTTTGTGATTTGTACATGCTCCAAATCTTCATAGGGGCAAGATTGCGGCGGCAGCGAATCTAAACTGATGATCTCCGCATCTGGAATCGCCATCAAGATCGGTGAATGCGTGGCAATGATAAACTGAGCTTCTTTTTTCGTCATCTCTTTAATCATGGAGATAAAGCTTAACTGCTTCATTGGAGACAATGGAACTTCAGGCTCGTCCAGTATATAAAGACCTTTTGGACGAAACCGCGATTGAAAAAAATCCAAGAATCTTTCCCCGTGGGACTTGAACTCCAGCCCGTCTTTATATAGATTTTGGAGCTCATACAACGTATTGTTATGCGGCATGGATGCTAAATTTTTTGCGAATGGAGATCTGTCTTTATACTCCACTTCGATCTCTTCTAAATTTCGTTTCGCTTCTTCCCGCATGTCAGAAACACGTTTTACGTAATTTACAAAATCTTCAGCTGTTAAAAAGAAGCCCTCTTTTGTTCTTGCACTCCAGGTTAGCTTCAACTGATCTGAAAGCTGTTGTATGGAATCGTTTGTATAAGTTGCATCAATTCTGATAGAGCCCGCCTGTTCAGCGATGGCTTCTAAGAGGGTTGATTTCCCTGTCCCATTTTCTCCAACTAAAATGGTAACGTTTTTTCGAAAGTGAAGAGATTCTAACGACTGAAATAATGGCAGCTGAAAGGGAAATCCTTGCTGACTCTTTTCTTTTATGTACGTTACGGATTTCAATATCAAGATGATGTCCCCCAAGTATGCTGTTATTTTTGTACCGAAAAAGTGCAATGATCTACCCTTCACTCGCACCTAAATACTTTTTAACCATACCATTGACTTCGACAACCAAAACATCATTTCTTTCTTTTACAGAATAAATTTTTGAACCGATTGGCAGCTTATTCGCCATCCCGTTTTTATACTGATAGTTATCGGGTTTTGATGATACAGAATTAATTTCACCAAGTTCTTTATCTTTCGTAAGCTTTAATGGTTCCACCCAATCTATATTCGTTTTATAAACCACGTTAGTCCACATGAAAATATCAGCGTCCGGATCAAGCGTTAATACCTCTTCAGCATCAGGAACCTCTGAAGAATGTTTCTCTAACTCCTGTTCTTCACATGCTGATATTAAGAAAATGCTTGTTAAAAACAAAAAGCACCAAAGGAATCTTTTCACGTTTATCACCTCTATAAACAGTCGAGAAGTTACAAGTTTACGTTACTAATAATCCTATAAAAAATACTCTTTTTAATAAAAGAAAATAAAAATACCCGCAGCATATCTTTCTGCAACGGGCATCATGCCTATATTAAATAGAATTTATTAAGCATTTGAATATAATAACTGTTTTGTGTTATCTAATATGATTACATCTTCATCAGATGATTGGGCCATTTCTTTCGTGTGCTGAACCAGCTGGACAATGCTAGCTGATGCTTGTTTAGCACCCACAACCAATAAAGGAACACCTAAAAAATCAATTTTTAGTCCTCTTGAGAGGAACCCGCCTATCGTCATCGCCAGTGGAACAGTCGGCGATGTATTTGAAAATATAAATCTTTCTTTCTTTCCTGACTTCTCTTGCAAAATCTCAATCAAGTTCTTCATTCCAGGAACAAAAGCCTTAGAGTTTCCACGGCCTACTGTATATACAGAATCACCTTCTTCGTCTACTCCATGAAAAATGATCCTTCCCATATCAGATCTATCCAATTTATTAAAATAATCCACGTTTAAGATCTCATCACGTGTCAGGAGTCTTTCCTTTGGTAATTTATTTAAATGGAAAGCAGCAGCCATTACTGTGGTATGTGTACCGCCGTAATCATTATAAATGTAGATCATAGGTTTTTAACTCCTCGAAATGGTTTATTAAGTCATTATCTCCCTCCTTCCTTCATTTCAACCCCAAAAAACAAAAACAAAACGCCCATGCATCACTCTGCATCAGGCGCTTTTTTTGTAAGAATCTCTTCTCTTATTAATATCTCATATTTCTTTCACTTACACGTTCACTCAATATATATCTGTATTGTGCGGTACGGAACAGTTTCGCCTCTAATGCATGTTTGGATTGGGGTAGGATCAGGTTTGCGGTGTTCTTAAAGTGGACGCTGCATGTGTCCGTGTCTACGGATTCTATTCGCTGAACATGTGATTGGGATAGCCAGATGCACGTTTCGTTCTTGGGTGATTCTACAGGAAAAAAGAAAATGCCTAATTCGAGGTTAATCATGATAGGGGACAGACTCACATAGCCCATAGAGCGGCGGACAGCTTCTCGCCTGCCTTCGTAACTGGAGCCGAAGAACAAACAACTTTCATTGATTATTTTTATTGGACTGAGGGTAACTCTTTCATTCTTTTCCGATTCTAACACTTCAGTATGAACAACTCCGAATTCATTGTAAAAAGGTAAAAGTGCCATCGTGCTGGTATTTATTTCGTAGGAACTTAGAAGTATTGTTTTTTCCATCTATACATCCTCCCTGTTTCTCTAATTATTTTTTCTGCTATCCCCTCTCTAAATTTTTGAAAGTAAAAAACTTCCAGTAGGTAAATTATACTAAGTCTTTTGACAGTAATCTATATATTTCTAAAATAATTTTAATTTTTTTAATATTTAGTAAACAATTTCATCCAAAGAACCCAAAGCCATGCTTCAGGCATGGGAACGCTCACTGCCAGGCGACACTCTCTTATTCTTGTACGATGAGTACACCTCCATTCAAGGCGTCCTGCAAAAGATCAAACACGCTGAACCAGTTTCTGTCCTGCAAAAAGCAGATAATAGAAAAAAACAGTGCATATTTCTCTTGTTGGAGATGCACTGTTTTTAGCTTATTGAGATTCGAGGTCATTGTCATCCATATATCTTACATAGGAGAGATCATCATTTTGAATGCCGCTCGCATTTTGGCTAAGCTTTGGATAGGTATTTTCATCGTATTTTTTGCCGTTGTTCCAGCCAAAGTACATGGCTTGCTCAAGTTCAAAGGTGTTAATAAAAGGTTTATCCAGTTCCACTCTTAAGATGGAATCCAGAAAATTTGCCCAATTCTTTGGTAAATCCATTGATCCAAACAAGCGGTTCGTTATATTAATCTTTTGCACCATTTGGACCCCTGGCTGATACACATGAATATCACCTGTAATATGATAGTTTCTTTCTCTCATTAAGTAAAGATTCATAGAATCCAGTTTGTCATCAGGATGTATGTTCCAAACGATCTTGTATGAATTTGGGTTTTCTTTATCAATCTTCCAAATACTAGGCTGCCCTCCAGACTGTATAGAAGTCACTTCCCACTTATATTTATTCCATGTCCAGAAGCTTTTCCCATACTTGTTATTCTTCGTAATAAATGGCACAAACACATGTGTATCATCAACATAAATGGTATCTTGAACTTTTGTAGCACCTATATTAAGAAGAGTGCTGTTTATTTTTTGAAGCAATTCGTCTTTTGCTGGCAATTCAGCTGGCTTTGAGTAGTACAACAAATAAACAGCGGCAAAAACGATTAAAATTGAAAAAACAATTAAGGACAATTTTTTATTCATCATTCTTTCCCCACTGTAAGTAAAGATTTTTCAGAGCGGAAATACAGCTGTTTTTCCGGAGTTGTTACAAGTAATCCTTTTCCGTCTTTTTCAACATATACGGTGTTGTTCAAAGCACTACCCCATTTCGGAAAAGTTCCTGCAAGTTGATATGGAAACCTTTCTACACGTCTCCCAAGCGAATCCTCCATATGGACGATTTCACTGTACCACCCATCACTATCAATTCTTTTGCTTTTCATGGTTTGGATCTGTTGATTTAAAACCAGTTGATTTATCGTCGCTTCTCGTGCAGAAGGATGAAGCGTAATTATACTTAACTCTCCCGTTTCCGCTATATAAGTCGTAATTTCACTTCCCGGATAAAGAAGGTTGTGGAAGAGAATCGAGGCAAATGTTGCTGTCAGAAAAATGAAGTTCGCGAAGAATCCCAACCATGCAAAACGCCTGTAAGCTACCCACTTCTCCACCTTGTTTCTAAAGATAAAATACAAAATCCACACACCAAGCGGAAGGATTGAAATTTTAATAAATGTTTCAAAAACAGGCAGGGTAAACGAAAATGAAAAAAGGCCAATAATGATAACAATAAATACTTTCCACTTCTTCGGCTTCTCCTCTTGCTTTTGATAAATATGATAAGCAAGAAAACCAATTAAAAGAAACGCCAGACTATCCATCAGCATAGACGGAAAATGGTTAACAAAATAAAAATCGATGATCAGCACCCCTTTTTTCTACCAATATACTTATCTATGTATGGAATATAATAACAATTATTGCACATGGATGATTTTACATCTATCCCAACTATTAAAAAAGCTCAAAGAGCATATTGCTCTTGAGCTGTTTGTTTTTAAATAGATGTTTGTGCCATGCCTGTCTGTTTTAAATGCCAGTTCCATGCATGAGTAACCATGTCTTTTAAATTCGTGTATTTCGGCTGCCATTTTAGTTCTTCCTGTGCTTTTTGTGACGAGGCAATCAGCACAGCTGGATCACCCGGTCTTTGATGAGAATTAACCGATTTTATCTCTCGTTGCGTAACTTCCCTGCAAGTATCAATCACTTCTTTTACAGAAAAACCTTTACCATTTCCAAGGTTATAAATACCACCCTTATTTTCCTTTCTAATCCTTTGTAGCGCACAATAATGAGCATCCGCCAGATCCATTACATGAATGTAATCACGTACACATGTGCCGTCTTCCGTTGGGTAATCATCACCAAACACTTTTACTTCTTTCCTTATATCCAGGGCGACTTCCAGTACGATTGGAATAAGATGTGTTTCAGGATCATGGTTTTCTCCTAGTCTTCCCAGCGGATCTGCCCCAGCTGCATTAAAATAACGAAGAGCAACATACTTTAATCCATATGCACAATCCGCCCATTGAAGCATCTTTTCAATCGCAAGCTTCGTTTCACCATAGGGATTTGTTGGTTCTGCGGGGTCATTCTCCTGTATCGGAATGTTTTTTGGTTCACCGTACACTGCTGCAGTCGAAGAAAATACGATACGATTCACGTTATTCTTAAGCATCACCTTAAGAAGCGATAGAGTTCCACCTAAATTGTTTTCATAATAAGAGAGAGGCTCTTTCATACTTTCACCAACCAGGGAACTGGCCGCAAAATGGATGACCGAATCAACGTTATGAGTCTGGAAAATATAGTTCAATAATTGTTCATCATTCAAACTGCCCATATAGAATGGAACTTCCTCTAAAACGGATTGCCGATGGCCTTTTACTAAATTGTCAAGAACAACTACGGATTCACCCTTTTCTTTCAGATAAAGAACGGTATGACTGCCGATATACCCTGCACCACCTGTTACTAAAATTGTCATTTTTCAATCACTCTCCATCAGAAATAAGGTGACTTTTTGATGCAAGTCACCCTTCTTTTATTTAAGTGTTTTAACAACAATCGCTTGAGATGCACTCTTAATAAGGCAGCCTTCAAGGTCTTCTTCTTTAATTAATCCGAGATTGATCGCTGACTTCACTTTTTCCTCGTCGGGCTTTGGTACATGCTGAATCAAGTCCGTCATATTTAATTCAGTCAACCGGTGAACTGTCTTCTCATCATTAAACTTTTCAGATTTTCGAATTTGTCTTTGCAGCTTGTAGTTATTGACGGTAACTTCTCCTTTTTCGTTTTTGCCGACAAGGTTATCAAAGTAAATATGAAAGACATTCTTGAGTTCATCCAGTTCCTTTTCAAGCTCTTTCTTCTTTGCACTGAGTGTGTTGTATTTAATAACCAAGTCCTCTGAAATCGTATAGTCCGTTTTCTTTACAGTCACTGCTCGTCCTCCTTCGTAACAAATGGATAATTCATTTTATTGTGAAGGAGGAGGAAATATACCTTTTTGGTGAGATCAAATAAAAAAACCAACTCACTTGGATGGTGAGTTGGCTCTTATTAATCGTTCTGTTCTTGATCTTTATCTATCTTTTTCGTCCCTTTACTTACATACGGTTTTGGACCTTTTTTCTTGCTGCTGGATTTCCAGCGGTTCCAGCCCTTCTTCCCAGTACCCTGGCCGACCCCGCTCTTCTTTTTACCCTTTGCTTTACTCATCTATAATCACTCCATGAACATTCTATTACTCAGTATAGAGCAGAAAGATGATTTATACTACAGACAGGAAAAAATCCTTAAATGACTAAACTTATTTTCATAAACATCTTCAATTCTTTTTTTATTCCAAGGGTGTAGTTCTGGTGGTAAATTATCTTTGTTGAAGAAAGCTATTTGATCGATTTCATTGTTATTCGTCCACTCCAGCTGCTCTTTAATGTTGGCTTTAAATAAAAGAACAAGATCATCTTTTTTAGGAGCAGAATAAAGTGAGATTAAGTGGTCAACCACAACAACGAATCCTGTCTCCTCAAGTATTCCCTTTTCACTCCATCAATCGGTGATTCATTAGGATCCAAATTCCCACCCGGTAGAGTCCAGTTTTGTGAACCATACTTAATTTTTACGAGGAGTATATGATTATGCTCATTAAATATAGCTGCAAAGACCCCTACACTAGGCATGTAGAGCAGCCTCCTTTTCGAGATAAATTAAGAATTCTAGAATAATGCGCCACCTGGACTCCCTAATCACTTAATAACTTCCTTTAATCTTTGTGCTTCTGCTTCATCCAATATTCCATACCTATTTTTGTTCGGGTCAACGATTTCGGTTACTTCGTTGTTAAACCAAATCTGATACTCCTCTAGTCTCTCAGGCTCGTTCGGATCATAGCGGTAAAAAAATGTCAGGATTAGTTCTTTTTTTCTGTCCATCTGTACTTTGGCGTTTTCCCATTTTACTTTTTTGAAGATGGACTCAATCATTCTTACCTGGCTTTCTTCGGTTATCATTTGGGCATCTCCCGTTCTCCACTCACCCATTTGATAATCCACTCTGACCAGCTCTTCATGATCACCGCACCCTGCCAAGCCTATCAGAACAAATAAAAAAGCTATCCATTTTTTCATACATTCTCTTTAATCAGCTGGATTAACAATCGCCATTTGCTGGTGATCTTCCCACTTACCCTTGATCTTCACATTTTTGCGAGCAAGTCCCTCTTTTTCGAACCCCGCTTTTTCTAAAACACGAATGGAGCCAAGGTTATGAGGCATCACTCCTGCTTCAACACGGTGGAGCTTCAATTCTTCGAACGCATACTTCACGATCAGTTTAACAGCCTCAGTCGCATAGCCTTTTCCGTTGTGCTTCTTATCTAAGAAATACCCGACAAACGCACTCTGGATAGAGCCTCGAATAACGGAAAACAGATTTATAGTCCCTAACAAACGACCATCTTCATGTGAAAAAATGCCAAAATAGTAATCAAGATCTTGCTTCGCATTCTCAGCAAACATCTGCAGACGTTTCCGATGACTTTCAAGCGTGTAAAAGTCTTCTTTACGTTCCATGGCGAACTCCTCAAAAAAAGTTCTATTCTCCAGCTGCAGCTGAAGCATTTCTTCAGCGTCTTCAACTGTCAATAAACGTATATAAATACTCTTACCAGATAACTTTTGCTCCATTTCAATACTTTGGTTCATTTTCATTCCTCGTTTCTTCTTTATATTCAATCTCGTGTTTCGTATCGTATATCGGCTGATCCTTCATCACATCAATCTGTCTTCCCATCGTGATGTCATCATAAGGGGTATATTTATTAGAAGGCATCTTACGTTTGAAGATAATGCGGTAAAGGATAATACCAAATACAACCGCATAAAAACTCATCCCAGCAACTGTCATACCTCAGTTTCCATTTTTCTTTGTCTTTGTAGCATCTTTTTCGTTACCTCTTTTAAAATTGCCCGTCACTTTTGCGAGAATCAGCTGGACCTCATGATCTGATGGAGCTTGATTGATTTTATTCAAGATTTTCTCCGCTTCCTTCCCTTTTAATGTTGTTACTTGCCTGCCATGATAATCAATAAAAACCGTGTTGTTCTTCGTCACTCGGTATGTAAAAACCTCTTTTTCCAGCCGTTTACGCTTATCGATATTCCCCATCTGCCGTTCTCCTCTAGTCACCTCAAAATTTAAGGCTGAACACCATTTTATATTTTCATAGCCTATCCTTTTGTAAAAATCATGAGCTTCTTTTTGGTGAGCTCCTGAACGAAGTCTCACTAAAACAAAGTCTTGCAACCTCTTTAGAAATCCGCTTTTACAGCAGTTCTAATCATTTAAAATCACCTTCTATCATTAGCCTATTACCACATATTTCTATTGAATCCGCACAAATTCCTTTACAAAATAGAAAACACCACTAATAACTGTGAAACGCCTATCTTCTTTTTCAACCTCACCAACCTAATTGCCCTCATTTTTGGTTCTATCACAAAGACGATTTGTTTTAAGATTGGTTTCATTTTTTCTATTTGAAAAGCAGTTTTCCTTTTGAGTTAGCCCTCTTGTTAAACTCTACTAAACTTTCAATAATATTATATTTAAACATATGTCTTTTCCAATAATGCAAAAAGTATGTTATGATTGATATATTACAAAAACTTAGGGCTTTCGACTTTTCTTAGTCACCCTCCGTTCTTCGAAGGGAGTGCAAGAAATGGAGAAAATCAGTGTATTTATGGATGATTACCGGAGTCCGCCTGAGGGCTATGTGTTTGTTGAGACCATCGACGAATGTATTGAACTTTTGCGAAACTTCGATATCGAACATCTGTCATTGGATCACGACCTGATCAGTAAAACAAGAAATGGTACCATGCTTGTCCAAATGATGGTCGATGAGAAACTATTTGCAAACCGCATCACCATTCACTCTGCCAATTCCGTTGCCGGCAAAGTCATGTATAATCACTTGAAACAAGCACAACGCGATTTTATTATGCCGCCAACAATTATCGTATCTTTACGACCTTTACCTCTCAAATTCATTCCGCCACGTGTCCTACAGCATTATCTGGAAGTCAGATAACTTATAATCCTAAACTCACAATGCTAACCATAATAAACTGAGGAAACAGCCACAGTTAACTTATATCACTATCACTTGGCAAGGTGGCCGTTTCCTCAATTTGAACAGACCAGAAGATAATCGTTGTACTGTCCCTTACACCTTTTACTCTAACTTCTTCTAATAATATCTGAACACCTTCTTGACCACTGTAACCTTTAAACTTTTCTTCTACCGCTGCAGGCTCCTCAAACGCCACACCCGGACATTCCGTTAATCCATCTGTTGTCATAAAAATCTGACTCTCACCTTGCCGTAATTCTTTCTTTCCAGTGCTGTAACAAGGAACAGGCATCTCAAACGTGTTCACTTCGCCCACCCATTCGTAAAAACTTCTCTGATTCAGCTGCCTCTCACCAAGTACGATCAATTCAGGATGAAACACGTGCAAGATACAGTCTCCGATTGAAAACCACCATAAATATTTTTCTTTCCGAATAACGATCATACAAGCGGTTTCTCCTGTAGTCTTACGGCATGCTTCCATAAAATCAGGTGCCTGAAAAATATCTAAAATAATTGAGTCCATCTTTTTTAACGCCTCACCCGCCGGCAGCATCAATACTTTCTGAATTTGTATCTTCTCCCGGTTAAAATGATCGATAACCAACTCAACACTCTGAGCTGTCTTGTGACCATCAAACAACATGGTGAATTCCCATTTCCCGCTTTCGCATACCCAAACTAAACAGCCATCTTCATTTTTATATTGACCAGCAGAAGAGTTCCCGCCGAACCTTCCTACCGTTACATGCCCAACTTGACTCACATCTAGTTCATCAACAAAATGCTTTTCGCTTCCCACCCATTTGAATTCATTCATAAGGATTGCTCTCCAAATATTGCTTAACTCGCTCACACACCTGAATGATTTCTTCGTTTTTACCGAATGGAGCTTCCGGCCAGTCATACACTTCCCAAGGACCCCAGTATTCTTCAGGAGTGTTCGGATAACGCGGAATGATATGCATGTGAAGATGAGGAACAGAATTACCTGAAACAACAGCATAGATGTGCTCTGCACTCTCCGTTTTCCGAATCGCGTTACTTACTCTCGCCATTATCATACCGAATGCTTTTGCTTCCTCTAGCGTCATATCACCTAAGGAAGGTACATGACGCTTCAAATCGATCATAATATGCCCAAGGTAAGATGGTTTTCCGCCTTTATCGATATGGCCAACGTACACAAATTCATCTTCATAAATCTTAACACCTGACGTTTGAATGCCCCCGTTATGTTTATTGCAAATAAAACAACTCACACTCATTTCCCATCTCTCCCCTCTAAAAATAATAAGCCCACCACTTAAGAGAGTTTCTTAATTAAATTGTATTTCATTCATTTTACTTAACGGTAAGCCCGCTTCAATATAACTTCTTACCAGTTGCCATTCTTCGTTCTCCAGTCTAAACGTTTGAAAAAATAGATTCGCAGTATCTAAACTTTTTCCCTCAATGATTATTGAAGCCCACAGTATGGCCATCACTTCATTCTCACTCAAAGGTATAATCCCCACCTCAGTTAACACCCACTGCACATCTTTGCCTCGAAATTGGTTAAAAGCCTGTTCCCAGCCCTCAATTGATTCGTCGTAACCAAAATCAAAAATGTCCCGCTTTCTAATCTCTCGTGCTTGATAATCATTTGAAATTGCTTTTTTCAAGTCGTCAATGGAAGAGCGTTTCCATGATTCTTTGAAACTCTCTAAAAATGTACGAAACGACTGGTCCATACTACCTCCTGAGCAAATCTTTTTGATATTTACTATGGTTATCCGTCTCTCCTATATAGGTAAAACCGTTTTCGCGATAAAACTGGTTTAGCCTTTGGTTATCTGCAACGCAATCTAGCTTCAAATACGTTTTTTCACTCTGATGGTTTTCTTCTATCCACTTCAGCATGCTTTTACCGATTCCCTTACCCATGTACTTTGAAGAAACGGCTAATCTATGTAAATATAACGAATCGGAAGAATCCTCAACTCCAAAAATATGCTTATCCCACTCACTTTGTTTAGATGATAGAGTAAACGTCCCTACCATCTCACCATTTTCAATAACAATAAATGTTTCCTTATTCTCAATAGCCTTCAGGATCTCCATATCGTCTCCACCTTGTAAAAGATAGCCCCACTGATTAATTTCATTATTTTTTAACCATTGGGCGACTTCTTTTAGCAAACGTATTACTTGTTCACCTTTTAACGAAGATGCTCTTTCCACTTCAAAACTAGTTATATTTTCCAACTAAAGATCCTCCTTTTCATCGTAAAAAAATAATACCAGGGCTAAGCACATAAATAGAAGTATCCAAAAAGGATTAATAGGAACCACAGTTCACCTTGCTGCATCTGATTTACTAAGTACTCCATTTTAATTATTTCCTTGTCTCTGCTAATCCTGTTCCATGCACTTACGATATAACATAATTTTACATTTTATTTATTATTAATAAAAGCAATAACTCCTGATTAGGAATTATTGCTTAGAAGATTTACCACCAGAAACGTCTAAATCTGCGAATCCCAAAAAACGGGAAACCGAAAAGGCCGAAACCAGGAAAGAAAGGACTTGCAAAGAATGGAAAACCGAAACCGCCGCCAAAACCAAAAGCCCGCTCTGTTCTATTCTGAGTTTGCATGACCATGTACATATTGTCGTTGTCATAGCTATGGATTTTGCCTTGATACACTCTTCCGTTCGCCATTTCCACCTCGCAATATTGTCCTACTCTTTGTTTGCAGATGTTCATCAAATCATGATAACCATCTTTCATGGGGTAATTCTCGTTGGGCATATGATACCCTGCGTTGTCTTTGCCGTATTGCAAATGAAAGCCTCCTAATAAATATTCCATATATCTTATTCATATTAAGACAACTTGTTACAGGGCCACGCACATTTAATTCGAACAGTGTATACATTATCCGCATATGTATATATCTACAAAATGATTTTGTCGGGAGTGGGATAAGTGGGATCTAACAATACACGATTAACAGGAAGAGTAATCTTTAAAGGGGACCCCGGTTATAAGGAAGCAATCAAGAACTGGAACCCTTATGTTGATACCTTTCCTCTTGTTTTCGTTTTTGCACAAAATGCATGTGATGTAAGTAATGCTATTAAATGGGCTCGAGAGAATGATGTACCACTGCGTGTCAGAGGCGGCCGTCATGCCCTGGATAAGAATCTCTCGGTAGTGAAAGGCGGAATTGTTATAGATGTAAGTGACATGCAAAAAGTGCACTTAGATAAAAAGAAGGGAATTGCAACCGTTCAAACAGGGATCCATGTGGGTCCACTTGTAAAAGGATTAGCTCGAGAAGGTTTTATGGCACCGTTTGGAGACAGTCCAACCGTTGGAATCGGAGGAATTACGACTGGCGGTGGATTTGGAGTAATTTCACGGTCCATCGGTCTTATATCTGATAATCTTCTTGCACTAGAAACCGTGGATGCAAAAGGCAGGATCCTTAAAGCAAATTCAACTTGTAATGAAGACTTATTGTGGGCTTCTAGAGGAGGCGGCGGTGGTACTTTTGGATATAATACCGAATACACGTTTAAAGTTCATCGTGCTCCTGAAACAGCAACCGTCTTCAAAATCATTTGGCCATGGGAACAATTCGAAACGGTATTTAGAGCTTGGCAACAATGGGCCCCGTTTGTTGACGAACGATTAGGGTGCTTTTTTGAGGTTTTAAGCAGAGTAAATGGACTGTGTCATGCAGAAGGCCTTTTCTTTGGCTCCAAACCTGAACTGATTCGATTAATGGAACCTTTATTAAGTGCTGGAACCCCGTCATCTGTTGTTATAGAAACATTATTCTATCCAGATTGCATAGATTTCCTCGATCCTGATGAACCGATCCCTGGAAGATCTGACCAGAGTACTAAATTCACTTCGACATGGGCAACTAATCTTTGGCCGGAAAAACCGATTTCAGTAATGAAACAATTTTTGGAAGAAACAACTGGAACAGAAGCTGGTTTCTTTTTTATCAATTGGGGCGGTGCCATTAGCAGATTACCGAAAGACAAAACAGCTTTCTTTTGGCGCAAACCATTGTTTTACTCGGAATTAAATGCTTCTTGGGTAGATAAATCAGAAGAAGCTAGTAATCTTGCATTAGTCGAAAGAACACGTCTGCTATTGAAACCATATGTAGTTGGCTCATATGTTAACGTTCCAGACGAAAATATCGAAAATTTTGGATCTGCCTATTGGGGCACAAACTTTGAAAGACTTCGTAGAGTAAAAGCAAAATATGATCCAGAAAATGTATTTAATCATCCACAGAGTGTTCCACCTTTATTTTAAATAACTTTTTATATACTAAAAAGGACCCGAGCAAACTCAGGTCCTTTGATTATTAATAAAGTTTACTCTTATATCCTTCTAATAAATCTGCAGCTACTCTTTCTTCCGTCATCCCAGGTAAATTCACGTGTGCAGCCAGGATTTTTGCAGCATTCGGTAATTCATTATTTGCTGACCACGTTTCGGGTTCCCAAAGTCCTGAACGTTTGAACGCTTTTCCGCAATGTATGTAGCAATGCTCTACTTTTACAACAATCCCGAGCAGCGGTGCTTTTCCGTTAACAGCCATCTGCTCTAAAATCGCTTCGTCTCTTATAATCATCGCATCTCCATTTATCCGCAATGTTTCTCCCATACCTGGTATGAGAAAGAGTAACCCCACTTTAGGATTTGTAAGAATGTTCAACATGGAGTCCACTCTTTTATTTCCCGGGCGGTCAGGAATAATAAGATGCTGATCATCGAGCACGTAGACAAAACCAGGTGCATCACCTCTAGGCGAACTGTCGCAGTTTCCGTCAGCATCTGAGGTAGCGAGAACTAGAAATGGTGACTTCGATATAAACTCTCTACAATGATCATCAAGCGTAGAAATCACCTTGTTTTGTCCTCTAAGACTGGGACTCCCTAACATATTTCTCAATTCTTCCTGGCTGGTTACGCGATCTTGAAATGTAATAGTCATATGTTTCTCCTCAATGTGATTTGGAAATTTACGAAACTTCTCTTCTTCACCATATATACAAATCAGTGAACGAGAGAATTATTGTTGAGATGAAAATGCCAAGTTCCTCAGGATGAGCAGCTGATCTTTTCTACCTTCCCTTTTGCATAGCATTTGCAGCTAGATGGACATCTTCTTTTTTTACATAGATATCGTACTGAGTATTATCGTTATAGTAACTTACACCAAAGTTTTGTATAGGTGTTCTCACTTTATATTTAACGTCTCCAGCATTTAATTTAGAAGCAATATTAAAAAAACTCTCACGTCCAGTTTCGGTACCTATACTTATGGATGAATGTTCCGATGATGATTCCTCCCAGCACAATACTTACAAAAAGCCAGCCGATACTTGGCATAGGACGCCAGCACCTTTCATTTTAAAGTCAAACGATCAGCCAAAAAGAACATCTAACACTGAACTCAACTGGCCTTTTTTTCCTTCTAAAACGTTCGGATTATAGACTTCTACATAACCGCAATTCATGCAAGAGACAAACAGAAAATGATTATGCTGAATATCTAATAATTTACTTAATCCAGAGCCTGTCATTGCTAGCTCTTTTGTATTACAAGCAGTATGACTACACTTCTGGCACTTAAATTTACTTTTGATCGCATCTTCTACTCTGCTCACTCGAATCCTCTCCTTTTAAAATAAATACGTTTTTCAATTCCATAAGTTCCCATTTATTGAAGAACACTGCTTTCGTCATAAAGAGTTGAAGATCCCCGTTCTACTTTGTATGAAATAAACCACGGACCGCCTGTATCATCATCTTTCCACGTCTCGGTAAACGTCACGATGTATACTTCATCCCTAATCTCTTCAACACTCGTTTCTCGTGTAGCATTTCCAACCGTAATGACGCCTTCATCTTTCGGAAATTTATCGATAATCGTTCCTTCACCTGACGTTACGAATTCAATAGCATCCTCAGCAGTAAACGGTGGTGGATCAGGAGATATGAAGCTGAGGACCGCCCAAACCACCGCAAAAATAGGAATAGGAGTTAACATGAGCATCTTTATTCGTTTTTCATTTCTTATACGATAGAAAATCCACATGTCGATGCAGGCATACAAGATCGCTGAACCTACGCCAAACACTGCAAGGATTGGATCTCCGAGCATGATCAGACCAAAAACACCGTGAAGCAAAATGTATATCCAAGTGTTTATTTTGAACCATCTGTTCATAACAAACTCAATTAGGGCAGACACAAGATTCCCATAAACCAGTATAGTTACTCCCCCATACAATCCATATAACATGGTTGCAAATAAAAAAGCCTCTCCGTAGTCAGATGGACCGGCACCAATGTCGCTTAATGAAAGAAGTGCTAGAATCATTGCCAGAGTGACAGTGGTAACGAACGTCGCCGTAATTTTTCTTTGGAGAAAGTTTTCGTGCAAGAGCTGAACCCCTCTCTATTGATGTATTAACTCCCACTTCAGCATATCGCCGTCTTGTCCTGTTCTAGTCATGTCCAGCTTTTCTAACACTTTGACAGATGCGAGGTTGTCTTCTAAACATTCAGCGACAACTTTACGTACGAGATTTGTAGAAAACGCCCAATCTATAATTTCTTCCACCGCTTCAGTAGCATAGCCTTTTCCTTGTGCAGACGGAATAATGCCATACTCAACTTCTACAGTAAGATTGACCGGTTTCCCTTTGAAACCAATGTCACCAATAATTTTTTCAGACGCCTTCTCCATAACAAACCAAACTCCCCACCCAAGCAGACTGGAATCGGCTTTTAAGTCTGCAAGATAACTCTTAATAAACCTATGAATCTCGTAATCTTCTGGTGAAAGCTTCTCTACAAGATGGTGTTCAACAGGAACGATAATAAGTCTTTCCGTATCAAGTTTCATAGTCAGAATGTCCCTCTCCAATTGTTCTTAACCCAATCATAGGGTTATGGAAAAATTTAGTCAATGCATGAAAATACCCCCATAAAAGAGCTTCTCATTATAAATAGTGTATTGAGTACATAAAAAGTTAGACTTACGAATGAACTGCTGTAAGGAGGCAAAAGATGGAGCCGTATGTAAAAGATGCTCTGCTTGAATGGAAAGAAGAGATTGAAAACCAGAAGAAAGAAATCGATGAAGAGTACGAAAAAGTGAAGACAGAACTTCAACTTTATTCTTATAAATTCGGGATCACGAAACAAGTTATTCAATCCACCATCAACGAGGAAATGATCAAAAATATTAAAAAGACGTATCAGCAGCCGTTTGAAGAAAAATACAACGAGCTAAAAGAACAGTTGAAGAGGCTTGAGCAAAAGCGGAGTGTGTTCAACATGTTTGTTGAAAAGATTGAGATTGCAAGTGTAAAAGATTCAAATTAAAAAAGATAGCTTGGAGTAAATCCCAAGCTATCTTTTTTATGCCTGATTCCGTAATAATCATAGTTCCTCCATTTTTACTCTTTAATTGTTTCTACTGTTTTAATGAAAATACCTGATTTCATTAAAAAACGACCCTTCCAAAGAAGAATCGCATCCGTTAGTTAACTATTTTATTAAAACCCCATACCAAAATCAAAAGCCATATTATTATGATGGTAGAACCGGTGAGCCAATTCTTTGGTTTCTCTTTTTGCATCATCACTTCAGCCATTCTCTCGCAATCGGAAATTACACGTTTAGGTATCATCTTCAATGCAAGTTTAATACCTAATGGAACGATTATAACATCGTCAATATAACCTAGAATCGGTATAAAGTCTGGAATTAAATCAATCGGACTGAATGCATATGCTACAACACTAGCTGTAAAAACCTTAGTAAACCAGAATACTCTTTTATCTTTGTACGCAAAGTAAAGTACAAAAACATGCTTCTTTAATTTCTTAGCCCAGGCTTTTATTTTAGTCAGCATGTAATCTCCTTACTTATTGAAATAAATGATGTAATAATCGGTCTTTATCTTCAAAAAACTGTTTCATGATTGAATAATGGTTAGTTTCTTCTAATGTTGATTCTCGCATACCGCCTTCTGTTAACTCAATAATTTTAGCTTTTGGATATGCCATTATGATTGGTGAATGGGTAGAAATAATAAACTGTGATCCCTTCCGAACAAGATCATTTATTCTTGCTAACATCGACATTTGTCTCAGCGGCGACAAAGCCGCTTCTGGCTCATCTAGTATGTATAAGCCATTCCCTTGAAACCGTTCAATAAACGCAGCAAAAAAAGACTCTCCATGAGATTGTTCGTGAAGTGATTTCCCTCCATAGGATTCGATAATTTTTCGACTGGATCCTGGCTCCATATCTAAATCTTCTATATTCGTTGCAACATTATAAAAAGATTCTGCTCTAAAGAAAAAGTGATCCTTGGCTCTGTTTACCCCCCTCATTAAACGAATATATTCGTCTAAATTTAAGTGGGAATCATAACTAGAAAAATTAAAGTTTAACGTTCCTCCTTCTGGATTAAATCCTAAAGCAATAGCAATACCTTCAAGTAAAGTTGACTTCCCCATCCCATTTTCCCCAATGATATACGTAACATTTGGATGGAATCTTAATTCTGAAAATTACGAATGACTGGAAGATTGAGAGGGAAACGATCATAAGAAGAAATTTGATCTCTTTTGAGGGAGATTCCCCTAATATATTGATTATCTCGATTTAACTTTGCCAATTATGTATTCACTCCCCTTTTTTATCTTCCATAACATTCATATCATATTCTAATCATAACTACATTCACTAAAATATAAAAATAGTTTATTTTTTTATAGAATAATAGATTTTACGGTATGTGTTCTTATATTTTGTTACACGTTCGCTCAAGATTACTGGGTTTTCGCTCAGAATAGCCGGGTTTCGCTCAACACTGTTGAGTTACGCTCAAACTTGTCCTAGTTTCGCTCAAAAAAGCTGAAGTGGACTTACCAGTTACGATAAAAAAGGGCTCACCCTAATATATAAGGTGGCCGATTTCAGTTCATACACGTTTTATTATGGGAAAAGTGACAAATAATTATAAGGTGTTGGATTAATAAGGATTGAGTTTTGAAGTACGTATTCATTTATTTTAAAAAATATTAGTTCTTTTCCTTATATAATCATCTACAATGGAAATATCAACGAATAAGGAGGCAATACACATGAGAAAAATGACGAATCAAACCATGCAAACATATAAGGGTGGAACCGAGTAACGAAGAAATTCGCCGCTTATCGTTTGGATTCTCTTAACGGTGAAATCCCTTATATGTGTTTATTTAAATAACACACAAAGGGGTAAATCATGCGTTTTCCAGTTAAAAAATTTTTCTCCTATTACAAACCGTATCTAAAGTTGTTTCTTTTCGTATTATTCTGTGCCTTACTTGTATCTGCTGTGACTCTTATGTTTCCACTGCTCGTCCGGTACATTACGAAAAATGTGCTCGAAGGTGACCTGTCCAATGCGCTTACGGATGTGTACTGGGTTGGGGGGCTGATGCTTGTATTAACAGCCATCCAGAATATAGCAAACTACTTTCTGGACTACAAAGGGCATGAAGTCGGAGCGCGTATGGAAAGGGATTTGCGAAGCGAGCTATTCGCTCATATGCAAAAGCTTTCCTTTAGCTTTTACGATAAAGAAAAGACAGGTCAGCTTATGTCACGGGTTACGACCGACCTTCTCATGCTTGCTGAGCTGTATCATCATGGACCAGAAGACTATGTCAAATATTTGATCCGATTTATCGGCGCGTTTGTTATATTGTTCTTTATTAACGCACCATTAACGATCGCCGTTTTTTGTTTCATGCCTTTTTTAGGTGCGTGCGCGCTGTACTTTAATAAAAGGCTAAACCAGTCATTAAGAGACAACAAAGAACGAATCGCAGACGTAAATGCACAAGTAGAGGATAGTCTGTCAGGAATTCGTGTCGTAAAATCATTTGCTAACGAATACCTGGAAATTAAGAAGTTTAACAGGGAGAATAATCGTTTCCTGGGTAGCCGAAAGAATACGTATAGAGTAGAGGCGTACTTTTACAATGGTATGGAAACGTTTATTCAATTAATCACAATCGCTGTCGTCATATTTGGAAGTGCCAGTATTGTCGGGCAAACGCTAGACTTAGCAGATTTGATCACTTTCTTGCTGTATATCAACTTTATGATCGAGCCCATACAAAAACTGACTCATATGACAACACAGTTTCAAGAAGGAGTTACCGGTTTTCAGCGGTTTATGGAAATTATGAATCTGAAGCCCGCCATTGAAAACAAAGCAGACGCTGTTATACTGTCAGACGTTCGTGGTGAAGTGGAGTTTGATAATGTGTCCTTCCGTTATGAAGACCATACGGAATATGTCCTAAAGGGCTTATCCTTGCATGTAAATCCAGGTGAGTACATTGCTTTGGTTGGTCCATCTGGTGCAGGCAAAACGACTTTATGCTCACTCATCCCCCGTTTTTATGATGTGACATGCGGGAATGTTCGATTAGACGGAAAAGACGTCCGTGATATCGACCTTTTGTCATTAAGAAAAACAATCGGGATCGTACAGCAAGATATTTACCTTTTTGCAGGAACAGTTATGGAGAACATTCGCTATGGAAATCCAGAAGCGAACGACGAAGAAGTTATTGCGGCTGCCAAGCATGCAAATGCCCATGAATTTATCATGAGTTTGCCAAACGGCTATCATTCTGAAATCGGCCAAAGAGGGGTTAAACTGTCTGGCGGCCAAAAACAGCGGTTAAGTATCGCACGCGTTTTCTTAAAGGATCCGCCCGTTCTTATTTTAGATGAGGCGACGAGTGCACTTGATAACGAAAGTGAAAGCATCATTAAAGAATCACTGGAATCGTTAGCAAAAGGACGGACAACAATCGTCATCGCCCATCGCCTTTCCACTATCCGCAACGCTGAACGGATTATCGTATTAACAGAGAACGGAATTGCCGAACAAGGCACCCACGATATGCTTCTTGAACACGATGGAGTATATGCTCACCTGTATTCCAAACAATTTGAATTACAAGCATAACATAACCGGCTCACTCCATACTTGGGGTGGCCGATTTTTTTATTTGTGTCACCGATACTTTTACGGTACGTGTTCTTATATTTCTTACACGTTCGCGAAAGATCACTGGGTTTTCACGCAGAACCCCCTCCGTTTCGCTCAAAACCCTTCCGTTTCGCTCAAACTAGCACTAGTTTCACGCAAACTCCTTATTTTCAGAGAATCTGCCAATAAAAAAGAAGAGAAAGCACTTCAAAAATACACGAAAATGTATTTTTTGCTCTTCCTCTCCTACTAAAAAGTTCCCTTAAATCACCGTTTTATAATTTCGTTGTATTATAGTTTCCTAAAATACGGATATCATGTCCAAAAGCCTTCAGAATCGTGATCGCTTTCGTCATTTTTTCTTCATGCAGACCCTTTTGTGCTTCTATAAAAAAGTGATAGGTACCTAATTGTTTCTTGGTCGGACGAGATTCAATCCAAGTTAAGTTAATCGAAAGAGCCGTAAATACATTCAAAATTGAAGACAATACACCTGAATAATCTTCAGTAGGAGCAATCAAGAGCATCGTTTTCGTTCTGTCTTCACTTTTCTTTGCTGGTTCTTTGCTGATCACTACGAATCGCGTATGATTGTTGCTGCAATCTTGAATACCACTTTTCGTTATCTGCAAATCAAATAATTCTGCTGCATATTTTGATGCAATGGCTGCAACATCTTTTCTTTCTTGATTTTTAACAGCTTGAGCTGCTGCAGACGTACTGTCAAACTGCATGCTTTTCACTTTAGATTCTCTAATAAAATCCCTGCATTGAGCAAGGGCAGGTACGATGGACCAGACTTCACGAACATCATCTAAAGAAGCCCCTTTTCGTGTAAGAAGGTGCAGCGAAACCGGGAAAATCAATTCTGCTTCTACAAACAGATCATAAGTTAATAGACCATCTGCTGTTATATTAATTGTACCTTCAATGGAATTTTCGATGGGAACGATCCCTTTATCCGCTTTCCCCTCACCGACTGCTTCGAGAACATCGACGATGGAATCACTTTTATGCCACTCAATATCATCAGCTTTGAAATAACGAAAGGCAGCTTCTTCTGAGAAACTTCCTTGAGGACCTAAATATGCTACTTTCATTTTTGGACACGCCTGCCTTTTTACTTTTCATATCAGTATACATGTATTATTTCGTAACACCAACTGAAATTTATCAAATTTTTTATAAATTCGTTAAAGTCATGGTTTAACTAATCATTTCACTTCTACAATAATATTCCCGAATCGTTTTGTACCAAAAAATACATCAAGGCGCCAGATCCCAGGTTTGCTGAATTTCATATTACTTGGGATTGAATGTATTGAACCTGAATTGGGGTCTCCAGTTAAAGGACTATTTTTAGGAAAATCGTATTTCCAAACAAGTTCTTCCTTTTCAGTTCCAGCACTTTCAACAAGCACCATCTCTTTTTCTCCGCTTTCCTTGTTTATTGCCGTCACCTTAAAGTCGCCACTACTTAAGGTCTCTACTTCATTATGTCCTCCAAAGAAATGCCATATATACTTATCTGTTTGATCTGCTGCAAATGCCGGCCCCGAAATCCCTAGACTGTCTTTTTCTCCAACCAATACTCCAAAAGTATCCGTAGAAAATTCTTTTGACAATGACCAGTCTTCTTCTTTGCCTTTTACCACTTTCCCATCTTTATAAATCTCAAATGACCTGGCGATATCATCTGCACTCTCCTCAGTAAAGAAAGGCGTATAAAAGTACACATGATAATTTAAGCTGCTTTCAGGAGACGTAAAATAATAATGAAGGATTTGGATGACTTCCATTGTTTTTTGATGATCTAATGTAAAAGTTGTCGGGTACTGATAACCAGCTAACTCCTCTTTAATAAATAGGTTTTGCTTGTTCATACTTTTAACCATTTCTTCCTCATTCAACGGCTCAATTCCGCCAACCGTTTTTCCTTCTGCTTCAAATCGTACTGATCCATCTTTGTTTTCTTTTAATGTAAAATCTTCATTAACTTGAATCGTAAAAAATTCATCAGATTGCTTATATAGATCGATTCCTGTATCAGCTTTTTGTGAAGTTCCAGGTGAACCAGGTGTTTCCTTCGTATGATCCAAGGCAAAAAAGCTGGCACTGGCTAAAAAGAATACGAGTACGACAATACTTAAAACAGCTTTATAGAATGCTGCAGCACTTTTGATCTTCTCTTTTTCCTCTAACTTAGCGAGGTTCCCTAGTATGGCATTTTTTTGATCAGCATCCATTCGGTATCTATGAAACTTCTTCATTTCTGACGTCAGGTTTTCATTCGTTAATCGTTTCAATGTAATCACTCCACTTCTCGGCTTCAAGCTTTTTCTTTAGTGACTGAATTGCTCTGTGATAGGTGAGATTAACTTTACTAATCTTCCAATTCAATATTTGAGAAGTTTCTTCTGGTGTATAGTCCATAACACCACGTAAAATTGCGACATCTCTATAGGATGGCTTTAATTGATTAATAGCCTGATATAGTTCCATTTTCCGTTCATTCTCTAACACTAAATCCTGTGGAACCTTCTCTTTTTCAGAAAAGCGATTTACTAGATTTAATAGAAGCTGCTGCTGCCGTTTCTTTTTCCGAGTATGATCGATGGCTATGTTTCTAGCAATTGAGATCAGCCATGTCTTGGGATCAGAACGTCCTTCAAAATGATTCATATGGTTAAACCCTTTAATAAAAACGTCTTGCACGATATCCTCTACATCTTTCGTGCCCATATAATAAATGAGAAAATTATAGATATCATTGTGGTAATCAATAAACCAGCGCTTTATCAACTCATGGTTTTTCATGGATTCACTCCCTCTTTACCAGATCCTTCAACAATTAGACGCTTGCCGTTTCAATAAATTTCAGTCGCCTTAACATTATTTTACATAAGCTTGTTCGGTTAAAGGGGGAAAAAACAAAAAAGACTGAGCAAATTTCACTCAGTCAGTGTATTAAATTATTTCACTATGCTGCTCTTTTCTTTCATCATCTTGATTCCATGACGTTTCCTAAATGTAGCGTTTGCTGTGAATACACCTGCTAAAATGATTAACGCACCCGTATATCCTCGTACCCCCATATTTTCCTGAAGAAAGATGAATGCAAAAAGGGCGGCAAAGATGGGTTCGAGTGAAAAAAGAAAGGCTGTGCTCTCAGGCGTTGTGTATTTTTGAGCAATGGACTGCATAACAAATCCATAAGCAGAACAAATAAATGCCAGCCCGAGTATAGCGACCCAATGAATCACTTTCTGAGGTAAAACAGGTGTTTCTAAAATAAATGTTCCAATGGTCGCAAACAAGGTGGCAAATCCAAGCTGAAAGATTCCCAGCTGTAAGGTATCCACTTCACGTGCAAAGTGATTTGTTACGATGATGTGTATCGCATACAAGAACGCAGCAGCTAAACAAAAAACCGAACCAAACGCAAAGGTAAAATCTTCTCCGATGGTTAGTAGCGCTAAACCTATAGTAACAATCGCAACCCCTGAACTTATCTTTTTACTCGGCAGCTTTCTTGTGATGAACACCTGTAGAATTGGCACTAAGATTACCGTTGTACTAATCAAAAAACCAGCCGATGAAGCTGTCGTATGTTTAATGCCATACATAAGCGTAATGAAGATCCCCCATAGTAAAAATCCAACGATCGAACCGTATTTCAAAGTTTTAGCATCTGTATGAAATACTTTTTTCCGAAAGATCATCATCATAACGATAAAAGCGATCCCAAATCGTAATGCCACAATAGTTAAGGCTGGGATAGTATCTACACATAGTTTCATAAAAATATAAGATATTCCCCAGCCCATGGATACAGAAACTAAAATCCAGTTCGCTTGTTTAGGTGTCATGCAGTACGCCCTAACCTCTCATTTTTTTAGATTAGGTTTATCGTATCACCTTCATTTGCATTAATAAAACGAATATTTATAATAGAACTATTAGTAATTCTAATGGTAAGGAGAGAATAGAATGAATGCGTATTATGCTTTTATTAAAGCTATAGAGACAGGCAGTTTTACGAAAGCTGCTGAAGAACTTGGTTATACCCAATCAGCTATTAGCCAAATGGTGCATTCATTAGAAGAGGAACTTTCGACGGTTCTTATATTACGCTCTCGAACGGGTATTACATTGACACCTGACGGAGAGGAGTTTTTACCATACATCAAGAAAATTTGTAATTCGCACAGGGAATTGCAAGAAAAGGTTAAAGAGATGGAAGGGCTTGAAAGTGGGCTTATCCGAATCGGCGTATTTTCAAGTGTTTCCTGTCACTGGCTGCCAGGATTGATTACAGATTTTAAGATGGAGTATCCAGCTGTTCACTTTGAATTGCATCAAGGTGATTACACAGAGATCTCGAATTGGATTAAAGAAGGCAGCGTAGACTTTGGCTTTGTGAACCCAAAAGCTGTATCGAACCTGACTACTATTCCCTTGAAAGAAGATGAAATGTTCGCTGTATTGCCAAAAGATCATCGTTTTTCAGGGCAAAACGAAGTGCCATTAAAAGAGCTGTTGAATGAACCTTATATCCTTTTAGATGAAGGAGAAATTAGTGAACCGTTAACGATTTTTCAACAAAATAATTTTGAACCGAATATTCAATACCGGGTACATGATGATTATACAATTATGTCTATGATCGAACAGGGTCTGGGTATTTCAATCCTGCCAAAACTTGTTTTGCATCGCTGTCCTTATCAAATTGTGACTAAAAAAATTTCCCCCTCTTTTGCCCGGACAATTAGTTTGGCTTATAAAGATAAAAGAGTTTTACCGATCGCAAGCCGATATTTTATTGATTTTATTATTGAACGGTATAGCTAAGCATGATAAACATGAAAAAGAGTAACCACATTAACTTAAGTCGTTACTCTTCAAAACGGTTTAATGGATTAATGATGCTCTTAAAGTATTTATATCATTTTCTAAATAACCCTTTAAACAAGTTAACGTATAAACCCAGCCTTCTTTTTGTCCCATCATTTTGTTAACAACTTCAGGATCATCTTCTTTCAAACCTGATTCGATTACTTCAATCATTGTACTCTTATCATCCAATTCAGTTAGTGTGATGGTCACAATGGTTCCTTGATTATGTTCGGCTCCCCAGGAAAAAACGATTTTCTTATTTTCCTCAACTTCTAGAACATTTATAGCCCCTTCTGCATTGTACTCGTCATATCTTAATGTAACCGTCTTGCCTTGTTCCCATCTTTCAGAACTGGAGGAAAACCAAAAACCCCCAATTTTCTCAGGATCGACGATAGCTTCAAACACTTCGCCCGGAGTCTTATTGATCTTCATTTTTGTGGTTACTTGGGTATTCATGTTAACAACTCTCCTATTCTGTTCAAAATATTCTTAGTCGTACTTAACTATCAAACCAAACACTTCAATCAAGGATGCAGCCTGTTCTGGTGAAATAATGGCCCCGCGAAGATCATCTTCTTTTATATGTATAAATGTAAATTGACATTGACTAAGATCCACATTCTTTAAGGAGGTGTCAGAGAACTGCACCTCTTGAATCGTGGATGTTCCAAATTGCACATTATCCAATGCTGCACCAATGAAATTGGCTTCTTTTAACAAGCAAAGATCGAATCGAACATCGCAAAGCTCTGTCAGATTAAACAAGGAATAAGGAGCAGGGCAATCTATAAACTGAACATCTCGCATCACCGCTTCATCAAAGTCCGTCCCAACCAGTTTACACTCTCTAAACTCAACACGATTAAATCGGGCACCGTTTAATTTTACATTCGAAAGATCACACTTTTCAAAGACGACGTCAACCCATGAAGAAAAGGGCAGATGCGATTCCCCAAAGTTAACCCCTTTTACGTAAACCTCACTAAACTGAATGTTCTTGGCGCTCATCGTACCAATCGTTGACTCAATCCTTCCTATTTCGTACACAGCCCCATCCTCTAGTTCATTGATTTCTAGTGTTTCCAAGTCTTCCGGAAGATCTGGGCTGTGAATAGCCCTAATTTTCTTTTTCAAAATAAGTCGCCCCCATTATAGATGGTATTATCTTCGGTCATTGATTAGTGAGTTCACTGTATGTTTTGGAGAACTTTCAAAAAATGAGAAATATTGCAAAGCTTTGTTTTTAGGAAAAAAATCTTTTCTGATCCTATTCATTGGTATACCTGCATCATGCGCTTTAATTACTTTTTCTTGCAGGCTTAACAAATAATCCAGCTTCTTTTCTAGCAATCTGCGTCCATTTTTTAAATATCCACTATGTGAACAATATACCTCCTGGAAGTTATGGGTTAACACAAGTTCAATAGACCTGATAATCTTTGGAACCGATTCGAAAGAAAAGTGAGCCGTAGGAGAATGGAACAAATAAAGGTCACCCGAGAAACAAATTTTCTTTTCTTCATCGATTAGGACAATATGATCCTCCGCATGACCGGGTGTATGTACTACTTTAAAATAATAGGAAGCTGTCTTGATATATTCCCCCTCTATCGGGAGAGCATGAAACGATTTTCTGTTATTCCATAAGAGCGATCGATATAAAGGCAGCCTCGTCTGTTTGTTACATATTGAAACACCAAGTGGATGAATATACTGTGGAATCATAAATTCATCTTCTATCCATCTGCTATTTCCCGTATGATCTTCATGATGATGGGTATGGATAACTCGATTTACCTGCAGTTTCTTTAAGATGGCTTTTACATCCTTTTCTGCACTCTTCGGGCCTGAATCTAAGAGAATATCATCGATCTGAAAAAGATAGACTGGCATCTTAATGCCCAATGTTTTGACTTCCACCTTATAAGAATTGATCATAAACATCTCATCTTCTTTCGTAATTATGATTGGATCCCATAACTTTTGATCTTTCAATCTACCTATTATTATGATTACATAATACCAGTAATTTTGAAACTTAATTTACTTATATGTGAGCCTGTACAGTAAGTCTATGTATAACCATCCTGACCGATTGTTTCATACCGGTGTTTGATTTAAAATAATTACGTCAAATAGTAAAAGTAAAGGCAGGTTACTTCGTTGCACCCAGGTATCTTTTTTGCATTCCACTATTATTTTGACAGGAATTTTTTTATTTTTGGGAATAGGGATGTTAGTCAGTTCAAGCGTTTATTTGAGGGATATTCCTATATATTTAGGGAAAGATTTTGAAGTATTGAGCGGGAAACCATCATCTGTAGAAGATAGAAATACTTCAAAGACAGGTGCAACTGACACCTAAGTAACGATTAAGGACAAAGAAATGAAATTATTTGAGCATGGCCAATATATAAGTACCAAAAACCAGAAATATTAAAAAAGAAACATTTTACTTTTTATTACTTACCTCATTCTGAATGGATTGTTTCCAACAAAATTGACTAGTGTTAAGCACCCTCATGTAAAAAGCGTTTATCTGAACTCAGATAAACGCCCATATTTATTGCCAGGATGCTCGTATTTCTTTCATTTTTTGTGTAACAAGAGGATAAAAGTATTTTTTTGCACTTGCAGTGGAGTTTCCACCGAAAAAGGATGTACCTGGGCAAGTTTTAACAGCATGTCCTTTACTGTTGTCAAACACTTTTTCCCCTGTATTAATATCCCACCAATGATGGTAGGAGATCGTTTCAATGGACGGCGTTAACCCGTATTTCAAACTGAGTAAAGCCGTGACCATAACAATTGTTTCTCTTTGTTCCTTCGTCATCTGATTCTTGCCTTTATCAAAGTTCCCTACATTCTCTATCGCTAATGCATCGGCCTCAATTCGAATCATGGCTTCTTTGTTCTGTAAGCCATATGAACCTTCGGGAGGCGTATCAAACGGTCTGCCAACAGCTACTTTTCCGTCCGGAAAGGTTGTCAAATGCTGACTGATATTGCTCCACCCCATCCCCTTAACATGATGTTCCTCCATTCCTTTTAATAATGAAAAATGATTAGAACCATTGAACTGCTGGTAGGAAGGTATATAAGTATGATGTTGCTGGATCTTTCCTATCTTTCTCGTGAAGATATGATTGAAGAGCCAATCCTTAAAGTCCTCCCTGCTCATCAATACATATTGTCCTTGCATGGCCAGTTTTTTAGGAGGGATTTTTATTTTTTGCCCAATATATAGATTGTTCGAAGAAAGACGATTAGCCGTTTTTATAGATTGAATCGTAGAATTAAACACTCGTGAAAGATCCCATAGGGTATCTCCTGAAACCACCTTGTACATGATGGGAACCCGTAATTTTTGTCCGACCAGTATTTTATCCGACTGTAACCCATTTATTAGTTTCAGATCATTTACGGATGTCCCATACGTTTTTGCGATTTTCCCAAGATAGTCCCCAGGTTTTACATCATACATATTTCTTGGATTATTCTTTGCTTGGGCAGGAGACATATTGATTCCTAGTAAAAAAATAAAGGTACATAGGAGGACGAAAGTTTTTTTCATCATCATTAAAAATCCTTTCCTGAACAAATTTAATCTTATCTTGTTATTTTTGTAAAAGAGCTATTAAATTATTCTAACAAGCATAAAAAAGGACCACCCAATACGTGAGCAGTCCTCCTTACATATTCATAAACAAGTATTTATTTTAGTCCAACGCACAAGAATAAAGGCTAAACCAATAAACACATAAAAAATTCGTTATGGGTGAGCCTCTTTTTCCTTTTATCTTTGATTATCCCGTAATACTTCTTTCAATGGCATCATCCCAACTAGGAAAATAATGAAGGGCATTTCTCATGAGTTGAGGATTTGATTTCTTCACTTGTTTCTTATTTAAATTCATGCCTTTTGCTTTTAATCCTTGAATCTCCGATAAGACTTCTTCTGAGCTCATATTTACTTCCATACATACGTCCTCCTTTAGTTGTCTTATTATCATGTATTCACCATATAAGTGTTTATTATACTCTTTTACCCCATTCCATCTTCTTTCAAACATCCATCTCCCCATTCACGATTCATATACCCCATTTCTTTCCGCCATAACTTGAATCTATTTAGATACTAGTTAATTTCCAGGTCCCAACGTTCTTCGATTAATTTCGTTCCAGTCCATTCTTCATTTGGTTTTTCTTCGGTTTTTCTAAAGTTATATTTTTGATATAGATACCGAGCTGTATTTAACGTACTTACCGTCCATAAAAACACATGCTGATAGTTCTTTTCTTTGCAGAAACCAAGTGCAGTCTCCATGAGTTTTTTCCCAATGCCCATGCCCTGATAATCTTCGTCTAAAACAAACCACCTTAGCTGCGCGATTGTATCACTAGATTTCGTAATGGCAATTGAACCAATGATTTTGTTATCCGCTTCAGCTACCCATAACTCTCCACCATCCGTATTGATCATAAATTCTGTTAAGCCTTTCATTACGTAATATTCAAACTTCCTGCCAAACTTATAGGTATGATCGTATAATATTCCATGCAGGTGGGCTATGTATCCTACATCTCCAGAGCGAAATGGTCGAATCAATACTTCCGTCTGGGAAGGAGTGTCTTGTGAAAAAACAGTTTGAATCGTTTCCATAGATGTGACTAAGCTGGTTATATCATGTTTGGATAAATTACGTATCATGTGTTCTACACCCTGGTTTGCACGTTCAACTAAATCGTTATAAACTTCTTTGCCATATTCGGTCAGATAAAGTGAGTACTGGCGTTTATCATCTGTCGACTGTTCTTTAATGGTGATATTTTCATCTTCTAGTCGTTTGATTATACGACTCATATAGCCTCGGTCAATCCCAAGATTTTCTCTTACATCGGTTGCCGTACACCCATTTCTTAAATGGATTTCAGTTATGACTCGTGCCTCTGTTAAAGAAAAAGGTTGATTATAAATGTTTTGATCGATTTTACCTAGAACATTCGCATAATATCGGTTAAAATGACGTATTTTTTCTACATATCTATTAGATTCCATGAATAAACCCTCCTGAATATTCTGAAATTAAGAACAGTTTACACTTTATCGGTTGACTAAGTCAACTAATAAATTCAAAAAAGTTGGCTTACAATAGGTCGATTGACGACGGATTGCATGCCAACTGTTAAACATCCCTTAATATTTACTTACTAGCAAAAGTGTACGGGTTTAATCTGACCTCTGATTTCACCATCTGGAAATTCCTCGGTGTGAGCATTTACATAAGTCAGCCCTTCTCTCATAAGTCTCGCAAGTTCTCTTAACGATAACCCAGTTAAAGGACCAATCAGATCTCCTCTTGTAAGTGTACCTTTGATTACTTTCTTCTTGGCATCAATTCCAGGCTCGACTAGACCAAAAAGGAATGCCACGACTGGCCCGTTTTCTCCTCTGGCGCCTAAATGAATATGCGCTTGTGTAAAACCTTCAATACATTCCACAGTTAATTTAAAATGCAGTTCTCTAAAATTTTCATTAAACTTAAATTCGGTTGAACCGCTTGCAATTGTCTTGACGGGAGGCACTTCCTCTCTCCCGGTTAATTTAGCAGAAAATAAACGTGTAAACATCATATCATCTCCAATAAAACAAAAAAATCGTTTTATTACATGATATGCATGGTTCGATTATTCGCATGGTGACTTGTCCTATTGCAAAAAAAATAAATCACTCAAAGATGGTTCGAATCCGTATCATTAACCATATAAAAAAGCGAGGCTATGTAATAAGTCCCCGCTTCTTCGAGTTGATATTAATTGTTCAACGCATTTACAGCATTAATTAAACCGAAACCTGACTCTCCATCATATCCTTGTTTAAATACATCTTCGGTTGAGGACTGGATGATGCTCTTTACCTGTGCAGGAGAAAGTTTGTCTTTACCTTGTTGTGCAATAATGACACCCGCAAGAGCAGCTGTTTTTGGAGCTGCCATGGAAGTTCCGCCTTTATAACCATATCCGCCTCCAGGAATTGTGCTTAAGCATAAGTAAGTGTTATCTCTTCCAGTACCAGTTGCAGGATTATAATTTGGTCCGAGGTCACCACCAGGAGCCATCACATCAATTTTTCCAACACCATAGTTAGAATAGAAAGCTAGATTCTTAAGCTGACCACCTGCAGAAACTCGAATCATAGTCTGACTGCTCGGACTGCGGTGGGTTGCTCCATTATCATCGCCTGATAGTTTACCAGGGCTTCTTAGATCAACTGCATTGTTTCCTGCAGATCCTACTACAGTCACACCTTTATTAATCGCATATTGAATCGCTCTGTTAAACAATCGAACATCAGCAACGGTATCTTTTGTCGCGTAATCAGGGTTTTGGAACCAGTCATATCCACCAAGAGACATATTAACAACATCGACATTGTCATCTGCAGCTGTCATTAGTGCTTCAGCAATATGAGACGTTTCCGCTCCGCCTGTTGGACCAAATACACGATAAGCAGCCACTTTTAAATCAGGGCCGATCCCCATTGTGCGTCCTTTAGCAGCAATAGAACCAGCTACATGTGTTCCATGTGAATTTTGATCCATTGCATCAGGATACCCTGGAACAAAGGATTTACCATAAGCATAGTTTTCTTTTAGATCTGGGTGATTGTAATCTATTCCTGTATCTATAACTCCGACTACAATATCGTTTCCATCGATAGATTTACCCGTCCCGCCAGGAAGATTCCAAGATTTCCCGTCTTTCGTAACCTGTTTTATATCCCATTGTAAGCTCTCATAAAGATCTGCATTCTCACCAGAAGAACTCACTAAAGCTATTTCTTCTATAGCTGCTGTTTCAGGCTGTACAATATTTTGTACACCTGCTTCTAGTACTGTACTAGAGTTCTTAATTTCTGAAAGGAAGTTTGGATTACTAGAAACAACCTCTACGGCACCTAGCTTGTCCAATCTGGATTCGATTTGTCCTCCAGCCTTCGAGATTTCGTTACCGAAGCCTGTAGGTAATTTCGCTTGCTCTTTGAAGATCACTATGTATTTCTTTTGGGGACCATTTTCAGCACTTACCAAACTACTGCTGCTAAAGGTCATTGTTGCACCAAGAGTTAGAGCTAATGCACCTGCTAATATCTTCTTTTTCATCCAATTACTACCTCCTTTATACTAATACTATTATTATATTAAAATTTTAAATATTTACAATCTATTTTTAGAAAATTATTTATATTCAGTTTTTATAAATCTCTTGTTTTATATGCCTAAAGGCGCACTTCTTTATACCTATTCACCTATAAGTATAAACTGTTTTACCTACTAATAATATTTTCTTGAAATAATAAAAAGAACAACCTGCCATTAAGGTGATTGTTTCTTTACAAGAATCTTATTGTCTCAACTCAAGTTTTTTACCTATACTTCACGAAATATTTCTCCATTAAAAAAGACGTACAAATGACTGATTGCACGCCTTCATCAATCTAGTTATCCCGCTCTTACAAACTCTCTTTCTTCTAATAACGCTTGCAGCCACTGTGAGGGTTTCTTGAACTCAGATTGATCCGTTACAGATGGATTTAAATAGGAATACCAGCTATCTGAATTTACGCCTCATAGCTTACTATTTTACTTCTTTTAAGTGTAATTCCAACTTATCCCACGATTCTGTAAATCCTTGAACCATTCCCATATCGAGTAACGACTTTAATGTATCTTCTGAAGAGAATTGAGCGTGGTTTACAAGTTTTGTTTTTCCTTCGTGTTCAATGAGCGTTAAAGTGATCTTGATTCCCGGCATGTTTTCGTTTATATTTCCTTCTTCGTCAGAAAAGTAATCTTTATAAACGATACGCTCAGGTTCAACGATCTCTTCATAAAATGATTTCCCCCAAGACTTCATATCTCCATCTGGAGATTCCATGCAATAATGCCACGTTCCTCCTTCACGGAAGTCCATCTTATTTACAGTAATCGTCCAATATTTCGGTCCCCACCATTTTGACAGGTGTTCAGGATCAGAAAGCGCCTGAAAAACCAGCTCCCTCGGTGCATCGAAGATTCGAGTAAATATAAGATTATTGCCCTCAACCGTTGTCGTCATTGAATTCTTTACATTGCTTTCAGCCATTTTCAATTCCTCCTTTGGTTTATAACAACTCACCATTCTCTTGAATCTTTAACAATTGTGCCTCTAAACGATTCATTGTGGATTTCGCACCTTCAATGGCTCCGAATTCTTTAACTGCCTTTTCCAGTTCATCAACTGACTTAAAGATCATTTGCATGGTTAGTTCCGTTTGATCTCCTTGATCTGCAAAGGTCACGGTTACACGAAAATGTTCTCCTGTACTGTCACCATGCGCATAGACAAGACGCTCAGGAGTAACAACCTCAAGATAATCAATCTTATTATCATAATCAACACCATTTGGTCCATGCATCACGTAGCGCCATATACCACCTGGTCTTACATCTATTTCTTGAACCGTTAGTGCAAACCCTTCTGGTCCCCACCATTCTGGCAAATGTTTCGAATCCGTCCAAGTCTTAAAGACAAGTTTACGCGGAGCATTTAAAACACGTTTGATCATAAGTTCTCTTTCACTGATAGACGTCATCGTTTGGTTCGCAGCTTTACTGATTCCCATACATGCATACCTCCATTATCGTTTTTAAAACGTTGCAGATTGACCACCTACTTGCTCTTAGTATCATCCACTTCCTTTCTTTGCAATTTCTGAAGGTAATCGTCCAAGCGATCCAATCGTTCGTTCCAAAGATGCCGGTAAGATTCAATCCAGGAGTCCAACTCCTTAAATGGCTGGGGTCTTAGCTTGTAATATCGTCGATTGGCGATTGGCTGCACTTCGACGAGCCCGTTTTCACTAAGTACGCGCAGGTGCTTAGAAACTTGAGGCTGATTCATTTCAAGTTTGTCTGTGATCTCCCCAACTGTAAGGGGCCCATCACGCAGAAGTTCAACGATTCGCAGGCGGTTTGGCTCGGCGAGAGCATTCAATATTGTTTTCATGATTATAATATACACCAAAAGGAATATACGTGTAAAGGAATATTTAAAATTTATTTCATCAGCGACTAAGAGTTTCAGGCGTACTTATTTTGAACAGGTATTAATATATATCAATGTGATGATCAAAGGTAAGTAATTATTCTTTTGTTTAAGGGGAGGACTTATGAATTTTAAAGAGGCAGCTAAATTTGAACATACGTTTTGGCTTCAGATTCTCGGTGACCACGCGCGCTTTATTTTGGATTCACTCGCAGAAAAAGAAAAAGCTGATATACAGCAGGCAAAATATTTTAAACAGAAATTCGACCAATACCTCTCACAAGCACGCACGAATATGGATATGCACGCATTAACATTAGCTGTTTTGAAAGATGTACAAAATATGCGGAATTTTAAACTTACACTTATCGAAAAACTTCTTTTGGGTAAAATCACGATCCATCTCTCTCCTACTTTTATCAATCACATGGTTAATGAAATTGAAGAATACATCCTCGTACTGAACAGTCTTGAAAAGAAAGAAGTACCGCCTGTTCAGCATGAGCTGCATTATCATCTAGCATGGCTCCCTGATGCCGCGGGGCATGCAGCAGGAATCTCAAGCAAACTTGACCTGGTAGAAAAACGATTAAAAGAAAAAAGCGAAATGTACACCTTGCACTTTGAACAGTTTTATTTAAAAGCACTTGAATTGACCGGCTACTTGCGTACAAACCTGCAGTCTTTCCCGGCTTTAAAACGGATGAATAAAGATGTTAAATTAGAGATTGAGCTGTTCTCTAAATTCCTCCATGAATTAGAAGAACTGGAGCTTTCCGAGCAGGCACTTGGCACATTTTCTGCGCTAATGGCTGATCATATGGCGCGGGAAGAATGCTATTACCTCACGAAGCTCTCTCAATCTGCCCAGCTTCCCCCCTCACAATGTGACCCTACTAAGCCCAGAACAGAACGATCCGTTTAAGAAAAAACCAATCCCTAAACGGATTGGTTTTTATTATGGCTTACACAGTTCCTTAAAAGCTTCAATTGTATTCAATTGTCTTTCAGTAAAATTCCCTTCTTCAATTGACCAGCAAGTTGATAACACAGCATGCGAGAAACCTCTTAACAATACTCTTTCTTTATCTAAGTTCAATTCATTCACAAAAATATCAACACGTTTTTTAATTGTGTCCTTTACGTTTTTTTCTGGTAATTTGTTTAGCAAATACTGAATTACATCGTATTCCCTGTCTCCAATTAATCCCTTTGGGTCAATCGCCGACCACGAATCACCGTTCTTTAATAGGTTGTAATGATGCAGGTCCCCGTGAAGCAGGTATGAATGGTTTATTTGACCATTCAACTGTTCAAATACAGATAAAGCCTCTTGTAGTGTTTCTTTTGATATAGGACCGAAACCATTCGGATTGTTATTGAATATGCGTTTCAAACTATTTTCCCGATCGCTGACTGTTTCTAATTCCGTTTTATTCGGTGCTGGAACCCACAAGCTTTTCATGACTTCAGAAGCTATATAGGCTGCTTCCTCATCATCTTCTATAACTGCAAGAGTAACTCCAGGGCTTAATCGTTCCAAAATCATGATCCCACGATCAACATCATACTCCAAAAGCTCAACCATTTTTTTGCCTTTCATAAGCCTAAGCGTTTCAAGCTCACCAAGGAATTCCTTACGCGAAAGCACAACTTTTATCACCACTTCTTGTCCATTGTTCCGAATTGCTGGAGCAACAAAATTGTAAGATAGATCAAAAGGGCCCTGAATGCTAATTTCCAATCGCTCCTCGTAAGCAGCAATCATCTGATCAAAATTGTTCAGCCACTCTTTGGCTTTATCCTTGTGAATGCTTTTCATCGTTTTGACGAATTTATCTGGTAATCTCATGGTTTTTCTCCAACGTTAGGTAATGAATGACTTCATCCATATAATTTTCTAAAGGCTGATTCGTATCTACCACCAAATATTTGTCCTCAGAAGGTCTCTTGCTGTTATGTAGTCCGTAGTTAAACATATCCTCATTCGCTTCTTTAATTTGACTGATCATCTGGTTACGATTCTTTAACCTTTCGTTGATGCGGTTAAAGTCATCTAGAATACACTCGACATACTTGTAATTCACATTAAATTTATTTGATAAACCTGTGCCTTTTTCAACCATCTCATCGTAAAAGCAAGGACTATCAAATACCACACTATTACCTTGAGATAACTGAAATTCAATTAAAGACCAATCAATATTATATGAAATTTTGCCTGCCAGCTTTGGATCTATTGTGCCACCATCTATTGCATACAGCAATGCAGATTTTACAACATCGTGATCAATGACGACCGCACCGGTTCGTTTACCGATTTCTCGAGCAAGTGTTGATTTACCTGCTCCTGGAAAACCGGCCATTTGAAGAAAGAACATGCCTTCCAACCTCCTATTATATCCCATTAAACAATATCACAATTTTTCATTTATTTTAAAAAAATTTAGATAATGCGTATAATTTTAGGAAAGGCATTCGTCGTACATATAGAACGAAAAATTCTTTAGGAGGGTTTTATTTTGTCACAATCACAAACAGACACACTACATGAGCAGTCCCGTGAGCTTCAGCAACAATTTCAATCAATAATGGTTGATGTTGGCGATGACCTTTGGAAGTACTGCCGCTTTCTGACTGGATCACCATGGGATGGGGAGGATCTTTTTCAGGAAACGATGCTTAAAGCTATGGGTGGTTTGTATACCAGATGGCATCCTACCAATCTTAAATCCTACTTGTACAGAATGGCGACCAATACGTGGATTGACCATTGCCGAAGAGAGAAACGACATGTTGGTTCATTGGATGAATTAGATGAACCACGCGAAGATTTTTCCGACACACATGATCTGGAAGAAGCACTCGAAAAGCTCTACCACCTTTTCACCCCAAGACAGACTGCCGTTTTCCTTCTTATGGAGGTCTTTCATTTTAAGGCAGAAGAAGTAGCAAGTATCGTTAAGACGACACCTGGGGCTATTTACGCTACAACAAACAGAATGAAGGTTAAACTAAAAAACGATGCAACTTTACTCCCTAAACAAAACAGAGAATCAAAATTGCAAAAAGATGTAGTAATCTCTGCCTATTTAAAAGCCTTTAACCAAGGTGATCTAGAAGGGATGTTGTCCTTATTCAGCGATCCAATTCACTATGAAGCTTCATTAGGATTCTTAGAGACGACGAAAGATGAAATGCGAGAAGGCTCTCTTATGTACGGTTTACCTGGGCATCATGCAAAAGAATGTATATTATGGGGAAAACCAGTGATTGTAGTGTTAGCAGATTCTGTTCAAGGACCTCTCGTTCACGACATCCAATATCAAGATGTAGAAAACGGTAAGATCGTTTACCACAGAAGCTACTTCTTCCGAAAAGAATTTATTATGGCTGCAGCTAAAGAACTCGGGTACAAACCACAACTGGATAAAGCTCCACTGAACTGGGAGTAAAACGATTAAAAGTCGATTCTATTTACTAAGGAATCGGCTTCTAATTAATTGTTTAATCATTGAATGACTTCAGTTTTCATTTCAGAAGTAAATTCATGATTCACATTGCGATGTACATGAAAAGTCACTCTTGCATCTTTTTCATTTTGTAAGAGATAGTGATAGAATTGCTTTTGCCCCTCAATTGGAACAACTTTCTCTGAATCCCCATGTAGTAGAAGCACAGGAGAATTACTAACATCTTTCCCTGGGGTCATACTTTTTAATTACATCTATTTCTACTCCAGACAGAGCATCCCTATTATCTGCTTTTCTAAATAATTCTTCTGTTAACACAAAGGATCCTGAACCGTTTATGTTGACTAATCCTGCTATATCCTGATGAAAATTTTCTAATAGCCTATTCAACTAAAAATATGCCGATATTTACATTCGGCTAAAAAAATCCCACTCAGAACTGAGTGGGATTTTTCAAACTACTTAAGTTGTTATTTTACTTTCCTCTTTAATATCATCATAACAAGCTAAAATTAAACTCTTCATTTCAAGTAAATCCTCAACAGAATTAATATATATTCTTGAATTCCCCATTCCTTTTGGTGATTCTTCAACCCTAAAACCAGGACACATTTGATCGACAACCTGTGGTTCTAATCTTGTAATAATATTTTTATTCCCTGTATCCGAATAAAATCTAATGAACCATTTTGTTATTACTCGATTCATTATATTAAAGTAACTTGAGTTATCTTTATATTTCAAGTTCTCCACATCTCTACCACTTACCTCTAAGGTTTCTTTGATTATGGAGAACGCTCTAAGTTCTTCTTCGGTAGTTAATACACCCGGTTTTGTTTTTTCTTCATTAACATCTTCTAATTTATCGTCAACATCGACTTTGGTTTGGTTTGATATTAAAATATCCTCTTGAGCTTGTTCTGCTTGAACATTAGTAAAAGATAAACCTTCTCCTATAATTTCTAATAGCGTATGGTTAATTGCTTTTTTAATTATCGGTCTAAATTTTTCTACTACAATAGAAGTTACGCGTTGATTATTTAAATCTTTTATAAGGAATCTTACAAAGTCATCGGAAGGATTTTTAAATAATTCTTTGAGGGTAGTATTTATGTTGTTAGTATAAACAAGTTCTTGGGAGAATTTAATATTTTCATTAACCTCAAAGTCTTCTTTTGTAAAATGCTCAGTTACTTCAATATCAAGATTAGTTAATGATTCAATATTAAATTGATAAAAAGGTTCGTCGTCCATAATATTATCTCTTTTTAAATCTGTGAAAAGCTTATATTCTGTACCATTAGTTAAAATAGAAAATCTAACATCAGGTGTTGCATTAAAGTATCTATAAATTTGGGAGCTATGTCTATTAATTTCTCATTGACTGATTTAGCTTCAACAAAAATTATTGGTTTATTGTTTTTCTTTTTTTGCGTAATCTACTTTTTCACCCTTTTTAATTCCAAAATCAGAAACATATTCAGGTTCAACTTCAAGTGGGTTAAATACATCAAACCCTAACTTTTGAATAAAGGGAATGATCAAAGCTTGCTTAGTGGATTCTTCATTAATAATATGAGATTTTCTTTCTATAAGCTGGAGTGATAATTTCTCAAGTTCTTGCTTAAAATCCATAATAATTCCTCCTTTATTATTTATTTAATAGCTTCTTTACGTAAGTATTAATTCCTTCTTGTAAATATTCCTTTATTTCTAACGAATTAAAACCTTAATTTTAAATTCTGTAAAATACTGTGTTATAAAAATCTATCACACAACCCTCACACTTCCCTCACAAAACGTTCACAAAAAGCGATTTGAATGTGCTGTGAGTTGTTCTATCATTTGTACTGTAAAAAGATTTAATGCTTTAATAGAGATGTATTTAAGGTTACAATTAATTGGTTAACCTATAGAGATAATATATGAAGATGGTGTCTTGAAAATGGAAAGAAGTATTGAAAAACAAAAGTTGTCGGCAGTCCTAGGACAAACGGTAAAAACGGGGATTATTAAATCAAACCTTGTACCGATGTTCGCTGGATTAACACTGGCTTTATATACGTACGATATTGAACCAGGCGATAAACTTATGGATATATTATTCGTCTTGATCGGTACAATTCTTGTTATTGGTGCTGCGGGGACTTTTAATAATATTTATGACCGCGATATCGATGCGATTATGGAAAGAACCAAAGTGCGTCCCACAGTGACGGGGGATATAAACATAAGAACAGCATTATGGCTCGGAATTTTGATGGGTGTACTCGGTCTTGTTGCACTAGCTTTTACAACTCCACTTGCTGCTTTGCTAGGTTTTCTTGGTCTTTTCTTTTACGTAGTTCCTTATACCATGTTAACGAAACGAAGAACAATCTATAACACAGAGGTCGGCTCAATCTCTGGTGCGATGCCTCCGCTGATCGGATGGGCTGCGATGACTGGTAGCATCGCTCACCCCGCAGCTGCTGCTCTTTTCATCATTCAAGTCATCTGGCAGATGCCGCACTTCTATGCAATCGCAATCCGCCGGCATGATGAATACAAAGCCGCAAGAATTCCGATGTTACCGGTTGTAAAAGGTATAAAGAGAACGTATACCCAAACCAATGCTTACCTAGTGCTATTAAGCTTAACAAGCTTTCTCTTCTTGCCATTAAGCTTGGGACTGACACTGGTAGCACTGCTCCTGAATGTAGGCTGGCTGGTGTTGAGCATCTACGGCTACAAAAAAAATAAGGATTCTGAGAAATGGGCGAAGCTGCTTTTTATCTACTCCCTGTTTCATATGACAATCCTGTTCGCAACGGTTATCGTTTACTCGCTAGTGGGAATTTTCATCCTTAAATAGAAAGCAAAAAAAGCCTGGACAGCCAGGCTTTTTTATATGCTTGTTAACGAATGTCATGCAATTAGATTTTTCACAAGTAATGCACCAGATTGAAGGTACACTCCAATAATGCATAATTTTCTACCTTTTTATTCAAAAGTTGAACGAATCGAATCTAATGGTTCTCGTCCTTCAGCAACGGCATTCACTTTTTCAACAAATTGCTTCTGGATTAAATGTTTGAGTGGCTGATTTACACGATTAAAATACTTAAATGCTTCCATTGCCATTTCATCCCATTCCTGATAACAATGCAAATAATCTTCTGCCGTTACTTTCGTTCTCGTAGTCCCTTCTTCGGGTACACAATGAAAAGATTCATCGTCACCCAGTGTCCCATAATCGCATGTGATCTCTTCACCAGGGTAAATGTCTCGAGCTGCTAACTCAAGCTCATACGCTGTTGCGATCATATTGGGCAGGAAGCTGTGATTAATGTACCTTCCATTATCCCAACATAGTACATATTGGTCGTTTTCATTTTGATAAGAATATTTATAAATGAAATCTTTTCGAAATGTATCAAGTGACTCTACGTAATCTTCATCAAGAATCTGGTCTAAATCATCCAATACCCAAAGAATTGTCCCTTTTGGGATAAACTTAGTAGCAAATACTCCAACACCTATCTCATCACTTACAAAGCGGATTTCCGTATGTGGATGCATCATTCTTATCACACGCCTTTTCTTTTTACTTCAGAGAATGTTTCTGATGTAAACAGAATATGCATCATGCCCCATTTCGTAATTGGAAATGCGCCAAAAAAGCTACAAATGTGTATTTGTGAAAATAGAGCTTGCAGAGAAAGGTGAGGTCCAGATTGTTCACTAAACAATTGCTATGACTATGCACCCGAATGTGGAATAGTCAAAGCATATTGTATCATCAACGGATTCATTTTTTCATAACAGGAATCCACACTTCAGATCTATAGCCTTCAGCTTCGGTTTTATCGGGGATATAAACCTCAATTTCGGGCAGTCCGGCATGCTCATATTCAGTTGCCGGAAACCATTCTTGAAAAATCTGACGGAATCTATTCTGAATGGCTGCCGGAAGCGGCCCCGAACATGGGAATACAGCCCATGTTGAGGAGGGTATCCTTTGCAGTGATAAGCCAACAGCAGGAACCTCTCCCTCTTCTTTCTTTCCAATCAGGTATGTAAAATTTTCGTTAAAATTCAACGTTATGCCGAGTAATGGTGCATCTGGTTGCTTAGAATCTATTTTTGCTAGTGTCCCATCCTGCTGACATTCTCCCCAAAACCATTGGCGAGTCCTTCCTTCGTTCCCACAAATTAATGTAGCCGATTTACCCATTACGGTAAATGACTCTTTTTCCTCTATGAGATAATCCACTTCCTTTTCTCCTCGGATCGTGAGTTGGAACGAAAGGCGGGGAAACGCTTTTAATGATACACCCGAATGTCGAGCTTCCGATGGAGAAATCCCATGAATTTTACGGAACAATTTGGAAAAGGATTCTGGCGAATTATATCCGTATTTCAAAGCTACATCAACCACTTTCGAGGGGGATACGGCCAGTTCTTGTGCTGCTAATGTCAATTTTCGCTTTCGTACATATTCGGCTACGGTCATTCCAGTCAACATATGGAACATCCTTTGAAAATGGAATGGCGAGGAATAAGCTACCTTCGCGATCGCTTCGATATCAAGCGGTTCGTTCATCTTACTCTCTATAAACTCCAGGGCATCTTCCATCCGTTTCAACCAATCCACACGATCACCTCTTCAATCTTTGAAATACTATTCAGGTCCACCATTTTAGACGTTATTACATTCGACAGCTGCTGAGTTCCAACCTGCTAAGTCCTATTAAAATACTAATTTGATGACAAGCAATAAAGTACCTGTTCAATAAAAGCACGGAAAGACAGGATTCATATCTATGAGGTTTATATAATGATTACAGGAAATCAAATAAAACGAAGAGGTAACGAAGGGAGAGTTTGAGTTTGATGAAAAAATGGATATTTAGTTTGATCACACTAGGTACGCTTTTTTCAACCAGTTCAGCAACATTTGCTTATCTTCCACCCGATCGGTATGTGGAGTATGTAGCGTTAGGTGATTCTATACCAGCGGGGATGACACCTTATGGTTCCTATGACCTTAGCTATCCAGATTATCTTAAGAAACATTTTGAAAGTGGAAAAAATAAGCTGTTAGATTACAATAATTTTGCTGTTCCCGGTTACACTTCAGAGCAATTAAAAAATGATGTAAAAAATAACACCAACATACAGAATGAAATAAAAGAAGCCACACATATCACCCTTACGATCGGTGCAAATGACCTGTTCCAAAAACTCCTTTCCGATCCGTCCACCGCTCATGAAGGAATCACCACTGCCAGTGAAAATTTACAAACGATACTCAGTACGATTGATGAACTAAATCCTGAGGTCGAGGTCTTTGTAATGGGGTATTATAATCCATTTGCCTACTACCCTGAGCAGGTCCAGGAGTTTTTAGTTCCATTAGTAGAGACACTGAACTCAGAAATTGAAAAGCGTACCGAAGCCAATGGTGATACGTATGTTGCGACAGGTAACCGAATAGATCCACACTTTGAGAAATATATGCCGAACCCTGAAGATAATCATTTGAATGTAAAAGGATACAAAGAAATCGCAAAAGAATTTTGGAAGGCTATCAAGTAAAACAGGTAAACAATTTTAATATAAATACAAAAACCGTAGCTAAAAACGACTCTTCCTGGAGGAGTCGTTTTTTCTTTACCAAAATGTATATTAGCTCAATTATATTATATGTCTATTAAACTATCTCCATTAGTCTACACAACTTGTCTCACTTTTTCATAAGATATAAAGATACCGATAAAAAAGTTAATTTTGGTATCACTTAGTGAGGTGACGTATATTATGTGTTTCAGCTGTAATCGTAAATCTAGTAAATGCAGATGTGAATCTTCTTCATCTTCATCTGATAGATGTAGAAAGCGCAGAAAGAGAAGTTGCAGATGCCGCGACCCTTGGAGAAAAATTTTGTTTTGGTAAGATGCAACCCCGTTTAACGGGGTTCTTATTACTTAAGGCGTCTTCTTTATAGGAGTACTACCCTCGCTATTTATCCAAGTTTCCATTCGTTAATATTTGTTGATTCACGATGAGAATCATCAATGTGTTGCCCTATTTTAAGTGCATAAAAGTCAAGATTTCCAGCACAATCATAATTAAATTTTTATTCTATGAATCTTCCCGTTAGTAATACCATTTTTCTTAAACCATGCTAATAAACTCCACTCTATAAATAGCACCGATAATTCTTGGATTTATATATTAATAGTAATACCGATAGAGCGACCTTATTTATCACGGATGCTTTATCGGTATTTCTCCTGCATTACGCAGTGCTTTTATCATTCTAGTATCTTATTTTTCTATTCCATTTAAAGCACCGACAATTGTTGAAAATATAAATTAGATAAAATCTAGTATCCTAAGGTCCACTGAGTCTATATATCCAATTTCTTCTCTTAAATCCCAGAGCTTTATTTTTGAAATTTCTTCGTTCTCAATAAATGGTTGGATTTTTTCGGTTCTTGCAAAATAAACAGGATTAAACTTAATCTCTCCATTTATAATTTTTTTGGACTTTAGTAAACCTTTAAATTCCATATCTAATACCTTTTGGCCAGTTTCTTCGTATAGTTCTCTTATAGCACATTCCTTTGGAGTCTCGTCACCTTCTCGACGCCCGGCTGGCAACTCCCATTGTTTGCGCCAAACGTTGTAACACATAAGGTATTTGTCTCCACATTTTATTACTGCAAAGGAACCAGCTAATGGCTGATATTTATAGAGCTCTTCTTCCGTTATAATTATAAATTCAAGAAACTCTAAACCATTACTTTTAGTTAAATTCAAAGGACCATCTCCCCCACTTCATACGAACACCTCTTCTACATTCTTTCACTTACTTCAATAAAAAATGCTCTTCTCCTTCTTGAAGAAATGGGCTCTTAAACAATATGAAAATGTTATTCTCATTTACATCTCTCTAAGAGTATAATTTCCTTAGTATTATTTTGAGATATAAATAAGGAGACAACGATAAATGATTAAATTGACTAAAGAAATAAACGAGCAGCAACATTATTGGGAAGTCTGGAATGATGGAAAGACTATCACTGAACACTGGGGAGTAGTTGGTGATGCTGGTGAAAGTAAAGAAATTAAAGTTTCTCTCTTTCAACGTACGGATAAGGTAATGGGCAGCTTAGCTGATGAAAAAATGAATGAAGGATATATTTTATTAAATGAGGACCAACTTCCGGAGATCATCATTCAGCATACTAACGAAAAATTGGATATGGAAGAAGCTTTTGAGAAGCGAAATCTTGTTGAAGAGCTGATGAACGAATGTCTTGGTTGGACCGGAAATGGCTTTGTCGATGGCGGAGAAATTGAAGTAGAATCTTTTTTAACTAACGTTTTCTGCCCAGTAGTTAATGTAGAAGCAGCTTTTAAAACCATTTTAAAAGAATTGAAAGAAAACGATTTAATGGAAGGTGTAACAATCGCTTACTGCCAGCCAGAACTAGATGAAGATGAACAGGATGAGGATTATGATAACCCATATATTGTCCTTTACCCTGAGGGCGGGGAAATCGAATTTTAGACATTGCCAAACGGACAATAACGTTATTACACGAACCCGAGGAATTTGAAGATGAATAAATTAAAAAACCATCTCAGCAGATGGTTTTTTTCTTATCAATAATCGTCTATTCAACTTTAATATTACCAACAAACTCTATATCTCCCTAATCAGAGTCAAAGTCTATTTCTAGTACATAATTACCCTTTTATTTAGGAAAAAAGAAAGTCTTATCAGCTTCATTTAACAAAAGTCATGATGACCCTTTTTAGGCGTTTAAATGTGGATATCTTCTTTTAAGATTGAGTACATCAATAAGTCATCAAATTTCCCGCATGTATATTCGTAATGCCTTAACAAACCTTCTTTTTGGAAACCTGACCTCTCTACTAATTTCTGTGAGGGAAGATTAGCGGGTTCAATTAAAGCCTCGATGCGTTCAAGTTCCAAATACTTAAACCCAAACTTCACGACCGCTTCCAATGCCTCACGGGCGATACCTTGTCCCCAATACTCTTTGCTCAACTCGAAGCCTACTTCTGTACGGTAATGCTTCGGGACTCTGTTCAGGAAACCGCAGCTGCCAATCACTTGATTATCATCTTTCAGAGTAATTCCCCACCTAATCCCTGTACCATTTTTCACAATAGATTCGTACCAGGCAATTTCATCACACGCATCTTCAATAGATTGGAATGGTTCTAACCCCATATGCTTTACAACTTCTGGGTCAGACAAATAGGCAAGCATGTCTTTTGCATCTGCTTTAGTTGCTTCTCTTAAAATCAATCGCTCCGTCTCAATTAGAGGAAATTTGTTGTTCATTTGTGATGTCTCCTTTTTAACTTTCTTGTCAGTCTTTTATGTAATTCCCATAGTGCTGTACGATTGCTGTCCCACTTTAGTTCGTTCATTGGTTCTTCATAACTCACCCATTTATATGCAGCATGTTCCCTCGACAGCAGTATCTCTTTTTCAAAAACTTCTATGCCAAAAGAAAATTCTTTAATAACCAAAACATCCTCGCCCCAAAAAAATTCTCCTACGACATGGTCAACGGGGATAGCGTTTATCGAATCTAATGGCATGATCATGCAGGATTCAATGAGTCCAGCCTCTTCAAACACTTCTCGTCTTGCAGCTTCGATCGGCTTTTCATCATCTTCTCCACCGCCTGCAATCCATTGCCAATAATGCAGGTCTGCTCGTTTAAGGACCGCATATTCAATGTTACTTCCAGTAATTCTATAGGGCAGAACCAGAACTTGGAACGGTGCACGCATAAGTTTGCCTCCATGTGCTTTTTTTGTAACAGTTTAACGCAGTAAACACGGTAAAACTCGGCTATTATAATAATAACTTATTTTTAGCCGGGGGCTTTAATTTGAAAATCGATCTAGTACAAGAAGCAAAAGAATTTATCACTTCCTGTTACCAGGAATTAAATAAAACACAAGATGAAATCAATGAACGAATCCATGCAATCACGAAACAGATCCAAACATCAGGAAGCTATGAGCACACTCCGTTTGAAATTGACCATGGCGCAAAAATGGCCTGGCGGAACAACAACCGCTGTATCGGAAGACTCTTCTGGGATCAACTGCACACATATGACAGAAGGCACCTGAAAACGGAAGATGAGATCTTTGAAGCGATCTTAGAGCACATGGAATATGCGACTAATGGCGGTCGCATTCGTCCTGCGATCACCATTTTCGCACCTCATAGAGAGCATCAGGAAATCCGCATCTGGAACCATCAGTTGATCCGGTATGCCGGATATCAACTAGAAGATGGAGTGATTGGTGATCCCGCTTCAATACCATTTACAGATCAATGCATTGAGCTTGGCTGGGAACCTAAGTATGGAAAGTTTGATATCCTGCCGATTATGATCCAGATCAACAACCAGCCTCCAAAAATCTTTGACATGCCTGAAGAGGCGGCTCTAGAAGTTAACATCCGCCACCCTGAATATGAGTGGTTTGATGATTTGCAGCTCAAATGGCATGGTGTACCTTTTATATCGGACATGGCGCTTGAAATTGGAGGTATCCGTTACATGGCAGCCCCTTTTAACGGCTGGTATATGGGGACAGAGATCGGGGCACGTAATTTAGCGGATGAAGGCCGGTATAACATGCTGCCGCAGATTGCGTCACACATGGGGCTTGATACAAAAAGCTCCATTTCATTATGGAAAGACAAATCAATCGTTGAGCTTAATATCGCCGTTTTGCATTCGTTTAGAGAAGATGGCGTAAGCATTGTTGACCATCATACGGCCGCACAGCAATTTAAGAAGTTTGAAGAAAAAGAGGCAGAGAGCGGCAGAGCCGTAACAGGCAACTGGGCATGGCTTATTCCTCCCATGTCACCTGCCACGACACATATTTTTCATAAGCCTTATAAAAACGAGATTGTAAAACCGAATTATTTTTATCAGTCTAAACTTATTTAACAAACGTCTAGGTATTTTTATCCCTGACGTTTTTTATTTTTTTTCGAAAAAATACGCAGGTATATCCACATCCGTCTTTTGAACCTTCTTTTGTTAAAGAAAGCATAGTGATTTAGCCTTGGATAATATATTCAAAACAACAAGGGAGGTTTAGAGAATGGCAACTAACAAAAAGCAAAGAATCACGGGTTCTCGGAGTTTTCGCACACCGAAAATGTTTCCTATTATCCTGATGCTTTTCATACTCTTGATTTCTGCAATCAGTTTATTTCTATCCAATGCGGTTTTTAACGATCACTTCGTCTTATCTCAATGTTTTTTCTGGCTCTCTATGTCGCTATTATTTTTTTTCATAGCGTTTGTCTCCTTTTATGCCAGGATGGATAAGTGGATTGAAAAGATATTAATACCGATCGTCATCATAGGATCATTAGCATTTTCCGCAGCATTTGCGCTCACGACCATCCAGCTTTTTTTAGATAAACCCGTCTTTGATTCAAGTCATTTTGAAGAACTTGAGGGATTACCCTCCTCCATATCATTTGATGGATCAAAGAATGGATCTGACTACGTTTCTGCTATTACGATTAACGGAACAAAAATTAAGGTTTCTCACTTGAACATTACGGAGAAAGAATTTACTAAAACACTAAAAAGTAAACATTTGAAACTGAAATATCTCCCGAACAGCAAGTTCGCAATCAGTTTGGTGGTTGAAGAAAAGATTGAAAAACAATAATACACAGCTTCCAAAGCTGCACTTTTTTATATTCTTTAAGAACTCTAATCTCGGGTACTGATGTTCTGGAATAGAAAGATTATAGAAATGTGTAAAAATCAGCAATAAAACCAACATAAGAACGCTAAACCAAACGACCTCTCTCATCTCTGCTGTCTCCTTTTGTTTATGTTGGCATGCTTATTGTTTAAGAATTTTAAAAGGATTAATGGGATTTAAGATCGTCAGACATAATGGAATTGATAAGGGGTAGATATATGATTTCTTGTGATAATGATCACGAGTCGGTTGGAATTCCATTTTGTGATTTCCTTACTTTTTGTTGGGTATTTGTTGGATCATTGAACGACGCAGAGGATAATTCAAACACATCGTTTTGAGGTGGCGATGATACGTTTATCATATAGTAGTTTGGAAAAAGAGATGTGCCAAAAAATATATACAAAGAGTACATAAGTCCTTAAATGATCCAAATCTTAAAGGTTTTTCAAGTGAAAAATAAATGGTAGCGCTATCAAAATACTGCGTTTAGAAATAATTAAATTTGACAAGTATTTATTTTACTATATAAAATGTTCTTCATGTGGACAACTAGAATACAACAACATGAAGAAGGTGATTCATTATGAAGAATGTAAAAATTAGTTTAGCTTGGCAAATCCTGATTGGACTTGCATTCGGGATCCTGATCGGTGCTTTGTTTTATGGAAATGAAACAGTCCAAGGATACTTGCAGCCTGTTGGAGATATTTTTATCCGCTTGATTAAAATGATTGTTATACCTATTGTAATTTCAAGTCTTATCGTTGGTGTAGCAAGTGTTGGTGATATCAAGCAATTAGGACGCCTCGGCGGAAAAACCATTTTGTATTTTGAAATCATAACTACATTAGCGATCGTGATCGGTCTATTTATCGCAAACATCTTCCAGCCTGGAGCAGGCGTGGATATGAAATCATTGTCAAAAGGTGATATTTCAAGTTATATGGAAACGACCGAATCTGTGGAAAGCCATGGATTCGCCGACACGTTCTTAAATATCGTTCCGACGAATCTCTTTGAATCATTAGTTCAGGGAGATATGCTTGCAATCATTTTCTTCTCTGTATTATTCGGTTTAGGCATTGCAGCTATCGGTGAACGAGGCAAGCCTGTATTAGCGTTCTTTCAAGGCACGGCTGATGCGATGTTTTATATCACGAATCAGATCATGAAGCTGGCTCCATTTGGCGTATTCGCTCTAATTGGTGTAACAGTTTCAAAGTTCGGTGTAGAATCTTTAATTCCATTAAGCAAGCTTGTGCTGGTTGTTTATGGAGCGATGTTCTTCTTTGTTATTGCTGTATTAGGCGGAGTTGCAGCGATGGTTAAAGTAAACATCTTTACGTTAATCAAAATTTTAAAAGATGAACTGATCTTGGCTTATTCAACAGCAAGTTCAGAAACCGTATTACCAAAATTGATGGAGAAAATGGAGAAATTCGGCTGTCCAAAAGCCATCACTTCATTTGTTATTCCAACTGGTTATTCGTTTAACCTGGATGGTTCTACTCTTTACCAAGCAATTGCAGCATTATTCATTGCTCAAATGTACGGCATTGAACTTTCGATTGCTGAACAAATTTCCCTATTGCTTGTATTGATGGTAACTTCTAAAGGAATTGCAGGAGTTCCAGGGGTATCGTTCGTTGTACTTTTAGCAACTCTAGGTTCTGTTGGAATTCCGCTTGAAGGCTTAGCTTTCATAGCGGGTATTGACCGAATCCTAGACATGGCACGTACAGCAGTAAACGTAGTAGGTAACTCTCTCGCTGCTGTTGTGATGTCAAAATGGGAAGGCAAATTTAATCCTATAAAAGCTCAGGAGTACCAAAGAGAAGTAAGCTAAATGATAAACCATGTCAGCAATGAATGCTGACACGGTTTTTTTTGATGTTTTCGTAAACTACTTTGTTAGAAGTGGTTGGTTGATTTCCGCTCCAGGATGCTCGCTTTCCGCGTAACTCAAAAACGATCAGATTTTCCATTTTAAAAAGAATAATCCCTCTCAACTTTACAAATTCTTACTGAATAGTTTTTGTACCATTCCGTTTTGCCTTTTTCTTGCGCGATTTTGTGGGCTGAATTCTCTTTCCAGTTCTTTATGGCATCCATTGAATCCCAATAAGAAATGGTGATTCCAAGCTCTGAATCACGGGCACTCTCTATTCCTAAGAACCCTTTCTCTTGAGAAGCTAAATCAACCATTCTATTAGCCATTTTTTCGTAGCCTTTATCAATATCTGTTCGTTGTGAAGTGAAAATGACTGCGTAATAAGGCGGCTCATGTGTTTTCGCAAATTTACTCAATTCCATTTCCTCCAAACACTGCTTAGCTTTTAAACCAATTTAATTTGAATACCTCTTATGAATAATGGCAAGAATATGGCTACAAAGGAGAGATGAAGTATGAAAACGAACGATTATAAAGCGGCTAACCTTTCGGAATATCTGGTTGATGAAATCCAATCGCTAGAAGAAAAGATCAGTCAGCAAGCTAACAAAAAAGTTGTGGTTATCGCTTATGAACAAGGCTCTGAGAATAACCTGTAAAAGAGAAATAGACCCCTATTTTCTCTTTTTTATTTGCTGTAAAGGTCATTCGTATGTATGATTCTTAGTTTCAGGATCCCCAAGTATTTATTTTTTTCTAAGAGGTTATTAATTCGATTCACTTCCTCCCTTCTCCTTTAACGTTTTATATGTTTGTTGGGTAATTATGTTAAATTTAGAGTAGGGGCGTTTGTATGGACTCAAGAATACATAGCGGCTTGGAACTATTGGAAGAATTCACTGACAGATCATCAGTGAAATCATGCGGAGGAACTCGATGAATTATCAAGACGATGAGTTAATTATTCGGTCAATAACCGATGATGACTTACCAAAACTATGGGAATTGATCTATAAAGAAGAATCGCCGGAATGGAAAAAGTGGGATGCTCCTTACTTTGAACATAAGCACGTTCCTTACGAAGAATTCTTAAGCAATAAAAAGAAATACGTCGATCAAGACAGCCGCTGGGCAATTGAAGTAAATGGCATGGTTATCGGTATCGTAAGCTATTATTGGGAACACAAGCCATCTAACTGGCTTGAGATGGGAATTGGCATCTATGATCCGAAATTTTGGAGTGGGGGATATGGCACAAGAGCCCTTCGTCTTTGGATCAGTCATTTATTTCACACCATGCCATTGGTTCGTGTCGGTTATACCACCTGGTCAGGAAATGAACGAATGATTAAAGCCGGCGAAAAACTGGGGATGACAATGGAAGCAAGACTCAGAAAGTGCCGTTATTACAACGGGGAATACTATGACTCTATTCGAATGGGGCTGCTGCGGGAAGAGTGGGAATCCACGGTCGGCAAACCACAAAAAAAGATCACTCTATCGTGATCTTTTTTCTATATTCTTCTTCAGATTATTCTGTAACCGGGAGAACAGAGCCCTTGTACTCTTTCTCGATAAAATCAGTAATTTCTTTTGAATGAAGCACCTCAAGAAGTGTTTTAATCGCTTTCTTATCTTTGTCACCTTCACGAACGGTAATAATGTTAGCAAACGGTGATTCAGGACCCTCTAAAGCAATTGAATCTTCTTTTGGATTCAAATCTGCATCAATCGCATAGTTTGTGTTGATGACGATCGCATCCCCTTCATCGTGCTCATATGCTTTCGTTAAAAGACCAGGGTCGATATCTGCTACAAACTCTATGTTTTTTGGGTTTTCCACAATGTCGCTTAATTGCGCTTCGTATCCTTTACCTTCTTTAAGTTTGATAAGTCCTTCTGCTTCAAAAATAGATAGGATACGGCCATGCTCTGCTACTGAATTGCTCAGAATTACTTTTGCACCATCCGGTAAGTCTTTTAATGATTTATGTCTCTTGGAATAGACGCCCATTGGCTCCAGGTGAACGGCTCCAGCGTTTTCAAATTTATATTTCGGGTTATCTTTCAGCTGCTGCGTCAAATATGGAATATGCTGAAAGTAGTTAGCGTCGATTTCTTTTTCATATAAGGATTTATTTGGCAAGATGTAATCTTGGAACTTTATAATCTCTAAATCAATGCCTTTTTCCTTCAATAGTGGCTTCGCTTCTTCTAAAATCTCAGCATGCGGTACGTTTGATGCTCCGACTGTCAGTTTTTCTGTTTTTCCTTCCCCGCTTGTGGAGGAGCAAGCTGCCAACACAAATACAGCCAAACTCGTTAAAAGTACTTGAATAAATTTTCTCATGATCTTAATCCCCTATCCCTTATTTTCTTTGTCTAATACGTTGAATCTTTTTGAAAAGTGCGTCCTCCTATACACGTTTTTTGACAGAAACTCCACAAGAGGCAGAATAAAAATAACCCTCTGTCCACAAAGAGACAGAGGGTTTAAGATAAATCCGTTATCCTCTCATCTCTCAGCTTTCACTGTTAGATTTAGCACCGTTTTCATACTGGCAATTCAGCATGAATGGTTGCCGGGCTTCATAGGGCTAATTCCCTCCACCTGCTCTTAATAAGAGTATTCCTATCAAATTAATTTGTATTATTACAGGATTCACTTTTAATGTCAATCATTTTTTTATACACTTTTATCTCAAAGGGCGCTGTTCCTCTAGAGGTGCAAAAAAACCGTGTTCATAAGAGAACACGGTTAGCCATTTCAGATCCGTTCATCCTCTCATCTTTCAGCTTTCGCTGTTAGATTTAGCACCGTTCCGGAATAAATGATTACACCGATGGTTGCCGGGCTTCATTGGGCTAATTCCCTCCACCTGCTCTTCATAAGAGTGTTATTAAATTAAGGATAATGATAGACGAACTGTCATAATGATGTCAACCAAATATTCCGGACAATTCACTAGATTATTTTTTGTTAGTGTTTTTTTTATTTTCAAAATAATCAGTTGACAATTGATTTTTTGCTATGCTAAGATTATCAACAATTTCAATCGAATAATTTATTTACCTTATCAAGAGTCGGGGTAGGAATCTGGTCCAATGATCCCGCGGCAACCACTTATTGTAAATCAATAAAAAGGTGCCCATTCCAGCAGGCTGACAAGTCTGAAAGATAAGGAAGAGATATGTATGTTAAACCTCTTTCTTATTTTTTGGGAAAGAGGTTTTTTTAATTGTATAAAAAGGAGACGAGTTAGATGAGTGCAGTGATTTTAGATGGGGTGCGTACTCCCTTTGGTAAATGGAAAGGTTCATTATCCCCTTTTAACGGGACTGATTTAGGAACGATCGCATTAAAAGAGTTACAATCAAGAACTCCAGAGGCCAAAGAGGCAGATGGCGTGATTTTAGCGCAAGTGATCCAGGCTGGCCAGGGTCAGAACCCAGCTAGGAAAGTTGCCTCGAACGCAGGTGTTTCACTCAGTACACCCGCGATTACGTTAAACAACGTATGTCTCGCTGGAATCTCAACCGTTATTGACGCAGTTCGGCGGATTCACTTTAACGAAGGAGAGCTTTTTATTACCGGGGGCTTTGATTCGATGACAAACGCTCCACACCTTGCTCCCATCCGGCAAGAACTTTCATTTGGAGCGGTTGAATTTTACGATTCCTTAAATGATGGGCTACGGTGCTCAATTAATGAACAATCTATGGGTCTATTAAGTGACAACAAAAATACCGACCTTGGTATAACACGTGAACAGCAGGACGCATATGCTGTCCTTTCCCAGACCAGAGCGGAAGATGCCAGAAAGAAAGGCAGACTTCAAACCGAGATTATACCGGTCGATACCGGTAAATTTACTCTTGAGGAAGATGAAGGAATCCGCCCTAATTCTTCAGTAGACAAACTAGCAAAACTGCGTCCTGCTTTTCAAATAGACGGCACGCTTACAGCAGGAAACGCTTCACAGATGTCTGATGGTGCCAGTCTTGGGATCATAGCTTCAGAGGAGAAAGCACAAGAACTTAGAAAGACTCCACTTGCAAGGATTCTTGGCTGGAGCGAAATCGCAGGACCTGATACGAGTCTGCACCTAAAACCGGCACAAGCCATTAAAGATGTTCTTGCGAAAAACAGCTTAAGCATTGATGATATTGACTTATTTGAGATCAACGAAGCGTTCGCAAGTGTTGTTATCGCGAGCTGCAATGAACTGGGTATCAATTTTGACAAAGTGAACGTTAACGGTGGAGCGATCGCGATCGGTCATCCGCTTGGAGGAACCGGATTCCGGCTAATTTTAACGTTAGCTCACGAACTGAAACGCCGTGGCGGCGGTAAAGGAATCGCTACACTCTGCGGTGGCGGTGGGCAAGGCACAGCTATATTAATTGAAGTTCCTGAGAGGTGGTAATTGAAGATGAGCGCTGACATTACTGTGAAAACAAAACCACAACATTCATTTGAATGGTTCCCTACTGAAGAGCAGATCCAGAACGCAAACATGACTCATTTTATTGAAAAACATCAATTAAAAGATTCGGATGAGTTATATGAACGTTCCCTTCAAGATCCGACGTGGTTCTATGAGGCGATTCTTTCTGAGTTTGATTTTCGCTGGAACACTCCTTATGACCAATTGTTCGACAGCTCGAAAGGAGATGCCTGGACATCCTGGTTTAACCAGGCACGAACCAACATTGTTGAGAACACGATTGATAAGCATATTGCGGAAGGAAATGGTAGCAAAGAAGCTTTCGTGATCGAAGAAGAGAACGGTCATACAACTTCCATCACCTACTCCGAGCTCAATCAAAAAGTAAATGAACTTGCGGCTGGTCTGATTAAATTAGGCATTCAAAAAGGTGACCGGGTTGCCATCTACCTTCCGTTGATCAAAGAGGTTCCTATAGCCTTTTATGCCTGCGCAAAAATCGGAGCTATCGTTATCCCTATTTTTTCAGGCTATGGAGAAGAAGCGGTGGCTGTCCGGCTTCAAGATCCAATAGCAAAAGCGATTATCACCGCGGATGGATTTAACAGACGCGGTAAAGTGATTGATCTGCTCTCTGTTGCCGAGCGTGCTGTTTCAAAGTCTCCTTCTGTAGAGCATGTCATTGTTATTAATCAAATTCATTCAGCTCCCCCGGTTCGGTCGGGACAGTACAAGAATTTTAAAGACGTTATCCAGCCAGGTCAATCGGCAGAGACGGTTCTCGTTGAAGCGAATGACCCTTTGTTGATCATCTACACGTCAGGTACAACCGGAAAACCAAAAGGAACACTGCATTCACATACGAGCTATGCGCTAAAAAGTGCGATTGATATGTACTTCTGCTTTGATGTAAAAAAGAACGACCGGTTATTCTGGGTGACGGACTTCGGCTGGATGATGGGACCATGGATCTTACTCGGCTCCGGCATCCACGGAATCACACTCGTATTGTACGAAGGCAGTCCTGATTATCCAGAAACTAACCGCCTGTTGTCTCTCATTGAAAAACACCGGGTTTCCGTTTTCGGACTGGCCCCTACGGTTATTCGTTCCTTGATGACGCGTGATCTTCAGGTTTTTAAAAAGAATGACCTCTCCTCTCTTCGTATTCTTGGTTCGACTGGAGAAGCCTGGAATCCTGAAGCCTGGCAGTGGTACTTGGAACATATCGGCGAGAATCGATGTCCGATCATCAATTACTCTGGGGGCACCGAGATCTCAGGCGGTATCCTCGGCTGCTACCCCACGAAACCTCTTAAGCCTTGTGGTTTTCATGGACCAATACCTGGAATAAATGCTGCCATTCTGAATGAACAAGGCGATGACACAGATGGATCTATCGGAGAACTTGCTCTTCAACAGCCGTTTTTGGGAATGACCTATTCGTTTTGGGAAGATGATGAAAGATATCTTAAATCGTATTGGAGCAAATGGGACGGTGTATGGGCACATGGAGACCTTGCAGAAACGGATGAAGACGGGATCTGGTACATCCTTGGACGTGCAGATGATACGTTAAAAATTGCCGGAAAACGCCTTGGCCCGAGCGAGATTGAAATCGCACTCTCCAGTCACAAAAAGGTAATCGAGAGTGCTGCCATCGGTGTCCCGCACACGATTAAAGGAGAAGCAGCCGTTGTGTTTGCGGTTTTACACGATGAAGTAAGTGAAGCTGAACTCGGAGAACACCTTAGCCTCAAACTTGGAAAAGCACTAAAACCAGACAAAATCATCAGAATTTCTGCTCTGCCTAAAACACAAAGCGGAAAGATTGCCCGCCGATTGCTGAAGAACCGGTATTTAGGAAAGCCGCTTGGCGATATTTCTACTCTTCAGAATCCCGAGAGCCTTGAAGAAGTTACACCAATTATCAACTAAAGGAGACGATGTCGATTATGATCACTACGTACTTTTTATTAATCGCAGTATGCTGGATCATCGGATTAACGATTGTTTATAAATATTATCCAAAAGGAGGCGGCGAGTAATGCTAGCGAACATACCAGACTATGTAATATGGGTAGTTGTCTTTCTCTTTATCGCTTATTTCTTCTTAGTGACCTGGATCGGAAAGAAAGGCTATGCCTTTAGTCAGACATTAAAAGGGTTCACAACAGCAAAAGGCAGTGTCAGCCCAATTATCGTCGGCGCCAGTTTCGCAGCTACCTATGCGAGCGTGAATCTGTTCATCGGCGTTCCCGGCCTTGCTTATCAATACGGCACTTCCGTCTTATGGTACACCCTCGGCTGTTTTGGTGTTTCATGGATTGCACTCGTGATGCTCGCTAAGAAGTTTTATAGCTACTCGAAGAAATACGGTCATGTGCTGACGCTCCCTGAATGGCTGGGCAAACGATATAACAGTAAAACCTTGCAAGTGCTTGTTGCTCTCTTAATTCTTTTCAATATTTATTATATTGTTGGCCAGAATGTCGGCTTGGCTACTATTTTTGAAACCCTTGTCGGCATGCCTTATGTATGGGGAATCGCAATTGCTGTATTCATTACAATTCTATACATCGGACTTGGCGGCGCGTATGCCCAGCTGGTTAGTGATGGAATCCAGGGAATATTCATGGCCGTCACTAGTATTCTCGTATTTTTCTCTATCTTTTGGGTAGTCGGTGATTTTGGCACATTAACTTCCAAACTTGCAAGTATAGACCCAAATCTCGTAAAAGCGGTTAATACTGCAGAAGGAAGCCCATACAACAGCAAGCTTGCTATTGCAGCAGTTCAATTTCTGTTATTCGGCTTTGTCCTGATGCCTCATTTATTAAATAAAATTTTATCGCTAGATTCCGAGAAAGACCTTCGACCGTTCGTACTGTCATCAGGACTTGTGCTCTTTATCATTTCAACGCTGATGGTACTTGGAGGGTTGGCAGCTCGCGTCTCTTTCCCGAACCTGCAGAATGCAGACCAGGCCATCCCTATTTATTTATTCGAAGCGTTTCATCCAGTTCTCGCTGCCTTTTTAATCTTCGGTATTATCTCAGCGATTTTATCAAGTACAGACAGTCTGTATCTCGGGATTACGTCCAGTATCGGAAATGACATCTATAAAGTCGTTGCACCTTATTTCTATAAAGACCTGTCCGATCATGAACTGGAACAAAGAACATTGAAAGTATCCAAGTATTCACTCGTTTTCGTCGGACTGATCACCCTGTATGTGTCATTGAACAGACCGGATTCATTATCCTTGTTAATTCAATTCAGCTACTCCGCCATCATAAGTGGTGTAATGGCTCCTATTTTACTGGCTTACTTTTGGAAGCATGCTCACAAGTATGGCGCGATCGCATCCTTGATCACCGGAACAGCACTTTATTGCTTCTTTACCAATACTGGAGTCATTGAAAATATCTATCTATCCATGCTTGCAAGTACGGTTGCTAGTTTTGCAGTCATGATTCTACTAAGTTTTGCGGCCCTATCTTACGCTGACAGCACTAGACGACAATCTGTTGAGAGTTAAAAGGAGTAATATTTCATGTCCTTTCAATCTATCCTGCAAAATGCAGAGGAACTATCGCAGCAATTTTCACAAAGAACGTCCAGATTTGAAGATGAACAGCACTTTCCTTTTAAAAACTTTGAGGAATTAAAAGAAAAGGAATTTCATGCTTTAACGATTCCTAAACAGTATGGCGGCCATGGACTAAATTTACATGAGTTTCTTTCCATACAAGAAGTGATCGCGAAAGGAGACAGCGCAACAGCTCTATGTCTTGGCTGGCATTTAGGCAGTCTGCTGGAAATTGCTGAGACTGGCGCTTGGAACGAAGATATGTTTCAAAAACTATGTGAGTCTATAGTTGGCGGAAAATGTTTGATCAACCGGGCCGCTACGGAACCCGCTACAGGCTCTCCTACCCGTGGAGGCATGCCTCAAACAACAGCCGTTCGTCACGGTGAAACATGGGTGTTGAATGGCAGAAAATCATTTACATCTATGGCCGTCGCACTGGATTATTCCCTTGTTACAGCCCGGATTGGGGATTCAGATAAAAAAGGCGTATTTTTAGTGGATCATTCCTTAGAGGGGATATCAATTGAAGAAACCTGGAACATGATCTCCATGCAAGGAACGAGAAGTGATGACTTATACTTAAACAACGTAAGCATCCCTTCTCACTTTCTGGTTGAAGAAGAAGGCGATCAAACGAATTATGCCTTTCCGAAAGCCTGGCTGCTTCACATACCCGCTTGTTATCTGGGGATCGCAGGTGCGGCACGGGAGTATGCCATTGATTTTGCAAAAACGTATTCACCAAACAGCCTGCCAGGACCTATAAAAATCGTTCCCGAAGTTCAAAGAAAAGTCGGAGAAATGGAGCTCGAATACTACAAATGCAAGCAAATGTTATATGCAGTGGCTGATAAATGGGTCTCCTTTCCTGACGAGAGACATAGCATGGGTGCAGAACTGGCCGCTGTTAAGCACATTGTCACAAACGGAGCGAACAAAATAGTTGATATCGCAATGAGAATTGTTGGTGCAAAAAGCTTGTCTCAAGATAATCCATTACAGCGTTACTTCCGAGACGTAAGAGCAGGACTCCACAACCCGCCAATGGATGATTCGGTTATAAGCCTGTTGGCCAAGAGCGTGTTGGACGAAAAGTGAGCAGCTGCTATCATGGATTGGTGAGAGTGTTTGTCGAGCTCTGTCGAAAATCGTTTTTATTTTAATTAACGTGGGATTCTTGCCCCTTAACGTGGGATTATTTCAATTAAGCCAAGAAAAAAGTGAATTAACGTGGGATTAATTTTAAATGTCTGTTTCAAATGGACGTAAATTCAGTATGTGCTTGCCAAAAACACAAATAACGAACTCTTTTTTCCAAAAAGAGAATCCTATTTAAAAACCCATACAAAAACGCCTGATACACGTCGCATCAGGCGCTTTTTTCTATTTATATCCTATGTAAGGATTAGATTAGATCTCTTAACTTGTCGCTTTAAGAGGACACTTCTGTATTGAGCTGCTCGATGGAGTTTGCCTACTAATGATGCGCGGGTATTTTCGATGGGTAGATCCATACCGTTAGAAAAAATGACGCTGGCACGTTTATGCCCAATCGTATCTATTCTTCGGATGTGCGGCTGTGCAAGCCAGATGCAGGTATCATTTCGTGGTGATTGGATAGGAAAGAAATATAAATCAAGTTTGGAATCAATCATGATTGGTGCGAAACACATCTTTCCCATATTGATTCGTGCCGCTTCTTTTTTACCATCATAAGACCCGCCGTAGTACAGGCAGTTGTCCTTGATGATTCGAAAAGGCTTCTTTTCGACCAGGATTAATGCTTCACGTTCAAAGATTTCTGACCAAACAGCACCTTTCTCATTAATAAATGGAACGATTGCCATCGTGTCTTCGTTAATCTCGTAATCCTTCACCTTTTCATAATTCATTTTAAAAGTCATCAACATCCTCCTAGTTTACAGTTTTTATTTGATTGTTTAATATTTACGAACTCCAAACATCCTCCTATTAAGATTTTATAGTACGAAATACCCCCGCATTTGTACTATATAGTAAGATTTTACCATTTGATTTTATTGAAGTCTACACTTTTCGTCATAATTTTTAAAATATTTTGAAATGAATAAAAAAAGCCAACGATGAATAAGCTCATCAATGGCTCCATTAGGTTAGGTTTATTATGCGTTATGTAGAAGTTCCCTTTAATCAATACTCAAATGATCAGGAACTAAGATTACCCTTTCGATACTATGTATAATGTAAATATTATACGTTTGATAAGATAACTTCTGCCTTAGATCATAAGGTATAGTGAGTTTACCTTTTGAAGTAATCTTTTGGATATATTCTCTTGTAAGGTTCTTATCAATGGTAAGGATACCGTCCACGAGATCAATCCCTACCTCTGCCCCATTTGAAAGTTGAAACTCTTCTCTCCAGCTAATTGGGATATAAATATAACCTTTATTATTGTTATAAAGTTTGTCTGATATTTTATACATATTTCACCTGCTCTTCAAGAATAGAGAAATTCATATTATCTTATTAACTTAAAGAGTCATAGTGAAACCAGAAAATTATCATAAAATATTTACAATCGACGGCTTTTAATAAAAGGCTCTTTTCTAAAAGATGCTTCTGGGGGATTTTTGTGATATGCCTCCAGGGGCATGTTGATTGGAGTGTAAGATGCGAGACTCCTGCGGGATCAGCGTGCCGACTACCTGAGTAATTCTTCTCGCAAGGCATGTGACGAGGAAGCTTGCTTCGGCACTTCATATATCTTTCGCCGGGGCTCACCTTACCCCTCGCGGAAAGCGAGCATCCTGAAACGGAGATCAACTACTTTCAAAAAACAACAATGAATACGAAAACATCCTAATAAAAAAAGTTCCATGTATGAGTATCGTTTTAATACGCCTCAAGTCTTACACACATTTACACCTTCAGAAACTGTCTGAAGTTCGTTTCGTTGACTAAAATATTCTATAACGACTACGAACGGAGAACGAGATTATGACAGACACCTTCAACCGAAAACAATTAACACTGGAACTTTTTGTGCATTTTACACTAACCGCTCTTACGCTTGTTACACTTTTCATGCTCCTGTCAACGATTCAGCCTGTCTTCAAACTGATTGGGATCGCCTTCGCACTTATCATAGTCGGGTTCGATGTATTTTTCTTAGTGAAGAGAAACATTGAATCCTTAAAGATCACACGCCTCTTAGTCATCTATTTCTTTGCTGTCATCTTAATCGTCTTTGCGGTCTTTTACCTGACAAAGCTGCTAGTATTAACGGATATGTACGGTTTTGAAAATCTGCTAAAACAATATGAGTCTACTGCCAAATTCATTTATATGGCGATCTGCTTCGTCCAGCCGATTATCCTTCCCATTCCAGAAGTGGTGACCATCGCAGGTGCAAGTGCTGCATTCGGCCCTGTCACAGCCATCCTTTTAGGATTCCTTGGAACACTTGCAGGTATCGTTGTTATGTACCTCATCGCAAGGTTCGGCGGCCAGCCTATCCTTGCAAAGTTTGTAAAGGAAACGCATCTGATCAAATACCAAACCTATGTACAAAAAAACGAGACATTCTTTTTAGTTATCATGTTCATCACCCCAGTTCTCCCGGATGAGATCATCTGTATAGGAGCAGGTCTTGGAACAGTGTCATTCAGAAGGTTCTTAATTCTTGCCGCCCTATCCAAGCTTTTCACAGCTTCAATCTTCGCTTACTCAGTAGAACTTGCTAAGTTATTTTCCTTATCAACGACACAGCTTATCGTTTGTTCATCGATTGCTGCTGTCGTTGTTTTCTTACTTACCACAGTGATTAAAAGGAAGAAAGCTGAACAAAAAGAAAAAGCCTGAGAAGATAAACAGACTTTTTCCGTGTTAAAGGTGGCCTGTCCCAAAGAATTTTCTTTTTGAAACAGGCATTAAAATTATTTCTAAACCTTTCTCTTCTTTTCTTTTATCTCTTCTCTAAACGACTTCAACAACGATACCGTCATGAGCAGAAGAACGAAGGATAGCGGAAACGCGCTGACAATAATAGCCGTCTGCATGGCATTCAATCCACCAGAAAGCATCAATACGATCGCTGACGCGGAAAGGACAAGTCCCCAGATGATTTTTACAGAGTTTGGCGGGTTTAAACTTCCGTTCGTCGTTTGCATACCCAATACGAATGTTGCCGAGTCTGCTGAAGTAATAAAGAAAGTAGAGATCAGGAACAACGTCAGAACGATCAGGACCATCGCGAACGGCATTTGTTGATACACAAAGAACAGCGCTGTTTCTAACGATTGCTCAGATACTTTCAAGTTCTCGAATATTTCCATATAGATCCCTGTTCCGCCGAACACCGCAAACCAAATTACACACACGAGTGTCGGAATGACTAAGACGGCGATGACGAACTCCCTTACCGTCCTTCCTTTGGAGACACGAGCGATGAAGGTTCCAACAAAAGGCGCCCATGCGATCCACCATGCCCAATAAAAGATCGTCCAGTCCTGCACCCAAGTCGCATTTTCTTTATTAAAAGGAGCGAGACGCAGCCCTAAGCTCGGCAAATACTGAATATAGCTGCCAAACGTCGAAACCATCAAATCCAGCAAGAATACAGTCGGACCCAGAACCAAGAACAGAAAGAACACAACGAGAGCTAAAATCAGGTTCGCGTTGCTCAAATATTTAATTCCCTTACGGATTCCGGTTCCAGCTGAAATGAGATATAGAAGCGTCACAATGCCAATGATGACAAGCTGTATGGTGAAATTATTCGGTATCCCAAACACATAGCTCATTCCAGCATTGATCTGTGCAGCCCCGAGACCAAGGGAGGCAGCCACTCCAAAAATGGTTGCAAACACCGCGACAATATCGATAACAGTACCGATCGGACCTTTTACTTTTTCACCGATCAATGGATAGAGCGTGACACTCATCAATCCCGGCAGACCTTTTCTAAACTTGTAGTACGCCAATATCAATGCGATTGTCGCGTAGATCGCCCAAGCATGAAAACCCCAATGCAAATATGTATAACGCAGCGCTGTTTTCGCAGCCTGAACAGTGCCTCCTTCCCCGACTGGCGGCGTAGTAAAATGGGAGATAGGTTCTGATACTCCAAAGAATAGCAATCCGATTCCCATCCCGGCACTGAATAACATGGCAAACCACGTCGGACGGCTGAACTCCGGCTTATCCTCATCTTTCCCAAGCTTAATATTGCCGTACCGGCTAAAGACCAAAAAGAGAGCGAAAATCAGAAAGAACGTCGCAACCAATTGGTAATACCAGCCAAAATTATTTAAGAAAAATCCCTTCCAGACCGTCATAACACGCTCTGAGTATTTCGGGGAAATCACGCCCCACAACACAAAGATCAGTGAAATGACGAGGGAGAACCAAAACACCTTTGTTACCTGCTTCACATTCAATCACACTTTCCTCTAATATTTACCTCTTACTCATTATGTACAAAAGTAAAGAGAAACATAAAAAGACAGATTAACATACTTCGGGTTAACATGGGGACTAAGTTAGTGGATACAACAAATAAAGCTGACTCATACATTGATCTAAGTCAGCTTGTTCCTTTGATTGTGCTATTACATGCTTCTATAATAAATTTCAGATAAGCCAGAGCATCTCTTCTTCTTTTGAAAACTGACTTATAATAAGAAGTTTTATCTCCCTTTCTGATCCTTAAGGCTTCTTGAAGTATTTGATGATACTGGTGAGGAACAGTCCGCAAAGCATATTCCCCTGCCCCAACTTTTGAAATGATATCTTCTTCTTTAATCGAATAATAGAGACGGGTGACGCCAAGAACTCCCCACTCAATTAAACTGCCGCTCACAAAGAGTCCTGGATATTGAAGAGATGTGATCGTTTCACACCTTTTTGTCCAATTCGCCCAATAGGAATTGATGTTTTCTACCAGATTCGTTTTTAGCTCGTTCCAATCAACCGGTATGTTATAGGTTTCAATCGGTAGTCCTTTTAGGACAATCCCATACGATTTAAGCTGAAAAGCATCAATCCAGTTTCGATGAAAAGCTCGAAACAACTGCAGTTTTCCCTCGTTAAAATAGGGACATGATTGAAGGCCTGCGTTTCGTCCGTCCAGATCCTCCCTTCTGATATACATGCCATCGAGACTTGGCTTCGGATATTTTTTCTTCATTTCTTTATGAACTTGCTTCAAGACTTCAACATCAGCATCTGTCAGCTTTCGGTTTACGACCGCATAGAAATCGATGTCACTCATTCCTTCTTGATAGGCACCTAATGAAACAGAACCAAACAAGTAGAACGATTCCAATAAGTCTGGCAGTCTTTCCTCTATCAATTTAAGATAAACATCCACTACTTCATCCACTTTTTCGGGTATACGATTTGTTTCAATGGTTGAGACTGATTCTGTCATGACCTATAACCTCATTTCGTTTACCATGTTCTCCATGTCATTTTAGCATATTTATCCAATTAGTGATTGCTGATTGACATACAACCAAAAGGTGTTATATCCTAAACATGAAACCAAATGGTTATATATTATCTGAGGAGATGAACAAATGGCAACATTACAAGATATCAAACAAACCGTTGTTTTTAACGCACCAATTCAAAAGGTATGGGATTCTGTTTCCACAGCAGAAGGGATGTCATCCTGGTTCATGCCGAACGACTTTAAGGCGGTTGAAGGACACGAGTTTCACATCCAGTCCCCTTTTGGACCGTCACCGTGCAAAGTGCTCGTGATCGATGAACCTCATAAGCTTTCTTTTGCATGGGATACGGATGGCTGGGTCATTACCTTTTTATTAAAAGAACAAGGTGATCAGACTGAATTCACACTTATTCATGGCGGATGGAAAGACGCAGATGCGGTTGTTGGAAAAGCAGGAGAAAAGAGTTCCATTATCCGCGATCGCATGAACGGTGGCTGGGTTGGTATTGTTCATGAGAGATTGAAAAAGGTAGTTGAGGGCTAAGTGGCAGCATCTGCTGAAAAACATGATGTCTTTAAAGCAATAGCGGACCCGACACGGCGTGAGGTTCTCCGGCTGCTCGCAGAAAGTGAACGGCCGATCTCGGAGATCACCTCCCATTTTTCGATGAGCCGGACTGCAGTTACAAAGCATCTGCAGATCTTAACAGAAGCAGAGCTGATCTCTGGCCGCAAGGAAGGCCGCGAAAAGATCTACCAGCTTCATCCTGAACCTCTGACAGAAGTGAAGCAATGGCTCTCATATTACGAAAAGTTCTGGGAGAACAAGCTCTCCATGTTGAGGTATATGGTTGAGAATAATGAAGATGGCGGAAAAATTTAATATGCTCCCATATCTAAGAAAGCTGATTATCCTAAAGCAGGACAATCAGCTTTTATTTTAGTTTCCCAATCATACACTTCTGTTTCTTAATGCTTCTCTATCAATATTTTGCGGTGGCTGCTCCAACCATCTTTTTTTAATCATCAATTTCGTACCATCATGCCCATACTCAAGGATTTCAGCAACCAGCCTCGTATAATGTCCTCCTAAATCGTTTCGGAGGCTCGTACCGACGGATGTTCCATAGCCAGCAACGCTAATGGCGGTTAAACTGTTAATCTGAAACATCATTAACTTATCTGAAAAAGGAGGTTCGATCGATTGTGAGATTGCAGAATCCCATGAGCTTGGCAAAGGCACTCCATCCTTAATCAGAATATCTCTGAACACCGTTTCATGCTTTGCAGCGATCTCTGTCCCTCTCTCCATATATTTTCTGACTTCAGACGACTTAGCCGTTTGTGAAAAACCACTTATGAAGGTTCTTCCGATAGAATTTGTTTCCGTATTTTTAGAAATATGGGCGAGTTCAATGACCGTTAAAGGGCGATGTCTGCCAATTAATCCCGATAAAAAGGATTCATCCTGAAGATATTCCGCCTTTTCCATGGGTGTAATTGTTGGGGAGCGAACAAAAGCACCCTTTTTTAGAAGCAGATCACAAGCATCATTGTATAGTTTCATAAATCTCGCGGAAATTTCCGAAAAGAGTTTTCTAACATCGTCCCTTGCCAATACTTCCAGTAAGGCAGCTGCTGCTGCAGTTCCGGCAGCCGCCATGTATTTGATATACCGGAGTGCAAACAGATCTGAATACAATCGGGCTGCTTTTATGTTCACGTCCTCTTGTGTGAACCCGATCGGAACGGCATGATTTTCTTTTTCAAAGATTCCCTTCACTTCGTTCACAACAAATTGACAGTTCGTTAAAGCAGATTGGATGATTTCTTTACTATCGACATCTTCGTTTACCGCATCAAAATGTTGAACGATACAATGAGCCATGGAATTCTGCATATATGCACTCCATAATGCAGCTACTTCAGATGATACAAGCTTTGGGTTATGTTCCATTTAGACAATAGTCTCCTTATATTTTTTCTTAGTATGTACATAAATCTTAGATAAAATGAATGATTACATAATTCATACAAGGAAAAGAGGTTGCTAAACTCAGGGGTTATGTTCAAATGCCTGAAGATCTATGAATAAAATAATCAAAATGTCCTATTTTCCCAAATTCCCTTTAACTTTGATGATGATTTCTTTATACTGAAACCAAATTGAATACTAAGTAACTAGGGGAGTCCAACGAGTTGGGCTGAGAAAGAAACACGATGAAGTTTCTTGACTCTTGGGACCTGATCTGGTTCATACCAGCGTGGGGAAGTTAAGAATTCATGCAGCAAAGATACTGCTTCTGCGTACATATTTAGCCGGGTCCATCCATATACGGGACACCGGCTTTTTTATGTGTTTTTCAGCTTATCCACGTGTTGTGTTCTGTATCTTGTCCTTCCTATCATATCAAAGGGGAGATCAGTGTAATGTCAACTCTGTCATCAAATGAGCAAAGCGTTTCCATCATGTCAAATTTTCCAGGAAGCAAAAAAGTATATGCAACGGGTTCCAGGCCGGATATCAGAGTTCCGATGCGTAAGATCGAACTAAGCCCAACTACCGGTTCATTTGGGGAAGAAGAAAATCATCCGGTTCATGTGTATGATACGAGCGGGCCTTATACAGACCCGGATTATGTTGTTGATATCACAAAAGGCATTCCTGCTCTTAGGAGTTCGTGGATTTGGGAACGGAGCGATGTTGAGGAATATGAAGGCCGTGAGATTCAAGCTCTGGATAATGGTTTTACCGATGAAAATGACCCCCGTGTTCATCACCACGTATTTCCGGGTTTAAAACGAAAACCATTGCGTTCCAAAAACGGAAAGAATGTCACACAGCTTCATTATGCGAAAAAAGGAATCATCACACCCGAAATGGAATTTATCGCGATCAGAGAAAATATGAAACCTGAATTCGTCCGTGATGAAGTCGCAAAGGGGCGTGCGATCATCCCGTCAAACATCAACCATCCAGAATCAGAACCGATGATTATCGGCCGAAACTTTCACGTTAAGATCAATGCGAATATCGGTAATTCTGCGGTTTCATCCTCGATTGAGGAAGAAGTTGAAAAAATGACATGGGCAACTCGCTGGGGTGCTGATACGATCATGGATCTATCGACGGGAAAAAACATTCATACAACACGGGAGTGGATCATCCGCAACTCGTCTGTCCCCGTCGGCACTGTACCGATCTATCAGGCACTTGAAAAAGTAAAGGGAGTCGCTGAAGATCTTACTTGGGAGATTTACCGCGATACCTTAATCGAACAAGCAGAGCAAGGTGTTGATTATTTCACCATTCACGCGGGTGTTTTGCTTCGTTATGTACCATTAACAGCAAAACGTTTAACAGGCATCGTATCCCGAGGCGGGTCGATCATGGCACAATGGTGTTTGCATCACCATAAAGAAAACTTCTTGTATACGCACTTCGAAGAAATCTGTGAGATCATGAAAACATACGATATCGCCTTTTCTTTAGGGGATGGACTGCGTCCGGGGTCTATTCGTGACGCCAATGATGAAGCGCAGTTTGCGGAATTGGAAACCCTTGGAGAACTGACCAAGATCGCTTGGAAGCATGATGTACAGGTGATGGTTGAAGGACCTGGCCATGTTCCTATGCACCTGATCAGGGAGAACATGGACAGACAGCAGATCGCGTGTCAGGATGCTCCTTTTTATACACTCGGCCCGCTCACTACCGACATTGCCCCGGGTTATGATCACATTACGTCAGCGATCGGCGCTGCAATGATCGGATGGTACGGAACAGCGATGCTATGCTATGTAACTCCGAAAGAACATTTAGGCCTGCCGAACAAGGATGATGTTCGTGAAGGGGTGATTACCTATAAGATTGCCGCACATGCTGCCGATCTGGCAAAAGGACATCCGGGAGCACAAAAAAGAGACGATGCCCTATCAAAAGCTCGATTCGAATTCCGCTGGATGGATCAGTTCCATTTATCGTTAGACCCTGAACGCGCCATAGAATATCATGATGAAACGCTCCCTGCCGAAGGTGCGAAAACAGCGCATTTCTGTTCCATGTGCGGCCCTAAATTCTGCAGCATGAGGATCTCTCAAGACATACGAAATTTTGCAAAAGAAAACAACCTGGATACAGAAGAAGCTATTGAAACCGGTATGAAGAAGAAGGCTGAAGAATTTAAGCGATCCGGTGGCCGTATCTATCAATAAATATAGTTAAAAGAAATAGCGTAAGGGGTACCTCCTTCTTACGCTTTTCTTCATTCACAACAAAAAGAGGTATTCCATCATTTTGATGGAATGCTTCTCTTTTTCTTTATAATCTAACGGTTTATTTTGGTTGAAGCCATATTATTTTCCGTATCGTCCAAATAAGGTTTTCCCTGCCCCTTCACAAGAAGATCCTTTAAACTTGAAAGATAAGAGAACACCATCCATTCTCACAAACTTGGTAACATTCAAGTTCTTTCGAAAGCCCCTGATGGGTAAAGTGCAGCACCGACTCATTTTCTGAAACGTGCTCGATTTCAAAACGAATCAATGTTCCTTCCCAATCTCTTAGATTCGAAAATCCACTTTTTTCAGGATGCATGGAATCTATTACTTTCCATTCGACCAGCTTAGTAGGGACTAATGATTGAATCTCTGCTTTTACATAAAAACCAGCCTTTGGAAAACGAAACTCTGCCATGCTTCCTGTATCATGTCCAACATCTGCGAACTCTGTCCACCATTTTCTTACGCCTCTTTCTGTGGAAATCGCTTCATACACATTTTTTGCGGAAACAGGCAGCTTTAATGGTAGTGAAAATCCTTTGACAATCAAATCCTCCTCTTCCCTTTTTATTTTACGTTCAACATCTATTTGGTGCTTACTGTAGATTTAACGGCATGATTCATCGTTTTGATAACTCCAATATGTTCACTTTCATGGGATGAAGCAAAAGAGATCAGTTCACCGATTGTTTCTAACTGTAAAGGACCAATCGGTAATGGATTTGCAATCTTTTCAACAAGACGTCCTTCAAATGTTTCACGGACACGCTTCACTTGCTCAGAAAGCAAGGACTTTTCCTTGCGCCAATCCGCTAGGTCCATGGAACGAAAGTGGGACAGAAAAACTTAACGACCTTTTTCAGACGGGAAAGATGTTCTTCCAGACTTTAACCTTCAATGTGAGTGTTTGAGTCATTTTCTGAACGGCTATCTAACGGAAACAACGAGCGAATGTCGGCATCCCATTCTGTACAAAGGACTTCTTCTTTGAAAACCAAACTTCACAACCCAGCTATCCCATTCCCCCAATTTTCTGATAAAGATTGACCAAACGTGATAGAAGTACATATTTTATCATGAGGAACTTGAGGAGATTTTTCAGTAGTCATATGTCTATTCTGGCGATTCTTCTCAATTTGTTTGGATATCTGACAAATAGATGAGGAGGTGTTTTTATTGGATAAGAAACACCAATGGGATCTTAATGGATTAAATACTGGTGATTTCCATGTCAGCGGTGGTACACCGCAATATCCGCAGGATCAAAATACAAATGATTCCGCTCGACTGTGCGTTGGTTTCTGCGGCGGTCTCGGTTTCGGTTTCTTCTGTATAGGTTTTTGCGGAGGCTGCGGTGGCTGCGGTGGCTGTGGCGGCTGCGGCGGCTGTGGTGGCCGTTGTGCTCGTTGCGGAGGCTGCGGTGGTCATAACTGCGGCGGTCGTTGCGGAGGTTGTGGAGGTCGTTGTGGCGGCGGACATGGCCGCTGAGTTAGTAGCTAATCGCAATAAAATCCCCTTGAAATTTTTAAAAAAGGCTTGCCCTGTATGTATTCCTGCAGGGCTTTTTTCGTTGGATAGACATAATTGACACAAGGAATCCATAGAAATAAATGATGCAAAAGATGTTGAGTTTCTGAAAAGGAGGGGTACCATGCAAGCATTACATCCTTCTATGTGTTTGAAGGTGAATAGAGATACATTTGTTTTTCCAGAATCGAATAAAGGTGTCTATCTTCGGAACAACGTAACCTCTATAAGGATGGAAGGAAGCACGATAGACCAATGGCTTGAAAAATTAATTCCCATATTCGACGGAAACCATACCCTTGCATATATAACGGATGGTTTACCCGGTTCTTACAAAGACCAAGTGTATAAAATCGCACAGGTTCTATATGAAAACGGCTTTGTCCGTGATGTCAGCGGGGATCTCCCCCATCAGCTTCCAGACCGCATTCTGACTAAATACGCTTCCCAAATCGAATATGTAAATCATGTTAGTGATTCCGGCGGGTACCGTTTTCAAGTCTATCGTCAGTCGAATGTGGCTGTTATAGGATCAGGGCCTATTCTCCTCTCTCTCGTTCAATCGTTGATTCAATCAGGGCACCCTAAATTTAGCATCATCCAAACTGATTCATGCCAAAGTGAAATGCCCCGTTTGAATGAGATGATAGAAGAAGCCAGCCAATCAGAACCTGATACGGAGATCACCATCTTACATCCAGAGAATCAGGTATGGCGGAAAATGCTAGAATCCTTTGATTTCATACTATATGGATCAAGGGACAGTGATTTAACTCAACTTCGTACCATTCAAGGGATTTGCAGAGAACAAAGGAAGCATTTTCTTCCCATTACGATTATAAAAGAATTAGCTTTTGCCGGACCGTTCGTTTCAGCTGAATCAGAATACTGCTGGGAGTCTGCCTACCGCAGGCTGCACCAGCGTCCGAATGAAGAAAGCAGTGGTTCTCATGCATCCTCACCAACAACTGGTGCACTATTAGCAAATGTGGCCGTTTTTGAGCTTTTTAAAGAAATCACCGGCGTACAGAAGGAAAAAAAAGAAAGACCCTTTTACCAGCTTAACATGGAAACGCTCGAAGGAAACTGGATCACCTTTATCCCACACCCTCTTGTAACTGGTCGTATTCATACAGAAGCGATTAAAGACCCGCTTGCATTTCTAGAGAAAGCTAATAACCAGAAGAAGGACTTGTATTCCTTGTTTTATAAGATAACTTCAAAAGAATCAGGTGTTTTTCATCTTTGGGAAGAAGAAGACTTGCTGCAGCTTCCATTGTCACAATGTAAAGTACAGGTGGCCGATCCTCGATCAGACGGCCCTGCCCAACTTCATCCCGAGATTGTCTGTTCAGGCCTCACGCATGAAGAAGCCCGTCTAGAGGCAGGTCTCGTTGGAATTGAAACATATGTGAGGAATTATTTTCTTCAATCCGAACATCCTTCATTATGGGGTGTAGGAACGGGGGCAACCGTCTTAGAAGGGCTATGCAGGGCACTGCAAAATGGACTGCATGAAGGATTTGTGAAACAAACACATAACGGGGTTGTCTTAACATCTAAAATAGACTTAAGTCTCGTAAAAGAACATCGTTCCCCATTTTTTTTGCAGGCTTTATCAACTTTGAGGCCTGAAACTGAACTCTATTCAGGTCAAGAATTATTCGGTCTTCCTGTCGTTTGGGTTGGTTCGAACGGTAAATGGTATGGAAGTGTTGGGTTAAATATGAAGATCGCTTTAAGCAGAGCATTACAGACTGCTTTGATGGATTCGCAAAATAAAGGAACCTCACGTAACCCCTATGGCGTTGTGGTTTCCTCCACTGTTTTACAGAAGAATGCACTACATGATGTTCAAAGTCCTTCTTTTGAAGAGCATACACTTCAAGAAACATTCTCTTCGGCAATACACACATTAAAAAAGAATAAAATGCAGGCACAGTTCTTTACTCTCCATGTGGAGTCAGTTTTTGAAGAGAATACGGCTGGCATATTTGGGATTACGGTAAGCGAGGAGGAACTTACATGAGCCACTCTATCGCCATTATCGGAAAAGGAATGTTAGCTGACTATGTTAACAAACAATTGACTGGATTCTATCAAATTACTCGTTGGCACTCTATAGAGGATGCCGTTCCAAATCAAGAGAATCTAGCGTTAGTGCTACATGATTCCTGGGTCCCATTTGAACATCGAGAAGCAGATGAGGTCTTTCGTTCCAGTGGCATTCCTTGGCTTCGGGGATTCGTATCATTTGGTGAAGCAAACATTGGCCCGCTTGTTCTTCCTGACAAACAGGGTTGTTCGCAGTGTGCGGATCTGCGCCGTTTTATGACGGGGCCAGACCGGAAAGAACAATTCCAAATCAAAGAATATAAGACGAATCAACGTGATATCCAACAAGACCCATGGGCTACCAATCTAGGAATATCGCAAGCTTCCTATCTCATTACAGAAGAAGTTCATCGATTTTTTAAAGGAGAAGAAGCCCGCACGTATGAGCATGTACTGCTTCTTCATCTAGACACCTTCAGGCTTTCTTATCATTTCTTTCTGCCTGATCCATACTGCCATATGTGTGGTGATCTTCCGGAGGATACAGCTGATGCCGCTAAAATAGTACTGAAACCAAGTCCAAAGATCACAATCGATAGCTATCGCTGCCGCTCGTTAGACGATCTGGAGAAAGTTTTAAGCAGGGATTACTTAGATAGCAGGACCGGTCTTCTTAATTACAAAAGATATGACTTCATCTCCCCTTTTGCTGATACGATCGTCAATCTTCCTTTGCTGACAGGAAATGAGTTAAATGCCGGGCGCACTCATTCTTATGCTCAAAGCGAACTTTCAGGCATTTTAGAAGGACTGGAGAGACATTGCGGTTATGGACCAAGGGGTAAACAAACGGTTGTGTATGAACCTTATTCTAAGGTGGAAAAGCATGCGCTTAACCCTCAATCCATAGGACTTCACACTGAGAAACAATATGAAATGCCCGGCTTTCCTTTCACGCCATTGGATAATCGTTCGATTCATTGGGTTTGGGGTTATTCTTTAACACAGAACCGGCCGATCTTAGTTCCAGAGATGTTTGCTTATTACAGCTTAGGGTGCGGAGAAGGGTTTGTTTATGAAACGTCAAACGGCTGCGCAGTGGGCGGAAGCTTAGAGGAGGCTATTCTTTACGGTATTTTTGAAATTGTGGAGCGGGATTCGTTTCTTATGACGTGGTATGGCCAGCTTCCTATTCCTCGTCTTGATAATAAATCCATAGACGACCAAGAGCTGCAACTCATGATCCAGCGCATAAACGCAGTGACCGGATTTGAGGTGCATTTATTTAATGCGACTACCGAGAATGGCATTCCCAGCATTTGGGCCATGGCCAAAAACACGAAGGAAAAAGGCTTGAATCTCTTATGTGCATCAGGAGCCCACATCGATCCAATAAGAGCTGTAAAAGGAGCTGTCCAGGAACTCTCAGGCATGCTTCTCACCATGGACGATACATTTGAAAAGAACAGGGAGAAATATGAACAGATGTATAAACATTCGCATCTCGTTCAGCAAATGGAAGACCATTCGATGCTGTACGGTTTAAAAGAAGCTGAGAAACGCTTGTACTTCCTGCTCGATCGGCGGCTCGTAAAGGACTTTCACCAGGAATTTCGTCCGGTTCGTAAATCAGCCGATCTTTTAGATGATCTAAAGGCAATCTTAGATGTTTTTCAACAGCTGAAGCTCGAGGTCATTGTAGTGGATCAAACAAGTCCTGAACTTAAACGAAATGGACTATATTGTGTAAAAGTAGTGATACCTGGGATGCTGCCCATGACATTTGGACACCACCTTACCCGGCTAGAAGGGCTGGACCGGGTGTTGAACGTACCAGCGAAACTAGGGATTGTGAAAAAGCCGCTGACATTCAGTGAGCTCAATCCGTATCCTCATCCATTTCCATAACGAGTGGTTTCCATAACCAGTGTAAAGGGGGAAAAGGAATGAACCTCGATGAGTTTTTGCATAAACTTCATTATGAAACAGACAAAGTAACCCCCCCTGACTGGGTGGTGAACTGGGACGACGCTCCCCTTCCTTATAAACTTTACCAAGGGTTGCCTGTCGTTGAACTATCCGCAGACATTCCATTTCATCTCGAACAAAAGGAAAGAAATTCAAAACCAAATCTAAAAGAGATCAGTCACTTTCTTTGGTATACCTTCGGGCTCACACAATTTAGCGATTCGATGCCTTTTGCCGGTCATACGGAAGCATGGACAACATGCCGGCGCTTTGTTCCATCCGGTGGTGCACTGTATCCAAACGAACTTTATCTATATTTAAAAATCGAGGATCTTCCGGAAGGCATCTATCATTATGACGCCGCACACCATCGTTTAGTTTGTTTGAGGGAAGGCAATTTTGATAGCTACTTAAAGAGGGCTCTAGGCAATCGCTGTGACATCTCCTCCTCATTTGGCACTGTCTTTATCTCGACGTTTTTTTGGAAGAATTTTTTCAAATACCATAACTTCTCTTACCGCCTGCAAGGGTTGGATTCCGGATTTGTGACCGGTCAACTGCTGGAAGTTGGAAAGCGACTCGGTTTTGAATCGGGAGTCTACTATCACTTTCTTGATCGCGCCATCCAACACCTTTTAGGTATTACTGATATAGAAGAAAGTGTGTATGCGGTTATTCCGCTTTCGGTCTACCGAGAGATGAACTGGTTTCAAAGTCATGATGCAGAGAAGTCTTCCACTGCTGAAAAATTATGCAGCGAATTGGAACCACTAAAACCTAAACATTACGTCCGTTCCAAGGAAATCAGGGAATATCCGATGCTGATCAAGATGAATGAAGCGTGCATGATGGACGCGATCTCATCCCATCTGCAAATGAAAGAAGAAAAGAAAGAAGAGTCAGGCAGCTCGTGTATCAGGCTGCCCCGTGTTCATCCGTTGTCTTATGATTTCTCTTCCGCCTGTCGAAGGCGATATTCACCTGGAATGGATTTTGTTCTAAAGCCCATAAATCAAGAAACGTTGTCCGCTCTTTTATTCGAAACGATCTCAACGAGTTCTTACCGAAATGACCTGGATCATGCTTTTCAGAAGCCGCCTTACCGAGTCTCAATTAATTGTTGTACGTATAACATAGAAGGCTTGCCAAATGGCGCTTATACTTATCATGGATCCACACATGCATTAAAACCTATTCAATCCGGAGATTTTCGCAGCGCTTTGCAAGATGGACTGTTATCTGATTTTGTCAACATGGCGCAAATTCCGCTTTCCTTCAACATCATTGGAGATAATGCGCATTACAAAAGTTCCTATGGATATCGAGGTCATCGTATCCAACACATGGAAGCTGGCATTCTGTCTTATCACTTGCTGCTGGCTGCTTCGGCATTGAATATGGGAGGCCATCCCATCCTGGGATTTGATGTACATTTGTATGATGAATTCTATAAACTGAACGAAAAAGGAAAAACCAGTTTGCTCCAAATCCCGATCGGACACTTCCGGCCACATCCCAGATTACAAGGAAGTCTGCATAACTGAAGAGGGATTATCAAGTAAAAAAAGAGATTTGGTTCATAGAGCATTCACTTTGGTTCAAAGTCAGTGGTTTGGTTCATAGAGTCTTTATTTTGGTTCATAGCAATACTAGTTTGGTTCATAGCCAAGCAACTTTAGTTCATAGACCCCATCAGAATCTCTCTACAGGATCCAAATGGAATAGGGACTGGCACCAAAAGGAGTCAGTCCCTTCTTCTTTATCTCGGCAGCAAAAAGAATTCCCTGCTATCACAATAATTCCCGGCAAACCGGCCAAGCGTCTGCAACTTTTCGAGATCCACCATCTATTAGCTCTTTTGGATCAAACTGCATGTTCACTGAGCCTCGCTTTTCTCTTTTTATTAAACTGCACCACAAGGCAGTAACGATCAAAGGCTGTCTGTTTTTTATAAATCGATGTGGGGAATGATTAGGAATCGGCCGCTACTGTTCGTAAGGTATGCCAATCTGAGCTTTCGTGAGAGAAAGGTCAGCTCCAATCAATACACCAAGCGGGACAAGTCCTCGTCCTACAAAAGCAACCATTATTTGAACAATCAAGAGCCAGATTAGCATCCGCGTTTGTGGCTCAAGACGACTACGTTTAACGCTCAAACTTAAATTTGCCATTTCTGCTTCAACTCTTTTTTTAATCTATCGTACTATGCATAATTTTAATTTATCAATATCGCTTGGTATTCTCTCAGGTGTTCCATATTTCTTGAATTTTCACAAGCTGCGGACCATTTTCAGTACGTAACAAAACAGGACTTTTCCCTTTGGAATATTCATCTAGCGATATCGCACCTTTTGGTGTTTCAAGTTGTACATCTACCCCGACCTTAACCTTACAGAGTTGAGTTCTCAAATCCACGGCAAGTTCCATTGGTAACAAGCTTGGTGTCCTTACGACAAGGTCTAAATCACTGGTCGGTTTAGCTGTATAGACATTACTCGCCAGCTCAAAACCAACACTTCCTGTTGGCCCCCAACGAACAGAAAACCGGGATAGTGTTTTACTTACATGAGGAAGTGATTGTAGTGCATCAATACAATGAAAACGCTGATTCTGTTTCCATGATGTTTTCTCTACGAGCTGTTCTGGAGTAATCGTTTCTAAAATTTTGTCATAGGGGATAAAAGCTGCAAACCGTTCGGATCGCGATTCTCCCCTTATTCCGATCGGTACTAATTTCTTCATTAATGGAGCCCGGCGAACAACGACAAAGGGTGCTCTACTAAGAGATTCCTTCACCCAATCTGGTAGAGGAGAATCACATATCAAATCCTCTTCACCCTTCAGCTTGAGTAAATCATGTGGATGGAATTCCATTGTTGCTCCAACAATTTACGGGTTTTGATAGAAGCTGTACGGCCACCATTTATCGCCTCTTTTGTCAGTAAACGATTGCTTAAGTCATGAGGACGAGAGCGTGTGTCAACAATTGCGTCCGTTAGTTTATCTTTTATCGTCTGAATATCTTGTTCTCCTGGTGTATCTGCATCGATTCCATCAATAAGTTCATAAAGAGCACCAAGTGAAGAATAGGAGGTAACATCATAAGCCATCGCTGGAACTCTCCGAGTGGCTTCTTCTAAATCCCGAATACTGCGACGTGTAATACGAGCAGCAGACTGCTTTGACATCGCGTGAACATTTACACCATCATCGTTAAGAGCTAAAATGCGGTTTGATTGATACCCATGGGCTAAGAAGGCACCAGAAATGGCGTTACCAACGATCAATGAAATTACTGGATGTCCTGCTAACCGTGCCGTTGAATAAGAATCCACGGCTGCTGCTAAAGCAAAATGAATCCCGAGTAGCTCTTCTCGATATCCGTAAGCTTGGCTTGGGACATCTACGATTGCCACAATGGCCCGGGGGTCACCATTTTTATCTTTTTCTACTGCATCACGAACACATTTCGCGATCGCCCATCCTTCATCAAGTCCAACCTCTCCATGCCGGGCACGAGGAAAACGATTATAGGGGTTCGGAACAACAGAGATATAACGAACACGTTCTTTTCCTAAAATAGAATCCCCATAAAGAACGGATGGAATATTACCTTTAGGCTCTTCAATACCAGATAAAGCTTTAAACCAAGCCCTTCCCCGGCTATTTGGCATATCTAATTCGGGAAATGAATGGACATCTACCTCTTTTGGAATATCTGCATTTCTTACTTGTTTCCATAACTCCCGAATCGTTTGTGGATCGATTGGTTTTGAAGGATCAATTTGACTCAGGAAATGACGATAAAAGTCAACTTGCTCGGTTTTGTTGATTTCTTTTCCTTTATCAAAAAAAGCTTGTTGAACCGCTTTTCTAATCTCGGTCACATCGTCATCTACAAGTTCATCTACAAATCCAGTAGAAAAACGTTGTGTCCCGCCAATCGTCCCCCAGATAAGCGGGCGGTCACTTGAATCAAACTCTTCTATCCCTGCCTCTTGCTCGATTACTTCTGGCCCATTTAGCCCAAACCTTGCTCCCTTCGTCATGATCAAATGACTAAACAATCCCGCTGTAATTGACATTCCTCCGAAGCAGCCTACATTGCCCGGAATCACTCCAACAACAGGGACATGTTGACGAAGGGCTATTACAGCTGCCCCAATCTCTGAAATGGAAAGGAGTCCGTAGTTGGCTTCTTGAAGTCGAACGCCCCCCGTATCAAATAGCATGACTGGAAGTGTTTTTATACCTTTTTTATTATCACGGAGAGCCAGTTCTAAGCTTCCGGCGATCTTGGCTCCCGATACTTCACCAATTCCTCCGCCTTGGAAAGATCCTTCTATTGAAATCACAACAGCCTCTTCTCCATCAATCTGCCCACGGCCAATGACAACACCATCATCACTTTGCGGAACAATACCCTGTGGAGGAAGATGAGGAGATTCAAGGCCATCAAACGGTCCCAGTAATTCCCGAAAGGATCCTTCATCTAATACTGCCTTTACCCTATCCCTGGCATTTAATTCGATCAAGCTATTTTTGGTGATTGGGGACATCTTGACTCACCTCCAGTGCCTGTGCCAGTCTCAAGTTAACCACTCCTGGGGTCGCTCCAAAATCATTGATGGTCACTTTGGCTGCGATATCATTCACCAAGAAGAATCGATCTAATACAGCTTTCCAAGCATCCCCAAATCCCTCACTGCCCGTTCGAATCGTTATTTGCGCTTGTCCATTACTAGATGGTTCAAGCAATACTTCCAAATCGCCAGACCCTACAACTCCAACATGTGATCGTTGATGAATGGTTCTTGTGGCATTATATTCAAAAGTTAATGTTTCCAACGAAAACACCTCCATTATTTAGAAAGCACCTGTAAACGATCTAAAAACAAAGTCCCAGCCAATAAATCTGCACTGCCACCAGGTGAAGCGTTATAGGAGAGAAGCATTCGATCCAAATCTACAAGAGCTCTTCCTCCTTCTAGAGAAGATGAACCTCCAACATCTAATACAGTCTTAGCTCCCGCTTTTGCAACAGACAGAGCATCCGTTCCTCCCCGGTGCAAAATGCATGTATCATCAAGATGAGCGATTATCGAGAGAAGGGCATCTAATCTAGCAGTTGTTTCAGATAACCCCTTTTTACGAGCTCTCCATAATACAGGAAGTGCAATATGGACGATATGAGGAAATCCTTGTTGCGCCTCTCCCGTTGCACCTGAAATACCGTACTTCTTTTTCACCTTTAATCCATTCGTTATGAATTCAGATGTACATCGATCTTTGTATTTGGCTATTTCACCCGCTGTTTGAGCAATCTTCTGAGGGGATACATGTGGTCCATGAATCGCCGCACTTGCTGTTAATAATCCTAAAGCCCAAATGGCTCCTTTATGTGTGTTTACCCCGTTTGTCGTTTGAAACATGATTTGTTCACCACGCCGACCGATTTCAGCCAATTTCACCCGCAAATCCTGACTGGGGAATTGCCCTATACTTGCTTCAGCCATTTCAGCAAAAGTAGATTGCAGAGCATATGCAGACTTTAGCATTAAATCTATGGACATGTCGGTATGAGCCCCTTTACTCTCCTTATCTACTAAACCGGGTTTAGGGGTAAGCATCGCTTCATCTATGAGTGCCGTTACAGCAAAATAAGCGAGACGGTCACAGAAAAGAGTCTCGTTTTTCCCTTTCTTTTGAACAATCGCCATCAATAGCAACTCCTGAATTTATCAGGGGGGTTATATAAACCACCTGACCACTCCACGAGGTCCTCAACACTTTTGGCGGCTAAAAGGGTTCTTTTTGCATCCGTTCGCCTGATACCTAAGTCTTCCGGCAAGGCTACGAGCCCATCCTGACGCAACTTTTCAGTACGTTTTGTGTCATGTTTCATTCCGATCGGTGTTACACCCGCTATCGCGGCAAGTGCATGACGGCGTTCTTCTAAACTTTGGGCTTTATATAAATAAGCAATTCCTTCCTCTGTGACAACATGAGTAACATCATCGCCGTAAATCATAACAGGTGTTGTAGATAAATTAGCGGTGCGTGCCACACTAATCGCATCGAGGGACTCCACAAATACAGGAACGTTTCCTGCCTGGTGTGTTTCTACCATTTGTACGACCAATTTTCTCCCCCGGGCAAGCTGATCATCACCTGTGACTAAATCTAGCCAAGCAGGCGTAGAATGACGTCTTCCTCTTGGGTCATGTCCCATGTTCGGAGCCCCACCGAATCCAGATAACCGTCCTGAGGTAACAGTAGAAGAGTTTCCATATTGGTCGATCTGTAAGGAGGATCCGATAAACATATCCGTTGCATACTGACCTGCAACCTGACTCAAAGTACGATTTGATCTCAAACTGCCATCACGTCCCGTAAAAAAAACGTCAGGACGAGCTGCCACATACTGCTCCATTCCGACTTCCCCGCCAAAACAGTGAATGCTTTCCACCCAACCACTTTCTATAGCGGGGATTAAAGTAGGATGGGGATTGAGTACCCAGTTTTTGCAGATCTTCCCTTTTAAACCAAGCTGCTCTCCATACGTAGGCAAAAGGAGCTCAATAGCAGCTGTATTAAAGCCGATCCCATGATTCAAAGACTGAACATTATGCTTTTCATAGATACCTCGTATGGCCATCATACCCATGAGGATCTGAAGTTCTGTAATATGCTTCGGATCCCTTGTAAAAAGCGCTTCTAGCTGATATGGCTTTTGTGCTTCAACAATAAAATCAACCCAAGTACCCGGAATATCAACACGCGGCAATTCCTCCACAAGTTCGTTTACTTGAACGATTACAATGCCATCTTTAAAGGCAGCTGCCTCAATAATAGTCGGTGTCTCTTCTGTATTTGGCCCTGTGTACAGGTTTCCGTTTATGTCTGCTTTATCCGCCGCTACGAGTACCACGTTTGGAATAAGGTCAACAAAAAGGCGTCCATATAACTCCAAATACGTATGGATTTCCCCCATTTTTAACATTCCATCTTCTATCATTTGTGCCACACGCAGGCTTTGAGGACCTGCGTATGAGAAATCTATTTTTTCTGCCACTCCTCTTTCAAAGATATCCAGATGCTCCGGTCGAGAAATACTAGACATGATCATATGTAGTTGATTCACTTTTCCCGGGTCAACTTCCGCAAGTGAAGCTGATAGGAACGAAGCTTGCTTTTGGTTATTCCCTTCTAAAACGACCCTGTCACCTGGAGAAATTAATAGCTCGAGAGCTTCTACTATTCGATCTGTCGGGATTACCCTGTTCTTCGCTATGTGTTCTACTTTTGAAATTTTTATCGCTTTTTCATCCTGACGTTTTGTCCAAGAACGTACAGTTTCCTGATTTGTATCAAACATAAAGTACCTCTCCCCTCTCCTACTTATAGATAGTTCAAACTGATCTTGCCTTTTCTCGTTGGATTAAAATAGAAGCTGTTTGTAAGCCAAACTCTGAAACAGAAAGTGAACGTGCATCAGTAAATGCACTTCTCGCTAGCTCTGTCAGCACACTCCCGGGCGACATTTCTACATAAAGACGCGCCCCTAATTCAAACAACACAGAAGTGGCATCATACCAACGGACTGGATTCGAAATACTAAGGGCGAGATCTTCCCGAATAGCATTAGCCTTCCTTAATGCCCGAGCTGTACGATTTCCTGCATACGGAATACGAGGCTCATGGAACGAAATATCCTCTAAAGCTTTCCCTAGCGCTTCAGAGACAAATTGAAGGAGTGGACAGTGAGACGGAACACTTACATTTAGGAATTGTGCTTTTCTTGCACCTTTACGGCGGGCCAGCTCAAAGACATCCCCGATTGCCGAAAGCTTGCCTGCGATTGTGATCTGGTCAGGAGCGTTTACATTGGCTAGGAAAACAGGATGGGTAGAAGTAGAGATCTCTTCAATGATCGGTAGTAGGGTGCGCTCATTTAAACCTAGCACAACACCCATACCATACCCGTGAGGATAAGCGCTTTCCATCAACTCTCCCCGCTTTTTTACCAACAGGAGCGCATCCTTAAAGTCTAGTACTCCCGCAATAACCGCAGCACTGAACGATCCAACGGAATGTCCAGCAACCATATCAGGTGTTGCTCCTTCAGACATTAAAGCGCGAGCAGTCGCCACTTCCGCAGTGAGCAGCGCAACCTGTACAGCAACAGTAGATTGAAGGGCTTCCTCTGTATCCCATAACAAAACGTCTTGATTAAGAACCTCATTGGCTTCCAGCAGAGTCTTTAATATGGACGTATGCTGTGGTAAATCGTGGAGCATTCCGGCTTTTTGGGAACCTTGACCAGGGAATAAAAAGGCCGATTTCACCCCATTACCTCCTTTCCTTTAAGGTGATTTTATGAAAGTAGGTTAGTATTTTTGTAGAAATATAAAATCCCCTAACTAAATCCCTTTATTTAACCATTGTTGAATACTCTCTATGACGTCTTGATTATGTTTCTTTAATACTCTAGAAGCATCTAAAACGTTTCCTTGTTTTAATAGTTTTACGATGATTTCATGTTCGGCAACTGATTTTTTTATATTCCCCTCTCCCGAAAAAGATAGATTCTGTATTCGTTGAAGCGGATGTTTCAATCGAGAATAAACGTTATGGATTACCTCACTTTTACTCATTTCGATCAGACACATATGAAAGGAGTGGTTCAATTGTGTATAGACACCGATCTCCTTCTGTTCTTGCATCTCTGCTAATAGAGACTCCATTTTATTAATAATCTCTGAATCTACTCCGCATTCTGCTATTCGTTTCATTGAAAGTGATTCCAACATGATGCGAATTTCGAGCAGATCATGAATTTCGCTCGTTGTATACCCTTTTACAACAGCACCTTTTCTTGGGATTTTTTCAACCAGGCCCTCCATTGTCAGCAAATAAATAGCTTCTCTTACCGGGGCTTTACTAATTCCAAATTCCTCAGCATACGAAAGTTCGATCAGTTTTTCTCCTGGTTTTAATTCCCCGGTTACGATCTGCTCTATTATATGTTCTGCAATATGATTGGAAAGCGCATTTTTCTTAAGATCTATAGTACTCATAGGGTAACCTCCATTGAAGAATTACTAATTGGTCGACTGTCGTTTTTGATTATACAACATAAAATAATACTATTCAATATTTTCGGAATATTATAAAAACTGATTGCAATTCTAAAACATTGCGATTAATATAATGATAGAAATATAGTCGACTGTTGAATCTTTTGTTTTGTAAGCGCATTCATTTTAAAAGAAAGAGGGTGTATATAGGGTTCGATCCGTTTTCTGTATATAATCATTTTTCTGTCGGGGGACAAGTCTCAACAATTCTTCCTTCATCATGTCCTTCCCCCTAACTTTAAAACATTATTTAAGAATAGGAGGAAGTTAATATGAGTTTAGAACTTATTAGTATTATTGTACTTTTATTAATGTTTGTGATTGGGGCTTTCTTGCCAATTAACCTTGGCATATTGGGTTTTGTCGCGGCTTTTGTGGTCGGTTCTTTGGTCAGTGGGATGAGTGTTGATGATATCTTTAGCGGATTTCCAGGGGACCTCTTTGTTCTCCTTGCAGGTGTCACCTACCTTTTTTCTATTGTTCAGAATAATGGGACTGTTGATTTGATCACAGGCTGGGGACTTCGCTTAGTTAAAGGAAATCTCGGTTTAATCCCTTGGGTTATGTTTTCACTTTGCACGCTTTTGACCGGTGTCGGTACGTTAGGTCCGGCTGCTATTGCAATCCTGGCTCCCATTTCGATGCGCTTTGCTTTTCAATACAACATTAACCCTCTTTTGATGGGTGTAATGGTTGTTATCGGGTCGACAGCCGGTTCCTTTTCTCCGCTAAATCCCTATGGAGTGATTGTGAATGGTGTCATGGAGTCTCGGAATCTTCCATTCTCTCCAGGAATGCTCTTCATAAATGCTTTTATTTATGGAGTAGTCGTGTCGATGCTTATATTTATCGCTCTTGGCGGTTTACGTATGTTTAAAAGAAAAACCAGTACTGAGGTACAAGTAGCAGCTGCCTTAGACATAAATGCCGAAAACAACATAGATAAACAAGAATACGGTTTGACATTCTATAAAGGAGTTACTCTTCTAGGGTTAGTTGCCCTTGTCGTGCTAGCTCTTGGCTTTAAAGTCAACATTGGATTTGCTGCGTTCATCATCGGATTGGTCCTGGCATTGATTGCTCCGAAACAACAATCTGCAGTCCTTGGAAAAATGCCATGGTCGGTAATCCTTCTTATTACTGGAATCGTGACATACGTTGGAGTACTGGAAGCAATTGGAACCATTGAATATGTTACAGAATTAATAGCCAGTGTAGGAGACCCAGTCATCGCGGCTCTTTCTGCGTCCTATGTCGGAGGATTTGTCTCGGCGTTCGCCTCAACTACAGGAATGCTTGCAGCACTAATTCCGCTTGCGGCTCCTATCCTGCAGGATCCGGCTATTTCATCAATCGGTGTTGTCTCTGCGATTGCTATTGCCTCCAGCATTGTTGACTTAAGTCCTTTCTCAACAAACGGGGCGTTGCTTCTCGCAAATGTTCAAGGCGTGAACGAACGAGTGTTTTTCAAACAACTATTACTTGTTACTGCCCTCGTCGTAGCTTTCGGACCAGGACTCGCTTGGCTTATATTTGTGGTGATCGGAGGGTGACCTTTAGTCGTTCCAAAAAAAGCTTAAAAAAAGACCTAGGTATGATAGCTGCCAAGGTCTTTTTGACTTTTTTCATTGCACCTTCTTCTTAATTAAGACGATAAAAGGACTAAAAAAGAATACTATTTTTTAAATAGCCTTCTAAAGGGGGTAGGTTTGATAAAACTATACCGCAGTAAAGTGATAAAGTAAATGATTGTATGAATATTTAATTAAATTATTTTACATTTAATCATATACGGTAGCGTTGTATAACGCCCTCAGTTGTACTCTGCTTCTAGCTCAAGTACAACAGGTACGACCTTTTTCAATGATTTTTTCAGAAGATACCGGAACGAGAACCGAACCGACGATGCAAATTGATATAGTTTAAGGTAAGTCCGACCACACCACTTTGGATCCCATAAATTTTATAATTCATAACAAAAAGAAGCATTCCATCACTTTGATGAAATACTTCCTCTTTTACTATTAACCTAACGATTCATTTCTGTCGAAGCCATATTATTTTCCCTATCGTCTAAATAAGGTTTTCCCTGCCCATTCACAAGAAGATCCTTTAAATTTGAAAGATAGGAGAACCATCCATTCTCACAAACTTGATAACATTCAAGTTCTTTCGTAAGTCCCAATGGGTAAAGTGCAGCACTGATTCATTTTCTGAAACGTGTTCGATTTCAAAGCGAATCAATGTTCCTTCCCAATCTCGCAAGTTCGAAAATCCACTTTTTTTTGGTGCATGGAGTTTATCACTTTCCATTCGACGAGCTTAGAAGGGACTAACGATTGGATCTCTGCTTTCACATAACTTTTGATACATTTTGCACCAAACATGGACCCTTTTGAAACATTCGCGGTCACTTTTAAATGTTCGACAATTTGATTGTATTTTTCCTCAGCAGAGAATGGTTCCCCTCCTATTTACTTTTGGCCTAAATAGACTTTCAAGCTTTCTTCTAAAGAACTTGTCCAGCCAAAGTTATGGTTGTTAGCAGCTTCTTCGCTTGGAAGATCTGTATGTGTAACGACCACTTCAGTGGAGTCTCCTTTATCCAGGAAATCGATTGTTACAGTAGTGGACGGGAACGCAGCATCTCCGTTTTCCCATTTCCATGTAAATACCAGCTTTTCATTTGGGACAATCTCTATGTATTGACCCGTTAAAACATGTGTCTCTCCATCTGGAGCATGCATGTTGAATTTATAGTTTCCGCCAGTTTCCACGTTCATCTCTTCGATCGTTGTTTTAAAGCCTTCTGGTCCCCACCATTGTGCCAGTTGTTCTGATTTCGTCCATGCGTTAAATACTCTTTCTCTTTTAACCGGATACGTGTGATTTAACTGAAGTGTAAAGTCTTGCGTACTATTCATCGTGATCATCGTTGTCTTCCTCCCTGTTTTCTAATAAATATTTTTCCAAGCTAGATAATTGGTTCTTCCAATACGAGCTTAATTCATTCAGCCATTCGGTCGCATAATCTATGCCTTTTGGTTGAAGATAATAGTACTTATATTTTCCCACCTTTCTAAAAGATACTAGCCCAGCATTCTCCATGATTTTCAAATGCTTCGTAAAGCCTGGCAAAGACATGTCATATGCAGCTGCCATCTTCTTGACGGTGTTCTCACCTTTTGACAGCTCTTTAATGATTGCTCTTCTCGTTGGATCCGCTAAAACCGAAAATACTTGATCAAGTTCATCTCTGTTATAGTTAACCATATGGTTTACTGTAAAATAAAAAAATATAAATGTCAACATGGATTCTTTGAGAATACTTTTTTAATCAAAAAATGACAGGACTTTAACCGTTTCAGTTGAACTTCTTAAAGAGAAAAAAACTGAAGGAGAGTGCAAATATGTTCCTGACGAAGAACGATTTCTTTGAGGTTTTGGAAGGAAACAGAAGATTGACGATTCGTGTGATAGAAGCTTTTCCAGAAGGTAAATTATTCAGTTATACCCCAGACGAGAAGCTTCGTCCTTTTGCTGAAATGGTGAAAGAAATTGTAAATATCGAATACGGCTATATGCAGGGAATCGCGCTAGACAAATGGGAATATAAAGATGTGTTTGAAGGGGTTGCAACAAAAGAAGATCTGATCAAAATAAGTAATGAGATCCGTGAAGAGACAAGAAAAATGTGGGAAGAAATGAATGAAGAAAGACTCAGCATCGTTGTGAAGGACCCTTTCTTCGGACCTGAGCAAAGTCATTTTGCAAGACTTCAATACGCCTTGGAAAATGAGATTCATCACAGAGGCCAGGGCTATACATATCTACGAATACTTGGGCTCGAACCACCTGAATTTTATGTGAGATAAACTTTTAACACAAACCAAACCTGAAAGGTTTGATTTTGCTTTTTTCCAATCATCCTAATGTATTTCTTATGACTACAATCTACAATCAGAAAAGAAAAAGCCTGAGAAGTATTAGTTCTCAGGCTTTCTGTGTATATAATTAGACACTCGGATTAGATTTATTTAGAGCCATTTCATTTAATAGCACAAGATAATAGGGAAATTAATTTAATTACAAGCGATACCATCGTGATTATAATCTAAACGATGATCTCCAAATCCTGCTGCTTTAGATGCTTTCATAAAAGCTGTGGCTTCAGTTGAACTACTAAAATCGCTACAATCTTTATCTTCTTTAAAGTTATAAACCGGTCTTGCAGGTTTAGGCTCTGGCTTAGGTTGTGGCTTATTTTTTTCTTCTGCTTCTTGTTCTGCCGCCAATCTATCACGCTCTTCTTGGGCTCTTTTTTGTTCCTCTTCGAACTTTTTAAGTGCCGCTTCTTCTTCTAACTCCCTTTGTTTTTGGTCTTCTGGAGTTTCTTCTACGATTGTTAAATGTGTATGCCAAGCGCAAGGTATTACTTTCCAGGCTAATAACAAGGCAAATAGTAGGATAAGGAATGTTCCTCTCTTATGCGTTTGATGTTTCTTCTTTCTTTTATAGCACCATATTGCGGTGCAGAGAATAAGGATGAGTAGAATGATATTCCACCAAGATCCGACAATACATTTCAAAGAGATTGCTAAAACATAAAGTAATACAAGAATGATTAACCACTTTTTCACTTTTTTATCTTCATTATCGTTTTTTTGCCCCATCTATATTGATCCCCCGTTTAATTTTTTAAACCCTTAATCATTTTAGATGTTATTTTTTATATGTAAATAGAAAAAATAAAAAATCGAGTAATACCATCTTGGTTTACTCGATTTCAAAATTATTTATGCTTTTACCGTTTGCTTCTTCTCTGGAAGCGTTGCTGGATCCATACTTTGGTCATTAGCCGTTAAATCGATGCCGTAATCCTTCGCGAACACCATGTGCGTTTCGGCTAGAACGTTCTCATGATTCAAATCCAGATTGAACACCCTCGCCCCACGGAGTCTGTTCTTCTCTGCACCAGGAAGTCCATATGTTCCAAACCCGGCACTTCCTCCGTAACCGAGCATGATCCCGTAATAGTTTCCGGCATATGTGTTGATATGATCATGTCCGCAGAAGACTCCTTTTACATCTCCTCTATGCTGCATGGCGGAAAACAATCCGCTGTTGATCGGGCCAGGACACTCATCTTCGTTTCTCTCACCCGTAATCTGATGCTTCTCCACTGCACGCGCATGATCTGCTTCCGTACGACTGTCGACGCTCGCATACCACATATAACGATGCTCCCATAACGGAATATGTATGAACATGAGGGAAGGTACTTTATAGCCAAATCTGTTTTCTATTCTTTGAGACATCTCGTTATACCAGCTTACTTGGTCAAAACGAAGCCAGTCCCATGTCGGATAACCTTGAAAGTCTTGTCCGGCGATTGTTTTTGGTGCATAACGTCCACTGTCTAGCAGCCAAAGGTTGAAAGCAGCTTTCTTCGCATCGGCATCCCAGATCAAGAGATTCATGTTGCCCGTTCCTGTTATATGTTTGGCACCCTTTTGGTTTAAGTTGTGTTCGTATGATCTGTAAAACTCTAGCATCTGACTTTCATCGATTCCGCTCTTTTGCGTAGAATCCTCATCGTGGTTTCCAAACGTAACCGCCCACCTGATTCCCCGCTTTTCCATCGGCTGGGCAATATTGTTCATCGCCTGTTTCATCTCAAGAGGCGTGTCACATCCGCCTGTAATATTGTCACCGTTCAATACAACAAAATCAGGTTTCTCTGCATCGAGCACTTTTTCCATGAGTTCTAACGTACGGCGGTCAATGCGTTCGTCGTCTTGGGTATCATTGAACTGAACGACCTTGAACTTACCGTTTGAATGGAAGCGAAGAACCTTTTCTTCCTGATTATCAGCATGTGCTGATTTGTTGAATAGTGAAGTCGTGTCCCCAAGAGAGCTAAGTGTTAATGCAAGCGTACTCGCTCCCCCAATTTTAATAAAATCACGTCGATTTACTTGTTTTGAACTCATTCCAAACCCCTCCGATTGTCATGTACTGGTATACCACTGACAGCATATCAATCCTATTTGGAGAAAGTGTTTGGTTGGTGTAAAGGTTGTTCAAATGATTAATAGATCAATTTTTACAAAAAGAAGCCCCCATAAAACGAATTGAATTCTTAATTGTTCCGTAATTCCCGAAGCAACTGGAAAATCTGACCTCTATGATGGGCTTCGTGTTCGATCAAATGATATACCACCCACTCAGGTGTGACATCATAATGTTCGAGCACCCTCGGTTTACGCCAATTCGCTATGTCCATGGAACGAAAGTGGGAAAGAAAGACTTCACGAACCTTATCTAGGCGATAAAAATGGTCATCTAAGCTTTGTCCCTTAATTTCAGTTAGTAAGCCATTTTCAGAACTGACTTTTAAAGGGAACAATGACCGTATGTCTGGATCCCATTCTGAACAGAGGACTTCTTCATATAACCAATCTGCCTCGATCAATGCAATGTGATATAGAAGAGATCCGATGGTTTGCCTTTCATCCATCTTTTTATCGAGCACATCTTGGCTGATTCCCATTAATTCTTTTTTTAGTGTACGGCGAACATCTTCTAAGCACCAAAGCCATCGCCCAATTTCTTCTTCATACCCTGGTATGGTTGATACCACTAAAGTTCTTCTATTCAACAAAAACCCTCCTCCTATCTAAAATACTTACATACTACTAAAAGTGGATAGTTCCTTCTGTTACATCTATAAAGAACAAAATCGCTAACGCGACTTTATGACGTCCCAAGTGAAGCTATTCACTTGGGATTTTTTCTCGCTTGAATCATAGTGCCTCCACAACTTGGACACTGGACTTCCACTTCTTCCCCTTTCTTTTTGTCTAGCCCAAATTCAGCCACGACAAAATCAGGAACATCATCTTCTTCATGACAATCCTTGCACGTAAATGTGATTGTTTTTATTTCCTCATTTAAACCAAACGGATCTTCCTCTTCGAGCGATTTAAAAAAATCCTTATTCAACTCATCCTGCTCTTTTTTGGTTGTCATTGTTATTCGACCTCCATCCTTTTATGCATTCCATACCTTCCATGTAATGATACAAGTATCCGTATCGAGAATGCCAGATTTCAATCAAGTCCATTCGCTGTTGACAATGAGGACATTTAAACGGATCCACATCAAACGCTTCAATCATTCTTTGTCGATAACTCTTCTTTCTTTGTTTCCGCTCAAGTACCCATTGGATTTGTTTCGTTCTCATAAACGAGCGCAGGCTTAATACAGCCTTGGCTTTTTTGTAAGCTCTTCGGCTGTACAAACCAAAACGACCAACCATTCGAAAATGCTTGGGGGAAATGTGCTGAAGAAGATCAAAGAGAAAGCGAAAGACAGATACTTTTTTATCCACCCTTTTCCCTGTTTGATGGTCTTCATACCAAAAACGAACAAGATTTCCATCGTATTCTTCAATACGATATTCAGCGACAGCTGGTCTAGCCAAATACCTTCCGATGTATTTGGCAGCTCCTTTCGCATCTTTCATCTTTTGTTCGGCATTGACGTAAAACCCTTTCGGGTAACGCCGGTAGAGTTCATTGATGAGCTGAATAACTGCTGGATGATCAGGAAACCATTGTTTGGCCATATCCAGTAATAATTTCTGCCATGATTTTCGTAAAAAATCATACGGAATAAAGTCACTCGGTACCCACTCATTTTTATTATCAATAGCTCCTTCTGTTACTAAGGCGTGGATATGCGGATTAAATTTCAAATCCCTTCCGAATGTATGTATAACAGTAATCACGCCTACTTGAAGCCCTCTTTTTTTACTTTTTCGATGATAATAAAACTGAAAGACTTCAGCTGCTTTCTTGGCTAGTTCATTCAGCTTTTTCCGATCCTGAAAAAATATGTTTCTTAACTCCTTGGGTACGGTAAATACCATATGCCGATGCGGTACATTAAAAATCATTTCCTGTTGTTTATCTGACCAGTCATCCGTATACTTTTTACCGCATTTATGACAGAAGCGACTTTTGCATGTAAAGCAGACAAAGACAGGATCTGGTTTTCCTTCGCAGCCTAAACATTCTTATCGCGAATAACCCAAATCACGTGTACCACATCGAATAGCTTTCCACACCGTTTCTTTAATATCTTTCCGATACGCTTCTGGGAATCTTGTGTCATGAAGATTCCAAAAGCCATCAAAGTGGTCTTTCAAAATTTGTTTAATGACACCGTTTTTGTATCTGTTTTTACTCATATCCGTTCTCCAAAAAATGATACGAACATTTTAACGAACAACTATCCACAAGTCTAGTGATTTTATAATTTCCTAAACAATAAGAAAAAGCTTAAGGATCATTCTCCTTAAGCTTCTTTACTTACCTCGGCAGCGAAAAGAATTCTCTGCTTTCGCTATAGTTCCCTGCTAACCTGCCGAGCGGCTGCAGCTTCTCAAGGTCCACTTTATAATTGCCAAGGTAATAATCGTCATTGATATGATAACGAATCATTCTTCCGATCACCAAATGATCGCTGCCGAGCTGAATGATCTGCTCTAGCTGACATTCCATCTGAATCGGCGCTTCTTTTACTCGCTTCGGTTTTACAATGGTGCTGTCCAATGTTGTCAGTCCCGCTGCTTTAAACTCATCGAAATTACTCGGAAGGTTTTCAGATGTCTTTTGCATCTCATTCCCCAAGGATGACGGGACCACATTGATGACGAACTCTTTTTGATTCCGTATGTTTACGAGTGTGTCTTTTTCCGTTCCTTCTCTCTCACCCACTCCAGGTCCTATCGATATACAAAGCATAGGAGGGTTTCTGGAGGCTACGTTAAAAAAGCTAAACGGCGCCAAGTTGACCACTCCCTCTGTTGAAATAGTCGATACCCAGGCAATCGGTCTTGGCACGACTGAGCCTATCAATAGTTTATATACATCCTTTTCTGCCAGCTCTTTCGGATCAAATTGCACGTTCACTCACCCTCGCTTTTCTCTTTTTATTTACGTTTAACAGAACTAATAGAATTGCAAAAACGATACATAACAGCACTGTGATAAAAAACCAGCCTGATGTGTAGCTGCCGTTCAGGTCCACCATAAAGCCGAAGAAAGGCGGTGCCGCTATGACGCCAAGTGAACCGATCGTAATGCTTAATCCACTCGAAATCCCAGCTTGCTCAGGCGGAACCAGCTCACTCGCCAGGTTCATCCAGATCCCGTTGAACCCTGAAACGGCAAACCCAAAGACCGCAATGATCGGAACCAGAAATCCAAACGGCGTATGTTCAGGCAACAACGCCAACGTACTGCTGGATAGAGCAGAAATGATGACGATCACGATAACAATGACCACTCTTTCTCCATTAAAAACGCGGTCACTGATCACGCCCCAAGCTACCCTTCCGAACGACCCGCATGCTTCAGAAATGACAAGGAGCAAGCCTGACAAAAACAGCGATATCCCCATCTTTTCATAAGCGAAAAGTACGAGATATGTGTTCAAGCACATTTGCGCTCCGTTCAGCCCGAGCGCACTTAAACTAACGAGCAACAATGGCCGATTCCGAATCATACTCCACATCGACTTATAAAAAACAGAAAGCCGCTGATCGTTACTTTGTGGTGCGGTGCTTGAATCCCGGTATTGAAAAAAGGATAAAACGCCAGTCAGAATTAAGAGCATGGCTGCACCGATAACTGCCGTCCGCCAGCCATAGGATGCTCCGACGGGAAGTAAGATCACGGCCGATAATGCAGATCCGAGTGTGACGCCCATCTGTTTAATGCCCATCGCAGTTCCGCGCTGTGTTTGTGTGAACCAATAGATGATTCCTCTGTTCGATACCGGGTGCATGGCTCCGTATCCAACCCCGCCGATGACCACGAATATAAGCATCGACCAGAAATGTGTAAAAAAGGTCGAGAAAATAAATCCGCATCCTAAACACATGGAAAGAACGAGCAGAAGCTTCCTGGATCCGAGCCGGTCCACTAAGAAACCGGCAGGAATGGAAGCCAATGCCTGTCCTAAAAAGAGACCCGCTGGGAGCATGCCGATTTGAGCTTTTGTCAGTGACAAATCTGCTCCAATCAATACACCAAGCGGGACAAGTCCTCGCCCTACAAAGGCAACCAATATTTGAACAATCAAGAGCCAGATCAGCATCTGCCAATGCGGCTCAAGACGAATACGCTTAACGCTCAAACTCAAATTTGCCATGTCTGCTTCAACTCTTTTTTTAATCTATTGTACTACGCTTCCAGCTCCAGCACTGCAAGTTCGTCCTTCTTCAATGATTTTTCAGCAGAGACCGTAACTAGCATCGAACCAACGATACAAACGACAAAGTTTATCGTAAGCCCGATTACTCCGCCATGGATGCCGAACACTGTCTTATAGCCTGTTAACGTCAACAACCCTGCTACTATAGCACCTATAAGCATTCCCCAGAACACAGGTTTTGCGGCTAGACGTTTCCAGTAAAGACCGAGAACAAAAGCAGGGAATACTTGCACGAGGAGCTCAAACTTTAACACAAAAATCTGATAAAGTGTGCCTGGAGGATTCCATGCGATCATTAAAAGGAAGAAGATCGCGATGATTCCGCCGATTTTTCCTACCATGACTTTCTTGTGTTCAGTAGCTCCTGGATTTACAAACTTACCGTATACATCGTTCGATAACATCGATGAAAAACTCAGCAGCACGGAGTCTGCCGTAGAGATAATCGCCGCAACGATTCCACCGAAGAAGATGATCATCATCCAATAATAAAACCCGTTGATCGCAGCGATTTTATTTGCCATCAATCCTACTAATTGCTCAGACCCCGCTGTATCCAATCCTGGGAAAAGCATGATTCCGATGATCCCGACAACAAACACAAGACCCGTTGTGATCGGCGGCATCCACGCCATGCGAGCGAAAGACTTCTTTAACGTTCTTTCACTTTCAGCAGAATAGATACGCTGCACCGCATGGGGGTAAATGGAAGCCCCTAACCCCACAAGCACGAGCATACTGAACCAGTTGACAGACACTTCCATCGGCGGTACACCGAGTTTTGCAGGTTCATTATCTGCGATGTAACGTGTTACTTCAGCAAAGTTGCCTCCAACCAAGTACAGCGCACCAGCCAAGAATACGAAGATCCCGATCATGAGCACGATACCCTGCATGACATCCGTGAACGCTACAGCCTTCATGCCTCCCATCCACTCATAGGCAAGCATAACGAGTACGAATACAACAACGGCAATCTCATAAGGAATCGTTCCGCCTGTCATACCCGCTACAGCTTGTCCGATCGCGACCAGCTGCTCCAAAAGATAGTTTCCTAGACCCCATAACATCAGAAAGATACTTAATAATGTCACAGCCTTTGACTTAAAACGAAACTCTAGCCAATCTGTTGGCGTTACAAAGTTCCGGCGCTTAGACACCACATAAAGTCTTGGCGCGAATAACAGATAGATTCCGATAATGATCGTCATGAACGAGATCGACTGCAGCCATGAGAAGCCTGTACGGTAGCCTGTCGGCGCATAACCGACAATGGTATTCCCACTGTACTGTGTCGCGTAAAGGGTGAAGAACAAAGCGATGAAACCGAGATTTCTTCCTGCCAAATAGTAGCCTGATAGACTATGATGAAGATTCGTATCACCTTTACCAGAATAATACCCAATTACGAGCATAACAATCGCAAACACACTTAAGATAATAATGCCGTCCATGCCGGCGAAGGTTAAATTATCCATGCTTCACATCCTCCTTTCTCTTAGCGTTTTCCTCTTCCTCCTCAACGATGTTCCATTGAGAGATACAGAGCCAGCTTAGATAAGCTCCCATGATGAGTGTGAAAAAGGTAGAAATAAATGCCCAGAGTGGAAATCCAAAGACAAAAGGTTCAACCGCTCCCTTCGGAAAATACCAGGGGACGATTAACACAGCGTTGATAAACAACAGAATCCAGATCCATTTTTTGCGGATGGGTTCTTTTACTGACTTGGTTTTCATATCATATCCTCCTTAAAAGAAATAAGTTCTATGGAGCTGATAATCTATGATGCAGTACAGCCTTAGATGGAAGCCTTTTCATTTCTGTCAATGCGATAGTAAATGCGGTGCTGTTCTTCAAAAGTCTTGATCTTATCCTTAAATTCCAGTGTTGAACCGATCTCATCGAGACCCTTTTGGAGCAGCCGCTTCCGATATGGAGTAACCTCGAAATACGCTTCAAAACCATGTGAATCTATCACTCTCTGATTCTCTAGATCGACGGATAACTGATAACCTATTTTCTCATTCGTCCGCTGAAACAACAGATTCACATCTTCTTCAGATAAAACAATGGGCAGAGTGCCGTTCTTAAAGCAGTTGTTATAAAAGATATCTGCGAATGAAGGGGCGATAATCACCCGAAAGCCGTAATCGGATAGAGCCCATGGTGCATGTTCACGGGACGAGCCGCATCCAAAGTTCTTTCGCGCGAGCAGAACAGACGCTCCTTGATAACGGTCCTCGTTCAGAATAAAATCGTGTCTTTCTTTTCCATCTTTAAACCGCCAGTCATAGAACAAGAACTGTCCGTAGCCTGTTCGCTCTGTTCGTTTTAGAAACTGCTTCGGAATAATGGCATCCGTATCGACGTTATCCACATCGAACGGTACAGCCGTTCCGGTAAATGAAGTAAAAGGTTCCACTATGAGCCCACCTCCTCATGTTCTTTCGTGACCCAATTCCTTACATCCACAAAATGTCCTTTGATCGCTGCAGCTGCTGCCATCTCTGGGCTCACCAAATGTGTGCGTGCACCTTTTCCTTGTCTGCCTTCAAAATTTCGGTTTGACGTTGAGGCGCATCGCTCTCCTTCAAGCACGATATCTTCGTTCATTCCAAGGCACATGCTGCATCCTGATTCCCGCCAATCAAAACCGGCTTTAATAAAAACTTGATCCAGACCTTCTTCCTCAGCCTGACGTTTTACCGTCTGTGAACCTGGCACGACAAGGGCATGAACAGATTCTGCCACTCTGTAACCGCTTACGATTTTAGCCGCTTTTCGAAGGTCTTCGATCCGGCTGTTCGTACACGAGCCGATGAATACTTTATCCAGTTTTATTGAGTCAAACGGCGTTCCTGCTCAAGTCCCATATACTGAAGGGCTTTTTCTGCTGATTTTCTTTGGCTGATCGGCAGATCTTCCGGTGATGGCACAACATCTGTAATTCCAGCTCCTTGACCAGGATTCGTCCCCCATGTCACTTGTGGTACGACTTCATTTGCATCAAATTCTACCGTTTGGTCAAAGACTGCATCATCGTCTGTATACAGCAATCGCCATTCAGCAAGAGCCTCTTCCCATTGTTCTCCTTTAGGCGCGTACTCTTTATCCTTTAAATAGTTAAAAGTAACCTCATCAGGCTGGATCAACCCGGCGCGTCCGCCCATCTCGATCGACATGTTGCAGACCGTCATTCTCTCTTCCATCGTTAAGTTTCGGATAACTTCTCCCCTGTACTCGATCACATGGCCAGTCGCAAAATCGTGTCCGAGCTTTCCGATTAGAGAAAGAATCAAATCTTTTGCCGATGTTCCCTTTGGCGGTTCACCTGTGATGTTGATTGCGAGCGTCTTCGCCTTATCCTGTTTTAATGTTTGTGTCGCTAAAACGTGTTCCACTTCACTCGTTCCGATTCCGAAAGCGAGTGCCCCAAACGCACCATGTGTTGACGTGTGGCTGTCTCCACATACGATCGTCTGACCGGGCTGTGTGATGCCAAGTTCAGGTGCGATCACATGGACGATCCCCTGGTTCTCGCTGTGAAGGTCAAACAGCTGGATCCCAAACTCCCGGCAGTTTTCTTCTAATGTCTTCACCTGTTTCTGAGCTACTTCATCCCGAAACGGAAGTGAACGGTCCGTTGTTGGAATGCTGTGATCCATCGTTGCCAGAGTTCGGTCAGGTCTGCTCACAACTCGATTGTTTATCCGTAACCCTTCAAAAGCCTGCGGTGACGTCACTTCATGAATGAGGTGAAGATCGATATACAGAATGGATGGCTGATCTTCTCCTTGGTAGACCACATGCTTGTCGTATACTTTATCGTAAAGTGTCTTCCCCACGTTCTTCTCACCTCCGATTTAGATAACGCTCGTTTCTTTTAACCTCTCTACTTCCTCTTCACTGTATCCAAGCCAATTTCTATACACTTCATCGTTATGCTTACCCATCACTTCAGGACCAACGTGATTCACTTTCCCTGGAGTACGGCTAAGTTTCGGTACAATACCGGGCATCGGAAATTCACCTAACTCTGGATGCTCCACGTTCACGATCATCTCGCGTTCTTGATAATGAGGATCTTCTAGGATCTCTTTTGCCGTATAGATGAGTCCAGACGGAACCCCTTTTTCATCTAAGATCTCTAGCGCGTCTTTCGCGTCCAGCGACTTCGTCCAATCCTCGATCAGCATATCGAGTACCTTCATGTTCTCTCCTCTTGCGTGATGAGTGGAGAATCTCGGGTCATCAGCGAGATACGGCTGCCCCATCGCTTCACATAACCGCCGGAACACACCGTCTGCATTAGCTCCAATAACGATATACGTCTTGTCCTTCGTAAAATAGATGTTGGACGGTGCGACACCAGGAAGAATGTTCCCCATACGTTCCCGGATATAGCCGGCAAACAGATAATCTGGAATCAGACTTTCCATGACCGAGAAGACGGATTCATAGAGAGCTGTGTCTACTACCTGCCCGACACCTGACCGTTCTCTTTCATGCAGTGCCACTAAACAGCCAATGGTAGAAAATAGTGCTGCGAGTGTATCTCCGATTGAAACACCGATTCGTGATGGCGGGCGGTCTGGAAAACCCGTAACATTTCGTAAGCCTCCCATTGCTTCCCCAACACTTCCGAAGCCAGCCCGATGTTTGTAAGGTCCCGTCTGTCCGTATCCGGATGTCCGGACCATGATCAGCTTCGGATTGATCTCAGATAACTCTTCATAGGAAAGGTTCCACTTCTCCATCGTTCCCGGACGAAAGTTCTCGATGATCACATCTGCTTCTTTCACCATCTCTTTTAAGATGTTCTGCCCTTCTTCGAGTCTCAGATTCAGCGTGATTGACTTTTTATTTCGGGACTGAATAGGCCACCATAGTCCCACACCATCTTTTGACTGTCCCCAGTTCCTCATCGGATCCGATTTACCCGGAGGCTCTACCTTGATCACTTCAGCACCAAAGTCCGCTAAAAGTCTTCCTGAAAAAGGTCCGGCCAAAAGAGTCCCAAGCTCGATCACACGAATGTTATCTAAAGGAAGTTGATCGGACATGCTATCCCTCCGTTTGTCTTATTTTTAGAAGAATCATAATATTCTTAATCTTTATACCAAATTAACGCTTTGTATACAAAAGGTCAATGCCTAATTTTAATTTTATTTTAAAAATTTAATAGAACCGTTGATTTATCTGACTTTACATTATTAGTTTTCAGAAAATTATTGCAACTTAAATTTAGTTTGTATACAATAAATATAAGGAGTGGTTGAAATGGATGCCTATAAATATATAAAAGAAGCCATTATACACGGAAAATACGAGCCTGGGATGAGGCTTGGAGAGGAATCTCTCGCGAAGGAACTAAAGCTGAGCCGGACACCGATAAGGGAGGCAATCAAGCAGCTGGAATCAGAAGGTCTTGTCACCCCATTAAAACGCGGTGTAAGTGTCCGTCATTTTACACGGGAAGACATTCAGCAAATCTATGACCTTCGTACTCTATTAGAAGGGTATGCAGCGAGTCAGGCTGCTCTTCACCGTACAGACGAGGATATCAAAATGATGAAAGAAGCAAATGACCGATATGAAGAAGCGATCAACCGCTATAAGGAAGCGGACTTAAACTCTATTAAAGAGATCGTGAACTTTAACCAGCAGTTTCACGAAGCGATCATCTCAGCCTGTAAGAACCCGCATATCTATTTTCATCTATCAAAGGTAGTCGTCGTGCCGCTCGTTTTCCGCTCGTTCTATTGGTACGATGCTTTCGAACTGAAGCGATCACTCGAAGTTCACAAAACGATACTATCGGCGATCCAGAACCAGGATTCCGAACGCGCACGTGTTGCGATGACAGAACACATCTATCAAGGTCGTGATCAAGTACTTGCCCATTTAGAAGAAATCAAGAAAATCCATGTGTTGAAGGAGGATACTCATGATTGAAATCTGTGAAGTCGGACCACGAGACGGACTGCAGAACGAACCAAAGCTCGTCTCCACGGAAACGAAGGTTGAACTCATCAACAAGCTCATCGACTCTGGAATACGAATCATTGAAGCCGTATCATTCGTGAACAAAAAAGTTGTTCCACAGATGGCAGATGCTGAAGAAGTAATGCGTCTCGTTCCCAAACGAGATGATGTCCGGTATGCGGGGCTAGTCTTAAGCCGCTCGGGGCTTGAACGCGCGCTACATACAGACATTGACTTCCTTCATGTCGTCACAACAACAAGTGATTCTTTTAATTTACGCAACGCAAAAAGAACGGTGGATCAGGCGGTTGAGGAACTTACGAAAGTCATTGAGGAAGGAGCAAATTCAAAGGGAGTAGCTGGTGTACTAGGAACAGCATTTGGTTGTCCATTTGAAGGTGAAGTACCATTGTCTAAAGTATTGAATGTAGCGGAGTCGTTTTTAAAAGCAGGGTGTACGGAGATCAGGCTTGCAGACACGACCGGAATGGCCAATCCCCTGCAGGTGCAGAACGTTGTTTCAGCTTTTCAAAAACAATTCGGTAAAGACCTGACACTCGGACTTCACTTCCACAACACACGGGGACTTGGTTTGGCCAATATCCTTGCCGGCTACCAAGCTGGAGTCACACGTTTTGATTCATCAATCGGCGGATTAGGCGGTTGTCCTTTTGCCCCAAAAGCAGTGGGCAACGTATGTACAGAAGATATGGTCAACATGTTTATAGGAATGAATGTGGAAAGCGGGACAGATCTTGAAAGGCTTGTTGAAGCAGCAAGATGGTTAGAGCGAAGTATGGAACGACCACTGGATGGGATGTTGATGAAAGCTGGCATTGCATAAAAATAACAAAAGCCTGTGACGTTAATATTCTTCTCAGGCTTTTTCTTCTATTCATGTTCTCGCTAATGAACTTTCAAGACCTTCATAATTCTATTATTTATTACACAAGCAATATGATATAAAAGAGATCCGATCGTTTACCTTTCATCCACCTTTTTATCGAGCACATTTTGACTGATTCCCATTAATTCTGTATTAACTGTACGTCGAACGTCTTTAAAAACCAAAGCTTCGCCCAATTTCTTCTTCATACCCAGGTAAGGTTGATACCTCTAAAGTTCTTCTATTCAACAAAATCCTCCTCCTGTCTAAAATACTTACATACTACTAAAAGTGGATAGTTCCTTCTGTTAAATCTATAAATAAGAAAAAGCTTAAGGATACTTCTCCCTAAGCTTTGGTTCTTATCTAGGTAATGAAAAAAATTCCTTGCTCTCACTATAATTCCCTGCGAACCTTCCGAGGGGCTGGAGCTTCTCGAGGTCTACTTTATCCCAAGGTAATAATCATCATTAATATGATAACGAACCATTCTTCCTATCACCAAATGATCGCTGCCAAGCTGAATGATCTGCTCTAACTGACACTCCAACTGAATTGGCGCTTCTTTTATTCGTAACCATTTCAATTAGATATATGCTTACAAAAAATAGTTGATTAATGAAAAAAGGAATTTGCTTTATCTAGTTCAGTCGTTTATTTTCAAGTTAATATAATAAAAAATTCAAAATCATAAAAGTCTAACCTCATGACACTAAAAAAAAGCTTAAGAAGTTGTCTTCTTAAGCTTTTTCACATAGAAAGTTTTATTAAAATCATGCAGCTTTTTATTATTAAACCCTCACTCCACATGTGTGGAGTGTATGTGACAACACATGGGAAGCTGTTGAGATAGTAGGTTTTTTATTTTAAGAAAAGTTCAATTTAATATGTAACAAGTATAAAGTATTAGATCCGTTGTTAAAGTTGGTTTCATTGTTATTTTTTATTGGAGAATTATAATCATAAAATTGTTTTTTTATTTTTTTTAAATAATCATCCATCTGTAATTCTTTATCTATTTTATATCCAATATTACAGTTAATTATTAGTTCAACAAAATGACCCCATCTAAAAGCATTTAAATGATTTGCAATATTATTATAAGGAGTCTTAATACTTGGATGATTATTTGAATACCATAAATTATAATTCGTCACATCAGAAACATTTGGCCTCCAAAAAACGCAGTGTTCTAATGCGTTTTTTCTCCACTTTCTATTGATAAACGTTGGTAGAGCATAAAAAATTTCCGATCGTTTTTGTATAGCTTCAAACTGACCTTTTGGTTGTCTAAGATCCCACCTTAACCTATTAAAACTAGGTATTTTATCTTTTAGTTTAGCTTGTTTAAATTGAAGACCTAATAGTTTACCATTAAATAAAACATGCTCATCTGCCGGCCATGTAGACTCGTCTAAAGGTGAAACTGCCCAAATATCAAACTTAATACCTAATCTATTAAAATAATCTTCTATTTGTGTAGTTATCCATGACTCATATTCCCGTTCAAGAGGGTTTGATAAATAAGAGTGTAATATATCAACCAATCATTTCACTTCCTAATGAATTTTTTAAACTACATAATTAATCCGGATAATTGGTTTAAATCCCATTAATCTCACTTCTTTTTTCCAGTAGTCCAATTTATTTTTTAAAATTATCATATCAATCTTATTCAAATCTGGTTTATTACCATCTAGAGGAAGCTTGGTTCTTCTATCAAGAATAAGCCATATTCCAGCATTATTAATCTCCATTGGATTTTCTGAAAGTCGGTGCTTATAAATTCTAAGAGTTTGTAGAGACTGATCTATAACATAGCTAAGTTTCCCCGAAGAATTACCGATTTTGACTGCATACATTGTGCCATCCTTATATAGGTCCATTTCTTCAACCTTAGCACTACCAACTTTGGTAAGTTCTCTGTCACAATTAACAAACTGATATTTTTCTTGTAAATTTGTATTATAATATTTTTCAGTGTAGTATCTTTTTTTAAGTTTTTCTTTTATCTGGTCTTCGCTTAAACCTTCGAATTCTTCTTCGTTCTTTTCTAATTCAAATTTTTTATTAAGAAATTCTTGATGCTCGGTATTCTTGTAGTCATATTCTGGTTCGTAAATAGACTCTATCTCTTTGATAGAGTCAGCCAAGTAGTTTAAATAATCATCATTATATTTGTACCACTCCCCTTTTGATAAAATGCACCTTTCTTCGTCAACAACATAGTCTATTAAGGATTTAATTGTATCTGTTCTTACTGGATTTCCATTGTTATAGCTTACAACTTTAATATTTAAAATATTTTCTTTTAAATCAAAGTTATTTTCAGTTGCAAATTTATGAAGTTCATCCTTAGTAAGCTCATCAATTTGCTTATTATGTGTTTTAAAAAAAATCCTGAAAGTATTATCGTTATGATTGAATACTTCGTTCGCACCTACAATATCAATTTCCGAGAAATTGATATTAAAGGTATTGTCTTTAATTTCATCTAATAATTTTTTATCTAGCATATCAATTAAATCATCATCATTTATTTTACTGAAAACTGGAATTTTAACCTTATCCTCATGGTTTAAAAGGACGTAATTAATATGCAAAATTAATTCTACTATATTGTTAAGAGAATCTTCTTGAATAGAAAACTTCAAAGAATTTCCTATTTCAATTCCTTCCTTAAACGTTTTAAAATCCTCTTTTATATTTAACTTTGCTTTAATTTTAGTAAAAGATTCTCCACTATCAAACTCAAAATTATTGTAATTAATATAAGTATTTATTGATTTGTTTTTTTGAGAATTAGGTGTAGTTAATGCCGTAGTTTTTACTTCCTTGTAATCTAATTTTCTAGCAAAATTAAAAGCAAAATTCCTATCGCAATATTTATCAACTACAAAATAAGAGAAACCAAAAGTAACCCCATAAAGTTGATCTTCATGTTTAATTACCACAATTGCTTTAGGATTAGGTAAGCTAGTTTTAATTTCTTCTTGAAACTCATTTAATAACCAGTTCCAAGTTACTTTTTTTTCTTCTGATGGTGCTGATATATATAGTGTAAGGTGGAATTCTGTTTGAAGCACTTCTGATGAAACTTGAGTGGTCACAACTTTGGGGATATCCTTTTTTATCACTAAAGTTTTCTTTTCTACTAGCTTTTCAGATATTGTATTCAAAAAGTCTTGTTTTTTACCTTCAGCTATTTTGTAAATGTTGACTCTTCCCATTATAATTCCGCCCCCTTATCTTCTCTTACTCCAAAAAATTCAATAAGCATCAGGAATATTATAACAAATTCAAACAATAAATACATAAATATACATATAAAGAAAATAAAGTAATTTAATATAGTGTATCTAATACACTCACAGTGCTCATTACTTATTTCAAGTTATTGCACGGCGTTACGAAAAAGAATCAATTATTCTTACATCCAATAAATCATTTGGAGAACGGGGAGATATTATCGGAGATCCAATTATAGCAACTGCCATGTTAGATCGACTTTTACATCATTCACGCATATTCAACTTAAACGGAGAAAGTTATCTAATGAAAGAAAAGTAGTTACAGAAAGAAAAACAGAAAGGTTCGTTAGAACTCCTTCTGGGGATTTTTAAACCGGACATTTTTTTGAAGTTATAATCGGCCTTGACACACCTGAAAACAACGGTGGTAAAATCCCTAATAACAACGGTGTGAAATTCCCCAATAATAACGGATAATTATCTCAAAAACAACTTGGAGTGTAGACAGATAATGATCAAGGATGGGGAATTTTTTATGAT
>NZ_JAMBOD010000049.1 GCF_023715445.1 Fictibacillus nanhaiensis
AATAGCCTAGTGTTGCGACAAACATGGACAGCTTAATTCGTTCACCACCGAGAATGATTTCCCCAATCTCTTTCCAGTCCACTTGCATTTGTTCACCTGGTAACGTTTCATAACGTACCGAATACTTCTTTCGCTCCTTATCTCGAAAGGGTTTTATGTAATCCTTCAAAATAGTCTTTCCACCGGTATATCCTAACTGTCTGATTTCGTCTAATAACCGTTCACCATTATAAACACCATCCTCTAACATTCTCTGATGAAGATAATCTTTATAAGGATCTAATTTGCTTTTTGACTTTTTGCGTTTTTGCTTCGAAGGAGCTGCAGAGGCGTTTACGTACTTCCTCACTGTTCCACGATCAAGCTCTAGTTCTCTAGCAATTGATGAAATAGACATTCCTCTTTTAAAC
>NZ_JAMBOD010000050.1 GCF_023715445.1 Fictibacillus nanhaiensis
GCTGTGGGCGGGTGTCAGGGCGAACGAGAGAGAGAAAATGAAACCGCTATTTGTCTATGGGACGCTCTGTCCCGGTCGCAGCAATGCGCATATTCTGGAGGCGATCGGGGGCGAGTGGCGTCCCGGCTACGTCACCGGCACCTTTTACGCGCGCGGCTGGGGCGCAGCCGCCGATTTCCCGGGGATCGTCCTCGACGCTCACGGCCCACGGGTCAACGGCTATCTGTTCCTGTCCGATCGGCTGGCGGCGCACTGGCCCATGCTGGACGACTTTGAGGAGGGGTACGATCGGGTGCCGGTGGAAGTGACCACCGACGATGGACAGCAGATCAGCGCCTGGATTTATCAGCTTCAGCCCCGGGGGTAATCCCCCGCCGCGCTGCGCGGCATGGTACAGC
>NZ_JAMBOD010000051.1 GCF_023715445.1 Fictibacillus nanhaiensis
GTGGAGCACGCCCGTCAGGCCGGCAAGCCCTGGACGCTGGATCCGGTAGCGGTCGGCGCCCTGACCGTGCGCACTGCCTTTTGTCACGAGCTACTGGCCCTCCAGCCGGCGACCATTCGCGGCAATGCCTCTGAAATTCTGGCGCTGGCCGGGATGAGCGCCGGCGGGCGCGGGGTGGATACCACCGATACGGCCGCTGCGGCGCTGCCGGCGGCCCAGGCGCTGGCTCGTCGGCTGGCTACCGTGGTGGCGGTCACTGGCGAGGTGGATTACGTCACCGACGGCGAGCGGGTGCTCAGCGTGGCGGGGGGCAATCCGCTGATGACCCGGGTGGTGGGCACCGGCTGCGCGCTGTCGGCGGTGGTGGCGGCGAGCGCGGCGCTGCCGGGAGACC
>NZ_JAMBOD010000052.1 GCF_023715445.1 Fictibacillus nanhaiensis
TTGTTAAGGGGCGTTTAAGTAATATTATTTCAAAATTGCAACACTATTCAATTGAGGCGAAACCAGGTATATGTATTATAGGGGAAGTTGTTGATTATACTGAAAACACTCCTAAATCATATGATCCTATGAAGCAATTTTATGTAGTAAGTGGTTCTAAACATGACGCCCTTATGCTCTGTGAACATTTATATGACGAAGGTTATGGCTGTTTGCTAAACCCAAATGATACATCGAATGGCACATATCATTCGTCGCAATATGATTACTATGATGCATTTATTAAGCAGCAAGAAAATGTAACATATATTTCAACCGATCGTGCAGATGCTAATACAGTGTTATGTCACTAATTTATAAAAAATAAATGAATAAGTAAGGTTTCAAC
>NZ_JAMBOD010000053.1 GCF_023715445.1 Fictibacillus nanhaiensis
ATAAAAGCTGAGCTTATTTATTAAATCGATCAATTCATAAAGAATTCAATAATGAATTCGTGGACCGGCATTGCCGCCGCCGCTAGCATATAACGCCTCGTAACAGGTTCGTCGCACGATTATTTTATTGATTGAATATAATATTCTTGCCTGACCTCGCCTGCGCCGGAATGCCGAAATAAAGGCCATCAATATTCTCTGCCGCTCGCAGAATAATGGATGCGCCACCAAACCAATGAAACAAATGGATATTGCTTCATGTTAATTCGATCTCGCACGCTCAACGGGCTGCTGTTTATCACGCTGGCGGGCACCTCAGCCGCCGGGGCCGCGCCATTGACCTCTTCTACTCACCAGACGGAGCAGGATAAAGCCCGCCAGGA
>NZ_JAMBOD010000054.1 GCF_023715445.1 Fictibacillus nanhaiensis
TCAACGTCGAATTTCTTCGTTGACTTCGTCTTTCCAGTGCTCATGTATCGAAATACACTCCGCTCCTTCAAGACTTTGTCGCCTCGAACTTCTCGCATCTCGTAACTTAATGATGCATACACATCAAGATTGTTGCTTTGGCGCAGATAAATAATATATCTGCCTTGCATTTGTTTGGATGTCGATATCTAGTTTTCAAAGAACATAAGAAATAACCTTTCTCAAAAGAAAAACGTTATTTGATTTAGAGAGAGAGTTCTCTCAAAACTGAACAAAAGAAGAATAGGTGTACTTACGAAACAGTCGAAGCTGTTTCATAATCTCCATAGAAAGGAGGTGATCCAGCCGCACCTTCCGATACGGCTACCTTGTTACGACTTC
>NZ_JAMBOD010000055.1 GCF_023715445.1 Fictibacillus nanhaiensis
GCCGATGAGCGCCGACCTGCCGGGGCTCGCGATCAAGTACCTGCACATCAATGCGGCCGAGGACACGCTGACCGCGCTGCTGAAGATGCCGGCCGGCGGCACGCTGCCGCGCCATCGTCACGACGGCGAGGTGTTCGTCCATACGCTGCAGGGTGCGTGGCGTTACCGCGAATACGACTGGATCGCGCACGCCGGCTCGACGGTGCTCGAACCGGCCGGCTCGGTGCACACGCCGGAAACCCTCGGCGCGCCGGGCGAGGACGTGATCACGCTGAACGTGATGCGCGGCGACCTCGTGCTGCTCGACGACGACGGCCGCGAAACGGCGCGCGAGAACTGCCGCGTCGCGCTGCTGCGCCAGCGCAAGCATGCGCGTACGG
>NZ_JAMBOD010000056.1 GCF_023715445.1 Fictibacillus nanhaiensis
GCCTCGAACTTCTCGCATCTCGTAACTTAATGATGCATACACATCAAGATTGTTGCTTTGGCGCAGATTAGATAATTCTATCTGCCTTGCATTTGTTTGGATGTCGATATCTAGTTTTCAAAGAACATGGCTACTTACTTGAAGACTTCTTTGCTGCCATGCGACGAGGAACACACATCGTAGTGTAATATCTCGCAGACGCAGGAGCAATGGAAGCTTCTCTGTATTTAGCGTCAAAAAAAGGCACCATCTCGTAAGATGTGCAATGGTGGAGCTTAGCGGGATCGAACCGCTGACCTCCTGCGTGCAAGGCAGGCGCTCTCCCAGCTGAGCTAAAGCCCCATATTCTAGGATTATTAAAATGGAAATGGTGGGCCT
>NZ_JAMBOD010000057.1 GCF_023715445.1 Fictibacillus nanhaiensis
ACTTCCGTGTTCGGTATGGGAACGGGTGTGACCTCTTCGCCATCATCACTAGACCTAAGTTTTTTGATAAGCATCGAATCTCTTCGTCAGCTTTGTTCCTCCGGTACTCACGTATGTGTAATACGCTTCGTTCCTCTAGAACTTCACTTCCTCGACCTTCTCGCTTCTGAAAAAACTTTTCTTTTTTAGAGAGTATGTTCTCTCAAAACTAGATACGACGTTTCCAAACTTCATGCTTTTTAAGGATAAGCCCTCGACCGATTAGTATCTGTCAGCTCCACGTGTCGCCACGCTTCCACACCAGACCTA
>NZ_JAMBOD010000058.1 GCF_023715445.1 Fictibacillus nanhaiensis
GAGGCATATCGGTGTTCGTCCCGTCCTTCTTCGGCTCCTAGTGCCAAGGCATCCACCGTGCGCCCTTTCTAGCTTAACCTTATAACTTACGATCAACGTCGAATTTCTTCGTTGACTTCGTCTTTCCGGTGCTCATGTATCGAAATACACTCCGCTCCTTCAAGACTTTGTCGCCTCGAACTTCTCGCATCTCGTAACTTAATGATGCATACACATCAAGATTGTTGCTTTGGCGCAGATTAGATAATTCTATCTGCCTTGCATTTGTTTGGATGTCGATATCTAGTTTTCAAAGAACA
>NZ_JAMBOD010000005.1 GCF_023715445.1 Fictibacillus nanhaiensis
TGTGGACGGGATAAGTGCTGAAAGCATCTAAGCATGAAGCCCCCCTCAAGATGAGATTTCCCATCACGTTAAGTGAGTAAGACCCCTTAGAGATGATGAGGTTGATAGGTCTGGTGTGGAAGCGTGGCGACACGTGGAGCTGACAGATACTAATCGGTCGAGGGCTTATCCTTAAAAAAGCATGAAGTTTGGAAACGTCGTATCTAGTTTTGAGAGAACATACTCTCTATATAATTGGTTCAGTGATGATGGCGAAGAGGTCACACCCGTTCCCATACCGAACACGGAAGTTAAGCTCTTCAGCGCCGATGGTAGTTGGGGGTCTCCCCCTGTAAGAGTAGGACGTCGCTGAGCCATACATATTCCACAGTAGCTCAGTGGTAGAGCTATCGGCTGTTAACCGATCGGTCGTAGGTTCGAGTCCTACCTGTGGAGCCATATTGGAGAGCTGTCCGAGAGGTCGAAGGAGCACGATTGGAAATCGTGTATACGGTCAACCCCGTATCAAGGGTTCGAATCCCTTGCTCTCCGCCAGATACATACTCTCTAACACAAACAACTGGCCCGTTGGTCAAGCGGTTAAGACACCGCCCTTTCACGGCGGTAACACGGGTTCGAATCCCGTACGGGTCACCACTTTATACATAACCAACTTTATAATATGGAGGATTAGCTCAGCTGGGAGAGCACCTGCCTTACAAGCAGGGGGTCGGCGGTTCGAACCCGTCATCCTCCACCATTTTTATATCATATTTATGTCATCGCGGGGTGGAGCATGAAGCGTAAGCTTCTGTGAAATCGCAGCGACATGTCTCGACGGATACACTTTAAGAATTTCGTGTAGAGGAAGAGATAACATATTCGGACACATCGTCTGAAACTTATAATCATCGCGGGGTGGAGCAGTCTGGTAGCTCGTCGGGCTCATAACCCGAAGGTCGCAGGTTCAAATCCTGTCCCCGCAACCAATTTTATTTCATGAACAACGTTTGAGTACCTTCTTGATCATGAAATATCAGTAGTGCCCGTAGGGTGCAACCAATTTTTATTTCATGAACAACGTTGAGAACCTTCTTGACCATGAAATATCAGTAGTACCTATTAAGGTGCAACCAAATGGACTCGTGGTGTAGTGGTTAACATGCCTGCCTGTCACGCAGGAGATCGCCGGTTCGACCCCGGTCGGGTCCGCCATTTTTATTTTTTGGTGGTTTTTACATCCAAGAGATTTAACTCTTGGCTCGATAGCTCAGTCGGTAGAGCAGAGGACTGAAAATCCTCGTGTCGGCGGTTCGATTCCGTCTCGAGCCACCATTTTTTTTGCCGGTTTAGCTCAATTGGTAGAGCAACTGACTTGTAATCAGTAGGTTGGGGGTTCAAGTCCTCTAGCCGGCACCAGTTTTTTCTTCCTTAATTGGAATAAAAAACGTATTGAAAATAGGTCGTAAATACCTTACAATAAAACCTGTCTTCATTTTGTGGAGGGGTAGCGAAGTGGCTAAACGCGGCGGACTGTAAATCCGCTCCCTCCGGGTTCGGCGGTTCGAATCCGTCCCCCTCCACCATTTTCATTAGCATATTTATCCTTACAGGGGCATAGTTTAACGGTAGAACGAAGGTCTCCAAAACCTTTGGTGTGGGTTCGATTCCTACTGCCCCTGCCATTTAAATTATTTTGTGGCGGTCGTGGCGAAGTGGTTAACGCATCGGATTGTGGTTCCGACATTCGGGGGTTCGATTCCCCTCGTCCGCCCCATTTATGTGTTGGGCTATAGCCAAGCGGTAAGGCAACGGACTTTGACTCCGTCATGCGTTGGTTCGAATCCAGCTAGCCCAGCCATTTTTTATATATGCGGAAGTAGTTCAGTGGTAGAATACAACCTTGCCAAGGTTGGGGTCGCGGGTTCGAATCCCGTCTTCCGCTCCATTTGAATTTTATCTGGCGGCATAGCCAAGTGGTAAGGCACGGGTCTGCAAAACCCTTATCCCCCGGTTCGAATCCGGGTGCCGCCTCCATTCAATTTTTAAAAAGCATTAAAATGCCGGTGTGGCGGAATTGGCAGACGCGCACGACTCAAAATCGTGTTCCTTCTGGAGTGTCGGTTCGACCCCGACCACCGGTACCATACATATCGAGTACAAGGCGTTCTTGCGTATTGCAAGGGCGTCTTTTTTGCGTTTAATGGCACGTTAAATGGTCGTACGCCAACTAAGCCTCGTTTTCCTAAATCAACAGGAAGGCGGGGCTTTTTTATTGCGAAGAAATCGAAGAGACAATCGACTAAATGCTCGTGAGATCCAATCCGTTGAAAAGACGCTCAAGGGACATGAGGTACACTTCGACGAAGCAATGCAGTTATTCATCGCAGATTGCGAGCGCAAGGCTTTGCGGGAGTTTACGCTTAGCTACTATCGTCGTGAGTGTAATGATTTCCGACGTTATTTATTTAGTATGGGTCAATCGTTAGATTTAAACCAGGTCGTACGCAGCGACATTGATACCTATATCGAGAACATGCAAGTTGAACGCGGATTAAAGGTTGGCACGATAAATACGAAACTCCGGGCAATTCGAACGTTATTTAATTTTCTTTCGAGTTACAAGTATATCGATGTTAATCCGATGGAGCGTTATCCACTGTTAAAGGACCGGAAGGCGAATGTACAAACGTTTAGTATCACACAGTTAAAACAATTACTTAATGCACCTGACCTACGGACTTTTACAGGACAACGAGACTATACGTATTTACTCTTACTATTAGAAACAGGGTTACGGTTAAACGAAGTCGCTGGGGTTCTAGTTGAAGACGTAAAACTCAGCGAGGGACAAGTATTTGTACGGAACACAAAGAATCATATGCACCGGTATGTACCGATTACTTCGAAAATGAAGGAGCAGCTAAAACGTTATCTGACGTTAAGAGGTACGTGTGAGACGGATCACTTATTTGTATCTATCGAAGAAACGGCTATGACTCGAAGTTCATTGCAGAAGATTGTCGCACAATACGGACGTAAGGCGAGGATTAAGGGGGTTCGATGTAGCCCGCACACATTGAGGTACACGTTCGCTAAATTATCGGTAATGAACGGAGCAGGCGTGTTTGAGTTACAGAAGATACTCGGGCATTCATCGATGGAAATGGTACGGGTTTATGTGAACTTATTCAGCAGTGAAGTATCGGATAGGCACCGAGAGTTTTCACCGTTGAACAACTTAAATATTTAAAAAAAGGACATAGAAAAAGCCGGTGCGGGAAACACCGACCCATCCCACTCACTCTATATAAAGATAAATGGGGTAGTTGATAATTTAATCTTACTTGAATTGTTTTACAGTTTCAAGAGATTTAATCGATGGGTTTCGCTTTTTCTTCGTCTTATTCGGAGGGATCTACTTTGGAATGGACGTATGAAAACTATCGTGAGCACCAATCGTTTAACACGCTCGCAGACTTAAACGAAGCTGTCCGTCAGCATCTGTATTACAACGCATCAGAATTTAATAAGACGACGGTTACCGTACTTAAGACGCTATCTCGTTATAGCTGCGTAGTATTAGGCGTTTCGTGGCTAAAGGTTGCTACGTTGGCTAAAGCGATTGATAAGTCGGAGAAGACCGTTAGAAGGGCGTTAAAGTTACTCGAGGAACTAAACGTGATTAATCGTATACCTACGATAAGAAAAAAAGGCGGTAGGGGTTATGATATATGTGTTATAAATAAGCATGACCAGGCGAAAGTGTCCAGTCGTGAAGAGTCCGAAACTGCAAGCGAGAGTAAGGATGAAAAGGGTATTGAACTTAAAGAAACCTTAACTTCTCTAAAAACTAAAATAATACGTAAGAACGACTTAGATGATACATACGTAAGTGATTCTGTTCCACAAGAATTTAGGAAGTTAGTGCGGTGCTATTGGGACAACGCTAAAACAATCGAGGATTACTGGCGCATGACGTTAATAGCAAACTGTAAGATGTACGACACAGATGCGTTATTAAACGTGGCAATACATTCGTTTAAGCAAACAATCGGTAAGTTAAAGTCCGGTGCTATACGTAAAAAGCCTATAGCGTACTACTATGGTGTGGTTACCGCAAAGCTAGACGATTTATACTACGAGGAGCTTTACGAGTTGGGATTCGGTGCCTAATGTACTGCCGATGTACACAACGCTTAACCTTAAGGTTATTGAAAATGTTGTAAGAAACATTATTTTACCCGGCAGGCGCTGGCGGACGTATATGCCCCGGGGGTGTTAGATTGATGAAGCAATATACGAGCAGCACGCACTGAACCCCGTGAACTCACCGAAAATGTAAAGTAATGTAATGTAACTATTGTTGATTAACGTATACATACTATCGCATACCGTATGTAACAGAATCGGATTGTGTTACGTTCATTTACATTGCTAATCGTTGATACATCAAGGTTGAACGGCTGCACAACGTCTGTAAATTATATGGGTACGAATATACATAACGAGAATGCCCGTATACCAACGTTTGTATTAACGGTGAAGATTCTAGTTTATGTATACGAAACTGCATAAACGTGTGGGTTTGATAAGCGAATTAAGTACGTTGAACTGCTGTAGCTAATCGCCAGGACTCGAATTGATACAACGGAACTATCGTTGGATCCCTCGAATGGCAATCGTAAGGCAACCCCCGAGTTTTTCGAGGTGTTCGTTCGTCGTGAAGGCGTAGCCCGGTAAAACGTAGATAGTGTACGGGGTGCGTATGGTAGGTAGATGGTACATTCGGTGGCAAGAATATAGCGAAAGACACCCGCCATATTTAACGAGTGCCTGCGTGCTGTGCTTCGTACCTATTCTTTTATATTTCGATGCTCTCGTATGCGTCCGCTATTTCATCTGCCGTAACTCCGATGTACTTTAACGTTTCCCTTTCGCTAGAGTGCGATAGTATCGTCATTATCCGTGTAATGTCTACGCCGTTTTCATACAATCGATAGCCGAATGTTTTACGTAGGGAATGCGTGCCAATCCGACCTAGCTTCGTTGTCAGCCCGGCTCGTTCAACTGCATCGTTTAATATTCTGTACGCCTGGACTCGAGTAATCGGTGCGTTGCCTTTTCTCGATGCGAATACGTATGAATCGGCGGGTAATCCGTCCAAAAGCTTTAACTCCGCCTTAACCGACTTACTGAACGTAATTGTACGAGTCTTACTTCGTTTGCTCTCAGTTAGTGTTAACGAGTCACCAGTTAGCTGCCCGACTTTCAACATTAACAGATCGCTAACTCGTAGCCCGAATGCTGTACCGAGTGTTAGTAGTAATCGGTTACGACCGTGTAATGCACGTTTGATTGCGTTAAAATCCCTTTTCGATTTAATAGCGTTAACTTCATTCATATGTAGAATCCCTCCAGTGATTTAATGAAACTCATTAAATATTATGTTACATTCAGTCTAAGCCGCGGGATCTACGTTGTCAACGAATAAATGAGTACACTAAAAAGTCCCCGATGATTCTCCAAAACCTTCGAGGGCCATTCCTTATCCTTTTAAAGAATGGGTGCTTTATAAGGGGTTTAATTATTAAATTATTTTATTTCTGAATAACCATTTCTTAAATTTTTGTACTCCAATATCGTAATTAAGTTCCTTGTCGTGGATGGAAAAAATCCTTGTTCCAATCCCCTCTAATGTTAATTCATTTTCTTTAGTACTATTTTTTAATCCATACTGTTCAAAATCAAAGAAGATATCCCAAACATCTTCTGACTGTCTTTTATACGCTATGGACTCATAGTCACAGTTATTTTCGTAATAACCTAAATGCAGATGGTATTTATCTTCATACACTAAATCCAATTTTGTACCTCTTTCATTAAATTCCTTATTCATCTAAAGCACCCGATTCTTGAATAAGAAAATTTGCTTCTCTATGTAGAAGAGCTTTCTTTTTTTCCAATACTATGTCCTATAAAAATGCCTAAGATGAGCAAAAGAACGGAATCTGTTTCGAAATCCTTTGTGAATAATCCCCAAAGCAACCAACCAACAATAGCACCTAAAATTGCTAATAGTAAACCCCTCATAAATCTCCATCCTCAATTTAATTCTTTTTTTGAAAATATCTCATTCTTAAAGAAACGCACCCGATTGCGGAAGATTTATTTTTTTACTGCCTCTATAATAAAACTTGTATACGGCTCGTCATCAATAGAAACTGTAAATTTCCATAATCCTGCTTTATCCAAGAAAAATTTTGCACCACTTTTGTTATTCTCAATGTCCCATTCATAAAGCTGAATAGTTTCTTTAGAATCTTTATGAATGGCTGATAACTTATATTTCTTCCCATTAATTTCTTTTGATTTATCAAAAAAGTAAACATCGTATTTTCTACCTTGACCAACTGGAAACTCAGGCTCATTTGCTTCTCCGTTAACCTTAATCATTCCAAATTTCCCTTTGGTTCCATACAGTGTAAGATTTTCTTGCGTAAAACTTTCAGAAGCATTCCAAATGATTGATTTTTCTTTTTCGCTACATCCAGATAGAAAAATACTTAAAAGTACAATTAGAATGCTAAGTAACTTTAGTTTAATCGAATTCGCCCCCAATTCAGATTATTTATAAAAGGTTTGTTCTTTCATAGTCTATGTTCACCCTTATTCAACAATCCTGCTCGTTTGCTGAATAAACTTAGTGTATTTTATTCTTACTATGTATTCTATTAAGGTCCTTTTTAATCCTTTCAGAAAGTTTTCATCATACATTTTCTTTTCCTTGTTTTAAACCTCAAATAGTGAATCCACTCCTATCCCTTTATCATACTATCACAAAGGGCTGCCGATTAAATCCGGTGGCTTTTTGTCGTTTGCTGATCCATATTCCCATGCTTTTTTGGTTCATATAAATATACGGTGCTTTTTCGAATTGAACCTTGTGTCCCACGAGAGCATACTTCCGTGGTATTAGATGGTATACGATGTCCCACGAACGAGTGTCGAATTGGTTCATTAAAGGGAGGAGTATTTTTCCGGATGTCCCAAATCTGCATATTAAATTGTTATTAGAACATGTAAGGGTAAAAACGAAAACTGTACGCCTGAAAAAGACTACACGCTTAACGAGTCAAAATCAGCACCGAAAAGACATCGATTTGAAAAATTTTTACGCTTAGAGTCCGTAAGGTTCGAGTCTGTTTGGAAGAAATTAGAATGACCCACGAAAGTGTCCTTTTGTGCTATTAGACTAATATACGGTACTTTTTTCACTGCGATATGTGCATTTTACCTCGTCGGTAGCACTAAGTGTAAACAGGACTAAAAAACTTCGAGGGATAAGTATATATTAGCCCCGCAGTACGGCTAGTTATTGAGGAGGTTCTACGAGCAGCCAGTCGGTTGCGATCTTTTATTTAACATTAATCAACGAAATGTAAACAATTTAAGGAGGTGATACGTATGACAATCGAAACGTTCGTAGCAGTCCGCAAGATGCGTGGTCTATCGCAAACTGAATACGGTAAGGCACTCGGGATCAGTCGAGGCATGGTGGCGTGTATCGAAACGGGCAAGCGAAACCTAACCGACACAACGAAGAGTAAAGTCCACCAAGTGTTCGGCAATGAATTCGTTGAGCAAGTGCGAAGATTGACGGAAGGGAGGTAACAACGGGGCAAGCGCAGGAAACGCATCAACCGCATCCCTTCTACTATACGCCGAGAAAAGAACCCAAACGAAGATAACGAAAGAAGTCCAATGGCACGGCTGAGTGTAGCGAAGTAAGTGCAATGCAATTTAAACCAAACGAACAAAGAGCAAGCCCACGGGAACAAGTTCCCACTTCGCTCACAAGTTCGCTCGTAATCAGACAATCGAATGCTAACGGGTACTCTTTCTATAGTAAGTATACAATCGGTACCCTTTACGAAACCAACGCAGGGAAACGCTAGTCGCCCGGCGTGAAAATCGGGTGCAAACTATACCGAATACGAAAGGATACGATGTAACATGACGACATTCAACGAAATAATTACGGGCTCACGAGAGGTGGCGGAACTACATTCGGTACCGCCGAGCAAATACGATAGGGAGACACACGGACTAGTCGAGCGGTGGGAAATCGAGTTATCAACCGAAGACCGTCGACAACGAACATCAAGCGAGTTGCTATTCGCCTACCACATGTTCGAATGGTTCAAGTCGGAGCAGACGTTGACTAAGCCTGTCATTCTCGCCTGTCCCCCGGGTTACGGAAAATCTACCGGACTGAGAACGTTCTTGCATCACATTGTTAGAACGGATCCCACGTACGGAGCCATCGTCGTAAAAGAGAAAGTCGAGGATATCGAGGCCCTTGCGAATTACATTAACGGTGAACACGGAAGGTTCGCTTACTACATTAAAGGTAGCGATAGATACGAAACACGTGAACAGTACGATATCCAGTTCGCTGAGCAAGAGCGTTACCCAATCGTATTAATGACGATGGAGCAGCTGAAACTCCAGACGGTTAAGAACGGGTTGAAAGACTTCGGTAGATTCGTTCTGCAAGGCACTAAGCGGAAGATACGCAGGGGAAATCTGTTCATCGATGAACGCCCGAAGCTATCCGTATCCACGCTAATCTCGACGCAAGACCTGACGAAGTTCATGGAAGGCATTCGCTCAGTAGGGGTCGATCAATATAAAGGGACATACGAGCTACTTCGGGAGCTACGTAACAAGCTCGAGGACACCAATCTTAAACACGGAGACAAAACGCCTGCATATGAAGGTTTTCAGTTTCCTCAAAGTTTAAAAGCGGTGCTATTCGCAAGGTACGGGCACGACGACGTTGCCAAGTTCCGAGCGTTGGAAACGTTAATCGCAGAGGGCGGGGCAGTCGATAACATGCACGGCACATTCAAGTACTCGAGTACCATACGCATCGCCTACGACTGGACGGTTTACAATACGTTCATTATGGACGGCACAGGACGCTTCGACCCGAATTACATCACGAAGGACAATGACTTTACGGTGCTTGCGCCACCGCCTGAGCATCGAGGCGAAAACATGGTATTCCACTTTTGCGACGAGTATCTATTCTCAGGCAATCAGCTACGTCAAGGTAAAATAAGCATCGATAACGTAGTCAGAGAGTGTAAGAGAATACAAGAGAAGCACCGCGGGCAGCTATTAATCGTAGCGACTAAAGAGTACATCGAGTCGTTAGTACCGCACTTCGAAGGCGACGTGTCGTTCAAACTTAAGCACTACGACGGCGGACGTGGGTCTAACGATTACCGTGACATCGATACTGCGGTGTATATCGGAAACATGTTCAAGGGCGAGTACGTTTATCGTGGGGCTACAGAAGTACTACTCGAGGGATTAGTTGATCGTGGCTTCCAAGCAGGTACGACAGTAGGTAAAAGCGGAATAAAACTCGATGACCCGTTAGTAGCCGAGTATCGTGACCTTGACCAAGCGGTAGACTTTACGCAAGAGATAAACCGGATGCGTGCGAACAATAAGGAGCAGGACGTAAATATCTACGTACTGAACAAAGACCGTTCGATGATGGATCTTATCTATCGTGAGTATCCGAAAGCTCGACAAGAAGCGTATAGCCCTATCGATAAGTTAGTCATCAGCGAAGGCTCGCAAGAAGACTTAGTCATCGAGTTCCTAAAAACGATGGTACACGGACAAGAAATCGCTAAGAAGCTAGTACGTGAGCAGCTCGGCATTAAGTCGGATAACTTTAAAAAGATAATGAAAAGCGACCGAGTAAAGCAAGTTTGTCGAGAATTAGGCGTAGAGAATAACAAGTTCAAGTTCAAGAAAAACGGCGGGAAGTCGTAAGCTGCTCAAACCATCTGCGGGCATACGTACGCCATTTTCACAATGAATATACCACGACTCACTAACCGAGTCAACAAATCAAACGGAAATGAAAGGATGCGATGTAAAATGACGATGGAATTAGCGACACTAACAACGGCAACAGCCCCGACACTAGGCGACATACAACGAAGGTTCAGCCGGTCCGGGGTAATCGATGTAGACGGACTAAAACGGGACACGGAGGCTTACCTCGACAAAACAATCAACGTAGACAGGGGCACACTCGACCTACTGGCGGGCGTATGGGCGTTCGTTGGCGAAACTATTGAACGGGAAGAATGGAGAAGCTACACACGGGAACAATGGGCGGAGCTTGAGTACGCACACGTAGAATTATCGGGATATACCGAGCCTGACCTACAAGACGACTTGCTAACGAAGGTTGAATACGGAGCCATGACTATCGAAGAAGCTCGGGGCATATACGCAAGCTATCGAGAGTGCGCCTATCTTTTTTGCCTCGAAATGTATAGACCGAGACGTAGGGATCAACGGTACTGCTGCCCCGAATGCCGATGGAAACAAGCCGAAGCCGAGCGCAGATTCAAACGTACGGGAACATACCTCCCCGTTCATGTCTATCGTGACAATCGTGATGCTACAGACGAGCAGAACTACAAAGAGAACGTAACGACATACAAGCCGACTGTAATGGAACGGACAATCGAGCCGGCGGTTCGTCTCAGGGAACACGGAAGGAAGCGCAATAGGGTGCGTGAAGAAAAGATCGGATTCACCCCGATTAAGCATGACAAAGAGTGAGGAAAAACACGTATATGTGATAAGGCGAACAGGTGTTCGATAGCAAAAGCCGGCTGTGTCAGGACACCTCTTCACTTGTCTACATCGTTATCCTATTTGCGTTGACCTTTAAGCCGGGTTAACGCTTATTTTAATTAAATAGATAGTGAGAAAAGGAGTGATATTGTGATGACGAATGAACGATTCAAAGCGATCAGATTATACCTTTCAATGACTCAATCGCAGTTTGCAGAGTTTCTCGATATATCCGTTTCAGCCGTTGGAATGATTGAGGCGGGTCATCGTGAAGTAAGCGGAAATGTGTCGGCGAAGCTAGCACGAAAGTTTCGAGCGACTGACGAGTTTATCGAATACTTGGAAAACCGAAAGCGACTAGTAGACTAGAGAAATCAAACGGGAGGTCAACGTATGAATATTAGAACGCAAATGAAACGTTTATTAACGGCGCATCGTGAAGGTAAATTATCGATGGGGCAATTCTTACACCGATTGAATCGGCTGATTACCACTCGGAAGGATGAGCCGACAATCCTTGAGGAAGTAGAGCCGGGGCTACACTTAATCGAAACGACTGACGCACGACTAATCGCCAGTATCATAGATTCAGATGCGAAAGTACACGCTAAACAAAAGGATGCTAACGGGTTTACGAGTCAGATTCGAGTGACCGTAACTGACGAGCAGCTCGAAGAGATTCGCCTTAAGTCGGGGGTGAAAGTCGTATGAGCGAAGAAACGGTTTTACTAACCATACTTTCGAAGCTAACTCGCTTGGAACAGAAAATCAACGAGCTTAGTGATAAAGTCGAGTCAGTTGAGGAGCAAACGAGATATGCACGATACTGAGCGAAATAAACGTAGATTCAAGGCGTGTGCAATCCGAGAAACCGAGGGAACCGGATTAGGCATCGTTGAATACATCGACGACGGTCAAACGGTGGGTATTCACTCGCTATATTATCCTACGAAGCTATCGAATAAGGATACGTTTACGGAGACGATTAAGCACGTACTTGCGCAAGTTGATACGGATGACATCGTTATCCTCCGTACATCTATTTACATTAAGAACAAACGTGAGTGGGCCCGATCATTCGGCGACCGGTTAATAACGATGAGTGAGCCGTACAAGTCACACGCATTCGAAGAGCCGTTTATGCTCGCAGGTGATGCAATCAAACGGAAATCAACGATATGTGAGCTACTGGAGGATCCGCATGAGTAAGGAGAAGCGATAGAACGATTCAGAGAAACACATCGAAAACTAGAGGCGAGGCTAGACGAATTACTAGGACGAGAAGAAACGGAGGATTACGAGGATGCCACGAAAAGACTCACCGAAGAAGATGAGAGTTAAGCGATTCGGCTACGATGGAAAGCCTAGAGCGTATCTAAACGATAAGCATAAGAAGTGGGTCGAGGAAGTATTTGCTGAGGTCGAGGAACTCGCACACTTAAAACCTGCGCCAGTATATTGGAAAGCGCCTGGGCAATCGACAATCGTATTTAGTCAACGTGAGGAGGGCTACGAGGATGCTATGGAGAAAACGAGAGCCTATCGAGAAGCACGATCCGACAGGCGAAATGACCGAAGTAAGCAAAGACATGACAGACCGAGTTTTAATACGAGTTCAAAAAGAGGGGCGTAACGTCACGGTTAAGGTAAACAGCCGGCTGGACGGAACGCTTCTTTTTAATTGCGAATACATCACTGACGAAAGCGATAGACCGGCACACTACACAGCGGAATCCATTGCGAAAGAGTTCGTCAGGTCACAGGGGTTATACGCCGACCAAACCGTAAGCAACGTAGAACTACCCGTAGTAAGAACATTACGAAAGAGGAGTCGATAAGCATGGGCGAAAGGTTATTCAGTCAAAAGGAACTTGACGGCATCGTTAAGGAACGGTTAGCACGGGAGCAGCGAAGATACGAGCGAGAGTTAGTCGAACTTGAATCCGGACTAGAAACGGCAGGCACGAACTATCGAAAACTATACATCGAAGAGTTAAAGCGTAAGTCATTGCTAGATGCCGGCTTTACGCTAGACAACGTCGAACAATACGTTAAGTTCATCGAAGATAGCGAAGATGTTGAGGCGGTCAAACGTCAGGCTAAGGAGATATCGAAATTAGCCGGGCTAGACGGATCAGGCAAGAAAGAAACGAAAGACAACGGATGGAACCCGTTCAAACAATAACTTACAAACTAAAGGGAGCGATCATTATGGAACAACGATTATTTATGTATCAAGGGCAGGGCAAGCACGAACAGCATAAAGTCGTAAAGGTAGACAAGAGCGAAGCTCAGAAGTTAATCGACTCAGGCGTGGCTACTCCGGTATCTTTTGGTAAGTATCACGACATTCGAAAGCAAGTGCAGTCAGCGCATCAGAAATACGTTAAGACACGGGACAAAGTAAAAAACAGCGAGCATCCGAAATACAATACACCCGGTTATCGTGAGTTCGAAATTGACGAGGCTTATAACGAGTTCGAAGCAGAGGTTAATCGTCTACAAATCGAATGGGCGCAGGAACGTACGAAGATGCAAGCCGAAGCAGAACGACGTTCAGCACGGGCAGCCGTTAACGTTAGTGACGCTGATAGGCAAGTAGCCGAACAAGTCGGGAATCGAATCCTAGCGTCAGTTAACGGGGCGTATAGCGCATCGGAGTTACAGGCGGTAGTATCGCAGGCATCGAAGGATATCGCATATTTAAGTGACCCAGAAAAGACAGCTTTACTCAATAAGATGGGCGACCTTGCCGATGCGATTCAAAAGCAGTCGGAACGGTACGGAGCGAAGGTTAGTCCGAAGTCAATCGTCAATAAGTTGCGAGATATCCGTAACGAAGACTTGTTAAGCCGAAAGGTTGCGGAACAATTGCCGGTAAGTGTAGGGCACGAATTATCGGTGCTACAACAGGTTAAGCGAAAGGGACGTACGCACATTCAGTCACACGGTTAAACGCGATCATGTACGCAAGCCTTCCGATTGCACGACTTCAAGCGAACTCGTCCCTCGTTTCTAGCCGGAGGAAAAAGCGTAGAGTAGAGCAGTTGAACGTCTCGGGAACCTGGTCGGGCTAAATCCGATAAAAACCGAGCAACACACGGCGGGGCTAAGCGCCTCGCCAAATTTTCGAAGGGAGTCAACTAATGCACGAACTATCGAAACATCACGAGTGGATGTACGGATATCTCGAGTTGATAAACAAGCACCAACGATTAATCGAAGTAGATATCGCTGAAATAGTCGATGCGACGAAGAAGCCGTTAGAAGCACTCGAGCAACAACCGACAGATACACCCGAGCATATTTACGGTGCTGTATTCGGTGCCTTACTACGAGCAATAGAGTTAAACAATTCGATGTCGAGGAATCACGCGGAAGAGTTAACGGGGTACAAGGTTAGTCAGCGTATCTCGTTCACATTCCGATTACTTCGATTGCTCGATAAGACTTACGCTAAAACGAAAGGAGCGAAGTAAATTGAACATACGAGAATTAGAATCGCATCTATACGCAGACAATCCGAAAAAGGTTAAGGCAGCGCATCTTTTGGTAAACAACGACTATGTGTCAAAAGAGGAAGCGAAGACTCAAGAGGAGATTGCCGAGGAGCTAGGGGTTACACGTCAGACGCTTTATACGTGGAGACAAGACCCGATATTCCTTAAGTATTGCGAACAACTATCGGAGGTTAAGCTCATTGAGTTCCGGAGCCTAGTCGATTCCCAGTTAATCAAAGCAATCAAGGGAACGTCATCAAACGGGATCCCATCCATGAAAGCTTTGGACCTTTACTATAAACTATCGGGAAGACTCGTTGAGCGTAGCGAGGTTGTTACTGCCGAAGAAGCAAGCGTGAAGACACGACCACTAAATGACAAAGAGATTGAGCGTGAACTAGCAGAACTACAAAGCAAACTGAAGCATTAAAAATACTGGAGCATTCTAGGCTCTTTTTTATTAAAGTAGCTTAGCAGAAGGAATAAGCTATTTCACGTAGAATAAGCTAGTATAGAAGTGCATATATTGCAGTTAGTGCATATGTTTATTATTGTTAATTAAGTGGAAGTAATGTAATATAAGATACAGATACAGTACTAACTAGTATCTTTTTCCGAATTCCTGCGTACAATATGATTACCAACTATTTACTGGAGGAAATCATATGCGGAATCGGGACAAGGGAGGAGATGATGAGATGGCTACCAGTACTTTATATGAAAAGTTCACACTAACTGAAGCTACTGCTAATAAAATCCTCGAAACTTCGCGAACTATATTGCCTGAAATCAATGTATTTAACGACATAAAATTAAATGAAAAAGATAGAATTGCTCATGCAGCAAATATTCTGAAATCTAGAAAATGCAAGTAGTTAGTTTAAGAAGTCTAATTGATGCAGCTAAAGAGGGAAATGAGGAGAGGGAATTAAACGATTACCTTTCCTCATTTATATGTCGTAAAAACTATGATGTACAATCTTTTTTACATAACTACGCAATTAGTAACGAGGAACGGTCTTTTACTAGAACGAGCTTAGTAATAGATGAAGAAAATAACAATGACATAATAGGGTATTTTACTCTTTTGGTAAAAGAATTTGATTTCAGTGAAGTTTCCGGAACCACTAGAAAAAAACTAACAAATAGAAAAGATGCTGATGTATTTAATTCCATTTTAATTGCACAGCTTGGAAGATCGGATTCATACAAAGGAAGAGTTAGCGGTAAGGATATCTTAGAATTGGCTCTACATAACTGCAAATTAATTTTTGATTTATCAGCATTAAGAGTAGTATGCGTAGAATATGAACCAATACCCATTTTAAACGACTTTTACTTAAGTAATGGTTTTTATTTCTTACAAGAGAATCCATCAGGCAACATATTAGCATATTTAAGATTGTAGCTTGCGCCATTTATTGGCGTTATTTTTTTTTCTGTTTGCTACAATATGTAGATAATGAATTAAATCGATGCAGATAGTTTTATGCCACGTGTTGCTATCATGCATTCTACGGCGATTTTAAACGATTCATCGATGGGTATACCCGTCTAATGTTCGAGAATCGCGAATCTCAGCAACGTTAATTCCCGCGCTTGCAATCTCGGTCAAGCTAACGTACAATAATTGGTAAGGAAACGAGGTTACGTAGTCGTACGCAATGAACCTCGCCTAATACCCGATTAAATGAACGGTGACCTATACGGAGCAGCACTCGGAAGTATTAATGCGACTCAAAATCGTGTTCCTTCTGGAGTGTCGGTTCGACCCCGACCACCGGTACCATTACATACTAAATTGTAGTCAATGCTATATGCATTGGCTTTTTTATTATAAAATTGAAAACCCTAGGCTCGGCCTAGGGTTCCAAAAAGCTTACAGCGAGGTATTAAAAAAAACTCTTCCGAGATGCTAAAATAATTTTGGTTCGCCAACCAATATTCCAGCATCGGAGGAGTTTTCATTGTCAAAAGACATAAATAGTTTAGCACACACAAAATGGAATTGTAAGTATCATATCGTATTCGCACCTAAGTATAGAAGACAAGTGATATACGGAAAGATTAAGAAAGACATTGGAGAAATATTACGGACACTGTGTGAGAGAAAAAGTGTAGAAATCATTTAAGCTACAGCGTGTCGAGATCATGTACATATGTTAGTGAGCATACCACCGAAACTAAGTGTATCTGCATTTGTAGGTTACTTAAAAGGAAAAAGCAGTTTAATGATATTTGATCGGCACGCCAACCTAAAATATCGATATGGGAACCGAAAATTTTGGTGTACCGGTTTTTATGTAGATACAGTAGGCAGAAACAAAAAAGTGATAGAAGAATATATTCGAAATCAAATTCAAGATGATGTAGTCGCAGAACAAATAAGCATGATGGAATATATTGATCCATTCACAGGCGAAGAGGTAAAGAGAAAACAACGGAAGTAACCAGGAGGCCTTTGAGGTCTGGCCCGTAGAAGTAGTGCACCTGGCGAACCCTTCAGAAGCCCTTTAGGGCATGGCCAGTAACAAAGGCTTCCAGCCGCAGAGAAAACCACCCGTTCTCACGGGTGGTTTTTATTTTGCTTTTAATGGGGGCATGCCCATGTGTGAACCTCTTTCTTGTACACTGAATAGTTAAGTATAAGGGGGGAGAAACATATGTATAGAGTGCAGCTGGGGACGATCATAGGGTTTGTTTTAATCGCAGTTTGCATTACCTCGATAGTTTTCTTAGTTTCTGATATTGCCCGCTATATGAATGTGATTGAAATCATGATTGATAAAATATTTTATTCCATGAGATTGATCCTGATTTTTATAACAATCTTAATTATCTCAGTGCTTTTTCTTATTAGAAATTATAAATGAGCAAGCGTTCTTACAAAAGTAGGAATGCTTTTTTTGTTTCATTACTCATGACATAAAGTTTTACTAAGAAAATAAATTTAAGGAGTGATGTCTTTTTAGAAGGGGGTAACAAGTTGTGTTTAAAGAATTTTTTGATTTTAAAAAGTTAAGAAAAAAGTGGATTTATTTCGGGACAATCACCTTAGTGTTAGTTCTTGTTAGTTGGTATTGTGCACATGCATTGGGTTACAACAAAGCTTCTATTTTGTTAGATGACAAAAAAATAACGGCTGATGAGATTAATGATAAGATAGAGAGTCTGAAGAATGATCTGTCTGCAATTGAAGTAGAAGTAGCTGAAGCAGAAGAGGAACAAAGAAATAAACAAGCAGAATTGAGTCAAATGAACTCCGAGTTTGAGGAAGTTACAAGTATAATTAATCAAAGAGATGATGTTCAGAAAGAATATGATACACTATCTCAGCAGATGGAAGAAAAAAATGGAGAGATAAAAGCTCTTAACCAGCAGATTTCTGATAAACAAAAAGAACTCGACATAATCACAAAAGGCATTGTTGTCAAAAAGAAAGAGCCAAGAGTGTTAGTTGCCGGAGTTTTTATAGCCGGTAAAGATATACCGGCCGGCCGATACAAAGTCGAACCGAACAGGGGATCAGGAAATTATTTTGTGAACGGCGGGGCAAAAGTAAATATCATTCTAGGTAAAGGTGACGATTTTTACTTGCCTGAATATGTGTTTGAATTAGATGAAGGCGATGAGATTGAAGCAACTTTGTCAGTAAAATATACACTTGTTGAGTAAAAATGAATTAAATTTTTTAAAGAACTTGTCATAAATCCTATACATGCTGCTTATATATAGAACAAGTTAGTTGTAGGTTTTAATGCAGGGCTTCGTTGACTCAATGAAGCCCTGCATTTTTTTGTTTATGCCGGCAATCAAAAACGATTTAACGGCCAATCCACAAGTTTTAGCTGTTTATCCACGAGATTTGGAGGTCAATCCACGAGATTCAGCCTTCAATCAACAAGATTTAAAGGCTAATCCACAAGTTGAAGATGCCTATCCACGAGTCGACAAAATTCTCGCTCATACAAAGCACCCCCTCAGCCACACATAATTTAAACACCTGTTTAAATCACCTGAATCTCAGCCGTCCCGCCATTCACTTGAGTAAACATCTGTGCCATGGATTGCAGCAGTTCTTCGGCTTCATGCTTCTCCATAGAAGGCTGCAGATAAACGATGTGCAATGCATTTTGGACGCTTTCATCCACCATCGTCCGTTTAGAGTCAACTATTGGGCTTCCAAACGCTCCAATAGAGTCTGCAGACAATAGCTTGCCTTCCATATTCATTTCACGTCCATTTAACCCTTCATATGTATCTTCAGTACTTCCAATTCGAATTTCTACATTGCCTTCAATTTTATCAAGGTTATATAGTCCAATTGGTATCGCAAAACGGATTGAAAAGAAATTGTTAACATCAACACCTGAATTGATTGGAGGAAGATCTTTGCCATTTAATACCCGGCGCAAAAGAGCTTCTGAAGCCGGACGGTATCTGGATGGATCTGTGCCAAGCGCCTTAAATACATTCCGGTATTCAGCAACACCTGGATAATCAGCTGCTGATTTCTCTTCTAGTTTCAGGGATTCTAGAAAAAGCTGGAATCGGCCCTTAATCATTTGCGGAGACTCGCTAATCGCGATATCATTGTAAGTAATTGTGCCTATTTTAAAATGCGGGACAAGTTCTGAGATTTCTGGTGAAATAGTTATCATATCGGAACCCCGTTTCTTAAATATATACTCGTAGTTTACCATACGTATGGAAAATAAATGTGAAAGGAGGGATATGCGTGACAAGTGCCCAGTTGAAAGAAGAGATTGTTGCATATAGTAAAGAAATCGGAATTGATAAAATCGGTTTTGCTAATGCTGATGTTTTTTCTGAATTAAAACAAAGGCTCCGAGTACAGCAAGATCTTCAATATCAATCAGGTTTTGAAGAAAAGGACATTGATAAAAGAACAGAGCCTGAACGGCTTCTCATAGGAGCTTCAAGCATAATTTCGATTGCTCTTGCATATCCCTCCAAAATGAAAAATGCTCCGAAAAGTATAAAGGGAGAACGAAGAGGTATTTTTTGTAGAGCATCATGGGGAAAAGATTATCACCATATATTAAGAGAAAAGCTAGCATTGCTTGAGACTTTTATTATAGAAAGAGTTCCAGAAGCAAAAGTGAAATCAATGGTTGATACAGGTGAACTGTCAGACAGAGCCGTAGCCGAGAGAGCTGGAATTGGGTGGAGTGCAAAAAACTGTGCCATTATGTCACCTGAGTTTGGTTCTTATATGTATCTTGGAGAATTGGTAACCAATATAGCATTCCCGGCAGACACACCCATGGAAGACCAATGCGGTTCATGCAATAAATGTGTGGAGGCATGTCCAACAGGTGCTCTTGTACAGGGAGGACAGCTCGATTCTTCAAAATGTATTGCATTTTTAACGCAAACAAAAGATTTCTTGCCGGATCAATACAGAGAAAAACTTGGTAACCGTCTATACGGCTGTGATACGTGTCAAACTGTGTGTCCCAAGAATAAGGGAAAAGACTTTCATCACCATACAGAAATGGAGCCCGATCCTGAGGTTGCAAAGCCTCTATTACAGCCCTTATTGTCGATGAGCAATAAAGAGTTCAAAGAAAAGTTTGGGCATGTTTCAGGGAGCTGGAGAGGCAAAAAACCAATTCAGCGAAATGCCATCATAGCATTGGCCCATTTTAAAGAAGAGGCCGCAATACCTGATTTAGTTCACTTATTAAAGAGTGACCCTAGACCCGTAATACGTGGAACTGCGGCTTGGGCTATCGGCAAGATTGGTGGAAAAGAAGCTGAATTGGAACTTTCATCAGCAAAAGAGCGCGAAAAAGACGATTTAGTGGCGTTAGAGATAGATAAAGGACTTAAAATGCTTCGAAATCAAGAAATTTCGTAATCGCATATCTTTAAAGTGTCCGATATAGTAAGGGCAAGTAATGAAAAGAAGGGATAATTATGTGTCAGATTAAAACGTTACTCTATTATGAAGAAATGGAAAGCGTAATCGGACCGTTAACGATCATTGCAACGGAGAACGGAATCTGCCGTCTCGATTTTGGTTCAATGGAGGATAACCTTCCATCCTTACGTTCTTGGATGGCTAAGCATTTTATTAAAGGGGAACTCATTCATTCTCCTGAATATCTAGCTGATGCTGTTCAGCAATTAAATGCTTATTTTGCAGGTAATCTGCATGAGTTTAACATCCGCTATGATTTGTTTGGTACCCCCTTTCAGAAAAAGGTATGGAACCAGCTCACAACAATTCCTTATGGCTTAACTTGCTCATATAAGGAAGTAGCCCAAGGGATCGGAGCACCTAAGGCTGTTCGTGCTGTAGGTAGTGCGAATAACCAGAATCCTGTACCTGTTTTTATTCCGTGCCACCGTGTCATTGGAAGCAATGGTGCGCTTGTTGGATACGGTGGAGGATTAGACAAAAAGGAAATTTTATTATCGATTGAACAGAATAGCTGTCAGAAGACTTCATAGAGCCCATAAGGGGTTCTTTTTTTTTATGTACCTCTCATATGTTAAAAGAAGCAGGGAGGTATGTCTTATGTGGATGGAAACTTTAAAACAATATATCCAAAATCAGTCCCAATGGATGATTCATGCAGATGCGGATGGTAGAGGCTTCTTTTTAAAAGAAGAGCAGGAAAGCTTCTTACGTAAAAAACAAATGTATACCGATAGAAATGCATTTATCGTAAACAATCAGGCGAACGGAAGTGTGCTGCGTACTACAGAGTCTGAAGACAAGATTAAAGTGGATTATCTCGTTCACTATAGTTTTTTGATAAAACATGGGTTTGATTTTTATGTAGAGGAAATGTCTCAAGAGCGACGTGCTGTTTTTTTTACAGATGGTGAGATGAAAAGCGATGAACCGGCGAATTCAGAAGGGAACTACCGGGAACTGCCGAAGATCGAACGTGAGAATGAATCGATTGCACCGACAAAGGGCGGATATGACAGACTAGCCGCAGTAAGGTATGCAGAACGATGGTGGAATTCGTATAACCCCGCCTTTAAAACATTTGAGAATGATTGCACGAATTACATTTCGCAAAGCATTCATGCAGGCGGGATTCCGATGACGCCGCAATCCATTAAATCAAAAGGATGGTGGATGAGGAACAATTCTTGGAGCTACAGCTGGTCGGTTGCTAATGCTCTAAGGTGGTACTTAAGCGGATCCAAATCAAGCTTGCAGGCTCAGGAAAAATCATCCGCTCATCTTTTACTGCCAGGTGATGTGATCTGCTATGATTTTGACGGAGATGGACATTATCAGCATACGACAATTGTTGTGGCAAAAGATCCGTCGGGAGAGCCGCTTGTAAATGCACATACAACAAACAGCAGAATGAGATATTGGGGCTATGAAGACTCAACGGCATATACAAAAAGAATTCAATATAAATTTTTTCATATTCTTTAAACGGAAAGCTCGCCATCTAGAGTGATATTCCAGAAAAAGTGCTATAATAAGTACTTGTTGGAATATTGTTTTTGAGGTGAGCTTTTTGGCTATACATGTTGTTTTATTTGAACCACTGATTCCTGCTAATACAGGTAATATTGCTCGTACATGCGCGGGTACAGGCACTCATTTACATTTAATTCATCCATTGGGATTTTCTTTGGAAGATAAGTACTTAAAGCGTGCCGGACTGGACTATTGGGAGCATGTTAAAATTCATCACCATGATTCATTGGATGCTTTCTTTAAGGAATACCCGGAAGGCGAATTTTATTATATAACAAAATTCGGAGAACAGACGTATTCCGATTTTGATTATTCGAATTCAGAGAAGGACGTCTTTTTTGTGTTTGGAAAAGAAACGAAGGGGCTGCCGAGGGAACTGATCGATGCGAACATGGAAAGATGCTTGCGGATCCCGATGAATGATCATATTCGTTCATTAAACCTATCAAATACAGCAGCCATTCTGATCTATGAGGCCTTACGCCAGCAAAGCTTTGGAGAGTTGAAATAAAGAAAAAATAAAAAACGTCCTTACTTGAAAGGGACGTTTTTGCTTCCATATGTATATGGATTAGTTTTTTCCAGGACGATCGTTATAGCCTGCTGTAAAGATTGCAGTCAGGAAGGCGAGCATCACTAGTAGGATGAGGATAAAATCCATTTGAACTCCTCCTTTGAAAGTAGTCTTATTCTTTCCATTCTCTCTCCCCATTATAAATGAAAACGGTTTTCATGTGAATGTATTTCTGCGAAAGTTTACAAATTGAGGGGGATAAGAGTAAAAGAATGAAGAAAAACGTTTATATGACAGGATATCTCCCTTTGTTTTCAATTATTCTCTTTAGCTGCAGTTTCGCTATTTATATCGAAAGGCTCGTTATAAAAAAACTCAAATACTTTGGTGTTTACCAGGGGATGCTTGAATTATTTGAGAGTCATGTTATTCATTTGTCGGTCTGGTTTTGTTTATTCTTATTGTTCTTTATGGGATTTGCAGCTTTAAAACTATTATCTGATACACTGACACATCTAAGCATGTTCTTTTTTTCTAAGGATACAGAAGGTGTCCTGCTGCAGCAGAGCAAGAGCGGAGGGTGGTTCTTTTTTGCCGGGGGAATGCTGGCAATTGTCTTAAACCATTCTATTTTGCTAATGCTTATCGTGTTTGTGTCAGCAGCTCTCGTTTATTTCTTTTATTTTCTTTTAAAGATTGGCTCAAGTTTTTCAACAGCAGGCATAATGGGCATGGTATTTATACATTTATTCTTCTGGGCAGGTTTTGGATTGCTGGTCGTGTATACGGTCTTGCGGTTATACAATGCATTTGTATCGTCGATTACATAAAAGATTTAAGAGTGATTTTGTCGGAGAATGTCGACTCGTGGTTATTTTACATTTAACGTGGGATTATTTCAATTAAGCAAGGAATTATCTCGATTAACGTGGGATTATTTTAATTAAGCAAGGAATTAAACTCCCCTGCTTTGAGTTTATTAAAATTCGAGTGCAACTTTAAAGCAAAAACCCTGCCACTTCACCAAGCGACAGGGCTTTTCATCATTTTTGATGTGCTTTTACCATAATATCGCGCCAAATCAGGACTTCTGGCGAAGATCCTTCAATGGAACGAAGACTAGCAGGTTTGTCTCGGCCTACCCAGACGCCTGCTGTATACCTGTCTGTCAGTCCGATAAACCAAAGATCTTTCACATCATTTGTGGTTCCCGTTTTTCCGCCTATGTACGCTGATCCGGAAAACCGTGCATCACGTGCTGTTCCAGAGATTGTTACGGCCTCAAGCATGTCCCTCATCACAGCGTTCGTGTTTTCTTTCCAAACTCTAACCGGCTTGTCGTTCCACTTGTATAAAATCTTCCCATTTTTATCTTTAACAGAGGTTATGATTCTAGGTTTTATGTAAGTTCCGTTGTTGCCGAATGCAGTATAGGCACTTGTAAGCTCAAGTGGCGAAAAGCCTTTTGAAAATCCTCCAAGCGCGCTTGCCAGCTGATGATCTTTTCGTTCTATATCAGAAAACTGAAACGGCCTCAGATAAGAAAATGCTTTTTCAACACCAGTTTTCTTTAATACCCGGACAGCGGCTGTGTTAATGGAACTTGACATTGCTTTTTTCAAAGAAACTGTACCATATGAAACACCGCCATAATTGTTCGGACAATAGTTCCCTTCACAAATCCGTGCTGCAGATATAACTGAGTTCGCCCCGGCATCGAATACATCTACATAAGGAGTATAGGCGAGCAAAGGTTTAATAGCAGATCCCGGCTGCCGTCTTGCCTGATACGCCCGATTAAACTCTTCGATTCCCACATACTTTCCGCCGACCATGGCTACTATTTGTTTGGATACATGATCAATAATAACCGCTGATCCTTCTATATCACGATAAGGCAGTCTCTTTTGGATAGCTTTCAATGCTTCAGCTTGTAAATTTGAATTCAGTGATGTTTCAATGACGATCCCGCTAGTTAACAATTCATTCTGTTTTTTCGTAATCTGATCTGCACTTAACCCTTTATTTACAGGGGCAGATGCGATTAACTCCAGAAGTTCTTCTTTTATATACCCAATGATCCCAGGAAAGGGAACAGGATTTTTTGAAACCTGCAATTTAATCGGTTGTTTAACAGCTGTTTCAAACGTCGACTGATCGATATACCCTTGCTCTACCATCTTCTGCAGAATCCACTCCTGACGGTTCTTCGTGTTAGGAAGATTCTTTAACGGATTATACAATTCAGGATTATTCGGAATAGCTGCCAGGAGTGCCGTTTCACTTAAAGCCAGCTTATCGGATGGCTTGTTAAAGTAGTACCAGCTCGCCTTTTCAATGCCATATATTCCATTCTGAAAATAGATGGCATTTATGTACAGCTCCAAAATTTGTTCTTTCGTTAGCTGCTGTTCCATTCGATATGAAATAAGCAGTTCTTTCAGCTTTCGGTCATAGGTACGTTCATGGTTTAAAAACAGATTGCGGGCAAGCTGCTGGGTAATCGTACTTCCGCCTTGCTGAATAGTCCCTTCTGCTGAGTTCGTGATAAATGCTCTAGCTATCGCTTTGCCGTCAATTCCATGATGCTCCAGGAAATTTTGATCTTCAGTCGCAATAAAAGCTTGTCGTACATGGAGTGGAATATCTAAATAGGCCAGATGAATACGGCTTTCGTCCCCTTTGAACTCATAAAGGAGACCGCCATTCTGATCTAATAGGCGGCTGTTTTGTTCAAGAGAAATACTCTTTGCATCAACGAGCGTCTGAATTGCATTTTGAAAAGGAATATAGTTTTCGTACTCCTCTCGTAATCCAGCAAATGAAAAGAATACAACGGCTAATAAAACACTCACCGATATAAGGCCAAGCTTCTGATTCATAACACTTTCTCCGTTTCAATAACACAATGATAAACATATTTTACCATGAAAAGGATTATAGAAATTCTTACTTTTTCAAATAAAAATCACTATACAAACAGAATGATTACGGACATCCTCGCATAGAGTAGATTAACACTTGATGGAGCCAATACAATCAAGGAGGTACTCATGGATATTTTATCAAGAATCCAATTGCATCGAGAAGAAGAGCAGCGTCTAGCCTGGGAAGGTACCTTCGCTGAATACCTTGATATTTTACGTGATCGGCCATTTGTTGCCCAGTCAGCGCATTCAAGAGTATACAACATGATTAAAGATGCTGGAATTTCAGAGAAAAATGGTCAAAAGGTGTATCATTTTTTCAGCGATCAAATTTTTGGATTAGAAGAATCAATCGAGAGACTAGTTGAAGAGTATTTTCATCCTGCCGCAAAACGCCTTGATGTCCGTAAACGTATATTGCTGTTAATGGGACCTGTGTCGGGTGGTAAATCCACTCTTGTAACGATGCTGAAAAGAGGCTTGGAACAATACACAAAAACGCCAGAAGGAGCAGTCTATGCGATCAAAGGCTGTCCGATGCATGAAGATCCGCTGCATTTAATACCGCAGCATCTCAGAAAAGAATTTTATGAGGAATATGGCATTCGTGTAGAAGGAAGTTTGTCTCCGTTAAATACAATGAGACTGGAAAAAGAGTATGATAACAGAATTGAAGATGTGATCGTTGAGCGGATCTTTTTTTCAGAAGATAAACGAACCGGTATTGGAACATTCAGTCCGTCCGATCCGAAGTCACAAGATATTGCTGATTTAACGGGCAGTATTGATTTTTCTACCATTGCGGAATACGGGTCTGAATCAGACCCTCGTGCATATCGTTTTGACGGGGAGCTGAACAAGGCGAACCGGGGTATGATGGAGTTCCAAGAGATGTTGAAGTGTGATGAGAAGTTCCTGTGGCATCTTCTATCTCTCACACAAGAAGGAAACTTTAAAGCGGGAAGGTTTGCGCTGATTTCGGCTGACGAACTAATCGTTGCCCATACGAACGAATCTGAATATCGGTCTTTCATCGCTAATAAGAAGAATGAAGCCTTGCATTCCAGAATTATTGTAATGGGAGTTCCATATAATCTGAGGGTTTCTCAAGAAGAGCGTATATATGCAAAAATGATCTCGGAGAGCGACATGTCCCATGTGCATATTGCTCCCCATGCTCTTAGGGTAGCAGCTATTTTCTCTGTACTAACAAGACTGAAAGATTCAAAAAAGCAAGGCATGGATCTTTTAAAGAAAATGCGTTTGTATGACGGTGAAATTGTAGAAGGCTTTAACCATGTTGATTTGGAAGAGCTTAAGAAGGAGTTTTCTGATGAAGGAATGTCAGGTATCGATCCGCGTTATGTCATTAACCGAATTTCATCTGCCATTATTCGTAAAGAAACACCATCCATAAATGCGCTGGATGTATTGCGTTCATTAAAAGATGGACTCGATCACCATGCTTCAATCTCAAAAGAAGATAAAGAAAGATTTATTAACTTTATCTCAGCAGCCCGAAAAGAGTATGACGATATTGCGAAAAAAGAAGTGCAAAAAGCATTTGTTTATTCATACGAGGAGTCTGCAAAAACTCTTATGGATAACTATTTAGATAACGTAGAGGCTTATTGCAACAAGAATAAGCTCCGGGACCCGCTGACCGGGGAAGAGATGAGTCCGGATGAAAAGCTGATGAGATCCATTGAAGAACAGATCGGTATTTCTGAAAATGCAAAGAAAGCATTCCGTGAAGAGATCTTAATCCGTATTTCTGCTTACGCAAGAAAAGGGAAGAAGTTTGATTACAATTCACATGAGCGTTTAAGAGAAGCGATTCAAAAAAAGTTGTTTGCTGATTTAAAAGATGTTGTCAAAATTACGACTTCATCTAAAACACCAGACGAATCACAATTGAAAAAAATAAACGAAGTAATCGCAAGGCTTGTTGATGAGCATGGCTATAATACAACTAGTGCGAACGAACTATTGCGCTATGTGGGTAGCCTGCTGAATAGATAGTTATGCGAAACACACCCTAAGACACAGAAAAGGTCTTTTAGGGTGTGTTTTTTTACAGAAAAATAGGGAAAACTAAAGAAATTCCATATAGCTTTGAATAATAATTTTTACTATAAAAATAATTGACCTTGTAATTACTAATTTAAAAATGGTAAATTGATACTAATAAGCTAACTAAAGGAAGTGAGCTGTATGAGCTCGGCTCGAAAAGAAAGAAATGGATTGTTGGACTGGATTAAGGCGATAGGTATTGCACTCATTCTTGCTATTATTATAAAAAAGTTTTTGATTGAGCAGTATGTTGTTTACGGAGAATCGATGATGCCGACTATTCAAAATGGCAATCGTCTTATTGTCAATAAAATTGGCTATGAAATCAGCAGCCCTGAACGATTCGATCTTATCGTTTTTAAGGCCAACCCAAAAGAGGATTATATTAAACGAGTGATAGGTTTGCCTGGTGATCACATCGCTTATAAAAATGACAAACTTTATATTAACAATAATCCAGTAGAAGAACCTTATTTAAAAGAATTTAAAAGATTTGCAGGCAATCGTACGCTGACAGGAAATTTTACTCTTGAGGAAATTACGGGACACGACACCGTACCTAAAGGCAAAATCTTTGTACTGGGTGACAACAGACTTCACAGCATCGACAGCAGGCATATTGGTTTTGTTGAGATGAAGGATATTGTTGGGGAAGCAAATATTCGTTATTGGCCGGTTGATGAAATGAAAGTTTTTAATGGTTTTAAAAAGGAATAAATAGGGAAAATTCCTTTTAAGAGGTGAATCCCTATGACAAAACAAAATAACGAAGAACCAAAAAGAAAAAACAGTTCAATGGCATCTAATTATGAAGAAATGAAAGAGCACGGTAAAGTTATGGAACATGTTTCAACAAATGAAGAAGTCCGTAAAAGCGGCAAAACACCAGATCCTAAACAGCACGATAAAAACGAATATAAGAAATAATGGCAAGCCCTCTTTTCTATTTTTGAAAAGAGGCTTTTTTATCTCGAAAGTTTAGCAATTCTAGTGAGTACTTGCATAAGATAGAGTAACCAACCCTTTTTCTCATAAAAGCGGATTACAAGAAAGTAATATATGCCCCGGGTTGATCAAGAAAAGCAGCATTGACTCTTGCTGCTCTGGAGGGGATAACGATGAGCGAACAGAATAAGAACAATTTTGTTGTGTCCCAGGAAAACTGGTCCCTCCACCGAAAAGGATATCAAGATCATCAAAGGCATATGGAAAAAGTGCAGGAAGCCATTAAAAACAACTTGCCGGATTTGATAAGCGAAGAGAATATCATTTTGTCCAACGGACGTGACGTGATTAAAATTCCGATCCGTTCAATGGATGAATACAAAATCCGATACAACTACGACAAAAACAAGCACGTAGGCCAAGGTGACGGAGATAGCCAGGTGGGGGATGTAGTAGCGAGGGATGGACGTGCCGGACAAAACGGCGCGGGAAAGGGGAAAGGTCCTGCAGGTGATAAGCCTGGAGTGGATTATGCAGAGGCAGAAGTATCCATACTGGAACTTGAAGAAATGCTATTTAAAGAGCTGGAACTGCCAAACCTTAAACAAAAAGAACAAGACCAGATCGTGTTAGAAAAGATCGAATTTAACGATGTACGAAAAAAAGGACTTATGGGTAATGTTGATAAAAAGAGAACCATTTTAACCGCCTTTAAGCGGAATGCATTAATCGGAAAGCCAAGTGTAGCTCCAATTCACAATGATGATTTGCGCTTTAAAACTTGGAATGAAGTCATTAAGCCAGAATCAAAAGCCGTTGTCTTAGCAATGATGGATACATCTGGATCAATGGGGATATGGGAAAAGTATATGGCGAGAAGTTTCTTTTTCTGGATGACGCGTTTTCTGCGTTCAAAATATGAAAAAGTAGAAATCGAATTTATTGCTCATCATACTGAAGCAAAAGTTGTTTCTGAAGTGGACTTTTTTAATAAAGGAGAAAGCGGAGGAACGATCTGTTCATCAGCATACCGAAAAGCGCTAGAACTGATTGAAACAAAGTATTCTTCAAGCCGGTTCAATATTTATCCGTTCCATTTCTCAGATGGTGATAACCTGACAAGTGATAACGCAAGATGTGTTAAACTTGTGCAGCAGATTATGGAACACTCAAATATGTTTGGATACGGTGAAGTAAACGCCTATAACAGACACTCTACATTGATGAGTGTATATAAGAATATGGATAATCCTAAATTCAGTCATTATATTTTAAAGGAAAAAGCAGATGTCTACCACGCGATGAAAAGTTTCTTCAAAAAAAGTGAAATTACCACATAATACTCCGCCCGCCATCCATGTATTGGATAGCGGGTTTTGTTGTTGAATCTGCAGTAATTACATATAACTAAGAGTAAGTTTTTTGACGGACAATTTAAATGAAGGGGTGGAAGTTTGAAAAAATATAGCAGATCGGCGGCATTATGTTTATGTTTTATATTTATTTTCGTGCTGGTATCAGGCAAAACTGCATATGCCGACTGGTTTGATCCATTAAAAATCCACTTTTTAGATGTTGGACAAGCCGACTGTATTCTTGTTGAAGCACCGAACGGTCAAACCATGCTGATCGACGGAGGCGATGAGCATGATGCTGAGGAAATTATCACGTACCTGAAACGGGAAGGCATTACCCATATAGATATTGTAGTAGCTAGTCATCCCCATCATGATCACATCGGTTCACTGGATGATGTGATTCGTGCTTTTCCCGTAAGTGTTCTCTACATGCCAAACCTGCCATATGATACAAAATACTATCATGACCTTTTCCGTGTGATTAATGAAAAGCAAATTCCTGTAGACCGGGCAAAAGCAGGCGTACGTTTTAAAATGGGATTTTCGGTAAAAGTTGAAATGCTGGCACCAAAAGGTTCGTACTATAAACATATCAACGATTATTCAGCCGTCATTAAAATTCAGCATGGAAAAAGAAACTTTCTCTTGATGGCTGATGCAGGAGCTGAAGAGGAAAAAGAAATTTTAAGCCGCAGCGGTGTAAGGGCCGATGTTGTAAAGATTGGCCATCATGGTGCAAACACAGGAACAACCATGGAATTTTTAAAAAGAGTTAAAGCAAAAGTAGCGGTTATTTCTGTCGGGAAAAACAATCCTTATCAGTTTCCATCGAAAGAAGTGCTGTACCGACTCAATAATAGGAAGATGACCATCTATAGAACAGATCAGCTAGGGGCAATTATTGCGACTAGCAATGGAAAAAAGATTATATTCAGAACCAACGTGCTGCATTAAAAGAAAAACTGTATGACTAGAATCGGTTTTCTTGCGTCTTTATAAAAAGTTTAAGAAAATAAATAAAAACGCGGTTAGGATGATAGCATTTGATTAAAGCACTTGTGTTTGATTTTGACGGTACGATTCTGGATACAGAAACCCAGCATTACAATGCTTTTCAAGAAATGTATAAAGAGTATGGAAGTGACTTGCCCCTCGAAGTTTGGGGAGAATGCATAGGCACTCACTCAATGTTTGATCCATATGAATACTTAGAAAAACAAATTAACAAAAAACTTAACCATGATGAGCTAAGATCAAAGAAAACAGAACGTGCACTGGCATTAATTAAAGAGCAAAAGCCGCTTCCAGGAATAGAAAAATATCTGAAAGCCGCAAAAGAACTTAGCTTGAAGGTCGGCCTTGCTTCAAGCTCCTCACGCCAATGGGTCCTAGAGCATCTTGAAAGAATAGGGCTTCTCCATTATTTTGAGGTGATTAAAACGGCAGATGATGTCGAAAAAGTTAAGCCTGATCCCGCATTATATGTGAAAGCAGTAGAGGCGTTGGGGGTTAAACCGGAAGAAGCGATCGCTTTTGAAGACTCCGTGAACGGATCTACGGCAGCCAAGAAAGCAGGCCTCTTTTGTGTGGCAATTCCAAACCCTGTCACCAAACATATGCAATTTGACGAAGTCGATCATCAAATGGAATCAATAGCGGAGCTTGAACTTGCAGCACTTATACAACTAGCAGAACAACAAAAATCATGATTGAGATTAAGGGAATCAATCATATAACCATTAAAGTTTCAGAACTAAGTAGAGCGATTCATTTTTATCAAAACATTTTAGGTGCAAAAATCGTTCATAAAGGGAATACAGATGTATACTTGGACATTGGCGGAGTATGGTTATGTTTACTGGAAATAAAAAAAGCAAAACCTATTCAAAAAGACCAAATAGGTGTAGACCATTTTGCTTTTACGGTTACTGAAGAGAGTTTTCCTAAGGCAGCAGCTTATTTGGAAGCAAAGCACGCAGAAATTACAAGAGGACCTATTGAGCGGGGCGGAGGAAGGACGATAAGCTTTATGGATCCTGACGGCAATGAGATAGAATTGTATACAGGTTCACTTTATGAACGGATGAAAAACTGGAAATAAGCATAATTAGTTAAAGCAGGTTAGAGGAGTGGAACAGATGAGCGAGATTGATGTTTCAAAATTTGAGAAAAAGATAGAAATGCGCAATATACAATTTGAAGATATTGATGAAATTTTAGAACTTCAAAAAGTATGTTTTCCTGGCACCATGGAGCCTTGGCAGAAAGATCAGCTGGAGAGCCACCTCCGGATATTCCCTGAGGGGCAATTTTGTGTAACGTATGAGGGGAAAATCGTCGGAAGCTGTTCGAGTCTGATGTTAAATTTTGATGAATATGATGATAAGCATACGTGGGATGAAATCACAGACAAAGGCTATATTACAAATCATGACCCTGAAGGCTTTAATCTATATGGAATTGAAGTTATGGTTCATCCTGAGTACCGCCGTATGAAAATAGGAGCTAGGCTTTATGAGGCACGCAAAGAGCTGGCTGAACAAAAAAACTTGAAAAGTATCATCTTAGGCGGAAGGATTCCAAACTATCACAAGTATTCAAAGGAAATGACACCGAGAGAATATGTACGAGAGGTTATCCAGCATAATATTTATGATCCTGTTTTAACCTTTCAGCTAATGAATGGTTTTACTATAATGCGTTTAAATAAAAGCTATCTTCCGGATGATATGCAATCAAATGCGTATGCTACATTGATGGAATGGAATAACGTGGATTACATTCCAAACCAAACTAAAAAACATTTTAAAACCAGTGAACCTGTCAGAATTACAACGATTCAATACATGATGAAATCGATTGATTCTTTTGAAGACTTTGCGACTCAAGTAGAATATTATACAGATGTTGCTTCAGACCAAGGCTCTGATTTTGCTGTATTCCCTGAATTGTTAACAACACAGCTTTTGTCGTTCTGTGAAGAGAAGAGCCCTAGCTTAGCAATCCGTAAATTAACAGAGTTTACAGAGCAATATATAGAACTGTTTACAAACCTTGCTGTAAGATACAATGTGAATATCATCGGAGGTTCACACTTCGTTGAAGAAGATGGGGACATCTACAATGTAGCTTACTTATTTAGAAGAGACGGTACAATCGATAAGCAGTATAAACTTCATATCACACCGAATGAAAGAAAATGGTGGGGTATTTCAGCTGGGGACAAATTACAGGTCTTTGATACAGATTGCGGGAAGGTTGCTATTCTTATCTGCTATGATATTGAATTTCCAGAACTGTCCCGTATTGTTACCGATCAAGGGGCAAAAATTATTTTCACCCCATTTTGTACTGAAGACCGCCAAGGTTACTTACGAGTGCGATATTGTTCTCAAGCTCGCGCTATCGAGAATGAGATCTACACTGCGATTGCAGGAACAGTAGGAAACTTATCACAAGTAGAAAACATGGACATTCAATATGCCCAGTCAGGTATCTTTACGCCATCTGACTTCTCATTCCCAAGAGATGGTATTGTCGGGGAGTGCCACCCTAATATTGAAACAGTTGTAGTCGGTGATGTGGATCTTGAAATCCTAAGAAGACAGCGTAAAACAGGAAGTGTCACTTTACTTAGAGATAGACGTCTTGATTTATATGGAGTTGTACAAAAAGATAAGAGTAAATAAACAAGGCTATTTTCTAAAAGATTGTTGCTATTAGAAATGGTTGATTTCCGCTACAGGATGCTCGCTTTCCGCGGGGCGTGCGGTGAGCCTCGCGGAAAGATATATGAAGTGCTGCTCCTGCGTCTCAAAGAAAAACAACACCGAAGCGAGCTTCCTCGTCGCATGCCTTGCGAGAAGAATGATCAGGTAGCTGGCACGCTGATCCCGCAGGAGTGTCGCACCTTGCGCTCCAATCAACTTGTCGAAGAAGAGTAAAACAAACGAGCAAAAGAAAATCCTTTAGAAAACATCCATTAGAAAAGAGCAATAAATAAAGTGCGGTAAACTTCAAAAAGCTTGCCGCATTTTTTCTATTTCTCGGGAAATATAACGAATCTTGTCTAAAACCTAGTGGAGTCTAATTAGGACATTTTATTTTTTTTGATGAAAGCGGTATAATAAAGGCCGTATTTAATAGATAAGGCAGGAAATAATCGATTTAAATCGAAACTAAACAAAAACAACCGTACAAATAGCTTTAATAGAATAAGGGAGGCAGTACAATGTCCTGGGAGAAAACATATGAAAGATGGATTCAACACGAGAAATTAGAACAATCTTTAAAAACTGCATTAGAGGGAATTAAAGATAACAGGACTGCACTAGAAGACTGCTTCTATAAAAATTTAGAGTTTGGTACAGGGGGTATGCGTGGAGAAATTGGTCCGGGTACAAATCGGATGAACACGTATACGGTACGAAAAGCATCGCTAGGATTAGCACATTTTATTATGGAACAAGGTGAAAAAGCTCAAAAACGCGGTGTTGTAATTGCTTATGATTCAAGACATCAATCTCCGGAGTTTGCGATGGAAGCTGCAAAAACATTAGCCTCAAATGGTGTACAAGCATATGTTTTTGAAAGTTTAAGACCCACACCAGAACTGTCTTTTGCAGTGAGATACCTTAAAGCGTATAGCGGTATTGTAATAACAGCCAGCCACAACCCGCCGGAATATAACGGGTATAAGGTATACGGGCCAGATGGGGGACAGCTGCCTCCAAAAGAAGCCGATGAAGTGATTCAAAAGGTAAATACAGTTGAAGACGAATTATTAATCGATGTAAAAACAGAAGAAGAATTAAAAAATGCAGGACTTATTCAAGTGATCGGTGATGAGATTGATAAAGCTTATATGGAGCAACTCACAAAGATTAGTTTGAATCGTGAAGTAATTAAAGAGATGCATGATTTAAGCATTGTTTTTACTCCGCTTCATGGAACAGCAAATATTCCAGTGAGAGAAGGACTCAAACAGCTCGGATTTACGAATGTGACAGTTGTAAAAGAACAAGAGCAGCCTGATCCGAATTTTTCTACAGTAAAATCACCTAATCCTGAAGAACATGCTGCGTTTGAACTTGCTATCCAATATGGAAAAGAAAAAGAAGCAGAGATCCTTATGGCTACAGATCCGGATGCAGATAGAGTCGGAATTGCGGTTAAAAACACTGAAGGTGAATATGAGATCTTAACGGGTAACCAAACGGGAGCGCTCATGCTGGAATACATCCTTTCTCAGCGTAAAGAAAAAGGCAGCCTTTGCTCTAAAGGTATCGTATTTAAAACCATTGTAACCTCAGAATTAGGACGTGTTATTGCAGAATCTTACGGTTTAACATCTGAAGATACACTTACAGGATTCAAATTTATTGGTGAAAAAATTAAAGAATATGAAAAGAGCGGAGAACATTCCTTTATTTTCGGGTACGAAGAAAGTTATGGTTCATTAATTGGAGACTTTGTACGAGATAAAGATGCTGTACAAGCATGCTTAATGGGTGCAGAAATGGCTGCTTATTATAAAAAACAAGGTAAGACGCTCTATGATGCCCTGATTGATGTATATGAGAAGTACGGGTATTATAAAGAAGGTCTGGAATCTTTAACGTTAAAAGGAAAGTCAGGAGCAGAACAGATTGTGAACTTGCTTGCTGGATTCAGAGCCGATTTACCGCTTGAAATTAACGGTCAAAAACTCGCTGTAACAGAGGATTATCAAGCGAGTACTCGTTATACAATCGCTCAAGACAATATGGAAGAAATTATCCTTCCCAAGTCAAATGTACTTAAATATAAGTTAGAAGATGGTTCATGGTTTTGTGTAAGACCTTCTGGAACAGAGCCAAAGATTAAGTTTTATTTCGGTGTTCAGGCTAAAACAAACGAAAAAGCAGATGAAGCACTTTCTTCCTTAAAGCAAGCAGTTATGGATTTGGTTCATGAAAGAATGCAAAAGGTGGCACAATAATAAGAATGAATGGCTGTATGGCATTGCCTGCAGCCAATTTCATTCTTTTAAATGTAACGTTTGACATTAAATTTGGAATGGTGTAATATACCCCTATAGGTATGTAGGAAGAGGAGGTGCTGATGTGGAATACACACAAGAAATGAAAAATCGTTTAAGAAGAATTGAGGGGCAAATTCGCGGCGTCTTACGTATGTTAGAAGAGGAGCAAGATTGTAAAGCCGTTATCACCCAGCTTTCTGCTTCGCGAACTGCTATTGATCGTACGATTGGATTAATTGTCGGCACAAACCTTGAACAATGCTTGCGTGAACAAATGGAAAAAGGAGAACAAGTAAACTCCGATTTAGTTAAAGAAGCCGTACAACTTCTCGTGAAAAGCCGTTAATATCTGTCATAAGCATAGCCTGTTGACAGATTCTCTTTTATCATTTAATATACCCCTGTGGGTATTTATAGCAATTTTTTTGAAACTTCATATACCTATTCGGGTATATGAAAATAGTTTCGAAACAGAAAAAGAAAATATGGAGGTTATATGAATGAGTATTAAAGTAGATCAAGTTTTAGACTGTAAAGGATTATCATGTCCAATGCCAATTGTACGTACGAAAAAAGCAATGGATCAGTTGGAAGCGGGTCAAGTCATTGAAGTTCAGGCAACAGATAAAGGTTCATTGGCTGATATGCAAGGATGGGCTAAAAACACAGGTAATCAATATTTAGGCACAAAAGAAGAGGGAAATGTTCTTAAACATTATTTGAGAAAATCAAACCCTGGTGAAATAGAAGAAGCAGCTAAGTTTGAGCATACGATTCAAAACGATGAATTAGAAAAAGCTTGGGCTGAGAATCAAACAGACATGATTCTTCTAGATGTTAGAGAACCGGCAGAGTATGAGTTTAAACGTATACCTGGGGCAGTATCTATTCCACTTGGGGAACTTGAAGGCAAATTAGATACACTAGATAGAACTAAAGAAATTCATGTTATTTGCCGTACAGGAAGCAGAAGTGATATGGCTGCACAAATCTTATCCGAAAAAGGTTTTGAGCACGTGAAAAACGTTTTGCCTGGTATGTCTGAATGGAATGGACCTACTGAATCAGAATAAAAAATTTTTATTAAAATTTATACCTAGGGAGGTATTTGTTGAATGGTTAAAGCATTATCTGCTAAAGAAGTAGCAAAACGTGCTGTAGAAGGCAAAATGTTTATTCTTGATGTTCGTAATGAAAGTGATTTTAAAGACTGGAAAATCGAAGGAAAAGGTATTGAGTCCATTAACCGTCCGTATTTCGATCTAATTGAAGGCGTAGAGGATGTATTAGAACACCTTCCAAAAAAAGAAGTATTAGTTGTTTGTGCTAAAGAAGGTTCTTCTGTAATGGTAGCAGAGATGCTTGATGAAGCTGGAATTAAAGATGTGTATTACCTTGAAGGTGGTATGAATGCTTGGAGCGAATACTTGTTGCCAGTTAAGATCGGTGACCTAAAAGATGGCGGCTCTATTTACCAATTCAATCGTATCGGTAAAGGATGCCTTTCTTACCTTGTTGAATCGAATGGGGAAGCAGCAATCATCGATTCTGCTCGTGCAATTGGAGCTTATGAAGATTTTGCTAAAGAAAAAAATATTGAAATTAAGCACATGATTGATACTCACCTTCATACTGACCACATTTCTGGCGGACGCCGTCTTGCGGAAAAAACTAACGCAACGTACTGGCTGCCTCCAAAAGATGCTGAAGAAGTAACGTTCTCTTATGAAGCATTAGAAGAAGGCAAAGACATTACGATCGGGAATACAAAGATTGAAATTCAGCCGCTTTATACTCCAGGTCATACGATCGGAAGTACTTCTATGATCGTTGACGGACAATACTTGCTTTCTGGAGATATTCTGTTTGTTGATTCAATCGGACGTCCAGACCTTGCTGGTAAAGCTGAGGACTGGGTAAGCGATCTGCGTGATTCCTTATACAACAAATACACCAGTCTTTCAAAAGATCTAGTTGTATTGCCAGCTCACTTTGGTAAAATCAGCGAACTTGATGAAAAGGGTGCTGTTCAAGCTCCTCTAGGCGAGCTGTTTGAAAAGAACGAAGGGTTAAAAATCGAAAGCGATGATGAATTCCGTAAGGCTGTAACTGAAAACTTACCGCCACAGCCTAATGCATACCAAGAGATCCGTCAGACAAACATGGGGAAAATTGATCCAACATCTGACGAACAGCGCGAGATGGAAATTGGTCCAAACCGCTGTGCAATCACTGAGTAAATAAAACAAAACTTAAACTGAAATGACCAGGAGGTTCTTCAAATGAACGTAAAACAAACTTTAGACACAAAAGGGTTATCTTGCCCAATGCCCATCGTAAAAACAAAAAAAGCTATGGATGGTCTTGCTAGCGGAGACATCTTAGAAGTACTGGCAACAGATAAAGGTGCTGTAAACGACTTATCAGCATGGTCAAAATCATCTGGTCATAAATTATTAGACCACAAAGAAGAAGAAGGCGTATTCAAGTTCTGGATTAAAAAAGGGTAAATTAAAAATTTTTTAAATAACCCAATACCTATAGAGGTATAGGTATTGGGTTTAAAAAAGGAGAGGACAATAAAAAATGGAACAAACACAAGATAAATCAACAATGGTCGTATTTAGCGGTGATCTTGATAAAGCGATGGCAAGTTTTATTATCGCCACAGGTGCAGCTGCTATGGGGAAACAAGTCACGATGTTCTTTACATTCTGGGGATTAAACATCTTAAGAAAAGAAGAGTACGTAAATGTGAAGAAAACATTCATGGATAAAATGTTTGCAAAAATGATGCCAAGAGGACCTGGAAAATTGGGGATTTCAAAGATGAACTATGGCGGTCTTGGCGGCAAGATGATGAAGTATACGATGAAGAAGAAAAACATCGTAACACTTAAAGAATTAATCGAAATGGCACATGACCTGGACGTAAAAATGGTTGCTTGTACGATGTCCATGGATGTTATGGGTATTACGAAAGATGAGCTTATTGATGGTTTAGATTATGCAGGTGTAGCATCTTATCTTGCAGATGCAGATGAGTCTAAGATCAACTTATTTATCTAATTTTAAAAACAGTCATGGGGAGGTGAAGTCATGGAAATAGGATTCATTATAACAATTTTTTTTATTGGCTTTATAGGTTCTTTTATATCCGGAATGGTAGGGATCGGCGGATCCATTATCAAATATCCAATGCTACTATACATTCCAGCGATGCTTGGCTTCACAGCATACACCGCTCATGAGGTTTCAGGTATCAGTGCCGTTCAAGTATTCTTTGCCACGATAGGCGGGGTATGGGCTTATCGTAAAGGCGGTTATTTGAACAAGACACTAATCATCTATATGGGTACTGCTATTCTTTTAGGAAGTTTTATCGGCGGATATGGCTCACAGGGTATGACAGAGGACCAAATTAATATTGTGTATGCAGTATTAGCTACTACAGCTGCTGTAATGATGCTTATTCCGAAAAAAGGCATCGATGCTATTCCGTTAGATCAAGTTAAGTTTAATAAATGGCTTGCAGCGGCACTGGCGTTTATCGTAGGAGTAGCAGCAGGTATCGTTGGGGCAGCTGGAGCATTTATTCTTGTACCGATCATGCTGGTTGTTCTTAAGATTCCAACTCGCATGACGATTGCCACATCACTTGCTATCACATTCATTTCTTCAATTGGTGCAACGATCGGGAAAATCACGACTGGTCAAGTATTGTTATGGCCAGCTGTAATTATGGTTGTTGCAAGCCTGATCGCGTCTCCGCTTGGAGCTCAGTTCGGGAAAAAAATAAATACAAATCTCCTTCAATTTATCTTGGCGGCTTTAATTATAGCGACGTCAGTTAAGATCTGGTTAGACATTTTATGATAAATTTCTTTTTAATCAGGCAACACAAATTAAGAAAGAGACTTTAGAGGGAGGATGTTTATGTTCCATTACACTGTAGAAACGGCACTGCCAATGGAAGAAGCGGCACGTAAATTAGAAGAGCAATTAAAGGAAGAAAAGTTTGGAGTTCTGTGGCAGTTTAATGTAAGAGAAAAGCTGCAGGAAAAAGGCTTAGATTATAACGATGATTTTCTAATTCTAGAAGTTTGCAATCCTCATGAAGCAAAAGAAGTACTGACACAGAACAAGATGATCGGATACTTCTTGCCTTGTAAGATCGTGTTGTACACAGAGAAAGGGAAAACAAAGATCGGAATGCCGAAGCCAACAGAGTTTGTTAAACTGCTTAATGACAAAGATTTAGAACAGAAAGCGAAAGAAATTGAAGATCGATTGATCGCATGCATGGATAAATCGGTTTAACAAAAATGAGCCTGCTAACGGGCTCTTTTTTATACGCTTCTATAAAAATTAATGGACCGGATAAGAGTCATCGTCATGGTCGCGAAGCCCACCGAGAGAATAGTAACGAGCGAGTATAACAAAATTCCTTCACCGATTACATAGAGTCCTGCTAAAATGACAGCTGCATCAATAAAGAAAATCACCATGCCGACATTGATGGAAAGCCAGCGTGAAACAAAGAGTGCGAGTAAATCTGTTCCGCCTGTACTCGTTTCATAACGGAGCATCCAGCCGATGCCTGTTCCAATAAATAAGCCTCCAATCACAGAACCTTCGATGATAGAAACTGAAAACATGCCTCTTAATGGTGACAGCAGATCAATTATTAGGGAGGAGACTAAAAGACCATGGACACTATTGATAAAATACCGCCGTTCCAGCTTCCATGCTAAAAAATAAATGGGGATGCTAAGTAATATAAGAGTTAAACCTACTTTATAACCCCATACATATTTTACGAGAAGACTGATTCCGATCATCCCGCCATCAAGTAAATGAAAAGGGACAATAAATCCATTTATACCAATACCAAGTAACATGCTGCCAAAAAAAATAGCTACTTTCCGTCTTAACATGGCAATCATCCCTGTCTATTGTGATTACTAAAGAATATGCGGGATTGTCCAAGAATAGTCATTCAGCTGGCCATATCTTTACTAATCCAATAAGGAATTGACTCTGCGCGTTTTGTTTCGTGGTATGAGAGGAGTCGAAATCTGTCAACGAGTGTAGACTCGTGGATATAAGCCAAAAACTCGTGGATAAATGGTGGAAATTTGTGGATTGAGTCCAAAATTTCGTGGATTAAGCACCAATTTTCGTGGATTAATCTTGCCTTACGACTAGTAATACCCTGTGTGGTATACAGGCAGAGAGTTTCTGTGACCGAAACTGCACCATAATTGGAAACAAAAAAGGAGAGGAGCTTACTTTTAAGAAAGCATCCTTCTCTTTTTTTATAAATAGAGGCTTAAAAAATGCTAACAAACGGATTTTTGACGCGGAAAATATCCCGTGAGGAAAAAAAGGACACCTACATTATTGAAAACATCCTTAACAATAAAAAGCTGACATCAAAAGGGTACTTTCTTTACCTTTTGAGTCAGCCACATGTAAAACCTATTTCTTTGTAAAGCCTAATTGTATGGTTTGCGGTTTTTGCGGAGGAGCGCAGCATAGTGAAAGATCGCGTGCATCTCCGGCAGATTCAAACTCAGAGTCTTCTTTTGTGTAAAAGATTTCCCAAGCGTTTCCGTCAGGGTCATATACCCATACCTTATCCTGAACAGCGTAGCAGCAAGTAGTGTTCATCTCGTCGATTAAAAGTAGACCTGATTTTCGAAGGCGTTCTCCCATAGCGAGTACATCTTCCGTATTATTTACCTGAAATCCTAAATGATTAAGCACGCCTTCTTTTTCAAAGGGACGTACATTCAGTGAAAAGTGGAGACCCGGCTCATCGAGCTCGAATTTTGCGTAGTTATCTTTTACTTTTGAAGGTTCATTACCGAAAAAGCTTTTATAAAATTCTAGTGATTTCTCCAAATCAGAACAGTTTACAGCGACATGCATACGCTGGATCATGATTTGCACTCTCCTTTTTATGATAGTAGCAGCAGCCATAAATAAAGGCCGGTTAAAGTAATAAACAAAGTTGGAACCGTTAGAAGGATCCCGATTTTAAAGTAATAGCCCCACGTGATTTTAACACCTTTCTTTGATAAAACGTGCAGCCATAAAAGGGTTGCTAGTGAACCGATAGGTGTAATCTTTGGTCCAAGGTCTGAGCCTATCACGTTTGCGTAAATCAATGCTTCCCGGATGACTCCAGATGTATCTGTTCCCTGAATAGCCAATGCGTCAATCATAACAGTTGGCATGTTATTCATCACGGATGAAAGAACCGCTGCAATAAAGCCCATACCGATCGTAGCAGCAAACAATCCTTGATCTGCGACAACTTGAATCAAGTTCCCGAGCATATCTGTAAGTCCAGCATTTCGCAGACCGTAAACGACTACATACATTCCGATTGAAAATACAACTACCGTCCAAGGTGCGTCTTTAACAACTTTCTTTGTTTGAATAGCTGGGCTTTTTCGTGCGGCTAAAATAAAGATCAGTGCTGCAGCTCCTGCAATAAATGATACAGGAATACCAATAAACTCACTTGTTAAATAACCGATTAAAAGAACAGCAAGGATAACCCAAGAAAGCTTGAAAAGCTTTTGATCACGAATAGCTTCTTTCGGTTTTTTTAATTGTGATAGGTCATACGTTTCAGGGATATCTTTCCCGAAAAAGATAAGCAATACAAGCATGCTCGCAATTAAGGAAAAGAAGTTTGGCACAATCATGCGACTTGCGTATTCAACGAAACCGATATTGAAAAAGTCAGCTGATACAATATTTACTAAGTTTGATACGACGAGCGGCAAGGAAGTTGTATCTGCAATAAATCCACTCGCCATTATAAAAGGAAGAACCATTGATTCTTTAAAATTAAGTGCCCGAACTTGCGCAAGTACGATTGGTGTCAGGATTAATGCTGCACCGTCGTTAGCAAAGAATGCAGAAACAGCAGCCCCAAGAAGGATGACATATGTAAACATCTTCTTGCCGTTTCCGCCAGCAAGCCTCGCCATATGAAGGGCTGACCACTCAAAGAAGCCGATTTCATCCAAAATAATCGATATGAGTATGATGGCAACAAAAGCTAATGTTGCGTTCCAGACGATACCGGTAACGGTCCAGACATCAGCGGGGCTTACCACTTTTAAAAGAAGCGCAATCGCTGCACCAATTGTAGCAGACCAACCAATGGAGAGACCTTTAGGCTGCCAGATAACAAAAATAATCGTAACTAAAAATACAGCGAAGGCTGTAATCGCCATGCTGTCCATATAATTCCCCCCCAATTGCTCCTAAGTCTCTATGTTAGCAGCAAACCTTACCGCCAGATTGTTTAAGTTGTTCAATCTTCTCTGACATGTCAGGCAGTGCATCTAAGTTTGCTTTTATAAAAGGATAGATTTCTCCATCGATGGAGTAGAAGATCCATTGACTGTTGCGTCGTTCTTTAACTAATTTGGCTTGTTTTAATTTTCTTAAATGCTGTGAAATACTAGGTTGTGTCATTTTTAATATTTCAACCAACTCACATACACATAATTCTTCGTGACGGAGTAAAGCTAAAATATTCAAACGTGTTTTATCTGCCATCGCTTTGTAACATTCAGTTAACTGATCCAGTTCCATATCGATCTCACCTCATTAGTATATAACCATATGTTTATATAAAATGTCAAAGAAATATATAAATAAATATTGATATAAGGATATACTTATATTATCATGGTCTCGAAAGAAGTTCTTTTATCCTTAGGAGGTTTTAAACATGGCAAAACCAATCATCTATTTCCTTTGTACAGGTAACTCTTGCCGTTCACAGATGGCTGAAGGGTTTGGACACCACTACCTTGGTGATAAATATGACGTATACTCTGCTGGAATTAAAGCACACGGCGTAAACCCGAATGCGATTAAAGCAATGAAAGAAGTAGATATCGATATTACCAATCAGACTTCTGATGTGATTGATAAAGATATTTTAGAAAAAGCTGATCTAGTCGTTACACTTTGTGGTCATGCAAATGATGTGTGTCCGGCGACACCGCCCCACAAAAAACGCGAACACTGGGGATTTGATGATCCTGCAGGGAAAGAGTGGAGTGAATTCCAACGTGTACGTGACGAAATCGCAGCACGCATTAAACGTTTTGCTGAAACAGGAGAATAATAAATAAAATGGATAAGCTCAGAGACCAATAGTTTCTGAGCTTTTTTGTATGAATTCCTTCATTTCGTTCATGTTATTAAAGAGGTGATAATTTGAAACGATTAGTGCTTTTATTAATAACCCTTTTGATCATTGTTGTAAATTTTCCTGAGCATTCTGAGGCGGCTAGTGTGAAAGCAGCTTTTATCCGTACAGATGGACTTTGGTTGAAAGACGGTGATGTGGAAAGAAGGATTGTAGATGGAACCAATTTGACACACCCAAAATTCTCGAGTGATGGTATGTATATCAGTTACTTAGCTGGTGAAGGTGAATCAAAAGAGTTATGGGTTTACAACCGGGTGACTCGTTTGAAAAGAAAGGTGTTTACAGGTGATGCTGAAATGCCGAGATGGTCTCCAGCTGGTCAATTGCTCGCTTGGAAAAGTGGCAGGATACTAAATGTAATCGACATCTCTAAGCCTGCCACCTCTTTTCAGAACGTAACACTTGGTGTCGGCAACTACAGCTGGACGCCTGATGGTAAAGGGTTTGTAGTTTCCTCTTCCGCTAATTTGCAGCCCGATGGATGGACGCCTGTTCAGATTTTTACAGTCCCTGCTGATGCAAAAGGGGATTTAAAAAAAGTGAAAAAGATTACAACACTCCCTGAAATGAGTGAATCATTTTTTGCGATTAGTACTACAAAATTCAAATGGGGGATAAACAATACAGTTGTTGCATTTATTGCGTGTCCAACTGCATCACTGTCAGCTGACAGCAATACATTGATGATTGTATCAAGGGATGGATCAAGCACTAAAATTATCGCAAATATGTTAAATAATCAGAATTGGTTCCATTGGTCTCCAAAAGCGGAAAGATTGGCTTATATTAAAGGAATTGGAAGACTTATCTCTGAAAATAAGCGCTTAACCATTTGGGACTCACGAAGCGGAAAAGAAATCGATCTAGGTTTTGATGGTTATGCAGATGGTGATTTCACGTGGAGAAATGATCGGAATATGGTTGTAAGCAGACAGATTGAGTGGGGGTGGGAAGTCCCTGAAGAAAAAAGATCTAAACCGTTTTTAGCGATAGTTGATACGACCACTAGAACAGCAAAAAGATTCACCCAGCCAGGTAAAGGAGCGGGAGATAATTATCCTAACACTCTGCCTGGAGGAGAAATCGTTTGGGTAAGGTCATTTGAAAACTCTAATACACAAAAAGTGATGAGAAAGCTTGATTCAGGAGAAAAAGAAACCGTTTGGATCGATCGTTTAGAAAAACCGACCCAAGAATATTACGGTTGGCCAAGTGTATTGGATGTATATCAAGCGAGGTAATTAAAGAAGCATTCGCCATTAGTGAATGCTTCTTTATTATTATGCTTGAAGCCGGGAAATAATTGTCGAAGAAACCAGATGTACAAAAGAGAAAAAGTAAATCCAGTAAAAACCCTAGTCCTTTTGAATCATTTAATTAGCTCTCGAGCCTGAAACGACGAAGGGAAATAAATTGTTGGGGGACAGTCCCCAACAATTTATTTTCTTTAAAAGGATTCTATCTGCTTAATAAGTAATTTTATTAAGCAGATAGAAGGGGGATTTAATTATGCAGTCTTTACGTAAAAATTCACACCAGGAAACACAGCCGTTATATAAGAATGTAAAAGTAATGAATTTGCTTGGAAGTAAATTCATCTCATTTTTGGGCGATCAAATTTATCTTCTCGCACTTCCGCTGATTGTACTTCAGATTACAGGATCAGCGGTTTCTATGGGGATCATAGCTGCAGTAGAAAGGATACCTGTTTTCTTTCAGCCTATAGCAGGATGGATAGCGGATACATATAACCGGAAAAGAATTCTTTATTTCAGTGACCTTTCACGAGGCGTTTTGCTGCTTCTGCTTGCCGTTCTCTATCAGACCAGTACACTCGAATTTTGGCATATTGCAGCAGGTGCATTATTCATGGGATGGCTGACCCAGCTTCATAATGCAGCTGGTTTTGCATTTTTGCCGCACCTCGTCCAAAAAGAACGGCTTCATGAAGCAAATGCATGGGTTGAAGGCTTATTTCAAACGGCAATCATAATTGGTCCTGCACTGGGAGGATTGCTTGTTTCTATGACTGCACCTGGAGTCGGTCTCTTCTTAAACGCACTTTCTTTCTTTTTAACTTTTTGGATGCTTACTAAAATCCATATTGAGTACAAAAACAAGGTAACCTCTTTTAACCGTCGTACATTTTTTCACACATTCACTACAGAACTTAAAGAAGGATTTAAACATGTGTTTCATACAAAGATCATTTGGTATACAAACTTGGCTCTCATGATATCTACATTTGGAACAACCATGTTTTTAACATTACTTATTTTTCACCTGAAAGAAGTCCTGCTTTTAAAGCCTGCTGAGATTGGAATCATACTCTCGTTAGGGGGGATTATGGCGATCGCCGGAGCGCTGATAACGAATAAAATGAGCTGTATATTCAGATATCAGACGATTTTAATGTTTGCTCATCTTGCTGGTGGTCTCTCCATAATAGGGCTTGCATACTCAACAACATTTTTAACAGTTGCGATAACGAATGCTATTGGAGTATTGGCAGCTTGTATGATCAATCCGTGTATTCGTACGATTCGTCAGACGTATACTCCTGATGTACTTTTAGGTAGGGTTCAAGCTACAAGCAGATGGATGACATGGATTTTGTTGCCGGTCTCAGCAATGCTTTCAGGTTATTTGGCTTCATTCACCAGTTCAGAGTTCACTATCACAATTGGTGGAGTCGTCACAGCAAGTACGTTTCTGTTTTATTTATTACCGGCCGTTCGAAAAGCTTAATTTTAAAACCCGTCCGGTTTTTCGGCTTGTTTTCTCATGAATGCCCGTTTACTTTCATACAGTTAAAAGTAAGGAAAAAGCAGGAGGGGGAAAACATGAACTGGGACACACAGAATAAAGAGCTAGAAAAAGCAATTGCTGAAATTACGGAAATTGCCGAGCACTTTGGCCTTGATTTTTACCCTATGCGGTATGAAATATGTCCGGCAGATATTATTTATACATTCGGTGCTTACGGGATGCCGACCCGTTTCTCACATTGGAGTTTTGGAAAACAGTTTCATAAAATGAAGCTTCAATATGATCTGGGGTTAAGTAAAATCTATGAACTCGTTATTAACTCAGATCCTTGTTATGCGTTTCTTTTAGACACAAACTCACTCATACAAAATAAACTGATTATTGCCCATGTTCTTGCCCATTGTGACTTCTTTAAGAATAACGTTCGTTTTTCAAACACAAGAAGGGACATGGTTGAGTGTATGACAGCTACTGCAGAACGTGTGGCTCAGTACGAACATCAGTACGGAAAAAAAGAAGTAGAAGAGTTTCTAGATGCTGTTCTTGCCATTCAGGAACATATCGATCCATCAATTGTAAGGAACAAATTGAACTATGTGTTTGGAGAAGATGATGAAATAATAGCTAAAAAGGAAACACCTTACGATGACCTCTGGAAGCTTGATGATAAAAAAAGTCCAAAACCGGCATTGAAAAAGAAAAAATCATTCCCGCCGCAGCCTGAAAAAGACATTCTCTTGTTTATTGAGCAATACAGTCGGGAGCTTGAAGAATGGCAACGGGATATTCTATCAATGATGAGAGAAGAAATGCTGTATTTTTGGCCGCAACTCGAAACAAAAATCATGAACGAAGGCTGGGCTAGCTATTGGCACGCCAAAATCCTGCAAGAAATGGACTTAACCTCTCATGAGACGATCGAGTTTGCCAAATTAAACGCGGGGGTTGTCCAACCATCGAAGACATCCATCAACCCTTACTACTTAGGACTTCAAGTGTTTAAAGACATTGAAGAACGATATAACAACCCAGATGAAGAGTTAATCAGACAGGGTGTTAAACCTGGCTCAGGACGTGAGAAAATGTTTGAAGTACGCGAACTGGAGTCCGATATGTCGTTCTTAAGAAACTATCTAACTAAAGATCTGGCACAACGAGAAGACATGTATTTATTTCAAAAACAGGGGAAGGAATACAAGATTGTCGATAAACAGTGGGAAGAAGTTCGTGATCAGCTCGTTAGTATGCGGGTGAACGGAGGCTTTCCGTATATCACAGTAAATGATGCGGATTACATGAAGAACGGGGAGCTCTACCTCGTTCATAGCTATGAAGATATGGAACTCGATGTGAAATATCTCGAAAAAGTACTACCGCATGTTTATCATCTCTGGGGAAGACCTGTTCACATGGAGACGAAGATCGAGCAGAAGCCTGTACTTTTCACGTTTGATGGGAAGACGGTACATCGGAAGTATCTATAAAAAATTGAACAAGTGTTTAAAAACACTCCTATGAAGGAGTGTTTTTTTGCTGTCTTTTTTATTTTACTAACGGGCAACGAATAAGGTACCAACATATTACAAATAATTAATATGGTTTAATTTTCTACATAAATGAATAGGAGCCTAGAGAATTATTATGCAAAACCATACAAACGACAATACAGCAAGACGCTATAAGGCTCACGTTAGTATTCTTGGAACCACTCAATTGCACCTAAGGAATCCTTATAGCATCAGCTGGTGGTCATGTGCTTTTCCTGGATTTGGGCATTTGCTATTATCTAAATATTTACGAGGATTTGTCTTATTTATATGGGAAGTAGTAATTAATCTTAATTCACATATTAACTTAGCCATGATTTACACATTTCAAGGAAAAATTGACATGGCGAAGGATGTATTAAATACAAGATGGTTGCTTATTTATATTCCTGTTTATCTTTTTGCAATATGGGATAGTTACCGTACTACAGTTGATATAAATAAAGTGTATCTTTTAGCTGAACGTGAGAACCACCGATATAATTCCTTTAGCATTGGAGCTATGGAAATAAACTACTTGGATAAAAGGGAACCCACTATGGCATTTTTATGGTCCTTATTTATGCCAGGTCTAGGTCAACTTTACATACATAGACTTATCACAGCATTTTTTGTAATAGTATGGTCTGTTGTCTTTTTCTACTTTTCACACACTCTTGAAGCCGTCTCATTGCTTTTTGTTGGGCAGGTTCAAAAAGCTACCTCCGTTTTAAATGCAGAGTGGTTACTTTTTCTTCCATCTGTTTATGGTTTTGCTGTTTATGATTCCTATGTTAATACTGTTGAAAATAATAAACTTTATGAAGATGAGCAGCTGAACTATTTGAAAAGGGGGTCCGGGACTAGAATTCGACATGTCGTTCATCCGAAACTACTTAACTAAAGATCTAGCTCAACGGGAAGACATGTATTTGTTCCAAAAGCAGGGGAAGGAATACTCTATATTGAATGCTTTTTTCCTTTGTCATAAATTGGTGATGTACTAGAGTGTGTTAATATGCGGTCTAATACTTTTTTAGTAATTGGCATAAAGTGATTAAGTAGTAGCCCCGATAAACAAACGGATAATAAAGTTCCAATGCCAATTGGTCCATTTAAAATTATTGCCATTATCAAGAATACGAGGTTAATGAATGTTCTCGACAAAAATATATTTGTTCTAGTTAATTCTTGTATGATTAATGTTAATCGGTCAACTGGAATCGGTGCAAAATTTGTGTGTAAATATGTTGCCGTTCCTAATCCTATAACAACTAAGCCGATTCCAAAACAAACCACTTTGCTGTACCATAGTTCAGGTGTTATCAAATTGTGCAATAAAAAAAGCCACGTATCAATACAAATTCCTGTTATAAGTGCTGTTAACAACCCCAAAACTTCTGGTCTTTGCCTTTTTAAAAATGAATTACAACATATCATTATTAAAGCTATTATTATTTCCCAACTTCCCACAGTTAGCCCCACATTAACGGAAAGTCCTACCAAAAGTGCATCAAAAGGTGAAGTTCCAAGGTCTGATTGTATAGTGAAAGAAATACCAAGGGTTAATATTAAAATTCCTAAGACATAAAAAACATATTTCACTTTACTCACCTCTTAATCATTATTTTTTTGTTGCAAATGCAACAAATTTAGGTTAAATTTAATATATGCCGTTTTTATTGTATTTGCAACAAAAATATGTACTAAGGAGCTAATTATGAAGGAAATTCTTCGTGAAATTGGAATGATAGCAAGGGCATTAGATTCTATAAGTAATATAGAATTTAAAGAATATGACCTTACAAAAGGGCAGTATTTGTACCTTGTGAGAATATGTGAAAACCCAGGGATCATTCAAGAAAAGTTAGCTGAGATGATAAAAGTAGATCGAACAACAGCAGCTCGTGCTATTAAAAAACTTGAAATTAATGGCTTTATTGAAAAGAAAGAAGATAAACATAACAAAAAAATTAAAAAACTCTTTCCAACAGAGAAAGGGAAGAATGTTTATCCTTTTATAAAAAGAGAAAATGATTATTCTAATATTGTGGCATTAGAGGGATTTTCCGAAAGAGAAATAGAAAGCATTTTCAATCTTCTTCAAAGAGTAAGAAAAAATATAGAAAAAGACTGGGAATTTGTAAAAAAGGGAAACAAGAGAAATTATTGATTATATAAGGAGCGACATATTTAAATGGCTATAAACTTAAAAAAATGTACCCTTGAAGTTTCACGCAAACTTCAAGAAATTAGTTATGAAACATTTCATGAGACATTTAAGCATCAGAATTCACCCGAAAACATGAATGCCTATTTGGAAAGGGCATTTAACTTAAAACAATTAGAAAAAGAACTGTCCAATATTTCATCGCAATTCTTTTTTATTTATTTTAATAATGAAGTCGCTGGATATTTAAAGGTCAATACCGATGATGATCAGTCTGAAGAAATGGGTGATGAATCACTTGAAATCGAGAGGATTTATATAAAGAATGAATTTCAAAAACATGGGCTTGGTAAATATCTGCTAAATAAAGCTATGGAAATTGCGATGGAAAGTAATAAAAAGAAAATCTGGCTAGGCGTATGGGAAAAAAATGAAAATGCTATTGCCTTTTATAAGAAAATGGGGTTTGTTCAAATTGGAGCCCACTCTTTTTATATGGGTGATGAAGAACAAATTGACTTCATAATGACCAAAACACTCATATAACTTTTTTTGAAAGGTGGATTATTATTGTATATTCCAAAGTATTTTAAGGTAACAAATATTGATGATATATGGGATTTTGTTCAAAAAAACTCTTTTGCCACGATTGTAACAACAGAACAAGAGAAACCAATTGCCACTCATTTGCCATTGCAGTTAATTAAAGAAAGAGATACTTATTATATAACGGGGCATATGGCTTATGGGAACCCTCAATGGAGAACATTCGATTCCTGTGAAGATGTATTGGTTATGTTCCAAGGACCACACGCCTATATCTCTTCTTCCTGGTATGAAGAGGAAAATGTCCCAACATGGAACTATCAATCTGTACATGTTTATGGTACAGCCAGCATTTTGAGTGAAGAAGAGTTAAAACAGGACCTGACAATGTTGCTGCAAAAATATGAAAAACACCGTAAGAATCCAGTTTTATGGAATAATCTTTCTCCTCAGTTATTAGAAAAGCAACTAAAAGGTATTGTTGGGTTTAAGATTAAAATACAGGAAATTCAAGCTGCCAATAAACTAAGTCAAAATCGTAATCAAGAGGACTATCATAACATCGTTAATAAACTCTATGAGGAAAAGGATTTGAATGCTCAACAAATGGCACAATTGATGGAGAGGATGTTGAACAAGTAATCCTATATGACGTGAAGTATCTGGAGAAGGTTCTTCCTCACATCTATCATCTCTGGGGTCTACCTGTTCATATGGAGACAAAGATCGAGCAGAAGCCTGTTCTGTTCACGTATGACGGAAAACGGTGCATCGGAAGTATCTATAAAATTAAACAAGTGTTTAATAATAAGTGGAAAAAGCACGTGCAAAACATACCCTTCTCCATAAGTTTAAAATCGAAGCTCATCCTAATGGATTGAGCTTCTTATTTGAATTAAATTACGCAGGAGTCGTGATTAATAAATCTAATAAAGGCGTCTACCACAGGACTAGGGAAAGTCTCCTTATGTCGGACAATATGAAAGTTTCTAATGGTACTTAAGTCTTTTCCTTCTATTACTTGAATCTCTCCAAACTTTGTTTCCATTTGAATGGTTCTTCTCGAAACGAAACTAATGTATTCTCCAGTTAATACTGCTTGTTTGATCGCTTCTGTTGAGTCAAGTTCGATATACTTTTGAAGATTAACCTCATGTTGTTTAAGGTGTTTTTCGATAGTTTTGCGTGTATTGGAATCTTGCCCTCTCATAACGAGCTTCTCATTGATTAAGTCTTCAAGTCTTACATTTTTCTGATTGGTAAGGGGGTGGTTCTTCCTTGCAATTAAGACAATCTCATCCTGTAACAGAATCTCATTGATTAACGATGTAATTACAGGCACCTCTGGGATAATGGCTATATCAAGTAAATTGTTTTTAACTTTACTGAGAATTTCATCTGTTGGCTGGATTTCTAGTTTAATGCTTACACCAGGATATTTTTTCATAAAGTTGATAACAATCGGAGCCATCAAGTAGTTTCCGATTGTAGTACTAGCTCCAACCACGATTGATCCACTTTCTAGGTTTTTCATCCCTTCCATAACAGACTCTGTTTTGCCTACTAAAGAGAGAATTTTTTCTGCCATTTCAAACAAAACCAAACCAGAATCGGTCAGTTGAATTTCCCTTCCTACCCGATGGAAAAGGGTTAATCCAAACTTCTTTTCCAATGATTCTATTTGTCTTGAAACAGCTGGTTGACTAATGGAGAGTTCAATTGAAGCTCGTGTAAAACTTTTTTGCTTTGCAACATGATAAAACGTTTTAAGCTGATAAAAATCCATGGATTCCTTCTCCTTTTTCATAACCAAACCGTATAGAGGGTATTACAAATATGCATTTTTATTATATTTCAATGAAGAATAGAATGGAAGAAAGGTAACTTATTCGGGAGAGGATCTTATGTTTTGGTTTAAAAGAAACCCAATATATTTAGTCCATTTAACGATAAGTACTGGTGAGTCATTTAAGGTACAACAATTATTAAGTACATGGGGAATTCCCTTTAAACTTGAAATGTCGTCATCTTGCATCCTTCTAAAAGTAAAGGAAGAGGATATCGAGCTTGCAAAAGACGTTGTTAAGATTGCTGGCATTAAAAGGGGATAATGAGTATGCTAAATGACAAAATAGAAGCATTAGATCAGAGCAACAGCATTTCATCTGAAAGACTAAAACAGATATATAAGAGAACGTTGTTCGTTGTAAGTATTTCGCAGATCTTTGGAGGGGCTGGACTCGCTGCAGGTATCACAGTGGGTGCACTTCTTGCACAGCAAATGATAGGTACAGATGCATTTTCTGGATTGCCTGCTGCACTTTTTACGATCGGCTCAGCAGCGGCTGCATTTATAGTAGGACGTCTTTCTCAACGGTATGGACGCAGAACAGGGTTAACGATCGGATTTATGTCGGGGGGACTGGGAGCGTTAGGTGTTGTTATTTCTGCTATAACAAACAGCATTTTGCTATTATTTGTTTCTCTTTTTATATACGGTGCGGGTACTGCTACGAATTTGCAAGCTCGTTATGCAGGTACAGATTTGGCAAGTCAGAATCAGCGTGCGACAGCGATTAGTTTTATTTTAGTTTCAACAACTGTTGGTGCTTTTGTAGGTCCAAACTTAGTCGATGTGATGGGGGATTTTGCTTCATCTATTGGTGTTCCAGCCCTTGCAGGACCTTTCATCTTATCGGGAACGGCATTTATAATAGCTGGTCTTATTATTTTTCTTATGCTTCGTCCAGATCCTTTCTTAATCGTAAAAATGTTAGAATCTAGTAAAAATAAGCAAATCAATAAACTATCTATAACTAATCGTAATCAGTCCAATGATAAAAGGGGCATTGCAATCGGTGCTGCTGTCATGATCCTTACACAGCTGGTGATGATTGCAATTATGACGATGACCCCTGTTCATATGAAACATCATGGACACGGACTTAGCGAAATAGGTCTAGTCATTGGTGTTCATATAGGCTCGATGTATCTGCCTTCACTCATTACTGGTGTCCTTGTTGATAAGATTGGCCGGACTGTAATGATTATTGCTTCAGGGATCACATTGCTTCTTGCAGGTGTAATAGCAGCGATTGCGCCTAGTGATTCTATGTTACTTCTTGTTATTGCTCTTTCTTTACTTGGAATAGGCTGGAATTTTGGATTAATCAGTGGTACCACTATATTAGTAGATTCAACAGAATCATCAACCCGCGCTAAAACTCAAGGCACGATTGATGTATTAATAGCCTTGGCAGGGGCTTCTGGAGGAGCTATGTCTGGAATGATTGTAGCTTATTCCAGTTATACGGTATTATCATTTGCTGGAGGAATATTGTCCTTAATGCTGGTTCCAGTTGTGGTTTATTATTATGGAAACAGAAAAAAATAATTAAGCAAAGATGATTGTAATGGAACAGCGACGGTCTGTTGTCTTTTAGACTATCTTTTTTATATACCCCTTAACTTAAACAAGTGTTTAAATCTGCATCTGAGAAGCACGCTAATGGCGTGCTTTTCGCTATGCTCAGTTATAATACAGATAAATAAACCTTGAGGAGACGTTGAATGAAAACCATTTTAATTGTTGATGATGAACCAAAATTACTGGAAGTGGTCTCTTCCTATTTGAGAAAAGATGGATTTTTAACTCTGGAAGCGTCAAATGGAAAGGATGCTCTTCACTATATTTCTACTAAAGCTGTGGATCTTGTTGTACTGGATTTAATGCTGCCTGATATAAGCGGAGAGGAAATCTGCCAAACGATAAGGAGAAAAGTAAGCGTTCCGATACTTATGCTTACTGCAAAAGTAAAAGAGGAAGATCGGATTAAAGGATTATCACTCGGTGCTGATGATTATATGGTAAAACCGTTTAGCCCTCGCGAGCTTGTTTTGAGAGTAAAAACGATCTTACGCCGTTCAGGAGATGGAGAATTACTAGCTGAACAGATTACATATAACGATGGTGAACTTAAAATAACGGCTAACAAACAAGAGGTGTATGTAAATGAAAAGCTTGTTAACCTCACCCCAAATGAATATAAATTGCTGATTACTTTTGCAAGACATCCTAACCGTATATTCTCTAGAGATGAATTGATCGAGAAGATATTAGGCTTTGATTATGAAGGTGGTACAAGAACCATCGACCAGCACGTGAAGAACCTGCGTCAAAAAATTGAAAGCAATCCAAAGGCACCCGAATATATCGTTACCGTTTTTGCGATGGGGTATAAGTTTACAGGAGGGAGTTCTCATGTTTAGAGGCCTGCATGCTAGATTAACGATTAGTTTTGTGTTTGCTGCTTCCTCTATTCTTATCATTGCGAGCATTATTATCATGCTAGAAGTACATTATCATTTGAGCATGTTTAAAGAAGATGTACCAGACTTCAATAGTATAAGTCCATTAACGCATCACTTTGAAAGGGCGTTGTTAAGTTCTATACTTTGGACATCAATAGGCGCAATCGTCCTGGTTTGTATTATTAGTTATTTTGTTGCCAAAAACCTTTCAACTCCGCTTATCCAAATGAGGAAAGCAGCAGAAAAAATGGCTAAGGGAGAACTTAATGCAAGAATTAAGACATTAGGCAACGATGAATTGAATGAACTCGGTTTATCACTTAATCAATTAGCTTCTCAGCTTCAACTGCAAGAATCAGCCCGAAAGAATATGACTTCTGACATTGCACATGAATTACGTACACCTTTAGCAACCATTAAAAGCCACCTAGAAGCCTTTGAAGATGGTGTGTTCCATCCAACGCCGGAAAGAATTCAATCGCTTAAAGAAGAAATAGAACGGCTTATACTTTTGGTACAAGATCTGGAACATCTTACTGCAATGGAATCACCACAATCGGTGCTTAAACTTAAACAAGAAGATTTAAGTAAAGTGATAAGCAGAAGTATCAATGCAGTATCAGGATCTTATGTGCAAAAAGGTGTCAAACTTGAAAGCAATTCTAAGGTTCCCATTGAATTAAATCTGGACGCAAAACGTATTACTCAAGTTTTTATTAACCTCCTAACCAATGGATTAAAATATACCCCTGCCGATGGCAAAGTAACTGTTTCAGCAAAGCAAGTTAACGACCACGTTCATATAACGGTGAAGGATACAGGAAAAGGAATTCCAAAAGAAGAAGTTGAACAAGTGTTTGAACGGTTTTACAGAAGCGAAAAGTCAAGGAATAGAGAGTTTGGCGGCAGTGGAATTGGTTTGACGATCGTTAAAAGAATTGTAGAAGCTCATGGCGGTCAAATCTGGATTGAAAGTGAACTTGGAAAAGGTACGGAAGTCCATATTCGTTTTTCTAAATAAAAAAGTCTCCATGTCGGAGACTTATTTTAATTATTCAGCGGATAATTCACTTTCTGTTACCCACTTATGATTGGCAACTTTTTCACCGCCTGTTGTAGGGATGTAATCAACCATATAGACAGTCGTTCGTTCAGCAGAATCAATGGTACCCTTTGCACCTTTCATGCCTTTCATATGATCTGCATTAAGAATAACTTTTGTTCCAGGCTTTAATGCCTGATCTCCAGCATCTTTAATCTCCTCGTGTATAACCCATTTATGATCAGTTACTTTTTTTCCACCAGTTGTAGGAGTATAAGATACGGTATAAACAGTAGTATCATAAGCGCCAACAATCGTTGCTTCAGCTCCATTCATCCCTTTCATATGATCAGCATTAATGATTGCCTGACTGCCTACTTCAAATGTTGGATTCGTGGCTTCTTTTAAATCTTTTGGAACTTTACCAGACCCTGAATGATCCATTCCTTCATGTGTTTCTTCTTTCTCTTTCTGATTTTCTTTTTCATCATTACCACAGCCAGCGAGAGTAAGGGATAGAGCAAGCAGTAAAGTGGCGAATAAGTTTTTCTTTATGTTCATTTTACATCCTCCTTCTAATAAAAGATTACCCATTAAATATACCGTTTGTAGAAATTAGCGAGCTAGATGTTAAACAAGAGTCACAAGGCTCTAGTTTTAATTCATTGTAAAAGGAAGTTATGAAGAAGTTGTGAAGGAAATGAAAAAAAGAAAAAACTTTTTGATAGAAGGAGAAGGAAATCAAATGTTTTTCATGAAGTGAGTAAAGAACAGGAGGATGGAAATATGCCATATATTAAGCATAGAACGTATATTAAAGCGGAAAAAGAGCTTATTTATAAAATACTTACTACTTCAGAAGGTTGGAATGCTTGGTTTACTGATGATACCTTTTTAAAAATATATCCAGATGGAACAGGCGACATTAAACTAAGATGGATCGATTATGGTATAGATAAGACGAATATTGAAGACGGTGGGAAGATACTAGAATCTATACCTAACAGGACATTTATTTTTCAATGGTCTCCAGGTGAAAGCAAAACAACAGTCAGTTTCCAACTCGAGTCGTATAAAGATGGAACTTTAGTCAGTCTGAAAGAAACAGGATATTTAAATTCTGAGAAGGATTTAAATGCATGTATCGGATGTGCTGCAGGCTGGGGAGAAGCACTGACACTTTTAAAAGTATATGTAGAGCATGGAATTATTTATAAGGATGATACAGTTTAATTAAAAAAAGCACTCCATAGAGAGTACTTTTTGAATAAATTTTTGAATCTACAAGAAGGTAGTTGCTGAGAATTGCCCCTTATAATGGGTTGCCCTTGATTTATGATAGTATTGCAGTTCAGCATACTGATAATACAAGTTGTGATTGTTTGCATTTGCAGTTTTTAGCCGCTCAAAATGTTGTTCGAGTGCTGCATGCTTTAAAAAATTCAGCTGGGCAATTTGAATAGTGGAATATGGTTGATCATATGGCTGTTGTCTAAAGTAATTTATAAGGATCACCTCCCGTAATAGTTTATGTTTTAGAAAAATATAAGCGACTCATCAATTTTTTTTGATTTATTAGTTGCAATTTAGAAAAATAAGGATATAATGAAATTACATCAAATAATTTTGATGTTAGGAGTGGTAAAAATGAAGAAAGAAATACCTTTACTAAATAATATGAATCCAGCTGCAAACACTGACTTTGAAAAGTATGAACAAAAATTTAAAGCTCTAGCCGATCAGCAGAGGCTACAAATCATTAATATCTTAGCGCTTAAAGAAAGTGTATGTGTTTGTGATTTAACACCGATCATCGATATGCCGCAATCTAAATTGTCTTATCACCTCAAGATTCTATTAGAAGCTGACTTGATTCAAAAAGAAAAGAGAGGGACCTGGAACTATTATTCTTTGAATGTTAAGGAACTTAAAGGTCTTCTATCTGATCAATTGTGTTGTGTGTTCCTTCCATCTTGTTGTTAAATGACGTACTACAATCTGTAGTATTTTTTTAAACAAAACATCAAATTTTTTTGATGTATATATTCAAATTTTTTTAATATAAGGGAGGCTGCTTTAATGAATCTTTATTATCTGGAAAACATGATTCGAAAACAGCGTAAAGATTTAGAACAAGTAACTAGGGAGAATTGGAAACTCCAATCAGGTGAAAAGAAAAAAGTATCTTTTAGAAATTTATTTACAAGAAAGACAGTGATTCAAAATAACCAAGTTTGTTGTGCTTGATCGAAAAGGAGAAAAAAATCATGTGGTTGGAAACCATTAAAAGTTTTTTGAGCATTGCTTTAGAACTTACCGTATTATTCGTGGTTATCTCATTTGTTATCAACCTGCTTCAGTCTTATATTCCATATGAAAAAGTAGAGAAGTATCTGAGCGGTAAGAACAAAGGTTTAGCCGCTGTATTTGCTCTAATCTTTGCCTTTATTACACCGTTTTGTTCTTGTTCCACCATCCCAGTTGTCGTGAACATGCTCAAAAAGAAGCTGCCTTTCTCTATTGTAATGATTTTCTTGTTCTCATCTCCCGTACTAGATCTAACAATCATTACCATAATGGGGGTTATCCTTGGCTGGAAAGTTACTATTATCTACACCATAATTACAGCCGTTTTCTCTGTGGTAATAGGTTTCGCGTTAGAAGCTTTTGGATTTGAGAAATCAGTGAAAAACGTCGTGATGACGGGCTATAAAAAAGAATCAAAAAAGTTTGACGTAACGGCTGCTCTTCAGGAGACACTTGGGTTGATGAAGAGCGTTTATCCTTATCTTATAATAGGGGCTGCAATAGGAGCCATAATCCATGGGTTGGTTCCAACGAACTGGATTGCCGGCACATTTGGTAGTGATAACTGGTGGATCGTTCCAATCGCTGCAATTGTAGGTATACCCCTATATATACGGCTTTCAAGTATGCTACCAATTTCTCAAGTCTTAATTGCTAAAGGTATGGCGTTAGGTCCTGTAATGGCGCTTATGATTTCCTCTGCTGGGGCTAGTCTCCCTGAGGTTGTGCTCTTAAAATCTATATTTAAGAAAGAATTAGTGATTACGTTTGTACTTTCTGTCGTAACAATGTCTACGGTATCAGGTTTCATCTTTTATTTCGTTTAATAAAAATACATGAAAGGAGGTGAAAAAAATGAGCTTTATTAAGATACTTATTGGAGAGAAAAAGCAAAATGAATGCTGCAGCATAGAAATTAAAGAAGTTGAGAGTATTGAAGTTTCTTGTTGTGATAATGATAAAGAAAACAAAAATTGCTGTGCATGATAATGATAAACGAAAACAAAAAAGCTGCCATTCCCGGCAGCTTTTTTAAACATTTGTTTAAATAAATGTCAATAACACTCCGCCGATTGCACCTGTTACAACAATGATCCATGGCGGAAGCTTCCAATAGACTAGCATGCTAAACAGCACTGCAGCAAAAGCAAAGTCCAGTGGTCTGATGATCGTACTCGTCCAGATTGGTTTATAAAATGCGGAGATCAATATCCCAACAACAGCCGCATTTACACCCATTAATGCGCCTTTGATTTTTGGGTTTCGGCGGAGCATATTCCAAAAGGGAAGTGTACCTAAGATCAAGAGAAACGCTGGAAGAAAGATTGCAAACGTTGCTAGTAATCCTCCTTGCCATCCGTTCATAACTGCTCCGATATATGCGGCAAATGTGAATAATGGTCCTGGTACAGCTTGGGCAGCACCATATCCAGCTAAAAATGCTTCTTCACTGATCCAGTTTGTCGGAACAAATTCACGCTCCAATAAAGGCAGGACAACATGACCGCCACCAAACACTAATGAACCTGAGCGGTAAAAGCTGTCAAAGAGTGCAATCCAGCCGATTGACGTTGCTTCCCTTACGATAGGCAAAATCACAAGTAAACCAAAGAATAATGTTAAACAAATCATTGCAAATGTACGAGAGACAGGAAATTCAAATTCTGTATCTTCATTTTCTGTATGCTGCCGGTATATGAGAAAACCAATAATTCCAGCAATAATAATAACTCCTACTTGTGAAAAAGCCGTTTGCCAGAGCAGGGTAACCACTAAAGCAAACAATGCGATGGACTTTCGCTTTAAATCGGGAGTTAATTTCTCTGCCATGCCTAGAATGGCATGAGCAACAACAGCAACAGCAACAATTTTTAGCCCATGAATCCAACTAACGTCACCAATATCAAGTCCGTCTAAAATAAGTGCAAATAGTATTAGTGCGATAACTGAAGGTAGTGTAAACCCTATAAATGAGATAATGCCTCCTAAGACGCCGCCGCGCATTACGCCGATTCCAATGCCAACCTGGCTGCTCGCTGGCCCGGGTAAAAACTGGCACAATGCTACAAGATCCGCATAGCTTTTTTCATCCATCCACTTTCTTTTTCTTACGTATTCTTCGTGAAAGTATCCCAAATGTGCAATTGGCCCGCCAAAAGATGTTAAGCCAAGTCTGGTAGAGATTAGTAGTATTTCTAATAGAGTTTTTAAACGATTCCTTTCAAGGTTCACAGATTTCACCTCATTTAATCTTTAATTTCTTTGAAAAGTTCATATGCTTTTTTTCTTGCCTCGATTAGCACATGATTTCCTTTTTCTGTAGCGGTGTAATACTTTCTTATTTTTCCTTCTACATTTTTTTCTTCTTTTGATAAGAGACCATCTGACTCCATGTTGTGAAGTATAGGATAGAGAGTGCCTGAGCTGATGTTATATCCATGTTCTTTAAGTTCTTGTACCATCCATACACCGTATATGGGGTGTTCTTTGGCATGGTGCAAGATGTGTATTTGAATAAACCCGAGGAATAGTTTTCGCAAAACTTTCTCTTCCATTGCTTCACCACCAGTATGTTGAATGATTTCGAAAATCAATATCGGCTTTCGATAATAAATTAACACGGGATAAAAAGAAGTTCAACCGTCCAGGGTTATGATTTACAAAAGTTTAATAAATCTTTCTTGAGAGTAGGGATTCTTAAAAAAACACTTAAATACTTAATTTTTTTCACAGTTTAGTCAGTTTATGGTTTTTAATGGTACAATGGAAAGAAACTATCATAATAAAACTAATAGATACGGAGTGTGAAAGCTGTGAAAGCGACATTAACGGTTGTTAATTATCTAAAAGAAAATTCAGAGCTTCTAGCTAATAAAATCGTTGATGATATTATTGAACAGTTTGGTTTTCAAGTCAGCTCTGAAGATATAACTCAAGCAAAAAAGGTGTATGTTGAATTTCTAGAATTCTTAAGTGAATCTATTGACTGTAATGAAGGATCTGTCCCAGAAAAACTAGTTGTCTGGAGCAGAGAAAACGGTGAGAAAGCAGCAGCGAAACATAATAGAATCTCGGATATTCTGATTCGTTATCCTGACACACGGATGGTATTTGCAGATTTCATAATGAATATTAGTTTGGAGCATGGACTGGATACCAAAGACGTAGTGTTAATCTTAAAACGTGTCCATCACATGCTTGATATCAGCCTAAATGAGACGGTTCTTGCATTTGAGAAACGTTCTGAGGAGTTGCTTTTAAAAGCAAAAACAGAGCTTAGGGAATTATCTACACCTATCGTACCCGTTCAGGATGGACTTGCTGTTCTACCATTAATCGGGTCAATTGATGCTGACAGAACAGAGCATCTAATGAATGGTGTACTGCCAAAAATTCCTGAAATGAATATTGAGTGTCTTATCATAGATTTTTCGGGAATCGTAGCCATTGATACTGAAGTGGCATCCCATATTTTTAATGTATACAGAGTGCTTGGATTATTAGGAATTGATGTACTAGTTACAGGTCTTCGTCCGGAACTGGCGATAAGTGCTGTTTCAGAGGGAATAGATTTTACTTCCATAAAAACATTTGCTAACGTGAAACAGGCGATTGAAAGCATAAGATCTTATGCTTAATTAAACAGTTGTTTAGAAAAAAGCACGCAGATTAAGCGTGCTTTTTGTTTTACTTCGTTTTATTTTTTATATAGTTGATAAAACCTTCTCGGTGTCCTTCGCTATCCATTATTTTACGGACATAATAGGGATCCTTTAATAATCCGCTTTGTTTTTCAAGTGTGATCCATTCTTTTAACTGAGTATCATTTATAAGTACTATGTACCATTCTTCCTTTTCGAGTTCTGTCCATAGCTCATGAATATCAGGATCTTTTATTTTCAGCACTCTTTTTTGTATCACTTCTATTACCAATCCTGCTGTTATTAAACATAGCAATAAGAAAAGCATCATTATATGCACCCTCAATCCTAGAAACCACTATTAATAGTGGATCAATCATTTTTTGAAATTAAAAGTATGAATGAAATTGTATTGTCATTACTTGGAACTAAATGTAATATTTTCTTTAATAGTTCTAATGGATGGTGAACGGATTGGAGATTACCCAGCATTTATTATATAACTTGTCTCTATTGCTTATTTTTATTTTCACTTGTATCTTTTGGTCTTTAAAAAGAAAAGAACCAGCGTTAATTTCTAAACGAGCAGCCCTTGTATGCGGTATTGCAGCGATATGGACATGTATTGCGTTTGCCTATGAATTAACGGACACCACACGTTTTGATTTAAGAGAGGTGCCTGTCATTATAGGTGGTCTATATATGGGAATAGGACCGACCCTTTCTTTAGCTATTATACTGATAAGAGGATTGTTTGGTATAGATACCGGATTCTTTTTAAATCTTTTAATTTATGGATCGCTCGCTTTGCTGTTATGGAGAGTATATCCGTTGTTTTGGAGAAAGAGTTCCAAACAGAGGATCATTATATCAGTTAGTGTAACGGTATTAACAAGTATAGCAACGATTGCAACGATGGAAATTGGGAAGATGGATCTGGACCGTGTTGATGCCTATTTTGCGTTTCTGGTTATTCCGGCGCTCGGAATGTTAATCACCACGAGCACGATTGAGTTTGTGAGATCCGATCTTCAGATGAGGCAGCAAATCTTTAAATCTGAAAAATTAGCAGCGGTTGAACAAATGGGGGCTGCCATTTCACACGAGATAAGAAATCCGCTGACTGTTTCAAAAGGATTTGTACAGCTGCTGGAAAAGGAAACAATCACACCTGATAAACAAAAGGAATACCTTGAATTGATACGCGAAGGTCTCGATTCAGCCGAACAAGTAATCCAAGACTACTTAACATTCTCTAAACCGACGATTGATTCTTTGGAAGAATTAAACGTACAGCATGAACTTAGTCAAATCATTACGATCTTGGTGCCGACAGCCAATCAGCATTCGGTTCTTATAACAGCTCAATTTTCACCTTCTACATTTGTTTTAGGAGACCGGCAAAAGTTCCGGCAATGTATGTTAAACGTGATGAAAAACGGGATAGAGTCTATGTCTCATGGAGGAAAATTATCAATTATAGTAAACAAGGATAATAACAAAGTAACAATAGAGATTAAAGATACAGGGGTAGGTATGACAAAAGAGCAGATTAATCGTTTAGGCGAGCCTTATTACTCAACGAAAGGTGCCAAAGGAACGGGGCTTGGCATGATGGTAGCCTTTAGCGTAGTTAGAGCGATGAATGGAACAGTACAGATTACAAGTGAAATTAAAAAAGGGACCATTTTTTCCTTTCAGTTTCCTGTCAATAGCCCTTACTCATAATGAAAAACAGCACGCGGATTAAGCGTGCTGTTTCTTTTTCTACCAGACATCGAACCATAATGCTTCTTTGTCATTTGGGTCACCATTATAATTTACAAGGATTTCTTCACCTGCTTTAATTTTTTTTAGGGCAAAGAAATCTACTGTTTCTTTTTTTAAGTTATTTTCGAATACAGCATTAGGGGTGTAGGAATGGTTAAATAAAGAACCATAGCCAAGGGCGATTGCAACGTGATCGTAATTTTCACCCCAGTTAAAATAGTAATTTCTTAAAACTGTTTTTTGCAGTTTCCTATATTCATCATTTGGACATACGATTACAGGTGCTTCATGAATCAATACTCCCTTTTGAATAGTGCGTGTAGCAAATATGCCTCTGCCGTAACGAGATTTTTTGATTTCAATCAAACCTTAGTCACCACCATTCTTCTCATCAGAAAAAGTCATGTCATGATAAGGTATGAAAAAGAGTGGTATAGAGATAGTGTATGAGCCTACAGACTATAAATTTTCAGGCAAAAAAATAGAGCGCTAAGAGCGCACTAATTTTTATTCGTATGTTTTTTTATGATTTCTTTTAGTTCAGACCAATTTGTCAGTCTTGGAATATCCATATGCTGATTATAAGATTGATCTCTCACATAAAGCTGAACAGATTGATCAGTAAGGGTATTTAATACGTTCGGTTTATCGTCAAAATAGTAGTCCAGGTTCAAATCCTTTATGGTATGAATCTTTTCTTCATCTTTCATACCGCAGAAAAATCTGCCTTCTTGAACGGGAAAGCCTGCTTCTTCTACCCATTTTTTTGTTTGTTTACAATGTTTAGCAGGTCTGGCTGTTATATAGTAGATTTCATGTCCTTGGTCGTGAAGCTCTTGTAAAACTTCTACAGCCTCCGGATAGGGAGGACAATCTGTGAAATAGATTTCTTCCATAGAATCCAGCCATAACTGGTTTCCTTCCTTTGTTGAAAGACCAAAAGGTTCATGAATCTCTAACGTTTTAATCGTATGAAAAATATCAATAGGAACGTTTTTCTTTAGCTTTTTATTGTATATATGAAAAGCATGCTCTCGTAAATTTATTAAAGTATCGTCTATATCAAAACCAAATCTCATTAGCAAAACCTCTTATTTGTATTTTGGATAACCAGTAAATTTAAAGTCTGGACCGATTTGTGTGACAGTTAGCCCATTTAGCTCAATTGCGTCGGCCATTTTTGCCATTCCAGTACCTCCAAAAAAAGAAGGTGAATCCTTTCCTCCAATTAACTTTGGTGCTACATAAAATATGGCTTTGTCGACCAACTTGTTCTCAAGAAAAGCAGCGTTTATCGTTCCTCCACCCTCAATCAGAAGGGAAGAGACAAGGTGTTCACCTAAAACTTTCAGAACGATGCTGGGATCCACCTGAGACGTTCCTGCCATAAATACTTTTGCCCCGAGCTCTTCTACCTGTTTCATTTTTCCTGTATCACAGCTCTCTGTTGTAAACACCCATGTTTCAGCTTGTTTATCGTTAAGTACTTTGGATTCTAGAGGTATTTTTAGTGTAGAATCCATAATTACACGGATCGGATTTCTGCCGTTTGGTATTCTCGTTGTCAGTTCAGGATCATCATGGATAACTGTATTTACACCCACGAGAATCGCTTGATTTTCATTTCGGAGCTTATGAACATCCAGTCTTGATTCAGCTGATGTAATCCACTTGCTGTTATTCGTATGGCTCGCGATTTTGCCATCGAGTGTTATTCCTGATTTTAATGTAACGAAGGGAAGTTTTTGTACGATGAACTTATTAAACACTTCATTCATTTGACGCGACTCTTTTTCCAGTACTCCTATTTCAACCTCAATGCCCGCATCTTCCAGGATTTTTACACCACGGCCCGAAACGAGCGGGTTAGGGTCAAGTGTGGCAATGACAACCTTCTTAATTCCGGCTTCTACAATCGCTAGTGCACATGGACCTGTTCTTCCATGATGGGAGCAGGGTTCCAGTGTAACATATATCGTACCGCCGCGAGCTTTCTCTCCAGCCATGCGTATCGCATGAATTTCTGCATGCGGCTCACCAGCCTTAAGATGTGCTCCGACCCCTGCGATTCGGTTTTCATTAACAATTACAGAACCTACTAAAGGGTTAGGGTCTGTTTGTCCTTTCATAGCCTTCGCATTGTCCAAAGCCAGCTGCATATAGAATTCATGATTGCTCATCGGTAAATGTCCCTTCATCTTCTAAATGACCGGATCGGTTAATCTTTGTCTGCAGGTATTTCTCATTGAATTCAGAGATATCACCCCAGATCGGTGTTCGGCCAGAAACGTGTAACCCTGCATTTGTTAATGCCTCAAGTTTTTTTGGATTATTTGTTATAAGTGTTACAGGTTTTGAGCGTAATACTTTTAATACTTCAATCGCATCTTCGTAATTTCTTGAGTCATCTACAAACCCTAAGCTTTCATTTGCTTCTACAGTATCTTGTCCATTTTCTTGGAGGACATAAGCCATCGCTTTACTGAACAATCCGATTCCGCGTCCTTCATGATTTGCTAAATAGAATAAGGCGCCCGTTCCGTGTTCCACGATCATTTTCATCGATTGTTTTAGCTGGTAGCCGCAATCACAGCGCTTGCTGCCAAAAATATCTCCTGTATGGCAAATAGAGTGCATGCGAATTAGAGCGTCTTCATTAAACTCAAAGTCACCATATACGAGCACGCTTGATTGCTGGTATTCTGCCAGATTGGATGAAGACAATTTATCGATCACTTCTTCAAAATTATCGGTTTGCTCACAGCCTTCCAGCCAGCAGTACCATTTAAAAACGACTGTCTCACCATATAGATTTACAGGCAGGCGAATCGGTCCAACTAAATAAATGGCACCTTCGTCTTTTTTTATCAATTGTATTTTATCTTCTAAAACAGAAAGAATCTTTTCTTTAAAAGTGCTTTGCAACATATCATTTTCTCCTTTAATGTACTTACGTATTTAAAACAAGGTATTTTCTGAATACGTATATTTTATACTACATAAATCACCTAACTGAAATGTTTTGCTCTTATTGGAAAAAAAAAGCATTGAATCCCGCCGTTTAGTTGAGATTCATGCTGGTAGCCAAACATACATGCTTATGGAATATAAACTGATTTTACATGATTCAATTTAAAATAAATGGTTTCTCCATTTCCGTTGATCAGTTCGATCAGATTGCCTTTCCCGGTTATGAGCAATCCTGTTTTATCTTGGTCCTCACCCATATCGAATACCACTATTTTTCCTTCCCATTTCTTTAATTGTTCTTCAAATGAACGGCTTAAGTTTGGAGCGTCAGGAAGGGCCATATTAACAGAGTAAGGGGTATGATTCTGTTCATACAGTGTCAGCCACTTTAAATGAGCCAGTGGAATGAGGATATGTTTATATACCGGGGAGTAAAATACCAAATAATCGCTTAGAACTTTGATTATGGTTCCATGGAGCAGTTTTTTTCCAACAATATTGATCTTTGTATACAGTCCTTTTGCATTAGTTAAAATGCTGCGATATGAAATTGGCGTATCTTCTCCTGTAAAAGGAAGGTTAGGAGATTGAATGGCATCGTCGCTGTCCCCCTCAGAAAGTGTGATTTTATGGACATGCAGAAGAGGAATATAATAGAACTTTTGTCCATCATAAAGGACTAAAATGTCGTTTCCAAAATCGGTTAGTATTCCTTTAAAACTGTGTCCGGTAATTTTTAGTTTTATTTGTTTATTTAACATGTGACTAAAATGATTCAATTTAATCTTCTCCTATCTATATTCATCAGTTTCACCAGACCATCAGCGTAAACCTAAAATGAAATGGACCCATGCGGACAATAGGATAACAGTAACAATTAAAGTTAGAGGGACCACTATTAATGAAATCCGCAAATAATCCTTCCATTCCACTTTTATTTTGTTTTGTTTTAAAATATGCATCCATATGAGTGAAGCGAGGGTACCGATCGGCAGCAATAAAGCACCTATGTCACTTCCAAGGATGCTTGCCAGATACATGGTTTTTAACGTTATCGGGTCCAGGTTCATTTCCGTAAGTGTAATCGTACCAATAAGTAATGCTGGGTGATTGTTGAAGAAGTTTGAGAGAATGGATACTAAGCTTCCCATTAGAAGTGTTGCCTGGAATATACCTTGTTCAACAATCGGTTCACAAATTTTCAGCAGCAGTACAGTCAGTCCCGAATTATGAAGTCCGTAAATGATGACATACATTGAAAAAGCAAAGATAAGAATATGCCATGGCGTTTTCTTTAAAATATCGTAAGGGTTTGTCCTAAGGTAATACCATCTCCAGATTAACAAAACGAGTGAACCCAGAACTGCAATGATTTCAATAGGGATAGATAAATAGGATGCTACAAAGATCGAACAACGAATGAGTAAAACAAACAGAAGAATCCTTAGCATGAATTTTGTGCGCTGGCGTTTTGTCTCTACAGATACTGTTCCTTTAAGAGGATGGAATTTTTTGGTGAAATAGGCTTGTTCAATATCATAAGTCATTGGCGGCAATTTTTTGGGAAGCGTGTTTTTAACGAGGATATACATGAGTAAGGACATAAATATTAACCCCAGCATAGCAGGCACGAACATCATGGCTGTATACATAAACAAGGTCATATCTACAATTTTCAAAGAAATTAAATTTACGATGTTGCTTACTCCTATCGGTGTACTGGATGCTGTTGCTATAAGTGCTCCTGTTAATAAATACGGGATTTGATGATGAGGTTTTAATCGGAAATTTCTTAGAAGCAAGATTAAGATAGGAGTTGTAATCAATATGCTTCCATCATTATTAAATAAAAGGGTCATTAAAAAACATAACAATTGGATGTACCAATAAAGGCGGTACCCGGATCCTCTAGCTAATACAGCCAGGCGGGAAGCCGACCAATGAAAAAATCCGAAACTTTCTAGAATGACGGCCATTACAATAGTTGAAATGATTGTGATTGACGCTCCACCAATCTTATGAAGGATATCAAAAACATTATCTTGAGTGACGATTCCTGTAATTATAATAATGCCAGCTCCAATCGCGGCTGGCCAAGCCTCGTTAATGCCCTTAGGTCTCCAAAATATAACTAACATAGTCATAAGGAAGACGAAAACGGAAATCATGATGTGAAAATTCATAGACGTTCTTCGTCCCTTCTTTCTTTGATATAAATATCAAAATTAAGTGTACTTGTCCTACATTATATGAAGAATAGTAAAAAACGATTGTATACTAGACTAGATAAGAAAAAATGGTTGCTTTGTCCAGCAAGAATCTCTTAGGTGATTGACTAGATAAGGTTTAAACCGGCGTTGATTCTTTGGGGAAATGCGGATGAAAAAACGTATTTTCCACTATGTACCTGTTCAGTTCTTCCTTTACAGAATGTAACCTAAATAAGTAGATTAATAGGTTCGTTTGGAGGAGAACAGTGAATAAGTCCGTTTTTATTACTTTAATCATTTTTTCAATGGCATTGGTCATTGTTTCAAAACCCGTTGAGGCTGATGATTCGATTTCAGTTGCAGCAGTTACGGCTGAGAACACAGCTATATATTCATCACCAAATTCGGATTCCCAGGTAGTAAAGCATTTGGCAAAGGGTGAAGAATTTCCAATTATTGATCAGAAGGATGCAGCAGAACCGAAACGGCACACAGTAGCAATTGGAGATACTCTGTACCTTATTGCAAAAAAATATGGGGTGACAGTAGCGGAACTGCAGCGTGTAAATAAGATTTTAGGAACTCGGCTTTATGTGGGCCAGCAAATAATGATTCCTCAGGAGTGGATAAGCCATCGTGTGGAGAGGGCAGATGCCTTATGGAAGATTGAAAGAAAATATAATGTCTCCGCAGATCTCCTGATAAAGGTTAATAGGTTAGACTCGATTGTCCTTGAACATGGTGCTGAATTGAAGATTCCAGCGGAGTACTATCAACTTCAGTTATTAGGAGGTAAAGCAGGCTGGATAAACAAATTTGAGGTCGGTGTTTTGGAGTTGGACCGCTTTAATCTTGGCTGGAAGTATAATGGAACAAGTGAAGCTTATAATAAACAGCTTCACATAAACGGTTTAGATGTTGTATCGCCAAGGTGGTATACGTTAAGTCAAACAGAATTAATCGAAATAAATGAGAATATAAATTATGCCAAGGAAGCAGCGAAAGCAGGCAAGCAAGTATGGCCGCTTTTTGGAAACAAGTTTGATCCTGAACTCACTAATGAAATTCTTACAGATGCTCATAAAAGAGAAAAAGTGATTAAAAAGGTAACTGAATCTCTATTGCGTACACAAAGTCAGGGAATCAATGTTGACTTTGAAAATATTGATCCTAAGAATAAACAGGATTATGTCGGGTTTGTTCAGGAGCTCAAAACTAAATTAGAACCTTATCATATAGCCGTTTCAGTAGATGTCAGCCGGGAGAATGCAGATCCGTTCTGGTCGGGAAGCCTCGACAGAGAAGGTCTTGGAAAAGCGGCTGATTATATCGTGATGATGGGTTATGATGAGCATTGGGCAAGCAGTCCAAAGGCAGGCTCTGTGGCGTCTATTCCTTGGACGAGTGAAGGAATAGAGCTGTTGATGAGGGAAGTACCGGCACATAAAATAATTCTGGGCGTACCATTTTATACGCGTGAGTGGATAACGGATGGGAATGGACAAGTTAGGAGTATTGACAGAACGATCCTTGAAACAGAAAAACTGATTAAGGATAAAGGTCTGGACAAAAAGTGGGATCCTCATACTTTACAAAATTATGTAGAATTCATAGAAAATGGCGAAAAACATCAGATCTGGGTAGAAGACGAAACATCGATGAAACTTCGCTCTGATCTTGTGGAGAAATATCATTTACGGGGATCTGCTGCTTGGTATGTAGGCGGAGGACCTGCTGATATTTGGAATATTTTAAAATAAATATGTATAAAGGCAGCTTCAAGAAATTGGAGCTGTCTTTTTTATATATTAGATGGAGTTAGTTTCAGATAAAATAACGATAATGGAAATTAATTCATTTTTATTGCAACTTTTAATATTGGGTCTCCGTCTAACAAACGATTAATACTTGGGAGGGCGACGTATGTGGTAAAGGGTAATACAGCCGTAAAAGAGTATCCAAAAAGTGAGATTGAACAATTAAATGATTTAATGGATGAATACGGTGAAGAAATAAAAAGGTTAGTATACACGTACACAAAGAACTGGCAGCAAGCGGAAGACATCACACAAGAAATTTTTATCAGTGCTTATAATAACCTGAAAGATTTTCGTGAGCAATCCACAATGAAAACGTGGATTTATCGAATTGCGATCAATAAATGCAAAGACTATGTTCGAAGCTGGAATTATACGAAGACTCAATTAACCAACACGTTTTATCAAAGATCGAACGGATTATCCCCGGAAGAAGAATATCTTCAAACCGAGCAAAAAGAACAAATAAGCAGAATGATTCTGCAGCTGCCAATCAAGTATAGAGAGGTTATTATTCTTTATTATTTTAAGGAGTTTTCATTAGAGGAAATTTCGACTACATTAGGAATCAATCTTAATACTGTAAAATCTCGTCTAAGAAGAGCGAAAAAAAGCTTAGAATCGAAAATCGAAATGAAAGGGGGGTTTTAGTTTGGATAATTTACTTAAGGAAATGAAAAATGACTTTGAGAATTATTTAGCTGCTGACAGGGTTTTTTCCGAACAAGAAAAAAGAAAAATTCTGAATCAGGCTAAATATTCTAGTTCCAAAAATAGCAGACGATTGTATTTTCCAAAAATAATTAGTTCGATTACACTCGTATCTCTTTGTGCTTTGATCGTTTTTTTAATTTTAAACCTCTCGGATGCAGGCGAAAATAGTAAGCCTGCAACACTACATAAAGAAACGAAGGTTGTTAGTGAAGAACCAATTAAAACCCTCCCTAAATATAGTGATAAAGAGATTTTAGAAAAAGTAAGTTTTCTTCAAAGTAATATAGGTCTTGGCTTTTCTGAAGATAAGGTGATTAACCTATTAGGAAAAGATTACATGGAAATAGATAACTCAGATAGTGAAAGTGGATCTGTAAAACAAATCGGTTATAATTTCTTAGTTAGTGATTCCGCAGATCAACTTAAAATCTCAAATGAAACTGATGTTAAAAGTATCCTGAATAGAGATATTGGGGTTCAGTTTGTCATCGGCTTTTCTAATAAGTCTGAAGTTATGTGGACAACAATTCGTTTTGCAGACGGGGATTCAGTTTATATGATTTCAAAGGGATTGAACGGTCGTATGATTGAGAGAATCCACTCTGATACAAAGGTTTTAGGAGAACAAGATAACTTAGATGTCATTAGATTTACCTTAACTCCTGAAGAAGAAGTTATTTATGAGAAATTCCAGAAAGACCTTGATGAGAAACATCTTAAAGATCTAAATCCCATAAGTATCGCAAAGTTATATATACAGTCTCAATTAGATAGTAGAAACGATGTAACATATGCACTTTACACGGACCGAGAAGAATTTGTCCAATGGACGAAGGAAGAAGATGAAAAAATTCCAGAGTCTCACCGGGGTACAATCGCCCAAACTTTAACGGCTTATAATAATATTGATACAGGAAAGTTTATTACAGTTGGTGAAATTGAAGGTTATATTCAATATGAGGCAAGTAAAAATACAGAAGCTAAATCAGGTTTTAGAATGATAAAAGATGAAGACGGCATTTGGAACATTGCGTTTATGCCAATTCAATAAAGAAGGAGCTAGCCAAATTTAATGGCTAGCTCTTCTTATAGTAATTTACTTATAACTATCGCTAGAATGCCTAAAAGGGCAACACTGTAATTGTGAAGGGCATTATTTTCCTCTGCTGTATCTACTTGAGGACTGAATAGCTCATCAAAGGCTTTTTTACGGAGATCAGTTTCATGAATAAACATGATACTTCGCTTCCTTTCCTATTGAAATCGCTTTCACACTTTTAGTATATAGAATTATAGAATATAAATCAAAATATTCTAACAATTATCTATCTAAAAAAAGAGTACACCATAAAAGTGTACCCTTTACCGAAACTCCTATTCTAATGAGCTGAAATTTTTGCATTTGCTTTATCATGAACAGCCAGCTTTTTAAGAAGTAGTGAGCTTTCGTTGTTTAAACCCGTAATTTCAACATTTACGCTGTTTTGACGATATTTCGTAAACACTTTGTCAATTGCACCAACAGCTGAATCATCCCATAAATGAGACTGCGATAAATCAATTACTACATGTTCTACTTCCTCAGAAAAATTAAAATGAGAAACAAAATCTGTAACAGAAGCAAAGAACAATTGTCCTTTAACAATATAAGTTTTGGTGTTGTTGGTTAGTCTAGATTCAACTTTAACTTTTGAGATTTTAGCAGCAAAGAATAGAGCACTTAGTATGACTCCAGCTAGGACACCTTTTGAAAGATCATGTGTTAAAACAACAGTTACTACTGTTACGATCATAACAGCCGCATCCGTTTTAGGCATAACATGCAATCTCGTTAGTGAAGACCAATCGAAAGTACCGATGGAAACCATGATCATTACGCCAACTAAAGCTGCCATAGGAATTTGAACCAATACATCGTTTAATAAAATGATAAGGACCATTAAGAAAGAACCAGCAACAAAAGTAGAAAGACGTCCTCTGCCACCTGATTTAACATTAATCACTGATTGTCCAATCATTGCACAGCCAGCCATTCCTCCGAAGAATCCAGCCACAATATTGGCAATACCTTGTCCTTTTGCTTCTTTATTCTTATCACTTTCAGTATCTGTCATATCATCAACGATCTGAGCAGTTAGAAGGGATTCTAATAATCCAACAAGTGCTAAAGCAAAAGAATAAGGAAAAATAATTTGCAATGTTTCAAACGTTAATGGAATATCCGGAATTAAAAACATCGGAAGTGCCTGCGTTAATTCACCCATATCCCCAACGGTTCGGACAGTAGATCCTGACATAACTGCGATTAGAGTGATAACAATAATCGCGATTAAAGGTGAGGGTACTGCTTTAGTCATTCTAGGGAATAAATAAATGATAGCTAATGCACCAGCAACCATCGCGTACATAAACCATGATTCTCCAACGAAATGAGGAAGCTGAGCTGTGAAAATCAAAATAGCTAACGCATTTACGAAGCCCACCATAACGGAACGTGGTACAAACTTCATATATTTACCTAGCTTTAATAACCCAATAATAATTTGAATAACACCCGTTAAAATCGTGGCGGCCAGTAAATACTTCAAACCATGATCAGCAACCAAAGTAACCATAACTAATGCCATTGCACCTGTCGCAGCAGAAATCATTCCAGGCCGTCCGCCTACAAATGCAATCACGACCGCAATACAAAATGAGGCATATAAGCCCACCATCGGGTCTACACCTGCAATGATTGAAAAAGCGATCGCTTCTGGAATCAAGGCTAATGCAACAACGATTCCAGCAAGAACATCCCCACGTATGTTCCCAAACCACTCCTGTTTAATTGTCTGTAAATCCAAAAAAATACACCTCTCTCTTTTATATGAAAACTGTTTTTTGACTTTCAACTCTCATGAAAGTCGGGTCCGATGTCAACGCGATCGATTATATCATGTTAAGTAAAAAATAGGTAATTGAATGTAAGCGTTTAAATCAGATTTTTCCTTTAAATAGCATTCATTTTCTTTGTTTTTCATAGAAATAGAAGTGAAATACATTTATAAAAAGAAATAAAATTTATAAAGAATTAATGTTAGAGGAAAAAAGGAAGGCAAATAGAAAAATAACATATACAGTGAAGTATTTTGTCGAAAAGCCTATAAGTTTCGAATTACAGCCTAGAAATCATTATTAGGGCCTATAAATACATTTTATGGTCTAGAAAGAAGATTTACGGCCTAGAAACTCCAAATTACGTCCTATAAAATAAATTAAATGAGGTGTGAAACATGGATAAAATCCCAGCAACCTACGAATACGCAGATTATTATCAAACTTATGTGAAATTAGTGCCTGAAGGGGATATCGTTCAGATCTTAAATGAACAAATGAAAGAGACAGTTACAATGCTAAGCGCATTATCTGAACCCCAAAGTGAATTCAGGTATGCGCCGGGGAAGTGGAGTATTAAAGAAGTTATTGGTCATATCACTGACACGGAGAGGATTATGAGCTACAGGCTCCTTTCAATCGCCAGAGGAGAAACAGCTTCGCTTCCCGGGTATGATGAAAACCAATATGTAGAAGAAGCAAATTTCGATAGTCAGTCATTAAAAGACCTTCTTGATCATTTTGCCTGTGTACGACAGTCTACCATTCATTTAATTAAAAGTTTAAGTGGTGTAGCACTTTCCAGAAAAGGAACTGCAAATAATAATGAGGTTACGGCCCGGGCGTTAATTACTATTATTGCCGGTCATGAATTACACCACAGGAATATAATAAAAGAACGTTATTTAAAACTATAAAAAAGGAAGGGTGCACAGATTGTGCACCCGAATTCATTTATTTGAAAGTGGACAGATTCCTGAGCTGAAAAGCGTACCCGAATTCAACCTCACGTGCTATTCACCTCCCAGGCGACCCTTATACCGGACTCAACTGCACCTTCAATCCAGCCGTGCTTAAGTGTAGTATGTTCACCAGCAAAATGAAGTTTTCCTTCTGGAGCTTTTATAGCTTCGTATAATTCACTTTCCTGATATGGTTTAAACATAGCAAAGCAACCTCCAGCATTGGGATCGAATGACCAGCTGTGAGCATGACCTGTCACAAAGTGATGGTAGACTAGTTCTCCATGAAAATGGGATAAAAAGTGAAGGGTCTCTTTTATCCTCATCTCATTTGAAACGCTTCTCCAGGGTACTGTATCGTCCTCCCATGTATAACTTCCTAAAACGATTCCTGACGATACTCCAGGTTTATTTTTACTTGGATAATGTGTAAAGCGTGAAGAGAAATCTGTAACCGATTTACCTCCGGTTAAACCGTTTTTTTCCCAAAATCGGTGCTTGAATTCAATTCCTATTTTAGTCGACGGTACATAGTGGAGCTCCCTTATTGCTTTTCGTTTGTAATAGGAAAGGGAATGAAAAGGCTCAATGTGTACAAAATTGAGAACGGAAAACGGAATTGTGATGATGACTCTATCGGCTTCAAACCTGAAGCGGTGCAAAGTTTGAGGGCTTTCCGTGTATAAAATCACTTTATTTTGCTCATTTACTATACGGCTCAACTTCTGTCCAAAGTAAATATGATGTCTTAAATCTTTAAGAAAAGCCCGGGGAAGACGATCGTTCCCGCCTGTTATTTCTAAATATTTTAATTGTGGCTTAATAAAAATGATCAGGATATCACGCAGGACTTCGAGAAAAGACAGCTCTGGAAGCCCCTCAAGTGAGAGGAGAACCTTAATCTTATCAACTGCACCAGGGGACAAAGACCTTCCAAAGGGATTATGTCTTAAAAAGTTGTCCAATGAATATTGCTGAAAGTTTTGTATAACGATACTCCAGTTCTTTTCAGGGTCCTTTTCTATAAAATCAATTAAAGGCTGAACAGCATATTTTATGAGCTGTTCAGCGGTTTTACCTCTCTCCGTCTCTGCAACTGGAAAACGAAGCATACCTGGATTTTCTTCGTACTTGCTTTGAACGGTAAGGACACCATTGACATAGATAAAATCATGAGGATTGCTATTAATAAATTCATTTGTTGGTAAGTTAAACTTTTTAATATATTCTAAAACAAGTTTATGGGTTTCCGGAATGCGCATAGCTCCAGCCTCAAAATAATGACCATGTGAAAATGGAGCTCTTATCGTATAAATACGTCCGCCAACCCGATGGGTAGATTCAAGAATGTGTACGTCATGTCCAGCTGATTTTAGTAAGGAAGCAGCGGTCAGTCCCGCCATGCCTGCCCCAACAATTATTATTTTCTGGGGGGCTGACGACTTATTTAAACCATACTTAATAGCACTCAGCATCTCTTCTTCTGTTAATCGGCTGAAGTTCATATGAATCCCCCTAATTTCTATATCTCGATTTAAGTTTTAATAATGTATTTCATGTTTTCCTAAAATATTAATTTGTAAATAAAACTAAAACGGCAGCCAATATAGGCTGCCGTTCTTTATATCATAACTGCTTTATCTCTACAGGTTTTACTAAAATATCTTCTTTGTCTGGGTATGTTTTCTCAATATGCTGTTCTCCCCATGCACAAAGAGCATCTAAGATTCCTTTTAAAGACCATCCATATTCCGTTAGGGAATATTCTACACGAGGGGGAACTTGATTATAGACTTCGCGAAGAATCACGCCGTCTTCCTCCAGTTCCCGCAGCTGCTGTGTCAGCATTTTTTGTGTAATTCCCGGCATTAACCTTTTTAGTTCCCCGGTTCTTCGCTTTTCTTTTATAAGGTGGCATAAGATTACCACTTTCCATTTTCCGCCGATCACTTCAAGTGCTGCTTCAACAGGTATATTATATTTTTTCATGAGATAAAAGCCTCCAGAATTCATTTATTACTTTTTGGTGCCTACATTACTTTAAAGTGCGTACTTACTTTAAGTTCGTATATCAAACATAATAGCATCAAGTCATTCAGTTGACCAGTTCGCATGACTTAATCAAATTTAACTGGAGGAAATATATATGAATACAGCTGCAGCAAAAATGGATTCCGCAAGAACAAAAGGCGGTTTCCCAGCATTATTAGCATTAGCGATTTCAGCATTTGGAATCGGAACAACAGAATTTGTACCAGTTGGTTTATTATCATCATTAGCCAACGATTTGAATATATCCATCACATTAGCAGGATTATTGATATCCGGTTATGCAATGGGTGTAGCATTTGGAGCTCCTATTCTTACAGCTTTAACGAATAAAATGAACAGAAAAACACTTCTTTTATTGCTCATGATAGTTTTTATTGCAGGAAACAGTGTTGCAGCTCTTTCTACAAGTTTTAGTTTGCTGCTGATTGCACGTTTTATTACAGCGTTCTCTCACGGAGTATTCTTTTCGATCGGGGCTACGATAGCTGCTGATTTGGTTCCAGAGCATAAGCGGGCAAGTGCTATTGCATTTATGTTCACAGGGCTAACAGTCGCTACTGTTACAGGTGTTCCTTTAGGTACATTTATTGGCCAGACATTTGGATGGAGAGCGACGTTTTGGGCAGTAGCACTTTTAGGTGTAGTTGCCATCATCGCTAGTGCAATCCTAGTACCAAAAAACTTAAAGAAAACTCCGGCTTCAAGTTTGAAAGATCAAGTAAAAGTTATTAAAAATGGACGTTTGCTTCTTGCATTTGCAATAACAGCTTTAGGTTATGGAGGAACTTTTGTCGCTTTTACTTATTTAGCACCGATTCTTGAAAACGTGACAGGGTATGCTCCAAAGGCAGTAAGCTTTATTTTATTAGGCTACGGAATTGCTGTTGCAATCGGTAATACCATTGGTGGTAAAGCAGCTGATAAAAATCCTATAAGAGCTTTGTTCTGGATGTTTGTAGTCCAGTCGATTGTCCTAATTATTTTAACGTTTACTGCACCATTTAAGGTCGCGGGAACGATTACGATATTCTTTTTAGGATTGTTAGCTTTCATGAACGTTCCTGGTCTTCAGGTGTATGTAGTTAAACTAGCCGAAAGATATGTACCATCAGCAGTTAATGTGGCATCTGCGATAAATATTGCTGCATTTAACCTTGGTATTGCAATTGGAGCTTTTGTTGGAGGAATCATTGTGGATTCTATTGGAATTATTCATACTCCATGGATTGGCGGAGTTATGGTATTCGGTGCCGTTCTTCTAACAGCTTGGAGCGGTCAAGTCGAAAAAAGAGAGATGTAAAGAAAATGGCAGTCCTAAAAAGGGCTGCCATTTTTGATTTTTAAACAGTTGTTTAAATTAAGCTCATAACTTCCAGGTAAACCATCGGCCATGGCCATCCGTTTCTGCAGCAATTTCAGTTTTTTCTAAACCATTCAAATAGGAATCAATGTGGAGTTCACAGTCCCACATATTGTTGTAAATATGGGCGATATCGCGTTTTTGTCCGAATTTATGTATAATCTCCTGAAGCTGAGTTTTAAGTGGGGCAGGAATTTGGTTGGCCACATGTGTATGGAAAACACAGATCATGGAGCTTTCAGGAATTTGTTCAATCACATGAGGAAGCAGTGAAACCCCGTCACCCTCAATAAAAACAGCATCGTTTTTATCTACGAACATAGCGGCATTCTTGAATAGTTCTCTCCGCTCATGATGCTCTGGCCAGATTAGAGCGTTTAGCCATTGTGCATCTTCATCGTCCGTAACATCATTTATATGCAAATCAAGTCCAAAGCGATGGGATACAGGCGGACTTTCTGGTGAAAAAGGGGGCTCCTTTACTCCTTGATACTCGGATGTTATTAATACATTTGATTTAAGGTTTCCATAAACTTTTCCTGAATGATACGAATACCGATATTTATCCCAAAAAAGCTGTAAGCCGGCACTCGTTCCAATTTCAATTAAAGCTAGAGGTTTGTTCGATCTATTGTATATATATGAGAAACAAGGATAGAAGTAGCCGCAGCGTCTAACTTCATTGGTTTGTACGAGCCTTGTTTGAAGCAAAGAGATAATTTCCGTACGATACTTCAAACAGAAATTTTTAAAAGCCTCGTAAGAATCTGAAGGATTCTTGAACTGTTTTGTAATGCTAGGGAAGAAATCTTTTAGTTCATGTTGTGATCCGATCAATAATAGATAATGAACAGCACCGAATAAGAGGTTCGGAGCAGGCTGTCCTTCACGGGCATATGTACTTAATTGAAGCAGATCTTCGTCATTTGCTACATTTAAAGACAAAAATTCATATAAATCACTTGATCCGGAGCATTCTAACTTTGCAAAGTTCTCAAATCGGTGTGATAAAGCATCAATCTTCAGCATATTTCCACCTCGTAAAAGTTTTTGTACACCTGCACATCGTTTAACATTAAATGTCAGGAAGCTTTTTTATTGTGTGACGTTTACAATGAATTGCAAAAGAAGCAGTTGCTTGACAACTTTAAACAATTGCAAATAATATAAAATAGAAAGCTTTCTAGGGTTCCGCGGTGTACTCACTGGTCTGGTCCGAGAGAAAGCGCACAATGGATCATTGTGTACACGGAAGGATAAAAGCCTGGGAGGATATAGATACTATATCTTTCTGGGCTTTATTTTTTCACTTTAAGAAAGCATAACTTGTTAACTGATTGATAACGATGCAGTAGACAAGTTTAGTAATAAATTATAAGAGCAATTAAGGTTGAGCATCAGCCAAGTTTTCTTTAGGAGGTATTTATTATGGCTTGGATATACTTGTTTGTTGCAGGTATCTTTGAAATTGTGTGGGCGATTGGACTGAAGTATACAAATGGGTTTACAAAGTTTTGGCCTTCAGTGGTGACCGTTGTAGGTATGATAGTAAGCTTTTATTATTTGTCTCAAGCTACAAAAGTATTGCCGATAGGCACTGCTTATACGATATGGACCGGAATAGGAGCTGCGGGGGCTGTTATATTAGGAATCATTCTTTTTAACGAACCCAAAACACTGCTTCGGTTTATGTTTTTAGCGTTTGTTATTACAGGAATTATAGGTTTGAAGGTAACGGCAGGGAATCATTAGAATTGTTTAATAGAAGTAGAAGCTGCCTTAAACAGATGTTTAAGGCTGCTTCTATATTATAGATAACGAGTGTTTTAAATTTTCTCTTGTGCGCCAACTTTTGCGTTTTCATCTAATTCCAGGCTTTGCTTATATTCGATCCGGTCAATGACGCATCCTGGACCGATTTCAATAGTGCTGCCTCTCACTATTTTTGCATGTGTATATTCAAGGTACATATGATCGCCTTCAATGACATCAGCTGTAAGCTGGTCGGTTTGCTGTCCGATAAAGAATTTAATCAGCTTTTTGAAGCCTGAAGAATCTGTATTCTTTTTTACGACGATATTTTCACCGCCGATTTCTTTAGCTTCACAAAGGCGAAGCAGCTCTACATCGATGTTACCCGCATTCAAAAGCCCATTGATTTTAAAATTCCCGCGAGCGTTGAATGATTCAGCCTCACAATCGCCGCTTATTTTCACTTGTCCCTTAACATCCACTTCATCACCAGAAACATTTCCTTTTATTGAAGCAGAGCCCCGGATAATAATTTCTTCCCCTTTTAAGTCCCCTTTTACGGAAGATGATCCTTGAACCTTAAGTTCTTTACAATGAAGGTCTCCATCAATGTCAGTACTGCCGTTAATAGTCATTTCAGCTGCATCCATGTTTCCTTCGATATGGGCAGAACCGTTGATTTTCGCGGTTTTTGTTGTAATATTTCCCTCGATATGTGAACTCCCGTTGCATTTAAATGTCTCGCACTGAATATCTCCGTTTATATGTGCGGACCCATTAACTTTTACTTGATGATAATCTCCGCCAGAAGCTGTTCCTGAACCTGAAATACTAATGTTTCTTTCAGTTGTTTTTTCCATGGATATCCTCCTCAATAATTACGAAATCTTTAGTTTCAACTCTTCAATGCATTGATTCAGTTTATAATGAGCTATGATTTTTGTTTGAGATTCTACCAGCAACTCTGCTGGTGCTGGTGAGAGGATAAAAAAAGATACACCCATTTTACGGATAAAGATCAATTCACTTTCTTTACCCTTTATTTCGTTTGAATGATTCTGCAGGATCTGCAGCAATTCCATGCCTTCTGAACGGTTCATTTCTCCTGTTTGAAGGAGTGTGTCTAGTAAGTAAAGAGTTAATAATTGATCAAATGAGAAAGTGTAGGAAACTCCGTAATGATTGCTGTACATCTCAAGAGCTGTTGGAGAAACAATGTTACGTTTTGTTAATTCTTCCGCTGATAAAGAAGTAATAGTGGGTGAAGGGGAAAACATATCAGCAAGCTGATCAAGTGATAAGTCATCTTTTAAGTTTTTTATTTTTTCTATTCGCTGCAGAATGTCTTCCTTTGGAAAAAATGTTTCCTGACCAGTGAATGTAGATTTACGTATGAACCAATTTTCGGGAATTAAATTTTTTCTTTTCCAGCGATATAATTGGCCATATGATATATCTGCAGCTTCAAGAAGATCCTTTTTTGAGATTAAATTTTCCATAATCAACCTCCTTGAAGATAATGTAACATAACACTGTTACGCTACGCAAATGAAATTTCCATTTTTTAAAGGGGATTTGCATATTTATTTGAATATCAATGTATTAGGCTGGAGGGGGAAGATATGGAACAATGGTTTAACAAAGGTGAGGATGGGTTTGTTACATTTGGATGGGAGCATATCTTCAGTTTGTCGGTCATATTTGTTGTCGTCCTTTTCATGTATATCCTTCGTTCCTATATAAGGGAAATCTCCTATATAAAAAAACTTCTTTTTATAAGTTTGTTATTATCGGAAGTAAGTTACCAATGTTGGGCTATATATAATGAGATGTGGACCATAAAATTGTATCTTCCGCTTCAGCTTTGCAGTTTTAATATTTTCTTGAGTGCAGTTTTGCTAGTAACAGAAAATAAAAAACTATTTGCATTTGTTTATCTGTTTGGGTTTACGGGTGCGCTCCAGGGTCTTCTCACGCCTGAGCTCCATCAGCAGGCATGGCATTTCAGGTTTATCCAGTTTTTTATCGCACATGGTTTAATCGTATGGACTGCTATGTATTTTGCGATCGTGCGGTCATTCAGAATAAGCTGGTTACGATTTCTTCAATCCTTTCTTTGTCTTAACTTATATGCTGCAGGAGTTTATGCCATCAATGTTTTGCTGGATACAAACTATATGTTTCTTATGAGAAAGCCAGGAAATGCATCAATTATGGATTATTTAGGTCCTTACCCTTGGTACATCCTTGGTTTAGAACTAGTTGCTTTTTGTATGTGTTTAATCGCATTCCTTCCTGTTAAGGAGAAAAGTTATCATTCAATGAAGAAAGACCACCCGCCTATCGATGCGTAGTGGTCTTATTTTGGCAGGTTTTGTAACTAGTTTGGAAAAAGAGAATCCGGTTATTTAATGAACATATTAGAGAAGAGTAAGACTTCTGAGAATAAAAGTTTTTGAAATACGAGTCTTTTTTTTACAAATGTTCGATTTCATCTTGTTAAATGGAAATGCTATTGTTAAGATTTCAGAAGGTTATAGAAAAATCCTCCCGACAGGTGAAAATATATTATGTTTAAAAATAATTCTGCTACAACACAACAAAAAAAGAATTTTTTAACTTCTGTTCAGCTAATCGTAATCTTTTATTTACTTTCCGTAATTGTGGCTACGATTTTATTGAGTTTGCCTGTTGGACATAAAGAAGGAGTAAAGCTTTCTTTTATTGATACATTATTTACAGCTGTAAGTGCTGTAAGTGTTACAGGGCTGACTTCAGTAAACATTTCTGAAACGTTTAACCATACCGGAGTTATCCTCCTAGCTATCGTTGTACAAATAGGCGGTATTGGTGTAATGACGCTAGGAACAGCGATTTGGCTGTTAATTGGTAAAAGAATCGGGATGAGGGAACGGCAGCTGATTATGACCGATCAAAATCAATCCACTCTAGCAGGTCTCGTTCAGCTTATGAAACAAATATTAACACTGATCATTGGAATTGAGATCGTCGGAACCGTATTGTTCTTTATCCTTTTTCAGCCTTATTATGATACGGAGCTTGATGTGCTTTATCATGCTTTCTTCGCCTCTGTTACGGCAACAACGAATGCGGGATTCGATATTACAGGGAGCTCCCTTATTCCGTTCCGTCATGATTATTTGGTTCAGATCGTAACCATGTTTTTAATTTCCTCAGGTGCGATTGGTTTTCCTGTGTTGGTAGAGATTAATAACTTTATAAAAGAAAGAAAGTACCTGGAGCGCTATACGTTTACGCTTTTCACTAAAGTAACAACAATTACATTTTCTTTATTAGTCATAACAGGAGCTCTGGGAATTTATCTGTTGGAGATGAATGCTTTTTTTGAAGGGAAAACATGGCATGAAACTTTCTTCTATTCGATGTTCCAGTCCGTGACGACTCGAAGCGGCGGTTTATCAACGATGGACGTCTCAGAGTTTACAGTTCCGACGATGCTTTTCTTAGGTGTTATGATGTTCATTGGAGCATCCCCAAGCAGTGTTGGAGGCGGAATCCGGACAACGACATTTGCAGTAGCTGCTTTGGCTATTTTCTTTTATGCCAAAGGAAGAAATACAATTAAAATCTTTAATCGTGAAATCTACCCTGAAGATATACAAAAATCATTTATCGTAATAATCGTTGCCATGGTGCTGTGTACAACGTCAACCATTATCATTGCAATTACTGATCCAATGCCGATCGAATATATCTTTTTCGAAGTATGCTCAGCATTCGGTACAACAGGGCTGTCAACAGGAATTACCGGTACATTAAGTTCAACGGGCAAAGTGATTCTGATGATCCTCATGTTTATCGGAAGAATCGGTGTCCTTTCCTTCCTTTTCATCATTCGAGGAAAAGTGGTTACAGAAAACATTCATTATCCGAAAGAAAAACTAATAATCGGCCAGTAATAGCAATCATATTTGAATTCTCTCTACCGTTTAATTATAATGAACATAAGTAAATAGTGTCCTTCGGGGTCGGGTGAAATTCCCAACCGGCGGTGATGAGGCTGATGAAATGCCTCTTAGTCCGTGACCCGGTTTTGTTTTGAGCAAAAACGGTGGATTCGGTGAAAGTCCGAAGCCGACAGTATAGTCTGGATGGGAGAAGGAACGTGAGCGCTTTTAAACGGCTGTTTAATTAAACAGTAATTTTAAAGGTTTATTTCGTTATAACTTTTAATGACAACCCCGGGAACTATTACGTTCTCGGGGTTTTTTTTTAACATGAAAACTCCCAGATTCATGCACATTTACGATTATCGAACGCAGCAAAAAATAAAAAATGGAGGTAGGGTATTTGTTCACAGGCATAATTGAAGAATTAGGAACAATCAAATCCATCAGCAAAGGGAACGAAACGATTGTACTTACGATATCTGCTGAAAAAGTGCTGCAGGATGTAAATCTTGGTGACAGTATTGCAGTAAATGGTGTTTGTCTAACCGTGACTTCATACAATCCGAACCATTTTACTGTGGATGTTATGCCAGAAACGTTTAGATCATCAACATTGAAACTTTTAAACAACCGTTCAACTGTCAATCTAGAACGGGCGATGGCTGCAGGCGGAAGGTTTGGCGGGCATTTTGTTTCAGGTCATGTAGACGGCACTGGGGAAATTATAGAAAAGCGTCCTGAAAAAAATGCGATCTACTATACCATTTCTCTGCCGGATCATCTCATGAGGTATTTCATGCTAAAAGGATCTGTATGTATAGATGGAACAAGTTTAACCATTTTTGATGTGACCAAAAATACGATAACGATTTCCTTAATTCCGCATACAGCAGAACACACAGTGTTAGGAAAAAAAGGACCTGGAGACCTTGTAAATATTGAGTGTGATATGCTTGCGAAATATGTATCTAGAATGCTGTCTCCAGAAAAAGAAGAAACGAAACAAAAGTCGAAGCTGTCTCTTGATTTCTTGCAAGAGCACGGATTTTAGGAGGAGAGTTCATGTTTCACTCCATAGAAGAAGCAGTAGCAGATTTAAAGGCTGGAAAAATTGTTATCGTAGTGGATGACGAAGATCGTGAAAATGAAGGGGATTTCGTTGCCCTGGCTGAAGGAATTACCGCTGAATCCATTAATTTTATGGTAACACATGGACGAGGCTTAGTTTGTACGCCGATCTCCGAAGAAATTGCGTTAAAGCTGGATTTATCTCCAATGGTAGCAGCGAATACAGATTCACATGGAACGGCTTTTACGATTAGTGTCGATCATATTTCAACCACAACAGGAATCTCAGCGCAAGAAAGGGCCGCCACTGTTCGTGAGCTTGTGAATAAAGATTCGGTTCCATCTGATTTTAAGCGTCCTGGCCATATTTTTCCGTTAATCGGAAAAAAAGGAGGAGTCTTAAGAAGAGCAGGTCATACAGAAGCAGCTATTGATCTGGCAAAAATGGCGGGCAGCAAATCCGCAGGAGTTATCTGTGAAATTATGAAAGAAGATGGAACGATGGCGAGAGTGCCTGAGCTTGTAGAATTGGCTAAACAGCACAATATGAAGCTGATCACGATCAAAGATCTGATCACGTACAGAAATAAGACGGAACAAATGGTCAAGCGGGAAGTCGAGATTAAGCTTCCCACTGAATATGGTGATTTTAAAGCAGTCGGTTTTTCAAATATATTAGATAACAAAGAGCATGTAGCACTTGTTAAAGGTGATATCCGTAATGGTGAGCCTGTCCTGGTACGGGTTCATTCTGAATGTTTGACAGGAGATGTGTTCGGTTCAAACCGCTGTGACTGCGGGCCTCAGCTGCATGCGGCACTTACTCAGATTGAAAAAGAAGGCCGCGGCGTTTTATTGTATATGAGACAAGAGGGAAGAGGCATCGGGCTTATTAATAAAATGAAGGCTTATAAGCTTCAAGAAGAGGGTCTTGATACAGTTGAAGCGAACGAGCAGCTCGGGTTTGCACCGGATTTGCGTGATTACGGAATCGGAGCTCAAATTTTAAAAGAACTTGGGATCGATAAAATGAAACTCCTAACAAATAACCCGCGAAAGATTGCCGGTTTAAAAGGCCATAATCTTGAAGTTACTGAACGTGTAGCACTTCAGATGCCTCACAACGAAAGTAATGAAGATTATTTGAAAACAAAGAAAAGCAAATTGGGGCACATGCTTCATTTCTAAAACAGGAGGAACCAAAGATGGCAAAATTGTTTGAAGGACATTTAATTGGATCAGGATTAAAAGTAGGAATCGTTGCAGGGCGTTTTAATGATTTTATTTCAGATAAATTAGTTTCCGGTGCACAGGACGCTTTCAAGAGACATGGCGTTTCAGAGGAAGATGTTGATATCGCATGGGTGCCAGGAGCATTTGAAATTCCATTAATCGCGAAAAAGATGGCAGACAGCGGGAACTATGATGCTGTAATCACATTGGGGGCAGTTATCCGCGGTTCTACACCACATTTTGATTATGTCTGTAATGAAGCTGCTAAGGGTGTTGCTCAAGCCGCTATGACTAGCGGTGTTCCTGTAATCTTTGGTGTTTTAACAGTAGATTCCATCGAGCAGGCGATTGAACGAGCAGGAACGAAGGCTGGAAATAAAGGTTGGGAAGCGGCTGTTTCTGCAATCGAAATGGCAAACTTAACGAGACAAATTGGATAAACTATTTGATAAAATGTCCTTCATATTATGTGAAGGACATTTTTATGGGAAAAATATAAACAAAAATATTTTAATTTTATAAAGGAATATCAAAGAAGAAGTCTAATATTAATAATTAGAACGTATGTTTCCTTTGGTCGAAACTTTATAAAACAATTTAATAAAAATGGACACACCATACAGCACTCCAAGTCATATAGTAAACAGCAAAATAAATTAAATGCATATCTAAATGGAATTGACATAGTTATTAGAATAGTGTTAAGATTACCAAAGTTGAAAACTACAAAATTTTGGAAAGGATGGTTGTGTCATGGTGAAAAAAATGATTGTTACTCAATTAATGGTCTGTATTGCAATGGGCAAAGACTCTACAACTTCATATCATGACCTGCCTGAAGAATTGTATTAGGATTCCTTTCTAATTTTTTCTGATCACTATACATATTCATACCACAGGTCACCCCAGTCGTGACGTGTGTTTTTTTCTGGTTTTTAAAGCATATCGCCTTCGAGTGGTATGCTTTTTTGTTTTTTCGTTTGCTCGAAGAGATCACTCTCTTATGCAATATATAAAAAGGCTCTTCTCTAAAAGATTGTTGCTTTCAGGTCATTTTTTTCATTCTCTTCATTGGCAAGTTGATTGGAGAGCAAGGTGCGAGACTCCTGCGGGAGAAGCGGGACAGGTGAGACTCCTAAGGGTGCAAAGCGCCAAGGAGGCTCACCGCACGCCCCGCGGAAAGCGAGCATCCTGGAGCGGAAATCAACCACTTTCAAGAGCAACAAAGTTTGCGAAAACAGCCTATAAAAAATCTGGAGGAAACGAAATGAAAAATGGAGTGTTATTTGTGTGGCTAGAACGCAAGGATCATACACTTTTTGGGTAGCTCGTTTAAACATATGTTTACATGCAGATTGCGAGATTGAGAGGAGAGAAAGTTATGTTTTCGGTTTTAGGCAAGTTAGCCTGGTTTTTTAAGAGGCATTGGATTCGGTATACAGTAGCGATCGTCCTGCTTACCGGTGTTGGAATTATTGAGATTATCCCTCCTAAACTAATCGGGAATACAATAGATTCCATTCATATGGGTACGATTACTAAAGACGATATGATGAAAACTCTTGGAATCTTTGTAGCAGTATTAATCTCGATGTATATTACGATGTACATCTGGATGTATCAGCTTTTTGGGGGCGCTTTTATTATTGAACGGACAATGCGTTCAAGTTTCATGCGTCACTTATTAAAAATGACTCCTACATTCTTTGAGAAAAATAGAACAGGAGATTTGATGGCTCGTGCGACGAACGACTTGAAGGCGATCTCAATGACAGCGGGATTCGGAATTTTAACACTCGTTGATTCAAGTTTGTTCATGCTTACAATTCTGTTTGTCATGGGTTTTATGATCAGCTGGAAATTGACGTTTGCGGCTCTTATTCCGCTGCCAGTCATTGCGTTCATCATTAAAAAATACGGTAAAAAAGTACATCAGCGTTTTACTGTTGCACAGGATGCATTCGGAGAAATGAACGATTCTGTTCTGGAAAGTATCCAAGGAGTCCGAGTAATCCGTGCCTATGTGCAGGAAGAAGCGGATGTAGAACGGTTCAATAAAGTAACGGAAGATGTTTTCGAAAAGAACCTGGCAGTTTCAAGAATCGATGCTCTTTTTGAACCAACGATTAAGATCCTTGTAGGGATGAGCTATTTAATTGGTTTAGGTTATGGAGCATACATGGTTTTTCATAATACGATAACACTCGGAGAGCTTGTAACATTTAACGTCTATCTAGGAATGCTGATCTGGCCGATGATCGCAGTAGGTGAATTAATTAATGTTATGGAAAGAGGCAGCGCGTCACTGGATCGAGTAAATGAAACGCTGGCGTACGAACCAGATGTTAAGAATGGCGAGGACCTTGTTCCTTTATCAGATCCAGGAACAATTAAATTTGAGGATGTCTCATTCAGATATCCTTCATCGGAAACCGATAATCTAAAAGATATTAATGTAACAATCAAAAAAGGAGAGACTCTCGGGATAGTAGGGCGTACCGGAAGCGGTAAAACAACATTGCTGAAGCAATTGCTGAGAGAATATCCGGTTGGAAAAGGGAAAATCAGCTTTTCTGGAATCGGAATAGAGGATATCGCACTTGAGGACCTGCAAGGTTGGATTGGATATGTTCCGCAGGATGCTATTTTATTTTCTAAAACCGTTCAAGAAAATATTTTGTTCGGAAATAGTTTAGCTGATACAGATAAGCTGAACCACGTTATGGAAATGGCCTCTTTTAAAAATGACGTTGAATATCTTCCTGAGGGTTTGAAAACCCTCGTTGGCGAGAAGGGTGTTGCGTTGTCAGGAGGACAGAAGCAGCGCGTTTCTATTGCTCGTGCGTTATGTGTTGATCCTGAAATTTTGATCTTAGATGATGCATTGTCTGCTGTTGATGCAAAAACAGAGACTGCTATTATCGGGAATATCCGTAAAGAACGTGCGGGTAAGACAACTTTTATTACGACTCACAGGTTATCTGCTGTTGAACATGCAGACTGGATCATCGTTATTGATGATGGAGAGATCGTGGATGAAGGCAGACATGAAGACTTGATTGCCAGAGATGGCTGGTACAAAGAGCAGCATGAACGCCAGCAGATCGAACAAAACTTAAATGATAATAAGGCGGTGTAGCCATGAACGTTGGGAAGCGCCTGTTTCAATACGCACTTCAATATAAAAAGAACTTCATCCTTGGTTTGCTCATGCTGACAGTCGCAATTGCGGCTGAGCTTACGGGGCCGTTTATCGCCAAAACTATGATAGACGATCATATCCTTGGAATCGAAAAGCCATGGTATCAGGTAAGTGAAGAAGAAAGAGCAGCAGTGAAGTATGATGGGAACTGGTATAAACGAAGTGATCATTTTGATCAGGGAGAAAATAAAGGAAAAGAGATTCGGGTTGTCCAGGTAAAGCGTGATTATTATATAATCGATCAGCCTGTTTCTATTAACGGTGAACGTTCAGCCAACAATGGAGAAGTGACGATTTCTTTTAAAGGGAAGTCTGAAACATACCCGGCAGATAAGCTGAATGTACGTGAAACATTTGCTTTTTATGAACCTGAAATAGCAGGAATCATGAAGCTTATGATGATTTATTTAGGATTACTTTTATTTGCATCATTTTTTCAGTACGGGCAGCGTTACATGCTGCAGCGCTCATCAAACTTGGTTATCAAAAAAATCCGTCAAGACGTTTTCGCTCACGTACAGCGAGTGGCGATCACGTATTTTGATAACCAGCCTGCAGGTAAAATCGTTTCTCGTATTACAAATGATACAGAAGCCATTAAAGAACTATTTATTAACGTACTGGCGAATTTCTTTACGGGAATTATCTATCTCACAGGTATTTTCACCGCATTATTCTTGCTAGATGTTAAGCTTGCAACGATCTGTTTGGTTCTCGTACCGATTTTAGTCGTTTGGATAAAGGTATATCGTAAGTTCGCATCAAAATATAATCACAAAATCCGTTCCACACTTAGTGACATTAACGGAATGATTAACGAATCTATAAACGGTATGACAATCATTCAAGCGTTTAAGAGACAAAGGGAAACGACTGAAGAATTTGAAACAATGAATAAGGAATACTTCACGTTTCAAAATAAATTGTTAAGCTTGAATGCGATGACAGGCCACAACCTTGTTCTATTCTTGAAAAACCTTGCTTTCATGGCTTTTATTTGGCACTTTGGAGGTCAGGCACTTGGTATAGGTTCAGTTATTTCAATCGGTGTTCTATATGCCTTTGTAGATTATTTAAACCGAATGTTCCACCCCGTTACAGGGATGGTTAACCAGCTTGCCCAACTCGAACAGGCGCTTGTTTCGGCTGAGAGAGTCTTTGTATTAATGGATGAGCCAGGACAGAAGGTTACAGAGAATGAGATCGAACGATATAAAGGTAATGTAGAGTTTAACGATATAACATTCAGTTATGTGGAAGGCGAACCAGTTCTAAAGAATATTTCTTTTGAGGCGAAGCAAGGCGAGACTGTTGCACTTGTGGGTCATACTGGTTCTGGAAAGAGTTCTATTATGAACTTGCTGTTCCGCTTCTATGACATCAAACAAGGGAAAATCATGATTGATGGTAGGGACATTATGGAACTGTCAAAACAAGAACTGCGGCAGCATATGGGTATTGTTCTACAAGATCCGTTCTTATTTACAGGTACGATTGCTTCCAATGTCAGTCTTGATAATCCAGAGATCTCTAGAGAGCAAGTGGAAAAAGCGCTAACTGATGTAGGTGCTATGCCTTTTATCAATAACCTTCCAAAAGGCTTGGATGAACCGGTTATAGAAAAGGGAAGCACACTTTCATCCGGACAGCGTCAGCTGATTTCGTTTGCAAGAGCATTGGCATATAATCCTGCAATTTTGATTCTGGATGAGGCAACAGCAAGCATCGACACAGAAACAGAAGCCGTTATTCAGGAGGCACTTGATGTATTGAAGCGGGGAAGAACGACGTTCATTATAGCTCACAGACTTTCAACTATTAAAAGTGCAGATCAGATTCTTGTTCTAGACCGCGGTGTAATAGTTGAACGAGGAAACCATGATGACCTGATGGGACAAAAGGGACGCTACTTCCAGATGTATCAGCTTCAGCAAGGGAAAACTGAAAAACGTGCTGAAAAAACAGCTTAATGGTGTAATTGTGAAAAATAGATGTATTTGAGCGCTGGTAGGGTGATTTTGAGTGAAACGGGATGGGTTTTGAGCGTAGCTCGAGCAGTTTGAGCGTAACTGGACGTATTCTGAGCGTAAAAAGCCATTCTTGAGCGAACGTGTAATAAATAAAAGAACACGTACCGTAAACAGCAAAAACGAGCTGATTCAACTTCGGTTGAGCCAGCTCGTTTTCTTGTATTTAACCTTCTTCTTTATTCTTTTCATCCATTTCATCGTTCTGTTCGCCGTCATCTACACCGTTATCCTGGTCAACACCATCACCGCAAGCAGTTAATCCACCTAAAGTCAGCATTGCTGCCAGCGTACCGGCTGCCCATCTCTTCTTCCACATGTGAATCACTCCTCGTTTCGTTTATTTGTAATCGTTATATTTGCTTACTTGAAGATACCCTTTCTGTTGTCGATAAAACATAGGAGCGACAAAATGTGATAAATGTCACATCGATTCGCTAAATATTGGAATACAGTAAATAAGTGATTATAAAGGAAGCTTGATGAACATCAACAGATGATTCATAAAGTAAAAGAACAATCTGAACAAATTTCTGCGGAGCTGATTAACTTAGAACAAGCTACCGTTAAAATCAATGATGTTGTTGATATCTAACTGCCATTGCTGAACAAACAAATCTTCTATCCTTAAATGCAGCAATTGAAGCAGCAAGAGCAGGAGAAGCAGGGAAGGGATTCTCGGTTGTAGCTCATGAAGTCCGTAAATTAGCGGATCAAACAAAAACATCAGTATCGGGTGTTTCAGATCTTGTGAAAAACACCCATAAAAGGATAGCAGCTGTTTCGGAGTCTGTTGACAGCATTCATCACTACATAAATGACAGTGTTTCTGAAGCTAATAGAGATCACGGATTTCTTTAATGTGATTTTATCTAAAATGGAAGAAGTACAGAACGGAGCGGGAAGCTTGAAAATGAAGTTGAAGTAATGGCTGAGGTAATCGAAGAACTTAGTCAAGCAGTAGATCAAATTGCTATTTCTGCAGATACCCTTTCAGCGTAACAAGAAGCTTGCAAGATTAAAAAGAGAGCTGATCCAATTGGATCAGCTCTTAGTTTTTATTTATAACATATTGAGCTCTACTTGTTTCAAAAGATACAATATCCGAATCAAGTCTAATGTCAGTTATGCCGTCAATTGGAATCTCATAAGTAATTGAAGGGAGTTCTACCTGTGTACCTTCTTCAGCTGCATAAGCTGTGCCGTGTAAAAACAATATATGGTCTCCCAAGTATTCGTCTTGAGCATCTCTTTGTTCGAATGTCGCTTCTTGCAATGAAATTCTTATTTGGTCAATATCACCTGTTTCTTCCTTGCGTATTGAAATCTGATTTCCGGACCATTCGTTAATTGCATCTTTTAGTTCAATTATTTTAGTATCAGACATTGTTTTCACCTCATTATCAATTTTCCCGTAAATAACAATCTTAAACCGAAGAAAAAAAGCCCCCTTAAGAAGAGGTTTTATTTTACCGAGGTTTTAATGATGTGATTTTATGTGACCCCCATGGGGAAACACTTACGAAAGCATCCATATCTCCTGCTTGCTGTTCCAATTCCGTCCCGGTATTTTCCTGAACATAATATCGTTCAATACCATAATCGATTTGTAGCTGATCTGATGTTTCACCCCAGATTCGCTCAGCTCTCCCTTTTAAGATGATTTGTTCATCTGAAACATCTGGTTTGTTTGGATAAACATTTTTAACTACATAATAACCTTCTTTGTTCTCAGATAAAACAACATAAACTGATCGATCGCCGCGCTCTAATAAACTAGCGTCACCTACCCATTTTGCAAGGGAGACCGTACTTATTTCAAAACGGAGAGTAACATAATCACCGTATAAAATTTCTCTAGGGTCGACGGGAGCAGTTTTGATTTTAATCTCTTTGCCAAAATAATCAATGCTGTAATAGCTACCCGCGATGAAAAGCAAAAATAGGACTTGAAGTATAACAACTATGATCCATCCTCTTTTTTTATTCATGATGCGTTTCCTCCGTTTCTCAGGATTCGCTTTTTCTTACGCTGAAGGAAAGCATTAAGAATAAACAGCAGAATTCCACCCAATAAGAAAAATACTGATTTAGGCATGAAATCCCATGCAAGGTTGAAGTACCCTATTAGGCATACCAGCAAGAATAAAACGATTCCAAAATTAATCTGAGACCGATTTTCATTCCGGTACCCTTCTGCCAGCATGAATCCAGAATAAACAAACATAACAACCAAATATAAAAGACCAACCATTAATGAATCTGCTGCATTTACTAAGTAGAAAAAAGGAACAAAAATAAGCAATTCCCATAAATACAAAAATCGATTTTCTTTTCTTTTTCCGATAATCGCAAGGCAAATGATAACCATTAATAATGGCAGATAGAGGGCAGCATTTGGAAGTTCAAATTCAGAAGTAAATTCATTAGTCAGTGTAAAATAAAACCCATAGGCAAAACCAAATCCAATAAGGGATCCAATCCTGTTAAACGATTGTTTAAATACTGGTTTTTCTACCCAAAGTCCTGCAGTATAAAGCGCGAACCCGAAAAGGAAGAACCAGAGCAGGTTCAGATCTTCAACAATAATAAACAGTAACACTTGAACACTTACACCTAGCGTGAAAAGCAAAGTTTCTTGCCTTCTTGGATATAAAAATACAAAACCTCCGACACTGATCAAAAAGAGAAGGAATAATAAATAACTAAAGCTATTGAATTCTCCCATATTGTACAATTGTCCGCCTATCGTTAAAACAATTAAAAGCAGGAAGAAAAGCTTGTGCCTGTCTCTGAACAAATAATAAACAGCAGGTAAACTCCAGAACACAAATAGCCTTGCATCTACAGCGGTTAAATGAAAGGTTTGCCCTAAAAGAATAATACTGGCACCAAATGTCACAATACCAAGCAGGTTAAGGGATGTACCTAATATTTCATTCCCTTTTTTGATAAACTTTTCACCAGCTAGATAGAAGCTGGCCATGATTACGATTAAAAGGGAAAGACGTACAAGAGGGGGGATTTCACCCCAGTTTGATGCGATAAACGATAAGATTCCGATAGCAATTAAGATGCTTGCTAATACAGGAAGAATTCCCGTAAATTTGTTTTGTTCTTTTGAATCTGAATAACGGGAAACAATTCGATCAAGCTGGTCAGATGTAATGATTTTTTCCTCAACCCATTTTTGTCCTTCGTGTCTCATCCATTTTTGATTCATCTTATTCCCACCTCAATTCAAGTATATGTATGTAAGATAGATTTCAGATTATTGGTTTATAATATTCTCTTTAAGTGTAATATTACACTGTTACATTTATGCTATCAAGAAACAAAACAGGTGTTTAATTCGAAATATATGTGGTCGATATAAAAAATTAGGAACAGCCGTTAGCAGGCAGTTCCTAAAGGTAATTTATTTTTTATCTTGAACATAATGGACAATTTTCAAAACTGACTTTCGCGGAAGGAAACGGACTAAGTTTGCTAAAGCTTTATTTTTAAACCCATTGCTCAGCTATTTCTTTGAGCTTCGTTTCGTTTCTTGCGTTTAGGACGAGGTGATATCCATCCTTGGCAAAGAGTGATGCGAACTCTAAACTAATTGCTTGAGGCACCGGTAATTAAAACTGTTTTATTCATAAAGGTTATACCCCGTTTCTTTTATGTTTATAGGTTTAAGAATATCGACATATTATCAATTCGAAAAAATAAATAAACATTAAAGCGTAAAAAAGGTATGATGAAAGATGTATGAATGTTTTGACAAAGGAGGTGCGCCACATGAAAAATGTATTAATAGCAAAACATCCTGCAACCGGCGAAACAATTGACCAGTGGCTTGAAACTGAAATTCAGCATGTACCTGAAATGTATGAAAAAGCGTCGGCAGCATTCAAGTTTTGGTCCAGCCGCTCATTAGAAACCAGGCTTACATTTATAAAGAAAATGAAGCAATATTTGCTTGATAATATGGATGAAATCGTTGAAGAAATATGTTCGGCAACGGGTAAAGTAAGGACAGAAGCATTAACCGCAGATCTTATGCCAGTTATAGATATTCTGCAGCACTATGAAAAGCGCGCACCAAAAGTATTAAAGCGCAAAAGAATTTCTACACCGCTTCTTTTTGTAGGAAAGTCATCGTATGTTGATTATTTTCCTTTAGGAACGGTTTTAATCATTTCACCATGGAACTACCCATTTCAACTTTCCATGACACCTGTTATTTCAGCTTTAATTGCAGGTAACTCAGTAATATTAAAGCCATCTGAGGTCACACCAACTATAGGTTTATTGATTGAAAAAATTGCAAGAGAGATCAATCTGCCGAAAAATGTAATTCAAGTAGCACATGGAGGTAAAGAGTTAGGTCAGGAGCTTGTCTCTGGAACACCAGACGGTATTTTTTTCACAGGCTCAGTTGAAACGGGCCGAAAAATTGGTATAGAAGCAAGCAAAAGATTCATTCCATATACGTTGGAGCTCGGCGGTAAAGACCCGATGATCGTGTTTGAAGATGCTCCATTAAAACGAGCTGTTCATGGTGCTGTATGGGGTGCATTTACCAATGCCGGCCAAGTCTGTATGTCGGTTGAACGTGTTTATGTACAAAGCTCAGTTCATGGAGAATTTATAGACCGCCTTGTGGAGGAAACGAAAAAGCTGAAGATAGGAGAGGACGTTGGTTCTTTAACTTTTCAACAGCAAAAAGAGATTATAAAAGATCATGTTTTAGATGCAATCGATAAAGGGGCATTATTACTGACAGGTAAACACCCTGATAAGTGGGGAGAAAGCATGTATATTGAGCCGATGATCTTAACAAATATCACGGAAGACATGAAGATTGTCAGGGAAGAAACTTTTGGTCCTGTAATGCCTGTCATTGCTTTTACTACAGAGGAAGAAGCGATTCAAAAAGCGAATAGTACTGAATTCGGCTTAAATGCAAGTGTTTGGACGAAAGACAGCACAAAAGCGAACCGTGTTACGTCAAGACTTGTGACGGGCAACGCCGTGATTAATGATGTTCTTATTTCGGTCGCAAATCCTCATCTGCCTTTTGGGGGTGTAAAAAGCAGCGGCACCGGCAGATATCATGGTGATGAAGGGCTGTATACATTCAGCCGTCAAATGTCCGTTATGAAAGATCCTGGAATAAAGCAAAAAGAGATTAACTGGTATCCTTATCAGAATAAATATAAAAAAGTACGGACCCTTATACGAGCTTATTTTTCAAATAACAAACAAAAGGCGGCGCTTCTACGTTCATTTTACAAACAGCTGCTAAAAAAATAAAAGCGATTCAGCAGATGCTGAGTCGCTTCTTTCTTTATAGAATGCACTCTTTTTCAATGCAAATAATGATTAAGAAAAACGTAAATGGTATGGGAAGTACACTATAAATTGCCAGGTTTAAAAGCGCATACAGAAATTGTGATGTATACACAATATGTATCAAGGAGGTGAAACAACATGGCAAGACGTAACAAATTAGTGGTACCTGGTGCACAACAGGCTATCGATCAAATGAAGAATGAAATTGCATCTGAGTTCGGTGTAACACTTGGACCAGATACAACAGCACGTGCTAACGGTTCAGTAGGTGGGGAAATTACGAAACGTTTAGTAGCGATGGCACAACAACAATTAGGCGGATCACGCTAACTCTTATAAAAACATGGCTGTAAAGGGGTGGAGTAATCCACTCCTTTTTATGAAGGAGTGTAATTTATTTATGGCAATGTGTCCAATTTGCAACAACTTTCAAACGATAAATGTCCGATGTCCGGAATGCGGCCGGGCTATTCAAGACCAAGGGAAAGTAAGTGATTTTTTTGATGATTATAGCCCTTATATGGAAGTAGACGAACTTAAATTAGAGGATGGCTATCCGACAGACTTCAAAGACAGTCAATGTCCGCATGTCTTTTATTGCGATGCATGCGATCAAGAAGTTCTTTTCTTTATTGGAGAGTGGCAATAAAAAACTTCATATCCTAATACAAGGACATGAAGTTTATTGGCTTATTCTGATGCGCCGTTCGAGAACGACTCTTAGGCCATCCAGTAGAGAGGTTAAAATCCAATAGATGACTGCAGCTTCTAATAATACTGGCAATACGATCAGCTGAGAAGCGCTGATCTGGTCAGCCATTAGTGTCAATTCCGGTACCGTAATAACAGAAGCAAGAGAGGAAGCTTTAACGATATCGATTAATGAATTCCAGACAGAAGGGATAGAGATTCTCCATGCTTGAGGTAAAATAACCTCTTTATAAGTCAAATATCTGTTCATCCCCAGTGAAAAAGCGGCTTCCCATTGTCCTTTTTCTATAGATTGAATGGCTCCACGGTATGATTCCGCGATATAGGCGCTGAAATGCAGGATCAAACCAGCCAGAGCAGCTTGCCATCCCTCAGGTACATATATGAATGTAAAGCCATTATATAGAATCAGTAATTGAATTAATAATGGTGTTCCTCTGAAAAAAGAAATATATCCTTTAGCAAACCCCGCAAGAATTTTGCTTGATGACATCCGGCATAATGCAATAACCAGTCCGAAAATAAGTGCTCCAAGGATTGAAAATAGGCTGATTAAAATAGTAAAAACAGCTCCCTCCAGCAAATAGGGGAGGGAGTTGACCAGAATTTCTGAAAGGTTATTCACTTACATCTTCTCCAAAATACTTTTCGGAGATCTTTGTTAAAGTTCCGTCTTCCTTCATTTCCTCAAGAGCTTTATTCACTTTATCAACAAGTTCTTTATCATCTTTTCGGAATGCGAATGCCATTTCATTCTTGTTAAAAGGTTCACCTACAGGTTTAACGTTATAATCCGTTTTCTTTAATTCCGTTAAAATGAATAACTGGTCGTTCATTGCAGCGTCTACACGATTAACATCAAGATCTGTTAGAACTTGTGCGATACCTTTGTAAAACTTTGTTTTTGCTCCAGCTTTTTCAGCTTCTGCTGCATAGTTGCTTCCTTGTGTAGTACCAACAACTTTTCCTTTTAGGTCTTCGATTCCTTTAATATCTGTATTGTCTTTATTGACGATTATCTGTCCGCCTGAAACTGTATATGGAGTTGAGAATACATATTTTTGTTTTCTTTCATCCGTAACAGTTACTTGGTTTGCTACAAGATCAAATCTTTTTGAATCAAGTGAAGTAAACATGTTCTTCCACTCAGTAGCTACAAATTTAGGTTCCATATCAAGTCGTTTTGCTACTTCTTTTGCTACGTCAACGTCATAGCCGGTAATATCATTCGTCTTTTTATCTCGGTATGAGAACGGTGGATATGTAGCTTCTGTACCGATCGTTAATACGTTTTCTTCTTTATCGGAACCAGTGTCTTTTGATTTGTCAGACGTTCCGCAAGCTGATAAAAGAACAGCTGAAAGGGTAAGTGCCAACAGAGATTTAAGTGTATTTTTCAAATGAAGTCCTCCTAGCCGGGGTAATCCCGACAAATTTTATAGAATTAATTGTATAAAGCGGTTTCTGTTTCGTCAATCATTTAACATTTTCCCCGAGTAAAAAAAAAATAACAGGGAATTTGTTCTATTTCTTTACGGGGTATACATAATCACATAAAAATTAAGGACAATCACATAAAAATGTACAATCATCACATAAAAACAAGACCTCATCACATATGTTCCTATTTTATGGATGTTATGGGTCTCATACAACAAAAAAGCCCTGCTTCAAATTAGCAGGACTCGTATAAAAAGGTATATTAACGAATACGAAGTTCAGTTTCTTTGTCAAAGAAGTGTGCTTTGTTCATATCAAACGCAAGGGAGATACTTTGTCCGTTGCGGATGTCTGTACGTGAGTCAACACGTGCGATGAAATCTTGTCCGCTTACTGTAGAGTAAAGGAACGTTTCAGCTCCCATTAATTCAGCAACGTCAATCTTCGCATCGATCTTTGTGTTAGAAGAAGACTCTAAGAACAAAGGCTCATCATGAATGTCTTCAGGACGAATACCAAGTACGATTTCTTTCCCTGTATAACCTTTGTCCTGAAGGATTTTCATCTTTCCGCCAGGAACTGCGATCTTAGTGTCGCCAATTTTAAAGAAGCCATCTTCTAAAGTACCGTTCAAGAAATTCATTGCCGGGCTTCCGATAAATCCGCCAACGAAGATATTTTCTGGTGTGTCATAAACTTCTTTTGGAGATCCAACTTGCTGGATGCGTCCGTCTTTCATAACAACGATACGAGTCGCCATTGTCATTGCTTCTGTTTGGTCATGCGTTACATAAATCGTAGTTGTTTGCAGACGCTGGTGAAGCTTTGTGATTTCTGCACGCATTTGAACACGAAGTTTTGCATCCAAGTTAGATAAAGGCTCATCCATTAAGAATACTTTTGCGTCACGAACAATTGCTCGTCCTAGTGCAACACGCTGACGCTGACCGCCTGAAAGAGCTTTGGGTTTACGGTCTAAGTATTGCTCAAGACCAAGAATACGAGCAGCTTCTTTAACACGCTTGTCGATTTCATCTTTGCTGAATTTACGAAGCTTTAATCCGAACGCCATGTTGTCATAAACGTTCATGTGAGGATAAAGCGCATAGTTTTGGAATACCATCGCGATGTCACGGTCTTTTGGAGCAACATCGTTAACAACGCGCTCATCGATTACTAGTTCACCTTCCGAAATCTCTTCAAGACCAGCGATCATACGAAGTGTTGTTGATTTACCGCAGCCTGATGGACCTACGAATACGATGAACTCTTTATCAGAGATATCAAGGTTGAAGTCATGTACAGCTGTTACTTTGTTATCATATCGTTTAACGATGTTATTTAACTTAATTTCTGCCATTTTAATAATCCCCTTCCGATGTAAACGTTTTCTTGATGTTTTAAGTTTACGCTTTCATAATGATGGCGTAAATGGACGACATGCCCAAAATAAAAAGGTCGCTTTATGCAAGGTGCACAAAGAGACCATTCTAGAAGGTTCATTTCTGTTCGAGAGACAGGATAGCCATATAAACGGCAAGCGCATTTTTAAACTGCTTCACATCGATTCCTGTCTTATCAAAAAACTTGTCTACTCTGTATTGCAGGCTGTTGCGGTGAATATATAATTTCTTAGCTGCAAGTGAGATATTCATATTGCATTCTACAAAAACTTTAATCGTGTTTATAGTTTCTTTGTCATCTTCCAGCCATTCAGCAAGCATGTCCGTTAATGTTTCTTTTGTTTCGGTACTCGCTTCATGAAGCAGTATAGACGGTAATATGTCTGAAATCGTATAGATCGATCTTGGGGGTAAACTGCCTTTGACCGTTAAGAAATTATTTCTTTCATGTTCATAGATTTGTTTTGCTTTATTTTGATCGTAATTGAATAAGCCGATATACACGGACAGATCGATGTAAAAATCGGTAGAAAGCATATCTTTTAAAGCTTCATACGGTGTGTCATTATAGTCTTGTTTTGAGGTTTCAATAATCACACCGCTCTTGCTTTCTTCATTAAATAATAGAACAGCTTCCTCAGGGAAAAGTCCGTTAACCGCTTCTGTAAATGCCGTGTGATCGGTAATGGGCTGTTTACTGAAGAAATGAATAAAGCGGTAAAAACTTTGTTCGTTTATTGTGTGTTCACCTGAAAGGATTTTCTTCCATTTAATTTGTGATGAGTTGTATGTAAGGGATGTTTCAATCTCATATTTATCAAACATAGAGTGCAGCAGCTGAACTTCTGATTCGGCAAGAACAGATCGTTTGATGCCAAACGGTTCACCATCCGTTGTGATAAACCAGAGGTATCCTGTTTGCTGTGAAAGGTCGGTTGTAATAGATTTTTTGTAGTGCATCTTTAATTTATTGAGCATCCTATTTCATATCCTTTCAAGGAAAAGCTTGTTATTATTATAGCAATGTTGCGCTATATACTAAACGGGTTTCATAGAGCAGGAGGAGATAACGGTGAGAAAGTGTCCATGAATCACATCATCAACGGTCGTGTACGACTGGTCAAATAAAGAAATCTGGACAAATAAACAAAATTGGAACAAGCAAACTTCGAAGTCTCTAATTCTGACCTTTGATGATGGACCTTCTTCGGTGCTGGTCCCGATCTTGGATATTTTAAAAAAGCATGAAGTTAAAGCGATGTTCTTTTGGCAGTCAAGACTCCTCCATAAACACCGGCCATGGAAGCGTGTAATAGATGAAGGTCATATTATAGGAGGCCACTCGCTCCGTCATAGAGATTTAACTAGGCTTACCCGGGAAGAGCAGTTTCACGATATCTGGACGAATAAGAAGCAAATTGAAAATTTAACTGGGCAGAAAATGAAATACTTCCGTCCGCCTTATGGCCAGTTTAATGAGGATACCCTTGAGGTACTGAAGGAATTAAAGCTTATACCATTCTTATGGGAAGTTGCAGGACTAGATTGGGAGCATAAGAAAAGTGCAGTGCATATCGTTTATAACATAATCAATCATTCAAAAGATGGATCGATCATTTTGCTTCATGAATTGAAGCAGACAGCGGAAATCCTAGATGAACTTTTATTAGAACTGAAAGCAGAAGATTTTTCGTTCGATCTGCCGCCTTTTAATTGATAAAGTTAAGATACTGGAGGAGAGTATGAAGAAAAGGATTGTAGTATCGTTCAGCGGGGGAAAAGATTCTGTTCTGGCCTTACATAGATTGCAAGAATCAGGAGATTGGGAAATTGATTCTTTGCTGACGACTTTAACCGAAGGCTATAACAGAACAACGATGCATGGGGTGCGAAATAATCTGCTGGAACTGCAGGCGAAATCACTCGGTATACCGCTTCGGAAAGTTTGGATTCCGCGTGATTGTCCGAATGAAGTCTACCAGCAGCGAATGAAACAAGCGGTAAATGGAATAGTCTCGGATGGCATCCCATACATCATGTTTGGCGATATCTTTTTACAAGATATTAAATCCTACAGAGAAAAGATGCTTGAAGGTACTGGCTTAACACCTATTTTTCCTATATGGGGAGAAGATTCAAAACAAGTGATGAAAGAATTTTTGGAGAAAGATTTTAAGACTGTTGTCTGCTGTATTGATATTTCTGTAATAGATAAGTCTTTTGCAGGCAGAATAATGGATCAGCAATTTTTAAATGATTATCCTGATGGACAGGATATTTGCGGTGAGAATGGAGAGTTTCATACCTATGTTTTTGATGGTCCAAACTTTTCTTTTCCGATTAAGTTTAAATTTGGTGAAACCAGATTAGCCAAAGATATGTATACAAATATGGACCGTTTCTATTATGTTGACATCTTACCTGATGGCAATGAAATGTAATTACGTCTTAGGTCCAAATTGCTTGTAACTTTCAAAATGGCTTATACTAATTAAATAGAATAAGCAGTAATGGAGAGAAACAAATATGAATATGTGGCTTACATTGACAATCATGGTCGTTGTCGGAGCGTTTATTGGAGGTTTGACGAACTCCATCGCGATCCGTATGTTATTCAGGCCCTTTAACACGTTATATATAGGAAAATTCCGAGTGCCTTTTACACCAGGACTTATTCCGAAGCGAAGGCATCAACTGGCTGTACAGCTTGGGGAAACGGTAACAAATCATCTTTTAACTGCAGAGGGTGTTCAGGCGAAAATCAACGATACCGGCTTTCAATCTGAGATGACTGAACTCGTCCAAGGTGAGGTTAAACGCTTTTTACAAAGTGACATTACATTAAAAGAGCTATTAAAAAAAGACTTTGGCGTTGATGATGTTCAAAATCGCATCCAAACTACTACCGAAACCTGGCTTGCAAACAGAATGAAACGAATGCTTGAGGAATCGAACAGCAAAGAAATGAAAGATGTTCTGCCAGAAAAATTTGTAGCCGCAGGTGAAGAGAAGCTGCCGGAAGTAGTAGACTGGCTATTAAACAGAGGAGTGCTCTATTTAGAGAGCACGGAAGGCAGAAAAGCTTTAGCAAGCGGAATAGATGCTTTTCTGATGGACAAAGGAATGCTCGTTAATATGGTATCTATGTTTTTTGGAAATGTAAGTATCGCTGAAAAGGTACAGCCAGAACTCATTAAATTCCTAAAACACGAAAATACCCGTGAAACGCTGCTTAAACTTCTTCAGCAAGAGTACCGTGGTTTTATGGAAAAAAGAATGGGAGAAGCTGTTGCCCTGTTGAACATGCCGGATATTACTGCAGGACTGGCAAAAGAAGTCACGCAAAGACTGCCGATCGAAGAATATTTAAACACACCAGTAAATACTCTTTCTGAAACTTTTGAAAACTGGCTCATTGATGAGCTTACACCAAAAGCAGTAGCAGCTGGATTAGATTTATTTGTGGCAAGACTTGACGTCCTTCTTGAAAAGATGCACTTGGCCAAAATCGTGGAAGAACAAGTTGAAACATTCTCACTTGAGCGTTTAGAGGAAATCATCATATCGATCGCAAAAAGCGAGCTTAAAATGATCACGTGGCTCGGAGCCCTTTTAGGGGGAATTATTGGCCTGTTTCAGGGTATCCTTGTACTATTTTTGTAGAGTCTGTTATAGTGGGTACCGTACTTTAATTCATGGGAGGTATTTTACCAATGGCAAACGTATATGATGTTGCTTACGATCTAGAAAAAGCACTAAGAAACAGCGAGGACTTCCAAGCTTTAAAAAATAGCTATGATGAAGTTAATAATAATCCGGAAACAAAAGAACTTTTTGGGAAATTCCGTGATATTCAAGTTAATCTTCAGCAAAAACAAATGAACGGTCAAGAAGTAACTCAGGAAGAGATTGAAGAAGCTCAAAAGCTATTTGCTGACGTTCAGCAAAATGAAACAATCTCAAAGCTAATGGCAGCAGAACAGCGCATGAGCATGATCATCAACGATCTAAACAAAGTGATCACAAAGCCCCTTGAAGAGCTTTATGGACCAATGGTTGAAGAAGAAGGCCAACAACAATAATAGTAAATCAACTAAACCCCTGTTTCTAACCGAACAGGGGTTTTTCTTATGGAGCAAGAATTCCTAGGCTTGTCAGCGTTCTAAAGCATGTTTAAAGGTCATAGACTTAACTCGAGTCCTTATACTTTATTTTCGCGAAATGGGGGGAGCAACATGGTATACCGTTTACTGGCGATTGACATCGACGGAACCCTACTGCGAAGCAATTTCCGCATCGATAGAGAAACGAAAGAAGCCATTGATTATGTGCAGCAAAAAGGGGTATATGTCACACTCGCTTCGGGAAGGAGCTTTCCATCTACACAAAAGATTGCAAAGGCACTAAAGATCAACAATTATCTCATCAGCCATAATGGCGGTTTCATTGCTTCATCTCTTGATGAACCGCTTCATGAAAACCGGCTGTCAGTGGAGGATACCTACAGAATTGTAGATGTACTCGAGAACTACGAATGTCACATGAGAGTCGTTCATGAGCGCTTCTCAGTAGGTAATCAGCTTAAGCAAAAAAGCCAGCTTGTAGCAAAGTTGACGTTAAGTACGGGCGATCCATTGTTTTATCCTGTTTCCTTTACGGAGAATCTCGGAGATTATGTATTATCTCAGGAAGTTTCACCGCCGAAAATGGATGTACAGTTTTTTGATGAAAAAGAATGCGAGTCTGCTATGAAGTATTTGAAGGAGCATATGCCAGATTTCGAGTATTCTTCCTCAACAAAGTGCCAGCTGGAGATAACCGCTAAAAAAGTAACAAAAGGGAATGCACTCCGGTTCTTAGGGGAAAAGCTTGGAATTGCTCCAAATGAAATGGTGGCAATCGGCGATTCGTACAATGATATGGATATGATCGAATTTGCCGGGTTAGGTGTGGCCATGGCGCACGCACCTGATGAGGTAAAGAAGAAGGCGAAGTGGATCACAAGAACGAATGATCAGCTTGGCGTTCCTTACATGGTAAAAGAGGTATTCCGAAAGCAAATGCGCTTCCAGACAATGAAATAATGTTAGATGAGGGCTCTTTCTGGATTTATATTGTCCCAGGAAGAGTTTTTTTGTTGTGAAAATAGCGGTTCACGGGAGTATGGGAAGGATTTATGCGCGCTCAGGGAGATTTATGCGCGCCCAGAGACATATCATCCCTCATCAAAAATCCTTGAAGATTCGACACTCTCTTGCCGAATTTAGTCAAAAACGTTTCATTTTTATTACAAATGTTGAAAATGAAAGGGTTTTCATGAATCCTGACGAATAATATTTATGTAAGATTCACTTTGTAAAGGGAGGATTCAAATGGAAAAAACATTAGACCTACAATTAAAACCAAAGGTGGCTGAGTTCCTGAACGGAACAAAAAAACATTTTATTAATGGAGAATGGGTCTCCTCAGCAAGCGGAAAAACATTTGAAACATTAAACCCTTCAACTGGCGATGTACTTGCAGTGGTTTCAGAAGGTGGGCCAGAAGACATCGATAAGGCAGTAAAAGCTGCTAGAGCAGCATTCGAAACTGGATACTGGTCGAAGATGCCTGCATCAAAGCGCAGCTACTTAATTTACAAACTAGCAGATTTAATGGAAGAAAATAAAGAAGAATTAGCACAACTTGATACATTAGACAACGGTAAGCCTATCGGAGAAACAACGAACGCTGACGTTCCGCTGGCAATTGAACATTTCCGTTACTATGCAGGATGGTCCACTAAGATTGTTGGACAAACCATTCCTGTTGCAGGAAGCTTTTTCAACTATACACGTCATGAAGCACTTGGTGTAGTTGGACAAATCATTCCTTGGAACTTCCCGTTATTGATGGCGGCTTGGAAGCTTGGAGCAGCACTTGCGACTGGATGTACAGTTATATTGAAGCCTGCAGAGCAAACGCCTCTTTCTGCACTATACCTTGCTAAATTAGCTCAAGATGCTGGGTTCCCTGAAGGCGTGCTTAACGTAGTAACAGGTGCTGGTGAAACAGGAGCAGCTCTAGTTGACCATCCAAATGTGGACAAAATCGCATTTACTGGATCAACGGAAGTTGGTAAGCTGATCATGCGTAATGCTTCTAATTCATTGAAGCGTGTTACGTTAGAGCTTGGCGGAAAGTCGCCGAACATCATTCTTCCGGATGCTGACATGAGCCGTGCGATCCCTGGTGCACTTAGCGGAATCATGTTCAACCAAGGACAAGTTTGCTGTGCCGGATCACGTTTATATATTCAGAAGAAATCGTTTGATAATGTAGTAGCTGACCTTGTGTCACATGCTAAAAAGATCAAACAAGGACCTGGACTTGATCCAGAAACTACAATGGGACCTCTAGTCTCTCAAGAACAGCATAATCGCGTTCTAAGCTATATCCAAAAAGGTAAAGATGAGGGTGCTGAACTTCTTTCAGGAGGATCTGTTCCTTTTGAGAAAGGATATTTCGTAGAACCTACGATTTTTGCTGACGTTGATGATAAGATGACGATCGCAAAAGAAGAGATCTTCGGACCAGTTGTAGCGGCAATGCCGTTTGATGACTTGGATGATGTAATCGCACGTGCGAACGATTCTGAGTATGGTCTTGCTGCAGGACTATGGACAGAGAATTTAAAAACAGCTCACTATGTATCTAACAAGCTTCGTGCAGGTACAGTTTGGGTGAACTGCTACAATGCGTTCGATGCTGCATCTCCGTTCGGCGGATACAAGCAATCTGGCATCGGCCGTGAAATGGGATCTTATGCGTTGAACAACTACACTGAAGTGAAGAGCGTTTGGGTTAACCTTAAATAAACAACATAGACATTACGGGGTCAATAAAATGATCGGAAAATAGTAGAAACCGGGTGCTGGCGATTCAGCACCCGGTTTTCTCATTTTTAAAGCATTACTTTTATAAATCGCAATCCTGTATCATCATAATCTAAGTTTCGGTAAAACTCATGAGTATCTGTTCGGTGTTTTCCGCTATTCAGTAAGATAGCTGTTGCACCTTGTTCCTTTGCCCATTCTTCTCCATAGCGAACAAGCTGTTTGCCGATGCCGTTTCCTCTGAATTCTTCACTCACTACAAGCGCGGAAATTCCTGCGTAACAGCCGTTTTTTTCAAAGTAGATGCCTTTCGTAAGACCGATCATACCTATAACTTGTTCATTTACACAAGCTACAAAACAGGCGTATGCTGTATTGGGAAGAAGCGTTTCTAAGCGTTCTGTCATTTCTTCAGGGGAGGTTGGATATCCGAGTTCCCCCATTAAATAAGAAAGTTCATAGCTGTCTTCATATCGTGCTTCGCGAATTAAAACCTCACTCACTGTTTTTCCCCTCGTTTCCATGAGTCTCATCAGCGATGGAAAAGAAGCAACTGTCCTTTTGGTGAAGTCAGACGGTGCGTTTTTTCTTGCATGTTTAATTCAGCCAGACGGGCTTCTCCCCGTTGTTTTGCTTCTGAATCATTAGATGCTGTAATTGCCTCATCTAATATTTTTTCGCCGTTCTTTTCGTAAGCAGTTAATGCATATGTATTCATGAAAAGTCTAACTCCTTTCGTATCTAAAAATTGATTTCAACATTCGACCGATTTTTCCTGCAACATCCTTGATAAATTGTTTGAAACTTAGGTTTTTAGCACCACGCACAAGGTAGAATATGGTATATTTTACAGCGGGAGGGAAGTTTATGTTAACCATAAAAGATGTCCGGAAACAATTTGGTTCTTTTACAGCTGTAGAAGGACTGAATCTAGAAATACCTAAAGGTGAAATTTTTGGATTACTGGGTGCGAATGGTGCTGGGAAAACGACAACCTTCAGGATGATCCTTGGCTTATTAACACCTACTCGTGGTGAAATTTCATGGAACGAGAAAGAAATTTCTTATGAAACTAGTGATCTTGTAGGTTACTTACCCGAAGAAAGGGGTCTTTATCCAAAGCTGACAGTAAGAGAGCAGCTTATCTATTTAGGCCAATTGCGCGGAATGTCACGAACACTTATACAAGAACAAACAGAGAAATGGCTAAAACGATTTGGTGCAGAAGAATACTTAAATAAAAAAGTTGAATCACTCTCAAAGGGGAATCAGCAAAAGATACAGTTTATTGCTGCCGTTCTTCACCGGCCGGAACTATTAATCTTAGATGAACCTTTCAGCGGGCTGGATCCAGTAAATGTTGAACTATTAAAGAACGCTGTACATGAATTGAAAAAAGAAGGTACGACGATTGTATTCTCCAGCCACAGAATGGAGCATGTTGAGGAACTTTGCGAGCATTTATGCATCATGCACAAAGGCAATTCTGTCGTACATGGAAGCTTAAAAGATATTAAGCGTGCTTTTGGCAAGAAGAACGTTTCTGTAAAAGCGGACTTTGATTTGAGATATTTGAAAGATACAAAGGGTGTGTTGAAACACCGTCTGACGGCGGATGGCATTACGCTGCAAGTAGAGCGTGAAGAAGTCGCCAATGATTTGTTCCAAGCCATTCAAGCCAAAGGATTTGTAAGGAAGTTTGAACTCGAAGAACCTTCATTAAATGATATTTTCATCGAAAAGGTAGGTGTGGTTCATGAATAAATTTATGATTGTTATGATGCATACATACCGATCTAAGATAAAGTCTAAACCATTCATGATCTCTACACTAATTACGATTGCTTTATTGTTTGTCGTGACAAACATGAACGAGATCACAAAAATGTTTGGCGGAGAAGAAGAAGCAAAAGTTGGAGTCATCGATAAGACAGGAAATACACTTCCAGTACTGAAAGAACAACTCAAAGCAGCAGGGGCAGACATCAAAGCTGAAGCCTTTAGTAAATCAGAGAAAGATGCCGAAAGTTCCGTTCTTAATGGTGAGCTGGACGGTCTTCTTATTTTAGATAAAGATACGTCAGGAATGATAACGGGAAGCTATAAGGCGGAGGATGTTACAAATCAAGACTTGATTACGGACATTGAAATGGCACTTCAACAGATAAAGAATAAAAGTGCAGCAGAATCCATCGGGTTGAATCAAGAACAGCTGGCAGCGATTTACCTGCCTGTGACATTTGAAAAGGATTCATTGTCCGACACTGCAAAAAGTGAAGAAGAAGCAGCTCAAGTATATATACTTGTTTACGTATTATTGTTCTTCATGTATATGTCTGTAATGATGTACGGCAGTATGATTGCGGTGGAAGTAGCTACTGAAAAATCATCCCGAGTAATGGAAATCTTAATCTCATCTGTTTCTCCAGTTAAACAGATGTTTGGAAAAATCTTTGGTATTGTTCTAATAGCTCTTACACAACTAGCGGTATTTGTTGCTGCAGGAATTACATCTGCTAAATTAAATGAAAGACTTAGCGGAAGTGAAAGCATAATAAAAGAATTTAAACTGAATGAGATTCCAATTCCATTGATCATCTATGCACTATTGTTCTTCGTATTAGGATTCTTCCTTTACGCGACGCTTTTTGCAATGCTGGGTTCATTGATTACGAGAGTAGAAGAAGTGAACAACATAATGACTCCTGTTGTTATTCTGATCGTAGCAGCATTCATGATTGCAATGTACGGCAGAGAAAATCCGGAATCTGGTTTTGTTGCAGGTGCATCTTACTTCCCGTTCTTTACACCGATGCTTATGCTGCTTCGGGTAGGAATGCTTTCATTGCCGGTATGGGAAGTAGCCCTTGGCATTGGTGTTCTAGTGGGTGCCATTTTACTATTTGCTGTTATTGGTGCACGTGTTTATCGTGGCGGTGTACTTATGTACGGCAACGCGCCATCATTGAAACTATTTAAGCAGGCTATTCTTCTATCCAAACAAGAGAAGAAAAATACGACCGGATGATCCTATAAGAAGGAGAGTGATTCTTGCTCTCCTTTTTTGTATACAATTTAGCGAACGTGTTTTCGTATATATGTTAAAATGAGGGGAAGAATGATAGAAAAAAAGGATGAGTGAAATGATAAAGTTCCTACATTGCGCAGACCTTCATTTAGACAGTCCTTTCAAGGGCCTTTCCTCTTTGCCGGAAGGGATGCTGGAACGGCTATTTGAAAGTACATTTATGTCATTTAAAAGACTTATTGATATAGCGATCAAAGAAGAAGTAGATTTTGTTATCATTGCCGGTGATCTTTATGACAGCGGGCAGCGAAGCTTAAAAGCACAGTCCTTTTTAAAAGATTGTTTTCTGAAACTGGAGAATCATCATATAGAAGTCTATATAAGCCATGGAAATCATGATCCGCTCGATGGTCAGTGGGTCACACTTGATTGGCCTGAGAATGTTCATTTTTTTCAAGGAAACAGCATTCAGAGTTATTACTATGCAAGAGAGGGACAGAAAATTGCCTGTCTTCATGGGTTTAGTTATGAAACAGCAGCTGTGACCGATAACCGTACCATTCATTTTCCTGAGAAACAGGATGAGCTGTACCATATCGGTATTTTACACGGACAAGCGGACGGGTATAGCGGGCATAGCCGGTATGCTCCTTTTCTATTATCGGAACTCTTAAAAAAGGGCTATGACTATTGGGCGCTTGGACATATTCATAAAAAAATGGATCTGCATGATGAACCGCCAGTTCGATATTCAGGAAATATACAAGGAAGACATAGTGGTGAAACGGGTGAAAAAGGCGGGTTTATCGTCACTCTTAATGGAAATGAAGCAACAAGCGTTTTTTATGCAACATCTGATATTGAATGGCATGAGGCAGTCATTGAATTAGATGAAACAGAAAGTCTCCAGGAAATTATTACATTGTGTGAAGAAGCAAAAAATACATACCAACATCAGCATAAAGGGGTTTTTCTTTCTATTAGATTAACAGGCCATACGCTATTGTACGAAGAATTGCTGGATGGCATTTTTTTAGAAGAACTTGAGGACATTTTGCGGGAAGAGGATGCTGCATCTTTTGTCCATATTGTTTCTATAAAAAATGATGTTCGTCCCGCATTGAAAGATGAAATGTCTATTAAGCAGTCTGCTTTCTTCCAAGATGTTTTAAACGTTTTACAAGATGACAGGGAGCTTGAAAAAGCGGTATCTGAATTAAAGACTCATAGAACAGCAAGAAAATATCTTTCTCTCACAGAAGAAGACTGGGAAGATGTGAAGAAACAAGCAGAACAATTATTATTATCAGAGCTGTACAAAGGCTAGGTGAAATTATGAAAATAGTATCTTTGCACATCTATCATTTTGGAGCCTTAAAGGATTGCAAATTATCACTGGAACGTACAGGTTTTCAGCTGCTTTTTGGAGATAATGAAGCAGGAAAAACAACCTTGATGGATTTTATTAAGTGTGTGCTGTTCGGTTTTCCTGTGAAAAACCAGGCACAGCACCGGTATGAACCGAAAAACGGCAACCGCCTCGGTGGAAAATTAACCGTAGATCATCCAAAATTGGGGAGATGGACAATTGAAAGAATTGCCGGCACTAAGGCTGCTGGAGACGTAACCATTTATGATGAAACCGGTCAGCACAAAGATGAATCTTTTATCATGCATCTTTTAGATGGGATGGATGTGTCTTTATTTACAGGGGCGTATTGCTTTGGGCTTGACGGGTTGCAGAAGCTGGATAAATTAACATCTGAAGAACTTGGTAACTTCTTGTTGAGTACTGCTTTATCAGGTGACCGTGATTTGCTTGAAATTGAACAAACGTTTGAACGGAAACAATCCCTATTATTTAAAAAAGCCGGAAAAAAGCCAGTTATTAACGAGAAGTTAGAACAGTTAAAAGCTACTGGGCAATCTTTGCAATCCTTCAGGGAAAAGAATGAAAGCTACCAGATGCTCGATAACCAAAAAGAAATCATCGAGAAGAAAATTCATCAAACACAGGAAGAATTAGATTTTATACAAAGAGAGTTAAGGTCTTTAAAACGTTTGTTTGAATTGCGGCCAGTCTTGGAAAAATACAAACAGCTTCAGCATGAACTGAAGTCATTTGATCCGGAAAAAATGACATTTCCGGAAAACGGTATCCACCGTTATGAGCAGTGGCAAAAAGAAGGTTCATTACTAAACAGTGAACTCCAATATATTGAAGACCGGCTGCTTAAAATGGAAAAAGAACTAAAGCTGCTGGAAACGGATAAACAATTGCTTTCATATAAAAGAGATATTAAACAGTTGTTTAATAAACTGCCGCATTTTGAGCATTTACTGGTACAGCTTAAAGAATTAACCAACCATGCTGAGGAATTGCAAAATCAGGAATCTAGTTTATTTGAAGCTATTGGAGAAATATGGCCAGAAGAGGAATTGATGCAGCTGAATGTTTCTCTTTCTGCTTTACATGAGCATGAAGAGATGCTGAAAAAAAGGACAGCCTTGACTGAGAAAAAGAGAAGGTTAGAAACGGAATTAGAAGAATCGAGAGTAAAGCTTGAAAGATTAGAAAAAGAAGAAGCAGAGCAAAAACAAAGGCTTTTACCTGAAGAAGAACATGCCCGCTATGAACAGGAAAGAAGCAAAACATATCAACATCAAAAAAATCGGCCTTATTATGCTATGATGCTGCCTGTTATTTCAGCAATAGTGTTAATTTGGTCTGGCTGGACATCTGATAAAAATTCAGTTGTTTTCGCTGGAGTACTGCTTTTGCTTGCAGCTGGTGTGATGATTTTAACTAGTTATAAAAAAGACGGATCTACACAGGACACACCTGTCTCAAGCAATCACCGTTTACTTGAGGATGAGGTAAACCGAAAACAATGGATTCAGCTCACTGCTGCTCTTCAGCACGAAAATACTGTATATTTGCAGGTTGCTAAACAGCTTGATTATTTAGAAATAGAAGAAGCAAGTGTATATGAACAAGCAGAAAAATGGGCGCGATCAAATGGATATAAAGGCGATAATGAGAAGCTTTTGATGTCTGGTTATATGAACAGTCTTTATAAAATAAAAGAAATCATTAAGCAAAAAGTGAACACAAATCAAAAGCGGCACAATATTGCATCAGAACTTTCCCATTTTAAAGAGGCAGCTGAAAGACTAGCATCGTTCTTTCACATAGAGATCACTGAAGATGTTCCTAAACTGATAGAGGAATTACATGCAAGATTAGAAAATCAGGTAAGAAAAGAAACGGAGAGAGAACATTTTAGGAAAAATTGCAATGAACTATCAGAACGGAAAAAGACACTTCTAAAACAGATTCAGCACATAAACAACCAGGTCGTAAAGCTATTGAATGAAGCTGGTGCTGACACAGCAGAACAATACTATGAAAATGGAAAAAGAACGGCTTCCTATATAAAGCATTCTGAAGAAAGAGATAGACTTTACAACCAGCTCTTATCCTTAGGTTATTCTTCAACTGAAATGGACAGTATGGCAGAAAAGGTTACTGAGAAATACGAGGATTCCGTTCAGCTCCTTGAAGATATCGAGAGAAAAGAAAAAGAACAGCAAACAGAGCTTTCAACAGCTACTGAAGACAGGGCTAAACTTAAATGGGAACTGAAACAGCTTCTTGAAGACGGCAGCTATTCAGAGCACATGCACCGTTATGAACTATTAAAAGAGGAATGGAATCAGCTTGTTAAGAAGTGGGCGGGCTTTAAGCTTGCCCAGCATGCCCTGCAAAAAGTAAAGGAAGACTATCAGCAAACGAAGCTGCCAGCAGTTTTAGAGACTTCGAGTGGTTATTTTAGTAAAATAACAGAAGGGGAATATCAATCTATTTTATTTACGGATGCAAACGAACTGCTAGTGTTAAAAGGGGATGGAACACGCTTTTATCCTCATGAGTTGAGCCGTGGAACAGCAGAGCAAGTTTATTTAGCGATCCGGCTCGCTGTTGCAGCGAATGCCGGTCCTGCTGGATTCCCGGTACTAATGGATGATATTGCAGTGAATTTCGATCAAAAAAGAACACGTCGCACGCTGTCATTGATTCAAGAGTTCGCACGGGATAGACAGGTTCTGTTCTTTACATGCCACTCACATTTAGAGTCGATTGTGCCGGATGTTCCATTTATTCACTGGCCAGATCGTTCTGTTTTAGCTGAAAAATAATTAAAGGAGGGGAATGCCCATGTCAAATGAGTATATGATTTACTTAGTAGAGGATGAGCAAGACCTTTCACACGTCTTAAAAGCCTATATGGATAAAGAGGGTTGGAATGTTTCTGTTTTTCACAACGGAGAGGAAGCATTAAAGAATTCTGAAGGATCCCCTCCTCATCTTTGGATTTTAGATATTATGCTCCCAGGTATGGACGGCTATGAAATCATAAAAGAAATCAAAAAGAATTCTGATATACCAGTAATTTTCATTTCGGCAAGAGATCAGGACCTTGATCGGATAGTAGGTCTTGAACTGGGAAGTGATGATTATTTGGCTAAACCGTTTATGCCAAGAGAGCTTGTAATCCGAGTTAAGAAACTTTTAACAAGAATCTATGAAACAGGCAATCGAATGCCGCAGATTATTGAAATAACAGGCTACACGATAGATCCAATCTCCAGAAGGATTACACGTGATGGAGAAATCATTAATTTAACAGGGAAAGAAATAGACGTTCTGCTCTACTTGATCGAAAACAAAGGCAAATCAAGAAAAAGAGAAGAGATTCTGGAATATGTTTGGGGTGACGACTATTTTGGGTCTGAACGTGCGGTTGACGATGTGATCAGGCGCGTGCGCAAGAAAATGCCGCGGCTGAACTTGGAAACCGTCTATGGTTCTGGTTATAGGATCATTCCATCATGATCCGGTTGAATCTCACGCAGCGCATCTGGCTTTCGTTTGGTCTGTTGTTGTTTACGATCGGCTTATTAACCGCTATTATCTATCCATTGTCCATTAAAGATACCCTTACAGAGGAAACCTATCGAATCATTGAAAACGAGCAAAAAGGGGAGATTAATCCTCAGAAGCAATTTCCAGGAGAAACACCAAAAGATTTTATTGAAAGAAGAAGCGCAGCACGCGATGTTGGACACATTCTGATTGCGGAACAGTATGCCAATCAACTACAAGGAGATTTTGTACCTAAGGAAGTTTTAGTGGAGATGGCTGAAAAAGCATATGAACAAAAAGATAATAAAGGAAGATATGAGCTTACGTATGAAGGAGCCACTCTTTTTTATGTGATCTCTAAAGGAACGAATACAAAAGGTGAAATCGTCTACTTGATTTCCTATATGTGGGACACGTATCGTGATCAAATGGTAAACAGGCTCTGGCTCAGACTTGTTTTGATCTTGCTGTTCACGGGAGTCTTTTCAATCATACCAGCAATCTGGCTGGCAAGGTATCTCCGTTTTCCGCTCACCATATTAGGTAGACGTTTTGAGCAGATCGCCAAAAGAAATTGGCAGGAGCCCTTTCATTGGAAAGGGGATGACGAATTTTATGTCTTGTCAAAACAGTTTGAGGATATGAGGCAAAATCTCCTGAGACACGACTATGCACAAAAAACTTTCATCCAGCACACATCTCATGAGCTGAAAACACCAATCATGACGATTAAGAGCTATGCCCAGTCTGTGAAGGATGGCATTATGCCAAAGAAAACGACGGAAGACATGATGGATGTTATTTTAAAAGAAACACAAAGGATGGAAAAGCGTGTGCAAAACATGCTTTACTATACAAAACTCGATGCATTGAAGCTGGATGTACTTTCTAAAGAGACGTTTGAGTTTGGAGAACTGGCTGAGGATATTGTGGAGCGTTTTAGATATCAGCGGGAAGATATAAACTTTGAAATTACAGGCAGCCATTACAAGATCCACGGTGACCATGAACAGTGGAGTATTCTGCTCGATAATCTGGTTCAAAATGCGCTTCGTTATGCCAGTGAAACGATTAGACTTTCAGCTTTCTATAAAGGCAGCTATTTCATCGTCGAGGTCTTTAACGATGGAGAACAGCTGACAGGCGTAACAGGAGACGAGATCTTTCAGCCGTTCAGAAAAGGGAACAAGGGGCAGTTTGGGCTCGGACTCGCTATTGTAAAACGGATTGCTGAGCTGCATGGAGGCAAAGCAACAGCGCTTAATACGAAAAACGGTGTGGCTTTCCAGATAAAAATACTAATAAACGACTTGCAGAATAAAGAATAATAAGCCAATACAAATGTGTTTTTTAGTGTTCATAAGAATAGTTAAATAGGCTGATATGCTATACTTAAAACAAAGAAAGGCGGGGTGGAAAATGAAAAAAGGACTTGCTTTTTATAAAGTAGGAGAGATGGTTGACGGATTTTTTCTTATCAAATCATCTGTAAAAGGAACGGCCAGTAATGGGAAGCCGTTTTTAACGCTGATCCTCCAAGATCAATCGGGAGATGTAGAAGCAAAACTTTGGGATTGCTCTCCTGAAGATGAAGAGCTTTACGCAGCTCAAGCAATCGTAAAGATTTCTGGTGAAATGGGTAATTACAGAGGAAAAATGCAGCTTAAGCTTAAAGCGATCCGCCCTGCAACGGAACTTGACGGTGTTAAAGTAAGTGATTTTCTTGAAACAGCTCCGCTAACACAAGAAGCGATGGTAGAAACGATCACCAAATACATATTTGAGATGAAAAATCCGAATATACAGCGGATCACAAGGCACCTGCTTAAAAAATATCAAACTGATTTTTTAGAGTATCCTGCCGCCGTAAAGAATCATCATGAATTTGTTTCTGGCCTTGCGTTCCATGTAGTATCCATGCTAAATATGGCAAAGGCATTCAGCAAACTGTATCCTTCACTGGACACAGATCTTCTATATTCCGGGATAATATTGCATGACCTTGGCAAAGTGATTGAACTCTCAGGTCCTGTTGCCGCTTCTTATACATTAGAAGGTAAATTACTGGGACATATTACGATCATGGTAAACGAAATCGGAATGGCAGCCAATGAACTCGAGATTGAAGGGGAAGAAGTGACTGTGCTTCAGCATCTCGTACTAAGTCATCATAGCAAGCCAGAATGGGGAAGTCCAAAACAGCCATTGATCAGGGAAGCTGAGATTCTTCATATGATCGATAACTTTGATGCAAGGATGAATATGATGGATCGTGCACTTGAAAAAGTACAGCCGGGAGAATTCACGGAAAAACAGTTTGCTTTAGAAAACCGTTCATTATATAAGCCGCAATTCCAAACAGAATTTGCTAAAAATTAATTTTCATCAAAACGATTGTGAATAATTAGAAATTATGTTAAATTTGGAATTGGAAATAAAAGAAAACGTTCAGGAGGCAATGACTCATGAAAAGCATTGTTCAAATTAAGGCAGGGAAGCAAGCTAAATAACGTCCAATCCTTTTAAGGAAAGGTTTATTTTGCTATGTATTCTACCTTCTTTTGAGCAATCGATCTTTCATGTGTCATCTTCAGCCTTTTTATGAAAAAGTCTGTGGTGTGCACATTTTATAGGTGTGTATTCATGGGCTTTTTCTGTTTGTTGAGAGTCCCATGTTTACTCTGAAAAATGCTCAAAAGACAGGTGGACGCAATACAGTGTCGGATATATAACGAAGAAAAGAGTGAACAACATGAAATGGAAAGACTGGGATGCAAATATTAAAGTACGTCTAATCGGAGAATTTTTTGTAAATCTATTATTTTGGATGTTTTTCCCGTTTATGGCCATCTATTTTTCAGATGAGCTCGGTAAGGAAACAGCAGGAATATTACTTGTACTATCACAGGTTGTCGGTGTAATCACAAACCTCGTCGGCGGTTATTGCGCCGATAGATTTGGCCGAAAAAAGATGATGGTCATTTCTGCCTGGGGGCAGGCTGCTACATTCGTATTTTTTGTACTTGCAAATTCCCCTTGGCTGGATTCACCTATTTTAACATTTATTTCATTTTCCGCTTTAGGCCTGTTTGGTTCTCTTTACTGGCCTGCAAGCCATGCAATGATTGCGGATGTGGTGGAAGAGAAACACCGAAGTGAAGTGTTTGCGGTTTTCTATACTTCAATCAATATTTCTGTAGTATTTGGACCGGTGTTAGGAAGTGTATTCTTCTTTTCACATAGGTTTGAACTGCTTCTTGCTTGTTTAGCAGTGAGTATTGTTCTTGCTTTTGTACTTGCTAAATACATCAGAGAAACTGTTCCGGTTAAGAAGGAAGTGCTTGATCAAGTTGGTTCGGATAAAAAATGGCATGAAGCGGTTTGGGAACAACTAAAGGATTACAGAGTTATTGCCAGTGACAAGCTGTTTTTACTTTTTATACTTGCAGGTATTCTTGTTGCTCAAACCTTTATGCAAATGGATTTATTACTCGCTGTATACTTAACGGAAAAAGTGCCAGAGCAAACTTTACTAGCTATCGGAAACTGGAACCTCTCGTTAACCGGTGAAAAAGTATTCGGTTATCTGATTTCATTAAATGGGTTGATGGTTGCGCTTTGTACTGTTTGGATGGCAAAATGGATGAACCGCTTTAACGAGGGAAGAGTCTTTATTCTTTCTGCGCTTTTATACGGAGTTTCCATGCTCGTTTTTGGTGGAACGACGATAATGTGGGTTCTGTTTGCTGCCATGATCATTTTCACGACTGCTGAATTAATGGTGGTAGGGATTCAGGAAAGCTTTATCTCAAAGCTCGCTCCAGAAAATATGAGAGGTCAATATTTTGCTGCGGCAGGTTTGCGTTTTTCAATCGGCCGTACGATTGCTCCAATCTCTATTCCATTAACGATGTGGATTGGCTTTGAAAATACGTTTTATTTGCTCTTTATATTAGCAGTATTGAGTGCAGGAATGTACTATATCATGTTCCGTGCTTTTGATAAAAAAGTAAAATTAAAAGCCAAGACAGATAGAAAAGCAGAACCTGCACTTTCGTGACATATCTTTAATCAATCCCTCATAGACTTGAATAAAAGCTTGTCTAACAAAAGGGGGAGTTTATCGATGAAAGGATACGCTGCTTTATTTTTTGGTGCGATACTTATTGCGGCATTTGTTTTAAAAGAATATTCAGCAGGAGTCAGCGAATTTTTTGCAATGACTCCATGGTGGGTGTATTTTGTGCTTTGCGGCATTATTTATAGCGGATACAGGGGAACAACACTTTTCCAGGAAGACCGTGCTCTGGAGCAAAAGGTTATCGAAGAAGAAGGAAAGGTGTTCATGAAGCGTATCGAAATAGCGAAAGCTTTTGATGAAGCTAAAGAAATGAATGAGCGTCTGAACATGACTATTGAAGAAGAAGCCGAGCCAACGCATAAAGCTTCTGGAGAATGAAAAGATAGAGAAAAAGGTAGAGGCTGACTCAAAAGGATATGAAATATGCCCTTTTGCTGTCAGCTTTTCGTTTTTTAATAAAATTCTGTATGATCTGTACGTTTTTAATGTGGTATTTACAAGTAGAATTACCTTTTTGGAGTGGAAATGAGAGGTTTTTGCGTGAAACTCTATGAAGTTTGAGCGAAACTTGGCATGGTTTGAGCGAAGCGAGCAGTCTATGGAGCGAAAACTCGCTTTACTGAGCGAACGTGTAATAAATAAAAGAACACGTACCGTAAAAGACCTCAACGTGTCTGATCGTGTTTTTCTAAAAAAGGGTGGAATATGTACAAAAACCAGACCCCTAAAGGCCTGGTTTTTTCAATATTATTGCTGTGGTACTGTCGGCTGCTGTGGTTGTTCCGCTTTCTTTTCGATCTTTTCTTTTAGTTCTTTGTCTTTGATCTTAACGTCCGCTTTTTTGCGAAGGTTTTCAAGGATTTCTGTGATTGGTTTTGCTTTTTGCTGTTTTAACTCTTGTTCAACTTGTTCTTTCTTGTCTTCGAACTTGTTTTCACGCTTGTCCGTTACTTTAATGATATGAACTCCGTAATCAGACTTAACAAGGTCGCTTGTTTCACCTTTATCAAGAGTAAACGCTACTTTTTCAAATTCAGGTACCATCGCACCTTTTCCGAAGAAGCCTAGGTCTCCGCCTTTAGATTTAGAACCAGGGTCTTTAGAGTACTCTTCTGCTAGTTTAGCAAAGTCTCCGCCCTCTTTTAGTTTCTTTTGAACTTCTTTAGCTGTCTTTTCATCATCAACTAGGATGTGGCTCGCCTTAACTTCTGTTTTGTATTTTTCTTCGAATACTTTCTTCATTTCATCTTCTGAGATCTTAACGCCTTCTGTCGCAGCTTTTTCATTTAAAAGCATAGATTTTACGCGTTCTTTAAGCTGTTTCTCATCAGATAAGCCGTTTTGCTCAAGTGCTTGTTTAAAAGCATCTTCCCCGCCAAGCTCTTCTTTAATCTTGTCGATTTCTTTATCAATCTCTTTATCTGTAACTTTGTATTTATCTTCAAGTACCATTTCATCGATCATTTGGTTTAGTACTTGATCACCATATTGTTCTTTCATTTTATTGTAAAACTGTTCTTTTGTAATATCTCCAGCTTTTGATTCAACAATTGCTTCTGAGTCAGCACCAGCGTTATTACAAGCGGATAAAGAGATTAGTCCCGCTGTTAGCCCTAAAGATAACATCCATTTTTTCATTTCAAACACTCCTACTGTGAAGTAATAATTTAACATCTCTAACTATAGCATAAACGTTGTCGATATTCCTATTCAATAAATGAAATATGAGAAAATTTACACATTATATTTTGAGCCAAGCCGTTTTAAAAAAAAATTTAAAACCCGGGACATTCGTCTAATCAAAACAGGGCGAATCACCATATGATACGGAGAAAAGAAAAGGGGAGGTATGATGATGAGTTACGGTTATGGTTACGGATGCGGGGGAGGATTCGCAATTATTATTGTTCTTTTTGTCCTTCTCATCATTGTAGGAGCTGCTAACTGCAAATGATGAAAGTATGAAAATTTAAGCAATATGAGGGCAAATGCCTATGCGTGTCTTACTCGTGATGCATAGGATAGTGTACAGATTAAAGAAGGAGGTGGCAACATGGGTTCAGGACACGGACATGGAAGAGGCTTTGCGTTGATTGTAGTGTTGTTTATCTTATTGATTATCGTAGGTGCTGCATGTTTCTGCTAACATAAAAGCTAGTCTTGCAGTACCTATTCTTTTGAATGGAGCTGTATAGGACTTGAATTATTCAGGCAGATTCGTTAGTGTTGTTTTTACTACTCTTGATCAATAGGTGCATCGTATGTTTGTTAAGGTATACACAAGGGGGAATGAAGTCTGGTTCCCCCTTTTACTATTAGGTCTGACTGATAGGGTGTGCCGTCAGCCAAGTTTTCTTTAAAAGACGTTTGAAATATAGGAAGAAATGAGAAGAATGGTAATAGAAATATTTATGGTGCGATAAACCGAATCTTCCTGTTTTACGGACAAGTTTTTTTTATCACAGAGCTTGTATGTGAGTGAATTGAATACAAATAAAAATACAGGTGCTAGAAAAACAAATAAATAGCCGGCCATATATAAACCTCCAACATGAACTACTTGTTTAACTTTACCAAAATATGTGGAATATGAATAGAATAAAATACTTATCACAAGGGGAGAGAAGATGCGTAATAAATGGAAAGCAGCATTCATCGTACTTTTAATTCTTACACTGGCAATTCCGGCAGCGGTCGTCGCTTTACTTTTCACAGATCCAAATGGGGGCCATCTCGACCGCAGCAAACTAAGTTCAGATTTACGGGCGAACCAAAAATTATTAAGCATACATACGGAAAAGGAACAGGTGGAAGATCTTTTAAATAAAGAACTGAAGAAAAAGGCGCCAAATGTAAATGTTTATGTTAATTTACGTGATGAAGCTGTCTTGAACGGATCCTTCGTTGCGTTTAATCAGGAACTTCCTTATCAAATTACATTTGAACCTGAGGTAATGGATAATGGTGATCTTTTATTAAAAGAAAAAGATATTCAAGTTGGGCGCTTTCCGCTGCCAGGCGATGAAGTCTTTACTCTATTGAAAAAGACGATTGAGTTTCCAGAATGGGTAGAAGTTTATCCGAATGATGAAAGTATACTGATGAAGGTTACAGAAATGCCTACAAAACCAGGATACGCGGTTAAAACAGAAGAATTTGACCTAAAGAAGAACTCCATTAAGTTCGGAGTTTATACGAAATAAGAGTAAGCACTTTGATCTGCAGCTTTGTAGATGAGAGTGCTTTTTGCTAGCCAAAATATAACGCAGGCCATCGGACAAACGGAATTAAAATCATATCCAAATGGTGAAAGTTGGATTATAATATAGACATAGTATGACTAGAAAGCAGGGTATGTATGGAGACGGTTGAAGAGAGGCTAGAAAGACTTGAATTTTATAATCTGTTAACCATTGAAAGTGTCGATCTCACTTCGTATCCATTCTTCAGGCTAGTCATGGAAAAAAAGCTCACCGAACAAGAAGTGAATGATATCATTCAACTTTGCGATGAGCTTGAGAAACTATTTTTTATGCAAGAAGAAGCAGGTTTTGTTCATTACATGCCGCTATTAATTCACTTTGCAGGTATGCTGACACCAAAGCTTAAACCGAAAGAAACGATCCTGGCTTTGCTTCATCAGGAAAAATATATTTCATTAATGAAAAAACTATACGAGCTTTCGTGTCGTTACGAATGAGAAGAGGCAATTTCCTCAGCTGCGATAACAGGTGCAGATGCTTGTTCTTCAATAGTCTCTTCAATTTTCTCTTCCAGCTTGTTAAAGATAGACATAAAATCATCACCGTATAAATTGCGAATGATCGACATTAGCTCCGGAAACTCAGGGAATCTTCCAAAAAGTTCTTTAATAGGCATAGACGCGCTGAATACACCAAATTTAGAAGGATCATATGTATTTAGTGTTTGTAACAGAAGTTCTTCACCTTTAGATGTTAAACAGATATATGTATTTCTCTTGTCGTCTTCTTTTTTAGAAAATGTAAGATAGCCTTGTTCTTCCAGTTTTTTTGAAAAGTTAAAGGCTGTAGAAACATGCATAACACCGAACTTAGCAATATCAGAAATCGAAGCGCCTTCGAGATGATGAGCAATCCAAAGGATATGGTGTTCATTAATATTTAGTCCATAATCTTTAATCCAGTTTTGCCAGTCCTTTTCGACACTTTTCCATAAAGCTTTACTAATTTGAGAAAGTTTGTGACTATAGATCATGGCTTCTTGAAAACTATATAATTGATCTTTGTTCATTTTTAAAATGCCCCTCCATCTTATAAAACACATCCTATTCCTCATTATGCCAGTATTTCCTATAATAAGAAAGTAAAATTTTTCAATTTTTACTTTCTTTTTAGTAAAATAGAATGATAACTTTTAGCAGATATAGTGACAAAGTAAGAATATACATATGTTTATAAAAAAAGAAAAAAATTCTCCTCTAATGGAGAATTTTCTTCATGTTATTTAATTTCTTGCTCCATTTCTTCTTCTGTATTTTCAATGATCGAAGCAGCAGTTTCTTGCAGTGCCTCTTCCTTTTCTTTATTGGCAAATTTGATTTTTGCTCTTAGCTGAATGCCGTCACGCTTAATGCTGGAGAACGTAGATTTCATTTTTCCCATATTTTCTTTTAGGTCTTTCCTTACCTCTTTACCTGCTTTAGGAGTAGAAAGTAATGTAGCAGCTGCTGTTACAACCGTTCCCAATGCAAAACCTACTACCATGGATTTTGATTTTGACATCTGAAAATTCCTCCTCATTCTTTTATTATCTAATAAATTCGTGAAAATCCCTTATAATCCTATGAAAAATAATGACGAATATAAAAATATTTCCCGATAGATTTCGTCATGTTTGGACAAGATACACATTGTGGAAAATAACCGTACGAAGGATTTAGAACCTTGCTGTGACAGTGACGAAGGTAAACTTGTTCAAAGATCGAGCTTTTAAAAACAAACACTATGTTTGTCTGATTCAGTAGATTTTTAGCGTTGTTTGGCGATTCATTTAATCGAATACGAAAAAGAGAAATTAATGATAATGATTGACGAAGGATATAAAAAGAGGGTATACATAATAAAAAAAGGCAGGAGGGAAATGAGCATGAAGCAAAATACGATCGGCAATTATTTTAATAAGATGAAAGAAAAAGCAAATGCCGTATTAGAAAGTCCTACGCAAACGGGTGAGCTTGTTACAAAGGCTGAAGACAAAACGACTCAAACCGATAAACAGGGTTTGCGAGATTTGGGTGCTCAAGTTAAAGCCCTTGTTCGCTTAGTAAGGTCATATAAAAAGGGAGATTATCGAAACGTCTCCAAAAAATCGATGCTTCTTATTGTAGCGGGCCTTTTATATTTTGTAAGTCCGATTGATGCGGTTCCTGATTTTCTGATTGGTGCAGGATTATTGGATGATGCTACGGTACTTGCATTCTTATTTAAAACATTATCCGGTGAGATCACGGCATTTCAAGAGTGGGAAGAAACAGAGGAAGACACATACATAAAGCCAGCTCCTTAAGGAACTGGCTTTTTATTATAAATTTTATGCAGTTAAGTTTGAGCGTTTTGAGAATCGGTTGGCAACTGGATAAATGAAGAACATGATTAATCCGCTTATCGCGCTTGTTGGTAGAACAATCATTCCAATAAAGCTGAACAATGAGCCAGGCAGACCGGCTACAACCATTGCAACAAGCAAGAATAGTGTTCCGCTGACAATCGTTCCAATAACGGTTAACAGAACGGCACTAATTGTATTAACTTTTACTTTTTGTGCTAAGACAAACAGGCCTAAAAAGATAAAAGCTGTAATCGGTTTTTCCACGATGTTTGCGATCTGTCCTCCAGCCATACCTGTTGTTAATGCAGAAATGACACCAGCTGCCATACTTGCAATTAATACATTTTGCTTCGTTGGTGCAAGCATGATAGCTAAAAACATCATAACCAGAAGCAAATCAGGTTTCATTCCGAAAAATAATGGCGGTACAACCGTGTGAAAGACATACCCCAGTGCAATAAGTACAGAAGTTAAAGCTAATGATTTTGTTTTCATTTCTAATCTCTCCTCAGCTAATCTAAGCCTAAATTTCTTTCCAATAGTGCCCTCATGGCCTATTGCGAAAGTAACTCTAATGTACCAAAATTATTAAAATCTTTAAAGGTTTTAAACTTAATTACCGTATTTTTCCTGAAACTGTTGCATGAATTGTGCAAGTCTGTCACATGATTCCTGAGGAACAGCGTTATAGATAGATGCCCGGAAACCGCCAACTGAGCGATGTCCTTTTAAACCGAAAATACTGCTTTCTTCAGCTTCTTTAATAAATTGATTTTCTAATTCCTGATCACTTAAAGTGAAAGTTACATTCATGTGTGAACGGGAATCAGGAGTCGCATACCCATTATAAAAACCGCCGCTGTTATCAATCGCGTGATAGATGGTTTGGGCTTTCTTTTCATTTCTTAATTGCATTTCTTTAACTCCGCCTTGTTCCTCAATCCACTGAAGAACAAGATTAAGAAGGTAAATCGAATAGACTGGGGGAGTATTGTAAAGAGAATTGTTCTTTGCATGAACCTGATACGACAAAATAGAAGGGAGATCTTCATTCTCTATTAATAAGTCTTTTCGGATGATTACAGCAGTAACGCCGGCTGGACCCAGGTTTTTTTGAGCTCCGGCATAGATTAACGCATATTTGGAGACGTTAAAGGGCTTGCTCATAATATCACTGGACATGTCGGCAACTAGATTCGGGTGAGAAAATTCATTTAAGTCTGGCCATTGAGTGCCATAGATTGTGTTGTTAGAAGTGATATGCAGATAAGCGTCTTGATCGCTTGATTCATAATTCATTTTCGGAAGCGTCCGGTATTTTGTTTCTTTTCCTGAGATAACCGCTTCACTCGAACCGATTTTTGAGGCTTCTTTAAATGCTTTTTCTGACCAAGAACCGGTTAATACGTACTTAGCTGTTTTACCAGAGATGATTAAATTCATTGGCACCATAGCAAACTGCAGACTTGCTCCGCCTTGTAAAAATAAAACATCATGTGTTTCTGGGATGTTTAATAAATCCCGCATCTTCTCCTTAGCTTGTTCATGAATATTTTCATACGTTTCCCCTCTATGGCTGTGTTCCATAATATTAAGACCAGTTCCTTGAAAATCTTCCCATTCTGACTTAGCACGAATCATAACTTCTTTAGGCAGAGTAGTTGGTCCTGCCTGAAAATAAATTCGTTCCATCTCTTCTCCTCCTCCGATGATTTACTGCTTGGAATATGAAAAAACTGCCTGGATTTAAGATAGGCAGTTTTACTATGTAAGTGTCAGTTCTTAACGTTTTCTTTAATGTTTTGAGCGATTTCAGCCATTTCGTTTGCAGGAAGCTCCTGTGTTTTCCAGACTGCACCAAAACCATCGCCAGAACCATAACGCGGTATGAAATGCATGTGGTAATGGAAGACAGATTGACCAGCTGCTTCGCCATTGTTGTTTAAAAGGTTCAATCCAATCGGGTTATATGTTTGTTTAATGCTTTTGGCTATTTTCGGCACGGCAGAAAACAGCTTAGCTGCTGTTTCTTCAGTCAGCTCGAAAATATCTTTTGCATGCTCTTTCGGGATAATCAGCGTATGTCCTTTTGTAACCTGACTGATATCCAGGAAGGCAAGGACGTTTTCATCTTCATACACTTTGTAGGATGGGATTTCACCCTCAACAATTTTACAAAAAATGCAGTTTGAATCGTGTGACAAGCGGCTCACCTCATTTTTTTTACCTATCATAACACACATTAACGACGAGAAAAATAAGGTTGTTTTCTAAATGATTTGTGTTTTTGGATTGAATAGCAGAAGCGTCCTTTTAGCCCGTATCAAATGTCCTTTGTTAATCCAGTTTAACGGTACGTGTTCTTATTTTTATTACACGTTCGCTCAGATTTATTGAGTACCGCTCAAAAACGCCGAGTTACGCTCAAGATTCTCTCGCTGCGCTCAAACTGACTATAGTTTCGCTCAAAATCTTCATTCTTCGCTCAAAGTACCTCTTCTTACATAAAAACGGGGACAATCTCCAGTGGCTCACTGCACATTCAGCGGAAAACGAGCCCGTTTAAGCAATAAGCGCTAATCAACCACTCCATCCAGCAACAGAGTATTACGAAAACAGCCAAAAATAAAGAAGAAGAGTCCTATGTAATAATAGAACTCTCCTTCTTATAGAGGTTAGAGAAGAAAGGAGAACATGAAAACAAAACAATAAGATTTTTTAGCCATGCACCTCTAGTTTAAGAATTTGAAATTGCTCGAGCACTGAATAGTCCAAGAGAACCATCTCCTTAAATGAAAGCATTTAATAAAAAATCTAAAACCTTGTATCTATCTCCCTGAAGAAGGGGGGATACCTTCTTCACCTATATTTTGTCCATACGATCTCCCATGTTATACATATAAAATTGGAAAAACTACTGTGAATTGAGCTATTATTAGGAAAGAATGAACAATAGGAGGGACCTCTTTGCAAAGAAGACATCTAGTTATGACGATGACTCTTGCTGCTGGTTTTCTTATCTCAGGCTGCGGGAATGGGAATGAGAAAGAAGAGCATAAGAATCATCAAGAGCAATCACAGGGAACGAATAATGAAACATCACATAATGAGCATGAGAATCATCTTCCGAACGGTGATATACAAGAATTGACGGCATCGATCGATGTATTGCCTAAATTCTTAGATAAACAGCCTGAAGAAATTGCTGCTATTTATGCAGAAACACCAAAATATAAAAAATTGCTTGAATCTATGCCTTGCTATTGCGGGTGCGGTGATTCTGCCGGGCATAAAAATAATTATGATTGTTTTGTAGCAGATAATAAGGAAGATGGAAAAATAGTGTGGGACGACCATGGCACAAAATGCGGTACTTGCCTTGAAATTGCTGCAATCAGCATGAGTCAGGCTGCAGAAGGCAAAAGTGCGCTGGATATTCGAAAAATGATTGATGAGAAGTATAAAGAAGGTTATGCAAAACCTACACCAACTCCAATGCCGGCTTCTTAAAGGCTAAAACTAATATTATGGTAAATAATAGTAAACAAGATTAAAAAAAAGAAAAGGGAGGGGATCAAATGAGGCCTATCCTCGAAGTCAAGGATTTAACGGGCGGCTATATGCCAAACCAGCCTGTCATTCATAACTTGAATTTTTCAGTAAAAGAAAGTGAAATTGTCGGGCTGATCGGATTAAACGGAGCTGGGAAAAGTACGACGATTAAACATGTTCTTGGACTGATGGAGCCGATGTCCGGGAATTCCAAAATTATGGGACAAACCTTCAGAGATGAACCTGAAATTTATCGCAGCCAGTTTACTTATATTCCGGAGATGCCCGTTCTTTATGATGAACTTACATTGTGGGAACATCTCGAGTTAACAGCAATGGCTTATGGACTCGAAGAACAGACTTTTCTGACGAGAGTCCGGCCGCTGCTAGAAGAATTTCGTATGGATAATAAGATTAAGTGGTTCCCCAACCAATTCTCTAAAGGAATGAAACAAAAGGTTATGATTCTTTGTGCCCTTCTAGTTGAGCCAAGGCTGTATATCGTCGACGAGCCATTCGTTGGTCTGGATCCTCTTGGCATTCAGTCTTTCCTAGAATATATGGTTGCCTTTAAAAATAGCGGTGCGGGCGTTTTAATGTCTACGCATATTTTATCAACAGCTGAAAAGTACTGTGACCGCTTTTTAATCATGCATGAAGGAAGACTAATATTGAGCGGAACATTAGGAGAACTGAGAGAAAGAAGCGGTTTAAAGGATGCTACCCTTGATGAGATCTATCTTTATGTTGCAAGAGGAAAAGTATCATGATTGATGTAAAAAAATTATGGCGCAAACGACGCAATGCTCATTTAACTCAAACATTAAAATACTTTAGTTTGATGGCAAACAGCGGACTTATTGTTTCATTAATTTTACTCATCGTTGTGGGCAGCATCTATTATGCAAAACTTCTAAAGGCACTTCCGGAAAGCTTTCCTGCTGTGCTGATTTTAACACTGCTGTTTTCTTTCTGGCTGACAAAAAGCCCGATCAGGACTTTATTAAAAGAGGGAGACCTTGTTTTTTTACTTCCCGTTGAATCAGGTATGAAGCAATATTTTTCACAAAGTCTGTCTTCGGCCATCGCGAGCGGTTCATTCATGACACTCTTTTTATTTACCCTGACTTGGCCCATTGTACAGGTTTTCATAATTGACGGCTGGAAAATGTATGTGGTATTTGCTTTCTTTTTAATCACCGCAAAAATATTTAATCTATATGTTTCTTGGGAAGAAAGAAGGCTTCCTTACAAAAGTCATCAATTGAACTACCGTATCATGAGATTTATCGTGAATTTTGTTTATGTATACCTGCTTTTTAATGAAGCATATATCTTTTTAATCGCGATGTTTGCCATCATGTATGTATTGAAGAACTTTGTGTTTGGTGTATTTAGAAAGGTGCACGGCTATCAATGGGAGATGCTGTTAGCAGAAGAACAGAATCTTAAAATGAAGGGATACCGGCTTGTAAACTACTTTACAGATGTTCCTGCACTGAAACAAACGGTTCATAAGAGGCCATGGCTGAACAGTCTCGGTTCTTTCTCTTTTAAAAAAAAGAATGTGATGACTGCGCTTTTTATGAAAACATTTATTCGTTCAGGGGATTATTTAGGTTTGTACATAAGACTGATTCTAATTGGTTTCCTTTTTCTTTATCTGATTCCTGCAGGCTGGTGGCAGATTGCCGTTGTAATATTATTCTTTCAGATGCTCACTTTGCAGCTGTTTACTCTCTATACCCAATACCGATGGAATGTAAGTTTTATCATCTATCCAATCGAGTCTGATGGAAAGCAGGCTGCATTCGTTAAATGGCTGCGGGGTCTTTTGCTGCTGCAGGGGCTGCTATATGGAGTTTTTTACGGACTCTTATCGGGTGACTGGGTGATTGCACTATTGATGCCGGTGGCGGCATTCGGGTACAGTCTGTTCCGCCTGCCATCCATGACAAAAAAACATATTACACTATCTTCCTAGCCTTATGGGTTAGGAAGATTTTTTGTTTAACAATATGTGGGCTTCTTTCATATGTTACGTTAAGCAGTTTTTTGGAGGGAGCGCTACGTGATGAAGAAATGCTGGCTGACTGGCAGAATTGTTATACCCGGTGATCCGGAATACGATCTTGCACGGGAAGAATTTAATACGCGTTATGATCTTTTTCCAAGCGTTATAAATTTTTGCACAACAGCAAAAGATGTATCCCATGCAATCTGCTGGGCTAAAGAGAGAAAGGTTAAGTTTAGGATTCGTACAGGCAGGCATAGCTATGAAGCTTATTCCTCTCTGGACGGGGGACTGGTTATTGATATTAGCGAGATGAATGAGATAAAAGTAAATCATCAGACAAAAACTGCAAAACTAGGAGCAGGGTCTCTTTTGTTTCCGCTTTATGAAAAGTTATTTGAAGAAGGGTATACAATTCCTGCGGGGACTTGTCCGTCTGTAGGTTTGTCAGGACTGACACTTGGAGGTGGCTGGGGGATGCTAACCCGGCCATACGGAATGCTGATCGATCAATTAATCGAATTAGAGATGGTAGATTCCAAAGGGAATATTATTGTGGCAAACAGAGAGAAAAATGCTGATTTATTTTGGGCGTCACAAGGGGGTGGAGGAGGAAACTTTGGTGTCGTTACTTCCTTTTTGTTTCATGTGATTCAGGTAGACAGAGTAGCAACGTTAAATATCACTTGGGACTGGAAAGGATTTGAACCTGTTGTTATGGCCTGGCAGAATTGGGCACCATTTACGGACAAAAGACTGACTGCAATTATTGATCTTTTAACGAAAGATAAGGGGGAGATCAGAGCTTTAGGGGAGTTTACAGGAACTGCTCTCGAGTTATGGCAATTTGTACAGCCATTAATCGATGCCTATCCTCCGAAAAAAGTAGAAATCAAAAACGTTTCATATATGGATGCAGTTAAAATGTTCGGCGGGATGATGCCGGGGATGGAAGAATATGCGGTTAACCATGGCGATCCGGATGCCCATCCTTTTAAAAATACAGGCGCTTTTGCAAACAAGCTGCTCCCGCCAAAAGGAATAAAGATATTAAAAGATTTCTTAGCTAACTCTCCAAGCTCTGAAAATAAAGTGCAGCTCCAGGCATTATCCGGGAGGGCAGGTGAAGTTTGTCCGACACAGACAGCTTATGTTCATCGAAAAGCGCTTTTCAGTTTGTTGTATATTACGAAGTGGGAAAATGAGCAAGAAGCAAGAGTCAATACAAAGTGGGTAGAAAGATTAAGAAATACTCTATTGTCGTTTGCTGATGGTGCTTATGTAAACTTTCATGATAATTGCATTAAGGATTGGCTCGAACAATGCTATTTTGAAAATCTGCCTCGTCTGATTAAAGTGAAAACAAAATATGACCCTGAAAATCTTTTTAATTTTCCATTAGGCATTCCAACGAAAAGGGAACTGTAGGAAGTTTGCCATTCAATTGAAACCTGTAAGAAGGATTTTTCGTATGTTAAGGAGAGGAGGAGTAAGATGAGCACTTATGAACAAAAGGTCTTTGAAGAGCTTAAGAATTGGGAAATAGAGATGACGAAGCGTCCAACACTTTGGAACAAAGCTGCTAAGTCAATACAGACTAAAATAAACGAGAAAATACCTCAAAAGGTACATGATGTAATCACAACCAGCATGAAGCAGATGATCAAGGCTACTTTATTAGGTTCCGAGTATACGACTAAACGGACAACCCAAATGAGTGCTGAGCTTCATGAAAGAGATGAAAAACTGATGGAGCGTCTTGCCTTTTACAAAAAAACAGCAGCTGTAGAAGGGGCAGGAACAGGAGCCGGCGGAATATTGCTGGGCCTTGCGGATTTTCCATTGCTGCTGGGTATAAAGATGAAATTTCTCTTTGAAGCGGCAAGTATTTATGGTCTGGATGTTAAAGATTATAAAGAGCGAATCTTTATCCTGCATGTGTTTCGTCTTGCTTTTTCCGATCCGCACAAAAGGAAAGAAGCCTTTGAAAAGATTGTGTTTTGGAAAGAGACGATTCATGAGTTCCCGGAACATCCCGGCGCGATTGATACAATAAATTGGCAAGAGCTGCAGCAGGATTACAGAGATCATATTGATTTAATAAAAATGCTTCAAATGGTACCGGGTCTTGGTGCTGTCGTCGGAGCTTATGCCAATTATCATTTCTTGGAGGATTTAGGGGAAGTGGCACAGAATTGTTTCCGCTGGCGAGTTCTAATGGAACAAAATAGAGATATATAGGAAAAAAGCTGGCTTTTCTAAGCAGCTTTTTTATTTTTGTTTGATCAACTTCGGTTTTTGTTTGATGAGACAATGAACAAAAAGTAAAAATGACGATTTTGTTCTTCAAAATCGCTCCGTATTAGGTGGTACGGGTGAAAATAAGGTGTCATTGGGTGAAAGCAGCAACTCACGGGGCAAAACTCATTAGTCTTGGGGTCTTTTGGGGTGAAACGGGCTTCCCACCGGGCGAACGTGTAATAAATAAAAGAACACGTACCGTAAAAGCTCAGCCGCCACTAAATGAAAGAAAGAGCCGCTAAAATGTTAGCGGCTCTTTAATGATATATGTGTTTAGAAGCGGCTGTCGCTTAGTAAGCGGTCCATCTCTTCTTTATGCTTCGTTTCATCTGCAATCATATCTTCGAGCTGAACGACTAATTCAGTCAATTTAAGATTTGAAGCTTGCTCCTTACGCTCTTCGTAGCGTCTGATCGTATCCTCTTCTGCGTTTCGAGCTTCCTCCAGCATTTCACGAACACTTTCAACTTGTTTAACTGGTTTTGGCTGAGTTGTAGGAGTGCCTCCTAATGTTTTAATCTTTTCTGCTAAATAAAGGGCATGTCCTTGCTCATCAGTGATTTCACTTTGAAAGAAAGGTTTTAGGATCTGACGGTACAACCCTGAAACTGTAGCAGCGTTATGGTTGTACATGATGATTGCTGAGTATTCATTTGCAAGATCCTCGTTTAGTCCGTCGATTAGTGCTTGTAAGTCTTTTTCCATTTGTATAACCTCCTGAATCTTGTTCTACAAAAGTATCCTTCCCTTTTTCTAAGGATAGTAAACCGAATGAAAGAATAGGTAACTCTAAAATAAATCAAACTGTATAAATACGTTTAAGCCTTGCAAAAAACGGTAAAAGGATAACAGGCCTGACACAATCATTAAACAAAGGTCATACAACACAAACTCTTAAGGAGGTAATAAAAATGGAAAACAGACACATGGTAGACAAAGAACGGGATGTTGACATGGGCAAGGTAGAGGATACAGCAAGCCGAATGAGTGAAAGCAAAAAGGATGAGATCTTGTCTAACTTTGAAGAGTTTAAAAGCTATCTTCACAGCAAAATAAAAGTTGGCGAAAAGATGGGGATGAGCGAAGAAACTCTTGCCAAAACAGCAGAAAAAGTGGCAGATTATCTGGCTGAGCATGAGGAGCCGCGCAACTCTGAAGAGAACCTCTTAAAAGAATTATGGAAAGTAGGAGAGCAAGAAGAGCGCCATAAGCTGGCACATATGCTTGTTAAGCTTGTTAAATAAAACTGTACGCCAAAGGCTGCTTGTATAACAGGCAGCTTTTTTACTTTTATATAAAAAGCGCAGTCAGCTGATAAAGGAGTTTAGTACTTGTTCAAACGGTGAAAACTTGGGATATATATTTCTAAAATGAGGAGATCTTATGTTACGAGACCTAGCCAATAAATTACCTTTTCCAATACTCCCCGTTATTTATATTCTAGCAGGCTTGATGCTCTCATTTTTTTCATTAAACATGTTTTTTGAACTATCAGAAGATCTGATGGAACAGGAACGTTTTCGGTTTGATCAAGTCATTATTCAATACGTTTCGAATATACGGACTGGAACAATAACAGAAGTCATGAAATTTATTACCTTTTTAGGCGGTAAAACCATATTGACTCTATTATTAATAGGGAGTATGATCTGGCTGATCGTAAAGCGGAAAAATTATTGGGGAGCTATCTTTTATATCATTGCCGTAGCGGGAGGCGGTCTGTTAAACCTTGGCTTAAAGCATTGGTTTGGAAGAATTCGTCCAGAAAACAGCCTTATTGTAGAACAAGGCTTTAGTTATCCAAGCGGTCATGCCATGGGAAGCTTAATTTATTACGGTTTTTTAGGATACCTGTTGGTGAGAAGCCAGCGCGGAAAATCAATAAAAGTATCGCTGAGTATGGCCTTTATAGCATTAATATTACTTATTGGCTTTAGCCGAATCTATCTAGGGGTTCACTATCCATCTGATGTACTGGCAGGCTTTTCAGCTGGAACCGTTTGGCTGCTATTATGTATTGGAGGCCGTGAATCTATACGGGCCTACAAAAAAAGAACGCTTCCTTTATTTAAAAGGAAACATCCCCAGTAAGAACAGATAATTTCTGTTGAAGACATTTTACAACAGAAGGTGTTTCGTGTTCACGCTCTCCATCACAATCAATCAGCTGATGGGGAGCTGTTCTTATTTGAATTTCAGAGCTTTGAAAATAGTGGTAGCCTTGTCCTTCAACAGATGTATCCGATAAACGGTTTTGCAGGACATCCCAGATGAAAGAAATAGATGGTTCTTCAATCAGTAAGCAGTCAAGTTTTCCATCCTGAATATCAGTATCAGGGAAAAAAGGACGTATTCCGCCCGTAAAAGGCCCATTTACAGCTAAAAACATGGCTGCCTTGCCATGGAACTGAAATTCCTTTGATTGTATAGATATTTCAAAAGGCTCCCATGTCTGCATGGATTTTGCTGCTGATAAATAATAAGATAGCCTCCCAAATCTTTCTTTTGTATTCGGATCGATGGATTTGGATACATGCGTAATTAATCCAATGCCCCAAAAGTTAGTGAAAAAATGTCCATCGAATTCACCGATATCTATACACCGAATCTTTTTTTCACTAAGCTGACTTGCCGCATTGACAGGATTTTGATTCATGCCAAGTGCCCTTGAAAAATCATTGCATGTTCCGCCAGGGAGTATGCCAAAAGCAGGTTTATTTCCGTCTAAAGATAATAATGCTTCTGCTATTTCATGTACAGTACCGTCTCCGCCAGCTGCAATGATAACATCGGTTTGCTTGTACAGCTGTTTTACAAAAGATGCACCTTCCCCAGGCTCAGTTGTTTCGAATACCTGCACATCACTAAAACGACTCTTTAACTCTGTAAGTACTTCATTCCAATTAGATAGAAGGCGTCCCTGTCCCGCTTTAGGATTCAAGATAACAGAAACACGGCTTAATTCTGAATGGTTCATACTTATTCAACAACCATGTATTCTTTGACAAATGACTTGCCAGAGAAAAGGTTCTCAGGCAGGCCTTTAGATGTTCCTCTGTCTTTATGTGCTTCTTCATAGGCTTTTGATTGCTGCCAGTTAATGAAATCAGCATGTGATTTCCATAATGTCATAACGATATATGGATCCTGGTGAAGCGGGCGGAGTACACGAATACCTATAAAGCCCGGTTCATTTTCAACAAGCCCTGCACGATTCTGAAAACGCTCTTCAAATAGACTTCTACCGTCTTCTGTTACAGGGATGTGGTTCATAACGACAAATCCTGCACCAGACAGTGAACCTCTTTGATTAATGACCTCATATTCATGTTTTTCTGAAAAAGGATTCTCTCCATCTGTTTCGTAAACCAGTGCAGAGTTAGAATCACCTTCTAGCAGGAGAGCTTGGCTGTATTTTTCTTGATAGCTGGATAAATAATCCGTCGTACCGTACGTGATATAAGTCTTCATATGCAATCCCTGCCTTTAAATTGATTTACTTTTGTTTTACCCAACGAACTTGCCGGTTAAACAGTGTAAGAATCTTACTGCTTGTAATATACTTTCCATCTGAGGGAAAATTATATAAAATGTACTTTTCGACCTAGAAAGAAACGAGGTTTTGTTATGGTGAAGAAAAGTCTCATCGCACTCGGTATTTTAACCGGTTCACTGATCATCGGTTTTTTTGCCTATCTTTTTATCATCATGGCTGGAGATTATGTGATTGATGAAAAAGATCTGGTAATGGATTCAGCAACCATTTTAGTGAACGAAAAAGGTGAAAAAATCACAAAAATATATGATGAAAACCGGGAAATTGTAAGCATCGAAGATATTCCTGATCATGTAGAGGAAGCTTTCGTGGCAGTTGAAGATTCCCGTTTTTATAAACATAATGGAATTGATGTAAAAGCCATCTCACGTGCTATTTATAAAGATATTTTAGCTGGCAGCAAGGTAGAAGGTGGAAGTACGATCACCCAGCAGCTTGCAAAAAATGTTTTTTTATCTCATGAGAAATCCTGGCTCCGCAAAACGAAAGAAGCGGTTATCGCAATTAATCTTGAACGAAGATATACAAAAGATAAGATCCTCGAGATGTACCTGAATCAAATCTATTTTGGGCATGGTGCGTACGGCATTCAGCTTGCAGCAAAAACCTATTTTAATAAAGATGTCAGAGAATTGACGGTAGCTGAGGGGGCGATGCTTGCGGGTCTTCCAAAAGCACCAAGCTATTATTCTCCGATTAAACATCCAGATGCAGCCAAGGAGCGTCGTGATCTTGTACTGACGCTCATGGAGAAGCAAAACTATTTATCTCCGACCGAGACAGTGAGAGCCCAAGGACAAACGATCGCAGTGAACTTTCATCAGGAAGAATTAAATCCTGCATATTCAACTTATATTGATATGGTTATAAGAGAAGCAAGAGAAAAGTATCACATATCGAGAGAAGAATTAAGGCAGGGCGGTTATAAGATTGTTGTACCTATGGATCCTGCGGCACAGAATTCAGTTTACAAAAATTTTCAGGAAGGAAAGTACTTTATCGGAACGGGCAAGGAAAAGCCTGAGGGCGCAATGGTTCTTATGGATAGCGAGACGGGCGGGCTGCTTGCAGTTCAAGGTGGAAGGAACTATGTAACAGAAGGGTTGAACCGGGTCGTTGTGAACCGGCAGCCAGGTTCAACTTTTAAACCATTAGCCGTGTATGGGCCCGCACTGGAGTCTGATAACTATAAACCTTATTCCATGCTTCGGGATGAGGAATTGAGCTATAACGGATATGAGCCTAAAAACTACAATGGCCGGTATGAAGAAAGCGTTTCAATGGTGGAAGCGATCACGCATTCCGTCAATTCATCTGCCGTTTGGCTGTTGAATGAGATCGGTATTTCCTATTCAAAAGAGTATTTGGACAATCTCGGCATGCCGATTGAGGATAAAGGACTGGGCATTGCACTTGGCGGAATCGATCATGGTGTAAGTCCTCTCCAAATGCTAAAAGGATATCGGAGTTTTCTGCATGAAGGAAAAACGGTTGAACCTTTTGTGATCAGTAAGATATATGATCATAAGGGTGAACTCATCGGCAAGGCAAAGCGTGAAGAAAAGAAAGTATGGACGAAACAAAACGCGTGGTACATGACGCGTATGCTTCAGGAGGTCGTAAAAAACGGAACCGGTTCAGATGGTCCTGAAAATATGGAGATCGCAGGGAAAACTGGAACGACCAACTATCCGGATGTCGGTAAAGGCAATAAAGATACGTGGTTTGTTGGATATACCCCTCAAGTGGTCGGGGCGGTCTGGATCGGGTATGATAAAACAACGAAAGAATCTTATTTGAACAGCGGCAGTGCTCAGCCGACACTTTTATTTAAACAAGTGATTAACCAAATGCCTTCACAGCAAGGACTAAGTTTTAAAAAGCCAAGCGGTGTTAAGGATCTGGAGCCGCCCATCGAACTAATAGAAATTAATGATCTTTCTGCTGAATTTGGTATGGGCGATTACGGAATGCCTTCTATAAAGTTAAACTGGACATCTTCTAAAGACAAGCGTCTTCAATATAAAATTTTTGCAGTAAACGAAGGAGAGAAGACACATCTAGATACGGTTAAAGGAAAGGGAGAGTATATCGCTTCCGGCAAACATCTGTTTACGCTGCCTGATTTTTATGTTGTCCCATACAATTCTCTTACCAAAGAGGAAGGACGCCCTTCAAATACAGTTTCTATCTCGTTTTTCCCGGGCTTTGGTGATGATGACGATAATAAAAACGAAAAGCGGGGAAAAGGGAAGAAAAAAGAGAAGAAAAAGAAGAAAGATGAATAAGATGAGGAAGATGGCTGGTTCCATCTTCTTTTTTTGCTTGGCTGTTTTCGTAATCATTGTTGTTTTTTGAAAGTAGTTAATCTCCGTTTCAGGATGCTCGCTTTCCGCGAGGGGTAAGGTGAGCTTTTTGGAGGAAGATGGGTAAAGACTCGTATTCAAGGAAGAATTTGTGCTCCTGCGTCTGTAAGAAAATTCTACCAAGCGGGCTTCCTCGTCGCATGCCTTGCGAGAAGTATTCTCAGGTGGTTGGCACGCTAATCCCGCAGGAGTCTCGCACCTTACACTCCAATCAATATGCCGCTGGAGGCATGTAACTACCCCCCAGAAGCAACAATCTTTAAAAAAAGAGCCTTTTGCTTGAATAAATGTGATGGTTGTCGAAAGTTGACGAAAATCGTTTTTATTCTAATTAACGTGGGATTTTATGGCGCTAACGTGGGATTTTTAAAAATAACGTGGGATTATCTAAATTAACGTGGGATTAAACTTCCAATGTATCTGGAAGGGGCCGTATGAGGGCCCATAAATAGTGAAATAAACAAAAAAGATGGGCGCCAAACCCATCTTTTCTACTTTATTTATTAAAAAAGTTACTTGGCGTCCGCAAAAGTTCATTTATTCTGCAAAAGGACTTTTCACAAGTACTTTAAATGGAATACTTGCTCCTGAATACAGTCCTACATAGATATAAGATGTACCACCAGGAACAACTCCTGACTCATTCGCTCCCGCTGTTGCGATGCTGCCGATTTGGTTAAATGATGAATCATAGAAATAAACATCCAGATCGTGTGTACTGTCTTCAGGACCAGTGACTGTAACATTGTGCAGTCCATCGCGGTATTGTTCAGGTAGGGTCACTACATATCCATCAACACCTTGTGATGCAGGTTCAGGATTTTGTGTTGTAACAAATTCGTTCTGTGTCACACTTCCGGTTGCGTCCAAGTCAGCTAAGCTTCCGATCCCTGTTGCCGGGTTGCCAGCTAGAATCAAGCCTTCAGTCGTAAAAGGTTCCGTAACAACAGGCGGCAATGCCTCAACTTTTGAGGAACGTTCTGCAAAAACTTGCACTTCAGCTACTTGTACATGACCAAGAGAGTTATCCTGAGCATTAATCGCGATGAATTTTACAAAATTTGCTTTTACAGGTTCAGCAAGGTCGAACGTTTTATAATGCAGATCAGGTGTTGCAGGACGAGGTTTACCTGCATTGAACGTACCGTCTTTTACTGTTGTCCAGTTTTCGCCGTCAAGCGATGTTTGGACCGTAAAGTCTTTTAGAGCTGAAAACCGGGCTTTTGCAATGTCTTTAAATGCACTTACTTGAACACTTGAAACAGTTGCTGGTCTGTCCCCTGCAAGATCCACAACAAATTCAGACCCCGTAAAGCCTTCTTCTTTTGTTTGTGAAGCATACACGGTCGCTTCTGTATCATCCAGTGCATTTTTTACAGGATGTGTTTCTGTTTCATCGGATACCGAAACCAGTCCAGCTCCATTCGCTGTAGAAGCCAGGTTAGGTGACAGATTCACATGAAATGATTCGATCTCACCAGCTGTAATTTCTACATTCTTAAATGTTGTTGAACCAAAGCCGCGAGCCTGAATGGTAATATCATAGGTTCCTGAGACGACAGGCAGGCTGAATCCGCCGGTGTCACTTGATAAAGCTACTGGACTTGTACGAGCTTCATATTGTCCGATAATAATTTTTGCATCTTTTACCGGTTTTTTTGTTGAAGAATTCATAATCTTTCCCGCAAGCATACCGTTTTGTCCGGATACTGGGTGGTCATAGGCTGGGACTGGGTCTGTATCGTCACCAGACAATGATTTCGCTGAAGCTCCCAGACCTCTTTGTGCAAAAGCTTTCCATAAAAGATCATAGTGTTCTCCACCGTATCGGTCTTGATCAGCTGCAAGGATAGCTGTACGCATATCATCCATCGATGGATCAGGCGCAGAGATCGGCATTGCATCCATTACGATATGTTCTGCGACAGCTTCACCTTCTTCTTTTCCTAGTTCTCCTATTAAACTTTCTCTTACGTGCCAAAGGATAGCCGCCCAAATCTCACCATCGGCGTGGACTTCAGGACCAACGATATCAAAGCCAATATCACCAAACTGAAGCGGAGCATCATCGAGTGCCCAGCTTCGGATCCCTCTTTCAGGATTTCCTGTTACATACGCACCGACAACAGGCTCTTTTTGAAGCCCATTTTTAACAAGATAGTGCATGCCGAACCAATCACCCCAAGCTTCACCCATGGATCCGGACTGATGGCTGTTCAACGATTCGCCTCCTGCTACATACCGATTGGAAAGGGCATGGCTGTATTCGTGATAAATGATCCCTGCATCGAAATCACCATCTGTATATTCGCCTTCGAAAGCCCCTTTAATCGGCTCCCATAAAAACATACCGCTCCACGCAGGAATTCCATCGGGAAGTGTGAGCATATAGGCGTTGTCACGGCCTGTATATGTCGGTTCTCCGCCTGATGCTGCGCCAGCCTGAACAAGCCCCAATATAGGATCACCTTCCATACCGCCTTTTCCGAAGTTCGCAGCTTGCAGGTTACCCGCGGATTCTGTCCAACCGAGCTTGTAAAAATAATCGTGAAACAGGTTATGGTGATAGAACAAATTAGTTGCAGCACTGTGTACATCTTCTGCATAAGAAGGCGGAGCAGTTTGTCCTTCAGTTTTGTTCCAGGCATTTTTAAACGGATATTTAAATTGCCCGAGCGGATTTACCGGTCTGATAATTCCTGCTCCTTCTGGAACGAGAAAGTTACTCCAGTTTGCATAGGTGTCTGCATTGTTTCCAAGTGTTGTTACACCAGCATCATTTGCTGGCAGCAGCCAGCCTTGCGGTGAAGCTGCAGGGTCACCTTTTAAGGATTTCACAACCTGGGTGCCACCAGTCGGGGAACCAGGATAATTTTCAAAGATTAAACCTTCCGGATTAAGATTTTGAACAAGTGATCGTTCAAAAAGAGTTTTGCCTGTTACTCCATCCAGAACTACTTCCTTGCCTTTGTTCAGTTTTTCGATAAAAAGTACGCGGTAAGCAGGTCTTACACCATCAGCTGTTACAAAGGCAGATTTTTTAACGCGCTGAACGGTCGGAAGGGTATCGCCCCCAGCATATTCCTCCCAGCCTTGTTTTGTACCGTTCAATACAGGCGTGTAATTTAATTCAGGAAGATGTTCCTTAACTACTGATAGAAGAGCATCTTTGCTTGATAGTTGATGTGTTTCATCCAGTTTTGACGCCTTTGAAGCATTTGATGCAACGGAAAGAATGCGTCCATCTTTATTGACAGAAACAATAATCCGTCCGCCGTTTGCGGATTCAATACCAGAGAAGGTTTGCTGAAAAACAACCGTTTGGAGACCGCTCCCAGGGATAGAATGATTCTTTATGACAGAAAGAGAGTCTGCTTGATTGGAAGAGAGTCCGAACATTTGTGAGTTTTCTTTAAGCCATTTCCGAGCTATAGTCTCACTGTTATAACTGGATGGAGGAGTTAAGTATCCTTTATTTTTTGAAATAAAAGAAGGTGTGCCAAAAGTTGAATTCCAGGAGATCCTTGTTCCAGTGCCAGCTACTTGGATAAATGAATCTGCTGCTTTTATTTGTGAATCAGTGGGAAGGACTGCGGATAGGTTTTTGCGGATATCAAAATTTTCATGATTATGTTCTTTTGCCAGTTCATTTGATGATAAAGCATTTACGGAAAGATCGGCGGCTGGGTATAACTGTGATAGAAGTAAAGCAGTACATACGGCCGAGCCGGTTATTGTTTTTTTACTAAGGGACATTTCACACACTCCTTAACGGAATTTTCTGACTTTTATTACAATCATTAAACAATTGTCCCAGAAGCGAGTCAATGGAATTCTCGAAAGATAGTGCTTTCACTAATAAAATTTAGCCGTAAGTTATACGAAGTGCATACCACTAAGGTTATAGAGGGAAGAGGGTGACTGGTAAAAGGCTCTTTTCTAGAAGAGTGTTGGTCTTGGATAGTTCTAATAAGACGTTTAATTGAGAAGTTGGTTGGGACGCAGTGCGAGACTCCTGCGGAATCAGTGTGCCAACAACCTGAGAGTACTTCTCGAAACGCATGTGACGAGGAACCCCCTTTCGGCAGGATTTGCTTGTAGACGCAGGAGCACACATGCTTCCTTGAATAAGACTCCTAAGGGTGCATAGCGCCGAGAAGGATCACTGCATGCCCGCGGAAAGCGGCTAACTTGAACGATGGCTACAGCAATTTGCCAAAATGATGACAATTGAGCTTTCAGCCTATACTTTTATTATGAATTCCCTTACAATGTGTATGGATATTGACGTTTATAGGTTTTAAGTTTCAGTGGCTAGGAGATAACAATAGTGCTGCAGCTTTTGGTCTTGATAGAAAGGTGTGTACGTTTTGACAATGAATGAAGAGTTCTTGAAGGCGTGTCGTAAGGAGAAAAATTCACATATTCCTGTTTGGTACATGAGACAGGCGGGCCGTTCTCAGCCTGAGTACCGTAAACTGAAGGAGAAGTATTCACTGTTTGACATCACTCATAGACCGGAGATGTGTGCAGGCGTTACGAAGCTGCCAGTTGATCAGCACGGTGTGGATGCAGCGATTCTCTATAAAGATATTATGTCTCCGGTTCCTGCAATCGGCGTTGATGTAGAAATCAAAGCGGGGATAGGACCTGTTATTGATAAGCCTGTAAGAACACGCGAAGCTGTTGAAAGGCTTGGAACGATTGACCCTGAGAAGGATGTACCGTATGTACTCGAAACAATTAAAATTTTGCGTCAACAATTGGAAGTTCCTCTCATTACTTTTGCAGGTGCACCTTTTACACTTGCAAGTTATATGGTTGAAGGAGGTCCTTCACGGGATTACCATAAAACAAAGCAGCTCATGTTTTCTGATCCAGAGAGCTGGTTTATGCTGATGGACAAGCTAGGAGACATGACGATTGCGTATGCGAAAGCACAGATCGCAGCTGGTGCACAAGCGTTTCAGATTTTCGATTCCTGGGTTGGCGCATTGAATGCACAGGATTATGCAAGATACATTATGCCTGTTATGGACAGAATCTTTTCTGAACTTCGCGGAGAAGGAGTACCGTTGATCCTTTACGGAACAGGTGCACGCCACTTGGTGATGGAGTGGAACGAGCTGCCGCTCGATGTTATCGGTCTTGACTGGAGACTCTCTCCAAGAGAAGCGCGTCAGATGGGTGTAACAAAGGCACTTCAAGGAAACTTGGATCCTTCTATTCTGCTAGCTCCTTGGGAAGTGATCGAAGCAAGAACAAAAGAGATTTTAGATGAAGGAATGGAAGAGCCAGGATTCATCTTTAACGTGGGTAAAGGTATTTTCCCGGAGGTTAACATCGCAACATTGAAACAATTAACCACCTTTGTCCATGAATACACATCTGAAAAACTAGGGTGATTATAAGTGACGAAAAAGAAAACAGGTTTGTTAGTGATGGCATATGGAACGCCAAGAAGTCTGGATGAAGTAGAAAGCTACTACACACATATTAGACGCGGCCGGAAACCTTCACCTGAACAGCTTCAGGAATTGACAGAAAGATACGAGCAGATCGGCGGAATCTCACCTCTTGCTAAGATTACAGAAGATCAAGCGCAGAAACTTGAAGAAGAAATGAACCGCCGTCATCCGGATAAAGAGTTTAAAAGCTATTTAGGTTTAAAGCACATCGATCCTTTTATTGAAGATGCTGTTCATCAGATGAAAGATGATGGGATCGACGAAGCGGTAACACTTGTCCTTGCCCCTCACTATTCTACTTTTAGTGTTAAATCATATAACGGACGTGCTGTAGAGGAATCTTTCAAAATTAGCGGACCGAAGTTTGTGACAATTGACAGCTGGTATGATGAGCCGAAGTATGTTCAATATTGGGCGGATGGAATTAAACAAACGTTTAAAAACATTCCTGAAAATGAACATGATCAAGCGGTTGTAATATTCTCAGCGCACAGTCTGCCGAAAATGATTCTGCAGATGGGCGATCCTTACCCGTCTCAATTACAGGAAACAGCTGATTTGATTGCGAAAGAAGCCAACGTTTCCCACTATACAATTGGCTGGCAAAGTGCAGGGAATACACCAGAGCCTTGGATCGGACCAGATGTTCAGGATCTGACGCGCGATCTGTATAATGAGTACGGATATAAGCATTTCATCTATTGTCCTGTTGGGTTTGTTGCGGATCATTTAGAAGTTTTATATGACAATGATTATGAGTGCAAAATCGTTACAGATGAATTGGGCGTGAACTATTACCGTCCTGAAATGCCGAATGCAAAACCTGAATTTATTGACTGCTTGGCAACAACAGTTGAAAAAGCATTAGCAAAAGGAAGAATGTGAATAAGATGAGCGAGCGAAAGCACGTGATCATTTTGGGCGGCGGCATTACAGGTTTATCCGCTGCCTTTTATGTGCAAAAGTATGCAAAAGAAACAGGAAAGCCAGTAACTTTTACTTTATTGGAAAGCAGCAGCAGGCTGGGCGGAAAAATTGAAACCATTACAGAGGATGGTTTTGTGATTGAAAGGGGTCCTGACTCCTATCTGGCTCGAAAAACCGTTATGACTGATCTTGTTAAAGAGGTAGGACTAGAAAAAGACCTGGTATCGAATGAAACGGGACAGGCTTACATTCTTCATAATATGAGACTTCATCCAATTCCCGAGGGAGCGGTTATGGGTGTTCCAACTAAGATAATGCCGTTTGCATTCACCCCGCTTTTTTCAATATTTGGGAAAGCCAGAGCTGGTCTTGACCTTGTTCTGCCGAAGCGTTCAGATTCCAGTAGAGATGTTTCTGTAGGGCATTTTTTTAGAAGAAGGCTTGGAGACGAAGTGGTAGACCGTCTGATCGAACCTTTGCTGTCTGGAATCTATGCCGGTAAAATCGATCAACTAAGTTTGCAGTCTACTTTTCCGCAATTCGTTGAGACGGAAAAAAAGCATAGAAGTTTAATTTTAGGCATGAAAAAATCGCAGCCTAAGCCTATGAAGACTCAGCAAACGGAAAAGAAAAAAGGCGCGTTTTTAACTTTGAAAAATGGATTATCTTCCATTATTTCTGCGCTTAGAAACTCTCTGCCTGAAGAGAACATTAAGATGGGTGCAAAAGCGGATTCAGTAAAGCGTTTAGAAGAGGGGACATACTCCGTTACATTAGAGGATGGGACAGTTCTGGCTGCAGACCACTTAATTGTAACGACTCCGTATACAGTAACGAAAAAACTTTTTGGCGAGAAAATGTTTCCATCTGATTTTCATAAAACGAAACCTACCTCGGTTGCAACAGTTGCGATGGAATTTAATGAAGATGAAGTACCATTTTCATTAGAAGGTACGGGTTTTGTTATCGCAAAAAGTGAGAAAACATCTATTACGGCTTGTACGTGGACTAGCCGTAAATGGCCACATACCACTCCTAAAGGGAAGGTGTTGTTAAGATGTTATGTCGGCCGTGCTGATGATCAGGAGATTGTTCACGAATCCGATGAAGCAATCTTAAGCAAAGTACTGGATGATTTAAAAAAGATCATGGGTGTGGATACTAAACCTGAAAAATATTATGTATCACGAATGATTGATTCGATGCCGCAATATGAAGTTGGCCATGAAGAGTATGTAAAGCAGCTTAGAGGAACTTTTGAAAAAGAGCTTCCGGGTGTCCTTTTAGCCGGTGCTCCTTATGATGGTGTCGGGCTTCCGGATTGCGTAGATTCAGCTAGAAATGCTGTAGAAAGACTTTTATCCAAATAAAGAACGAATTCCATGATTTTCATGAGACGGCAAACGGATAAGTTTGTCGTTTTTCTTATTTTCCTGTAGAATGATTCTGCTATACTGAAGGAAGAAAAAGGGGGAGGGGAGCATCATGCAAGCGTTTGTAGAACCGTTATTCGTTAATATTGCAATTGTTTTCTCTTTTACCCACCTCTTAAATATGTTCTTCCCTCTTCATCCGGGTGTAATACCAAGCTTTAAAAACAAGATTATCTTTGGGGTAATAAGCGGAATAGGTGCTCTTGTTTGTATGCTGTTTCCTATTGAAACATTGAAAGACTCTTATTTTGACCTGAGAAATGTTCCGATTATGATCGTTACACTTTATGTGGGCTGGCTTCCAGGTGCTATTTGTTCTTTGTTTGTTATTGCTGCCAGGGTAGCAATGGGCGGAGATTTTGTTTGGCTAGGGATTGTTCTAACTTTTCTTGCTTATTTTATCTCTTTGATCTATCAAGGCTTTTTTGACGAAGATAAACGCAGGTGGATTTCAGCCATTTATATTGGTGTGATCTATACGTTATTTTATATCTTGATCATTCATACTTATTTAGAATTTTTGACTGTAGATTTCTATCTCGTTTATTTCTCAAGTTTCTTGATTGCTTTCTTTTCTTGTATTTTTCTTGTTGAGAGACTTGTTAAAATAAACATGCAATTAAAAGAGACCGTTTATCTGGATAAGCTGGCGGTAGCTGGACAGATGGCAGCAGCCATCGCTCATGAAGTCAGAAATCCGATGACGACGATCAGAGGGATGATCCAGTTTTTAGGAAGTACGACCAGCGACGAAAAATTGAAGGAGCATTCCCCGCTTTTAATTGAAGAGCTTGACCGGACGAACAAGATCATTACGGATTATCTATCAATGGTTAAGCCAGATGTTCCAAAGCTTGAAAAAATCAGGCTAGAAACGGTGTTAACAGATGTAGTTTCATTAACAGCTCCGTATGGCTCCATACACAATGTAGAATTGACTGTGAGTGAAATTGGACCTTATTGGGTATTTACGGATGAGCAAAAATTGAAGCAAGGACTAATTAATATTATTAAAAATGGTATCGAAGCTATAGACAATACTGGTTCAATTCATCTTTATAAGTACAAAATAACAAAAAGAAACATCACCATTGCTATTGAGGATAATGGTAAGGGTATGACAGAAAAAGAACTGGAACAGATCGGACTTCCATTTTACACGACGAAAGCAAAAGGGACTGGTCTCGGAATGATGGTGACTTATAAGCTCATTCGGGACATGGGTGGAAAACTGCACTATGAGAGTGAATTGAACGAGGGGACAAGAGTGCTATTAACTTTGCCTTTAAGTACGAAATCAAATCAGCTGCAAAAAGAGGTGAAAATATAATGGATCGGAGAAAAAGTATATTAGAAGCAGCTGAACGTTCTTTTTCAATGTTTGGCTATAAAGCCAGTACAGTTGATCAAATCGCAAAGATCGCAAATGTTGGAAAAGGAACTATCTATACTTTTTTCGCAAATAAAGAAGAACTGTTCTCTGAGATTATTACAAACCTTGTAAAAGAAACGAAGCTGGCAGCATCAAAAGCGATCAAAGAAGACCGGCCGTTTTATGAGAACCTTCATTATGCATTGTATGAAGTTATAGAATTCCGTAAAACACATCAGTTAGCTGTGAAGCTTTCACAGGAAGTAAAAGAAATGAACACTTCCCCTGTAACGGATGCATTGCAAAGAATTGAAAAAGCTGTCCTGAACTTTGTTCAAAAAGAGCTGGATATAGCCGTAGAAAAAGGCGAGATTAAAGAATGTCCAACAGATATTGTAGCTTTCATGATGGTTAAACTGTATCTGGCTCTTATCTTTGACTGGGAAAGAGACAATCCTGCGATTCAAAAAGAAAAAATGCTAGAAGTCCTTGAAATGTTTGTGATGGATGGATTAAGAAAATCATAGTATTGCAGAAGTGAAAAAATCGTGGTACATTAAGTTCTGACCAAAAATTAGTTTCGGTCATTTTGTAAAAAGTAGACATTTAGAGGTCTCTTTTTTTGGAGTGAAATGACCGAATGACCAAAATAGTCATAAAGTATTGAAGGAGAGTGAAACATCGTGTTGAAAAGTATAGGAGCTCAATTTAGAGCGGTTTTTTCAAATAGAAAAATTGCTGTACCTGTCTTAGCGGTCCTTTTTATACCCGTGTTATACAGTGGAATGTTCTTGTGGGCCTTCTGGGACCCGTATGACAAGATGGAGGATCTGCCAGTTGCTGTAGTCAACCAGGATGAAGGCTATGAATACAACGGAGAAAACTTAACAGTCGGGGATGAGTTTGTTGAAAAGCTGAGAGAAAATCCTCAGTTTAAGTGGAAATTTGTAAGTGAAGAAAAAGCAAAGCAAGGACTTGAACATAACGATTATTACATGATGATTGAGATTCCAGAAGATTTTTCTGAGAAAGCTACATCATTATCAGGTGAATCAAAAAACAAGCCTGAGATTATATATTCGCCAAACGCAGGCTTTAACTTTTTAGCCGCACAAATTGGTGGTACTGCCGTCGATAAAATGAAAGAAAGTCTTTCGAATGAACTTACTAAAACGTATGCGGAGGTAATGTTCGAGCAAGTAGAGCAGCTTGCTGGAGGTTTGGAACAAGCTGCTGATGGATCAAATCAAGTAACAGATGGCTTAGAAAAAGCGGCTGCTGGAAGTGGTCAGCTTGCGGCGGGTATGACTGAAAAAAACCCTAATATTAAAGAGTTAGAAAGTGGGGCAGCTTTATTCAATTCTAAAATGACCGAGTTTGACAGCGGGTTGGATCAATTACTTGCTGCACATAAACAGCTAGCTGATGGTCAAGGGCAGCTTAGCGTAGGAGCTCAATCATTAAAAAGCGGGCTTAGTCAGGCGACAACGGGTTCTGAAAAGATTAAGGATGGAAGCATCGAGCTAAAAGACGGTGCTGAGAAACTGTCAAATGGAGCTAATACTTTAGCGGGGTCTGTGAATGAATGGAACGCAGGAGCCCAAAAAACAGCTGCAGGATCAAAACAGCTTGAACAGCAGATCAACCATTTGATTCAAAATCAAAGCAACATGTCTGATGAACAAATTGCGGCTTCTTTAAAAGAGATAGCGGCTATTAGCAGTGGTGTGAATAATGGGCTGGATAGCTTAACTGCTTCAACAGGAAAAATTGCAGGAGGAGCCAATGAACTCGCAGCTGGTACGAAAAAATTAAGCAATTCCCAGACCGTTATGGCACAAGGAGCAGAACAGCTTCATAACGGCCAGCTTAAATTGGCAGACGGTGTTGATCAGCTTGCGAGCGGTCAGGCAAAAGTAAACACGGGGACCCAAACATTCCAATCAAAACTGGTTGAAGCCTCGGCTGGTTCACAGCAATTACTCGCTGCTAGCGGAAAGCTTGCTGATGGAACGGCAACGGTATCTTCAGGCTGGCAAGAGGTTACCAGTCATGTAAATGAAATTCATAACGGTGAACAAAAGCTCCTTGAAGGAAGCGGAAAATTATCTTCTAAATTGAGTGAAGCAGCAGACAAAACAGGTGAGCTTGATCCTGATAGTGAAATGTTTGAACGAATCGCCAACCCTGTTTCTGTAAAAACAAAGAGTTTTTCTGATGTTCCAAACTATGGAACTGGTTTTGCTCCTTACTTCTTATCACTAGGTTTGTTTGTCGGAGCATTATTGATGTCCATCGTGTTCCCGCTGCGTGATAAAGCAGGAGAGCCTCGATCTGGATTCGGATGGTTTGCGAGCAAATTTTCATTTTTAGCAGCGGTAGGTGTTGTTCAAGCGCTGATTGCTGATGCAGTATTGCTTTTTGGTTTAAACATCGAAGTGAGCAGTCTACCCGCATTTATCGGACTTAGCGTTATCACGAGTCTTACGTTTCTAGCACTTATACAATTGCTCGTAACCGTTTTAGGTGATCCTGGCCGATTTGTAGCGATTATCATTTTGATTCTTCAGCTTACGACGAGTGCAGGAACATTCCCGCTGGAGCTTATTCCAAACGGACTGCAAGTTTTTAATACATGGCTCCCTATGACATATTCAGTATCAGGATTAAAAGCCGTGATCTCAAGCGGAGACATGAGCAGTTTTATCTTCAACGTATGGATATTGGTTGGTTTCTTAGGATTATGTATGATAGGAACATGGAGTTATTTTGCAGTACAAATGAGAAAAAAGAACAGAAGAGCAGATGTGCTAACAGTATAATTTATAAAAAACACTTGGAGACGTAAATCCAAGTGTTTTTTTCTACGAATATATTTGTAGTTGGTATGTCCAAGAATAAAAGAATGAAAACTTTTAAACTGATACATTCATAAAAAGAGGTTTTCAAGCAAGCAAGCAAGGGAAAGATAATAATTGGACATTCTAATGGATGCAGCTTATTTTACGTAAAGGAGAGAACAAAATTTGATTACTTTCAAAAACGTAGGGAAAACGTTCCCTGACGGTTTTGAGGCACTGAAAAACATTGACTTTCAGATTAAAAAAGGGGAGTTAGTCGCGTTGATTGGGCCTAGTGGTTGTGGGAAAACAACAACCATGAGAATGATAAACCGTTTGATCGAACCATCAAAAGGGACGATTTTAATTGATGGAGAAGACATTGCAAACCAAAACCCCGTTGAGCTGAGGAGGAATATCGGATACGTGATTCAGCAGATCGGACTTCTGCCTCACATGACGATTGAAGACAATATTTCTCTCGTTCCACGCTTAAAAGGCTGGGAGAAAGAAAAGTATGATGGCAGAGTAGATGAACTGCTTGATTTAGTAGGGTTAGATCCGAAAACCTTCAGAAAACGCTATCCTTCTGAGCTAAGCGGCGGTCAACAGCAGCGTATAGGGGTTATTCGTGCCCTCGCAGCTGAACCTCCTATCATCTTGATGGATGAACCGTTCTCAGCGCTCGATCCAATCAGCAGAGAACAACTTCAGGATGAGCTTGTAAAATTGCAGGATACCATTAAGAAAACTATTGTATTCGTTACACATGATATGGATGAAGCGATTAAGATTGCAGACCGGATCGCGATTTTAAATAAAGGTGAAATCATTCAATTCGATACGCCAGAACGAATTCTGCGTCATCCTGCCAATGACTTTGTTAAAGATTTTATAGGTGAAGACAGACTTTCTGCAGAAGCTTCCATGCCTGAAGCCATTGATTTAATGAGAAAAAATCCTATAACATCAAAGCAAACAAGAGGGCTTGCTGAGGCTTTAAAATTGATGAAACGTTACGGAGTAGACAGCCTCCTTATTACAGACCAGCAGAATAAGCTGCATGGTATTATTACGCTTGAAAGTATTGAAAGGCATTATGCCGAGGAAGAAAAAACCGTTGGAGATTTAATGGTGAAAGATATGATCACTGTTACTCCAAATACGTCCTATACAGAAGTGGCGGAGATCTTTGCAACAAATCAAGTAAATATGATTCCAGTTTTAGAAGATGGAAAACTGCTTGGACTGATTACACGTGCTACGATGATGCGAGGACTTGCGGGATTAAATATCACCGCCCAAAAACCTCTGGAAGGAGGTGCTGCGGGTAATGAATAACTTCATGGATACATTGGTGAACCGGTGGCCTGAGATTCTAACAGGGCTACAGCAGCATTTATTCCTATCTCTTGTATCAATTTTAATAGCGGCTGTTATCGCTATCCCGCTAGGAATCTTTATTTCAAGACGAAAAGGGATTGCAGAACCTGTTATCGGTGTTGCTGCTATCTTTCAAACGATACCAAGTTTGGCGCTCTTCGGATTTTTGCTCCCAGTCTTCGGTATAGGAAGCACAACAGCCATCATAGCCCTTACTGTTTATGCACTTCTGCCGATTTTAAGAAATACGTACACAGGGATAACAGGCGTTGATAAGTCAGCTGTCGAAGCTGGTAAAGGTATGGGGATGACGAATTCTCAGATCTTAAGAATGATCGAACTGCCGCTTGCTTTGCCGATTATTATGGCTGGACTTCGAACGGCAACAGTCCTTACAATTGGTGTTGCTACGTTAGCCGCCTTTATTGGAGCAGGGGGACTTGGAGATCTGATATATCGCGGTCTTTCAACAACACGAAATGAACTTGTATTAGCAGGAGCGATTCCGGCAGCTTTATTGGCGATCTTATTCGATTTTGTTTTGCGCCGTATTGAAACGGCGACAGAGCCTAAAGCCTCAACAAAGCGTGGTTCATGGAAGTTACCTCTTCTCATTGCTGTTCCTATTGCAGCACTTGTGCTATTTTTTGCGCTCCGCGGCGGTACTGATGAAGATGCGATCGTTATTACGGGTAAGAAGTGGACAGAGCAATATATCCTTCCTTATATCATTTCTGAATATGTGAAAGATAAAACGGATTATCCCGTAATGGTTAAAGAGGCAATTGGTGAGACGCCTATCTTAACCGAAGCAATCAAGAAAGGTGACATCGATTTGTTTGTTGAATATACCGGGACAGGATATTTAACCATTTTAAAAGAGAAGTATGATCCCGGTATGAGTCCTGAGGAAATCTACGAAACAGTTAAAGAAGGCTATGCAGAAAAATATGACTTGAAGTGGACGAAGCCTCTTGGATTTGAAAACACATATGCCCTAGCTTTAAACCCTGACACGGCAAAACAAATAAATGTAAAAACGATTTCAGAATTAGCTCCAAAATCAAATCAATTGATATTTGGCGGACCAACAGAATTTTTTGAACGAGAAGACGGCTACAATCCGTTTGTTGAAACATACAAATTAAACTTTAAGGAAAAAAGAAGCCTGGATCCGAACTTGATGTATACTGCAGTTAAAGAAGGGAAAGTAGATGCGGTTCCTGCGTTTACAACGGATGGTAGGATTGTACGTTTTAATTTAATTACATTAAAGGATGATAAGAAATTCTTCCCGCCTTATTTTGCTGCTCCAATTGTTAGAGAGGAAACTCTGGAGAAATATCCAGAGCTTGAAGGAGTGCTAAATGAGCTGGGAGGGAAGATTTCAGAGGAAGAAATGGCTGAAATGAACGCAAAAGTCGATCTGGATAAAGAAGATCCGCGTAAAGTAGCTAGAGATTTCTTAAAGCGCAAAGGTTTGATTAAATAAAATTATGGTGAAGAACTGGACTCCTGCTGGGGTCCAGTTTCTTGTTTCTTGTTAGGGAACATTCAGGGCTACAGAGGTATTTTTGATTAATGATAAGGGTAAATTTGTCGAAAAGCCTATAAATGGTGAATTACGGCTTATAAAATATTTTTACGGCCCATAAAAATATTTTACGGCTCAAAAATGTTGATTTACGGCCCATAAAATCCAACAAATACAAGAAGGGGTATTCGATCGCAATTCATTACAACACAAAAAAAACCAGCTCACATGCAATTGTAAGCCAGTTTGTCTCATAGTGTTATAAAACTTTACTTAAAAACAGCTTTGTACGTTCATGCTGTGCATTTCCGAATAATTCGGAAGGAACGTTTTCTTCAACAATGTATCCGCCATCCATGAATAAGACCCGGTCCCCGACTTCACGTGCAAACCCCATTTCATGGGTCACAACGACCATCGTCATTCCTTCACGGGCGAGATCTTTCATAACCTCCAAAACTTCTCCGACCATCTCTGGATCGAGTGCAGATGTAGGTTCATCAAAAAGCATGATTTTTGGATCCATTGCAAGTGCGCGGGCAATCGCAACACGCTGTTTTTGGCCGCCGCTTAATTGGGATGGGTAGGCGTTCGATTTATCCTGCAGACCTACTTTTGCAAGCAGTTTTAACGCTTTATCGCGAGCTTCCTCTTTATTCGCATTTCTTACTTTCAATGGTGCAAGTGTTACGTTTTCAAGTACTGTTTTATGCGGGAAGAGGTTGAACTGCTGAAACACCATGCCAACGTCTTCGCGAATTTTATTGATGTTTGTTTTTGGATCCGTAATATCTGTTCCATCTACTAACACTTGACCGCCTGTTATTTCCTCAAGCTTATTGATGCATCGGAGAAATGTACTCTTGCCTGAGCCAGAAGGACCGATCACACATACTACTTCCTGTGGTTTAATTTCTGCATTGATGTCCTTTAATACTTCCAAATTACCGAAGGACTTTTTTAAGTTTTTTACTTTAATCATTGTCCGGCTCCTTTCAAGTAAGCAAATCGTTTATGTATTTTATCATAAGTTCGTCTGTTTCTTAAGATATCCTGCTTACTGATAAATCTTTAATTACAAAACTTTCTGAAAAAAGCCATTGACCTGCAGTTGATAGTTGAACTATACTCTGATTATGAAAACGATTTCATGAATTCGATTCCAGAAAGTTCTAAAGAGGAGAATCTGATGGCAACCATTCAAGATGTGGCGAAAATGGCAGGGCTGTCCCGTACTACTGTTTCAAGGGTGATCAATCAGCATCCTTATGTAACAGAAGAAAAAAAACGGCTTGTGTCAAAAGCTATGAAAGAACTCAACTATGTTCCAAATTCATCAGCAAGAAGATTGCGAAGACAGCAAACTGAAACGATTGCAGTCTATGTTCCTCGTATTACAAATCCTTTTTTCAGCCACTTGGTTGAAGTGATGGAAAAAGAGGCTGCCAAAAAAGGCTATCAGCTGATTTTGTGTCAGACCAGTTATAAAAAGGAACAGGAACGCAGCTTTTTGGAGCTTTTAAAGACGAAGCAAGTGGATGGTTTGATCTTAACATCAATCGAAAATGACTGGAGTGAGATTGAGCCTTATTTAGCTTACGGTCCTATTGTTGTTTGCAATGAATACTCTGACTCTGCACAAGTTCCCCTCGTTTTTTTAGACCAGATCGAAGGTGGCTACATAGGCACGAAGCACCTGATCGAACAGGGATATACAAAGCTTGGATATTGTACAGGCGATCATAAGAGTTCAAGAGTTGCTCATGACAGAAGGATCGGATTTCTAAAAGCACTAAATGAAGCGGGGCTCCAGATGAAGGATGAATGGTATTTCGGTGGTGCTTACAGTGTGCAAGACGGAAAAAATACGTTTGAAACACTGAGGAACCTTGAAGATCCGCCGCAGGCACTTTTTACGGGAAGTGATGAGGTGGCAGCGGGCATTGTTAAAGCGGCTGGAGATGCAGGCTGGAATGTGCCCCAAGACCTTGCTGTTATCGGATTTGATAATCAGCCTCTGGCAGAACTGATGGAATTGACGACGGTGGAACAGCCGATTGAATCGATTGCCAGTCAAGCAATGGGATTAATGATTGAATCCATTAAGTCAAAAAGGGCATCTGTAAGAAAAGAAGTCATTTTACCATTAAAAATGATTCAGCGTTCTTCCACATAGCTTAAAATGAAATCGTTTACAAAACAGGAGAGTAGGGGGATTAAACATGAAAAAGCTTAAGAAGATTTCAAAAGTGATTTCGACTTCGCTTGCGCTTTCACTTGTGCTTGCAGCTTGCTCAGACAAAGAAGAAGGCAGCAGTAATTCTGGCGGCGGGGATAAAGACGAAAAAGTAAAAATCGTTTATGCGCGTGGTAAAGATGATACACAAGGGACTACAGCAATGGTGGAAGCTTTTGAAAAAAAGTACCCTAACATTGACGTAGAATTTAAGGAAATGCCAGCGGATACAGGAAAGCAGCATGATCAATATGTAACATCATTTAACGCAAACTCAGATGAAATCGATGTTATTGACTTGGATGTTATCTGGCCGGCTGAATTTGCACAAGCTGGATTCTTGATGCCGTTAGATCGTTTTATTGAAAAAGACGGAATTGATCTTGGCACTTATAACGAAGGTGCAATCAGTGCTGCGAAGTTTAAAGGCAAGCAATGGGCACTCCCAAAGTTCATCGATGCTGGAATGCTGTTCTATCGTACCGACCTTGTTCCAGAAGGTGAAGTTCCAAAAACATGGGATGAGCTATTAGCAAAAGCAAAAGAAACAAAAGGGCAAGGTGGAACTCAGTTCGGTTACTTAATGCAAGCGAAGCAATATGAAGGTCTTGTATGTAACGCTGTTGAATTCATCGCTTCTTACGGCGGAGAAATCATCGACGAAAATGGTGAAGTAAAAGTAGATTCTCCAGAAGCGATCAAAGGGATCTCTAAGCTAGTTGAGATCGTAAACTCTGATGTTGTACCGCAAAACATCACAACATTTGCTGAGCCAGAATCTCATACAGCATTCATCAATGGTCAAGCTGGTCTTATTCGAAACTGGCCATATCAATATGCGTTAGCAAACGATGAGACGCAATCTAAAATTGCAGGTAAAGTAGCAGCTGCTCCACTTCCAGCTGGAGATGCAGGATCTGCAGCAACACTTGGCGGATGGATGGCTGGTATTAACAAGAACACGAAGCATCCTGAAGAAGCATGGAAGTTCTTAAGCTTTATGGCTGGTGAAGAAGGACAGAAGATCGACGCGATCAAAGGCGGACACGCACCAACGATTCTTTCTCTTTACGAAGATGAAGAAATTCTAAAAGCAAACCCTTACTACAAAGATGAAGGATTTGTAAAAGCTCTTGAAGCTGCGGTATCTCGTCCGGTAGCACCGAACTACCCAGAGATTTCTGACATCATCCAAGTTCAGGTATCTCAAGCCATTGCTAAGAAGATCACACCTGAAGAAGCTGCAAAGAATATGCAAAAAGAAATTTCAGAGAAACTTGAAAAGTAAACGAATTTTTTGAGACATAGGGGCATGCCTTCTGTTGGAAGGCTCCCCTTTCTCTATAGCTGGTATCGATTCCATAAGAGTGAAATGGATGGACGTTTCAACGCCCGTCCGTCGATTGCATTCGAATAGCAAGGAGCTGACCCTTTTGAAACCTAACTTAATGCCTAATAACCCAAAACCTATTGAGGCAAAAACGAAAACAAAGAGCAAAAAGAAGCTGTCTGAACGTTCAATCGGCTATCTGCTTATTGCACCGGCCATGATTCTTATTTTTGTTATCGCAATTTGGCCGGTTTTCCAATCTTTTTATTACAGCATGTTCGATTTAAGGCTGAACAATCCAGCGAAGTCTGAAGCTTATACTTCGTACAAAGTGAATCTTCATACTTATCTAGACAATTATCCGTTCTTAATTAATTCGCTAGAGGAAGAAGCAGACAATGCTACTGGTAAAACGAAGGAAGAGCTAGCAGAGATTCAGGCAAATTTAGAAAAAATAGATTCGGAGTTAAAGAAAGACAGTGAGTTAAAGGATCAATATGAACAGGTCGACGAAAAACTGATGGTTATGAAACCTGTCAGTGAGGAGCTTGCTGTAGCAAAGCTGGACAAAGAAGTCGCTCTTGATCTTGAAAAGACAGTAGATGATACGACAGATCGAGTCCGCGAACTGAAAGGTGAGCTGGAGAATCCAGATGATCTTATTGGTCTATCTTCTTCATTAAGTGATTCAGTCATTACACCGAATTTTATCGGTCTTAAACATTATAAAGAAAATTTATCTGATGGACGTATGTGGAAGGCAATCTCAAATACTACAGTCTTCACTGTAATTTCTGTTTTCGCAGAACTTGTAATTGGTCTCGCAATTGCGATCCTGATTAACAAGGCTTTCTTCGGAAGAGGACTTGTCCGTGCGACAATCCTTATACCTTGGGCGATTCCGACAGCTGTATCAGCCTTCATGTGGAAGTATTTATATGATGGCCAAAACGGGATTGTAGCGAAAGCGTTTGAGGAAATCGGACTGTTTGACCGAATGACAGATCTTTTAACAAGCAGCAATGGTGCGATGTTCTCGGTAATTTTTGCGGATGTATGGAAAACGACACCTTATATGGCTTTACTCTTGCTGGCTGGATTACAGACGATTCCAAGTTCACTGTATGAAGCAGCGGCGATCGATGGAGCGAGCAAGTGGAAGCAGTTCTTGAAAATTACATTGCCATTATTAAAATCAAGCATTCTTGTTGCCTTATTGTTCCGAACATTGGATGCATTCCGTGTATTTGACTTGATCTACGTGTTAACGGGCGGAGGTCCAGCGAACTCTACTGAAACAATCTCTATTTTGGCCTATAAAGTTATGTTTGCACAAACCAATTTCGGTGAAGGTTCGGCGTTGTCCGTAATTGTGTTTATCTGTGTCGCTATAATTTCCATGATCTATATTAAATTCTTAGGTCGTGACCTTTTAAATGATAAATAAAAAACGGAAACAACAAAGGAGTGAATAGGAAATGAACAAAAAAGCGGGCCCAATGTTTTATGTATTCTTAGCATTGTTTGTCTTCCTTGTCATGTTTCCGTTTTTATGGGTACTGGCAAGCTCAATTAAACCGGTTGCCGAGTTGTTTGGTGATCGTGCGTTCATACCGTTTACGGATAATATGACCTTGGAAAATTATGAATCTGTATTTGTAAACTATCCATTTTTAAAATATTTGTGGAACAGCTTGGTAGTTTCAACAATTACAACGGTTTATGCTGTCCTTGTTGCCAGCTTTGCCGCATATGCAATTGCACGCTTAAAGTTTAAAGGAAAAACATTCATCTTAGGCTTGGTGCTTTCGGTATCGATGTTTCCACAGATCGCAACGATTTCGCCGATTTATATTGTATTGAAGAACCTTGGATTAACAAACAGCTATCTTGGTTTGATCATTCCATATACGACGTTTACCTTGCCGCTTTCAATCTGGCTGCTAGTAACATTTTTTAGAAAGATTCCTTTTGATCTAGAAGAAGCGGCGAAGATTGACGGCGCATCTTTGATGCAAACATATTGGAGAGTTATACTGCCGCTTGCGATTCCAGGAATTTTTACAACAGCCATTCTTGTATTTATCTCAGCATGGAACGAGTTCTTGTTTGCTCTAACGATCAACACAGATGATGCTTATAAAACCGTTCCAGTCGGTATCGCGATGTTTGAAGGACAGTTCACGATTCCGTGGGGTGAGGTTACAGCAGCAACTGTCATTGTAACGGTACCTCTCGTTATTATGGTTCTGGCGTTCCAACGCAAGATTGTTTCCGGACTGACATCTGGTGCGGTAAAAGAATAGTATTTCGGACGCATACCCTGCAGCTTTATAAAGAGCTGCAGGGTTTTTTGTTTTGTTATGTATTTTTTAAAATCACAAACATAGAAAAGAAATAGGAAGAAAAAATGAAAGGGGGAAGTCTAGTGCACGGTCACGATATTCAACATATAAAATGGAGGGGCAGGAATGTTCATGTCCATCAATATTCTACCCAGACTTCAGTAAATGATGGGCATTCACATACGGTGCAAGGGGTGACAAGTTCGGCAAAAAACACAATGGGGCATGTTCATAACTATGAAGGAACAACTACATTTGATGACGGTCATGTTCACCGTTTTTCGGGAACAACCGGACCTCCCATCTATACAGCGGATGGAACACATTATCATATGATAACCGGTACAACTTCTTTTAATGATGGGCACACTCATCAATATACGGGTTGGACCGGAAAGAATGTTTCTGAATGATTAAAGTGGAATAAATAAAACACCGATTTTTCGGTGTTTTTTGTTTTGAAAATGGAAGACTAAACATGATTCTGATAGTCTAAAGTTAGCGAATAAGAAAACGGAGGAAATCGAAATATGAAACTTACAGTCTTAGGCTTTTGGGGAGGATATCCTGGTGCAGGAGAAGCGACTTCAGGCTATCTATTACAAAGTGAAGGCTTTAATTTGCTTATTGATTGCGGAAGCGGAGTGCTTGCTCAATTACAAAAATACATAAAACCAGAAGAGCTGGATGCTGTTGTTTTATCTCATTATCATGCAGACCATGTGGCGGATATTGGAGTTCTTCAATACAGCCGGCTTATCCAATCCTTTTTACAGGAAGGCATGAAGACTCTGCCGATCTATGGACATAAAGAAGATGAAGCAGGTTTACTTTCACTTACTCATCTTCATCATACGAAAGGAATGTCATACGATCCTTCGCGTGAATTGAAGGTCGGTCCGTTTACGATTACATTTCAGCTAACAAAACATGCTGCCGTATGCTATGCAATGCGTATTACAGATGGGAAAGATACGATTGTTTACACGGCGGACACTGCATTGATTCCTGAGTTGATCGCTTTCAGTCAACATGCTGATTTGCTTATTGCAGAATGTAATTTTTATAAGGGAATGGATGGGAGCGGTCCTGGTCACATGACCTCTGAAGATTGCGGTAAGCTAGCCCATCAATCAAAAGCCCATCAGCTGCTCCTCACTCATCTTCCTCATTTTGGTCAGTTATCACAGCTTGTCACAGAGGCGAAAGAGGTGTATAACAATAAAGTGGAGCTTGCCTCTTCCGGCTGGACGTGGGGAGCTTAAAGATAGGGACTGAAAGAGGAGAAAAACTATGCTTTTTATTGATAATGAAAATATTACAGACCCAAGAGTGAATTTGGCGATTGAAGAATTCGCTTTGAAGCATTTGGACATCAATGAAACGTATTTGCTTTTTTATATAAATGAACCATCTATTATCATCGGTAAGAACCAAAATACAGTTGAAGAGATCAACACGGAATACGTGCGTGACCAGGGGATTCATGTAGTGCGCCGCTTATCGGGCGGCGGAGCAGTCTATCATGATCTTGGAAACTTAAACTTCAGCTTTATCACAAAGGATGACGGTAATTCTTTTCATGACTTTAAAAAATTTACTGACCCTGTTGTAAAAGCTCTTAAAAAGCTAGGTGTGAACGCGGAATTGAGCGGACGCAACGACATCTTGGCTGACGGCAAGAAGATTTCGGGAAATGCTCAGTTCTCTACAAAAGGCCGTATGTTCAGCCACGGAACGCTGCTTTTTGATTCAGAGATTGAAAATGTAGTTTCCGCACTTAACGTTCGTATGGACAAGATCGAGTCTAAAGGAATCAAGTCGATTCGCAGCCGTGTTACGAATATTCGCGAGCACTTGGATGAAGACATGACAATGGAAGAATTTAAAGAAACTCTTCTAACGTATTTATTTGAGGAGTTTGATTCGATTCCAAAATACGAGTTAACGGAAAGTGACTGGAAAGAAATCCGGAAAATTTCCAGAGAACGATATGCAAATTGGGATTGGAACTACGGGAAGTCACCGAAGTTTAATGTTGAGCTGTCTAACCGTTTTGCGGCAGGTTCTGTTGATGTCCGCCTTCACATCGTAAAAGGAATTATTCAAGAGAGTAAGATTTTTGGAGATTTCTTTGGAGTAGGTGACGTATCCGATATCGAGAACAAACTGAACGGTGTGCGCTATGACCGTGAAGAGATTGAAAATGTACTCGAAGACATTGATCTGCAGCATTACTTCGGTAATATTTCACGTCAGGAATTCTTGGATCTTCTATATTAATAGATACAATATGTGAAAACCGCCTTCTTTTGAGGGCGGTTTTTTAAAATGGAAAGTGTATCCACTGATTATAAGTCTTCAAAAATTTTTATCAGTCTTCAAAATAATTTATAAGTCTTCAAAACTTTTTATAAGTCCTCAAAAAAATTTATAAGTCTTCACGAATAGACTTTAAAACAAGGCACTTAAGCACTTATTTTCATTTGACAGAAAATTAATATAAATGATAAGCTTAAGTCAAATTACATTACACTATTATCTAATAACGCTATAAAAACGTCATATTTTTTATTCCGCTATGTAAAATGACTTATTAACAAGGTGACAATCGAAGAAGTATCAATTTTAAGTTCATAGTATAAGGGCAAGTAAGGCTGACAAAAAAGGTCAGCCAAGTTTTCTTAATAAAATGTAATCGCTTACATATCGCGAAAGGAGATGAACAACGAATGATTCTTCATCCTAAAGTGGAATGCATGAATGGTGAAGAGAAAGAAGAGCTGCAGCTTCATCGTTTAAAACAGACGGTACATGCAGTTTACGAGAATGTATCTTTTTACAAAAATGCCTTTGACGAAAGAGAGATACACCCATCATCTATTGAAAAACTAGAAGACCTGAAAAAACTGCCTTTTACCGTAAAAAAAGACCTTCGAGATCACTATCCATTCGGTCTTTTTGCAGTTCCTCAAGATCATTTGGTCCGTCTTCACGCATCCTCTGGAACAAGCGGAAAGCCCACAGTTGTCGGTTATACAGAAGGTGACATAGAAAGATGGAGTGATATTGTAGCACGGTCGATTGCCATTGCGGGTGGTGAGCCAGGAAACGTACTTCATAACGCCTATGGATACGGGCTTTTTACAGGCGGACTTGGTCTCCATAACGGATCAGAACGTCTTGGAATGGTTACGGTTCCTGTATCAGGAGGTAACACGGAGCGGCAGATTTTACTGATTGAAGACTTTAAACCGCAAGTCATCTGCGGAACTCCATCTTATATCTTAACAATTGCTGAAAAGATGGAGGATCTCGGAAAGGACCCAAGAGCTACTTCCCTTCAGTACGGCATTTTTGGTGCGGAACCTTGGTCTGAAGAAATGCGTGCGACACTAGAAGAAAAGCTAGGGATTAAGGCTATGGATATTTACGGTCTCAGTGAGGTTATGGGACCTGGTGTGGCGATGGAATGTCACGAAGCACAGAACGGATTGCATATTATGGATGACCACTTTATAGCTGAAATTATTAATCCAGATACGCTTGAACCAATGCCGGACGGAGAATATGGCGAGCTTGTATTTACGAGTTTAACGAAGGAAGCTTTTCCGATTATCCGTTACCGTACGGGTGATATTGCTTCTCTTGACCGCACTCCATGCACCTGCGGAAGAACATCTGTCCGAATGAGCAGGGTTAAGGGGCGAATCGACGACATGATTATTGTCAGAGGGGTTAATGTATTCCCTTCTGAGATCGAGAACTGCCTGCTTTCCGTTGAGGAAATCGTTCCACATTATCAGATCCATATACAGACAGAAGGATTCAGAGAGCACATCGAGCTTCATGTCGAGATGAGTGAGAAGCTTTATGCTCTAACGAAAGGTGATGAAGCACACTCAGCGACCGAGCTGCTAAAACAAACCATTTCAAAAAAAATCAAAGACACTTGCCTTGTAACGATGAAGATCAAAGTGTTTCCGCCAAAAGTTATACCGCGTTCTGAAGGAAAGGCAATCAGAGTTGTAAGGCATGCTCAGAAAAAAATGGGTGTATAACCATTGTTTAAAAGCATGACGATATTTTATAATTACGGTAATAAAACGTAATACAACAGGAGGAGAATAGCATGACAGTTGGTGTTAGCTTTAATCAACTTAGTGAAGAAGAAAAAATGCAGCATTTTTTAGACCGTATCAATGCTGGTGAAAAGATTGAACCAGATGACTGGATGCCTGATGATTACCGTCTGCAGCTGATCCGTTTGATTTCTATGCATGGAATTTCAGAAATTATGGGAGCGCTTCCAGAGAAAGAGTGGGTGCCAAAAGCTCCGTCTTTACACCGGAAATTGGCAATCATGGCCAAGGTGCAGGACGAAATGGGCCACGGCCAATTGCTGCTTCGTGTTGCAGAAGACCTGATGGCACCGCTTGGAAAGACACGCCACGACATCATGGAGGATCTTTTTTCAGGAAAACTGAAATTTCACAACGTTTTCCATATGGATGCACCAACATGGGGAGACGCTGGAATCATTGCATGGCTCGTGGATGGAGCAGCAATCATTTCCCAGAGTATGATGCTTGATTCTTCTTATGGTCCATACGCGCGTGCGCTGAAGCGTATTTGTGCAGAAGAAGTATTCCACGCGCAGCATGGAGAGAGTATTATTTTAGCGATGGCAGAAGGAACGCCTGAACAGCGCCAGATGCTGCAGGATGCCCTTAACCGCTGGTGGGAGTCTCTTATCATGTTCTTTGGACCGAAATCGGCAAAAGAAACAGGTAACTCTAATGCGGATAAGAACATCATGTACAAAATCCGTACAAAAACGAATGAAGATCTAAGACAAGAATTCTTCACTAAATACATTCCGCGTATTTGGTCGCTCGGACTGACGATTCCGGATGACACGATTCGTTTTGATGAAGAAAGCAAAATGTGGATCTATATGGATGCTGACTGGAGCAAGTTTAAGCAGATCGTTTCCGGAAACGGACCACAATCTCAGAATCGTTTAGATCTTCGCCGCCGTTCGTACAAAAATAACGAGTGGGTACGTGAGGCATTGGCTGCTAAAAAAGCGATCTAACAGCGGAAGGGAGAGACAACCAACGTGAACGAACCGAAAAATGAATTTTACAACGTATATGAAGTATTCAGTAAAAAGACAGATAAATCACCGTTCCAGCACAGCTTCAGCCTGCTCGCGCCTAACGCAGATATGGCACTGATCATGGCAAAAGAAAACTTTTTCAGAAGAGAGACGGTTGCTGACATATGGGTTGTGAAAAGAGAGAACATCCGCGGATTGAACCAGGATGAAAGAGAGATGCTCAAGAGGCTTGATAAGGAGTACAGAGAGACAAAAGGATACGGGTATCTAAAGAAAAAATGGCGTGACTACAACCAGGAGCAGTTTACAGAACAGCACATCCTAGGCGGAAGGGGAGACAATTAATGACACAGGAAACGTTAAAGCCACAAGAGAAAGCTGCATTGATCGAGCTCCTCTACCAGATGGGAGATGATGATTTTATTCTCTCGTTCCGTGGTTCAGAATGGCTGGGGCTAGCACCGCATATTGAAGAAGACGTTGCTTTTTCATCAATAAGCCAGGACATGATGGGTCATGCGAACCTTTACTACCATCTTTTAGAAGACTTGGGAGAAGGGGAAGCGGACAGACTTGCTCACCTTCGCTCCCCTGACCAATTCCGTAATGCCATCATTTTAGAAGAAGTGAACGGGCCGGGAACTTATTTGAAAGAACCTGAATATGACTGGGCTTTTGCCGTTGTCCGCAATTACTTTTATGCGGTGCACAAGCAAATTCGCTTAGATTCGCTTCGTCATTCTTCTTATGGGCCATTAGCTGAGGCCGCAAGAAAAATCATGACAGAGCAATATTATCACCTCATGCACTGGGAAATATGGTTTAAGCAGCTGATGACGAGTACCGATGAGGCAATCCAGCGCATGAACGCAGCCATTGAAAAGGTTTGGAAAGATTTCGGAGGAGTTCTTACACTTGGTCCTTCATATGCAGAAATCGTTAAAGCTAACCTCATCGATGATGAAGCGGTTATGAAAAAGCGGTGGACGAACAAGATGGAAGCCGTGCTAAAGGAAGTTGGAGCGGGCTATCCTGGCGAGCCTCGAATGGAAAGAGGAAACGGACGCAACGGTGTCCATACTGACGATTTGAAACAAGCACTTTCAACACTTTCAGAAGTGTATGCTACAAACCCTGCAACTGGCTGGTAAGACGATAAGAAAGGAGATGAACCACGTGTCCGAAATAAAAAACAGCATGACCGATACCGTAATGGACGCGCTTGGGGATGTTAAAGATCCTGAAATCGCCTCCGTCAGCATATTAGACCTTGGGATGATACACGAAGTAGAAGTGACCGATGGAAAAGCAAAAGTTTCTGTTCTGCCTACCTTTTCCGGCTGTCCTGCCTTGCACATTATCGAAAGAGACATTAAAAAAGCATTAGAATCAGTAGAAGGAATTGAATCGGCTGAAGTGAATTTTGTATTTACACCCTCATGGACGACAGACCGGATCACACCTGAAGGACGTGAGAGATTAAAAGAGTTCGGAATTTCTCCGCCTCCGGCAAACCACGTGATGGGCGAGCCTTGGGAGATAGACTGTCCGTACTGCGGGTCAACCTATGTTACGATGGAAAACATCTTTGGGCCTACAGCATGCCGAAGCATCCTGTATTGCAAGTCCTGCAAGAACCCTTTTGAAGCAATGAAACCTGTTGCTGATATGGGGTAGACGAAAAATATGAGTTTAAAAATAGGGAGGAAACACACATGGTAAAATTAATCGCACTTTACAAAACACCGGAAAACATAGAACAGTTCGACGAGCACTATTTTGGACATCATACAGAAATCACAAAGAAGATCCCTGGACTTCGCAAAATGGAAGTGACTAAGATTGTTGGTTCTCCAATGGGGAGAAGCGACTATCACATCCTTTGTGAAATGTACTATGACGACCATGATGCTTTAAAAGCAGCGATGAAATCTGACGAAGGAAAAGCTTCTGGAAAAGACTTGATGAGCTTTGCAGCTGAACTTGTAACGCTCATGATCGGTGAGGAAATCAATGAGTAATTATGAAACAATTCTAACCTCAGTTGAAGATGGGATTGCCTTAATTCAATTAAACAGGCCTCGTGTTCTTAACGCGATCAACCGGCCGATGGTTACGGAGCTTTTAGATGCTTTTGAAGGATTTGACCGTAATGATGAGGTGAAAGCAATTGTTTTAACAGGTAACAGCCGAGCATTTGCCGCTGGTGCCGACATTGATGAAATGAAAGAAGACGATAGTGTTTCTCTTGAACTATTAAATCAGTTTAAAGAATGGGACCGTCTGGCAACAATAAAAAAGCCGATTATCGGTGCTGTTAACGGCTACTGTTTTGGCGGAGGTTTTGAGCTTGCCTTATGTGCAGACATCCTTTTTGCAGCTGAAAACGCGCAATTCGGGTTCCCGGAGATAAAGCTAGGCGTCATGCCGGGTGCTGGCGGGACTGTGAAGTTAACGAAGCTTATGGGACAGAAAAAAGCCCTGGAATGGCTCTGGCTGGGAGATCCGATGACAGCGGATGAAGCTTTGGGATATGGTGTGATCAACCGTGTTGTTGCACCTGAGCTTGTTTTAGAAGAAGCAAAAAAGTATGCCAAACTTGTTGCATCCAGAGCGCCGTTATCGGTCCGTTTAATTAAAGAAACCGTCTATAAATCTATCGATTATTCAACATACGAAGGCATGCAGTTTGAACGAAAAAACTTTTACCTATTATTCTCGTCACAGGATCAGAAAGAAGGCATGAAAGCTTTTGTTGAAAAACGTCCTGCAGAGTTTAAAGGGAAGTAGGGGGGAAAACCATGTTTGAAACGATTAGCTATGAAACAAGAGGAAAGACAGCATGGATTACACTGAACCGTCCGGATAAACTAAATGCGTTTACTTCACTTATGCATAAAGAGATGGTCGCTGCGATTAAAGAAGCAAACAAGGACAGCAATGTAAGAGCTGTTGTCATTACAGGGGCTGGGCGTGCTTTCTGTTCGGGACAGGATCTTTCTGGTTCAACGACAGATACGGATTATGGTGAAGTTCTGCGCAAAGGATACAACCCGATGGTGCAGGCGCTTGTTGCAATGGAAAAGCCCGTAATTGCAGCAGTTAACGGTGTAGCAGCCGGTGCCGGTATGAGCCTGGCATTAGCTTGTGACTTCAGGATTGCGAGCGAGAAAGCTAGTTTTATTGAAGCGTTCATCCATGTTGGTTTAGTTCCTGATTCAGGCAATCTCTACTTCTTGCCTCGAATAGTCGGACACGCAAAAGCAATGGAGCTCGCAGTGCTTGGCGAAAAAATCACTGCACAGCAAGCAAAAGAATTTGGTCTCGTAACGAAAACAGTCAGCGAAGAAGAGTTCATGCTTGAGGTGGAAACGTTCGCTGAAAAGCTTTCACACATGCCTACAAAAGCGATTGGACTCATTAAACGCTATATGAATAAAAGCTGGGAAAGCGATCTGAACGAAGTTCTCGAGTATGAAGCGCAAGCTCAAAAGATTGCTGGAGAGTCAGTTGACCACCAGGAAGGTCTTGCAGCATTTTTAGAAAAGAGAAAACCGGCATTCACAGGAAAATAGACATCATAGAAAAGGGAGTGGAGAGTATGAGTACAGCAAATACAGAAGTAAAGGCAGTAAAGCGTGATCAATACGATATGGTAATTGGAGGACAAAGCACCGGTGGATCTGAAGGGGAGTATTTTGTTACTTACAACCCTGCGACTGGCGAACCGTTAGCTAAAGTAGCAAAAGCGACTAAAGCAGATGTGGACCGTGCCGTTGAAGCGGCTAGAACAGCATTTGAAACAGGAAAATGGAAGCGCTCTCCTGTTAATAAGCGTTCACGTACAATGAATAAAATTGCGAGCATCATGCGTTCTCGTTTCAACGAGATTGTGGAGCTTGAAATCCTGAACAGCGGTAAATCGTTAAGCGCAGCACAAGGACAAGTGATGCAGGCGATCGAAGATTTTGAGTTCTATGCAGGTGCAATCGTCAGCCACCGCGGTGCTGTGAACCCGATGCCAGGGCCGTTCATGAACTATACACTGAAAGAGCCGCTTGGTGTTTGTGCACAGATCATTCCTTGGAACTATCCGATGATGATGGCAGCATGGAAGATCGCTCCGGCTATCGCAACAGGATGCTCTGTAATCTTAAAACCTGCGAGCTTAACGCCATTAACAGCGATTGTTATGACAGAGATCTGCCACGAAGCCGGTGTTCCGGAGGGTGTTGTTAACATCATTACTGGCGACGGTTCAACAGTGGGTGCTTATTTAGCAGAGCACGAAGGTGTTGATAAAGTGGCATTTACTGGTGAAACAGGAACTGGTAAAGATATCATGGCGAAAGCTTCACAGACGCTTAAACGTGTAACACTTGAGCTTGGCGGCAAATCTCCTAACCTTGTTTTTGAAGATACAGACATTGATGCTGCAGTAGATGGTTCTTTATTCGGTATTTTCTATAACACTGGTCAATCTTGTGAAGCACGTTCTCGTCTTTACATTCAGGAAAGTGTTTACGATGCGTTTATGGAAAAGTTTGTTGAGAAGGCGAAGAGACTTGTTCTTGGCAACCCTCTTGATCAAGGAACACATGTAGGTGCGATCATCTCTGAGCGTCAACTTCAAGTGATCGACAGCTATGTGAAATCTGCTGAAGAAGAAGGCGCAACGATTGCTTTAGGCGGCGGACGTGCTAAAGTAGATGGCTTTGAAAATGGTCACTGGTACTTGCCGACGATCATTACGGATGTAAACGAAGACATGAAGGTCGTTAAGGAAGAAATCTTTGGACCGGTTGTCGTTGTATCCACATTTAAGGACGAAAAAGAAGCGGTTCGGTTAGCAAATAATACAGACTTCGGTTTGGCTGCTGCGATCTGGACAAAGGATCATGCAAAAGCAACGCGTGTGGCTGGCATGATTCAGGCAGGAACGATCATGATCAACTCTCCGTTCTCCGCTTTCCCAGGTACACCGTTCGGTGGCTACAAGCAATCTGGATTCGGACGCGAGCTTTGTATTGAAACGCTTGACCTTTATACAGAAACAAAGAGTGTCGTTTCCTATACAGGATCTCGTCCGTTGAATCCTTTTAATCTGTAAAACTTATAGTTTAAGCTTTGTTGCTCATGGGAGTAGATGATTTCCGTTTCAGGATGCTCGCTTTCCGCGGGGCGTGCGGTGAGCCTCCTGCCGCTTTGCGCCCTTAGGAGTCTCCACCTGACCGCTCGTCCCGCAGGACAAGGAAGGCTTCGGCGGCGTTACATCGCACGAAGAAAATGTGATTTTCATTTTCGAGGAGTCTCGCACCTTGCACTTCAATCAACTTGTCAATGAAGCAACAAGGTCCTAAAAGCCTTTAAAAAGACATAAAAAAACAAAAGCGGGCCGATGTGCTCGCTTTTTATACAAGGCTGTTTTCTAAAAAAATGTTGCTACGAAGAGATTCTTTAAAATCTACTTTGAACAGTTAATTGGAGCGGAAGGGCGAGACTCCTGCAGGATGAGTGGGGCAGGAGAGACCATTCAATGACGCAAAGCGGCGAATGCACACCCTGCGGAAAGCGAGTCCTGCAGCGGAAATTAACCTCTTTCAATGCAACAAAGTATAATCAAAAACGTTAAACACTTGTTTAAAAGAAAGGCAGGAGAAACCATGTTGCAAAATGCAGTAGTCATCGGATCTGGTGTAATGGGAAGAGGGATTGCCTACGTTTGTGCGGTTGGCGGATTTGATGTTCAGCTTGTTGATGTAAAGCAAGATCAGCTGGCCAACGCAAAGAAAGAGATCGATTCTATTTTTTCAAAAGCGGTATCTCGTGGAAAACTGTCACAAGAGGATGCAAGTGCAGCACAAGAAAGACTTTCTTATACTGTGCATCTAACAGCAGCTGCCAGCGGTGCAGACCTTGTCATTGAAGCTGTTCCAGAAAATATAGAGATTAAGCGTGCTGTTTTTGAAGAATTAGACCATTCAGCACCAAGTCATTGTGTGCTTGCTACAAACACGTCGACAATGAGCCCGACGGAAATCGGATCATTTACGAAGCGTCCTGAAAAAGTAATTGCCATGCATTTCTTTAATCCAGTTCATAGAATGCCTCTTGTAGAGATCGTGCGCGGCCATGAAACGGACGATGAAACGGTTGAACTTGCAAAAGAAGCAGCTGTAAAAATGGGCAAAGAAACGGTAACGGTAAACGAGTTTCCTGGTTTTGTAACGAGCCGTATCTCTGCCATGATCGGGAACGAAGCCTTCTACATGCTGCAAGAGGGTGTCGGAACACCCGAAGATATCGATAAAGCGATTAAACTAGGCTTGAACTTCCCGATGGGTCCATTCGAGCTCGGAGACTTAGTAGGGCTCGATACGCGTTTAAACAACTTGAACTACCTTCATAAAACATTAGGGGAAAAATACCGTCCGGCTCCGCTTCTTGTAAAGTATGTGAAAGCAGGAAGACTCGGACGCAAATCAGGCAAAGGGGTTTATGATTACACCAATGAAGGCAGCGGGGTGAAGAAGTAATGAAAGAAGTCGTTATTGTTGACGCTGTCAGAACGCCAATCGGCCGCTATAAAGGGTCTCTAAAATCTGTAAGACCGGATGATCTTGGAGCAGCCGTTATTTCAGCTCTTCTAGAAAGAAACGCATCATTGCCTCAATCAGAAATTGAAGAGGTCATTTTCGGTAACGCGAACGGAGCTGGAGAAGACAATCGTAACGTAGCGCGGATGTCTGCACTTTTAGCAGGTCTGCCGGTTGAAGTTGGTGGAACAACGATCAACCGCCTGTGTGGATCTGGCATGGATGCAGTCATTTATGCAGCACGTGCTATCATGGCAGGTGAAGGCGACGTCTTCATCGCTGGCGGAACAGAGAGTATGACGCGTGCCCCTCTTGTAATGGGTAAGCCTGAGGTAGAATATCCGCGAGGTGATATGAAGATGTTCGATACTACGATCGGCTGGCGCTTTGTAAATCCACTTATGCATGAAAAATACGGTACAGATTCTATGCCTGAAACGGCTGAGAATGTTGCGAAGAAATATGAGATCTCAAGAGTAGCTCAAGATCAGTTCGCATATAGTTCTCAGCAAAAAGCTAAAAGAGCGATGGAACTAAACCGATTTAAAGAAGAGATCGTACCTGTGAGATTAGTTGACAAAAAAGGAAATGAAACATGGATCACAAATGATGAACATCCGCGTCCTGAAACCTCTCTTGAAAAGCTCGGTACACTTAAACCATTGTTTAAAGATGGAACAGTAACAGCAGGAAACGCTTCTGGCGTTAATGACGGAGCATCAGCACTTTTGTTAATGAGCCGCGAAAAAGCAGATGAGCTAGGCATAAAACCCTTAGCGAGATATATTTCTTCAGGTGTTGCAGGATTAGAGCCTGCGATCATGGGTGTTGGTCCGATTGAAGCAACACGTAAAGCATTAAAACGTGCAGGCTTATCTGTAAGTGATCTGGACTTAATCGAATTGAATGAAGCATTTGCCTCACAATCGTTGGCTTGCATGAACGAGCTTGGACTCGACTCAGAAAAAGTAAACGTAAACGGCGGTGCTATTGCATTCGGTCATCCACTTGGGGCAAGTGGTGCGAGAATATTAACGACTTTAATCCATGAAATGAAAAAGCAAGGGTCACGCTATGGTCTTGCTACAATGTGTATTGGTGTAGGTCAGGGAATCGCTTCAGTAATTGAAGCAATCAATGAGTAGGAGGGTTATCCGATGAGTGCCATTTTATATGAAGTAAAAGATTACATTGCTTATGTGACATTGAATCGACCTGAAGTGCTTAACTGTTTTAACTATGCAACATTAAAAGAACTTGAAGAAACGGTTGAAGACATTCACCACAACAATGATGTCCGAGTTGTTATTTTTACAGGAGCAGGAGAAAAGGCCTTTAGTGCCGGTGCTGATTTAAAAGAGCGCCGTACGCTGACGGAATCAGAAGTGCGCCGCAACGTACGAAAGATTCGTGACGTGTTTTCTGCTGTAGAAGCTTTGCCTCAGCCTACCATTTGTGCGATTAATGGTCATGCGTTTGGCGGCGGTTTTGAACTTGCATTAGCTTGTGATCTGCGCGTCTCTTTAAGAGAAGCATCTATGGGGCTAACCGAACTTAGCTGGGCGATCATTCCCGGAGCTGGCGGAACACAGCGCTTGCCAAGATTGATCGGTCAGGCGAAAGCGATGGAACTAATTTTAACAGCGAAAAAGATGATGGCCGAAGAGGCATTCTCGTATGGTATCTTAAACCAAGTAACATCCAGAGAAGAACTGATGGCTGTCTGTGAGAACTATGCGGCGCTTATCATGAAGAATGGACCTGTCGCTGTCCAGCAAGCAAAATATGCGATCAAACACGGAACCGAAGTAGATCTGCAGACAGGACTTGCTATCGAAGCGAAAGCATACGAAGTGACGATCCCGACAAAAGACCGTATGGAAGCGCTCGTCGCTTTTGGAGAAAAAAGACCACCTGTATTTAAAGGAGAGTAACTTGTTTTCGCTTCTATTGTTCTGGTAGGATTGTACAGACAATTACAGGTACAAATGAGGTTAGATACAATGCAAAACAGTTTAAACACGCGTTCCATGATTTTTACCCTTTATGGGGATTATATCCGTCATTATGGGAGCGAAATTTGGATCGGCAGCCTGATCCGTCTTTTAGAAGAGTTTGGCCATAATGAACAAGCTGTAAGGGCAGCGATATCGAGAATGAACAAACAAGGCTGGATCGCGGCTAGAAAGCAAGGAAACAAAAGTTATTATTATTTAACCGAACGCGGTAAAAAGCGTATGGATGAGGCTGCGAAAAGGATCTTCAAAGTGCAGCAGGAACCATGGAACGGGGAATGGCTGATGTTTACTTATACCATTCCAGAAGAGAAGAGAAGCATACGTGATGAATTGCGAAAAGAACTTGTCTGGAGCGGGTTCGGGCTCCTGGCAAACAGTTTTTGGATCTCGCCTCACCAGTCATCCGAGCAAATTCAGCTAATGATTGATAAGTATGCGATTGAAGACTATGTTCATTCCTTTACGGCTGTTTATAACGGTCCGAACGAGAACGAAAAACTTGTTTCAGAATGCTGGGATTTAAACGATATAAATACAAAGTACAATGAGTTCATCGTTACTTATTCACAAAAGTATGTAATCGATAAGAATAAGATCGAAAAGGGCGAAATGACGGACGGGGAATGCTTTGTGGAACGGACGAAGCTGGTCCACGAATACCGCAAGTTCCTTTTTATCGATCCAGGTTTGCCTCAGGAGCTGCTGCCTGCAGAATGGCTTGGTGATCACGCAGCATCATTGTTCAGTGATTATTACCGTGCACTCGCTGGACCGGCAAGCCGTTTCTTTGAAAGCATCTATTCAGATGGAAATGCCCTAAAAAAGAATTCGAAATTTGATGCGCTGAATCATCCGCTCATTCAGGAGAACCGGTCTTAGTAGTTCTTTTCCAAAGGCTGTTTTCTTAAAGATTGTTACTTTTGGATGCTTTTAAGTTCATCGCTGAATAGTTGATTGGAGTGCAAGGTGCGAGACTCCTGCGGGATCAGCGGGACAGGTGAGACTCCTATGGGCGCAAAGCGCCGAGGAGGCTTACCGCACACCCCGCGGAAAGCGAGTACCTTCAACCACTTCTAGTAGCGACAATGTTTAAGTGAAAAGCACTTTCGCTTCTATAAACGAAAGTGCTTGTTCCTTACTTTTTTAGTTCGGCGGCGAACTGCTTACCTTTTTCGTAATACGTATCGATGGTGAGCCGCAGTAGCTTCAAGTCTTCATCGTTCAGTTCCCGGATCACTTTGCCGGGTGAACCCATGACCATAACTCGTGGCGGGATTTTTTTACCTGGAGGAATCAATGTGTTTGCACCGATAAAAGCTTGTTCGCCGATCTCAACGCCATCCAGAATCGTTGAGCCCATGCCGACAAGTGCGCCTTTTTTTATCGTACAGCCATGAAGAATGACGTTATGGCCGATTGAAACTTCGTCCTCAAGGATAAGCGGGTATCCTTCATAGAGGTGAAGAGTGCAGTTGTCTTGAACGTTTGTTTTTTTACCGATTGAGATGGGACCTTCATCGCCGCGAAGGACGCTGTTAAACCAGACGCTTGAACCTTCACCGATTGTGACGTCACCAATAATATGGGCACCCGGTGCGATAAAAGCGCTTTCATGAACTTCTGGAGTTTTTCCGTTAAATGAGTATTTCATATGAGCCTCCCTAGAAAATAGGTTGATAGGTTCAGTATAGCAAAGGATTAAAAGGGAGGTGAAAAATTTGAATCCGGTTTGCGAAAAGCTAAACATCGAGTTTCCTATTATCCAAGGGGGAATGGGAAACGTAAGTAACGCTGAGCTTGCCGCTGCTATCTCGAACGCCGGCGGATTAGGAACAATCGGTGCCGGTACCATGTCACCTGCTGAGGTAGAAAATCTGGTAATTGCAACAAAAGGGATGACAGACCGCCCATTTGCTGTTAATGTACCTTTAACCGTTGCATCAAATGTAAATGAGATTCTTAAACTTGTAATCAAGCATAACGTTCAAGTTGTTTCCCTGTCAGCGGGCAACCCGGCGCCTTACATACCGAAATTAAAAGAGCACGGAATTAAGGTGATTACGGTTATCGCCTCTGTCTATCATGCTAAAAAAGCAGAAGCAGCCGGGGCTGATCTGCTGGTGGCAGAAGGGTATGAAGCGGCAGGTTTAAACTCGCCGTATGAAACAACAACGATGGTCTTGCTTCCGCAAGTTTCCCGGAGTGTTTCCATTCCTGTTATCGCTGCCGGAGGAATCGCGGATGGGAGCGGACTGGCGGCAGCATTTGCCCTTGGTGCTCAGGGGGTGCAAATGGGTACACGTTTTATTGCTACAAAAGAAGCTCCGTTCCACGAGGCTTATAAAACATCTCTTCTTGAAGCGGATGATACGAAAACCATGATCGTCGGCCGTTCAGTAGGGAAAATTAGAAGAATTTACGATACACCTTATGCCCAAAAGCTGATTCAGCTTGAAAAAAACGGTGTTACACCCGAAGAGTTTCTTGAACAAACAACAGAAGACCGTCATATTTTAGGGGCAGTAAAAGGAGATTTAGAGAACGGTTTTATTAACAGCGGGCAGATTGCTGGTGCAATATCCGATATTCCATCGGTAAAAGAACTGCTCGAAACGATGATGCAAGAAGCGAAAGAAACAGTTAGATTGTTAAACAAACGTTTAATATAAGCTAGTTATAAATGTATTAGAGGGGGAAGTTTAGATAATGAATCAGCAAGATCAGTGGACGTCGAAGTTAGCCTTTATTTTAGCAGCAGCAGGATCCGCAATTGGACTCGGAGCTATTTGGAAGTTCCCTTACGTCGTTGGAACAAGCGGTGGAGGAGCCTTTTTCCTTATCTTTTTATTGTTTACTTTTTTAGTAGGTTTTCCGCTTTTAATGGCTGAATTTGTAATCGGCCGTGGTTCACAGAAAGAAGCTGTTTCGGCTTACCGTGCATTAGCGCCAGGATCAGCTTGGCCTTGGCTTGGAAAAATGGGTGTAGTAACTGCATTTATTCTATTATCCTTTTATAGTGTAATCGGCGGATGGATCGTACTTTATCTAGGCAAGAGTTTTTCGGGTGATTTCTTCAAAAATGATTTTGGAGCAATGTTTGGGGAGTCGATCTCAAGCCCTTGGCCGGTTCTGATTTCACAGTTTATCTTTATGATCATTACAATCCTTGTTGTTAGCCGCGGTATTAAGAATGGTATCGAAAAAGCAAACCAGATCATGATGCCTGCACTTTTTGTTTTGTTTATTGTATTGATCGTTCGTTCATTAACATTGGACAATGCAATGGAAGGTGTTAAGTTCTTCTTACTTCCTGATTTCTCAGAGATCGGCGGAGATGATATTCTATTCGCGCTCGGTCAGTCTTTCTTCTCGTTAAGTGTAGGTATTTCTGTAATGGTTACGTACAGCTCTTATCTAGGTAAGAATGAAAGCTTAACGAAATCTGCAACAACGATTGTTTTACTTAATATACTTATTTCATTGCTTGCCGGATTGGCAATCTTCCCTGGTGTATTCTCATTAGGGCTTGAGCCAGCTGAAGGACCAGGACTATTATTCGTAGTTCTTCCGGCTGTATTTGATCAAATCGTCTTTGGTCAATTTTTCTTTATTATTTTCTTAGCTCTTTTCTTATTTGCAACATTAACTTCAGCGTTCTCCATGCTTGAAATCATTGTTGCATCTATCACTAAAGGTACGTTAACGAACCGTGCAAAATGGTCTTGGATTATCGGCTTGCTGATTTTTGCTGCAGGTATCCCATCAGCACTTTCTATGGGTGTCCTTTCAGATGTAACACTTTTCGGCAAAACGATCTTTGATCTATTAGACTTCCTGGTTAGTAATATCCTTCTTCCGCTAGGTGCTCTATTTATCGCCTTATTTGTAGGTTATAGATATCCAAAAGATCTATTAGTGCAAGAGTTCAGAGCAGGATCATCTGTAACAGTGAAAGGATTCGCTCTATGGCTGATGCTTGTGCGTTACATTGTGCCAATTATTATTTTTATCGTTTTCTTGAACACACTTGGCGTATTTAAAATGATTACAGGTTAATTCCCTAAGACGCAGACCATATTTGGTTCTGCGTCTTTTTTGTGTTTTAATAGAGCAGAGAAATAAAGAATGTGAAAGGAAGGTTCGTATGACACTTGAAGATAAAGTAGCACTAGTAACAGGAGCTTCCCGTGGGTGCGGTAAAGCAATCGCTGAAAAATTAGGAACTCTCGGTGCGAAATTAACGGTCGTCGGTTCATCTGATGGCATATTTAAAACGGCTGATGAGTTAAAAAATAAAGGTTTTGATGTTTTGGCAGTAAAAGCGGATGTTTCAAACGAAACAGACGTTGCAAATCTTTTTAAACAAACGTTTGATTACTTTGGACAAGTTGATATTTTGGTAAACAATGCTGGTGTCGGCCAGTTTAAATTGGCTGAAGAACACTCTTTAGCTGATTTCCAAAAAATGTTTGAGGTGAACGTACAAGGTGTATTCTTATGTAGTACAGCTGTTGTTCCACACATGAAAGAGCGCAAAGAAGGAACGATTATCACAATTTCTTCCGATGTTGGGCGCAGAACGATCTCAAACGGTTCCGTATACACGGCTACAAAATATGCTATTCAAGGCTTCTCTGGGTCGCTTGCTCAAGAGCTTCGAGAGTTTGGCGTACGAGTAGGTACGGTAAATCCTGGGGCAATCGATACGTATTTTGCTGACAGTGAACCTGGCCTTGATTTTAAAGAAGACTGGCTGAAGGTGACTGATATTGCTGAGGCAGTTGCGTACATGGCAAGCGCACCAAAGCATATGGTTGTTGATGAAATCATGCTGCATCCTCTTTCGCAGGATTATCCGAACGTATAAAAGGGAGACTTTTTCGATGGACTTGAATCAAAAAATAGTTTCAATTGAAAGTTCAGAGGCTGTTGTTCTGCGTGATTTGCTTGGTGAGGATAAGACGCTCGTTGCTTTAGTCAGACACCTTGGCTGACCGTTATGTCAGCATTTTCTTGCGCAGTTGCGCAAGTCATACGATACTTTTGAAGCTCGTTCAGTAAAGCTAGTCATTGTTTCTCCAGCTGATCGTGAACAGATTGAAAAGTTTTTAAACGTTCATGGTCCATTTCCTTTTGAGATTTACGGCGATCCTGAACTGAATGTGTACCGTGAGATGGGAAACCACCGATTCACTACATTGAGGAGTTTGATGTATGTCGGTGCTGGGATTTTAAGCGGAAAAGCTAAAATAAGCGACATCATTCCAAAGGAAGAGAAGAAAAGAGAGCTTTTCTTTAGCGCTGTTAAAAATCAGGATGTAAACGTTCAGGGAAGTTCGTGGCTGTTTTCGCGTGATGGAGAAGTATTGTGGCAGCACAAGGATGATTCACCGAAAGACCACGCGAGAGTGATGGAGATTTTGGAGCAAGTTAGCTTAAACCATCCGAAAAATATGCGAAACTAACAGGATTGAGCGAAACAGAGGTGTTCTTGAGCGAAACGGAGGAATCCTGAGCAAAACGGGGGATTCTTGAGCGAAAAGAAGTAGTGTTCGAGCGAAAACCTGCCGTTTTTGAGCGAACGTGTAATAAATAAAAGAACACGTACCGTAAAATCATCCCACAAACACAGGAGAAGGCCAACTATTATACTTTTTAGTCGGCCTTCTATGTTTCTACTTCACTTCAGCCTCAATCTGCCTTCCTGGCCTTCGATTCGCTTCCGATTTGATCCACGCCCGGATTCCTTTGCCGGCAAACGGTTCATCTGCAAAACGAGGGATAATATGAAAGTGGGCATGCGGAATGCTTTGACCGCCGACAGGCTTTACGTTCCATCCAGTGCTGTAACCCTCAGGACCGTAAGTTTCATCCAGCAATTTCTTCGCTTTTTGCATCAGGTCATATGTATCCAGCCATTCTTTTTCGCTTAGATCAAATACTGTTTCGGTATGTGCTTTTGGAATGATTAAGCCCGCACCTTCCAAAATATCCTGTGCCCTTGGACTTTGAATAAAAAAACAGCTTTCATTCTCATAAACTATTTTTTGTTCAGGAAAACTCATCGGGTTGCAAAATAAACAATCTTTCATAATAATTACACCTCCACCACTATTTTTGCATATTTTTCACATTTCTTACAAATGGAACTATTCTGGCGATTCATTGACCGACTATCACACAAAATGATATGATAACGTTAAGAAAACGTTATATAAATTAGATGAAAGATATGAGGTGTATGCATGAAACCAGGTATGGAGGTTGGTCAAAAAGCCACCATTACAGCTACAGTGACACCCGACATGTTTGCTCAATTTGAAGGTAAGCTGGTCCATCCGGCATATTCGACGGTCAGTATGGTCTACCATATGGAATGGGCAGCAAGACAGATCATATTGCCATATCTTGAAGATCATGAAGAAGGCATTGGCGGAGGCGTAGCTGCAAAACATATGGCTCCGACCCCTGAAGGCGCAGAACTTATTGTCACAGCGACATTGCGCGAATTAAAAGGTAAAGCAGTTATATGTGATGTTACCGTTCATAACGGAAAAGCACTTGCAGGTGAAGGTGAAGTCACTCAATATATCCTGCCAAGAGCAGCGATCTCACAAAAAATTAAAGAAATGAACGCTTAATATTTTTTTAATCAAAAATGAAAGCGCTTTCACTTTAAAGCAGCAAAGCAAAGAAGAATCAAAGCGAAATAGACATACTAGGGGGATTCAGCATGTTTGAAAAAATTTCACAGCACGAGCAAGTCGTATTTTGTAATGATCCATCCACAGGTCTTAAGGCGATTATCGCAATACATAATACAACCCTTGGACCAGCTCTTGGCGGATGCAGAATGAGACCTTACGCATCAGTTGATGAAGCACTTGAAGACGTCCTTCGTCTTTCAAAGGGCATGACGTACAAATGTGCAGGAGCAGATGTGGATTTTGGAGGAGGAAAATCAGTTATTATCGGTGACCCTACAACTGACCGCTCTCCGGAGCTTTTCCGTGCTTTCGGCCAGTTCGTCGATTCATTAAACGGACGTTTTTTTACGGGGACAGACATGGGAACAACACCTGATGACTTTGTTCATGCTTCAAAAGAAACGAACTGCATTGTTGGGGTTCCTGAAGAGTACGGCGGAAGCGGCGACTCTTCAGTTCCTACTGCGCAGGGTGTCATCTATGGTCTGCAGGCTACGATTCAGACATTAGAAGGTACGGATGAACTAGCGGGAAGATCATATTCCATCCAAGGCTTAGGTAAAGTTGGCTTTAAGGTAGCAGAGCAGCTTTTGGCAGCTGGTGCACAGATTTATGTTACAGATATCAACGAAAGAGCGCTTAAGCAGATCCAGGAAAGAGCTGAAATGCTGCCGGGTAATGTGGAAGTGGTTGAAGGCAGTGACATCTATGGTGTGGACGCAGATATCTTTATACCGTGCGCATTAGGCGGGATCATCCATGATGAAACGATTGAACAGCTGAAGGTTAAAGCGATTGTAGGAAGTGCGAACAATCAGCTCCTTGAAGATAAACACGGTTTATATCTGCAGCAAAAAGGCATTCTTTACGGCCCGGATTATATCGTTAACGCAGGCGGATTGATTCAGGTTGCTGATGAATTATATGGACCAAACAAAGCACGTGTGCTGACAAAAACAAGAGCAATCTATGACAGCTTAATCCAGATTTACAGTGAAAGTACGAAAAACAGCATTTCGACTATGGAAGCAGCCAACCGTTTTTGTGAAGAAAAATTAGCTGCACGATCAAAACGCAACAGCTTTTTTGCTCATAACAGAAGACCAAAATGGCAGGTTCGAAACTAGGGAGGGATTCATTCATGGAAAAGCAATTTCCGAAATTGCAGATTATTAATGAAAACGGTGAATGGAACGACGAAACATACCGCAGCGAGATAACAGAAGAACTTACAAAAGAACTTTATACAAAAATGCTTCGTTCACGTTTGTTTGACCGTAAAGGTGTTAACCTTCAGCGTCAAGGAAGAATTGGTACGTACGTGCCATTTGAAGGTCAGGAAGCTTCTCAAATCGGTAGTGCTTTGGCGATGGGGGAAGGCGACTGGATGTTCCCGACTTATCGAGACCATGCTGCAACAATGACATTTGGCCATTCATTAAAAACGCTATTTCTTTATTGGAAAGGGCGTCAAGAAGGATGTATTCCGCCTGAAGGGAAGAACATCTTTCCACCGGCAGTACCAATTGCATCACAGCTTCTTCATGCGACAGGTGCTGCATGGGCTGAGAAGTTAAAAGGAACGGACCGTGCATCCATCGTTTATTTTGGAGATGGTGCTACATCTGAGGGAGATTTTCATGAGGGTTTAAACTTTGCGAGTGTGTTCAATGCTCCTGTTGTTTTCTTTAACCAAAACAACGGATTCGCCATTTCAGTTCCAATTGAAAAGCAGATGAAAAGTAAAACAATCGCTCAAAAAGCAGTTGCTTATGAGATGGAAGGAGTCCGATTGGATGGTAATGATGTGTTCGCTGTTTACTTCCACACACGTACAGCGGTTGAGCGTGCAAGAAAGGGCGAAGGACCGACACTGATCGAAGCAGTAACGTGGCGTTACGGCGCACATACAACAGCAGATGACCCATCTAAATACAGAGACCAGAACGAGTCTGCAACTAGACGCGAAAAAACAGACCCTATTCTTAGACTAGAACGTTTTATGAAGAACGAAAACATGTGGGATGAGAAGTGGGCTGGAGACCTACAGGAGTCTTTAACAGCTGAAATTGAAGCAGCAGTAAAAGAAATGGAAGAGACAGATGCACCACATTATAACGATGTATTTGATCATGTGTTTGCTGAGAACCCTTGGCCGATTGAAAGCCAAAAAGAAGCATATGCACATTCAAGAGGTGATCGCTAATGACGACTGCAGTTGATACAAAAAAATTAACGATGGTTCAAGCTGTGACAGATGGCATGAGAGTCATGATGAAGGAACAAGAGAACGTGATCGTTCTTGGAGAAGATGTCGGGCAAAATGGCGGCGTATTCCGTGCCACTGACGGACTTGTTGGAGAGTTTGGGGATAAAAGAGTAATCGATACCCCACTTGCTGAGTCAGGAATCATTGGTACGTCTATCGGACTTGCGATGAACGGGTTTAAACCGATTGCTGAGATGCAGTTTTTAGGCTTCATCTATCCGGCTTTTAACCAGATCATGACACATGCATCAAGAATTCGCGCAAGAACGCTAGGTGCTTTTACAGTGCCAATGGTTATTCGTGCACCTTTTGGAGCAGGAGTGCGTGCCCCTGAAATCCATTCAGACTCAGTTGAAGCACTTTTTACAGGAATGCCTGGAATGAAAGTTGTTGTTCCATCTAATCCGTATGATGCAAAAGGAATGCTGATTTCTGCGATTGAAGATCCAGATCCGGTTTTATTCCTTGAGCCGATGCGCTGTTATAGAAGCACGAAGATGGATGTACCTGAAGGGAAGTACAATGTACCGCTTGGAAAAGCAGCCCGTCTGCACGAAGGAAGTGACGTTTCAATTTTTGCATATGGTGCGATGATGGATGTTGTAACGAAAGCAGCAAAAGCCGCTGAAGAAAAGGGCATCAAGTGTGATGTGATCGATCTTCGTACACTTTATCCGCTTGATAAGGATATGATCGCAGAGAGCGTTCAGAAAACAGGCCGTGCCGTTATCGTTCACGAAGCACCGGGAACAGGAGGACTCGGGGAAACGATCATGTCGCTTATTAACGATACATCTTTCTTATATATGAAAGCACCTGTTGAACGTGTAACAGGTTTTGATACACCAGTACCGATGTTTGCTTTAGAAGACCACTACCTGCCGAGTGCAGACCGTGTAGTACAGGCAATCGAAAAAGTCACTCAATTCTAGGAGGTGGAACACATGGTAGAAGTGAAACTGCATGATATTGGAGAGGGCATGCATGAGGGAGAAGTCATTCACTTTTTTGTAAAAGCGGGGGATACAGTTAAGATTGACCAGCCGCTTGTAGAAGTGCAAACAGACAAAGTGACGGCAGAACTTCCTTCACCTGCAGCCGGCACCATTAAAGACATTAAGGTAAAAGAAGGGGACGTTGTAACAGTTGGATCTGTCATTTTAACGATCGAAGCGTCTTCATCCATACAATCGGAGAAAAAAATAGAAGAACCTGCGAACATTGAAGAACAGCCTGTAGTAGATAAGATCGTGGCTGCACCTAAAAATACAGTCTTTGCAGGAGGCGTCGCAACACTTAACAAGCGTATTCTCGCTGCTCCTTTCACAAGAAAAATAGCCCGTGAAAACGGTGTGGATATCGAACAAATCCAAGGATCAGGACCTGGCGGACGTGTTACGGATCAGGACGTTTATAACTTCATCGAAAATGGTTCTGCTACAAAAGCTGAAGAGAAGACAGGGGGTGCAGCCCCTGAAAGAACGGGTGAAGCTCCATCGTTCACTTCAAAAGATGCGCAAGAGATTCCGTTTAAAGGGCGCAGAAAGCAGATCGCGAAGAAAATGGTTCAGTCACTTGCAACGATTCCGCATGTTACACATTTTGAAGAAATTGATGTAACAGCTGTAATGGATTTGAAGAAGCAGCTTAAAGCGATGGACCCTGAGAATAAGCGCGGAATGAACGTCTCTGTTGCAGCATTTTTCGTAAAAGCGATTCAGATTGCCCTTAAGGACTTCCCGATTTTCAATGCGAAGCTTGATGAAGAAAAAGAAGTCATCCGTCTTGAGAAAAATGTAAATATCGGAATCGCAACAGATTCTGATGAAGGTTTGATCGTACCAGTCATCTCACATGTGGAGCAGCGAAACGTAAGAGACATCGCAGCTGATATGAAGGATAAGATCACTCGTGCGAAAACAAACAAGTTAAAAGGTTCAGATATGATTGGCGGTACATTTACGATTTCAAACGTTGGACCGCTTGGATCGATCGCAGCAACACCGATCATCAATCATCCGGAAGTTGCACTGATGGCTTTCCATAAAACGAAGAAAACACCTGTTGTGGCAGGGAATGAGATTGTCATTCGTTCGATGATGAACGTATCTATGTCCTTTGACCACCGTGTAGCGGATGGCGCAACAGCCGTTATGTTCACGAACCGTGTAAAAGAACTCATCGAGAACCCTTACTTCATGACACTGGAGCTGATATAAATGGTTGTAGGTGATTTTGCAACAAAAAGACAGCTTGTAATTATAGGAGGCGGACCTGGCGGCTATCATGCTGCTATCCGTGCAGCTCAGCTTGGACTCGAAGTGACGCTGATCGAAAAAGAAAAGCTTGGAGGGGTGTGCCTTCATAAAGGCTGTATTCCATCAAAGAGCTTAACGCTAACAGCAGCGAACTATTCCGGACTGTCTCAATATAAACATATGGGCATCTCAGTACCTGAAGCGACATTTGAATATGAAACATTTACAAACTACTATTCTTCTGTAGTAACAGGACTTCAAAAAGGTGTAGAATCGCTCATTAAGGCCAATAAAATCGAGCACTTAACCGGTTCAGCTTCATTTATGTCAGGTGAGAGAATCGGTATTGATTCAGGCCATCATTTTGAGATGTATGAATTTGAACATGCACTGATTGCAACAGGAAGCAGCCCGTTATTGCCGAAAGAGGCAAAACTATCAAACCGGGTAATGACCCCTCATACATTATGGGAGCTGCATGAGCTGCCGAAAAGTATGGTTGTATACGGCGATGATTATTTTGCATTAGAAGCCGCCATGGCTTATAAACAGCTTGGCAGTGAAGTTACTTTAATCACCCCGGCTGACGGGTTTAGCTTTGACAGCAGTATAGAAAAAGAACTGCTGCGAGTTTTAAAGAAAAATAAGATAAAAGTATTTAAAACTCATGGGTGGGAAAGCGCTGAAGAATCTGAAGGCTCTGTTACAATAACGTTTACAAAGGATGCAGATGAAAAAGTTTCGTTCGAATCTACACATGTCCTTTATGCAGCAGGCTATTCACCAAACGTTGACGGGCTTGGACTTGAAGCCCTTCATATTGAGCGTGATGATAACGGATTTATCATTGTAAATGAACATAGCCAGACGAGTGTATCTAATATCTATGCAGCAGGTGACTGTACGATTGGCATGAAGCTCGCGTCAAAAGCGATCAAACAAGGGAAAACGGCTGCTGAACATATGGCAGGACAGTCAACAGCCTATAATCTCAGCTTAGTGCCTTATGTGGTGCATACAAACCCGCCGATCGCGACAGTCGGTTTAACAGAAGAGAAAGCGATGGATGAAGGATATGAGGTCAAAACGGGTCAGTTCTCTATGAGTGGAAACGGATCTGCTTCTATTCTAGGCCAAAAAGAAGGCCTCGCGAAGATGGTAATGGATGCAAAAACAGATGTGATCCTTGGGATTCATATGATGGGAGCAGGTGCAGTTGAAATGATCCAGGCAGGCACTTACGCATTAGAAATGGTTGCTCGTGAGGAAGATCTCGCATATCCAGTATATGCGCATCCGGCACTAAACGAAGGGTGGCTCGAAGCTATCGAAAGTGCAAGTGGAAAAGCGATTCATGTTCCGCCAGCACGGAAAAAAGAGAAGAGTACAGTTTGAGAGTGGTAAAGCGGTCTATCTGGACCGCTTTTTCCTTTGAAAAAAAGATAATCCCACGGAAATTGCAATTAATCCCACGTTACAAGAGATAATTCCTGGCTTCATTTAAATAATTCCACGTTAATTTACATATAACCACGAAACGACACGAACAGATATATTTCGACAGTCTGTTTATCCTAAAATAATCAACTAACGAAAGTTACCGAGAATTCACACAAATATCAGGCTATTTCCATTTTCTTTTTTTAGCAACATATATTAAAATGGCGATAAGATAAAATCCGTTTTATAGAGCCGGATTACAAAAAAGTGAGGAATGCAGTTTGAAGAAACTAGTTTTAACTGGCGGCGGTTCTGCAGGACACGTAACCCCGCATTTAGCATTAATACCGAAATTAGAAAAAATGGGATGGGACCTGCATTATATAGGTTCTGTTGATGGAATAGAAAAAAGTTTAATAGAAGAAGGAACAAATGTACCGTATTACGGAATTTCAAGCGGTAAGCTGAGACGCTATTTCGATCTGAAAAATATTAAAGATCCCTTCAAAGTAGCTGCCGGTGTAGCACAAGCTTATTTAAAACTTGGTAAAATCAAGCCGGATGCAGTTTTTTCAAAAGGGGGATTCGTAGCAGTTCCTGTTGTTATAGCGGCATGGCTGCGTAAAATTCCTGTATACATTCATGAGTCAGATATTACGCCAGGTCTTGCAAATAAAATCTCTTCAAAGTTTGCTTCCAAGATTTTTGTTACATTTGATGAAGCGAAAAAGCATTTTGCGGCAGGGCAGGCAATTGTGACGGGCTCCCCAATTCGTGACGAGCTTCTACAGGGATCAAAAGAAAATGGTCTTTCATTTTTAGGTTTTAGAAGCCATCTGCCTGTATTAACAATTATGGGAGGAAGTTTAGGAGCGCGCAAGATCAATGAAGCTGTGCGTGAAGCACTTCCTGAATTGCTCCGTTCGTATCAAATCGTTCATATTTGCGGAAAAGGAAACATGGATGAAGGACTGCAGCAAACAGAAGGCTATCGTCAATTTGAGTATATTCAAAAAGAACTGCCGGATGTAGTTGCAGCTACAGACTTTGTGATTTCGCGTGCTGGTTCCAATAGTATTTTTGAGTGGCTGACACTTAAAATCCCGATGCTGCTAATTCCTCTGACAAGAGCCGCGAGCCGGGGAGACCAGATCTTAAATGCACAATCCTTCGAAAAACAAGGATTTTGCCACGTGCTATATGAGGAAGATTTAACGAAAGATACGTTGTTTCAATCATTAAAGGAATTGAAAACTGATAAAGAAAACATGCAAAGGAATATGGAAAGCTTTAAAGCCTCTGATAGTGTCGACCTGATTCTACGTACAATCACTGGCGGTAAATAAATGATTTGAGAATTGAAGGGGGTCTGTCCCCGGGACAGACCCCCTTCAATTCATACACAATTTACACAACAACATATAAAGACGGAGATGAGATAAAGATGCTTCCTAGCCCTGCATTACCCAGAGAACAAACCCCTGCTTTTTGGAAAAAGGGGTTACAAGCTGGACTGCCGATTGCAATCGGGTATATGCCTGTTGCGTTCACGTTTGGCCTGCTCGCAAAAGCTGCCGGTTTAAGCCTTTTTGAGACGGTTGGAATGAGTATTATCGTATTTGCTGGTGCTTCACAGTATATCGCTTTGTCTATGATCGCGGCCGCTAGTGGTGCAGCTGAACTTATTCTCACAACCTTTATTATGAACATCCGTCATTTGCTGATGACCGCTTCTTTAAAAGAACAAGCTGAAGATGAACCGAAATGGCTGAAAGCGATCTATGCGTTTTTTATTACAGATGAGACATTTTCGGTAGCGGCAACTTCCCAAGAGAAGAAGATAAACGGAAGTTACTTGTTAGGTCTCGGTCTAGTTGCCTATAGCTGCTGGGTTATTTTTTCGGGTATAGGGTATGTGATGGGGTCTGGATTGCCGGAATCACTTCAGGCAAGTATGGGTATTGCGCTATATGCAATGTTCATTGCTTTACTCGTACCCGCAGCGAAAAAAAGCAGGAAAGTCATTGCACTCGCAGGCTGTGCGGCTGTCTTAAATTCTTTATTCTCTTTTATCCCGGTTCTCAGCGGGGGCTGGGGGATTATTTTATCGACATTGATCGCAGCTGTTTCGATTGAGTTTTTTGTGAAAGGAGACGAACGGAATGAATGATAATCTGATTTGGGTAATTATCGGAATGGGTATTGTAACGTATATTCCAAGAATGCTTCCGCTCGTCCTGTTTCACACGAATAACTTGCATCCAAGAGTTCAAGGTATATTGAAAAATGTTCCGTTTGCTATCTTAGGTGCACTTATTTTTCCAGGTGTGCTGACGATCAGTCCGGATTCTGTTTTGTATGGTGTAATAGGTGCTGCAGCTGCATTTATCGCAGCTTGGCTGAACCTTAATGTTATTATGGTCGTATTAACTTCAATCCTAGTTTTATACGGTTATACGTTTTTGTAGACAAATATCATAATTTACTTTATAAATAATTAACCTTATGAATTGATTTTTTATAACAAAGGAAAGTATAATCACAAGTAAAAGGAGGAGATTAAGAATGCCTCATTTACTAAGATTTGTACTTATAGGTTTGTTTTCAATCTCAGCTCTTTCTGTATTGTCATTTCAAGCCGTTGAAATTTTTCACGCTGTAACAGATATGGTACAATCATTTATCTACAAAGATTAATTCAGGAAATTTTTAAAGGAGCTTTTAAAGCTCTTTTTTTATTTGGTGAACGAGAGTGAAAAGCACATACGTTGATTAGATCTCTTTCACTTATGGGTAAACTTACTAATGGACTAAGCAATAAAGGATGATTTGATGAAACTGATCGCGATTGATATGGACGGAACACTGGTTAATAAACAGTTGAAAGTTACAAAAGAAAACAGCAAGGTTATTAAAGAAGCTTTAAATGACGGACATCATGTTGTTATCGCAACTGGACGTTCTTATGATGAAGCAAGGCATACTCTTGAAGATGCTGAGCTGCACCTGCCGCTTATTTGTGTGAATGGAGCTGAAATCAGGTCAAAAGAATGGGAGATTCTATCTTCGATTCCTTTACAATTTTCACAGTATGAAGATATAAAAAGAATTTTAGATGAAGAAGATATCTATTATGAATTGTATACAAGCAAAGGAACTTATACGGATGATCGTGAAAAGGCTTATGAAGTGATGAAGGATATCGTAATCACTTCAAATCCTGAGGCGACTGATGATGATGTACAAAAAGCTGCATTGCGCCGTTTCCGTTTAGGACTTGTAAGTGTAGTAGGAGATTTTGAAAAACTTCTGAATCAAAAAGATATAGAAGTCTATAAGTTTCTTGCCTTTTCAAGTGACAACGCGAAATTGAAGCGTGCTTTTCAGCATTTGCAAGCTGTTGATGCACTTGCAGTCAGTTCATCAGCTGACAACAACCTTGAGATCACAAACAGTGAAGCACAAAAAGGGGTCGCTCTAAAAAGATTTGCCAAATTAAAAGGCATACCTTTGGAAAACACGATGGCAATAGGTGATAACTATAACGATGTTTCAATGCTCGAGATTGCTGGTTTTCCTGTAGCGATGGGGAATGCAGTAGATGATATCAAAGAAATGGCTGCTTTTGTTACAAAAGAGAATGACGAAAGCGGGGTAGCGTTTGCTATTCAGAAATTTTTAGAAACAGAATAACCTTTACAGAAGCTGGTTCGAAAATGTCGAACTGGCTTTTTTTATTTATGGATTCTTTACACTTGATTTACTCAGGTGTAACCGGCTGTTCATACTCCCTTGGTAAAGTGGCATGGTAGTTCACTGATCAGAAGGGGAGAGATGGAAAATCATGAAAAAAGGATTTATAGCAACGATCGGAGCTTTTGCATTAAGCATGACAGTAATTGGGTCAGGATTTTCTGCCATTGCGGCTGAAAAAGAAAAAGACATCTTGAATGTAGCGCATCGTGGAGCTTCTGGCCATGCACCTGAACATACTTTGACTTCTTATAAAATGGGCGAAAAGATGCACGGGGACTACATTGAAGTAGATCTGCAGATGACAAAAGACGGAGAGCTCATCGCGATGCATGATGAAACGCTTGACCGTACAACGAATGGAACAGGCTTGGTAAAAGATTATACACTTAAAGAGATCAAAGACCTTGATGCAGGAAGCTGGTTTAATGAAAAATATCCGGAAAAAGCCAACCCTGAATATAATGGCCTTAAAGTGCCTACCTTAGAAGAAGTGTTCCAGACGTTCGGAAAGAACGCCAACTACTATATCGAAACGAAGTCACCAGCTGTCTATCCTGGCATGGAAGAGAAACTTTCAGAGCTGGTTGATAAATACAGAATCAATAAAGATATGCTGCTCGTTCAGTCATTCAGTTCTGAGAGTTTGCTAAAGATGAGTAAGATCGATCCTTCTATAAAGCTCGTACAGCTAATGTGGTATACATCGCCAGCTGCTATTTCAGATGCTGAAATTCAAGCGATTAAACAATATGCAGTTGGAATCGGACCAAACAGCGGTATGATCGACAAGGAATATGTTCAAAAGACGGTACAAAATGGACTTGAGATCCACCCTTACACGGTGAATGAAAAAGAAGAAATGCAAAAACTGATCGAGTGGGGCGTAACCGGCATATTTACAAACTTTCCTGATCTATTGCACGAAGTGAAAAAAGGACGCTAGCGCTAATAAAGCGGCTGACTAGTAATGTCAGCTGCTTTTCTCTTTTTTAACAAAGTAAACTTCACCATCTTCTGTTAATTGAGCAAAAAAAACGTCTTTTATATCTTGATAGCCGGCACTTTCAAGCTGCGATCGAAACCATTCATCTGTTAGATGGAATTCCTGAAATACCTGCTCTATCTTTTCGCCGTTGGAGACTAGCATTGCCGGCAAGTATTGTCCTGACTTTGGAGGAATGTTTAGATCTTCTTTTGTTACGATATCCTTAAGCGGCTTTTTCAATACACTGAGCTTTCCGTTTGGTTCCATAATCGCATATTCAACTTCCTGGATATCAAAAACAGAATTTATTCGTAAAATGCATCAATAAATCATCCATGGACAATTGAAGTTTTTTGATCTCTTTCTGCATGAGCTGTCCTTTTTTATGAGAATGGTAGGCTGTCCTGTTGTCAGTTTTGATAGAAGGGGAGAGCGCTTATTGAGGAATTCTATAAAAAACACAGATATCACCCAAAAGCTTAAGGCAGCTAAGCTTTCCCAAACTGTGATTTCTTTATGAACAACCATATCACCGATGATGTTCCCCATCGCGATCCCGGTTGCGTAATTGAAGAAGGTCAGTTCTCCGAGCTGTTTTTTCCCTAATAATCGCATTAAGAGCAGCAAAAAGGCGAAACCCAATACCGTCCTGTAAATCGTGATAAGAATTCCTTCCATTGTCATCCCTCTTTCAAGTTGCTATTACACATGATGCCCAGCGAAAAAAATAGCAAACAAAAAGAGCGGATGCTGATCCGCTCTAATTTTATTTGCTTAATCCTAATCGAATATTCATGATCTTTCTTAATACAAGATAACTAAGAACTCCGCCTATGGCTGCAGAAAAATAATAGCCGATTAAAGACGACTGATCAAAAGAGCCGAAAAGACCACCGCCCGCCATACCAAAAGCAAGAGCAAAACAAAGCACTACACCAAAGCTAAAGAATCTCTTGCCCTTTTCAAAAACAAGCAATCTCCCATTATTTTCGTTCTTCGTACGGCTAAACAACCAAATTCCAAGAGGAAACGTTACCGCGAAATAAATAAGCGGAGAAAGCAGCACAAGATAATCTGGCATTCTTGTGTAATCTGTTACGGATCCATTCATTTCATTCACCACATCCGTATAATATGCAAATTCAAATACGGGGATCGGTAGTGTAGCGGTGTGAATGAAAGCTCCGAACGATTTAAAAGTACCGTTTAGTGCGTAATTCATGTCTAATTGAACGCCATGATACATCAAAAACGTACCCAATAGTGAAAAGAAACCGATTGGGAAAAACAGAAAAATAAAACTTAGAATAAATTGAGATATGATGCTGCCGGCTATGGTTCCTATGAACATACTGAATGTGAATATGGCAATGGAAAAAGGAACGACTAGAATCATGAACTCAAGCAAGAATGATGCATCAGCTATTTCATTTAGAATCGTAAATCTTACGATGAGCATACATAACAATAAATTAAGTAGAAGTCCAGTTGTTATATGTACAACACCGAACATCCATTTCGTCAGAAAGATATCCTTTCTATTAAAAGGCAGTGAAAATGTCAGATCCGTGGAATGGGTGGTTCGCTCCTGTCCAATCAGCAAAGAGGCAAACCCAACAAGAATCAGCGTCATAAACAAGGCAATTTCAACACCATGAAAACTAAAGTTTAATTGTGTTTCATCTATATGAAAGCGATCTACTTGTGTTTGAAGACTTTGAGCTCTCCCATAAAAAGAAAAAGGAAGAAAAAAGAATAAAGAAAGGTAGATTGCCCAAACGGCAGGTCCGCCGAGTTTTTGATTTCGCATCCATAAAGCTTTATGAAACATGTGATTCCCCTCCAAGCGATGAAATAAATATATCTTCTAGTGTCATCGGAAGCTCTTCTAATAAAAGAGGATGTTCTTGCTGCATTTTTTCCATAGTGTCCTCGATATTGCCTTTTATCATCAGTGTATACACTCTACCAGTTTGAGAAAGAATTGTAACATTGTTTAAGTTTGCGATTCTTTCAGGCAGAGAATGCTTATAAACAGCCTGAACTTTTCTGAAAGATGATTTGGCATCTTCGATAGAAGTTGTTGACTCGATACGGCCTTCTTTCATCATGATGAGTACATCAGCGATCTTTTCAACTTCCTCGAGATGATGAGTAGAAATGAGCACACAAAGCTTGCGTTCACTCACTTCTTCAATAATAAATTGAAGGATATTTCGTTTCACGATAGGATCAAGTCCATTTGTAGGCTCATCTAAAATAATGAAATCAGCTTTTGTAGAGAAGGAAAGAATCATAAGAAATAATGCTTTCATACCCTTTGAAAAGGATCTGAGCTTTCTGTTTTTTGGCAGCTTGAAACGGTCCATCAGCGAGTAAAAATACATAACGTCAAAGTCCTCATAGATCGCATCATACAGTTTCACAATTTCTTTAACACTGTAAGTCTTTAAAATTTCAGTAGAATCGGGAACATAGGTAAGCTTTTGCTTAATCTCGGGCTGCTGGTGAATATTAATTTTATTAAAAGTTACTTCACCTTCGTCAGGGTCCAGTATCCCAGCAATTGTTCTGAGCAAAGTAGATTTCCCGACACCGTTTCTGCCGACAATACCTGCAATCATACCAGGCTCGAGTGTAATATTTACATGTTCTAATACCTGGTGTCCATCTATCATTTTGCTTACATTAATCATTTTTAACATATTTGTTACTCCCTCCAAGCTCTGCAGAAAACTTTTTAATCCATTCGGCCAATGTTTGCTGATCGATACCTAAATAAGAGGCCTCAATAACTAGCTGTTTGATCTGCTGCTTCATTTCGGTGATCTTTTGTTCATCGGCTCTCGGAGTGATAGAAGCAGATACGAATGTGCCTTTTCCGCGCAGCGTCTCAATGATGCCTTGTCGTTCCAGCTCTTGGTACGCTTTGCTTACTGTGTTTGGATTTATCAATAATGTTCCTGATAATTCTCTGACCGAAGGCAATTTATCTTCAGGCTGCAAGATCTCCTTCAAAATTAGCTCTTTAATTTGATGGACGACTTGTTCCCATATTGGCGTATTGCTTCGGGGATCTAAATTTAAAATCATATTATCCCACCTTTAAAAACTACGTGTGTATTATTATGTATAGTACACTTATAACATACAGGATTAGTAAATTCCTGTCAATGTACTTTTCTTTACTTTTGATGAAGCAGAATCCTACAATAATTGCAGGAGGTGTTCAGCATGAAACACTTGATTGATGAAGCAAAGCTGCTTATTTTTGACCTGGACGGTACTCTTTATGAAGATACCGACCATTTTAATTATTATTGCAGGCTGATGCAGCAGCGTGTTGCTGACGATAAAAAACAAGCATTTTGGGATACATATGAAAGTATGAAAAAAGGAAATCATCCCGTCGCAATCGGGAAGGTCTATGATATTCAAAACGATGTCAGCGTAACCGTTGATCCAATGACACTGCAGGTAACAAAGGTGATGACTTTTGATGGGGAAGAATGGCCCTCTGAAAAAGTAAAAAAAGAATACCCTAGAGAGCTCGTTTATGATTTTGAGCGCTTAATTGCTATTGGAGATGGTTGGTGGCTCCCGTATGCGACAGCTATGCATTTTGGGTTGAAGCAAAGCGATACATGGGAATGCTATAACGCCACAAAAGAATATATGGTGACAGATCAGTTCAATTTAACGAAAACACCGGGACTAAAAGACGCTTTAATACGTTTAAAAGAAGAAAAGAAGCTCGTCCTTCTGACGAACAGTGAAAGAGAAGATGTCCAAAGACTTCTAAATGAACTGGAGCTGGACGGGATTTTTCATGCCCTTTATTCAGAAGGACAGAAGCCTTTAAAAACAAAGGAAAAGATACAGGCTATCTTGGATGAGTGTGGTGTTCAGCCACAAGAGGCCGTGTCAATCGGAGACAATTTTATTAATGAGATTGCACCTGCTCTATTGATGGGATTAAAAGCTGTCTATATACAGCCAAATCGAATAGAAGTTGAACACGAAAATCTGATCGTAATACCTACATTAACAAACGCTTTATAAAAATTATCTTTAGATTTGTTCTAATTTGGACAAATTGCCCTAAACTTTATAGTAGGTAAAAAAGGGGGCATGTGTTTTGAGAAAATCCTTTTTGTTTTTGATGGGCTTTGCGATATATGGAGCGTTGATGTGGTATTATCTCTTTCAAGGTGCGGATTCTGCACTGCCTATCCAGTTGAAAGGATCAGCGGCAGACCCCGCCATGTTTATGACGGAGAAAGAGCTGGAACTGAGCACCGATTTCTCGAGGATAAAAGACTTTTTGTACTTTATTTCTGTTCCGCTTGAATGGCTGATCTATTTATTTGTGTTAGGCTTTGGATTGTCAAAATGGTTTCGCAAGGCATCAAGCGGGCTAACTAAGTTTTCTATTGTTCATACGGCTGTCTATGTCTTGCTGCTTTCTTTTGCAAGCTGGGTTTTGACTTTCCCGCTGCGTTATTACAGTTTTACGGTATCCAAAAGCTATAACATTTCCGTTCAATCCTTTCATAGTTGGATGAGGGACGGTTTTGTTGATTTTTGGATAAGCTGGCTGCTGACAACAATAATGGTTGCGGTTATGTACTGGCTGATCAAAAAGTATGAAAAAAAATGGTGGGTGTATGCTTGGCTGGTGTCGGTACCGTTTACTTTATTTTTGTACTTTATCCAGCCAGTTGTTATCGATCCTCTATATAACAAGTTCTATCCGCTCCAAGATGAAGCATTAAAAGAGAAGATCCTTAACATTGCGGAAAAAGCCGATATTCCTGCTGAAAACGTATATGAAGTGAACATGTCCGAAAAAACAAACGCACTAAACGCCTATGTGAACGGAATTGGATCTAATTTAAGAATCGTGCTTTGGGATACAACCTTAAATAAATTAAGCGACAATCAAGTATTGTTTGTCATGGCACATGAAATGGGACATTACGTCATGAATCATTTGTACTGGAACCTGATCTCGTCGATTGTTCTTTCGTTTTTAGGTCTATGGATTGGCAGTGTCATCTATCGGAAGTGGGTTGAAAAGTACGGAAAGTCATGGGGAGTAAAAGGGATTGGGGACCTTGCTGCTCTTCCTGTACTGTTTTTAATATTCTCACTGCTTAGCTTTGCTATATCTCCGGTGGAGAATGCCGTTTCAAGAAAAGCAGAACGTGACGCTGACCTGTATGCCATTGAGATGACGAAGAACCCTGAAGCTGCAGTAGGGGCTTTTCAACAGCTGGCCACTGTATCGTTAAGTGAAGTGAATCCACCTAAAATTGTGAAGTGGTTCTTGTACGGCCATCCGACCATGCTGGAGCGCATCCACTTTTTAGACAGCTATAACACAGGTAAAGCAATTGATAAAGAGGAGTATCCTCATTAAATAACGAAAAGCTGGCATAAATTGTGGTCTATTAACCACGTTTTCGCCAGCTTTTTTTACTTTTTCATTCATACGATGTATAACTAACAATATTTACGAGCGGAACTCAGGATTTACTAGCAAAAATATAAAGGAAAACCTAACTTTATTTCACAGACTGTAAGTTTACATTCGGCAGAACCAATACTTCTACCCGGCGGTTTTTCGCTCTTCCTTCTGCTGTTTTATTATCCGCTTTTGGCCGGTATTCTCCATAACCGCTGGCACTTAATTGATTCGGCTTTAAACCTGGATTTTCAAGCAGAACCCGCATAAAGTTAATCCCGCGAAACGCACTCAGCTCCCAGTTGGACTGAAAACTCGCCGTGCTAATCGGCACGTTATCCGTATGTCCGGCAATCACAATATTTCGCGGGGGGTTTGTAACAAGAAGATCAGACAGCTTTTTGCCGATTTCACGAGAACCTGGTTTAACAGTTGCGCTCCCTGAATCAAATAAAGCATTGTCTAAAATAGTGATGAGCAATCCGTTCTCCGTAAGCTTCGTTTGCAAGCTGGTGGTCAGGTTATTCGCCTGAATAAACGCATTGATTCTTTTTTCAAGATCTTCTAATGCTTCAAGCTCTTTTTTGGCTTCTTCAAGCCGTTCTTTTTCTTCCTTTGAAATTACATCTTTTTGTGCATCAGGAATTGGATTTGAGTCTGGCGTAGGGATGGGCGCCTGTTCTTCCATCACTCCGGTCCCGCTTGTAAATTCGTTGCGAAACGCACTTGCCATCTGCTTAAATTTTTGGGCATCAATTTCACTCATTGCAAACAGAACGATGAATAGAGCAAGGAGCAGAGTAAGCATGTCCGCATAAGGAATGAGCCAGGACTCATCAACATGTTCATCATGATGCTTTTTCTTTTTAGCCAACATTACCACCCGCTTTATATTGGTCGCGTTCACTAGTTGGAATATAGGTTAACAGTTTTTCTTCTAAAATTTTCGGTGATGTGCCATCCTGTATAGATAATAGCCCTTCAATCATAATCTCTTTAATCATGACTTCTTTTTTAGACTTGCGCTTTAATTTATTGGCGAATGGATGCCATAATACATACCCTGAAAAAATCCCGAACAAAGTTGCAATAAACGCCGCAGAGATCGCAGAACCTAGTGCTACGATGTCAGCCATATTACTAAGCGCAGCGACCAGGCCAACGACGGCACCCAATACACCAAGTGTTGGAGCGTAAGTCCCTGCTTGGGTAAATATTGTAGCATTACTTGCATGACGTTCTTCCATTGTTTCAAGATCTTTTAAAAGAACGTCTTTAATGAATTCTGGCGGCTGCCCATCAACAATCATCTTAATTCCTTGCTGTAAAAACGGATCATCAACTTCTTCTGCTTTTGGTTCCAAAGCCAGAAGTCCTTCTTTTCTCGCAATGGTTGCCCATTCAATGAAAATCGTTACAAGATCCTTCATATCAATCAGTTTTTGTTCCTGAAAAAGCACTTTGAACAAAGCTGGTATTTTCTTTATTTCATTCATTGGAAATGCGATGAGTATAGCTGCTGCTGTTCCAGCAAAAATAATTAACAAGGCTGCAGGGTTTAGCAATGATATGGGACTGACTCCTTTTAAAACCATTCCGACACCGATTGCAATGATACCGAGTATAACCCCTATTATGCTTGTGCGATCCATAATGATGTTCCTCACTTTATCTTTTATTTCTGAAGCTCCTACTCGCTAGATATTCTTTTATATCGGAAAGATAAGGGGAAACTTAATGATAAAAGAATGAAAAACAATAATGTAAAAAATTTTTTATAAACAACTGTATGATTTAAGCTAAGCTTCCACAGACAAAAACCTGTCTCTATTTGATATGATGTAACCATTCAATGTGCGCGAGAAAATTATAGCGAAAAGAGGAATTCGTTTGAAGTTCAAGCCTGTTATTCTCATACTCATATTTGCCGGACTGATTGGTCTTGCATTTTATACCACTCAACAAGAAAAAGAAGAAGCCGCAAAAAAGACACCAACTGAACAAAACACCGGCTTGAAACCAGGAAGCAAGGCACCAGATTTTACCCTTAATACACTCGATGGTACACAAACCTCACTTAAAGATTATCGAGGAAAAAAAATTATATTAAATTTCTGGGCAACATGGTGTCCGCCTTGCCGTGAGGAAATGCCGGAAATGCAGAAGTTTTATAATGATTACAAAAATAAAAATGTAGAGGTTCTGGCAGTTAACCTGGAGTACTCAGAAACAAAACCGGAAAAAATTAAGGATTTTGTTCATGAGTACGGCCTTTCATTTTTAATTCCGCTCGATGAGAAGAATACGATTGGAAAACAATATAGAGCAGTATCTATACCAACCAGCTATTTTATCGATGAAGAAGGTCTCATTCAGAAGATACATATAGGTCCGATGGACTATGACTTTATGGAAGAAGAAATAGAGGAAATGAATTAATGATATTGCCATTAAAAGCCTTTGTAGATAAATGACAAAGGTTTTTTTATTATATTATGTAAAATTTCATCAGTGAAAATAATGCCAAAGACCTACATCGCCAAGATGAAAAAATGGGAAAGTTGACCAATAGGGAAGATTTCATTTTTGTCGAAATAAAGGTATTAACGGAGATAACTGAGAGACCGACCTTTTTTTAGACTAAGCCAGTATCAATTCTGTAAGAGAAGGGGACAACTTAATGAACAAGCAATATGAAGAAGTCGATATAAGACGTATTGCAGATTTTCACAATACACTTTCCCATTGCCCCATCCATCTTTTTGGGTTGAAAAGAGAAGAAAAAGGTGATTATATATTTACTCATTCTTCAGGGGCAATGCATGATGCTCGTGGAGTTTCAGTTAAACCAGCTCCAGGAACAAAACTTTACGACTTATATTCCAAAGATCTAGTATCAAGCTGGACGTCTCAAATAGAAAAAGCTTTCTCGGGACAGATGCAGACAGCCGATATAAAGCTTGCAGATCAAACCTTACGAACTACTTTATACCCTGTTTCAGGAGAAAACGAGGAGATTCATGAGGTGGTCGGTACTTCTTATATACTGTCAAAACATGCCCAGCCACAGGTCATCCAAGATAATAAATTTAAACAGTTGTTTAATCATGCACTCGAGGCGATTGTTCTATGCCGTTCAAATATGGAGATAGCAGAAGTGAATGAAAGAGCATGTGAACTGCTGGAACTTACCAGAGATAAATTAATAGGCGAAAATGCAGAGTCTTTTTTTATGAAAAATGGAAGGGATGTTATTCGAAGAAAATGGAAAGAAGTCATGCATGGCAATAAAATTAGAGGGGAGTTTCGTTATAGAACACCAGAAGGCTATATAAAAGAACTTGAATATTCATGTGAAAAGGACATCGTTGATCAATTGCATGTGACGATATTAAAAGACATAACCGATCAAAAGTTGACTGAACAAAAACTTCTGAAAGCAGAAACACTAAATGTTGTAGGAGAACTTGCTGCTGGTGTAGCCCATGAAATCCGAAACCCATTAACTTCATTAAAAGGGTTTGTTCAACTAATTCAAAATCAAACCGATGATTTTAATCAGTATTTATCTATTATTTTGTCAGAAGTCGACCGGATTGAACATATCATTAAAGAGTTCTTAGTTCTATCCAAAAGTAATTCTCAGAACTTTGAAAAGGCTTCTATTACAGGAATAATCAGGGATACTGTTGATTTATTGAACACACAGGCAATTATTAAAAATATTGAGATCTTAACGGATGTTGATGAAGATATCCCTCATTTATTTTGTGATCCTATGCAATTAAAACAAGTTTTTATTAACTTTATTAAAAATGCGATTGAAGCATCGTCTATAGGGGATGCCGTTGAAGTAAACATAAAGACTTGCAGGGAAAGCGAATATGTTCAGATTCAGATACGCGATTACGGGTGCGGAATGGATGAATGGGTTCTGAAAAAGATCGGAAAGCCTTTTTTCACTACGAAAGAGGAAGGTACTGGACTTGGCTTGATGGTCAGCAATAATATTATCAAACATCATAATGGTAAACTGGATGTACAGAGTAAAAAGGGAAGAGGAACAAACTTTATTATCTCTTTGCCTTTGAATCAAGAAAAATAAAAAGCTTTCCCAAATCGGGAAAGCTTTTTGTATTCAAAGAATATTACCCTTTAAACAATTGAACGAACATCTTACCATATTGTCCACCCTCAACTACACCAATACCAACGTTCGTGTAGTCAGATTTTAAAATGTTTTCACGGTGACCTTGAGAGTTCATTAAGCTTTGGTGAGCACCTTCTACAGAAGAGTTCCCTGCTAGGTTTTCACCAGCTGTGTTATATTCAACACCAAACTTCTTCATCATATCAAAGGGAGACCCATAAGTTGGTGAGTTATGATCGAAATAGTTGTTGTCGATCATGTCTTTTGCTTTAACACGAGCTACTTTAGTTAATTCTGGATCAGCTTTTAATGCTGGTAAACCTTGCTTTTGGCGTTCCTGGTTTACTAAGTCAAGCATTTGCTGCTCATCTGCAGTAAGTTCTGCACTTGCTTCAGCTTTTGGTGCTTCTTCAGCTGGAGCTTTTGTTTGCTCTTGCTGAGGTGCCGGAGCCGGAGCTGGTGCCGGTGCAGCTTGTTGCTGTTGTTGTTGTGGTGCTGGAGCTGGAGCAGCTTGTGCTTGCTGCTGATTATTATTAAAAGAAGCAAATGGGCAAGTTGATGCCGCTTCAGAGATTCCTGCGTTTGCGCTGAATAGGGAAGCGCCTAATACTGATGCAATTACAATCTTTTTCATAAGATGTTTCCCCTCCTAATGATTTATCTTACGTGTACATGTTTCGGGACTTTAGTAGGAGGGTTGGGGGTCTGGAATTATGTACCAGTTTAAGACACCCACAAGTTGGTTACACCATTATTTTTGAGATCAATTAAATACACATCAGGGTTTGATAAGAGTTCCCATTCCTTAAAACCAAAAGAGGGCTCATAAAGATTAATCAATAAACTTAACAGGTTTCCGTGTGTGACAAATAAAACAGAATTGTGTCCTGCAGCTTGGAGTGCCTGTATTAAAGAATGCACTCGCTGTTTCGCTTCAAATGTCGACTCGCCTCCAGGGAATTTTAAATGTTCTTCTTTGTATGTCCGTTCTAAATGCGTCTTCCAATCCCAATCAGGATCGGTTTGAGTCGAAAGAATGCGTTCAGATAATCGTTCATCGAGTTTAATTTTTGTATCATGCATGTCTGCATAGGGCTTTATCGTATCGATTGCTCTTTTAAAGGGACTGGAGATGACGCGATCAAATTGATATTTTGCTAAAAAATGGGCAAGGTCTTTTGATTGCAGTACCCCTTCTTTCGTTAAAGGAGCTTCTCTTTCTTGTCCGGCTGCCCGGCAGTGTCTTATGGCTATAATTTTCATAATTTTAACCTCGCTAAATAGATGTAGTTATTTTTTGTTTCGAGACGTTAAACTCAAATCCTTCCCGAATAATATGAATGTTGAAAGATGAAGGGAGATTGTTATGTATCCTGAATTAAATCATTTTAAGCAAATGAAAAAAGAATATGATGTAGATATCGCCCGTGCTCATGAAAAGTGGCAGCAGCTGCATAAACAAAAAGAATGGGCTTCTAATGAATATGAAGAATTGTTAAATGCCTATGGCGTTAGAAATACGAAAGTTACAATGGAACATTTAACAGAAGCTAAAAATAATTATCTTGCTGCTATGGAAAAAGAACGTGCAGCGATGGAACATTTAGATGAATTAAAAGAGAATAAGGACGACAGGCTTTCTGAATACATAAAAACAGTGTACAAATCGCGTGACCGTGAATTGGATGCTGCGAAAAACAGCATGGAGAAAAAAATTGATCAATTAGAACGGCTAAAGGCAGAGTACTTAATGATGGTACAACAAATTCAAGAGATAAATGCCTACAGGCTTTCTGTTGAGAAAGAAACGAACGAAGCTATTTCAAGCAACCAGCAGAATTATGAACCAAAAGAAATCCTGCCTCTATATCCTGCATTGTCAAGATTGGAGATTCCTCTATCAGATATTCAATATGTATTTCAAAAAGGAGACCTTCCTGCCCATTTAAGTAAATATCTACAGTTTAACCATACGGTTAAACGTTCGCCTTTTACAATAAAAAAGCCATAATCCTAACGAATAGGATTATGGTAAAGAAAACCGAACGCATGATGAAGAAATGGGGGTAGGGAATTGCTCTGCCGACCTCTTGTCAGCAGGCGAGATTTATATCTCACAATCCTACTATATGTCTTGAAGGGACAAATGGTATGGACAAGTGCCATGGGCATTCATGTATTTTTCAATTTCATCAAATAAAGCTGGCTGATTCAGGGGATGAAACCTAACAGCCAGCTTTTGTTTTATTTAACTTTTTCTTTCCATTTTTGCAGTAAAGTTTTTTCTTTATCTGGATGCAATCCGGCTTTCCATTGATCTGGAGTTAATTTTCTTGAAAGTGACCACTCTGCAGTATCACAGATCGTTTCTTCCACAGATCGGAAAGTAAGTCCTTTGTTAATTGCTTTAGCATCGTCTGCATAATCTAATCCTTTATATTCCTCACTTGCGATCCAAAGCGGGATTTCAACCCATTCCCCAACATTTTCATCGGTTAAAAATGATTCTGAAACAGGAACGGTTTTTGATTGATTTTTATCAGTGATGCATTTTCTTATAAACTCATTAAAATTATAAACTCCACCAATTGCTTGATAGACGCCGCTTTCCCCATTTTCAGCCATCCGTACGATCCAATTTACTAAATCACGTACGTCTATAAAACGTATAGTGGGATCCATCATATCAGGAATAAGGATGTCTCCGCCGCGACTACCCCTGTCAGGCCAATATGTAAATCGATCTGTATAATCATGTGGTCCGACAATCAATCCTGGTCGAATAATCAAGGTTTTTTCACCAAATACTGCTTCAACCTCTTTTTCACAAGCAGCTTTTAGTGCACCATAGTTCTCACCGATTTCGGTTACATCAGGATCTTTTAAAACAGCTGTCTTAGCTTCTTCAGTAATATTTCGGGCTGATTGATCTTCATAAACAGAAACGGAAGAAACGAATATATAGGAAGAAACATTTTTATTAAGAGTTTCTGCTGTTTTCCGAACTTGTTTCGGAAAATAACCGCAAGTATCCACAACTATATCCCAATTTTCCCCTTCTAAAAGATGGGTATCCTTGGTCCGATCTCCAATGATTTCTTTAACCCCTGGAAAACCTCCTGGTGCTTCTGTCTTTCCTCGATGGAACAACGTTACATCATGTTTGTTGTTCAAAAAAGATTCCGCCAAGTGTCTGCCTAAAAAACGTGTACCGCCAATGATTAATACATTCATCATTTACACCGCCTATTCCATTTTTCTTAATGCAGGAAGTTTCCACATGATTAAAGTGTTAACGATAATTAATGAAAGTGCTCCTCCAGCCATGATTTTATCAATGGTAAATCCATATGAGATAAGCGTGGAAGTTGCAGCTAAAGAAAGAGGAGCGAGCCCCATGCTTGCCATTGTTAAAAGACCCATCAGCCGTCCAAGCAGCTTTTTATCAACAGATGACTGAACGGCTGAGATAAGCGGAATATTTGTAGCGGGGAAGGTGACCCCGATAAAAAAGATTGCCATCATACAAAGATAAAGTGAAGAGCTTTGGCTAAACCAGAAAAAGAAAATGTTCATCGCAAACAAAGAGATTGTTACCATTAACCCGCGTCTTCTTTTGATGTTTAGAATACCGATAATGACTGAACTGATCAGCATACCAGCAGCCATTGATCCTTCAATAAAACTAAAATCAAGTGCACTGCCGTCCAAAATATTTTTTACGAAGATGGGTAAACCCATCATTAAAGGACCGACTACAAAAACATTTAGAAAAATTGTACTTAAAAAGAGAGCTTTTAAAAAGGCGGATTGTTTTACTACATCAAGTCCTTCTTTAATGGAGTGCCATATCCCAGTTTTTTTTGCGCCCTTACTTTCTGAAGCAGGAACATTTAATAAGAAGGCAAGAATCGCAGAGATTAATAACATAGCTGCTGGTACACCAAATGAAAACATGTAGCCGCCACTGCTTGCTACAAGTATTCCTCCTATCATAGGTCCAAGAATCAATGAGCTTTGCTGGGTGGTCTGTATAACTGAGTTAGCTCGGGTTAATTGAGAATTATCAACGACATTTGGGAGCAAAGAGCCATTTGCAGGCCATACGAAAGCATCTAATGCTCCAAAAAATAATCCGAAGAGGATAAAGGAAAGAAGCGATAAATGTCCTGCAGCCAGCATGATTAGCAAGCCGCATAATAACAGTGTTCTTAGAAGATTAGCTGCGAATAAGATTTTTGTCCTGCTGATTCTGTCTGCGAGCACACCTCCGATCGCCATAAATAAAATTCGCGGAACATTTGCCGCAATAAAAACAATTCCAAGTGAAGCTTCCTTATCAAGTGTTTTTACGACATACCAGCTTTGAGAAAATTGAAAAATTGCGATAGAAAAAGAAGAACAAATCGTTATTGCCCAAATAAATATGAAAGAACGTTGCTTAAAAAGGGATACTATTTTAGGCTGTTCTGCTATTACAGCTGCTTGTGCCATACTAATCAATCTCCTCTTCTGGGTAAGGTGTATCTTTTAATGGAAACGAAAGCATGAAATAATGATACATTTCACCTTCTTCCTGTTCATTTTTTTTAAATTCTGATATCATTTCTGAAATTTCTTTTGCTTTGTCACGGAGCTGTTTAACTTGGTCAGGTGAAAGTTTTACGTGTCTGTATCCAAACTTAAGCGGAGAGTCTGAATAGGCAAGAACCTCAGGGTCTAACTTTCGGATCATTGACTTTGTTTTATCAAGGGAAACTAAAATATTCTCCTTTAAAGCATCAGATAGTTCATCTTTTACTGCATTACGCTGATCGGGCAGGATCTCCGTAATTGAAAAAGATTGAGCGACAGGTCTGTAGAACTTTTGTATAATGCCGTTTTTCTCTTCCGTTCTTTCAACGTTTAACAAGCCAACGCGTTCCATTTCTTTTAGATGGTAGTGAATCTTTGGAGCAGGGACCTCCAGAATGTCGGCCAGTATTTTTCCTGTCTTTGCATCGTCCAAGATCTCCCATAGGATTTTAATGCGTAAGGGGTCACTAATAATCTTTAGTTGTTCAATCTCTCGAATGTAATAAATTTCTTGCATGTTTAACACTCCTAAAACGTTCAAATATATTTGATTGTATCATAATGGGAGTATATGCCAATCGTCAATTGTTTTGCACATTATTTGTAAAAAATAGTTCAAATGTTGTGAAAACTTTTGTATAATCTTAGTATAATGTTCGCATTACAACTAGAGGTTGGAGGTTCACAGTATGGGGAATAAGGATTTGAAATCCTATGTGGAGAGATTGGAAAGAGTACATTACATTGTTTCGAAGCGGCTGCACCCGGAAATTGCGATTGAAAAAGAATTAACAAAAACACAATTCGTCTTGTTAAAAACGTTATGTGTAAGAAATAAATGGACAGTGTCAAAGTTAGCCGATTATATGGGTGTTAAGCCAAGTGCAATCACTGTGGGGGCAGATCGATTGTACAAGCGTGGTTTTGTACGTCGTTACCGAAGTGAACTAGACCGTCGTATCGTATATCTTGAAATCACTGATGAAGGGCATGAAATTTTAAGGGAAGCTGAAAATGAGAGAGTCGACTCTATCAGCAATTACCTGAATCATTTATCTCCAGAAGAATTGGGAGCTTTTATAGATATTTATGAAAAGCTAGCAATCGGCACTCAAGCAGATGCAGAAGAATATATACTTTCCTCGAAAACCAGCTAAATAGGCTGGTTTTTTTTCATTTAGATTTTAGAGTATTTAACAATTTTATATGGGTTGAATGAATGAGCAGCACCAAGAATTCTCTATTATTTTTTCATAGATTTGATTCTATTTGAATTTCTAAGTGCATAGGATGTGATAGAAACGAATTAAGAAGTGGAGGACGACAAATGTTTACCCCGCAATTAAATATGAAACGTTTACCTCTTTTAGTAGCAGGAGCCATGCTTTTTATTGTCATTGCCACTAGTTTCATCACTTCCTTTGAGCACAAGTACAGGCTTAGCTCGTCCACAATGCATAAGTGGCTAACAGAATTTTCAGGGGAGGCGCTCGTTTATTTTATAGGCTGGGAAAACCGTTATTTTACGCAAGAGCTTCCAAAGGAAAGTGAACCTCCAGCCTTATCGAGTATAATGCTGGAGCTCGCAACGAGCATAAAGCCTGGAGATATCCGAAGCTTGCTTGGGAACGAACTTCCTGGTTTTGCACTTTATGATTCAACGATCATTGTTGCCGGGGAAGGGACAGACTACACCAATATTGGTTACGAGTCACCACCGCCGATGGAACTGCTGTTAAGTGGAGAAGATGCAGAAGTACAGGATATTGAAAGACTAGAAGACCCTGAACCTTCTGAACCACAAAATCCTCCAGGACAAACTACAGACGGTAAAAAGGTTGCTTACATCTATCATTCGCACAGCTGGGAATCATTCTTGCCCCATTTAAAAGGTGTGACGAATCCTGATCATGCCATTCATTCAAAAGTAAATATTACGATGGTTGGGAAAAAACTTGGTGAAGAACTGGAATCCAGGGGAATTGGGGCTTCTGTCGATATGACAGACATGACCGAATTCCTAAGAAAGAACAACACGGATTACCGCAAGAGCTATCCGATGTCCAGAACGCTTGTACAAAGCGCGATGGCCAGCAATAACGACTTGGAATTAATTTTTGATCTTCACAGAGACTCATCCCGCAAGAAGACAACAACAGCAACGATAGAGGGAAAATCCTATGCAAAAGTGCTGTTCGTTATTGGGAAAGGAAATCCAAACTTCGAAAAGAACCAAGCTGTCGCACAGGAAATTCATAAAATTCTGGATGAAAAGTATCCTGGCTTAAGCCGCGGAATCATTGGAAAAAACAAGTCAGAAGGAACAAATGGAGTATATAACCAGGATCTATCTGATAATTCGCTGTTGATCGAATTTGGCGGAGTCGATAATAACATGGATGAGCTGTATAGAAGTGCCGAGGCCATTGCGGAAGCAGTGGCAGAGTACTATTGGAATCAAAAAGATGTGAAAGCCGAATAGACTGAGGAACAGATTGGCTCCAGAGGCGGTAAAAACCACTCTGGAGTTTATTTTTATGGTCTGCGTGTGGGGTATATGAGCGGAAAAACTTGTCGAGGATTGTAGACTCGTGGATAAGTCATAAAAACTCGTGGATTCAAGGGTGGAATTTTTGGATTCAAGCCGAGAGCTCGTGGATTGAAGCCCAAAATTTGTGGATTACCTCTGTTGATTTTGCTTATAATACCCCATGCTGTATTAATAAGGAACAGTTTCGATCTCCGAAACTGAACGATATTTAAGGAAAAGTACTCCCGCTTACCCATTCGTAAATTCCACTTTCATAACAAGCATGGATTCTGCAAATAGTAAGAAAAAATGGTATAAAAAGAGAGAAGCGCTTGTTTTAATTACAAGGGGAAGGGAATAAAAGAGAGAAGAGAAGAATGTGAAAAAGGAGCTATTGCATGAAGCGAATGAAACGTATCTGGGAATTTTTCCTTACTGTACTATTGCTTATCTGCCTATACATCGTTTTCTTTGCAGAAGGATATGTCATTATAAAAACGGCATTCGGGCTCCTGTACATAGCGGTTATTTTATACACCATCTATTCATTGATGCTGGAAAACCGAACTGCACAGCATACACTGTTATGGATCTATGTTCTTATATTATTTCCTTTTATCGGGTATATGTTTTATCTGTATTCCGGCCAGCTTTATTTGAAGGGTCATCTGTTCAAATCAAAACGGAAAAACGACCGTGAAGAATGGATCAGGGTTTCAAAACAAGATGAGAAGCCGGATTTCAGTGATTTGAAAAGACATCAGCAATGCTTTGCCAAGCATGCACACCACATTACATTAACAAAGATTAACCGGCATACCGGGACAAAGATTTTAAAAAATGGACAAGAGACCTTTCCCGAAATTATTCAAAGACTGCAAGAAGCGAAAGAATATATACATATTCAATATTATATCTTTCGTTCTGACAGATTAGGAAAGGATATTATTGACCTTTTAATTAAAAAAGCAAATGAAGGTGTTAAGGTAAGGTTTTTATTTGATGGAATAGGTAGTCTGTCTCTTCACCAATATGATATTGACCGGATGAAGAAAGCGGGCATCCTCGTTGAAGCCTTTTTGCCTGTAAGGTACGGATTCTTTAATCAGAAGCTTAACTTCAGAAATCATAGAAAAATTATTGTAATTGATGGGAAGATTGGATTTGTTGGCGGACTAAATGTAGGAGTCGAATATTTAGGAGAAGATCCTGAAATCGGTTTTTGGCGTGATACACATATGGTAATGGAAGGTGAGGCTGTACAGGTTCTGCATGCGATTTTCCTGATGGACTGGGAATACGTATGTGGTGAAGATCTGCTCGAAGATCCACATCTAACGGAAGCATACCCAGCTGAGGGGGACGGAACTGTTCACGTTGTTGCGAGTGGTCCGGATACACAGCTTGGGATCATGAGTGATTTATATTATTCATTAATATCGTGTGCAGAAAAATCTATATGGATCGCTACACCTTATTTTGTGCCGAACGAAGCGATCCGGACTGCTTTAAGGGTGGCTGCTAAAAAAGGCGTTCAAGTCCGTTTGATGGTTCCAGAAATTAATGACGGCTTTTTGACTCAATACGCAACCAGATCATATTTTCCAGAGCTGCTGCGTTCAGGAATTGAAATTTATTCTTATCAGAAAGGCTTTTTACATCAAAAAGTTATTATTATTGATGGAGACACCGCATCGGTTGGAACGGCGAACATGGATATGAGGAGTTTCCATCTTAACTTTGAAGTTAACGTGTTCTTGATGAATACCAAATCGGTTAACGATCTGGTTGGGCAATATGATGAAGACATGGAAGAATCAATAAAGATTCGTCCTGTAGAATTTTATAAAAGAGGACTTTGGGAAAGGACGAAAGAATCGTTTGCCCGCCTGTTTTCGGGCGTCCTCTAAAGAAGAGCTTCCCCTCTTATCCAAAACAGTTGTTTTTTAAGAAGCAAGAAGGTCGAGGAAGTGAAGTTTCGAGGAACGGATAGTATTCCACATACTTGAGTATCGGAGTAACAAGACAGACGAAGAGATTCGACGCTTATCAAAAAACAAGAATAGATAATCCCCCTCAGGAATAGGGTTGTACGAGACCATATAACGAGGGGGATTTTTTATGGACTGGATTGAAGCCCTTATCTTAGGTATTGTACAAGGATTGACAGAATTCTTGCCGGTAAGTTCAACCGGTCATCTGCTGCTGGGAAGAAAGATCTTTGAGCTTGAGGAAGCTGGACTTTTCCTGGACAGCATGCTTCATATTGGTACACTGATCGCCGTTATGACTGTGTACAGCAAAGAAATATTACAGGTTTTAAAAAAACCTTTTAGCAAAACAGGGATTTTACTTATTGCAGGTACTATTCCTACAGCCATTATTGGACTTGCATTTAAAGATTTTTTTGAAGAAATCTCAAAAACAGGCGTTACTGTAGGATGGGAATTTCTCCTTACAGGCCTTCTGCTTTGGTGGGCAGATTCATTTAAACGAAACGGATATAAGGGGATAGAAGAAATAACGATTCGTGATGCCCTGTTAATTGGAACCTTTCAAGGAGCGGCTATCCTGCCTGCTGTTTCCAGGTCAGGTTTAACGATTGCTGCAGCCCTGTTTTGCAAGATAGATAAAAAAGCCGCGGCTTACTTTTCCTTTCTTTTATCGATTCCATCCATTGCCGGTGGGGTAGTCTTGCAGTCAAAAGATCTATTTACCGGCACCCATCAGACGATCTCCTTTTCAGCACTTGCTATCGGTACATTAGCATCTGCTTTGTTTGGGTATATTGCAGTAAAATGGATGATCAAATTATTGCAAACCGGTACGTTAAAAGGGTTTGCGATCTATGTCTGGCTTATCGGTTTGATCGTTCTTGGACTGCAATTTTCAGGAAAAATGTAAAGTATTTGTTAACACTATAAAAATGGATTGACAATTAAAAGTCGGAGGATTACAGTATATGTAATTCAAAATTTAGCAGGCTTTAGATCGCTGAATTTACAGTCAATTTCTTTATATAAAGAAAACTGTAAAACGGGGGAACCAATCTTTTGGGGTGAATTTTGCCAATAAGCAAAAAGGGATACTCCAATCCCTAATCCGACAGCTAACCCCGTAAGCGTCATGTCACTGGAGAGGTCAAATTGGTGAAAAACCGGACCCGCTTTTTTGTGTGGTCTTTTTTTGTTTTTTACAGCTTTTTGTGAACCTCTTAACCAGAAAGGCTAGAAAACAACGAAGGAAAACTTCATGGATTTTAAGGGGAGAAATGATATGAAAAAACAGTTTGCAGTTATAGGGTTAGGCCGTTTTGGAGGCAGTATCTGCCGGGAATTCGCCAAGATGGGCTATGATGTGCTGGCTATAGACAATGATATGGAAAAAGTAAATGAATTTGCTACAATTGCCACTCAGGCTGTTCAAGCAAATTCTACAGATGAAAAAGTGATGAAGTCTCTTGGAATCAGAAACTTTAACCATGTTATCGTTTCGATCGGTGAAGATATTCAGGCAAGCATCTTAACCACTCTTTTATTAAAAGAAGCAGGTGTAAATAAAGTTTGGGTAAAAGCACAAAATGATTACCACCATAAAGTATTAGAGAAGCTAGGAGCAGACCGTATTATTCATCCAGAACGTGATATGGCGCTTCGGGTAGCACAGCTTATCTCTTCTGAAAAAATTATCGACTTTATTGAGTTATCACATGAACACAGTATTGTAGAGATTGGTGTTACAGAGAAAATAGTAAATAAAACGCTCACCGATTTAGATGTTCGAGCTCGTTTCGGATGTAATATCGTTGCAATTAAACGGGGAGATGACATTCTTGTCTCCCCGATTGCAGATGTATCTCTTCAATATGGAGATGTCCTCGTTGTGATAGGGCGCAATGAAGACTTGAACCGCTTTGAGGATGAGGGAGTGTAAGCAGTGGGACTGCATGTCAATAAATCCAGATTGCATAATCCGATTAAATTAAACCCTCCTCAATTTTTAGCAACACTGTTTTTGTTTTTAATCATACTTGGGGCTTGTTTATTAAAATTGCCTGCAGCCCATCAAGAATCATTACGCTGGATTGATGCACTATTTATTGCAACATCTGCAGCCACCGTAACAGGTTTAGCAACTGTTGATCCGGGCTCAACATTTACTTTATTTGGAGAAATCGTTATTTTATTTTTAATACAGATCGGTGGACTTGGTGTTATGTCCTTTGCTTCTCTCGTCGTTATTATGATGGGAAGAAAAATATCTGTTAAGCAGCGAGTCCTGATGCAAGAGGCTTTGAACCAGCCATCAATAGGGGGAGTTATCAGGCTCGTCCGTAACTTATTTGTATTTTCGATAAGTATACAGATCATTGCCGTTTTCTTTTTGTCTTTACGCTGGGTACCTGAGATGGGGTTCTCTAAAGGGATTTATTATAGTATTTTCCACGTCATCTCTGCGTACAATAATGCTGGTTTTGCTCTTTGGTCTGATGGATTGATGGGTTATGTGGGGGATCCAATGGTGAACATTGTAATTTCATTTCTCTTTATAACAGGAGGAATTGGTTTTACAGTTCTCGTCGATTTATGGGTTAGCCGTAAATGGAAAGAGTTGTCTCTTCATTCGAAGGTAATGATTATTTCTACCTTTGCTATAAATATTTTGGCGATTTTGTTTGTTTACCTATTTGAGTTTAATAATCCAAAAACATTAGGTATGCTATCCGGGGCTGATAAGCTTTGGGCAGCGTATTTTCAAGGAGTATCACCAAGAACTGCAGGTTTTAACTCAATTGATATGACTGCGATTAATCCAGATACATCACTTTTAATGATTCTATTGATGTTTGTAGGAGCAGGAAGTACATCTACGGGCGGGGGAATCAAGCTTACTACATTCGTAGTGATTCTTTTTACTGTAGTTGCTTTTCTAAAAGGAAAAGATGATACAGTATTGATGAAACGTACGATCCGCAATGCAATTGTTTACCGTGCATTAGCGATTACGACCATTTCGATTTTATTTATCTTTGCAGCATTGTTTATAGTAACGTATGTGCAAAAAGGCGATCCTTTTATGATGATTCTTTTTGAGGTCATATCCGCATTTGGAACTGTCGGACTAAGTATGGGATTAACCCCTGACCTGACGTTCATCGGAAAATTAGTCATTTGTACTGTAATGGTTTTTGGTAAACTCGGTCCTTTAACACTCGCGTTCAGTCTTGCAAAACAAACAAGAGAAAATATCCGCTATCCTGACGGTGAAGTATTTACAGGATAAAACAATAAAAGCTGGTTCTAAAGGTTTAACCTTTTTAGAACTAGCCTTTTTTATGGCTAAAATTGGATAACGAGCAACCTGGTGGGAATGCTAAACAAGATACTGAGTGTAATGGAAGGGTGAGACTGGTATGCAAAAAATTAAAGAAATCTTTCTTGTATCTTTACGCTGATCTTCTTACTGGCAATCGTACTTACAGCGTGTATTTTTTTAAATACGCGATTCAAGATCAATATGATTAATAACTTCACGAACATAATAGGTTTTTACCTTGCAGTAAGTTATATCCCTCTCCTGTTTGCAGTAACATTTATAAGGAAACAGTTCAAAAAGAAAGGGACGAATAACGGTCAAACGTCATCGTCCTCATAAGTCTTTAAGCCTGTAATAATTGGGTGAGCCTGTCCCTATGTTTTTCACGCTGCTGAATGTCTGAGCTGTTATGCCAGTCTTGCAGCGTTTCATTGATCAGCTGTTTAACCATATGCTTTGTCCAGACTACATATGCACCATATATGTCACCTTTAAAAAAGGTTTTAAGCATATTGTTTTCCGGACCAAAAAAGAAGCCGAGCTGGTCATGTATTAAAGTTGAGTCGTCCAGAGGGAATGGCATAATTTTGTCTGAAAGTGTGTACTGATATGAGTTGTTTTCTTTTTTTATAAAAGAGATGCTGTATAGCTGTCCTTCTGGCAGAAAGCCCTTTGTTGTAGGTAAAAGCAATAAAGGGTTATGTTCTTTATCATAAGCAATAAAAAAGTCATTCACATCTTCTTCAAACTGTGGTGTTCTCGACATTGAAGCAAGCGTAATCTCCTTTTGTACATGTAACATTCAGCAACCCTCATTCCATTCTTTTCTTAGAAACAGTTTTACCGCTAGATTGCTAGATTATACATACTTTTTACTTCTTTATTGTACTGCTGTGATAAGTTGTTGAAAGGGAATTGACGGACAAAATGTAAACGCATACACTAGAGGTAGTTAATAGTTGTGAGCAGAAAGAAAGAGTGTGTTGAAGAAATGGCATTATCGAATGAAAAACTTATTGGAAAGATGGCCATTTTAGGTGTGCTTGAAGAGAGCTATCTTTCACAGATTGAAAAACAGGGCTGGAAGTATTGCATAGGCAAAGCCGGTTCTATGGATTCTCAGAAGGTAGTAGCTGCTATCGAAACCGCGGCCAAAAATGAAAAAGTGATTCAGACGGGTATTTATCGTGAAACACATTCACTTTATCATGCCATCATGGAAGCTTTTCATGGTGTGACACGAGGGCAGGTTCAGCTCGGAACGGTTCTCCGGACAGTTGGTCTCCGATTTATCGTTGTCCGCGGAAATCCTTATGAAAAAAAAGAAGAAGGCGACTGGATTGCGGTTGCATTATATGGAACGATCGGTGCTCCCGTAAAAGGACTTGAGCATGAAGCGATCGGTCTTGGAATCAATCATATATAAAAAGTGCCCATAGTTATTAGTGATAAGGGGGCGTATTCGGAAGGTTTTCTTTCGGTGCGCTCTTTTTGTTTGCACTTTCAAGCATAACTTTTTAACAAGATGTAAATTTGCGTAGTGAAAAAGTTTAGGTTGAAAGTATAAGTGCAACTAAGGCTGACAGAACTCGTGAGCCAAGTTTTCTTTTTTGATTGATAAGCTGCAAATCCTTGCGTCAGTTTGTTTTCTCGTTACTCATGTAGGTGAGAATGCTTCCTAGGGTTACTCGTCCCAACTCGCAGTCTCGTGCAAGTGTTGTTCGTTTCCGAATCAACAATTATTTTGAGGTTTTATAACAGAGAATCATATTAGAAAAGAGGGATAAAGATGGTTACTTTAACGGGAAATACGCTTTCAATGGAAGAGATTAAGCGGATTCTGCATGATAATGAACCGGTAGAAGCGTGTCCGATCAGTATGAAAAAAGTGGCTTACAGCCGAAAAGCAGTTGAAGAAATAGTAGCATCAGGAAAAGTTGTTTATGGAATTACAACAGGTTTCGGAAAATTTAGCGATGTATTCATTTCGAGAGATGATGTGGAGACCTTGCAGTTAAATTTAATTAGAAGCCATGCGTGCGGAATCGGTGATCCTTTTCCGGAGACCGTCAGCAAACTCATGCTTATTTTAAGAGCAAATGCACTATTAAAAGGGTTATCCGGTATTCGTCCGGTTGTTATTGAAAGATTGCTAGATCTTGTTGCACATGGGGTGTATCCAGTTGTTCCGCAGCAAGGTTCACTTGGAGCAAGCGGAGATCTAGCACCTCTGTCTCATTTAGCTCTCGTCTTAGTAGGAGAGGGTGAGGCGTATTACCAGGGAGAACGCATGCCTGGACAGGATGCGCTGAAGAGAGCAGGGATCGAGCCTGTTGTTCTGACAGCGAAAGAAGGACTTGCGCTCATTAACGGTACACAGGCGATGACGGCTCAAGGGATAGCCGCTTATTTAGAGGCTGAACGAATCGGCCTGATGGCTGACGCGATTGCTTCCTTAACGACTGAGAGTTTAAGAGGGATTACAGATGCATTTGATGAAGACGTCCATATTGCAAGAGGATACAAAGAGCAAGTTGATGTAGCGGAAAGGGTTCGAAACTACTTAGATGGAAGCCAGCTGACGACGAAGCAGGGAGAAATAAGAGTGCAGGATGCCTATTCTTTACGTTGTATTCCCCAAGTGCATGGTGCTTCGTGGCAGGTACTCGGCTATGTAAAAGAAAAGCTTGAGATCGAGATGAACGCAGCAACAGATAATCCGCTTATTTTTGATGAGGGAAACAAAATCATCTCAGGAGGCAATTTTCACGGGCAGCCGATCGCATTTGCGATGGACTTCTTGAAACTTGCCGCAGCAGAGTGGGCTAATATTTCAGAACGCCGCATCGAACGGATGGTTAACCCTCAATTAAATGATCTGCCTGGATTTTTAAGTCCGAACCCTGGTCTGGAGTCTGGTGCCATGATCATGCAGTATGCTGCAGCATCACTAGTCTCTGAGAATAAGACGCTGGCTCACCCGGCGAGTGTAGATTCTATCCCGTCATCAGCCAATCAGGAAGACCATGTGAGCATGGGTACGATCGCTTCAAGACATGCTGCGCAGATTATCGCCAATGCAAGACGTGTGCTTGCTGTGGAATTAATTTGTGCGATGCAGGCGGCAGATTTCAGAGGACCTGAAAAACTTGCACCAAAGACAAAGAAAGTTTATGAACATGGCAGAAAAGTATGTCCGACGATTCAATGTGACCGTATGTTCCACCGCGATATGGAGGCTGTTGCATCCTGGATTTTAGATGGTTCATGGAATGATATTTTAATTGGAACTAAAACGAAAAAATTAGCACATTAAAAGGAGGAATTTTATATGTCAAACGTAAAACATTCAATATCAGCTGCAAGAGGAACTGAACTTTCTGCAATGGGCTGGGTGCAGGAAGCTGCAATCCGCATGCTTATGAATAACTTGGACGCACAAGTCGCAGAAAACCCAGATGAGCTTGTCGTGTATGGCGGGATTGGAAAGGCTGCCCGTAACTGGGATTCCTATCATAAAATCGTTGAAACATTAGAAAGACTTGAGAATGATGAAACACTTCTCGTACAGTCCGGGAAACCTGTCGCTGTTTTTAAATCACATACGGATGCACCGCGCGTTTTGCTGGCAAACTCCAACCTTGTTCCTGCATGGGCAAATTGGGAAACATTCCGTGATCTCGAAAAAAGAGGTCTTATGATGTATGGACAGATGACGGCCGGAAGCTGGATCTATATTGGTACACAAGGAATTCTGCAAGGAACATATGAAACATTTGCTGAAGCAGCTCGCAAGCATTTTAACGGTTCTTTAAAAGGAACGATTACTCTTACAGCTGGCCTTGGCGGTATGGGTGGTGCTCAGCCATTGGCTGTAACGATGAACGACGGTGTAGTCATCGCAATTGATGTTGATGAAACAAGAATTCAGCGCCGTCTTGATACAAGGTACTTAGATAAAAAGACAGACAGCTTAGATGAAGCTTTAGCTATGGCGAAGGAGTATGCAGCAAAAGGTGAACCGTTATCCATAGGACTGCTTGGAAATGCAGCTGAACTTTTGCCGAAAATGATCGAGATGGGTGAGATTCCTGACCTTGTAACAGACCAGACTTCCGCACATGATCCGCTTCACGGTTATTTGCCGGCAGGATTTTCTATGGAAGAAGGGGCAGAGCTGCGTAAAAGAAACCCTGAGCAGTATATCGAAAAGTCTAAGCAGTCTATGGCAGTCCATGTAAAGGCGATGCTTGAGATGCAAAAAAAGGGTGCTGTTGTTTTTGATTATGGCAACAACATCCGTCAAGTGGCCTTTGATGAAGGTGTTAAGAATGCGTTTGATTTCCCTGGTTTCGTTCCTGCTTTTATCCGCCCGTTATTTTGTGAAGGAAAAGGACCATTCAGATGGGTTGCTTTATCAGGTGATCCTGAGGATATTCGAAAAACAGATGAAGTTATTTTACGAGAGTTCAGTAATAATGAACATCTTTGCAAATGGATCAAGATGGCACAGGAAAAAGTGCAGTTCCAAGGGCTTCCGTCCCGTATCTGCTGGTTAGGGTACGGAGAACGTGCGAAGTTTGGAAAAATCATTAATGAGATGGTCGCTAATGGGGAGTTATCTGCACCGATTGTTATCGGACGCGATCACCTGGATTGCGGGTCCGTTGCATCGCCAAACCGTGAGACTGAAGGAATGATGGATGGAAGTGATGCGGTAGCAGACTGGCCGATCCTGAACGCGATGATCAATGCAGTTAACGGTGCAAGCTGGGTATCTGTTCATCATGGAGGCGGTGTAGGTATGGGCTACTCTCTTCATGCCGGAATGGTTGTTGTGGCAGATGGAACTGAAGAAGCAGCGAAAAGATTGGAGCGTGTATTGACAAGTGACCCTGGAATGGGAATCGTCAGACATGCTGATGCAGGATATGATCTAGCTATTAAAACGGCTAAAGATAAAGGCGTAGATCTGCCGATGATCAATAACTAAGGCTGTATTTGACATTGTTGCTAGCAGAATTGGTTGATTTCCGCTCACACGTGCTCGCTTTCCGCGCGGCGTGCGGTGAGCCACTCGAGTTCTATCCTCGTTTTTTGTTACTTTGAGCGAAAAAGGAAGATTTTGAGCGAAACTAAAGGTAGTTTGAGCGAAACGAGAGAATCTTGAGCGTAACTCGCCGTTTTTGAGCGAAACCTCAATGAGTCTGAGCGAACGTGTAATAAATATAAGAACACGTACCGTAAAATTGCATAAATAAAGGACAGGAGATACCAATTAACTTGTCAAAGAAGGATACTCACGAAATCGATTCAAAGCAACAATCTTTTAGAAATGAGGATAATCACTAAAAAGGAGTGTGACGAATGCTAGATACATTAATATTTGCTTCACAGATTGTCGTACCAGAAAGCGAAGGCAGAGCACTTCGCGGTTCCCAAATGAATGAACTTAAAATTATTGATAACGGTGCTGTGGGAATAAAGGATGGCAAGATTGCTTTTATTGGAACACGTGAGGAAGCTTCCGATTTAAAAGCGAAGGAAACGGTAGATGCAACAGGCAAGCTTCTGTCCCCAGGGTTGGTCGATCCCCATACACATTTAGTGTTTGGGGGATCACGTGAGCATGAGCTTGCACTAAAACAGCAGGGCGTTCCTTACTTGGAAATCCTGGCCAAAGGCGGCGGAATTCTATCAACTGTCCGAGCGACGAGAGATACGAGTGAAGAAGCACTTTTTGATAAAGGGATGTTTCATTTAAACAGATGTTTAACATACGGTATTACGACTATGGAAGCGAAAAGCGGCTACGGACTTGATAAAGAAACAGAAATGAAGCAGCTTCGTGTAGCGAAAAAGCTGAATGAATCTCACCCGATTGATCTGGTTTCAACTTTCTTAGGAGCGCATGCCTTTCCGGAAAACTATAAGGGAAGACCGGACGCTTTTTTAGAAGAAATGCTTTCTATGCTGAAGGACATTTCAAAAGAAGGTCTCGCTGAATTTGTAGATATCTTTTGTGAAACAGGTGTCTTTACGGTAGAGCAGTCCAGAACTTTTTTACAAAAAGCAAAAACCGCTGGATTCGGCGTAAAAATTCATGCAGATGAAATCGATCCGCTTGGCGGAACAGAAATGGCTTGTGAAATTGGGGCTGTTTCTGCGGATCATCTAGTAGGAGCAAGCAAGGAAGGCGTCCGTATGCTTGGGGAGTCTGATACGATTGCAGTTCTGCTGCCAGGAACAACATTTTATCTCGGGAAAGATCAATTTGCTCCGGCGAGAGAGATGATTTCAAGCGGTGCTTCAGTTGCACTTTCAACCGACTTTAATCCAGGAAGCTCACCAACTGAAAACTTACAATTCATTATGAATTTAGCTGCTCTTAAGCTGAAGATGACACCAGAAGAAATCTGGAATGCTGTAACGGTTAACGCGGCTTACGCGATTGGCCGCGGTGATGTGGGGGGGAGCTTGATGGAAGGCAGAAATGCAGACCTCGTGCTGTGGGATGTGCCGAACTACAAATATGTTCCTTATCATTATGGTGTAAACCACGTAAATAAAGTTTGGAAAAACGGTGTACTGGTGGCTGGAAAGGCGGATTCACATGCAAACTATACCCTTTCTTCGTAAATCAGGTGAGGCGCCATTTACAGATCGCGGGATTAAGAAGGCAGGACAGCTGTTAAAAACTTGGTCAGGTGAGGAAGTGAAAGGGGTAGCGATCGCAGGCGCTCCTCTTTCAAAGACATCCATCTCACATTCTGGGGCGTCTTTAGCACCGCAGACTATCCGCACAATGATGCATTCCTTTTCAACCTATAGCATTGAAGAGGAAGCGGACATGTGGGATAACATGATTACCGATTTTGGTGATATTGAAATGCATGTAACGGATCTGATTCAATCCCAAAACCGTATTTATTCAGCGTTAAAAGAAATTCAAAAGCAACATAGCGAAGCATTAGTCATAACATTAGGTGGTGACCACTCTGTTTCTGCAGGAGCGATAAAAGCTTTTCAGGAGAACAGAGGACGGGTTGGCATTATCCAGTTTGATGCACATTTTGACCTGAGAAACACAGAAGACGGAGGACCTTCTAATGGAACGCCTTTCCGCCAGCTTATTGAAAATGGTGTGATCAGCGGCGACCAGCTTGTACAGCTTGGTATTCGGGATTTTTCAAATGGCAAACTCTATCATGACTATGCAAAGGATCATGGTGTTACCGTTTATACGATGGGAGACATCAAACGTGAAGGCCTTCTAACTTTGCTGAAAAAATCAGTTGAACAGTTAAAACAGACAACAGACAACATATATATTTCTTTGGATATGGATGTCCTCGATCAGGCATATGCACCAGGCTGTCCAGCGATTGGACCTGGCGGGCTAGACAGTGATTCGTTGATAGAAGGTATTCAATGGCTTGGCGGAAATCCGTTTGTAAAAGGAATGGATATCGTCGAGATCGATCCGACGCTTGATTTTCGAAATATGACAAGCCGGTTGGCTGCGTACCTTATCATGCAATTTAAACTATTTTATTCAAAAAGAGAAGGAGGTTATCGCAATGAGTGAATTTGGAAGATTTATAGAGAACTCCAGGAAGCAAAAGGGGCTAAGTAAATCTGAACTTGCCAGAAGATTAAGCATTACGCCGCAGTATATGGCAGATATCGAAAAAGGAAGAATGATTCCCTCAGAAGAGAAGATCGAGAAACTCGTAAAGGCTTTAGAACTTAACGAAAAAGACGCATTTAAACTCGCAGATAAACTGCCTCTGCGCGTGCTTGCTGAAGCAAAAGAAGAATATTATAGACATGGATGAACGTTGATAAAGGAAGCCTGCCCTGTGGAGCAGGCTTTCTTATTTGGTTATGCTGCATCCTTGAACAATAATAATTACTATATTTTAACTTTTTATTTGATGAGTATGATTTTTTATGTGATTATCATCTATTTTTATATGATTAGCAATCTAGTTTCAAATTAGTGAAATGGAACCAAAAATAGCTTACTTTATTTTAATCTGGCATCGCATAGTACCTTTACAGTAGATTTTACACCTTTTTATTTGAAACCAACCTACTAAAAATGAGTTTACACATCAAAATCGCTCAAAAACTAGTTCTATAGCCCACGAAGGAAAATAAAACATATACCTCATCCTCATCTATCCGTTTTCTGTTTAATATGGAAGTAATCACCAAGAAATGACACAATTTTCAGAATTCATATTAAACAGGAGGTTATTTAAGGTGAATAAGAAAAAAATGGCAGCTACAACACTGTTAGCAACATCGATTATGCTTACCCCATTCTCAGTAATGGCGGAAAGTCCAAAAGAGGTAACGGACCAAAAGATTACAGAGGCACTCGTAAACTTAAATAATAATAAACTTTTCGATAACTTGGAAAGTAAGCTTCAGGAGCTTACAGACGAAGAGAAGGTTCCGGTTATCATTCAATTTAATGAGGAATTTGCTGCGGGTAAAGCTTTTGAAAAACTTGCATCAAAACTTGGGGTATTCAAAAAATCATTCGAATACAAGGTTATTAATGGAATGGCCGCAACGATGACAAAAAAGCAGATCATGCTGCTGGAGCATCTTCCGTTTGTAAAACAAGTAGAATATGATGCTCCGATTCAAATGAATCTTGAAACAGCGAACAGCTGGTTCGGAACGGCAAAAGCCCGGGCTGATTACGGTGTAACGGGTGACAGAGACGGTAATGAGCGTTCTTATTCAAAGACAGATAGTGTAGTAGCAGTTATTGATACAGGTATTGATGCTGCACACGTTGATTTGGATGGCGGAAAAGTGATCGGGTGGAAGGACCTTGTAAACAATCGTAAAACCCCTTATGATGACCAGGGACATGGAACGCACTGTGCGAGCATTGTTGCAGGTGAAGGAGATTCAAATCCTGTACATAAAGGCGTTGCACCAGGAGCTGCATTAGTTGGTGTTAAAGTACTGGACAGCCAAGGGTCTGGCAGCATGAGTACGGTTACGGCGGGAATCGACTGGGCTGTTCAAAACAAAGATACGTATGGTATTGAGGTCCTTTCATTAAGTCTCGGGACATCAGGAAGTTCAGATGGAACAGATGCTACATCTGTTGCGGTAAATAACGCATCAGCTGCTGGACTTGCTGTTGCAGTTGCAGCAGGAAACTCTGGTCCTTCGGCTTCAACGATCGGATCACCGGGTGCAGCAGATAAAGCAATCACAGTTGGCGCAGGTGCTGATCTAAACGAAGGAGGTTTCAACATCACGTATTTCTCTTCTCGCGGTCCAACAGCTGACGGCAGAGTAAAGCCAGATATTTTTGCGCCAGGCTATAATATTACAGCAGCAAAAGCTAACTCAGGGAATCAATATGTAACATATAGCGGTACGAGTATGGCAACACCATTTACAGCCGGAACAATTGCACTTATGCATGATGCAAATCCATCAATGACTGAGCCGCAAATCAAGAATGCCCTTTACTCAACAGCGATCGATTTTGGAAAAGCGGGTAAAGACAATGAATACGGGTATGGACGCTTAGATGGTCATGCAGCAGTAAAAACGGCTGGGGGATTCACTGGTTCAGGGCCTTCAGTGCCGGATCATTTCTATAAGCGAGGTACTTTAAGTTCTGGAGGATCTCAAACTTTCTCATTAAATGTAACATCTACAGCATATCCGATTTCTATGACCGTGGTTACGGAAAACTACAGCCCAGGCTGGTTCATTTTCCCGGCCTCACATAACTACTCTGTTTCACTAATCGACCCAAGCGGAAAAACGGTTGTAAGTTCGTCGCAAAATGAAAGACAAGATCACGCGTTTTTCAAGCCGACACAAACGGGTGTGTATCAAGTTAAGGTTTCCTCGAGTAGAGGAAGTGGAGCATACGACTTAGATGTAAGTGCTGGTGCAGCAAGTTTAAACTAGATTTTTAAAGAAAAGAAACACCGCATGGGACAGGAATGTCCAGCGGTGTTTTTCTGTGATTATTAACTTTTGCTTTCCTGCGGCCGTGATGGTTTTGGCTTTATCATTCGTTTCAGTCTTGACCAGCGGAGTTCAATGAACGGCTGTGCTAAAGCGATAACGGGTTTACTTGCTAAAAAGAGTGTGACAATTACAGCAAGAAACAGGAGCATAAAGTAGGCGCCGTTCTCTTCGATTGATGCAAATAGATCGGTTGTAAACAAATACTTCAATACAAAGCCGTGAAGCAGATAAATGTACAATGTGCGTTCACCAAACTCTGTAAAAAACATTTTTCGCCTCGGAAGAAGTGCTAAAAAGCTGAATGTTGCGGCAAACATAATGCCATACATAGCGAGACGAATCGGTCCGCCATACCAGTCGTTATATCCGAGTATTTCAGAGTATGACGATGAAGCGAGCAGCCATTCCTTCGTCCCATTTGGAAAAATAAAATGATAGGTGATAAACAGCACGATTAAAAATGCCGCAGCCGCTACTTTAGCGGACGGTTTTAAGATTTTTTTGAAGTCTCTTCTTTCGAGCAAATGACCTAGCAAGAACACCGGGAAAAAGACAAAGGTTCGAAGCAGACTCAGAAATGTTCCGATATCGTGAATATAGCCGACAGCTACACCGATTCCTATAGCCAGAACAAGTGGGTACTTTATTTTAACAAATAACTTCAAAAGAATGTTCCAGAATACTAGACTCAGTAAAAACCATAATGTCCAGTGCGGAGAAAAGAAGTCAAGTTTCACTTCGCTTTTTCCGTAAAGATCATAATAAAAAAAACTGTAAACCAACTGAAATACCAGGTAAGGGATTAAAACTTTTTTAAAGATCTTGGACAGATAGCCGTCCCGCCAAACACCTTTTGTAAAAAATCCGGCAATAAGTATGAAAGCAGGCATGTGAAACGTGTAAATGAAATTGTAGATCGTATAAAGCCATTCGTTTTGACTTTTTATCGGTGAAATGAAATGCCCGAACACGACCAGAAAGATTAAAATAAATTTCGCGTTGTCAAAATAATAATCGCGTTCTTTTGCTGCTGTGCTCATCAAGATTCCTCCAATAAAAATTCACCATATAAACTATTCGTATGAATTTCGCATTTTTCTACCTCCTCTTTATAATTCCCAACCTTACATGGTTTTCTAACCTAAAAAATGAAAAAACGCATTTCCTATGAACAGAAAACACGTTTTTACCGTTTAAAAGTCTATTTTTATTTTAATAAAGCCTGCACTTCTAAGCGCTTCGTATATGATAACAACCGCTGGACCTACGATTAACCCTATGAATCCAAGAAGCTGAAATCCAATGTAAAGGGATACGAGAGCAGCTAATGCCGATATGCCAAGACTTGATCCAAGGATCTTTGGTTCTATAATTCTTCTTACAATCGTAATAACACCGAACATGATCATCAAACCAAAAGCAAGGTGGTCATTATTGTTGATAAACAGCGAATAGGCAGCCCACGGAACAAGAAATGAGCCAGTTCCTAATATTGGCAGGATATCAACAATGACAATTAAAAGAGCGATGATTACGGCATATTCAACATCCAGAATCATAAGGCCCACTAGAGCTAAAACATATGTAATAAAGCTTAAAATGATCTGGGCTCTAAAAAATCCTACTGTTGCTCTTGAGAGTTGACTGAATACAAGTTCAACCTTTTCACGGGCAGAAGTTGTAAACAGATTAAGAAATTCTGCGTAAAGGCGAGGCAGATCCAATGAAAATAAAAATACAGCGACAACATAAATAATAAAATAGATCAGCATACCTGGAATAGCGGTTATTAATCCTAAAATTCCTGATGTTAATCCTTTTGCGGTTTCAACCCCATATTCCTTTAAGCCTACTAAACCTTCTTCAAGAGTCTGAACGACTTCTGGGGGGAGAGTTGCATAGAAGTTTTCCATTTCATAAAACGTATTTTCAGCCACTTCAAACAAATGGACTGAGTACGATGGAAGAACTGTAATAAACTCGATCACTTGAATAACAAGTGTCGTAGTCAGCCAGTATGATAGGATTCCAAAACCAGCTAAAAATAGCACGAATGAAATAGTGACGGCAAGCAATCGTCTGCCTCTAAATAGTCTTATGAACAATTTCACTACAGGTTCAAGCATTATCGCGGTAATTAATGCGAGAAGGAGAGGTATACTGTAGAAGACAAATATGACGATTCCTGCAAGCAATAAAAGTAACAAAACAACGTTCTTTACAGTCATCTTCCGGCTCCAATCTCCGTAAAATTATCCGGTATTTTCAAGTGAGGGCTAATACCCATTATGACCGGAAAAAGAGATGAAAATTCTTTATATATACACAATGATGTTACGATAAAGTGAAAAAGTCAATTCCAGAAAGGAAAGTTTTCAAAAATCTTTTTATTTTCTTACGGTTCTTCTTAAAGTCAGGATGGCATTAAGGTGTCCGCCTGCAATTAAAATCATGGCGGAAAGGTAAAACCAAATCATTAGTGTTAACAATGCCCCCATGTTTCCGTATATTTGTCCATAATCAAAAATGGATACATATGATGAAAAAAGATATGAAAAAATATGCCAGCCTCCCGTGGAAAAGACGGCACCTGGCCAGACATTTCGAAACGAGAGCTTCACGTTTGGAGCGAACATATATAGAGCTGAAAAGATAAAGAGAAGTATTGAGAAACCAATTATATACCGTGCCGTTTCCCATATGTGCCAAACGGGATGTGAATAGCCTGTCTGTTCAAATATGTAAATTCCAACCGTCCGACCAAAAACTGGCAGCAATAAAGCTGTTATTACCGCAACAACTAACCCGAATGTTAAAAACATACCCAATGCTAATTCTTTTAAAAAGGGACGGCTTTCTTCCACCTGATAGGCTTGGTTGAATACACGGATAATCGCATGCGTGCCTATTGTTGCAAGCCAAATCATAATAATTAATGATATTGAAAAAACATCACCGCGGTACTCGTCTAAAACGGCGATTAAATTATACTCTAGTAAGGTATATGCTTCTTCTGGCGCAATAGACTGAAAAAGAGAGATCACATACGCAGAAGAAATCGGCAAAAAGCCTAAAACTGTAAAAATCAGAAAGATAAAAGGAAACAAAGAAACCAGAAAATAATAAGCAAGCTGGGCTGAGAGATCAAACACTTTGTCTTCAAAAAAACGGCGGAACCACTGTTTCAATATCCAGCGCATAAAGTAAGCCTCCGTGATTGCGGCGTATCATCCTATCCTGCATTATTCCCGTAATAAAAAAAAAGAACGCTTTTTTTGAAACAAAAGGTTCTTTTATCCGTAGTATGGTTAAGTTGTTAACTGATAATATATTTTAGATGGAACATCCTAGCCATTGCAGCAGGATGAGGACCTTCTTGTTTGGCTGGAGCAAAATTTAGAGCTGCAGCAAGTAATAAAAGGAGAGGTTGAAGGTGTAGACGGCGTTGAAACAATTGGGCAGCAGCAAGGATTTACTTTTCGGCAAAGTATAGGGACGCCACAAAAAAGAATACATGATTTACATTTAATAGAACATCCGCAAGAGCACATGAAAAAACACCCCCTTTCATTATATATATGAAAAAGTGGATAAGCCTGTCAGGGCAAAAAAACATTCTGACAGCCTTTTTATGGTGTTTTTTAAAAGTTATTTCATTATGTTTTTACAAAATCATAGGGTATACTATTCTACAGATGTTCAACAGGGAGGATTTTTTGAATGGATTTATTCGCACCAGATTTTTGGTCAGCCTTACTAGCGATCGTTATCATAGATTTAGTGTTGGCTGGAGATAATGCAATTGTTATCGGTTTAGCAGCAAGAAACTTACCAAAAGAAAACCAGAAAAAGGTAATCATGTGGGGTACAGTCGGTGCTATCATAATTCGTGCAGCAGCAACTCTGGCCGTTGTATGGTTATTAAAGATTCCTGGTTTGCTATTAGCCGGTGGACTTATTCTTTTATACATTGCGTACAAACTAATGATTGAAGAAAAAGATCATGATATTGAAGCGCAAAACGGTATGTGGGCAGCAATTAGAACGATCATTATCGCAGATGCTGTAATGGGTCTAGACAACGTACTGGCAGTTGCAGGAGCTGCACATGGAGACTTTTTACTCGTAGTTATCGGTTTATTGATATCAGTTCCAATCGTTGTTTGGGGAAGTACACTTTTCTTAAAATTGATGGAAAAGTATCCTTTTATCATCACGATCGGTGCAGGGGTCCTCGCATGGACAGCTTCAAAGATGATCGTTGGCGAGAAGTTTATGAAACCATACTTTGATAATGATTTTATTAAATATGGATTTGAAATCTTAATGATTGTTGTTGTTCTTGGATTGGGTACTCTTAAAAAGAGGAAGTTGGCGGAAGAAAAAGCTGCCAATGAAAAGGCGCCAGAGCCTTCTAATAACGAAGCATAATAGAAAAAAAACCGCCTTTGGGCGTTTTTTTTTTTTTTTGAATGAATGTTTCTTATAGGCAAAAAGCATTAGATTTCTAGTGCCTTTTATATAAAAGTAATCCTTTCGTCCCGGTTTAGACCTATTGTGTAAACATTCTGTAATTATTTGTCGATATTTAGCAGAGATGCAGAATAGGGGGCCACCAAATGTTTAAAAAAATACAAACGAAGATCATGCTGTCTGTAAGTCTTCTTGTAGCTGTAGCGCTAATATCAGCGTCACTATTTTCTTATTTTCAAACGAAACAGCAGATCACTGAGAATGTTCAAGAACAAGCAACAGGCTTAGCAAATGACGTGAAATCTTCAACTGAGCTTTATTTACAATCATTCGGAAACACAATCGATCGTTATAGCCGCGACAGCAGGCTTATTGACTATTTGAAAACGGTAAAAACGGATGAAGCTAAAGGACTTAACGAATCCTGGCCGATCGTTGATCAGGACTTTAAACATTTCTTAGAACTGAACAAAAACGTAGCTGTTCTTTATGTTGGAGCGGAAACGAAACAATTTAAAACTTCACCGGTATTAGAGCTACCTGAAGGTTTTGATCCCACTGGGCGTCCATGGTATCAAACTGCTGTTCAGTCACCTGATAAAATTATGTGGACAGAACCATATGAAGATGCCAGTTCCGGAGAATATGTAGTAACAGTAGCAAAACCTGTTTTAGATCCTGCAACAAAGGATGTATTGGGAGTAGTTGGTCTGGACTTAAGCCTTGCGGGACTTTCCAGCATGATCAACCAGACCAAAGTAAGCTACAGTGGATATCCCGTTCTTCTTGACCCAAAAGGAATGGCACTCGTACATCCGACTCAGCAAGGGAAAGACTTAAGTAAAGAATCTTTTACCAAGGCTATGTACAAAAATGAAAAAGGAAATATTTCATACCAATACCAAAATAAAGACCGTGAACTTTATTATACGACGATTGCAGACACAGGATGGAAGCTCGGGTTTGTTTATGAGACGAATGAACTTTTAAAGGATGCTCAAGAGCTTTTTAATATAATTTTAGTATTTGCTTCAATTGCTGTATTGATTGCATTAGCAGTAACTTACTTCCTTGCTAAAAGCATTTCGAATCCGATCCGCAACCTGCAAAAACAAGTTCAGCTTGTTGCAGAAGGTGATCTTACAGTATCAGTAGAAGCAAAAACCAAGGATGAAGTAGGTACGCTGACCCACCATTTTAATGCGATGGTTGAAAACATGAGAGGGCTGATTACTTCAGTAAGCCAGTCGGTTGTCACAGTCAATGAATCCACTTCCAATTTAAGTGCAGTCTCAGAAGAAACGATTGCAGCCAGTGAAGAAGTCTCAAGAGCTGTAGCAGAAATCGCGTCAGGTGCTACAACGCAGGCAGAGGATGCTGATGAAACTAACCGCAGAACTTTGGATCTGTCTTCACAAATTGAAAAGGTAAACGAACAGGCTGAGATGATGGCACGTCTATCCATACTTGCTGAGACAGCAAATAAAAACGGTCTTTCACAAATGCAGGTTCTTCGTGCGAAAACAGGTGAAAGCAATGAGGTGCTTCACAATATTGAGGAAGTGATCTCTGGATTAGCTGGGAAGGTAGAAGAAATTGAGCAAGTGATTCAGTCTATTACTGAAATTTCTGAGCAGACGAATCTTCTAGCTTTAAACGCTAGTATTGAAGCAGCAAGAGCTGGTGAAAGCGGAAGAGGTTTTGCGGTTGTTGCTGATGAGGTCCGTAAACTAGCTGAACAATCATCAATCGCGGCTGACAAAGTAAGAAAAACAATTACAGGCATTGGTGCAGAGTCTGTTCGTGCGGTTAAGGAGATGGAACAAACAAAGCAAATCGCCAAAGATCAAAATAATACCGTCACAGATACTGAACGTGCTTTTGATGAAATTGCAGGAACGATGGATCAGATGGTAAAATCCATTCAGCAGATTACGAGTGAAGTAGACATTATCAACAACTATAAAGAAGAAGTAGTTGCCTCCATTCAAAGTATTGCAGCAGTTGCAGAACAATCAGCCGCAGCAAGTGAAGAAGTTAGTGCTTCGTCTGAAGAACAAGTTCGTGCGCTGGCAACAGTTTCGCAGTCAGCAGAAGAACTGAATGACGCTTCTCAGGCATTATCTGAAATGATTAAACACTTTAAAATATAGGTAGAGAGAGACTTCGGCCAATTGGACAAATTATTCAGGAAAATGGACAGATTAATCCTTCAAGTGGACAGATTAATTAAAAAAGTCGACAGATTATCTTTCAAAGCGGACAAATTAATCGTAAAAAAAGGAAACCGGTCATCAAACTGGTTTCCTTTTTCGTTTTTATTTTTAATAGATATCCCTTTTTGAAAAGGTAACAAATGCGATGATGAACCCGGCAATGCCCCATACTGCAAGGACACTCATAGAGAAGCCTAATGACATTCCTTCAATTGGTGTAGCCATACCGCTAATATAGTTTGTGAGGTTTAGATTCACCATGAAAAAGTACTTCGCGCTTTCCCATGAGGAGACCATATTGATCAAGATTGCTCCTGCGATAAGTGAAGCGAGCATAATACCCATTACAGCCGCGGTGCTTCTTAATAAGACCGACAGCATGAAGGTTAATGTACCAACGATTAAACATACGTACCAAACGAGGCCAAACTCCATCAAGATATATTGCCACTGAGGCACAATGTGTACATTATCAGTCAGCAGTTCATCACCTGAAACAGCAAATCCTGTTAAGAGCGGCATATTCCAGCCTCCGTAACCGAAGACCAATCCAGATATCGCGTAAGACAGCACAGCGACTGATAAAACAATAAAAGATACCGACAGCAGCATAGCCAAATACTTGCTTAATAGAATACGCCACCTTTTTACCGGCCTTGTTAATAATAGTTTGATGGTTCCGCCACTGGCTTCAGAGGAAACAAGATCAGCAACGATTACCATAACTAAAAGAGGCAGTAAAAGATCGATCGAGTTCTCCACAAACACCCGCATAAAAGTTGGTGCTCCAGGAGCTCGAGGATCAATATCATTCTCTAAATAATATTGCTGCTGAGATAATCTGATCTTTAAATATTTCCGCCATTCATCTTGAATACGGCTCGAACTCAACCTGTTTTGGGTATCTGTGATCTCTTGCTGGAGCACAGTGCGCCAGTCTTGTGTACCCATTTTTTTTCGCTGATCTTGTATCTCTTTAAACTGTGCGTATGTAAAAAGCGGTACGAGAAAAGCGATGATAAGTATGATTACAAACAACCTTTTCTTTCGAAGCAGCTTTAGCATTTCGTTGCGGACAAGATTAATCAATACTTTCGCCTCCTGTCACTTCTAAAAACAAATCTTCAAGAGAAGGAAGCTGAGTTCTCATTTCTTTTACTTTAACGCCTGCCTGTACGAGTTTCTGGTTCCACTCTGGAAGCAGCGGTTCGTTATAAAGCGTGATCAGTGTACCATCTAAACCTTCCTGAACTTCTGTTTCTTCTTGTAAAAGCTCTTTAGCGAGAGATAAAGGTTCAGCTTTCCAGATAACTCTTTCTTGTTCAGCTAAAAGATTTTGTACTGAATCAGTACGGATAACAGCACCTTTTGAGATGATGGCTACTCGGTCGCACATGAGCTGTATCTCACTCAGTAAATGGGAAGAGACGAGAACACTTAGGTTTTCTTCTCTTGCAAGCTGGCGGATAAACTCGCGCATCTCGCGAATACCGGCAGGATCAAGACCATTTGTCGGCTCGTCCAAAATGAGGACTTTTGGTTTTCCTAAAAGAGCCTGTGCAATTCCTAGCCGCTGTCTCATACCAAGTGAATATGTACTCACACGATCATGGATCCGGTTCGTTAATCCAACGAGCGTTACGACTTCCTGCAATCTGTTTGTTGGAATGGAAGGATCCATTTTTGCAAAGTGTTCGAGATTCTCCCATCCAGTTAGATACGGATAAAGTTCAGGGTTCTCAACGATACACCCCAAGTGTTTCATTGCTTCTGTAAATTCTGTTCGGACGTTTTTGCCGCCAATTTTAATCGTTCCTGAAGTCGGGGAAATTAACCCGACAATCATCCGGATCGTTGTCGTTTTACCAGCACCGTTCGGACCGAGAAAACCAAATACTTCACCTGGATAAAGAGTAAAGGAAACACCTTTTATAATGAGTTTTCGTTTAATCTTCTTTGTCAGGTTTTCAACTTCTAGTGCAGGTTTCATGCTCACGATTCTTTTTCCTCCTGTTCAAAATTGATCAGCGAGGCAACCCGTTCTGCCATTAATTTATACCCTTCTTTGTTAGGGTGAAATTGATCAGTGTATAAATAGTTTTCAACTTGCAGCTGAAAAAGGTCAAACGTTGGAACATAGACGATGTTCTCAAACTCTGCTGCCGTATTTGCTGTCTGGAAATTCCAGTCTCTCACAATGGAAGAGGTGGTCTTCGCATCTGGAAGATTGCTGAAAGGGTTATAGAGTCCCACATGATAGATAACAGCTTCTTTATTTAAATCCCGGAGCTGGCTATAGATTTTTTTAACGTTGCTTAAATAAATCTGTTTTTTACTGTTGATGGCGTTCATATCTAAAGACTCTAAAGTCGTACCCTGCTGAAACAAATCATTTCCTCCAATTGTCATTACAATGACATCAGCTTGCTTTGCCTGACGCTGAATTTCGCTTTGCTGCAGCTGTTTAAAAAGACCACGAGAGGTCTCTCCTTTTACAGCTGTATTGATGAGGTTGACTTCCTGTTCTGATTTTTCTTTTAATCGTTCTAATAAATATCCGGTGTAGCCCTTTCCGTCAGCATCACCTGTTCCTCGTGTCAGCGAATCTCCCATGGCGAATATCGTAAGCGTGCCATCTTGCTTTTTAGATATAGCTGATTCTGTTTTCTCTTTAGGCTGCTCAAATTTTTTATTTGAAGAAAATTGATCTTGAAATGTCCAGCCAAGACCGAAAAGCCATAAAAGGGTTGCTGCAATTGAAACAGCCGAAACAATCGTTAAGGTGTATTTTCTCAAAACAGGTTTCATCCTTCCCAAATCACTTTATCTGTTCTTTATAGAATAGCAAAAATTAATTCGTATTCTAACTTTTTTGCCTATTTGAGGTAAAATAAACCAAAGGGAGTGGGAGCATGGAAAAAAATTTTGAGTTGATTAATTTATGAAGTGGAAACCAACAGGAGAAAAGCAAAGAATTGAATCTCTGGATATCCTGCGGGGAATTGCAATTTTCGGTATCTTACTCGTGAATATGAAGTCTTTTTCAGGTCCTGATTCACCTATTCGAGCATTAAGCTATGAATATTTTGATCAGTCTTACAATGTATGGACAAATGTTTTGCTTGAGTTTTTGGTTCAGGGAAATTTTATTACGATGTTTTCTTTTCTATTTGGTTTTGGCATTATTTTGATGGCTGAAAGAGCTGAAGAAAATGATCGGAGGTTTGCGCCGTTTTTTTTAAGAAGGCAGTTTGTGCTGTTGTTGTTTGGAATTTTGCATGTTCAATTCTTTTGGTATGGCGACATTTTAATCACATATGCGGCTGTAGGAGTAATCATGCTTTTGTTTTATAGATTACCAAAGAATGCACTCTTGATAACAGGGCTTGTAATGATTACAGCATACAGTCTGTTTATGACCACATTAACCTACGATTACTGGACAAGCGGAGCTGGTTTAAGCTATCAAGAAACTCTTAATGGACAGCATGAAGCGGAGATTAAACAATCCATACAAATCTATAGTGAGGGTACATTTTCAGAAATCATGCAGGAACGGATTCGAGAATGGACAGATCTAAACCAATACTTCTTATTCTTTATATTCGGGATACTGCCTATGTTCCTGTTCGGTGCTTATGCAGCCAATAAGCGGCCATTTGCGAATCGAGCATTATGGAAACTATGGGTACTGACTCTCGTATTGGGACCAGGAAGCAAGATTATACCGGTTATTTTCTTTCCTTTGAAAGGAGAAGATTGGCGGTATGATACATTTATGTCATGGGGTTATGAATTTGGCGGGGCAATGATGAGTATTTTTTATATGTGCACGATTGTGCTTCTTTATAGAAACGGAAAATTTAAACGTCTGTTTAAGATGTTCCGAATTACAGGGAGAATGGCTTTTACGAATTACATAACTCAATCAATCGTCTGCACCTTCATTTTTTACAGCTATGGATTCGGCCATTACGGGAAATACGGTCCTTTTGCAGGCGTTATTCTTGCGGTTTTTATCTTCGGTTTACAGGTGCTTTTCTCAAAGTGGTGGCTAAAACATTTCTACATGGGGCCGCTGGAATGGATATGGCGGACATTAACATATGGAAAAAAACAAAAGTTGAGAAGAACGGAAGAAAGCACGGCTTAAAGAAGATGGGTCCCCCATCTTCTTTTTATATTTTTGCACAATTTCTAAATTTCCGTTACACTATGAGTGACATATATGAGCATATATTCATATATTGAAGTATAGGGATAATGGGGGTGTCTGTTCATGAATGAAAACAAAGAAAAATATGAACAACTTGATGAGGAAACACTATTTATTGTATCGCAAACATTTAAAGCACTCTCAGACCCGACACGGATTCGCATACTTCATTTATTAGGAGAAAAAGAATGCAGTGTCTCCGAAATTGCGGAAGAACTATCCCTTATGCAGTCAACCGTATCACATCAACTGCGTTTTCTAAAAAACCTTAGACTTGTAAAATTCAGACGTGCAGGAACAACCCTGTACTATTCGATAGATGATGAGCATGTGATGACTCTCTTGCATCAATCGATCCACCATGCTAGACACGACTAGAGAGAGGAGGAACAACTATGAAGGAACATAAGATTACGGGATTATCATGTGGTCATTGTGCATTAAAACTGCAGGAGCAAATTCAGCAGCTGCCTGGCGGTGAAGATACAAAGGTTCAGTTTAATTCAAGCAAAATCCTGTTAAATGAAGAAGTGGATATGGAGGCTGTCCGTTCAATCTTATCTACAGAAAAGGTTCGATTTGAAGCGGATGGAAAGCCAAAAGGACCGAACTGGCTCATGATCTTTCTTTATGTTTCAGTTGCATCGTTTATCGCTGCGCTGGCTTCTGAATGGTATACAGAGCTTCCTGCTTTGCCAATAGTCTTTTACGGAATTGCGACAATACTTTCCGGATACCCGACGTTTATAAAGGGACTTCGTAATTTAACTAAATTAAAATTCGACATTAACACATTAATGACAGTGGCTTTAATCGGGGCTGTTTCCATTGGTGAATGGAGAGAGGCGGCACTTGTTGCGATTCTGTTTGGGATTAATGAGCTGCTTGAATCCTATGGAATGGAGAAAGCACGCAGATCTATGGAAACACTTCTTGAAGTTGCTCCAAAGGAAGCTGTTTTATTAAAAGACGGAAAACCAGAAATCATATCTTTAGAGGCATTAAAGGTGGACGATGTTGTACTTGTAAAAACTGGTCAAAAGATTCCTTCAGACGGTGTGGTAGTCTCCGGAAAAAGCTCTGTAAACGAAGCTGCGATTACAGGAGAATCACTGCCTGTTGAAAAGGAAAGCGGAGAACCTGTATTTGGCGGAAGCATCAATAATGAAGGGGTCCTGCATGTTAAAGTTACAAAAACGTATAACCAATCAGCCCTTTCTAAAATCCTGGCTTTAGTACAGGAAGCTCAGGAATCCAAGACACCGACAGAACTGTTAATCAACCGGTTTGCGAACTATTATACGCCTGCAATTATGATTATCTCGGCACTTGTAATGCTCGTTCCACCTCTTTTTTTGGATGGAGCGTGGAGTGAGTGGTTCTACCAAGGGCTGGCTGTATTGATAGTAGGATGTCCATGTGCTCTAATCTTGTCATCTCCAATCGCTATCCTTTCGGGGATTACGGTCAATGCCCGTAATGGAATTCTGATCAAAGGAGGAGCATATTTAGAGCAGCTGTCCAAGATCGAAGTAATGGTTTTTGACAAAACAGGTACATTAACATTAGGCGAACCTCATGTGGTGGCTGATTCATCTTTTCATCCTGATTTCTACAAGGTGGCATTTGCAATTGAAAAATCCTCATCTCATCCATTAGCAAAAGCTGTGATCAAGCGCTGTAAAGAACTTGGTGTTGCTGAAATTGAAGTTGATGAGATTAAGACTGTTTCAGGCCAAGGGATTACAGCGGCGATAGATGGTGTTACGTACAGACTTGGCAATGAAAAAATCATCGGTGAAACAGATGCAGATGAAGAATCCGCAAAAATAATAAAACAATATAAACAAGAAGGCAACACAATTGTACTTGTTGCTAAAGATAGAGAAATACTAGGTATTTTTGCAATTGCTGATGAAATTCGAAAAGAAAGTACAAACATCATTCGTGATCTTCATAAAAACGGTATTAATAAAACAGTCATGTTAACAGGAGACCATCCCTTAGTTGCAGAAAAAGTGGCGAAAAAAACGGGTGTATCAGCATTCTTTGGCGGACTTCTTCCTGAGGATAAGGTAAAAAAGGTAAAAGAATTAAAAGCAAAACAAAAAGTTGCCATGATTGGTGATGGCATCAATGATGCACCAGCCCTAGCTACAGCGGATCTGGGTATTGCGATGGGTAAAGGAACAGACAGTGCCATTGAAACAGCCGATATTGTACTCATGCAAGATCACTTAGGAAAACTGCCAGATGCAGTAGAGGTTTCTCGTAAAGTAAACACGGTTATTAAGTGGAACATCGGACTCTCACTTGGATTGAAATTATTTGCACTTCTTCTGACAATTCCGGGCTGGCTGACATTATGGATCGCCATCCTTTCAGATATGGGCGCAACCATCCTTGTTACACTAATCAGCTTAACAGTCTTGCTTCATAATCGAAATAAATAATAAGAAACTAAGCCATGCAAATGCGTGGCTTTTTTAGCACGATAAGGAAGTATAACTTGTTAACTGCCCGATAAACGACGCAGGAAACACGTTTAGGTATATAGTATAAGTTCAACTAAGGCTGACTAGAAGAGCTTGGCGTCAGCCGAGTTTTCTTTAGTGTGAGCTTAATTTAGAGGGGGATCTCATGTATGTCTGAATCGCTAGTAACGTTTTTTAAAGAATTCAGTGAATGGGCAATTCTTATTTCTATTCTATTAAATGTTGTGATCGCGATTTTAGGTGTTGTCCCATCTGTGTTTTTGACAGCTGCTAACATTCTTTTCTTTGGCTTTTGGAATGGGACACTTATATCGTTTATAGGGGAAGCGGTTGGAGCCGCTGTATCATTTGTTCTATATCGTAAAGGGTTTAAAAAAGTCTCCAGAAAAAAACTCGGAGACTACCCCCAGGTGGTAAGGCTTCTTGAAGCAAAAGGAAAAGAGGCATTTATATTAATCTTATCCTTGCGTCTGCTTCCGTTTGTTCCTTCTGGTCTCGTGACTTTTGCAGGAGCGATCGGAGCAGTGTCAGCGGGTATATTTGTTGCTGCCAGTTCAATTGGCAAGCTTCCGGCTCTGCTGTTAGAAGCTTACTCTGTTTACAATGTTACGGAATGGAACACTGAAGGAAAGATTATATTAAGTGTTATTTCAGCTATAGGTATTTATGTAATTGTAAAAAAAGTGAGATCATAATCAAATCATTTGCATACTATAGGGGGGTATAGTATAATTTTTAATTAAGAAAGTATCCCTATAGGGAAGGATGATGAAGGATGAATCAAAAAACACATCGCTGTGATAGTGACAAACAGGATTTAAACAATCGTTTAAAAAAGATAGAAGGCCAAATTCGCGGGCTTCAAAAAATGATTGAGGAAGACCGCTATTGTATTGATGTGCTTGTTCAGATATCAGCTGTGACCGCTGGTTTGAAAAGAGTAGGCTTTCAATTGATGGAGAATCATACCCATCATTGTGTGGCCGATGCAATTAAGTCCGGAGATGGTGAAGCTTCCATCGATGAACTTATGAAAGTGATTAAACAGTTCTCTAAATCTTAAGAAGGCAGGTGAACACCATGAGCCAAAAGGAAACGAATTTAGATATATCCGGAATGACTTGTTCAGCATGTGCAGTACGGATCGAAAAGGTTTTAAACAAAATGGAGAGTGTGGATGCAAACGTTAACTTAGCCATGGAAAAAGCCTCAGTAAAATATGATCCAAGTATAACATCACTAACAGATATTGAACAGAAAATTGTAAAGCTGGGTTATGGAGTTGCAAAAGAAAAAGCGGAGCTGGACATCTCAGGTATGACATGTGCAGCATGTTCTACTCGTATTGAAAAGAGTCTCAACCGGATGGAAGGTATCTCAAAAGCATCTGTTAATCTCACTGGTGAAACAGGTACAGTTGAATATAATCCAGCTGTTGTATCAGTAGAGGCTATTTTAACCAAAGTTGAAAAGCTCGGGTATAAAGGTTCGATCAAACAGGATCGTGATACAAAGAAAACTAAAAAAGAAGAGGAGATGTCATCAAAGAAAAGAAAGCTGATCCTTTCTATTGTTTTATCACTCCCTCTTCTCTATACAATGATCGCTCACATGCCATTTGATACGGGGCTGCCGATGCCTCATCTTTTAATGAACCCATGGTTTCAGCTAGTGCTGGCATCTATTGTTCAGTTTTATATTGGCGGTCCATTCTACGTTGGTGCGTATCGTGCACTTAGAAATAAGAGTGCGAACATGGATGTGCTCGTAGCATTAGGAACTTCGGCGGCATTCTTTTATAGTGTTGTTGAAGCATTTAAGACGATCGGTAATTCTGAATATATGCCTCAGCTGTATTTTGAAACGAGTGCGGTGCTGATCACATTAATTTTAGTAGGCAAGTATTTTGAAACACTTGCAAAAGGGAGAACGACAGAAGCCATATCAAAACTATTGAACCTCCAGGCTAAAGAAGCAACTATTATCCGGGATGGCGAAGAAGTTAAGATTCCTTTAGATCAAGTAGCTGTTGGCGATATATTGATTGTAAAACCGGGTGAAAAGATCCCTGTCGATGGCAAAGTGATTTCAGGAAACTCATCAGTAGATGAAAGTATGATAACTGGGGAATCTATTCCTGTAGATAAGACTGAGGATGAATTAGTTATCGGCTCAACTATCAATAAAAATGGAACATTGCGAATGGAAGCCCAAAAAGTCGGAAAAGAAACCGCACTTGCCGGTATCATTAAGATCGTTGAGGAAGCCCAGGGATCTAAGGCACCGATTCAAAGAATGGCTGACTACATTTCAGGAATTTTTGTTCCGATTGTTGTTGCTATTTCCATTCTCGCTTTTATTGCATGGTATTTCTTCGTTTCACCAGGAAACCTGCCGCAGTCCCTGGAAGTTGCTATAGCTATTTTAGTAATCGCATGTCCTTGTGCATTAGGACTCGCAACACCTACTTCCATTATGGTTGGAACGGGTAAAGGTGCTGAACAAGGGATCCTTTTTAAAGGCGGAGAATATCTGGAAGGAGCTCATAAAATCAACGCGGTTCTTCTAGATAAGACGGGTACGGTTACGAAAGGAAAGCCAGAAGTAACCGATGTTATCGAATTAAAAGAAGGGTTTATAGCTGAAGTGATTTCAGCTGAAAAAAATTCGGAACATCCATTGGCTGAAGCCATTGTTGAGTATGGTAAAAGAGAAGATATTGCCTGGAAGGAAGCAGATTCGTTTTCAGCTATTCCGGGACACGGAATCGAAGCGGTTGTTGATGGTAAAAACATACTTGTTGGAACAAGAAAACTTATGAAAGAAAAAGCCGTTTCGTATGATCAGCATGAAGACACAATTATTCAGCTTGAAGGTGAAGGAAAGACCGCAATGCTAGCAGCAGTTGATGGAGATCTTGTTATAATCATTGCTGTAGCCGATACTGTGAAGGATTCATCTAAACAAGCGATTAAACGTTTGTTTAACATGGGTATTGAAGTATATATGATCACAGGTGACAACGAAAGAACGGCCAATGCAATCGCAAAAGAAGTTGGAATCCAAGGTGTTTTTGCAGAAGTACTTCCAGAGGAAAAAGCAAACAAAGTTAAAGAGCTACAAAAACAAGGGAAAAAGGTTGCCATGGTTGGCGACGGCATTAATGATGCACCAGCCCTTGCTACAGCGGATATCGGGATGGCAATCGGTACAGGGACAGATGTAGCGATTGAAGCAGCCGATGTTACGCTTGTCGGCGGTGACTTGAATCATATTCCTAAAGCGATTGAATTAAGCCGGAAAACAATGAGAAACATTAGACAGAACTTGTTCTGGGCTCTATTTTATAACACTGCCGGAATTCCGATTGCGGCTCTCGGCTTGCTTGAGCCTTGGGTAGCGGGTGCTGCTATGGCATTCAGCTCAGTATCCGTTGTTTCCAATGCATTACGATTAAAAAGAATAAAACTTAACTAAAGGCTAATTTCTAAAAGAGTATTGCTACTGGGAGATTTTCAAGGTTCTTCATTGAATAGTTAATTGGAGCGGAAGGGCGAGACTCCTGCAGGACGAGCGGGGCAGGTGAGACCACTCAATGTACGCAGTACGGAGGGGGCTTACCGCACGCCCTGTGGAAAGCGAGCCACTGCAGCGGAAATTAACCACATTCAAAAACAACAAAGTTTGCGAAAACAGCCTAACTAAAAAACAGGAGGAATTAATGATGGAAAAGAAAACATTAAAAGTAGAAGGTATGACTTGTGGACATTGCAAAAGTGCTGTAACAAATGCACTAACAGAACTTGAGGGTGTAAAAAATGTCACTGTACACCTTGAAACAGGAACAGTAGACGTAGAAGTAGATGAAACAAAGGTAACAGATTCGCAAATGCGTGATGCAATCGAAGAGCAAGGTTATGATGTAAAAGCTTAATATAAAAGCCTCTCCTGAATTGGAGAGGCTTATTTTATTTTTGAAAGTACTAATATTTTCAAAATATTTAAATATATTAATATAAAAGAAATGGAGGTTATTATTTGATAGTTCATGGTAGGACATTTAAATATTTAATCTTGTTTATCTGTGGAATTATATTCTTACTTCTAGCGTTTTCAGGCATATACTCGCAAGAACAAGCACCAATTTATTTTAATTTAAAAGAAAATTGAACAACTAAAAAACCACTGATGTATAATCCATCAGTGGTTTTTACACGAATTCTAATTCTCGTTCTTGGATAATTCCGCAGTTTGTAGCTAAACTCAGCTCTTGCTGTAGCCAAAGAAAAAGGCTATCCAGGAGCCGGATATAACCTAAAGAACGCAAAGATTATCGAATGGCTTGATATTACGGAGAAAGAGTGATAATCGATATAGGAATGAGAAGGTATTCAGTTCACAAGTTAGTACGTAGCTTGTTGGCTAACTTTCCTTACCCTGACGAGGGCTTGTAGTGGTTTTCCTATTTTTAGTGGTAATGAAAATCAATCTAAACAAAGGAATAATAGAAGTCAGGAGAGTCTATCTTGTTTTAAAATATTTACAATATTTAAAATATTATGGGAAATAGTGGTAGAATATAAATAATACATTGAAAGGAAGTGTTTATTTGAATTTTTACAAAACATTAACCAAAAGCTTTGTTGTATGTTTATTAACTGTTGGTTTTGCGACTTCATCTTTTGCAATGGATGAAACAAAGAACAACAAAGAAGTCAGAGTATTATATCAAAAGGATGAAGAAAAAGATTTAAACAAGTTGTTTGAAAAAGCTAAAAATAAAGTTTCAGAAGTAGATCTAAGTAGTTTGCCCATTGAAACAAACGCAGAAGAAGTATCAACTGCGCAGATTCTTAATATAAAACACAAGGTGACGAAGTATTCCATGATGTAGCATTAACAACATTTGTTATAGATGGGACTGTAACTTCAACTAATGGGGACTTTAGTACATTAGCATCTCTTCAACAGGCTGATTCAGAAACCGATCCTACAGGTAGTTACAAATCATATTCAACTATTTATTTTACTAAAAACACCAAGGATGGTATTGATTATTATAAATTAACAAGAGCGACAGGAGGATGGACAAGAATTGATTCATCAGTAACTATCGCTAAGAGATTGGTCAGACTGGGTTGTTCTAATTACTTAAAACAACAAACTAAAGAGTATACAGTAACTACTAATACCTTTGATCTTTCAGTTCCATCAACTTGGGTTGAAATTATAGCTGAAGGTACAACTTTAGGAGCAACTATGGAAACTACATATGATAGACGTGGAAGTCAATGGAAACATATTTTTAAAAATAACTTTACTCCTTAAGAAGGATAATAAATAACAAAAACTTAAATATAAATAAGATGCGAAATACTTTATTTCCGCATCTTATTTATATTTATTACTGTATGTTAAGTGTTAAAAACTACATATTTTAAGGGGGGGAAATATGAATCTGAAAAGAAAAATGCTATTAATTTGTACCGTTTATTGCTTAATTTTAGTTGGTTGCAACAGTAAAGAAATTAAGAGTATTGAGGTCATAGATAAACAATATATAAAAGCACATAAGATTTCGGATGAAAAAAGTATAGATAAATTCTCTGATTTTTCTAATGACCTATCTTGGAAAAAAGATAAAAAAATTAATAATGGTACAGAAACTATTTTACTGATTGTTCATTATGAGAATGAAGAAGTAGAGTATTCTGTTTTTGATAATGGTGATGAAACTTCTACTATTAGCTCCAGAGGAAGTTATGTGAAATTAAACAAGACAGAATCAAATACTTTAAATGAAATTATTAAACAGTAATCAGGTCATTTTTATTATGCTTCTTTCTTTTCTATAGTAGAAAGTCTTTTAAGCTTTGATCAATTTCATCTTGCGTGATCCCAATATAACGCTTCGTGATGGAAGGAGCTGAATGATTAAAAATCTCCATAAGTGTTACTATGTCTTTCGTCCGTTTGTAATAGTGATAACCAAATGTCTTTCGCATTGTATGTGTTCCAATATCATCGCGGTCAATCATACTTGCTGCTTTTACGAGTGCCCGATAGGCCTGCGTGGTCGTAATCGGGCCATTTCCTTTTCTAGACGCAAAAAGATATTCATCCGACCGCATGCCAGCTGTATAGTGAACAATCTCACTTTGTAAAGCCATGATGGGAAAGCGTTTCTTCTTTCCGGTCTTCTTCTCAATGATCACGACATGTGTCCGGTCCCGGACGTCCGCCACTTTTGAAAGTTAAGTGTTAAAGAAGAATAGATAAAACAAACGTTGTTGGTGAAGAGATTTGTATATTACATGTTTTTTATGCAAAGTAATACTGTAACTAGAAGTGTTACTAAAAACGAAATGAAAGGGAACTCAATTTACTTTTTATTTATGGTTCGATTTCGCTCTCTTTTCCTATTGTATAGAGACTGGTGCCCCTCCATTAAACATTGTAATCACCAAAAGACCTCGTAGACCCAACGTACATGGGTCCACGAGGTCTTTTGGTACTTGTTGAACGGAGGGGCACCAGATGTATAAAGAGGATGTTTTTGGAATTTATTAGGTTGGAAATGAAGATAGGATCGTTGATGATAATGATTATATGGTTGAGCGTTGTTTATTTTTGTTTTAAGGGATTTTTTATATCGAGGGAAGAAAACTATTTGAAATTTTTTAAAAGCGCTTAGAGAGTGTTTTTAAAGCTTGTATTTTATATATGGTGTTAGGGATGCTGCTATTTTTTGAATTTAAAAGAAAAAATTGGTTGAGTGTTTATGATTTATAAAAGTATAAAAAAGAGTAGTAGGTACTTGAATGAGAGAATTGAAGAAACTGGTTGGTTCTTGCCGTCGCTCGACGTGTTAGTATTTGATAAGATCAAATCGGAAGAAAAAGTGCGGAAGACATTTTCGCTGAATAAAGGGGTAGGGAAGGCACTGGATGCATTTGCTGCGGGTCATAAATTAAATAAACAGGATATTATTGAGCTTGCACTTTGGGATTTATTTAGAAAATACAATTAAAGCCAATAAACCCATAGAACAATATAAAACATCTAAGTTGGGAAAATAGACCTCTTCCACTATGTTTCATTTATACTAAATTCAGTCAATTTTCCCGATAAAAGATTTGTAAAAAATGGTTATAATTTACTTTGTATCATGTAAAAAGTTTACATATACGATTAATATATTAGGAGGTTTACAAATGAAGAAAAAGAAGCTAGCACTATTAACAGGGGTTTTGGCATTAGCAACATCAGCTAGTGTGTATGCAGGTACGTCTTATACTAGCTATAGTACTACAGTTGGTGACACTAATGGTAGTGGTTACACAGGTTATGATCAGACCAAATCAACAAGTGGAGCAAATGGATACATAAAATCTACATCTGTAGGTGGAGACTATGTTGTTGATGTTAGAATGCTAGATGCACAAGGAAATGGTGGAGATTGGGACCGTAATATAGATGATGGTACTAACTCAGCTCTGGATGGACATGTAAATCACATAAAAGATGATAAAATGAGATTGCAATTTTCAAACGATTGGAACACACCTGTAGATGTTCAGGTAACTGGCTCCTGGAAAAGTGACAACTAATTCTATATTATAATAGAGTACCTTAGACATTAAAGTTAATAGTGTTCTAAGGTGCTCTATATCTTTTAAGGAGTGTAGAACATGCATAATTTAATTTCAACAGAAATAAAAAAATTAAAGTACCCGTACATAATCAGTGTAATAATCGCTATCTTATATTCTTGTTTGATGATTATCCCTGTAACTTCTGGCTATAGCTATAACTACAATGTTGAAATATGGGAAGAATCCGTAGGGCTATTTGTAGTTATTTTTCCATTGTTCGCTGTAATTCCCACTATCTGGCTAATGTACTTTGAAAGAAAGAATGGATTTATAATGTACACTCAGACAAGAGTATCACAAAAGAAATACATTCTAACTAAATGGTTGGTTTCTTCAATCGGTGGCGCTTTAATCGTTTTCTTAGTGTCTTTCGTTGGATTAGTTATAAGTTTGTTTTTTTTACCTGAGGTTCAAAAAGCTGGGGATGATTATGCAATTAAAGCTTTCGGGGGATACTACCTTGTAAATCATCCTTTTTTGTATGGTCTTATTTTAAGTTTTTGGAGAATGGTACTAGGATTTTTAGTAGCTACCTTTGGATTTTCTCTTTCTTTATTTGTAAATAACATTTTTATCGTCTTAACAGGACCATTTGTTTACTCTATGCTAGAAAGCTTTATTCTTGCTATTTCTGGTGTGCCGTATTATAGGTTATCGACGTCTTTTGCCCCCCATACTCTATCACAAACAGTAATTACTGTTCCCCGACTACTAGTTGGTCCAACGTTATTACTAGTGGTTACTTGTGGTGTGGTTTTCTACTTCATGTTTATAAAAAAAATATCCATCTATGAGAAATGATTAAAAGGAGTAATCCACTGCTATGATAGCAAGTTTAATAAAAAAGAATGTAGACAGATTCACATCGAGAAATGTATGGTTTGTATGTTTAGTCTTTTCTCTTTACTCCATACATCTAAAAGGTGAAGCAGCTAGTAAAAATATCTCTTATTGGGAGTATTTTATTCTTTCATTAACAGATCATTATTACATTTTATATTTTATGATACTTAGCTTTCTCTTTTTGATTTTTAATATCTTCAGACAAAATGAAGAAACAGTGTGGATTAGATCGGGTACATATTTCAAATACTTTATCTCGAATATCATTTCTTTATTGGTTATTTCAACCATATTTGTATTCTTTCATGTTTTGATCACCTCAATATTTGGATTTGGCCTTAGTCTGGAAAATACATATACTGATATCTCTATGGATGAAAGGTTTACCATAAAGTTATTTGTCCCTTACTTTTCTAATCCATTTTTTGCGAGTGTAAGTATCATTCTTTATATGATTTCAGGCTTTACGTTTTTAGGAGTAATTTTTCTTTTTTTTAAACAATTTTTTAATGAAATTCTTGTTATTGTATCTCTAGTATTTTTATACATATTAATGTTATTAAGCATACGCTCTGATCTAGACTTAACTTATCCGTATATCTTTTTTAATGATTATATAATCTTACATCATGCTTTTGTAGTGTTAGAGAGTCAACACTACAGATTATTTATAGTGGAGCTGTTAGCCATATCCATTATTTTAATAGTAATTAAAAAATATTGGAGCAGAAAAATCTACTTGCATCTTAAGAAGCCAGCTTTGAACTTCTTCGACAAATGGACTTTAAGTGTATTACTTTCTAGAAAAAATTTAATATTTATTATTTCTCTATCTCTTTTTACAGTTCTGACAACTGTTTTAAGAAGCAATAATATTACAACTTTTTTTGATTTGCTATTTTTTCAGTTTTCTGGACATGGTACCGGTTATTTTTATTATTTAGATTTTCTTCGTATGATAGTATATAATGGCGTTCCGCTTTACTTTTTATGTTACTTTTTGGAGAAAGAAAGTACAGAGAGAAGTTCCTTAATACTAATACGAATAAGACATAAGACGTTCTGGTTAATGTCTTTAATACGATCTGCTTTAATATTTATTTCTATATATGTAATAACCACTATTGTTGTAACCTTGAGTATTTCTCTTATCTCTGGTCTATCATTTGATGGTTATGATTATGTTTTAAAAGATTTGAAGATTGGTAACGTAAACCCACTCTTGTCAGTATTTATCATGTTGAGTACAAAGATATTAGAATTGTTCGTTTGCTTCCTTTGTATATTTCTTTTGTACTGCTATACCAAAACAATTACTTTTGGTTTCTTAGCTATTGGCTTTACCTATGTCTTATGTATTTTTAATACACCAATAGTAAAATATCTTCCCTTCGGCATGTCATCTTTGACTAGGATACAGGAATTTATAGGAAAGTCTGGTGTACCTTATTTAATTTCTATAACTGTGTTACTTACTTCGTGTTTAGTAATATACACAATAATAAGAAATGGTGCTTTTCAAAGAATCTATAAATAAAGGGTGATTACATTGGAATACATTATTGAAATGAGAAATGTCAGTAAGTCTTTTAAAGGAATAAACTTATTGCAGAATATTGATTTAAGTATTAAGAAAGGTCAAACAATCGGTATTGTAGGATCTAATGGTAGTGGTAAGTCTGTTTTGTTCAAACTAATTGCAGGATTTATTAACGCTGACAAAGGAGAAATATTCGTTCGTGGAAAAAAAATCGGTAAGGATATAGATTTTCCTAGCAATACTGGAGCCTTAATAAATGATCCAGGTTATATAAGTATTTATAGTGCATTCAAAAATCTGCAATTTTTAGCAAAAATAAATAACGTTATTGATGACTCAAAAATAAGAGAAACCCTTGAATTAGTTGGATTAGATCCGGATAATAAAACAAGAGTTAAACATTTTTCAATGGGAATGAAGAAAAAGTTAGGTATTGCTCAAGCAATTATGGAAAATCAAGATATTATTATATTAGATGAGCCATTCAATGCATTAGACATTAAATCATACAGAGAAATAAAGGATATTATCATGTCCCTACAACAAAAAGGGCACACGATTCTGTTAACTAGCCACAACCAAGCTGATATTGAGGAATTATGTGATGAAACTTATATAATTTTAGATAATAAGCTTGAGAAGTTGACCGAAAATATAAAGAAAGAATACCTACAATATTAAAATATTGGTTTAGAGTATCGCTGTCTTTTGTACGAATTTCATGCTCAACCTGTAGAGTAATACCAAGACATTATTAGAGTTGGATTGTGGAACTTTTCGTTTCAAATACCTTTTCTATATATTTCCTGTTTACTTATGGTAAGCGTTTTTTTAAATATAGGGAGGATGGGCAGCAGCAGTCGTGGCTGCCACGGTATCTGGCGTGGCAGGAACTGATACCAAATGGGGGATTGTCAACGAACTGATCGCATTAAAAATCAACGAAATACAGAGAAAACGGAAGATCCACCTTTTTCATGATGAGGTGTATTTTTACGTTATTTCCCGACCTGAAAAACCCTGAATTTGACCTAAAACGGCTAAATTCAGGGTTTTGGTTTTTGGATGGGTTCCTAAAAGGTTCATTATGTTAACTAGTTAGGTGTTTTTTAATTTAAGATAAAATTTTATTTAGAAACGTTGCCATGCAGCGTTTTTTTATTTGTGCCTCATTAATCTAAAATTAAATGGTATTATAAAAACAGAACATATGTTTGTGTTTTGGTTGTTATTTTTAGGTTTATTCCCCTTTTTAAAAAGTAAGGAGTGAGGAATCTAGTGAATGAATACATCTATCCCTACGAAAACACACACCCTCTTTTAAAAGCAAAGTTTGAATCATTTATTCGTGAAAATCAACAACCATTATCAAACCCCATTATTAACAGTTTTTTAAGTAATGAAGAACATTACATTCTCTTTGTTAATGCTGTTTGTTTTTCTTCCAAAGAAAACAATTTTCTCTTAGATCAAGCTTTTTCAAAATTTCTTACAGAAATAAGATTTATTAATTATATCTCTAAGACCCTAAAATATTTTGCTTCAAACTACAGAAATAGATTAAAAATGGAGAATCAACGTGTGCAACTTTTATTAGATCAACCAATTAAAGGTGACTCCGAAAATACTTTTTTAGAAATGAGATGTGTTAGTGATGAAAATGTTTATGGAAGTTTTATGAACAGAAGAAATAAGTTGTTTGATCATATCGAAAATCCCAGTCTGTACAACGGATTCAAACAATTGACTGAAAAACAGATGCTTATTTTAGAATTGTATTTTTTCAACGGCTCAACACATAAAGAGATTGCCACCGTGTTAGGAGTGACCCAGCAAGCTGTTTCAAAAAGTTATAAAAAGGCATTAGAAAAACTCAAAAACTGTTATAAGGAGTGAGTACAGTGAATGAAGAAATCTGGATTAGTTTGATTGGAAGCTTGGGTTTTCCTATCGCTGTAACGGTTTATTTGTTAATTCGTATGGAAAAAAACATCAGACATTTAGAACAGATTGTTGATGACCTAATAGAAAAAATATAAATAGAGGTGTTGTAATGGGATGTTTATACAATCTTGTAAAGGAAGCAAAATCGAATAAAGAAGCAAACGGAAAAATCATCAAACAATTCGATGCGAAAATAAAAAAATCAAGCAAGATGCTTGCTCCTAAAGATCGAGAAGACTTAGAGCAGGAAATGAAGATTCAAATAATAAAAATTGTTGATAGATTCGAGGAGTTTCAAACACCTGGTTTTTGGGAGTTTATGAAAAAAGTTAAATAAAGGGTTGTTAATTCATGATTATCAGCCCTTTTTACTTGTATAAATAAAACGGGGAGAAGGGATTTGTATTGGCTGTTCCACATGTTATATACGAATGCATTTTAAAAGCTAGATGTTTTCAATTATATTACGCCAGCTGTATTAATGAAAATTGTTCTATTGAGGAGAGAAAACTGTTTCAGGAACTTGCTTTTCAATCAGGAGAGCAAGTAATACGCATTAATGATTTTTGTATAGAAACATATGGGATAAATATTATTCCTTTACAAATTCACAAAAGAATACCTTGAAATTCTCTTAATCTACTCTTTTAAGGAGGTGATATGAATGGCTTGTGGAGCTTGGCAATGTGTAAGTCGAGACTTATATTGTGACTGTAATGGAAATTGTTCTGGAACACGGAGTAGTACACAATGTTGGACACATCAAAAGCGAAAGTGTGATAGCGTAACGGAATTTAGATACGTTTACGGAACTGCTTGTAATGCAGATACATGTTCACCATGTGGTGATTATAGAGGAAGCTGCGGTTCTTGTTTCGTCTAATTAAAGGAGGTGTAAAAAATGGTAACAAACAATACTTTTGAGACTGGTCTAGGTATTATAACTGTGAACCGGACAGTATTTAACAACTTTGATGATGTAAGAAAGATTGCGAATTTTACTGTTAAGATCCCTAAGAAAGTTCCTAATGGTTACAGTCTAAAGCAAATTGAATATTATAAGCCAAATACTAGTGCTCCTAAAAAAGCTAAGAATGATATGTTGTTAGCTACCTATAGTGATGGTAAAAATGAATTTGAAGTTCATCAAGGCTATTTTGGTGGTGAATATGTCCCTAAAGGACCAAAAGGTACACTTGAAGGTGAAGTTTCAATACAAAATGAAAAAGGTAATTGGACTAAAGGGACAATTAAGTATACTGGTGGAGATTCCTTAGAAGATGTAAAACATGCTAAAAAGGAATGGGAAGAGAAATTACTTCAATTGGGATGGCGTAAGGAAGGAATTGGTTATCGAATTACAACTGAAGCTCTAAATTTAGAGGAATTAACTATCATTAGTGAATCATTAGAAGAATAACTTTTTACTAGGACGTTGAACTTTATTGTTCTTCGTTCTTTTACTGTATTCAAGAATGTTTCAATGAACATGTGGAAAGATATGTATGTTATAATTTTTTATAAAGATGTAAGAAAGGAGTTCACTAAGATGAAGAAGTACAGAAGATTAATGGGCTTTAGTATATGTGGCTGCTGTCTTGCGGGTTTATTTCTGTTTTTGACATATGATGATATAAAAAAAGTCAATCAAGCAAAATCAGCTACATCTATAGATGCTTCAAAAGAAAATCGCGAATTTATTATATTAGATTCAATTGAAGAACAAGTTCCCTCAGCCATTCAAAATAATAATAACTTTAAGAATGACGATAAACCACAAATTATTCCCAGTAATCCTAAATCTCCTATTATTATAGCCAAATTACCTCAAACCAAGAAATCCGACACTGTAATACAAACAAAGCGCAAAGAGTATAGGTCCTTTGAAGAAGTAGAAGCTAATTTTAACGTTAAGGCTCCAGGATATAGTCCCACCGGATATAAACTACAAAAAATAGAATATTATCGACCTGATACTAAAGCATCTGCTCATGCAAAAAACGATGTTCTTCAATCAACTTACACTAACGGGAAACACGAATTCATTATAATTCAAGGTTATTTTAGTGGTAGTAACGTTCCTGTAGCACCAAAGGGAATTCCAAGTGGCTCCACTAAAGTTCAAGATATTAAAGCTAATTGGGTTAAAGGTACTGTTGTTTATGAACGTGAGTCTTCAGAGAGAAGCTGGGATGATAGTCTTCTGCAATTAGGATGGAATGAAAACAATATTGGATATAGAATTCAAGCCACTAATTTAAACTTAAATGAGCTCACTAGTATTGGGAACAGTTTAAAATAATTTAAAAACAACTAAAACCCACTGGTTTCCGGACTATATGGGTTCTTTTCTTTGTTCTCCTCAGTGTAATCGTTCGCTCATGAGAGCTGTAAAGGGATGCTTCCGTTTCCCTTCAGCAAACTTTGTGAACTTTTTTGATAGACCCCAAAAAACTTGCACAAACTTCACGTCCCTTGACACCTCTTTTCGCAAAGATTGAAGCTCCTTCAAACAAAGAAAGGAGCTGAAAGGCTATGAAGAAAGTTTATGAAATCCAACGCATCAAGCAAGTGATCTCGGAGGTGGACGGCAAGAGCTACATCGTTCGCTGTCCGGAGGACGGGGCGAAAGTTGCAGCATCATTCATCGGAGAAGATGACCGTGAGGTGTTCTTCGTGATGTGCCTGAACACAAAGAACCGTGTGGTAGCCGTCCATCGCTGTCATGTGGGAGCTTTAAACACGAGTGTCGTTCATCCGCGCGAGGTGTTTAAGTGTGCGATTCTTAACAACGCGTCATCGATCATCGTATACCATCAGCATCCGAGCCAGGATACAGAGCCATCATTTGAAGACATCTCCGTCACACAGAGGCTGGTGGAAGCCGGCAGAGTTATCGGGGTTGAGGTGCTGGATCACCTGATCATCAACGCGAAGGCTGAGTACACGAGTTTAAAAGAAAAAGGACACATCTAGGAAGGGATTCTCCCTTCCTTTTCTTTTTTTGACAACAAAAAAACGTGGCCAAGAGCCACGTCCAGTAATGATAAGTTCTTATTAAAGTTTTCTAGAATGAGATTTAATCTTTTCCGCCAGCTGTTCAAACGGAATCTTCTTCAACACGACATCCACGGTGAACACCACGGCATCATTTGGATCCATCCTAAACTCATAGCCATTGTAGTACAAAAAGTGATCGAGTGCGGTGAAAGCTGTTCGTTTGTTCGCATTATGCATTGCATGGTTCTGTGCGAGAGATTCAAACAGTGCGGCTGCCTTCTCAAAGATGCTCTTATACGCATCTTCCCCTAGAACAGACTGCTGTGGTCTGGCTAATGCTGACTGAAGCAAGCTCCGGTCTTTAACGCCGAGCATTTCTCCAGGACTAAACATCTCAATCACTGTGTGATTGATCAACTCTACATCTTGTTCGGTTAGATAGATAACTTCTCTCATATTAACGATCTTTTAAGGCCCGAAGGGTTTCCTCATAACGATTCAGTGTACGACTCATGGCTTCAGCAAACTTCGGGTTGATTCCTTTCGGCAACGTCACCGTCGTGTTCTTACGAACTACGATATCTCCATCCTGCACGTTGATGATCACAGAATCACCCAACTGAACATTCGCTTCTTTTAAAGCTTCCAACGGAATCGTCACGCCAAGGCTGTTTCCGATCTTCGTGATCTTTCTTTCGATTGGTTGCATCATTGTCACACTCATTTCTGATCATTCCTTTCCAACAAGTGTGTCCTCGTATTGTAACAGTTATACTCGTTGTTATTATATAATATGACTAACGGTTATATCTGTTATAACCATTATAACTGAAGGTTAAACTTTTTCAAGCGATTAATAAAGAGATTGTGTTTGAGAGGGTGTCTGTGCTGCATCGGGAATTAGTTCACGGCACATACTACAGTGTTTTTGTCGATATTGATTCTTAAAAACCGAAGAATATTATGTATTAAGATTTGTATTCTCTGAGAAACATCGAACAGCTCGAAAGCCAGTCCAGAGTTGAACAAAAGTGTTGACAGGTTGTTCAACGTTTTGTATGCTAAGAGCAACAAGTTGAAGGGTTCGGACCTTTGACTATCAGAGAATCTAAAGGCTCATCATTCGGAGATGGACCTACAAGAGAATTAAGACAATTGGATATTCGGAATCCGGTTGTACAGAGAACTATTAAAGGGCGTCAGCAGTCGAAGCTGGCGCCTTTAGACGTTTTTAGGGGGCATTACAGAGTTGAAAAGAGTAATGATTTTTATTGACGGAAATAACTTTGAAGGCGCTTTAACTCGGTTATACGGAAGTATTCAGAGAATTGATTATAAAAAATTAGCAACTGAAAAATGCGCTGGATATTTGCAAAAATTTTATTATTATACGGCTGCAAGTGATCAAGAAAAGCAAAAAGCAGCAAGTACAAAAAGATTTGTTGATACCTTAAATAAAACGGTACCTAAATGTATCGCCAAAATGGGATATTTAAAGGCAGATGGCAAAAAAGAAGATGGTACCACTCTTTATATAGAAAAAGGTACTGATGTGAATGTTGCTGTCGATTTAGTCTCCTTAGCGTTTACTAATGCTTACGATGAAGCTGTTCTATTTAGTGCCGATTCTGATTATGAGTCTGCAATTAATATTGTTCGCCAACTTGGGAAGAATGTTGTTGTAGGTGTGTTAGATCAACAAAAGGCTGGTTATTTAAAAGATCTTTGTGATGATAATTTTGTCTTAGTCAAAGATGAACTAAATAAATTGATGAGATAACAAAAAAGATTGTTGAGGTCCGAACCCCCAACAATCCTGTTGCTTCTTCTCTAAGGCTGTATAGTCCGAACCTATACAGCCTTTCTTCATAGTATGGCCAAGCTCATATAAAACATTCCCGTATTCCTTCGACAACTAACCTCAGAGTGTGTCACTTTCCTAATAATCTCGATAATAAGCTCTTCTTTTCTGGTTCTGCAGCGTTCAGTTGTTTTATTTCCTCATTACTCTTTTGAAGCTCTCTGATTGAAGAAGTCAACGCTTTATCTCGTTCGTTAAGGCGTTCTTCTATGTATTTCTGCTGTTTATCTAAACGTGTCAGGAGTTCTTTGTTAAATTGTTCTTGTCGCTCAATGTATTCCTGCTGCATCTTAATGTGTTCAACTAATTGTTCGAGAACGGGTTCGGAACGCTCTGAAGAACGTTTATTTTCTTCGTTATTTTGGAGAACAGATGGCGTTCCTGTAGAAGAACGGTCTTTGTTAAACTTTGATGAAACAATAAGTGCGGCGTTCTCCAGAGACATGTTGTTCTGCTGTACGAGAGCTTGAAAGTGACGAAGAGCAATAACGTCTCTTTCTACATATAAGCGTTTGTTTTGATCCGTTCTCATGAATTCATAATCATTCTTCTCTAATGCCAAACACCATTTCCTTAATGTGCTGGTTCCGATGTTCAGTATCTTACTTAACTCATTTGTAACGTAGGCTTTGTGATCTGTAATATCCATTTTATCCCTCCGTTCTTTGTTAACGTTCTTTGGATATAGAATTATGGAGACGAAACGTAATTCCTGCAAACAATAGTGCAAACAAGAAAAATATTACAACGTTCTCATCGCGTTCTTTATTTCAAAACTTAATACATAATTCGGGTTATGACAATAAAAAAATGAAGTGAAAAACGTTTCTTTTACAACAAGAAATCCTTTAAACTCTGATCAATCTCATCTTGTGTAATCCCGATATAACGCTTCGTGATGGAAGGCGCAGAGTGATTAAAGATCTCCATGAGTGTCACGATGTCTTTCGTTCGCTTGTAATAGTGGTAGCCGAACGTCTTACGCATCGTATGGGTACCGATATCATCGCGGTCAATCATACTTGCTGCTTTTACGAGTGCCCGATAGGCCTGCGTGGTCGTAATCGGGCCATTTCCTTTTCTAGACGCAAAAAGATATTCATCCGACCGCATGCCAGCTGTATAGTGAACAATCTCACTTTGTAAAGCCATGATGGGAAAGCGTTTCTTCTTTCCGGTCTTCTTCTCAATGATCACGACATGTGTCCGGTCCCGGACGTCCGCCACTTTTAACGGAAGGAGATCCGAGACCCGTAAGCCGGTATTGATGCCGAAAACAAACAAAAAGTGGTCTCGTCGGCCGCAGTAGCGTTCCAGGCTCCATTTCAAGTCGTCGATTTCTTCTTGGGTTCTGAGTGGCTGCACGTTGTAAAGGGCTTTCTCTGACATATCTTCACTTCTTTCATCTAATAATCGTACATTGAATGTATGATTTCAGTATACATTTGGATAGATGAAGATGAAAATCTTTATATTCAACAAAATGAATGTAAGGTTATAACCATTTTCGTACATTGTCTTTAAAAAATACAGAAAAGTGTAAAATGGCAACAAAACCAAGAACTTATAGGTTCTTGGTTTTGTTTTATGATTACTTGAGGTGTTATAGTAATATATTACTATTTTTACATTATTTTGAAATAAATTAAAGGTGGCGAACTAATTGCTTTGAATTCTTATAAAGAGGTTTTAAAAATTTTTCATAGGAGGAGATAAAATGAAAACTAAAAAGGCTATAAGTAGTATCTTTGCAATGTTAGGATTACTTTTGTTAATTCCAAATGCTGTATTGGCTGCACCTGAATTAGGTCCAGGTGAGTGGGATGAATTATATGATAATTCTTTTTTTCATTTGTATATGTATGATTCCAGGTGTATTGATCGTTCTTCAGGTGGTGGTGATTTTGCAGTTGAAGTTACTGGGAATGTAGCCTATAACTCTTTTATGTTAACTATTTATGAAGAAGATGGTACTGGTACAACTCCAAAAACAGTAGTTAATGAAAGAATGTATGATCCGAATCCATTTTATCAGTTTTCTACTGCTGGATTGGTAGATGGCACTAACAATCAAGCAGAATTACGCGTATGTCTTGGATATAGTGATGAAAATGAAGAAGTTCGGTTAAGATTGTTAGATTAACAATTATTTGAAAGTTCAACCGAAGGAAAAGGAATTGTGTTAAGAGTTACTTTATCTTAATTAATTGTGATAAAACATGTTTTTTTACACGGATTTTTTCTTCCTTACTCAATTTCAGTGACATTTCATTTTCTATGCCATCAGTAAGAATAGTTAGAGGTTGTCCGTCCTCTATTGTAATTCCTTTTTCTTTTTCTCCATTCATTTGGAAAATATACGTATAATCAAAGTTACCTTGTTGGTCATAAGCATCAATTACCGCAGAAATCTGTAACTCTTTATCATTTTTTGTTATAGAGTTAATCTTTAATATTCTTTCTTCACTATGAAGGACTGTAACCCATAGTTTTTCACCTTTAATATCCATTAATTCGATCACATCACATGAAGATAAAGGTAAAAGAACTAATAATAGGAACATTTTTATTAGGATTTTCAAGTACTCACCTTCTTCTATGAAATCTTTCTTTTATCATAAGCATCATCATCGGCAAGTATACTGATTTTGTAATCATACACGTCTAATTTAATCTTAAGGATTAGGTTTTAAAGTTTCAAATCATTATAAAGCTTACTACTCAAGCTTAAAATGGAGAGCTATAACTTCTTAAACTAAAAATCAAGTCACCGAAGCACCTATTAAAGGGTGCTTTTTTATTTATGTAACTTAATATCTATTTTCGTACATTCATTAGTAAACACAATTATATTGATACATTCTTGGATAGAAGAAATGCTCGATGAAAAAACTATTTAATAAATAATTTGTTTTGGAGGGTATATGAAAAAGTTATTAAGTATTTTTTTCACACTTTGCCTTTTGACTCACTTTGGAATACAAAGAGCAGAAGCTGCAGAGAGCAATTTTAAAGTCGCGAAGTACGAGGTTCATGTTTTGCGTATTGCAAATACTTTAAGATACGACTTCTTAATTACGAATAAAAAACCTCTCAAAAGTGAAAAAATACCTAATTTCAGAGGGTATCACTACCAAATGCCACCGATAGAAATCGCTGTTATTGCGGGTAAAAAACTTTCTTCAGTTATGGTTATGGAGAAGTTTCATAATTCACAGGAGCTAAAGATGCTTCCAGCTGGAGGATCTACTGGTGGTAATTTAAGAATAGAAAAAAGCGTTGTATTTAGCGTTGAATATCAAATTAAAAAGGGCGCAGATTTTAAAAAAGTAAGAGAGTATGCTTCTGATGGTTCAGTTTTAATTTTTGATGGTATGAAGGAAGTTGCTGAATTCCCATTAAATAAGTAAATCATTTTGAAATCAGTAATACCCCCACTAATACAACTTGAGTGAGGGTATTCACACAGCACCCTAACTAAATAAAAATAATAGCCAAAGTCCCCGTACAACAACCGTACGGGGATTTTGAACATTTGAGAGGTTGTCCGAATTTAAATGTTTCCTTTTAGAGCTTTTGCGACTTTTGCCACACGTGCACCTAAACGGGAAGCCATTTTTTTCTCAGCATCAATCGGCTGTTTGCTTCCATCTGCACCAGCAACTGTTGAAGCCGCATACGGAGAACCCCCTATACCTTCTGCAGTCATTTGCTCAGGATTCTCACCATAAGGTAGACCAACATAGATCATCCCAAAGTGCATAAGCGGTATGAAAGAAGTTATCGCTGTGGATTCCTGACCGCCATGGATTGTGTTAGAGCTTGTAATAACTGAAGTTGCCTTGCCTTCAAGGTCACCATTAGCCCAAAGACCACCGGCCGAATCCAATAGCTGTTTAATTTGAGCAGGCATCATGCCGTATCGGGTAGGTATGCCCCAAACAATTCCATCTGCCCATTTCAGATCATCAAGTGTTACTTCAGCTATATCTGCCTGCGCTTCTTGGGATTTAACATAAGCTTCTTGCTGGGACATGTATTGTTTAGTAACTTCAAATTCAGGAACTTTTACCACTTTTACTTCCGTTCCATCCACCTGTTTAACTCCCTCAGCAGCAGCAAGTGCCATCTCATGAATGTGTCCGTATGAACTGTAATAAACAACTAAAATGTTAGCCAAAATGTTACCTCCTTTAAAGTTATGCCTATAAGACTCTTCCCGTAAATGCAAATTAAAAATCATAAAAAGTCCGCCTGAGTGTTTTCAGGCGGTCATTTTTAATAATAAGGATATGGATATGGGTACGGATAGGGATAGTAAGGATAAGGATACGGTGGATAGGGATAAGGTCTGTAATAAGGATAAAGAGACAGAGCCGCTATTGTTGCCAACGGAAAGATTTGCCTGAAAAATCTTCGGAAACGCGGTCTTCCAAACTGCCGTTGATTTTGCTGAGAGCCTTGTTGCTGTCCAGTTTGCTGCTGTCCTAATTGGGGACTTTCTTGTTCATCTGCAGGCATCATGTCCTGTGGAACAAGCATATACACATTTTTCTTGTCTAAATCCGTGATGATTCCTTCTGTTTGCTGACCATCATTTGTTTTAATTATGACATGGTAATGCATATGATGCTTACATATTTGGTGCAAACTGTCTGCCCGAATTTGTTCTTCTGTTTCATTTTGATTATTGCTCATCGATATCACTCCTTCCCATTTTATTTTTATTTTAAATTTTTTAGAGATATGCCTGCTCAACAAAAAACAGTCAAATTTAAGCAAAAAAAAAGAACGGCAATATGCTGCAGTTCCTTTTCTATATTAGCTCTTTTCTGAGCTTTGAAGTTTTGTTTTAAACATCCGTTTAAAAAAGCTGAATACTGTTTCGGCTTCTAGGTAATAGAACAATTTAAATAACAGACTCCCTAATAACACACCAGCCACTACATCAAGCACAACATGCTGTTTAACAAACAGTGTTGAAAGGATAATGCTGTAAGCAATTATTGAAACGATGATATCTTTTTTTATGGTCCACAATTTGCTATGCCGGATTCCTAAAATCATTAAATAACTGCTTAAAACATGAATACTTGGGAAGCAATTGAACGGCTGGTCCGCTCCATATACATATTGAACCATTCGTGTCAGTATACCATTTCCCATAAGTTCCGGACGAGGAACAGTTGTCTGAAAGAAGAAATAAATCACATAACAAACCAGCATTCCTACACAAAAACTCAACAACGCACGATAATAAATGGCTCTGTCATAAATACAGAAATAAACAAACATTAAAAAGATAAACGCATACCATAAAAGGTAAGGTACTACAAAAATCTCTACAAAAGGGATTTGATGATCTACTGCTGTAATGAGTTGTCTCGCTCCTCGTTCCCCATCATTTAATACCTGGTAGATGATATTCAGCAAAGGGATAGAGAGGAGAAGACATAATGCTAAAATATTTTCTTTTACGATACGCAATACGAACTACTCCTTTGTCTATATCATCAGCTTTTATTTTCTATACCCGTTTAACAACGTTTTACACGTTCTAATATATCTTTTTGACATTACCATATAATGGTTGTTTTGTCATAGGAAATGAGTAGTATTTTAAAATTTTCCCCTGAATTCATTCTATTTGTATTGTTCCCTACAATAGTTGGAATTGGCTTTCCACTATTTGTGACAAGTAGTAATTCTAACCGTATTTTAATCCAGAAAATTATTTTTTGACTTTTCTGACAGAAGTCTTATAATGAAGGTACAACCGTGTAGACCTAATGCATAATTAACCTCTTTGAAAGGGAGTGTTATGGATGTATGTAGGCAATACCATTAAGGTTAACCGTTATAACGGTGAGTATTTTGAGATCAGCCAGAAGTGGCTAATGGAAGTCGTTTGGAACAAATACAACATGCCATTGCGTGAGTTTATGCTTTCTTATGATAAGTTTGACAGTGATTATATTTTTTCACTCGCAGTACTTAATGCTGTTGAATTTAAGCTGGAATTTGATGAAGACTACCTGTATATCGGGTAGTTTTTTACTTTTTCTTTATGTCAAAAGCCCTTCCTCTTACATACACTGTGTTTAGGATTCCGGGGGGAGGGCATAAAGATGGCGAAAAAGAAAGCGAAGAAATTTAATAAGTATGATAGTGCAATAAATAAGTATCAGCACACGCTGAAGATGGTCACAAGCGAAACATGCATCGCCTGCAAAACGCAATGTGCAAGAGGTTTGGAGTATATAGAGCGAATGTCTAAACCTGGAGCTCTAGGAAAAGGCGTAGCATGCCATCTTACTAAAGGAAAAGGCCACAAATAAGAGGTTTTCGAAACTGACTCAAAAGATTTGGAGTCAGTTTTTTGCTTTTAAAGGGATATCCGCTTATTTTTACGATTGGATCGGGGGAATTTATGCTCGACCAGGGAGATTTATGCTCGCCCGGGAAGATTTATGCTCGCCCGGGAAGATTTATGCTCGCTCGTGAAGATTTATGCTCGTCCAGCGAGATTTATACTCGCTGGATGAGCGCCATTTACCGCAACCCACTATTTCGTATGCTATCATAAAACAAATAATTACCATATAGAGGATGATGCCATGTGGTCAGTGCAAAACGTTCTTTTCATTTTTTATGGAGCGGTCAAACGTTTGGGAATTTAGGAGATATTTTATATATCATATGTTTGATTACTCTTGTCTATAAAGAAACTGGATCTGTCCTGCATATGGCATTGATTCCTTTTGCGAAAACTATGTCCTTGCTGATCTCAGGATTTATTGCTCCACTATTCATTGAAAAGTACAGAAGATATACCTTATTGACAACAACCTTGACCGCGAAGACTCTCCTTTTGCTTTTCCTTTGTTTGTTAGCCAGCTATGGGATAGATACTCAAATAACTTATATTCTTTTATACATATTTATTATCATCATTTCAATGCTCGAAGGGATCGGGAATCCAGCACGGCGGTCTATGATACCTGACTTGGTAAAAGACGAAGATCTAGTAAAAGCAAACAGCTTTATTAGTATCACAAATCAAACATCCATGCTGCTTTCCTGGCCATTGGGGAGCATTCTACTAGTGGTATGGGGAGAACAGAATATGCTGTTGCTAACGTTCGGACTATTTTTGATTTCTTCTATTTTGACGGCTCAAATTCAAATAAATGAAAAAGGTGCTCAGCAACAAAAAAGCGATTCTAAATGGCTAACGATTAAGGAAGGCTGGTTTCTTATTTTTCGATCAAGAAAGCTAACCACACTTACCTTAATGGATGTCTTGGAGAATTTCGGCCATGGTGTATGGATCGCAGCTATTTTATATGTATATGTAGATACTGCTATCGGTAAAGGCGAAGAGTGGTGGGGATATATCAATGCAGCTTTTTTTGCTGGTATGATGGTCGCAGGTATTGTCGTGTACCGATTTTCGAAAAAAATGGAACCTTATCTTGGATCGGTTATCATGATTTCAACCTTATGTTTACTTGGTTTAAATGTTTGGTTTGGACTCACTACATCTGCTTGGTCAGCATTATGGGTATCATTTATTTTTGGATTTCCCCAAATGGCGAGAGATGTTTCGCAAAATACGTTGATTCAACAGACACATAAAGATAAGCAGCTTGCTAAAGTTTATGCGTCACACGGTACACTCGTATATGGTACGTTTGGTATTGCAACTTTAGTGCTCGGCTGGTTTGCTGAGGAATACGGGATCCGTACGACCTACATGCTTGTAGCAACTATGTTTTTACTATCTTTTATCATAGCGTATACTAACCGAAAAGTATTACATACAAATAAACAATCAGATGCGTCCAAACACACTTTTTTCTAAATGCGGACAGTTCTTACCAGCATAAGTTGGGAAAACTGCTTGTTTATGACTAAAAAGAAAGCACATGTTCTCCTTCAATTTTCCCAATACAAAGCTTGGCAGCCTCCTGTTAAAATAAGATTACACCCACTTTCAAACGAAAGACGGGGAATTTAGTAACAGGAACGGGTGAATCGTGTGAAAAAGAAAGTACTTGTCTATTTGTATCCGCAATTTAGAGAAGTGGAAATCATGACAGCTTTATCTATTATAGGTAAAAAATATGAAGTGCTACCTTTTTCACTTTTACCGGGAACTGTTACGAGTGAATGCGGATTAATGATGCAGCCTACCATTAAGATGAAAAACATTAGTCCCATGGATTACGAGATGCTCATTATACCAGGCGGGAAGCAAGCGTTTACTCAAGGAAATCCAAGACTTCTACATTTACTGCAAGTGTTTGACAGAGAAGGAATGAAAATTGCGGCGATCGGAAACGGTGCAGTCATTTTGGGAAGAGCCGGTATTCTAAGCGGCAGAACCTATACCGTTTCTTTACGAGAAGAAGAGTTTACTAAAACAGCGAACTGGCTGAATGGTACGTATGTGTCCAAACAGATTGTTGAAGATAAAAACTTTTTAACAGCAAAAAGTCATGCTTACATTGACTTTGGTTTAACGATAGGGGACCGTTTGCAATGTTTTGACGGCCTCGAAGAATATAACTTTTATAAAGGTACAAGTTCTTTTTAATAAGAACATCAAATTTGCTCCCCTTTCGCTCTCTAGTTTATGCTGGAGAGCGTTTTTTATTGGGAAAATTTTACTAACTCAGTTAATGATAATAATAAAAAGTTCACCGCTTGACAAAAGTAAGTGATGGTTTTAAGATATAAAAGAAATAACTTACTTAAAAGAAGTTAATTCAAAAAGTTCACTGCAAATAGAATCAAATACCACACACCAGAAGGAGAGAAAATTCACATGAAAGTACTTTACATTAACTCAAATCCAAAACCTCTTGATCAATCATTCGGTCTTCGCTTAGGACGTCATTTCTTAAACGAACTTTCCAATCAAAATGAAAATATCGAGATCGAAACAGTAAATCTTTATGAAGAAAATATACCGTTAATCGATGCTGATGTTTTGGATGCTTGGGGTAAATTAGCAGCTGGGGTTGAGCTGTCTCCGTCACAAGTAGAGAAGACAACACGTATGGGAGAAGTTTTAGAACAATTCCTTTCTGCGGATATGTATGTTTTCAACACGCCAATGTGGAACTTGAGCTACCCGCCAATGTTAAAGGCCTATATCGATAACATCGTAATGGCTGGAAAGACTTTTAAATACACTGAAAACGGACCAGAAGGACTTCTTGGCGGAAAAACAGCAGTACACATTCAGTCACGCGGCGGAGTTTATTCTGAAGGACCTGCTCAAAGCTTTGAATTCACGAATGGCTACCTTCAAGGTGTAATGGCCTTTATCGGAATTACCGATTATCACCATTTATATACAGAAGGCATGGCAGCGGCTCCAGACCGCGCTGAGGAAATTCTCGACGCAGCAAGAGAGACTGCATCTGATCTTGCAAAAGATTTAGCATCTGCTAAACGCAACGCATAAACTTTGTACTGATAACGAACCGTTTAAAGAGGAATCATAAAAAAGGTGTCTGAAGTTTAGACACCTTTTACTGTTTTTAAGGAGTGAAGAGAGAATGAATGAAACTTTTAAAGTTATGGAAGAAAGAGCATCAGTAAGACTTTATCAGAAGGATAAAGAGATCCCTAATGAGACTCTTCATAAAATTTTAGAGATGGCAGGAAAAGCACCATCTGCTTGGAATCTTCAGCACTGGCGCTTTATCGTGGTTACTTCAAAAGAACAAAAAGAAAAATTGTTTCCGATCGCTTATAATCAGAAGCATGTTCTAGATGCATCTGCCGTGGTGATTGTTCTGGGAGACACGGAAGCGGATAAAGTGGCAGCAGAAGTATTTGAAAAAGCACCTGAAGAAGCGCGAAATATTTTGCTTAAGAACATCAAAAGCGCCTATTCACAGGGCCGGCCATTAGGTGAAAGAGAAGCTCTTAAAAATGCATCACTTGGTGCTATGCAGCTTATGTTAGCAGCAAAAGCGCTTGGTATAGATTCTTGTCCGATGACAGGCTTTGATCACGCAGCTATTCTGCCGGCACTTGGCATACCTGAACGTTTCATTCCAGTAATGATGATTACTCTAGGTTATGCTGACGGCCCTGCAAAGCCTACTGATCGCTTTGATATAAACCGTTTAATCATGCATGAAAAATACGAAGAAAAACTTTAAGCAACACACTGGCAGTCTATAGTCACATAAAGTGGCATAGGCTGCTTTTTTATTAATAAGATATGCTATGATACATGTATAAAGACATTTTTTTGAAAAAGGAGCACCCATGAGTACTTTAATGATTTCAATCCTCATTTCGATCGTTATTATCATATTTGTTGTCATAGTTTTTGCGGCTGCGATTACAAAAGGTTATTCATACAAACATACGGTAGACAGATTGGAAGATAATCCTTATTTAAAAAGTCAAAATGAAAAAAACGATGCAGATCAAAGAGAACTAGAAACGAACAGATAGCTTTAGAAAGTCTTAGAGGAGATGGAACGAAGAATGAATTTTACGATTTCACCTAAGCCGCCATTCGATTTTCAAAAAATGATGAAACGTTTAACAGTCACCGGAAAGACGCATGTTTTAAAACTCTCCTATGATTTTACACAGTATGAAAAGATTGTGCGTATCGAACATGTTTTTTGCTATGTTAAAGTCAACACAAATGGATCTGTTGAGAAACCGCTTCTTTCTTGTGAGGTAATTCCGTTAGACGGTGAAATTTCAGAAGCAAAAGCAAAGATGAAAATCCAACAACTCTTCTCTACCGAACTCGATCTCTCTTCGCTTTATGACCATTTTTCTGATCATGAACAATTAGGTTCAGTGCTAAGCCGTTTTAAAGGTTTGAAGCTTTTAACTGAAACAGACCTGTTCGAAGCTATTATTAAAATCATAATCGGTCAGCAGGTAAACTTAACATTTGCGGGTACATTAACAGAACGGCTGATCAAGCTTGCTGGGAAAGAGGTGGGGGTAGGAGGGGATGTCTTTCAAATCTTTCCTTCCCCAGAAAGTACTGCGAAATTAACGTATGAAGATCTCCGTCAAATGCAATTCAGCCAAAGGAAAGCGGAATATATCATTGACCTTGCAAGGATGATCACTGACGGCCAGCTTGATTTAGAAGCTTTATGGAATAAATCTGATGAGGAGATCCTGCAAAAACTTCTTCCGATCAGAGGTATAGGGAAGTGGACGATCGAATGTCTTTTGATTTTCGGCATGGGCCGTCCGGACATTCTTCCTGCAGCCGACATTGGATTAAGGAATGCAGTACGTAATGTTTGGAAACTTCAAGAAAAGCCTACTGAAGAAGATGTGAGGCTCCTAGCTGAAGATTGGCAACCATGGAGAACATACATTACGTATTATTTATGGGAAAGTTTGAATCAAACTCCTGAGGTTGTGGATCATACATAAAAAGGTGAAGGGCGTCATTTAAGCCTCTTCACCTTTTTTTTGTTCATTGATAAGTGGCGGATCTTGCTTCTGAACGAACTAATGGTTTAATTCTTTAATTCTTTAATTCTTTTCCTAAAAACTCTGCGATTGCTTTCATCCCAAAGATGCCAGCTTTCTCTTCAGCTTCACGGTTGTAATTTGTGTTCGTATTCACATCATACGCATACACATTTCCGGATTTATCCGTAATGATTTCAATCCCCGCAAATGTAATGCCATTTGCTTTTAAGAATGCCTCAAAGTTTGATTGATAAGGCAGGGTAAAGTTTTCTAGGATTTTAAACTTTGGTTCGGATTCTTCAGGCTGATCGCTAATCGGACAAAATTGATCCCCAATCTGGCAGGCATCTGCTGGACAAAGTTCAAATCCTTCTGAAGTATCCACTTTTACGGCATAGAGAAACTTTCCGCCAATAAATTCACAGCGTATGATAAATGGTTCAGGTGCTTCTATATATTCTTGCAAGAGGGTAATACCGTCGATGGAATCATAAAAAGTATCCCCATTCACGTAAGGTTCCAGAGCAGACTTTGTTTGAAACAACTGGACTCCAAGACCTTTGCCGGCCCGGTTATGTTTCGTAATAAACGGCCCATCAAAGCCGGCTGCAGCTTCTAAAAGCTCTTCTTTTCCATATGCCGCAATGGTACGGGGGACAGGAATATCAAATGCTTTTAAAGCACTGTATTGATTTACTTTACTGATTTCAAGCTGCAGCGCACGGTTGTTATTGAACACTTTTCTGCCGTAGCTCTCAAGCCAAGCCAATACAGCTGAAGTATATTCAGGTGCATACCGGTGTCCTCTTGTATGAGAAGAAGCACTCATACGGTTATAAAAAACGCCTTCAGGAGGTGATTTTGTTAAATCAATATGTCCTTTTGACATGTGCCAATCTTCATAGGGAAGACCTAATTCTTCAAAGCGCTGGAATAAAGGTGCCGTCCATTCGCTGTTTTCATGGATGACATATATTTTTGGTGTCATTTGTGACCCTCCTTATTACTTAATTCCGACTGTTTCTATATACCAAGTCTAATATAGAAAGGTAGGAATGAAAAGAAAGGAACACAAAAAGAAGCCTTATTCAGACTTTTTTTTCTGGAGATGCTCTGATTTTTCGAGTTTTTTTATGGCCTTTGCGTAAAGGTTGAACTCTTCATCAGTTATTTTTTTCTCACCATAACGCACCTTTTCATAGGCATGTAAAACGGATTCGGCTTCTTTACCAAAAAGTTTTAATCGTTCAAACCATAAAGGGGCAGATTCTCCTGGAAGTCTTGCATATCCACGTTTATCCATCACTTTTTCAAAGTGCAAAAACTTTTTTCTTGTTCTGTCTTTTGACTGGAGCCATTTTCTCTTACCAAAAGCTGATCCGTTTAAATCTGAACTGGTTAATGCTGATACATTACCTGTTAACACTGCGTCCGCTCTAAAATTAAACAATAATTTTTTTCTCCAGATATAAATAAGTACTATGATTGCAAGTAAGGCAACCGCAGTCCACCAGAGTAAAGTGTAGTTCGTAGAAAGTAACTCTTGAGGCTCTTGTTCGAGGATCTCTTCAGCTACCCCTAATTCTGATTTGCCTTCTTCTTCCTCTTTTTTAAAGAGTTTGATTAAATAGGAAATTGGTATAGCGAACAAACTGAATAACTTCCATAATGGTACTGCTAAGATGTAATACATTAAAAATAACACGCCATCTAAAAGCCAGTAGATAAATTGTTTAATGGGTACTAAAAAAGCAAAGATAACACCGCTCAATGAAACAAGAGCTAGTGGAACGGAAAAGTCTCTCCATACTTTTTCAGCATCAGAATTCTTAAAATAATGAACAGTCATCTTTATTCCGAGCATTAGCATGAATTGAATCCAAACGGCTCCATACATGACTGTGAATCCATCTTTAAAAAAGAAGGAAAGAAACAGTGCAAAAACGGCACTAATTGTTAAGATAATTTCCAAATCTGTTTTTAATGGGTCCTGCCAATTTTCTGTACTTCTCCAAGTAAGAATGACAGCAAGTATTGCAGATAAAAGAATAGAAGAAGTTATAAACCAAAATAACAAAGTGGATATGAGAACTGAAAATGCCAGCGTCAGTTTTAATAGATTAGGTTTGAAAATATATAATGCTCCACTAAAAGCTATTAAAGGCAGCAATACTGCTGCATATAAGGCAAAATCCAGCCATGATGCACCTTGTAAAAGCAAAACATAAAATAAAAAGAGAAGTATGGAATCAAATAGTAAATTCATTCCATATAAAATAATTTTCTGTCTATTTAACATGGAACTACCTCCCTTGAAGTGTATGGCATCAAGTATGCTTCAGTTCCGGTTTGATTCACTAAAAAGATTTTCCCGCCTGACTTTATCCATTTATCCGTAATGAATTGTGTGCTTGAATCATTTGGAATAGTCCCGAGAAGGATAATAAATGGTACAGATCCAGCTAAGTTCCGGTCCATTTTTGTCCACATTATATGTGGTTTTACGGTAACATTGGAGCGGTCAATACGGGCGAGTCCTTCTAGTACTTTACTTAAATGTTGAGGACCACTTCCGGTAGATACATGATAGAGTCCAAATGGACCAGGCACTTTAAAGTTGATATAGACTTCAAATGGAATGTTTCTCTCAGCAGCGAATTGACACATATAGGCAAGATAACTAATCTCGCTTTCCATTTGGATAGAAGATTTCATATCTTTATGATCAGGCAGAATAGTATATACAAATGTCCAATGGTAAACTACAGTTTTTTCAAAAATCTTTGTTTGAAGAGTTCCTGTTCTGGCTGTCGCTTTCCAATGTAATTTGTGAAAGGAGTCTCCAGACGCATAATCACGGTTTCCAGCTGGTAGTGAGACATTCTCAAACAGTGCAAATGGACGTGCTGCTTCACCGCTTCCTTGATGGAAAAGATGCTCTATCTTGTGAACAGGAAGGGGTCTAGGATAAACAATAATTTCAGCGGGAAATAGTTCCTGGAATGCTAAAGCTTGACCACTAGTCTGAAGCGGATCTTGTATCTGCAGAGAAATGTTAGAAATTCTTGTAGTACCTCTTTTTTTTGCTACAAAATGAACGGTTAGTGTATACGCAGTTTTTCTATAAATAGCAAATGGACGTTTTATTTCGATTCTTCCTTTTGAATTCTCAGATGCATCAATATTTGTTTCGGAAATAACATCTCGATGTGTAAATAAGAGTTCACCCCTGAATGAAGGCCATTTTCCCTTATGAATTAGTTTTATATAAAATTCATCAGAATCTCCAGGAAACAGACGGTAAATCTGCTTATTTGAATCTAGTTTCAAATCTTGAGCAGATGACTTGAACTGTAATAACGTTGCACCATATAAAAATAAAATGACCAGACCTAAAACAAAAAGAAATGAGATATTACGATAAAATCCTATAACGAGAATTAAAGGACTGAATAATACAAGCGCTTTAAAAATTGGCTTGATCCAGATCTGATTAATCCATTGCATGATTATCTGCCTGCCTCAGATTCAACAGGTACATCAATGGACTCCAGGATTTCTTTTAGTACCTGCTCTTTTGTTTTTCTCATGGTGCCTTCCATTGTAAGAACCAAGCGATGGGAGAGAACATAAGGAGCTACCAGCTGTACGTCATCCGGAGTAACGAATGTTCTTCCGTTTACATAAGCAGCGCCTTGTGCAGCCTTCATAAAAGCAAGGGTTCCGCGAGGGGAAACACCATTTTCGATAAACTCATGCTGGCGTGTAGTATGAACAATGGATAGCAGATAGTTTTCAATCTCATCACTTACAAAAATATGTTGAACTTCTTCTTGCATCTGAAGGATATCTCCAAGGCTGAAAACCGGTTTGAGAAGCTCTTGAGGATTTTGAACGCGGTACATATGCAGCATTTCTTTTTCTTGAGCAAAGTCAGGGTATCCAGAAGGCAGCTTCATAAAGAAACGATCGAGCTGGGCTTCAGGAAGGGGAAACGTTCCGTGTGATTCAATTGGATTTTGTGTGGCGATTACCAAAAATGGAGAAGGCAGCTTTAACGTTTCACCGTCAATGGTTACTTGACGCTCTTCCATTACTTCTAACAAACTCGATTGAGCACGTGGAGTTGCACGGTTAATCTCATCGGCTAACAGAATGTTAGTCATAACAGGACCCGGGCGCATTTCAAATTCCTGATGTTTTGGATGGAAAAACTGTATACCTGTGATATCTGCAGGAAGGATATCAGGTGTAAACTGGATACGTTTGAAATCACCGCCGATAAGACGTGCGAGACTTTTAGCAAGTACAGTTTTCCCAGTACCAGGTACATCCTCTAACAAAAGATGTCCTTTGTTCACTAAAGCAATCATCGTTAATTCAACTAGTTCATCTTTACCTGTTAAAACTCCAGCAATAGCATTTTTTACTAATTTTACTTGGCTTAATATATTCATGAAAATCTTCCTTTCGAGCGGTATATAAAATAACCATACCATTATTACAATATTTAGAAAATAATAAATTGTAATATTTTTGAAATTTTTGTAATGAAAAAAGAGCTCACCATTAACAGAATGGTGAGCTCGAGTAAAGATTTTATAGATAGAAGAATACAGCCAGTACAGCCGCAATAATAAAACGGTAATAAGCAAAAGGCGTTAATTTCACTTTTGCGATTAATTTTACAAAGAAAAGAATAGCTACGGCTGCAACTAAAAATGCTGTTACAAATCCAGTTAAAAAGAATGGAAGGTCTGAAGCACTTAAAATGTCACGGCTTTTATACAGATCAAGGCCAGATGCCGCGATCATAATCGGAACGGCCTGAATAAACGAGAAATCTGCAGCTGTACGATGATTTAATCCTGAGATCAAACCGCCTGAAATGGTTGCTCCAGAGCGTGAAAAACCTGGCCAAAGAGATAAACATTGAAACAATCCGATCTTTAAAGCTTGTTTATAAGTCATATCATCAAGGTCTGCAGCATTTACACCTTGCTTGTTTTGAACTTTTTCAGCAAAAATCATTAAGAAACCGCCAATTACGAGTCCGATAATAACTGTGTTTGGAGAAAATAGATGTGCCTTAATAAAATCATGAACCAAGAGTCCAATCACTACTGCTGGCATAATTGCTATAAAAATATGCCCAAGGTTTAGAGAGTTTTCCTTTTTTGCCACCTTGCCGACACCAAGCAAACTCCAAAGACGATTCCAGTAGAGAACAACAACCGCAAGAATGGAACCTAGCTGGATCACGATCTCAAAGGTTTTGGCTTTGTCACCTGTAAAATCAAGCATGTGTCCGGCAATAATTAAATGTCCCGTAGACGAAACAGGGAGAAACTCTGTTAAACCTTCTATTATACCCATGATGATTGCAACCCAAAGAAACATATATTCACCTTCACTTATTTTAAATTCATGAAATCTATTATAGTTTAGAAGAAGAGCATTTTCATATTCTTTTTCTAGTTATTTTTGTAAGGAATTGAAAAAATGAAAAAAGATGGGGAAAGAGCCCCATCTTCATTAGTTAATGATCGTAATATTTACGTTCTTTCTTCCCCAGTTGACAGCATCTGAGTAATTTTTCATGTAAACATCAATCTCGTTCCCGTTGATGCCTCCCCCAGTATCTGCTGCTACAGCATAACCATAACCTGGTACATATACAACTGAACCCATTGGAATGACATCTGGATCAACTGCAATTACTTTTGCGTAAGGAATCTCTTTAAGGTTTGTCCCGCTGGAAGTAATTCCGCTGCATCCATCACAATTCGCTGTATATGCCGTAGCTGCAACCGTCATACCTTTTCTTTGTATATTGTTTTGAATGCTGTTAAATGTTTGTGGCCCTGCAATACCATCTACTGATAATCCTTTTGCTTTTTGATATTTAATTACGGCATCTTTCGTAACTGGGCCATAATAACCTGTCGTTACAGCAAAATCGAAATATCCCATTGCTTTTAATTTGCCTTGAAGTTCATAAACATCGTTGTCCCATACACCTGGTCGAAGAGTGTGATCACCCATTGCTGCAATTCCGCTAACGGGAGCAGAAACGAGCAATCCGAATGCCATAGCCCCTGTAATTACCCATTTTTTTATCATGATAACTCCTCCTAATATGTATAATTGGTTAAATACGCCTCGGTTGCCAATTATACTAATCGAATATGACAAACGGGTTAGGAGAAGGTAACAAAGAGATTACAATATTATATTTATATAATAATAGGTAAATAAGGTAGTAAATGGATAGAAGAGGAAGGAGATAAAATTCTTAAGAAGGTTACGATTTTATCGACAAATTTCCCAGGAAATAGACAAAGTTTGTTAATTGTCGTTTCTATCTTCCTTATCATCAAGACGGTTTAATAGTTGATCTAGTTCTTGACTGCATATAACTGTTTCCTTCGCTGTAAGTCCATATGTTTTTCCCAGACAAAGCAAGACTTCGCGTTTTTCTTCAATTAATTGTAGCAGCATGTATCATTTCACAACTTTCATCAGAGATTTTGTCTCAATAAATATGCATTATTTTTATGAAAAGAAAAAGGGTTTCGTGGAAAGAAGTGATAATGTTACAAGATTCAACAACACTCGATTATAGTATGTCGAATGGTCAGTGTTTCCTATTTGACTAAGCTTGGAAAGGAAAGGGAAATATAGCTAGAGAAATAGATTGAGTGGAGGTCATTATGCATCACTCATTAATTATGAGTCCAACTACTAAAATAAACATACATTCTTATTGGGATGTTTTAGCCTGTCTATTGCACTTGCGCTAAGTTTACCGGGAGAATTTCCTGGACGAGAAGATATTATTATTTTTGCATTCTCTGTCGTGTTTTTCTTTGTTAGTACAAGGGATGACGATGTATGAGGAGCACCCTGAGTGGAGGAAGACACAAGACATATTGCTTCTATCGAGGCTTTGTATGCTGAACACGAGGCAATAGAAAGATTGCTAAGAAAAGACATGATTTCCAGTCAGCTTGCAGAGGAAGAAATTGAGCGGATTATTGATGAGATTGAGCAGAAGAAAAATAAATATTATGAAGAAGAGATTTAAAAAATGGCCAAGAGGGGCCATTTTTTATATGTTTTTTTGTCGTGAAATAGTAAATTTGTTGAGAAGCTGATCGAGCTGCTGACTAACTTTTACTAATTTCGGATGTGCCAGTTCATGGTTCAGCTGCAGAGAAGTACGATATAGTTCTTCCCTTAAGACGCTAATCCGTTCTTGAATGGTATTCTCCTTCATATGTATATCTCCCTTGCAATTATTACTGACGAAGGAGTTCATTCTGCAAATGGCTGGCATATCCTTTAAATTAGCCATTATAGGTTTGAGTCCTTCCCTTTAGAAAAGTTTGCTCATTCGTCGATTTTTTACATAGCATATCATATTCACGACTCGTTGTTTACAAATAATTACAAAATGAGACAACAGCAGAGATATTAAAAGATGTAAAAAATCAAACCTGCTACTAATGATATCGGACGGAAAATAATTAGTTTAAGAGGAATAAAGTTGTTTTTTTTGGTCAACAGAGGGGATTTACTTTAAAATAGAAATGATATGCAATGAATGAGCAAACCTGTAATTTGCTATAATTGGTAATAAAACTTGAAGGAGGGGAGACGGAATGAAACAACCAGAGGAACACCATGAAAAAAATCGGACACAATATGATTCCCCTGAGAAAAAAGTTCAAAATACACATTCGGTTCAGTTGTGGCGTGAGTATTTTTCAGAACGGTTCGAGACTTTCGAAAAACGGAAAATGCAAACCGTCTCCTTTCGGGATCTTGCTGACGGAAAAGATACGAGTTACACCTTTGTACATATCTACCGCGATTATTATCCCGCACTCTTAAATGCTGGACAATTTTTTGATGAAGATATTGCATTGCTTTATAGATATCATGTGCAAATCGAAACTCTTATTCGCTTATTTTCGTTTGAAGCACAATATGGTGTTGCCTCTTATTTACAGGCGAATTTTGATGCTACAGTTGAAAAATTATCTGATCAGATTTATGTGGCATTAAAGGAGATAAATAGTGAAAAACTCCTAAACGAGAACAAAAAATTAGTCGAAGAGAGCCTCCGAAACTTTCAAAGTCTTTATGAGATCCCGCCTAAATGGGGTTATTTATTATTTTATCTATTCCAGATCAGCTGGTCTCTTCTCTATTCTGAGAAAACTTGGATCGAAAAATATGAAAAACAATTGCTCGAAGAAAAAGAATCAGGCAAATCATCTCAAATGCTCGAGCTCGCTCTTGTCCATTTTGCTTTTGCACGCCAGGAAGATGATCTTGCTTTTGAACGATTGGGTCAGAATGAAAAGAAAGCAGAAATGGTGCATTACCTTGTATGGATGAAACTTTTGGTTGATAAGCAGGAATGGGAACGTCTTTTGTCATGGCTCCTTTATTTAAAACCAAAATTTTTACAAGGTGTAAGCTCTTATTATTACCATTCTGATGCACGTGAATTTTTTCATGAGTACTTAAATTACTTCTGGAAGTATGCGCAGCACACCGGTGATGAAGATCAGTACGAAGAAATGCTTATCGAATTTTTACCGATAACCTTTTATGAATATGGAGAATATTTGATGGTGATCGGGGAGCATGAGAGATGGGTGGAGCTTCAAGTAATCATGGGTTATTCACCTGAGCTCATTCAGAGAAAGGATTTAAAAGAAGTTCTCTCTTTTCAAAAGGAAACGGTCCTTCCGATCTATCACCAAACAATTGACAGGCTGATCAATGAACGGACGAGAAAATCATATCAATCTGCGATTAAGCATCTAAAAACGCTCCGGACTCTTTATTTTGATCTTGGTGAGGAAGAACGCTTTTCTCAATATATAAACCAGATCGCCACAGTATATGGCAGATTAAGAGCATTTCAGGAAGAGTTAAGGAAAGGAAAATTTATTTCATGATCGATACAAGCAATCTTTTACTTCACGCAAAATGGCTTCATGGAAATATGGTTTTATGGGCCACCAAACATAGGAAAAGAGTGCATGTGAACGATTGGAAACCTCTTTTATTTACGTGGCATCAGCCATCTTTTTATGGAACGCTTCTGGATATAGATGATGACCAAAATGTATATTTAAACGGGGGAGAAGCTTTTGTGCTGTTCAATCGCTATCCTGATTTTTTTCTTTCTGAAAGCAATTGGGAAAAAGATTCTTGGGAATTGGTTGAAGAAGCAAACCATTATGCTAAATTAATGAAAGCTGATCTCGTGTCACCTGATTTTGAAGCATGGAAATCAGGTGATTGGTCATGGAAAGCTGAGGGGAAACGCATAGACTCTCCTTGGATAAATGAAGCACTTTCAACTTTGCCGGACACTGATTTTTCTGTAATGCCGTCATCTTTTAACAAAGAAATGGTAAGTGGCAACTCAAGGCAGGTTATATCTGCATTAGGGCATTTGGATGAAGAAGAATGGCTGATTAAAATAGGCTGGAGAGAAGATCCTAAACCTTTCAAACTGATAGTTGAGCTATCTGAGCCTGATGAGGAAGATAAAGATATATGGAATCTGAATGTCTTCTTGCAGGAGAAAGAAGAAGGTATTCGTGTTCCTTACAAAGGGAAAAGCACTCTATTACCAGATGAGTGGAAACCGTATCAAGAAACGCTGGAGAGTGATATCGAGCTTGTTACTAAGCTTATTTCCTGGCTTAAGGTTGGCAGCCGAAAGGAAATTAGAGAAGAAATCACAGAAAAAGAAGCATGGGACTTTCTCACTTCAAAAAGTGAGCTCCTTCGCCAGATTGGAATATCAAGTATTCTTCCGGAATGGTGGCAAACCGTTCAGGAACTGCAGCCAAAGGTTAAGGCAAAGATCAAAACTAAACCTCAAACCGGAGGCGGAGCACCGTCCTTTTTAGGGTTAAATGCAATCATGCAATTTGACTGGAGGCTTTCAACTGGAGATGAAGAACTTTCGGAGGAAGAATTCCGTAAGCTTGTGGATGGCAGCAGAAGACTTGTCCGCAGAAACGGACAATGGTACAGAGTAGACCCAGAATGGATGAAACAAGTCCGTCATTTAATCAAAAATGTAGACCGTACAGGGATTCAGTTAAAAGATGTACTTGAACAGCATCTTTTAAATATGGAATCAAACCCAGCTGAAGATCAACTTGAAGGAATCGAATTTGAGGGCCCGATGCTCGATATGGAGTGGGATGAACCTCTCAACCTTTGGATGGATCAACTGTCCGAAATTAAAACGATTCCGGTTGAACCGAAAGCCGAGAACCTGCTAGGAACGCTTAGGGAATATCAAAAGACAGGAAGCTCCTGGATGTATTTTCTTCGGAAGTTCGGGCTTGGAGGCTGTCTTGCCGATGACATGGGACTTGGAAAAACCGTTCAGACGATCGATTATTTTTTAAAGGTAAAAGAAAAAGGGGAACAGGAAGGTACGTTTCTGCTGATTTGCCCTACGTCTGTAATTGGAAACTGGCAAAAAGAGCTGGAGCATTTTTCTCCATCACTAACTGTTGGATTGCACTACGGATCTAACCGAAAAAAAGGAGAAGAATTCGAGGCATGGTATAAGGATTACGATGTTGTTATTACATCGTATACAACCTGCCAGCTTGATTTTACAGAAATGGGCGGTACGTTCTGGGAGACGATTGTGCTCGATGAAGCCCAAAATATTAAAAACAGTTATACGAAACAATCGAGAAGCATCCGGAAGTTGAACGGCCGCCATAAGATCGCATTAACAGGAACGCCTGTTGAAAATCGGCTGCTTGAACTATGGGCGATTTTTGATTTTCTTAATCCAGGTTATTTGGGAAGTGAGCCATCTTTCCAGAAGAAATTTGTCCTTCCGGTTGAAAAGGAAAATGACAGTGTACGACTGCAGCAATTAAAGAAGCTTGTGCACCCTTTCTTGCTGCGGCGTACAAAGATGGATCCTGCTGTCCAGCTAAACCTGCCTGAGAAACAAGAGATCAAAGAATACTGTCCTCTCTCAAAAGAACAGGCTTCATTATATGAGAGACTTGTACAGGATACGTTTGAGCAGCTTGAGAAAGTAACAGGCATGCAGAGGCGCGGCTTGCTGCTGGCTATGCTTGGGAAACTAAAACAAATCTGTGATCACCCCGCTCTTTATACGAAGAATGATAAGCTGACAAAACTGGAAGAGCAGTCAGCTAAGTTTTCGAAGACGATCGAGCTGCTGGAAGCCATTTTTGAAAAGGATGAAAAATGTCTGATCTTCACTCAGTTTATCTTTATGGGTGAGCTGATTAAGAAGTACGTAGAAAAGAAGTTTGGCAAACCTGTATTGTTCTTACACGGCAGTTTATCCAAACAAAAACGTGATGAGATGATAGACAGTTTCCAAAACGGAGATAATGCTATTTTCATCTTGTCGCTAAAAGCCGGCGGAACAGGTCTGAATCTAACAGAAGCAAACCATGTTATTCACTATGACAGATGGTGGAACCCTGCAGTTGAAAACCAGGCCACCGACCGTGCCCACCGCATCGGGCAGAAGAAGTTTGTAACGGTTCATAAGATGATAACCCTTGGCACACTGGAAGAAAAGATCGACTTGATGCTCGAAAGTAAAAAAGAGCTGTCTGAAAAGGTAATACAGAGCGAGAATTGGATCACTGAATTATCAACAGATGAACTGAAAGATTTATTTACTCTCCGTAAAGAGTGGGTAGAAAGTTGATGGATTTGTAGACATGCGAGCGTGCATGTCTTTTTTTGGTGTGCCTGACACAGGTATGTCAAATTATCATTCAACTTCGTCAAATTATTAACCATATGTGTCAAATTATGAACCGGCTTCGTCAAATTAAGCGTAAGCGTAAAATGATCCACACCTGCTTTTCAAGGTGTGGATCATTTAAACTTTTGTTATTCCTTATGATTAGCTAAATAACATGATTCGGGTAGATCTGTTGACCATGGAACGAGTTTTTGAAGCT
>NZ_JAMBOD010000059.1 GCF_023715445.1 Fictibacillus nanhaiensis
AGGCCCACCATTTCCATTTTAATAATCCTAGAATATGGGGCTTTAGCTCAGCTGGGAGAGCGCCTGCCTTGCACGCAGGAGGTCAGCGGTTCGATCCCGCTAAGCTCCACCATTGCACATCTTACGATGATGCATTTTTAAATTGTTCTTTGAAAACTAGATATCGACATCCAAACAAATGCAAGGCAGATAGAATTATCTAATCTGCGCCAAAGCAACAATCTTGATGTGTATGCATCATTAAGTTACGAGATGCGAGAAGTTCGAGGC
>NZ_JAMBOD010000060.1 GCF_023715445.1 Fictibacillus nanhaiensis
AGAACTCTCTCTCTAAATCAAATAACGTTTTCTTATGGAAAAGGTTATTTCTTATGTTCTTTGAAAACTAGATATCGACATCCAAACAAATGCAAGGCAGATATATTATTTATCTGCGCCAAAGCAATAACTTTTTTTATAAGGTTAAGCTAGAAAGGGCGCACGGTGGATGCCTTGGCACTAGGAGCCGAAGAAGGACGGGACGAACACCGATATGCCTCGGGGAGCTGTAAGTAAGCACTGATCCGGGGATTTCCGAATGG
>NZ_JAMBOD010000061.1 GCF_023715445.1 Fictibacillus nanhaiensis
TCAACGTCGAATTTCTTCGTTGACTTCGTCTTTCCAGTGCTCATGTATCGAAATACACTCCGCTCCTTCAAGACTTTGTCGCCTCGAACTTCTCGCATCTCGTAACTTAATGATGCATACACATCAAAGTTGTTGCTTTGGCGCAGATAAATAATATATCTGCCTTGCATTTGTTTGGATGTCGATATCTAGTTTTCAAAGAACATAAGAAATAACCTTTTCCATAAGAAAACGTTATTTGATTTAGAGAGAGAGTTCT
>NZ_JAMBOD010000062.1 GCF_023715445.1 Fictibacillus nanhaiensis
TGATAGGTCTGGTGTGGAAGCGTGGCGACACGTGGAGCTGACAGATACTAATCGGTCGAGGGCTTATCCTTAAAAAAGCATGAAGTTTGGAAACGTCGTATCTAGTTTTGAGAGAACATACTCTCTAAAAAGGAAAAGTTTTTTCAGAAGCGAGAAGGTCGAGGAAGTGAAGTTCTAGAGGAACGGAGCGTATTACACATACGTGAGTACCGGAGGAACAAAGCTGACGAAGAGATTCGATGCTTATCAAAAAACTTAG
>NZ_JAMBOD010000063.1 GCF_023715445.1 Fictibacillus nanhaiensis
TCGTAAGATGTGCAATGGTGGAGCTTAGCGGGATCGAACCGCTGACCTCCTGCGTGCAAGGCAGGCGCTCTCCCAGCTGAGCTAAAGCCCCATATTCTAGGATTATTAAAATGGAAATGGTGGGCCTAAATGGACTCGAACCATCGACCTCACGCTTATCAGGCGTGCGCTCTAACCAGCTGAGCTATAGGCCCCTAAAGGAAGTATAAAGTTCCTTCAAAACTGAACAAAAGAAGAATAGGTGTACTTACGAAACAG
>NZ_JAMBOD010000064.1 GCF_023715445.1 Fictibacillus nanhaiensis
TCTAGATTCGATTTCACCTTGGACGACTACTTCACGCTTATCTTTATTGTCGTTTACGCCAACAACCGTTCCTTCAAGCTCAGAGATAACAGCTTGACCTTTCGGGTTACGTGCTTCGAACAATTCCAAGATACGCGGAAGACCTTGTGTGATATCGTCTCCTGCTACACCGCCGGTATGGAAGGTACGCATAGTAAGCTGTGTACCTGGCTCACCGATGGATTGTGCAGCGATGATTCCAACAGCTTCTCCGACT
>NZ_JAMBOD010000065.1 GCF_023715445.1 Fictibacillus nanhaiensis
TCGCTGCGGCTCCGTCTTTTCAACTTAACCTTGCACGGGATCGTAACTCGCCGGTTCATTCTACAAAAGGCACGCCGTCACCCGTTAATGGGCTCCGACTACTTGTAGGCACACGGTTTCAGGATCTATTTCACTCCCCTTCCGGGGTGCTTTTCACCTTTCCCTCACGGTACTGGTTCACTATCGGTCACTAGGGAGTATTTAGCCTTGGGAGATGGTCCTCCCGGATTCCGACGGGGTTTCACGTGTCCCGCC
>NZ_JAMBOD010000066.1 GCF_023715445.1 Fictibacillus nanhaiensis
TTTTCACCTTTCCCTCACGGTACTGGTTCACTATCGGTCACTAGGGAGTATTTAGCCTTGGGAGATGGTCCTCCCGGATTCCGACGGGGTTTCACGTGTCCCGCCGTACTCAGGATCCACTCAGGAGAGAACGAAGTTTCAGCTACAGGGCTGTTACCTTCTTTGGTGGGCCTTTCCAGACCGCTTCACCTACTTCGTTCCTTTGTAACTCCATGTAGAGTGTCCTACAACCCCAGAGGGCAAGCCCTCTGGTTT
>NZ_JAMBOD010000067.1 GCF_023715445.1 Fictibacillus nanhaiensis
TTGCTTTGGCGCAGATAAATAATATATCTGCCTTGCATTTGTTTGGATGTCGATATCTAGTTTTCAAAGAACATAAGAAATAACCTTTTCCATAAGAAAACGTTATTTGATTTAGAGAGAGAGTTCTCTCAAAACTGAACAAAAGAAGAATAGGTGTACTTACGAAACAGACGAAGCTGTTTCATAATCTCCATAGAAAGGAGGTGATCCAGCCGCACCTTCCGATACGGCTACCTTGTTACGACTTCACCCCAA
>NZ_JAMBOD010000068.1 GCF_023715445.1 Fictibacillus nanhaiensis
TGGCAACTAAGGTCAAGGGTTGCGCTCGTTGCGGGACTTAACCCAACATCTCACGACACGAGCTGACGACAACCATGCACCACCTGTCACTCTGTCCCCCGAAGGGGAAAGCTCTATCTCTAGAGTGCTCAGAGGATGTCAAGACCTGGTAAGGTTCTTCGCGTTGCTTCGAATTAAACCACATGCTCCACTGCTTGTGCGGGCCCCCGTCAATTCCTTTGAGTTTCAACCTTGCGGTCGTACTCCCCAGGCGGA
>NZ_JAMBOD010000006.1 GCF_023715445.1 Fictibacillus nanhaiensis
CAGGGTTACTTGGTGACGTCCTTCAGTAGAATGCTTAGATAACATGTATATTTCTCCCCTCAAACATTATCTAATTTAATTCTACAATAAAAAAAGCTTGTAGACATATACTTTGTCTACAAGCTGAGACTGGTTTTCACCAGTCTTTCATATCCTATTAACTTAATTGCTGAACGGTAAACAAATCATAATATGGTCCTTGTTTTTCCATCAGTTCTTTGTGTTTACCCATTTCGACGATCTTCCCATGATCGACAACGATAATCCGGTCAGCGTGTGTAATTGTTGATAATCGATGAGCGACAATAAATGTCGTTCTATCTTTCGCGAGCTTCTCCAGCGCTTCTTGAATAAGATGCTCACTTTCTAAATCAAGAGCAGATGTCGCTTCATCTAAAATAAGAATAGGAGGATTTTTAAGGAAAACTCTTGAGATCGCGACACGCTGCTTTTGTCCGCCGGAAAGCTTTACGCCCCGCTCCCCTATTTTTGTGTCGTAGCCATTGGGAAGATTCATAATAAAATCATGAGCATTCGCCGCTTTAGCTGCTGCAATCATTTCTTCATCAGAGGCCTCAGGGTTCCCCATAAGAATGTTTGCCCGGACAGATTCGCTGAATAAAATATTATCCTGGAGAACCATCCCAATTTTATCACGCAAACTTCTCACCTGAAAATTTCGGATATCCGTTCCATCTAGCTTAATACTGCCTTCTGTTACATCGTAAAATCTCGGAATCAGACTAATTAACGACGACTTTCCTCCCCCGCTCATTCCAACGAGCGCAATCGTTTCCCCAGCTGCGACAGATAACGAGACATTATGCAGTACATCCGCTTCTTCCTCATTGTATGAAAACGAGACATTTTCAAATTCCAATGCTCCTTTTACAGAATTAAGAGGTTTAGCCCCAGGTGAATCCTCAATATCATAAGTTTCATCCAAAAACTCAAACATTCTATCCATTGAAGCGATCGATTGTGTAAGAGTCGTTGATGAATTCACAAGTCGTCTTAATGGATTATAAAGTCTGTCCATATAAGCAACAAAAGCTACTAAGGCTCCTATGGTTATATTCCCTGTGATAGCCTGATAAGTTGCGAATCCGATAACAAGAAGCGGAGCTATATCAGTAACAGTGTTTACGACAGAAAAAGTTTTAGCGTTCCACTTCGTATGATCCATGGCCCGGTTTAAAAATTTTGTATTCCGCTTATCAAACTGAATTTGCTCGTGATCTTCTAGAGCAAAACTACGGATAACTGACATCCCCTGTACACGTTCATGAAGGTGCCCCTGTACTTCCGCAAGTGCCTGTGAACGATCTTTTGTGAGCTGCCTTAGACGGGCATAAAAAAATTTTACTGAGAACGCGTAAACCGGCAGCATCGATAAAGCAACGATTGTCAGCCAGAAATCCATAGAAAACATAATAGCAGCAGCAATAATAATGGTTGCCATGTCGAGCCAAACATTCATAAGTCCAGTGATTACGAACGTTTTTGTCTGCTCAACATCGTGAATCACCCTGGAGATGATTTCACCTGACTTATTGTTCGAATAAAACCGAAGACTCAACCTTTGAATATGATCGAACATTTTATCACGAATATCATACAGAATCTTACTGCCGACCCATTGTGCGTAATATTGTCTCCAATATTCAATAGGCGGTCTGAAAACAACAAAAATGATTGCAGCGCCGCCCATCAGCCAATATAGCTTATTCATTTTTTCATCTAGAGGCAGTGGGGTTTGAATGATGTCATCAACCACATATTTTAAGATGAGCGGTGTTAATAACGGAATCCCGAATTTAGCAAGTCCGATCAAAATCGTCCAGAAAATCTGCCATTTGTAGGGTTTTACAAAAGCTAAATAACGCTTAATACTATCCATGCACATCACACCATTCTGTATTCATAAAGGAAACTTGGCTGATGCCAAGCCTTTTTCGTCAGCCTTAGTTGAACTTATACTTTTTTCCTAAACTTGTTTGCTACGTCGTTTCTTATACCGTTAACAAGGTATAGTTTCTAAAAAGTGAAAAAAGAAAACTTGGCGGAGGCCAAGTTATCTCTTATTAATGAGTAAAAAAAGGATAACCTGCTGACAATACAACAGGTTTTCCTTTTTATCTAAATTCTAAATATCTTTCATACCATTGTTCCACAAACCCAGGTTCAAAAGGTCCCTTTTTTTGTGTAACCATCAAGATTAGTTCTTGAAGATTTTTTTGGATGATCGCATCCAGCTGACTCGGATACCTCATCATTCTTTTATGAAGTTCATATTCATCTTCATCTAATAAGATATAAGTTCCATCTGGAAAGACTTTGATATCTAAATCATAATCGATATACTTCAATGCTTCCTTGTCCCACATAAATGGTGAACCTAAGTTGCAGTAATAATAAATGCCATCTTCCCGTATCATGCCGATCACGTTAAACCATTGCTTGGAATTGAAATAGCAAATAGCAGGCTCTCTTGTCCGCCACTGACGTCCATCAGATTCGGTAACCAGGATCCGGTCGTTACCGCAGATAACCTGACTTGGAGTCCCCTTTAAAATGACTGTATCTTCCCAGTTACGGTGCAGATAGCCATTATGTTTGTAGCTTTGAATATTGATTATACTTCCGGTTGCAGGAAAACTCATCTCTCTCTCCTTTCTGCCCGAGTTCCGGAAGCTAATGTTACCTATTGAGTTTTTTAACTCTCCTTCCTTGAAACCATTTGTCGGTAATTCACCAGCTCCATGTTTAAACCTCGTTCTACAATTTGATTTTTTATTCCCGATTCATTGCCTTCTTACAAAACACGCTTTTTTTCTCTACTTTATTATATCGTTTTAAGAATAGTTTGGAAATGTACTTGTCCCTGTTTTTTAAAATCAAGCGCCTTTTTTATAATAATTCCACTCTAAATAGTATTCCCATCGGTTATGTATAGAAAACGTATGGATTAAAAACCAAAAAATGCCCCCTAGTTATTAGGGAGCATTTCTGGATAGAGGTTATTGTTGTTGGCCTTGTTGACCTTGTTGACCTTTACGTTGTTGAGACTGTTGGTTTTGCTGACGAACTTGTTGAGCGTTAGTTTCGCTGCCAAATTCAGTCCCGAACTGACCAGCACCAGAAGCAGACTGAGCGTTTTGCTGTCTCACTTGTTGTGCATTTGTTTTTGAAGCTTGTTGTTGTTGTTGTTGTTGTTGTTTGTCCATGTTTTTCACCTCCACGAAATATAATTTACCCGGGGATGCAGTGTTTTATTAGGATTTTTTTTATTATATATTTCCAGTATTAAAAGATTAAAAAATGGGGGATAAATGAATGATTACACTAATTTAAGGAGGGATTAAATCATGTATGTAGGACGAGATATGACCGAACTAAGCATGACAAGCAAGAATGAATGGAAAGACGAAGAACTTGCCTATTTTCATCATTCACTCCAGCAGATGGCCCCTTATTTAAACGAAGAAGGAACAAGTATACACAGAGAAATCATTAAGGAAATTGAGGCAAGAGGCGGTTTGAAACGCGGCGAAGCCGATTGGACACACGGAACGGAGATTAAATACGATTGAGGAAGATGAACCCCAGCGAGCTGGGGTCTTTTTTTGATCGCAACCGAGCATAAAACTTCCTGAACGCGCATAAAACTTCCTGAACGCGCATAAAACTTCCTGAACGCGCATAAAACTTCCTGAACGCGCATAAAACTTCCTGAACGCGCATAAAACTTCCTGAACGCGCATAAAAACAAGCCCCTGCGCTCTGCTGGGGCTTGTTTTTCCTGTTTTTATTAAAAATTGCTATAAGACTGCCCGCCGTCGACATTCAGCGTGCTTCCTACAACCCATGAAGCCTTCTCTGACGCTAAAAACACAACAACATTCGCAATTTCTTCCACTTTACCGAATCGGCCGGCAGAAATATGTTCCTCGACAAAAGCATTAATTTTTTCTGGATCTTGTTCCAATCTTTTTTGCCAGTTGCCAGTTTCATGCAGAATTGATCCTGGAGCAACACCGTTCACACGAACACCTTTTGAGATCATCTCATCTCCAAATGATTTTGTGAAAGAAATTAAGGCAGCTTTACTTGCATTATAGGTCGGCTTTCCGCCTGATTCCCTGCCAAAGATCGATGAAATATTAATGATTGCTCCCCCTTCAGCATTCGTAATCATTACTTCAGCGGCTCTTCTACTCAAGTCTACTGCTGATAAGAAATTCAGATGGATCGCTTCTTCAAACTGTGCCATATTTGTCTCCATGACTGTCGAACCGTTGCTTCCGCCAGCATTATTAACAAGAACATCAATCGTGCCGAACTTTTCTAAAAAGGCACTCATCACACGATCGCGATCCTCTCCGTTTGTAACATCCCCTTGAAAAATTTCAATGCCATCTTTTTGTGCTGCTTCTAAATCCCTTAAGTCTCGCCCTACGATTCCTACTTTTGCACCTTCTTCTAAAAACGCATAAGCAATCGCTTGGCCGATTCCTTTTGATCCGCCTGTTACGAGTACTGCTTTACCTTCCAGTTCTAAATTCATATCAATAATGCCTCCTTTACAAGCCGGATAATTTTTTGATGGGAAACAGGAAACGGATACTGATCAAGCTCGTCCACAGTAACCCATTTCCATTCCGGCGGCAGCTCTCCGGGATACTTTTCAATTTTTCCTTGCCATATATTGATTTCCCATTTCAAATGGGAAAAAACATGTTCAATATAACCTGCCTTGTCTTCAAAAACAGCTTGAACCGCAATTTCATCTAAGTATCCATTCAGCGCCTCGGTTTCGGCATTTTTGTTTTCTCCAAGATATTCCGTATTGGGAAATTCCCACATGTTTGCGAGCAATCCTTCTGATGGCCTTTTATGAATGAGCAAACGCCCATCTTTTCCAACTAAAATCCCTGCTGCCACCTTTGCTTTTCTGACTTTTGTTTTCCCAAGTTTAACAGGGAGCACGTTCTGTTTCCCTTCTTCAAAACCTTTGCAAAGCTCCCGCATGGGACATAGCAAACAAGCTGGAGATTTAGGGGTACATATAAGGGCACCAAGTTCCATCATTCCCTGATTAAAGGAAGAAGGGTCCTCATGAGAAATCAGTTCACGAACTGCATTTTCAAACAGCACCCTGGTTTTGGGCTTGCTGATATCTTCTTCAATTAAGAGTATCCTTGATAAAACACGCATGACGTTTCCATCAACAGCAGGCTCTGGTATACCGTAAGCAATACTTAAAATGGCTCCTGCGGTATAAGGACCCACACCTTTTAAACCTGCAATATCCCGTGGTGTGTCAGGCACTTTTCCTCCGTAAGATTCACATACTTCTCTTACTGCGGTTTGTAAGTTTCGAACTCGGGAATAATATCCTAGACCCTCCCAAGCTTTGAGTACTTTTTCTTCATCGGCGTAAGCAAGATCTTGAAGAGTCGGAAAAAGACTTGTGAACCGTTCGAAATAAGGTATAACAGTGTCTACTCTGGTTTGCTGAAGCATGATTTCGGATACCCAAACCCGATAGGGATCCTGATTTGCACGCCAAGGCAAGGTACGTTTATTTTCATCGTACCAGTTGAGTAATTGCTCCTGAAATTGTTTCACATATGGAACTTCGAGGGAAAATAAAGTATTACTTGTGGTGGTCAATTTACAACTCTTCCTTTACGTTCATTTTTTCAAACGCCCAGCAGTGAATTTTTTCTGCTCCCCCTGATAAAAATGGGAAAAGCTTTGAAAATACAGGATGTTCAGAGGACGTACGGTTTTCTTTTATCGATTGATAAAGCTCATTATCTCTCACATTAAAACATTCAACATAAAGTGATGGCTGATCTGCCGCTCGATACCATTGAATATCAGCAGCACCAAGGTTCTTAAGCTCGCTAATCACAGATGGCATTTCTGCCTCATATGATTGAAGTGTCTCTGGAATTACTTTATACTCCATAAAAACTGTTAACATATAACTTTCACTCCATTCCTACATAGGAGGTGGTCGCCTTGGATACAGGCACACATATCGTGATGGGGTTGGGATTAGGCGGATTAGCCATGCTGGACCCCGCAATAGCGAATGATCCAGCGACATCCCAAGCCATACTTGCCGGGACACTAGTCGGTTCCCAGGCTCCTGATTTTGATACTATTTTAAAACTAAGAAACAACGCAGTCTACATTCGTAATCACAGGGGTCTTACCCATTCCCTGCCAGCATTAATTATCTGGCCGCTTTTATTATTCGGTATCCTATCATTATTTGTACCGCAGGCGGATAGCGGAAAGTTATTGCTCTGGACCGCTATAGCCGTATTTCTTCATGTTTTTGTAGACATTTTCAACGCATACGGCACACAGGCATTATATCCAATATCAAAAAAATGGATAGCACTAGGCGTGATCAGTATCTTTGATCCATTTATCTTTTTCCTTCATATTGCAGGGCTTCTTCTTTGGTATGTTGGTGCAGATCCTGGGTATACGTTCTTAGCCGTATATATCATCCTTGTTTTTTATTACATCTGGCGTATCCTCGCACGTCAAAAAGTGAATAAAATTGTTTTAGAAAAAATACCAGAAGCAGAAGAAATATATGCAAGTCCAACAATCCGATGGGGACAATATCACCTTGCTATTAAATCAAAGCATGAATTTTTTGTTGCAGGCTTAAAGAACGGGAAAGTGACAGTGTGGGATACATTTGACCGGCTCCCAGTTCCTGAATCAGAAGTTATCGATGCTGCAAAATTGGATAAAAACATCTCAGCATTCTTATCCTTTTCCCCTGTCCACAGATGGGAAATTGAAAAGAACGATCACGGCCATATGGTTCAGTTTATTGATCTTCGTTACCGAAGCAAAGGTCATTATCCCTTCGTGGCCATGGTTCAGCTTGACGAGAATCTAAACATTATTACCTCATATACGGGATGGGTCTATTCTGAAGACCGTTTAAAGAAGAAAATGGATTTTTCTCCGATGGATCTTATAAACAACAACGAATAAGTAAAGAGACGGGCTTAGTTTACAGGCCCGTCTTTTTTAATGAAACGTTGAAATTTCGGATTGCTTGAGAAGTATTCATGCAGCTTATGACCATATGAATTAATGAGCTGAGCAACCATTTTCTCTGTAACATCTTGCCCTTCATATTCCCAGCCGGCTTTTGCCCGGGTCGATTCAAAATCTTCCCATAAACCTTCCACCCATTCCCTTGACTCTTGATAACTCAGGCCAGGGTTCACTTTTTGAAGCTGTTTCGCCAGTCTGTCAAAACGCTCTTCCATTTTTCTCCCTCCTTATCCAATTTTTAAAGAAAGTCCCGTCACATAAAGGTTTCTATAACGTTTCATACTAGGTTAGAACCGATTAAAAGGAGGTAAAACAAATGAGAAACAAAGCCAAAGACTTCCCTAATCGGATCTCCTTCTCAGGTGAGCCGAGAGCAAAAGAAGAATTTTCTTCTAAACGGCCAGATGGAACCATTCGTGACCATCCGCAGGAACGAATGTTTTTATCCAATCAACACCGAGATGACCAGTAACTCTTGCGGTTATGAATTTCATTCTGGGGGGTGTATCAGATGAACAAAAAACAGTACTTTAAATCAACTCTGTTTAATGGAAAATATTCTGACCCCTTTCACTCACCGCGTGCCAATTCGAAGCATGCGTACAATCAGGTGAATGGGGAGACCCAGCAAGCATTAAATAATTATGTGCTTGAAATTCAAACACGTAAGCGTTCATAGTGACGAATAAAGAAGCGGTCCTGTTATCGCTTCTTTATTTATGCCGGTTTTTCTTATACCTTTGTTGCTCTTGAAAGTGGTTGATCTTCGTTCCAGGTCGCTCCCTTTCCGCGGGGCGTGCGGTGAGCCTTCTCGACGCTTTGCACCATTAGAAGTCTCATCTGTCCCGCTGCTCCCGCAGGAGTCTCGCACCTTCCACTACAATCAACTTGTCGAAGTAGTCTTTTGTAAAACCTTAGTTATTCTAGTACTGAAATAGGCAATGCCTCTAATGTACTCTGTTTATTTTTATATCCCCAGGCAAAAATACCATTTAAGTACAAAACAGAGAATGTAGATCCTGGATCTCCTTGTATACCGTATTCTTTTCCGCTTTCAATAGACGAAGGATCCATTAAATAGCATTTTGCCATTGCTATTTTGCGTTCATAAACAGCGTACTCACTTACCATGCCCATTTGTTCTGCTTTTTGTGCTTTTGCCCGTAAAGAAGCAATTTCAGCCCTTATTTCAGACTCTGTCATTTCACTAAACCTTTTTTCCATTTGAATCTTTCCTCTCTTTTCTGTACGCTGTATCTGGATGAAAAACCTGATTACATAGGAGTGATTACCTTGAATAAAACTGTCATTATTACAGGCGGAGGTTCAGGTCTTGGTCTTGCCTTAGCCCGCCAATACAATAAAGAATTTAATATATGCCTTCTCGGGCGTACGGAAGCAAAACTGCAAGAAGCAGTACAAACCCTTTCACAAAAAGGTAACCGAGTTTTTTATAAAGTTTGTAATGCTGCTGACTATGAACAAATACAAACCGTTTTGAGAACTGTATTTGAAGAAGAAACTGTACATCTTTTAATCAACAACGCTGGCATTGGCGTTTTCGAGCCCCTGTATTCATTAACAAGAGCTGATATTGAAGGCATGGTCGAAACGAATGTGTATGGTACGATCTACCCCTCACAAGCAGCTTTCCCATATTTTAAAAAACAGGGCTTTGGAAAAGTTATGAACATTATCTCAACTGCTGGATTAAGAGGCAAAGTGAATGAATCAGTATACTGCGCAACGAAGTTTGCCGTGCGCGGTTTTACAGAAAGCCTCGTTAAAGAATGGGAAGGTACAAATATATTCCCAACGGCTGTCTATATGGGAGGCATGGATACCCCGTTTTGGGATGAGACTGACCATATTAAAGACCGGTCCCGGCTAAAGTCTCCTGATACTGTTGCTGAATTGATTTTCAGCCAGGATGATAACCGTTCTGAAATTTTTATAGATCGTTAATTTCTTCACCATTCAGCAATTCAGAAATTACAGATGAATCGAAGCCCTTGCTGTACAAAAAACGCTTCATGCGTGACTCGTACTCGTACCCGTTATATTTTTTGTACTTTTGATGCGCTTTTCTCGCATGAACAAGCAGGGCTTCTTTTTCCTCTTCAGGAGTTTGACTGATTTTTGCTTCCTGAAATGCCATTTCAATTACTTCCCATGTAAATCCTTTTTGCTGAAGCTGCTGAGCGATCTTTTGCTTTTGTTCTTTTTCTGATCGTTTCGCACTGCTCCTGAATTGCTTTTGAATAAACTTCACGGAAGCCTCAAGCTGTTCTTCATAAGTGAACTGATTCAGTGCTTCTTCCGTATGACTCTCACCGATTCCTTTTTTCTTCAGTTCCTGGCGTATTGCGCCCGGTCCCTTAAAAGAAGTATTCATACGGCTTTTCACAAAAGAATCCGCAAAAGTTTTGTCATTAACAAAATCGTATTCTGATAATTTATTCATTACTCTTTTGATCGTGGTTTCAGGAACCTCTTTTTTCTCCAGATAGGCCTCTATTTCATGTACTGTCCGCATACGGTAAGATAAAAAATGAAGGGCTTTGTTAAATGCTTTCCGATATTGATCTTCCTCAATAATCTCTTCCCACTCATCTTCATTGATCTCCATACCTTTTTGCAGCTGAAACTTTATTAAAACATCAGCATCTACACTAAAGGCAAACTCTTCTTTTGTTCCTTTTTTTAAAAAAACATTAAATCGATCATCATTTTTTTGCTGAGCAGAAATCCTTGTTATAACAGCCATCTACCCACCTTCTTTCATCCATTAGTGTACCATAATTTCTAATTTTAGTGGCCAGGTAAACCTCTTTGTTGTGTGTACGGAAACCTGTCTTCCGTGTAATATCAACGAAAGGCTGTTTTCGTAAACTTTGTTGTTCTTAGAAGTGGTTGAATTCCGTTACAGGATGCTCGCTTTCCGCGGGGGTAAGGTGAGCCCGTTCGAAGATAATTAAAGATACTGAGTCAGAGAAGCATATTGCTCCTGCGTCTCCAAGATAATTCTATCGAAGAGGGCTTCCTCGTCGCATGCCTTACGGGAAGGCTACTCAGGTGGTTGGCACGCACCTTGAACTCTAATCAACTTGTCAATGAAGGCACTTTACAAAAATAACCTAAAAGCAACAACCTTTTAGAAAAGAGCCCAACGAAAAAAGCATCCTCCCTATTAGAGAAGATGCTTTATCGTCGAAAGTGCAGCCTGCACTTGTTTGTAGCTTATCAACAGCGTTTTGCGTTTGCACCATATTTATTTTCAAGTAAATCCGCAAAGAACTCTTTCTCAGTTGGCGGCTTTTGTTCAGGATGATTTTTCTCCAAATGCTTCACATAAGCTTGGTAGTCAGGCAGGTTTGATATTCCCTTTCCAATATAAAAAATCACTTGAAAGATACTTCTCACCCATTCCCAAGCGGCTTTAAAACTCATGAAACCTCACCAAGCTTTGTTTGTACAAAAGGCTCTTCAGAAGTTTCTAAAGGTTTATCGCTCTTGATCGCTTTATACCAAATTCTCAATGCATCAATGAGGACACCTAAAATAAGAAGCATAAAGATAGCAGTTAAATAAGCGTTAAGCGTGTTATTAAAAACCAGTTTTTCAGCCGCTTCAATTGATGGTACTGTCGGCGGCAGGTTACCGCTTGCTGCAGCTTCCTTCATAACTTCTGCCTGTTTTAAGAAACCAATCTTTGGAATATCGGAGAAGATCTTTTGCCATGCTGCATAAAAAGTTACAATCATTAACCAAGCAAGCGGAACAAGTGTAACCCAAACAAACTTCTTTTTACCCATCTTCAAAATAACCGTTGTCGCCACAATCAGAGCTATTGCGGCTAACATTTGGTTAACGATACCGAACAATGGCCAAAGCGTGTTGATGCCACCTAGCGGATCTGTTACACCTACTACTAAAAAGTAGCCCCAGCCAGCCACTACTAATGCACTCGTAAAGTATACTGCAGGCATAGAATCTGTCTTACGAAGCGGCTTAAATACTTGTCCAAGCAGATCTTGGAGCATAAACCGTCCCACACGTGTACCTGCATCTATGGTAGTCAAAATAAATACAGCTTCAAATAATATCGCAAAGTGGTACCAGAAGGCCATCAATTGTGGTCCTCCGATTACTTGCGAAAAGATTTGCGCGATCCCGACAGCAAGGGATGGAGCTCCCCCTGTACGGGATAGAATGGACTCTTCATCTACATTTTTAGCAAGTTCATTGATTTCATCAGCTGAAACCGTAAAGCCCCATGACGAAATCGTTGATGCGGCAGTCGCTACATCTGGTCCTATGGCAGCCCCTGGTGAATTAATTGCAAAATAGATTCCAGGAGTCAAAAGCGTTGCAGCTACCATCGCCATAATTGCAACAAAGGATTCTGTAAGCATACCTGCATATCCAATCATAGGAGCATGCTGCTCATTTGCTATTAACTTAGGTGACGTACCAGAAGAGATTAGTGCATGGAAACCAGAAATAGCTCCACAAGCAATGGTAATAAACAGAAACGGAAATAGATTACCTGCGAATACAGGCCCTGTTCCATCAATAAATTTAGTGAGTGCAGGCATCTGAATTTCTGGCATTACAATCAAAATACCTAATGCCATCATTCCGATTACCCCTACTTTTAAAAATGTACTTAAATAATCTCGAGGTGCTAAAAGCATCCATACAGGAAGAACGGACGCTAAGAAACCGTAAATGATCAGCATCCACGCCAATGTTTCACCATCAAATGTGAAAAGAGGTGCCAACGTTGGAGAATCAGCAACCCACTGTCCGCTGATCAATGCAAAAATTAATAAAACAAATCCAATAATAGATGCTTCTCCAACTCTTCCGGGCCTTATGTATCGCATATAAAAGCCCATAAACAAAGCAATTGGAATCGTCATGGCAATCGTATAAGTTCCCCACGGACTGGATTTTAGTGCATTAACTACAACCAATGCGAGTACGGCAATTAAAATAATCATAATAGCAAAAACACCGATTAAAGCTAAAATACCTCCAACTGGTCCTATTTCTTCTTTCGCTATCTGACCAATTGATTTACCTCTTCTTCTCATGGAAATGATTAAAATTACAAAGTCCTGAACCGCTCCAGCTAATACTGCTCCGACGATAATCCATATCGTACCAGGCAAGTATCCCATTTGAGCAGCCAGTGTTGGACCCACAAGCGGACCGGCTCCAGCGATCGCTGCAAAATGATGGCCATATAACACCCATTTGTTTGTTGGTACATAATCTTTTCCATCAGCGTATCGTTCAGCCGGTGTAGCATTATTTTTGTTAAGACTGAAAATTTTCGTTGCAATAAAACGTGCATAAAAACGGTAAGCAATAGCATACGTACACAAAGAAGCAACAACAAACCAAATAGCATTAATCTTTTCGTCTCTCTGCAAAGCTATGATGGAAAGAGCAATACCTCCAGCCAGCGCTATCCCGATCCAAAATAGCGCTTTCAAAAACGGATTCTTTTTCTTTGCAGGTAAGTTTCTCTGAAGCTCCATACGCGTTCTCTCCTCCTCAATAATGGTACTATAATATGTACAAGATGAATTATAACAAATATTCTAAATTTTTAAATAACAATTATTTGATTGAGGTGGAATTTATTGAAAAATATTTTAATAACTGGAGGAACAGGTTTCGTAGGAAGGCATTTGTCAAAACATTTAACAGCACAAGGAAATGAAATTTATATACTCACAAGAAGTGACAGAAAAACAAAGGAAAAAAGTATTCATTATGTAAAATGGATGAACGGTCAGCAGCCAGAACTTCCATCTATTGATGCAGTTATTAACCTCGCTGGAGAATCAATCAATGGAAGATGGACCGATGAGAAGAAGAAGGCAATTTTAAACAGCCGTTTAAAAGTAACAGAAGAATTATTACAACTGGTTGCAAAGATGCAGGAAAAACCGGCCGTTTGGGTCAACGCATCTGCCATCGGCTATTACGGGACATCCAAAACAGATATTTTCACAGAGCAAACAACAAAACACGGAAACGATTTTTTAGCAGAAGTAGTCAAAGCATGGGAAACGAAAGCAAGTGAAGCTGAAACACATGGCTGCAGAACCGTATTTACCCGTTTCGGTCTTATATTAGGAAGGGACGGAGGCGTACTTCCTCAACTTTCTTTTCCGTATCGCTTTTTTGCAGGAGGAACTGTAGGCTCAGGTGTTCAGTGGGTATCGTGGGTTCATGTTGAAGATGTTGCACAGCTAATAAAAGAATCCATTGAAAAAGAGCAATATGCAGGTCCAGTTAACGTTACCGCTCCAAACCCTGTCACCATGAAAGAGTTCGGTCAAGTTACAGGAGACGTTATGCACAGACCACATTGGCTCCCAGTCCCGTCCATTGCATTTAAGCTCTTATTTGGAGAAATGAGCATGCTGATTCTAAAGGGGCAGCAAGTCCTCCCTGAAAAAGCTTTAGACGCAGGCTACACTTTTAAATATCCTCACCTGAAGGGGGCTTTACATGATTTGTTACAATGATAATAAAAACAATTTATCAGGTGACAAAGAATGAAAAAATTAATTCAAAAAGCAAAAGTTTACCCTATAACAAGCAATGAGCTTGAGCAAGGAGACGTACTAATCGAAAACGGCAAGATCATTGCTGTCCAAAACCATATAGAGCCTTCAGATGATATGGAAATCTTTGAAGCAGAAAATCTGCATCTTCTCCCTGGCTTTATTGATGTACATACACACTTAGGTCTCTATGATGAAGGTACTGGCTGGGCTGGAAATGACGCAAACGAAACTCATGAAGTTTTAACTCCCCATATCCGTGCCATTGATGGCTGTCATCCTCTTGATATCGCGTTTAAAGATGCTGTTAAATATGGTGTAACTACCGCTCATATCATGCCGGGAAGTGCAAATGTTATAGGGGGAACCACCTCTGTAATCAAAACACACGGGCATGATATCCGGAAGATGATCATCAAGGAAACAGCAGGATTAAAAATAGCACTCGGAGAAAATCCAAAACGGATTCATAGCGGCCGCCATAACGATTCCATTACTAGAATGGGGATTATGGGAATGCTCCGGGAAGCATTTTATCAAGCCATGGATTCCGCCTATCAGGATAACTTGCGTGTTGCACCTATTGCAGCAGCATTAAAACGAGAGATCCCGGTCCGTATTCATGCACATCGAGCAGATGACATCTTATCCGCCATCCGTTTTGCAGAAGAATTTAATCTTGATTACCGGATTGAGCATTGTACCGAGGGACACCTAGTTGCAGATTCGCTTAAAGATTTAAATCTTAAGGTAAGTGTCGGCCCAACTTTAACGCGTAAATCAAAAATTGAATTAAAGAACAAAACGTGGGACACGTATCGTATACTATCTGAAAATAATGTCGAAGTTTCGATTACGACGGATCATCCTTATATCCCGATTCAATATTTAAATGTTTGTGCAGCCATCGCCGTCCGCGAAGGACTAAGCGAGAAAAAGGCACTTGAAGGCATCACCATTGCACCTGCCAGGAACCTTGGAATAGCGAATCGTGTCGGAAGTATCGAACCTGGAAAAGATGCTGATCTATCCCTTTGGACAGAGCATCCGTTCCACTTTTCAGCAGCCCCTGTAATGACCATGATTGACGGAGAAATAATTTACAAAAAATCAACAAAATAACTATTTTCTTTTTTAGAAAAATGTCTTATGATACAAGAAGAGCAACATGCGGATCACATTGATCCGGTTTAACTATAAAGTGCTCTTCTGTATACCAAAAATTATTTTCATAAATTAAATATTGAGCAAGGGAAGGCAATTGGTGCGCCACCAGCTATGACTGGTCCTAGTGGGTTCGATTCCCACCCCGAATTAATTTTTATTCTTAATTCGAGGGTGGGGGATAATTCTGCCCTCTAGGAGGGATTAAATTGTTGAAAAAGCGTGATTTATCAGAGAGTCATGTTCTTTACAATTTAATGGTGCACCCAGACGTCTTCCCTTTTGTACGGCAAAAAGCTGCTTCTTTTGAGGAATTTATGTTCCTGACGAAGCAAACGATCGAGGAAGAAGACCAAGGAAAAATCATTTCCAGAACAATTTTGGATGAATGGCATAATCCTATCGGCACCATTAATCTTTTCGATGTTCAAGATGGTTACGGCTTTCTTGGAACATGGATTGGTCAGCCATACTTTGGCAAGGGATATAACAATATAGCAAAAGAAGCATTCTTTTCTGAATTGTTTTATGAAAAGGATATTCATACGGTATTTATGAGAATCCGAAAGGTTAACATCCGCTCTCAAAAGGCTGCGGAAAAAATTCCTTATGTCACGCTTGCAAACGAGACACGCAAGGATATTTATGACCAGCTAAATCAAGGTGAGGAAATTTATAACCTTTATCAAATTGAAAAAGACAATTTCTTGATGCATCAGCTGCGTAACCAGCCGCTGGAAGTTGCAGAAGAACAATTAAAGGAAGCTTAACACACGAAACATGTTGATAAAGCTTGCACATACTAAGACCACCTTCATTTTGAAGGTGGTTTATTTAGTTGGTTGTTGCCGCAAACTTTGATGCTCTTGAAAGCAGTTGTTTTCCGTTACAGGATACTCGCTTTCCGCGGGGCGTGTGGTGAGCCTCCTCGGCGCTGTGCACCCATAGGAGTCTCACCTTCCAGGAAATGTGCTCCTGCGTCTGCAAGGAAAACAGTCGAAGCTTGTTCCTCGTCGCATGCCTTGCAGGAAGTATATCAGGTGGCTGGCACGCACCTTGCACTCCAATCAACTTGTCAATGAAGAGCATATCAAAAAATCTAAACAATGTTTTAGATTTGAACCATGAATTAGGAGGGCATTCTGATGAAAAGCAGCAAACGTGAAGCAAAAGAACGTAACAACGATTTAACGAAAACACAGGAAGTGATATACAAAGAAGAATTTAAATCTGCGGAATCAGTTGCGGAAACAAAAGAAATGACAAATGAAGACTATTCATAAATAGGTTGTTTCTTCCTGTATGGGGATTACCTATTCTGCACATTCTAAGTTCGAGGACAAGTTCCTCAAACGCTTTTGTTTTACGTTTCAAACATTGTAATATCTTTAAGGAGGTATTTGTGTGGAAAAACGTAACCGAAAGTCCCCATCGCACAACAATGCTAAAGCTTCACAAGCCAAAGGACTTGACGTCGAGTACTCAAGTGAATTGGCAGATCAGGACGATCTTGAAGCACAAGCACGTGCACAAGCCGCTGACCGACGCCAGAAAAACGGCCGTCGCTAAGTGCAAAAAGACCTGCTGGGATAGCAGGTCTTTTTTTAATATAAGAATTATTGTTTTCTTTATCCATTGTGGATAATGTTATTAACAGGCATGTGGATAATGTGTATAAATCCATTAATCATATAAGTAATTATGTGCAATTCTGTGCAAAAATTGTGAATTATACACAGAATCTGTGGAAAACCATGTGGATAGTGTGTATATTTCTGAATTTTAAAGTAATAAAATTATTATCTAACCTGCAGTGTTTTAATCACTTTAGCAGGATTACCTCCTACCACCACATGATCTGGTATATCTTTTGTAACCACTGCACCTGAAGCAACTACCGCATTGTTTCCAATCGTAACACCTGGATTGATAATTGCTCCTCCCCCAATCCAGACATTGTTACCAATTTTAACAGGTTTTCCAAATTCTCTTCCTGAGTTTCGTTCATCTGGATCTAATGGATGTGTTGCTGTATAGATGTGAACTCCTGGTGCCAGCATGCAGTTATTCCCAATACGAACTTCACAAACATCTAAAATCGTACAGTCAAAATTTGCAAAGAAGTTCTCTCCAACATGAATGTTATAGCCGTAATCACATCGAAATTTAGGTTCTACGCCAACGTTTTTACCGGTTGAACCAAATAATTTTTTGATTAATGAACTTCTTTTATCCCATTCTTCTTCAGTTGTTTCGTTATACTCTCTTGTCATTTTTCTTGCACTTGTCCGCTCTTTCATAAGCTGCTGATCATCTGGCCGATACATCTCTCCATTGATCATCTTTTCTTTTTCAGTACTCATGTAAACAGCTCCCTATTAGATTATTTTAATACTAGTGTACAAACAGCTTCCACCTGAGCGGTTTGCGGGAACATATCCACAGGAGTTACATTTTCAACTTCAAATCCGTTAGTTATCAACATGTGGACATCTTTTGCTAATGTTGATGGATTACAAGAAACATAAACCATACGTTTTGGCTTGATTCTTGCAACAGTTTCGAGAAAAGTCTGGTCACAGCCTGTTCTAGGTGGGTCTACTACAATTACATCGGGATGCCAGCCTTCTTTTACCCATTTCGGCATAAGCATCTCTGCTTTTCCGGTCTCGTAGTGTGCATTTGTGATTCCGTGTTTCTTAGCATTCTTTCTTGCATCTATAATGGATTCCTTAATAATGTCCATTCCTCTGACTTCTTTTGCATGCTTGGCGAGCCACATGCCGATCGTACCTGAACCGCAATATGCGTCAACTACCTTTTCTTCTCCGGATAACTTTGCTTGTTTTTTTACTTCGTCGTATAATTTGACGGTCTGTTGAGGATTCAACTGAAAGAAAGCTCGTGCTGACAACTCAAAACTTAGGTCTCTTAAATGTTCGGTGATGGTAACTTTACCAAAAAGTTCTTCTGTCTGATTCCCAAAGATCAGCGACGTTTTTTCTTCGTTTACGTTTTGAACGAAGGAAGTTATCTGTGGAAGCCGTTTTTTTACCTCGTCTATAAATAGTTTCTTTTTCGGAAAATCCTCTGTTGCCGTTACGATCGCAAGCTGAATTTCATCAGTACGAAATGCGGTTCTTACTACGATTGTACGAATGCTTCCAGTATGTTTTCTTTCGTTATATACAGATAGGTTCAAATCACGAATGATTTGTTTTACCTTATTCGTAACAATATTTGTATCTTCATGCTGAACAAGACAATGATCGATGTTGATCAGTTTATGAGTATTGCTGCTGTATAGCCCTGCAATCACAGTATCTTTATTAATTCCTACTTGGAACTGGGATTTGTTTCGATATGCCCAAGGTTCATCCATCCCTATCGTTTTACCTACTTGCAGCTGGTCTTTTGGGATTTTGGTATAACGTTCAAACGCTTGGATGACCATATCACGTTTTTCTTTTAGCTGAGCTGAATAAGACATATGTTGAACCTGACAGCCACCGCATGTCTCATAGATCGGGCAAAGCGGAGTTACTCTATTTTTGGATGCTTTTTTAATTTTTTTAATCTTGCCTTCCGCTCGATTTGGAAAGACTCTTGTAATTTCGACAAAAATATCTTCACCAGGTATAGCACCTGGAACGAAGACAACTTGCCGTTTATAGAATCCAATCCCTTCACCATTGATTCCAAGCCGCTTGATAGAAAGTGGAAACGTCTGGCCTATTTTCATGATTGGATTAACGCTGCTGTTTTTTTTCAAAATTCCTCACTCATTTCTTAGCTAAAAGTTGCTTTTCTTATTGTAGACGAAACTTGCGAGTTCTACCAATAAGAAAGGTGCAAATAAAAAAAGTACCTTTGTCTAATACAAAGGTACAATCAAGACTTAAACAATAATGGAGGTGCAGACCTTTTCAGCTGCAAGTCATCCAGGCTTTTAAATGTATAGCCTCTCTTCTGAAGTGCTTCTATCGTCGTTTCTAATGCCTCTGCATTATCTCTTGAAACAGTGTGAAGCAGCATGATACTTCCTGGGTGAATCTGTTTCATGATCTGGTTGTATGAATATTTCCAACCACGCTGTTTATTGGTTTCCCAATCTAGAAAAGCAAGCGACCAAAACACATGTGTATAGCCTTCTTCTTTTGCAAGCATGATCGTTCTTTCGCTAAACACACCTCTTGGCGGCCTAATATAATGCATATCCGTTCTTCCGGTTAGTTCCGTATATCTTAATTTTACTTTTTCAAGTTCATTCCTTAACCGGGCATCAGATACTTGTGTCAAATCTGGGTGATGATAAGAGTGATTCCCTACAATATGCCCTTCTTCAGCCATACGTTTTATTAGGTGAGGGTGTGTCTTCATAAATTGTCCGGTTACAAAAAAGGCAGCAGGTACTTTTTTTCTTTTCAATACATCCAGGACATCATCTGTATAACCGTTTTCATATCCATTGTCAAAGGTTAAATAAATGTCTTTCTTTGTTGCATCTCCGATAAAAAGGGCATCATATTTGTTAACGAGTTCCATAAACCTTTTATCAGTAATAGGAGGTGTTTCTTTCCCTTTTTTCTCAAAATACCATTCAAGCCTTTGATTGGATACTCCTCGTTGGGCATAAATAACATGTGATTGGGTTAAAAAAAGAATTGAAACCAATATCAGACACAGGAGCCGGTTGATTTTCATAAAAAATTTCCTCCTTCAAACGACAACCTATATCCTTATTGTGTTTTATTTGGCTAAAACCATGCTAGGGATATAAAGGAAACGGCTTCTGCCTCTTCCCATAAAAAAACCACAGTCCGAAAACCGAACTGTGGTAGTATAGACAAAACATTTATTTAAAAACCCGTTCTTTAAACTGCTCCAGCTTTTGAAGTGATGACTTTTCAACATGTTCGTGAAGGCTGTTTCCATGAGAGTCCATCGTAACAACGGCAGTAAATCCATTAACACGGATATGCCACATCGCTTCAGGAATACCGAATTCCATCAAATCGACACCTTCCACTTTTTCCATACGTTCAGCGTAATACTGTGCTGCCCCGCCAATCGCGTTCAAGTAAACACCGCCATGCTCTTTAAGAGCTGCCAATGTTTTTGGCCCCATGCCGCCTTTACCGATTACAGCACGGATACCAAACTTTTTCATGATATCACCTTGGTAAGGCTCCTCACGAATACTTGTCGTTGGTCCTGCAGCTTTTACAACCCAATTGCCCTCAGCGTCTTTCGCCATTACAGGTCCGCAATGATAGATGATCTGTCCGTTAAGGTCAATCGGAGCCGGATTATCCATAAGATGCTTATGAATCGCATCACGGCCTGTATGCATCATACCGTTGATCGTCACAACATCACCTACTTTTAATTCACGAATCTGTTCTTCTGTGATTGGGGCTTCCAAAGTAATACTTCTTGTTTTTTCTTCTTGTGTTTCTAAGGCCGCAGCAGCTTCTTTATCGGCTTTCGCGAAATCAATTTCTTCGCCTTCTTGGTACAGCCATTCTTGGATTTCCCCTGTTTCAGTGTTCAACTTTACACCTAAGCGGCGATATGCCCAGCAGTTATATGCCACAGAAACGAAAAAGCTTGCAGGAATACGGTTAATTACACCAATTTTACAGCCTAAAAGTGTTGTTTCCCCACCAAAGCCCATTGTTCCGATTCCAAGCTTATTGGCATTTTCCATTACATAATCTTCAAGCTTGCGAAGATTTTCATTCGGGTTCACATCATCCACGGAACGGAACAGCATTTCTTTAGCCAGCTCATATCCAGATGTGCGGTCTCCGCCGATTCCGACTCCAATAAAACCAGCACTGCAGCCTTGTCCTTGTGCTTGATAAACTGAGTGCATGATACATTTGCGAATCCCATCCAAGTCACGTCCCGCACGTCCTAATCCCTCTAACTCAGCAGGCAGACTGTACTGAATATTTTTATTCTCACAGCCGCCACCTTTTAAAATAAGTCGCGCATCAATATAATCTTCTTCCCATTGTTCGAACTTAATAACAGGAGTGCCTTCACCAAGGTTATCCCCACTGTTGTCTCCTGTTATAGAATCAACCGAGTTCGGGCGGAGCTTTGTATCTTTTGTTGCATCAGCAATCGCCTGGCGGATTGCTTTTTTCATTTTGATTTGGTTCACTCCTACCGGTACCTTGATCTTAAATGTAGGAAGACCCGTATCCTGGCAGATCGGTGAAACTTTCTCGTCTGCTTTTAAAATATTATCTGTAATCGTATCTAAAGACATCGCTGCACGAGTTCCTGCATTTTCTTTAAGCTTTGCTGCAAGAATGGCACGGCGAACGTCTTTCGGCAATTTCGTTGATGTTTCCACAATCAGCTTATACATGCTTTCCTGAAACTTTTCCATCTCTCCACTACCCCTTTATGACTTGCTGTTGTAAGCGTAATCAATTCTTATGTCCTATTATAATGGAAACTTGGCTGACGCCAAGCTTTTTTGTAAGCCTTAGTTGAACTTAAAACTATGGACCTAAACTTGTAGCCACGTCGATTTTCGGCATGTTAACAAGTTATCCTGTCTATAGTGTAACAAAAAAACCCGCTTCTTTAATAAAGAAACGGATTTCGAGCTTATTTTTCTTCCCAATCGTAACGAAATTGCTTACATTTTTCTTCTAGATCATCTAGCATTGAAATAATCCTGTCGATTTCATCAATCCCAGCTGTTTCAGCATCTATAGAATCTAACACATCAACTAATAAATCAATACGGTTTTTAATATATTCTTTTTGAGAGTATTTATCCTGAATAGAGTTACCCATGTTGATCTCTCCTTTCCATCCCTTCTACTTTAACAAGGCGAGACGCTTTTGCCAATATAAGATTAAGCTTTTGCCAACATAAGTTTTACTCCTTTTTCTTTACCAATTGTTCAGTTAAGATAAGTATTGTCCATTTTGGCATGAAGGAGACTTATTAATGGTTATAAAAACAGCATTAAAAGCGATCACCCCGGATTATGATCCGTGGGAAGCCTATTTAGATATAGACGAGCATCAGAAACTTCAGCTATCCAATATAGAAATTACGACAACAACACTCTGTAACATGCGCTGTGCACATTGTGCTGTCGGTTACACCCTGCAAACGAAAGACCCTGAACCGCTGCCACTGGAACTTGTCATCAAGAGGCTTGATGAGATTCCCCAATTAAGAGCGTTCAGCATAACGGGCGGAGAACCGATGCTTTCATTAAAATCGGTCAACAGCTACGTCGTTCCTCTTTTAAAATACGCTAAAGAAAGAGGGGCACGCACACAGATCAACTCAAATTTAACATTAGATTTAGCGCGTTACGAAAAAATTATTCCGTACTTGGATGTTCTTCATATTTCCCATAACTGGGGAACGCTCGAGGAATTCTCGGAGACCGGTTTTGCCATGATGGAAAAGAAACCATCTTTAAGCCAGCGAGAAGCTTATTTTTCGCGACTTACGGAAAACGCACGAGCACTCACAAAAGCAGGTGTTATGGTATCTGCTGAAACGATGCTAAACAAAAAGACTGTGCCCTACTTAAAAGATATACATGAACACATACTAGAAATGGGCTGTCAGCGCCACGAGATTCACCCGATGTACCCTAGTGATTTTGCCAGTACGCTTGAAACGATAACCTTGGATGAAATGAGGGAAAGCATTCACAAACTGCTCGATGTACGAGACAAGAAAACCTGGATGCTGTTTGGAACACTTCCTTTTTACGCATGCTCTGACAATAAAGAAGATCTCAGATTGCTGAAAAGACTTCAGACTGAGGAAAATGTGACCGTCAGAAATGATCCTGACGGCAGGTCTCGGCTTAACATCAATCTGTTTGACGGCCATATCATTGTTACTGATTTTGGTGATGCTCCTCCTCTTGGAAATATTAAGGATACAAGTTTGCTTAAGGCTTATGAAACCTGGAATGAATCTAAGCTTGCTAAAGAAATCGGGTGCCATTGTCCCGCTGTTAAATGTCTTGGTCCAAACGTACTTGTCAAACATTCTTATTATAAAGATACTGAATTTAACAGTAGAACATCAAAGCTTTAATGCAGTAAAAAGTTATAAACTTTACAAAAGTAAGTTTAAATCGTATAATAAAAGGCAAATATTAAACTGTAGTTTAAGCTTTATATAGAGGTGAATGGTATGGATTACAGCACAATGTGTCCTAAATATGAAGTAGCCATGGATATAATCGGTAAAAAGTGGACAGGACTCATCATTCGTGTTTTGATGGACGGTCCTAAACGTTTTAAAGATATTAAATCTCAAATTCCTGAGATGAGTGATCGTATGCTTACGGAACGCATGAAGGAATTGGAGTCTGTTGGAATCGTGAAAAGAAACGTTTACCCGGAGACACCTGTAAGAATCGAATATTCACTAACCGATAAAGGAAATTCATTAAAATCAATCATTAATGCGATACAAGACTGGAGTGAACAGTGGGTAGACCACTGTTAGTCTCTATCATAAGAAAAAGGACAGCCATCTAGACGCTGTCCTTTTTTACATATTACTTGTATGGAAACGGAATGATACATGGTCTTGGATTGGAATCCATGCTCCAATACCCTGTTGTGTAACGTTTTGAATAACGATTTGTCTTTTACCGCCTTTTAGAACAATGTAGACCTCTCCGTAAGTAACTCTGCCTCTTTCATTAACTGCTGGAACATAACTATACAAGTATCCGACCTGCTTTGGAGAAACGTGGTAAACATTTGGCTTTTTTGTTCCTGCTCCTACAGCTGTCTGAAACGCAAGCGGCAGTTTTGATTTTTCAGCTGCTGCAATAAGCATCATTTTTTGAACTGCCTCACTATTAGGAATTGACGCTGTTAAACCTCCGCTGACTTTTTTATGAGCGGTCTGGTTGTAATATAATTTCGCAACCGACTTTGCGCCTCTGTTATCCAGGCGGTTTAAATTAATTTGCTGATGCTCCCAGTTTACTGTAGTCTCCGTTGATTGATAAGAAAGCGGCCACTGTCCTAAGTAAATTTTCGCACGATACCAGAATGCCACTTTTGATGCATTGATGCTTGATTCGTTCAAAAGCCTGATTAAATCTGGATTCGTGATAGGAACATCAGATGTCATTAGCATTGCCTTTGCCAGCTTGCTCGGCTCCAGGTATGGAAGATCTTGCGCTGAGTTTGGATACGTATTTTCTTTTGATATGCTAAGCACTGAACCAGGAACTTTAATGTCTGCTTTTTTAACACTCTTTTCAGCTGCTTTTTCTGCTGTTTTTTCAGCCTGTTTTCCTGTGGTTTTTTCAGCTGCAAAAGCCTGGTTAGTCAAAGCAAAAAGCATAACAAATATGATAATAAAAATTCTTTGTCTCATAATATCCTCCTTTACCCCTATTTTTTTCTATCAGATAAAATTTATCCGCATACACGCCCCTCTTTCACTGGGGTATTGTTGGAAATAAAAATACCCCGATTCTAAAAAAGAATCGGGGCTGGCCGTTTTTTATGCCTGTAGTATTTCAAAGCTCTCTGTTATATGAATGCTGTCTTTAACAGACTGTACCATGGAACAATTTTTACGGGTTACTGCTAATGCTTTATTTATTTTTTCATCCGGAAGTTCATTCCCTTTTATTATGAAATGAAGGTGGATGGCTGACACTCTGTTTGCTTCTTTTTCATTGCGAGTCACTTTCGCCTGAACCTCAATGTTTTCATATGGCAATCTCATACGTTCTAACACTTTTCTTAAAACACCCCCGCTGCAAACTGCTACAGAGGATACAAGCAGCTGAAAAGGCCGAAAACCATGTTCTTCATTGCCGCTGATCTGCAAGGTACCGTATTCTACAGTTGTTTCAAAACCAATTTCGGTCATTTTAAATTCCATTGTACTCACACCTTTGGAAAAGTTTTTATTCAACTTTTAGCTGCATCCATTGTACAATGGTTTTAGTTTGTTTTGAAAAGGAGATGCTCATGCAGCTTTCAACTTATAGATTCTCTGTTTTAGTCAGCATTGTTTTTATTTCTGGTTTCGCACAAGGAATGTTATTGCCCTTGATTGCTGTTATTTTTGAACAGAACGGAACCTCAGCTTCTTTAAACGGTTTTCATGCCACTGCCCTATATATTGGAATTTTGATCGCTTCTCCGTTTATAGAAAAACCATTGCGCAAATTCGGCTATAAACCGTTAATCTTGACGGGTCTATTGGCTGTAATATTATGTTTTTCATTATTCCCGCTTTGGAAAGTATTTTGGTTTTGGTTTGTATTGAGACTCCTTATCGGCATTGGCGATCATATGCTGCATTTTTCAACTCAAACCTGGATAACTTCTAATAGCCCCGAGAGCAAGAGAGGTCGGAATATTTCACTATACGGAATTGCTTTTGGTGCAGGCTTCGGAATAGGCCCGTTAATGACAAAAATTCTTGAAGTAAACGAAAACCTGCCATTCTGGCTTGCAGCAATTCTTTGTTTGATATCCTTTTTATTAATGACATCCATCCGGAATGAAAAACCTGAAACGGAATCAGCACGAACGGCTGGTGTTACCGCTCTTTCGCGTTATAAAGATGTCTTTAAAATAGCATGGGTATCATTGCTTCCTCCGTTTGGTTATGGATTTTTAGAAGCTACTCTTCACGGTTCATTCCCTGTTTTCGCGCTTCGTAACGGCATAAGCCTTGATTGGGTTGCTGTACTATTGCCTGCCTTTGTATTAGGAAGTCTTGTTTTCCAGCTTCCTTTAGGAGTATTAAGTGACAAATATGGGAGAAAACCAATTCTAATTTTCTCTTTTGTTTCTGGTTTCTTTTCATTTTTAGCAACGTATTGGACGATGCACTCATTCTGGATACTCCTAGCACTATTCTTTATGTCAGGTATGTTTGTTGGTTCCATGTTCTCTCTTGGTATTGCATATATGAGTGATCTGCTTCCGAAATACCACCTTCCTGCAGGAAATATTTTAGCAGGTATCAGCTTTAGCATGGGAAGCATGGCTGGACCGCTGATCGGCGGTAGTTTTATAAGCTGGTTCGAAGGCGGTGCTTTCGTATTTGCTATATGCGGAATGCTGTTTGTACTTTGTGTGCCGATCATGTTTATGAAAAACCAGACTGCTGCTGAAGTACAAACAAAAACAGCCTGAGTTAAATAATTTTTTGTATTTTACCCATATTATGAAAGCAGGAATTTTGACTTTGAGTGGGCAATCTTTAAACTAGAATTAACGATACTCATACTATTTTGAATGATAAGGAGTAGATTTTTATGATGAGATTACGTTCAGACATGCCTGAACTAAACGGCGCTACAGAGTGGATTAATGGTGAAGTTTCAAAAAGCGACCTAGTTGGTGATAAACCAACGCTTATTCATTTCTGGTCAGTAAGCTGCGGTTTATGTAAAGAGGCAATGCCAAGTATTAATCAGTTCCGTGATGATTACAAAGATGAGCTGAACGTTATTGCAGTACATATGCCTCGTTCTGAAAAAGATCTTGATATTACACAGATAAAAGAAGTTGCTGCAGAACATGATATCACACAGCCGATTTTTGTAGACAATGACCATGCGTTAACAGATGTATTTGAAAACGAATATGTTCCTGCCTATTATGTATTTGATGCAGAAGGAAAACTTCGTCATTACCAAGCTGGCGGAGACGGAATGAAAATGCTGACAAAGCGTGTTAATCGTGTACTAGGAAAAGAAACAAAATAACTTGTTGATTCAGATAGCGAGAAGGTCGAGGAAATGAAGTTTTGAAGAACGGATAGTATTCCAATACTTGAGTACCACAAAAACAAAACTGACATAGAGATTGGACGCTTATCAATTAACAAAAAAATAAAACCGGGCAAGCAGCCCGGTTTTATTTTTTTCTCTTTTTTCCAGTAAAGGGTTTTTCCATAAGACGAAAGATAAGTGCAAAAAATTTATATATGAATAAGCCGGTTATTGCTCCTAATCCATTTAATAATATGTCATCAATATCAAAGATTCGTTTTGCGTATTCGTATTGCAGCACTTCAATAAGGAAGCTTGTTCCAAATCCGACAACAAACATGATGCGCCATGAATTAAACACACGAAAAATTAAAGGCAGTAATAAACCAAGGGGTAAAAACAATATAATATTGCCAATGATATTCTTAAAGATAAGCCAATAATCTCCGCTTCTCCACATCAGCCGTATACTGTCAAACAAAACAAGGTTTGCTGATTTTCCATATACGTACTCATTAAATGAGAAAAGTGTGGCTTTGATAAGAACGGCCATGTACAAGATAAATATAAGTGCACCTAAAACGCTTAATACAATTCTAACTTTTTTCATATTGCCTTTCTCCTGCCTTTATTTCAAAAATTCCCATAAGTGCCTTTCTAAGTGTAACACGCAAAGGTCTTAGGAGATACAGGTAAAAGACACAGAATCTCTCCACTCAAGTTACACGGTGATTTTTTTTCGCACCTTTTTTACAACAATGAATAAAAGAATGGTTGTAATAATGATTCCAGCAACCGGAAACATGTTATTCTTCTGCCTTGGCGCCAACATCTTTCCATTGTGGACCAAATTGTTTTCCAAGATAAATATAAAAAGCGGTTATCGGAAACATGGCTAAGAAGGTGTATATCGAAAAGACCCAAACGTTCATTTTTGCCATGCCGCATGGAACAGAGATCGTTGTACGGACTCCGGGAAGAAAACGTCCGAAAAAAGCAACTCCAGCTCCATATTTTCCAAAGAAACGATCGGCTGCATCAATTTCTTTTTCCTTAATAAATACATACTTTCCGTACTTGAGCAGAAAAGGTCTTCCTCCATATCTGCCGAGTGCATAAAGCGTTAAAGGTCCAAATGTACCCCCGAGTGTTCCTGCAAACACGGCAAGCCAATAATTCATATCTCCTTCATATACCCAAAATCCCGCGAGCGGCAAAACAAGCTCCGCCGGAACAAATTCAAATGTAAGTGCGATGATCAGTCCAAAATAAGAAAATTGTTTTAAAAACTCTATTAATGAGAGTATAAGTTCTTCCATCTTATCTCCCTCCCTTTCTGCCTAAAAACACAACGGAAAATATTATAACACAATCGTGAATTTGCTTTAAAGTTTTCGCAATAAAGAAAAAAAAGCCGCCCGTAACCGGACAGCTTTTACTTGTTAATGAAAGTTGTTCTTTTTATTTGCACTGCTGCTTGTTTTGTGTTTACTTTCATTTTTGTTGTTCTTGCTATGATTGGTATTTTGTTTATTGCTTTTTCCCATAAAATAATACCTCCTTAAATTAAGGTAGTATTAGCTTTCCCTAGGATTCTGCCCTTAACAAGCCCCTTTTCTTGGCAAAATCAATCTTATATTTATGAAATGTAGCGTTGAGAACGCCGCCGGATAGCAGTACGATTCCCGTTAAATAAAACCAAAGCATCAAGACGATTATAGCTCCAATGCTTCCGTACGTTTGCGAGTAGTTCCCAAAGTGATCAACGTAAAAAGCGAATCCTAAAGAAACCATTTGCCATAAAAACGTGGCAACAAGAGAACCATACCAAATTTCACTGTATTTTAATTTTTTGCATGGGGCCATGTAGTACACTACCGAGACAACTGTTGCTATAAGGAAGAAACTGATCAGCCAGCGAAGAACAGACCAGATTGTTAAAAACTCCTCACTCAAACCTAAATAAGAAAATGCAGCGTTCCCGAGCATTTTACCAAAAACGGGGAAGACTAAAGCAACAATAAATGCAAAAATAACGCCAAATGTTAAAAAGATTGCTAACAGCCTTGTCTTAACAAAGCCTCTGCATTCTTCCACGCCATATGCTTCATTCAATGTTTTAATTACGGCGTTAATCGCATTGGAGGCTGACCAGATTGTTGCTAAAATCCCGATCGAAAGGAGACCGCCGCTTCTGCCTTCAAGCACCGCCAATAAGTTTTCCCTGACTGAATCCATTGCTTCTGCTGGTACAAAGTGTTCAAGCAGATCCAGCGCATCAGCAGGTTCAATAAAGAAAGCACCCAGAGTCAATAAGAAAATTAAAAATGGAAACAAAGATAAAAGAAAATAATAAGCAAGCTGAGCTGCAAGCCCAGTAACATCCCCTCTTTTAAAACCGTGCATGAACTCAATCCCAAAGGCTTTTGCCTTCATGTGTTTAAGAATGTGCCATAAAGTCACTGGTTCTCTCCCCCCTTGCATAGTTGTTTATTTCCTATATCATTCCCTTTCCTTATAGTGATAAAAACTTTTTTCGCAGAAGTTTATATTTTTTTATAATGGGTAACTTAAGAATAATTCCATATTACAACACACAAAAAAAGGAGGAATTTTAAATGAGTTTATTATGGGCACTTATAATTGGAGGAATCATCGGTTGGTTAGCAGGACTTTTAACAGGGCGTGACGTACCAGGTGGAATCATCGGTAACATCATCGCTGGTTTTGTTGGTGCATGGTTAGGCGGATTGCTGTTAGGAGACTGGGGTCCAACTGTTGCCGGATTTGCAATTATTCCTGCAATCATCGGAGCTATCGTCGTTGTACTTATTGTGAGCTGGATTATGCGCAGCATGCGTAGCCGTGCTTAATTAGAACCAAAAAAGAACATAACATTAAAAAAGAAAGCTGCCCCAGAAGATCAATTGATCTTAATGGGTCAGCTTTTTTAATGGTAACTGCAGGTTTTATGCGTGTTTATGGAGATTTATGCGCGTTCACGGACTTTTATGCGCGCTCATTTTTTACAGTTCTCCAACCTGCTTAAAACCTCTTTTTAAACACAAAGCTCGGTTTTTCATAATGCATTTTTTCTTCATAAAACCGGTGAGCGTCCAAACGGTTTACGTTAGAGCTTAATGCAACACAATTGCAGTTATTCTGTACTGCAAATGACTCCAAAAATGCTAATAATTCTTCACCATAGCCTTTGGAACGTTCATCTTGATCCGTTATGAGATCGTATAAGTAAACATGTTTTCCATCATAAAAATTCGTTAAAATAGCAAATCCGGCAAGTGCCACAATTTTTTCATTATGATAATTCGCAAACAGCGTGTAGCCTTCATTTTGCATTTTAAGAAAAAGTTCATAAAATAAGTCTTCTGAAAGATGTGTACGCAGCTGGTTCATGACAGGAAAAGCTTCACGGACCTCATGTTCTAACGATAATTGCCTGATCTCACCCATTTTTATATCCTCCAATTAAAGCGATTCTCTATTTAATCTCAATCAGCAATCTTTCACAACCCGCTGATACCAGTTCATAAACTTCATGGAAATTTCCTGTAAAGTACGGATCCGGTACATCTTCAAATTCATTTTCCGGCACAAAGTCCATTAATCTTGCAATCAAGCCTGTCTTGGATTGCCCTGCCATCTTATGCATGTTTCCGATATTCTCAGCATCCATTCCAATTATATAATCATATTGCGTCAAATCGTTGGTTTTGATTTGGCGTGCTTTTTGTCCTACAAATGAGATTTCATTTTTTGTTAAAATATTTCGTGTTCCTTCATGCGGGGGTTCGCCCACATGCCAGTTGCCCGTCCCTGCAGAGTCTATTGAAATTTTGTTCTCCAGTCCTTCTTTTTTAACTAAATCCCGAAATACAGCCTCAGCCATTGGAGAACGGCATATGTTGCCTAAACAAACAAAGAGTACCTTGATCATGATCATACCCCTTTCTTTCTTCCTTATAAAGTATAACATTCTTATCCATTTTTAAAGAGTAATCTGAAGCAAAAAGAAAAACCGGGCTTGTTTCCGCCTGGTTTTCTTATGCAGCAATTACGCGAGGTATGCTTCACGAACTTGTTCATTTGTGATTAATTCATTTCCTTGGCCAGCCATTACGATTTCTCCCGTTTGGATCACATAACCCCTATGGGCAATCTGGAGAGCCTGAAAGGCATTTTGTTCTACTAAAAGGATCGTCATTCCTTCTTTATTCAAATCTCTTATGATATCAAAAATTTGTTCCACAATTACTGGAGCTAATCCCATTGATGGTTCATCCAGCAGCAGCAGACGTGGCTGTGACATCAAGGCACGACCAATCGCGAGCATCTGCTGTTCCCCGCCGCTCATGGTCCCTCCTTTTTGGCTTAACCGTTCCTGAAGACGAGGAAAATATTGAAAAACTCTTTCCATTCGTTCCTTTACGATTTTTTTGTCTTTAACGATAAAAGCACCCATCTCAAGGTTCTCTTTTACGGTTAATCTCGGAAAGATCCTTCTTCCCTCCGGAACATGGGCAATCCCTGTTTGTGCTGTCACGTGGGCAGGCTGCTTTGAGATATCTTTTCCCTCATAAGTAACAGTACCTGTTTTCGGCATTACTTGTCCGCTTATCGTTTTAAGCGTAGTGGATTTTCCTGCACCGTTAGATCCGATTAATGTAACGATTTCGCCTTTTTCAACAGAGATGCTGATTCCTTTTAGCGCATGAATACCACCGTAAAATGTATTTACATCATTTAATTGCAAAATACTCATCGTTCTCCTCCTTTACGCTGGCGTTACGGCACTTTTTCCAAGATAAGCTTCAATCACTTTTACATTGTTGCGGATTTCGGCAGGTTTTCCTTCTGCTATTTTTTCCCCGTGGTCCAAAACAAAGATTTGTTCTGAAATTTCCATAACCAATTTCATATCATGTTCAATTAATACGATAGTGACATCGAGATCTTCTCTCATACGGTGTATAAATTCTGTTAATTCCCTTGTTTCCCTAGGATTCATCCCGGCAGCTGGCTCATCGAGCAGCAATAGTTTCGGTTTTGTTGCAAGTGCACGGGCAATCTCCAGCCGTCGCTGTGCTCCATACGACAGATTTTGAGCATCCTCGTTCAGATGCTGAGAGAGACCTACATATTCAAGCCAATGGTAAGCTTCTTCCTGGGCGCGGTTCTCCTCTTCGCGAACTTTTTTCGTTTGAAATAACGTACCGACTATTCCGGCATTCAATTGTTTATGCAAACCTACCATTACATTTTCAAGAACAGTAATGTTTGAGAAAAGGCGGATATTCTGAAACGTTCTTGCTATTCCGTGTCTCGCAATTTCATGAGGCTTCTTTCCAATTAAGGAAGTGGACCCAAGCTGCACGTTTCCTTTATCAGGCTGATAGACTCCTGTAATTAAGTTAAAAAAAGTAGTTTTGCCTGCTCCATTAGGACCAATGACAGCTGTGATCGAACCTTTTTCAACTGTTATATCCACTGAATTTACGGCAACGAGACCGCCAAATTGTTTTGTTAAATTACTTACTGTTAATATAGACATTTCTTTCCACCCCCTTTATGCTTGAAATCCTTTATCATGCTCAACCGTAATCTGTTCTTTTCTGTGTTTTTTAGAACCCTCTTTTAAAGATTCCTCATCGAACACAGGATTTTTCGCAGGAATTAATCCTTGAGGGCGATAGATGGCAAATATGATTAAGATGGCGCCAAAAATAAATCTTTGCATTTTAGCTGGTGCAAGTGCTTCTGGGAAACTGATCACACCGTTAAGACTTAATTGGTTCAAATAGTTTGTTACTTCTGTAAGCACCTGAAGATTTAGGATCGTGATTACTGCAGCACCTAATATAACTCCAGGCACGCTGCCCATTCCGCCTAAAATAACCATTACCAGAATGGTAATAGACTCCAGCAATGTAAAACTCGTCGGATCAACGAACGTTTGCTTCGCCGCAAAAACTACTCCCATCATTCCTGAGAAAGATGCACCAATAGCAAATGCCAAAAGTTTTGTCCGTACCAGGTGGATTCCCATTGATTGTGCAGCAATCTCATTTTCTCGTACTGCCTTCCATGAACGGCCAATTCTTGAAAACTCAAATCTTCTAACTGCCAGAATGACAAACAGCAAGATTGCAAGAACGATATAATAAAACTGATTCGGATAAACAAATTGATAGCCAAAGATTTCAGGAGGCTTTACAGATGCCAACCCCATTGCACCGTTCGTGATATTAACAGGCTTATCAAGGTTGTTAAAAACAATCCTGATAATCTCACCAAACCCAAGGGTTACGATAGCAAGATAATCACCTTTTACACGCAGTACAGGAATTCCTAAAAGGACACCGAAAAGTGCCGCGACAAAACAGCCGATTAAAATAAAGATCCAAAAGCTTTCACCTGATAATGGAAAATCACCAAATGGCATGAATTTTTCGGCCTGGCCTGTTGCAAAGATTCCATACGTATAAGCACCAATGGCAAAGAATGCGACGAACCCAAGATCTAAAAGACCTGCCAGCCCGACAACAATGTTCAATCCAAGTGCCATTGCCACATAGATTCCTACCACCGTAGCTACTTCCATATATGACTGGTACCCTGGTCCTGTACTTGAGACGAAAGGTATGACACCAACCAGCACGACTCCTGCAATCACCCATTTTAAACGATCCGGCAGTTCTGTATAGTAAAGAAGCAGCAAAGAAAATAAGAGCAGAAGAAATGCTGTTACAGAAGCTTGAGCTAGATATAAGCTCAGTGAAGTTACCAAAACATAAAGCACGAGCAGAATGATTTGTGCCAGCTTGTTGCCTTTTATTTTATTTGTCAGTTTTTGCACGCATCTTCACCTACACTTTCTCAGTAACTGCTTTGCCAAACAGTCCTTCTGGTTTGAAAATCAATACGATGATCAATATGGCAAACGCAAAAACGTCTTTGTATTCTGCACCAAAAATACCGCCAGTTAATAGCTGAAGATTAGCTGCAGCAAACATCTCGAGAAGTCCGAGCATAATACCGCCTGCCATCGCTCCCCGAATATTTCCAATACCGCCTAGTACAGCTGCTGTAAATGCTTTTAATCCCAGAATAAAGCCGATGTAAGGATCGATTGTCCCGTATTGAACCGCGAACAGTACACCCGTTGCTCCTCCAAGAGCTGATCCGATAAAGAAGGTAAGCGAGATGATTTTGTTCACGTTGATTGACATGAGTGATGCTGTTTCACGGTCTTGTGCAACAGCTCTCATCGCCATTCCCCATTTTGTTTTATTAACGAAAAAGTCCAGTCCAATCATCATTAGCACGACAGAAATGATAAGGATGATCGTTGAAGTCTTAAAAAACGCATCACTGAATGATGAAGAAATACTAGAGAATTTAATGGCAAACTGTTCATTAAACATAGATGGACCCGTTAAGATATAGTTGCCTCTTTTGTATTCCGTAATAAAACGAACCAAATCTTGAAGCAAAAACGAGACACCGATCGCAGAAATCAGCGTGATGAGTTTTGGTGCATTCCTCAGAGGCCTATAAGCCATCCGTTCTATTCCAACACCCATAAATCCTGTAAGAATAGAGGTTACAACAAGCACTAAAATCAATGCGAGAACTGCAGGCATAGCAGCAAGCCAGCCCATCCCTGTCATAAGGATCAGCATCGCAACACCGATAAAAGCACCCGCCATAAAAATCTCACCATGTGCAAAGTTAATCAGTTCCAAAATTCCATAAACCATCGTGTACCCGAGTGCAATAACAGCGTATATCGCACCTAGAGCTAAACCATCTACAAGTACTTGAGGCAAGGATTGTAAAATTTCAGCTACCATAAATATTCCTCTCTTTCACAACTAGGGAGTTAATGTAAAAAAGAAGAGGGATATGGCCAATAGGGTCATTCCCTCTCATGTAAACGTCTGTTTACTTACTGATTTCGCCTTCTTGTACTCCTGGATATTTAGGTTCACTGAATTTGTAGATGTAAACTTTTGCGAACTTGTTATCACCTATGTCATCGAATCCGACTTTTGTTACAACACCTTGAAAATCCTGAATTTTACGAACTTCTTCCGCTACTTTTTCACGGGATGGAAGTTCTCCGTCACTGCCTTTAATCGCAGCCTCAAGACCTTTTAATAGAACGCTCATTGAATCATAGCCATAAGCAGAATAAGATTCTACGTTCTTATTAAACTTCTCTTTATATTTAGAAGCGAAGTCTTGCCCTTCTGATGTTTTGCTGGCATCAGCAGCTACAGAAGTATAATACACGTTTTCGACAGCATCACCCGCAATTTCAACGAGTGTTGAAGAATCAAGCCCGTCTCCACCCATGAATGGAATAGAGATTCCTTTATCGCGTGCCTGACGGATTAGCTGTCCGCCTTCCGTATATAGTCCGCCAAAGAATACTAAGTCAGGTTTCTTTGATAAAACTTGTGTAAGTACTCCATTGAAATCTTTCTCGCCAACTGTTATTCCTTCATAGCCAAGAATTTCAGCCCCAGCATCTTCTGCTGCTTTTTTGAACGCGTCAGCAAGCCCAGTTCCGTATGCTGTCTTATCCTGAATAACAAAAATCTTCTTAGCTCCTAATTTATTTATCGCAAAGTCTGCACCTGCAGGACCCTGGAAGTCGTCACGTGCAACAATACGGTTTACTGTTTTAAGCCCGCGGTCCGTTACTTCCGTTGCCGTATTAGCCGGAGAGACCATTGGAACTTTATACTTTTCATAGACTTCAGATGACGGAATAGAAACACCTGAATTTAAGTGGCCAACTACCCCAAGAATCGATTTATCAGAACCGATAAGCTGAGCGTTTGCTACACCTTTTTTAGGGTCAGCCTGATCATCATATGGCTGCAGCTGAAGCTTGTATCCTAAGTCTTCAAACTTCTTTTTGTTTTCTTCAAGAGCAAGCTGTGCACCAAGTTTAATAGATTCCCCAAGTGTTGCACTTCCTCCTGATAATGGAGTTTGTGTTGCGATTTTAATAACCTTTCCGCTTCCTCCACCACTGCCTCCTGATCCTCCTGAAGCATTACAGCCTGCTAAAAGTCCTAAAGACAAAGCAGAAGCTGCTAATACTTTTAACCCTCTTTTAATCCCCACCTAAAAATCCCCCTTGTTAAAATATTTTGATAATTGCAACTATTTAAAAAAATAGTACATGAATACGAGGCTCTAGACAACTAAAATTTTTAAAAAATAGAAATTTTATTTTAAATTTAAAAGTTTTCCCTAATATTCAACAAAATTCCTTAAATGCCGCACCTAGAACTTTAGTAGGAGAAATAAATAAAATCCGCTGCATCCCTGTCAGCGGATTTTTGATAGATTTAATTAGAAATAATTTCAACCTGATAGTTCCTCTGTCTCGGACCATCAAATTCACAAAAATAGATGCCTTGCCATTTTCCTAGGAGCAATTCACCGTTTTGTATCAAAATAACTTGTGATGCTCCTACTGTGCTTGCTTTTAAGTGAGAAGCTGAATTTCCCTCTGCATGACGATACTTTGTGTGTTCCCACGGATACACCTCGTCAAGTCTCATCAGCATGTCTTTCACAACATCAGGATCAGCGTTCTCATTAATCGTTATTCCAGCAGTCGTATGCGGACAGTACACATACATAACACCGTCTTCCACCCGCTGTTCCTCAAGATACGCCTGCAGTGAACTCGTAATCTCATACATTTCGTCGCGCTGGTGTGTTTGAATCGTAAATGTTTGAGCCACTTCCTATCCCTCCTCTACTCTTCTTAATTTGATGATTCCCTATAAAAAACCTTTTTATCTATGAAAAAACCCCAAAAGGGAAATTCCTCTTGAGGTTTATTTTGTATTTTATTTTCGATGAACTCTTGTACGGTCACCAGCGATCTTTTTCCAGCGTGCTTTTTCAGCAAGTGCCAGCTTTTGATCCTCTTTCCTTGAAAAATAAGCGAGTTCACGCTGAAGCTTTAAATAGCTGTTATAGCGCTCATCATTCAGTTCTCCGGTCTCGATAGCACTTCTGACTTCACATCCTGGCTCATTGTTATGTGTACAATCACGGAACCGGCAACGTTCAGCAAAAGACTCTATATCCTGAAAGCTTTGACTTAAGCTATTGTCACCTTCCCAGAGCTGAAGCTCGCGCATTCCCGGTGTATCAATCAGAATGCCGCCTTTTTCAAGTACGAGCAGCTCACGGTGAGTCGTCGTATGTTTTCCTTTTCCATCCTCTTCACGGATAATGTTTGTCTTTAGTACTTCCTGACCAAAAAGCTTATTGGCGAGCGTTGATTTCCCGACACCAGAAGAGCCCAATAGCGCCACGGTCTCTCCTTCTTTTATAAAAGAAGATAGAGCATCAAGGCCTGTTTCGTTTTCCGCGCTTACTGCGAAAGTCGGTACTCCAAAAGCTATCGACTCAACCTCATCGATGTACTTCTGAACATCTTCGCAAAGATCTGCTTTACTCAGAACAATAACTGGCACAGCCCCGCTTTCCCAAGCCATCAATAAATAGCGTTCCAGACGGCGCAGGTTAAAGTCCTGATTCAACGCATTTACTAAAAATACGGTATCTACGTTAGTCGCTACAATCTGTTCTTCTGTAGTAAGTCCTGCGGCTTTTCGGGAGAACTTGCTCTTACGAGGCAGTATGCCGTGAATATAGGCTTTCCCTTCCTGGGGAACAGCTTGAACAGCAACCCAGTCACCTACTGCAGGATAATCGTGTCTTCCAGTAGCGTTGTATCGGATTTTACCCGTGATTTCTCCAAGTAATTCGCCATGTTCAGTCAGAACGTCATATAAACCTTTATGCTCTACACTGATCCTGCCTGGAACAAGTAATTGATTTTCATATTCTTTAAAAGCCTCTTCAAATGTTTGATTCCAACCTAGTGATTTTAAATTCAATGTAATACCCTCCGAATAAATGTTGTCTATTTTTAAAAAATAAAAAAGAACCGCAATATACGGTTCTTTACAGAATAAAAGGTGCACAAATACCCCTTACTTCATATAAAAAACCATGAACTGATGCACAGCCCATGGTTAAAATGACAAATTTAATCGCAGAAATTACAAATCAAAAACGTTATCTGCTATTCTTCATTGTCCCAATAGGCTGTACAAGAAACAATACACTCTCTGAAGTCAATCCTTTAAGTTGTCTCATCATACATCCCTCCTTGGGTTTTGTTAGAATAATTTTACTTCTTTCTTCACTATACCAGTATATGCATTTTTTGTAAATAGATGCTTACATTTATTTTGTAATAGCAGAGTTGTCGTGATAGCCCTTTATGATTCTCTTGATCATCTCTTCATCCATTCTGAGAGATTTTTTACCGAGCATGGCAAGAAGTTCTTGTGTATTAGAATCATCAAAAGTAATGTTTCGGTTCAAGTAATTTTTATATACCTCAACCACATTATTTAAAAGCTTTTCTTCTTCATTTAGATTCGGTTCATAATCGTAAGGAGCAAGCTTGAAAAGTTCTAGATCAGCCTTCTCCCTCATGATTTGAAACACATCCGCACTCATCGGCGGTTTGCTGTTTGTAATGTGGTAGATGTGATTTTCTCTGCCTTTTTGCAACACGTCTGATAAAACATCAGCTACATAATCTACAGGAACGAGATTCTGCGTACTGCCTTCTTCACACAACAAATGAAAAACACGGTCTGTTAATCCTTTTCTCTGAAATCTTTTCTTAAATACTTCCAGACTTCTCATTAAGCCATAAAGCGTAAATTTCGAATCTGCTTCGCCTGTTTTTGAATCACCAATAATAATAGCAGGTCTTAGAATTGTAACGTTGAAGAATTCCTTATATTCCATGCAAAGGTGCTCTGCTCTGCACTTGCTTTCTTCATAAGGATTATTAAATGAACGGTCCAGCGAATGCAGTTCTTCTTTTGCCGTTTCGTCCATTCCTAACGTGTAGGCCGTACTCACATAGTAAAAATGAGAAACACCTATTTTTTTTGCTGCCTCAAGAGCATGTTTTGTACCTGTATAATTTATTTGAAAGAGTTCTTCTTTAAGATCGAGGTCAAACTTTACAAGTGCAGCCATGTGATAAAACACATCAATTTTATTTATAAGCACTTGTTCAGTTTCCTTGTTCATTCCCAGATCAGGATCTGTGATATCCCCTTGAATAATATGAATATCGCCTTTAAGATCGGCAGTCTTTTGAAGAAGTTGTTCTGCTTTTTGTAAGTTGCGTGCCAGCACAAATAATGTGTGTCCTTCACGTGCCAGATTTTGAATTAAGCGTCCACCTAAAAAACCGGTTGCTCCGGTAAGAAAAATAATCATTAAGCCGGTTCCTTCCTATTCCTATATCAGCATATTTTCTCTTCTATAGTAACACATCATCTTACAGTTGGAGCCGTATTCATGGGTTTTGTACGTACTTTAGTAAAGAAAACTTTGTTTGACACTAAGCCATATCCGTCAGTCTTAGTTGAACTTATATTCTTTTCCTAAACTTCTTTGGTCTCGTCGATGATCATACAGTTAACAAGTTACACTTTCTATAAGTTCAAAAAAATAAAGCCGCCGCAGCAGCTTTATTTTTCATCATCTGGTTTTGCAATATTTACGGCTGGCATCTCATTGTTCATATAGTCAGTGGGATGACCATCGTCTTCCCGGTTTTCATCATAGAAGAATTCATTGATTTCTTTTTCAGCGTGAGCTGTCGGATCTTCATATTGATTTTTGGATTTTTGTTCCTTGTCCATCGCTATTCTTCCTTTCCGCAGTTTTCGCAAGCTTTAAATACTTCCTCATATTGAAGTCTTTCGTTTGCATCAAACTTATGATTACAGTAACGAATAATGCCCTCTTGATCGATTACAAAACAAGATCGTTTCGCAGTACCATTCTCTTCGTTCAATACTCCAAAAGCTTTTGTCACTTTTTTATGCCAGTCGGCTAAAAGTGGATAAGGAAGTGTCCCAAGGCTAGCAGAAAAGACATTGTGTGAATAGATGTGGTCCACACTTATCGCAAGTACTTCAGTATTGGCATCTTTAAAACGCTGGTAATCCTCTTTCCAAGAGGTAATTTCCTTAATTCAGCCAGGTGTGAAGTCAAGCGGATAAAACGCAACAAGTACATTTTTATTGCCTCTGAAATCCGCTAAAGAAATATCTTTTTGAAGCGTGGATGGCAACGTAAAATCAGGTGCCCGATCGCCCGTTTTTAACAACTAACCCACCTCCTTAGTTCATCAAGAATATAGTTCCCTGTTCCGTTAAAAGAAAACGTTGGAATATATAGTTATTGTTTAGAATATGCAGGAAGGTTAGAGCTTGTCTCCATATGTGCCTGTTAAGACACACGTCAACAGCGCTGGTTTTGTCGAAAAGCCTATAAATCATCATTTAGGGCCTATAATTTTTATAAAATAAAATTACGGCCTAAAACTTTATGATTACGGCCCATAAATTTAAATTACGGCTTATAAATCATTTTCCACCTAACAAAAAAGCCAGGAAGCTTAGCCCTGGCTTTCTTAAAAAATTATTTTACTTCAACTACAATTGTTTCTTCGGCAGTTTCTTCTTCAGTTGCTGGCACTTCAACAACTTCAGGAGCATTTTCTTCTAAAACATCTTCAACTGCTAAAATCGCTGCATTGATAGCTGCGTTAAGCTTTGCATTTTCACTAGCATTCTCAGCTGCCAAAGAACGGATCTTGTTTAAAAGAGCCGTAACTTTTTCAGTAACTTCTTCTTCAGTCGTAGTTTCTTCAGTTGCTGGTGCTTCCTCAGTTACTTCTTCTTCAATCGCAGTTTCTTCAGTCGCTGGTGCTTCCTCAGTTACTTCTTCTTCTGTTGTAGTTTCTTCAGTTGCTGGTGCTTCCTCAGTTACTTTTTCTTCTGTTGTAGTTTCTTCAGTTGTTTCTTCTTCAGCTGGCACTTCTACTGTTGCTGTAGCGTGTACCGCAGCGTTTGGTGCAGCGTGCAGCTTCGCATTTTCACTTGAACGCTCATACGCATTAGAGTTGATCTTGTTTTGAAGAGATTTATTTTCTTTTACTTCTGTTTCTTCTTCAACAACTTCATCAGTTGTTTCTTCAATAGCCGGAGCTTCCTCAGTTACTTCTTCTTCAGTCGCAGTTTCTTCAGTTGTTTCCTCTTCAGCTGGCACTTCTTCTGTTGCTGTAGCATGTACAGCAGCGTTTGGTGCAGCGTGCAGCTTCGCGTTTTCACTTGAACGCTCATACGCATTAGAGTTGATCTTGTTTTGAAGAGATTTATTTTCTTTTACTTCTGTTTCTTCTTCAACAACTTCATCAGTTGTTTCTTCAGTAGCCGGAGCTTCTTCAGTTACTTCTTCTTCAGTCGCAGTTTCTTCAGTTGTTTCCTCTTCAGCTGGCACTTCTTCTGTTGCTTTAGCATGTACAGCAGCGTTTGGTGCAGCGTGCAGCTTCGCGTTTTCACTTGAACGCTCATACGCATTAGAGTTGATCTTGTTTTGAAGAGATTTGTTTTCTTTTACTTCTTCTGCATCTTCAGACTCATCTTCATCAGAATCTTCGTCTTCTTTCACTGCATCTTCGTCAGCGATAACATCTGTTTCCTCTTCTTCTTTAACAGGATTATCTTCATTTTCCTCTTGAACTTCTTCAGTTTCTGAGTCATCATCGTCTTCTTTTACAGCTTCTTCATCAGAATCAACATCCGTGTCTTCTTCGTTGCGGGTTGCATCCTTTTCTTCAGTTACAGTTTCATCAGTTTTACCCTCATCACTGTCCGCTTCAGGAATTTCAACTTCGATCACTTCAGTTTCTTCTTCCTCAACAGGAACTGTAACCTCAGTTGGCTCTTCTGTTACAGGCTCTGTTACAACTGGTTCTTCTTTTTCAGCTGGAACAGCATGAATAGCTGAGTTTGGAGCTGCGTGCTTTTTTGCAGTTTTACTTGCATGCTCTGCACCTTGAGAGTGGCTCTTATCTTTAACTGATTTTTCGGCTTTTGCAGGCTTTTCAGCTTTTACAGGTTTAGAAGCTTTAACCTGTTTTTCTTCTTTTACAGGTTTTTGGCTAGGCTTTACGTATGTTTCATCTTTTGCCTGTACTTTCCCGTGAGATGCTTTTGCGCTTTGAGCGGCAATCGCTTTCTCCGAATTATGACCAGCCGCTTCAGCAGCACCTGTTCCTACAACTGCCGCAAGAGTTAATGTTCCAGCAAATACTAAAGATTTTACAAATGTACGGTTGACTTTTTTCATTATAATTCGCTCCTTAATTTTTCAAATGGTTGTTTTTACATCACTATTTCTCCATAAAAAATTAAAGAGCAGTTTCCGGTGGTCTTGATGGCGGTGCGTTCACCCATTGACTTCTCAAGAGGTCCATTCTGCTAAAATACACAGAAACCTTTTCACTATCAGTAAAGATCAGCGGCAGAACCAGATTAGCCTTAAAGCTGGCTGATGCTGCAGCTCCATTTCCAACATCCTTTCCGGAAGTGGAATGAGAGGAAGTTTGCCCTGCATTTACTGGTATTGCCTTTGATGCTGGCTGAACAGGGATTTTTTCAGAAGGAATATCAATTGGAACCTTTGGAACAAGCTTTTTCAGCTGTTCTTTATTCTTCGGTTTTAAAGATTTCTTCTCTTTTTGATCCTCTGTCAGCATATAAGGCAGCACTGATTTGTTCTTAGGTGCTTCTGTATGTATATAACTTGATGTCTCAGCCTTTTTCTTAACAGACTGTTTTATTGGAACATTCTTTTTAAGTTGTCCTTGAGGAACTGATTTTTTTATTCCGTTCGTATTTTCCTTTTTTTGAGGAGACTCTGTTTTCACAGCTGCAGGGTTCGTTTGCCTTACTTCAGTACTTTTTTCAGAACCGTTTGAGACGCGTGTTTTTTCTTTAGATTTCTGTGGCTTAGCCTCAGAAACTTCTGGTTTTGACACATTCTCTTTGCGTTCTGCCTGCTTAGGAATATGATCCGTTGCTTGATCCTGTTTAAGTTCCGATTGGTTGTTTTGTTCAGCAGTGGCATTACGTTTTTCTGCATCTGCTTTCTCAGCAAAAACTTCAGCCGGAATAAAAAGGACGGCACCCGCGATCAAACCTTGCATAATAAGGTTTGGTATTCGCACAAATTCACCTCCCTTCTTTCATCTATATAATACTACCAATTTGTGTGATATTTGTCGGTCTTTGTCCAAATTAGTCATTATTTCCTAAAGAGCCATAATTTCAAAAAAAATACAAGAGGAAGTTTGCCTTAAAATGAAGAGAAGTAAACAGCGTGTGAATGAAACTTTACCTGCAGAAAAACGTATAGCTAAAGAGAAGAACGAGAATAGGGGGATTTTATATGAGAAGTGCTAATCCTGCTTTGAAAGGTACAACCTTTGATAAATTCAGAGGAATATCTGTCGGCAAACAGATGACACTGTCTGGGACAGTGTATAAAACATTGATTTTATTGATAGTTTTAATGGCTTCTGCTTTTTATACTTGGCATCAATATAATTTAGGTAATACTGTAGGATATTTAATCTTAACAGGTTTAATTGGTGGGCTTATTACAGCTTTAATTATTGCTTTTGTTCCAAGAACAGCCCCGCTCCTTGCGCCTGTTTACGCAGCACTGGAAGGACTGGCAGTTGGCGGAATATCCGCAAGCTTTGAATCTCAATTTAATGGGATTACTCTCCAGGCTGTTGCTTTAACATTTGGAACATTGTTTGCCCTACTTCTTGCTTATATGTTTCGGATCATAAAAGTCACACACAATTTCAGATTGATTGTTTTCTCTGCTACTGCAGGGATCATGCTAGTCTATCTTACAAGTTTTATCTTAGGATTTTTTGGAATCAGCATTCCCTACCTTCATAGCACAGGACCTATCGGCATTGGCATTAGCTTATTTATTGTCGTTATAGCGGCGCTGAATTTAGTACTGGATTTTGACTTTATTGAATATGGGGCTAATCAGCGGGTTCCCAAATATATGGAATGGTACGGTGCATTCGGTTTAATGGTAACATTAGTCTGGCTTTATTTTGAGATTCTTCATCTCTTGGCAAAGCTTAGACGAAACTAAAACAAGAAGAGAAGCCAAATCGGCTTCTCTTTTCTTATAAAAAAATCATTATCCATCTGTTGATTGTCCAAATCACGATACCGATGTTAACAGCATAAAGTCCGAGACCCATTAACTTATTTCCTTGCATAATAAGCTGCACGAAGTATAAAATCCCCCAAAGAACGAGAATTAACACCGCCCATAGTAAATCGGTGAATTCTCCGTTCATTATTGCTCCATAGCCGTAGATTAAGGTATAAGGCATTAACAGAATAGCTGAAAGAAAATACAAACTATGCACGGTGTGTCTGCTCAATGAGTCTGAAAGAGGAGCTGATTTTACCGCTAAGCTATACAATAAAGCAATTCCAAAACCGAACCCGAGAAAGAAGATAACCTGAAAAATATCATAAAAAAGTATCGGTAAAACTTGAAATGCTTCTGCCCAGTGTATTCTGCTATAAAACAAAAGCCAGAGAACAATAGTTACTACCGATATAGACAGAGCCGTTTTGATTCCCTTCCAAACGGTAGTCGCTATTAAAAAAATACCTAGAATAAAAAACGCAAAACCCAGCAGCTTGCTGGAAAATAACAAAAGAAAACTATAAAAACAGAGAAGAACGGCAAACGCAATATGAAAAATGTAATCATACTTTGTATGTTCAGCTTGTTTGAATGTATGGTTTATTGAAATCATGCTGCACCTGCCAAGTCTAGTCGTGTTTATCAATTTATCGTCATAAAATTGGTTTACCTTAAATTATTCTTTAGGTACCTTACCAACACCGCGAATGTGCCACAAGTTAATAAGTTCGATTCGTTTACGATATTGCTTTGCCTGCAGCTTTCCGTTTTTGTATCTTTTTTTTACCAGCTGCAAGTAATCTTCAATCTTAAGATGATAATCATTCATGCTATCCACCCTCACCATTTTTCTCATTGTCATATTCCCGAATCTAGTCGATTTGTAACATAAAATATGAAAATACATGGCCAGGATAGGAAAAAACAGCTACAAACATCGCAGCTGCTATATTTTTAGATTATTCGCCGAGCTTTTTAATTTGTGTTAATAGGTCTGAATAAACCGCAATCTCATCCAATAAACCGGTTTGTTCGAGCAGATCAGCATTTAGTTTCCCATCTTTTACGATTGTTAAATATTTATCTATTCCCTCTTGAAGGGCATTATTGTGCTCGATCACCTGGTTATGAACATCCTCAAACACGGAAGGTGGTGTCAATTCCCCAAACTCACTAATGTCTGTTTTCATTTCTTCCAGCATCTGTTCAAGTTCAGCTTTCGCTTTCGGATCGTTTACTGCCGTTTCTGCAAGTGCTGAAATTTCTTTTGAAAATTGTTGTACATCATTAATATATTCAGTGGCTTCAGGTACATAGTTCAGACCGTTCGTTACTTCATTCACTGCAGAACAACCACTTAATACAGTGATAGATAACAAAGCTGCCAGCAACGTTTTTTTCATTTTTTGTCTCCTCTTTCCTCAATTTTCCGGCAAAAGATTAAAGTGAAAAACGCCCTGTTTAAACGGAGCGTTTACATTCCTTCTTATTCTCTTCATACGCTGATGAGCGTTCAAAGTTTCGTTTTACTTCCTCAACGAGTAAAAAAGATCTGTGAACTTATCAATCACGTTATTTAGTTTCAAGCTTTCTTTTTCACCATAAACCTTTGATTTTAAACGCTCAGGATCAATAGAAGCGAGTTCCTTCATATAGGCTTCAATCTTTTTTAATACCGCATTAAAACGTTCGAGCGAAATTTCTTTTTTATAAACCTTAGAATCCATCATACGTTCTTCAAAAAGTTTCTGCACTGTTTCGTTAGAAAATTTAATGTCTACTGCCTTACGTGTGCCATACCCGTCCACCACATAGAACATTGTGGTTCCTTCTGATTTTTTGTTAGGATCCGAGAACGTTATTTTAGAAGTGAGACTGCCAACTCTAACCTCCAGCTTAAAAGAACCTGGTGAAAAAACCTGATACGGAGCGGGTGTAATCACCGGGTTGGTCACTGGCGGAATTGGAATAACCGGATTTGATTCCTCAGCTGGCAATGGAGCTTCAATATCGTTTCCCGGATTATCGTTATGATTTTCAGGGACAGCAGGGTCATGTTCCTTAACGGATTTTTCCATTTGATACCATAACAATTCCCGTACAGTTTCTAATAATTGGTGGGCAGACTTCATATGTTTCTTTACTTGTCCTTGCGGAGCTTTTTCCAATAAAGTCTCCAGATCATTTTTCAGACCAGATAAAAACTTATCCAAAGACTCATACATTTCTTCCCTATAAGAATCTGCAGCTGCTTCAGCAGATTCATCCAACTCACTTTTAATGGTATGTATAAAGTCTGCTGAGCTCTCAGCTAATTCATGTCTCCAGTTGTTATAGATCCGTTCCGCTTCTTTAGCGTCTTGGTGCTTTTTTTCTATGTCTTTCTTTGAATATGTTTTAAAGGGGTTAGATTCATTCGTATTTCTTTTATCATAAAAATCTTCTCTTTTTTCTTTTTGGGGTTTTACTGTAGATACTGCTTCAAGATGCTGGACCTTTTCATTATGCTTATTCTTAAAATGACCATATGCAAAATGATTTCCCCGATCATATGAAGATGCAAATGCTGCATGATTTAACACCTTAAAACCCCCTTTTCCCACTAATTTTTTGTGATTGTTCTTGTTTTTTGGGACAAAATAAAAAAGCCCACAACAGAAGATAATATCTTCTACATGCCGGCCGGTTGCATCACTAGCTCCACATACTTATAGATGCCCAAATGAAAAGTATGCTTCCTCACTTCCTTAAGCTGTAATTGGTTACAACTTAAAAATATTCCATTAATTTCAATTATATAACAAAAGACATAAACAACAATATATTTTTTCACTTTACACAAAAGAAAGGTGATAATTATGAACAGCAAAGATAATGCTTATGAAGGAAAAGATGATTTATATCTGGATATTGATAGAATGATAAACGAAGGAATGGCTGGCGGAACTGTAGCGGATACAGAAGACTTAAGACAAATCGGATATGATTCAGGAATTACTTCTCAAGAAGAACCGCCTAATATTACTGATGAACGAAAAGAAAAGACGAAATAAAAGCAGAAAAAAGATGCCACTCAGGGGGCATCCTTTTTTGTTTTTAGCATTATAAAGGTTTTGAGATCTCCGTAAGTGCGTCTCCAGCTTTATCGTTGTCTTCATGTTTAACAGCTAAATCGCCTAATGAAACAATACCCACAACCTTGCCATTATCCAAAACAGGAAGCCTGCGGATTTGATATTCAGACATCAGCTTTTTTGCTTCGTCAACCGTCATTTCAGGAGTTCCAGTTACAGGATCGAGCGTCATAACATCTCTGGCAATTCCTTCGATATTACCATCAGCTACACAGCGAATAACGATATCCCGGTCTGAGACAATCCCTTTAAGTTCTCCATTTTCATAGACAGGTATAGATCCTACACCTAAACTTTTCATCTTTTCCGCAACTTCCGTAATTTTTGCATTTGGTTCACACGTCTCAATATCTACAGTCATAATATCTCTTAATTCCATTTTATCGCCTCCCATAGGTAGTGATACGGTATTCCTGTACCTTTTTCTGAAGGAAGCTAAACCTATTGCAACAGATTCAACACTAAGTTTATTAAGTTTTTAACTGCCTGATTTCTTTTAAAACTTCCAGATACCTTTGATCGAGCTCCTTTTTTCTATCTTCTTTTACGTTTGAAGAAAGCTGCCCGATTAAATCTGTCATTTCAAGCTCGAGTTTCATTAATTTTTCCTGCTGATCAGGTGTTCTATTAACTGACTTACTACCTGTATTTTTATGATCTGTGTACTCCCTATAAGTTCCTTCAAACCAATTTGCTTTTGGCGGTTGAAGATCCAGTACATGTGTGGCTGCCTTTTCCATTAATCTTCTATCATGCGTGGCTAGAATAAACGTGCCAGGATAGGCAATCAGAACCTCTTCTAATGCTTCTCTTGTAAACAAATCCATATAATTCGTCGGCTCATCCAGCAATAGCAAGTTGTGGTCATTTAAGAAAAGCTTAGCTAATGCTGTTTTCATCTTTTCCCCGCCACTCAGAACCTCAACTTTTTTGAAGACATTCTCACGCTTAAATAAGAGCCTCGCCAAAATAGTTCTGACCCATGTCTCATCATACAAGCTGTTTTCCATGACATTTTCTAAAATACTTTTAGAGTCATCCAATATGTTCAGGTGCTGGTGAAAATAACCGATTTTAAGCTGCTTTGATTTTTCGATATTCTCGTGGCCACGATAGATGGCTTCTAATAGCGTTGATTTTCCGGTTCCGTTTTTTCCCGTCAATACAACCTTCATACCCGGTTTTATCGTAAAAGTTACATCATTAAACAGTTGACGCTCACCGAATGCAACAGAGAAATCTTTCACAACAAGAGCTTGTTTCCTATGAATAACAGAAAAACGCTGAATATCAAAATCAATTTTTGGCTGTTCTTTTGGCTTTTCTTTCTTATCCATCATCTCAATTCTCTTTTCAATTACCTTCGAGCTTTTCTCTAAAGACCTCCTTGCATTCTGGAATTTCATTTTTCCTAATTTCGCTTCACTATGAGACATGCGTGCTGGTTTATCTTTCATGCTCTTTGCTTTTGACACTTTTTCTTTTGCGGCATTCTTAAGTCTTTCTTTTTCCTTTATATACTGCTCATATTCAAATTGCTGCCGCTCCAGCTTTTGCTCTTTTTGAACAAGATACTCTGAAAAATTACCTTGATACAATGTGAAAGTTTGCTAATCAAGTTCGATGATCTTGGTACAAACCGTATCCAGAAAAGCTCTGTCATGGGATACTAGTAAAACTGCACCATGATGATGGTTCAAAACTTTTGCAAGCTGATCCATTCCGTCCATATCCAAGTGGCTTGTCGGTTCATCCAATATTAGAATGTCAGGCTGCTGTTCAAGAGCAGCTGCAATTTGTGTCCGCGTCTTTTCTCCTCCGCTCATCGTTTCAAAGCTTTTGCCTTTTAGATTCCAAAGCCCTTCGCTTCTTGATGTTATTATCTGTGAATTCTCCTCAAACTGACTGACCACAGCAAACGTACCGAAAAGATGAACATATCCGGTATCTGCCTCTTCTGCCCCAGTCAAGAGTTTGAGGAATGTTGATTTCCCTGTGCCATTCAGTCCCACTAATCCAATACGTTCTTTGTTAAAGAGCTGAAAAGGCTCAGATTGTTTTAAAATACATTTTCCTTTGTATGATTTTTCAAGTCCTGCCGCTTCTAATAAAAGCATAAAAAAAACCTCCCAGTTTACTAGAGAGGTCTGCCCACGCCAAATATCGCAAAAAACCACTATAAATACGGTTTTTTGGCAACAAAAAAACAGGCATGTAGTTAAGTCCTAAAATGGGCAGAGAAATCCTATCTAGCGTTCTACTTTATTCATTCAAGTAAATGGCTAAAAATAAGATTAATTGCTCATTGGACGTATGCACCTGTTCCTTCCGTTATTTTTCTAAATTGTAATCGATATCCTAATCGATAGTCAAGGGGCATTTCTTTACTCCTGTACCCAATGTAAATTAACTTTTCTTTGATTGGCACCAGGTCTCGTGTCTTTCAGCATTCGGATAAAAAGCAGACCTTTCCTGTAATGCGCTTGAACAGGATCTTGATGCACCCGCACAGGCAGCGTGATCTCCCGCCTAAACTCGCCAAGCTGAAATTCTTCTGTATTCAGTCGATATGAATCGAGTACAATAGATAACTTTCCTTGCACAGTCAGTTTAAATGGATCAACGAGCACTTCTACGTCATCCGTACGGTTCAGTCCAGGCAGAGCCAGCACACAGCAAATTTCTTGAGGTGTTTCGTATATGTTGCAAAGCGGATTTTCATGCCTTATTTCAGAACTCGGTGCCTGATTAGGGGCAAAGAACTGATCTCCAAAATATTCTTCAGCCATCCTTTTCCAGTCCATCATTTGTTTCCATGTGTCCATTCATATTCACCTCTTATGAAGGCGGTCCTAAAGGAACGGAAGGAGTATCAGGATCAGGAAGTTGAGGAGCCGGACCTGTAAAACCGCCTGTGTTAAATAATTGCGAGACCGGTTGTATAACGCCAGCACTGCCGATCTGGAGCACTGAGGAATTTTGAATGCCTTCTACTTTTAATTGCTGAATGACTATGGTCTGGCTCACAAACAGATTCATGATTCCTCCTCCTCAATATCTGGATAAGGATTTTTTAAAAAGTGACGAATGTGCTTTACGCGGGATTGCAAAGTCATCTCGCAAACAGAGCCAATATGAAGAAGCGCAGAACTCGATACACCCAGAATATCAATCTTGCAAACGCGTATAAAAGGATTAGCATTGAACGTTTTTTTGATTTTTACCGGCGGACATACCGGAATGACAACTGGCTGCGAAAAAATATCGTACTTGTTTAACGGGATATCCAACCTGCCGAAATCTGTGCGCTCTCTTTGAATAGCAAGAGCTGCTGAAAAGCATTGAATTTTTTCCGTATCTCCTGTTTGGAGAACGGAAGCTGATGTAAGTGAATTTATGATCACTTCGTCAACAGCAGAAGTCCTGTACATTTCCTCACCTCTATAGCGGAACGAGTGATGATCCTAAAACAAGCGACTCTGGAGGGGTGTCAAAAGCCGACCCAAGATTGATGCAGTCGGTATCTCCTACTAAAACAACCGATGATAGACTTACCCCAATGATGTGGATCTCACCTACAAACAACTCATGGTTGGTTACGCAAAATTTCACTCTCGCCACCTCCGTCTGACTTTGAATCTTTTAGATGAACAATAAAAGTTTCGATTCCTCTATAAATATCTTCTTTCGTTTTTTGAAGAATATCTTTCCGTCCCCGCTCATCTTTTGGTTCATATTTTGTAAGGTAGTGCTTAATTCTGCCCGGCACTTGCCGCTGAACATCTTCTAATATAAAAACGCGATACGATTCATCAAGCGGAACATTTATTTTCGTTTCAAGAGATTTCAGGTATATAGGAGCTTCTTTGACAAAGAACTCATCCATCGCTTTTATCATTTCACTGTAATTAGGGTTTTCAATGACACTCCGCTTCATTTGTCCTGGCATCTGAACTGTATTTTGACCGATATTGAATTGCTCGATCAAATCCTTGCTCTCAGCAGAATGGCCTAAGCCGATATGAAGTGTGCCCTCAAGCTTTTCTACTTTTAATTGATCAAACTTATATTCTACCGTTTGGGGTTTTGAAGCCATTTCTTTTACCTGCTTTTTTAGTTCTTTTATTTGATGTTCCAGTTCTTTCATTTTGTCGTTTTGAACTTCAATCATCTGCTTAAGCTTGCTCAAATAATAGTTATTTTCCTCGTGCATACACAATCAGCTCCTTAGTAAGTTGTATGCCTTCTTACTAAAGAATTTGCATGCCGCTTAAAAATTTGTAGCGTTATTACTGTCATTCACATCTGGATCTTGTGTATGAGTAACGTTGTAGCCATTATGCACGCGAAGGTTATCACCCGTATTAAATGAACCTGCACCCGCATAAGTTTTGGCATAACTTACCGGGCAGATTGTCTGGACATCACCGATATGAAATACAGAACCGCTAGATACGGCGTTTAAAGATATCTTTCCTACGATAGCCGGCATACACGTTCAGTCCTTTTTAAAGTTCTCCTCATATGCTATGCATACGCCCATCTTCCTGTGATAAAAAACATCCATTCACCTTTAGGCTCTTACCTACATAAGCTATCTCGAAGGACGACGTCACACTCGTAAATCCTAAAAAAAGGAGGTGTTAAAGTGCCCTGTTTGATTGTTGCACCTATCAACATCAATGCGGCAGAAGGAGTTGTTAATTTCGGCGATACATTAGTAATCAATCCTAAAACGACAGGTAAGGGATATAGCGGCTCTGGCGGCGGAAATACAGGGAACTTTATTCAGACAATAAATGTTGTCAGTGCAACTAACACGCTGGATCCTGATGTTTTTGATTCTAATAATGCCGGCAATGCGTAGGAGGTATCGCGGATGTTTGGAAAAGGTCCTTTAATGCCTTTCTTTAATAACCGTTCTATGGATGACTGGCTAAAGTCGTTTGAACAGTTTGTTAATAAGGGGATAACCCAATTTGAGCAATATGCAGATCAGTTATCATTCGAGGTAGAGACAGAAGAAACACCTCAGGATTACAGAATTTATGCAAATCTTAAAGAATATCAGCCTGAAGATATTCAAATAGAAGTCCTTAATCAAGGGCTTCAGATCAAAGCCCAAAAAGAAGAAATTCATTCGGTGAAAAATAAGCGTACCGGTCATTTTCAGGAAAGAAAATCCATGAAACGGACAGAGCGATTTGTGCAGCTGCCTTTTATGTTTAGAAATGAAGATATTAAGGCGCAATACAACAGCGGTATTTTAATGATTACCGTTAACAAGAGTGGTGGAGAAACTGCTAATCCAACTGTTCCGATTGAGGTTCCAAAAGAGAATAACGAAAACGAATTTGAAGAATAAAAATAAAAGGCCCCTCACTTTTAATCATGAGGAGCCTTTTATTTTGTTAACGGCCTAAAGTCGGAGCCAGCCAGACCTCACCAGTTCCTTCAAACACATGCAAATATCCTTCACCGCTTGTAGCAGATCCAATGATGGAAGAAGATGAACGTTTTACCGAAAAGTTGATCTCTCCCTTTCTTAGCAAAGCAAACGTACCGTCGACTTGTAGTTTTTCATCATTAAGTTGTACCTTCATGATCTGATTTAATGGAACCGGGCTTTGAAGGACACAGAATCCTGAACCTTTTAGTTTTGTCTGAAATAATCCTTCATCCCCTTTAATGGACGAAGTTAGTTTTTGCCTTGCAACTCCTAATTGAACAGTCGGCTCTGCTGCATAGAACATTCCTTTATCCGCTACCACTTCTTCATCGTTCAAGTCCATTAATAAATAGTGGCCATAGGAAGGCTCTAAGTAGATCTCACCTGTTCCTTCATAAAGCGGTTTAAATAGTGATTCATCCGTTAAAATATTGGACGCCATCTTTTTCATAAAACCGCCTACACCGCCTGCGTTGCTTTTCAATTGCAGATCACCCTTCATGAACTGAAGTGCACCTGCTTCAGCCTGTACAGCCCCTTGCCGAAGTGTAATCCTGACTTGTTTCAGCTTAACTCCTGTTTCTTTTGCGTAATAAGATGAACTTGACCCAGCATTCGTAATGGGCAGTTGATTATATTCCAGGACTTCAAACGTAGCGCGGCGTCCTTCTTGTTTTTCAATAACTGTAAATAGAGATTCATTCATCATTATCACCCTCCTTTTACTAGCATACCAAAGAGTCTCTTAAGCTAGTCAAAGCATGTTATAATTCACATAAACGATAAAAAAGAGAGGTGTGATTTTTTTATGCAAAATAAAATCATTCTAGTCACTACAGATTCTTTTGGTACCGGTAACGATCCTGCTCTTGGTGAAAATGTGATGGAGACATATTTCACTGTATTGAAACAGCATTCAGACCTTCCAGCAGCTATCTTTTTTATGAATCGCGGGGTTTTTTGCCTGACGGATCAGTCACTTTGCTCACTCCACCTAAAAGAGATCGAAGAAAAAGGCGTAAAAGTCTTCGGTTGTAAAACATGCGTTGATCACTACAATGTTGAGAACGAACTGGCAGCTGGAGAAATATCCGGAATGGCACACTTCGTAGAGCTTTCAGCGAAATATGAAGTCATCACGATCGCTTAGTACATAGGTTTAATGAGGGAGATGGATAAAAACGTCCATCTCTTTTCTTATTATCCATATTTCAAAAAAGAACAACCAAAAAAATACACCCCAAATGGCTGGAGTGCATCGTTTTATCTATTTATCTGCGTTTTTCTTTTATAATTCTCTTGTCATGTGATGTTGGCTCTTCTCTGATTACGGTCTCTCTGTGAACTGGATCTTTCCTGGCTGAAAAAAGACGCTTAAGCAGCATGCCCACAACTCCATATACAATGATGGCAACAATTGTAGACAGCTCGACAACAAAACCATTCGCTAATTCGATGTTCGGGAAAATGGCTGCGAAAGGAAGCAGCAGCGGCTGGCTTAATCCGTAAATGAGCTGTGCGAATGCAGCTCCTTCATTTGCATTGAACAATTGAAAGATAAAGCGTAAAACTAAAATTAATTGTATGATACCTAGAATAAATGAAATTATCGTTGCAGGTACGGAACGTCTCATAACAATTCCCTCATTTCAGATGGATTTGCTTTTAAGATACCCGTTAATATTGCACTTTAAGCATTTGTGTCACGCTTTGATGCATTATCGTAGTTGATAAGCCATTTTTGTGTAAAGTCTACAAGTTCGACTTGCGGAATCAGCCGGCAATCCGCTAATCCTGCTCTTCCTTTTTTAACAGGAAGACCCGCTTCTTCATAATCTTTTCCGATCTCCTCAAATAATTCTTCACGGTAAGAGATTTGCGTGAAAGTCTTCCATACTCGTTTTCCATCCAAATAAAATGGTCCAGCATTTTCTTCTATTTTTGGCTCCGGAACACGATGTTCTGCTAAATGCATCGTCGTATTTGAGTCATAACCAACGCCAATCAGCAGCACATAGCCACCGAGTTGATACATTTTTCCAAGCGGCGACTCTTCTCCTAGCGCAAAGTCCAATGTTTGACCGTTTATGATTGTTTCTTTATTTTTCCCCCACGCTGCAAACGATTCAGTTGGATGGTTACTCCTTATGACACCTGGAAACGTCCGAAAAGCTTCAACAATCGCTCCCATAAAATAAGTGGGTGTTACCACAGGATCAAACGCAGGCATTTCTTCTCGAATAACAGGCCACCAATCTTTTGGCACAGGCGGATTCATCCAGCCAGCCGGGTCAGAATAATGCGCTGTATGCGCCGGCATTATGAGCGTGCCTTCTTCAGTTATAACATCCATTAAAGCCTGTACGACAGCTACTGGTCCTCCCACTACCCAGCCTAGAGATTTTAAAGAGGAATGCACGATTATTGTCATACCCTCGTTCAAGCCAAGCTTGCGAAAATCCTCCGCTAAAATTGATCTCGTTTTCGGAAAATCCGTTTTTAATTCCATACTTTCACTCTTTTCAAAATGATGTCCTTACCATTATACAAGCAGATGGATGGTAATGGTTAATGATTATTGTTGATTGTTTTTGATTGAATTTGATTGTTTTTGATTGAGAAATGTAAGGGCTTACGTTAAACTAAAATCAATGAATGCAGACTTTTGGAGGTTTACCCCATGTTAACTCCTGAGAGACATCGAAAGATCATTGAACGATTAGGCGAAAAGCAAGTCGTTACGATACAAGAGCTGGTTGAAGCGACATCTTCTTCCGAATCAACTATACGGAGAGATTTAAGCCAGCTTCAAAAAGAAAAGAAACTTAAACGTGTACACGGAGGTGCTTCTCTTTTACATCAAAAAAGTGAAGAGTTAAGTGTTGTTGAAAAGTCAGCCAGAAATTCTTCAGAAAAAGAAAAAATCGCTCACTTTGCAGCAAACATTGTGAATGATGGCGATTGTATCTATATTGATGCTGGGACGACAACCCACCTGATGATTCCTCATTTGAAGGATAAAGAAATAACAGTGGTAACGAACGGCATTTCACATCTTGATGCTTTGATCGACCATCAGATTACGACATATGTAGTCGGGGGTCTCGTTAAACCAAAAACAAAGGCACTTGTCGGCAGCGGAGCCCTTAACAGCTTAAGCTCTTACAGGTTTGATAAATGTTTTATGGGAATAAACGGCATACATCTTGATGCAGGGTTTACTACACCTGATCCTGAAGAAGCTGCAGTAAAACGCCTGGCGATCTCTCTTTCACAAGAGGTATTTATTCTGGCAGATTACAGTAAGTTCAATGAAGCCTCGTTTTCAAAGGTTGCTGATTTGAACGAAGCTGTCATTATAACAAACGAATTGGATGAAGATGCTGCGTATGATTTTGAAGATAAAACAAACATAAGGGTTGTGACACCATGATATATACTTGCACACTCAATCCATCCATAGATTATGTCGCAAGAGTAATAGATTTTAAAGAAGGCCATTTAAACAGAACTGAAACTGCACAAATGTATCCCGGCGGAAAAGGAATCAACGTTTCAAGAGTCCTTAAAAGGCTTGGGGTTAATAGTACCGCCTTAGGATACTTAGGGGGCTTTACAGGAGAGTTCATAAAGGATTTCCTATCGAGCGAAGAGATCACCCACAATTTCATTTCTGTTTCAGATTCTACAAGAATAAATGTGAAACTCAAATCTGAAAAAGAAACAGAGATTAATGGACTTGGACCAAGTATTTCTGATGCTAAACAGCACGAATTGCTTGAAAAAATACACACCATGAATGAAGGCGACTATCTTGTCTTAGCAGGCAGTATCCCGCAATCCATCGCAGACGATTTTTACGGGGAGATTGCAAAAAAGTGTCTCCAAAAAGGCATTAAAGTCGTTATTGATACTACAGGAACAGCCCTAATAAAAACTTTTCCGTACAAGCCATTTTTAATAAAGCCTAACCATCATGAGTTAGGTGACCTTTTTCAAACGAAAGTTGAGAGTATGGAAGATGCCGTTTTCTATGGAAAGAAACTGCTGAATGAAGGCGTACAGAATGTCATTGTTTCAATGGCTGGCGAAGGCGCGATTTTCCTTAATAATGACCAAGCACTTTTTGCAAACGTACCTGCTGGAACTGTGAAAAATTCAGTTGGTGCCGGAGACTCAGTCGTAGCAGGCTTTCTTTCTCAAATCGTCCGGAACAGCGACTTTCAAACGGCCTTTCAATATGGAGTTGCTTCCGGCAGTGCTACTGCATTTTCTGAAGATCTTTGTAAAAACGAGCTGGTTGAGAAGCTGCTGAGAGAAATTTCTGTACAAGAGATATAAAAAATTTAATCTTTTGGAGGGTTGAAATTATGAAAATTACAGATTTACTAACGAAGGATACCATCATATTACATCTAGAATCCCATTCTAAAGAGACAGTAATTGATGAACTTATCGATAAACTGCACTCTGCAGGAAAATTAAATGATAAAGAAGAATACAAAAAGGCAATTTTAGCAAGAGAAAGTCAGAGCACGACCGGGATAGGCGAAGGCATTGCCATTCCGCATGCAAAAACAAATGCTGTCAGCCAGCCTGCGATCGCATTTGGCCGCTCTAGAGATGGGATTGATTATGAATCTTTGGATGGCCAGGATGCTCATTTATTCTTCATGATTGCAGCTTATGAAGGAGCCAATAATGATCATTTAGCGACTCTTTCAAGACTATCCAGCTTTTTAATGGATGCCGGATTTAGAAAAAAACTAGATACGGCTGCAACGAAAGAAGAAATCTTGCAAGCTATTGATGCAAAAGAAAAAGAGATGGAAGCAGAAGTTGACCCTATCGTGTCAGCCTCCCGTCAAAAAATTTTAGCGGTTACAGCCTGTCCGACAGGTATTGCGCATACGTATATGGCTGCCGATTCTCTTAAAGCAAAAGCGAAGGAAATGGGCGTAAATTTAAAAGTTGAAACAAATGGTTCGAGTGGAATCAAAAATGGTCTTACAAAAAAAGATATCGAAGAAGCCGACGCGATCATTGTAGCAGCCGATAAGCAAGTGGAAATGGACCGCTTTAACGGCAAGCATGTTATTCAGGTTCCCGTTGCACAAGCGATCAGAAAACCTGAAGAACTCATTCAGCAGGCACTCGATCAAGATGCGCCGGTTTACAAAAGCAGCGGAAACTCACAATCTAATGAAAAAAATAATACGGCTAAACATGGAAGATCCGGATTTTATAAGCATTTAATGAGCGGTGTATCAAACATGCTTCCATTCGTTGTTGGAGGAGGTATCTTGATTGCGATCTCGTTCATCTTTGGGATTAAAGCATTTGACCCTAATGACCCTTCTTACCACCCAATAGCTGAAGCACTGAATACCATTGGAGGCGGGAATGCCTTTGCTCTGATGATTCCTGTACTTGCCGGTTTTATCGCGATGAGTATCGCTGACAGACCTGGCTTTGCTCCTGGTATGGTCGGCGGATTCATGGCAGCAACAGGCGGAGCTGGATTTTTAGGTGGATTGATCGCAGGCTTCTTAGCTGGTTATCTCGTGGTTGGATTAAAGAAAGTGTTCAGCACATTACCTGATTCATTAGAGGGTATCAAGCCTGTCCTTTTATATCCTCTGTTCGGAATTTTGTTAACAGGTCTGATAATGATGTACATTGTGATCGAACCTGTAAAAGCGCTGAATGATGCGCTGACAGTCTGGCTAAAAGGAATGGGAACTGGGAACCTCGTATTGCTTGGGTTAATCTTAGGCGGTATGATGGCCATCGATATGGGCGGCCCTATCAATAAAGCAGCCTTCACATTTGGTATTGCGATGATTGATGCTGGAAACTTCGCACCGCATGCTGCCATTATGGCTGGTGGAATGGTTCCGCCGCTTGGTCTTGCTTTATCAACAACATTATTCAAAAAGAAGTACACGAAAGCAGAAAGAGAAGCAGGTAAGACGAACTACATCATGGGTGCTTCCTTTATTACGGAAGGAGCTATTCCATTTGCAGCTGCCGACCCAGGACGTGTCATCCCTGCAGCAATTGCAGGATCAGCTGTTGCAGGAGCACTTTCCATGGTGTTTGGCATCGGCCTCCCAGCACCGCATGGCGGGGCATTCGTTATTCCGATCGTAAACGGTAATCCTCTTCTTTACATCTTGGCAATTTTGATCGGTGCAGCCGTGACTGCGTTTATCGCTGGTTTCTTAAAGAAAGAGGTAAAACAATAAAGAGCAAAAAGAGGGTTCCCCATTGAAGGGAACCCTCTTTTCCTTATGTGGACCATGCTTTTGGTGGGGCTTTTACAGTACGTGTTCTTTTATTTATTACACGTTCGCCCATTATCGATGGTGTTTCATCCAAACACGTAATAACCGTTTCGCCCCAACGAGGATCAGTTTCGCCCCAAAGGTTTGAGGTTTCACCCCGTGAAGCTTTATCTTCACCCCAAGCATTATTTTCCAACTTAAAATTCCGCCTAGAAGAACGTCAACAATACAAAGATTTCATAAATAGCGAAGAAAAAGACTCAAAAGGCTTCTTCCATAACCTGATGAGTCTCACTATTCTTACTTTATGCGGCTGCATGTTCGCTTTTGTCTGTTTTTGATTTTTTCTGGCCGATGCTCCAGCCTGTGTACGCAAGCAACAGTGTAAACATTGGTGATAACCAAAGGAACAATGCGTATGGGATGTATTCAATAACTGATACTCCTAACGTTGATGCAAAGAATGCACCACTGACACTCCATGGTACGAGCGGATTCACAAGTGTTCCTCCATCTTCTACTGTTCGCGACAGGTTCTTTAATGGTACACCTGATTTTACATAGGCATCTTTTAACGCCTGACCCGGCAAAAGAATGGACAAGTACATCTCGCCTGCAAGCAAGTTAATTCCTACTGAGGAAGCCAAGGTTGTTGCAATAAGCTTCCCTGCTTTTTGCGTTGTGTTTTTTACAGCTCCAAACAATAGATCGAACAATCCAAGTGCTTGAATCACTCCGCCTAACGCTAAGGCAATGACTACAAGCGAAATCGACCACATCATCGATAATAATCCGCCTTTGTTTACGATACTGTCTACTGTACCGTTGCCGGTTTCCGTCTGTAAGCCGTTTTGCATAATGTTCATCACTTTTTGTACTGTCAAATCTGGTATCAAGAAAAATGAGACCGCGATTGAAACAACCACACCTGCTAATAAAATCGGAATGATCGGAAGTTTTCTAAACGCTAAAACAAGTACAACGATTGGTGATATAAGAGTTACTGCATGTATCGGAAATTCATTGGAAAGTACAGATTGAATCTGTTGAATTTCCTCAAAGTTAGCGGCTCCCGTCCCTTTTCCACCAAGAACAAAAAATGCAATAGCAGTTAGAATAAAGGCGGGTACTGTTGTCCACATCATATGGCGAATGTGATCAAACATGTTCACACCAACAACACCAGGTGCAAAGTTAGTCGAATCTGATAAAGGTGACATCTTATCTCCAAAACATGCTCCAGATACAACTGCTCCTGCTGCCAATGCAGGATTCACACCTAACACATGTCCGATTCCCATAAGAGCGACTCCAACTGTACCAACAGTTGTAAAAGAACTTCCCGTAAATGATGAAACGATCACTGTAATAAGGAGTGCGCTGACAGCAAACCATTCTGGCTGAATGATATCCATACCATAAAACAGCAGAGTAGGAACTGTTCCGCTTAACATCCAGCTTGCAATAACAAGGCCAACTGTTAAAAGAATCATAATCGGCTGCAGACCAGCGATGATGCCATTGAACATACCTTTTTCGAGTGTTTTCCAGCTGGCTCCAAATACCGCACCAACTGCCGACAATAAAACTAAACAAGCCAGCAATGGAATGTGAGGCTCAACTTTTGTATATACAAGACTCGTAAACATAACAGCAAAGATCGCTGTAAATAAAACGAGCGCTATCGGTAGTGAGATTTGTTTTTTCATAAGGATATTTCCTCCGTTCGTATAAATCACAAGATTTCACTTACACGCTTAAACGCTTTTATGCGTTGAAGTGAATGAGTAACTGTTTAAATACTAACGGACTTTACAGATGCTGTCAACACTTTAAGAGTGGTAAATTAAAGGAGAGAATGATTCCGGAGGGTGCTGCAATTGTATAAAATTCGAAGTTCTGTGAAGGCTTTAATCATCCATGATCACCATTTACTCACAATAGAAAAGAAAAGCGAGCGCAATAAAAAATACATTTTACCAGGTGGCGGTCAGGAATTTAATGAAACATTATCCGATGCAGTTGTCCGTGAATGTATGGAAGAACTTGGTGTGAAAACCCAGGTTGAAGGACTTGTATGGGTGCGAGAGTTTATAAGCAAAAATCACATATCTGATCAGTCTAAGGACAATCAAGCGCATATTGTGGAGCATATCTTTGAAGCTTTTTTGATGGAGATTCCAGAAAAGTTTGAGCCAATTGTGCCTGATTCCACTCAAACGGGTGTTGTTTGGCTGCCGATTGACCGGCTTTCGGAGTATAACTTCTATCCTCAGGAGCTGATTCCGATGATTCAAGCGATAAATATCGGTAAATATTTCCATAAGGGGTATGTTGGGGATATAAATTAGTAGCTAATTACGATGAATCCAAAAGTTTTGCTGTTGAATCCACGAGTTTTAGGGGGAAATCCAAAAATTTTGCTCTTCAATCCAGAAATTACAGGCATTTATCCACGAGTCTACATTTGCCGACAATAAACGACACCACCACTGCCAAAAAACTAACAAAAAAAGGAGCGAGGCAACTTCCCCCTCTCTCCTTTCGTTCTTCTATCTACCCCGTCTTGCAAAATCCACAAATCGGAATTTGTCTAACCGGTGGCGTGATTCTGTATATTGAAAAAGGCTTGCATCGTCTAGATACACATAGTTTTTAACGACAACAACATGCTGAAACCCATCTAAGTCCAGCAGTTGTTTATCTTCATCTGTACAATCGACAACCACGATTTCTTTTTTCGCAAAGCTGATCGTTAACCCCAGCTCTTTCTCTATATAAGCGTAAATGGATTTTTCCGCGATTTCTTTTGACAGCTTCGGAATGTACGTTTTTAAAAAGAAATCCTTATCTAAAATGATGTTTTCCCCGTCAATTTGTCTAGAACGAATAACCTTCCAGACAAGTTCATCCTCATCTGCCTGAAGCTGCTGCTGTAAAAAGCTGTCCGGTTCTATTAAGCCAAAATCATGAACAGTCGTTACACTGGTTTTCCCCATCGTTTCTGACAGCTCTTGAAAGCTTACTAAGCCAGAGACAGGGAAACTTAACTTATTCGTTTCGAGAACAATCGAACCTTTGCCGCGGATTTTTTGGATAAATCCGTTCTGAGACAAAAGATTGAGAGCTTTTCTAACCGTTTCTCTCGATGTATCATAGCGGTCGGCTAGCTCGTGTTCGGATGGAAGCTGTGTGTTTGCCGGAATAATACCCTGTCCAATCTGTGAAGATAATTCTTGATAGATTTCTTGAAATTTATTTTTTCGCATCTTTATTCACCATGCTTATTGTAGCACTATTTAATCAAGTGAAAAACGACAGATTCATACGGTCTCATTGTAAATGAAGAGTAATCCTCAGGTACAGATTCGTAGTTACTGATCAGCACATCTGCTTTATAGCCATCCAGAGCTATTCCACCTGGCAATGTGAACTGAGTCTCTTTCCCATAAAAATTATTAACGACAAGCAGTTTTTCACCATTTTCGCCATTACGGAAATATGCGAAAATTTCTGGGTGATCCTCTAAAATAAGCTCAAAATCGCCATAAGTCAAAACATTCAGTTCTTTTCTGATCTTATTGAGTTTCTGATAATGATAAAAGACAGAATCCTCGTCCTTAACCGCTGCTTCTGCATTTATTTCCTTGTAGTTCTTCGCAACCGGAATCCAAGGTTCACCCGATGTGAATCCGGCATTTTTTTCATTGTTCCATTGGACAGGCGTACGGGAATTATCACGAGACTTATGCTTTAGAATTTCTAAGATTTCTTCTTCACTGCGCCCTTCTTCTTTTAGAAGTTTAAACATGTTTAAAGATTCAACATCGCGATACTGATCGATCGAATCGAACTTCGGATTTGTCATACCAAACTCTTCACCTTGATAAATGTATGGTGTACCTTGCATCATATGGATCGTTGTTGCAAGCATTTTTGCTGATTCCACACGGTACTTCCCATCGTCACCATAGCGGGACACGATTCGCGGCTGATCGTGGTTGCACCAGAACAGCGCATTCCAGCCTCCGCCTTTATGCATTTCCACTTGCCAAGTGGAGAGAATATCTTTCAATTTTAAGAAATCAAAGTCTGCAATACTCCACTTTTCACCGTTCGGATAATCCACTTTTAAGTGATGAAAGTTGAAGGTCATACTTAACTCGTTTCGATCTGGATTCGTATACTTTACGCAGTTATCAATTGTCGTGGATGACATCTCTCCTACTGTCAGCACATCATACTTCGAGAAGACCTCTCTGTTCATCTCCTGCATATATTCGTGAACACGCGGTCCATCTGTGTAGAATTTACGGCCGTCACCAGGTGCCACTGACCCATCATCATTAGGAAACTCCTGATTTTTCGAGATCAGGTTAATCACGTCCAGACGGAAGCCATCAACACCTTTTTTAAACCAGAAGTTCATCATCTCATAAACCTTTTGGCGAACCTCTGTGTTTTCCCAGTTCAGATCAGCCTGCGTCACGTCAAAGAGATGAAGATAATACTGTCCTGTTTCCTCATCTAGTATCCACGCAGAACCTCCGAATTTAGAGATCCAATTGGTCGGCTCCCCGCCATTAACAGGATCTTTCCAGATGTAAAAATCGCGATATGGATTGTCCTTAGAAGAACGTGACTGCTCGAACCACTCGTGCTCAGTACTCGTATGGTTTACGACAATATCCATGATGATCTTCAGATCACGCTTGTGAGCTTCCGCCAGTAAACGGTCAAAGTCTTCCATCGTTCCATATTCATCAAATATTTTATAATAATCACGAATGTCATATCCATTATCGCGCTGAGGAGAATCATAGATCGGAGTGAGCCATAACACATCGACACCTAAATTCTTTAGATAATCTAATTTATCAATGATTCCTTGGATATCCCCTGTTCCATTTCCTGTTGTATCATTAAAACTTTTCGGATAGATCTGATATACAACTGATCGTTTCCACCATGGTTCCTTTTTCATATTTTCACCGCCATAAAATTTTTCATTATCAATGAAAACAACCGGAAAATTATGAGTCATCCGGTTGTTTTGTTTTTAAGCTCTATTCTAAAAGATTGTTGCTTTTGAATCGGAGCGGAAGGTGCGAGACTCCTGCGGGAATAGCGTGCCAACCACCTTCGCAAGGCATGCGACGAGGAAGCCGCTTCGGTAGTATTTTCTTGCAGACGCAGGAGCACAAATTCTTCCTTGAATACGAGTTTTTACCAACTTCCTCCAAGGCTCACCGTACGCCCGCGGAAAGCGAGCATCCTGTAACGGAAATCAACCACTTCTCATAGCAACAAATGCTTACTTCTCTTTTTTTACTTTTGCAAAGAGATACGTCAGTACAAAAGGCACGACAATAACGATACCCATGCCGATGAAGAATGAACCCCAGCTTCCAGGCAGGATTGAAAGGAATCCTGGAATTCCCCCTACACCAATGGAAGAGGCGCGTACGCCCGCAATAGTAATCACGATACCTGCGATTGCAGAACCAATCATCGCGAAGATAAATGGATATCTAAAGCGTAAATTCACCCCGAACATTGCAGGTTCTGTGATCCCAAGATAAGCAGATATAGCTGATGTTCCAGCAAGACCTTTAAGCTTTTCATCACGTGCAGCAACGAACATGGCAAGTGCAGCTGACCCTTGTGCGATGTTTGATAAAGCAAGCATCGGCCATAAGAACGTACCGCCAGTATTTGAAATAAGCTGCAGATCCACTGCTAAGAACGTATGGTGCATTCCCGTTACAACGAGAAGTGCGTAAAATCCTCCGTAAATCAATCCGCCTAACCAAGCAAAGTTGTCAAAAATAGATACGAAGAAGTCAGTTACAGCATTACCAATTGAGAACGTAATTGGACCAATAACGATAAATGCCAAGAATCCTGTTACTAATAATGTAATTGGTGCAACTAACAACAGCTGCAGCGAATCAGGAATGCGCTTTTTCAAAAAGAGTTCAATTTTAGCCAACACATAAGAAGCAATTAGGACAGGCAGCACTTGGCCTTGATACCCAACCTTTTCAATCGGCAGTCCAAAAAGATTCCACGTTGGAATATCCTTCGTTTTCCCGTAATCCCATGCGTTAAGCAGGTCTGGATGCACCAGCATAAGTCCCAGAACGATACCTAATAAAGGACTTCCGCCAAACTTTTTAACAGCTGACCATCCGATCAGACCAGGCAAGAAAACAAAAGCGGTATTCGCGATCAAATTAATGATTCCCGCAAGGTCTGCCCAGTTTTTATGAACATCAATAAATGATTTTTCATCATAAAAAATTCCCGGTCCAGTCAGGATGTTGTTAATACCCATCAATAGACCTGCTGTAACGATGGCAGGCAGAATCGGGATAAAGATATCAGCTAAGGCTTTGATCGCTCGTTGAAGCGGATTCAATTTCTTGCTTGCTTCGTCTTTAATGTCCTCTTTTGAAGCCCGTCCTGTACCAGTGATGTCGATAAATTCGTTGTACACTTTATCAACGGTTCCTTGTCCGATGACGACTTGATACTGACCGTTTGCTGAGAACGATCCTTTAACTAGATCAATATCCTCAAGTGCTTTCTCATCTACTTTCCCTTCGTCCTTCAATGCGAGGCGAAGCCGTGTGACACAGTGTGTAGCCGCAGATATATTATCTTTACCGCCGAGAGCCTCGACGATTTGTTCAGCTGTTTCACGGATTTTGCTCATTTACGTTCCCTCCTAGAAACCGTTTCCATTTTCACAGATAATAAAATGGACTCTTCAATGCTATACCCTTTTCTATCATGTGATGAAAACTATGACTTTAATCAAACTGTAGTTTGAAGCGTTTACATGTATCGCAAAACTTGTATATACATATCACAGAAATAATTTAACCTGTATATACAAATAAGTCAACCGCTTGATTCCGATTGGTGCTATTTGCTAATAGCCACAACTTTTCCTTTTCACTTTTTCTTTTGATATAATCTGTTACAGAAACAGAAACGAACTTAAAAGGAGATAATCGAATGTCACCTAAAAAAGCACTTACAATAGCGGGCTCTGATACTAGCGGCGGAGCTGGTATTCAAGCGGATTTAAAAACGTTTCAGGAGCTTGGCGTTTACGGAATGACTGCACTTAACGTTGTAGTTGCTCAAGATCCGCATCGCGACTGGTTTCACGAAGTATTCCTACTGCCAATCGATATGTTTAAAAAGCAGTTAGAAACCGTTGTCGCAGGAATTGGAGTCGATGCATTAAAAACGGGGATGCTTGCTTCTGTAGAAGTAATCCAAGCAACTGCCGAATTGATTGAAAAACATAATCTGCAAAACGTAGTCGTTGATCCAGTTATGGTTTGTAAAGGTGCTGAACCGCTTCACCCTGAACTGGCAAGTACGCTTCAAAACGTTCTTGTACCAAAAGCTACGGTTGTTACACCAAATCTTTTTGAAGCGGCACAGCTTGCAGGTATGGAGCCTATTACGACAGTTGAACAGATGATGGAAGCAGCTCATAAGATTAAAGCCAACGGCGCAAAATACGTAATCGTTAAAGGCGGCGGCAAGCTGGACCATGAAAGTGCGGTAGATGTTTTATATGATGGCAATGAATTTGAAGTATTAGAATCTGAGAGAATTGAAACAACGTGGACGCATGGAGCAGGCTGCACATTCTCAGCTGCCATTACGGCTGAGCTTGCAAAAGGCAAGTCGGTGCGTGAAGCGATTTTAACAGCAAAAGATTTTATTACAGAAGCCATTGCATCTGGTTTTGAACTAAACCAATATGTAGGACCAACATGGCACGGTGCATACCGCGACAAATTAAATAAGTAATTTTTATAGGGAGCCTGGTTCTTGCAATCAGCTCTCTTTCTTATGGCAGGCATATCATACACGATTTTCGACGTTTTGGATTATAATAAGTACATCTATCTAGCAGGAGTGTGAAGGTATGCAGCCTATTCAAGCTAATGATGTCCAGAACGCACTGGATCAACTTATTGGAAAAGAACTTTATTTGCATCTGGAAACGACAAATGGCGCTTATGCCAATCACAATAATGAATCAGTACTTACTGTTAATGCATATATCCGTAACGGAAAAGTAACCCCTTTATCTGGAAAAATCATGGGGATCGGCCCTTTTCGTGTCGGTTTAAAGATTGAACTTGGCTGGATTTATGCAGAAGGATTAACACATTGGGAAATCGACTCAGAAGGAAGGCTTCTTCTTGCGGGTCACGATCAGGAAGGCCGCCTGGCTGTCGCTCTTCAGCTCAGTTCTTCCCCATTTGATGTATAAAGGAGGTTATCATTCATGAACGATCACTTGTTAGTCATCTTTCCACATCCTGATGATGAGGCGTTCGGAGTATCAGGGACAATTGCCAAACACACGAAAAAAGGTTCACCCGTTACTTATATTTGCCTTACTTTAGGCCAGATGGGCAGAAACATGGGAAATCCGCCTTTCGCAACACGTGAATCCCTGCCGCTTATCCGTCAAAAAGAACTGGAGAATGCATGTGCTGCAGTTGGCATAGAAGACCTGCGGCAATTCGGATTGCGTGATAAAACAATTGAATTTGAAGACGAACAGCTCCTGGCTGACCAGTTTTTATCCGTAATTGAGGAAGTAAAGCCAGCGACTATTATTACGTTTTACCCTGGATACAGTGTTCATCCCGATCATGAAGCTACAGGCAGAGCAGTCGTACGTGCCGTGAAAGCTATGCCTGAAATGGAACGTCCTGAACTTTTATGTGTCGCATTCGCGAAAAATTCGGAAGAAGACCTTGGCGCACCTCACATCGTTACAGATGTTTCTGATGTTTTTGAAGATAAAATGAACTGCATTAAAGCACATCGCTCGCAGACACAATGGCTTGTTAATAGTGTAGAAAAAGATCCCGCGATGCTTGAATGGGTTCAAAAAGAAAGATATTGGCGCTTTCCACTATAAATGATAATCCTGAGAATCCGTTGCCTTATTGGGCTTCTGGATTCTTTTGTTTAGCATAAATCTTGAATTTTCAAAAAAATGTACAAATCCATGTGGCATTTTTCTCCTATTGTGGTATACTAAATGTAACAAATCGTTCACATTTTAGACGCTAATTTGTCAAAATTGTAAGCGCAAACAATACTTCAAGGGGTTGATATGTAATGGATGTTTTTATGGTTTATTTGTTTGTAGCAACTGCGACACCTTTATTCTTATGGAATGACAGTCGTAAGCTTGCACTCTTGCAGACGCCGTTTATCGCCCTGTTATGGACTTACGTTGGATTATTTATGGCATATGACAGTTTAAGCCTGTTTGTGCATAGTTTCTTTATAACGGTATTCATCGCAAACGTCATCTTTGCTCATTATGCAGCTTACGTCGTTTGGGGCCGTCCATATCTGGCGAAACGCAAAATGGAAAAAGACTATTAAGATTAACTTTGCTCCCCTCTTTAATTAGAGGGGTTTTTGCATTTTATGGTAAAAGTTTCTTTGAAAATATGGCGGTATATTAGGCTCTGTGCTCCTCTCATCTCCCCTCACCCTCTATAGCGTATATATCCAACTTTTCTTCCGTTTTCTTCACTTTTTGCCCGTTTTCTACACTATCTCACCAACCCCTGTTGTCATAAAATACAGCCATGATATACTGTTTAACGTTGTATTTTTGACCGGAACAGAAAACAAAAACAAAGAAAAATTATCTAAGAAAACAGGAGTGATTAACACCAGATATGGATTTAAATGAAACAAGAAAAAAACGTATCGTAATTAAAATAGGATCCAGCTCATTAACGAGCGGACTTGGTGATATCAGCAGACGTAAATTAGAGCGTCTTGTAGATGAAGTCGTGAAATTAAAAGATGAAGGACACGAAGTATTGCTGGTTTCGTCCGGTGCAGTTGCAGCAGGCTACAGGCGTTTAGGATGTCTTAACCGTCCTACGACGTTAGCAGAAAAACAAGCGGCAGCATCTATCGGACAAGGCCTTCTAATGGAAGCTTATTCTGAAAGATTTGTTTCTCATGGCTATACAGCTTCACAGATCTTAATTACCCGCAGCGACTTTTCTGACCGTGATCGCTACCACAATGCACGTAATACAATTAACGTTCTATTAGACCGAGGTATTATTCCGATCGTTAACGAAAATGACACAGTCACCGTTGAGCGCCTAAAGTTCGGAGACAACGATACACTTTCTGCAAAAGTTGCGGGACTCGTTGATGCGGATCAATTGATCATACTTTCGGATATCGATGGTTTATATACAGAAGATCCTAGAAGGAATCCTGAAGCTAAGCTATTGACGAAAGTAAGCGAACTTACACCAGAAATTGAGGAATCCGCGGGTGAACCCGGAAGTGAAGTGGGTACAGGCGGAATGCGTTCCAAAATTGATGCTGTCAAGATCGCAATGGCTTCCGGCATCCCTTCATTCTTGGGTAACGCAACTGGTAAAGACATCATCCATAAAGCTGTTTATGGAGATGCGCGGGGAACTTATTTTGTTCCTGAAAAAAATGATTTCAACCTGGATACGAAGCTTCAATGGATTGCATTCCATTCAGGTCCAGAAGGTGAAATCGTCGTTACGAATAAAGCCAAAAAAGGCATTGATGATCTGAAGAGCCTTTATCCTACAGGAATTCATTATGTAAGTGGACACTTTAAAAAGGGTTCTGTCGTCCGAATAAAAGATCTTGATGGCAATGAAGTTGGATTAGGTGTATCAAATTATTCCTCTAAACAGCTTATTAAAATTAAGGGCTTCTCAACTGACGAACTTGAAGAAGCTGGTCCACAAGAAGCCATAAATAATGATGATCTAGTGTGTCACACACGTTTAGCTGTACCAATCCACTAAGGTAAATTTGAGGGAAAAATTAAACAAACGTTTAAAAATTACAAGGAGGCGTTGGATGAGTACTTTTAAAAGTACAACCAAACTATTGAATGTAAAAGAGCAGGCAAAGCTTGCACAGAAAGCTTCAAAAAAGCTTGCCTTACTAACTGAAAAAGAAAAAAATGAAGCTTTATTAGTAATCGCTGATTTCTTAGAAAAAGAGTCAGCATTCATTTTAGAAGAGAATAAGAAAGATTTATTAAACGGTGAAGAAAAAGGCTTTTCCGATGCTCTTATGGACCGTCTGCGCCTGACTTCAGACCGTGTAAAGGAATTTGCTGAAGGACTTCGTGAAGTTGTTGAACTGCAAGATCCTGTCGGTGAGATTTTATCCGGCTGGACTTTGAACAACGGGCTAAAAGTTGAGCAAGCACGTGTTCCATTGGGTGTTATTGGAATGATCTATGAGGCCCGTCCGAACGTAACTGTGGACGCTACAGGTCTCGCATTAAAATCAGGCAACGCTATTGTGCTAAAAGGCGGATCAAATGCAATTCACTCTAACTCTGCAATTGTATCTGTCATTCATAAAGCGCTTGCGGATACAAAGATTCCTGAGGATGCTGTACAGTTTATTGCTTCAACAGATCGTGAGGCTGCCGGGCAGTTGTTTACGATGAAGGAACACATTGACGTGTTGATTCCTCGTGGAGGTGGTGCTCTGATTCAAACAGTCGTTGAGAATGCGACTGTACCTGTGCTGGAAACAGGTGTAGGTAACTGCCACATCTATGTTGACCAGTTTGCAGATGTTGAAAAAGCATTGGCCATTATGGAAAATGCAAAAACAGACCGACCTGCTGTATGTAATGCAGCCGAGACGTTTATTTTTCATGAGGCTTGGTTAGAGCAACACAAAGATAAAGTTCAAGCTCTTTTTGAAAAGCATGATATTGAAGTTCATGGTGACGAAAAGGCTGCCAAGTTGCTGCCAGACGTTATCCCAGCAACTGAGAAAGACTGGGCTGAGGAATATTTAAGCCTAGCTGTAGCTGTGAAAGTTGTTAGATCAGCGGGAGAAGCGGTAGCCCACATTGAGCGTTATGGAACGAAGCATTCAGAAGCTGTGGTGACAGAAGATGCTGAGACTGCACTAACTTTCTTGAATAACGTTGACGCTGCTGCCGTATACCAAAATGCTTCAACACGTTTCACGGATGGCTCAGCACTTGGATTTGGAGCTGAGATCGGAATCTCTACGCAAAAGCTTCATGCTCGTGGGCCGATGGGCTTGCCAGCCCTTACTACGATTAAATATCGTATGACTGGTGATGGTCAGGTTAGATAATAATCTTGAATGTGAGTTTGAGAGCAGTCTCGCTATTGCGGGGCTGTTTTTTATTGTTTTATAGGCAGGTAAAACTTCAGTTAAGAAGAATAGTTAAGCAAAGGAGGACGACCATGTTAGTTAAAAATCGTTCAAAGTCGCTTAGAATTAAGAAGCTGGAGGTGTTTCAACGGCGTTTAATTCAAAACCACCCGAGGCTACTACCTATTTTAGATGAATTAGGCGGAAGACTCGCAGGACACCATGGTGAACAATCCAATGATTATTTTTTAAAGCCCTTCTTGAGCAAGGACTATTGTGTTCTTCATGACTTGAGGCTGGCTGCCCATGACAGCTTTTTTCAGATCGATACTCTTCTCATATCCTCGCGCTACATTTTAATCCTCGAAGTTAAATATATCACTGGCACTTTACATTTTGATCACCTCCATTTGGTCATCCGAATCCGAGACGACGGTACGGAAGAAGCCTTTCAAAATCCTATTTTTCAAGTAAAGCGCCAGCGTTCGCATTTAACTGATTGGCTGTCTAGAAATCGTGTTCCTAATATCCCTATCCATTCTCTAGTTGTAATGAGTAACCCCAGAACCATCATCAAATCCCTTCCCTCTCATAAAGACGTACTTCAATATGTCACCCATAGTCCTTATCTACAAGAACGAATTCAAGTTTTCGATAAGATGCATTCTGTTGAGAAGCTGACGAAAAAAGAGATCACAAAGCTTTCGAAGCTGCTCGTACGACACCACACTCCCGAAAATCCCGACTTATTAAAAAGGTATCAGGTTGAAGAAAAGGATATTATCAAAGGTGTTTATTGTACTAAGTGCTTTTATATGCCTGTTGTAAGGAAGTACGGGGCTTGGTTTTGTTCAAAGTGTTCTTTGAAGTGCATAAATCTCCATTTACCTACTCTTGAAGATTACGCTCTTCTGTATGGAACTTCTATTTCAAATAAACAATTTTGCGATTTTCTTCAGATTTCGTCAAGGCATTTAGCAAAAAGGCTATTGACTAATATGAATCTCCACAGTGTCGGGGAGAATAAAGGGCGAAGATATATTTTACCTAGTCCAAAGTAAAAAATTTGCTCATGTATTAGTAAGGTGCCTATATAATTCGTATGGCGCTCATATAATTCGTATGGCGCTCATATATCTCGTATGGCGCTCATATACTTTCAAAGTGTTCAATCTACTGCAAGAATGTTATAAACCAAATATATAGCTAGGAGGCTCTCGCCCAACGAGAGCCCACAACATCCAATTCCCATACAAAAAAGCCTCCTGCTACCAAAAGCAAGAGGCTTTTTTTCAATATTAATGACTCCCATGCTCCTCAGAATCATGTTCACCGCCATGGTTTTCACGGTTCTCAGTCTTCGGTTTGTCATGTTTGTCGTGCTTTGCATGGCCTGCTGTCATTACCCAGACAGAGCCGATGACGATGACGATCGCTACGAACGCGGCAAATAGGATGTTACCTACTTGTACACGGCCGGTTAGCTTCGTGTTCGTCGAGTTCTCTGTCACGTGCATGAACATCAATAGCTGCAAGGCAGCTTGCAGGAACGCAAATCCAAAAATAATAATCAAAATCCACGTCAGAGACAAGTCAGTCCCCAGGGCAACCCATAATGCGAACAACGTTAGCACGATGGACAGCACGAAACCAACTAAGTGCTTCCATGGGAAACCGCCATGTCCGTTAACTTCTGTCTTATTAGCCATGATGCATCACCATCCCCATCAGATAAACGGCAGTGAAGATAAAGATCCACACTACGTCTAAGAAGTGCCAGTATAGACTGGTGATGAAAACTTTTGCAGAAGTGGCTGGCGTAAGACCACGCTTGGCCACTTGGATCAAGACCATCGTTACCCAGAAGATACCAAACGTTACGTGGGCACCGTGGGTACCTACAAGAACGAAGAATCCTGACCATGCTGCACTCGTACCGATGTTTGCGCCCTCATGGATGAAGTGCAGGAACTCCTGAATTTCGAAGTAAAGGAATCCAAGACCTAAACCCAGTGTGATAATCATCCAAAGCATCAAGCCTTTTACATTATGACGGCGCATTTCGTGAACAGCGAGTCCGCAAGTGAAACTACTTGTTAGAAGCAAGAAGGTTTGAATCAACAAACTCTTCACTTCAAACAGTTCACCAAGCGCCGGACCATCTGCAATACGATGTGTTAAAACCATATATGTTGCGAATAGCGTTGCGAATAACGCAATTTCTGCCCCTAGGAAGATCCAGAAACCGAGAATGTTTAAACGCCCGACCTCTGAACGATACTCTAAAGGCGTGTTGGGGTCGTGTGTTTCTGCATGTGCCATTTTTTCACGCCTCCTTATTTAGATATCTTTTCTGTTTCGATTACTTCTTCAACACTTACATAATACCCATCGTCATATTCAAATGAACGGTAGATCAATGTTCCAATTACACCAATCAATCCGATGATCGCCATCCACATCCAGTCGAATACAAAACCGAATCCGAGAACGAAGAAGAACGATCCCATGATGAACGGTACACCAGAGTTATTAGGCATATGAATCTTTTTAATATCTTTAGCTGTCAGCTTCTCTACCTTGCCTTCTTGCTTCTGTCTCCAGAAATGGTCAAGACCTGTTACCTCTGGAATTTTAGCAAAGTTATAGAATGGCGGCATCGCTGCTGGAGTTGACCATTCAAGCGTACGTCCACCCCAAGCGTCACCAGTTGTTTCACGCTTCGCGAAACGGAAGCTGTAGTACATGTTGTATACGAGTACCAAGAACGCAATACCCATCATGAAACCACCGATTGTAGATAACATGTTCAATGGACCCCAGCCAGACTCTTCACTGTACGTGTATACACGTCTTGGCATACCGTCTAGACCAAGGAAATATTGAGGCATGAAACATACGTTAAATCCGATTGTGAACAACCAGAATACCCACTTACCGATACGTTCGTTCAGCTTGTAGCCAAACATTTTTGGATACCAGTAGATTAGACCTGCAAAACAGCCAAACACTGTACCAGCGATCAGCACATAGTGGAAGTGAGATACCAGGAAGTAAGTGTTGTGGTACTGATAGTCAGCAGCTGCCATTGCAAGCATGACACCTGTAACCCCGCCGACTACGAAGTTCACGATAAAACCTAGTGACCAAAGCATCGGCGTTGTAAACTGAATCTTACCTCTGTACATCGTGAACAGCCAGTTAAAGATCTTAACCCCTGTCGGAATACCGATCGCCATTGTTGTAATGGAGAATACAGAGTTAACGGCTGCTCCTGAGCCCATCGTAAAGAAGTGGTGGACCCATACCAAGAAACTGTATCCAGCGATAAGAAGCATAGACCAGATCATGGCCTTATAACCAAACAACGTTTTCTTAGAGAACGTAGAAATAATTTCTGAGAAAATACCGAATGCCGGCAAGATTACGATATATACCTCTGGGTGACCCCATAACCAGAAGAGGTTTGCCCAAAGCATATCCATCCCTTCCCCTTGAAGAGTAAAGAAATGACTTCCGAATAAACGGTCAAATGACATAAGTGCTAGTGCTACTGTTAAAATTGGGAATGCGAAAATAATGATAACCATTGTTACAAGCGATGACCAAGTAAACATTGGCATACGGAACAATGTCATTCCTGGTGCACGCATCTTAAGTATCGTAACAAGGAAGTTAATACCGGTTAACAGTGTACCGATACCCGCAATCTGCAGACCCCATAAGTAGTAGTTCTGCCCTGGTCCCGGACTGAGTTCGTTACTTGCAAGCGGCATGTAACTCGTCCAGCCTGCTGATGGTGATCCACCGATAACAAATGAGATGTTAAACAGCATAGCACCGATAAAGAACGTCCAGAAACTTACTGCGTTCAAATATGGATAAGCTACGTCACGAGCTCCAATCTGCAACGGTACAACTACGTTAATAATACCTATTAAGAACGGCATCGCCATGAAGATGATCATGATCGTACCATGTGTTGTAAAGATCTCGTTATAGTGCTGTGAATCAAGGAACTTTGCTTCAGGAACCGCGAGCTGTGTACGCATTAAGAGCGCATCGACACCACCGCGGAACAACATGAGCACAGCGGAAACGATATACATGATACCAAGTTTTTTATGATCAACAGTTGTAAGCCATTCAGTCCAAAGCCATTTCCACTTTTTATATCTAGTCATGTAAAACAGGATTCCCGCCATTGTTAAGACAATGGAAACGTCAGCCCCATAGATGAGCGGGTCGCCTGTTACGAAAAATTCATCCCATTTCATATTAAGTTGCCTCCTCTGTTAATGGGCATGTGAATCCCCATGAGACTCTGATTCTTCTTGTTTCTTCTTCTTTTCTTCTTCACGCTTCTTCTTTGCTTCTTTAGAGTGAGGGATAAGCGGCTCATAGCCCAATCGCTCACGAGCTTTAATTGCATAATCAGCTTCATCAGCATGGTTAACAAAATCTAAATGAGTAGAAGAAAACGTCATTTCTTTAACGTGGCCAGGCAGCATCAGCTTGTCATACTGCTCCTTGGTCAGTTCAGGAGCTTCAGCTTTCGCTTCACTCGCCCACTTTTCAAACTCTTCATCTGACATAGCCATTACATCAAACGTATGATCTGTGAACCCTTCTCCTGTAAAGTTGGAGTTTCGTCCCTCATACGTTCCTTGCTCATCAGCTTGCAAGTAAAGCTCTGTCTCCATACCAGCCATCGCATACTTTTGACCGCCTAGCTGAGGTACCCAGAATGATGCCATAGAATCGGCTGAAGTCAGTTTAAATAGTACAGGCCGATCTTCTGGGATATGAAGATAGTTCACTGTTTCGATGTCTTGCTCAGGGTAAGTAAACACCCATTTCCAATCTACAGATGTAGCGTTGATGACCAATGGTTTTTGATCTTTCGTCTCTTCAGGAGGTCCTTCTAGCGAGTAGATCGTTTTAACCGTTGGAACAGCCAATGCAATGGTAATAATAATAGGAATGATCCACCAAATCGTCTCAAGCAAATGACTTCCTTCATTATCAGGATCATAGCCCTTATGATTTTTGCGGTCACGGTATTTATAAACAATAAAAGCAGTAAGTGCATAAACGACTAACAAAATAAAAAGCATAAACCAGATCGAATACATAATAAGGTCCTTTTGCTGCTCACCTACAGGCCCTTTAGGATCTAGAACAACCATATCGCTGCAGCCGCTAAGCATGAACACGGCCATCAATAACCCGAATGTTATAAACGGCTTCAACCGTTGCATCACCAGGTCCACCTTCCTTTCTCTATTTAAAAAGCATTTCTTTTGCCTAATAAAACGAACCAAAGTGATTATAGTACATTGTGAAACAAATCACAATGGATATCACAGGCAAAAACAAATGACAAAAAACCTTTGCCCTCATAATATCAGAATCCCTTGAAATGTGGCTTACCCGTAAACAAATGTCACGAGAACTTCAAATAAAGCTCACAACTTTATCACACTTTTGACATACAATGTTCACGAATTTGGAAGAGCCTTCATCTACTGGTAACCGTTTATTTACTTTTTGAAAGTTCAGTTTTTAATTTTTACCCTAATTGGTAAACCTTCACACCTGTTACATTGAATTTTTACAAATAAAAAAAACGCAGGACATGATGAATCTTGCGCCATTTTTTTATAAATTATTATCGAATAATTCTCGTTATAGTTGTTCCCAAACCATTCGGCGGCAACTGGTTGCCTCTTCTTACTGATGTGATCGCACAAATAGGAATGAGAATAGGGATGGCAAGTTGAAGAATGATGGTTCCGCAATTTACTTTTACAATTCTTCCAATTTCAATTGCATTGCCTTCAAGAGTAATTGTCACTTCTTTACCCATGCATTTTCTGAGTTCATCCCTTAAGGACTCCGTACAGATGTCTTCTATGCATTCACAATGACATTTTAGTTTACATACTTTTGTATGGTTAGCGATACCGCATAGAGAATTAGGACTATTAAATTGAATGACACTCGTAATCGCGCATAATGGAATAATATAAACGGTTTGAATAAGATTATCCCTTAAAATGATAAATCCGCATCTAACATCTAATAATGTTCCATCTATCGGGGTAACAGGGGTGGTTATCCCCATATCTTTCCCGATGCAAGATTGGAGCTCTTTTCTTAGCTCTCTAATGCATTCATTTTCTGTACATTTACAGTCACAGTGCAAACAAGTATCATGCTGCTGTTTTTTTTGTAAAAAATCACATGCTGTCGTCTGAACCGGATCAAAAGCAATCCCACATGCCAAAGCAAGAATATCACATATTTTTATTAAAATTGGACCTGTGATTTGTTGAATTTCACTTTCAACGATTATTGTTCCGCAATCTACTTTAATCAATCTTCCCACAATAAAGATTACGCCCGGAATATTTGCCCTTGTTAATACCGTAATCCTCTTTCCCACAATCTTTCTTAATTGCTCCCTAAGATCTCTTGTACAAATACTTTCACCACACTTGCATTTATCACACTTTAGTTTTTTTGGGTTAGGTTGTAAATTCCCGCAACTCACAAAGAGTTCCTCCACTCCATTTTTAAACTTTATGTATTCTATGCAGATATTGGGACAACCGTTCATGCTTTTACCAAACAAAAAAAACGACCTAGCCCTTTCAGGCAAGATCGTTCTTCTACTCTGACTTATGCACTTACTTCAACTTGATTTTCACTATCATTATAAGCATCAGTATCTAGTTGTTTCTGTACTTTACTTGTTAATAGCCCGGATGTCATCGCACCACTCACATTGACTGCAGTACGACCCATATCAATCAATGGTTCAACTGAGATTAAAAGACCAGCCAGCGCAATTGGAAGATCCATGGCAGACAATACAAGTATCGCTGCAAAAGTTGCTCCTCCACCAACACCTGCTACACCAAATGAGCTAAGCGCTACAACTACAATGAGCGTCAATAAGAACGATGGTGACAACGGATCGATCCCTACAGTCGGAGCAATCATCACAGCAAGCATTGCTGGATAGATTCCGGCACAGCCGTTCTGACCGATCGAAAGTCCGAATGAACCTGAGAAATTCGCGATTCCATCAGGTACACCCATGCTCTTCTGTGTACGGATGTTTAAAGGAAGCGCCCCTGCACTTGTACGAGATGTAAAGGCAAAGGATAGAACCGGGAATGATTTTTTCATATATGTGATTGGATTCAATCCAGCAAACGTCAGTAACAACAAGTGAATTCCAAACATGATCAGCAATGCTACATATGACGCAATAACGAACTTACCAAGCTTTGCGATCGCACCCATATCGCTAAGTGCTACCGTTTTTGTCATTAACGCAAGCACTCCGTATGGTGTTAAACGAAGAATTAATGTAACAACGCGCATGATTACAGAGTAAAAAGCATCAACAATCTTCGCAAACAGTTCAGCGTGTTCCTCCTGCTTACGCTTCACTCCAAGGTAAGCAATTCCAAGGAATGCCGCAAATATGACAACTGCTATTGTTGAAGTTGGTCTAGCTCCTGTGAAATCTAAAAACGGATTCGCAGGAAGTAAAGATAAGATCTGCTGCGGCAGTGTTAAGTCTTTCACTTCTGCAAAAGTACCTTCCATCTGCTCACCGCGTGCTGTTTCTGCCTCACCCTGTTCGATTTGAACTGCTTCTAAATTAAACGCAACAGATGTTCCAATACCGACAACCGCTGCTATTGCTGTAGTTCCAATTAAAATCCCGATGATCAATCCGCTTAATTTTCCAATATTACCTTTTAGATTCAAACGAGTGAACGCAGAAAGAATGGAAATGAACACAAGCGGCATAACAATCATTTTTAAGAATGTTACATAACCGCCGCCAACTAGATTGAACCAATCCGTTGATTTTGCGGCAACTTCAGAATCTGCTCCATAGCCGTATTGGAGTACAAGACCGAAGAGTATTCCTAATCCAAGGCCTGTAAATACACGTTTAGAAAAGGAAACGTGCTTCTTTTGCATGTAAAACAAAACACCTAAAAGTATAAGCATAATTGCAATATTTGATAATACCAAGTAAGTAGTCACCTACAAGTCCCCCCTTTAGTTAACTAAAATAAATTAATACAATAAATCCTATCTGTCAAGTAGGAATTACTGAGGGATTACTTTTAACACCAACCAAGCCTTTCCCAAAAGAAAGAACTAGCCCTTAGTGTGATGATGTCTTCATAATTTTGAGAATATATTTAGTTGTGTTTCAGATATATTCTTCAAAGAAATAAATTATGCTTGTTTTTGTAGCACATTCCTATGAGCAGGTGCTAAAATTTGGTTATACATAAGGGAGGGCAAATTTATGAAAAAAGTGTTGCTGTTTGTTTATGATTCTTTTGCTGAATTTGAAATTTCGATTTTAATCACTTGTTTAAATGGTTCCGATTATGAACTCGTTACTTGTTCACCCTATTCACCAGGCAAAACCGTTACGTCCACAGGAAAGCTGAAAATCATGGCTGATATTACGGTTGATGAGGTTAATACTGATGATTATGCAGCACTTATTATCCCTGGTGGCAATCCTTATCATTTACTAGAAGAAACTAAAGTTACTAAGATGATTCGTTCTTTCTTCGATAGCAGCAAATTGGTCGGTGCTATTTGCGGGGGACCTGCTTTGTTGGGTGGAGCCGGAATTTTGAATCATATAAAATACACAGCTTCACTCACTCCAAATGACACACAGTACCAGCCTTACCTAAACTGGGATAATAAGTGTGAAGAACATTTGGTTGTTGATCAAAATGTGGTCACTTCAACGGGTTCGAACTATATCATTTTTGCTGAAGAAATTTTAAGACAGTTAAAAATCGTCCCTGCCGAGGAAAAAAGTCCGCTTTTATATTTTAAAGAACCTTCCATGTCGTAATTACTTTTTGGAAAGCATGTTCTTAATTTCTTTTAGTACAGGCATGATTTCCATGTCTTCTTCACTTACTTTGTCCCAAACGATCCCTGTTGGTTTTGGATAAGGAGATTTCGTTTCAATCAAGCCTTTTTCCGTTGCAATCCAATCAACCGTTAAATCAAACACATCAACAGGGATTTCATCTTCAACAAGCTGAGCGCTCTGAATAGACGTAATCACTGGCACTTCCTTGTTGCCCAGTTCGCAGATAATCGCATATTCACGATCAGCATACCCCTCGCCTTTTCCTAATCGTCTTCCGTCACGGTGTATCGCAACCGACCCCACAACAATCAAATCAATAGAAGGCATCTCAGCTAAAGAAAGAACTTTTCCATAGTTCATGATGCTCGTAAGACTTGCTGCTTTCCTTTCCTCTCCTTTTGGAACGCATTCCGGCTTCACTTGAATAAAACCGTCCTTAAGCCTTGGCGTCGGTACGAGCAGCATTTTTCCGTCTTTTATAATTTGTGTTCTTAACGGCAGCTGTGGTGAATCCGGATTGACTTTGATCACTCTCGCTTCTTTATACTCTTTCATTTCTGTTATGTATTTAGCCGCAGCCTCTGCTCCTTTAAAATTGGGAATCCTGTTTGTTAAAGGAAAAGGAAATCTCCCCAGCTTTTCTTCCTTCAGCTTGTTCCACACTTTATGTCTAATTTCATCCTTTTGGTTCATTTGAATACTCCTTTTCGATATTTTAGGACAAATATCCCGATAAAAGAAGGACTATTATCCTGTTTTACTTAATAAATTGAGGGGGGACTCAAAATTACTTTTTATTGAAATGGGGGTATTTACATGACACTATATGGATCGCTAGTCTTGATTCACATTATTGCGGCTATAGTCGGACTTGGTGCCAGCTTTGCAATGCCTGTTGTAACTAAATTTGCAAAAACAGCCAGCCAGGCTAGATTTGCGCTGGAACTGAACACTAAAATCGAAACATTACCGAAGATCGGAAGCTTAAAGCTGCTTGCTACAGGACTTTTATTAGGCTACTTAAATTCTGCACTGTTTAGCGAAGTTTGGTACATCTCTTCATTAGTAATTTATGTTTTGGCTCAAGTGCTTGTCATTGGTATCATTCTTAAAAAACAAAAACAGATGGGCGAAATTCTTGAATCCCACGAAGGTGATGAACTGCCAGATTCTTATCGAACCGTAGATAAACAACTTGATCCCTATGTTTATCTTTTACACGGTTTAGCTGTTGTACTAATCGTATTAATGGTTGTAAAACCATTTTAGCCGTTCATAAATTCTTCTTGTCTCGGGCACAATACGGTGTAAAGAGATGAGGAGTGAAAAACACATGGCACGCGGAAAAGAATTCGAACATAAGAAAAAAGGTCATCCAGGTCGTTTTCCGGATAACACACTTCAAAACAGACTCGTTCAAAAAAGCGACGAGACTGATTCAGCGAACCTCGCTACAAAAGAAGCTTTTAAGAATCGTACTGAAGAACAAGAATAATACACTTGAGCACTCTTGGAATATTTCTCCTTGGGTGCTTTTTCTTTGTCACGATTCGGCACGCACCTATTGAGTTCCTTCCCCATTCAATACTATAATCAAGAGGGTACAAATTACTGACAGAAAAGGTGTTATATAGATGAGTATTTTAACGGTAAAAGGCTTAAGCCACGGTTTTGGGGACCGGGCCATTTTTAATGATGTTTCTTTCCGTCTATTAAAGGGAGAACACATTGGATTAATCGGTGCGAATGGTGAAGGTAAATCTACCTTTATGAATATTATCACAGGCAAACTGAAGCCTGATGAAGGAAAAGTTGAATGGGCGAAAAAGGTGCGCGTAGGCTATCTGGATCAGCATACCGTTCTTCAAAAAGGAATGACAATTCGCGACGTACTAAAAAGTGCGTTTCAATATTTGCTTGATATGGAAACAGAAATGAACAGCATGTACGAAGAAATGGGTGAAGCTACACCTGAAGAGCTTGAGAAGCTTCTTGAGGACGTCGGTGTTATTCAAGACACCCTGACAAACAATGACTTTTATGTAATTGACGCAAAAGTTGAAGAAATCGCGCGCGGCCTTGGACTTGACGATATTGGCTTAGACCGTGACGTACATGACTTGAGCGGCGGACAGCGTACGAAAGTTCTATTGGCAAAACTTCTATTAGAAAAGCCGGAAATCTTGCTGCTCGATGAGCCGACAAACTATCTGGATGAGCAGCATATTGAGTGGCTGAAGCGCTATCTGCAGGAGTATGAAAATGCGTTTATCCTGATTTCGCATGACATTCCATTCCTAAACAGCGTTATTAACCTGATCTACCACATGGAAAATCAGGAACTGAGCCGCTATGTCGGTGATTACGATCACTTCAAATCCGTTCATGAGATGAAAAAATCTCAGCTCGAGTCTGCGTTTAAACGCCAGCAACAGGAAATTGCGGACCTAAAAGACTTTGTGGCGCGTAATAAAGCACGTGTTTCCACTCGTAATATGGCCATGTCCCGTCAGAAGAAACTGGATAAAATGGATGTTATTGAGTTGGCAAAAGAAAAGCCAAAGCCGGAGTTTAACTTCAAAGAAGCACGTACACCAAGCAAGCTTATTTTTGAAACAAAAGATCTTGTGATTGGTTACGATGAGCCATTGTCCAGACCGCTTAACCTGCGTATGGAACGCGGGCAAAAAATTGCGCTAGTCGGTGCGAACGGTATCGGTAAAACAACATTGCTGCGCAGTATTTTAGGTGAGATCAAACCTGTATCCGGTTCCGTTGAACGCGGTGAAAACTTGGAGATCGGCTACTTCGAACAAGAAGTAAAAACAGCAAACTATAACACATGTATTGAAGAGATCTGGAACGAGTTCCCTGGCTTCTCTCATCACGAAGTCCGTGCAGCTCTAGCGAAGTGCGGTTTAACAACAAAACACATCGAGAGCAAAGTAGAAGTGCTAAGCGGAGGAGAAAAAGCGAAAGTCCGCTTATGTAAGCTGATCAATCACGAAAATAACGTATTGGTACTCGATGAGCCGACAAACCACTTGGATGTAGAGGCGAAAGACGAGTTAATGCGCGCGTTGAAAACGTTCAAAGGAAGCGTTCTGCTGATCTCCCACGAACCTGAATTTTATAAAGAAGTCGCTAATGAAGTCTGGAACTGTGAAAGCTGGACGACTAAAGTGTTTTAATCGAATTTTTGAGCCCTCACTGATTAGGTGGGGGTTTTTATTTTGGGAGTGGAAGGGTGTAGGTTGCAGCTTTTCGTGAACCAGTTGATTTTAGGTCCATAGCACGGAGGAGTTTATACATACTGGTAGCGGATTGTACATGTAAGAAGTTTCGTAAACTTGCATTCTTAGCCTCAGTATTTAACAATAGTGCATAGTCATTAATAGCTTTAATATGAGCATAAGCATTTTTTTGAGAACATGATAAACAAATCCAGTTCCTCATTACTCTTTTCATCGGCAGAGTTCCACAATACGGACAGATAACACCGGTAGTTAATTCTTCTGTACTAATATCATACTGTTTTAAAACATTAATATCACTTTGTTTATTATTCTTAATTAGTCGTTTAGACAATTTTTTAATGTCTTTTTGAGAAAAACATCTGTTGTTATTCATAGTATTTAATTTGTGAATAGCCCGTATCAGATCTTTACCTCGTACGATCTTATTTAAACTCGTTTTATAATTTGGAGAGGTTCTGATTACTGAATGAATGTTTGTTACTACAACTAAATAAAATATAGGTATGTTTAAAATCTTATGACTGGCTAACCAATCCTTAAAACATGCAGCTTGAAATTCAACTTGTATGATAGGATCAGGAAATGCTTCTTCGATACCGTTTCTCGTACGGATCACTTGATTAAATTGATGGTCAAAATATAGATTTCCTATTAAGTTTTTAACCTCAATTAGCAAACAATACTTTGGAGTTATAATAAGAGAGTCAATTTGGAAATAAAGCTTTTGCAATTTATCTCTTGGAAGTCTTAAATCGTGGAAAATGTAATGATTTTCATCAGACAAGTCAGCTAAGTGGTAATCTAAAGATTTTTCTCCATTAAAACCAGCATTAAATTTTGCCCGATCACTTTGAATATTAGCTTTTTTGAAGGAATTAGAAGGAATTCGTTCTAATAATGAATCGAGTTTAAACAGAATTAAAGGCTTTGTTCTTTCTTTTACAATCAAATAATCACCTCGTCTTACTATTGCTTTTTAGTTCTATGTAGACACTCGATTTTCCTTGTGTGAAATGTGGAAATTTTATTTATAAGTCTTCAGAAAAATTTATAAGTCTTCAAAATTTTTTATAAGTCTTTAGAAAATTTTATAAGTCCTCAATTTTTTTTATAAGTCTTCACGGAATCCCCGCCTATTTAGGGGCATAAAAAAGCACCCCTTGCCAGTCAGCAAGAGGTGTACCATACTTAACTATCCAATTCTTCTACCAGCAGCGACAGCTCTTCCCAGCGTTCCATTGTCGCTTCGAGCTCTGTCTCTACTTTTTTCTGTTCCCCATAAAGCTCACTGATCCTGCCAAAATCACTGCCGGCTGCAACGATTTCAGCTTCAATCTGCTCTTTTTTCTCCTCTAGTGCCATAATGCGGTCTTCAATTGTGTCCCATTCTTGCTGCTCTTTATAAGATAGCTTTTTCCGCTTTTCTTTTCGTTGTGGAGCATCATCAACCAAAGCCGCAGTTTCCTTCTTAACAGAAGCTGCACGCTCTTCCCGTTCTTTTTTCTCCTCCATATAATCGGAGTAGCTGCCCTGGAACCTAATGACCGTGCCCTCTCCTTCAAATGCGAGCAAATGGTCCACTACACGATCCAAGAAATAACGATCATGCGAAACCGTTAAAACTACGCCAGGGAAGTTTTCCAGATACTCTTCTAAAATTCCGAGAGTCTGAATGTCCAGATCATTAGTAGGCTCATCCAGAAACAAAACGTTCGGCTCTTCCATCAGCACTTTCAGCATATAAAGACGGCGTTTCTCTCCGCCAGAGAGTTTACGAATATACATGTATTGCATATAGCGGGGGAAGAGGAACCTTTCCAGCATCTGTTCCGCTGTAATGGTCTGTCCATCGACAGTACTGATCACCTGAGCCGTTTCTTTAATGTAATCCACCACACGGAGATTTCCATCAAGTTCATCATGATCCTGCGTGTAATAGCCGATCTTCACCGTTTCACCGACTTCAACAGAACCTGAGTCAGGCTTCATTCTGCCTGCAAGCATGTTCAATAAAGTCGTTTTTCCGCTGCCGTTTGGTCCGATGATTCCGAGACGTTCGCCCGGAACGATGAGATAATCCAGTCCCTCAACTAGCTTCTTGCCATCAAGACTCTTGCTTAATCCCTCAACTTCAATCACCTTTTTACCGAGGCGCTGGGAGCCAATCGCGAATTCTACGGAACCTCTTGTAACCGGACCCGTTTCCTCTTGCAAGGTTTCAACTCGCTGAATACGGGCTTTTTGTTTAGTCGTACGTGCTTTTGCACCACGGCGAAGCCAAGCTAATTCGCGGCGGAGCGTATTTTGCCTCTTATCCTCATTTTGCAGGGCCATCTCTTCACGATCTGCTTTTTTCTCTAAATAGGTTTCATAATTTCCTTCGTAAACATAAAGTTTTCCGTTATCAAGCTCAAAGATATGGTTCGTTACTCGGTTTAGGAAATAACGGTCATGGGTAACCATTAAAAGCGAGCCTTTGTACCCAGCTAGGAAGGTCTCAAGCCATTCGACGGTTTCGTTATCAAGATGGTTCGTCGGCTCATCTAAAATCAAAAGATCTGCCGGCTGAATCAATGCTTTTGCGATTGCTACACGCTTTTTTTGCCCGCCACTTAAATGCTTAACTAACCTTGAAAAATCGCGAAGTCCAAGCTTTGTGAGGACGGTTTTCGCAACGGTGTTCGCTTCCCATGCTTCTTGCTCGTCCATTTTTTGCTGATGATCCATTAAACGCTGCAGCTTTTTCTCGTTTGTAGGATCTGCTTCAAGATCCAGCAAAGCTTGCTCGTAGTCGCGCATTGTACGCATGATAACTGAATCGCCGTAATAGATCTGCTCCAAGACAGAAAGCTCTTCGTCGAGCTCAGGCTCCTGGGCCACATATTCGATCTGAAATTGATTGGCATGCGTGATGCTGCCTTGTTCTGCAGGATCGATTCCCGCTAATGCTTTTAAAAGCGATGACTTTCCGGTACCATTCGGACCGAGCAAGCCGATTCTTTGTTTTTCACTAATGGAGAAAGAGATTTTATCAAAGAGGGTTTTCTCGCCGTATGTTTTATATAAATTTTCAACAAGTAGAATACTCAAAACGTTATCATTCCTTAGGGTCAAATTCTTTTATTCTATTGTAGCTCAACCGCGTCAGAATAGCATCTTTCCCATATGATTTGGGTTTTTTCTAAATATTTGTTATAGTGTTAAACATGTTCTGAAAAGGAGTGGGCACGTTTTTGCTCAAAACGGATGCCGCTATTTTCGATTAATTAAATGGCTTTGCTTTTTTCTTGTTGTTGATGCCGGGTAATATCACATTTCCGGTAATGTTTTTTATGCGTTTTTCCACCGCGCTTTTGACTTCAAGTTTTTTCTGTCGCTCCTCGCAATCTCTTTTTGCAAATAAAAAGCTCTAGTTTATTAACAACCTGTCATCTTTTTCATAAACTTGTTATCCGTTGAGCAAACTAACGTGACCCATTTCGTGAAAAAAGAAAAGGAGAGATTTTTTTACATGCAAATAGAAGTTATTATTTCTTTGATTATTTACATGATTGGTATGCTCTACATTGGGTATTGGGCATACAAGAAAACATCTGATTTGTCTGATTACATGCTTGGCGGCCGTGGACTTGGTCCTGGAGTAACTGCATTATCAGCTGGTGCATCCGATATGAGCGGGTGGATGCTCATGGGACTTCCTGGTGCGATGTTTGCAGATGGGTTAAGCAGTATTTGGATTGCAGTCGGTTTAACGATCGGTGCTTATCTGAACTATATTCTTGTTGCACCTCGTTTGCGTACGTACACAGAAGTTGCGGATGATTCGATCACCATTCCGGATTATCTTGAAAATCGGTTTAACGACACACAGAAAATTTTACGTATTGTATCAGGTATTGTTATTATCATCTTCTTTACTCTTTATGCTTCTGCAGGTTTAGTATCTGGAGGTAAGCTGTTTGAGAGTGCATTCGGTCTTGATTACATGACTGGTATGCTGTTAACTGTCGGAGTAGTAGTTGCTTACACATTGTTTGGTGGATTCCTCGCAGTAAGCTGGACGGACTTCGTACAGGGATGTATTATGTTTATCGCTCTTGTTTTGGTTCCAATCGTAGCCTTTACGAACGTGGGCGACACTCAAACACTGGTTGATACAGTACGTGGAGTAGATCCATCATTGCTGAATGTGACAAAAGGACTTTCATTTTTGGGTCTATTGTCTCTATTAGCTTGGGGATTAGGTTATTTCGGACAGCCGCATATCATTGTCCGCTTTATGGCCATCACATCTGTAAAAGAAATTAAAGCAGCCCGCCGAATTGGTATGGGCTGGATGATCATCTCCATTATCGGTGCAATGCTTACAGGATTTATAGGTATTGCTTGGTTTGAACAATCTGCACGGACACTTAAAGATCCAGAAACCGTGTTTATCGTGTTCGCTAACGTATTGTTCCACCCGTTTATTACTGGGTTCTTATTAGCTGCAATCCTGGCAGCCATCATGAGTACAATCTCTTCACAGCTGCTCGTCACATCATCAGCTGTTACAGAAGACTTTTATAAGCAGTTCTTAAAAAAGAATGCTTCTGACAAAGAACTCGTATTAATCGGGAGACTCGCAGTATTAACAGTTGCGGTAATTGCGGTACTTCTGTCACTTACTCCGAACGATACAATCCTTAGCCTTGTAGGTTATGCATGGGCAGGCTTCGGTTCAGCATTTGGACCGCTGATCTTACTAAGTCTTTACTGGAAACGCATGACAAAATGGGGTGCATTAGCAGGTATCATCGTTGGTGCAGTTACCGTTCTAGCATGGGTACAGTTCCCAGACTTGAAAGCTGAAGTATATGAAATGATTCCTGGATTCTTCTTGAGCATGATCGCTGTTATTTTAGTCAGCTTGGTAACAAAGGACCCTTCGAACAAAGTACAGAACCAATTCGAAGACATGGAAGAAACATTAGACAACAAAATAAATGAATAAATGAAAAAAGCGTTCCTGCTTTCAGGAGCGCTTTTTCTTATGATTTTTTTATCAAACGATTTGTTGCTTTAAGTTCATCAATATTTGCAGCACCGATTCCGAACATCGCAGCTTTAAGCTCAAATTCAATCCGGTCCATTTGTAAAAGCAAGGCATCAGCATTTTTCTCCACAGCTGATTGCAGTAAACTCCGGCCAAAGCCCGCAAGATCTGCGCCAAGAGCTAAAGTTTTCGCAGCATCGACACCATGCTTCAAGCCGCCGCTCGCGATTAAAGGAATGTCTTTTGATAATTCACGGACAGAAAGAATACTATCAGCTGTCGGGATACCCCAATCCAGAAAAGCTTCTGCAGCCTTTTTTCTTGCAGCATCTTCTGAACGATAACTCTCCACTTGAACCCAGGACGTTCCCCCGGCACCTGCAACATCAATAAATTGAACGCCTGCAGCTATCAGTCTCTCAGCAGATGCTTTATCAATCCCCATCCCAACTTCTTTGACTCCAACCGGAACAGATACCTCTCTTATCAGCTGCTCTATTTTAGAGAGTAGATTTGAAAAATCCGTATCACCCTCGGGTTGAAACACTTCCTGCAATGTATTTAAATGCAGGACTAGAGCATCTGCTTCTGCAATATCGACCGCCCGGTTGCACTCATCTGGACCAAAGCCGTAATTAAGCTGTACTGCCCCGACATTTGCAATAATCGGGATGTCAGGAGCCCGTTTTCTCATTTGAAACGTGTACGCAAGTTCCTCTTTTTCAACAGCAGCTCTCATCGAACCAAGCCCGATCGCCCAGCCTCTTTCCTGGGCGGCTGAAGCCAGATTCTGATTGATTTTATGTGCAGTTTCTGTTCCGCCAGTCATGGAACTGATCAAGAAGGGAGTCCTCATCGTTTTTCCTAAGAAATCCGCAGTTAGATTTACGTCCTTAAAAGATAACTCAGGCAAAGCATCCGGTAAAAAACGATAGTTTTCTAAACCTGTTGAAATATTCTTACCTTCTACGTCTTCATGCAAGCTAATCCGTATATGCTCTGTTTTCCGTTTTTCTGTCATGTCCTTAGGATCGTTCAATTTTAAATCCTCCCTTCCTGCTGTAACTCCGAAGTAACCATACCATTCCACTTTACCTTTTCTACTCATCATGCGCTACTAATGATATTTTCAAACAGGGGGGGGACTGACCCCCAACAATTTATTTCCCGCTTTAAAAAGGGGCAAACAGCCCTAGCCGTTTGCTCCTTTTCCATACATCTAATTCTGCATTTTTAATTTCCTATAAATTTAAGTGCTCCCACTTTATGATTTGTGTTAAACTACCAATTAAAACAATAAATGGGGGTTGTTGTATGGAGGTACGGTTACTCACACCCGATGACGCAAAAGTGTACTGGGAAATGCGTTTGGAGGCATTAAAAAATCATCCTGAAGCATTTGCTACGAGTTACGAAGAAGCGCTGCAACGGAAAAATCCGATCGAGCAAGTTGCCAGCCGACTGAAGGGCGAAGGTGATTACACATTCGGTGCTTTTCAGGGTGATGCCCTAATTGGAGCGGTCACTTTAGTGCAAGATAAAATCACAAAGATGAAGCACCGTGCTCACATTGTTGCGATGTACGTGAATCCAAACCACCGCAGGTCTGGCGCGGGAAAGGCACTCGTAGCAGCAGCTATCAGCCACGCTAAAGAGTTCTCTGAAATCATTAAAATAAATCTGACCGTAGTATCCAGCAATGAAAAAGCAAAAAAACTATACACTTCACTCGGCTTTAAAACATATGGAATCGAAGAAAAAGCATTAAATGTAAATGAAACTTACTATGATGAAGAATTGATGGTCCTTTTCCTTAAATAACATAAAAGTACACCAAAAAAAGCCTGCAATCGATATGCAGGCTTTCCTTACTTATGATTATCAGTCGAATGATCATTTTTATGTTCGAGATAGTTTTCTTCTTGATTTTTCGGCTTTTTCTTTCTGGTCTGACGCACGATTAGTATTACAATAATGATCACTAATAATAAGCTTACGTTTAAGAAGCCGCCTAAAAACCGAAAAATATCTGCCATAAAGTTATCCATGCTGCTTCACCTCTTTTCAGCATTTTCCCCTTTATCACAAATGTTAAACCGTCTCTTCTTCAAACGAATTTTTCAGCGGGAGAGAAACACTTACTTTTGTCCCTTTTCCCGTCTTGCTCGTGTATTCTACCTTGCCTCCCATGGATTCAATGATACGGATAGATACCATTGTTCCCAATCCTGTACCTTGTTCTTTTGTTGAAAAAAACAGAGAGCCGATTCTGGATAGCTGTTCTTTGGTCATACCCTTTCCTGTATCTCTTACAATAATTTTAACCTGTTCACCATCCGTAATAAGTTTTATAGAAACCCTTCCTTCTTTCGGTGTTGCTTCTACGGCATTTTTTAAAATATTGATCAGCGCTTGTTTAAGCTGATTTCTGTCCGTTGTGATCTCTGCATCTGATTCGATCGAATGCGTAAGAGAAATCCCATCTTTTAAAGCATATGGATTTAATAAGATACTGAGTTCCATAACTAATACACCGATTGGAAAGGTTTCGATCTTTTTAAACTCGGGCTTTGCAAAATTTAAGTAATCGCTAATAATGTTCTCCGCTCTCTCTAATTCGCTTAATATTAGCGGATAATAATGTTTATGACGTTCATCTTCACCTGCCATCAGCTGAAGAAAACCTTTAACAACCGTCAGCGGATTCCGGACTTCATGCGCGATTGATGCTGCAAGCTCCCCTAGTGTGTGCTGCTTTTCAGAACGGCGAATTTCATCCTTCATCAAGTTTCGCTCTATCACTGCTTCATTCAGAATAGACGCAAAGACCACCGCTAAAATTTGAAGTATACCAAATACAGTTATGAATAAAATGATTTCTTGGTCTAGCTGTAATTCGTTTTCACCAATGAAATAAGAAGACATAAGAACTAATAACTGGACAAAAGCAGGCCAAAAACCTGCAATGATGGACACATAGATTCTTTTACGGGGAGGGTATCTCCAAAAATATTTATAAAGAACAAACGGAACGATACAAGCTGTGAATGCACTTATGTAGCCTAAATACAGCGTATCACCGCCTAATGCCGTTCTTGTTACTAGAATAGCAGCCAGCGTAATGATTCCCGAGATAGGTCCACCGTAAAAAATAGACAGCACTAATGGAACATAACGCAAATCCCAATATAAGCCCGAATCAAAATAAGCAAAGTACATACATAGCGAGGCTGATGCACCGTATAAAATGCCTAAAAAGTATGGGGATTTTCCTATCTTTTTGTTTTCTAACAAAAAGGTGTAGCTCAATACTGGTGCAATTACAATCAATACATGTAAAAGCAGCTTTTCTACAATCATTCTCTACTCCCCAGTCAAAATGGCTTGTGTACTATGAATACGACAAAAAAAGGGCGATTCCTTCAAGAATCGCCCTTCATTTATGACAAAAGAATTGTTCTTGTACTACGAAAGTAGTGATTTCAAAGTGCTAAGCTTCTTGTTTTAACTGACTATGATACAGAGAATGATAAAATCCTTTATTGTTTAACAGCTCCTCATGAGTCCCTTTTTCAAGGATGCCGCCATCATGAAGTACAAGAATCTGATCTGCCTGCTGAATGGTATTTAATCGGTGTGCAATCACAAAACTGGTTCTTCCTGTCATTAACCGCTGCAAAGCTTCCTGTATCTTTACTTCTGTTATCGTATCAATACTGCTTGTTGCTTCATCCAGTATTAGAAGTGAAGGATCTGCGAGTATCGCCCGAGCAATGGATAGAAGCTGCTTTTGCCCTTGGCTTATCCCGCTCCCTTCATGATTTAAAATCGCGTTATATCCTTTAGGAAGTTTTTGAATGAACGAGTGGGCATTTGCAAGTTTTGCAGCCTCTATTACTTCCTCATCAGTTGCACCCAGTCTGCCATAGCGAATATTTTCAAAAATCGAGCCTTCAAACAAAAAGGAATCTTGCAGCACAAAAGCCATATGACTTCTGAGACTGTTTCTTTTCACGTTTTTAATATCATGTCCATCAAGTAATATCTGGCCTTTATCAGCATCATAAAATCGCGACAGCAAATTAACCACCGTCGTTTTGCCGGCCCCGGTCGGACCTACCAAAGCAACTGTTTCCCCTTCTTTTACAGAAAAATTCAGACCAGCAACCGTTTGATCATCACCTTCATATGAAAAAGCAACATCACGGAACTCCACTTTTCCTTTAACTGCAGAAAGCTCTATGGCTTCCTCCTCGTCTCTCTCCTCTTTGGATTCATCAAGAATCTCAAACACCCTCTCTGCACCGGCAACTGCAGATAGAAGTGTATTAAATTGGTTCGCCAGATCATTTAATGGTCTCGTAAACTGCCTTGAATACTCTACAAAGATTACGATTACACCGATAGAAACTTTTCCGTTCAGTGCCAGCACACCGCCAACACCAGCTATTAAGGCAAAACTTCCGTTGTTCAGCACGTTCATCAGCTTCGGAATAAAACCGGAGAAAGTCTGTGCCCAATAGCCCGATTCCTTCAATCGTTCGTTTTTGATCATAAATTCTTCAATCACTCTTTTTTCCTGTGAAAAAGATTTAACAATACGCTGCCCGGAAGTGATCTCTTCCACATAGCCGTTGATCTCCCCCAGGTTTCTTTGCTGTTCTTTAAACCTGGCACCTGTTCTTTTTGTAATCCATTTCAAACCAAAGAACATTAGCGGAATAATGGAAAGTGAAATGAGGGTAAGCATCGGACTTAAATAGATCATGACTCCAACAGTACCAACAAGTGTCAATATACTTGAGAATACTTGAATAAACGAACTGTTCAGCGTTGAGCTGACGTTCTCAATATCATTCGTTACACGGCTCATCAGCTCGCCATGCTGTCTTTTATCAAAAAAGGATATCGGCAATCTATGAAACTGTTTAAACAGGTCGTTTCTCATTCTATAGACCGTCTGCTGTGCAATACCGATCATCCAATAGTTTTGCAGCCAGATTGATACAGACTGCCCTATAAAAACAAAGATCAGACCGATCAATAGTTTCGTTAACCCTTCTGCATTTTCTCCAACGATATACGTGTCGATGGCAACTCCGATTAAAAAGGGTCCAAGCAAACTTAATGCTGAGCTGATGATAACCATCAGCAGAACTAAACTTAAAAGCCACTTTTGATCAGAAAAATAACTTCCGATCCGTTTAACGGTACTGGACCAATTTTTCGGCTTTACTTTTTCTCCGAACAGATGATTATGTGGATGAGGTCTGTTTGAACCCTTTGACATGCTGAAAATCCTCCTCCCCAAACTGAGATTGTACAATCTTCACATACAGCGGCGAGTTTTCAAGCAATTCCGTGTGAGTGCCCCTAGCCTCCACACGTCCATCATCCAATAGCAAGATATGATCTGCTTCCATCGCTGTACTGATTTTTTGTGTAATGATAAAAGTAGTGCAGGAATACTTCTTTAAAGCGGTTAACAGCTTAGCTTCGGTCTTGAGATCCAGTGCACTCGTACTGTCATCGAGCATCAAGATTTTCGGTTTTCTTACCACAGCCCGAGCGATAGACAGTCTTTGTTTTTGTCCCCCAGAAAGGTTTACACCACGCTGTCCGACTCTTGTTTCATATTGATTCGGCAGTTTCATAACAGTCTCATGGATTTGCGCGTCTTTTGCAGCCTGAACGATTTCTTCTTCCGTCGCTTCTTCTTTTCCCCATCCAATATTCTCATGTACTGTGCCTGTGAAAAGAACGGCTTCCTGCGGAACTACTCCGATGGCTTTCCGAAGTGTCTCAATCGGATAAGACTTCACATTCTTGCCATCGATGAGCACTTCTCCGTCAGTCACATCATACAACCGCGGAGTCAGCTGAAACAACGATGTTTTCCCAGAACCTGTAGAACCTAGAATAGCTAGCGTTTCTCCTGATTTCACGGAAAAAGATACGTTCTGCAGCACAAGTGCTTCGCTGTCTGGATAACGAAAAGAAACATTTTTATATTCAATGTTTCCTTTTTGCACGGATAACGAATGATCAGTGTCTTCCGATTCTACAAGATCAATTTCAGTATCCAGGACTTCTCCTATACGCTGAGCTGATGCTTTTGCTCGAGAGAACGCCATAATAATAAAAGAGATAATTGTTAGTACTGACGATATGCGAAAAGAATAGTTCACTATCGCAACCACTTCTCCTACTTCAATAGCACCAAGGTTAACTTGTCTGCTGCCGAACCATAGTATGAAAAGAATTCCGACATTCATAACGAATAGCAGAACAGGAATGGAAACTTCGATTATGCGGAGTGAGGATACTGTTTGGGTCTTTAGATCATCACTCGCCTCTTCAAAGCGAGCCGATTCATGATCTCTCCGTAAGAAGGCTTTAATCAAGCGCATCCCCATCAGATTCTCCCGCATTACACGGTTCACACCATCCAGTTTGTCTTGAACATCACGAAACATAGATCCTGCCGTTTGAAGCACCCATCTCAAAAAGAAAAGAAGAAACGGCAATGCAACCACAAGCACCATGGCAAGCTTCCAATTCACAAAGAGTGACATGATGACTCCGCCCGCTAACAGCAAAGGCGCTCTTAACATGATCCGCAAACTCATGAATACCGTATTTTGAAGCTGAGTAACATCATGAGTCATTCTTGTGATTAGTGACGAAGCAGGAAATTTATTAAAATTAACGAACGAAAAGGACTGAACTTTTTCAAAAACACGGCTCCTTATATCGAAACCGTAGCTTTGACTCACATGAGCAGAGAAAAAGGAATTGGCGATCCCTGCTGCAAAAGCAGCCAAAGCAAGCCCGAACATTACCGTTCCCCAATGTTTCACCACATCCAGATCGCCTTTTAAAATACCTTCATCAATGATTTTAGCCATAATTAAAGGCTGCAGCAGTTCTACCGCTAGTTCAGCAAGCGTTAGAAAAAGGGCAGCCGCAATAGCCACTCGGTACGTTTTTAGATAAGAAAATACTTTCCACATATGCCATCCCCCGGACTTCCCAGATGTTTAACAAACTTAACAATCTACTTTTATTCTATCCTTTTTCTTGAAAAAATTTAACTATTTCGACTTCTTATTCTATTTTTTTATATAGAACACTTGGATGACGTTAAGCCTTTTTGTCAGCCTTAGTTGAACTTATACTTTTCCCTAAACATCTTTCTCAGTCGATTCTCATAAAGTTATCAAGTTATACTTTTAGAAAGTACGAAAGAAAAACCCGCTATCTGGCTTAGCGGGTTTTCTCTGTTTCATCTTCATGTCCGTTCACTTCTATTATTGCTTCTTTTGGCCAAGTTTTGACATGATCTGTTTCCAGGATTCCCATCGTCACGTCTCCAATATTGGAATCTTCCAGAAGAGAATCTCTGACTCGAAATTTGATATCATCTGCATCTGCCAGTGTAAATCCTTCTTTAAGTTCTATATAGCTTTCAACATGATACCTTCTGCCTTCCTGCAGAATTCTTAACTCCTTGATGTCTACAACATCTTTATCCGCAAGAATAGTCTCCGCAACTCTATCTTCAACTACTTTTGGTGCCGCAACACCAATCAATCCTTGGGTATTTTCATAGCCTAACTTAATGGCTACGACGACAAGCAGAAATCCTATCAGCAATGTTCCGATTCCATCGAGGATATATGCACCTGTCAGATCAGCTAATACAATAGATATAAGCGCTAAAAAAGCACCTGAAGTTGCAATCAAATCTTCATAAAAAACAAGTCGTGTCGGCGGAGCAGCCAAGCTTACATTCTTGAACGACTCTTTTACAATCCCTAACCCAGTAGCTTCACTTCTCGTTTCATGTACAATTTCTTTCATTGCTTTAATTAAAATAAAACCGTCGATTAAAATCGCTAACAGCATAATTCCGATATTAAGCAGAAGATTCGTTGAAGGATGCGGATCTTGAATCAACTTCCATCCTTTTAAGATCGTTTCATAAGCCATTATGGAAACCACTACAACAGCAACCAATACGAATAGATTTACAACACGGCCAAAACCTGCTGGAAACCTTTTTGTAGGTTCTTTTTCAGAAAGCGCACTTCCGAAAAAAACAAATGCCTGATTCAAAGCATCTGCCGCTGAGTGCAGTGTGGTTGCAAACATCGCACCACTACCGCTTACTGCGGCGGCAATACCTTTAGCAATGGCAAGTACCGTGTTTCCTAAAGCAGCAATTCCGGACGATTTGTTTCCTTTTTTAAGTAGATTAATCAAAGGTCTGCCTCCACTCCTGTTTATTGTCTTTTTATAAGAATTCCTGAATTACTCCGAGTTTAAACCCCATAAAGAAAACTTGGCTGACGCCAAACAGTTGCACTTATACTTTTTTAAAGTGTAAAAAAACAGACCGCTGAAAAAAACGGCCTGTTCTAGATGTTTACGATACTTTTTCTTCTGTATTTCCTTGTGATTCGTTATATCCGCCTTCCCAATACTCAGCATTCTTAATGCCTAGCTTAGTGGAATCGAATACTGGATCAAGTCCGGCTTTCTTTTGTTCCTCGTAATCTTTCAGCACACGCAGAGCCGGCTTCGCTAAAATGAGGATCGCGATTAAGTTCAGCCATACCATGATACCAAGTCCAAGGTCACCTAGTGCCCAAGCAAGGCCAGCTGTTTTAACAGCTCCATAATACGTTGTTCCTAACAATACAATTTTAAGCAAGAACATCGGAATTTTATTGTTACGGCCTCGCATAAGGTACGCAATATTCGTCTCTGCGATATAGTAATAAGCCATGATTGTTGTAAATGCAAAGAAAAATAGGGACACAGCGACAAAACCAGAACCAAAACCAGGAAGCACTTGTTCGATGGCTTCTTGAGTAAATGCTGTTCCTGCCTCAACATTAGGAATGTTTTCAACAATAAACGTTCCATCTGCTTCATTTTGAACATTGTACATACCTGTAAATAGGATCATGAATGCTGTTGCTGAACATACAAGCCACGTATCGATGTAGACAGAGAAAGCCTGTACAAGACCCTGTTTAGCTGGATGTGATACTTCTGCAGCTGCAGCCGGGTGAGGTCCTGTACCTTGTCCAGCTTCATTAGAATAAATACCACGTTTAACTCCCCACATAATTGCTGAACCTACAATCCCGCCAAAAGCAGAATCAAATGAGAAAGCACTTCTAAAGATAAGAGAAAATACTTCAGGAATCTGTGGTAAATGGAAAGCTACAATGATTAATGAAACTAGTACGTATCCAATCGCCATGAATGGCACAACATATTGGGCAACATTCGCAATACGTTTTACACCACCAAAAATAATAGCTGCTAATATAATTACTAAGAAGATCCCCGTAACAACAGGACTAATATTAAATGCGTTATCAAGTCCGGCTGCAATCGAGTTTGACTGAATACCAGGCATAAGTAATGCCATTGCTGCCAAGGCTGATATGGCAAAAATAATTCCATACCACTTCCAGCCGATCCCTTTTTCAATATAATACGCAGGACCCCCTCGATACTCGCCGTCCTGTTTGACTTTATACACTTGAGCTAGTGCTGACTCAACAAAAGCGCTGGATGCACCGATAAACGCAATCATCCACATCCAAAATACTGCACCTGGCCCACCAAAACCGATAGCCGTTGCTGTACCGGCAATATTACCCGTTCCTACACGACCTGACAGGGCGATAGCTAAAGCTTGGAATGAAGATACTCCTGCTTTAGAGCTCTTACCCTCCATCATCAGTTTGATCATTTCTTTGAAGTGCCTTACTTGCAAAAATCTCGTTAAGATAGAAAATAATAGCCCGACGCCTAAACAAAAATAAATCATCGGCTGACTCCAAAGAATACCAACTAAATCTCCTACAAACGTTTCAAAGCTGTTCAATAACTTTACCCCCTTGTATTTGACTGAAAATTTACTCTATTTGTAATTATAAGTGAAATCGTATATGATTACAAATTGTGACAAGAATCACCACTTCTTACTTCCTATTATGAGTTGATATGAAATGAGATTACAAGATAAAATTCTTTCCAGTATGGACATTTGTATCTTTCGTAGCGTATAAGTTACTAGCTTAATCCCAAATACATACATTTACGTAGTAGAATGTAATGGGTTTGGGCATAAAAAAACCAGCAGATAGTTTCAGCTGGTATTCTGTCGTTATTTGATTTCGATCTTGTTTTATTCAATATTTCGAAGTTTTATTCCTAATTAACGTTCATTTGAGAATTTTATTACTCTTTTCAAGCTTTGATTCTGAACTCGGGGCTTTTTTACTATTCGAACTTACTGCGATTTGTTCACGATCGTCTTTAACTTTGATTTTCTAATGATCTGGTTGATCACTTCCGAAAATACCAGCCCGATCGCAATGGATCCTGAGATCATAAACGCTTTTGCCGCTAAGTTAATGGCAAGATTGTAGTCATTCTGAACAAAGTTGCGCATAGCATTATATGCAATCCCCCCCGGAACGAGCGGAATGATCCCTGCCACACTGTATATAATGACAGGTGTTTTATATTTTTTTGCAAAATATTGTGAAGCGATGGCAATCGAAAATGAAGCAATAACAGTCGCTAGCACCATATCAACGCCATTAGCCTCTAGTAGAAAGTAAAGAATCCAGCCGATCATTCCAACGAGTCCGCAATGAAATAATGAGCGTTTCGGCCCGTTAAAAATAATAACAAAAGCCGCCGACGCGATAAAACTTGTTATAAGCTGTTCAAAAATCGTCATCGTGAACGCTCCTTTCTAAAAAAATGAAAATGTAACGGCAATCCCTGCTCCAATCGCAAATGCGGTTAGAAAGGCATCTGCCCCTTTGGCAAGGCCGGAAATAAGGTGCCCCGCCATTAGGTCACGTACAGCATTCGTTATCAGAAGTCCCGGAACGAGCGGCATGACTGAACCTATTATGATTTTATCCAGCTCTTCGCCGATCCCTGTAGTTACAAAAAAGAGAGCCTGCAACCCAATTAAAAGTGATGCCGAAAACTCTGAGAAAAACTTAATTGGTACAAGCTGATGAAAATAAAGCAATGAAAGAAACCCTAATCCGCCTGTAATCAATGCCGGAAAAAAATCACCCCAGCTTCCTTGAAACATGATTAAAAAACAGCCAGAAGAGATAGCTGCTGCAAGGACATGAATCCATAATGAATAGGGAGAGCCAGATTCACTTATTTTCTTTAATTGTTTATATGCTTCTTCGATCGTATATTCGCCTGCGCTAATTTTACGCGAGATTCCGTTAACACTAGCTACTTTTTCTAAGTCCGTTGTACGCTCAATAATACGAATCAGCTTTGTTTTAGTAGGTTCATCACCTTCCACCGAAAACAGAATACCTGTCGGCGTAACATATGGATGTGACTGATGGGCACCAAAAGAAGCTGCAATGCGCATCATCGTATCCTCGACTCGATACGTTTCCGCTCCGCTTTGCAGCATAATTTTACCTGCCAGCAAACAAACCGCCATTATGTCGTAGGTTTCTTGTCTTTCCATCTCCATTAAGCATACTCTCCAATTTCATACTTACCATCATTCTGTCCAAAATCGAACATTTAATATTTTTACAGTTTAACTGATTGGAGGTTTGAGGGCAATGGAGTTGAACAAGTTTGTATATGTTACTACAATAAATTCAAAGGTTATTAACCATAAACATCAAACAGGTAGCTGAAAGCATCTTTCTTTTCTGATTTTTTTCTTACAAAACCGCTTTTTTCATGCAATTTAACCGGAAAAGACGACAAGACTACTATAGAACCGCACAAGAAAATTAAACACATGATACCTGCTAAAATCACCATGTTTTATTCCTCCTTTTTCTTTATATGCCGAGCATAATTTATGAAACGCGTTTCAATGCAAGAAAAACTTTTACACAAAAGAAGGTCCGTAAATGGCAAATATAAAAGATATCGCAAAAATGGCTGGAGTATCGGTAACAACTGTCTCACGAGTGATAAACAATTATCCTTATGTAAGTGCTGAAAAAGCCGAAGCAGTGAGACTTGCTATGAAAAAGTGCAACTACCAGCGGAATATCAATGCGGTGCATCTAAGCAAGGGAAAAACCTATTTAATCGGAGTTGTTGTTCCTTTTTCAAATCATCCATACTTTGGATTGCTGATCGAAGGTATAGCGAATGCTGCTTTAAAGAACAACTACAAGTTAGTATTAATCCAGACAAATTATGAAAAAGACAAAGAAATAGAAGCTCTGACGATGTTAAAAGACAAACAAATCGATGCTCTTATCGTCTGTTCGAGGATTTGCGAGTGGAGCGTTATGGAGGATTATATCGAGTACGGGCCGATTATTCTTTGTGAGGATGCGCGAGGGAAAACCGTAGCTTCTACATTTGTTGATCATTATAAAAGTTTTACTGCTGCATTAAATTACCTTTATCAAAAGGGACATACAAGGATTGGGTATTGTATAGGAAGACGCTCTGGAACAAACAGTGAACAAAGAGATGCTGCTTATAAAGACTTTTTAGAGGAAAACGCACTATCCTACAATTCTGATTTCATATTTTCAGGGTGTTTTAATTTTGAAGACGGGGAAAAAGTTGTAGCAAAGCTAATACAGCAGAAAAGTCGCCCAACTGCCCTGCTCGTTACAAGCGACCAGGTAGCTGCCGGAATTCTAACCTGCTGCAAGGAACAAGGTATTTTTATCCCAGAAGACTTAGCAATTATGGGATTCGATAACCAGCCGATCTCACAAGTGATGCATATCACAACACTGGAAATACCACTTGTTGAGGTCGGGAAAAAGCTATTTCATCAGGCGATGGACGGAGAGAATGTTTCACATGAAGAAATTCCTGTGAAATTGATCGAGCGGGAGACCGTTTAGATGGGGGCTAACTCAAAATTATATGAGTTAGTTCTTTTTTATGATGGTTTTACGGTACGTGTTCTTTTATTTATTACATGTTCGCTCAGAAAAGCTGAGTTACACTCAAAATCCTTGTCGAACCACCCCTAACATGCTGGTTTTCGCTCAAGATGCTTGTCGAACCACCCTTACCGTGCTGGTTTTCGCTCAAGGTGTTAGATTTTCGTATTTAGAAACACCATAAAAAGGCTCAACAGGGAACAATCGCCCTCTTGAGCCTCGTTTTTCATATGAAAAGGATTATAATCTGCCTTTTTTCCTTAGATTCTGTCATGATCCGCTTTCCAGTTGTTAATCGCTTGTTTAATTTCTTTTGGTTTCATGTTTTCTGCAGCAGCTCTTTCTGTTAATCCCGGAAACTCGTTATCTGGCGCGAAACGCAATGCCACAATCTGTCCTGGTGTCAGCTTCGCATCAAGAAGCTTTCCTGTTAACACATAATAACGCAGGTTCTCTTCAGCACGAATGGCACGGTCCTGTGCTTTCAACGGATATAAACGGAGCAGGGCAAAAGTAATCGCTAAGCTCAGTGACATCACCATTAAAAGTACCCCTAAAAAAGTATCCTCCGCTTTAAAAAGATAAACGATGCTTGCAATCAATCCCCCGATTACGAGCAAACTCAATACATAATGATAGATCGGGTGCATGCGTGCATGATTTTTATAGTTTTGTGTATTCATTCTGTCTCCTCTTTCTCTTTTGAACTTACTCCCACTTAAACGTAAAGCTTGCGGCAATAAACGCTCCAACGAGCCAGCAGCCGAGAATAATTGCTTCCATGCCGAGGTCCATGAACGAAGCTCCAACGTTCATCGTTTCTCGCAGTGCATGACTCAGATGGGCAATCGGCAGAATCTGTACGATCGGCTGCAAGAATTCAGGCATGTCTTTTATCGGGAAGAATACACCTCCTAAGAACAGCATCGGAAAGGACAAAAATCCTGCAATCGGACCTGCACTCTCTGGTGTTTTCGCTATCCCTGCAATAATAAAACCGATCGCCATAAATGCTAACGTTCCGAGTGTTACAAATGCGATTACTGTCAGCCATGAACCACGGACTTCAATACCGAACGCAAGCCACGCTACACCAAGTACAATCATCGCCTGCAAACCATTGAGCATGAAGCGGGCTGTAATCTGCGCTGCTATAAACGTCGATGCCTTCAATGTAGTCCCTTGCATCCTCCGCAGAATTCCGCGTTCACGCCAAGAGGAAATCTGACCCGCAACACCGTTCATGTTGTTGCTCATAATCATCATCGCAACGATTCCTGGCACAAGGAAATCGATGTAACGCAGGTTCAAAGCTTCTACGCCTTTAGAATCTGTTACAACAACCGGCTTGTAGTCTACTTGTTTTTTACTGATCGTATCCACCGCATTATTTACAAGCTGCAAACCAACCTGTGATATAGCAAAATTAGTTTCGTTATAATAGACTGGGAGTTTAAATGGCTCGTTACTATCGCCAGCTGTCACACTCTCAGCGTAGCCATCAGGAATGATAACGACTAGCTGCAGATCTCCTTTTTTCAGCTTCTCGAGCTCTTCTTTTTCATTAGAGCTTTTTTCAAGCGAGATTGCTTCGTTTTTCTTCAATTCTTCGAAAAGAACCTTCGACTTTTCACTCTTCTCTTGATCAACTAAGGCTACCGTTAATGAAATCCCATTGCCGTTTCCTAAAAATGCCCCTAGCATAATCATCAAGAAAATCGGAAATGCAAGCGTCCAGAACAATACTTGCCGGTTTCGAAGGAAAATCCGGAGCTGGGCTAAAGTGAGTTGATAGTATGCTCTCATCCTTCTCTTAACCTTCTTCCTGTCATATGAATAAACACATCTTCAAGGGTTGCCGTTCTCGTTTGTAAATCCACCAGCTTCAGCTCTTTTTCAGACGCTAAGGCTATTAAGCTCGTAAGCGTCTTTTGCAAGTCATCCGTATACAGGATATGTACATCCTTTTGACTTCCGATCTGTTTTACAGCATCAATCTCTGACAGCACCACATCAGCTTCATCATCAAAACGGAACTCAACCGCACTGTCAGACTGCAGGTTTTTCACAAGCTCTCCCGGCGTATCTAAAGCTATGAGCTTTCCTTGATCCATAATCGCGATCCGGTCACACAGTACATGTGCTTCATCCATGTAATGAGTCGTCAATACCACGGTTTTTCCTCTGTCTTTTAATCGTAAAATAATATCCCACAGCGTTCGGCGTGCTTGTGGATCTAAACCTGTTGTCGGCTCATCTAAAAAGATAATCTGCGGATCATGAACAAGTGCCAGCGCAATAGCAAGGCGCTGTTTCTGGCCACCAGATAATCCCTTAATCCGGCTGTTCTTTTTCTCCGTTAATAACATGTCATCAATCAATTCAGGAACCGAAATGTGCTCACGATAAAAACTGCCGTATAGATAAAGGATTTCTTCCACTGTCAGCAATTCAAATAATGTTGTAGATTGAAGCTGTACGCCGATGACTTCCTTCACTTTATCCAGCTCTTGCGTGATATCAAATCCGCCGACAATCGCTGTTCCTTCATCGGGTTTACGAAGCCCGACCAGCATTTCAAGTGTCGTCGTTTTACCGGCACCATTCGGACCCAATAAACCAAATACTTCACCTTTATGTACCGAGAATTCACTGCCATCCACCGCAGTGAAATCCCCATATCGTTTCACCAAGCCCTGCACTTTAATAATCTCTTGCTGAGACTCCATTTTTCACACTCCAAACATTAATCACTGCTTTTTGTTTTTGCTGCAGGATAACATATCTTCAAATCTTGACCATAGCTGTTTTAGAGCATCCATCCATTCACATGCTCCATCCATTGAGTTCGGTTTTATAGAGTAGTACCGGTAACGCCCCTCTTTGCGCTGCGTTACAAGACCCGCGTTCTCTAAAACTTTTAAATGCTTTGAGATCGCCGGCAGCGACATATCAAAAGGCTCTGCTAACTCTTGAACACTCCTTTCTCCTTTTGAAAGCTGCTCGATAATACTCCTTCTTGTTGGATCTGACAAAACGGAAAAAACATCATTCAAATTTTCATCATTATATTTAACCATTTGGTTAAATATAGAACGTTTTAATCTACATTGTCAATTTATATCTTGCCTAGCTGTACGTATATTCTATTTTCACGGTCGCCTTCATCTTATTTTCACCTGGCTGAATCGGAGTTCCCGCGTCTTGAGCTAGTGTTGCTGCCTGAAAGGGAACAGGTCTTGGAGGAAATGGCTGTGATATTTCTTGAACAACAATGGGAACAGTTTGAAGCGTAACTTGCAGTGCTCTTGCCATAGCCACTGCCTTTTGCTGCGCATTTCGAATAGCTAGCGTTAACGCTTGGTTATAAAAAGCATCCGGGTTAGAAACCGTAAACTGAATAGTTGAAACAGAGTTGGCACCGCTGGCTACCGCTTGATCAATCACCTGCCCTGTTTTGCTAAGATCTTTTACCGTTACTTGAAGCTGGTGCTCTACTCGGTATCCGCGGAATATCTGCTGTCCGTTTTCATAGTTATATTGAGGTTCTATCCGATAGGAAAAAGTTTGAATATCCTGCTGAGAAATCCCCAACGACAGCATTGCATTAATAACAGCAGACGTCTTAGCAGCGTTCTCTTTTTGCGCAGTACTTAGATTCATATTTTCAGTGATTACCCCAAGTATAATCATAGCTTGATCAGGTACAGCTGAAACAGTACCCTCGCCAGTAACCGTTAATCGATTCAGTTTTGCTCGGCTATACGACTGACTGCTGCCCATATTCTGAAGCCCTGGCTGACCGTAGTACATATGCAAAGCTCCTTTCACCTTCTATTCCATAAAAGCTATGCTTGCATAGTTGATAAAAGAAGAAAAAGAAAAAGCATTTGCCACAATGGTGACAAACACTTATTTAAAAGGAAACGCCTCAACGGTATGACCATTTCTCCCGATCGTTTTTTCGGCTTGAGATAACGAATTTAATATCGCTTCTTCCGTTGCTTCTGCAGCAGCCGTGAAAAGTTCGTTCATAATAGGCTGATCTTCCCTCAACTGAGTACGTATTTCTGTTTCCTCTTTTGTAAAATGAGGGGTCTTTTGTGCCGTAGAAAACGCAATTACGATATCCCCGCTTCCGTTGCTGAAATGGCTACCTGTTCTTCCTAGACCAATTCCGCAACGCTTTGCCACTCTTAACAGCTGCCTGTCGCTTAATGGTGCATCTGTCGCGAGTACAATCATAATAGATCCATCACTCGTCTCGGTTAACCCCTCTGTTTCTTCATCCATTAAATATGAGCATTTAAATTCTTCCCTCTTACCAAAATTACTGAGTACGAGACAGCCTACCGTATAATTTTTAGAAATAATTCGTGACGATGAACCAATACCGCCTTTGTAACCAAAACAGACCATTCCTTTCCCAGCGCCAACCGCGCCTTCATCAGCAGTTTTGTCCGTTGCCTTCATAATAGCCTCGATCGCATGCTCTGGTTTTACAGGAAAATGGCGAATCGAATTCAGAAAGCTGTCATTACACTCTCCCACAACGACGTTAACCGTCCCCGTCGCGTCACCAATTTCAGGGTTTTGTTCTAGCATATATTCCAATGTTCCTTGAGTAACGGCCGGCACACCAAAAGTGTTGGTCAGCATAATCGGAGACTCTAACACACCCAGTTCATTCAGCTGAACAAGACCGGTTGTTTTGCCAAAACCATTGATTACATAGCTTGCTGCTGTAACCTTTTCTTGAAACATGTTGCCTTCGTGCGGCAAGATTGCCGTTACACCTGTGCATGCATACTCTGTATCATCAATAGGATAATCCAGTGTAACATGTCCGACCTTTACACCTTTTACATCGGTTATACAATTGTTTATTCCCGGAGAGAGAGTTCCAATAATAACTCCTCTGTCTCGAACCTTCATTGACTACACCCCTGGCGTTTATTTTGGCAGATAGTTTAAGAAGTTTTGATAAGCAAACCCTCTTACTTCCTCTTCTGAATAATGTTTTAACAACTCATTAATTAAATTCTGAGTTTTGGATGCATCCTCTAAATTTGTTATATGAGAAGCAATCCCGTCAAAATCAGAGCCAAGACCAATCTGTTTCACCCCGCCCAGTCCACAGAAATGATCAATATGTTTAATCAGATCAGCAATGCTTAAAGGACCTTCACTCTTTGTAAAAGGTGGATTGTAAACAACGTGAACAACTCCGCCTTTTTGAAACATTTCTTTTGCCATATCATCTGTTAAGTTACGAGGATGTTCACATAACGTACGAGAATTAGAATGACTGGCTAAAGGATATTTCGCCAATTCCATCACATCCCAAAATGCCCGGTCACATAAATGAGAAACGTCAGTCAGGATTTTATGCTTGTTATTAAAGTGGACGATTTGCTTTCCAAAGAGAGTTAATCCTGCTCCGCGCGGTTCTTGTGCGCCATCTGCAGCTAAGTTTGCATGATTCCATGTAAGCCCAATCAGCCGAACACCCAGCTGGTAAAGAATGTTGAGCTTTGTAAGATCATCGCCGATTGCTTCAACACCTTCGAGCGTCAGTACGGCGCCAATTTCTCCATCTTTTAATGTGTCTAGTTCAGACCAGTCTTTTATTTGCTTCATCTCAGGATTTTTACCAAGTACTTCACGGTAAAAGTGATCGATTTGGTCTAATGCTGCCTGGAATTTTTGATCAGAGGGAATGAACGGCTCTGTGAAAATCGCAAAAAACTGAACCTTAACCTTCCCTTTTTGAAGACGTTCTTTATTTGTTGAAAGCTCAGGAGCATCTGCATAGCTCAGTTTTCCTTTCATTTCCCAAAGTTTCAATAATGCATCACAGTGCAAGTCAATGACATTCATGTCTTATCCCACCATTCAATTGAATAATTTTTAACGCTAAAAGGCTGAAGGGAATTAAATATAAACCCTATCTAATAAAAGAATACGTTTAGTTAAAAAATATTTTTGTTATAATGTAAAGTATACTTTAGTTTACATATAAGGAAAGGCTTGATACGGGATGGAGAATAGTAATTTTATTAAAACAATTATCCAAGGCGATCTGGAATCCGGAAAGCACAAGAAAGTCGTTACACGCTTCCCTCCAGAACCTAACGGATATCTTCATATTGGACACGCAAAATCTATCGTCATTAACTTCGGACTTGCAGATGAGTTTGGCGGAGAAACGAACCTGCGCTTTGATGATACAAACCCATTAAAAGAAGACCAGGAATACGTAGATGCGATCAAGACAGACGTAGAGTGGCTTGGCTTCGAATGGGAAAACCTTCGTTATGCTTCAGACTACTTCGAGGAAATGTATAATCGTGCAGTACTTTTAATCAAAAAGGGCAAAGCATATGTCGATGACCTAAACGCTGACGAGATCCGTGAATATCGCGGAACGTTGACGGAGCCTGGAAAAGAAAGTCCTTACCGCAACCGTTCTGTGGAAGAAAATTTAGACCTGTTTGATCGTATGCGTAAAGGCGAGTTTGAAAATGGACAAAAAGTGCTTCGTGCGAAAATTGATATGAGTTCACCAAACATTAACTTGCGTGACCCGGTACTTTACCGTGTATCTCATGCAACTCATCATAACACAGGTGACAAATGGTGCATCTATCCAATGTATGCATTTGCTCACCCGATTGAAGATGCGATCGAGGGTGTTACTCACTCTCTTTGTACAACCGAGTTTGAAGATCAGCGTCCTCTTTATAACTGGGTAGTTGAGGAGTGCGAAATGGAAAGCCAGCCTCAGCAAATTGAGTTTGGCCGTCTGGGTCTTATCAATACAGTTACGAGTAAACGTAAATTGAAACAGCTTGTAGACGAAGGCTATGTGGATGGATGGGATGATCCGCGTATGCCGACGATTTCCGGTTTGCGCCGTAAAGGGTACACTCCTGAATCCATCGTTGAGTTTGTTAAAGCGGTTGGTGTTTCTAAAGGTTCTGGTGCAGCAGACACGGCAATGCTTGAGCATTTTATCCGTGAAGACTTGAAAGTGAAAGCACCTCGTACGATGGGTATCCTTGATCCGCTTAAAGTAGTAATCACAAACTACCCTGAAGGTCAGGTTGAAATGCTTGATGCTGAAATCAACCCAGAAAATGAAGAAATGGGAACACGCCAGATTCCGTTTTCCCGTGAGATCTATATTGAGCGTGAAGACTTTATGGAGGATCCTCCGAAAAAGTACTTCCGCCTCTTCCCTGGAAACGAAGTCCGCTTGAAGCATGCATACTTCATTAAATGCGAAGATTTCACAAAAGATGAAGACGGCAATGTGGTTGAGCTTCATTGTACGTATGATGTAGAAACAAAATCAGGCACTGGATTTACTGGACGTAAAGTAAAAGGAACGCTTCACTGGGTTGAAGCTACACAAGCGGTTCCTGCTGAGTTCCGTCTATACGAGCCATTAATTCTGGATGCTGATATGGAAAGTGAAGAAGACAGCGAAGGCAAAACATTCTTGGATTATGTGAATCAAGATTCTTTAATCGTAAAACAAGGATTTATCGAGGCGAACATGAAAGATGCGAAGCCACAGGACAAGTTCCAATTCTTCCGCCACGGCTACTTCAACGTAGATCCAAAGCACACAACAGAAGATAAAATCGTATTTAACCAAATCGTTTCATTGAAGAGTTCGTTTAAGCTTTAATGACATATAAAAAGCAGGTTTCCGTCTGGGAACCTGCTTTTATATTTGATATATATAGCTTATTCATGTGCAAAATTGAACTTATGAGCCCTCAAATTTTTTTATGATCCTTCATCACTTTTTATGGTCCTACAAATTTTTTTATGAGCCTTCAAAAAATTTTATGAGCCTTCAAATGGAATTATAGGCTTTTCGACAATGTCTGTCCTATCTTACTGGAGGTCTCTCACCATACTGCAGCTCCCGAATGCTCAACCCAAAGTCCATCTCAAGGTGCGGATAATCCTTGAAGCCCATCCAATCTCCACCCCATTCAAAGCCTAACTCTTTTCCAATACTCACAACTTCCATCCAATCTGACTGTCCATTCTTATTATCATCACGCTCTAAATCCCACACAACTGTTCCATCTTTTAGCTGAAGCGCAAAATCAATGGCTAGGCCGTAATTATGATACGACTCTCCGCCTTCAACATGGGTTACGATTGTTCCTTCTTCCGATCTCCCACGGGCATAAAGTTCATCCTGTTCTTCCGCTGAACGAAAGTCATCTGTTATCACGATTGTAATTCCTTTTTGAGCAGCTCTCTGAATCAGCTGGTCTCTTTTTTCAGCAACAATCGGATGAATTTCAGTTGGCATAGGAACATTCTTTTTTCTCATCTCATCTATGATTAAAAAAACAAGAAATCCTAACAAAAACGCAAATACAACTCTTATTATCCATTTCACTTGAAGCAAATCCCCCCAGAATCTAGCAATCTATTTTATTGTAACGTATGTACACTGTAAATGTTTCATCTTACTCTATATCTATGAAAAGAAGGCAGCAAAAAAGACCAGGTTCCTCCTGGTCTATAAAAAAATATTATTTTTCTGTAGCAAGTGCTTGTGCAAGACTAGATTTAATAGAAACTTGGTCGAAAGAGAGTCCAAGTTGGGTCGCGGTTAAAGCAATTTCCGGTCTGATTCCTGAAAGAGTTGATTTAACCCCGATCAAGCCGAGCGTCTCTATTAAAGAGAAGATCTGTTGAGCAACCATCGTATCAATAATGAGAACACCTGATAAGTCGATTAAGAGATGTGAGATTCCTTTTTCTGAGCATTGCTCTAATGTATTTTCTACGATAAGCTTTGCCCTCGCCGTATCAATCACACCGATTAATGGAAGCAGTCCCATATGATTATTGAGCGCAATAACTGGTGAGCTCAGCTCATTAATCATTTCCTGCTGTGCTATTAGTTTTTCTTCACTGTATTTTTGGTTCTCTTCAACGAACCACGTAACAATTTTATTAAAGGTATCAATAATAATTTCATTCCATGAATCTATAAAATCTTGAGAGTATCTGCCTTTATGAAGGTTCACAAACTCTTTAACAAATCCAAGATATTGTCTCTGGACGTTAAAAAATTCCTTCATAATTACAGTTACTGGCGTATTTAAGTGTTCATCATCTTTCGCAATCATAATGATCCATTTTTCAAGGTCTTGTAAGAACTTCGATTCCTCCTGGACAAAAACGTCGCAAAAATGCAGATGGAATTCATGATTTTGTTTTTTTAGAGTTGAGATGGTTTCAGGATCTGTAGAAGCATATACCCCAGTGGCTTTGCTTTTATCGATGGAAGTATACCATTCTTCAGTCATTTGCCATGTCTTATCAATTAAAAAAGAATGCAGTTCCTTATCTCTATGCATCTCTTTTACACTCTCCCAATCTACCATATTCTCTATATCATATATCGATATTGTGGTCTTTACAATGTATAGGTTTCTTAATCTTCATCCTTTGCATCCCAGTCCTCTGGAATCGGTTCACTTAAATATTCTTCTACTAATTTTTTATATTTTTCAAGCTGTTCAAAATGTGTATTGAACTGTTCCTTGTTAATCAGGTGCTGGGTTCCGTCAAAGATTGCACGGATCTTTTTTTGCTGAACTAAACTCTCCACTACCGCTTCTGGCATCGATAAATATTCTGCTGTTTCTTTTATTGTAAGGTACATAATTTTTCTCTTCCCTTGTTTAACATTTGTTTAAACTAAGATTACCGCAAGCATTGTATAGATTCAATAAAACAGACAATGAACATAAGGCATTTAGCGGAATGACCTTTGTTTCATTAACAGTTGATTGCCCATGAGAAGGGTAAAGGCGAAAAGTACAAAATCTACAAAACCGTATACCAGGTTGTAGCTTCCTAAATGGAAAAGAAAACTTCCTAATAACGGTCCCACCGACATACCCAGATAGCGGAAGAAATTATAAGCACCTATTGCTGTCGCACGGTTCGATTGGAATTCGTGTGTAAGCAATGCCGTCTGCACAGGAAGAGACATACCTAAGAACAATCCAAACAAACTGATTGATAAAATGAGCATGACAAGAGAGACGTTCGATACCAAGATAAAAAATAGTAACGAAACGACATTTAATAAAGCTGAATAGACTACAACTTTTCTTTCATCAAAATTTCGCAGTTTTCCGCCAATGAAGCTGCCCACTACTATTCCTAATGACAACGGAAGAAAAACGAGACCTTTTTGTTCTACTGATAGTGCATAACGGTCACTCATTATTCCCGGCAGGAACACGAGAAAGTTATAAAGCGCGTAGTATTGGATGAAGCCAAGTCCGATTACTGAAAATCCAATCCTATTCTTAAGAATATGAATAAAATCAGTAAACTTAAAATTTTGCTTTTTTTGAGTGGCTGGCTTCGTTTCTTTTAAATAAACAAAGTTTCCTGATAAAACGAGAAAACCAACACATAGTAAAGCGATAAAAATCATATGAAAATCAAATGAACCGCTTAAAAAACCGCCAGCAACTGGCCCGACAACAGGGCCAAGGGATACCATCATCTGAAATGTACCCATCGGCTGTATTCGGTCTTTCCCTTCAAATAAATCACCAATAACGGTTACAGCGACAACCGAACCAGCCGCAATTCCGACTGCCTGTAAAGAACGGAAAATCAATAAGAACTCAATAGTCTCGGAAAAATAGCAGCCGATCGTAGCACCCAAATAAATAAGGAGACCCGTAAGCATAACTTTTCGTCGTCCTAATGAATCTGTTAAAGGACCATAAACCATCTGCATGAGTGCAAGAAAAACCGTATAAATGGAAATTGAAAAATTAACTAAGAATGGCGTGGTATGAAGTTCACGAGTAACTTCAGGAATAATAGGAACGTAAATCGTCTGTGAAAAAGGACCGAGGAACGCAGCAAAAGCAACAAGATAAACCAATAGAGTGCGGTGTTTCAATGTAAAAACTCCTTGCTGTATGAAATAAAAAAGTCTGCTGAAATAAATCCAGACAGACGAATACCAACGCTTGAACTTTTAAATTATACACCTTATTAATCTTTTTTTGAAAAGATTAGCATTTAATCTTCTTTAGTCTTCGGTTAATTTTTTTCAGGTTAAAATACTCTGGATCAAAATTGCTTTGACCAGTAACTTCCTCTGCCCACCGCATCATATGTACATATTCTTCATTTTCAGGGTTATTTCTTATAGATACAAAATATTCGTAGCCACCAGGACCACCTATATCTTCAGGAGGACAATTCCGTTCTCCCTCAAGACAATACGGATATCCTGGATCTTCCTCAACAAATACTTCTTTTTCAACTTTAATGATATGACGCCAAGAATCACCAAAATCATATTCATACATAAAAGAACATTTCACCTTCATAAAGTCATCGATCCTAACACTTACCGGATGTTTCTCTTCTTTATCAAATGTAAAATAAGGATCTTTTTCTTTAATGATGTAATCAGGCAGATCAAACAAATACAAATGCTGATTTCCCCAGCCAAAAGCCGTTTGGATAATCTTGTGGAACTTTGTAAAAGGAATATTATCAGGAATTAGTAGTCTTCGATAAATGGATGGTTGAACATGTTCTAATGTAATTTTAACTTGATAATACTTACGTGGTTTCAATTCAGACTTATTCGCTTCAAACTCGCGATCAGATAAACCCTTATTAAACACTTCTTTCATTGCCTTTACAGAGTATATTTGAGGCAGTTTTGACATTACATACGTATTTAAATTTCGGTTGATTTTAACTAGATCTGGTATCTCATTTTGCTCCTTAAAATCATCTAAAAAGAATTCACAGAAATGCACCATTTCTTTAATCTGACTGATAATAGACCTTTCACTCGTTGTAGTAATAGCAGATTCCTTACATCGCAATAGATATTCATCAACAGCTGATGCATCAAATTCATCAGCTAATAAATTTTGTTTTATACCTTGGATTACTAAATTGGTAAAGTTTTTAAAATTATTACTTTTTAGTCCATACAAAAGAAAGTTATATCTTGTATGATTATTCATCACTAAAACACATTTCTTTTTATTATGAACAAATATATTTGCATGCCAGCAATAAAGAGGATCAGCATGTGTGACATCAACTTTTTCAACTGAGATTTTTAATTCTTCTAGTAACTTCTTCGTACATTGGATATAAATCAAAAAGTGAACACTCCTTCATGGCTATATGTCTAACGACAACATAGCTGACTTTGCACGTGAAACACAAGTTAATATCCTCGATTGGCTTTGTTTTTGTTCTTCACTCAAAAAAGAATCATAGTGCGTAATTTCTCCTTCTAAAACTTGGAGCTCACATGTACCGCACCGGCCGACTCTGCATGAATATGGTGCTTTGATTCCATTGTTTAGGAGAGTTTCTAGCAAAGTCTGCTCTTTTGTCACCTCAATAAGAGTTCCATCTTTCAAAAGGACCATAAATGCTTTCACCTCTTTAGGCTGCAACGGAGTAAATCGTTCCATATGTACAGAAGATGCCGGATAACCTAATTGAGATGCTGATTCTGTTAAGTCAGTGATAAAGGACTCTGGGCCACAAAAATAAACATGAGTTCCAATAGGGTGTTCTTCTAACGAAGAAACATGAATTCGCTTCTTTTTATTAGAAAAGTAAAAGCGGCATTGAATTGGATAATGCTCCTGAAGAAATTCATAGAATGCACAAGCTTCCTCCGTTTTAGAAGCATAGTGAAGTTCAAATGAAGTACCTCTGGAATGAAGTTCATTCATCATCGATAAAAATGGGGTAATTCCAATTCCAGCTGCATAGAACACATGATGCTTCGCTTTAAAGCTAAGAGGAAAATGATTCTTCGGATAGCTGATATGCAGCTTGTCACCAACTTTCATATTTTGATGCCAATAACGTGAACCGCCCCTGGAAGAATCGCTTAAACGGACACCGATTTGATAGTGTTTGGTATTATCGGGACTGCTAGTTAACGAGTATTGTCTGACAAGCAAATCTCCATCCTCAATATATGTTGAAATATGAGCACCCCCGCTAAACTTCGGGAGTGGCTTGCCATCAACTGAAGCAAGCGTGAACCTTTTTACAAATTCAGTTTCCTTCTTTATATCTTTTATCATTACAGGGATCGTTTTTTCTTTATACAAAGCATCCACTCCTAAAGTTTTGCCACATACCCTAAGACGGCGTTATGATAAACCGAGTAATGGTCCGAAACGGATAGCTCCAGTCCGCATTGATTACACAAAATTTCTTCCTCAAAGTTTTTCGCTTCGTTTATTCCATGACACCGGCAGCAAAAAATCCTTTTAAGTTCTTCGCCATACCCAATGAACTGCGTTTCTTCTTCTGTTAAGCCTGCTTCTTCAGCTGTTTTTTCAACTCTCTTAAGCTCAGTATGCGATAACGCAACATAAAGATAAGTCCCCATCTTTTGTTTCTTTAAAAAATCAGATAGCTGCAGACTTTCCTGAATGTCATCAATTACGACTATTTCATAAGGGTGCCCCTCTTCTTTCACCCGCTCTATTACCGCGAACAACAGCTTCATGCCCTCTTGGGCGCCACAAAACAGATACTTTCTTTTACCGGAAACAAAAATGGCTTTCCTCATAAAACTTTCCCGCTTTCTAACTGCTCACATAAGTATTCCAGAACTTCATTTTTATATAGAGAAATACCCTTGTAATCGGTAATATGCGGTGGAAGTTCAGATAGAATCTCATAAAACTGCTTCAACCATTCCGGGTTAGAAGCTAGTTTTTCAAGAGACAGCAAATGGGTATGAATCGTAAAAAGAATGCCGTTTGTTCGGGGCAAACGGAATAACTTTTGTACTTCTACACGGATATGGACAAGCTCACCAGCATTCTTCTTTGTTACCTGTTTACGAAGTTTCCCCCACTGATCAAACGTTTCAAGGGATGTATCCAGCCTGTCACCAGCCATCAGTGACCAGTTCTTCCGCTCCCACGGGTTGCCTGCCTCAAGCCTCATAAGGAATTGGAGGATTCGATCATCAAGTCCTTCCTCCTTAAACCCTGGAATCGGATGATGGATACTTTTAAACTTCATACCTAGGTTAAACGCTAACGACCAATTAGCTGGAAAACAAAGCTGTCCTGCATCGAGAAACAAATCACCGTCACGCTGCATCATAAAAATCAGATCCTCTTGCACATGCTTGCTTATAAAGGCTAGAGGCTCATCTGGCAAAGTGGTTTCATCACCAAATGTAAAATCGTGCTTTTCTTCCAAAATTTTATTATGAAATCTCCATTGCCGGCCTTTTTTTTCTAATGAAAATTGGTTTGGATACTGTTCAGCAAGATGATCCATAACTAGTTCAACAATCTCCCACTGCCCTGTTAACGTATGCGGAAGTGATTGATAGCAGCGTTCGGGATGATGCGTTAAAAGATCACGTTTCAGTTTCATCTCTTCTAAATAATCTGGGGTGACTTCTATACAAAATGGTTTTTTCATGGGTACAGAGTTGTTTGAATAGCGGTAGGTTGAACCTTTAAACGGATATGGAAAATTTTCAAGATTATCAGTCCACTTCATCTTTTCACCCTTTACAGAATATTCTTATAACTTTAATTGTATAGATTTTAAATGTGAAAGACTAGGAATTTACGAAATACGCTGATTCATTATCAGCACATGTACTCTTCGTGTTAATCCCATGTAAAAAAACGATTAATAATCCATATTTATCCCATGAATTAAATATTATCCTACGAAAACTTTTATTAAATTATCTGAATTTTAGGGAAAATTTCCTGTCGTTACAAAATAATAAAAAAGGAGAAAAAAATGAAGAAATTAATATTACGTAGCTACATACTGAAATTATTCTTATGCTCTGGATTAATATCATCGTTCTTTCCAGCTATGAGCATAGAAGCCGCATCGCCTCCGCCTTCTAGCTCAAGCTATTACATGGACACGATCGATACCGTCACTCTCTACGACATGGGTTACCAAAAAGGACGTGCAGATCTTAGAAAAGCTGGGACACAGGAAAGTATCGTCATTCTTGACTTTGGCGGTCAGCCTTCACCAACTACAGTTTCACTCAGGGGAATGCCTGATGCTACCCTCGATCAAGTGAAAAATGCCGTACAAGCCTACTCCCGTGGTTATTGGAAAGGAACGGGATCTGATAACTATTCGACGGTTCAAGTGATCGTTGGAACGAATAATTCGTATACCGTAACAAATGAAGGCGGACAAAACTTTGCAAATATGATTGATGCCATCAATGCCCATAACACCGCAAATTCCTATTCTGACCAGGTAGAAGTAGATGGCGGGAACGATATGGAACCTGGCTATGATGATACGGTCAGCACGAAAGACTGGGTAAAAGGTTATGATGCTGTTAATAGCTATTCTCTTTACAATTATGGAAGTGCCGACGGATGCTACCATGCTAACACGACATCCGGAACGACCAATTATTCTTGTAATAACGGATGGACCTATAACGATATTTATTACATTTCATGGGGAGCATCTCCTTCTTGGCCACTTCCACAAATTTATGATAATAGCGGCGATATGGCAGAGCAGTGGCAAAACATCAACAAGTACTCCGCTGTTTCGCAAAACAACCGGATGAAATTTGGAGCTTCCTTAACCCAAGCCGGAGCCTGCCAGGACGTTGGCTGTCATTGGGAACTTGACAATACACCAAGCCAGGGCTGGACACAATTAATCAATGAGCTCAACAGTGATGCCATTACAGCCGAATCAACTAAATTTCCTATTCTATCAACAGATATTCAGTGGCACTAATATATAGGTAAAGGAGTGAAGGAAATGAATAAAATTTGGATCGCATTACTAACTGTAGGAGTACTATCTTGTGCGGGAATAAGCTATTATCATGTTTCTGCTTCTAATACGGAATATGGCGCATTGCCAAAAGAAAAAAGAGAGATCCAGGAACGACAAGACAAAAATAAGATCAAAGCAAAAAATGACAGTATTACAAAAAAAGACACGAATGATGGTCCGCTTGTTATCCAAAAAGACCGTACCGTTACACCTCAAATCCTCGATCATATAGAAGATTCAGTAAATGACCAACGTATTCAGTTCACGAATGGCTGGGTCAGTCCGGTTAACCATCAAGAAATGAATGCACGCGTGGTGACTGTAGAGACTGGAGCTCTTAAGTCAGACCCATCCCAAGGAATCGTCGTAGTCTTAACAGATGGAGAAAAAAGAAAGTTTGTCGATTCCAAGGAATATAAGACACCTGCCAAACATGGAGAAGTTAGAGTTATAGATTATGATGGATTTGATCTCACTTTAGAGGCAGAAGACAAAACTAGATGGACTTTTAATGTTCCGACAGGGACCTTTAAATAGGGATATTTTATAAGGACTGATTTTTTCCCAAAAGAAAGGGACCCAGGAATGTATTTTCCTGGGTCTTTTTTCTCATAAAATAACATTTTTCAATTTATTCAACTAAAGAAACATAATCACATAGTTCAATAATCTGCCCTTGTGAATGAACCGGATTCATATAAATCAATCTGCGGCCATAGGGGTTAATCCGGTATGTGTCTTTTAAGAAAGTGTATCCTCTGCTCTCAAAATCTTTTATCGTTTCAAGCAAATCATCGACTTCGTATGCCAAATGATGTACACCTTTACCGTTCTGCCTGATAAAACGCTCAATCGGCGAGGTCCTGCTCGTAGGTTCCAGAAGCTCAATGACCTGATTCTCCATCTCGATTACGGCAATATGCGTTTCGACACCGGGTTTTTCGCTCGTATAACGTTCAGTCAATTTCCCGCCCAGCACATTAGTATAAAATTCGATCGCCTCATCTATTCTTCTTACGGCAATGCCTGTATGATCCAGTCGCATTACAGTCACCTCTTCTCTTGTTGACTAGAATTATAGAGTGTAACCAGATTTTTCGCAAAAAAGGTGTCTTCTTTAAAAAAACCGCCGCATTGAATTATTTTATTCTTATTTTCTCGTTACCTTTTATCCAGGACGGATAATAACTAATTTTAAGTTTTATAGGTTCTTTGCGGCTTGAAAGACCAGGTATATAAACTCCACTTTCTTGCACGTTATCGGATGAAGTAGTTATATAGTTTGAACCTACCTCTATCTTTTCACCTGACATTTCTAAGACCTCACTAAACATACCAAAAGGAAACTCCTCAACTTTGAGGGTAATTGCTAGATCATTACCTGCTGCTCTAATATCCTTAATCATATTTCCTTCAGGCTGTTTTAGTATCTTTTGTCGTTCTGGATCAACTACTACATACAACTCTTCTTTATTCACGGCCTGAGCCTTATTTAGTTGTAAGTAAAGTTCTTTCGGTTCATGAAAGTAGTTACTTTGCAGATAAATCTCCTGCTTTTCATCGTAGGATCCTTTTCCTGTAACACCATTTGAAATCTTCCCCCAAACCCCACCTTTTTCATCGACAATTCGAAGGTCATCAAGATGAAGAACCTGTTTTTTATTATCAGGGTCTGTCTCTAAATACACAGCAATTCTTAAGGGATAAACAATTACTTTTTCTATATTTATTTTTTGTCCTTCCAGCTCTAGAGTTTTATTAAGAAAGTATTCCTTCTTCTTTTTAAAATCATTTAGAGTAAAAGGCAATGAGAATTCCTTTCCTTGAACTTCGATATCAATTACATAATCCTTTGCGGTTAAAGGAGCCTCAAAATAATAATCAATTTCCCCACTGTAAGAATGCTGCCCTTTCTCGGATTCATGAGGAGCGCCATAGGAAATGGATGCCTCGTCAAGTGCAGTACCATCTTTTGCTCTTAATTTTACTTTTTCCACCATCATTGATTTCTGCTTTTCTTCAGAGTGTAGGGTATAGTAAAGAACAATTCCCATTTCATCAGCGATTGTTCCGTCCAAAGTAACATTCACACCATCTTTAACTTCAGAAGAGACTTCTAGTTCTTGATAATATTTATTTTCTATTGCAGCTAATCTTCCTTTATCATCCCGGATGAGTTCAACGATTTTTTCCATTCCGGGAATCTCGGAAATATAACTAGCAAATACAGGAGAAATTCGAATAGTTGAAAATAATCCAATGAGTAAAAGAGCTGCTGCTATGAAACTATATATACTTCTCTTTTTCCGAATAGACTTCCGTTCTTCTGTTTTCGCTTTATTGAAGCCTGACAAAATGGCTTGATCTAATGATTCAAGTGATACTGGAATGTTGTCAAATTCATTCTTATAACCGTTTAGTTGTTCTTCTTCTCTTTTAAACATTCAGATTACCTCCTTTCTCCTCAAGCTTTTCCCTTAGTGCCTTCAACGCTTTGTTCAACCAAGTCTTCACTGTTCCTTCTGGACACTGCATCGTCCCAGCAATATCTTTTATCTTCAAGTCATGGAAATATTTTAAAGTGAGAATCTCACGAGATCGGTCGTCGAGGCCAAGCATCGCGTCTCGGAGTTCCATCTCTGAGTGATTCTCTGACACTCCTATTGATTCCAGCATCTCATCATTAATAACTACTCTCTTTTGTTTTTTGAGCTGATCATTGCAATAGTTAATCATGATCCGAATGAGCCACGTCTTGAAATAAGAAGCTTCTTTAAGCTTTCGAATTCCTTTGTATGCTCGATACGTAACTTCCTGAATAGCTTCGAGAGCTTCCTCTTCGTTTCGTAAAAAAGAGATCGCCGTTTTATATAAATCCACTTTAAATATGTGAATAAGCTGCAAAAACGCATCATCATTGCCTTTTATCGCTTGTTTCACTAACTGTTCTGTATCCAACCTCTCGCCTCCTAACCCCTTACCTATATATTAGACCTTGGAATGTGGAAAAAGTTTTTGAAAAACTAAAAAAGAATAGAAATTTTATAGATAATGAATCCACAAAAAAACTCAGCCTAGTTCTAAGGCTGAGATTAAATTATAAAATATTCTTGTTAGCTTTTGGCACAAGGTATGGAGGCATATCCTCATTTAATTTCCAAGTAATGCTCATTGGTTTACTTCCATAGTGACTTACATGTTCGACTGTACCTAAAAAAATAAAAGGTGACGTATATCCATTTTCTTTTTTATACTCTCGAACGAACAAAGCTATTTGATGGTTATTTTTCCGATGGTTAATGTAACGGTCTGCTGTTTTGGTTCCTTCTGCTACAGTACTTTGTGTTTGCCAATGGAACAACCTTTCATTAATTGCATAATCATCATAAAGAGTTGATGGTGAGAAATCCTTTTCAGACTTATTTAATGTCGTAAAAAAGATATCAAGATTTTTATCAGTAAAATGTTTCACACCCTCACGAAACGCAGGGCTTTTTTCTTCGTCAAAATATCCAAGTGCTGCAAGCACTTGAGATGTAGAATATTTACCATGAACACGTAATGGACATTCAAATGGGAAATCATTTTCATGTTCCAGAGTTTCTAAGGAATGATAAAGAAATTTGAGAATCTCTAGGATTTCATTTTTGAATTCAGGTGTTGAAATAATTTTCTGTATTCCTTCTTCAATTGAGGATAATTCTTCTTTTTCAGGATTTGATTTATAAAATGAATAATAGAACATAGCTAGCATTAGTCGTTCTTCCTCATTTTTAGCAGTTTCTCCATCTATGTATTTAATTAAGAACTTGAGTAGATAGCTAGAATTTAAATGTAAAAGAGAAGGCAGACGTTTTGTTATCATTTTTTCAACATCAGATTTTAATTCAGTTCTAACACCTGCTTCAACTAATAATCTACTAAATGTTCGATCGGCATTTTTCCCATAAAAATCATTTAACGTTAAATGATGATGAGTTAAAAAATTCCCTAAAGTTAAACTCAATCCAGTATCTTGTTCGAAGTGCTTTAACTTTGCGATTAAATTACCTCTTGTGTTAGTGGATGATTTTATATTTCTTAGAATATATTCTTTTGCTTGTTTTTCAAGCTGAACAAAACAACCTTTTGGAAGATTGAAGAAACCATTCTCAACATAATATTGGACTGAATGTTTCGTTCTTCCGATCAGTGCACGAAACTTTTCTTCAAAATTATAATTTTGATGAGCTTGTCCTACAAAATCCAAAACCGTTAAACAATCTTTCCCTTCACTTAGACGTAAACCACGTCCTAACTGTTGCAAAAATACCGTTAAACTTTCGGTTGGTCTAAGGAAGAGTACAGTGTTTACCTGGGGTATATCAATCCCCTCATTGTATAAATCAACGACAAAAATAAATTTCACTTCACCAGTTACAAGCTTACTCTGAGCTTCTCTTCTTATCGTACGATCTACATTTCCATGTAAGGAAATTGAAGGAATACCTACCTGATTGAAAAAGTTAGACATGTACCTTGCATGTTCTACAGATACACAAAACCCTAGTCCCTTTACATCATCTATATCAGTTACATATTTTTTGATTGCTTTAACAATTAAATTGCTTCGAATTGTGCTTGAGGTATACACATTTTCTAATTCTTTCGTTTCATAACCTTTACGGCTCCACTTTAATTTCGAAAGATCAACAGAGTCACTTACACAGAAGTATTGAAATGGACTTAATAATTTTTTATCAACAGCTTCAGTTAAGCGCATTTCCGCAGCAATTGTTTCATCAAAATAGGATAAGATACTTTTTCCATCCATACGTTCGGGAGTAGCTGTTAAACCTAGTAAAATTTTTGGTTTGTAATGCTTTAACAGTCTTTGATAAGAATCTGCTGCAGCATGATGAAATTCATCTACAATAATAAAATCATAGTAATCATTGGTTGTTGTTTCATAGAGCTTCTTACTGTTGAAACTTTGAATGCTCACAAAAAGGTGATCGATTGAAGATGGCATATTAGAGCCAACTAGCATCTCACCAAAGTTTGCATCTTTTAATATTGCTCTAAAGGTATCTCGACTTTGTTTTAGAATCTCTTCACGATGTGCAACAAAAAGTAGTTTTGCAGAACCCCTATTTTGTAACTTATACCTTTTGTAATCAAATGCTGAAATAACCGTTTTACCTACGCCTGTAGCTGCTACAACTAGGTTCTTAAATCGTCCATGAATGGTTCTCTCAACCTCAAGTTTATCTAACATTTCTTTTTGATAATAAAACGGCTGAATGTCAAACATAAAAGTTATATCCAGCTCATTTCGCAACTTTTCTCTAGAAAGAGCAAGTTTTAATCGTTCTTGATCACTCTGGTTGTCTATATTAAATAATTTAAATTCACTATCATTCCAATAACTTTCAAAAGTTGCCTCAAACTTTTTAAGAATGTCAAAAGAATCTTTCTCGGTAACTTTAAGATTCCATTCCAATCCAGAAGTTAGGGCAGGATTTGAAAGATTAGAAGAGCCTATATAAGCAGTGCTAAACCCTGTATCCCGTTTAAAAAGATATGCTTTAGCATGAAGTCGAGTACGTTCTACATCATATGATATCTTCACTTCAGTATTTGATAGTTTACTTAACTCAATAATAGCTTTGTAATCAGTAGCTTCCATGTATGAGGTGGTAATTACACGCAATTTCTTGCCTTGTTTAGTAAATGTTTTTAACTCTTCTAAAATACAACGCAATCCACTCCATTTAATAAAAGAGACAAGCATATCAATTGAATCCGCTGATAAAATTTCCTTCTTTAGTTCTCCCAGCATGTTAGGTTCATAGTTGGATCCTGTAAAAAGAGAGCTTTGCGAAATAGGTGTTACTGGTCTTATCGTTTCACCTTTTTTCAGACTTCTAACTGAATTTATTTTTGAATAAATCGAATGTAAAACTTCTCCTTCTTCCTCTATTTTCATTGCTTTAAATTCTTCATCATCCAAACGTTCGCTTAAAATGGTAATAATATCGTTACATGTTCGAATTTGCTGAAGGAGTGCAGTTTTATCATCTTTTTCATTATCACGTACAAATTTTAAAGCTCTTCTTGTAACAGTCGAGATATAAGAAGAGAGCATTTTCCTCGCTTCTTCAACATCTAAGGTATCCTTTTCGATATCAAATGAATTCTGTCCAATTTCAGAGAGTTCATGTTTTATCTTTTGAGTAATTATCTCTTCATAAATTCCTTGCTTAAGCATAATACACCTCAGTAATATGTCTTTTAATTTAAGTTTAATTGATAAAAATACCAAGTTTTCACTCTAAGCCCCTCGACTAACAAAACGGCATTTCGGATAATTGCTGCATCCTTTAAAGTAACCGTACTTTCCTTTTCGATTAACCAAAGCACTCCCGCATGTGGGGCAGATATCTTGAAGGATTTGTTGTTTCTTTTCACTAAGGTCGGCTTTAATTGCCTGAACATGCTCTTTTCTAATTCTTCTATCCTTGGTATTTTCTTTCCTTAGTAATTCCGCAATGGAATACATTTGTGAATGGGTTATAACAGGTTGAAAATGACTACGAATAATTGTTGATATATATTTTATATACACAACTTTTGTTTCTGTTTATTCTAACTTCAACTTACAATTATTGCTAAATGCAATAATGGATTTAACAGGTACAGAGGGGTCTGAAATAAGTTCATTTATTGCCTTTACATGTCCTTTATTTTGTTTAATTGGATTATAAAACTTAGTTTTTTCTTATATATTACTTGTGTCCAATACTGACTTTTCTCACTACCAAAAATCAAACCTTGGTAGTTCTTTGTCTCAATTACAAAAATCCCAAATATTGAAACAATGATGTGATCAACTTGAGTAGTTTGACCGTTATTTTTTGTTAAAAGAACATCCCTTAATAAAATATAATTCGCTGGATCTAGCTTTTTAAGCTGGATGTTAACAAGTACTTCACCAATATACCCTTTAACAGATGGGGACTTAAGAGTAAGTGCAATAACCAAAACAGTAGCTAATAAAAAATAACTCATTCTTGATTCCTCCAAACTGGTAATCATTTATGAGTTAAATTTTACCATTTAACAACTAAAAAAGTTTATATTTTTACAAAATAGTTTAATTATAGACAAAAAAGAACCCATAAATGAGCTCTTTTTTTAAACAGTTGTTTAATTAAAACATCCCCAACGCCTTCTTCGTCGCTGGTCCTACAATTCCATCTACTGTTAGCTTCTTCGCTTTTTGGAACTTTCGTACGGCTGCATCTGTATTAGCTCCGAATACGCCATCGATTCCTTTAGTACTATACCCTAAGTTAGTCAGTCTACGTTGAAGCTCCATGACTTCAGCTCCGCGGCTGCCCTTTTTCAGATTCACAATCGAAAATACTGGTACTGTTGAACCGTTTGTCACTTTATATCCATTGGCTGCTGCAAGTGCTGGAAACGTCTTACTTGAAGTCGTAATCACAACTGGTGTATTTACAGGAATTCTCGCGTACAGCCATTGAACGTCGTTATTGTACATACGGATACAGCCTGCACTTACGTATTTTCCAATGGAATCTGAGTTATTGTTTCCGTGAATAGCGTATGTGGTCCCCCACGTTCCTCTAGCATTCAATCCGAGCCATCTGTTGCCCAGCGGATTCCTTGGATCTCCACCTGGTATATTACCGGTATAATAAGGCCTGTTTGTAATCTTGTTTACAATTTTAAACTTACCTTCTGGTGTGTAGGACGGCAGTTTTCCCGTTGCCACCTTAAACACTTTAGACAATTTATTATGCTCAAAATACGCAAGCTGGTTAGTGGACTTATTTATAACGATAAAAGAAGAAGCTGCTGCTTTTGCCGGCTGCACTAAAAAGAACATAAAACAAAACACGAGCAAGCCAATAATCATTTTTTTCGTTTTCATTACTTCTCTCCTATTCCTTCTGAAATATAAAATCCTCATATTCTATGCGAAGGAAAAGGAGTTGCATTACCTTTTTGTAAAAATTTTAATAAAAAAATCATGAATATTAGGGTTGTACCATGAATAGAATGATAGGTTATATTTAACTTACAATCTTTAAGTGAAAGAAGCTGAAATAGATGCACAACGTTATCCTAAAAAACAATATAGAAGTGACGATAAGAGAAGCAACGAAAGAAGATGCCCAAAACATGATCGACTTTTATAATATAGTTGGCGGTGAAACGGATTTCCTTTCCTTCGGAGTAAACGAATTTAAACGTGAGCTTCAGGAATACGAAGAGTACATCACTTCAACTTCAAAAGAACCAAATTCGATTATGTTACTGGCTCTCATTGATTCAGAAATTATCAGTATTGCTACCATTAATTCCTCACAAAAAGAGCGAACCAAACACGTAGGGACACTTGGAATCGTCATTTCTAAAACGTACACTGGACTAGGATTAGGGAAAATCTTAATGAATGACCTTATTGATTGGGCTAAACAAAATGGGGTAACCAAAAAGGTTAGTCTCGTTACAAATGAAAGTAATACAATTGCGGTTGAGCTTTATAAGAAGTTAGGATTTGAAGTGGAAGGATTGTTGAAGAAAGATAATTGTATTAGAGGTGCTTATAGCAACACCGTTATGATGGGCTTAATTTTATAGCATAGTAAAATACCCTTAATCAAATTTCAGAAATTCATATTGACTTCTTTATTTCTTGATGCTAAATTTACTATTAATATTAAAATCAATGACGAGAAAGAGTAAGATATGATCCCTGTTCCCCAGAGAATCGGTGCTTGGTGAAAGCCGATGTTCAGGCCTTATCCGAAAATCATCTCTGAGATGCAAAGCTGAACATGTAAGCTTTGACGGGTCGTCCGCCGTTACAATGGAACACGTATGATCGTACGTTGACTGAGTGCCGCAAGCTTTTTTATTAAGCTGCGGAATTAGGGTGGTAACGCGAGCAATAACTCGTCCCTGCTATAGGGACGGGTTTTTTTATGTTCAAAAACAAAAAAAGGAGAGATTACTTATGAGAAAGATGGACATCGTTTTTATTGGACTTATGTTATTTTCAATGTTTTTTGGAGCAGGAAACCTAATCTTCCCGCCATTTTTGGGAGCAGAAGCAGGATCATCTTACTGGCTCGCCATGGCTGGTTTTATCGTTACAGGCGTTGGACTTCCTTTTGCCGTCTTATTTGCCGTTTCCCTTGTAAAAGGAGGCGTTCAAACGATTGGCAATCGAGTCCATCCGGTTTTCAGCACAGTCTTCATGGTAGTGATCTATTTAAGTATCGGACCATTCCTGGCCATACCTAGAAACGCAAACGTCGCTTATGAAATGGGTCTTAAACCGTTCTTGAGCAATAATTCTAACGCAGCACTTATTCTTTTTTTATTCACGGTTACCTTTTTCGCACTTGTTTATGCGGTCAGCCTGAATCCATCAAAAATGGAGAAGTATATGGGACGCTGGATTACGCCTACCTTACTTTTAGCGATGGTTGTACTATGTGCAGTAGGATTTGTTAAACTTGATGCTACACTTCAGTCACCATCTGCTACCTATCAATCCGGAGCCTTTTCGACAGGGTTCATTGAAGGATATAACACGATGGATGCCCTTGCTGCACTGGCTTTTGGGATTGTCATTCTTACAGCGATCCAGCAAAGAGGCGTTCGGGATCGAAAGCAATTAACAAGCTACACATTAAAAGCAGGTTTGATTGCGGGAACATTACTTGCACTGGTTTATGTCAGCTTGGGATTAATCGGCGGAAAGATGGCCGCAGCAGGTTCTTTTGAAAATGGAACGGATATTCTTTCATCAGCTTCCACTCTTTTATTAGGTGAAAGCGGAACAGCCTTACTTGGTTTTATTTTTACATTAGCTTGTTTTACTACAGTTGTTGGATTAACAACAGCTTGCGGCCAGTACTTCTCAAATCTGATCCCGAAAGTCAGCTACAAGACGGTAGTCTTACTTGTTACACTAGTAAGCTTTACTCTATCTAACCTTGGACTGAACCAGATCCTTAAAGTGTCGGTTCCGTTTTTGGTCACAGCATATCCATTAACAATCGTATTAATTGCCCTTACGTTTTTTAACCGTTTCTTCAAAAATCCAAAAAAAGTGTACGGCAGTGCAGTTCTTTTCACAGGTGTATTTGCCTTGATGGACGGTTTACTTGCATATGGTATCGATTTAGGTCCGGTTCAAGTTTTAAAAGACATCCTTCCTCTATCCTCTATGGGATTACAATGGATTCTTCCAGCTATTGTTGGTACGGGTGTCGGAATAGTTATAAGCAGCTTCAGCAATAAACCTTCAGCATTAGATGAGGTAGAAGTGAAAGCTTCGTAAGTTAAAGAGGATTCGACTCAAACGTATATTGATACTTTGAGTCGGTTCTTTCTATTAGGGTCTAGAGAATTTTTTTACATGGTGCGTTTTACGGTAAGTGTTCTTATATTTATTACACGTTCGCTCAGACTCATTGAGGTTTCGCTCAAAAACGCCGAGTTACGCTCAAGATTTTCTCGCTACGCTCAAACTACCTTTAGTTTCGCTCAAAATATCCCTTTTTCGCTCAAATTACCTACATGGCAACAAAGTTTACGCGAAAACGGTTTCACTCCGTGTCTCCTCATTTTCACGCACAAACCTTCCACCTTACAAAATCCTTCAAAAAATTGTCAGTTCATCCACTCTGTCTTAATTTTTTGGCATAAACTCTTAAAAATTATTAAAAAAACAATAGAGGCTGACCAAAAGATCACTTTATGTGTCCTTTTGGCCAACCCCTTCTTTCAATTATTCTCCTTTAATCTCAAGCAGCTTCTGCCTCAATCCAATTTCCATCGTTGCGAGCTCTTCTTCCGCGAGACGGCGTTTCATTCGGCCTTCTTCTTGGATGCGCAGAGTTTCTTCGAGTGTTGATAATAGGTTTTCTTGCGTTTTCTTCAGCGTTTCGATATCGATCAGGCCGCGTTCATTTTCTTTTGCTGTCTCAATCGTGTTGGTTTTAAGCATTTCCGCATTTTTCAATAAAAGTTCATTCGTAGTTTTGGAAACCTGTTTTTGTGCCTCTACTGCATTTCGTTGTCTGATCAGCGTCAGCGCAATCGCTACTTGGTTTTTCCAAAGCGGAATAGCTGTCATAATCGACGACTGAATCTTCTCAACGAGTGCTTGATTCGTGTTTTGGATCAAGCGGATTTGCGGTGCACTTTGAATCGTAATCTCACGGCTTAGTTTTAAATCATGTACACGTTTATCCAAGCGGTCCGCGAACTGAACCATATCGTTTACTTCCTGAAATTTCATCTGGTCATTCGTTTGTTCTGCCACTTTTCTCATCTCAGGAATGGTTACCTGATTTAGTTCATCAAGCTTCAACTCTCCCGCGGCAATATAGACATTTAACGCTTGGAAGTACTCTTTATTGTTCTCATACAGTTTTTCAAGCATCACGATATCAGACATGAGGACATTTTTGCTGCCGTCCAGCTTAACGGATATACGATCAATTTGAGCTCCCGTCTTTTGGTACTTGGAAAGCACTTCTTGAACAGATCCCGAAATTTTACCAAACATACGGCCAATTAGCGTTGGCTTTGTGGACTTCAGTTCTTCCGGGTTTACATCTTGAAGCTTCCTCATCAAGTCCCCGATGATTTCGCCGATCTGACCGGTATCCTTTTTCTTCACATGTTCCAGCATCGTGTTTGAAAAAGAATGCAGCTTCGCTTGTGCAGGTGCTCCGTACGTAATCATCGTCTGGTGATTCGTCGGGTCGATCTGTTTTGCAAGCTGATACGCTTTTTCTTTATTTTCTTCAGGCAGAACATCTATCAGTCTGATTTGCTTATTTTCTTCAGCAGTTATATTTGACTCTTTATTCTCACCAAAAGGATTAGCCAGCAAGTCATCCATCAAATTTGCGGGTTCATCTGTATTGTTAAAAAGCGGCGCATTATTTTCTTTCATGTATATCTCCTGCCTTTTTAATGGATTGTGATTCTTTCAATGATTTAATCGAATACTTCGCTACATCGATCTCATAATGTAGGTCTTCTATATCATTTGACAAAACTTGGTATAAATCCTTTTCGATGTATTCTTTTAACTCATCGAGTGTTCTTTTCGTTTCAACAAGCGATGTCGTCAGTTCTTTACTTTTCCTAGGCTGTGACGATAAAAACATATATTTTTCCGTAAGTTCCACGGCAGAATCCAAATGCGAAAAATAAAACTGTTCCGCAAGATAGAAACGGCGAGGTTCTTTTTGAGTTAAACTTTGTATCTTTCTGACAACGCGAACCAGCTCAGCTCTTTGCTTCAAAGTAGGAAGATCACGAACGGAAAGTAATGCTTTTGAAAGTCTGAAAATCTTAGGTCTGGCTTCATCTAAATTTTTCTTGATGTATTTATATTCTCTTCTCGATAATTGTTGGCTATTAAGAAACCGCTGCTTCTGAAGAAGCCCGGTTGCTGTATATGCAGCCGCTCCCCCGGCAACGGCGATACCTGATGACATGAGATATGTTTGGTCATACGCAATAATACTTGCCAGCCAAACCCCAATGGAGGATGGGATAGCAACAAACATGCGGATAAAAAAGGCTAAAAATCCGTTCATTGTAATCGACTCCTGACATAAACTCTTTTTTATTTATACGAAAGTACAAGTTTCAGAGTTTCGTTTTCCAATAAAAAAGTTTACCTATAATATGTTTCTAGTATTACCTTATAGAAACCTTCCTAAAATAACCATAGCTCCAAGGTGTAATGTGTTCTAAGACTTGAGGCGTATATTTATAAAAAAACCCACCTCGTATAAAAGACGAGGTGAGTTACAATTACTTTATTTTGCTCAGCTCATCGATAAAAGCTGGACGTTGCTTAAATTTTACCTGCAGTTCACTTTTTATTTCATTAACTTTTTCCATTCCACAAGCTTTTTTATAAACCTTTAATTCTTTGCATACTCTTCTATACCCTCGACGATCAGACACTCCGTCTGCCATGATGTTTAAATACTCTCTAAATAAAGAGGATACTGCATCAAAATGTTCTTTAATGATATAGGGGTACAAACTTATAATTTCATAAGGGTTTTCTTTACAGTATTCTAACAACAAATCTGTTTGATTTTCATCGATTAAAATTTCCACATATATTCGTGAGTTTTTCAAATCCGAAAGAATTTTTTGAAAAAGTTTTTTCCACTGTTGTTGAGGTGTTAAACGTTTTAAAATTTCAAAATATCTATATTCACCTTGAAGCAAAAGTTCTTTAGCGAGTTTACTTTGTCTTATTGTCTCACCCATTTTTTCATAAGCTTCATATCTGTAATTTTTCCATTTTATTATTAACCCCGTTTTGCTCTTGTCTTCCTTCTCTCCATCTAAACAAAGCTGCACAGCTTTATCGTACTGAGATTTTTGCAAGTAATTCTTAATAGCTTTTTCTCTAAACTCACTTATTTGAATGTTATCAAAAATAAATTTTTCAACGTCTTCATTGCTATTATTCTGTTCAATAACCTCTAATTGAATTGATTTAATATATTCGTAGTTCCAACTATTTTTTGACATGGAATTCAGGATGTTGGATAGTGCATTTTCAATAATATTTCTATTTTCAATATTACTGCTAAGAGGAATACACGCTCTTATAAGATCATAACTCCATTCATCGTTCACTTCTTGATATCTTTTGTGAAGCGCTTCCTTTAAAATCAATTTTAATAGTTTATTTTGTTCCGATGCAGATAAAAAATCTATTCCATTTTGAACAGCATCTTGAATCGTATATATGGCTTCATGTATTGTTTGTCCGACTGATCCAGCTGAATCATCACAATATGAAATCATATCGACTATATAGGAAAGAACAAGAATGCTCAGCTTTACCGAAAGTTCAATTTCTTGTTTACTTATTTTTTCTTTTGCCTTATACAGAACTTGCTGTGCACCGGCAGTTGCTTCCTCAGTCTGATCATAATGGATAAAACCATGAACTTTAGCTTTTGTTATATATTCTTTAATTAGCTTTTCAGATGTGTTTATTTCATCTGATGGCTTAGCCAACGAAAATAAAAGCTGATTTTTTATATTTTTATTTCCATTTGCTATATCCATAATTAGTTCAATCAGTTCATCCTTTTTAAACCCTTTAAGCTGTATTTTTAAATCTTGTTGTTTCGGTAAATCTTGTTGTTGATTTTTTAAGGCGTAAAATACAGCAACCTGGTGTTTACAAATCTCACTATAATCATAAGGACAATCACAGTAGCTTTCTACAATTTTATTTTCTTCTAATGAAACTTCCACAAAATAATCTTCTGTTCCATTTACTGTCGCTTCATATTGACCTGGGACTATCTCGTCAAGATCTTCTACACGGCCACTTTCATAGTATTGAAGACCGCGATTAAGTATTGTAATATCTATGTATTTTTCAATATTAGAAAGCAGCAAATTTATCTCCCCTAACCGTTGTATGTTTCTATAAAGCCATTGTAACTTATGTATGATCTGAACAAAACAAAGACGCTGAATATGTATATATCACATAAACAGCGCCTTTAGCTTAAACTCACAATATTCACTTAAACTTTCTGTCCTTTCTTACTAATACACAAATGCTAGTTATTTGTCCCATAACTAGACTTCAATTAATTGTTCGTTCAATCAATTGCCTTGCATTAGATCAATATTTTTCCTTCACTCTGGTAGATTCCCACACGCCCACACGCTGCGAAAATAGTTTTCACCGGCTATTTTCATCTGCAACATGATCTTAGCATGCTTCGCTCACATACGTCATTGGAATCATCCTCTTTCCGAATGTGTATTTGCGCGTCCCCACATATCCACACATCTCGAAATCAGTTTTCACGGGCTGATCTCTACCTGGATGTGATTTGATATGCTTCGCTTACTTGCGTCATTGGAATCACGCCTTCCTTGTAAAGGTTGTGTTTTATTTGTTAACTACATATTAACCTATTCTGAAGTTATTTTAAATATTCAGAATAATCAATATTATGTTGTTTGAGGTGTTTTTATTCCCCTTTTGATTGGCATACTTCTTCTTTCGTAAAATTTCTTTTTGTTTCATCATATTTCAACAATTTAATTATTAAACTCTTTTCATAGGCTTTCACCTATTCAAATCCCCTTACATAATATGCCTTTAGAAACACAACTATTCGGAAGAGGAGTGTTTTTAATTGACTGCTAAAACACTAAATTATTACGCGGGCGGGAATACGGCAAGGGGTTTTCATAACTTATTTGATTCTAATCTTAATGGTCTTGAACGTCTTTTTATCCTGAAGGGCGGACCTGGAACAGGCAAGTCTACCCTGATGAAAGCCATCGGGAAAAAGTGGCACGAGGAAGGGTATGATGTTGAATACATTCATTGCGCTTCTGACAATGGTTCCATTGATGGGGTTATCCTTCGTGATTTAAAGGTTGGAATCGTTGATGGGACTTCACCGCATGTGATCGAACCTAAAGCTCCAGGTGCTATTGAAGAGTATGTTAACTTAGGTCAGGCTTGGGATTCTGATAAGTTGGCGGAAAAAAAGAACGAAATCCTACAGCTTTCTGAAGAAATCTCAGCTGATTTTCAAACAGCATATTCTATTTTCCACGAAGCATTACTTGTTCACGACGAATGGGAAAAGATTTATATCGAGAATATGGACTATAATAAGGCGAATGAGCTGACAGATGAACTGATGCACAACTTTTTTTCGAAAAAAGTAAACAAACAAGCAAAGGTTTATCACCGCTTTTTAGGAGCAGCTACTCCAAAGGGTGCCGTCGATTTCGTTCCAAACTTAACGGAAGGCTTGAAAGAAAGATATTTGATTAAAGGGCGTCCAGGATCAGGGAAATCTACTTTATTGAAAAAACTTGCCGCCAATGCAGAAGCATCAGGTTACGATGTTGAAATCTATCATTGCGGATTCGACCCCAATAGTCTTGATATGATTATTGTGAGAGAGTTAGGCTTTGCTATCTTTGACAGCACGGCACCGCATGAATACTTTCCAGAACGTTCTGGTGATTCGATTGTGGATATGTATGCAAAAACAATCACACCTGGTACGGATGAAAAATATGCAGCTGAGTTGAAGGTGATAAGCTGGCGGTATTCAGAAAAAATGAAGGAAGCCATCAGCTTTTTAGCAGAAGCAAAACGAAAGCATGATGAATTAGAGAAATATTATGTGGCAGCCATGGACTTTAAGAAAATCGATGCCATTTTGCAGCAGTTAAATGTGGAAATAGAAAAAAGAGCTGCTGCACGACAAAAATAAATGTATGGATTGGTCACCATTTTTGAATGGTGACTGTTTTTTGTTATGATGAGGGTAAGAAATGAATTTTACATATGGAGGATTGTCTATGAACTCTGCAGAAGGCAAATCTGTTCAAGATCTTTATCACCGTTTTTTGAGTGCTTGGAATGATCGGGATGCACGCGGGATGGCCGATCATTTTACCGGAGATGCTGAGATGATTGGCTATGATGGAAGTCAGGCAATCGGACGGGATGAAATCTATTCACATTTAAGTCCCATATTTGAAAACTTTCCGACTCCCCCTTATTACGGTAAAGTAAAAAGTATTTCTTTTTTAAGTGATAATGCTGTGATCCTCCGAGCCATTGCCGGAATGGTGCCCATTGGAAAAACAGATCTCTCTCCTGAACTGAATACACATCATACGCTTGTTGCGGTAAAAGAAGGGGAAAGCTGGTTTATTAAGCTTTTTCAAAACACACCGGCTCAGTTTCACGGACGCCCAGAACTCGTAGAGAAGATGACAGAAGAACTAAAAGAATTGATCGCAGAATAACAAAACCCGCTGACGTCAGCGGGTTTTGTTTTATATACACTAATGTTTCCCTAATAAGTTCAGTATGCCTTTATAAATCAATACAGCTGCAAACACAAGAACCGTTAGAATAGCGATAATTTTGATCGCCGGACCAAATGCCGCTAAAAATGTTCCGCCTAACGGCAATCCAAGTAGAAAATAACCAGCTAATAAAGCACCAATCAATGTTAACACATTTGTATTAGACATATTGCGCCTCCTCTTAACAGATTTTCCTGCTTGTTATAAGGTATGCGCGAGTGGGGCAAGTGGTTAATCAAGATAATCTGTCGAGTTCTCTAGATAATTTGTCCACTTTTGGATTTTTTTGTCCACTCTCGGATTTTTTCTATCCACTTTCCAGATTAATTTGTCCACTTGCTATTTTAATAGACTCGTATAGTCCTTCTTGGGAACGATGCCCTCTTCCCCGGCTCGGTTCAAGAGCGTTGTAATAGCTTCATAGCCTTTATCTCCAAGATCACCAGTAAAATCATTCACATACAGATTGATGTGGGACTGCGCCACGTCTGGAGAAAGCTCGCTTGCATGCTGCATAACATATTCTCTTGAAGCTTTACTGTTGCGCCAAGCATACTCAACAGATTCTCGAATCCACTTCGTAATAGACTCTAAATCTAGTGAACGGCGTGCGATAATGGCGCCTAATGGAATCGGCAGACCTGTATCTTCTTCCCACCAGCTCCCCATATCTGCTAATAGATTTAATCCATAGTTTTGGTACGTAAAACGTGCTTCATGAATGACAAGGCCAGCATCAATGCGGCCTTCTTTAACTGCAGGCATGATCTCATTAAATGGCATGACGATGATTTCGCCAACACCCCCAGGTACATTTTGGGCTGCCCACAAACGGAACAATAGATAGGCAGTGGAACGTTCGCTCGGAACAGCAACCTTAGCTCCAGATAGCATTTCAGGAGTAACTTCTCCGGACTCGTTCACTAAAACAAGCGGACCGCATCCTCTTCCAAGTGCACCGCCGCATGGAATAAGCGCATACTTATCCAGCACCCATGGCAGTGCTGCATACGAAACTTTTAAAATATCAAGTTTATCTGACCGAGCAGCTAATCCGTTCGTAATATCAATATCTGCATATGTAACATCGAATTCAGGTGCACCCGGAACTAAACCATGAACCAAAGCGTGAAAAACAAACGTGTCATTGGGACAAGGAGAAAAAGCAATACTCATTTTACTCATTACAAAACCTCCACGATAACTTTACTGGCTGATTCCAGTGTAACTAATGCTTCTTTAATCCGCCAAGCAGAACGATCTCGCGGACCGATCGGGTTAGAGATGGAGCGAACCTCTAAAACTGGCACACCAAACTCTTTCGCTGCCATCGCCACTCCGTACCCTTCCATAGCTTCAGCCAATGCACCAGGTTCCCGCAGCTGTAGCTTAGACGTTGTTTCTGCTGTCCCCGTTGCAGTTGATAACGTTAAAATGTTTCCCGCACAAACTGATATTCCTGCTTCTTTTATTGCTTCTAGTAAAACCTCAACCAATTCTCCATCGGTCTTCACACGGGTCGAAGCTCCAAAACCCAGCTCGTCCAATGTGATAAATCCCTCTGGCGATTCCGCACCTAAATCAGCAGAAACGATTTCGTTTGCGACCACGAGTGAACCAACCTCTGCCTTACCTACAAATCCGCCGGCAATCCCCATATTAATGACGAGGTCATATTTGTCCTCTGCCAATGCTATTGTTGTTTGGATACCAGCAGAAATAGGACCAACGCCTGCGAGGATAATATCTATCCTCGAATCCGTTCCGATTCCTCTTAAAATCGCATCCCGTTCAGCTTCCACTGAGGTCATAATCAAAATGCGGCGATGTTTATTCATAGAGATCCCTCCGCGTACTTAACCTAACTTTTTAATAAAGACAACTTTCAGGTAGTTTCCTTCTTTGAACTCTTTATGTGTCTTGAAATCTTGAGGCAGCTTAAAATCTTCTAAGATTTCATAAGTGCCGCCTGTTTGTTCAAAGGCTGAAGCAATAAATTCTTTAAATTTTTTCATACTGAACGTACTGCAGTTAGAAGATGCCACAATAACACCATTGTTCTCGGTAATCTGAATGGCTTGTGCCAATAGCTCTGGATAATCCTTGCCTGCACTGAACGTATGCTTCTTAGACCGGGCAAAGCTAGGCGGGTCCAAGATAACGAGATCAAACGAAAGCTGCTTTCGAACCGCATACTTAAAGTAATTAAATACGTCTTCTACGATAATATCGTGGTCTTCATATTCCAGACCGTTCACACTGAACTGCTCCTGCGTTTTGCTTCTGCTTCTATTTGCCAAGTCCACACTCGTTGTTTTTACAGCACCGCCTAGAGCAGCCGCTACTGAGAATGCCCCTGTATATGAGAATGTATTTAACACTGTCTTTCCTTTTGCATAACGGTCGCGAATCGTTTTCCGAACGTCTCGCTGATCTAAGAAAACCCCGACCATTGCGCCATCATTTAAGTAAACGGCAAAATGGATACCATTCTCTCTGACGATTAAAGGACTTGGTGCTTGTTCACCTTCAACAAAATCATCGTCATCGATATATTTTCCTTTTACGGCAAAACGCTTCTTCTCATACAGGCCTTTTACCTTAACGACGTTTTTAAGAGACTCGATCACTTCATCTTTAAACGCATAGATTCCTTCACTGTACCAAGTAAGAACGTAATAACCGTTGTAATGATCAATCGTCAGTCCGCCGATTCCGTCTCCTTCACCGTTAAAAACACGAAATGCAGTCGTTTCATAATCGTTGTAAAGTGCTTCACGGTAATCGATCGCTTTCTTTATTTTCTTTTCAAAAAAACTTTGATCGATCACTTCTTGAGAATTTTGAGTTAGAACCCAACCTCGGCCTTTGTTTTGCTTTCCATAGTACCCTTTTCCAAGAAACACGTTTTTGTCGTCAAAAAGCTCGATGATTGTTCCTTCTTCTTTCACATTACTGATATTTTGAACAGCGTCCTCTGTAATAAGAGGATAGCCTGCTTTTAAGCCCTTCACATATGAAGGTTTCACTTTTAACCGGACGTTCTTTTTCATAATGTCACCCGTTTCCCATTCTCATTTTGAAGCAAAAACACTTTAATCATAAAATAGCTTACTTCATCAGGAAGCAATTCTTTGATCGGCTTTAACTTTTCTCCGCCAGCCTGTTGGATGGCACTTTCAATTTCGGCGATGTATTCATCTGGAATGAGGTCTTCCATATGAACGTCCATCCCTTCCTGCATGCATTGAATAAGGTGGCTTTCCACCGTACTCACTGCTAAGTTCCGATGTTCTGCTATTTCTTCAACCGACATTTCCTCTTTATAAAACGTGTATGTTTCAAGGTGAGAATTTGGTGTCAGCTTTTTCTTAATGGGGTCTGTCCCGGGGACAGACCCCTTCACTGCATTTTCTTTTCGCTCTGGGTTCTGTACTAAAAACTCCAGAATTGCCTCGATAAACTGTTCACCATACTTCTCCAGTTTATTTTGGCCAACTCCTGTAACTGTTAAAAACTCTTTCTTCGTCTCCGGCAGTTTCATGCACATATCTTTTAACGCCGTATCCGCAAAAATAACAAACGGAGGAACATTTTCTTTTTCTGCGATTGCCTTTCGGACCATTCGAAGCTCTTCAAACAATGGATCGTCGTTTGCCACTTGCTTCGTCTGTACAGCTTCTTTTCGCATTACCGTTTCTTTGCCTAAAAGAACCGCTTTCCCTTTTTCTTTTATATAAAGAGTCGGGAAGGAACCGTGCTCTACCGCAATCAGTTCTTGTGAGATAAAGAATTCAATAAAATCGGTGACCTCTTTAATGCTCTTTTCTTTCATCATTCCGTATGTTGGAAGCCTTTGAAATTGCAGCTCCAGCACTTTTTTATTTTTAGAACCAGTGAGCACTTGAGCGATGATTATTTTGCCGAACCTTTTCTGCCCCATTCGTACGATACAAGACAGTACGATTTGCGCTTCTCTCGTTACTTCAATACTTTCGCGTGAATCGGTACAATTGCCGCAGCGTCCGCATGGCGGTATTTCTTCATCACTGAAATAACGTACAATCATCTTTTGCAGACAGCTCTCCGTATGGCAGTAATCCACCATCAGCTGAAGTTTTTCAAGTTCCTGCGAGATCCGGTCAGCTTCACTCGACTGGTCGATCAAGAATCGCTGCACTTGAACGTCCTGAGAGGAATATAGCAAAATACATTCACTCGGAAGTCCGTCACGGCCAGCACGGCCAGCTTCCTGATAGTAGCTCTCCATATTTTTCGGCAGCTGAAAATGAATAACATATCTGATGTTGGACTTATCGATCCCCATACCAAACGCAGATGTCGCGACCATTACAGAAGATTCATCCTGCAGAAACTGCTCCTGCTGCTCCATCCGCTCGTTGTCGTTCATACCCGCATGATACCGTGAAACGTTGATTCCGCTTTTTTTCAGATGCTCGTACAGCTGATCAACGGTCTTTCTTGTAGCCGCATAGATAATTCCCGCTTCTTTTTCGTTCTTTTTAATAAAATCTTTTAAGAATGATAGACGGTCTTGTCCTTTGATTACCGAAAAAGAAAGATTCTCACGCTCGAATCCTGTTAAAACGGTTTTGTTTTCATCGATATCAAGCGACCAGCAAATATCCTGGCGGACTTTTGGTGTAGCCGTTGCCGTAAGCGCAAGAACAACCGGCCGCTTCGGCAGATACCCTATCATTCTCTGAATGCGCTGGTAGCTCGGCCGGAAATCGTGACCCCATTGCGAGATACAGTGCGCTTCATCCACTGCCACTAAAGGAATATCGATTTGTTTCAAATGATCCATAAAGTCATAGGATTCAAGTCTTTCTGGCGCAATATATAAAAGTTTATACTCTCCGCGCTTCGCCTTCTCGATGCGGTCTCTTGTTTCACCCGCTGAAATTGAACTGTTGATAAAGGCTGCGGAGATTCCTAACTGCAATAATGTATCAACCTGATCTTTCATTAATGAAATTAGAGGAGAGATAACAATTGTTGTTCCTTCAAAAACAAGGGCAGGGATCTGATAGCAGATCGATTTCCCTCCGCCTGTCGGCATGACACAAAGGGTATCGTCACCTGCTAAAACCGATTGTATCGCTTGCTCTTGTCCATTCCGGAATGAAGAATAACCGTAATGCAACTCTAGCATTTGCTTTGCTTTTTGTATCAAAACTTTTCTTGCCTCCCTCAGGTAGAGTCATCTCTTGATTATAAAGGTACAATCCGAACATAGCAAAGACACATCTTACCGTTTAGATGTTATTAAAAGGATGTTTTCGCATACTTGGTTGTTCTTGAAAGAGGTTGATTTCCGTTTCAGGATGCTCGCTTTCCGCGAGGGGTAAGGTGAGCCTCCCTATCGCTTTGCACTGACGGGGTCTCACCTGTCCCACTGTCCCGCAGGAGTCTCACACCTTGCACTTCAATCAACTTGTCAAAGAAGGACTTCTAAAAAAACTATTAAAAGCAACAATCTTTTAGATAAGAGGCTTTAAAAAAGCCAGACTTTATTATGAAATGTGATACATTAGAAAATGGAGAAAACAGAAAGGGAGTTTTTACATATGACAAATCATGAAAACAACAATTTGCCGCCAAAAACGTGTTCGATTGAAAGACTGGTAACGATGCCTGAGGATGTTGCTAAAGTAATCGAAGGCAAGAAGACAGCAACACGCCGTAACGGAAGATATGCTGATGTAGGTGAAATTATGGAATTACAAGGCCACAAGTTTGTAGTGGACAATGTTTACTCACAGTCATTAGGTGAATTAACAGACAAACATGCACAAGATGAAGGTTTCGAAACAGTAGAGGCATATAAAGAAGCGATTTTATCATACCACCCAGGAATGCCTTGGCTCCCTCACATGAGAGTATGGGTGCACGAGTTCAATCCTGTTAAAGGATAACACGCACAAGAATGGATTTATTGTATAGGGGTCTAGTATATATTCATATTCTGAGTGTAATCATCTCAATCGGGCCCTTCTTTATTCTGTTTCCGATTATAAAAAAACTTCGGACAGCTGAAGGTTCAGAGATACATGCACATCTTGATACGTTTCGTTTTATCGTCTGGCTAGCGAAACATGCTGGGCATGTCCTCGTGGGATCCGGGGTTCTCTTATTGATCTTAGGACCGTGGACATGGAGTACACCGTGGGTTTTGGTGACACTTATTATTTTATTTTGCTCGCTGTTCTTTTTGGCTCGTGCATTTTCGCCGACTCTTCGCAAGTTTGAAGAAGAAGGCATTGATCAAAATGTTTTAGCAGACAAATTAAAAAAAGCAGTATGGATCTACCTCATTTTGCTGATGATCATGCTGTGGTTTATGGTAGTGAAGCCGTTTTTGTGGTAGAGAGAATGGAAGCTGGCCGATTATGGTCGGCTTTTTTTGTGTTTTTTGAAGGCTTGTCCGTTTCAGAAGGACACATTATTGAATTTGTGGATTGAGGTCTGAAATTTGTGGATTGAACGTCAAAATTTTTGGATTGAGGGTGCTTTTTTCTGGATTCAATGCTGTTTTTTCTGGATTAACTATTATTCGTGTCTTTTTGAAAAAGAGGAAGACTAAAAATTGGTAGGCTTAAATAAAGACCCATTTCATTCAGTTGAAATGGGATTTTTTATTGTAAACCCTTTCATTTTCAAATTAGAGTAAATATTTTAAAAATTTATATAATTCCTCTTGTTACGCGCTTTTAAAGCTGTTATGATTGTGAACATTATATTTCCAATACACCTGAGAAGGAGCGTAGCATCATGAAAAAAATTCTTATGATCTTATTAATTGCCTTGCCATTTTTAGCCCAACTGGTCGTCTTACCATTCGCAAACAGGATTGACCCCATTATTTTTGGTTTGCCGTTTCTTCAATTTTGGCTGTTTTTATGGATTGTCTTAACTCCTTTTTGCACCTTTGGCATCTATCAACTTCAGAAATCTCAAGGAGGATTGGATTAAATGCAGCAGGGAAATCTTACAGCACTTTCAATCACAATGTTTGTTATTCTCACAGTTGTTCTTATCGGATTTCTTGCAGGCAGAGACAAAGCTACTCGTAGCTCTGTTGAAGAATGGTCTGTTGGCGGAAGACGTTTTGGCGGTCTGTTAGTCTGGTTTTTGGTTGGAGCCGATCTTTATACAGCATATACGTTCCTTGGATTAACAAGCACGGCTTACACAGCAGGAAGTCTAGCGTTCTTTGCGATTCCGTACTCGGTTCTCGCCTACTTTATTTCTTACTTTTTCCTTCCTAAGCTTTGGAAAGTAGCTAATCAACATAAACTGACAACACTTGCGGATTATGCGAGAGAGCGTTTTGATTCTAAGCTGCTTTCCTCTCTAATCGCCATCGTTGGCGTACTTATGCTCATACCCTACATTTGTCTGCAGCTAAGCGGTATTCAAGATACGCTTCAAGTAGCTGGGACAGGCTTTATCAATGTAAAAGTGGTCGTTATCACTTCATTCTTGCTTGTAGCTCTTTATACATTTTTCAGCGGAATCAAGGGACCAACATATACAGCTATTATTAAAGATGTGCTCGTTTGGGCCATTATGTTATTTATGGTTGTTTCTCTGCCAATCATGCACTTTGGCGGCTGGGACCCAATGGTCGATAAGATCGTAACAGAAGCTCCTCAGCTTCTAACGATTCCAAACGAAGGGCCAAAAGGTATTCCATGGTTCATTACAGCATCTTTTGTCTCCGCACTAGCTTTGTTCATGTGGGCACATGCTGCAACAGGCGTCTTCACAGCAAAAAGTGCTGATGCCATTCGTAAAAATGCACTTTTTCTGCCTTTATACAATATCGTTTTAATTCTTGTGGTTTTCTTAGGTTTTATAGCGTTTCTAGTACTGCCAGACGGCACGGATCCACGCTTTGCATTATTAGCTTTGATTCAAACGTCGTATGGCGGAATTGGTCAAGGGTTGGCTTATTCAACCATTGCACTTGCATCGCTCATCCCATGTTCCATTATGGCGATCGGTGCATCGAATCTTTTCGCCAATAACATTTATCGAGATTTGATTAATCCAAAAGTAAAAGGCGCAAAACTAACAATGATTACGCGCGGAATGGTTTTTGTAGTAATCGGACTGGCTTTATTGTTTGGACTTGTGTTCCCGCAAGCGCTAGTATCACTTCAGCTGCTTGGTGTATCAGGTATGGTACAGATCTTCCCTGCAATCGTAATCAGCTTATTCTGGAGAAATCAAACGAGGGAAGCAACAATCATCGGCTTGCTTGTTGGACTGACAGTAACGTTCACCGTTTACTCAACCGGAACATCACTTGGAATCTACGAAGGATTCTGGGGACTGATGGCTAACTTTGCATCGGTCGTAGTGTTGAACCCGCTGTTTGTTAAGAAAGCGAAATTCTCTACAAACGCTGTAAAAGATTACTTGTTCGGAGAAAAATCTAATAAAGTAGATTTAGTACGTAAAGGCGCTTAAAAGGAAAGGGATGACTTTTGATGGTCATCCTTTTTTGTGCCCTTAAATTTCTGAAGACTTATAAAAAAATTTGAGGACTTATAAATTTTTTTGAAGACCTATAAATTTTTATGAAGACCTATAAATCTTTTTGAAGACTTATAAACTTTCATGATGAACACTATCTGCCCTGCTTTTGCTCCCGATAATGAATCATTTTCTGATTAAATCGCATGCCGAGCACTTTAAAGTAAATCGAAAATCCAAAAATACCGCCTAAATAGATTACATGATATAAAATAAGCATGTTATAGAACGTTTTTGTCCCGACCTCAAACCAGTCAAACAGCTGTGACATTCCAAACAGCACTGCCCCTAACAAAAGATATTGCACAAACAGCTTGCCAATCACGGACATTTTCACTTTGTTTTCCTCATCCCAGAACAAATACTGAAGACCCGTTACAAAAATGCTTAAAAAGAAGATTTGCACGATCATCTCAAACGAGATTTCACGAACCCCCAGTATGAATCCGAACACCACATAAATGATAATTCCTGCTGAGAAAAACAATCCCATCATTGTTTTAAATCCAAGTGTAAACTCCATTATTTTTTTCCACATCTTTAACAACCTCCTTTTAGAAACCCAGTTTTTCTTTTAATACAGGTACATATTGACGGGAAACAATCATGTTTTCACCATTCTCAAGCGTAACTTCTACCCTGCCTCCCAGACGAGGCGTAATCGTTTTAATTTTGTCGAGATTCAGGATTGTCGCTTTTGTAGCACGAAAGAAATTCCCGTCTCCAAACAGCTCCTCAATTTGATACAGTCTAAGCGAAACTTCATAAACCGATTGCTTCGTGTAGGCGAAGTTCTTTTTGTCAACTGACTCAAAATAATAAATATCATTTGGCAGGAGCAAATGTATCTTACCGTCTAACGTTCCAAGCACTTTTCGTTCTAGCGTTCGTATTGAAGTTAATACTTTAATTACTTCCTCGTTCATCTCCCTGCACTTTACGATTATCTCCAATTCATCTTGGTCGTCACTTTCATGGATAGTTAACTTCATCTCTCGTCCTCCTTTCCTTAAAGGACTGTTTAGCTTTGTGTCACCAGTATATGTCAGCAAAATCTCCTCGTAAATCCACTTTTAACCGACCTGCAGAAAGAAACCACTAAGTTGCTTCCCATTGCTCTTCACGTGAAAAAAGCATCTGCTTTTTCAAGCGAGTGCTTTTTGTTTAATACCCAAACGCTTCTTTTACAATATCCAGCAATACGGTATTTCTGTCGGTCTGAATTTTTCCTTTGTTCTCCCAATTTACTAAGTAATATGGAAGGTGCAAAACGTCTTGCAGGCGCTCTTCTGTCAGGAAATCAGAAGGAACTTTTAATTTAATATCCTCTGCAGCTACCGGGAGCGTTGTGGCCAAAATATAGCCCCAGTCTTCTCCGTCTTTTATAGAGAAATTGTGGAATGGAATAGTGAAGAATCCTGCTTCTTGCAGAGTGGTTTCAATACTCCACATGTATTCCGGCATCCAGCTGGAAGTAGAACAGGCTATTGAGATAGCGCCTCCTGGATTCAAATGATCTTTTAACTGGTTATAAAATTCCAAAGTAAATAGCCTTGATAGACTCGGGCATTTTGACGTCGGTTCTGGGATATCGACTATGATGACATCCCAAGTTTCTGTACTTTTCTCAACAAAGTTTCTTCCATCCGCTATAACCGTCTCCACTTTTGGATGATTTAGCGATCCTTTGTTGAACTCCACTAAACGGTCTAAATTTTTACCAAAGTTTATCATGACCTCATCAACATCTATTGAAGTTATCTTTTCAATTCCATCATAACGCAACGCTTCACGAGTTGTGATTCCACCCCCGCCGCCAATGATCAAAACATTTTTGACGTTCTTTGCAGCGGCCATTGGAATGTGAACAATCACATCGGCATACTCGTTTTCATCCTGCGTGGTACTGAACATTACATCACCGTTGCCATAGATCCACATCTCACCATTAACATCTACTAAAGCAATCTTCTGTGTGGGCGTTCTAATTTTACGTATTACCTGAAAATCCCCCTCTGGTTTCTGATCTTCATTCATATAACTTTTTATCGAACCTTTTCCCAAATAGCGCCAATAAAGCCAGCCGGCTGCCTCTGTGAAAAGAACGGCTGCTGCACCTAACGCTAGCCAAAACAGTTCATTCAATCTGAACACTCCTTAAATATGAAACAAGCTATAATTTCATTCATATTCACGTGATGGACAAGTGGTGTTTAAAAGCAGAGACAGAGAACAAAAGTTGGGCTTTTGCATAGACTATTGCGACTTTATTTTTTGGAGGTACGCATATGAGCTATACGAATCCGCAACAACAGCAGACAAGCGGCCAGCAGCAAGCTCTACAGCTTTCATTGCAGCTTATTAAAGAAGCCGTTGCTGGAGAAAGAGAAGATCAATTATTTTACGAGTACCTGATCTCAGTGGCACCGACAAACGAGGAAAAGTTAATCATCGCTTCAATCCGGGATGATGAAAGAAGACATAACCGGTTGTTCAGGAAAATTTATAAAGACCTTACTGGTAAAGAGGTTCCACAAGCAGCCGGCGAAGAGTTTCAGCGTCCAAGAACGTATAAAGATGGTCTAGTAAAAGCGCTGTTTGGCGAATTGGCAGCAGTTGAGAAATACCGTGTGATTCGTCAAGGTCTGCCAAACACATATTATCGGGACATCTTGTTCAACATCATTACAGATGAGATTAAACATAGCGCGAAGTACAATTACTTATTCACACTTAACAGCCAGCCAGGTTCATCCCGCAGTCCAGAAACAGAAATTTCGGCTCAAATGCAAACGCAAACAGAAACTCAGACACAAAGTACGGCTGATCAGTGGGTGATGTATATTGATCCGCTTGTAAAAAGAGCTCTTAAAGAGTCAGAAGAAAGGAATAACCGGACATACCTGTTTCAAGAATTTATCCTGTCAGGTGTATTAGTCGGCCAAGGCTTTACGCCAGAAGAAGCCTTCGAAATCGTAGAAAAATGGGAAAAGAACGGTGAATCTCAATTGTTAAAAAGGAGCAAAATGCTGGGAAACCAGAACGAATAAGAAAGGAGGAGAGAAATGGACACTGTATAGGAATATACAAAGCCTTTCATTGGCGATCAGGAGATGCCGGTTCATACAACCCTTGGGGAACTTGTCCTGCCAACAAGCTATCCAGGACATTGGTTTATATTATTTAGTGATAGTAATATGTGAGGCAGCCTAAATGAGGCTGTTCTTTTTTCATTTTCATAAGTAGTATTTGGTAATTTATTTTGATAAGCTACATACTAAACTTAGATAAAGATTTTCTAAAAGAAATCAGGTGTAGAAATGGACATTAAACAATTACAATACTTTATTAAAGTTGCAAAATATAATAGCTTTACCCGTGCTGCTGAGGAATTGTTCATCACTCAGCCCACAATAAGTAAAATGATCAAAAATTTAGAAGATGAATTAGGTTTGATCCTATTTGACCGCTCCAGCAGAAAGAAACTCATTTTAACTGATGCAGGCCGGGTCGTATATGAACAAGCTAAACTCGTTGATAAAGCTTTTAATAATTTAGAATCTGAAATGGATAATTTACTGGGACTTCAAAAAGGGCATATTCGTATCGGATTACCCCCGATTTTTGACTCCCATCTTTTTCCCAAGCTGGTAGGAAGCTTTCATGAAAAGTATCCAGCCATAACCTTTGAATTGATGGAAGATGGCTCAAAGAGAATTGAGGAAGAAGTGGCAAATCATCACCTAGACATAGGGGTTGTTGTACTACCTACAAACAACGATGTCTTTCAATATTTTTCTTTTATGAAGGAAGATTTGCAGCTAATTATTCACCCTGATCATCCACTTGCCCGATATGAAAAAGTTAACCTATCCGATCTCAGCAATGAATCTTTTATACTGTTCAATAAGGATTTTGTTTTGCATGATCGCATCATCTCTTCTTGTAACCATGCCGGCTTTAATCCCCATGTAATCTCCGAAAGTTCACAATGGTCGTTCATCGAAGAAATGGTCGCTTGTAAACTTGGTGTTTCTTTATTACCTGAAAGTATCTGCAGGCATCTTACTACAAAAGTTAGAACGCTCAAGGTTGTGAATCCCTCAATAGGTTGGGAACTCGCACTTATTTGGAGAAAAGATCAATATTTATCTTTTGCTGCAAAAGAATGGCTGCGTTTTGTAAAAGAACAACTATAAAAAAGACGATTCCACTGGGAGTGGTCTTTTTTTATGCAGTTACGGCATAGGTGTAAGCATTTTCATAGATAAAGGCTATGGTACAAATGAAAAATAACCATTTTACTTCATGGTAATTCAGGCGTTACACTTACCTTGTAAATGGAAATTTACATCTTGGAAGGAATGATTCAAATGAACAAAAAGAAAGCGCGAGAAAGCCGCATTATTAATACTGACCAGGTTATGTCTCTGGATTTAAATAATTATAATACCCTTTTCGGCGGAGTTTTGATGAGAAAGCTGGATAACAATGCTACCTTATCTGCACGCAGACACGCCAGAGTAAAAGAATGTGTAACAGCTTCAACGGATTCAATTGACTTTTTACATCCAATCCATCAAACCGACTCTGTCTGCATTGAATCGTTTGTTTCATATACCGGTAAAAGCTCAATGGAGATCTTTTGCAAAGTGATTGCTGAAGACATGATTACAGGCGATAGAAGAATTGCTGCGACAGCCTTCTTAACTTTCGTAGCTTTAGGTGAAGATAAAAAGCCTGTTGACGTTCCACAAGTCATCCCTGAAACAGAAGAAGAGAAATTCTTATATGAAACAGCGAAAGAAAGAGCAGAAGTCCGAAAGCTGAGACGAATGAAGAGTAAAGAATTAGCAGCTGTCATTTCTCTTGATAAACCGTGGGATGTAAAAGAGGAGGTATATGTATGATCACATTATGCAGCCAAAATGAACTAAAATCAGCACAAACTGCACTAAATAAATTAGAGCAATCCTATCCTGTGCTTTTCGAAAAGCTAATCGATGTAATTAACTTAACCCGTGCCATGCAGCTAAAGTATCAGTACATGGGATGCTTAATAATGAATGAGGATCCCGGAAACGCCAAACCTGAATTTGTTATTGGGTCTGTTATCCGTTTGTATAAAAAAGAAATGCAACGATTAACAGGTGATAAAGATATTAATGAAGTAAGAAAAGTATTCACCGCTTATAAACATACTGGATACTCCAGACTTAGCCAGCTTGCTCTAGGGAAAACACCTGAATCGTTAGCAGGCAGCTCTGCGATTATTCAATAAATGCAGAAACCCTGAGTACGTATTTTTGTACTCAGGGTTTTATTTTATACGGTTTTAATCTTGGTTATAAAATAATAGTATTTATACGCAACAATTAGAAGCAGCACTACCTTCACTACCGTACTCTCCGTCATAAAAAAAGCCACAGCAATCATGGCATCAGCAAACAAGTTGATCATGATTTTCTTTTTTCGGGTCATAGATCTTTCTTTGATAAATTCTTCTAAATGATTTTTATATATGGCAGTACCTTTAAACCACAACTCAAACTTTTTAGAACCTTTTACAAAAAAATAAGACGCTAAAAGCAGTAAAGGTGTTGTAGGGATCAGTGGCATAATGATACCCACAATTCCTAATCCAAGAAATAAGAATCCCAGGGATACATAAAACATATTCTTGATTTTCACTGGGATTCTCACTCCTTCCTTCACCATCTATCTTACCTGCTTTAATTATTAAAGGCTATTGATTCACGTTTTTATATAACAGCCTTCGTTCCTTCCTCAACTGAGCATTCTCAAAAAATGATGTTTCCTCTTCTGTTTCCGGTATAACACTCGGAACAGGTGTTGGTTTCCCATCGTTATCAATCGCAACCATCGTAAGTATTGATGTTGTGTTTAACGTTCTGTTCCCTGTCTCTAAGTTTTGGCATTCTACCTTCACATACACTTCCATTGAAGTCCTGCCTGTTGAAATGACGACACCTTCAAGAATTAATATATCGCCCACTTTGGCGGAGGATAAAAAGTTCACATTATCAATGGATGCCGTTACAACAACCTTTCCGCTATGTTTCATTGCAGAGATCGCTGCGATTTCATCGATATACGATAATACCGTTCCCCCGAAAATGGTTCCCATATGATTTGTATCTGGAGGCAATACAAGTTTCGTTTGAATCGTTCTTGAGACATTTGATGATAATTGTTCCATGCCATTCCTCATTCCCGGAGCTTTTATGCCCCTGTTTTTAGTAGCGGGAGTTGGTATGACCACGAGATTCGAAGCTTATCAACTAACAAATAAAAAACCCACCACAAAGGATGGGGAACGCAAGAATATTTAATAAGGAACAAATTTATTAAAATACCCTCGTCTTATCTTCCCAACTCCCGAAGAAGATCAACGCTATAACATGGCAGGTCTCCTGACTTGTGCTTCACTTTACTTTAAGCCCTTCCCGTCCGAAGACAGTGGTTTCGCTTATTTCATCAGCACTTACAGTTGCGGGTACAGCTCTGGATTTTCACCAGATTCCCTTTTAAGTCTGTAACAGACACCATGATTACCGGATTAATCTATAAATGATTAGCTTCTATTTTATTATAGGTTGATGTAACTTTGGTGACAACTACCGCAACTTTATATCCAAAATAATTCTTATCAATTCCTTAACAAATATGGCCTGTACCTTCATATTGCCTTTAAATTCCCGTGATATGCTGAAAAAAAGACTTGGAGGAGGTTATCTTATGCAACGTCCAACAGCTTTAATTCTTACTGCACATTACGGAAGCGGTCATATTCAGGTAGCAAATGTCTTAGCAGATGAACTTCGCAATAACGGTTACGAGCCAATCATATCCGACCTTTTTGGAGAATCCTATCCGCGGATGTCCCAAATTACACAGTCTTTATTCCTGAAAAGCTTTTCGTACGGAACCTCGTTCTACAAATGGTGGTATTACGGGACCAATAAATTAAACGGCAAAGGGATCGCCCAGTTTTCCCGTTACCTTGGCCGAAAGAGGCTTCAAGAGCTGATCACAAAACACCGTCCGCAGTTTGTTATTTCAACTTTCCCTCTTAATTCTGCACCCTTTTTAATAAAAAAAGCAAAATACTCAATACCGACGTATACCGTTATCACAGATTATTGCGCTCATCCATTTTGGATCAACCCGTTAATTGACCACTATTTTGTCGCAGCTGATATTGTGAAGAACGGCTTGGTAGAACATAACGTTGATGAAAAACGAATTACCGTCAGCGGCATTCCTATCGGTTCTGAATTTTATTCTACAGCTGATAAACCATCCATCTTTAGAAAATATCAAATTACTCCAAGCAACAGAGTGGTTACGGTGCTTGCTGGGGCCCAAGGTGTATTGAAGAATGTAAAGGACCTTGCAAAGCTCTTGCTAAAGAACCCTTCACTTCAAGTAATAGTGGTCTGCGGTAAAAATAAAGCACTTTATGAAAAGCTTCTGCCCCTTGCAATCCAACATCCGGGATCCTTTCGATTATTCGGTTATGTAGATAACATCCATGAAGTTTTTCAAATCTCTCATTGCCTCATTACAAAACCCGGGGGCATTACAATTTCGGAAGCAGCTGCTTTACACCTTCCTTTAATCTTTTATAAGCCAGTACCTGGTCAAGAAGCTGAAAATGCTCAATATTTCAGCCAGAAAGGTGCCGCAGTCGTCTGTCATTCAGCAAATGAGATCTATGACAGCGTTCAGGAGCTGTTTGATAATGAAAAACTCATGAACACGATGAGACAGCAGCTGCATCATATTCACAAAGGACACTCATCAAAAATGATCACGGATTATGCGATCAACCAATCCGAACAGCAATCATTAATTTTACCATAAGGGAGGCAGCACCAATGGATACAACTTCTCATATTGTCATCGGGTTAGGATTAGGTTCTCTTGCACAAATAGATCCGGTTGTGGCAGAAAATTCATTGTCTCAAGCCGTAATCTTAGGAACCGTTATCGGTTCAAACGCGCCTGATGCAGACTGTGTATATAAGCTTAAAGGGAAAGGGAGCTACTTCCGAAATCACCGGGCATGGTCACACTCTTTACCTGCGCTTCCATTGTGGGGTCTCGCCGTTTCAGGAATCATTCATCCTTTTTTCGCTGATTCATCTTTTCTGCATCTATTTATGTGGACGTTTCTGGCTGTTATTCTACATGTGGTATTTGATCTTTTTAATGTATATGGGACACAAGCTGTACGACCCATCTCATCCAAGTGGATCTCCTTTGATTCCATTCCATTAGTTGATCCGTTTATATTGGGGCTGCATGCAGTTGGTTTTGCTTTAATCCCTTTCTTTGAACCGGGAATCATCTTTTCTTTTGTTTATCTAATTATCCTTTTGCACATATTATTTCGGACTTTTTATGCAGGAAGAATCAAAAAACATCTGCGTTTATATTATCCTGAGCCCATCCGGATAAAACTTATTCCTAGATCCGATCTGCTGACATGGGACTTTTTAATCGATCATGAGGATGAATGGATCTTCGGCGTCTATTCTGCAGCGAAGATTAAAATTGAACACAAACTGCCCAAACAATCAGACCATCAGGATTTAATAGAAAAGAGCAAAAACGAAACAGATATCACCGACTTTCTTGCTTCAACACAATTTGCCTATCCCTTTGTGAAGAAAAGAAAAAGCGGTTACTTTGTGATGTGGAAGGACCTGCGTTTCCGAGTAAACAAAACGTATTTTCCCTACCATGCCATTATGTATATAACAAATGATCATAAGTTTAAGAGCACTTACACAGATAAAATTTATACGTTAAAAAACTATAAGAAGATCATGCGGGAATTAGAAGGTAACTGCACAACAGAAACAAACCAATCGGCAAAAAAACTCAAGCATGTTTCAGCTTGAGTTTTCTTTATTTTTGGATTGAATTTTCAGCGTTTATATAGCCAGCACCATAAACATTCGGATCTCTGTCTCTCCATAAATCAGCGCCATTCATCAAAAGGGACTTTACTTCCTGTGGAGTAAGATTTGGATTTTGCTGCAAAATGAGAGCCACGATTCCTGCACAGATCGGTGTTGCCATCGATGTTCCTGAGAGCATGAAATACTGAGATCCGACTCTGCTGGATTTTTGCAGCTTGTCCAAATAGGAGTTCGGCGAACGTAATGACACGATGTTTACACCAGGAGCTAATATATCAGGTTTTACATTCCCGTAAAGTGTAGGTCCTCTGCTTGAAAAGCTTGCTACATCATCATCTGCTTTATTTCCAGCCGTGTTTCTATCATCTAGAGCCCCAACTGTAATGACTTGATCACTTATACCTGGGCTCGCGACTGTACCAGCTTCTGGTCCTTCGTTTCCAGCAGCAACAACTACGACAATTCCACTTTCCCATGCTGCTTCTACGATTTGAACCATTGGATCATCATTTTCTTTATTATACTGTTGGGCAGCTGCACCTAAGGACATGCTAATAATATCTATTTTATTTTCTGGATTTTGTTGATTATAATCTATGCACCATTGTACGCCTTGCATAACTGTTTCTAATGAACCGGATCCTAGCTGATCCAATACTTTTACTCCAATTACATTTGCTTTTGAGGCAGGTCCACTATAGACGCCCGCGGAAGCTGATCCAGCAGCAGCAGCATCACCTGCACAATGTGTTCCATGTCCATTATCATCATATGGATCTGTCCTTTGATTGATGAAATCAACGAATCCTGTAATTCTCCCCGAAAGATCCTGATGTGGATATATACCTGTATCAATAATGGCTATTGTAATACCTTCACCCGTTAATGCTGTACCGTTACGAATTACATTTTTGGCGTTCGCTGAGGGTACAGCAACATCCAACAAGGTTTTCACTTCACGGTTTAAATATACTTTTTTAACGTGACTGCAGCCTGTTAGCAGCTCTTCCAATATTGATGGTGTTATATCAGCACTGCAGCAGGAAACAGCAGAAAAACGATTCCTGATCTTACATTTTCTTTGATTTGAAAAAAGATGGTGAATTTCAGAGCACCCTTCTTCAAAACAATTTTCTTCCAACTCGATAATGACAGACAATCTCTTATTCTTTTTAATTAAACCTTCTAACAGATTGTGCAAAAAACAAGGTGTCCATTTAAATGGTTTATACAAGTTAAGTACGATATCACGTAAAGATTTATCTAATTTATGAGAATGTGAACGTACAATCTGTACCATAGAATATCCAAACATAAAAAAACCTCCTTCATTCAAGTTCTAATATTCTATGAAATTGACGAGGTATAGGAACGGTACTTGTCCACATTCTATTAAATTTGTGCCCTAAACATTAAAAAAACCCATCATACAAGATGGGTTCAATCAACGGTTACGATATCTTTATTTATTCTTTCACCAAGCTTTTGAAACAATTCTTCTAATTTTTCTTTAGGGATTGCAGCGTAATGATCTCCCATGCTTACTTCATAAAAGCATGTATCTTTATCTATTTCTTTAACATACCCTGATAACCCAATCCCAACATCGTTATATACCCCAATTAAAATTGACTCTATCTTTTCTTTCGGCAAATCAAAATAAACATGAAACATATTCGATATAGGTATTTCAGGAACTGTTTTAACACTTGAACATTGATTATAATATGCTGCGAGCTCTTTCGCATTTTCATAATACTGACCCATTTTATGTACTCTCTGGTCAAAGTAATAATCTGCGCTGATAATATAAGGATAAAGGCTGATCAAGTCACCGCCATGGCGTCTTTTCCATACCTTTGATTCCTCTGTAAAATCTTTTGGACCAGCAAGAATTGCACCAGCTACCCCGCCGACTCCTTTATAAAAGGAAACATAGACACTGTCAAAAAGGGCACAAACTTCAGCTGCTGACTTTTGGTAGAAAGGAAGAATTTCAAACAATCTCGCGCCATCCAAATGCAGTTTTATTCCTTTATTCCGACAGTAGTTTGAAATAGCCACAAGTTCATCGTATTCGGGAAGCTGACCTCCAATTTCACGCTGTGGCAGTTCCAGAAGCAAACAGGAGATCTCCTGGTTCATACTTGTAACATCTTCTAGTGTAATCACTCTGTTTTTATCTGCTAACAAAACAGGTTCTACTCCGTGCAATTTCTTTAAACCATCTTCTTCATGAATTTCCAAATGACACAATGGATGATAAGCGACTCTTTTTAAATCTTTTTGATCACACCAGATTCTTAAAGCAATCTGCTGCGCCATTGTACCGCTCGGGAAAAAGACAGATGATTCTTTCCCTAAGTATTTTGCCATCTTTTCCTGAAAGTCTTCAATGATCTTGCCACTGCCATAAACATCACTTTCAAGGTTGCCATCCATACTGCTCAGTGCGTCTTTCAACACCTGAATTTCCCGTTTTCCATGTCCGGGAATGTGGTACTTCGTTTGTTTAAACGCCTCTAACAAAGGATTCTTTTGACTCATTAAACTCACTCCTTTTCGTACGACAAATAATAGATAAGAAACTTTTCATACGGGTTTTGCTCGTACAGTTTTGGTAAAACAATCTCTTCTTTTAACTCAAATGCTGTTTGATTCTCTAGAAAGTAGACATATTCCTCTGGTGCATAATATAAAATGATTTCTATTTGCCTTGGTGTTTTCTCTACGGAACGTAATATGTTATTAACCGTTCTCATAAAAATTTGCAGAGAAAACGGATTAAAGAAATAAAAACGATTATCTTTTGAATCAATTTTGTATTCTTCTGCCAAGCAGCATTGAAAATGAATCTGATTGTTTCCCTTTCTGTGTTTCTTTATATAATTCCTCTTATTTTCGAGTGCTTCATCCAAAAACGACTGATCCATCTCAACTCCTACTGCAGATGCGTCAAACATGTGATGGACAAAAAAGTTTAGCCGCCCTTTTCCGCATCCAAAGTCTACAATCTGGTCATTGCTCTTTAATACATACTGATCAAAGAGTGTCTCCAGTGCCTGATATGGTGTAGGTTCGTACCGATTATAATGAATCGATGGATGGAACCCTTTTTGGGGTCCTTGTGTATGGATGTTTAGCACTCGGTCATAATACTGTTCTTTCATGGTAAAAACTCCTATACATAAGCTTATATCACTATAATAGCAAAACCATTTCTTCACTCTCACTTAAAAGGGCATGTTTTATTCTTTCTTTGCATATATTTTTATGGCTTTTCCTCATGCACAAATTAAGAGTTGTAATTTTCTGAAAAGAGAATTGACATTTTCAAGATTTGTACTAAACTTGTAGAAAGTTTAACCACTCTCCTGCTTCAGGATTCTCACAAAAAAGGATTGGAGGGCACCACATGTTATTTCTTATTTTATTGATTGGCGTACTTTTCGTTGTAATCGCAACCACAAAGTTTAAGCTGCATCCGTTTTTATCTTTAATTTTAGGAACATTCTTTGTTGGAATCGCTTCTGGCATGCCTATGATGAAGATTGTTGAAAACGTTAACACCGGATTCGGTGGCTTGATGGGAGGAATCGGTCTCGTTATCGTTTTTGGAACGATTATCGGTACCATACTTGAAAAGTCAGGAGCCGCACTTCGTATGGCAGAGGTCGTTCTTCGACTCGTAGGACCGAAAAGACCTCAGCTTGCTATGAGTATGATTGGTTACATTGTTTCTATACCTGTTTTCTGTGATTCTGGATTCGTTATCTTATCCTCTTTAAGAAAAGCACTCGCCAAACGGGCAAAAGTGGCTGTAGCATCCATGTCTGTCGCACTTGCTACAGGATTATACGCAACACATACGCTCGTCCCGCCAACTCCTGGGCCTATTGCTGCCGCTGGTAACATCGGCGCAAATAACTTTTTAGGAACCATCATTATCATTGGACTTATCGTAGCCATTCCAGCGACCATTGCCGGTTATTTATGGGCTGTGAAAGTCGCAAGTAAAATTGAAGTTGAAGACGATGGTGAAGAGTTAAATTATGACGAAATCGTCTCTTCTTTTGGAAAAATGCCTTCCACGTTCCTATCCTTTTTACCGATTTTATTGCCAATTGTTTTGATTGGAATCGGTTCGATCGTTACGTATCAAGGAGCAAAAGGAAATATGGCAAACTTCTTTCTGTTCTTAGGAAGTCCGCTTGTGGCTTTACTGGCAGGTGTAATTGCTGCATTCTTCCTCCTTCCTAAATACAACGAAGAAACGATGACGAAATGGGTAGGAGAAGCTTTATTAGATGCTGCTCCCATTTTATTAATTACCGGAGCTGGCGGGGCTTTTGGAGGAGTTATTAAAAATACAGGTATAGCTGATGTCATTCAAAGCTGGTCGCTTGGTGATATTTTCAGCGGAGCTTTATTCCTGCTCATTCCATTCCTGATTGCAGCTGCTCTAAAAACAGCACAAGGATCTTCGACTGCGTCACTTGTTATTACTTCTTCACTCATAGCCCCGCTGCTTCCGGGTCTTGGAATTGAAGGAGCAGTACCACTTGCTCTAGTGGTTATGGCTATCGGAGCAGGTGCGATGACCGTCAGCCATGTAAACGATAGCTTCTACTGGGTAGTTACAGAGTTCACAGGAATGAAAGTGACGGATGCATATAAAGCACAGACGATGGCTACGCTTCTCCAAGGTATTGTGACGATTGTCTTCACGATGATCTTGTGGGTGATTTTAGTATAAATATTAAAGACAGAGCAGCCATTTTTGGCACTCTGTCTTTTTACATGTTACTCTTCTTTTGCTCCGTCTTCTGCAATCGCTCTTAAGTCTGTGTAGAAAAAATCGTCATTACATAATGGGGAATGTTCTTCTTTGTCATATTTATTTACGATTTCTTTTAATTCTCCTGTATCGCCTTTTGCATTAATGATTTCAACAAGTTCATTCAATCCTTCAGAGGTTTCTTGGTTTTCTTTTTCATTTTTATCTTTCATGACTTATCCCTCCTATGATTTTTATGTTCCCCAAAATAGTAATATTTAACACGAAAAAGCCCCCTCTAACCGCAGGGACCCTTTGTGTCCGAATGTAACTTTTATTTCTGCCTTATCTCTGATACTGCCTCACACATCACATTGTACATCTTTTCAACGCCAACCTCTGATGCCTCAAAGTCGAATGCATTTTCCTTACTGATTCCCAAACTCTCGGCTTCTTCTGCAGCGTCAATATTTGCTCCCATGAATATAAACTCCCAGCTGTATTTCTCCTGCTGATGCTTGATCAGTTCTTTTACTTTTTTGTAAGTGAACTCATTGCTGGCATTCTCCATGCCATCTGTTGTGATTACAAAAATGACTTGGCCAGGTCTTTGCTTCTCATCTGTTGTTGATAATCGGTGACCTACATCTAAAATGGTTTTCCCTACTGCGTCTAATAATGCTGTTGTGCCCCTTACGTAATATTCTTTAGATGTTAATTTTACTTCCGTCGCATCTTTTCCGTTCCACAATACTTCATATTGGTCATCAAAAAGAACTGCTGTGAGGAGCGTATCTCCTTCCAACTGGCATTGCCGTTCAATAAATGAATTAAAACCTCCGATTGTGTCACTCTCAAGACCAGACATTGACCCACTTCTATCCAGCAAAAATATAATCTCCGTTAAATTCTTATCCATCTTCATCATCCTCCACGTTTGTTTGTCATGCTATAATAATAGCTACATTTATCCATCATTTGGTCGCCTGTAAAGCGACATTTTGGAGGCTGATCTTATGCTCGATCAAAAAATAATTAAAGAACTAGAAGCTTATATACAGGACCACTTAATTATTGAATTACAAGACCGTATGTACTCCGATATGAAGGAAGAGTGTATTTCCGAAAGCCTTCATATTGAACTTGATCATTTTATTAAAAATAATCAAAAACCAACTCTTCAGGAAGTATTGTTTCGTTTCATTGATCAAAAAGATGCAAGTGACACAGAGATTTACAAAAGAGCTGGCATTGACCGAAGACATTTTTCAAAAATTAGATCCAGTTCGGATTATCGCCCTAAAAAGAGTACTGTGATTGCACTTGCGTTAGCACTTGAGCTAGATGAGGAAGAATTCCACCAACTGCTTGAGTCAGGCGGATATTCACTTTCCGATAGCGAAACTGCTGATTTGGTTATCAAATTCTGTTTAGAAAAAAAGATTTATGATGTTATTCAAGTTAATGAGTACTTGGATTACTTTAGCCAAAAAACATTGGCGTAGGATAGGACAGTTTTGGGAAATGAAATCCGGATACCCCCTTCGGTATTGTCCTAAGGAATCCCACGAAAAATGGGAATAATCCCACGTTAATTCATTTTTTCCCACGTTAGATCCTATTAATCCCACGTTAATTTGAATATAACCACGAGTCGACATCTCGCGACAAGTTTCGTGATCTTTATACCCCCAACCATAACTTAAAAAGACAACCCTAAAGTTGTCTTTTTACCTTCTATTTGAGATCTTTAAGTGCTCCTGCTACATCATAGCTGCTTATGTTAATTTCGGTTTGTTGATTGAGAGCAAGCTTTGCAAGTTCCGCACCAAGGTACGGGCCACTAGTCAGTCCTGATGCTCCTAACCCATTAGCGAGAAGGATGTTTTCATAATTTGGCAAAGCACCGATCACTGGTAAGAATCCAGGTGTAAACGGTCTGAACCCAACTCGGATCTCAAGTATAGTACTGTCTGCTAAACCAGGCGCAACAGCTAAAGATTTGGTTAAAATCTCATTGACTCCACCTGCCGTGACTCGGTGATCAAATACCGCTTCATCCTCATGTGTTGCACCGACAACTACTCTGCCATCTTCGAATGTGAGGATATATTGATTGGTTGGAGGCATCACAACCGGCCAAGAGCTTGTCTCGGTTTGAAGCAATTCTAGATGAACAATTTGAGCCTTTTGCGGTGTTACTGTGAAGTTAATACCTAGTGGCTCCATTAACTCGTGTGACCATGCTCCTGCGGTAACGACTACTTTGTCAGCAAGCAGCGTTTTACCCTCTAGGATTATTCCAAGGGCTCTGTTGTTTTCATGAACAATTGCTGCGTTACCGTTTAATAGACTAGCTCCGTTCTTTACAGCTGCACTTACTAAAGCATTTCGCAGTGCCCTTCCATTCACACGAGCCCCGCCGCTAACAAAAACAGATCCATATTCTTCTGAAATAGGAGGAAATAATCGTTTTGTTTCAGCAGGTGATAGTATCGTAACTTCACCAATTTCAGGAGCGTCTTCTCTCCGTTTTATTGCTCTTTCAGCCATCTTTTCCAGCCTTTCGGGGTCTGAATGAAGACTTATCGCACCTACCCGTTTATATCCCGTTTCCATTTCACCGTCAGCTTCCAATTGAGCAATCAATTCCGGATAGTAGCGGGCACCGCCTTTTACTAGCTGATACCAGGCTTTGTTCCGGCGCTGCGAAAGCCAAGGACACACAATTCCAGCTGCAGCATCCGTAGCCTGCCCTTTGTCCCCGCGATCCACCAATGTCACATCAGCACCTGATTTAGCCAGGTAATAAGCGGCAGATGCACCAAGGATTCCAGCTCCAATTACAATGATTTTTTGCATAAAAAAACACCTTTTTTCTTGTTTAACTTAAACAATAAATAAAAACTACACTTCTCTGCTAACATTTAGGATATGTAGAAGTTTTTGCCGGAGTCTCCTTTCTTCTTCACTTCCAGTTGTTTTCATTCTTATTATAGGAATACCGTATTTCTCTAAAATTCCATCTTTTAATTTATCTCGCTTTAATTGAGTTGGATTATTTGCATGATATTCATGACCATCCACTTCAACGACTAAAACAGGAGATTTATCGAGCTTATTAAAGATGACAAAATCAGTATGAGTTAATATATTTGATGCGTACTTTCGTTCTTCTTCTGTAAGTTTATAATGGTTTTTTATTAGCATCCTTAAAGGCTGGTGTAGTATATGATTTAGATTTTTAAATTCCGGCATACTTAATACCTTTTCTATTACTGCATTCATTAGGTTTTCTGATTTATATGCAGAAACATTCCTACTACTCACCATAATATCTAACAATTTTTCGGAATAACTGCTATAAAGCAAGTCAAACACCGAATAAATTTGGCTTTCAATTATTTCAAAGTTATTATATTTGATATATTTTATTAAATCACCAATATGTGTACCTTCCCATTTATCGCTACCTTCTGATACAACAATTACTAATTTTTCTACTGCACGGGAAACCGCAACATTAATAAGGTTTGGATTATCTACAAAATCATTAATTTTTATTTCGTTTGCAACTGTAGTTAAAATAATAATATCTCTCTCTTGACCTTGATATTTATGAACCGTGTCAGAATCTATATTGTTACCTTTTATAACCTTCTTTAACTCATCTGCTTGTAAACGAAATGGTGAAATAATTCCAACTGATTTTTTTTCATTATTTAGTTTTTGTTCAGGAATAATTTCATTAAAGACAACATCAATTTGTCGTTGATTTACTTTGCCTCTAGCGTGATTTCCTTTTACGGTTTTGTAAATGGTTAGTGGTTTCAGAGTTTGTTCTGCATTTGTTAATATAATAAGTTCGTTATTATAAAACTTTTGATTGCAAAATCCTATAATTTTAGGATGGCACCGATAATGTTCTTTTAAGAGAGTTTTAGGGATATTTTTAAACAAACTTAGCATAGAAGATAATAAACTATGATCCGCATAATTAAATGCGCTATCTAACTCAAAAGAATCAAATATTCTTCTTGTAGTATTTGCAACTTCATTTGAGATTACATTAGGAAGTTGTTTAACATCACCAACAATTACGGCATTTTTAGCGCTTGATAAAGCCAAAGCACCCGTAACTAAATCAACTTGTGAAGACTCATCAATTATTACATAATCAAACAAGTAGTTATTGACTGCACAATTACGCAATGAATGAGTCGTACTTAAAATCACAGGATATTCTTTAATAAAAGATTTAAATTCTTTATTTTTCCAAAGAGCTTCATCAGTAAAAATCTTCCTTCTATTCAAATAATTACATTTTTCGGCTAACTTAGCTTTAAATAACTCCATAGATTTACTACTGAATTCTTTTATTTCTCTTTCAAAGTTGTAGTTATTGAGCTTTTCAGATAGTATATCAATTTGGATTTGCATCTCATTAATTTTTGTAATGTAATAAGTTCTTTGCAAAAGTGAAACGACAACCTCCGGTGAAAAGTTATAAATTTTAAAGTTATATATGCCATATGCCAAAAGGTTGTATAACTTATTTCTTAATGGGATTTTTCCTTTAACTGCAATTCGCTTATAATTTAGCAATATTTTTAAAATCTTGTCGGAACTAATTCGAGAAAAAGAATTTAAATTAAATGACTTATAATTAGATTCGGTATAGTATTTATTAAAATATTCAAATTCAGTTTGCAAGTTAGATATTTTATGCTTTAATACAGCTTGTTCATTTTGATAACCAAGCATTTCATTTAGTTTCTGCTGAGACTCTATTAACTGTTTCTTAATCGTTTGCTGATCTGTTTTTGCTAGAACCCAATTATTCATATTTGGAAATATTTCATTTTGCTCAGCAAAGAATTTAGACTGATTTTCTTTATTACCTAGATAAGCTGCAATAAAATCAACATTATATTTTTGCAGTTTTTCAAAAACATTTGCAGTTGCAGAATTATTATTTGATACAACTGCTACTGTTTTATCATTAATAACTGCATTGGCAATTATATTTAGTATAGTTTGAGTTTTCCCAGTACCTGGAGGGCCTTCAATAATACTGATTTGTTTAGCCAATGCGTTTTCAGTCGCTAGTTTTTGACTTAAGTTAAAGCCAAAGGGAAATATAGGATGTGTTAGTTTATCCCCTTTGTTTGTAGATTTTTTCTCCAAATAAACAGATAAAACACTTCTTGGGCTGATTGTAGTTAATTTGCTGTACTGCTTACTTAAAAAGCTAATTTTTCCTTTTAAATCTTCATCAACACTTACCACATTTGCAAGTGTTTTTAAATACTCAAAACATAGATTTGCATCTTTATTGGTTAATCTAGAATCCTCAATAATTATTTCAGATTTCGAATAAATTTTACTAAATCCAGACTTAAAGACAAGCTTTATATAAAACTCAAAATCCAATATTTTTATAATTCCTGATAATGGTTGATTATTTTCAAACACAATATTAGTTTTTGAATCTATTACTTTTGAAATTTTATACCTTACCACATTTTCATAATTATATTTATAAATCTTATCACTACCGGAATATCTAACTTGCCATTTCCCAAAATCATACTTACAAAAAACATTTTACAAGCCGTTTCCATAACATTGCCAGCTTCTCTTCCATCTTCTCCAATGACATAAATCGAGTCAGCGACACATTTATCGCCTTCTTCCCAGTACTTACAATTCTCTACATTGCATAATACTTCAGTAGCCATTTAGAGTCACCTCCTTAAAGGTTTTGTAGTTTATTACCCTTTTTAGAGATAACGAAACTATTACCTAAATGGCAAGTGCTGTCCTATCTTAATATCCACCAACCGCTACATTCTGATTTTGCAAAATAAAACGATCGTTTTTCCACCCTAAAGTATTCAAAACATATCCTAGAGCATCCGCATTATATCTGCCGGCGATCTTTTGATAGGCTAATAGTTCATAGACTTTATTAGAGTCAAAATCAACCGGATATAACCCGCTTAATGGGTTAACGAAGCCCTCAATGGGACTTTTTAACTTTCCGTTAGCATTATAAATTTCACTCAAGTACTCTGGATCTCTCAAAGAAATATCTATTAAATACGTTAGATGATTAATCTTACTGATCACTTTCACTTTATAGTTGTCTTGGTAACTAACGTCATATTGGAATTGCTCGTTATACACATTGATATCGAATAACAGCTGCGGGTTATTATTCACAAAAGAATAAACATAGTCATATGTGAATGCACCGCTACCACCAGAGTCAATACGTATTAAAATATCATCCACGCCGTTACCTGTGAAATCTCCTAAAAATAACGTGGGGTTGTAACCAGCATTTTCACTTAATTGTACATTTCTTGTTCTCCCTGTTCTTCCGTCCTGAACGACAAGCGTAATATTTTGAATAAAAGGACTTTCAGGTGTTTTTGTTCCGGTTAAATACACATTGTCAGAAACCTTATCCCCCGTAACATCTCCTCTGGCAACAGAAACAATACTTGGATTCACTCTTGAATAGTTATACATAAAACTGCTCCTTGCCTAACTGCACTTTATTCATATCCTATGGGCTGTTAAGAGAATTGTTACATCTGTTAAAAATGCTTAAATTATTTATCAGATACGTTTTTCTTAAAATAATTAAAAAGCCAACACAGAATGTTGACCTTGATAACCTAGCATTTTTTTTATTGATTTTGAGATTCATATCCCATTTGTGTTAAAAGCTGTTTAGCTGAAGTTAAAGTTCGTTCTGCTTGTTGCTGCCATCTGATTATGGTTTCAACAAACGGTTTGTACTCATCAGGGGTATCGTCTCTCATGATAGGCAGCCATTTCATTACTTCCTGATCTTCTTTTAGTCCATTGTTCACACATGAAACCAAAATTTGAATAATCGTCTCATGTGTTTCACCATTTTGCAGACGTATTGCACTTCCCACGGCTGTCACCCGATGATAAGAAGCTGGAACAAGATGATTATGCATTTCAGCATTTCCTTTTAGGTCTGCTGTAGCTGGGATGACAAATAATTGTGTACTCATGGAACAAACCATTTCTTCAGCGTATAAGCTTTGATTTAAAAGCTGTAAAACGGCAGTCCAATCTTGTCTAAAAATATAAGGATTCAACACCTTCACCCACTTTTAGAAAATTCCTTATATCCTATGTGGTATAGACGTTTTTGTTTCAATAATTATGAACGGATCCCGATTCACACGCCTACTCCTCTAAAGGCAGTTTAAATAATTTATCATCACCTTCCCGTGGAGTTCCTCTCCCGTCACGGTTATTCGTAATCGTATATAATGCATCATCTTCAATCAGTACGTCCCGCATTCTCCCCGCGTTTTCAAAAAAAGGATTAACCGTTTTATCAGTCAAATTAAACACTAGAATACTCTCACCACGTAAATTTGCCACATAGATTTTATTCTCTTTAATAGCGATTCCTGATGGAGCCCATGTGACATTCCCTGAATGAAATAAGGGAGAAACCATATCGGGTGCTTGTTCATCGCCCTCCATGACCGGCCAGCCGTAGTTTTTTCCAGGTTCTATTAAGTTAATCTCATCATGAGCCTGCAGACCATGCTCTGAGCTATAGAAATTTCCGGCATCATCCCAAGCTAACCCTTGTGGATTTCGATGGCCATACGAATAAACATAAGAATTGGTAAATGGATTATCGCTTGGTACAGTACCATCTAATTCCATACGCAATATTTTGCCTGCTAGACTTTGAATGTTTTGAGCATTTTCTGGATTCCCAGCATCACCAGCAGTTGCAAACAATTTCCCATCGTATCCAATTTTAATTCGTCCACCGTTATGAATGCTTCCTCCAGGGATCCCTTCTAGGATAGTTCTTCTTTCCGTCCATGTATTGTCTTGAAGTTTAAGCACGATAATACGGTTATAAACAGCACCATCCTGTCTATAGGTATGGTATGCAATCGCTTCTTGGGAAGTATCAAAGTCAGGAGCAAGAATAAAGCCTAGCAATCCTCCTTCCCCACTATGCAGGACTTTCTTTGTAACTTCTACATTTTGAACTGTTTTTGAACCGCTATTACCATCCACTTTAATGACATAACCTGGCCGTTGGCTCATATAAAAGGTGTTATCCTGCTTGTTGATATTCCAAGGTATTTCTAGATCTGTTGCGATTACCTCCGCTTGTCTGGCAAGCACATCCACTGCGTCCTTCTCTCTTTTTTCGGATGTGTTTTTATCCTCATTGAAACAACCAGAAAGAAAGAGAACCGAAATTAGCGGAAAGATGAATCTTTTCAATATAAACACCTCATTTTTTCTATTTTAAGACTAAAAATAGTTTAGCCATAACTTTAATAGAATTAACAAATTTCTAAATTAACAAAACCTTTTTGTAGTTAATCATAACATTCAAAATTAATCTGTTCCTAAACAACGACAAAAAGGAGCTCAATTTAATGAACTCCACCTTATACATCAAAAAACATTTCACGATCACACACTAATGACGACTTTCCCTTGGGCGTGTCCTTCTTCAAAATACCTAAAGGCTTCTGGAACTTCACTCAATTTATAACTTCTATCAATAACAGGCTTTACTTTTCCCGACTCAAGAAGTTCTTTCATAAAAACCAGATCTTTTTGGTTTTGCCTTTGTAAAAAGCTGCTCATTGTCCTACTCCCAGTCAATGAAATCCAAGGACCCAGGAGCATAGTCTGAAACATTTGAGCTCCAGAACCTCCGACATGAACAAAAATGCCATTGGGATGTAACGTACGCTTATAAGCAGAAATCGGTTTTGATCCGTTAACTCCTAGAATCAAATCATAACGCTGTGTTCGTTTAGTAAAATCATCTCTCGTATAATCGATGGCATGGTCTGCGCCAATCACTCGTGCATTGTTTACATTTCTCGTACTGCACACAGCCGTTACCTCAGCTCCGAATGATTTGGCAATCTGTACTGCGAAAGTTCCCACACCGCCAGAGGCACCATTAATTAAAACCTTTTGACCCGATCGAATCTTGCCTTTATCCCGAATAGCCTGAAGAGCTGTGACTGCAGCCATAGGAACCGCAGCTGCTTCCTCGAAGGATAAATTGGCTGGTTTTAGTGCTAGGGCACTTTCGGGAACAGTTACATATTCGGCAAAGCCACCCCAGCCACAAGACGATAAATCTCCGAAGACCTCATCTCCAGGTTGAAACTGCTTAACATCTTTACCAACTGCTTCAATCCGACCTGCTATGTCACCTCCAGGTATAGGATATTTTGGTTTTGTAAGACCGAAAGCCAAGCGGGCTAAGAACGGTTCTCCTTTTAAAAGAACTAGATTGCCATAATTTAAGGATGCTGCATGAACCTTCACTAGTACTTGTTTGTCCTTAGGAATCTGTTTTTCAATTTCGATTAATTGTAAAACATCAGGTGGACCATATTTGTTATTAACGATCGCTTTCATCTAATTCCTCCTAATGAATAAAGACAACTAAAGACCCATTAATTAAAGATATTCAATTAAAAATATTAAAGACTTAATGCTCAAAAATCATTTGGAATCAGGCGTTTTTACGGAATTCATTCCATTATCGCCACTGCTTTATATCCTGGAGCTTCAATGACAAATGAGCAGCTGGTGTCAAAAAAGTTTTATGACTGGGCATTTAAACAAGCAAAATCTATTTGAAAAGCATTAATGATAGAAGGGGAAACTGTTTAAAAAGGAGATTAAACTATTTGGAGTTAGAAAAATTTGTTGATGCTCTTCCGATTCCTTCAATAATTACACCAAAGGAAATCTATAAAGGGAAGCCGCTTTATCATGTACGCATGATTGAGACACTGCATAAATTTCATAGAGATTTACCGAACACAAAGGTATGGGGATATAATGGGTTAGTACCGGGGCCAACATTTAATGTCGAAAGAAATAAGCCTATCTATGTGAGATGGACCAACCATTTACCCACAAAACATTTTTTACCTGTAGATCAAACCATTCACGGAGCTCATCACAATCCAGAGGTACGTACTGTTGTACACCTGCACGGAAGTCCATCAGAACCAGCTAGCGATGGTCATCCTGAAGCATGGTTTACGAGAAACTTCCAGCAAACAGGTCCTCACTTTATAAAAGAAATCTATCATTATACAAATCGGGAGCGAGCAGCTGCCCTTTGGTATCATGACCATGCACTGGGAATAACCCGTCTGAATGTGTATGCGGGTCTGTCAGGTCTTTACTTCGTTCGCGATAAACACGAAAGATCACTTCCGCTTCCAAAAGGGAAATACGAGATACCGCTTGTCGTACAAGATAAGTCCTTTAACCCAGACGGTTCTCTCCTCTATCCTGATCAGCCTGAAAATCCGTCCCCTGATTTACCATACCCTTCTATCGTTCCATCGTTTTTAGGAGATACCATTACAGTTAACGGTAAAGTTTGGCCATATATAAAAGTCGAGCCCCGTAAATACAGATTCCGACTTTTGAACGCTTCCAATACTCGAACATACAAGTTCCAATTAAGCGACCTGCGTTCTTTCTATTTGATCGGAACGGATGGAGGCCTGCTTGAACGGCCAATTCAAGTAGAAAGTCTGGATGTTTCACCAGCTGAACGCATCGACATTGTTGTTGATTTCTCAGAATTAATGGGACAAAAAATTAAATTGCAAGATGGTTTTGAATTAGGAAACCCAACCGGTGATATCATGGAATTCCAAGTAAGTAAGCCGTTATCTTACCCTGATCACAGCAGGATCCCTTCACATTTAAGTTACTTTGAACCTATTCCATTAAACAAAGTAAGAAAGGTAAGACGAATAACATTAAACGACTCACAAGATGAATATGGACGTCTAATGCTTTTATTTGATGATAAAGAATGGATGGACCCACCAACAGAAACGCCATTACTTAATTCTGTTGAAATCTGGGAGTTAGTCAATCAAACACCTGGCATTCATCCTATTCATGTACATCTGGTTAATTTCCGGGTTCTTGACCGCTTTGATCAGAATGGAAATTTGTTACCACCTCTTCCAGCTGATTTCGGTTTAAAAGATACTGTCCTTATAGCTGGCGGGGAAACCGTTCGTATCATCATGAAGTTTCAGCCTTATTGTGGAGATTATGTGTGGCACTGTCACCGGTTAGAACACGAAGATCATGACATGATGCGACCGTTAATAATCATACCTTCTCACCATTCCAAACCTTCCAATTCAAACGGACACCATTAAAACTGATTACTTTTATATAAATGTAAAAAGGCAACACCCAATAGGGGCGATTGCCTTCTTTACTAATTGGACTCTATTTTGCATTCTCATCAGGCTGATGGATTCCAAAAATATTTCCTTCTGTATCTATGTAATATCCCTGCCACGCCATTCCTGGAAGAGCATATTTAGGCATGGCTACCTTGCCACCATGCTCAAGAATTTTAGTTTCTGTTTGATCATAGTCTCCAACGCTCATTGTACACGCATAACCATTTAATGCTTGGTTTGCTTGAGGTGGAGGACTTTGACGCTTCATTAGAGCTCCATTGATCCCAGGTTCATTCGCATCACCAGTAACTGCCCCAAAGTAAGGCATTCCTGCGAACTCGCTCCAATCTTCAAATGACCAGCCGAATACCTCTCCATAAAACTTCTTTGCCCGTTCCATGTCATCTACATGAATTTCAAAATGAACTAATCTTCCCATCATGAATTACCTCCAATTTTAATAGTCTAATTATTCAGTTAAATTAACCCGCTTCTTTATAATAAACTATTATCATTATGGGTACAAAATTTTCCAACTTACCGTTCCACTTAAAAAAGGTGCCTGTCCCATTAACCATTAACACACAGGACTGACACCTTATTTCTTCAGGATTTTAAATATCTAATTACTGAATTCCTACCGCATCAAATCCAGATTGAACGGCAGCCTCTTCTTCACTGCCTTCACCATAAAGATCGATTGCAGATTGTACGATGGCCTGTCGTGCCTCGCTAAAATTGGAATTTGAGGTTAAATACACAGATAAAGCTCGATAATAGATTTTCCCTAGTTTTTCCCTTCCAATTTCTTGACCAATCAGGTATGCAGCGTGGTTGGTAATAGAGGAGTTAACATGAACACCGCCATTATCTACATTAAGTGGCATATTATAAAATTCATCCATATGATCAGGATAGACTCCACTGCCATACGCTGCTCTTTGCGGATTACTTACGATAACACTGTTTGGATTACTTAAGCTGCGCAATCTTGTTACACCATCCGCCTTAGCAGCTGGCGCCATAATGTCCTCACCCATTTCCCAATCACTATCGTCAACGAGTGCACCAAAAACGTCAGCGAAAGATTCGTTCAGTGCTCCAGATTGATTTCGATATGCCAGGTTCGCAGTATGAGAGATCACACCATGAGTCATTTCATGGGCAGCAACGTCAAGACCGGCTGATAATGGAATGAAAAACTCACCGTCTCCATCTCCATAGGCCATATAACGCCCATTCCAGAATGCATTATTATAATCGACTCCCATGTGTACATACGAATTAATAGCCATTCCTTCCCCATCTAGAGAATTACGGCCGTGTTCGTTTAAATAATACTCATAAACCTTCTCAGAATTATAGTGGGCATCAACAGCAGCTCGATCATAGTCGCTTATAAAGGCAGCAGAGTTCCCCATATATAGAGTGTCGTTACTGGAATCCCAATCACTTGTAGCATCATACGTGAAAATCCCTTCAAGATTTTCATGAGAGTAATCTGCTAAAGCAAACTTCGTTCCAGAGTTCTCTTCCTTCACTCGGGTAATATGTAATTCCCTGTGGTCACCATGTACACCTTTTCCAGAACCTGTTTGTGTTTTATGTTCATCCGCATGCATCAAACCATTAAACTTATCAATCACTTTCCCTGACTTTGCATCCACGTACACAAACCAGTTTCCCGGTTCATCACCCATGAAGTTAACATTCACTTTATAAGCTGTATGATTTTTCTTTTCAAAAGGATAGACGACAAACTCAGCAGTTGGCTCATATGTCAGCTCTTCTGGAGCGTTAACAGATGATAATGCAGCTTGAAGTGCTGCTTCCCTGCTGATGGAAGCAGTTGTATCCACTGCCTCAAAGGCAAGAGTCTGATTTGTTCTCCCGTTCACAGATACTAATTCATGGTTCTTATTAAAATGTGCAATAACCTCAGATCCTTCTACGTTCACTCCATTGATGGCTTGAGTAAAGCGGACATGAGTCATACCAAGTTCATCTTTTTGTATACTTTTCACTTTTAAATGTTTGTCCGGATTTTTAATTCCGGTTTTATCTTCGTTTTTCTTCAAATAATTTAAGGCATTGGAAGAGCTGCTAGAAGAGAACTTCTCTGCAACTTTCTCCTTCACAAAAAAAGGAACACTTGCTTTCTCATTCCACTCTTTAGAAGCTTGTACACTACTAATCTCACTTGAATTAACGGGCTGTGCAAAAACATTCACTGGAATAGAACCTACTAACAACGCTGACGACAGAAGTACAGGTGCAATAAGCTTTTTCTTCACTACTTAATACCTCCTATTAATTGGATGATTTAATTATAGAGAATAACGAGTCTATTTAAATGAATAATAAGAATTATCTTAATTTTATAAATAGTAAAAATTAAAGTTAATTAATAGGTTTTCATAGGTAGAATCTACCAATAGAAAAAGTAAAGATCGTATAAAATGAGAACTGAATGCAGGCCCGATATCATAAAAAAAGAAGGAGTCTGCAGGCTTTTGCTCCGCTTTCTCCTTCTTTATTTATTCTGACTTTATTTTAGTAAGTGTGTATTACGGTCTATATTACTTTAGCACCAACTTTGCTACACATTCTACGTGTATGGAGTGTATGTGGCAACATATAGGTGGTGAGAAAACAGTCTTTATCAAAAAAGTTGCCGGCTGTAATGGAACTTGATGCTAATAAAATAAGTACACATGAATTTTTCTAACTTTTTGAGAATTACATCATTTTCACTGTCCAGTCCCATAAATAATCTTCTCAAAGTTGTCAAGCAATGCACGCACTTCATCTGTTGATTTCGTGTTCATCAATTGATTTCGTAATTCAGCAGCTCCAGGGAATCCTTTGACATAGATTTTGAAAAAACGATGAAGGCCTGTGATTGAACGCGGTACTGCTTCCGCATATTGATCCTGAAGGTCAAGCTGAAGTCTTAAAAGATCAAGGTATTCTTTACTGCTGTGCTCTTTTGGCTCTTTTTCAAAAGCAAAAGGATTTTTAAAAATCCCTCGCCCGATCATTACGCCATCAATACCATATTGTTCAGCAAGCTGCAGCCCAACTTGACGGTCAGGGATGTCTCCATTTATTGTTAGCAGCGTATCTGGTGCGATACGATCACGTAATTTTTTTATTTCGGGGATAAGCTCCCAATGCGCATCTACTTGGCTCATTTCCTCTCTTGTGCGTAAATGAATAGAAAGGTTCGCAATATCCTGTTTTAAAATATGCGTAAGCCACTCCTCCCATTCATTTACCTCCTTGTAGCCAAGTCGTGTTTTCACGCTGACAGGCAGTCCGCCCGCTTTTGCTGCTTGAATAAGTTCTGCCGCAACGTCTGGACGCAGAATAAGGCCACTCCCTTTCCCTCTTGAAGCGACATTTGGTACAGGGCAGCCCATATTTATATCAATGCCTTTAAATCCCATCTCTTTCATGCCAATACTCATTTGGCGGAAGTATTCTGGATTATCACCCCAAATATGTGCCACCATCGGCTGTTCATCTTCTGTAAACGTCAAACGGCCGCGGACACTTTTCATGCCCTCCGGATGACAATAGCTATCCGAGTTTGTAAACTCTGTGAAAAATACATCCGGCCGACCGGCTGCACTTACTACATGACGAAAAACAACATCTGTCACATCTTCCATTGGTGCAAGTACAAAAAATGGACGCGGTAAATCACGCCAAAAATTATCTATCATTTTATGTTCAAATCCTCTCACTATGAATACAACTTCAAAATATCGGTAAAAAATATTCTTTAACACTTATATCATGACCGCTAACTAATTATCAAACACTGTACATTTATAATTTATGGAAAATTATGATACAGAGCGAAATGTTTATTTGGTTCTGAATGGTATTTTCACAAACAAAAAAGCAGAGGATATAGAATTTTTCTATCTGAGCTCTTTCCTATTATACTAACTTCAAATACACGACTGCTTCACACCTATTTACTTTTTTGTAATAAAGAAATAAAAGTAAACAAAAAAGCCTCATCCACCAAGGAATAAGGCTCTTACAATTATGATGGACATCGCTAAAATTCCCTACCGATTTCACCCCACTCAAACCCGCATTCCTTCGTTCGCTGTCATAATAAAGGTTTCGCATAACTCCCGCTTTTTACCCTTTTTCACCTCAAAAATTCACTTTTCCACGCTCTTTTTTCACGCTTTCTTTCACGCCTTTTCTCGAATTAGAATAAAGTTTTCCGAGGCTACAAAAAGAAGAAAGGCTTATCCCGTTAAGGATAGCCCTGCTTTTCTCACGCTTTTTTACGAAATCTTTTTTCTCACTTGAAGGAGAAATCGGAAAGGTTTATTGTGTGATCGGTGAAAATTATTGGTTAGTTACAATGAGAGGACAAGTTTCGCAACTGCCTCACAATGCGTAGTCTGCGGAAACATATCCACTGGCTGGACTTCCACTGTTTTAAACCCGCCGTCTTCCAGCAGCCGGAGATCGCGTGCCAATGTTGCTGGGTTACAGCTAACATATACAACACGTTGTGGTTTCATATCAATGATTGTTTTTAATAGTTCTTCGTCGCAGCCTTTTCTTGGGGGATCAACCACGATCACTTCTGGTGTGATACCTTGCTTTTTCCACTCTGGAATGACATCTTCTGATTTTCCTACTGCGAACTCTGCATTTGTGATGTTGTTTAATTCTGCGTTTCGTCTAGCATCTTCAATGGCTTCTGGTACAATTTCAACTCCGTATACTTTTTTCGCTTTTTGAGCTAAGAAAAGTGAGATTGTGCCGATCCCACAATACGCATCTATTACGGTTTCGTCACCGTTCAGCTCAGCGTATTTTAACGCTTGATCGTATAGTACTTTCGTTTGATCCGGATTGATTTGATAGAAAGATCGTGCAGAGATCGCAAACTTAATGTCACCGATGTAATCGTAGATATACTCAGCACCCCATAAAACTCGTGTTTCGTCACCAAAAATTACGTTCGTACGCTTAGAGTTTATGTTTTGCACGATTGATTTAATCTCTGGTAGTGCTGCTGTTATATCTTCGATGATTTTTTTACGCTGCGGTAGATCCTTACCGTTTGTCACTAAGACAATCATCAAATCGCCAGTGGTCTTCCCGTAACGTGCGATGATATGGCGGAGAATGCCTTTGTGTTTTTGTTCATCATAGGCTGTAATGTTGTACTTGTTTACGATCTCTTTTACAGCTTGAACGGCGTCATCGTTCGTATCGCCTGTAATGATGCAGCTGTCCATTTCTACGATTTCGTGGCTGCGTTTTTGATAAAATCCTGTAATGATGCGGCCGTCTCGCTCCCCAACAGGTACTTGTGCTTTGTTACGGTAGCGCCAAGGTTCTTCACCCATGCCAAGCGTGGGTAATACAGGAACTCCCTCAAGTTTGCCGATTCGTGTAAGTACGTCTTCTACTTGTTTGCGTTTATATTCTAACTGACCTTCATAAGATAAATGCTGGAGCTGACAGCCTCCACACCATTTATAGATTGGGCATGGTGGTTCAACACGCTCTGGACTGGCTTCAATAAGTTCTTCTAACCGTCCAAATCCGAATCCTTTCTTCACGCCAATAACCTTTACCATTGCACGCTCTCCCGGCAAGGTATTCGGTACAAACAAAGTAAACCCATTAACGCGCGCTACTCCTGCACCTTCATGGGTTAAATCTACGATATCCACTTCATAACTCTCATTTTTATGAACAGGCAAATCAGCCTTTGTCATTTTCATCGTCCTTTTTTCCATTATGCTTTTCTGATTGTAGCATAACTGCTCATGGACACCAAATGGCAATATAAAAAGAACAGACCTAAAAGTTCAGGTCTGTTCCCCGTTATTAATTACCCGCTGCTTTTACAGCCTCATACGCATTCACGTATCCTGCTCCAACTTCATGGAACTTGTAGCCTGCCATTGGATCAGCTGTTGATTCGAGCAATTGAAGAACTTGATCAGGCTGTAAGCTCGGATTCGCTTCAAGCATCAATGCCGCCACACCCGAAATGTGCGGAGTAGCCATACTTGTACCGCTTGCTGTAGTGTAGTTTGCAAGATGCTCCGGTGCAATATATTCAGCATCTGTTACCGAGCCAAGAGTGTTCATCACTACTCCAGTTTTAGATTTTGTAGAAATGATATCAACACCTGGTGCTGTAATATCAGGGTGAAGCAAGTTATCTCCTTCTACTCCACGGGATGAGAAGTCTGCAAGCTGCTTGTCCTTTGTTCCGGCAGCAACTGAAATGACCCAAGGAGCTGCTGAATATGGATTTAACGTGTTGTCGTCAGGCCCTTCATTACCCGCCGCAAACGTTACGACCATCCCAGCGTCATGTGCCTTTTTACTCGCTATGTTGATTGGATCATTTGCTGAGTAATCACCTGTTGTTCCCCAGCTGTTTGAGATTACGTCAATACCGTACTCTTCTTGATTTTCAATCGCATAATTAAAAGCTTCTAGCGCCCAAAAGATGTTGATTCCTTCTCCTGTACTAAGACCCACTAGCTTTGCATCTGGTGCGACACCTGTATACAATCCTTCACTCGCTGTTCCAAGTCCTGCAATGGTTCCTGCAACGTGAGTTCCGTGACCAGATGATGTATCTGTGTTTTGAACATTTTCAAGGTAAAGCGGTTCATTTGAGAACAGATCTCCCGCTAAGAATTTTACGTTTTGAATGACTTTTTCTTCGCCGAACGGCAGATCTGGATGTGTCGCATCAATTCCGCTGTCGATAATGGCTACCGTCGTACCTTTCCCTGTATAACCTAACTCATTCCACACGCGCTCAGCTCCGATTAACTTGCGGCTGTCTTTCATTAAGAAGTTTAAATCTTTATTGTGGTAAACAGAAACGGCATTTAAGCTGCTTGAGAGCAATGATGTAATCTCAAGTTTCGTTCCTTTAACAGCAACCATTGGCAGTTCGCTGAACGTTTTTGTTTCTAAGCCCAGATTTTTCAAAGCTGTCACATCCGATGAACTCGGCAGTGATTCATACGTAACTACCGCTTCCACCAATGCGTTAGATGTAATATCACTCAATACCTTTGTAAGTTCTGTATCCACTTCTATTCCAGCAACTGCCTTGGCATTTTGCTGAGGCAAGAAAAAGGCGCAGCTAACATAACTGTTAAACACAACGATAAAAACTTCTTCATCATCAAACCCCTCCGCTTTCCATTTTATGAATTGTTTTAATTTTCTAACATAATATTGGATGGGGCAATCATGCAAAGGGGATAATTCTTATTACTGCAAATGGACTAAACTGATATATCGTTAGTTGTACGACTATCTCGTGCTACGATAATGGTATACAGTCCGTTTAGCGTTTTATATTCTTTTGTTATATCGATGGGAAGTGCATTTTTGATTTTATAAAAATCTCGGTTAATATCCGTTCCGATCGCTGATGTTACCTTATTTAGCAGTCTTCTTATAAGATTTGGATGGCTATATGAATCTATGAATTTATCAAAAATTAATATAGTACCTTCTGGGGCTAAATAGTTAAAACTTTTCTCTAGTACTTTTTCAGGATGCTCGACAACACTTAAGATTAAGTTCAACACAATAATATCGAACTTTTGATTTTGAAAATCCATTTCTTCGGCGTTCATTTGCAAAAGAGTGATGTTTCTTCCATTCTTCTTTCTCTCTGCAATTTTTAACATGTCTTCTGATAGATCCATTCCTGTAATGGCATTCCTTTTTGGGAGAAATGAAAAATCCTCGCCTGTTCCCACTCCAACGAGCAGTAGAGAATGACCTGGTTTAACTTCTATTTCAGATAAAGCTTGTTGCCGGGCTTTCCGAAAAAGACGATTACCCATGAATTTATCGTAAAATGGAGCAATCCTTTTATATTTTTTAATAGTTGAGTTGTTTTTCATATTTAAATTCCCCCTATAAAAAAAAAGAACACCTAAAAGCTTAAATGCTTAGGTGTTCCATCTCGTTAGCTTATATTATGGTTTGATTCTTTCTTTTGGTACTAACAACTCGAAGTGATGATGCAGGTTCTCGAATTCACCTGGCAGAATGCCGCCCAGCTCACCGTCGAGGTTGATCTGCATCTTTTCACGAGGTGTTACTTTAACACGTTTCGCCTTTTTGTAGATTACGTGATCATCGTGAATATGTTCACCGCGAATCGCAAGTGACGCGATACGTACAAACTCAGCCAGGTTTGTTTTCTTTAAAATGATAACATCGAAAAGTCCGTCATGGAATTCAGATGTAGGAGCAAGCTTTTCAAAGCCGCCAACAGAGTTCGTATTGGCTACTAAAAATAGCATGATCTCGCCTTCGTATTTTTCTTTATCGTCAAATTCGATATCAACATAAGTTGGTCGGATCGATGGGAGCATCTCGATTCCTTTAAGGAAGTATGCCAGTTGGCCGATCATCGTTTTAAGCTTGCTCGGCACTTCATAAGTTAGTTCTGTTATGCGTCCGCCGCCCGCAATATTGATAAAGAACTTATCATTCACTTTACCGATATCAACTGGCATATGTGTACCGCCGCAAAGGACGTCACAAGCACCTTCAATCGTTCGCGGTACACCAACTGCACGTGCAAAGTCGTTCGTTGTTCCTGCAGGAATGATGCCGAGCATGGGGCGATTCTCAAGACCAGCTAGGCCGTTAACTACTTCATAGATGGTTCCGTCCCCACCAGCTGCGATAACAAGGTCGAAACCTCTTTCTCCAGCAAGGCGTGCCGCACGTGTAGCGCAGCCTTCTTCAGGTGTTGTGGCATGGCATGATGTTTCATAGCCTGCGTTCTCAAGTCGATCCAAAATATAGGGAAGCTGTTTCTTTACTGTTTCTCGTCCTGAACTTGGATTATATATTAGTCTTGCACGTTTCATAACTTTCACCTTCGTTGTTTGACTTCTTTTAAAAGTTTTAACTTAAATCTTTCGCTGTATAACTACAAAAAACAGTCCGTTCATGGACTGCTTCTAAAGATTCCTCTTATATTATAGTGATTCATGTCCTAAAAAGCAAAGCTGTTTGCACGGTTGCATGTGTTGAAATTGTGTCTAAATTGTAGGGGGTCTGACCCGGGGTCAGACCCCCTACAATTCTCATACAATTCTCGCACAATTTACATAGAATTCTTCTATGAAAATAAAGGAGTTTTGTGTCTGTTTATGGAATTTTCTAGGTGAGGAGTGTGTAAGATGGAAAAAACAACATTAGAAATTTCCTTATCAACACCAGAAGACTATGCTGGTCTGGTTGAAATCGATCATCTCGTCTGGAATATAGACACAACACCTGCACCAGACATCCGCTGGGATTCACCTGAGGATTATGGCAAGCAGTTTCCTGCAGGGAGTCAAATAGTCGCCCGCTGCAAAGGGAAAGTTTGCGGCTACATTTTCTATAAAGATGTAATCCCAGTCCCTTCAAACATGCATGTAGCAGATCTGGCGATGGCTGTTCACCCTGATTATCATGGACAGAATATTGGTTCCGAGCTTATGCGGGCAGTTGAGGAGCTTGCACGGGACAACGGCAAAACTAAGCTATCTTTACGCGTTTTATCAACAAATGAGAAAGCCATCCGCTTTTACAAAAAATGCGGCTACCAGGAACAAGGAAGACTTGTCGGAGAATTCTACTTAAACGGGCGCTTTGTCGATGATTTGCTTTTTTATAAGCATATCTAAAAACTGACCTCATAGATTAACTTATGCACCACTATCTCTAGGAGGTGTTTTCAAATGTTTTGGATTTTTATTTTGTCACCACTCGCTGCGGTCCTCTTGCTTTTTGCAATTGTGCATTGGAGAACGAAACAGAGGTATAAAAGATACAATGCGAAATATGAACTTGAAGAACATGTCAGTGATCAAAATAAAATCAACAATGCCGCCGCCTGGAACTCTTCACAGCAAAATCACCATTCTGGCGGTGGAGGCGCAGGTGGGATTTAAAAAGACGGGATCTTATTCCTGTCTTTTTTCTCGCTTAAATACTGAAAGGAGCTTTTTTATGTCCAACAAAATGGCCATCTCAGGGAGCACGATCATGTCTGATACTTCCCTATTGCATGAACTATTTATAAATGAAGCAGATCATATAGAAATTGGTGAATTTGAGAACGAAGCTGCCTATCAGCATTTTTTAAGTTTAGTAATCAAATCCAACAAAAGCTTTGGCTTGCATTCACCGCTTTTCCGTAATGAGAGTATATACGACCTTATTGAAAATGTACAATTTGAACCTGAAAAAGCGTGGGTTCAGTTTGAAACCGAAGTGAAGCGGATGGCTGAAGAGGGAGCAGCATACATACTTGTTCATTTTCCCTATTTTCAAGATGAGTCAGACGACCCTAACAAAAAGATAGAAGAAGGATTACAAAAGTTATCCTGCCTTCAAGCAAAGTATAATCTGCCGATCGTCTGCGAACCAAAACTAGGGATGTGGAAATCTCCAAAAGGAATCGAATATCTTCATAAGTTCCCCATATCAGTGTGGGAGAGGTATGGGTTGGAGCTTTGCATAGATATTGGAGATTACTTGCTGGCTGCTGCAAAGTTATCTGTGCACCCACTGGAATTAATCCAAAAATGGCAGGATCACATTAAAGTTGTACACCTTCACAACATCGAATTTTTAGAAGGGAAATACATTTGGATTCCCATTCATCCTTCCCACGAGAACGATGATGTTTACTTTCCAGTAAAAGAGATTCTGAGCTTTATAGCCAAACACAATAATATCTATTGGGTTTTAGAGCATACGCCGCATTCATGCCCGAAGAAAGAATTCGTCATGGAAGGCATACAGTGGTTAAAGGAAGACATTTTAAAAATTGAATAGTGAACATGGAGGACGTAACATTGAAACATTTAAAAATTGCCCTATTTCTTGGTTTGCTTGGTTTACTTGCAGGAGCTTTCGTTGTTCCCTATCAGCTGGAATCATTAAAAAATACACTTACAGCAGCTGAGTATGAAAAAATGATCGGTGCAGTTCCTGTTCCGCTGTCGGTCATGATTAGCGTAGCTGCATTACAAATTGGATTAATTATCACAGTTTTTAGCTGGATTGGTTTAAAACTTACAGAACGAACAGGGTTTACCCTGCCACTTTTGCTACCTTGGCTCCTTAAGAAAAAGAAACCAGTCATAGACCGCGCCGCTTTAAAACTTGCTCTCATCGGAGGCGCAATCGGCTCAATTGTTATGGTGTTAATGGATGTTCTCCTTTTTCATCCCCACATTCCGAAGCTTGGAAATGGTGAAGGTGTCGTATGGTGGAAAGCAGTTCTTGGCGGTGTTCTTTATGGGGGAATTGTTGAAGAAGTTCTGATGCGTCTTTTCCTTATGACTCTGATTATTTGGTTATTGGCTTTTATTTTTAAAAAATACCGCAATTCTATTCCTTCGTCCTTCTATTGGATCGGAATCATCCTTGCTGCATTTATTTTTTCTGCAGGACATTTACCTGCCACCGAGGCTCTATACGGAGAGCTATCTTCAATTCTTATAGTACGATCTTTCCTGTTAAATGGGATACTCGCTATTTTCTTTGGCTATCTATTTTGGAAAAAAGGCTTGGAGTACGCGATGATTGCACATATGATGGTGCACGTTGTTACACAGCTAATTGTACTTCCTCTTTTAAAGCTAGTTTCATAATCGCCCTTAAAAATACTGGATAAAGCTCCGGTGTTTTTTATTTGTAAATTAATTGAAAAATTTAGAGCTAGTTGTTCGTCAAATTAAGTAGGGATTAAATTTCGGGGTTTGTGTATCAAATATATGTCAAATAATTTACAATTATTTCAAAAGAGATTATTTACAAATTGAGGTGTATGATGAATTTTTCTTTAAGGAGTTATTTAAAACGGTTAAGATCAACCATTCTAGGTATCTTAATAATCAGTATCCTGCCCGCTCTTTTATTTGGAACGAATACTCAGTTAGAACAAAATGTATGGGAGTACTCTATTAACAGACTAAAATACCCACTGTTTCCTGACGTCTTTGAGAAGTATCAATATTCTATGACTATTTTCTTTTGCGCTTTACTTACAGGGTTGGTCGCCGCGTTAATTCTAACCTTCTTTACAACACTACTTCCAAGATTTTTGCAGCGCATCGTATACGGATTATTGACATTCTTAGAATCACTGCCCGATTTATTTATTGTTGTGGTTCTTCAGTTTGCCATTATCTATATATACAAATCAACAGGAGTTCTACTATCAAATATTTCAAACGTCTACAACAATCCTATTTATCTTCTTCCAATCCTTACACTATCTATATTGCCGACGATTCAATTATTTAAGATTACGCTGCTGCTGATGAAGGATGAACAGCATAAACCGTATGTAACTGTCGCAAGATCAATGGGTCTTAGCAGACTATATATCACGATCGCACACGTTTTCCGAAACATTCTTACGAGTCTTGTTCAGTATTACAAAACGATTTTTGTATTTATGCTTTCTAATCTGTTTATTGTAGAATATGTGTTTAATTTGAACGGAATTATGAACGTTTTGCTTAACACGAAAGGTGTTGCCTTTATGGTAACGGCTCTTATGATTGCCATCCCTTTTTCTCTTTTATTTGAAATAGCTGAAAGCAATACTATTAAGTTAACTAAACAAGAAGAGGAGGAGGCCGCATGATTATAAAACTAGTAAAGCAGCCACAGTTCATCATAGGGTTTCTTTTTATAGCTTGTTTACTGATTTTTAGTTTTTATTGGCCGAACCTGCTGGATGTTGATAAAGCAGAATCCCTTAAACTGCAGGACTTTTTATATGACGATGAAGGAAGAATCATAGATGCTCCTCCCTATTCTCCATCACAAGTTCCTCCCTTAGGGTCGGATATGTTTGGTAAACAGATTTTTTATCAGATTATAGATGGGGCAAAATATACGATTCTGATCGCACTTGGTATCGCTTTGTTTAGAATTCTGTTTTCTGTAGGGATCACTCTGATCAATCCTAAATCTAGCTTTTCCTTCTTAAACGATATTGTTCAAGCAACCCTTTATATCCCAACAGCCATATTGGCGTTTATATTTATGAATTCATTAATAGTGAAACAATCAATGGAACCCATGAGTACTATGAAATTGATCGTACTGCAGTGCCTTATATTAATTGGTGTAGGTGTGCCGCCATTAATTTCAACATTTTCACGTGAAATTAAAGCTATCTTGAATAAAGATTACATCACAAATACGTTTGCCTTAGGTTCTAAGAAGTTTTATGTGTATTACAAACATGTGCTGCCTGAACTTTCTACGAAATTAGTACTTTTATTTGCCCAGCAAGTTGTACAGACATTAATACTCATGGCACATCTTGGTGTTCTCGCCATTTTCATTGGAGGTTCAGCTATAGTTGTTTTGGGAGATATTTTTAGTCCAATGCCAGTAGCTATTCCCTTAGCTGGTGAATGGGCGGGTATTATAGGCATGAATTTCGCAAAAGTAAAAGCGGCTCCATGGGCTATTTTAACTCCTCTGACTTTCTTTGCGGTTTTAATATTTGCCCTTAATATGATTATTCAAGGCATACAAAACTGTTTAGAAACCAACAAGTCGTAAAGTGAGGTGCAAAGAAGATGGATCAGCATATTCTACAGATTAATAATTTAAGAGTTTCATTCAATAAAAATAAAGACAAGATTACAGTGGTTAATGATGTAAGTCTTCAAATTGAAAAAGGACAGACAGTTGCTCTAATTGGGGAATCAGGTTCAGGGAAAAGTATTACTTCCCTTTCTGTCCTGCAGCTTCTTCCCTCAAATGGCCAAGTAGATAAAGGTTCGATCACCTTTAATGGGAAAGAACTGATGTTGCAGCCTGAAAAAGAGATGAGGAAGATCAGAGGCAATGAGATCTCTATGATTTTTCAGGATGCCATCGCATCCCTTAACCCAGGTATGAAAGTCGGCGTGCAGATTACAGAAGGACTTAAATACCATAATCTTGTTCCAAAAGCTGACCTTAAAGCAGAAGCGCTTCAATTGCTGGAACAGGTGGGTTTTAAAAATCCTGTGCATATCTATAATCAATATCCCGATCAGCTTTCAGGCGGGATGAAGCAGCGCATTTTAATTGCAATGGCGATCTCGTGCAAACCTAAGCTCCTTATCGCTGATGAACCTACTACTGCCCTGGATGTTACAATTCAAAGGCAGGTACTCGATTTAATCGATCATTATAAATCTGATCTGGATGCCTCTGTACTGCTCATTACACACGATTTTGGTGTTGTTGCAGAATATGCTGACTGGGTATACGTCATGTTAGGCGGTCATATTGTGGAGTCGGCAGATGTTTATACGATCTTTAAAAATCCTGTACATCCTTATACGAAAGCTTTGATCGGCAGTATCCCTAATCCCGAAAACGGACAGGAGCGCTTAAAGAGCATTCAGGATTATACGTTTGAAGATACTAGCTATGATGGAAGAAAATTCGCGCCAGAAACGTATACGTACGAAAGTAGCGCTTTTCATGCACCCTCCTCATTAGTTGAAGTAGAACCGATGCATTATGTACGATTCTATGACGGCGAAAGGAAGGTGATTGCGATTGGATAACTTGCTTGTAAGAGCGCAGAATCTATCAAAATATTTTACAGACAGCTCTGGTGTTCATAAAGCAGTGGATGGTGTATCTCTAAATATTCACAAGGGGGAAACGCTTGGAGTTGTTGGGGAGTCAGGTTCAGGAAAAACAACGCTCGGACGGACCATCATGCGCTTATACAAGCCCGAGCACGGACAGATCTGGTTTGACGGGAAAGAAATAACAAAGCTAAATGATGGAAAGTTAAGACCCTATAGAAGAGAAATTCAAATGATCTTTCAAAATCCGTATGAGTCTTTAAGTCCCCGCTTAACCGTTGGGGAGATCCTTGAGGAACCACTCTTTATTCAAAAAATAGGGACGAAGAAAGAGCGGATGGATAAAGCGCTTAGCATGCTTGAAAAAGTCGGCCTTTCTCGGAACTCTTATCAAAGAAAGATTCACGAGTTTTCGGGCGGTCAGCGCCAAAGGATAGGAATTGCACGTGCACTGATTCTAGAACCGAAGTTTGTTATAGCAGATGAACCCGTTTCCGCACTCGATGTTTCCGTTCAAGCTCAAGTATTAAATCTCTTAAAAGATCTGCAGGCCGAGATGAATCTAACCTGTCTGTTTATATCGCATGACTTAAGCGTCGTTCATTACATGAGCGACCGAGTAGCCGTTATGTATTTGGGGCATCTAATCGAATTAGCTCCAAAAGAAGAGCTGTATCGCAACCCGATACACCCATACACGAAATCGCTATTATCATCTATCCCTGTTCCCGATCCAGAGCGGCGCAATCCATATCGTGAGCCGATCATCCTTCCTGAGAAGCCGCTATATCCGCCACAGCTGGTGCATGTCGGGAACGAACACTATGTATCGGCCAATATGATCAATATAAAAGATTTTGAGATTGAAAGTACAAAAAAACAAGTAAGCTATATTTAAAAGTGGAGGACTGGCTGCCAGTCTTTTCTTTTTGCTGGGTTTTTTTGATGAGGAATTTGTCGAAAAGCCTATAAATGTAACTTTACAGCCTAAAAAATTAAATTACGGCCTAGAAATATTATTTACGGCCTATAAATCAACATTTACGGCCTAGAAAATTAAATTACGGCCTAGAAAGCTTAAAAAGCCCTGCAGGATGACGCACGCATCACCTTACAGGGCTTAATAAACTAGTTTTCTTCTACTTCTCTACGGTTTTTCTTAAATATCTTGGATAATACTTCATACACGATTGGTACGATAATCAGCGTTAATAACGTGGAACTTGTTAATCCACCGATTACGGTGATACCAAGACCCTTCGAGATTAAACCGCCTCCGCCTGAGCCAACTGCTAACGGGATTAACGCTCCGATTGTTGCAATGGCTGTCATTAGGATCGGACGAAGACGTGTTGCTCCCGCCTCCAGAATCGCTTCACGCATGCTCATGCCATCACGTTCCATATGAATAATGCGGTCTACGAGAACGATGGCGTTTGTAACAACGATCCCGATCAACATTAACAGTCCCATCATGACAGATACAGAGATTGTTTCACCTGCGATTAATAAGCCAACAAATGACCCAATTACTGCAAACGGCAGTGAGAATAGAATCGCAAATGGTGCGACACCTTCACGGAATGTTACGACAAGAATGAAGTATACGATCGCAATTGCCGCAAGCATAGCTGCTCCAAGCTGTGTAAATGTTTCAGTCATATCTGCCTGAACACCTGCCACTCCAACGGTAACGCCTTTAGGCATATCCAATTTATCGATATCTTTTTGGACTTCTGAAGTTGCTTTGGAAATATCATCACCTATGGCCTTACCTGAAACTGTTGCGTAGTATTCCCCTTTGCTTCGGGCAAGTGTATTAAGCGTTGTTCCTTCTTCAACTTTTACAAGCTCAGATAACGGCATTGTCGTACCAAGCGCTGTCGGTACTTGTCTTGCCAGAATATCATCAACTGATTTAGGCTGTCTTGTTTGCTCCTGTTGTACAATAACGTCTAAAGTATCACCGTCTTTTTCAATCGTGGTTAATACATCATCTGCTTTTGCAGGATTAAGCATCATAACGATTTGACCAGTTGTCAGTCCGTATTTCAGTAATTCATCTTGATCGACATTAAATGTGTGTTCTACAAATGCATCCTTGGCGCTTGAGGAAACGTCTTCTAGGCGGTCATTCTTCTTCATGACGTCTTCTGCCATTTTTACAGCTTTATTGAGCTTATTTAAATCTTCACTATAAAATGTATAGCTGACTTCATTGGCAGGACCTGTCGATGCTGAGAAGTTCTGGCTCTTCCATTCACCTGATTGGCCAATATTTGCTACATAATCTTCGATGTCTTCACGCACTTCTGGGAAGTTATCCATCTCCGGGTCAAAGATCAGGTACATCAATGCACCGCCTGCTCCGCCACCCGACATAGCCATCATTGGATCAGCGTTTTCCGTAACAGAGATTTGTACGATGTCGATATAATCACGCTTGAGCATTTCTTCTTCTAATTCTTCAACGTTTGCCAAGGTTTCTTCCTTAAGCTCACCGGCTTCTGGTGTGTACGTTAAGTACATCACTTTGTCTTCTTCACTGCCCATGAAACTGAAGCCGATTATAGGTGTTAATGCCAAGCTTCCTGCTAATAAAATTACTGCCAATATGGAAGTGATCATTTTATGGTTAAGGGATTTGTTAAGAATCCCTTTATACCATTTTGATAATTTACCAGCTTCTTTATGGCTTCCTTCTGTCTTCTCACCATATAACTTCTTTTTGAATAAGAAGTGGGATAATGCAGGTACGATTGTAATGGCAACAATCAGTGAGGCACATAGCGCAAACGTCATCGTTAATGCGAATGGGGCAAAAAGCTCTCCAACCATTCCCCCAACAAAGATAAGTGGTGCGAATACGGCAACTGTTACCAGTGTTGATGATAGGATCGGCTTAAACATCTCAATTGTTGCTTCGCGAATAAGCGCTCGCCCTGATAACTTTTCTTCTTTTAAATGCAGGCGTCGGTAAATATTTTCTACTACAACGATGGAGTCATCGATTACACGGCCGATTGCTACCGTGATCGCACCAAGTGTCATGATATTGAGTGTAATATCCATCCAGTTAAGCAGCAATAAAGCCATGAATATCGAAACTGGAATAGAAATGATCGAAATAATCGTCGATTTAAAATCACGCAGGAATAGAAGAATGATCAATACTGCGATTAATCCGCCAAACACTGCTTTTTCAATCATTGTTGATACTGATTCTTCAATTGGTTTACCTTGGTCCAGTGATACATCAATGACAAGACCGTCAATTTTTGATTTTTCTTCTTTAATTAACTCTTTCACACTATTTACAACATCAACGGTGTTGGCTTGCTGTTCTTTGACAATCTGGATCGCAATCGCATCATCACCATTTGTACGGGAGACTGATTCTACTTTTCCGACCATTTTGATATCAGCAATATCACTAAGCTTTACAAATGGGGTTGGATTTTGTGCAGATGGTGTGACAGGAATCAACATATTCTTGAGTTCATCGGCTGTCATGAACTTACCGTCAACAGCTACCGCTTCCTCACCCTCTTCAAACTCGTAAAGTCCTAATGAGACTGCCATGTTGCTTGCCTGAATCATTTCTTTTACTTTTTCTTCAGTTAAATCAAACTCAGACATTTTGGCTTTATTATAAGTAAGGTCCACTTCTTCAATATGCTGACCCGTAATTTTGGCTGATGCAACACCATCGATCTTCTCGATCTTTGGAAGGATAATCTCTTCTACCGTTGACGTTAATTCAACAATATCTTCTTGCGTACTGCTTACACTAAGTGCAGCAACTGGCATCATGTTCATGCTGATTGCCGTTACTGTCGGCTCTTGTGCTGCTTCTGGCAAGTTCACCGTATCCAGAGCAGATTGCAGTTCACGTTTTGCCTCATCCATGTCTATACCGTATTCATATTCCACTTGAATGTTTGACATATTAGAATATGAATTTGAATAAACGGCTTTGACATCTTCTAGGCCTTCTACCGCTTTTTCTATCGGCATGGACACATCTTCCATCACTTTCTCTGGAGTTGCTCCAGGATAAACGTCCATAACCATTAAGTAAGGAATCGATACATCCGGAATCGTCTCCATATTCATTCGTGTCCCTGAATAGATACCTGAAACTGTTATAATAATGGTAAGCAGCCATACGGCTAATTTATTCATTAGGACAAAATTAACTAAACCTTTCATTAGTCCACCAACCCCTAATTGACTTATCAAACTCAATTACTTATACTAATGACTGATTGGTCATTTGTCAACGAATTTTCTTAGGAGCGATGAAATGAGTAAAAAACAATTAATTATGGAAAGTGCTCTAGAACTCTTTGCAAAACAGGGTTTCGAAGCTACTTCTGTACAGCAAATAACCGAACACGCCGGTATTTCCAAAGGTGCTTTTTACTTATCATTCAAGTCAAAGGACGAATTGATCATTGGGCTTATTGATCACTTTATGCTGGAATTCATCTCGGATATTGACCACGTAGTCAAGAATCATGATAATGATAAAAATCTTTTAAATGAATTTTATAAAACGGCGTTTCATTCCTTTCAAAAGCATTCTGATTTCGCCAAAATATTTATCAAAGAACAATCGCAAACTGTTAATGAAGAACTCATTTCTAAAATGCATCACTATGACAAATTAATCGATAAGATTATCCTAGGGATGTTGGAACGTTTATATGGGGAAGAAGTCATATATACAAAATATGATCTGATTTATTGTGTTAAAGGCTTCATGCATACCTATTCACAATTATTTTTGTTCTTTAACGTACCCCTGGATCTTCATTTATTAAGTCAGTCACTAGCAGAAAAAACTTCCTTGCTTGCCAAATATGCTGAAACCACCTTTATAACAGAAGAGCTTTACAAAACGCTTAACGAAACGCTGAATGAAAAAGTAACAAAAGCGCAGATCCTCGAAATCATTGAACAAAAAATAGAAGAAATTGATGAGCCTACCGAAAGCGAATCCTTAGTTCTGCTAAAAGAGCACATTAAAGAACCAAACCTAAGTCCTGCTATAGTAAAAGGGTTGCTCTCAAATCTCAAGGACCATTCTAGGTGTAAGCAGGTATCTTATTTACTTCGGAATTATCTGGAGTTATAGGGTAAACGCTCGGCCGCAGTTAATAACACATTTAAATCGTAGCGAAAACGCTGCGATTTTTTTGATTTAAAAAAGGGTAATTTTGTAAAAAGAAGAATTGTATACTGATAATACATGTGAAAGGAGACTGGCTATTATGAATAACCCGGAACTCAATATTAAAAACGAGAAGTCGAGGCAAGGAGAAACTTTCATTACTAAAAGCGCCAACTATCTATCTACTTGGTCTTATAAGTATGTCCCGGATGCCTTTGTTATTGCAGTAATACTTACATTGTTCGTATTTCTTATAGCACTTTTCATGAATCCTACTAAACCTGAAGAGATTGTTAAATCATGGGGTGATGGATTCTGGACTTATTTAGCCTTTACTATGCAGATGGTTTTATTAATGGTTACCGGCATGACTCTGGCAAGTGTTCCCTTATTAAATAGAGGTTTACAGTCCATTGCTAATTTAGCAAATAATGCACAAAAAGCTTATGTTCTTACGTTTTTGATTAGTGCCCTAGCATATTATATAAACTGGGGTTTAGCTGTTGTTGTAGGTGCCATTATGGCCAAAGAAGTGGCCATAAAGAATCCTAAAGCTCACTTTCCTCTTCTGGTAGCTGCCGCCTATGCACCTACTGCTTTATATAGTGCGGGCCTCTCTAGCTCAATTGGATTAACAATAGCTACAGAGGATCATTTTCTTGCAAGTGTTATGGGTGTTATTCCTACCTCTCAAACTATTTTCAGTGCATCCACAATCATAATTTTTCTTTCACTCCTTGTTACATTACCTATTGTTATTGTACTCATGGCTCCCAAGAACAATATAGTTAGCTTGGATCCTGATCAGTTTACAAAACCAACAAATGACAAACCTTCTAAACATGACTTAACATTTGCTGAAAAACTTGAATGGACTCCTTTTCTAGGTATTGTTCTAGGTGCAATTGGAATTTTATATTGTGTTTATGAATTTATTAATGGCCGAAGTTTAGACTTAAATATTATTAATATTTTCTTTTTATCTCTTGGATTATTATTACATGGATCATTAAATAACTTTGCAAAAGGATTTAAAGAGGCTACTCAATCAATTTCACCAATCATATTGCAGTTCCCTTTTTATGCTGGAATTATTGCAGTACTTGGCAGCTCCGGTTTAGGTGCAGGAATTATTGAATGGATGGCATCAATAGCTTCAAAAGACACCTTTGATATTTTCACGTATTGGTCCGCGGGTATAGTGAACTTACTTGCTCCTTCCGGAGGAGGTCAATGGGCACTTCAAGGTCCTCTCCAAGTCCCTGCTGGTTTAAAACTTGGCGTAGATCCAGCCACAATTGCTATGGCTGTGGGCTGGGGAGATGCATGGACTAATTTAATTCAACCGTTCTGGGCTCTCCCTCTTTTAGGTGTACTTGGATTAAAGATAAAAGACATCATGGGATACTGTTTTATCCTTTGCATTTGGGTTGGTATAGTTACAAGTGTGCTCATGCTCTTTTTGTATTAAAGAAAAAAAATCCTCCCGTTATAGGAGGATTTTTGTTTTATCTTTTTTTCAGTTCTTCCACAATCAGTTTGTTTACAAGCGGAGGGTTCGCTTTTCCTTTTGTTTCTTTCATAACTTGTCCAACTAGGAAACCGACTGCTTTTTCTTTTCCGTCTTTATAGTCAGTTACAGATTGCTCGTTGGCATCCAAGATCTTCACAACGATCTCACGTATTGCTCCTTCGTCTGAAATCTGCACAAGACCTTTATCTTTTACGATTTTTTCTGCATCGCCGCCGTTTTCAACTAGCTCTTTGAAAACAGTCTTTGCGATTTTATTGGAAATTGTTGCGTTGGCAATCAGCTTGATCATGCCCGCAAGGCCTTCTGCTGTTAAAGCGGTTTGATGCAGTTCTCTTCCTTCGTTGTTCAAATAGGCGCTCACTTCACCCATGATCCAGTTGGATGCCTGCTTCGCATCTGCACCTGCACCAATCGTTCCTTCGAAGAAATCCGCCATCTCTTTTGTCATCGTCAGAACTTTTGCATCGTATTCAGGAAGTCCAAATTCACCTACGTATCTCTTTTGACGCGCATCCGGCAGTTCTGGAATTTCAGACTTCACTCGATCCAGCCACTCATCATCGATAAAAATCGAAACAAGATCAGGTTCTGGGAAGTAGCGATAGTCATCAGAACCTTCCTTCACTCGCATAAGAATGGTAGTTTTTGATGCTTCATCATAACGGCGCGTTTCCTGAAGGATTTCTCCTCCTCCTGAAACAACTTCACGCTGACGTTTCTCTTCATGTTCCAGTCCTTTTTGAACGAAAGCAAATGAGTTTAAGTTCTTCAGCTCTGCTTTCGTACCAAACTCTTCCTGACCGACGGGACGGATAGAAATGTTAGCGTCACAGCGCAATGAACCTTCTTCCATCTTACAATCAGATACACCCGTGTACTGAATGATCGCTTTTAATTTTTCCAGATACGCATATGCCTCTTCTGGCGTACGGATATCGGGCTCAGATACGATTTCAACGAGCGGTGTTCCCTGACGGTTAAGGTCAACTAGAGAGCCGTCAGAAGTATGCGTAAGTTTCCCTGCATCCTCTTCCATATGAATACGGGTAATCCCGATTTTCTTTTTGTTGCCATCTACTTCTATTTCAATCCAGCCATGCTCACCGATCGGCTTATCAAACTGTGAAACTTGATAGGCTTTTGGGTTGTCCGGATAAAAGTAGTTCTTACGGTCGAATTTCGTTTCACGGTTGATCTCACAGTTTAGTGCCAGTGCCGCACGCATCGCAAAATCAACTGCTTGATGGTTCACAACAGGCAAAACGCCTGGATGCCCTAAGCAGATCGGACATACATTCGTGTTCGGCGGCGCACCAAAGTTTGTAGAACAGCCGCAGAAAATCTTTGAGTTTGTTTTTAATTCTACGTGTACTTCTAGTCCAATAATCGTTTCAAATTCGCTCATTCTCTGCACCCCCTACAGCTTCGGCTTCGCTTTGTGATGTTCTGTTGCCTGTTCAAACGCATGTGCCACTTTATAAATTGTACTCTCGTCAAAGTGCTTTCCGATGATCTGAAGTCCGATCGGCAGTCCATCAGAGAATCCGCATGGTACAGAAATCGCCGGAACACCTGCCAAGTTCACTGGAATGGTTAAAATATCATTCATGTACATCGTTAACGGATCTTTTGTCATCGCTCCGCATTTGAATGAAGCTGATGGCGTTGTGGGTCCGATGATGACATCGTATTTTTCAAAGATGTTCGTAAAGTCTTCTTTTATCAGCGTACGGACTTTCTGCGCCTTTTTATAATACGCATCATAATACCCTGAGCTTAAAGCGAATGTCCCGAGCATAATGCGGCGTTTTACTTCCTCACCAAACCCTTCACTGCGGGATTGCTTGTACATATCGATCAGGTTATTGCTGTTGTCTGAACGCAATCCATAACGGACTCCGTCAAAACGGGAAAGGTTGGCTGAAGCTTCAGATGAAGACAGTAAATAATAGGTTGCCAGGGCGTAGCGTGAATGTGGGAGTGATACCTCTTCCCATGTTGCACCTAAACCTTCGAGTACCTTCAGAGCTTCCATAATGCGCTCTTTAACGTCAGGCTGTACACCTTCTCCAAGGTATTCTTTAGGAACTCCAATTTTTAATCCGTTTACTTCGCCTGTGAAGGAAGCCAGGTAATCCGGGATATCCACCTTTGCAGAGGTTGAATCCATCGGATCGTTCCCTGCAATCGCTTGAAGCAGGTAGGCATTATCTTCAACGTTTTGTGTGATTGGTCCGATCTGGTCAAGGGATGATGCAAAAGCTACAAGTCCATAACGGGATACAAGTCCGTAAGTTGGTTTTAATCCTACCACACCGCAGAATGCGGCTGGCTGACGGATAGAACCCCCTGTATCAGATCCTAATGAGAATAGTACTTCTCCTGCAGACACGGCTGCTGCGGAGGCACCTGAAGATCCACCCGGTACGCAGGAAAGATCCCACGGGTTATGAGTCGGATGGAACCCAGAGTTCTCGTTTGATGATCCCATCGCAAACTCGTCCATGTTCAATTTACCGATCGTGATTGTGTCCGCTTCCGTAAGCTTTTCCACAACCGTTGCATCATAAATCGGTTCAAAGTTTTCAAGAATACGGGATGCACATGTCGTACGGATCCCTTTTGTAACGATATTATCTTTTATTCCGATCGGCATACCAAAAAGCAGTCCTCTATCAGCACCGGAAATAAGTTTTTCGTCCAATTGTTTAGCCTTGATGCGGCTAAATTCCTGGTTTAATGTTAAAAATGCTCTTACTTTATCATCAACTTGATGGATACGGTCAAATGTTGCATCTACAATGTCTGAGACGCTAAGTTCTTTCGTATGTAATAACTGATGCAGTTCTGATATCTTTTTATCTAAAATCGACATACGTGGTCTTTCCTCCTACTCTAAAATGTTCGGAACTTTAAACTGGCCGTCCTTTTGTGCCGGCGCATTTTTCATCGCCTCATCTACTGATACAGAATTTCTGACTTTATCTTCACGAAGGACATTTTTCAATTCCAGCACGTGTGTAGTCGGCTCCACGTTATCTGTGTCGAGTTCCTTTAATTCTTCTGCAAACCCGATTATTTTATCTAATTGTTCAGTCAGCATTTCGGCTTCTTCATCCGTAACAGCTAACCTGGCTAAATGAGCCACGTGTTTCACTTGATCCTTTGAAATTCGAGACAAGCACGCCACCTCCAAGACTTCTTATACCAAAGTATTATTCTGATGATAACAAAAACCTTGTAGGATAGGCAACTTAGGGAGAGAAGATTCGTGTGATTAAGTCTAAATGGAGAGGTATTAGGGCATTTTTTGACAAAGCCCTTCTCTAAAAGATTGTTGCTTTTGGGTCATTTTTTCATTCTCTTCATTGACAAGTTGATTGGAGAGCAAGGTGCGTGCCAGCCACCTGATATACTTCCTGCAAGGCATGCGACGAGGAACAAGCTTCGACTGTTTTGCCTTCAGACGCAGGAGCACATCTCCTGGAAGGTGAGACTCCTAGAGGCGCAACGCGCCGAGAAGGCTCACCGCACGCCCCGCGGAAAGCGAGCGTCCTGGAGCGGAAATCAACCACTTTCAAGAGCAAGAAAGTTTGCGACAACAGCCTTTGTCAAAGCTCGACAAATGAAAAAAACCGACTCAAAACGAACGGTTTTGAATCGGCCTTATCATTAGATACCCCACTCATGAAGTTCTAAACGGCGAACCCCTTCTTTGACGTAAGGATCTTCTTGCGCTAAGTTTTTCGCTTCCTCTAAAGAATCTGCTTTATAAACGACCATTCCGCCTGCACCATCTAAGAATGGGCCCTTAAGATGAACCTTCTCTTGTTCCACTAATTCTTGTAGATAATCCAGATGGGCCTGACGATACTCCTGGTTTAATTCAGGTTTTTCCATATGTAAAATTGCTGCGAAATATGGCATTACGTTTACCTCCTCTATACGAATATCTTCATCTTACTACAGTCCTCAGTATACAAAAAGAAAAACACCCGGTATATCCGGATGTGATCAATCAGTACCATAACTTGAATCTTTTGTTGGATGTCTTAGCATGCCTTCTTTTGGCGGAGCCTTTTTCTCGATAAGGTCTCTATTTATATTCTTATTCCATCCGATATCATTCGTTGGATGAACCCACTCATCCCCTGCCATGATTTCAGGATCAGTATCTGTGGTCCAGTTATTGAGCGGTGAATTAGGTGAATCATAAAAGCTGTCTCCGATCACAACTCCGTGCTCGTTTACAAATGGTGCCTGCATCTTCATGCCTGTTTTTTTAAAGTCTGGAGAACTGATTTGATGTGGCATTGTTTCATCTATATCAACTTCAGGCAGTTCCCTCTTTGTCTCTTTATCTTTTGACATCTCTTTACACCTGCTTTCGTATTGTTATACGATTAACTTCTCCTGAAGCGGCTTGTATAATCCATTTTTTGTTTGTGATCAGGTGAAGACTTATAATTTTTTTTGAAGACTTATAAAAAAATTTGAGGACTTATAAAAAATTTTCAAGACTTATAAATTCTAACGAAGACTTATAAATGAATTTTCCCCAAAATAAAAAGCCCTCTCTCAGTCGAGAAAGGGCTTCATATTTGCTATTAAAGTGTTTCTGAAGTTGTTTTTGCTTGCATGTGAAGGATTAAGTAGTCTGGTCCGCCTGCTTTTGAGTCAGTTCCAGACATGTTGAATCCGCCGAACGGCTGGTATCCAACGATCGCACCTGTACATCCGCGGTTGATGTAGAAGTTACCTACGTGGAACTCTTCACGCGCGCGCTCGATGTGCTCACGGTTGTTAGAAAGAAGTGCACCAGTCAGACCGTACTCTGTGTTGTTTGCGATTTCCATCATGTGATCGAAGTCACGTGCTTTGCAGATCGCTACAACTGGTCCGAAAATCTCTTCTTGCATCAGGCGAGCTTTTTCATCAACGTCAGCAAAGATCGTTGGCTGGATGAAGTAACCTTTAGAGTCGTCTCCTTCTCCACCAGTCATCAGACGGCCTTCTTCTTTACCGATTTCGATGTACTTCATGATTTTGTTATAAGAAGCTTGGTCGATTACCGGCCCCATGTATGTGCTAACTTCTTCAGGGCTACCTACTGTTAGCGTTTTAGTTAAAGCTACTGCTTTTTCTAGAACTTCATCATACACGTCTTGGTGGATAACCGCACGAGATCCAGCAGAACATTTTTGTCCAGAGAATCCGAATGCAGAGTAAACGATTGAGCTTGCTGCTAATTCAAGATCAGCGTCACGGTCAACTACAACTGTGTCTTTTCCGCCCATTTCAGCAATTACACGCTTCAGCCAGATTTGGCCAGGGTGTACTTTCGCTGCGCGCTCATAGATACGGCAGCCCACTTCACGAGAACCTGTAAATGAAACGAAACGCGTTTTCGGGTGATCAACCAGGTAGTCTCCGATTTCTGCACCGCTTCCAGGTACGTAGTTAAGTACGCCTGCAGGAAGTCCTGCTTCTTCCATTACTTGAACGAACATCGCTGCGATAACTGGAGTTGAGTTCGCTGGCTTCAACAATACTGTGTTACCAGAAACGAACGCAGCTGCTGCAGTACCTGCCATGATCGCAAACGGGAAGTTAAATGGAGAGATAACGATACCTACTCCAAGTGGAATGTAGTTAAATTTATTGATTTCGCCATCGCGGCTTACAACTGGCTGACCAGCTTTAAGCTTGATTGCTTGGCGTGCATAGTATTCTAAAAAGTCGATAGCTTCTGCTGTATCAGCATCCGCTTCTTTCCATGGCTTACCTGCTTCTTTTGTAAGCATAGCGGAGAATTCATATTTACGGCGGCGGATGATCGCTGCTGCACGGAACAAGATGTTCGCACGGTGCTCAGGATCCCACTTCTTCCAAGATTCGAAAGCAGTTAATGCAGCTTGCATCGCTTGCTCAGCATGGTCTTGAGTTGCCTTTGAAACAGATCCAATCACTTCTTCTTTGTTGGCTGGATTTATAGAAACAATCTTTTCGTCTGTTGTGATTTTCTCACTGCCGATAACAAGCGGAAACTCTTGTCCAAGCTTAGAATTAATAACCTTCAAGCCTGCCTCATAAGCTTCCTTGTTTGCAGGAACTGAAAAATCCATAAATGGTTCATGACGGTATTCACGTGTCATAATAAATTCCCCTCCTAATAAAGCGTTTTCAAAATTGGGTTTCCCACGTTCATTCTACATGAACATAGCGTTTAGTTCAAACAAACAGAAATAGTCAGAATTCTTTATTTTCAAGGGATGAACTGCTGTTCTGCATCTTCTTTCTAGTTGATGAATGATTAGTACATTTCAGGCTCTTTTCAACTAAAATTCTGGAAAAATTCCGAATAAATATACTCTTGCGTAGCTTAGGTTTTTTTTACGGTACGTGTTCTTTTATTTGTTACAAGTTCGCTCAGGATGAATCGGTTTTCGCTCAAAAACTCGGAGTTTCGCTCAAGATTAACCTCGCTTCGCTCAGAATCTTCTAGTTTCGCTCAATAATCCGCCACTACCGCTCAAACAAAGCTTTTTTCAACCCGAGTTTCCTGTAAAAATACGTACAGTAGAAAAAAAAATGAAAAGCTGACACCAAGCAGACATCATCTGTGTCCTTTTGGGTCAGCTTTTAATCATAAATAAACTATTTTCGATAAATATGAACGAATGGCTCTTCTTGGGTTGTTTCGTCTTTAACAATCAATGCCTCTGGCTGGTCTACAGCTGAACCGATATACACTTCAATCGGAACATCCGGCAATTCTCCCAGTGCAGATGTAGCAACGAATTGAGTAAAGGAAATGATCTCTGCTTTCCCTCGGAACTGAACGGGAATTTCGATTGTCATTCGCTCCAGGTTTCCGTCTTTATAGAAACCTTTTCCGATTACACCGATAAAATTCGGGAAGTATTCCTGAACTTTGGCTTTAAAAGATGTAAATTTCTCGGAATCGCTTCTCTTCTTTTTGGAAGCTGAGTCTGAAGGGAATAAAAGATAATCTTCATCAATATCTTCCCATGAACTGATCGAGTTGCTTCCTTTCTTCACCACTCCAGCCGCAAAGAAGTTTCCTGGTGTCACTGAGTCACGCTCTTCTTCTTGATAAAGAGCAACTACAATCGGAATATCCTGTAATTTAGGGTCTTGACGCAAACGGCTTGCGACTTGCCCGGCAATTTTTTGCGCTTCTTTTTGAACCTTTGCGCGGTCGAGTTTGACCTCACCAGGATAGATGAGACTATTGTGTTTAACGTCATAATAATACGTTGAGTTAAACGATAGCCCAATAACAACTCCGCCGAGCTTTACCTTGCCGTCTCCACTTTGAACAAGATAGTTATGCTCTAATACGTAGGAAAGATATTTCGGGTTATTCTTATTGGCTTCCAGCATTTTATCAACGTATTGAGCGTCACCTTCATCTACTTTAACACCAAGTTTCGGGTTTAAACCTGTTTGATCCAATTCACTTTTACTCTTTCCTGGCTTTTCGTCGGCTCTTCTCAGCCAATTGGTAACAGTAGGTTCATTTAAAAACTGACCTTCCTGGAAAAAGTATTTATCCGTATTGAACGTTTCTTGAGCTACACGCATCAAGCCCATTTCAAACTCGTTTATATCAAGACGGTTATCTACACCATAACGGATAACGCCGCGTGCTCCACCTGGCTCAAATGGAAAAATACTTCGGTAATACTTTTCCCCGGTCTTGATTTCCCCTGTGATGATCGCTTTTTCTTCTTTCTTCCCCTTTTCCTGCACAACCTTTTCTTCTTTTTCCAGCTCATCGTCACCCAGACAGCCAGTTAAAACGAGTAAAAGGCTTAAGAAAAGGAGTCCAACCCGTTTAATCATTACGGACACTCCTCTAATAGTGGTCAGCTCTCGCCAATCTTATTTGTTCAGCTCTTCAACCAATTGCTGCTCATTCCAGATATCGATGCCAAATTTCTTCGCCTTATCAAGCTTAGATCCTGCATCTTCTCCGGCAATCAGCATATCTGTATTTTTACTTACGCTACCGGTAACCTTTGCTCCTAAGCGTTCTAATTTTTCTTTTGCTTCATTCCGGGTCAAAATAGACAGCTTACCAGTTAACACAACGGTTTTCCCTGCAAACGGCGTATCAAGATCCTCAACTTTAACAAGCTTCGGTCCTTTATATGTCATGTTCACACCAAGACTCTGCAGTTCTTCTATCAGCTCTTTTACTTCCGGCTTAGAAAAGTAAAGCTGAATCGAATCAGCCATCTTTTCACCGATTTCTTCTACTTCTAAAAGCTGTTCTTTTGATGCGTTCATTAGTGTTTCCATCGTTTCAAAACGCTGTGCAATCGTCTTAGCCGCTTTTGCTCCAACATGGCGGATACCAAGACCAAATAAAAGACGCTCTAAAGAGTTTTCTTTGGATTTCTCAATAGCGGCAAGTAAATTATCTGCAGATTTTTCACCCATACGTTCTAATTCTAACAGTTTATCACGCTCTAGCTTATATAAATCTGCAACATTATCAATCAGCTTTTCTTTAAACAGCTGAGCGACTACCTTTTCACCAAGTCCGTCAATGTTCATCGCATTTCTGGAAACAAAATGAATGAATCCTTCACGGATCTGTGCAGGACATTGCGGATTTAAGCAGCGAAGTGCCACTTCACCATCTAAGCGTTCAAGTTCGCTGTCACACTCCGGACATTCAGTCGGCATGTGGAAGTCGATTTCGTCACCCGTACGGCGCTCTGTAATAACGTTCACGACTTCAGGAATGATGTCGCCAGCTTTTTTTACAACAACATAATCACCGATCTTGATGTCCTTTTCCCGGATTAAGTCTTCATTATGTAATGAAGCACGCTTGACTGTCGTTCCAGCTACTAAAACAGGCTGAAGGAGCGCGGTTGGTGTAACAACACCTGTACGGCCTACATTCAGCTCGATACCTTCAAGCTTCGTAACAACTTCTTCAGCGGGAAACTTGTATGCGATCGCCCAGCGCGGGTTTTTCGCAGTAAACCCTAATTCTTCTTGCTGATAAAGTGAGTTAACTTTAATAACGATTCCGTCAATCTCGTATGGAAGGTCTGGACGCTTCTCCTGCCAGCCGTTCACAAACTCAATCACTTCATCGATGTTTTCGCACTTCTTCCACTCCGGATTCGTTTTGAAGCCTAAGTGGCTTAAATACGTTAAACTCTCGTCATGCGAATCTACCGTATGGCCTTCCAGCTTACCAACTCCATAAATGAAGATATCAAGGTTCCGGCTTGCGGCAATCTTTGGATCAAGCTGGCGCAATGAACCCGCTGCTGCATTCCTTGGATTTGCAAAAAGCTCCTGACCTTCTTCTTCACGGTGAGCGTTCAGCTTTTGGAATGACTTCTTTGGCATGAACGCTTCTCCGCGCACTTCAAGCATAACCGGATCTTTCAGCTTAAACGGAATGGAACGAATTGTCTTTAAATTGTTAGTAATATCCTCACCGATTGTGCCGTCTCCGCGGGTAGCACCTCTTACAAATCTTCCATCCTCATATAGAAGGGAAACCGCAAGCCCATCGATTTTCAGCTCAGCAACATACGTAACGTTATCTCCAACACCTTCGCGTACCCGTCGGTCAAAATCGCGAAGATCCTGATCATTGAACGCATTTCCAAGACTAAGCATCGGAACGGTGTGTTCAACCTTTTCAAAAAAGTCCAAAACGGCACCGCCTACACGTGATGTAGGCGAATGCTCGTCATGAAGTTCAGGATGATTATTTTCAAGTTCGATCAGCTCTTTCATAAGCTGGTCATATTCAGCATCAGGTACAGACGGTTTGTCCAGCACATGATATTCGTAATTATATTTTTCTAAAAGCTCCCGGAGTTCCAGGATTCTTTCCTTTGCATGTTCTTCGTTCAACCCGTTCCACTCCTTCTATACTTACGCTTTTTCGATCGGGGCAAATTTAGCAAGCAGTCTTTTTACACCAACAGGCTGAGGGAATGCGATGTCGAGTTCAAGCGAATCACCATCACCGCGCATACTTACAACAGTACCCGTTTCCCACTTGCGGTGTTTGACTTTGTCGCCCACTCTCCAATCCAGTTTTTCCCCGCCAGAAGATTGATAGACAGGTGTTACGGTTTTCTTTTTCGGATTCATGAAGGATGGGGTAGATCCACCACCTGAACGGGCTCCAGCACCCCATGGTACAGAAGGTTTCTCCTTTACTTCTGCTTCTATCAAATCATCTGGAATTTCAGCGATAAATCGTGATTCCGGATTTGTTGTTGTACGTCCATAAAGGGTACGCATTCTTGCATTTGTTAAGAAAAGCTCTTCTTCCGCACGTGTAATCCCTACATATGCAAGACGTCGCTCCTCTTCCATCTCGTTTTCTTCAAAAAGTGCACGGCTATGCGGGAATACTCCTTCCTCAAGCCCCATTAAGAAAACAACGGGGAACTCCAGACCTTTTGCAGAGTGAAGCGTCATCAGTACAACCGCTTCTTTCGGCTTGTCTTCTTTTTCAGCTTCTTCATCAAGCTTATCGATATCCGCTACAAGGGCGAGGTCTGTAAGGAAGGCAATAAGCGATTTGTCATCTTGTCTCTTTTCGAAGTCCTGCGTAACGGAAATAAATTCATCGATGTTCTCTAAACGGCTTTGTGCTTCAATCGTTTTCTCTGCTTTCAAAGCATCTCTGTAGCCGGTTTTGCTTAAAACTTCTTCCGTGAGTTCTGTTACTGACAGGTATTCCTGCTGACGCGTCCAGTTCGTGATAAAATCTGTGAACTCTTTTAAGCTGTTTGTTGCACGAGCGCTGAGTCCGATCTGCTCTACTTCTTGCAGTGCCTGGTACATGGACAGGTCATTAGCCGCCGCGTATTGAGCGACTTTATCCATGGAAGACGCACCGATTCCGCGCTTAGGAACGTTAACGATCCGCTGCAAGGAGATATCGTCATCAGGGTTTGAGATCAGACGCAGATAAGCAAGGATGTCTTTAATCTCTTTTCTGTCATAGAACTTTGTACCGCCCACGATGTTGTATGGAATGTTTGACTTTATCAAAACTTCCTCTATAACACGCGACTGGGCGTTCGTTCTGTACAGAATCGCAATATCGTTATAAGAACGTTTGCCTGAAGAAACGGCTTCACGGATCTTACCGGTTACGTAGTAGCTTTCTCCCTGCTCGTCGTCACCTTGATAATACATGATACTTGCTCCTTCTGTATTATCTGTCCAAAGGTTCTTCGGCTTACGGTTCATGTTGTTTTCGATGACTTTGTTAGCTGCTTGAAGAATCTTTTTCGTAGAACGGTAGTTTTGCTCAAGCAAAATAACCTTTGCATCATTGTAATCTTTTTCAAAAGAGAGGATGTTTGCGATATCCGCTCCGCGCCAGCCATAGATCGACTGATCGGAATCACCGACAACACACAGGTTGCGGAAACGGTCAGCAAGCATTTTCACAAGCATATATTGTGCGCGGTTCGTATCCTGATACTCATCCACATGGATGTATTGGAACTTGCGCTGATAGAATTCCAGCACTTCAGGGACTTTCGCAAACAATTGGATCGTCGTCATGATGAGATCGTCAAAATCAAGCGCCTGGTTCTTTCGTAAGCGCTTTTCATAGTTTTCATAAACTTCTTGTACGACACCCTCAAAATGACCGTTCGCAACTTTTGCAAAATCAGCTGCCGTTTTCAGTTCATTTTTTAATGATGAAATTGAACTTAAGATGCCTCGAGGTTCGTATTTTTTCGGGTCGTAGTTTAGATCTTTTAAGATTGCTTTTACAACAGATAATTGATCTGTCGCATCTAAGATCGTAAAGTTACGGTTGATCCCGATCCGGTCGATGTCCCGGCGCAAAATACGCACGCACATGGAGTGGAACGTTGAAATCCAGATCTCTTCCGCTACAGGGCCAGTGATCTTCGCTACCCTTTCCTTCATCTCTCTTGCTGCCTTATTTGTAAAAGTAATCGCCAGGATGTTCCATGGTGCTACCTCTTTTTCCATCATTAAATAAGCGATGCGATGTGTCAGCACACGCGTCTTTCCGCTTCCCGCTCCAGCCATTAACAGCAATGGACCGTCTGTATGTTTTACCGCTGCTTTTTGTTCAGGGTTAAGCCCTGTTAACAGCTTTTCAATCATTTGATGCATACTCATTCTTCATTCACCGCCCGAACATATATTCTCATTATATTTTCGCTTATTTTGCAGTTTTTTTCAACTTTTACCTTTAACTGCTTCAACCGTTTCTATCGCAGCGTTTAGATCGTCATAGACGATGTTGCCGACTACAACAGTGTCTGCAAATTCCGCCATTTCGCCCGCTTGATCAGCTGATGTGATTCCGCCTCCATAATAAAAGACTGCCTTATCCAGCACTTCCCTTACTTGTTTCACGATGTTTGCATCTCCATACGTACCGCTGTATTCCAAATAAAAGATCGGAAGCTGAAACATTTTTTCAGCCATGCGGGCATATGCTACAACATCATCTGAAGTTAGATCCGTATCGGCTTTTGAGCGTTCAGCTGCTGTACAATCAGGATTCACGATGCAATAGCCTTCCGTAATGATCTCGTCCCAGTTCATGATGTCACCGTACTCTTTGAGCGCTTGCTTGTGCAATCCAGTTATAAAGTTAGCATCCTTTGCGTTTAAGACAGTCGGAATATAGTAAAAATCAAACCCTGGTGTGAGGGATTCGATATTTGAAACTTCAAGCACACAAGGAACCGCAAACCTGCGTATTCGTGACATAAGATCCAATGTGTTATCAAGCGTTACCCCTTCAGACCCACCGACAATGACAGCATCCGTACCACTCTCGCAAATGATCTCCAGGTCGCTGTCGCTGATCTCTTTATCTGGGTCAAGCTTAAACACATGCTTCCATTCTCTATAATCAAACATTGTGTTCTTCCTTTCATAAATAAAGGCTGTATTCGTAAACTTTGTTGCTATTTGAAGGGGTTGATTTCCGCTCCAGGATGCTCGCTTTCCGCGGGGCGTGCGGTGAGCCTCCTCGCCGCTATGCGCCTTCGGGGTCTCACCTGTCCCGCTAGTCCCGCAGGAGTCTCGCACCTTCCGCTCCAATCAACTTTCAACGAAGTGAAATCACAAAAATTTTCAAAAGCAACTTTTAGAAATGAGCCTAAATAAAACAACCCGTGCCTGCTTTTTTAACAGACCGCTTTCTGTACTTCTGCATTATATCAAAAATCAAGTTCTCACTCTATGATTCATCATGTGGAAAGATTGTGAAGTTCATACTTCGATTTGGGGAGGAATGCCTGTGCTAATGTGGCATATTGACGACGAAATAATGCTGAAACAGCCAGACTTGAAAGAATCTGAATCTATTTTTATGCTGCTTGAGCATTCGCGTCAGCATCTCGGTCCTTGGATTGGCTGGGTGGACTACACACAATCAAATGGAGAAATGAAGCAGTTTATTAAAACGGTGAATAAAAAAATGAAAGAACAAACAGATGTTGTTCTTTTTATCTGGTATCGGGGTCAGGTTGCGGGATCAGTAGCTCTTTATGACATAAAGTGGCACAACCAATCAGGAATGCTCGGTTATTGGGTTGGTGAAGGATTTGAAGGTCATGGAATTGCGCAGCGGGCAGTAAAGGGGATGCTGATGTACGCGTATTATACGCTCATGCTGAACCGCGTGGAACTCAGGGCAGCTGTTCAAAACGAAAAAAGCATCAAGCTCGCTCGCCGCCTCGGCTTCCAGGCTGAAGGTATTGTGCGGCAGGCGGAATGGATCCGCGGTAACTGCCGCGACCAAGTCCAGATGAGCTTAATGAAGAGTGAGTTTCATTAAAATTCAGGGTTCATAACATATGCTGCATAATCGTAAGCACTTTGTTCTACTTCTGCTTTCAGGAATCCCACGTTAATCATGGTCTTTCCCACGTTAGCGAGCATTAATCCCACGTTAATTTCAAAATACATGATTTTCGACAAAGTTTGGCACGTTTCGATAACTCTTACATTAATTAAAATTCAAACAAAAAACCTGCACATGGCAGGTTTTCCTTATTTATTTCGCTTCTTCCTCTTCATGAACACGATCAAGGACCATTGCATAAGCGTCATTCCCGAAGTTCAGGCAGCGCTTTACACGTGAGATCGTAGCTGTGCTTGCACCTGTTTCGTTCTCGATCTTGTGATAAGTCTTGCCTTGACGAAGCATGCGTGCCACTTCAAGTCTTTGAGCGAGTGATTGAATCTCGTTCATCGTACAAAGATCATCGAAGAAACGATAGCATTCTTCCATATCCTTCAGCGATAGAACAGATTCAAACAGCTGATCCAGCGCTTTTCCACGTAGTTTATCAATTTGCATGAAACATGCACTCCTTTTTCTATTGCATCTTAACTGAATTCTCCATACCGTTAGGCACAATGTTAATCCATGTTTTACCTGGTATTAACGCTCCTCCGTCCGGAACAATTCTTCCATTCTCGTTTTTCCACGAGATTTTCTGTGCAACACCGTTTTGAATCAGAATCGCATCTCCGCCGGATGTTAAATTGATCTCACGTCTCCCGGCATCATCGATTACACGATGTGCTGCCTCTACAATGAATACATTGCTTACGGCGATTGGAGTTTCAGTTTCCCTATCTATTGTCGGTTCATTGTTGCTGCTTCTAGCGTACGTTTTCCTGTTCTTAGAGTACGTAAATCCTACCGTTTCTCCGCGTCCATAATCAACTGTAACCTCGGTTGCTTCTTCACCCTCAAGGTTCATGGAACTTGTTTTTGTCAGAAAAGGAAGCATATCTAGGTCATCTGTTTGATCGGCACCTGTTTTCTCCATCCCTTTCAAAATATTTTCATAGGTGATGTAAGAGTTGTGGGGCGCCTTTCTGAAATCAGCCCGTTTAAACAGACTTCCGTCATAGTCCATGCCGTTCAAGTGATCAACTGTACCGCTGTACAGAATATCTTTTGCTTCAGGACTGTATCCGTGAGCAACGTACAGTGAATTGTACCCTCGGGAAAGCTCAATAAAGTAGTCTCGCGCACTTCGGACAGGTCCGACTGTTTCTGGCATTTCACTTTGAAAGACCGCCAGAAAGCGTGTAAGTTCTCCCTCAGCTAATACTTCGTAAACCATATCTGCTTTATGAAGTCCTGATTGCGGTCTTGCCTTCCAGTGGTTGTTCACCATTACAGCTACAGCACGGTGATCAGTATCCTCGTTCGTCCCAATTCCAGTAAGCGGAAAGACAGAAGTGAATGTTTCTTCTTCTTTCTTATCTTTTTTGGAATCAGATGCCTCGGCTTTATCAACCTTGCCGTCCTCTAGTACCTTTTCTTTCGCGTCTTTACATGCAGAAAGCGTGAATACAAGGATCATAGACATGAAAATAACGTACCACTTTTTCATTGGGCTCACTACCTTTATATCGTTTATTTTGCCCAATCCTTTTCTATATTAACGCATAATCGAAGGAAAGAGTAATCCTTTCTTTTTAACATCGTAAATGCCTCTTTGCGTAATGCGGATATATGGCAAGTGTGTAGAAGAAAAGAACAGCAGCGAATAGATCGGATCCTCGTATAGATAGCCCCGGTCTCTAAGAGCGCTTGTTAAAGCTTTTTCTTCCTCTATTAGTTCTTCTATAGCAAGATTCGACATTCCTCCCGCTAACGGAAGTTTTATCTCAGCAACAACCTCGTCTTTTTCGGTAAGGACGATTCCTCCACCCATCTCTTTCAGCCGCTTAAACGCTAGAGACATGTCTTTTTTGCTTTTACCTATTATGAGCAGGTCTCCTGTATTGGAATAAGAGCTCGCAAACCCATACAGATTCTTGGCAAACCCTTTAACGATCGTGTTGGTCCTCCACTTTCCATCTTTATCGATCAGCATTAAGAAACACTCATCTGATTCTTCGTTAATCTCTTCAGAAAAAGGATTGATCGATACATTATATGGCCGTGTGATCACACTGTTGTACATTTCTATGCCGACAAGCCCAGAAAACTGAAAATCGTCATCCTGCAGATCCCAATCAATCTTTCTTTGTGAGATGCCATGGCCTTCCCAGTCAAACTCAAAATCTTTGTCTTTACTTATATCTACTCCATCTTGCTTCATCCATTTTCCTTTTGCCAAAACCGAAACAGGAAGAGGATGGTTAACATCATCTAAAATATTCAAGTGCGCAACACGCCCAGGGGCAACCATTCCAAAAAGATGATCCAGTCCGTAATATCTCGCCACGTTATAGGAGACCATCATATACGCATCAACAGGATCAATGCCCGCTTCTAACGCGATTGAAAGCATTTTATCTGTAACGCCTTCTTCATAAAAAGCAGGAGTCGATCCATCTGTCGTAAAGAAAATCCGTTCAAAGTTCGTTATTCCCTCTTCTTTCATCTGGCGCAGCAGCTTTGGAAGGTCTGGACGAATCGAAGAATAGCGAAGTGACACTTGCAGACCTGCATTCAACCGGTCCATCACCTCGGTCCCTGTCATTGCTTCATGGTCGCAATCCACACCAAGCAGCGTCATCGCCGTTAATGTTTTCTCTGAAGCGCCCGGCAGATGTCCTTCGATCTTTTTGCCCGCTTTTTTCGTCTGCAGCATCCAGTGCAAAAGTGTATCATCACCCTGCAGAACACGTGGCCAGCTTGTCAGTTCACCGCCTTGAAGAACATACGGGCTTTCAAGCAGCTTTTTAATCGATGTTTCCGAAAAATATTTTTCCTCTTCCACTAGCTCTGTTTGTGCATCGTAACGGCACCACCAAAAGAAATTGGCCGGCATTTCATTTACATTTTCCATAAAAGAAAGCGCTTTCGAAATATTCATTTCAAAAAGAAGCATGAAGTTATCAGCTAAAAATACAGAGGTCCCACGCTGTAATGCATATCGGGAGAGCGTCTGGGGATTATAAAGTTGAAACGGGTGACAGTGCGGTTCAATATAGCCGGGCACAACAAACTGGCCATCAAGATCAGCGTATTCGGTACCTGAATCCTTTGCCGGCAGCTTCTCGCCGACATAAACAATACGGTCTTCTAATATCCAGATATTTGCTTTTGTCCATTTTTTAAGGGCTGTATGAAGATACGTAGCATTTTTCAGGACAAGCGACGGTGCCATTTCACCTTGAATGACGGCCACTTGTTTGCGCATTTGTGATTTCTTCCAAAACGCGATGTGTTGGTTCATGTTAGATTCACCTGTCTTCTCTGAAAATTTCGTTTTTTTCAAGAATACCATATTCACCAAGTAAATTGGTAAAAATCGAAAGGAGTATCTCTATGAGACAAAATATTGGTTTAGTAAACAGTATGATTCGTATTATTGCAGGCTTAACGCTTCTCTCTGTATATACGGCTAAGCTGACAAGAAAGCCTTACAAAGAATCGTATATTCTCATGATCATGATGGCTGCAATGAAGGTAGCTGAGGGTATTGTGCGATACTGCCCAATGACTGAACTGCTTCACAAAAGCAAAGAGATGAACGATATGGATCTAGGAACTATCGCAAAAGAAGGTTCACCATTTAATCCTTCTTGATCTAGATCCAATGAAAAAAGGCTGACCATAAAATCGGCCAGCCACTAGCAAAGCTTACATGCACACTGCGAGTTGCACGAGTAATCGCAGGTGCATGGATACTTTTCGGAAGAGATTCGACTCTTATCAATAAACAAAAGGAGGTTAGCAGCATCATGAACTATGAATACTTAATGGATACTGCTTTTCTTTATATTATGCTTATTGGCGGGATCATCGCCATTGCATTTGTATTTGTTAGGAAGAGACGTGTGAAATAGCTTTATATCCGATATCCTTACGATAAAAAGAACCTTCGCACGTAATCTTTTTCATCTCTTCATAAACTTTTCTTTGTGCATCATCAAGAGAGTTTCCTTTTGAAGCAACTAACAGCACTCTGCCGCCATTCGTTTGCAGACCCTCATCAGAGCGTTTTGTACCAGCATGAAACACGTTCGTTTCCTTATCTATGACTTCCAGCCCTTCAATAAGCTTTGGTTCAGATGATGAGACAGGATAACCTTCTGATGCTAGAACAACCCCAAGGACCGCTTCTTTAGACCAGCGAAGTTCTGGCTTATGTCCATCTAATAGCTGAATCAGTAATTCCGCCAGGTCATTTTCAAGTCTTGGTAAAACAACTTGTGTTTCAGGATCTCCAAACCGCGCGTTGAACTCAATAACTTTAGGTCCTTCTTTTGTTAATATAAGACCTGCATAAAGGATTCCTGTAAAAGGTGTACTTTCTTGTTTCATCGCTTTTACTGTCGGCATTACGATTTCCTGAATCGCTTTTTGAACCGCTTCATCAGAAATTTGCGGAACCGGTGAATAAGCTCCCATTCCGCCTGTGTTTGGTCCATTATCACCGTCATGTGCACGTTTATGATCTTGTGCGATTTCCATCGGAAGTACGATCTCGCCATGAACGAATGACATTAATGAAAACTCTTCACCATCTAAAAATTCCTCAATAACTACCTTTTCGCTTGCTGCACCGAACCGTTTGTCGACCATTAGCTCATGTAAGCCTTCTTCAGCATCTTTCAGCGTCGTCGCAACAATAACTCCCTTGCCAGCTGCAAGACCATCCGCTTTCAATACAATGGGCGCACCCTTTTCTCTTATATAATGGAGCGCCTGATCGTAATTTGTGAACGTTTCTGAAGAAGCAGTCGGGATGCCGTACTTTTGCATCAAGTTTTTCGCAAACGATTTGCTGCCTTCTATTTGCGCTGCAGCTTTTGACGGACCAAAAATTGCGAGACCTGCTTCTTTAAACCGGTCTACGACTCCTTCAAGCAAAGGTACTTCAGGCCCTACAAAAGTAAGTGCGATCTCTTTTGATTTTGCAAAAGAGACAAGCTCGTCAATTTCGTTTTCTTGGATCGGTACATTTTCAGCGATTTTTTCAGTTCCAGGATTACCTGGTGCAGCGAATACACGTGACACGCTTGGACTGTTGGCAAACTTCCAGACGAGCGCATGCTCACGTCCGCCTTTTCCGATGACAAGAACGTTCATGATTGTAGTCCTCCCTTTTAAGAAATGCTTGAATTACTCTACTTTCAAAAGGCTATTTTCTTTCGCAAGCGACGAGGAAGCTCTTTTCCGCAGGATTTCCTTGTAGAAAGACCACCGCATGCCCCGCGGAAAAGTGAGCATCCACAGTTAGGAGCAGCAGAACAGATGAAAAACGGTGTTTTACGGTACGTGTTCTTATATTTATTACACGTTCGCTCAAACTTATGGAGGTTTCGCTCAAAAACGCCGAGTTACGCTCAGAATTCTCTAGCTGCGCTCAAACTACCTCTCGTTTCGCTCAAAATATCCTTTTTTCGCTCAAATTACCTCTTCTAGAAACTGTAGCGCAAATTAACTCTTAAAAAATAGCATATCCTTAATGTTTAAAATGTCTTACGCCAGTAAACACCATCGTAATGCCGTGTTCATCTGCTTTTTTAATGGAATCTTCGTCCTTTATAGATCCTCCTGGCTGAATGATCGCTGTTACACCAGCGAGTGCCGCCGCTTCAACCGTATCATCCATCGGGAAGAACGCATCAGAACCTAGAGCAGAACCTTTCGCTCGAACACCAGCTTGTTCAATCGCAATCTTCGCTGCACCAACTCGGTTCATCTGACCAGCACCAACTCCTACCGTCATTTCGTCCTTCGTTAGAACAATTGCGTTGGATTTCACGTGTTTTACAACTTTCCAAGCAAGTCGTAAATCTTTCCATTCCTGCTCAGTAGGCTGGCGTTTTGTAGGAATCGTCACGTTCGCATCATCAAGTCCATAAACATCTTCATCCTGAACGAGCATACCGCCAGATACGGTTGTTACTTTCTTTGCGATCCCTTTTCCTTCAGTAAAATCAAGCTTCAGCAAGCGGATGTTCTTCTTTTTCGTTAGAATCGATAACGCTTCTTCTGTAAAGGAAGGGGCAATTATGATTTCAAGAAAAATCTCAGCCATCTTCTCAGCCGTCTTAGCATCAATTTCCGTGTTGGATGCGATGATTCCGCCAAAGATTGAGATCGGATCCGCTTCAAAAGCACGCGTATAAGCTTCTAAAACAGTCGAGCCTGTACCAACTCCGCATGGGTTCATATGCTTTACTGCCACTACAGCCGGGTCTGTAAATTCTTTTACAATCGAAAGTGCAGCATCAGCGTCATTGATGTTGTTGTAGGAAAGCTCTTTTCCGTGAAGCTGCTCCGCGTTTGTTAACGAAAGTGTACCCGCAAGTGGTTTCGCATAAAACGCCGCTTTTTGATGAGGGTTTTCCCCGTAGCGAAGATCCTGCTTCTTTTCATACGTTACTGTAAACGACTCTGGATGCTCTTCTTCTACAGCTGCAGTTAAGTATTCAGCAATAAGCGCGTCATATGCCGCTGTGTGACGGAACGTTTTCGCTGCAAGTCTGCGGCGCGTCTCATCACTCACTGAACCTGCGCCCTCTAGTTCACCCGCAACCGTTTCATAATCTTCAGGATCAACGACTACAGTGACATAGGCATGATTTTTCGCTGCTGATCGAAGCATACTCGGACCGCCAATATCAATGTTTTCAATTGCGTCAGCAAATGTTGTGCCCTCTTTAGCAATCGTTTCTTTAAAGGGATATAAGTTAACGACTACTAGATCGATCGGTGAAATCTCGTTTTCTTGCATCGCTTTTTGATGGCTCTCATTATCACGGACCGCTAGAAGTCCGCCATGAATCTTAGGGTGCAATGTTTTAACCCGGCCATCCATGATCTCAGGAAAACCTGTTACTTCAGAAATCCCGATTACGGGAATGCCAGCATCTTCTAAAGCTTTTTTCGTTCCTCCAGTCGAGATGATCTCGACGCCATGACTTGCAAGCTTTTCTGCAAAAGGAAGCAAGCCTTCTTTGTTGGATACAGAAACTAGTGCTCGTTTTATAGTCATTGTACAAGGCCTCCTATGGTGTCTTTTTGTAAAAGTTTGTTTATGATGGCTGGGTACAATTGATGTTCAGCATTCTGTATGCGCTTTTGAAGCATTTCTCTTGTATCTCCAGGCCGTACCGGGATTTTCACCTGTTCGATAATCGGCCCTGTGTCCATTCCGCTGTCCACATAATGAACGGTCACGCCCGTTTCTGCAACATCTGCTTCCAATGCCTGACCTACTGCATCCTTACCCGGAAATGCAGGAAGGTAAGAGGGATGAATGTTTAATATTCTTCCTTCATACGCCTCTAGCAGCACCTCTCCAATAAGCCGCATATAGCCTGCCAGAACAATTAACTTAACGTTATATGCCTCTAGTTCACTAACGATTTCTTTCTCAAAATGCGCTTTAGAAGCAAAGGTATTCGGTACAAACGTAAAAATCGGAATGTGAAGCTTGCGTGCCCGTTCAATAACTTGTGCACCGGGTTTATCACAAACTAAAAGCGAGATTTCAGCTTGCAGGATTCCTTTACCAACAGCATCTGCAATCGCTTGAAAGTTGCTTCCGCTTCCAGAAGCAAACACCGCTATCCTGTTCATTCGATTGAACCTCCGCCAAAGATAACACCTTCGCCTTTTTTCACGCGCCCGATAATATACGGCTTCTCACCTGTTTCTTCTAAAAGGCGGATCACCGGCAGCATGTTCTCTTCTGATACAGCAAGCACCATGCCGATTCCCATATTGAACGTTTTAAACATTTCCTTGCGCGTGAGGTTTCCTTTTTCCTCGATCAAATCGAAAACAAGAGGAACAGGCCATGAGCCATAATCAATCTCTGCAGCTAGTCCTTCTGGCAGCATACGCGGAATATTTTCGATAAACCCGCCGCCCGTTATATGCGCCACGCCATTTACAGCGTACTTATCGAACACTTCCAACAACGGTTTTACATAGATGCGTGTAGGTGTCAGCAGTTCTTCACCAAGAGGTTTAGAAAAGCCTTCATATTGTTCGTTCAAATCCAGTTTTGCCTTTTCTAATAAAACTTTTCGTACGAGAGAAAACCCGTTTGAGTGCAGCCCATTAGATGCAAGTCCGATTAATACATCGTTCTCCCCAATGTTCGAACCGTTAATCAGCTTTGATTTCTCAGCAATACCTACTGTAAAACCGGCAAGGTCGTATTCCTCACTGTCATACATGCCAGGCATCTCAGCTGTTTCTCCCCCGATAAGTGCGCAGCCTGCCTGCTCACAGCCGTCCGCAATTCCTTTTACGATATGTTCTATTCTTTCTGGGTGAAGTGTGCCGCAAGCGATATAGTCCAGGAAATAAAGCGGCTCGGCTCCTTGCGCAACAATGTCGTTTACACACATGGCAACAGCGTCAACACCAATTGTGTCGTGCTTATCTACCATAAAGGCGAGCATTAATTTTGTTCCTACTCCATCTGTTCCAGAAACGAGCACCGGCTCTTTATGCGAGAAACCTGACAGATCAAACATCGCGCCAAACCCGCCAAGTCCTGCAAGCACTTCAGGTCGCTTTGTTCTCAATGCATGTTTCTTGATCCGGTCAACTGCTTCATAACCTGCTTCTATATTCACTCCTGCTTGCTTATATGCTTCTGCCATCAACTTCTCCCCCTTTAAACAAGCTCTTTTTCATATGGTAATACGGTATCCGGGTAAATTTCGGTTGGATAACGTCCTGTAAAGCAAGCTAAACATTGACCGCAGTTAGGTTCTGAGTTCGAACGGCCGATCCCCTCCATCAATCCCTCAACGGAAATGAAAGCTAATGAATCTGCTCCGATAATTTCACGGATCTCATCAACCGAATGTTTAGACGCAATCAACTCTGCTCGTTCTGACGTATCAATTCCGTAGTAGCACGGATGCGCGATCGGCGGTGCGGTAATCCTTACATGGACCTCTGTAGCGCCAGCGGCACGCAGCATTTTTACGATACGGCGACTTGTTGTACCACGAACGATCGAGTCATCCACCATCACAACACGCTTGCCTTCAACAATTCCACGAACCGGCGAAAGCTTCATCTTTACACCTAATTCACGCAGTTCCTGTGACGGCTGAATAAACGTTCTTCCCACATAGCGGTTTTTGATCAAACCGATCTCATAAGGGATTCCGGATGCTTCTGCATAACCGATCGCTGCTGAGATACTTGAATCAGGAACTCCTGTTACTACATCTGCTTCAATTGGCGCTTCTTCAAACATCTTTTTCCCAAGGCTTTTACGTGCGGCATGAACGTTGATTCCTTCAATATTGCTGTCAGGTCTTGAAAAATATATATATTCCATCGAACACATTGAGCGCTGTACAGACGTTGAAAAACGGTCCACCGTTAATCCATCTTCGTTAATGATCAGCAATTCTCCAGGCTGCACGTCACGCACGTATGTTGCACCGATCACATCGAATGCACATGTCTCAGAGGCAACCACATAAGCGTCTCCTAACATGCCTAATGACAATGGGCGCAAACCGTTAGGATCTAAGGCAACCATCATTTCGTTCTCTGTCATGACTAAAAACGCATAAGCCCCTTTTAACATCGTCAGTGCGTTCTGTACCTTTTCTTTCAACGAAAAATAACCGCTGCGCTTAATGAGATGGGCAAGAACCTCTGTGTCAGATGTCGTTTGAAAAATGCTTCCTTGTGACTCCAGCTGATGTTTTAACGCATTCGCATTTACAAGATTTCCGTTATGAGCTAACGCTAAAGAACTTGTTTGAGAACGGAACAACAGCGGCTGCACATTCGCTAGCTCGTTACCGCCAGCGGTAGAATACCGGACATGGCCAATTGCACCATGTCCTATGAGACCTTCTATTTCACCTTTGCTAAACACATCGTTCACAAGACCGCTGCCTTTATGAATGCGTAAACGCTCTCCATCCGTTACAACGATCCCTGCTCCTTCTTGCCCGCGGTGCTGCAGGCTATGAAGGCCATAATATGTTAACTGTGCGGCATCCGGGTGTCCCCAGATACCAAATACACCGCATTCTTCGTTTAAGCCTTTGATGTCAGCAAGCATGGAATGGCCCCTTTCCAGGCATCCTGCAGTTCCTGGAGCGTACAGGATAATAACTCTTCACCCTGTTCATTATCGATCGCAAGACCGCTCTCAGAACGTACAAAACCTATGATTTTTGCGTCTTTCACAATCTGTTGAAACTCATCTTGATGTTCAGGTTTTACAGTAACTAAGAATCGGGATTGTGATTCTCCGAAAAGACTTCCGATCGGCTCGTCTGTTAATGTCACGCTCGCCCCAACTTTACCGTCCATAACAGACTCAGCAAGCGCTACAGAAAGTCCTCCTTCTGCAACGTCATGCGCAGATGCGATCAACCCTTTTTGAATAGCTGCTAAAAGCTCACGCTGTCTCGTTTCTTCCACTTCAAGATCGATATGAGGTGCTTTACCAAAGATGCGTCCTTCTTTCATCTTCTGAAGCTCACTTCCGCCAAATTCAGCTTTGCTTTCACCGATCAGATAGATGATGTCTCCCGCTTCTTTAAAGCTTTGCGTCACGATATTCTTCGTGTCTTCAATCAGCCCGACCATACCGATAACTGGCGTTGGATAAACAGCTATTCCGTTTGTTTCGTTATAAAGCGATACGTTCCCGCCGATAACAGGAGTTGCAAGCTTGTTGCATGCCGCACTCATGCCGTCAGCTGATTTTTCAAGCTGCCAGAAGATCTCAGGCTTTTCCGGGTTTCCGTAGTTTAGGCAGTCCGTAACAGCAAGTGGCTGTGCACCGGAACATACCAGGTTACGAGCCGCTTCTGCTACCGCAATCTTTCCGCCCACTTCAGGGTCTAAGTAAAGATAGCGAGAATTACAATCCGTTGTCATCGCAAGAGCCTTTTTCGTCCCTCTGATTCTTACAACAGCTGCGTCAGATCCTGGCGCAACAACTGTATTCGTGCGCACCATATAGTCATATTGGTTGTAAACCCATTCTTTGCTCGCAATCGTCGGTTGCTCTAGTAAAGATAGCAGCGTAGATTTGAAGCTCGTAATCTCAGGGATATAATCTTCTTGTGCTTGGAATTCTCCGTAATAAGCCGGTTCTTTTGAAGGCTTATGATAAACTGGTGCATCCTCTGCAAGAGCATCTACCGGTACATCTGCTACAATCTCACCTTGATGAGTGAGGCGCAGTACTTGTTCTTCAATAACCGTACCAACCGTTACACAATCGAGATCCCATTTCGCAAAAATCTTTTCAACTTCATGCTCACGGCCTTTTTCAACAACTAAAAGCATACGCTCCTGTGACTCAGAAAGCATCATTTCATAAGCCGTCATGCCTGTTTCACGCTGTGGAATAAGGTCAAGGTTCATCTCGATTCCCATTCCAGCTTTACTTGCCATCTCAGCAGACGAGCTTGTTAGACCTGCCGCCCCCATATCCTGAATCCCAACAAGAGCATCACAGTTATGAATCAGTTCCAGGCACGCTTCCATTACGAGCTTTTCCATGAACGGATCGCCAACTTGAACCGCTGGACGTTTTTCTTCTGACGCTTCCGACAGCTCTTCAGATGCAAACGTTGCACCGTGAATGCCGTCGCGGCCCGTTTTAGCCCCTACGTACATGACAGAGTTTCCAGCACCTTTTGCTTGGCCCTTCTTAATATCTTTGTGGTCGATTAACCCGACACACATTGCATTTACTAACGGGTTGCCTTCGTATGATGGATCAAATTGAACTTCTCCGCCAACAGTCGGGATACCGATACAGTTTCCATAGCCTGCGATTCCTGCTACTACCTGCTCAAATAAATACTTAACACGTGGTGACTCTAATTCACCAAAACGAAGAGAATTCAGCATCGCGATTGGACGCGCTCCCATTGAGAAAACGTCACGGATGATTCCGCCAACACCGGTTGCAGCACCTTGGTAAGGTTCAATCGCTGATGGATGGTTGTGAGATTCAATCTTAAATACAACCGCCTGACCGTCACCGATATCCACGATACCAGCACCTTCACCAGGACCTTGAAGCACACGCTCTCCTTTTGTAGGGAACTTGCTTAACACAGGTTTTGAGTTTTTATAGGAACAGTGCTCACTCCACATAACAGAGAACAATCCTGTTTCCGTCCAGTTTGGAAGTCTTCCAATAATCTTTTCTACTAATTCAAACTCTGAATCACTTAAGCCCATTTCACGGTACAGTTTCTGTTCTTTAATTTGAGAACTTGTTGGTTCAAGTTGCAGCGACATAGCGTTCCCTCCAGCTCTTCACGATTGATTGAAATAATTTCAGTCCATCCTTGCTTCCTAACAGCTCATCAACAGCGCGTTCCGGGTGCGGCATCATCCCAAGCACATTGCCCTCTTTGTTTGTAATTCCGGCAATATCCTCAACAGATCCGTTCGGATTCTCCGCATATGTGAAAACGATCTGATTGTTCTGTTTCAATGCTTTTAACGTCTCTTCATCGCAATAATAGTTACCTTCACCATGTGCAACTGGAACAGAGATCACTTCACCTTTTTCATATTGAGTAGTAAACATTGTTCCTGCGTTCTCAACCACTAGCTCTTCCGGCTGGCAGATAAATTTCAGCGACTCGTTGCGGCGCATAGCCCCTGGCAAGAGACCTGTCTCTAATAAAATCTGAAATCCGTTACAAACACCAAGAACCGGCTTTCCTTCTTTAGCTGCTTTTACAACCTCACTCATCACGTTTGAAAACTGTGCGATTGCCCCTGAGCGTAAATAGTCCCCATAAGAGAAACCGCCAGGCAATAAAATACCGTCAAATTTACTTAAGTCTGATGCATCATGCCAAACGTATTCAGCATCCATGCCAAGCTCGTCTTTTACTGCATGATACATATCTGTGTCACAGTTCGATCCTGGAAAAACGATTACTGCAAACTTCACTGTGCGACAACCTCCTCCACCTCATACCGGTAGTCCTCGATCACCGGATTGGATAAAAGTTTAGAACACATTGCCACGATTTTCTCATCTAGATCATAGTTCCCTTTTTGAAGCGTCAGCTCCAGATACTTACCGATACGTACGTCTTCAACCTCTGACTGTCCCATCTTATGAAGCGAATGCATAACTGCCTTTCCTTGCGGGTCCAATACACTCTCTCTTAGCGTTACATAAACTTTTACTTTGTACATGATAGGCCTCCTAGACGTTTTAAAATAGTTTCATAAGCATCTGTTAAACTTCCAAGTTCACGGCGGAACACATCTTTATCAAGCTTCTCGTTCGTTTCTGCATCCCATAAACGGCATGTGTCAGGGGAGATCTCGTCAGCTAAAAGCAGCTGTCCATCTTTGTCTATCCCAAACTCAAGCTTAAAATCTACAAGCTTTACATTCTTTTGAGCGAAATACGACGTCAACACTTCATTGATTTGAAAAGCTTGCTCTGAAATCTTTTCGAGCTGCTCTCTTGTTGCAATATTCATGATATCAATGTGATCTTCGTTAATAAGCGGATCACCAAGGTCATCATTTTTGAAGTAAAATTCTAAAATGGTCTTTGGCAGGATCTGCCCTTCAGGAATTCCTGTACGCTTTGATAGTGAACCAGCAGCGATATTGCGCACGACCACTTCTAAAGGAATGATGGTCACCTTCTTTACGAGCTGTTCGGTTTCAGAAACTCGTTTTACAAAGTGGGATTCAATGCCTTTATCTTTAAGTAACTCGAACAAAATTGAAGAAATTTCGTTATTCAGTCTGCCTTTTCCCTCGATTTCTGCTTTTTTCTCCCCGTTAAAAGCAGTAGCGGAATCTTTATAGCTCACCCAAACCACATCTTCTTCTGTCGTGCGGTAAATTCTTTTCGCTTTTCCTTCATACAGCTGCTCTAGCTTCTCCATTCTGACCCCTCCGTTATTTGAAGATTCCTAATGTTCAATCTTTTAAAAAAGGCAAAGAGAAAGAGAGCTCACAATATCACTCTCTTTTTAGTTGAAGTACTTCTAATAAGCTTTTTAGCAATTACTGTTGTTTTTGGAAGTGGTTGATTTCCGTTCCAGATGCTCGCTTTCCGGGGGGCGTGCGGTGAGCCTCCTAGCGCTCTGCGCTTTTAGGAGTCTCACCTGGCCCACTCGTCCCCCAGGAGTCTCGCATCTTGCACTTCAATCAACTTTCAATGAAGTCTTTTAAAAACAACAATCTTTAAAGATCCTTCTTGTAAAATCCTTTAAAGTCCTAATCTATCGAAGATCGTATCTACGTGTGACAGATGGTAACTGTAATCAAAGCATTCAGAGATTTCTTCAGGTGTTAATTTATCCGTAATTTTCGGTTCAGCTTCTACTAATGTTCTAAACTGGACGCCTTCTTCCCACGCTTGCATCGCTTTTGGCTGCACCGTGTCATACGCTTCTTCACGAGCCATACCTTTGTCGATTAGTTTTAATAGAACGCGCTGTGAGTAAATTAAGCCATAAGTGCGATCCATGTTGCGCTTCATGTTCTCTGGGAATACTGTTAAGTTTTTGATGATGTTTCCAAAACGGTTCAGCATATAGTTAAGTGCGATCGTCGCATCCGGCAGAATCACACGTTCAGCAGATGAATGCGAGATGTCACGCTCATGCCAAAGGGAGACATTCTCGTAAGCCGTCATCATGTAGCCGCGGATCACACGAGCAAGTCCTGTCATGTTCTCAGATCCGATCGGGTTACGCTTATGCGGCATTGCAGAAGATCCTTTTTGACCTTTAGCAAAGAACTCTTCCACTTCACGCGTTTCACTCTTTTGAAGTCCGCGAACTTCTGTTGCAAACTTCTCGATGCTTGTCGCGATCAAAGCGAGCGTTGACATATAGTGTGCATGACGGTCACGCTGCAGCGTCTGTGTAGAGATCGGTGAAGCCTCTAATCCGAGCTTTTCACACACATATTTTTCAACGAATGGATCGATGTTGGCATATGTTCCAACTGCTCCAGAGATCTTTCCGAAACGAACGGTGTCAGACGCTTGCTTAAAGCGTTCCACGTTACGTTTCATTTCTTCGTACCATAGAGCAAGCTTTAATCCGAATGTTGTCGGCTCTGCGTGTACACCATGAGTACGTCCCATCATAACTGTGTACTTATGCTCTTTTGCTTTTTCTTCTAAAATCTCAACGAAACGATCCAAGTCTTTTGCTAAGATGTCATTCGCTTGTTTTAAAAGATAAGAAAGTGCTGTATCCACAACGTCTGTTGAAGTCAGGCCGTAATGAACCCATTTGCGTTCTTCGCCGAGTGTCTCAGAAACGGCTCTTGTAAAAGCTACAACATCATGGCGCGTCTCTTCCTCGATCTCTAGGATTCGGTTGATATCAAACGACGCATTTTCACGAAGCTTCATCACGTCTCCCTTTGGGATTTCACCAAGTTCTGCCCAAGCTTCACATGCTAAAATCTCAACTTCAAGCCACGCTTGATATTTGTTTTCATCCGTCCAAATGGCTCCCATCTCTGGGCGTGTATAACGTTCAATCATTGTTGTACCTCCGTCTTCTTTCTCACTAAAAATACTTCAGACACTTTCTCGGCTTTTTCGAGTGCTTCTTCAATCGTATCGCCTAAAACCGTAATGTGCCCCATCTTACGTTTCGCTTTTGCTTCTTTTTTTCCGTACAGGTGCAGTTTCGCTTCTCCTAATTTTCCTATCTCTCTTAACACGGTCTCATGATGTTCCCCTAAAAGGTTGATCATCACGGCCGGCTTTATTAAATCAGTATTCCCTAGCGGCCAGTTGCAAACGGCACGCACATGCTGATCAAACTGTGACGTTTCACATGCTTCAATCGTATAATGCCCCGAGTTATGCGGCCTTGGCGCTAATTCGTTTACATAGAGGCTGCCGTCTTTTGCGACGAACATTTCTACGGCAAGCGTGCCAACAAGCTCCAGTTCCGTTGCGATTGACCCCGCTAAGAGCTTTGCTTGTTCAGCGGTTTTTGTTGTGATTCGGGCCGGTGCTATCGTTTTGTGCAGGATGTTGTCTCTATGAATATTCTCTGCTATCGGAAACGATTTAACCTCGCCGCTTACACTTCTTGTTAAAATAACCGAGATCTCTTTTTCGAACTCCACCCAAGCTTCCAGCACACAATCTGTTTCTTTTTCTAAGAGTGATGCTGCTTTTTCTATATCGCGTTCCTGTCTGATCACGACCTGGCCTTTTCCGTCATAACCGCCCCGGCACGTTTTTAGAACCGATGGATATCCTAGATGCTGCAGTGCTTCCTGAAGCATTTCTTCATTTGAAACGGGCATGTACGGCGCTACGGGCACCCCGGATTTTACGAGCGTTTCTTTTTCTTTTAAACGGTGCTGCGTAACAGATAGGAGACGGCTTCCCTGCGGCAAGTACGCATTCTCCTCAAGCCAGTTCGCGCTTACTGCATCAATGTTCTCAAACTCATAGGTGACAACATCACTTATTGCTGCAAGGTTCTGAATGCCTTCGCGGTCCTCGTACCCAGCTGCAATCTGATGATCAGCCACTTGACCGCATGGTGAATCTTCAGCAGGTTCTAAAACTACAACCCGCAATCCCATCTCCCTTGCGCTGAGTGCCATCATGCGTCCAAGCTGTCCGCCGCCTAAAATTCCGATTGTCTGCTGTGGTTTGATCGTTTTATACAAGCTGCTCACTACTTTCAATCGCCATCTCTTCTGCATTCGCCCGGCGTTGTTTAAGTCGCTGTCTTACTCCTTCGTCACGTACGGCTACCATTTGTGCGGCTAAGAGTCCTGCATTCGCTGCACCTGCTTTTCCGATGGCTACTGTTGCTACCGGAACACCTTTTGGCATTTGAACAATCGATAAAAGTGAATCCAGACCGTTAAGCGCTTTTGATTGAACCGGTACGCCAATTACAGGGAGAATGGTTTTTGCTGCAACCATGCCTGGCAGATGTGCTGCACCACCAGCTCCTGCGATGATGACTTCGATTCCTCTTTGTTCTGCTTCTTCTGCATATTGAAACATAAGATCTGGTGTACGGTGAGCTGAAACTACCTTTTTCTCATAAGCTACATCAAGTTCTTCTAAAATATCGCACGCTTCTTTCATTGTCTCCCAATCTGAAACACTTCCCATGATAACTCCTACTTTAGCCATGGCAGCCTCCTTATTGTCAGAAAAAATAAAAAAGTCCAGTTTGTATGCTTCTCCCTAAATATGAGAGAAAGCAGCCAACTGGACTTACAGATCCGATAAAAAATAAACAGAAAGATGCTTCCCCTCATAGTCTGATGAAATATACGGTCATCAGGTAGAGACTTACGGGCCATATTCCCGAAATTATATGAGGGCTTTATTCTTCTGGTTTTATTGTAGCAATGGTTGTTTTCATTTGTCAACAAAAATCGAACATTTAAGGTTAGAAAAGTTTTAATGTTCGTGTTTTGGTGTTAATCGATTCGTTTTCCTTCAAAAACGATTCGTTGTTCCTTTACTTCTGGTTCCATCCTGCCGTTTCGTTTTACCTCATGAAACACAGGCTCCTCCATTCTCCTCACTGGTGTATAGCCTTCCTTTGCCATACGATCCAGACAATCAGAGATCGTTTCTCCTGATTCAACAGAAAACTTCTTTTTAGAAGGCTTCTTGTCCATCTGTTACCTCCTGATGCCCTTAACCCAAAATCCGCCATGGAATGCCTTTGGTTCATGTGAGATAATAAACGCCTTTGGATCAAGCTCTTTTACCGTTGTATATAAATTACTTTCCGATTTACGTGATGTTAAGATCTCCATCATTAAACGTTGGCCTTCTCTGCCTTCTGCAAGCCAGTTCGTAACACCATATCCTTTGTTGCGAAGTTCATTTGGCAAACCGCCCTGAAGATCTGTCGTGATTACATTAACAGTAGTATAACCAAGTGCCAGCTTTTCCTCAATCTTCATTCCGACAAGCACACCGATTCCGTAACCGACTGCATAAGCAATCAGATTCTGGATCTCGTTGAGATTGTCTAGAACAAGGCCTAGCCCCACTACATAGATAATAACTTCAAACACACTAATAAAGGCAGCCAGATACCTTTGTCCTTTAAGCGTCAAAATCATTCTGATCGTAAAGAAAGATACATAAACGATATTAATTAATAAAATAATTCCTACCATTACTAAAGCGTTATCTAACATGATGGCACCTCCCCAAGGTGAAAAATACTTCGTTAAGAATAACACTTTTTGGACGAGTTGAAAACTGGAGAATTGATGCAAAAGAAGCGTAGTTTTGGATAGGAAGTTTGGCGGTGGCCAAACAACATTTAATTTGTTTGAGTTGAGACTCGGCTGATGCCAAGCTTCCTTTTGAGAATGTTTAAAACTCAGGAATTAGGGTGGGACATTGGCGAAGATTTATAAATCTTTTTGAGGACTTATAAACTTCGGTGAAGACTTATAAAAATTTTTGAAGACTTATATATTAATTTGAAGACTTATTAATGTTAAGGAAGGTAAATTTGGCTTTTCCTGCTTTCATAAAAACCCAGTATTTATATCCTGAATGTACTGTTTTTCACTTACAATTGAATCAAAAGTTTGTTTTTCAAGCTCTTCATTAATAAAAAGGAATAGCACAGATCAATTTTTTAACAATATAAGTTCATTTATGTTTCGCAGGTGACAAGTAACCATTTTAATATATAAAAAAAGATGGAACGAACACGATGTTCGTCCCACCTTCTTTGCCTAGCGACGTCCTACTCTTACAGGGGGAGACCCCCAACTACCATCGGCGCTGAAGAGCTTAACTTCCGTGTTCGGTATGGGAACGGGTGTGACCTCTTCGCCATCATCACTAGACCTAAGTTTTTTGATAAGCATCGAATCTCTTCGTCAGCTTTGTTCCTCCGGTACTCACGTATGTGTAATACGCTCCGTTCCTCTAGAACTTCACTTCCTCGACCTTCTCGCTTCTGAAAAAACTTTTCTTTTTTAGAGAGTATGTTCTCTCAAAACTAGATACGACGTTTCCAAACTTCATGCTTTTTAAGGATAAGCCCTCGACCGATTAGTATCTGTCAGCTCCACGTGTCGCCACGCTTCCACACCAGACCTATCAACCTCATCATCTCTAAGGGGTCTTACTCACTTAACGTGATGGGAAATCTCA
>NZ_JAMBOD010000070.1 GCF_023715445.1 Fictibacillus nanhaiensis
CCCGGGAACGCGGGAAATGGCAAGGAATCATGAGCAGTGTGTTCGGATTGGCAAGTGTGTTCGGACCGACGCTTGGAGGATATATTGTAGACCACTTTCATTGGCATTGGGTATTCTGGATCTTCCTTCCGTTCGGTTTAGTAGCTTTTGCTGCCATCTATTTCCTTTTTCCATCGGTACAACGAAAAGAAAAAGAATCTATTGATTATACAGGATCCTTGCTTTTAACGTTAACAATGGTTCCCCTTTTGCTGT
>NZ_JAMBOD010000071.1 GCF_023715445.1 Fictibacillus nanhaiensis
CTAATGGGTTTAACATGATGTCAACTGGTGTTCCATCAGGAAGATATGGCATATCTTCTTCAGGCATAATTTTTGAAATTACACCTTTGTTACCATGTCGTCCGGCCATTTTATCCCCTTCGTGAATATTACGTTTTTGCACGATGTATGCACGAACGAGCTGATTCACACCAGGAGGAAGTTCATCGCCGTCTTCACGGTTGAATACTTTAACATCCAGGATAATTCCATCGCCGCCATGAGGCACACGCAATG
>NZ_JAMBOD010000072.1 GCF_023715445.1 Fictibacillus nanhaiensis
TAGAGATCGCCCGTTCAGTCGGTCTGGATGAGGAAGAATTTTTAAATGATCTTTCTTCTGAAGCGGCTATCAAAGCTTTACGCTGTGATCTGAAGTTTTCTCAAGAGATGGATGTTACACAAATCCCAACTCTTATCGTTTTTAACGACAAAACAGATGATGACGGCATTAAGATTTCCGGATGCTATTCTTATGATGTTTATGTGGAAATCCTAAGAGAGATGTCAGATATAAAGATTGAGCCTGCGCCTCTTC
>NZ_JAMBOD010000073.1 GCF_023715445.1 Fictibacillus nanhaiensis
TTTTAATACCAGGATTATTATCAGAAGCAAGCTTTAAGCTTTTAATACCAGGATTATTATCAGAAGCAAGCATTAGGCTTTTAATACCAGGATTATTATCAGAAGCAAGTCTTAGGCTTTTAATACCAGGATTATTATCAGAAGCAAGCTTTAAGCTTTTAATACCAGGATTATTATCAGAAGCAAGCATTAGGCTTTTAATACCAGGATTATTATCAGAAGCAAGTCTTAGGCTTTTAATAC
>NZ_JAMBOD010000074.1 GCF_023715445.1 Fictibacillus nanhaiensis
TTGATGTGTATGCATCATTAAGTTACGAGATGCGAGAAGTTCGAGGCGACAAAGTCTTGAAGGAGCGGAGTGTATTTCGATACATGAGCACTGGAAAGACGAAGTCAACGAAGAAATTCGACGTTGATCGTAAGTTATAAGGTTAAGCTAGAAAGGGCGCACGGTGGATGCCTTGGCACTAGGAGCCGAAGAAGGACGGGACGAACACCGATATGCCTC
>NZ_JAMBOD010000075.1 GCF_023715445.1 Fictibacillus nanhaiensis
ACTAGGGAGTATTTAGCCTTGGGAGATGGTCCTCCCGGATTCCGACGGGGTTTCACGTGTCCCGCCGTACTCAGGATCCACTCAGGAGGGAACGAAGTTTCAGCTACAGGGCTGTTACCTTCTTTGGTGGGCCTTTCCAGACCGCGTCTCCTACTTCGTTCCTTTGTAACTCCATGTAGAGTGTCCTACAACCCCAGAGGGCAAGCCGTCTGGTTT
>NZ_JAMBOD010000076.1 GCF_023715445.1 Fictibacillus nanhaiensis
GGACTCGAACCATCGACCTCACGCTTATCAGGCGTGCGCTCTAACCAGCTGAGCTATAGGCCCCTAAAGGAAGTATAAAGTTCCTTCAAAACTGAACAAAAGAAGAATAGGTGTACTTACGAAACAGACGAAGCTGTTTCATAATCTCCATAGAAAGGAGGTGATCCAGCCGCACCTTCCGATACGGCTACCTTGTTACGACTTCACCCCAA
>NZ_JAMBOD010000077.1 GCF_023715445.1 Fictibacillus nanhaiensis
GGACTCGAACCATCGACCTCACGCTTATCAGGCGTGCGCTCTAACCAGCTGAGCTATAGGCCCCTAAAGGAAGTATAAAGTTCCTTCAAAACTGAACAAAAGAAGAATAGGTGTACTTACGAAACAGTCGAAGCTGTTTCATAATCTCCATAGAAAGGAGGTGATCCAGCCGCACCTTCCGATACGGCTACCTTGTTACGACTTCACCCCAA
>NZ_JAMBOD010000007.1 GCF_023715445.1 Fictibacillus nanhaiensis
ATCTGTCCCAAATGTAGAAAATCGAGTTGATGTATCCATATGATATCCCCCTTCTGGAATAAAAGATGACTTGATTATCACATGAAAGAACATCCAGAAAGAAGGTGTCATTTAATTGACGCTTACAATTAAGCTCACTTCTGGTGAAATTATTTACCTGACTTCTAAATTGGACACAAAACTCGCTGTGATTAAGTATTAAATTTCAAAACAAACCTCTTTCAAACAAATAAAAAGCTTTTATAGCTTCATTTTTGATAAACTATCTTCAAATACACAAAAAATAGCGGATTACTATCTTAACAGAACTCTCAAATGAGTAGGAGGAAGCACACATGTATCTACCGTCATTCTCGTTAAAAGGAAAAACCGCGCTTGTAACAGGAGCGGGCAGAGGAATCGGACGCGCGATTGCAATCGGTTATGCAGAAGCGGGAGCTGACGTTGTAATTGTATCAAGAACGCAATCCGATTTAGAAGAGGTTGCAGATCAAATCCAGCAAGCGGGCGGAAAAGCGTATACATTTGAAGCTGATGTTACAAACAAAAGACATATCGAAACAATCTTTGAGAAGCTGGACACTCAAAATGTAAAGATCGATATTCTCGTCAACAACGCTGGGATGAATATTCGATCAAAAGCACTCGAGGTATCTGATGAAGAGTGGGATACGATAATGAACACAAATCTCCGTTCCGCTTTCTGGTTTTCACAAAAAGCAGGTGAAAGGATGAAAGAAAACCGCGGGGGTAAAATTATTACGATTTCTTCAGTTGCAGGTCATGTGGCACTCCGTACGGGAGTAGTCTATGCATCTACGAAAGCAGCGATTATTCAGATGACAAAAAATCTGGCGCTTGAATGGGGACAGTATGGGATTAATGTAAACAGTATCGGTCCATGGTATTTCAACACGCCCCTGACAGAAAAGCTGCTCTCAGACAAAGATTACTTGAATGATATTTTAGCTGTAACCCCTCAAAAAAGAGTGGGTGAACTGCCCGATCTTGTTGGGCCGGCTGTATTTTTAGCAAGTGATGCAGCAAGCTATGTTAATGGCCAGACGCTGTTTGTTGATGGAGGTATGACAATTCAAGGATTTTAAATAAAGAATTACTAAACTATATAAATATTTTCGGAATTTTGTATCTTCCTGTATGGAATCTTCATTATCTGTTAATAATGGAGCTACACAAGCAATAATTTTTAATGTTTGAAGGGAGATATCTATAATGAAAAAAATGGATTTAGTAGATGCAGTACGTAATGCAACAAGTATGAACAAAAAGGAATCAGCACTTGCTGTTGATGCAGTGCTAAACGCAATTACAGATGCTTTGAAAAACGGAGAGAGCGTACAGCTTATCGGTTTCGGAACATTTGAAACACGTAACCGCAACGCGAGAAAAGGACGCAATCCTCTGACTGGTGAAGAAATCATGATCCAAGCAAGCAATGTACCTGCTTTTAAACCAGGAAAATCACTAAAAGAAGCTGTAAAAGCCGTATAATTGTAAGTCATTTTTAAGAGACGTCTTCCGTTAGGGAGACGTCTTTTTATACGCCCAACACATCAAAATTTGTCGACATGGTGATGATTGAAGTTATAACAAGTTGAGAATATAGTACAAGTACATTTAAAGATCCATTGAAAAAACTGTCGCAGCTAAGGTGTCTTTGTCATATTTAGGCGAAATACCGAAAAATTTGACGTGCGAATTATCAAAAAATTTGAAGGAAACTAGACCCTTTTATTTAATAATAGAACTAAGAAGTTTTAGTAAAAGGGTGGATAAAAATGAAAGCAATAAGCCAGGACGAACTACCTGCAGTTGCCACTTTTAAAGAGATGATCGATGTCCTGCCTGAATTTGTTTGTATAAAATATCCTGATGGAACATGGGCAGAAGCAAACCAATTCGCGTTAAATATCTATGGAATATATGATAATGAATACAAAGGAAAAAGCCTGGAAGAAATGCAGACCAGACTTTCGAACGAAGTGATAGAAAGGTGCAGTCTATCGGATCAGAAAGCCTGGGAAACCAGAAAACCTACTAAAACAGCAGAAAAGATCCAAATGAAAAGCGGCCGTACGATTATGCTTGAATTGATAAAGCAGCCTACTTTTACAAAAGACGGAAAGCCTCAAGTACTTGTTGTAACTGGGAGGGATATTACACCACATAAGCAAAAGGAAGAAGAGTTGAGTGTTGCGCTGGATCTTTTAGAATCGGTTCTTAAAGGTACGACAGACGCAATTCTAATTTTAAATACAAGACAAGAAGTAATAAAAGTAAATGATGCATTTGTTCAAATGTTTGGATGGGGTGAAGAAGATTTCTCTGAAGAAAATGAAAGTATTCCTGTTATTACGCCTCCAAATCTACAGGATGAATCCAAAGAAATTATTAACCTACTAAAGCAGGGCCAATCTGTTCCTCTTCATGAAACACAGCGAATTCATAAAGATGGAACAGTATTTGATGTGTCTGCTTCTTTTTCAAACATATGCGATATGGACGGAAAAATAATGGGGTTTGTTATCGTTTACCGTGATATTACTTCACAGAAAAAAGTAGAGCGAGCCCTACGTGAAAGTGAGGCGAAATATCGGTTGATCGCAGAACATTCAACGGATTTAATTTCGGTTATCGAGCCTTCAGGATTAATTCAGTATGTATCTCCCTCCCATTTCACAGTTTTAGGCTATGATGACGGGGAAATAAAGGGGGCTATTCTTGAACTTGTTCATCCTGACGATACTGAAGGGCTATCCGATCATTTTATGAAGGCACTCGTTAAAAAAATTCCTTTTCAGACCGAATTTCGGTTGCGCCATAAAAACGGTGGCTGGGTTCTGTTAGAGGCAAGAGGGGTACCTGTTATGACTAAGGAAGGTCATGTAGAAAGTTTAGTTACTTTCGCCAGGGATGTTACGAAAGCAAAACAGACGGAAGAATTGATGCTTAAATCTGAAAAGCTCTCGGTACTGGGGGAGCTTGCTGCGGGAGTTGCCCATGAGATCCGAAATCCGCTTACTTCTTTAAAAGGATTTACGAAGCTTTTATCAGATGCAGATGATGTTATCCGGTTAGAATATTTAAGAATCATGGAATCCGAGCTGAATCGGATCAATGATATTGTCGGTGAATTGATGCTTGTAGCGAAACCACAAGCAGTAAGCTTTGAACATACGAATATAAAAGATCTGATTTATAGCGTTGTAAGACTATTAGAAACACAAGCAATCATGAGAAATATTCAAATATGGGTAAATATCGCAGACAAAATTCCTCCTGTTTACGGAGTGGAAAATCAGTTGAAACAGCTTTTTATCAACTTGTTAAAGAATGCGATCGAAAGCATGGATTCAGATGGGGAGATTCACATTAAGATTGGCACTAATGATGGTAAAGTCACGATTGAATTAAAAGACCAGGGTTGTGGAATTCCTGCTGACCGTCTGAAGACATTAGGAGAACCTTTTTATACGACCAAAGAAAAGGGGACAGGGCTAGGCCTAATGGTATGTTTCAAGATTATTGAAGAACACGGCGGCGCCATTCATTTTTCGTCTGTTGAAGGTCAGGGAACACGTGTAGAGATTGAATTGCCGACAGCTCCAGTTCATATCATTTAAATGTTTAATTCATAGCAAACCCGACCACACTGTGAGTAAGGGAGTGTGGAGGCAATGGGAAAATACCGAATTTTTTTTGTATATCGAATAAAGGATTTAAATTATGTACATGTACATGGTATGAACATGAAAGATAAAAAATTATTTACAGTCTTAGTCGCATCACCCAATGACAAAATCGATTTGGCTCATCATCATGAACAGCTGCCTGATGAGTTGCTTTCCGTGCTCGAAATGGAGAGCAGCCGTATTAATGCAGGACTCTATGATCTGGCCCATTGGGAACCTTATACGTATAGTTAAAACTCCTTTCCATTTTGTTGAAAGGAGTTCTTTTGTGTAAAATGTTCCTAAAAGGATAAAAGGAGATTTCAGATGACACAAGATGAAATCGTCGATCTGTTAACAGGAAAGATTAAGCTTGTCCGGACAGAACTTGGATATACACAGGATAAAATGGCAGATATATTAGGAATTTCGAAAAAAACCTTAGTTCAAATCGAGAAAGAGAGAATTAAAGCCAGCTGGACGGTGATTGTTGCTCTTTGTGCTCTTTTTCGAAACTCTGAAATTCTGTATAACTCACTTGGAGGCGATCCGCTTGATGTGATGGAAGTTGTGGTTCATGAATATGTGGCACCACCAAAAGAAAAGACTTGGGGCGGACATGTCTGGTGGAAAGAAGTACATAAACAAAATGGTTACAGGCTTCAGCAAAATGTCATCACCCAGCATTATCGGATTCTCGATAAAAATGATCATCGAATCTACAGTTCCTTTGATGAAGAAGAAGTAAGGAACCGTTTAAAAGAAATATAAAGTTCATTACTAAAATATTTAATTTTACTGTAAAACTGCCTCTGCTAATTGCTCGGGCAGTTTTTTTATTGTGAGTCCATTTCAGACTGGATGATAGATAAAAAGTTTTGCCTAAAATAATCACTATACTTAACCGATAAAAAGTGTGGGACACGAGACTATCGTTTACCGCCGAAATACCTAGAAAAGGAGCAAGTGTGATGTCACTTAGCACTCAAACTTTGAAAATTGTTATCGTTTCAAATGGAGAAGAAGAGTACGGTTTACCGATTGAGCATGTAGCATCCATTGAACGTGTCATGGATATTACACCAATGCCAGAAATGCCTCAAGAAGTATTAGGGGTTATTCATTTAAGAGGAAATGTTATACCAGTTATTGATTTCGGTCAGCTTATTGGAAATGAAAAAATTTCGATAACCGATTCTTCTAGAATGGTTGTTTTGCAAAATGAGAATGGTTTTTTAGGTCTTTTAACTGAAGCAGCAACAGATGTTATTGATATTGAAACAAGCTCTATACAGACACCAGGCAGCTTCAATCGAAAAGAGGATTCATTGATTCAGGGTGTTGCAAAATATAAAGATCATCTTATTATCATTTTAAATTGCCCGATTATTTTAAATAACAGAAATTTTTAAAGAAGAGGTGACACATGAAACTAACTTTAAGAAAAAAATTAGTAGGTTCATTTTTGACAGTTGCTGTTTTATTTGCTGCTACATGCGGTATTTTCTTCTATTTCTTAAAAGATATGCAGAATACCTACAGCGAACTACTAGACAGAAGAGCAGTCATACATCAAAATGCGAAAGAAATTGAACTTAATGCAACGATCCAAAATAACAGTGTACGTGAGTTTTTATTGGAACAGTCCTCAGACAGTAAAGCAAAGTTGTTAGAGTCTACTGAAAGAATTGAAGCTCTTGTTAATGCAACAATGAAGCTTGTTCAGGATCAAAAAGACAAGGAAAGACTTGAAAAAATCTATTATTTAAACAATGATTACAGAACAGAATCAGATCGTGTATTACAGAATTCGATAAGCAGTATGGAAGCGGCGAATGAGTATGCGAAGACGTCATTGTTTCCATTAGGAAAAGAAATGCGTGATGTTACGTTTGAGATGGCTCAGAGACAATCGAACCTCATGGATGAAGGTGAGATAGAGGTAGCAGCAGAAGAGAAGTTTGTTGTAACCCTAGTAACCATATTAGGCGTCGTAATTGTAATTGCGGCCTTAGCGATTGGATTCATCATTTCACGCATGATTGCCAGACCTGTTGTGAAAATGGCTGATATGCTTAACGAAATTGCAGATGGTGATCTGACAATGGATCCGATCCAGGTAAAAAATAAAGATGAAATCGGTTTGCTTGCAGATGGCATCAATCACATGGGAGCAAATCTGGCGAACCTTATCAGACAAGTAAGAGTAACATCAGAACAAGTTGCAGCCTCTTCAGAAGAATTGACAGCAAGTGCTGAACAAACAAGCCATGCTACTGAACAAATTGCTCAAACGATTCAGCAAGTTGCAGGCGGGTCACAAGAACAAGTTAGAACTGTTGAAGACATTGTAGAAGCGATGAATCAGCTTTCTGCAGGTATCCAGCAAATCGCAGTAAGCATGCAGAACATGTCCGAATCGTCTTCAAGATCTCTCTCAGTTGCTGAAGGAGGAAATGAAACGATTCAAAAGACAATTGGACAAATGGATGCCATTCACACTTCGATCTCGAATACATCGCAAGTAGTTAAAGACTTAGGAGAACAATCACAGGAAATTACTAAGATTGTTGATGTTATCACAAACATTTCCGGACAGACGAACCTGCTCGCGTTAAATGCAGCGATCGAAGCGGCACGTGCCGGAGAACAAGGTAGAGGATTTGCAGTAGTTGCTGATGAAGTAAGAAAGCTTGCAGAACAATCATCTGTATCAGCACAGCAAATCGGCCAGCTGATTATGGGTATTCAGGAACTGACAGAAAAAGCAGTTATAGCAATGGAAAGCGGAACTGCAGAAGTGAATGGCGGAAGAGAACTTGTTTATCGTTCAGGTGAAGCATTTAAGAGTCTGTACGAAAGCGTAGAGGAAGTATCGAATCAGGTTGGAGAGGTATCCGCTGCAACTCAGCAAATGTCTGCTAGTACAGAACATGTAGCAGGTGCGATTGATGTCATCTCCACAATGGCAGAAACGGCAGCGTCTTCTACACAAGAGGTTTCTGCGTCAGCAGAAGAACAGCTAGCAAGCATGGAGGAAATCTCATCATCATCTAATGCTTTATCACAGCTTGCCGAAGAAATGAACGAAACGATCAATCGATTCAAGGTGTAATTAATTAAGGGAAGCCGCCAGTTTGGCGGCTTATTTTCATAAAACTTCGCGAGCGCGGATAAAACTTCGCGAGCGCGCATAAATCTCCGTGAGCGCGCATAAAACTTCGCGAACGCGCAAAAAACTCATCGATCGTGCAGAAATCCCCGTAAAGCCCCGAATATTCCACCAGAACTAGCTATGACGATAAATAAAAACATGCTGGCCAAGAGAAATTGACTCTATGCCAGCAGTTTCACATTATTCTTTCTTATAAAATCTATCCCCAGTATCCGGATTGTAATAGACACGTTCTTTTTTGCCTGTAGCTGGATCAATGGATATTTCTTCCGTCCAAATATAGCCTGAAGGAACTTTTGTTTCGCTTTTTTTATAGCGTTTATCGTAATAAAGCCAAGATAATACCGCAAGAATTATTAATATTAAAATTGAGACCACTTGCCAGCCAATTAAAATATTTAACCAGTTCATATTTTCTCAGCAACAACGGCAGTTCCATAAGCGACAATTTCACTCATGTTATTGCCCATTTCACCTGAGTCAAATCGCATCATAACGATTGCGTTAGCGCCCATTTCAGAAGCATTTTTCACCATGCGGTCAACGGCTTGCTTTCGGGCATCTTCCAGCATGCTCGTATATTCTTTGATCTCGCCGCCCAGGATTCCTCGGAGTCCTGCCATTATATCTCCTCCGATACCGCGGGCACGTACAACAACTCCAAATGCGGATCCTTTTACCTCAGTTATTTCGTAACCTTTAATGTTTTCTGTTGTTACAACGATCATAATGAAGACCCCCTATTGTTTATACAACTTCTTACGAAAGATACAAGCCTATAGTTTCATTATTTATACGATGATTTTACCTGGATTTAAAATGTCATTTGGGTCTAATTGTTTTTTAATACCGGTCATAATTGGCAAGGTATCTGCGTGTTCTTTTGCCAAATACTTAGCTTTTCCGATTCCGATCCCGTGTTCACCGGTACAAGTGCCGCCTTTATGTAAGGCGTATTCCACGATACTTGAATTAACCCTGTCTGCTTTTTCGCGCTCTTCTGCAAGAGAGGGATCATACATAAGGATGGCATGGAAGTTTCCATCACCTACATGGCCTAAAACAGCTCCTGGTACACCGATGGTATCCATGGTCTCTCTTGCATGTACGATTGCACCTGACAGTTCAGATAAGGGCAGGCAAACATCTGTGAACATCATGGCTTTACCAGGGTATCCATGCTTAAAGGCATATGCCAGATGATGACGTGCCTCCCAAAGCTTTGCACGTGCTTTTGAATCACGTTCCTCTACCCATTCGACGCCGCCGAAGCTCTCTAGCAGTTCTTTCGTTAAGGAGGCTTCGTATGTAACACTTGCTGGGTTGCCATGGAATTCTAAAAATAGAGTTGGTGCTTCTGTATATGAGGTGTCACTGTTGTTATTTACCTGTACAATAGAACGTTCATCAACTAGTTCTATCCGAGCGATGCCTGTCCCGGAACCTAAAACTGCTGATGCTGCATCTACTGCAGATTGAACGGTAGGGAACGTACAGCGTGCTGCCAAAACAGCTTCAGGAATTCCATACACTTTCAGGGTAATTTCGGTAAAAACGCCAAGTGTTCCTTCTGATCCTACAAACATGCCAGTCAGGTGATAGCCTGCAGAAGATTTTGCGGCCATTCCTCCTGTTTGAATAACTTGTCCATCAGCTAAAACCACCTGAAGGTTGCGGACCTGATCGCGCATAATACCGTATTTAACGCTTGTTGTACCACTTGCGTTTGTAGCAGCCATGCCCCCAATCGTGGCATCTGCTCCTGGATCCACAGGAAAGAACAAACCATGTTTTTTCAAAGCAAGATTTAACTGGGTACGAGTCACACCTGGCTGTACTTTTACCAAAAAATCATCAGGACGGATTTCGAGAATCTGACTCATCTCTTGAAAGTTGAGGGAAATACCACCTTTAACCGGGATACAATGCCCCTCGAGGCTAGAACCTGCTCCAAAAGGCACAACAGGAATTCTGTGTTCATTTGCGAATGACATAATAGAAGAAACCTCTTCTGCTGAGGAAGGGTATACGACTACATCCGGCAAAACAGGGCTGTGATAGGACTCATCACTGCTATGCTGCCGGAGAATTGTTTCATTTTGTGTGGCACGTTTTTCAGATGTCCGTTTTTTCATTTCTAGCAATAGATCGGCATGTGCAATATTCAAGGAATACACGCTCCCTTTTTGATGTGTTATAACTCTATTTTACATAAACAAAGCCGGAAATCCTTTTTTAACATGAAAATCATCATAAATGCCCAAACTAACTTATGAGGTGATAAGGGTGCCAAAACGAAAACATGTATGGAGTGTTATACTATTCATAATATGCATTTCAATAGTCATGTCGGGCTGCGGAAAAGCTGACAGCTCAAACCAACCTGAGGGGAGAGAAGAAGCTGTGATGGGTGACGGGAAACAAGATGGTAAGAAAAAACGACCGGAAGATGGTCAAAGCGGGATTGTAGCAGGAAGTATAGAATCTTCCTTAAAAGTGCTAGAGCCACAGAATGAAAAAGGCATTTTATTTCGTTATGAATTAAAAAATCAAACCGAAAAAGAAAAGGTATTTGAGTTTTCGACAAGCCAGAAGTTTGATTATGTGATCAAGGACAAAAACGGTAGAATTGTTTATCAGTACTCGAAGGACCATATGTTCATGCAAGTGTTAACTTCATTAAGATTAAAGCAGGCTGACACATTCAAGCAGGATATATTAGTCAAAGACTTAGAAGCCGGAACGTATAATTTAGAGGTTTGGCTGACTCCAAAAGGTGAAACTGAAGATTATCGGCAAAAAATTACTTTTAATTGGAACTAAATTGGGGAAGAGATGAGTTAAGAGCTCATCTCTTTTTAGTTTTATGTAAACTCTGCATTTTGGGAGTGGTTGATTTCCGCTCCAGGTGCTCGCTTTCCGCGGGGTGTGCGGTGAGCCTCCTTGGCACTTTGCACCCTTAGGAGTCTCACCTTTCCCAATGATCCCGCAGGAGTCACACACCTTGCGCTCCAATCAACTTGTCAACGAGGGGTCTTCAAAAAAATATCCAAAAATTGTAGTGAAACAAAATACTTGAAAGTCAAAATAGGTCAAAGTATAATATGAGTAAAGATGAAAGGTCAAAGAAAGTCAAAGTCAAACTTTCATCAAAAAATATAATTTGCAAAGCGTTATCGCAAGTTAAATAAAATAATTTGAGGGGGTTACAAGTATGCGTTGTGAACAATGTGAAGTTAATCCTGCTACGATCCAAATGAGTATTTCAATGAATAAAGAGAAAAAGCAATTTGTGCTTTGTTCTGATTGTTACCATAAAGTAAAACAAGAGATGAACACTGGGGGAGGAATGAATATGAATTTTTCTTCTTTCGATGATATCTTTCAGCAAATGATGAGTGGTCAGGCGTTTACGGACCAGCACGCCAGCCATCATCAGCATCAAACTCAAAAGGGAAAACGAGGCGGAGGCTTCTTAGATAAATTCGGCCGCAATTTAACTGATGCAGCCAAAGCAGGTATTATCGATCCGGTTATCGGGAGAGAGAAAGAAGTACGAAGAGTAATCGAGATCTTAAACCGACGTACAAAAAACAATCCTGTTTTAATCGGGGAGCCAGGTGTAGGTAAAACGGCTATTGCTGAAGGACTGGCTACTAAGATTGTAGAAGGCAGTGTACCGGCAAAACTTTTAAATAAAGAAGTATATCTGTTGGATGTAGCGTCGTTAGTAGCAGATACAGGTGTAAGAGGTCAGTTTGAAGAACGTATGAAACAATTGATTGCCGAACTTCAAAAACGTAAAAATGTCATCCTATTTGTGGATGAAGTACACCAGCTAGTTGGAGCGGGTTCAGCTGAAGGGTCAATGGATGCAGGGAACATTTTAAAACCTGCTCTTGCCCGCGGAGAACTACAGATGGTTGGTGCTACAACCTTAAAAGAATACCGTCAGATCGAAAAAGATGCTGCACTAGAACGCCGATTCCAGCCGGTAATTGTAAATGAGCCAACTGCAGATGAGGCATTAGAAATTTTAAAGGGCCTTGCACCGCGCTACGAAGAATATCATCAAGTTAAATTTACGGAAGATGCCTTAAGAGCTTGTGTGCAGTTGTCACATCGTTATATCCAGGACAGATTCTTACCAGATAAAGCGATTGACCTAATGGATGAAGCAGGTTCTAAGAGCAATCTTCAGCACATTACGATCGAAAAGTCATCTATTGAAGAGCGACTTGAAGAGATTGTTAAAGAGAAAGAAAAAGCAGCTGCAGATGAGAACTATGAATTAGCTGCAAAACTGCGTCAAGAAGAATTAGTGCTTGAGGAAAAACTCAATACACAAGAAGAAGATAAGAAATCAGCAATCGTACAAGTGGAAGACATTCAAAACATTGTAGAGCAAAAGACAGGTATTCCAGTACGTAAGCTCCAAAGTGATGAACAATCAAAAATGAAAGAATTAGCTTCGAAACTTTCTGCACAAGTCATCGGACAAGATGAAGCTGTTGAAAAAGTCGCTAAAGCAATTCGCAGAAGCCGTGCAGGTCTAAAGGCTAAGAAACGTCCAATCGGATCATTCTTGTTTGTCGGTCCAACAGGTGTTGGTAAAACCGAACTAACGAAGACACTTGCAAAAGAGCTATTCGGTGATGAAGACAGCATGATTCGTCTTGATATGAGTGAATACATGGAGAAACACGCTGTCTCTAAATTGATTGGTTCACCTCCAGGTTATGTAGGACATGAAGAAGCTGGTCAGCTAACTGAACAGGTGCGCCGCAAACCATACAGCATTCTGTTATTGGATGAGATTGAAAAAGCACATCCTGACGTACAGCATATGTTCCTGCAGATCATGGAAGACGGAAGGCTAACAGACAGCCAAGGCCGTACGGTAAGCTTTAAAGATACAGTCATCATCATGACAAGCAACGCCGGAGCTTCTGTTAAACAAACGAAGAAACTTGGATTCAACACAGAAGACATTGAAAAAGAAACACACATCTTAGATTCTTTAGGCGGCTATTTTAAACCGGAGTTTCTTAACCGTTTTGACAGCATCGTACAGTTCCAGTCATTAAAAGAGGAGCATCTTGTTAAGATTGTTGATCTGATGCTTGATGAACTATCAGAACAGCTTATAGAACAGAACATCGAATTAACAGTTACAACGGCTGCTAAACAAAAGCTGGCGAAGTTAGGTTACCACCCATCATTCGGTGCGAGACCACTGCGCCGCATCATCCAAGAACACATCGAAGATAAGATCGCTGACGTTCTGCTGGATGAAGAAAATGTAGATAAATTGGCAGTGAATGTAGCAGAAGGTCAGATCGTAGTTAAAAAAGCGTAAAACAGAAAAACCTTGCTTAGGAGTATATCTCCGGCAAGGTTTTTGTTTTACAATTCAAATAGAGGGGCAATTCTATTCCATAGATGTCAATCCGAAAAAATAAGCCATGCACCGCCGGCATGGCAGAATCTGAAAAAAATATTTCTCTATTCTTTAGGAGTTGTCTTTGGAGCGGATAATGGTAAGAACAAGCATTGAAAAACCGATCATTAGAGACATAGCTTCAAATACTGTCATCCCAATCCCTCCTTATAATAATAGGCAAGACTCGTACAAGAAAAAGAGAAGGAAAAGTATTGTATGTTTTCCATTTTATCCCGAATGATGGATTTGAACAAGAATCGGATTAACTATTTCTTATAAATTGAATTAGGTCAATAGGTTTAATTTACCAATATTATAATGCGATATTTCTATTTTTAAATTCTGTTTAGATATCTGACAGGCGAAAAGACCTAGAAATACTACAATTTCAATTTAAAAAACAGGTGAAGCAATAAACATAGTCAGAAGGAAAATGAACACGCCTATTAAAAAGACTAAACACTTTTTAATCATTTTTATTCAATCCCCCTTGTGTAATTCAATGTATAAGAAAACAGGGTCCTTCATGACAATTATTCAAGAAAAATTTTCGAGGAGGAACAATGCTTGGATACATCTTATGTGTGGTACGTAAGTTATGGATCAAATCTGATGGAGCACCGCTTTTTATGCTATATTCTTGGCGATCAGCCGGAAGGTTCTTCACAAAAAGAGAGAGGCTGCAGAAATCCTGCAATGCCATTGAAGAACGGAAAAACAGTTCTTCCATATCCTCTTTACTTTGCAAGAGAACGAACAAAATGGGGAGAGGGTGGAGTCGCTTTTATCGGTCATGAGAGAAACGATAAATTCAAAACGTATGGAAGAAAATATTTAGTTACGGTTGAGCAGTTTATGGATGTGACAGCACAGGAAAACAGCTGTGACGAAATAGAAGCAGATCTCGAAGAAGTGATTGAAAAAGGCTATATCCATTTTGGTACAGGGTGGTACAGCCGCATGGTATACCTCGGTGAAGAAGAAGGATATCCGATGGTAACATTCACATGTAATTTAGATCTTCATGAGCAAAATCTAAACCCTCCGCCAGCGACTTATTTAACGACAATCGCCAAAGGACTCAGTCAGATTGGCCTCGCTTGTGATGAAGCTGTAAAATACTTTGGTGAAAAACCTGGTATATCCGGAAATATGAATGAAGAAAAGATTGAGAGTATTATCTGCTCGCTCTTTTAATGTGCCAAAAGTTTTAGGATTGGGCCGAACATTAGGGGAATTACCGATAATAGGAATGGACATAGGTCAACCGTTATATGACTTATGGAGCTTTTATAAACGTAGTATAGGTGAGATAATAAAGTCCCCTATACATAGAGAGGTGCTTCTAGTCAACGAAGCACCTCTTTTTTGTTGTTGATTCATAAGATGCGAATCTCTTCCTCTATTTGTTCATTTTAATTTCCTTTATAGAAATGATAGCAGCGGGGCAGTTGAATTGTTCCGCAATTAATTTTGTCACTTGATCATGGAGATTTATTTTTCCAGGGTTGATATTCACAATAACGATATTGCCTTGAGTTATTTTTTCCTGGCCTTGGCTGAGTTCAAAGTCTACAAGAATTTTAGCCATTTTATCTCTCCTTTAAATGTTTGGCATTATACTATTTGTAGAGATATTCGACATTATTCTGAAGATTCCGTCTATATGAGCAGGAAAAGGGCGTAAAGTATCGCACTTTTGCATCATTAGTTTACTTTTCTTACTTTTTTCACAGGTAATTCCATCGTCTCATCGAATTTAATAGGTAGATTGTCAGGTGAAGGGGGATACCTGTGGAGGGAGCACTTCAGAAAAAAAATATTCGTAAAAGGATCACATGGAAAAAAAGTTTGATCATGATCGGTGTTGCACTTGTTATTGTATTAGCAGCTGCAGCGGGTACGGCGTATTTTTTATTGCAAAAAAGCAAACCTCAAATAAATGGGACTCTTGCCATTAATGGTTTAACTTCAAAAGTAGATGTATACAGAGACGCTAATGGTGTTCCTCATATTGAAGCTGCCTCAATGAAGGATCTGTTCATAGCACAGGGATATGTAACAGCACAGGATAGAATGTTTCAAATGGATCTTAGCCGAAGACAGGCTTCTGGAAAGCTGAGTGAGGTTATTGGTGAAAAAACACTTACAAGGGATCGTTTTTTTAGAACTTTAGGTTTACGAAGAGCTGCGGAAGCCTCTTATAATGAATACTCTTCTGAAGCTAAACAATATCTACAATGGTACGCAGACGGAGTAAATGCTTATATCGAAAAAGCAAAACAAGATAATACCTTGTCCATTGAATTCCTGCTAGTAGGATATAAGCCGGAAAAATGGACTCCGGTTGATTCTCTTGTTATCGGTAAATATATGGCTTTCGACCTTGGCGGACATTGGGAAGGGCAAGCCTTTCGCTATTATTTAATAGAAAAGTTCCCAAAGGAAAAAGCGCTTGATCTTTTTCCTGGTTATCCAGCGGAAGCCCCAGCGATTTTAGAAGATATAAAGGAGAGCGGTCTTGATTATGAAAGAAGCTTTGCAGACGCTGTGATTCCGAACTTTCATAATGGAAGCAACAACTGGGTAGTTTCCGGCAGTAAAACAGGGTCAGGAAAACCATTACTTGCAAATGACCCTCATCTTCAGCTTGGGACGCCGTCTATTTGGTATCAAACTCATTTAACTGCTCCTGATTATGAAGTCAGTGGAGTTGTTTTTGCTGGCATTCCAGGAATTATTGTAGGTCACAACAAACAAATCGCATGGGGTGTGACGAATGTTGGACCAGATGTTCAGGAGTTGTATGTAGAAAAGAGGAATCCGGATAATCCATATGAATTTCAGTATATGGCCAACTGGGAGGAAGCAGATGTCATAAAAGAAGTCATTGAAGTAAAAGACAAACCTGATGTTGAGCATGAAGTTGTTATTACGAGGCACGGTCCCGTTATTTCCGAATTTGCACATCATGATAAGCCGGGAACCGCTCTAGCTTTAAAGTGGACAGCTCTTCAGCCTTCAAAAGAACTTGAAGCTGTTATTCAGATGAACCGTTCAGAAAATTGGGAGCAGTTCGAAAAGGCTCTTGAATCTTTTCATACACCTGCACAGAACTTTGTTTTTGCAAGTATAGATGGAACCATCGCTTATAAAGCAAATGGATTAATACCTATAAGAAACCAGAAATATTCCTCTTTGCCTGTACCAGGATGGAATGATCAGTATGAATGGAAAGGTTATATACCTTGGGACAAACTGCCGACAACGATTAATCCTGAAAAAGGGTATATCGCGACAGCAAACAACAAAGTAGCATCCGATTCTTATCCATATCATATATCAGATACATTTGCGCAGCCTTACAGACAACAAAGAATTATGGAAGTACTGGAAACGAATCGAAAATTAACGGTAAAAGACATGCAAGCTTTGCAATTTGACCAGGTGAATAAACAAGCTGAGGAATTGCTGCCTATTCTGTTAGAGCAGGTGATGAATACCCCTTTGTCTGAAAAGGAAGAACAAATAGTTTCAGTCTTAAAAAAATGGAACAAAAAAGACAGCAAGGACAGTGCGGCTCCACTTATTTTTCATATATGGATGGAAACTTTCAGCAACGAGCTCTTTAAAGAGGAGATCAGTGAAGATATGATGAAGATGTTTGACGGTCGTGAGCAAGTGGTCGATGAACTGATCCGAAAAGCATATGCAGGAAAACCGGGTCCTTGGATTGAGCAGCACGGAGGACTTGAAAAAGCAGCTCAGAAATCTTTTGCGGATATGGTTGCTAAACTTACTGATAAATATGGCGGCGATATCTCAGAATGGAGATGGGGAAGCTTTCATACTCTTACATTTGAACATCCTTTATCTGCTATTAAACCGCTGAACCTTTTGTTCAATCCTGAAACAGAAGAGATGGGTGGAAGCCGTGTTACTGTCGGAGTTGCTGGTTGGAACCGTGAGACAGGCAACATTACTCACGGCGGCGCATGGCGTATGGTCATTGATATGGATGACACTTCAAAAGCTTATCACGTAGTGGGTCCTGGACAGTCAGGTCATGTTCTAAGTCCCTGGTATAAGGATCAAGTAAAGGATTGGGCAACAGGTAAGTATCATGTTACGAAATTAACGGCAAAGAAGAACGAGAATAACAGCGAACATCTCGTTTTGCAGCCATCGGGAGAAAATTAATTCATCAGGGACACTTGTCTCTGTCAAATTAACGGGTTGGACATATGGTGTAGAGAAAGGCAAAATCAAGCTGGGAGGTTTCCCCTTTGTCCTACCAAATATATCACCTGTGCCGCCAATGTTTAGGAAGATCTGTGTATATCGATTGCCACTGCGGAACAAGGTATCACGGTGTCCTTAAACATGTAGACGATAAGAAAGCATATATACTGCCATACAGTACAGACCAAGATGAAAACAGCGACCGTTTTTTTGCACCTGCATTAATCGGTTTAACACTCGGCACAATTGCGGGTCTGGCGCTGGCACCAAGACCGTATCCGATTTATCCTGTTTATCCCCCATATCCACCGTACCCTTACTATTAATTGCGAAGAGACTGCTCCCAAAAAAAGAAGCAGTCTTCTTTTTATCTATTTTTCTTTAATAATAAAGCAGGAAATTAAATAAGATTAATGGAAAGTAACGTATACACAAAATAGATGCGAATAGAATTTAAGACATACTCATTGAATTTTTTATGAGGGGGTTCTGTTATGAAGCTTGCATTTTTGTTTCACCCGGTAAAAGATTTACAAGAATCACAAAGATATTACGAAGGGCTTGGCATGACGGAGGCATGGCGCGAAGGTAACCAGGTGCTGGGATTATCCATGCCAGATTGTGAAGTTCAGCTAATGATTGAAGAAGATGAACTTGATCTAGGCCCCGGCGGAGTATTTGTAGTCGACAGTGTGGATCAATTTTTTGAGGAAAACGAGACAAGACTCCATTTTGTAAAAGAACCATGCACCATTCCGCCTGGAAGATATGCAATCTACAAAGACGAAGCCGGAAATCCAATACGAATCATTGATTTTACGAATAAAGATTAATAAATGGAAAAGCGCAAGGAATGTAATTCCAGGCGTTTTTTTGTTAGTAATAAAAGTTCTGATCTTCGTTTAAAGCAGGATCATGCAAATCTCCTATGTAATTTATAAGACTTTCACCTTCGTAAAAATAGGGTTCTGTGTCCTCAAGCCAGCCTTGGTATTCTTGAAAATCATGATCAAAGTTTCCTGAATAGAATCGGTGTGCTACTTCATTTGTTAAAGTATCGATAATAACAATGCCGCGATATGTCTGGCGGTCAGGTTCATCATAATCACAAGCTATATAATAAGCCATAGAAATTATCTCCCTTTTAATAATGTACTACTCCTAATGTTGCAATTTAGTACTTTTTTCATACCATTATTTTTCGTTTCTCTCATAAAGATTAAACGGTAAGCTATAAAATTCTTACATGCCGTTTAAACGGTCTTTACATTTTACCTGTAAGATAAAATTGAGGCGGATTGAAAAGAGGGAAAAGAAGTATGAAAACATATTTCATGGTACAAGAAAAAATTAAACCCGCGTGGATTCATGAAATGGTAGCAAAAGCGAATGAATTTGAAAAGTGCCAGATTTTTTTAGAGTGTAATGCCTTGAGAATTAATGCAAAAAGTCATCTGAGCATGAGTTTGTTGAATGGCATGCAAGGAGTATGCTGTGTGTCGGCACAAGGTGAAAATTGCAGGATAGCGGTTGATGAGCTGCGGAGTTTGGGAACAAGAATCCTGAACTAGTTCATACAAGAGTTTTATTCAGAAAAAATTAAAAGGCCGGTTCAAAGAACACATTCGTTCTTTAGAGCCAGCCTTTTTGTCATTATTTTTTATCTCTTTTTTCTTTGCTGGTCCTGCTAGTAGATATAAGTTTTTGCAACAGAACGTCTTGTACCGCTGATCGTGCCAGATCAGCTTCTTTATGCTCCTGCAGCGCTTTTTGTTCAATCGCTTTAATATCAGTTGAGTTGTGATGACTCAATATATTGTCCACCTTTCTGCTTTTTCACATAATGTGTTTTCCCGCAAAAAGAGATGAACAGGGCCCTATTCCTCTAAAAAGGAGAAATTATAATAAATCTATGCAGCGCTATATTAAAATATGTTTCAGACAGTGCCTAAGATATATACTTGCAATCTAATCAAAAGGGTCTAAAATGGATGATGGATATGACGCACTAGGAAAAGAAGGGATTTGGATTGCAAAAAGTAATATGGTTTACAACAGGGGCTTTCTTGCAGGGACTTTCAATGGCTGTCTTTTTATTTCCGCATGCAATACCGTCAGGCGGAGTAGCGGGGATTGCAATTTTAAATAATTATTTTTTTCAAATACCACTGGCCCTGACATTATGGATAATAAATTTTGGTTTGTTATTGCTTGCTGTAAAAAAGCTTGGAAAACAAACGGCGTTATGGACAATATATTGTGTAGCGGTAACTTCTGTCACTGTTGATTGGCTGTCATCACTGATACAAAGTCCTGTTAATAACATGCTCTTTGATGTCATTTATGGAGCCTTAATCTTTGGTACAGGCGTGGGGATTTTATTTCGTTTTGGGGCTTCTTCCGGTGGAATGGATATTCTGGCTTTAATATTGGCAAAGTGGATGGGAAAGAAACCAGGAGTTATTTTATTCTGGATAAACAGTATTGTGCTTCTTTTGACAGCTCTTACAGTGGGGTTTGAAATCATTTTGTTTGCCCTTATGTGCCAGTGGATTGTCACAAGGATCATTGATTATGTACGTACTGCACAATTTCAGAAAAAAACAAAGCAGTATATGTAAAAAGGGTACGGTTATAAAAACCGCACCCTTTATTTAGCGCGTATAAATTAGCAATCTTTGCCTATATGCGCCCATGTCGTACCAACGATAATGAGAAGGATGAATAGAACGACTATGATCGCAAAACTCTTACCATGACCATAACCGCCTCCACAATAACCATATCCGCCACCACCATATATTGGTGCGTTTGCCATTGAAGCATTTACCGGTGAATTTGCATACATTCTAAAACTCCTCCTTACATTTTGTACTTACGACTTCGATACAGTATATGTGGCAGTAGAAAAGCGTGTATGGACAAATGTTTAGTTTTTTAGGAATTAGGCGTATGTAATATTTTTGAAAAGAAAATGAGATGTTAGGTTTTGTGTAAAGTGGGGTAAATTTAAGCAAAGGAGGCGTTATATATGCAAACTGCAACCCAAATGAAAACAACAAACAAATTATTTAAAACTCAATCATGGGCTTTGATCGGCCTTGGTACAGGTGCATTGGTCTGGCTCTCTTTTAAACCAAATCGTATAAGAACTAAAATGAAAATTAAAGACATTAAACGCAGAGTGCGTCCTCATCATATTGAGCGAACTCAGCTGCCAATTAATAAAGCAGGTCATCCAGATCCAATGGATATCGATGACAATAAGATGGTAGAAGAAGGCGCTATGTACTCCGTGAATTACTATAACGACAAAAAGCAATAAAGGATGGGTGCACCCCATCCTTTTTTGTGTTGTATGATTTATGGTGTGAGTTTAGCATTTGCTCAGATGCTAAGTCGATTTCCTCACCGTTTTTTAAAAAAGAAAAGCTGGATTTCTGCCGTTCATTTCATCTTTTTTTTCTTTAGAGAATTTTCTCAGCACTCTTCCTCTCTTTTATGGGTCATTTTCCACTCTAATATTGAAACATGTATTCAAAGGAAAGTTCCAAGAAAGTAGACGAATGTGGCTGAATAATGGTTAACTCTGTACCTAATCTTGGGTCTTTATGACGATATTCGATGTAAAAAAATGTCCACTTTTGTAACATTACTTCTTCTTTTGCGGAAACTATTTTCAAGTCGGAAAAAAGCCGTCATAATAAGCGAGAAGTACTAAAATTACAAAGGGGAGCCGATTTTCGTGGAGAAAAAAGAATGGAATAACTCTCTTCTAATGGAATGTATTAAAGAAAAAAAAGAAAAGCTGGTAGAAGTTGCAGACCGTAAAGGTTTAACCAGCAAGGAAACTGTAAAGTGCAGCCAAGAGTTAGATGTCTTATTAAATGTTTTTCAAAGACAAGCCACTTTCTAATTACCGTTTATTGAAGATGAGTTCATCTGTTAGTTGATCGATACGAAGTAATATGGCCTTTTTTGTTACTAAAGGATAATTGCAGTGAAATTCTGTTAACAATTCTCGAATTTCCCGAATAAGGGTAATTTCCTGATCAGGCAAATGCTTTGTTGATTCTTTTTTTGTTTTAAAATGAATCAAATTGTCCTTCACACTAACACCCCATTTAATAAATTGTGTTGGATACTACTTCCATAGAAGGATTTAAATCCCTTCTAAAAGTCGAAATGTTTCCTTTCTACAGCAGAATATGACAATATCTTTTTATAAGTAAAAAAGATACGTAGAAATGGAGGCTAATAAACAGATGACAGCGATTAAAAGTTTGCAGGATACTACCGTATTACATAACGGAGTAAAGATGCCTTGGTTCGGCCTTGGAGTATTTAAAGTAGAAGAAGGACAAGAAGTCATTGATTCTGTTAAATGGGCAATCGAAGCTGGATACAAAAGTATCGATACAGCAGCGATCTACAAAAACGAAGAAGGCGTTGGACAAGCGATCAAGGAAGCTGGGGTTCCCCGTGAAGAGTTGTTCATTACAACGAAAGTCTGGAACAAAGACCAGGGGTATGAGAGTACGCTTGCAGCTTTTGAAACCAGCAGGGAGAAGCTTGGTCTTGAATATCTCGATCTTTATTTGGTTCACTGGCCTGTTAAAGGAAAGTATAAGGAAACTTGGCGTGCTTTAGAAAAGCTTTATAAAGATGGAAAAGTAAAAGCGATAGGTGTTTCTAACTTCCAAGTCCACCATTTAGAAGACATCTTAGCTGACTGTGAGATCAAACCGATGGTCAATCAGGTTGAATATCACCCGCGTCTTGCACAAAAGGAACTGCTTCTATTCTGTAAAGACAATGACATTCAAATGGAGGCATGGAGTCCTCTAATGCAGGGAGAACTGCTGAATGAGCCTGCATTAGTTGAACTGGCGGAAAAACACGGAAAATCTGTAGCCCAGATCATCCTTCGCTGGGACCTTCAAAACGGTGTTGTTACGATTCCAAAATCAATCAAGCAGCATCGTATTGTTGAGAATGCAGATATCTTTGATTTTGAGTTATCTCTTGAAGATATGGCCAAGATTGATGCTCTGAACGAAGATCGACGCATCGGTCCCGACCCAGACAACTTCGACTTCTAAAAGGGGTCTGACCCCAAACAAATACAAAAGTTTACTTTTTGTCCACGTGGAAAATACATTTCGCGTGGACTTTTTAGTTGGATGCTGCCGTGCCGTTTCCAACTTATGATTAAGGGTAAAGGCTAAGTATGTAAAGAATCGTACATAATTATGATGAGATTAAAGAGGAGTAAACAATTATTTTACATATAAATTTAGTTACTTGACAAAAGTAAGTTAAGTTTTATATACTTAACTTACAAAAAATAAGTGAATTAATTTGAAAGGATGTAATCTATTATGACGATGCATACAACCGGAATACATCATATTACAGCTATTGTAGGTAACCCTCAAGAGAATGTTGATTTTTACGCAGGGATTCTTGGTCTTAGATTAGTTAAGAAAACCGTCAATTTCGATGATCCGGGAACATACCATCTCTATTTTGGTGATGAAGGAGGTAAGCCTGGTACTATCATGACATTCTTTCCTTGGCCGGATGCTTATCGCGGCCGTGTCGGCAGCGGGCAAGTTGGTACAACAACATTCGTTGTTCCAGAAGGAGCACTTTCATTTTGGGGGGAAAGACTTCTTCAATTTTCAGTAGAATACAAGAAAACGGTCCGCTTTCAAGAAGAATATTTGGAATTCATTGACCCACACGGACTTCAGCTTGAGATTGTTGCCCGACGTGAAGGTGAAAACAGCTCGTGGTCATTTGGTAAGGTGACACCAGAATACGCGATAAAAGGGTTTGGAGGAGCTGTATTATTGTCAGCGGCACCTCATCAAACGGAGAAAGTGTTAACAGAAGTTATGGGGCTAGAAAAAGTTGCTCAGGAAGGAGACTTTCTTCGTTTTAAAGCCACAGGTGATCTGGGAAATGTTATTGATATAAAACTGTTTCCAGAGGCAAGAGGTGTGAGCGGGGTAGGAACCGTTCATCATATCGCTTGGCGTGCAAGCAGCTACGAAGAACACAAAATGTGGCAACAACATGTGAAAGAAAGTAATTTTCATGTTACTGAGATCATTGATCGCCAATATTTCAATGCGATTTATTTCCGCGAAGAAGGTCAAATTCTTTTTGAAATCGCAACCGATCCTCCTGGATTCACGAAAGACGAAACAGAAGACGAACTAGGCAAAAGTTTATTGCTTCCGCCATGGCTGGAACCGCACCGTGAACAAATTCAAGGTCATCTTTTGCCAGCAGAGGCAAGAATTCTAAAGGAGGACAAATAAATGAAACATTTGTTTAAAAAAGGGACAAATAAAAGCAAACCAGTCCTGCTTTTATTGCATGGTACTGGAGGAAATGAAGAAGATCTATTGCCACTCGCCCAGATGATCTCTCCGGATTCTTCCGTATTAAGTGTACGGGGGAATGTTTCAGAGAATGGAATGCCGCGTTTTTTCAGAAGGCTTGCAGAGGGTGTATTTGATGAGGAGGATCTGATTTTCCGTACAAAAGAACTCAATGATTTCATTGAGGATTCAGCTAATAAATATAATTTCGACCGAAAGAATATTGTAGCTGTAGGCTATTCAAACGGAGCTAACATTGCAGGAAGCCTTATCTTTCATAATGAAAATGCCTTAAAAGGTGCTATCCTTCATCATCCGATGGTGCCGAGGCGGGGTATTGAGCTCCCTGATCTGGCTAATCTTCCTGTTTTTATTGGAGCAGGGAAGAATGACCCGATCTGTCCGCCTGAAGAAACTGAAGAGCTTGAGAAAATTCTTACAAATGCCGGTGCATCCGTTCATGTAAAGTGGGAGAATATGGGGCATCAGCTTTCAAGAGCTGAAGTAGAGGAAGCTGCAGAATGGTTCAGCCGAAATTTTAGCTAAAGAAGGTGAGATAATTGAAATCTATTGATCCAGAAACATTATCGGTAAAAGAAAATTATAAATTTCTTACTGGAAGCATCATCCCTAGACCAATTGCTTTTGTCAGCACATTATCAATGGAAGGGGTTCTTAATGCAGCGCCGTTCAGCTATTTTAATGCACTGACTTCTAATCCTCCTTTGATTGCGATATCTATAGGCAGAAAAGATGGTGTTCAGAAAGATACCTCACGAAACGCGGAAACGCTCGGAGAATTTGTTGTTCATATACCGGATGAAACCTATATTGAAGCTGTGAATACAACAGCAGCAAACCTTGGGCCAGATGAAAGTGAAGTTGATCTTGCAAAATTAACGGCTGTCGATTCGGTAAAAGTCAAGGTTCCGGGGATTGCGGAATCTAGAATCCGGATGGAATGCGTTGTAGAACAAATTTTGCCGCTTGGCGGAACAGCGGATAAGCCTGCAACCGACTTACTAATCGGGAAAGTAGTTCATTATCATATCGCTGATGAGTTATACAATGAAGGAAAAATAGATGCTGAAAAGCTGCGGCCTGTTGGCAGACTGGCCGGAACAAACTATGTAAAACTAGGAAAAACATTCTCATTAGATAGACCTGAATAATTTAACAAATCTCTCTCTTTATAGAGGGAGATTTTTTTTATGTCATAAAACGACAAAGATATACACAACTAAAACAATAAGCCTACTTAGAGATATATCCTTTGAGATATTAGAGATATATCTTTCCTGGGTAGAATATCTCGTCTTACCAAAAATTTCATAGGTATTTTGTAGAGGATAATTACTCTTGTCAAATTGATAGATATAATTCCACCAAGACTTTAAAGAAATAACAGAAGAAAATATTGGAAGAGTAATAGAAAGTTAGTAGCAAGAAAAGAAGGTCATAATTCACATTTTTTTACAATGGTTCCTTATTTCACAAAAATAAGTTCATTTGACATGTGACGAATGATGGTATTTTGCAAAATAATTTGATGTCTTAAAAATTTTCTTAAACAAAAGTCATAGAAATACGAATATTGTCTCAGACGAAGGATTTATTTTCCAATTATCAGGTAAAAAAGCGACATATTATTACATTTATTTACAGTAGTAATTCTTTATCCTTTAAATAACAACACAGAATTACTTGAATTTATAAAATTACAGGAGGTGTGACAAGGATTTACTTTTAACTGGTTTGATCTGTACGACAAAAAAGAATAGGGAGGGAAAGCAACATGCGCAAAAAACGGAAAAACGTAAGATGGCTATCTATCATTTTAGCTTTTTTAATGGTTGTTCCATTGATGTTCCCGTCTCAAGCTAATGCCGTATCAAAAGACAAACCTTCTACATCAGCAAAAAAGGCAGCACTCGAAGGTGGAAAAAGTAAGGTCTCCGAAAAACTCAATGAACAGTTCAGCAAAAAAGATAAGGTCACTTTCCTTATTAAGTTTAAAGAACAGGTGGACACAACGGAGGTAGCAAAAAAGGCTGCAAAAGAGGCTAAAACTCAAAAACTATCTGCGAATCAATCGAAGCTCATGAAGCGTTCCACAGTTGTATCCTCTCTTCGCGCAAAAGCGCTTGAAACTCAACAGCACACAAAAAATTACTTAGAAAAACAACAAAAAGCTGGAAAAGCAGCAGACATTCAGTCTTTTTATGTCGTTAACGGTATGGCTGTAACGGCTACAAAAGAAGTTATGGAAGAAATCGCAGCTTTTCCTGAAGTTGAAAAAGTCCTTCCAAATGAAACAAGACAGCTTATTCAGCCTGTAAGTACTGTAAAACTTCCAGAGAAACCACAGGAAAAATCATCTTTACAGGTTGAACCGAACAATGAAACATCATCCATAGAATGGAATATCGAACGTGTAGGTGCTCCTGCTGTTTGGAATATGGGAATAGACGGTGCTGGTACTGTTGTAGCATCCATTGATACTGGTGTACAGTGGAATCACCCAGCCCTGAAAGAGAAGTATCGCGGTTTTGATCCATCAAACCCTGACACTGCGAATCACGAGTATAACTGGTTCGATGCAGTTGGCGGACAAGCGGCGGCATACGATGATCTGGGACATGGTACACACGTAACGGGTACGATGGTAGGTTCTGAGCCTAGCGGGGCAAACCAAATTGGTGTGGCACCTGGTGCAAAGTGGATTGCTGTAAAAGCATTCTCTGCGTCTGGAGGATCTGATGTTGATTTGCTTGAAGCAGGTGAATGGATCCTAGCTCCAAAAGATGCAGCCGGAAATCCTCACCCGGAAAAAGCGCCTGACGTTGTTAACAACTCATGGGGCGGCGGTCCTGGACTTGATGAGTGGTATCGAGAAATGGTTGCAGCATGGCGTGCAGCTGAAATATTCCCTGAATTCTCAGCTGGTAATACAACAATCTTTAACCCAGGCGGTCCCGGCTCTGTAGCGACACCTGCAAATTATCCTGAATCTTTTGCAACGGGTGCTACAGATATCAATGACCGTCTAGCAAGTTTCTCACTTCAAGGTCCTTCGCCTTATGACGAAACGAAGCCTGAAATCTCTGCTCCAGGGGTAAATATTCGTTCTTCTGTTCCTGGAAGTGCCTATGAGGGCGGATGGAACGGTACTTCAATGGCAGGTCCGCACGTATCAGCTGTTGCAGCTCTGCTTCGTCAAGCTGATGCAAGCCTAACTGTAGAAGAGCTTGAAGAGATTTTATTAACTTCGGCAACACCATTAACAGATGCAGCTTTCCCTGAATCTCCTAACAATGGCTACGGACATGGGCTTGTAAATGCTTTTACAGCGGTATCCTCTGTTGTTTCAGGATTAGGAAGAATCGAAGGGACTGTTACAAAAGAAGGAGAAGATACAGAAGCTCCTGCTATCACGCATGAAGCGCCAAGTGAATCTTACAAAGAAATGCCTTTAAATCTTGAAGCACAAGCATCAGATAATATTAGTGTAACTTCTGTTCTATTAAGCTACCAAAACGAGGATGGAAGCTGGACACAAGCTGCTGCTGAACGTATAGTCGGCGACTATAAGTCTGGTACGTATACAGCAACGATTCCTGGGTCTGCATTAACCGGTGATCAGATTGTTTACAAGTGGATTGTTAACGACTTCGGCGGTAATGAAGTTTCCACAGATAACTATACTGTACCGTTGCTCCCTGGAGTTTCAACAGGCTACGAGGAAGGTTTTGAAGGAAATCCTGCAGGATGGACTTCTTACGGCGCGAACAATAGCTGGGAAGTTGGTGTACCAACTAGCGGACCAGGAGCAGCACATTCTGGTGAAAAGGTGTATGCGACTAACCTTGCAGGAAACTATGCAAACAGTGCTAACATGACGCTTGTTATGCCTCCAGTTGATCTGCCAGAGGGCAACAGCTATCTGCAGTTCAAACAATGGCATGACTTAGAACGCAACTATGATTATGGACATGTGTTTGTTTCTACAGATATGGAAAACTGGACACAGAAACTGCGTGTTAACTCAACTTCCGGAGGATGGATCGATGGGGAAGTAGACTTAAGCGAGTACGCTGGTCAGCGCATTTATGTAGCATTCAATGTTACTACTGACGGTTCAGTTGTAAAAGCAGGCTGGTATTTGGATGATGTGAAATTGATGGATCAGCCATTAGCCCCTGCGCAAAAAGCAAAATTAGGTAAAGGTTCAATTGATAAAGCTCCTTCTTTAGAGGCGAAGCCAAAGGTAGATCCAGCAAAAATTTTACCAATGAAGCCTACGGAAGAAAAAACACCATCCAAGGACAGTGAAGCAGCACCGATGGCACTTCCAATGCGAGCACAAGTAAGTGTACTCGAGTCTGGAAGATCGGTTTACACTAACCCTCAAGATGGCTCTTATGGGCTTACACATGCAGCAGGAACTTACACTGTTATGGCTGAAGCTTACGGATTCCGCTCAGCGACTCAATCAGTCAATGTTGAACAGGATGGAACCGCAACAGCGAACTTTACGCTAGAAGAAATTCCAAGAGGTACAGTTTCAGGTACAGTTACGAACGAAGTAACAGGTGAACCAGTTGCAGGCGCTACTTTGATGCTCATGGAAGACGCTGCTATAGCTCCTGTTCAAACAAACGAAGATGGTTCATATGAAATTGAAGCTTATGAGGGGGATTACACACTAAAAGTTGTTGCACCTTCATACTATAGTGAAGAAGCTTTAGTTACGATAACTGGTGGAGAAAATGCAGAACAAAACATCGAATTAAAACCTTTCATCGGTTACCCGGGTGAGATCGGCTATGACGATGGAACGGCTGAAAACGCACGTGCATTCTATGATGCAGGAAATGGCTGGGCAGTAAAAATGTCTCTTGCTGAAGGGAATGAAAAAGCAGCCGTAACTGGCGGATTGTTCCGATTCTGGGATACTGAATGGCCGGTTCCAGGCGGAACGGATTTCCAAGTAGCCGTTTATGATGCCAGCGGTCCGGATGGTACTCCAGGCAAGAAGCTTGCAGGACCGTTTGATGCAACCGCACTTCGAAACGGTGAATGGACACATGTTGACTTAAGTGAACATGGCATCATGGTAGAAGGGGATTTCTACATGGTGTATATTCAAAGTCATCCTAATCCGAACACACCAGGTCTTGGAACAGATGAAGATGGAGAATGGTCAGGCAGAAGCTATCAGATGGTAGGCGGTGCATGGTCCCAATCTCCTGAAGATGAAGGAAACTACATGATCCGTGCAACTGTTAACTACGAGGTTACGGCTCCTGTCATCACTTCTCCGGCAGATGGTTCGTTTACAAATGAAGAAAACGTAACAGTATCAGGAACAGCTGCTCCAACAACAACCGTTGAGATTTATAACAATGGAGAAGAAGTGGCTAGTGTGGCAACAACAGATGAAGGAACTTTCTCTGCAGATATCATGCTGGAGGATGGTGCGAATACACTTACAGCAAAAGCAGTTACAGAGCAGGGTTCAACGGATGAATCAGCTCCAGTAACAATTACGTTGGATCAGACAAAACCGGCAGTGAGCATTACTTCACCAGAGGATGGCAAGAAAACAAATCGCGAATCCGTAACGGTAACAGGTACGGTTGATGAGATGAATCTTGACTGGGTAAAAGTAAATGGTCAAAGAGCTCAAGTTGACGAAGAAGGAAACTATAGCCACCGTATGCTCCTTAACGAAGGAGAGAACGTAATTAAAGTAGTTGCGCTCGATAAAGCTGGAAATCGTCATGCAAAGACCGTAAAAGTGTATGCGAAGTTTGAAGCACCAGTCATTGAGAACTTGATGCCTGATACAGACAAAGAGCTGAAGAGCGGGGAGTCTGTAAAAATTGAGTTTGACAGTGAGCCTGGTCTGGATGCAGTATTCGTGATCCATATGCCGCTGACGAATGCAGGTGACGTTGCTAACGCTACAGAACTTCCAATGCGTGAAACGTCAGAAGGGCACTATGAAGGATACTACACAGCAACTTCTAATGTAAAAGCACCGGGAGCTGTTGTTGAAGTTATCGCTTCTGATGAATATGGAAACGAGACACACGAAAGAGCAGCAGGTAAATTGTATATCAACTCCAAAAAGAAAAAGTAATTATAAAAGATTGAAATGCCGGTTCTCCCTATACGGGGGGACCGGTTTTTAAGTATTTTTAGTACCTAGTTATATAATATGTTCTTAATTCGACAAATATAAGTAGATGCTAAATACATAATATGTGTTAAGATAGGTAAGATGTGAAATAAAGGAGACTGATTGAATGAGCGAACATTCGAAGTATGACATTCGTGAATGGAAGAAAAAATTAGCGCCATTTGAGCGCCCGCGTATATCAGCAAGTGTATGGCAGTTAATTAATTCAGTTGGGCCATTCCTGATCTTATGGGTTTTAGCTTATCTGAGTTTAAATATATCGTTTTGGTTAACACTTCTTTGTGCAGTCCCAGCAGCAGGCTTCCTGGTTCGGACATTTATCATTTTTCATGATTGCACACATTACTCGTTTTTCAAAAGCCGCCGTGCTAATCAAATCGTAGGAATGATCACAGGTCTATTTACGTTCTGTTCGTATGAGCAGTGGAAGAACAGTCATGCTACCCATCATGCAACTAACGGAAACCTGGAAAAGCGCGGTGTAGGTGATGTTTGGACGATGACTTTGCAAGAATATGCTGAGGCATCTTGGTTTAAGAGATTGCAATATCGCACATACCGAAACCCAATCATCCTTTTCTTGATCGGACCATTATATATTTTCTTAATTGATTATCGTTTTAATGCAAAAAATGCTTCTAAAAAAGAAAGAATCCATGTTTGGCTTACAAATATTGTTTTAGTGGCAATTGTTTCATCAGTTGGCTTTGCAATCGGCTGGAAAGCATTCCTGTTAGTTGAACTTCCGATCTTTTATATAGCGACATTCTCAGGCGTGTGGCTGTTCTATGTGCAGCATCAATTTGAAGATGGCTACTTTGAGCACAATGAAAAGTGGAACTATGTAGAAGCTGCTTTAAAAGGAAGTTCATTTTATAAACTTCCAAAATTACTGCAATGGTTTACAGGGAACATTGGGTTTCACCATGTCCATCACCTGAATTCCCGTGTACCTAACTACCATCTTGAAAAAGCGCATAAAAGTGACCCAAGGCTTCAGGATGTTCCTACCCTTACACTGTTAACAAGCTTAAAATCGTTAAAGTTTAAGCTTTGGGATGAACAGGCTAATAAATTCATCGGTAACAGAGATATTCGAAACTTTATCCGAAAAAATAAAACAGCATAACGTGTAAGAGTCATCTGCAATCCAATAACGGGTTGATCTGGATGGCTCTTTTTTTTATTGTTCCAATCGCATACATATGTTCATATAGTGGTTATATGCCTACTCACGATAGGAGGAGGGGGAAGATGAAGATAAATGTACAATATATTCCGATGAGTAAAATTAAGCCTAATCTTACCGTTAAAATAACAGAGCATGTTAAAAAACTTAGAAATGTAATGTGGGATTGTATGCATATTTTAGTGGTGAAAAAAGACAAAGATGGAAATTTCACGATAATAAGCGGAAACGACCGCTATGATTATCTCCAAAAACATACTAAAAATAAATTTGCTCCATGTATTATAGATGAGAACAAACTGTCCACCGAGTTCAAATATTGGATTCACCGAGTTTTCAATCTGAAAATCCATGAAAAAGAAAGGAAGGATTTATTCGATAAAATAAGTCCCAAGAGTGTTTCGATTATCCGTGTTTTTTTAAAAGAAGAACCACGCTTTAAAAACTTGTCTCGTTTGGAGAAAACAAAAGTGCTCATTTTAGCTTTACGGTACAAAAAAACCGTAATGACTTCTATGAAATTAAAAGTGGATGAATGTTTGAAAAAACCTATTCAATAGTTAAAAAGAAAGGAAAACCATTCAGAGCATAAGTTCATTCTTTACAAGGATGGGGTTCGTGCACTGAATAATTATCAAAATGATCGAGACAGTGAAATCTTTGATTGGTTTTTAGTATATATAAACAATTAAAATAGAATATAAAAAAAGTGCACTCGTTGTTTCTTGAGTGCACGTTTTAATTCATATCCCATAAATCACTAACTTTTATACTAGGATCTACTCTTTTGACAGCATATAAGATTTTACGAATGGTTATCATTCTTGGACTTTTATTCGGATTCGATGCTAATTCTTCTACTGTTTTTCTTTCTAAACCTGAAGTGCGTGTTAACCAATCAGTATCTCTATTATGTCGTTCGAGCCAAATGCTAAGCTTGCTGCGTTTCTGCTCCACTCTATTCATTTTGATGATACCCCCATGTCATACTCCTTTTTCTATATACTATTTGTTTCCCCCTAGAAAAAAAATAAAACCTTTTTATACCTTTTTCTACAACTTTTGTACTAAAAGGAAGGAAGGATTGGAGTGTGAAAAAGGATTTTTGGTGAAATTTTTATGACATACAGTAAAAAATACCTGCACCAATGTATTTAACAAGATAGCTTAGAATTTTATTAAACCTTGATTCTAAAGGGAATCACCGAGGGACACACTTTGTTATTTTTCTGATAAAACTTTACGGTGACTGATCAAAGCGATGAAAAGGCTTATATCATTTCTTTTTTCTAAATATTCACTTATAGTAAAAGAAAAAGGTGGTGTCTTTAATGGAGGATATTAGAAGCTTACTTCAAGTGTTGAACAGGAGATATAATCTGTTACAGAAAAAATGCTGCCATATAGATGGGCTGGACATTTCACTGGTACATAGTCATATCCTTTATGAGATAGATAAGCACACCGCACCTTCCATGCAGCAGATAGCAGCTTTGCTGGGGATTGATATTACAACATTCAGCAGACAGATCCAAACCTTGCTTAAGATGGGTCTTGTTAAAAAAAGCAACAATCCGGCAGATAAGCGAATTCATTTTCTGTCACTTACGGAAAAAGGAAAACAAATAGCTGATGAAATTGACACAATGATTCAGGAAAACCTAATGCAAATGTTTTCGAGTATGAATGAATTTGAACGGGATACTGTTATACATTCATTAAAGATTTTAACGAGATCTATGGGACAAATAAAAGAGAACAGCAAGATGATGGGATAGATCAGCCAAGCCAAGCTGACCTTGACGCAGAAACATTTAAAAGGTTTTCATTTTTTTAAACAAAAAAGAGTACCTGAAAGATTCAGATCCTCTTTTAACAAAAATATATGTTGAATTATAGCTTATTTGCAATCTATTATCTGCTATCTCATTTTTTCTTTCCTGACCGAAAGAAGAAAGTGAACGAGCAGCTGCTGTAAATGCGGGTCTTGGATGTTTTTCTTGGTGAAATGACGTTTTACCAGATTCCGAATAATCACGTCACTCATTTTCCTTTTCCCCCTTTCTTCGTTTTCTCCATAATTCTCGCCTAATCGATAAAAATCCTCCAAAATGTCGAAACAATAGTACTCGTTCCCTAGATAAGTACCCGAAAAGCAAATAGCAGGAAAAAGGTTGCAGAATTAACTTAGGCAATTTATAGAAGGAAATATTCAGAATATATTGACTAATGCGAACGCTTTCGCTTTGAATTATATTAGAATCTCTATCAACATTTAATAAAAAGACGGCTGAACCAGCAAAATTATTGTGAATAAAGTCATACCAGAACATGTTGAAGGTTCCTTTATGCGAAATCGTAAAGAAGCAGAGCGGCCTTATTTAGAAGAAATTAAACAAGTGTTTAAGGATATAGAAAAAGTGTATGTACCGATGTTTGACCACGACATCGCAATAAGAGAGGGACTTGAGGAATACAGCCAATTCCTCGAAAAAGCAGAACTGCAGAATGGATAAAGAAAAACCAGCGCGGACTTTGTGTCTGATGCTGGTTTTTTTCGTATTTTGAGGAGTGTCTTTTTCAGGAGAACAACTTTATGGATGGAAATGGTAAATGATGTGATGAAGAGTGATTTTTATATGATAAGTTCTATTTTTTATGTGTTGACTGATGTTTTTTATGTGATGATTAAAGATTTTTATGTGTTTAATCATTTTTGAGTTGATTTTGTACTTTTAAGGAGGACTTAGTTACTTTTTCTTTGCTAAAAACAAAGCGACAGCGTGCTGTTTTGTGATTGTTTCTCCATATCTCAGGATGGCATTTTCAATTCCTCTAAATAATACCCTTTTTTTCTCTTGTAGAAGCACTTGATGCCCAGAATGCGTGTTTAATAGACCGATATAGTCGGTTGGTGTGTATTCCTGATCCCATTTGTACGTATGAACCTTAAGTTTATGAAATTCTCCGGATTGCAATGTAAGATTGCTTCGATCTTCAATAAAATCCAGTAACGAAGGGAGGTCACTGTCATCCAAGTGAGGGGCATACATTTTGTACACCTCACGAATTGCTTGATAAACAGGTTCATTTGAAGCTATGTGTGTAAACCAGAAAAAGGCGATCGTTCCGTCTTTTTTCAGAAGTGAAGCTGATTTAGGATATCCAATTTCAGCTGGGATGAAATGAAAAGCTGTACCTGAGAAGGCCAGGGAATATTGCGCTTTACAGGACCAATCCTCAAAAGCAGAATGCACCACCTTCACATTTGGGAACTTTATAAACTTGTTCTGCGTAAGCTTAGCTAAGTTTTCTCCGTATTCAATGCATGTGATATTCATATAGCCTTTGTTTATAAAACCTTCCGTTCCTTTCCCTGTTCCGCATCCGATTTCAAGAAGGGAGTCATCCACCTTCAGATCAGTATATTGAATAATGTCAGTAAACAGCTGAGCGGGGTAAACAGGACGGTACTTTTCATAGGAAGAGGCAACGGAGTTAAACGATTGTTTAAGTAAGTTCATCTGGATCAGCGCCTTAAATTAGATTTAAGGAAAATGATACCAAATAATGATGCGGTTGAATAGAGTGAATTGTGTCTAAATTGTAGGGGGTCTGACCCGGGTCAGACCCCCTACAATTTTCCCCTGTTCTAAAGATTTTGTCTCTCAACATATGATGGGGTGATTAAGTATTTCTAAGGGGGAGATCTAGAATGGATAGGGATTATTTAAGATGGTCTCAAATTCCTTACCCAGGAGAGCAATATCCCCCAATGAATGCTGTAACCCCTGAAGCTGGTTCTTGGCCGATGTTTTTTATCACCAGAAGAGGGCAAGAATTTTTGGACCCTTTTGGTCAAAAGATAACATGGAGGATTAAAAATCCTAATACGATTAATTGGGAACAGGAACTTTTAATTGTAAAACACACCCTTCAGAACTTAACGCCGCAGCAGGTCCGTATTGCCCACGAGTGGGGAACTGGAGAGGTAAGCAAAGTGGTTATTCCAATCATCTACAACATGATGGAGACCTATGATTTAGCATCTACTAAAGCTGCCCGTTTTTTAGGCTTTTACAGTGCAGCTATGAATGATGCTTTCGTTATAACGTGGTATTTTAAATATCTTTGGGATGTCGCGCGTCCATGCCAGTTTGACAGGAGCATAATCCCTGTCTTATTTACCCCGCGTTTTCCTGGCTATCCTTCCGCTCATGCTACAATGGCTGGGTGTTCAGAGTCGATTTTGAGCTACTATTTTCCACAGGAATCGTATCGGATCAATCAATTGATGGAAGAATGCGCTATGTCCCGTCTTTATGCAGGAGTTCACTTCAAGGTTGATAACGATGAAGGGCTTTCATTAGGACGGCAACTCGGACAGATTGTTGTGAATCTGGTGAAATCGCAGAATATATAAAGAAAAACCGGACGCTCTACAGTCCGGTTTTTAATATCCTCTATATACATATTCTTCTTCAGGTTTTTCGATTTCTTTCCAGCTTTTTACTTTTACATAAGGAATATCCGCTTTAAATGGCTGATAGTACATGGTTTCAATGGTCCCATCCACTTCGATCCATTTATCATTAGGAAAGGTTGTTCCTTTAGGGAATTCGACCATCATCCCAAATACGCCGGAATCAGCTATACAGTGAATAACCCCAAAACGAAGCAGGAAGAGTTCATTACTTTTCGTTGTCGATTGATCCTCAGCATTGTAGGTAAAGCCTTTAAACTGAATATCCTTGCCAAGAAAGATTCCTGGCTTGTAGTAAATGCTTTCCATCCCTTTTAAATAATTCTTGTCGTTTAAGACAATATCACCCTTTGTGAAGGGCTTTAATTCTTTATCCATAATCGTGTTATAGCTTTCTTTTCCATAGTAAACACTTGTGTCAGGTTTTAAGAACTGATGCTCTCCAAAATCACCCTCGTTCTCAAGCCCTTTAAAGTGAAAGCCTTTCGTTTTAACGGTTTCAGAGTCAAGTGAGGCAATCGGAAAAAACAATCCTGAGATAATCGGGAATATCAGAATACTGTTTACCGTCATGCTCTTTAAACGAGACGGCTTTTTGTGATGATCGTGACCGCAATCTGGAGCTGCACAGGTTTCATCATGATGATGATCACCGTCTTCACTTTTTCCGTAAATATAAAACTGAACAAGGGTTAAGAAACCCAAAATAAAAATCGCTGAAAATGAGATATAGGAATACTTCATGTTAATGTATTTACTAATATCACCTGTCGCATGCAAATGCATAAACAAAAAGGTAAATCCGATTAAAATCAGAATTCGAATCATGAGTTAGGCACCTCCCTTTTATAAAAACAGTGATCCGATCAAAACGAGTCCTGTGATGTAACCGATCAGACTGAACACAAGCTTCTTTTTAAAAGCTGCAAGCATCATCAGTACGTTTTTAATATCAAGCATCGGCCCATATACTAAAAACGCCACAATTGACCCGATTGTAAACGTGCTTTGGAAAGAAGATGCAATAAATGCATCAGCTTCTGAGCAAAGTGATAATACAAAGGCTAATCCCATCATCACCAACGATGAAGAAACCTCTCCTTGTCCAATCGCTAAAAGAGTTGATGTCTTTACATAAGTCTGCATCCCTGCTGCAATTAAAGCACCGATGACAAGGTATTTTCCAACCGAGAAGAATTCTTCAACGGCATGTACAAACGTTCCTTTTAATTTGTTAAAAAAAGATACAGATGGTGCTTCAATGGCTGCTGCCGTTTCGTTAGCTCCTGAATTCTTTGACAAAATATGAATCTCATTCCTGAGTACTTTCGCATTCTTAAACTGAATCGCAAGAAAGAACCCGACAAGGACAGCAACGATTGTAGCCAGTCCGCCTCTGTAAATCATAACGTCCCATTGATTACCGAATGCGACATAAGTAGAAAACAAGACAACTGGGTTAATAATCGGACCTGTCAGCATAAAAGGAATGGCTGCAAAAACAGGTACACCTTTTGCAATCAGTCTTCTTGTAATAGGAACAATTCCACACTCACAAGCAGGGAATATTGCACCTAAAAAAGCAGCAAATAAGACAGCTAATACTTTATTTTTTGGCATGATGCGTGCCACCATTTCTTCGGTAACAAACATTTGAATAACTCCGGCAATAAGCACCCCTATTAAAACAAAGGGAAGTGCTTCAATGAGGATGCTGATGAATACTGTATTCATCTGTAAAAATGTTTTATCGAGCATCCGAATTCCTCCAAACTTAAAAATTTCTTTAAAGGATGAAAATATAAACTTCAAAAACATAATTTTTTCGATAACAATATTAACACTATAACTCAAAAATGGCAGGAAAATAAATGGTAAATGAAGAAATAGAAGATTGTGGGAAATGGGGTCTGTCCCCCTACCATTTATTTCCCAAGCTGATATGGAGCAAAAGGGGTGGCAGAATGAACCATTTTGACCTTCGTCCGAAGCAAAGATCGGCATTTCGGATTTCACTAGGCAAAAGATATTACACGGTAAAGAGATATATAGAATGGTTTACTGATCAAAAAAAGTATGCAAAAACCATAAATGACGAGGAACTGCCTTTCGTCAGTTCCTCGCACCAAACCATCCTTCTTAGAAAACTCAAAGATGTCGATATGTGGTACCAGCATAATAAAGTAAAAAACCTGAAAATCGCCATAAAACGTTTAAATAACATAATCGTTAAACCGGGAGAGACCTTTTCATATTGGAAATGCATTGGAACAACAACGAAAAGAAAAGGTTATGTGGAGGGGATGGTGCTTTTCTACGGCAAATTTAAGAAAGGCACAGGAGGCGGACTGTGCCAACTGTCTAATTTAATCTACTGGATGACGCTGCATACCCGTTGACCATAACGGAACGACACAGACACAGTTATGATGTGTTTCCTGATTCAAAACGAACACAACCTTTTGGAAGCGGAGCAACTTGTGCCTATAACTATTTGGATCTTCAAATCACGAACAACACGGAACAAACGTATCAGCTGTATCTTTATTTAACAGATACTCACCTTGTTGGCGAATGGAGAACAGAGCAAGTACCTCTACAAAGTTATCAGGTGTATGAAAAAGAACATTGGATTACTCCAGCTTATTGGGGCGGGTATTTGCGCCATAACCTGATTTACAGGAAAGTGTTCAACCGTAAAAAACAGCAGATTGATGATGAGTATGTGACCGAGAATCATGCCATTATGATGTATGAACCATTACTGGAATCAAAACAGATGGAAGCATAAAAAAACCTTGGCCAAAAAATCAGGCAAAGGTTTTTTACTTTTCTTTTAAATACGTTAGACCAGTTAATTCTAATAAAGGTTCAGGTTTCATTTCCTTACGACCTAAATTAGATTTTAGCAAAAGTCTTTTCATCAAGGCCCCAAAATTCATATCACCATCATTTTAGCAAAAAAGGAAAATGAATAACGGTTTTTTAGCTTGAAAATCTCAACTGCCTAACTTACTCTAGGTAAATGCATATATTATTTGTTGAAATACTGACCAAATTTGGGTAATGATAATAAAAAGCAGAGAGAGAAGGAACGGCTTATGATACGCACGATTGCGGTTGTAGATCAAAAAGTAATTATAAATCCGCCGTTAGAGCGTTTAGTGGAACTACAGGCAGACTGGGTATGGGTCGATTTCGACAGCCCTTCAGAGAAAGAAACCAGTTTGCTTCGTACTTTTTTTCATTTTCATCCACTTGCTGTTGAAGACTGCATTAACTCCTTGCAGCGGCCGAAAGTTGAGTTTTATGAAGATCATTTGTTTTACGTTGTGCATGCACTGCACGAACAAACTTTAGAAGCCACTGAGGTAGATATTTTTACTGCAACAAATATGGTGGTTACCTTTCATAAGACGGAAGTTCCCGAGATTGATTTTGTCTGGAGCTATATGAAGGGGTTAAATACGGTGCCGCGAGAGCTCGGAAGGAATGAACTGATCCATAAATTGATAGACAAGCTTGTTGATATGTATTTTCCGATCATGCATCAGTTGGACGAGCGTGTGATTTCCATTGAAAGCAATGAAGATGACGAGGCGCCAAAACTGATCAATCAAATTTTTGATATCCGTGGAGACCTGCTTTCATTGCGAAAAACAGTAGTTCCCATGCGTGAACTTCTTTATCGCATGCTGGAATCCAAGCGGGTTGGTTTAGATGCGGAGGAAAGATCCTACTTCCATGATATATACGATCATCTACTAAGATTAACGGATATGATGACGTCAGCACGTGAGATGACATCAGACATTCGTGATAATTATATCTCGTTAAACTCGTATCGTATGAACAACATCATGAAAACGCTGACCGTAATAACAACCATCTTTATGCCGTTAACGTTTATTGCAGGTGTCTATGGAATGAACTTTGTCAACATGCCAGAACTGCAAACGGAGAATGGTTACTTCTATGTGGTTGGAGTTATGGTCCTATTAGGGGTCATCATGTCGCTATGGTTTAAGAAAAAAGGATGGTTCGAGCAGGATTAAATTTACATGTGAAAAATGTGGAAATGGAAGGTACTAAAGTATTAAGTACATAATAGTATCCGGAAATAACTATTGAATATAAAAAAGAGTAGACTGGAGAAGGTGTATCATCCTTGAACAGGCTGCTCTTTTGTTTTGTAGACTAGTAAAGAATCCTTATTTTAAATTCATTTTAACTTACTACCCTGTACCTAGTTTTAACGCGTTAAAGTAAGGGAAACGAACTACTATTCTTATAAAATGTTCACATGGGGGAAGACACGATGAAAAAAATTTTTGTATGGGCTTTAACACTAATCATGGTTACTGGCTTATTATCTGGATGTTCAGAAACGAGAGAAGAAAGTATAGAACCAAAGAAAACAAAAGACGGAAAAATAATTCTTGATTTTTGGACCTTCTGGGGGTCAGAAACGAGAAGACCAATCATTGAGAAAATCGTAAACGATTACAATGCGTCTCAGGATAAAGTGTTTGTTAAACATACTTTTTTGCCATGGGGGGACATTTGGACTAAAAATCTTGCAGCCATTGCAGCTGGCAAACCAGCTGATGTTGTCATCAATGATATCAATTCTGTTGCCCACAGAGCTAAAAATGGCCAAGCGGAAAATCTGTCACAATACATAAATGACGATGGTTTTAAAGATAAATTTTACCCTGAACTTTGGAAGACGGTAATACATGAAGGGGATCCATATGCTGTGCCTTTCAACACGGATACTCGTTTGTTGTTCTATAACAAGACTGCTTTTAAAGAGGCTGGTCTAGATCCAAACAAACCGCCAAAAACATGGAAAGAACTTGAAACATATGCCCAGAAACTCGACAAAAAAAAGGGTGATCAATACGAACGCATTGGTTTTTATCCACTTTGGGGATCGTTTGGTCCAGAAAGCTGGATGATGAATGCAGATAATGGTCAGGGCTATATTGATGAAAAAGGAAAAGTAAAGGTTGCTACAAAAGAGAAAGTTCAGGCGCTGAACTGGATCAAGGGTTGGAACGACAGGATTGGCATCGATAACATAAATGCTTATAAAGCAGATTTTGGCAGTGAACAATCTAATCCGTTTATCGCAGGAAAAGTAGCGATGATGGTTGATGTAGGAACCTTCTATACCCAAATAAGAGACTACGGAAAGGACATGGAGTTTGGTGTTGCACCTGTTCCAGCGATTTCTGAAAGTGATAAGAACTGGAGTCAAGGTGGAGGATTTGTCGCAGAAATTCCTAAAGGGTCTGATAACCCTGAGGAAGCATGGGAATTTATCAAGTATTTAACTGATAAAGAAGCACAAACGTATTGGGCAACGAAAAACTTTGACAATGTCGCAAACAAAGAAGCTTCGGAAAAAGCAATGAATATGTTAAAAGGAACAGATCAAGAGATCTATAAAGCTACTGTTGAAAATCTTGACGTAACAAAACTGCATCCTGTTCCAGTGGACTCCCCTGATTATCAATCAAAAATTAATCCTATGATTGATTCTGTCCTTTTGGGCGAAAGGAAAGCTTCTGATGCATTAAAAGATGCTGAAGAATCAGTTGAAAGCAGTGTTGGGCAATAAGGACAAGGGAGCAGCCTCCCTTGTTTATTTATGAAGGGGGCAAGAAAATGGATTCGGTTTATGTAAAGAGCGAAAATAAAAAATCGAGTAAAGCGGTAAAGAAGCAAAAAATGGAAAAACGGCATTTTATAAAATCATTGCGGCACAGAGAAGAACTAGCGGGATATTTATTCATCGCCCCGTGGATCATTGGTTTTCTTTTCTTGATGCTCGGTCCGTTATTGTTCTCTTTATACGCAAGTTTTACAAACTATAACATCACCTCGCAGATGAAATTTGTTGGCTTTGAAAATTATAAGAGAATGTTTACTTTTGACGAGCTGTTCTGGACTTCATTATGGAACACGCTTTATTATGTAGTATTCTCCGTTCCAATTACAACTGCGGGTGCCATACTCTTGGCAGTATTTTTAAATCAACGCGTTCCGGGAATAAAATGGTATCGTACCCTTTTTTATCTGCCAGCGGTTCTTTCCGGTGTAGGTGTCTATCTGTTATGGATGCAATTACTCAGCCCGTCAACAGGGCTGGTCAATATAGCACTTTCATGGTTTGGGATAGAAGGGCCAGCTTGGCTGTACAGCCCCGAATGGACAAAGCCGGCGCTGATCTTAATGAAGCTTTGGAGTGTCGGAGGAGGCATGCTTCTGTACTTGGCAAGCCTTCAAGGTGTACCAAAAACGATGTATGAAGCGGCTGAGATCGACGGTGCAGGAACGTTTCAAAAGTTCTTTAAAATTACACTTCCCATGATTACACCTGTTATTTTTTTTGATATCGTGACGAGCTTAATCGGTGGATTTCAAATCTTTCAGGAAGCCTACGTAATGACAGAGAACGGTGACGGCGGCCCGGTTAATTCCCTTCTATTCTATAACCTTCATATGTGGAACAATGCGTTTGAAATGTTTAACATGGGCTATGCTTCATCGATGGCATGGATGCTTTTTGTTATCGTAATGTTGCTTACTGTAATTAATCTGAAGATCGGGAAGAAATGGGTCTACTATGAAGGCGGTGATCAAAAATGAGGAATGTTGCAGAAACGCCATTGTTTCAAAAACGTTCTTTTCGGTTGAAATGTAAGAAGATTTTAGTTTCAATCATCCTTTTAACAGGAAGCCTTGTAATATTGTCACCTATTCTATGGATGCTCTCAACTTCTTTAAAAACACCAGGTGAGATCGCACAATTTCCGCCTACCTTTTTACCTGAAAAATTTCAGTGGAAGAATTATATTGAAGCTTGGAATACAGCGCCTTTTACACGGTGGGCATTAAATACAACTTTTATCACATTTTTTGTAGTGATTGGGAACGTACTCGTAAATTCGTTTGTTGCATATGGATTTGCTAAGATTCGCTTTAGAGGGAAGAATGTACTATTTATTATCGTGCTTTCAACTATGCTGATTCCTGGATTCGTTCTTCTTATTCCGCAATACATGCTTTTTTCTAACTTAGGCTGGGTAAATACGTACTTGCCTTTGATTGTTCCAGCTTTCTTAGGTAACGCATTCTATATCTTTTTATTAAGACAGTTCTTTATGACTTTACCAAACGAAATGATTGAAGCTGCAAAGATCGATGGAGCCAATCACTTTCAGATCTGGTGGAAAATCGCGATGCCATTAATGAAGCCAGCGGTTATAACGATTGCCATTCTTTCATTCAACGGTGCCTGGAACGACTTTTTAGGACCACTCCTCTATATCAATGACGAAAAACTGTATACACTTCAGATTGGTCTTCAAACCTTTAAAGGTACTGTCCAAACCCAATGGCATTATTTAATGGCAGCATCTGTCTTGGTTTTGTTGCCTGTAGTATTGATCTTCTTTTTCTTTCAAAGATATTTTATTGAGGGGTCGAATATCACTTCTGGTACAAAAGGTTAATCAACCTCACTGTTTAAAACCTTTTTAACAGGGGAACCTACTTGTAAAAGAACCCGTTTGGAGGGAAAAAAATGAAAAAAGATATTATCGGTACCTACGCGAGGGAAGAAGAAGCTGTAGGAGCGATTAAAGCACTTGTTGAAAAAGGATACAAGCCTTCTGAAATCTCGATTGTTGCAAAAGATGATGAGATGGTGGACAGTGTAGCAGATGAAACCCATGTAAATGAAGAAAAAGTCCTTGATGATGATATGGATCGTGCCACTTATGGTACAATTGCAGGCTTTTTAACGGGTATCGGAGGCGGAATAGCTGTGCCTGGACTAGGAGTTCCAGGAGTCGGCCCTCTGCTTGCAGCTGGTCCTTTTGCCGCAATGTTTGATGACGGTGAAAACGATATGAAAGAGATTCTTATGAAGATGGACGTTTCTGAAGATGACGCAGAACGTTATATGCAGGATCTAGAGGATGGAAAAATTATCGTGATGGTAGAACAAAAATAAAAATCAGTGAAACTAGAGCGCCTAGCAAGGGGCTCTTTTTTTCGAATAGAATCATGTCTCTCGGAGAAAATAAGCAGAAATATTGATGTAAACAGGGTGATATTTGATATGCTACGGCGACCTAAAAAAACAAGATATACATTTTATCCTTTATGGGGCCTGGTGTTAACCGGGGGGCTTTTTGCCTTTTTGACTTTAATAAGGAATCAAGAACCTTACCTTTCAATCGATAAAAGGTGGAGTCGGGCTATTTATGATAAAGAAAATCTTTCAAATCCTTTGATGGTGCTACTTTCACGCCTTAGTTCAGGTTTTTTTACGGTGCCACTTGGGCTTATGCTGTTCTTGAGTTACAACAAAACGGGGAGCCGTGATAAGAGTAAACTCATTCTATTTAATGTTATTGGTATAAGAATTTTAAATGCTATTTTTAAACAGTTGTTTAAAAGGAAGCCGCCTGGATGGGAAAGACGTATACAAGCCAGCAAGTATGGATACCCTAGTGCTCATACGATGAATGCAGCGGGTTTTTATGGATTAGTTCTCTTTTTATCGGGGCTATGGAAAAATTTCTGGACCTTGTTGGGATCATTCCTATTTCTTTTAATGGTAGGTGTTAGCAGGGTCAAGCTGGGAATTCATTATATTTTTGACATGGTGGCCGGTCTTGCAGCAGGAATTTTCTTGAATTTATTTAGCATTAAAACATACAAAATGATATACAGGCGCTGATTTTTCAGCGTCTTTTTTATTTGTTTTTTTGAAACTTTTACCAGGAATTATTCGTATATATAAATAGAGAAACGGGGGATCTTTATATGGGAGCAGCATTGAATATTGTGTTTGCCATCATCATTCTAGCTGGAATTGGAATGGCCGTTTATAATTTTTGTAAAAACATAAATGATAAAAAGAAAGCCGTACCGGTATTTGGATTATCCTACAGCGGTGAATATACACAAAAAAACTTTTGGACAAATGAAATTGTTATTTTTGTGATTATCACTCAAGGATTTAGCTTTTTAAAATTATCGTTGATCGTAAATATTATGATGATTTGTCTCATTTTAATATTAATATTATTATATTTTACTCAAATCTGGCGCGGTGCTATCGGGAAGAAGGGGATTGTGTCAGCAAAAAAACTTTATAAGTGGAATCAGGTGGATTCTGTTGAATGGATCACCGGACTCCAAGCGGAAAATCCTGGCTACCCAAGCTGGGGATTGGTCCGATTTCACACAGGCGACCGTTATGTCGAATTTATTATTAAGAAAAAGGTTGAAGAGGAAGTGCGTTCGTTTGTTGAGAAACAGCTCACTTTAGCAAAAGCAAATTAGTTCTATGGATTTGTTTTTATAGGTTAAAGGTATTCCGTTTTTTCCCTAGAATAAGTTAAATGTAAAAGGGAAAAGGTGGTTTTCAAAATGAAGCCATGGATTAAAGCAGGGTTAATCACAGCGGGAATTATCGTCCTTATCAGCACATTTTTAATCGGGCAGCAGGTTGAAAAGTTAGCCGTTCAAAGGGAAAGCTTAAATGTTGATTCTCTTTATATCGTAAGTGTTTTATTAGGTGCATCCCTTATAGCCATTGGATTAAGGATAAAAAGCAATAAACCATCAGCCACCGACAACAGTGCAAAATAGCACTGTTTTTTTTACGTTTTTTGTAGGTGAAAGCAATCTTTTGTATAATACGAATAGTTAACTATTATTTGTTCCAGAGGAGACAAACATGAAATACGAAGATTTTAAAGAAATTGTTCACGGCAGAAGAAGCGTCCGCAAATTTACGGATGAAGGTGTTGCAGAGGAAGATCTATATGAAATCATGGATTGTGCCCGGTATGCACCTAGTGATACAAACTCGCAAACATGGGAATTTATTGTGATCCGCAATAAAGATAAAGTGAAAAAGATTGAAGAAATGACGTGGGATGCCATTTATAAGCTTGCAGGCAAGGCAGAAGAAAACGGAAAGACGAAGGAAGCAAAGCTGCTGACACGGTCATTTGGTCCATATGCTACTGCCTTTTCCGGTGCTCCTGTATTAATCATTTGTTTAGCTACTCCATATGAATCAAAGTTCCGAGAAAAGATCTTTGATCCGATCGAGCTTGCAGAGGAGTCCGTTTGGGAAGAAGAAGGCATCAAGAGCAGCTGTCTCGCCATTCAAAACCTAATGCTCGCAGCTCACGCTCGTGGATTAGGATCATGCCCGATGACAGGACCTGTATTGCTTGCGCAGGATGCCATCCGTGAGTATTTAGATATTCCAGCTCAAAAGCAGATCAATATGGTAATCTCACTTGGTCATCCGCAAGATCAGCCAAAAAAATTGGCCAGAAAAGCAGTTGAAGAGATTGTAACGTATATAGATTAATATAGAGACCGGCTTTTCAGATTGTGTTATTAACCTGAAGAAGCTGGTTTTTTTGTTGGTTATAGGATATATGAGCTCATTCGCGAGGATTTATGCTCATTGAACGAGCGCCATCCGAGATTCAATAGGCAGAAAATAGTGGAAAAAGGATTTTTTTCGACAGATACAGAATATATGTAGGGTAAAAGTATTATGAACAAAGAAAGAGGAACATCTATGAAAGAAACATTCGATCTAATAGACTTTGCGCTGCAAAAAAGCGGTCTTGAATCTCTAAAAGATACCACTCAGGTTCAATACTTAGGTGAAGGCGCATGGCATTTAGCTTACCTTGTTCAGCTGCGTACCGGGGAAGCTGTCGTGGTTCGTTTTCCAAAAGGAGAAGCATACGGAAGAAAGATAGATTTTGATGAGTCCGCCTATTATGGAGAATATGCAGGAACGAAAGTCTATTATGAACTGGCAAACAGCGTTAAACCTGGTATCTGTCCGGAGTTTTTCCGCTATCATATTGAAAAGGATAAAACGTTTACAGTTGAATCCTATGCGGGTAAGGCGATTAAGCTTGAGAACTTTACCTTCATGGAAGCTTTCCAGGCTGGTGCAGAGCTGGGGGAATTTTTCCGATACATGAATATTACTAAGCACGGCTTAAAAGGTTTCGGATACTTAAAGTGGAACGGTGTAAACGTTGAGGGGCAATTTCAATCCAGTGTTTCAGCGTTTATAAAAGAAGAGAATGAAGAGTACATCAATGATTTTAAAGGATTTATCGAAAAGTATGATATGCCTGTTCACCCTACTGCTATTCTACAGCTTGAGGAATGTGTAAAGAATAGAAATCTAGAAGAGTCTCGAATTGTGTTTACGAACCAGGATACTTCCCCTGAAAATATTTTGCTTCATACAGATGGAAGGGTAAGTCTTATCGATCCAGTTCCAATCCTTTATAGCGGTGATTCGTTAGCCGCTAATTTTATAAACAATTATCGGTCACTATTCCCGACTTTCTATAATTCACCACGTTATGCCAAGCATCAGTTTGACCGATTTGAGGACAGACTTAAAACGATTGCTGATGGTTTTATTGAGGGTTATTGCAATGGGGATCCAGAAGTGAGAAGACGTGTAAAGCAAGAAGAGTTTATCAAACTGACAAGCTTAACTGCTTCTCAATTTAGCTTATGGCAATCATCTGAATTAACAATTGAACAAAAAATTCGTTATGGTGAGAAGGATGCAATCGCCAACAGAATCCCAGTTCTGGTTAAAAGGATTGATGAGTTTCAATGGGACGATGAAAAAAGTGGAACAAAGCTGGCATAACCGGCATAGCATAGGCATAATCTTTATCTAAAACTGACAGTTGAACTCTAAGTATTTCGTATGACTTTTATGATTTTTCAAAAAACGGTTGACATTTAAAAACCGCATGCTCTATAATCCTATTCAAGAACAAAACAAACATCAGCACGTTAATGTGTTAAACATAATTTGAATATCTCTTATCCAGAGAGGCGGAGGGACTAGGCCCGATGAAGCCCGGCAACCAACAAACCCCATTGGTTTGGAAAGGTGCCAATTCCTACAGATCATTTCGATCTGGCAGATAAGAGGAGGCCCAAAACCCTCTTCTTAGGAAGGGGGTTTTTCTTTTTTCCTCTTCTAAAACTTCACAATAACTTCATTACACCATTTTATTTTTCATTTTTAAAAGCTGGATATCGTTCAAGGGAAAAGTTACAACTTTTATCCCTAGTTTTCCTATACACTTTATTAACAAAAACAAAAAAAGGAGAGATTTATATGACAAAGTCTTTTGACGGATACGATATTGATACATTGCTTTTACACGGTGGGCAAGCGCCTGACCCAACAACTGGATCACGGGCTGTGCCAGTGTATCAAACAACGTCTTATGTTTTTTCGGATACGGATCATGCTCAAAGCTTATTTGCACTTGAAGAGCCAGGTAACATTTACAGCCGAATCGGTAATCCGACAGTGGATGTGTTTGAAAAAAGAGTAGCACTTCTAGAAGACGGAGTGGCAGCAGTTGCCACATCTTCAGGAATGTCAGCGATCGCACTTGCAGTTTTAAACATCGCAGAAGCGGGTGATGAGATCGTAGCTGCGACAAACCTTTATGGCGGCACATACAATCTATTTTCTATCACTCTTCCGAAATACGGAATCAAAGTGAAATTTGTTGATGCTGAAGATCCCGAAAATTTTAGAAAAGCAGTTACTCCGAACACGAAAGCGTTCTTTGCTGAAACAATTGGGAATCCTAGTCTGAATGTACTTGATATTGAGGCTGTTGCAGATATTGCACATGAAAACGGAGTGCCCCTTTTGATCGACAATACATTCGCAACGCCATATGTCACAAAACCTTTAAGCTGGGGAGCAGATATTGTTATTCATTCAGCAACAAAATGGATTGGCGGACACGGTACCGCGATTGGAGGAGTGGTCGTTGATGGCGGACGCTTTAATTGGAACTCTGAAAAATTCCCAGGATTCACTGAGCCAGATCGCAGTTATAACGGTTTGAGATATGCAGTTGATTTTGGAACACTGGCATTCGCTACGAAATTGCGGGTTCAGCTTTTAAGAGATTTCGGTGCTTGTCTAAGCCCACACAATGCTTTTCTTCTTTTACAAGGATTAGAGACGCTTCACCTCCGTGTTGAAAAACATGCGAAAAATGCACAGGAGATTGCGGAATATCTTGAAAAGCATCCAGCGGTTGATTGGGTATCATACCCTGGACTAGAGGCACACCCAAGTCATGAGCTGGCTAAAAAGTATTTAAGCAAAGGTTTTGGTTCGATCGTGAACTTCGGAATAAAAGGCGGTCGTGATGCTGGGCGTAAAGTGATCAACAACATATCACTATGGTCACATGTTGCGAACGTAGGTGATGCAAAGTCATTAATCATCCATCCTGCATCAACCACTCATCAACAGTTAAGTGGTGAGGAATTAAAAGCAACGGGTGTTACAGAAGAACTTATCCGCTTATCCATCGGTCTTGAATCGGTTAAAGATTTAACCAACGATCTTGATCGTGCAATTCAGGCGGCGACGGGAATCGAATCGGAAAATAAAGAGATCACGATAAATGACGAAGGTGTTATCCGCTGGGCATTGCAGTCTTCACTATATAGAGCTGTTGAAAACGGCCAGGAGATCCAGCGCCCTAAGACACTCGCGATCGTGGGGTTAAGTTCCAATCCGGCAAGACCAAGTCATAGACTTGCAAGAAAGATGCAGCGTCTTGGATATAAAATCGTTCCTGTTAATCCAAGAGAAACGGAAGTGCTTGATGAAAAAGCTTATCCGGATTTGAAGTCTATTCCATTTCCAATCGATGTTGTTCAAGTGTTTAGAAGTCCTGAAGCAGCTATTGAACTTGCGAAAGAAGCTGCCATCACTCAGCCAAAAGTATTCTGGCTTCAAGAAGGAGTCATCTCACCGGAAGCAGCAAGAATTGCGAAAGAAGCTGGAATTGATGTTGTTCATAACCGCTGTACCTACAAAGAGGCACAGCGTTTGAGAGGGACGATCGCAACGTATGCATGTGAAGTATAAATAGAGACAAAAAAATAGAGATAACAAATGTGGAGGGAAACATGTATGAAGAATTGGTGGAAAGTGACGCTGTTACTGAGCTTAGCGGTTGCACTGCTGTTAGCAGGCTGTTCGAGCTCAGCGAAAGAAGGAGAAAAACCAGAAAAAATCAGATTGGATTATGCGTTCTATTCGCCAACAAGTCTTGCACTGAAAAAGTTTGGCTGGGCAGAAGAAGCCTTTAAAAAAGAAGGTATTGAAGTAGAGTGGGTGCAGAGCCAGGGTAGCAACAAAGCGCTTGAGTTCCTGAACTCTGACAGTGTTGATTTTGGTTCAACAGCGGGGGCAGCAGCACTTATCGCAAAAGATAAAGGAGCACCGATCGAGTCCGTTTATATCTATTCACAGCCTGAATGGACAGCACTAGTTGCAAAAGACGGAAGTGAGATAAAAGATGTGAAAGATCTTAAAGGAAAAAAGGTCGCTGCTACGTTCGGAACAGACCCGCACATCTTTTTACTTAGAGCACTTGATCAAGCTGGATTATCGGCAAAAGAAGTTCAGATCGTCAACCTTCAACATGCTGATGGTTCGAACGCTCTTCAGAAAGGTCAAGTTGATGCGTGGGCTGGATTAGATCCGCATATGGCAAGAACAGAAATTGAATCTGGCGGAAAGTACATCTACCGAAATCCAGATTTTAATACGTATGGAACGTTGAATGTACGCTCCGAGTTTGCAAAGAATCATCCGAAACAAGTTGAAAAAGTGATTGAGCTTTATGAGAAAGCAAGACGATGGACGATTGACAATCCAGAAGAAGCAGCAAAACTTTTATCAGAAGAGGCGGGGATTAAAGAAGATGTCGCTAAAAAACAACTCGAACGAAATAACTTCTCGGATGCTGTTCCAGGACCACAGCACGAAAAAGCTATATCGGCTGCAGGCGAAGTACTTCAGACAGAAGAGATTGTTAAAAAGGATACAGACATCGAAAAGCTTGTAAAAGAACTTATTAATCCTGAGTTTGCTGAAAAAGTGATCAAAAAATAACGCAGAAGGAAGGAGGAATTGCCAGTGATTTCAGAAACACAAAAATGGAAAGTGGGGCAGAGAGCGGCACCTGAAAAACTATCTTCTCCGAAAGGTTTATTTAAAAAAGGACGCGGTATTTTTCTTGGATCGATTTTACCCATTGTTCTGCTAATTGCTTGGGAGCTGGCTGCGAAAGCTGGATTGCTGGCGCCGCATCTGCTTCCAGCACCAAGCGTTATTTTAGAGAAAATTATAAGCATGTACCGGGATGGTTCTCTTTTCGGCCATGTATCGATTACGTTAACGAGAGTGTTCTTAGGGTTTGCGATTGGTACAGGAGCTGCGGTTGTAATTGGTGCGATCGTCGGATATGCAAAAACGGCTGAACAGCTTTTTGACCCATTGTTCCAGGCGATTCGCTCCATTCCTTCTCTTGCTTGGGTTCCATTGTTTATCCTATGGATGGGAATTGGAGAACCTTCTAAAATTTCATTGATCGCAGTCGGTGTATTCTTCCCTGTTTATTTAAATATCGTAGCAGGCATTCAAGGGGTTGATCGGAAGCTGATTGAGGTAGGAAAGATCTATCAATTATCACCGTTTCAATTAACGAAGCGCATTATTTTACCAGCAGCATTGCCTTCTTTTATCACAGGTATGAGAAGCGGCCTTGGACTTGGCTGGATGTTTGTTGTCGCAGCTGAGCTGATGGGAGCAAGTGAAGGCTTAGGCTACTTGCTTGTAGTTGGCCAGAATACGTATTCACCAGACACGGTTATTGCAAGTATTTTGTTATTTGCGATCTTAGGGAAAGTGACAGACGCGATCTTAAAATGGATTGAGTACCGATCTCTCAAGTGGCAGGACAGCTTAAGCAACCAAGCGTAGAAGGAGGGGAAGAAGAATGCTTCAGGTTAACCGATTAAAACGAACGTTCAACAACAATCAGGCGGGTTTTCAGAACATTGATTTTTCAGTAGATAAAGGAGAAGTCATTGGAATTCTGGGCACGAGTGGGTGCGGAAAAAGTACGCTGCTTCGTGTTCTATCAGGACTCGATCCTAATTATGAAGGAAAGATTTCATCAAAAGACGGAAACGACAATATCGGAATGATGTTTCAGGAACCCCGCCTTCTGCCATGGCTATCAGTAAAGGAAAACATTTCATTCGGTCTAGAAAAGAAAGAGCGGAAATCCCAAAAGTATCAAACGTATTTAGACCTAGTTGGATTAACAGGCTTTGAAAATCATTATCCGAAAGATTTATCTGGCGGGATGGCACAGCGTACAGCAATAGCGAGGGCTCTTATTACAGACCCCGAGGTACTGCTTTTAGATGAACCGTTCAGCGCACTGGACGCTTTTACAAAAATGCAGCTGCAAGACCTCCTTCTATCAATCTGGCAAAAGAAACAGACAACGATGCTTCTTGTCACACATGATATCGACGAAGCTCTCTACCTTTGCGATAGAATCTTTATCTTAAAAGGCCAGCCAGGTGAGGTTTTTGCAGAAGTCCATGTTGAGAAACCAAAGCCGAGAACGCGTGGAGATGCTTATCTATCAAAACAGAAAGCACATATATTGAACCTATTAAATGTTGAAAAGAAAGCAGCAGGTGATCAGCAATGACAAAACTAGCAGCCATTGAGCCTGTAGACGGAACCTATAATGTAGTGACTGATAGAGTAGACGCTCCATTTTCATGGGACTTCATAACTGAAAGGTTCAACAGAAGAGATGATGGTAAAACGAACATGGTTTATGAATGTGTGGATCGCCACGTGGAAGAGGGACGCGGAGAAAAGGTTGCTCTTCATTACTTGGACGATTCTCAGGAGTTTAAAATCTCATATCAGGAACTTAAGGAAACCACAGATAAATGGGCAGCCGTACTTTCTGAACATGGCGTGAAAAAAGGAGATTTTGTATTTGTCTTTTTGCCAAAACATCCTGATTGCCATATTGCGATGCTGGCGGCTATCAAACTAGGAGCAGTTGTGGGTCCATTGTTTGAAGCATTCATGTCTGATGCAGTAAGAGACCGCATCGCCGATTGTGAAGGGACTTTTCTAATTACAGATAATGAGCTCTATAAGCGTGTTCCACGAGATGAACTACCGAGTCTGCAAACCGTCTTTTTAACAGATGGAGCAGGGGAAAACGATGAGATTCCCTTGCAAGATAAGCTGAAGACTGTTGGAAATATCGAGAGTCAGGTGGTGTGGGTTGAACCTGAACACGGACTAAATATTCACTATACGTCTGGTTCAACCGGAAAGCCAAAAGGAATCATCCATGCTCACCGCGCGATGGTACAGCAATATTTAACAGGACGCTGGGTGCTTGATATACAGGAAGACGATGTCTATTGGTGCACAGCGCATCCAGGATGGGTGACAGGAACTGTATATGGAGTTTTTGCTCCGCTATTAAATGGCGCAACGATTGTGATTCACGGTGGACGATTTAAAGCAGAACAATGGTATGAAACGCTTCAAAACGCTGGAGTGACGGTCTGGTATAGTGCTCCTACTGCATTCCGCATGCTGATGGCAAAAGGAAACACCCTTCCGAAGCAATACGATCTATCGAAGCTTCGTCATATATTAAGTGTCGGTGAGCCTTTGAATCCTGAAGTGATTTATTGGGGCAAAAATATTCTTGGCAAAAGAATTCATGATACGTGGTGGATGACTGAAACGGGTGCACAGCTTATCGTGAACCTGCCGAATGAAACGATTAAGCCAGGTTCGATGGGAAAAGCGTTTCCGGGAATTACGGCAACTGTTTTAGACGAAGAAGGAAAAGAACTTCCTCCGTTTGCGGTTGGCCACTTAGCAATCAAAGCTCCATGGCCGGCCATTATGAGGGAAGTGTGGCAGAACACTGAGAAGTATAATTCATATTTTGGTTGGGATGACTGGTACGTATCTGGTGATCTTGCTTATCGCGATGACGATGGCTATATCTTTTTCCAAGGCCGTTCGGACGACATGATCAATTCATCAGGTGAAAGAATCGGTCCGTTTGAAGTCGAGAGCAAGCTTATTGAACATGAAGCGGTAGCTGAAGCAGGAGTGATCGGGAAACCTGATCCGATCCGCGGAGAAATCGTAAAAGCCTTTATTGTCCTGAAAGATGGCTATCCACCAAGCAGTGATCTGTTGGAAGAAATCCGTGTCTATGTTAGAGGAGAGCTCGCTGCACATGCAGCACCGCGCGAGATTGAAGTGGTCGATGAGCTGCCGAAAACGAAGATCAGCGGAAAAATTTTACGAAGAGAGCTGAAGGCCCGTGAGTTACAAAAACTTGCTTGAAACAAACCGTAAAATCGCAAATGTAAGAATCGGTGATTTTGCCTTAGAGTCAGGCCAAGTAATTGTAGATGCTGAACTTGCATATGAAAAAATCGGAAACTCGAAGGGACCCGTGATCATGCTCTGTCATGCTCTTACCGGGAACCAATATGCATATGGTTCAGAAGAGGATCCGGGCTGGTGGAGAGGACTGATCGGACCCGAAGGATATATTAATACAAACCTTTATCAGGTGATTACGTTTAATGTTCTTGGAGGATGCAGTGGTTCAACAGGACCAGGAAAAGTTAATCCTGAAACAGGCGAACCCTATCATATAACGTTTCCTTTCATAACGGTACGGGACATGGTTCGGGCACAGCGCCAGGCATTAGATGTATTGGGTGTACCAAGACTCTTTGCGATTTTAGGCGGTTCACTTGGTGGTATGCAAGCATTGGAATGGGCTGTTCAGTTTCCCTATTTTGCTGAAAAAATACTGGTATTTGCTGCTACTCCATTTTTGAGTGATTACGGTGTGGCTTTTAACCGGATGGCGATTCACGCGATTGTAAATGACCCTGTTTATAGAAGCGGCCGACGCGCAGAAGGGGAAAGGTTAGTAGGTTTGGAAATTGCAAGAATGGCAGGACTTTTAACGTATCGCCAGCCAAAGCTCTTTAATGACAGATTTCAAAGAGAAGTTCGAGAGACAGATGTTGAGGGAAAGCCTTACTTTCAAGTAGATTCGTATTTGAATTATCAAGGGGAAAAATTAACAAAACGGTTTGATGTTGATAGTTATTTAACCCTTTTGTATGCAATGAATGCTCATGACATTGGCGATAAGCTGGGTGGATGGAAACGAGCAGCTTCACAGATACAGGCAGAAGTACATGCTTTCGGATACGAAGGAGACCTGCTTTATCCCCCGGATGTGATAGAAGATTTTGTGAGGAATACTCGTTTTGGAACGTACTATTCAATTGAAACCGATTTTGGACATGATGGTTTTTTAGTAGAGTTTGAGAAATGGGGACCTTATGTGAAGGAAGCATTAGAACAGGAGAGGAGGCTGCAATATGGCACCTGTTAAAGCGGCATTGCTTGGTTTTGGAACGGTAGGGCAAGGTGTTTATGAAGCGTTGAAGACTCACAAGGAACAGCTGAAATCTGTACTTGGTGAGGAGGTCATTATTGAAGCGATCTTAGTAAAAGATGGCACGAAGAAACGCGATGTAGATGAACAAATTCTTGTAACGACTGACTTTGAGGAAGTTTTAAACATTCCAGATCTGCAGATTGTATTTGAAGCCATTGTTGGAGAGGAACCAGGATTTACTTATTTGAGCAGAGCTATTGAAAAAGGGTGCCACGTTATCACGGCAAATAAAGTGATGTTTGCGAGATACGGTAGAACACTGCTCGAAAAGGCTGAAGCAGCTGGCGTTTCAGTTGGTTTTGAAGCCACGACCGCTGGTGGTACACCGATTATCCGCAGCATTTCACAGCTGTTGCAAGTAAACAATATTCTTTCAGTTGAAGCGATATTGAATGGTACCTCGAATTATATTCTGACAAACATGCGTGAAAAAGGGGTAGCGTTTGAAGACGTGTTAAAAAAAGCGCAGGAGCTTGGATATGCTGAAGCGGATCCTGTTAATGACGTAGAAGGCTACGATGCTTTTTATAAGCTGATGATTCTTAGTGAATTGTCATTCGGTTATTCTCCCGACTGGAATGATGTAGAGAGGAAAGGAATTACAGAAGTAACGTCTGAACAGATTGATGTGTTTACCCGCTGGGGTTACAAAGTGAAGCATCTGGCACGGATCCGAAGTGACCGTGACGATTTCATTGCCTCTGTGAAGCCGGTGCTCGTTGATTCAGATCATCCCTTATATGGAGTGGAAGATGTTCAGAATGCCATTATGGTCGAAACAAGTCTTGCAGGTAAAGTGACCATTCAAGGTGCGGGGGCTGGCAAACTGCCAACGGCAAGTGCGATGGTAGAAGATTTGACCTATGTCCTACAATCTCATTCAGCTGCATCTGTTAAAAAGAAGCAGCTCGTTTTGAATAATGATTCTCCGAGAGAAGCACCTGGGCGTTCACTAGTTGGGGAGTATGCCGTAATCGGTTCATCAGTTGGTTTTAATGGTACTGATGATATTCAGTTGTTGAAACAAGATGTGAGAGGAGATTTGGTTTATTTATTACTCAGATGTCACGAAGAAACAGCAGAATCGTTAAAAACGAATTCAGAGCTTGTTGTTTACGAAGTAGCGGGGAAATTAAAACCAGCAGAAGTAAAAGTTGAAGAAAGAGATCTTGTACTTCAAAGCGTGATAAATCTTTAAAATATATGGTTCGTCAAGTGTTGTAAGAACATTGCAGAGTGGCTCCTGCAGTGTTTTTTTATTTTGAGCGGGTCGGGACGAGTATAAAAATTTCTGAAGCGAGCATAAATCTCGGCGAGCGAGCATAAATCTCCGTGAGCGAGCATAAAACTCCGTAAGCGAGCATAAAACTCCGTGAGCGAGCATAAAACTCTGTAAGCGAGCATAATCCCGTTAAAATAATCCCTAAAAAGGATAAAAGCTGGCTTGATAATTGAATTTATCGAGCCAGCTTTATGTTTTTAAACTATATTACATTATTCTTCTTCATAATCCTGATTCACTACAGTAAATTTATCAATTACGTCTCCATCAGAAGATGTTGTCGTAAAGATAATATTATCTTTGTCTACATGAGCACTAATAGAAACTGCAATATTATCTGTGTTGACGAAATCAAAATTTTCATCGACCACAGCATCATAATGTTTGTTTCCTGTAGTTCCTGCAACTACATATACAGTTCCATTTGAATCCTCTTGTCCATTTTTTATTTTCTTTGTTCTGCCATAAGAGTGATCATGGCCGGAGAAGACGATATCAATTCCTAATTCATCAGCCACTGGCGGTATTTTTTCTTTCATTATTTCATTCCCGCCAAATGGATTGGTGTAATAAGGCGGTTTATGTGTGACAAGTATTTTCCATGGCTTATCTGTAAGATTCATATCTTCTCTTAGCCATTGAAGCTGCTGTTCTAGAACATTAGCATCTGTTGTATACCCTAAGACACTAATATGCATGTTATTGTAGTCGACGGAATAGGTTCCGCCTTTATCGATCTCAGGTCCATTCTCAGGGAGATTTAAGATGGATTTCGCTAAAGATCCGTCATCATCTCCCATATATTCATGGTTACCAAGAGCAGCAACTAAATCCGTCGAACTTATCTTTTGGTATTTATTAAAAACCCATAGCGTATTATCCCATTGATTGAACTTTGATGATTCATCAATAATATCCCCAACATGGATCATGAAAGCCAATTCTTTCTTATCCAACTCTTCAAGAATTTTGTCTAAATGACTTAAGTCAGAAGGGGACTGCGTATCACCTAATACGGCAAAATCAAAGGTTTGCTTTCTTTGTAAGGTAGTAAATTCCTTTAATTCCGACCAGTGTTCACCATCTCCGACTCGATAAACATAAGTGGTGTCTTGCTGCAATTTCTCCAAAGTGACTTCATTTACCCTCACAATTCCATTTTTCTTTATATCCAGTTCTCCACCGAAAACCTGATCAGTAGATGAACCTTGCTGCGTTTTTAGTATGGAAGCCCCTTTTCTTTCAAAATCTGCCTTTTTTGCATATTGAATAACGCTTGATTGTTGTGGCGCCAGTGGGCTCGACATCCATGTTAATCCTTTTTTCTGATACGGGTTGCCAGCAGGCGTAGAAATGATATTTTTAAATTCTGCTTCATCAGCAAGAGCCGGGTAGGATTGGGTGTTGATTTTAAAAGAATACTTTCCTTCTTTAATTGCATATAAAGTGATCTTTTTAATTTCATCTGTAATGGAGTCAACTTGGATTGTACCGTTTGAGTCTGTTTCTCCAAGTAAAATCGGATCTTCTTCACCTTCAATAACTGCAAATATTTCCGCATTTTCTATCGGCTCACCATTGTTATCCTTAACTGTTATTCGTGTGGGTTTACCGATTAATACGGGTTCATGATCCATGCTGAATGCTGCTTTAACAGGTACATTTACTGGCTTCATTGAAAAAGTAGAGATAAAATTTTCTTCTTTTGGAGCACTGTAAGTAATGCTTCCATTTAAGAGCTCGTATGCCAGTTGACTGCCTTCCTTCGTTGAAGCTGGAACTCCAACCTTTATTGTTGCGGCATCGGCAATTTCGGCGGTTTCATCCGAATTTACTAAATCTAATGTTAGGATTCCAGTTTCAGCGTCATAGCTCGAAGTACTTGTATTGAATTTGTCAGAGAACAAGACCTCTTTCACAGGATAATTCTTATCAATCTGCAATTTAATTAATGAACTTGAGATTGCGTCTGACTTAGATGTATTCACCACAAGGTTAAAATCACTTCCTAGATATGCTTGTTCTTGCCCTTTGTGAATATCAACTTTTGCAGATCCTGTGTTCACTGTAAAATAACTCGTATGAATCGCCTGGTTACCAAACTTATCTGGGACAATTAAAGTTACCTTATGTGTCCCATCAGCCCATTTGTAGCCGCTTAGAGAAACAGAACCATCCATGTCATAAGAAAAATGTCCTTCTGCTTTTGCGTAGTCTTCTCCGTCTACAAGAAAACGAATTTTCTCCCATTCAATCCCTGTTTTATAAGGGTCTTCTTCATACTCATTTACTTTCGCTGTGATCGTAACTTCGTTAGCTGTAAAGTCTTTTCCATCTGTATTAACAGAATGTATAACGGGAGGGAACAGGTCATCCACTTTTTCACCGTATACTGCCCGGATGTTATCGAAATAGATGGAGCCTTTCGTCATAGGTCCTGTTATTCCTGACTTCGTAGACATCATTCTGATCGCTTGTGTTCCTGAGATTTTAAATGGACCTGTAAAAGAGGACGGAATCTCGGCTTCGATATATTTCCATCCCATCCAGTCGATGCCAGGGTTTTCTTGGGTAAGGTTTATCGTCTGATTTTTACCATTGCCATCAACAATGTACATTCTCAGCCAATACCCCTGTGCTTCAGGAGTTCCATAAACCCACATCCCAATGCTTGATGGATTGCCTTCGATTGCCGTATGTGACCCAGACCCTGCATAAACACCAAGAGTTGTGCCTGTTTGGGCATTTGTAAAATCAAAATCCAATTTTAACGAATGTCCATCGAATCGAACGGGTTCAGGATATTCTGATAGAGTTAACTCTCCTTTTTCTCCGCGGTTTGCAGTCGACGTTTTCCAGCTTCCTAATCCGTTTTCAAAATCATATAAAATAATCGGGAGCTGCCCGACGGATACATCCATACTAGCTTCAAGTGTTGTGTTTTTTAACCGGGCTGTAATTTTTCCTTTTATATTCTGATCTCCGGTATGGAGAACACCATTTTCATCAATGGTTCCCATCCCATCAGGTATATCAAATTCGATATCTTGCAGATTCCATTTCACATTTCTTTTTTGAAAACGTGTAATGAGGTCAACTTTGGTTTCGCTGTTTCTTGCTGCGGTTAGTTCCTTTGAACTGAAAAACATCTCGTCTGGGTTTTCAATTTCAATAATACTTCTGCCAACTTCCTTTGCATCATGTTTTAATACAATGTAGAATTGCCCTGTTTTTCCGCTTGAAATGAACTTGCCATCTGCGATCGTTCCAAAAGAAGGATCAGATAATTCCCATGTCAGGCCACTTTCAGGCAGCGGGGCAGATGCCATGGACTTGTCGCGTCCTTTAGCTGTGAATTCTATGGTTGAGCCTGGGGTAAAAGATTTGTCGTAGGGTTCGATGTGCGCCGAATGGAATACATGATCAGAAGGTTCTTTCGTTACAACTAGCCAAGAGTTTGCGACACTTCTTTCGTTTCTGTCAGAGGGCTGATTGTCGACTTCAAGATCATCACCGCCAAGCTGACGGGTTGTAAAAGTAGATGACCCTCCGCCATCTAGGTTAAGTGCATGAACTGCGCCAAGATCGATCATGAACTGGGCTAAATCTTTCATAGAAATTCCGGCTGAATACGGCTCTTGTCTGCCATCAATAACAGCGAAGAATACATTTCCGTCTTCTTTTATCCCGACAGCCGTTCTCGGTTCTTTATCTTGTCCGGTTTGAGGAGTTTGATAGATTTGACTATTTTTTACGAGGATCGCATTTCCGCCAAGTGCCTCTTTCAGATTAGTTTTTTCTGCTTCATAATCGGATGGGTTACCGATGATAGCCCCACCGTCTTTCTTTATTCCAAAGAAATTCCACGTCCTGCCGTTGTCATCTTTAACAGCTCGTCCATCTTTATAGACAATTCCATGTGGTTCACCTGTAGCCATGTTATAAAAGTCTGCATTTACAGCTGCAACTACTTTGTGGTTTTCTGCATCTGCTGCATTCGCTTGTGTCCTGACCGGCTGCAGGCCAAAAGCATCCCCGTCATTAGGCGTGCCAGCTTCGATGGCAACATTAGGGTTATGTAAGTCTACATCAACTACAAAACTCTCGATCTTCTTACCTTCTTTTCCTTCAAAACTATAATGTTTTTCTTTTACACCTGGTGCCAGATCTGCACGGTATTCGTTGATCGGCGTTTGAACGACTTCAGATGTTAAGTCAAACTCTCCTAAAGCTGAAGTTATACCTGGTGATATCGTGCTGATTATAACGGTTAAGGCCAGGGCAACGGACAAAATTTTCATTTTTAAAATATTTTTCATTTCTTCCTCCTGTGAAAATTATTTGGACTTGCCAGTTTGCTATACAGGTCTACGATAATGGAAAAATATTAATTTACTGTTATTAATTTGTAATTATGTTATATAGTTATACTAAAAAACTAACTTGCTAGAAACAATAGGGCGAAAGTTGTTCAATTTTACTAGGTTAGGAGTCTTATATATGAACTATAGAAAAAAAAGTTGCCAAAACAAAATTGATCGGTAAACACTTTATTTAACCATTCAAGCGATGCCTCAAGAGAGAGGTATATTTAGAACAGGTGCTATTCAAATATAAACATTGTTGTTCCCGAAGGTGTAGAAGTGATCACCTCCTCCGGTGTTATAACCTTTAAAAAACCTGCCCTCATAAGAGTGCAGGCCTTTTTTCTCTCTCTAGTTCTCTATCTCTGTATTCATTCGAGGGGTTGTTCTAAGCAAAAGGTTTTAACGCAATTGATCATGAAATAAATCAGCGCAATACTTCTGGTTAGGAAGCAAAGTGATTAACACCAGCCGCCGCCGTAGCCGCCGCCGTAGCCGCCGCCGTAACCGCCGCCGTAACCACCGCACCAGCAACACCCAACGATGATTAACAAGATAAATAGCACTACGATCAAAGCAAAGCTGTTTCCGTGTGACTTAAATCCCATATAACCCACCTCCTTCTTTACAATGACAGATTATTAAGCGTACAAGTTAAAGGTTTGGGCGGAATTAGCCCATTTTTTCGGGACAAGAGCGGAACAGTTAGAATATGCGGAAAATTCCTTGGAATGTATTTACCAATATTAGGGTTAGTGTATAATTACACCAACAGGAGAGGGGATTTTTAGTGGGTACAGATGGGGGATTCTTCATTTCCGCCGGAGGTAAACATGGATGGGGATTTGGCATTCTTAATCATTGATGTGTTAATCATTTATGGCGTAAATGGTCCTTGTACTATTAATAAAATTTTTTTCAGGAGCTGATTCGATGTATGGGATTCTTGGCTTTTTGGATCGTGAAACAGAAGAACAAATTGATCTTTTAAGGGTTGGAATGAAAAAAGCGGATATAACTGAATATGGGATGAGACCGCACGTAACAATTGCGACTCATAATGAGCTAGAAGTAGAGGTTTTTAAAAAGGAAATGGAAGAGTACTTTTTGACTGAATCTGCTATTTCATTATTTTTCCCGTCAATCGGAATGTTTTTAAACAGCGGCACCTTATATGCAGCTCCCACAAAAGACCCCGCTTTAACCGATTTTCATTTTAGATATCATGAAAGGTTCAAAAAAATAATTGATCCCAAATCTTTATATGCACCCTCACAATGGGTTCCTCACTGTACCATCGCCAGTTATCTAACACATGAAAAATTAGTTGAAGCCTTTGATTGCTCCGTGAAAAACTTGGAGCCCTTTCATGCAAAAATGGAAAGTGTTGCATTACTGGAACTTATTTTTGATGATGATATTTGTACAGATGTGAAGGAGATCTTCACGGTTGAATTAAAGAGGATTTAAATGGTACAGTCATCTTTTAAAAAAGCCTTGTCTCTTTGTTTGTTAAGTTTATTTTGTTTGTTTTTTCTCGGCGACTTTAAAAACTTAGCTTATGAGCAAGTGTTAGGGCTGCCAATAATCATGTTAATCTTTTTTCTTGCCGCGATTTCGTTTATGTTTGCTCTCGTATCGATTGGACATATATCTGGATTTTGGTCTGCGGTTGGAAGAGGGATTGTACTCTTCTTATCATTTGGTGTTGTTTTGTTTTCAGGATTCATCTGGCTATTTGATAACATTATGTCACTGATAAGCTAACGGGAATTCATAGCTGACGTTTTAGAAGAGATGCTGTATGGTTATACATATAAATAGCATATAGAAAGGAATCAATAGGATGTGGAACGAATTTAAGACGTTTATCATGCGTGGCAATGTGATGGATCTTGCCATTGGGGTTATTATTGGAGCAGCGTTTGGAAAGATTGTGACCTCTTTAGTTGAAGATGTTATTATGCCTCCGATAGGGTTATTGCTGGGGAAAGTAGATTTTAGCAATTTATACATAAACTTGGGAAAAGGGGATTATTCCTCATTAGCTGAAGCACAAAAAGCTGGAGCAGCAACGCTGAACTATGGACTTTTTATAAACACACTAATTAACTTTTTTATTATAGCAGCTGTTATTTTCCTAGTCGTAAAGCAAATTAACCGTATGAAAAGAAAAGAAGAGATAAAAGAGCCAGATACAAAAGAATGTAAGTATTGTTTATCCACCATTCCTTTAAGAGCAGTGAAATGTCAAAATTGTACAGCAGATCTAAATGACGATGCAGTAATGAAACAGTCCTCTGAGTAAGAGGGCTGTTTTTTTGTCATGAATCTATCATTGTTTTAACATAGAATGAATGACAATAAATGGATAAAATAAAGAAAACGAAAATAGGAGTATATCGATGAAGAAAATAAGAAGGATGATATGGATATTGACGTGGTTATTCTTAGCGGGATTCTCTATCCTTTTTGGTCCAGATCTTTGGGTGAAAATCCAAGCGAGTCAGCAAGCAACGCAGTTTTTAAAACATGCTGCCAAGCAAGATTTTGAAGAAGCATTTGATCGGATTTATTTTTACAATGGGGCTTATGATGAAGATGTTACCATAACAAAGGATGCAGCAAAAAACAACTGGGTAACAAGAAATAAAATGCTTTTTACTGAGGGCACTTATTTGAAGTCTTATGATAATTTAAGTGTTCGTATAGATGATGGCTTGCCAATTGGGAATGTAGACCTACTAATGATAGAAAAAGGTAAAGAAAAAAGATATAAAAATGTATATATATCATTTAGTAAGAAGGACAAATGGAAAGTAGGTATGCTGCAAACAATGAAAGAAAGTAATTGGGAGAAACCATATAGCGGGCATGTTGTTCAATAAGGAAAGGCTACCTGATTCAACAAGAACAAGGCTGCACGGAAGTACAAGATACTGGAAACAGTTTTGTAATAGTAAGATTCCTTTATGTTACTATTAAACTATTAAATTGTGATTGGAATCGGTAGGTGGACGTATGCCTCAATCTGTTAAAATATCCGTTCGGGCACTTGTTGAATATGTTTTCCGCTCAGGAAGCATTGAAACCGGATTTAAAACAACATCTTCATTAATAGAAGGAACAAAAGCCCATCAAACGATACAAAAAACGTACAGTGAAGCGGATGCAGCCGAGGTGTTCTTGCAGACGAGCTACGCATATGAAGACATCGACTACATAGTGGAAGGACGCTGTGACGGTCTTTTGCTGCAGGATGAAATGGTGACGATTGATGAAATAAAATCAACGGGAAAAAAACTAGAAGATATAACGAGAGATTCTAATCCGGTGCACTGGGCTCAGGCGAAATGCTACGCCTATATGTATTTGAAAAAAGAAGAAAAAGAGGATGTCAGGGTTCAGCTTACGTACGTACAGGTGGAATCAGGCGAACAAAAAAGATTTCAGGAAGAGTGTACGCTGCCAGAGTTAGAAGATTTTATGCTCCATCTCGTTAAAAGCTATGCTCCTTATGCGAAGCTCCGTCTTCATAATCAGCAGCAGCGTAATGAAAGCATCCGTGAACTTCCTTTTCCGTTTGATCGATATCGGAATGGCCAGCGGAATTTTGCAGGTGCTGTTTTTAAAACAATTGCTGATAAAAAAACACTCTTCGCCAATGCACCGACTGGAACTGGTAAAACGATCTCTACCCTTTTTCCTGCTGTTAAAGCGATCGGAGAAGAAAAGGCGGAAAAGATCTTTTATCTTACAGCAAAAACCCTGAACCGGAAAAACGCGGAAGAAGCCCTTCAGCTGATGAAAGATAAAGGATTGTTTCTTCAAAGCGTGACGCTAACGGCAAAGGACAAGGTTTGTTTTAAAGAGGAGACACGGTGTGATTCTTCTTATTGTGAATTTGCAGATGGATATTATGATCGCATCAATGGCGCTGTATTAGATGTTTTGAAGCATGAAACGATAATGGATCGAGATGTGATCTCTGAATATGCGCAAAAACATAGAGTCTGCCCGTTTGAATTTTCGATTGATCTCGCGTATGCCGCAGATAGTGTAATCTGTGACTACAACTATGTGTTTGACCCTCGTGTATCTTTTAAACGGTTGTTTGAAGAGCAGAAGAAACGTACTGTGCTACTGATGGATGAGGCGCACAACCTGGTGGACCGTGCCCGTGGCATGTATTCTGCCGAGATTCAGAAGTCTGTTTTTTTGCAGTTGTCACGAGAATATAAAGGGAAGAATGACGGTCTATGGAGAACCACTAAGGCGATAAATGATGAGATGCTGAAACTTAAAAAAGAGCACGGTGAGAAAAAAGTTGCTGTTTCCGATCTGCCAGAAGCCTTTATCAGCTGTCTGGATGATTTTCTAGTGCAGGCTGAACAGCTGCTCGCGAGCGGAGAAAGTGATGAAAAATTGCTTGAGGCTTATTTTGCTGCACTTCAATTGATAAAGATATCCGGCTTTTATGATGAACGGTTTGTAACGTTTATTGATGTCTTTAAAAGTGAAGTGGAAGTTCGTTTGTTTTGCATGGATCCGTCTCACTTACTTTTTCAAACTGGAAAAAAATACGGCTCCCGTGTTTTCTTTTCTGCGACGCTTTCTCCGCTATCTTATTTTCGGGAGATGCTTGGCGGCGTAGAGGAAGATTATGTGATCCGCATGCCGTCCCCTTATGAAAAAGAGCAGCTTGACGTATTTATTCAGCCGCTTTCCACCCGTTATAAAGATAGAGAAAAGACAATTGAACCTATTATGGAGATGATTATCGAACTAGTTGATAAAAGACCGGGCAACTATCTCGTCTTTTTCCCGTCATACCGCTATATGAGCGATGTGGTTGATCGGCTGCTGGAAGAGGATCCGCCGTTTCATCCGATTGTTCAGCATCCTGCCATGTCAGAGGAGGAGCGTGAGAAATTTCTGGCTAATTTTGATTCTGCTGGTGGAGAGTCACTTGTAGGATTTGCTGTGATGGGCGGGATTTTTTCAGAAGGAATCGATCTAAAAGGAGACCGCTTAACAGGAGCTGTTGTCATTGGAGTCGGTTTGCCGCAAGTGGGGTTAGAGCGTGATACAATGAAAGAGTACTTTCAAAATGCGGGGAAGAGTGGTTATGATTTTGCTTATGTGTATCCCGGCATGAACAAAGTGCTGCAGGCAGGAGGACGGGTGATTCGGTCAGAAGAGGATCGCGGCACGCTCGTGCTGGTTGATGACCGATTTTTGAGCCGTAAATATCTGGAGATGCTTCCGGAAGAGTGGCGTGACTTTGTGGTGCTGAAGGAGTAGGATTTGAAGGCTGATTTTGTCGAAACCATAATTTACGGCCTATAAATTTTTATTACGGCCTATAAATCCGCTCAAAGGCCTATAAATAATTTTTCAGCTTCTCCTGAGCTTACTATCATGACGTTTGGTATCCGCCAAGCTTCCTCTTTTATAAAAAAACATGAAAAAAAACACTTAGAGCGACGCTCCAAGTGTTTTTTTATTTTTTATATAGCCCAGCCCATAAAAATGGAACACCAAATGTGTCTGCTGGCTGCTGAATGTCCTTCATTTTTCGGAGTTCCAACTCTTCAAACTCTGAAAATACTTCATGCATCTTTTCGAGGGTATAACCCAGACCGCCTTGCATCGAACGTTCACGGTAAACTTCCTCATCTGGAATATTCAGCCCCATGCCTTCTGCATCAAAACAAGTAATCGCAAAATGTCCGCTGGATTTTAAACAGTTGTTTAATAGATCCAAATAGCTTACCCGTCTGTGGGGAGGAACATGGTGAAAACAGCCAGAATCATAGATTAGATCGTATGCATGTTGAGGGAAGTCCATCTTAAAGATATTACCTTGGATGAAGTTTACTTTAACGGCCTTTTCATCGGCTCGTTCCCGTGCCCATTGAAGTCCTTCACTCGACAAATCGACCGCATCTACTTCGAATCCGAGTTCAGCAAGATAAATCGCATTTCGACCAGGGCCGCATCCAAGTTCTAAAACGCGGCCGGGCTTGATGATGCCTCGTTCTAAATAGTTCACTAGATTTTCGTCTGGTGCGTCAACAAAAAAAGGAATCTTCTTATTCCGATCTTCATAAAAAGAATTCCAAAAGGCGCCTTCATCACGTAAAAGAGAGTCCAGCATGTCATAAACATGTTCATTTTTCGTTACGATATTCGTCAAAAAATCATCCGCCCTTCATGGTTAAAATAGGCTTTTGACTGACTGAGCTGTATATCTTTATTTTACCAAAAAATAGATTATAATTGGGTGTGAAGAGTGAATAAAAGAGGTGGAAATCGTGATAAATTTATCGGGTCTCACACTTAAAAAAGCAGGTTCTGAACATGTGGGGGGAATCGCTAAAGTTTGTTCAGAGGGATGGAGAGCTACATACGGTTATTTGGAAGATGAAGCGTATGTTGAGCAGGTTATTGAAGAGTATTACAATGTGGACCGCATCTTAAAAGAAGTTACTGAGTTCAGTGAATATTGGCACGGTTATTTTGTTGCAGAAGAAGAAGGTAAAGTAGTGGGTGCAATCGGCGGGGGAACAACAGGTGAGGCGATCGGTGAAATTTTCGTCTTTTACATAGATCCGAATAAGCGCGGAATAGGAATTGGAAGTAAACTATTAAACTTTTATACTGACTATCAAAAAAGCCTTGGAATAAACGAACAATGGCTTTCTGCCCAAAAGGATAACGAAAAAGGCATTCCTTTTTATGAAGCAAAAGGATTCGTAAAGCAATCTGAACAGGCCAGTGAAGGAACCAACCACATTTCATACCGCTATATGAGGAAGATATAAACAAGCAAAGCCGCTCATTTGAGCGGCTTTCAATTTATTCCGAGATCTCTTTTTTTCGTAGTAATAGAGATTGAAAGTCCATGCTGCCTCCAGCTTCAGGAACCACATGGAAGTTCATCACTTCAAATAAAGGTGACACGACCTCTAAGAGATCTTCGTTTGTATAAAACGAAAAGAATCGCTTAGGGATATAAGAGTCATCCTCCCAAACGCCTTCAGAATCTTTGCCGCCGTAAACTCCCATAAAAAACAAGCCGTCCTCTTTAAGTACCGTATGAATGTTTTTAAGCACAGCAGGCAAGCTCACTTTTGGAACGTGAAGCAGTGTGTTCATTGCCCATACAGCATCAAAGGATTCAGCATCAAAGTCTAAAGTATAATAATCCATTACTTCTGCTTTTAATCCTTTCATACGGCATGTTTCAACCATATTTAGAGAAAGATCAATACATGTTACATCAACACCGCGATCCAGCAAGTATTTGGCTTGCTGTCCGGAACCTGCACCAATATCAAGGACGGAACGTAAGCCATCATTGTTCAGAGCGTTTATAAAAGAGGAAAGTTCTACAATTTTCCATTCTTCTATATCTGATTTGTCCCGCAGGTCAGCTTTTTCGTTATAGCTTGCTTTCAGACTTTCTTTTAACAAAAGATCCATGAAGTTCGCTCCTTAAAAAAGATATGTTCGAAAAGCAAAATGATAGATTCATTATAGCGAAAGTTGTCATAGTGGTAAATTTTAAAATAAAAGAAAATTCTGCAAAAGAAAGCCCTTACATTCTTCTAATGGCAGTCTGGATAGGGTTTGTAGTAAAAAAGTTGTGTTCTTATTTCCCTCTTGAAAGTAGGTCGAACTGTCTGTAGAATGTTAAGAAATTTAATATTCAGAAAAATTCTAATACAAGAGGAGGATAGCTATGGCACGTTCAGCGATTAAAGCAGTACCAACTCCAAAACCGCCAGAGCCGAATCATAAGCGTAAGAATATTTTTAACCGGCTCTTAGACTGGGTTGAGAAAAATGGAAATAAACTACCAGATGTGCTTACTTTGTTTGTGATTATTACAGCACTTATTTTGCTAGGTTCTTTTATAGCTGGAGTATCTGGCTGGAGTGCAGTAAATCCTGCCAACAATGAAAGAATTACAGCGGTTAATCTTCTAAACGAAGAAGGCATCAAACGGATGCTGACAGAACTAGTCAGCAACTTTGTTAATTTCCCTCCTCTAGGACTTGTCCTTGTTGTTATGCTCGGGGTTGGACTTGCTGAGTCAACAGGCCTCATATCAGCGTTTATGCGAAAAGTGGTATTAGCCTCACCAAAAGCATTTATCTTACCGATTATTATTTTTATCGGAATCGTCGGAAATGCTGCAGCAGATGCAGCGCTTATCGTACTTCCTCCAGTTGCAGCCATGGTGTTTCTCACACTCGGACGACATCCGATTGCAGGTCTTGCAGCTGCTTATGCAGCAGTAGCAGGGGGCTTCAGTGCAAATATTATCATCAGCATGCTTGATGTCATGCTTGCCGGGTTTACAGAATCGGCAGCACATCTTCAAGATAAGAATTATACAGCGAATCCTGCAATGAACTATTACTTTATGTTTGCTTCCACATTTGTACTTTTACCTGTTGCGGTTTGGGTTACAACTAAGATCGTAGAACCACGACTTGGCGAATATCATGTTCCTGAGAACCTTGAAGTGAAAAAGCAGGCTCTTTCTACAGATGAAAAAAGAGGCTTGAAGTGGGCTACCATTTCACTTCTCATTTATACAGGTATCATCCTTCTTGTTACTGTTCCTGAAGATGCGATGCTTCGCCAACCGAAAACGGGTGAGCTTATCGACTCACCATTCATGGATTCACTCGTACCCATCATGCTTCTATTCTTTCTAATTCCAGCAATGGCTTATGGGTTTGGTTCTAGGGCGTTGAAGAATGACAAAGATGTTGCCGAGCATTTAACAAAAGCGATGAGCGGCATGGGGTATTACATCGTTCTTGCTTTTATCGCTGCACAGATGATTGCTTATTTCAGCTGGAGCAACTTAGGATCGATTATTGCCATCACTGGCGCTGACTTTTTAAAGGAATCAGGATTTACAGGATTGCCGCTATTACTGGCGTTCATTCTGTTTACTGCACTCGTTAACTTATTAATTGCGAGTTCGTCAGCAAAGTGGGCTATTTTAGGACCTGTCTTTGTTCCAATGTTTATGGCTCTTGATTACAGCCCGGCATTTACACAGATGGCGTACAGAATTGGAGACTCTATTACAAACACGATTACACCGATGCTTGCGTACTTTGCAATTTTGTTATCTTTCGCTAAAAAGTTCGACAAGAATATGGGGATGGGGACGCTTATTTCGTCCTTGCTTCCTTACACGATCGCATACATGATTTTTTGGTCAATTTTATTTGCTGTGTGGTACTTGCTAGGACTTCCGTTAGGCCCTGGCGAATATATAAAGATGTAGATCATATAGAAGGAGTGAGCGGGTTTGGAACAATTATTCAGCCGATTGGCAAGCTATCAAGAAGAAATGGTGGAGATTCGCAGGCATCTTCACCAAAACCCTGAACTGTCATTTGAAGAAGTAGAAACACCAGCTTTTATTGCTGCTTATCATGAAAAACTAGGATTAGAAGTACGTACAGAAGTAGGCGGGCGAGGTGTAGTAGCTACACTTAGAGGTGGAAAACCAGGGAAGACGGTTGCGCTGCGTGCTGACTTCGACGCACTTCCGATTCAGGAAGAAAACGATTCTCCTTATAAATCAAAGGTTCCAGGTGTGATGCATGCATGTGGTCATGATGGTCATACAGCGACACTTCTAGTATTAGCAAAGGTATTAAATGAAATGAAGGAAGAACTTGAAGGCAATGTGGTGTTTATTCACCAGCATGCTGAGGAGATTGCACCAGGCGGAGCGATTGTAATGATTGAGGACGGCTGCCTGGACGGAGTTGATGTGATTTACGGCACACACCTTTGGGCAACGATGCCGACAGGAACAATCGGGTATCGTACGGGGCCAGTAATGGCAGCTGCAGACTCATTTACAATAAAAGTTCAAGGGAAGGGCGGACACGGAGCTCAGCCTCACAAAACGAAAGACAGCGTCGTGATCGGGGCACAGCTTGTTTCAAACCTGCAGCAGATTGTGAGCCGCCGAGTAAATCCGCTTGATTCGGCCGTTGTTTCTGTCGGAGCATTTGAAGCAAAAAACGCCTTTAACGTAATTGCTGACTCTGCTAAACTTACGGGAACGGTACGTACTTTTAAAGAAGAGGTACGAGTTGCGATTGAGCAGGAAATCGACCGCATTGCTAAGGGAACCTGTCTCGCTGCGGATGCTGGTTATGAATATGTATTTAAACGGGGCTATCCTGCGGTCATCAATCATAAAGAAGATACAGAGTTTGTAGTGGATGTTGCGAGGAAAGTGCCTGGAGTACTTGAGCTCGAAGAAATTGAACCGCAAATGGGTGGGGAAGACTACGCATATTATTTAGAGAAGGTGCCAGGGACGTTCTTCTTTACAGGTGCAGAAGATGCAGCGTGGGATGAGACCTATCCGCATCATCACCCGAAATTCAAGATCAACGAAGACGCTTTACTAATTGCAGCAAACCTATTAGGAGCTGCAACCCTTACTTATTTAAAACAAAATGCCGCAGAAAAAGTGGAATTAACGAAATAAAGTCAAAAAAGCCCCTGAGAAGGGGCTTTTTTATCGGAAGAATTATTCCCAGCAGTGATCGTCGCATTTTCTGCATTTCTTTGAAGATTTTTTAGACTTCTTTTGTTTAATACCAGAGTCTAAAACACCACGAAGTGCTTTTAAAGCTTCGACAGTGCCTGTCCCGTTTTCAGTTACACCTGCAACAGGAGTAGCTGTACTGTTAGTAGTAATTTTTTTACGTAATTTTTTTTCAAGTAATCCGCCAAGGTCTGAACCATTCGGAGACTCAGTAAGAAGACCTCTTACGCCTTTTCTATTCGGAGACTCAGAACGAACCCCTCTTACGCCGCCTTTACCTTTAGAAGATTTGTTGCTAGATTCGGAATGAGCCCCTCTTACGCCTTTTCCGCGTTGAGAATTAGAAGAACTGGAAGAGGATTCTTCGTTACGCTTTTTACTTTTCTTACTCATTTACTATCACCCCCACTATTACTATATGAAAGGGGGATATGAGTGCTTGTACGAATCACCATTTTTTCTAACTTTTGAATGATTATATGGTAACTCTACTAAAATAGTGGTTTACAACCTTAAGGAAATTTTTTATCGCTGGAGAAACCCACTTATCTTTGTGATGTCCGACATATAGCGGCATGGGCGCAATAGGATCTGGATAAGAAATGACTGCTAATCGTTTATCTTTAATTTCTTTTTCAACTGTTACCAATGGTAAAAAGCCTATCCCAAGACCGCTCATCACACACCGTTTAATGGCTTCAATACTCCATAACTCCATATTATGTGCAAGTTCAATATGTTTTTCTCTTAAGTAGTTTTCAAAATCTGTACGATAACTGCAGCCTTTTTCATTTGTAATCAGGCATTCATTCCAGGATCCGTTATTTATATGGTCGAACGTTGATATTTTTTCTGGCGAACCGACTAAAACCAGTTCTTCTTCCTTTAGTTTCATTCGATTTATATCCTTTTTGAGGCTTCGTATAAGCATGAAACCTACATCAATCTCCGATGAAATGAGCTGGTTCTGTACGTCATAACAATTGATGTTTAAAAGGGAAATCTTTACATGTGGATACTGTTCCCGGAACGTTTTTAATATTTTATCTAAGTGATACACGGTCATGGATTCAGGTGCACCTATCTTTATTTCACCTGTAATCTCACCGTTTTCCAGGTGAAGGTTTTGTATTCTTTCATATTCCTGAAGCATAACAGTTGCGTGTTCCATCAAACGTTTCCCGACATCTGTTAAAACAACCTTACGGCCCATCCGGTCGAAGATAGGTACTCCTACAAACTGCTCTAGAGCCTGTATATGTGAAGTTACCGTTGACTGTGTATATCCCAGTTCTGCAGCAGCCCCTGTGAAACTCCCTTTTTCATTGATTGTTCTTAATGTGATTAACTGTCGTAGTTCCATTCGTTTCACCTCCAGAGTCAATATATTTATAGTATCAAAAAAAATGATGGATATAATCGATTATTTCAATTTTACAAATAGGTAAATCGGGGATTATAGTGTATGAAAGAAGGATCAGGGGGATCAACGGATGAAGAAAATTCATTATGGATGGATTATGGTAGCTGTTGCATTTATTATTTTGCTGACAGGCGCGGGAATTCGTTCTATGCCAAGTGTACTGATGGTACCGTTAGAAACAGAATTTGACTGGAACCGGTCAGTGGTATCGACATCACTTGCCATAAATTTATTATTATACGGGTTATTTGGACCTTTTGCTGCAGCTCTTATGCTGCGGTTCGGTATGAAACGTGTTACAGGAACAGCATTACTACTACTAGTCCTAGGTGTGTTTTCAACACTATGGATAGATTCGCCATGGCAGCTAAATTTGCTTTGGGGTGTGTTAATTGGAATTGGAAGCGGTTCTACAGTCGTACTCAGTACGCTGATTGCGAATAGGTGGTTCGTAGAAAAACGTGGTCTCGTAATTGGGATACTAACAGCGAGCGGTGCAACAGGTCAGATTATTTTCCTTCCGTTTCTGGCTCAGCTTGTTTCAGACAAAGGCTGGAAACTGGCTATTGTAGCGGTGAGCATTGCCGTTGGAGTCGTATTCTTAGTTGTCCTACTTCTGATGAAGAATCATCCCGGAGATATGAAGCTTGCACCTTATGGGGCAAATCAAATCATAAACGAACCCCTTCAGCTAAAATTAAATCCCTTTACAGAACCCATCCGTGAACTAAAAGGGGCATCGCGCCACCTTGATTTCTGGCTTTTGGCGGGGAGCTTTTTTATTTGCGGATTCTCAACGAACGGACTTATTGGTACACACTTTATTCCAGCTTGTATCGATCATGGCATATCTGAAGTGAAAGCGGCGAGTATGCTGGCCCTTATCGGTATTTTTGATATTTTTGGAACCATACTTTCCGGAATCTTGTCTGATCGCTTTAACAATCGCTGGCTATTGTTCTGGTACTATGGGTTAAGAGGAATATCATTGTTGTTTTTACCGTTTGCTCTTGATGCTTCACATTTTTATTTATGGTTTTTTATCATCTTTTATGGTTTGGACTGGGTGGCCACTGTACCTCCGACAATCAAACTAACTACCGATATTTTCGGAAAAGAGCGCGCAGGTATTCTATTTGGATGGATCATGGCCGCTCATCAGTTCGGAGCAGCAATTGCAGCATATAGTGGAGGGGTGGTTCATGACATACTAGGAAGCTATTATTTCAGCTTTCTTTCCGCAGGTGCGTTCTGTGTGCTTGCAAGTTTAATTGTCATGAAAATAGGAAGAACTTCAAAAACGGTAATCCACGGCGGTTATCAGGCATAAGGTCATCCTAATAGAAAAGCTGACTCATAAGGACATCAAATCATGTCCTTTTGATGTCAGCTCTTTGTTTTTTTTAGTTTCGGTATGTCCATATTTTTTTGGGAAAAAATTCTCGTCATAACAAAGAGAGTCATTCTATAATATTAGTGTAAATTTACACTTTTTGATAAAGGGACGGTGGCAAAGAGTTGAGATGGAAGTGGATTTTACTATGCGTATTCATCTATGGATCTGCCCTGTATTCAAGTTTGCACGTTTATTCCGGTCAAAATAAAACGACTGTAGAAGATGCAGGAAAACTTTTACCTGTAAAAATGAAAATCGTTTATGATGTTCATTCCACCAGCGACTTACAACAATGGGTAAAGAAAGCGAATGAAACCGGAGAAACAATCGCTATTGCAGGTATGCAGCATAGCCAGGGAGGACATACATTGTATCCCAATGGAACCCTGTTTGATATGAAAGGCTACAATAAGATTTTAGATTTCAGTCCAAAGAAAAAGAAGATCACGGTACAATCAGGTGTGACCTGGGCAGATATTCAGAAAAAGATTAATCCCTATGGTCTCTCAGTTAAAGTTATGCAGTCACAAAATATATTTACAGTAGGTGGATCATTAAGCGTTAATGTTCATGGGCGTGATATTCGTTATGGATCGTTAATTGACACTGTGGATTCTTTTCGACTATTAACACCAGATGAAAAGATCATAAGTGTAAGCCGGGAAGAGAACAGTGATTTGTTTTCATATGTAATAGGGGGATATGGATTGTTTGGCGTTATACTCGATGTCACGCTGGAGCTTGCGGACGATGAACTTTATCACCACCGGTCAGTTGTAATGAACTACAACGATTATGAAAACTATTTTCGAGAAAAAGTGAAACAAGATGATTCAGTCAGGATGCATCTTGCCAGGATATCAGTGGCACCTGAAACCTTTCTAAAAGAGATGTACGTAACGGATTACGTACTGACCGACCATCAAGATAAAAGAGAAAAATATTTAGAATTAAAAAAGGAAGAAATGATTGCGCTGCCTAAGTTTATGCTCGGTTTATCCCGATACAGTGACTGGGGTAAAGATCTTTTGTGGGAAACGCAAAAGATGTACTTTTTAAAAAACGATGGGAAGTATGAGACAAGGAATAATGTGATGAGGTCAGACAGTGAATTTATGGAGTATGAGAATCCGAATCGTACCGAACTTCTTCAAGAATATTTTTTCCTGTTGAGCATTTTACTGCATACATCGATGATACAAGAGGAGTTTTGGAAAAAAAAGAACTTAATCTATTAAACATTACAATCCGCTACGTGGAGCATGATGAGGATGCTGTCCTGTCCTATGCAAAGGATGACATGTTCGCTCTCGTCCTTTTAATCAACCAAGGACGATCAAAAAAAGATATTAAACAAACAGAACAAGTTTTACAAAAGTTGATTGATGTAACCTTAGAACATAGGGGGAGCTATTATTTGCCTTATTACTCCTATCCGTCTAAGAAACAGCTAAGTCAGGCTTATCCTCGTATTAATGAATTCTTTGAAAAGAAAAGAGAGTTTGATCCTGAAGAACGTTTTCAAAATTTATTTTATGGGAGGTACAGCCGATGAATTATCGAACTTTCATTACATCTCAAAGTATATTAATGACGGCAAGTTCCATGGTGTTTCCCTTCTATTTGCTCCTCATTCGAAACATTGGTGACAGCTACTCACAATTCGGTTTGGCGTATGGTCTATTTGCGCTAACTGCTGCTATGGTTCATCCATTAATCGGGCGGCTTTCTGACCGTATCGGAGACCGGCCACTTTTGCTGTTATATACATGGGGCATGGTTGGCATCATGCTGATTGTTCCCATTATTGAAACTATATCAGCGCTATATATCTTGCAAATTCTGATGGGTGTCTTAGGAGCCGTGCAAAAAACTACTGAAAAGACGACACTTGCAAGGAAAACGGCTGGCATGCAAACTGGACGGAGAATAGGAAACTATCACTTGTGGACGAGTGTTTGGGGAGCGGTTGCTGTAATGGCGACGGGATATCTCATCGATTTCCTTACGATTGGAAGTTTATTCTATATCGCTTCATTTTTGTATATGATATCTGCTGTGGTATTAATGAAGTCTGGTACTCTGCTGAAACAAGTTGAAGATGAGCCCGTACAGGCATGAGCTGCCGGGCTTTAATTTAAAATCCGTTGCAGAGTACACGGCTAAAGATGGTTTCAACGCATCAATAATTACTTCCAATTTATTAACCCCTATTGCATCGATTCTGCAATCTTAATCATATCGTCTTTTGTCCTTGGGTTGTTCGTTTGTGGAACAACAATTAATGTAATCTTATAAGTCAGCTTCTGATCTTTTTTCGACCAGACTAATTCCCTCGTATCCACATGGTGCATTCTCATATCTGCAATGGAGCCATCTTTTAGTTTGAATGACATTGGCAAGTCCGGGTCAATATTCAACTCTATTAAAATATGTTGTAACAGTTAAACTGGCATTTTTGTCCTTTAGGTATACGACTTCTGCAAATGTCGGGTTAAATCCAGAATTCTTTTGAACAGATGAAGAGATGGAATCAGGTAGAAGGGCAAGTGGCTTGGAATTTTCACTTGTGATCGTTCGTCTTCTGGAAGTGTGTGCATCTCTTTTCTTATGTCAGGGTGTTCCTTCATTAAGCTTTCAAGTTCTGGTGAAGGAGAAGAACAACCGAACAAAAACAGTAAAGTAGCTATTCCGGCCAGCCTTTTCATATAAAGCTTCCTAAATGGCGTTAAGAAGCATCATCATCTTTTTCTTTTTTACGCCAATATTTCTGAATGAACGTTTTAACGATGTCTTTACCGGCTAAAAGTGCACCAAGCCAGAAAAAGACTTCCCCCCCGATAAATAATCCACTCACGATAGCTGTTTTAACGGCACCGCTTAAGGATAAGAATGGAATGACAGGAATCAAAATCCATAAAACAAATGAGAGAACGATAAAAACTATTCCGATTTTCTTTTTCATAGTTGAAAACTCCTTCATAAATGTCTAATTAGTGTTTACGAAAAAGTTTCCATAAAAGTTTCCTTTTAATCAAAATTAGCATAGGAACACCGCATTTTTTTTACGACTAGAAAAATAGTTGGTCCAGATTTCCAAGAGTTTCTTAGTTGTAAAAGTTTCCAAGTTTGGATAATGTTAAGAGGACACTGTTATAAAAAGGTGGGGAATGTAATTGAATCGGGAGCTTGTGTATCGAAGTAAAGATAAAGAGATAGAAGTGTTTGAAGATGAGTTTGGCAAGATTACGATTAAGGAGATACCACATGAAGCAGCAGTAATGGTTGCACTTGAGAATAATAGTTTAATATTGATCAGCCAGTTTCGTCCGGCAGTCGATGATATTATTATCCAGCTGCCTGGGGGAGGAATGAATGTTAACGAAGACCCTGAAAATGCAGCTAAACGAGAGTTTCTCGAAGAAACAGGTATCGTTTGCGGGGAAGCGGTATTTTTAGGCAGTATACAGCCAAGTGCTTGTCTTAGCAATACCGTTACGCATGTATATTTTACAAAAGAGATATTGGAATACAGGTCCCAGATGCTTGAGAAAAAAGAAGCATCTATACAAGCATTTCATATTCCTGTGGAGCGGGCGTTCCGCAATATTGAACAGGGCATATGGAAGGACAGCGAGCTGGCACACGGATTATTGCTTGCGCGCTTAAAGGGACTGATCTAATGAGTTGTTTAGGATGCGATCTGGCAAACGCTAAAGAGCCTGTACATACGATTTATGAAAATGAGTTCGTCCGTTGTTTCCTGGACATCGATCCTTTTAATGAAGGTCATACATTAATTTTACCGAAAAGACATGTGAAAGAACTCACCGAATTAACACATGAAGAAACGCTTGCCGTTATGGATGCTGCTAAGATGATCTCTGAAAAGTTAATCACATGCTTAAAACCTGATGGGATTACAATTAACCAAAATGGGGGAAAATTTAGTGACTTAACTCATTTTCACATGCATGTCATTCCCAGGTATGAAAATGATGGCTTTACGTGGAGCGAGTCTGCTATCCAAGACGATGCGCATAAGAGATTGGATGAAACGGCAAATAAGCTCCGAACCGTCTAATCTTTTTATCAGTATGAAAAAATTGTGTCACAATGATGGATAAGGAGGGATTCTTTTATGGCAAGCAGTATTCATGATCGCGCGGTCCTGCATAATGGTGTTCAGATGCCTTGGATTGGTCTTGGTGTTTATAAAGCAGAAGACGGTGATGAAGTTATACAGTCTATTAAATGGGCAATTGATGCAGGATATCGAAGCATCGACACAGCCAGTCTCTATAATAATGAAGCTGGTGTTGGACAAGCTATCGCTGAATCGGATGTACCTAGAGAAGACCTATTCATAACGACAAAGGTCTGGAACACAGATCAGGGCTATGAAGAAGCACTATCGGCGTTTGATGCAAGCTTGGAGCGGCTAGGTCTAGACTATGTTGACCTTTATCTTGTTCACTGGCCTGTTCCAGGGAAGTATAAGGAAACATGGAGAGCGCTAGAGAAAATTTATGAGGATGGCAGAGCAAAAGCCATCGGAGTAAGTAACTTTAAGAAGCATCATCTGGAAGATCTTATTGCTGATGCGAAAATTAAACCTATGGTGAATCAGGTGGAATATCATCCGCGTCTTACACAGGCAGATCTGTTAACCTATTGCAAACAGCAAGGCATTCAGCTTGAAGCTTGGCGGCCCTTGTTAAAAGGCGAAATTTTTGAAGAACCAACTTTACTGGAACTTGCTGATAAGTATAATAAAACAGTTGCGCAGATCATTTTAAGGTGGGATATCCAAAATGGAGTCGTAACCATTCCAAAGTCGGTAACGAAACACCGGATTGAAGAAAATATAGACATCTATAATTTTAAGCTGACGAATGAAGACATGACTCGTATTTCCGCCCTTAATCAGGATAAGCGAAACGGTGCTGATCCAGACGACCCTGAATTTTATAAGCAGTTTGAATAGTCACAAGGCAGTCTTTCCTATCAGGGATGACTGCTTTTTTATCCAAACAAAAGAGGTGAAACCATGAATTTTTCTGTGGGGGAAAGTTTGATCTTTGAAGAAATCAAGGTGAAAGTGGTAGAAGTTAAATCTAATTCTGTTGTCTTTGAAGTTTCCGGAACAGGATATGAAGGGGATGAAGGCGGATTGATGGAAGTCCCAATGTCCTACCTGAAAGAAAACAGGAGTCAGCTTAAAAGATGTACGTAGTTTTAAAACAAAAAAATAGGGAAAAATGATAAGCGTAAATGACAGAAAGGAAGTGATCACATGTCAAAACGTATATTGATTGTCGTAACCAACCATCAAAATATCGGTAACAATAAAACAGGTCTTTGGCTTGAGGAGTATGCGGTACCTTATAATGAGTTCCGTGAAAAAGGATATGACATCACGGTGAAAAGCATTAAAGGAGGAAGTATCCCTTTAGACCCGAACAGCTTAAAAGGTGTTGATCAAGAGCAATACAAAGAAGCTCTATCACTGCTTGAAGATACAGTTGAACTAAGTCCAGATGATGCCGTGAGCTATGATGCGATCTACTTGCCTGGCGGACATGGTACCGTGTTTGATTTTCCGAAAAGTGAAGCTTTAAAAGAGGTGGTCAGCCAGATGGCCCAAACGAATAAAGTAATCGGAAGTGTTTGTCACGGTCCAGCTGGACTGACAACGGCAACACTGAAAGATGGATCATCTATCGTAAAAGGCAAGACGGTTACTGCATTTACTGATGAAGAGGAAGAAGAGATGCAGTTAACGAAAGAGGTACCGTTCTTGCTTGAAACGAAACTTCGCGAGCTTGGGGCGGAATTTCAGCGAGCTGGAAAGTGGGAAGATTTCGCCGTGACAGATGGCAATCTTGTCACCGGACAAAACCCGCAATCAAGCAGAAGTGTTGCACTTAGAATGATTGAAGTTCTTGATAAACAATAAATAGATGGCTTGTGAAACGACCGGCTCCAGCTGGTCGTTTCTTTTTTGGTTATTCACCTATACAGAAAATGTGCGTATTTTAATAAAGACATTTTTAAATGGGAGGAATTCCTGTGGGTTACTATATTCGAGTTGAAGAAAACGTAAGGATTTTTGTGGAAGATGTGAATCCGAGCGGACAAAAAACAATTCTTTTTATTCATGGCTGGCCTGCTAATCACAAGCTTTTCGAATATCAGTTTAACCAGCTCCCTTCCAAGGGGGTTCGGTGCATAGGTATGGATATTAGAGGGTTCGGGAAATCTGACAAACCGTACACGGGTTACTCGTATGATCGATTGGCAGATGACATTTATGCTGTAGTTCAAACGTTGAGATTAGAGGATTTCACCCTGGTCGGACACTCGGTTGGAGGAGCGATTTCCATCAGGTATATGGCAAGACATAACGGCTATGGTGTTTCAAAGCTTGCTTTGCTGGGTGCTGCAGCCCCTAGTTTTACGAAAACACCTAATTTTCCATACGGGCACACAGTTGAAGAGGTGAACACATTTATATCTGATACGTATAAGGACCGGCCGAAAATGCTGCAGGGATTCGGTGATATCTTCTTCTTTAAATATATAACGGCTCCGTTTTCTCAGTGGTTTCTTCAGTTAGGTCTGGAAGCAGCGGGATATTCGACCGCAGCTGTACTAGGCTCTTTAAGGGATGAAACCCTATTTTCTGATATGGGGAAAATTCAGGTTCCGACATTGATTCTGCATGGTGTGCATGATCAGGTTTGTCCTTATCCGTTTGCTCTAGCGATGAATCAAGGTATACGCGATTCAAAGCTCGTACCGTTAGAGAAAAGCGGCCACGGACTTTTTTGGGAAGAATGGGAAAAAGTAAACATGGAGCTCATGCGGTTTATTGAATAAGAAGGAATGGGGAAGGACAGTAGAGAAGAAGGATGAAAGAACAATCAGGAGATATAAGATGAAAATAGATTTGAAGAAAGTAACTCGTGATAACTGGGAAGAAGCTTTGGAACTACAAGTAAAGAAAGGACAAAGTAAGTTTGTACCTACTCCGGCTGTTTCGCTAGCGAAAGTTTATATTAAACCAGACGGACCCAATGTCGAATACCTTCCCTTCGCTATCTATGCCGGTAAGGATATGGTTGGATTCATTATGCATGCGTATGAGGAACATACAACAGATATGTACTGGATCAATGGTTTTTTTATTGATGAAAAATATCAGGGGAATGGTTATGGACGTGCATCCATGATTGAAATGATAGCGTGGATCAGAAAAAAATTTAAACAATGCAAGGAAATCCGTCTCACTGTCTATCAGGACAACTATGCTGCGAAAAAACTTTATAAAAGTATAGGGTTCATCAAGACAACACAGATGTTTGGAGAGGAAGAAGTGTGGTGCTTGTCTTTTGCAGAAACGAATCAGGAGGGTAAGTGATGAAAGACATGAATTATTATGAAACGTTCATAACTGTTGCAGCAGACTGCCCTCTCTTTCATGGGGAAGTCCCTATAGCAAGGAAGTCCGGAACAACGAAACCGCTCCTAGAATATGAATTGCTTTCAAAACAACCGTATACATTTACGCAAGAGGATCTTTTGTTTGAGGTGCACATCCGCCACAAAGCCATTCCTTCTGCTGAGCTTGAAGAGAATGAAAGGCGAATTAGAGACGCATTCTTCGAAAAACCCCAACCATGTTTGCGCGCGTCCATGCTTCCCAAAAAATATGGATGGGGTATTCATTTTAATGAACATGGAAAAATCGCACTCTATGGTGCAGAAACAGCAGAATATAAAGAGTTTATTAGGAATAGTGACGGAGAATTAAAAATTCTTCCGGCCATGCGTAACTCCCGAGAAAAGAACAAAATGTAATTACTTATAATACATTACATGAAGATGTTCTTGATGATCGAGTGTAGCAAGTAATATATCAGGCAGCTTTGTATTCTGTTTTTGGATTTGTTGCAAAAGCCATGTCTCAGTTTTCCCAGTTTCCGAAAGTTCTTTTTGATTGATTTTCCCTTCTTTAATAACGACCTGTGGATAATCAAATGGCTTCGGTGGAAGGTTTAAATCTTTTTGGATAACTGTTTGGTACTGCGGATGCAAAAAAGATGTAATTGTTCCATTTGATTCAAATAAGGCCAAGGCTACTTCTTGGATATCTATGACCCTATGTTTACGGAGTTCTGAGAGAAGGACGTCAATCGAAATACGAGCCTTCTTAAGATTTTTATATTGGATTTGCCCGTTCTTTACTAATGGGATAGGTGCTGGATCAATCAATTTCCGAAGTGCATGCCAATGCAGACCTATTAAGGTTGTGCCCACATAAAGTATGACAAGAACGCTCATGGTTATGAGAGATCCTTTCAAACCAAGATGTTCATCAGAAAGTGGATGGGCAATAATGTTTCCGAAAATGAGAGCCATGATAAAATCCATTAGCCGGAGCTGTGAAAAAGATCGCTGTCCCATTAACTTTACGGCAAACAGCATAAAGAAAAAGGCAACAATGGCCCGTAGGATCCATTCGATAGCTGTTAATGACTCCTGACTTTGGTAAAAATCCAGCATACTTAACCCCCGCGATTTCCTGATGTTGTTAGTATGGTCGAAAAAAATCTCTTTTTAACCAAAAAAGGTTATAAAAATTATTTGACTATTCGCTCATGTATGCTACAATCAATTTTAAATTAAAAACTTAATAGTATTTCTTCTTATCCAGAGAGGTGGAGGGACTGACCCTGTGAAGCCTCGGCAACCAGCACAATGTGCACGGTGCCAATTTCAGAGGAAGCTAATAAGCTCCGAAGATGAGAAGCAAGCGGGTCATTTATCGTCTTTCCAACCCCTTCGCTCTTTTCTTTGAGTGGAGGGGTTTTTTATTTACGAGGAGGTGGATGCAAAAAAAGGAGTGAAAGTATGGCAGTACTTTCACTCCGGCTGCGATTGATTAACCCTTGAGGAGGGCTTCAAATTCGCTTTAACATTTTAACATGTTAAGTGAAATGGAGTCCAATTCAAGGAAATAGACCTTGAGGAGGATTAATAAAATGAGTGATTTGAAATTTGCGTATTGGGTACCAAATGTAAGTGGAGGACTAGTTGTATCAAAACTACCACAGGAAACAGACTGGTCGTTTGAAGCAAATAAACGCTATGCTCAAACTGCTGAAGAGGCTGGGTTCGATTTTGCTTTATTACAAACCCGTTTCTTTGCCAGTTATGGTGCAGAGTATCAGCTGGAGGCGGCTACACTTGCAGCCGCACTGGCGAGTGTGACGAAAAAAATTAATCTCATTTCAGCTGTTCACCCTGGTCTTTGGCATCCTGGCGTATATGCGAAAATGATGGCGACCCTGGATAATATCTCGAATGGCCGCGCTGCGATCAATGTAGTAAGCGGCTGGTTTAAGGGCGAATTTACAGGATACGGAGAACCGTGGCTGGAGCATGACGAGAGGTATCGACGTTCTGAAGAATTTATTAGAGTCATAAGAAGCCTTTGGACAGAAGAAGAGACGACCTTTAAAGGTGATTTTTACAGAATCAACGGTGCCCCTTTGAAACCGAAACCTGTTCAAAAGCCGACACCTCCAATCTTCCAAGGAGGAAACTCAAAAGCTGCTAAGGAAATGGCAGCAAGAGTTTCAGATTGGTATTTTATGAACGGCAACACGACGGAAGGCTTTAAAAATCAGATCGAAGAAGTAAAAGCATTGGCTGAGAAAGAAGGACGCACTCTTAAATATGCGGCAAACGGATTTGTTATTGTCCGAGATACAGAAGAAGAGGGTGTTCAAGTGCTGCGTGATATTGTCTCAAATGCTGATGTTGAAGCCGTTGAAGGATTTGGTGAAGCAGTAAAAGAAGCGGGGCAATCTTCTAAGGAAAAAGAAGGTATGTGGGCAAATTCTACTTTTAAAGATCTTGTTCAGTACAATGATGGATTTAAAACGGGTCTGATCGGAACTCCTGAACAGGTGGCTGACCGAATTATTGAGCTGAAACAATTGGGAGTAGATCTTGTTCTGACCGCCTTCTTACATTATGAAAAAGATTTGAAGGACTTTGGGGAGAAAGTTATACCGCTTGTGAAAGAAAAAGAAGCTCGTTTGAAGAAAGAGGAAGTACTTGTTTGATTTTTGATAGAAAATAACGTGAAAAGCCGCCATGGAGGCGGCTTTTTTCAGTTAAGAAAAAGAGCTTGAATGGATTTATGCGCGCTCGTGGAGATTTATGCGCGCTCGCAGAGATTTATGCGCGTTCTCATAATTCAAGCCCGCCTTTTTTATCGAAACATAGGGTCTTTAGTCCTACTCTCCACTGTCAGCTTTAAAAATAAATGGAAAGAACTTAGGGAAAATTTATCATTGACGATGATAATCATTATCATTTAAGGTTATACATGTAACTAGTAATGAGAATCATTTTCAATAACGTAAATTTAAAAATATAAGGAGGAGCAAACATGAGCACCTTACAAATAGAAATGAATGAACTTTATCTTAAACAGCAGGAAAAACGAGAATCCAACGCAAGATCATATCCAAGACGAATTCCGATTGCGATCGAAGAGGCAGAAGGGATCTATGTAAAAGATGCAGACGGAAGAAAATTCATCGACTGTCTAGCTGGGGCAGGGACACTTGCACTTGGTCATAATCATCCGGTCGTGATCGATGCTATTGAAAAAGTGCTTCATGACAAGCGCCCATTACATACACTGGATTTAACGACGCCAGTAAAAGAAGAATTTGTAAGTGAAGTGTTTGATAGTTTACCAGAAGAATTTGCAAAGCGTGCAAAGATTCAATTTTGTGGACCAACAGGCGGAGATGCTATCGAAGCCGCTATTAAACTGGTGAAAACGGCAACTGGAAGAAGAAGCATTCTTTCTTTCCAAGGTGGTTATCATGGCGCGACACATGGAACGATGGCACTATCCGGTAACTTAGGGCCGAAACAGAACGTGCAAGGTTTAATGCCGGATGTTCACTTTATGCCATATCCGTATGCATATCGGTGCCCGTTTGGAATGGGTGGAGAAGAGACTCATAAGATCAGTGCTAAATATATTGAGAACCTTTTGTATGATCCGGAAAGCGGGATTCTGCCGCCAGCAGCAATGATCTTAGAGGTTGTTCAAGGTGAAGGCGGATCTATTCCTGCACCGGTCGAGTGGCTGAGAGAAATCCGCAGAATCACGAAAGAGCGCAACATTCCGCTAATTATAGATGAAGTTCAAACCGGAATCGGACGTACGGGTGAACTGTTTGCATTCCAGCATGCAGGTATTATACCGGATGTCGTAGTTTTATCGAAAGCAATTGGCGGAAGTCTGCCGTTATCTGTTGTGATCTATGATCGTGAACTTGATAAATGGGGACCAGGTGCACACATTGGCACGTTCCGAGGCAACCAAATGGCAATGGCAGCTGGTACAGCTACTCTCAAATATATCAAAGAGAACAACTTATCACAGCATGCGAAAGAGCTTGGTGAAAAACTCATGCTGGAACTAACCATTCTTCAAAATGAGATTCCGGAGATTGGCGATGTCCGCGGCCGCGGCTTGATGGTTGGAGCAGAGATTGTAAATCCGCGTATTCCATCAGGACTAAAAGGAACATATGCAGCGAATCCTGAGCTCGCCAGCCGAATCCAAAGAGAATGTTTTAACCGCGGTTTGATTTTAGAAGTTGGAGGGAGACATGGAAGTGTAATCCGATTCCTGCCGCCACTGATCATTACTGAAAAACAGCTGGATGATGTGCTCGCAATATTTAAAGATGCGGTAAGAGCCGCTCTCAAATAGAGGTGCAAAATGAACACAACTGATTTTGACCGTTTTTTTCTAAATAATAGTGAAGCCGGAATGCAAAGTTTTCAGCATATCGTTTTTGAAACACAGCACTTGCTGAGCCGATTCTATAAAAACAATACAGATGCTTATAATGGAAAGCTGCCTCAGGATATTGAAAAAGAAATTCTTACAATACCTCTCGCTTCAAAAGAAGGGGATGATCCATTCATTGTCCTTAAGGATGTACAAGAGTGGATCGTAAAAAACAGCATTCATGTTTCACACCCAACAAGCATAGGGCATCTTCATTGCCCGCCTTTAGTTCCGGCAATTGCAGCTGAGCTAATAATCGGTGCTCTTAATCAGTCGATGGATTCTTGGGACCAAAGTTCAGCAGCTACTTATCTGGAAGAAAGGCTGATCAAATGGGTAAGCGAAAAACTGAATCTTCCGCAAACCGCTGATGGTACTTTTACGAGTGGAGGCACTCAATCCAACTATATGGGGCTGTTATTAGCTCGCGATCATTTTTGCGATAAGGAGTGGTGCTGGAACGTAAAGGTAGAAGGTTTGCCGCCAGAAGCACATAAAATGCGCATTCTTTGTTCAGAAGATGCTCATTTCACAGTGAAAAAGTCTGCGTTTCAGTTAGGGCTTGGTGAACAGGCTGTCGTGACCATAAAGACTGATCACAACAAAAGGATGAACTGCGATGTTCTTAGGGCAGAAATAGAACGGTTAAAGTCAGAAGGGCTGTTCCCGATGTGTGTAGTTGCAACAGCTGGGACGACTGATTTTGGAAGCATCGATCCGATTTTGGAAATTGCTGAAATTGCACAGAGCCACAACCTTTGGCTGCACGTTGATGCAGCGTATGGCGGCGCTTTGATGCTGAGTGAAAAGTACTTCAACAGACTTGCGGGCATCGAGCAAGCTGACTCGATCACCATTGATTTTCACAAGCAGTTTTACCAGCCGATCAGCTGTGGTGCTTTCTTTGTAAAAAATAAGGAAAACTTCCTTTATGTTGCACATCATGCTGATTACTTAAATCCCGAAAATGATGAAGTAGACGGTCTCGTTCATTTAGTCAGTAAATCCGTTCAAACAACCAGACGTTTTGATGCGTTGAAACTATTTATGTCGCTTCGTATTATCGGTGAGAAGAATTTTGCATGCATGATTGACTATACACTTCACCTTGCAGATCAAACGGTCAAAGTAATAAGTCAAAAAGAGAACTTTGAAGTGTGCAACAGGAACCCTGAGATTAATGCTGTTGTTTTCCGTTATAAAAAGGACAGCCATGAAACCTGGAATGAATTAAACACATTTATTTATAAAAAACTCCTTCACACAGGAACGGCACTTGTTGCAAAAACAAAAGTGAAGGGTCAAACATTTTTAAAATTCACATTGCTGAATCCACGAACGACCATCGTGGATATTGAAGATATTCTTCATAGCATTTCTCAATTTGCAGCAGAGTACGAAAACAGGGGGATTACCCAATGATAAATCATAAATTACGAGCAGAACATGCAAGCATGCAAAGCTTCTTAAACTGTTATCTAAGGGAAACGCAAAATTTTACAGATGCTAATCCGGAAGACTTGGAGTGCAGCGGTGGAACACCGGAAAGATGGCTGAAGATTTCATTAGCGAATCAAAATACATTCATTTTTGCAGCGGTGAAACACTGGTCATTAACTGGACGCCATTTATTCCACTTTCCGATTCTATGTAAAACGAGTGAAAAAATGGTGCCGCTTGATTATGTAACATTGGTTTCGATTATCTCTAAAGAATTATTGATCGAACAAGGACGGGAAGATGCGGAAGATGAGCTGATGCTGCGCACGGTCTTAAGCTGCCGAAACATTCAGCGTTATTTACAGAAGCGGGTAGCTGACGCTGAAAAATTAGAGAGCAGCGAGTTTACGTTCTTAGAAGCAGAACAATCTCTTCTTTTCGGCCATCTATTGCATCCAACACCAAAGAGTAAGCAAGGAATGAGTGAAGAGCAAGAAGAGCTATATTCACCAGAGTTAAAAGGGTCGTTCCAGCTTCATTTCTTTAAAGCTGACAGATCCATCGTTGAACAAGATTCTGCTCATGAAGTGACAGCGGAAGAGATTACGATGGAACTTCTTCAAAAAGATGAAAGCTTTTTAACCACAATAAAGCCAGATGATCATTCTGTATTTATTCCGGTGCACCCTTTACAAGTCCCGGTTCTTTTAAATGACGAACACATACAAAACTACATAGAAGAAGGAAAGCTGAGCTACATTGGGCCATATGGAGAACCATTTTCAGCAACGTCTTCCATGCGTTCCGTATATAGCTGTAATTTTAAATATATGTTCAAGTTCTCAGTTCCTGTGAAGATCACAAATTCCCTTCGCGTCAACTTAGAAAAAGAGCTGTATAGAGGTGTTGAAGTCACGAGACTCATGCAGTCTCAGATCGGACAGGAACTTACAGAAGTCTTTCCTTCTTTTAAAATCATTCAAGACCCAGCTTTTCTGAACATTCCTGCTGAAAAAGAAACGTCGGGTTTTGAAGTGGTGATCAGAGAAAACCCATTCTATGAGAATGATAAAAATGTGAGTTTAATAGCTGGACTTTGCCAAGATCATGGTTTTGGCGGGTACTCACGTATCGAGGCAATCATAAAAGATCTTGCTGAAAAAGAAAAAAGAACAACAGGAGAAGTAAGCAAAGACTGGTTCTCAGAATACTTAACCATAGCATTAGATCCTATGCTTTGGCTGTATGAAACATATGGTGTTGCGCTGGAAGCACATCAGCAGAACTCAATCGTTCAACTCGAAGGGGGTTACCCTGCTAGATTCTATTATCGCGACAACCAAGGCTACTATTATAGTGAATCTAAGGCGGATCTGTTAGTAAAACAGATTCCTGACCTGAACCGGAAAAGTGTAACGATCTGCAGCGATGAAGTTGCGATTGAGCGATTCCGCTACTATTTTTTCATGAATCATCTGTTCGGACTGATCAACGGATTTGGAGCAGCGGGCCTTATAGAAGAATCAGAGCTTATGAAAATATTAAGAATAAGGCTGCTGCACCATGATAATCTTACTGGCGGTAAATCGCGCTTATTAAGAAGTTTACTAGACTCTGAACAGCTGCCTTGCAAAGCGAACCTCCTTACACGTTTTCATGACATGGATGAGCTAGTTGGTTCACTCGAGACTCAGTCTGTTTATACAAATATACCAAACCCATTGCAGAAGGTGTTGACTTTAGATGCAGCCGGAATTTAGTTTCTATGACTCTACTATTCAGATGACGATTGCTTTTGTAAAAGTGGAACTCGAGAGGGATGTAGAGCTGTTGCATCAGTGGCATCAGCAGCCTTATGTTATTCCATTCTGGAAGCTGGATATTCCGTTTGAAAAATATAAAGTACATCTAAAAACCTTTTTGGAAGATAAGCATCAGACATTATACCTTGGCTTGATCGATGGAGTTCCGATGAGCTATTGGGAGGCCTATTGGGTGAAAGGAGACGTTGTGGAGAATTGCTATAACCCGCATCCGGAAGATCAAGGAATCCACTTGTTGATTGGGGAGGAAGAATATCTTGGAAAAGGATATGCACTTCCAGTATTACGGGCGATGGTTCAATTCCAGTTTCTTGCAAGTGGAACAGAGAAAGTGATTGCCGAGCCTGATATTACGAACGAAAAAATGATTCATGTTTTTGAAAAATGCGGTTTTGAAAAAGCAAAGCCGATCGAGCTGCCGGATAAGACAGGAATGCTTATGTATTGCGATAGAGAAACATTTGAGAGGAGATGGGAAGATGTCTTTAAAACCGCAGCAACCTGAGAAAGTATATGACATCATCGGCGTTGGCATTGGACCATTTAATCTTGGACTTGCTGCAATGCTTGATGAAACAGGCGGAAAAGAAGCGCTGTTTTTTGAGAAAAAAACAGAGTTTAACTGGCATAAAGGAATGTTGATCGACGGTACAACCTTGCAGGTCCCATTCTTTGCTGACTTGGTTAGCATGGCAAATGTCAAAAGCAAGTATACATTTTTGAACTACCTGCAGGAACATAACCGGTTGTATCACTTTTATTTTTTAGAGAATTTTCATATCCCTCGTACGGAGTACAATCACTATTGCCGATGGGTTTCCAGTCAACTTCAGTCGTGCCGCTTTGGAACGGGAGTGGAAGAGATCCGTCCTTTCGATGCGGATGGTTCGTTCTATGAAGTGGTCGTAAAGTCTGAAGATACTGGGGAAACGGAAACTTTTTATACGAAACATCTTGCAGTAGGCATCGGAACAATTCCTTCAGTTCCATCTCATTTGGAAAAGAAATTAGGAAAGAAAGTCATCCATTCATCTCAGTACATGGATCGAAAAGAGAAACTTCTTCATGCAAATTCGATCACCGTGATCGGCTCAGGGCAGAGTGCTGCTGAAGTGTTTTATGATTTAGCACAGCTTCAAAATAATGATACCTTCACATTGAACTGGTTCACACGTTCTAAGGGGTTCTTCCCTATGGAATATTCCAAGCTTGGACTTGAGTATTTTTCACCGGATTATACGGACTTTTTCTATCAGCTGCCAGAATCAAAGAAGGATGAACTTTTGCAGAAGCAAGACCTTTTGTATAAAGGAATCAGCATGGATACGATCGCAGCTATTTATAATCTGCTCTACGAGAAGTCGGTTGGTCAGGAAAAACCCCATATTCATCTTCAGGCAATGACAGAGCTGGTTCATTTAGAAAAAATAGATGATACTCATTTGCTTTCACTAAGACAAAATGTTTCGGGTGATGTGTTTGAACTGAAGTCAGACGTTGTGATATTAGGAACAGGCTATGCACCGTCATTCCCGTATTTCCTTATGAACATGCAAGACAGAATCGAGTGGGATAAAAAGAACAGATACCAGATCACACGCGACTACCGCTTGAAAACAAAAGGAATGGACAACAACCATATTTTTATCCAGAATGGTGAACTTCACACACATGGGGTCGGTGCGCCTGATCTGGGTCTTGGCGCTCATCGAAACGCAGTAATCATTAATAAACTATTTGGTGAGGAAATATATCCGGTCAGCCATAAGAATGTGTTTCAGACATTTGGAACGGAACCGTCATGGAAGCTAGCCGCCGTTCGCTAAATATTTTTCTATTAGCCTGTGTCTTTTTGTTTGTATGTACAGAAGCACTACTGTCTCCGTTCTATCCGCAATTTTTTGAAAAGGTCTACGGAATAACAGACCCTGACAGTACAGGTCTTTACATTATGACATGCCGTTTAGCAGTGGTGATTTTCACTCCTATTTGGGGACTGGCCGCAAAAAAATGGCATAACAGCTCGGTGCTCCTGATAGCCGGACAATGGGGAACAGGATTTTCATGTTTTTTGATGGCAATCTCACCTACCTTTGAAATGTTCATAGCTGCAAGTGTTCTTTTGCTTCTATTTAAAAGCAGTTTCTTCTTGTTATATACCATCATGATGGATCAGAATCCAACAAATACAACTGGTATTGCAGCAAGTTACCATGCCGTATTACAGGGAGCGATTGTTGCGGCGACGGTATGTTCCGGATGGATCATCCAGATGGAAGATCCGCTTTTGATTTTCTGGATCATTGGTTTTCTAGAATGTTTGTTAGCTTTGTTGAGCTATTTAGTATTGAAAAGATTACCAGCCAGCAGTGATGAGTCTGACATTGAAGTGATAGAAATAAGAAGCTGCAGCATGCTGCAGCAATTTCTAAAGTTTGGTTTCATCGTGCTGACACTGCACCTGGCAATCCATATGATTCGTCCGTTTTTTACAACGTACACGGAAACGATGTATGACACAGATACATTTACAAACAGTTTGTTGTATTTAATACCAAGTTTGATGGCCATTGTCGCTCTGCCGTTCATTCAGAAATACAGCGATAGAATAGGCTGGGGAGGTTATATTGCATCAACTGTTCTAATGATTGCCGGTCTGTTCTTGCAAGGCATCGAAACAGGAATTGCAGGCCTAATCCTGTTCCGCTGTTTGTTTGGGATTGGAGCTGCATGGTGTTTGGCAAAACTTGATGTTTTTATTTTTCAGAACAGCCACAATACTCATGGAGATTACAGCAAGATCTCTGCTATACAAAACGTGGGATTGCTGCTCGCACCTGTAGCGGCGTCATCTATTGTAAATATCCGTTCAATCTCAGAAGTATTTAAATATGCCAGTCTTCTCGTCGTGCTTCATTTGGTTGTTTTTTTATGGACCATGTTCATGAGTGAAAGAAACAGAGAGGAAATTCAGCTGCATAAGGAGGAAAAACATGCTTTATATAAATGAAACAGAATCGATTCTGAAAAAAGACACATGGGAAAAGGTGAATAAAAATCTGCTGGCAAAAATGCTTGCAGAGTACATGTATGAAGACATGATTCATCCTGAAGTTATTGATGGAAGCTATGTTTTTTCTGTTAATGAAGAACGTAAATACCGCTTTGATGCTGATAAAAGATTGTTTGACAGCTATGATGTCCATCCTGCATCTATTCAGGTCTTTGATAATGGCCAATGGGTACCGGCAACAAGTGCAATTCGCTTTTTAACTGATATTCAGCCGTTGATCGGAATGTCAGCAGAAACAGCGGGGCATCTCATAAAAGAATTGAATCATACCTTAATCGCAGATGCTAATCTATTAAATAATCATAAAAAATCATCAGATCAATTGGTGGAACTAGATTATGCAGACTTAGAGGGTGAGATGTCAGGTCACCCGTGGATCACATATAACAAAGGACGTATCGGGTTTGGCTTTGATGATTATGCAAAATATGCACCAGAGAACCAGCAGGAGACAAAGCTGTTCTGGGTAGCCGTTCACCGCGACCGCGCACAATTTCAATCCGTGAACGAATTGCACTATGAGAAGTTAATCATGAAGGAATTAGGAGGGGAGATGGTTCAGCGATTTAATGAAATCTTACGGGATAACGGCAGACTTCCGCTGGATTACTACTTCATGCCTGTCCATGAATGGCAATGGAAAAACGTGCTCATTCAAAACTTCCCGGAAGACATCGCAAACGGATGGATCGTGCCATTAGAAGAAGGAACGGATTACTACCTTCCTCAGCAGTCTATCAGGACGTTTGTAAATACATCCAACAAATTGAAATCTCATGTAAAACTTCCGATGAGCATATTAAATACTCTTGTGTACCGCGGGCTTCCTTCTGAACGTACCGTGATTGCCCCCCGCGTTACGGAGCATATTAAAGGAATCTTTGAGAAGGATAGATTTTTACGGGATGAGTGCGAAGTGGTGCTTCCGGGTGAAGTAGCCAGCATCAACGTCGATCACGCTCATTACAGCGTGTTAAAAGGTGCCCCGTATCAGTATTTAGAAATGCTCGGGACAATCTGGCGTGAAAGTATCTATACGTATTTGAAGCCGGGTGAACAGCCGATTACGCTTGCTGCCCTCCATCATGTTGATGCGAATGGAAAGCCATACGTACAAAGCTTAATCGAAAAGTCCGGCTTGACTGCAGATGAGTGGGTGAAGAAATTCTTTGGTGTTGTAATGCCGCCGCTTCTGCACTTCCTGTATCAATATGGAACAGTTTTCTCACCGCATGGTCAAAACACGATTCTAATTTTAAAAGATTATCAACCTGAGCGGCTCGCTGTAAAAGACTACGTGGATGATGTGAACATTTCCGATCAGCCATTCCCGGAGCTAGAGGGTGTAACAGAAGACCTGCGTAAGGTTCTTCGCAGTGAGCCACCTGAAGGTTTGACTCAGTTTATTTTTACAGGGCTCTTTATCTGTCACCTTCGCTACATGTCAAATGTATTAGTACGAAACGGTTTGATTGAAGAGTTGGCGTTCTGGTCACACTTAGCTGAAAGTATTGAGGCGTATCAAGAGAGATTCCCGCATTTAGAAGAACGTTTTAAACTGTTTGATTTCTTTAAGCCTGAGCTGACAAAGCTGTGTTTGAACCGAAACAGAATGGTGGATTACGGATATGGTGATGGAGATGACCGTCCGCATGCATCAGAGTTTGGTAAAGTGAAGAACGCGCTGTTTGAAATCCGAGAACGTAAAGTGACGGGTTAATAAAAAAGAGCAGGTTCCATGGATGGAACCCGCTTTTTTTGATTTTTTTGGACTAAACTCGTTTAGATTTAGCGAAAAGTGAGCTTGTTTTTCGAAATGAAACTGCTATTGAGCGAAAACAGAGGTTGATTGAGCGAAACTCAAAGTGGTTTGAGCGAAAAGTGGTGTTATTTGAGCGAACCATGACCATTACTGAGCGAAACTAAAGTATTTTGAGCGAACGTGTAATAAATAAAAGAACACGTACCGTAAAAAACCGTATTCCAAATAAATAATACTGAAACCTCTGTCTTTTTATTTTTGTATGTAATAATATGTAAAAGAGATGATGGTGGGGGCAAAAAGGTGATCGAAATAAACGAATTTCAAGAACCAGGAATGGGTTCGGGAGTTTGGCTTTTTGAATTTGGACCAATTTCATGACTGCAATCTTTATTATTGTAATAGGAACTTTTATTTTTGTGATTTTTAAGAAAATCAGCCAATGGAATCATAATAAGCAGCCACAAATAATGATTTTGGCCGATGTTAAAACAAAGTGTTCCCAAGTTAGAGGTGGAGCAAATGATACAGCAGCACATACGTACAATTATGTTACCTTCGAAGTGAAAAGCGGTGATCGAATGGAATTTTAAGTTAAGCCTCAGGAATATCGACAATTAGTGGAAGGGAACAAAGGAAGACTCTCATTTCAAAGTACACGCTACTTATGGTTTGAACGAAAAAGACATACAGAATCTATTTAGATAGAGGTGAAAAGATGACAACAGAATTGGAAAACTACCAAGAAAGTGTAATGAAAGCTTTCTTTAATAAAGAAGGAAAACTCAAGAGCATCCCATCACAGAAGAAGAAAAAGCTGATTGTGCTTGAATGCTTAGTGCGTCAATTAGAGGAGAACACTTCTTACAGTGAGGCAGAGATCAACGAGTTTATCAAAACGTATCATGAAGATTTTTGTACGATTCGAAGAGAGTTTATTTTGAACAGATATATGGATCGTGAAGGCGGGTTTTACACAAAGAGAGATGAGTCATTATGGGTAAAATGGCAGGAGTTGAAGTGATTAATGACAGCAATTACTGCCGAGGTTAAAGAGAAAACACTATATGAACATTTAAAAAAGGAAACAGAAGAGCGATTTGATTTGCTTATTCGAACAGCCAACCCAATAAATCGAGGCTGGCTGAATCAAAAATGGAAAATTGAAACGAATCAAGGGACGTTCTTACTAAAACAATATAATAGAGAACGTCTGAAAAAGTATGACCTTGAAACAATTCGGACGGCTCTCAATGCTCAAAATCGGGCATGCACTAGAGGGATTCTCAGTCCCCAGTTGCTGGAGTATAAAGGAATGCTGTTGCAGGAGACTTCCGATGGTGAGCTTTTTACGGTTATGCAGTTTATGGATGGGAATCTAATAAAGGCAGGAGAAGCTAATCCTGAACAAATGTATTCACTGGGTTATGCTGCCGGAAAACTTCACAACCTTTTAAATGATGCGACTCTACCGTCAAATCGAGAAACAATGTTCAATATTCCATCCATTCAAGAGCGTTTACAATATTGGGATTCAGTATTAGCTGAGTGTGAAGAGAAAGGCTTAAATGAATTGATGCCCAGCATCCTTCTTCAGCAAGAAGCAACAAAACGACTGTTTAATGAGGATTTTGAGAACCTGACTCGCGGCTGGTGTCATCGGGATTTATGGGTGGATAACGTATTATTCACCTCCAATTCTGTGACAGCTATCTTGGATTTTGACCGGATGAATTATGATTATCTTGAATTAGATATTGGCAGAATTATTATCTCAGCATGCTTACATAAGGAAACATTAAATAGAGAAGCGGTACATGCATTTATAGATGGTTACTGTAATACACATAAATTATCAATTGAAAGGTTAATACGTTCTCTTAAACTAGTTTGGTTCATGGAAAGCACATGGTGGATCTCCGGTATCTTTCATGAAGGGGAGCCTCCCAAACGTTTTGCACAAGAAATGATCTGGCTGGCACAAAACTTAGAAAATCTAGAAGACATGCTTTCATGGTAAAAAGATGCAAGTTAAATTACGTTTTAATCATTCAGCTTAAGGGAAATTCCTCAATAACAGATAAGAGGAGTGGTTAAGTGGAAACGAAACAATTAAGCTTGCTGACAAAAGAAGATATGACAAATCCAGATAGAGTTCCAGATTGGGTTATAGAAGAATATAAGACATTTCATGAAACAGTAACTGACAAAACGTTTCCTTGTTATTTTGGTATGGCTGCAGAGAAAAAAGGTGAACTTCGGTATGCCTATATGACGCATGACGACTGGTCAAACTTGCCTGAAGCCATTAAAGAATTCAATAAATTATTTGATGCACCCAAATTGATTCGCCATGGTTTATTTGTGTTCGTAGAGCCGGAAAAAGAAGAAAAGGATATTCCGTATTATCGCGAGTATTTCTGGGACATCCTGCAATATCTGCATGAATCAGATGATCAGCCATGGCCTGAACAGATTCCTACAGATCCTGATCATCACTTATTTGCCTTCTCTTTTGATAAAGAACCATATTTCGTATTTGGTAACGCACCAGCATATAAACAGCGTAAAACGAGAGATCTTGGCAACAGTTTAGTTTTAGGATTCCAGCCACGCCGGATTTTTGAAGGGTTAGAAGGAACATCAGATGGCGGAATCATGTCCCGCGAAAAAGTGCGTGAGCGTGTGGAGAAGTGGGATAACTTGCCGAAACACCCGAACATCAGCCATTACGGCGATCCGGAACATCGCGAATGGAAACAATATTTTATTGGAGATGACGTAGAACCAATTACAGGAAAATGTCCGTTCCATCATAAATAAAATATATTTTTTCATAAAAAAGATAAATGAACAAAAGGACTTTAAATGAGTCCTTTTTTGTGTTCCCATTCGTGTTCTAACATACTAAACAACAGAGAATCACGCCATCCATCCTTAAGCAGGATAGATTCACGTATTCTTCCTTCAAGTGTCATGGAAATTTTTGTTTATAAAGAATATAAAGCAATAAAAAAAGAAACAGATTAACTGTTTCATAAGATTTTGCCTAATATAATACCGATTGCAATTCCTAACAAAGTCATCCAAAAGGCTTTATCTTTCATTATTTACTTTCCTTTTCTTGAACCATTTCCAATAATAACGAATGAATAAGAATAATAAAATAGGTGCTGCAATTAAGGCAATGCTTCCCGGTCCAATCACCCCTAAAATCATACTTCACCTTCTCTTTTATTTTGTTTTAAAATTTTATTCTGTTCTTTCAACTGTTCTTCAATACCGACAAGAGTGGTAAAAATAAGCCAAATTAAAATGATTGCTGCAATCGGAATAAGCAAAGTTAAAAAATCTGCATCATAACTTCCAATATTTATTCCTCTTTTCTATAAGTCTTCTTATGAGACTATGAATTAAAGGTATGAAGAAAATCCAAATATAAGTCCAGAACACTTCTGTTATAGATTTTCCTTGCCCGAAATAACTATAAAGCATCAATCCTGCAATCCAGACGATACAAACAATAATGATAATACGATCACGATTCATTACTTCTTTCTCTTTTCTTTATCATCCATAAACCAATCACCAGCCCACCCGAATAAAGCAACAAAAAAATTTATGACCCATTTCATTTGTTAAACACCATCACTTTCTTTGTTGAATTCTCTACACGATCTAAAACGGTATTTAAAAGTTTATTTGAAATCATTCTCGGTACATAACCGATTCTTTCAGCAAACAGACTTTCAACTCAAACATATTGTGGCACGCAAAGAATCATAAGCAGCACATAATAGTACAATATCTTTTCATGAATTGATCCTCCTCAACTTTATAAAAGATTGTTTCTCTATAATAAATAAAAATCCCTACAAGTATTGTAAAATTTTCCTGCAACAACTGTGGCTATGATAATCTAATACATAATCGGATTGCAGAAGATAAAACTTTAAAGGCGGGGCTTTTGGTGATCCTCGTTATGTATCTTTAGCCATCAGTCCAAAACCAAATGCGTTTGAAGATGAAGAAGAAAAGAGATCTTTTTTCAAGGTTACGGAGGAAAAAATTATCACCGGCGAAGATTATAAGTATTTTGAAGAGGGGTTGTACGCCACTTTTTAATCATCATAAGGGGAGAGTACTTAATGAAATTAAAAGATATTGCAATCAAAATGGCATCTATTTTTCAGCAAAATCCTAAAGTAAAAGCTGTATTATTGGCTGGTTCTGTTTCAAGAGGCTGGGAAGATAAACATTCAGACATCGAACTGAATCTCTTTTGGTCAGAAGCGCCGACAGATGAAGACCGGATGAATGCCATTTCAGTTGTCAACGGGTCAGTTATTGAATTTCATTCATTTGAGGAGGAAGAATGGGCGGAGAGTTATTTAACTCAAGAGAACGTGAAGCTGGAGATCAGCAGTTTTCTTGTGGAAACGGCCGAAAAGTGGCTTGATGAAGTTGTAAAAGAGTTTGAGATTGATTATGGCAAACAGTGTATGGCTTCCTCAATCTATTACGGACAACCATTGTATGGGGATGATGTCATAAATAAATTAAAAAACAAGGTTAAAATTTATCCTGATAAACTTGCAGAAAAAATGATCGAAGAGAACTTGGCGCTTTGGTACAGATGGAACAATCGCAAAGCCCTTTTGGACCGGAAAGACTGGCTGATGTTATATGATTTGATGGGGTCTGTTCAAAAGAAGTTAATGGGTACATTATTTGGTTTGAACAAACTGTATATTCATCATCCCTCATTTAAATGGATGCACAAATATAGTGATATTTTTAAAATTAAGCCAGAAAATATGGATGATAGATTTTCTGCTGTATTTATAGGCGATGTACACAACAGTGTACAAGAGTTGGACCATTTGATCCAAGAGGTTTTCCTCCTTGTAGAAAAGCATTATCCCCATCTGCCATTTTTGGAAGACTACAAAGAAAAAATGGCTTTTATCCGGCCTGAGAATGAGTATAATTAAAGAAAAAAATATACAAAATAGTGATAGCCATCCGGGTGGATTCTTCTGCTCGCGTGGTTATTTTAATTTTAAAGATAACTTTCTGCCATTTTTGGAAAAAATAAAAATAGAATAGTTGAAGATTCAAAAAAAGTTTACGGTACTAATGATTTAGGGAAGAGCCTTATATATACCTTAAGTGGAGGATTATGAATGGCTACCGTAATTAAAGGAGAATATAAGCTCGTGAATTGTGATAGTGAATATGGAACATTAAAAAAAGTAATTGTTTGCGAACCTAAATATATGAAAATCGATGAGATCATTAACGAAACACAGCGGCATTTTGCCAAAGATAACATCAACATGAAACGTGCGATGAAACAGCATCAGCAATTTGTAAAGACAATGACAGATCACGGTGTCGATGTTTATAAGCTTCCTGCGATTGAAAAATTCCCGGAGCAGGTTTTTACCCGGGATATCGGGTTTACGATTGGAGATACTGTCTTTGTTTCGAGAATGGGAAGCAATATCCGTGATGGAGAAGAAAAGGTGCTTCGTAATTGGCTACTGGAACATCAGGTGAACCTCTCTCTTATTGAAGGGGACCGTATTGAAGGCGGAGATGTTATTATTCATGGAGATAAAGTGTATATCGGTGTGAGTGGACGAACTTCAGAGGAAACGATTCAAGAGCTCCAATCGCAAATTCCTCATATGGAAGTTATCTCTGTACCGTTTGATCCGATCTTTTTGCATCTTGACTGCGTGTTTAATATTTTATCTGAAAAAGAAGCTCTTGTTTATCCTCATGCGTATGATGAAAAAGACTTGCAGCTGCTTGCATCACACTTTGAATTAATTGAAGTTGAAAAAGATGAGCAGTTTACGATGGGAACGAATGTGTTATCGATTGGAAACAAAAAAGTTTTGAGTCTTCCATGCAATAAAAAGGTAAACAAGGCACTGCGTGAAAGAGGATATGAGGTACTCGAAGTGGATATTTCGGAAATCATTAAATCAGGCGGGTCATTCCGCTGCTGTACGATGCCTCTTTATCGTGAATCTGTTTATTAATCATCATTTGTCTCTGCCAAAAGGCAGGGACTTTTTTTATGGCTCTTCTCTAAAAGATTGTTGTTCAATCTCTTCATTGATAAGTTGATTGGAGTGCAAGGTGCGAGACTACGGCTAGGAGCAGCGTGCCATCTACCTGATTATTCTTGAAAGGCATGCGACGAGGAAGCTCGCTTGAACAAAATTTTCTTGTAGACCCAGGAGCAGTACTTCCTATATCTTCGACCAAAGCTCACCTTACCCCTCGCGGAAAGCGAGCATCCTGTAGCGGAAATCAACCACTTCCAAGAGTAACAAAGTTTGCGAAAACAGACATTTTTGTTGTTCATTTAAAACTGTTTTATATGAACATATTTTTCTGAGTCGAGGGAAAAGAGTAAGTATTCTACATCTAGGAGGTTATTATGAGAGCAGTTACTTTTCAAGGCACAAAAGACATCCAGGTAAAAAATGTGGCAGAACCGGTAATACAAAAAAAGGACGACATTATTGTTCGAATCACTTCGACAGCAATATGCGGTTCAGATCTCCATATTTATCAAGGAGCTCTGCCTACACAGAAAGATTATGTAATTGGACATGAACCGATGGGAATTGTAGAAGAAGTTGGACCTGAAGTAACGCGGGTAAAAAAGGGGGATAGAGTAGTCCTGCCTTTTAACATTTCGTGCGGCCAATGCTTTTATTGTAATCATGATATGGAGAGTCAGTGTGACAATTCCAATCCCAATCCAGCGATTGATACGGGCGGATATTTTGGATTTACAGAAAGGTATGGAAACCATCCGGGTGGACAAGCTGAGCTGCTGCGTGTACCTTATGGGAACTTCATGCCGTTTGTAATTCCTGAATCGTGTGAACTTGAGGATGAAGCGCTGTTGTTCATGTCTGATGTACTTCCAACAGCCTATTGGAGTATCGAAAATTCTGGAATGAAAGAAGGAGACACTGTCGCTGTTCTCGGATGTGGACCTGTCGGCTTGATGGCTCAAAAGTTTGCCTGGATGAAAGGGGCAAAGCGAGTGATCGCCATTGATAATATCCCCTATCGTTTAAACCATGCAGTAATGAAAAATAAAGCAGAGGTCTATAATTTTGATGATTATGACAACATGGGTGCGCATATTAAAGAAATCACGAGTGGCGGTGTGGATGTCGTAGTCGATTGTGTGGGAATGGATGGTAAGAAAACGCTTGTGGAGAAAGTCGAACAGAAGTTGAAGCTGCAAGGCGGTACACTCAGTGCCATCGAGATTGGTCTTCATGCTGTGAGGAAATTTGGAACGATACAGCTTACAGGTGTCTATGGATCTATGTATAACATGTTTCCACTAGGTAATATATTCGAAAGAAATGTAACGTTAAAGATGGGACAAGCACCTGTTATTCATTATATGCCTTTGCTTTTTGATAAAATCATGAATCAGGAATTTGATCCAACAGAAATTATTACACATCGATTACCGTTAGAGCAGGCTGGAAATGCTTATAAAACATTTAATGACCATGAGGATGAGTGTATAAAGGTAGTATTAAAACCTTAGCTACCAGAAAAAGGAGCTTTGTCATTCGAGCTCCTTTTGATTTATAATTGATGTATTTCTTCCTGAACTGCAGCATGTAATGGAAGAACGATTGAGAATGTTGTAACTTCGTCAGATGAAGTACAGCTGATTGTTCCATTATGTTTTTCTATGATCTTTTTGCACACAAAAAGACCTATACCTGTACCTAGCTCCTTTGTAGTAAAAAACGGTTCGAAAATCGTTTTAATTGTTTCGGGAGGGATTGCAGGTCCATTATTTGAAATGGTAATATGTACGTTCGAATCGGATTCTATCTTACTGTAGATCATAATCCGGCGGTCTTGCTTCTTTTGGCGCAAAGCATCGATTGAATTCATGATCAGGTTGAGCAAAACCTGTTTCAACTCATCCTTGTGTGCCAGAAGTGTAATCGTTGGATCAATTCTTGGCACCACATTAACATCTGCATCTACAAGGCTTGGATACATAAAATCCAGTATGTCTGTAAATAAATCCTCAAGCGCAAAATCCTCTGCTTCTCTTTCCTGAACCCCTTTTCTAGAGGCGTGAAGAAACTGTGATATCCGAAAATTCAGCTGTGTTAATTCATGACTGATGATATCAATATATTTCATACGCGGGTTTTCCTGCTGCATCAGCTTTACAAACCCCATAACAGCGGTAAGTGGATTGCGAAATTCATGAACAAAGCTTGATGACATTTGTCCAAGGATCGTAAGGCGCTCTTTATGACTCTGATCAATAAACATGGTCTTTTCTTGAATTTCTGCATCTTTTAACTGCGTGTATTTTTTTACAGCGTGATATAAAAATTCATCAAATAGAGAATTAATGGTTTCAATAACAGGCTGAAGCTGCTCAATAGAAATTCGAGACCCTGTAACAAACCTTACGATTTCACTGCGGCCAAGATTTACGTTATAAACAAATTCTCCGATATTGATTTTTGCTTCCAGTCTTTGAACCGCCACTTCATGTGCAAGCTGTTCAATTTTTTCAGGTGAAAGTTGACACCGTAACGAAAGTTTAACAAGTTCGACCATCTGGAAAGCATTTTCAATCACTTTATCCTTATGTATATCATGTTTTGAAATCACGACTTTCTGGTGCCAATCTTGTAAATATGTGGGTAGATTTTCGTCCATATACGTAATCAGACTTTCAGTTATGTCATCCAACGCTAGCACCTCTTTCAACATTAAATGAAGAAAAATGAAGGGATTAATTGATATGTAAAAGTATTTATACTACATATAGTAATTCAAATAGAGATTAAATGCTATATACTGTTTATATTTTTTCTATTAAAAAGTGAAAAAATAAGGTAGGTAATTTGATAGTTATAAAGAAATCTATAAATGAACTTTCATACCTATACTTCTTCTTTACATATAATTACTATCCTTCAATAGTCGTTGAATTTTCTAACTATTCTAAAAATATTTTCTTGAATTTCACATTATGAAATTAGTCGATTGTACCAAACTATCTTTTCCAATACGATGAACGCATATTGAAAGGGGTGGTTGTCTTTAAGCTGACATTCTATTAAATGTATCCGTTTGAGGGGGAGAATTGGTGATCTCATCTGTTCAAAAAATTTCAAGGATATTAAACTGCTTCACAAAGGATGAACCAGCACTAGGAAACTTGCAAATTGCAGAAAAACTAAATATGAACGCAAGTACCGTTCACCATTTAGTAAGGACACTTTGCTCAGAAGGCATATTGATTCAAGACAGCCAGAAAAAATATAGATTAGGATGGAAGCTTCTTGAGTGGAGTAACCACGTCATGTATCAGCAAGACTTAAACACTGAAGCTCTTCCGCTATGCGAAGGTCTTGTCAGAAGGTTTAATACAACTGTACATATCGGGATGCTTGATAGTGGTGAAGTACGATTTGTTTTACGTGTCGCCTCATCAAATTCAGTAACTGTCCCTACTTTTATAGGTGATACGAAGCCTGCTTATTGCACGAGCACAGGAAAGGTATTGCTTGCTTATAATACTTCCATGATAAAACCAACCATATCGAAAGGGCTCTTGCGACGCGCTCCTAACACGATTACGTGCGTTGAGAAATTAAAAGATGAGCTTGCAGCGATTAGAGCAAACGGGTATGCCATCAGCAACAACGAAAATGAGATGGGATTGTATGGAATAGCAGCTCCAATTAAATCTTATACTGGACAGACGATTGCTGCTCTTAATATGGTAGGTCCCGTGTCTTATATGCTTGGACAGGATACACCTTCCATGATTCATCATGTCGTTAAGACAGCAGAATCTATTTCAAAAGAACTGGGGTATATTAGCGTTTTGTGATAGCGCTTACATTTTGAAATCGTATTGGAGGAGTTAAAATGGCAAAGAAGTTTAAGGTTGTACTGGCTATTTTTTTTACATTAATTCTTCTAACTTCATGTAGCAGCGGCGCAAAAGATTCTGCAAGTTCTGGAAATGCATCAGCTGATGGGAAAACATATAAGTTTAAGCTTGCTCATATTACGCCGCCTTCACATATGTGGCATAAGGCTGCTGAAAAATTTAAAGAAGAGCTTTCCAATCGTTCAGATGGAAGAATCGAGCTTGAGATTTATCCATCATCTCAGCTTGGAAGTGAGGCGGATATGATGCAGCAGATTGAATCAGGATCTGTTGATTTTGGTTTTATTACCGCAGCTTACACTAGTTCTCGTTCTCCTTCATTTGCGGCATGGTTTGCACCGTATGCATTTAAAGATTTGGAAGCAGCACATAAAGCAAGAGAGTCTGAACCAGCTAAAAAAATCCTGGCAACTTTGGACGAGCAGGGTATTACTGGCCTGGACTACTTGTTTGCCGGTCAGCGTGTAATGCTGTTTAAAGACAAGCATGTAAAGAAGCCTGAAGATATGAAAGGCTTGAAACTTCGTGTAACACCGAGTCCGCCGATGCAGGATTTTTACAAATCTACTGGAGCATCAACAGAAGGTCTGCCGCTTCCTGAGGTGTACTCAGCAGTTCAGACAGGTGTAATTGATGGTATGGATATGGATCTGGATGCAGCAATCACGAATAAATACTATGAAGTTGCAAAATATGGAGCGGTTACTAACCATATGGTTTGGCCAGCAGTTGCCATGATGAACAAAGGGACATTTGAAGGCATGTCAGAAGAAGATCAAAAGATTGTGCGTGAATCGTTAAAAGCAGCAGCGGATTATGCGGTTGTAACCCGTGCAGGCCAAGAAGAGGGGTTCAGAAAAGAATTAGCTGACAACGGAATGGAAATCTATGATATTGACCCTGAACTATTCAAACCATATATAGATGAATTTGATAAAAAGTATGGACCTACTGATCCGCTTATTCAGGAATTCATAGATTCAGTAAGAAAGTAGGCTGAGAGATTGGGGTGTATTTAATGAGGGTTAACTACGAAAGGAAAATGAACCAAAGTATAAAACGCCCGATTAAAGGGGAAATCGGCATGATCCAACGCATTAGCGACGGAATTTCTCTTATCGAGAAATTTCTTGCTGCCATCCTCATGACTGCTTTAGCAATAATCGTCGCCCTTTCAGTAGGATTCCGTTACTTTCTGAATGCACCGTTATCTTGGTCGGGGGAAGTTGCTGTGTTTCTTTTGATTTGGATCAGTTTTATTGGCGGGAGTCTGGGGCTTAAAAATAAGTCCCAGGCTGCTGTTACGTTATTACTCGATTATTGTCCGCAAAGAGTGAAAATGTGGATAGCCGTTTTTAGTCAGTTGTTTATCATTATCTTTCTAGTATTAATTTTGTCGTATACGTACACGTGGATATTGTCAGATGGAGTGGCTTTTCAAAAGTCTACGGCCATTTTGCTGCCAATGTGGATTCCTTACAGTGCGGTACCGATTGGCTTAACGTTTGCGTGCATACATGTACTAGCTCAATTAGTTCAAGTTATTAAAACAAAGGGGGCGGAACTATGACCACTGCTCTCATCATCGGTATTTTTATTCTGTTTTTATTGATGGGCATTCCTATTTCACTCGTATTAGGCATGATTACCGTCGTCTATTTTTTCCTAAATGGGAACACAGCTTTGTTAGATTCAACACCAATGAGACTTTATTCTGGGCTTGATAATTTTGGTTTGCTGGCTATTCCTTTGTTCATGCTCGCAGGTGAGCTTATGAACGGAGGAGGAATAACGACACGTCTTGTGAAATTTGCAAAAGTTTTCGTTGGTCATGTGCGTGGCGGACTAGCTTATGTTACGGTAGTAGCCAACATGTTCTTAGCTTCTATCTTAGGATCAGCGAACGCACAAGCAGCGATGATGAGCAAAATCATGGTGCCGGAAATGGAAAAGGAAGGGTATTCAAAAGAGTTTTCTTCTTCCTTAACGCTTGCGTCATCCATCATTGCACCAATTATTCCACCTAGTATGATTTTTATCATTTATGGCACTCTTTCGGGGACATCCATCGGCGGCTTGTTTATGGCCGGGATTGTACCAGGACTGATTTATGGAGCAGCATTTATCAGTGTAATCGCTTATATGGGCTACAAATACAATTTTCCAAAAAGTAAAAGAGCCACAGGAAAAGAAATGTGGGAAAGTACAGTGAAAGTACTTCCGGCTCTTGTGGTTCCGTTTGTTATCATTGTTGGAATTTTGAGCGGTGCATTTACAGCGACTGAATCAGCTGCTGTAGCTTGTGTGATTGCCTTTTTGGTGGGGATGTTTTTCTATCGTGAATTAAGGTGGACGTCCATACCTCAAATTTTGATCAATACGGTTGTAAGCACCGCAACGGTTACATTCTTAATTGCGATGGCCAACATCTTTGGCTGGCTGATTGCTTTCGAACAAATTCCGCAAGTTTTTGCAGACAGCATGTTATCCATCTCTGAAAATCCATTTGTCTTTTTATTGCTGGTTAACATCATGCTGTTAATCGTCGGGATGCTGCTGGATGGAATTGCAGCGTTGATTATATTGGTCCCTGTATTTATGCCACTTGTCACTTCCTTTGAGATTGATCCGATCCACTTTGGTGTAATCATTTGTATTAACTTAACAATTGGTCTTTTAACACCGCCAGTTGGAACAGGATTGTTTATTGTTTCATCGATCGCTGAAGTTCGTTTTGAAAGATTAGTAAAATCTTCAGCACCATTTTTAGTAGTAGCGATCGCTATTTTATTTCTAATCACATATTTAGAAGATGCGGTTCTTTGGATTCCAAGAATGATCGGTCTTTAAAAATGAAAAAGAGCCTTTCTAAATAAAGGCTCTTTTTCATAAGGATTTTCTCTTTAATAAATTCTTGCTTTCGAATCATTGCCTCATTGCCAAGTTGATTGGAGTGCAAGGTGTGAGACTCCTGGGGGATCAGCGGGACAGGTGAGACTCCTAAGGGCGCAAAGCGCAGAGGAGGCTCACCGCACGCCCCCCGGAAAGCGAGCATCCTGGAACGGAAATCAACTACTTCCAAAAACTTTCATGAAATATCTAAAAATATATTAATTTTCTGATAATTTCATAATGTGAAATTTCGCCATTGTGGGATGAAAGCGCTTTCTTATATAGTGATTACAAATTCAAACATCTATTCATAGAGGAGGCAGATGGTATGGGAATAAGAACTGGTGCACAATATATCGAAGGGCTGAGGTCGCGTTCGCCAGAAATTTGGTTAGAGGGCAGGAGAGTTACAGATGTTGTGAACGAACCTGTTTTTAAACAGCCGATTCAAGAGATTGCTAAACTGTACGATATGCAGCACGATCCGCAATATCAGGATTCCATTACACATATTTGTAAAGAGACGGGTGAGAGAGTAAACAACGCGTTCCTCCACCCGACGAGCTATGAAGAAATGATGGCAAGAAGCCAGCTGTTTGAAATTTATGCAAAATCTACATTTGGACTCATGGGCCGTACGCCTGACTTCTTAAACGTTGTTGTAACAGGTATGGCACACAATGGATGGTTCTTAGATCAATATAATCCTGAATGGTCAGTAAATATCAAAAACTATTATAACTACATAAGAGATAACGATCTGTTTCTGACACATGCGATCATCAATCCGCAAAATGACCGAAGCAAGAACTCCCATGGGCAAAAAGATATGTTCACCCATCTTGGAGCTGTAGAGGAAACTCCGGATGGGCTGGTCGTTCGCGGAGCAAAAATGCTGGCAACACTCGCTCCGATCACGGACGAAGTAATCATCTATTCGTTCCCAGGTTTCGCACCTGGAGACGAGCGTTATGCCCTTGCATTTGCGGTGCCGGTGGACACACCGGGACTTAAACTTATTTGCCGCGAACCGATGCAGGACGGGAAGCGTTCTCAGTTTGACCATCCATTGGCATCACGCTTTGAAGAGATGGACGCACTTCTAGTATTTAATGACGTACTGATTCCTTGGGATCGTGTATTCCTTTATAACAATGTTGAGGCTGCTAATCTTTTATATCCAAAAACGGGAATTGCTCAGCAGCCTGCTCACCAGTCTGGTGTAAGAGGCTATGTGAAGCTGGCGTTTGCCACAGAAGTTGCTTGTAAACTAGCAGACTCCATCGGTGTTGATGTATATCTTAACGTGCAAAATGACTTGGGTGAACTCGTGCAGAACGTCGAAGTAATCCGCTCATTATTGAGAGTAGCAGAGTATGAGTATGAAACGACTGCTTCTGGTGAAGTGATGCCGAACGCCGCTGCACTTGAAACGATAAGAGGTATGCTTCCTAAAATGTATCCAAGAGCGATTGAAGTGATCCAGATCATCGGTGCGGGCGGATTACTCATGTCACCTACCGGAAGTGATTTTAACGCGCCTGAAATCCGAAGTGAGATTGATAAATACTATCTTGGCCGTGAAGGCGTGGATTCACTTGAACGTGTGAAGCTGTTTAAGCTTGCATGGGATCTTTGCGGAGAGGCATTCGGGCAGCGTCTTGTTCAATACGAGCGCTATTACACGGGTGATCCAATCCGAAAAAGAGCGATCTTCTATAACAGCTATAAAAGAAAAGCTAAATTCCAAATGGTTGAAGAAGCCCTGTCTGTAACACATGATCTTGTAGCTGACCAGCCTAAGCTGGCTAAATAAAAGGAGGTAATAAGAATGACTACAACCACAACTTTAAAATCTTTTAACCTATTAAAATGGATCGAAGAAAACAAGGATCTTCTTAAGCCGCCGGTTAACAACAAGGTGATTTGGCAGGACTCGGAATTCATCGCAATGATCTTAGGCGGACCGAATAAAAGACGCGATTTCCATGTTGATCCTTCAGATGAGTTCTTCTATCAAATTAAAGGCAGCTGCTATGTAGAAATCATCAACAAACAAGGAAAGCGTGAAGTAGTGGAAGTAAAAGAAGGCGACGTTTTCATGCTTCCTGCAATGGTTCCACATTCCCCGCATCGAGTTGCAGATTCTTATGGATTGGTTATTGAGAGAAAACGTGCTGAAGGTGAGCTAGAAGACTTTGTCTGGTTCTGTGACCGCTGTGATTCTGAGATGCACCGTGTGACGGTTCAGTTAAGTGATATTGAAAAGCAAGTAAAAGAAGCGATTCACAGCTTCAACTCAAACGAGCGTGTTCGATTGTGCAAGGACTGCGGCTATCAGATGCCAGAGAACGTGGAGGAATGGAAGTGCTAAGAATCGATTTTCACACACATATCATTCCAGAGTCGTTTCCTGACTTTGCTGAAAAGTATGGTGGGGAGAGGTGGCCGGTTCTAAAAAGAACGTGTGCATGTGGTGCAGCTATTATGGTCGGGGGCAAAAACTTTAGAGATGTTACGGATCAGGTATGGGATCCGAAAAAGCGGATCGATGACATGGATCGTGAAGGGGTAGACATTCAGGTTCTATCCCCGATCCCTGTAACGTTCTCGTACTGGGCGCCACCAGAACATGCAGAAGCGATGGCAAGAATTCAAAATGATTTTATTGCAGAGACCGTAAATGAATATCCAGACCGATTCGCTGGACTTGGAACGGTTCCGATGCAAGATGCTGAAACGGCGATTCGTGAAATGGACCGCTGTATGAATGAACTCGGTCTTCATGGTATTGAGATTGGGACGAACGTGAACGGTCAAAATCTTGATCACCCTTCATTTATCGAGTTCTTTAAAAAAGCTGAGGAATGGGAAGTTCCGCTTTTTATCCATCCATGGGAAACTCTAGGTAAAGACCGCATGCCGAACCATAATTTTATGTACACGATCGGTATGCCGAGTGAAACAGCATTAGCTGCCGCATCATTGATCTGGAGTGGCATGATGGAGAAGTTTCCGAACCTTAAGATCTGTTTTGCCCATGGCGGAGGATCCTTCCCTTACTTGATTCCGCGCCTGGATCAAGGCTGGCAAGTGTGGCCGCATCTTCGTCTGACTACACACCCGCCAAGTCATTATGCAAAGCAGTTTTATTTTGACTCGCTGAATTACGATCCGATGAATATCCGCTATATGATTGAGCGCTTTGGTTCGGACAAAATTTTTATGGGATCTGATTATCCGTTTCTTTTGCGTGAAGTCAACCCAGGGAAAGTACTAGATGAAACGCTGGAACTGACAGATGAACAACGGAAGGCCATGCTTGGAGGAAACGCAGCAGCCTTTTTAAATTTGGAAAAACGAAAGAGGGGTGCAGCCGTTGCAAGTCATTCAAACACCGGAGGACAAGCTTGAGAGTCTGGGGCTTGTTTTGCCTGAGGTACGCCCTGCTGTTGGAAACTATGTCAGTTGTGTAAGAGTCGGTAATCTTCTTTTCACAGCTGGACAGGGTGTTGATCAATACCACGGAAAACTTGGGGGCAATCTAACGCTTGAAGACGGATATGCGGCTTCAAGGCAGTCCATGCTGAATCTGCTGGCTGTTGTTCAGCATGAACTCGGCAGTTTAAACAAAGTGAAGCGTATTGTTAAAATACTTGGATTTGTTAACTGTACAGAAGACTTTACGGATCAGCCAAAAGTGATCAATGGTGCGTCTGATCTGCTCGTTACTATTTTTGGCGAAAAGGGAAGGCATGCCAGATCTGCAGTTGGAATGGCACAGCTTCCGGGCGGAACAGCAATAGAGATTGAAATGATTGTTGAGATCGAAGAAGAGAAGGGGGACTAGGAAGTGAAGTCAGAAACCCTTGCACAGACAGTAAAAGTTAAAAATGCAAAACTGTTCATCGATGGTGAATACGTCGATGCACTTTCTGGTGAAACTTTTGAATCAATCAATCCTGCAACAAATAAAAAACTGGCGCTTGTTGCAAACGGAAGCGAACAAGATGCAAAACGTGCCATTCAATCTGCAAAAAATGCCTATGACAGCGGAGTCTGGAGCAAGATGCCCGTTGAAGAACGGTCAGATATTTTATGTAAGATGGCCGATCTTATCATGCAAAATGTGGATGAACTGGCGATGGTCGAGACGCTTGACGTAGGGAAGCCCATTAAAGAGAGCCGAGGATTTGATATCCCAAGAGCTGCATCCAATTTCCGTTTTTTTGCCGAGATGTCAAAGTATATGGTAAGCGAGCATTATGACAAACACAACATCATGTCATATGCCAAATATAGTCCGGCAGGGGTAACGAGCCTAATTATCCCTTGGAATCTTCCATTCATGCAAATGACGTGGAAGGCATCTGCTGCCCTTGCGGCTGGAAATACAGTCGTCGTAAAACCAGCGTCATACACGCCTCTTTCAGCTGTTAGGTTTGGTGATATTGCAAATGAAGCAGGACTTCCTCCAGGTGTGTTGAACATCATTACAGGACCGGGAAGCACGTTGGGGGCAGCGATGACGACAGACCCGAACGTCCGCCGCATTTCATTTGTAGGTGAATCAAACACTGGAAAAACAATCATGAAGAACGCTGCTGAAAACCTCATTCCCGTGTCACTGGAGTTAGGCGGCAAGTCTGCAAATATCGTTTTTGAAGATGCTGACCTAGATGAAGCCGTTAAGGGATCCATCGATGCCATCTATCGAAATCAAGGTGAGATATGTCTCGCAGGATCAAGGCTGCTTTTACAAGAAAGTATCTATGATGAGTTTTTAGAGAAGTTTGTTGCGGCCGTTAAAAAAATAAAAGTTGGCGACCCAACTCAGGAAGAGACCGATATGGGAGCACTTGTCTCTAAGAGTCATCTTGAGACAGTAGAAACGTATGTGGATATCGGATTAAAAGAAGGAGCAAAACTAGCTTGCGGCGGTAAGCGTGCAGACGGACTAGAAGCAGGGAACTTCTATGAACCTACTGTTCTTTATGATGTGAACAACAAATGGCGTGTGGCGCAAGAGGAGATCTTCGGACCAGTACTTGTCGTCATTCCATTTAAAACGGAAGAAGATGCTATTCGTATTGCAAACGATTCACAGTACGGATTGGCAGGAGTTGTTTGGACAAACGATATCCGCAGAGCACAGCGTGTTTCTGCAGCTGTAGATTCTGGCTTGCTTTGGGTGAACTGCTGGTATATACGTGACCTTCGTACACCATTTGGCGGTTCAAAAGCGAGCGGAATCGGGCGTGAAGGCGGAAGGCACAGCTTTGAATTTTATTCAGAAGCGAAAACGATAACGATGAAATTATAGAGGGGTAAGATTGTTGCTTTCAAAGAGTTTTGTAAAAACTTCGATGAAAGTTGATTGGAGTGTAAGGTGCGAGACTCCTGCGGGATCAGAGGGACAGGTGAGACCCCGTCAGCGCGAAGCGATAGGGAGGCTCACCGCACTCCCCGCGGAAAGCGAGCAACCTGGAGCGGAGATCAACACCCTTACACTTGGGTTTAGAAAGCATCAAAGTTTATTAAAACACAGCCTTTTAGTAAAACGTGATTGGATTCCAGTCGCGTTTTGCTCTTTGAAGAGAGAAGGGAGGATTTAAAACGATGCAACAGCAAATTATTTCAAAGTTAACAGCAGAACTAATGGAAGCAGAAGAAAAACTGGTCCCTGTTGAACCGTTATCCGTACGGTATCCTGAACTGTCTGTAAAAGACTCCTATGACATCCAGCTGGAATGGGTCCAGAAGAAGCTGGAAGAAGGACGAGTGGTAATTGGCAAAAAGGTAGGACTGACAAGCAAGGCAATGCAGAACATGCTTGGTGTTAATGAACCGGATTACGGTCATCTTCTCGATCATATGAAGGTAGCGACTGGCAGCGTACTTTCCAGAAAAGATTTTATTAAACCAAAGGTGGAAGCGGAGATCGGGTTTATTTTAAAAGAAGATTTGCGCGGTCCGAATGTTACGTATGTAGATGTCCTGATGGCTACAGAAGCCCTAGTTCCAACGTTAGAAATCATAGACAGCAGAATAGAAGATTGGAAGATAAGGCTTGTTGACACGGTAGCTGATAATGGATCATCAGCTCGTGCTGTTGTTGGAGAACCTTTTTACGAGATTGATCAAGTCGATCTTCGTACATTGAGCATGACACTTGTCAAAAATGGTGAAGTGACAGCAACTGGAGCCGGAGCTGCAGCTCTTGGTCACCCTGCATATGCTATTGCTTGGCTCGCTAACAAACTAGCAGACTATAATATTTCTTTAAAAGCAGGAGAGCTGATCCTGCCAGGTGCACTGTCAGCTGCAATAGACATAGATTCAGGTGATGAAGTAACTGCCGCTTTTGGAAAGCTAGGTTCTGTAACCATCTCGTTTCGTGATTAAAATTTGCGCAGAAAGGACCTTAAAAAAGTGAAAAAGATTAAAGCAGCTATAATCGGGTCAGGTAACATTGGTACGGACCTTATGTATAAGCTTCAAAAAAGTGATTGTCTGGAACTGACAGCCATGATTGGGATTGATCCGGATTCTGATGGTCTAAGACGGGCGAACTCAGCTGGCTATCGAGTATTCACGAACGGTATTGATGATTTTATAGAAAGGCCGGATCTTGCTGACATCGTGTTTGATGCGACATCAGCTAAAGCTCATTTACGGCATGCTGAGATTTTAAAAGATATGGGAAAAACGGTGATTGATCTTACGCCGGCTGCAGTCGGCCCGTTTGTCTGTCCGCCCGTTAATCTAGGCGAGCATTTAGAATCACTAAATATCAACATGATCACATGCGGTGGTCAGGCTACGATTCCAGTCGTGCATGCAATAAACGAAGACGCAGATGTTACATATGGCGAAATCGTTGCAACCATATCTTCTTTAAGCGCAGGCCCTGGAACACGTGCGAACATTGATGAATTTACGATTACCACAAGGCGTGGCATAGAAGAAGTAGGGGGAGCTGATAAAGGAAAAGCAATTATTATCTTAAATCCTGCTGATCCTCCTATTCTGATGAGAGCGACTATCTATTGTGAAGTGAAGCATTTGGATAAAGCGAAAATCATAAAATCAATATATGAAATGGAGAAAAAGGTAAAGAATTATGTGCCGGGCTACCGGTTGAAACAAGAACCACTGTTTGACGGCAGCCGTGTTACTGTTTTTGTAGAAGTCGAAGGGGCAGGCGATTACTTTCCGAAATACGCAGGCAATCTGGATATCATGACAGCTGCAGCTAAAGAAGCGGGAGAAATGGTAGCTAAGCACCTTCTTGGTCAGGAAGAATATTTAAACAAGGCGGTGACAACATATGAAACAAAATAGTTCTTTGCCGCTGAAATTTACTGAAGTATGTCTTCGCGATGGCAGCCATGTGATGGCTCACCAGTTTACAGAAAAACAAGTGTATGATGCAGTAAAAGCTCTTGATGAAGCTGGGATGCATTATATAGAGGTGAGCCATGGTGATGGGTTAGGCGGTTCGACCCTTCAATACGGAAGATCACTGGTAGATGAGATGAAACTGATTGAAACGGCAGTTGGTGCATGTAGGCAGTCTAAAGTCGCTGTTCTTTTATTACCTGGCATTGGTACTGTTTCTGAATTGAAGAAGGCACATGAATTAGGAGCGGGTTTAGTCCGTGTGGCAACACATGTCACAGAAGCAGATGTGTCCGCTCAGCATATTCATATGGCACGTGAACTTGGCATGGAGGTAATGGGCTTTTTGATGATGGCTCATTCTGCTCCGGTAGAAAAATTAGTAGAGCAGGCAAAACTCATGCAGTCTTACGGAGCACAAGGTGTGTATGTAACAGACTCTGCCGGGGCTTTGCTTCCTCATGAGGTGAAGGAGCGGATCTCGGCTTTAAGAAAATCCCTTGATATAGAAGTTGGATTCCATGCCCATAATAATTTATCTGTCGCTGTTGCCAACACATTAGTTGCGATCGAAGAAGGAGCGACCAGAGTGGACGGAAGTGTCCGGTGTCTTGGAGCAGGTGCAGGGAATACACAAACAGAAGTGCTTCTCGCAGTACTTGATCGAATGGGAATAGAGACTGGAATCGATCTATATAAAATGATGGACTTGGCTGAAGACGTAATCGGACCGATGCTTCCTGGATCTCAGGAAATCCGGAAAGGAAGCCTCGCGATGGGATATACAGGTGTTTATTCCAGCTTCCTGCTTCATGCAGAGCGGGCGGGCAAACGATTTGGTCTGGATCCAAGAGATATTTTGATCGAGCTTGGAAAAAGAAAAGCGGTAGGCGGACAGGAAGATCTCATTATTGAGGTCGCTGCTGAATTAGCACAGAAAGCGAAACTGGAGGTGTAAAGCATGACTGTAACGAAAAGGTCTGATATGGAAATTGTAGATTATCTTTTACGTGCCGAAAGTGATGTAAAAGAAGTAGTGAAGATCACTGATCAATATCCTGATCTGTCTATTGATGAAGCATATGATCTGCAAAAAAAGCTGATCGAAAGACGGATGGATAAAACGAAAACGAAGCGATTAGGAATCAAGCTTGGATTAACGAGCAAAGCAAAACAGGAAATGATGGGTGTACATGAAGCGATATACGGCTATCTTTTAAGTGATATGCTTGCGCTTGAGTGGGAACCGCTTCAGCAGCACAGGCTGATCCATCCAAAAGCAGAACCTGAAATTGCTTTTATTATGGGAGAAGACTTGATGGGGGAAGAGGTTACGGCAGAAGATGTGATGAAAGCTGCGAAGTATGTTGTGGCAGCGATCGAAGTGATCGACAGCCGCTATAAAGATTTCCGATTTACATTACCAGACGTTGTAGCGGATAACTGCTCATCGGCGAAACTTATTTTAGGAAGCAAAATGGTGAAGCCGGAAGAACTTGATCTGGCCAACATTGGAATGGTCATGAGCAAAAATGGTGAGATGGCCGCGACAGGTGCGGGATCCGCCGTTCTTGGACATCCGGCAGAAGCAGTCGCATGGGCTGTTCAGAAGTTAGCTCAGCGTGGCGAAGGATTAAAAAATGGGGATATCGTACTGAGCGGAGCATTATCAGAAGCCATTGCTTTTGACATGGATGACACGATTGTTGCTCAATTCGACGGATTAGGTTCTGTTACCCTTTCATCCCGGTATGTAAAGTAGGCGAAGCTTAGATGCCAATCATTTATGTACATGTTATTGAAGGCAGAACGGATGAGCAGTTGAACAGGCTGATGGAACGTTTAACCGATGCTGCAGCCGAAAGTTTAAATGTAAAAAAAGAGCAAGTCCGCGTGCTGATTCAAGAAGTTCCGAACAAACACTGGGGAGTAGGCGGAAAACCGAAGCAAAGTTGAGCCCCTTTGATGACAGAAGCTGCTGAAAAAGCTGAGTTTGAAGAAGCTGATATGATTGTAGAGGAAAACGGAGAACATATCTGGCTAAGAAAAAGAGCTCAGCCTCTCTCAATTGAATAAAAATGTCCCTTCTGATTATTTTCAGTAGGGATATTTTTCATTTTCAGGGGAAAAATGAGGTGATCTTACAAAAAACTAAGCTAGTCAGGGTTGAACCCATCGTAAAACGCTCAAATCAGGTGCAGTTTCGGGTACCAAAACTGTTTCCGGATAATACCTAATGGGGTATTCAGCCTTCACCAAGAGTCCGATTCCAGAAAAAAGCGGACTTAATCCAGAAATTCGTGCAGTTTATCCACGAGTTTTAGCCCTCAATCAAAAAGTTTTAGCTGTTTATCCACGAGTCTACAATCCTCGACAAATTCCGCCCCCTCGTATACCCCGTCCACACCTTTCAGAACAATATAAAAAGCCCTCAAATTCTATATTGAGAAAAAAGGCTTTGACGAGCGCAACCGACAATGAATAGCTCAAGATAACTTTTGTAAAACAGGGATAGTACAATCGTCAAATCACATACCCTTAAACGATATGCTATCGTGAGGAGGGAACTTGATGATTAAGCGTTTTAATAGACTGGCCATCGAATTGCCGACGCCTACGAACCCTGATGCGAATGCAGCAGCTGCCGTTCAGGAGCTATTAGGTGGTCGATTCGGAGAGATGTCTACGCTCAATAACTATATGTATCAATCGTTTAATTTTAGAAAAAGGGGAAAGCTTAAGCCGTTCTTTGATCTCGTTTCAAGTATTACTGCAGAAGAATTTGGCCATGTTGAACTTGTTTCCCATACAATTAATCTGATGATTTACGGTACGACGCAGCCGGGTGATGTGAATTCGGCACCGATGGCGGCAGCTACTGACAAAAGAAACACGCAGCATTTTATTGCAACCGCACAAACTTCATTTCCGTTTGATTCGATGGGGAAAGCATGGAATGGAGATTATGTGTTCAGCAGCGGCAACTTACTGCTGGATCTGCTTCATAACTTTTTCTTGGAATGCGGGGCGCGGACTCACAAAATGAGAGTATATGAAATGACCAGCAATCCAGTAGCACGTGAAATGATTGGCTATCTGCTCGTTCGGGGCGGCGTTCACGTTCTTGCTTATGCAAAAGCGATTGAAATGGTAACAGGTGTAGATATCAAGAAAATGCTGCCTGTTCCAGATCTCGAAAACGCAGCATTTGAAACGACGAGAAAGTTTGAGGCGGAAGGTGTCCACCGGAAACTTTATACGTTCAGTGATACGGATTATCGGGATATTGCATTAATTTGGGCAGGACAGCATCCGCTAGGGGGTCAGCTGGAAACCGTAATCGGTGCTCCAGAAGGTGCTCCTATGCCTGAATTAAGATCAATATCAGAAGAGTTGCACCAGGTATCTCTAAGGAAGATTTTTATCAAATTTATGAAAGATTAAAGAAAAATGCTGGAATTACCTAAACCGGCGCAATATCCGTCCGGTTTTTTTATGTTATATTTTAAATGTTTATTTCGAATGAACTCAATTGAAGGGACTTACCTTTATGACATATAAACAAATTAAATGGCTGATTCTTTTGATTCCAACGATCTCTGTCGGGTTGTGGGAATATGCCCGGCATACGTTGCTGCTGCCTTATATATCTATGAATGCGGGAAACTGGCTGTCTGCCATAATCGTATTTCTTGTTACGCTATATTTTTTAAATATCCTGTTTGGCCGCTTGGAGCGAATGCAGCAGGAATTGCAAAAAGAACGTGCTGAAAAGGCAGTGCTGGAAGAACGCGAGAAAATCGCTAAAGAACTGCATGATGGGATCGCACAGTCACTCTTTTTCCTATCCGTTCAAGTCAACAAACTAGGAAATGAAGTGAAGGATACTGAGCAATATAACAAATTAAAAAAAACGCTGCAGCACATTCATGATGATACGAGAAGTGCGATTCAAAATCTTCGAAATGTCCCAGCTGAATCTGATATTACATGGACAAAATCCTTAAATGTCTTTTTTAATGAAATGGAAAGTCAGCACGATCTAACGATTCATCGGAATTGGCAGCTGACGGATAAAGATCTCACTTCAAAAGATAAGGTAGAACTGTTTGCCTGTGTAAGAGAAGCCATCATTAATGTGATTAAACATGCTGGGTCAAACGAAGTATGGGTTGAATCTAAGCTTACGCCTAATGGCTGGGTTTGCAAAGTGTTAGACAATGGGATGGGTTTTGATAAAAGTAAAAAAACAGGTGGGTTTGGGTTGAAGATTTTAAAGGACCGTGCGGAATCCATGGACTGGAAACTAACCATTGAAAGTGAAAACGGAAAGACGATTATGGTGATTGAAAAGGAGGTAATGGCATGACACAGCCCATCCGGCTATTGATTGTAGATGATCACTTTCTGGCGCGCGAAGGCGTTAAAGAAATTCTTGAAGGTCAAAAAGAATTTGAGATCGTTGGGGAAGCTGCGAACGGTATTCAGGCGATCGGAAAAACGAAAGAACTATTGCCAGACCTTGTTCTTATGGATATCTCCATGCCTAAAATGAATGGCTTTGACGCGACAAAAGAGATCAAGAGGCAGTTCCCCAACGTGAAGATTGTGATGATGACTGTTTCGTATGATATCACCGATTGGTTTGAAGCATTAAAGCGTGGAGCCCAAGGATATCTTATTAAAAATTTGAACACGGAAGATATGCTCAATGGACTGAAAGCTTATTCTTTGGATGAGATTCCGATGTCTAAAGAAATGGCTTTCCGTATTTGGAAAGAGTTTAAAAAAGACGGACAAGCTGAGCAAACACTTTCTGTGAGAGAGCAGGAGGTATTACAATTGGTGGCAAAAGGGTTTTCAAACAAAGAGATATCGAAACAACTCAGCATTACAGAGAATACAGTGAAAACCCATATGAAGAATATTCTCGGCAAACTTCATCTGGAAAACCGCGTTCAGCTTGCAAGTTATGCCTATGATAACGGGATTGTTTGAGAGGAGTGTGTCATGAATTGGACACACTTTTTTTCATGCAATCACCCATTCGAGTGATTACCAAATTGGACGCAACGATTATACTCTTTCATATTGAGTGACAGATAAGGAGAGTATGATCATGCAATCAGCTGCTCAGAAACTACCAGAAAAAGATGTAGTTACAGCTAAAAAATCGAATAGTCTCTATCAGACATTTTGGCGTTGGCACTTTTATGGCGGTATTGTTTTTGCACCATTTTTAATTTTATTAGCCATAAGCGGTGCTCTTTATTTATACCAAGCCGAGATCGAAACAATGATTTACAAAGATAAACTTGTTGTGCAGCAGGGGAATAAAACCTTGCCGCTTTCAGAACAAGTTGAAGCGGTAAAGAGGGAATACCCAGAAGCTGAAATCGGATCGGTTCGTTTGCCGAAGGAAGATGATCGTGCGACACTAGTAAAGATCAATGAGAATGATGTAGTGACCCAAGTCTATGTAAATCCGTATACCGCAAAAATCACCGGGACCATACTGGATGAAAAGCATTTTAAGAATGTGGTCGCAAAACTTCATAGCGAATGGATTGTCGGAGGGACGCTTGTAAATCGTTTAGTCGAACTGGCAGCATGCTGGACTATAATTATTTTAGTAACAGGGCTGTATATATGGTGGCCAAGGAACAAATCGTCGTTCATGGGTACAATTGTTCCGAGATTTAAGAAAAATGGACGTGCTTTTTGGCGTGATATGCATGCGGTTACAGCATTTTGGCTATCATTAATGATCTTGATTTTAATCGTGACTGGTTTACCTTGGTCAGGTGTCATGGGAGAACAAATCAATAAACTGGCAACCTCAGCAAATGCAGGGTACCCGACCTATGCATTTATGGCACCTAAGGCAGAGAAAACAACAGACGAAATTGCTGAGGATATTCCATGGGCAACGGAAAATAATCCAGCACCAACTTCAGAGGCTGATGAAGGGAAGCTTTCACTAGATCAGGTGGTGTATTTAGCCCAAGAGAATAACATCCAAAAGCCGTATACGATTTCGAGTCCTGTCGGAGAAGACGGTGTATTTACCGTAGCGTCTTCAAGAGACAAGCCTGAGAATGAAGCAACTGTTTATTTTAATCAGTATAATGGAGAAATCGTTGAAGACGTGAGATTCAGTGATTACGGATGGATGGCTAAATCGATTTCCATTGGAATTGCGCTGCATGAAGGACATTACTTTGGACTTGCTAACCAGCTGTTAGGTACAGTTGCGGCATTAGGACTAGTTGCGATCGTAATCTTTTCATTGGTCATGTGGAAAAAGAGAAAGCCTGCAGGGAAATTAGGCGTACCAAAAAAATCTGATAAAAAACTGAAACCGTGGCTGATTGGAGTTATGATAATAACGGGAGTGTTGATGCACTAGCTGGGATTTCCTTTATCCTTGTCTTTTTATTGGATCGGTATGTTATTCCAAGGATTAAGCCACTGCAAGAATGGTTATCGTGAATAAGTAGAAATGAATGTTAGAGGTGAAACGTAATGAAAAAAATAATGATGATTGTAAGTTTAGTCTTTATGATGGCTGCATTATCAGCATGCGGCGGTTCAGGTGGATCACACGACGAACATGAAAATCATAAACAACATGAAAATAAGAGTGAAGAATCGTCTCAGTCATTAGACTGGGACGTTCAGTCTTTTTCTTTTAAAGATCAAAACGATGAGGTATTTGGAAGTGAACATATAAAGGGCAAAGTGTGGATGGCTGATTTTATATTTACCAATTGTGAAACAGTATGTCCGCCAATGACCGCACATATGGCGAAGCTCCAGCAAATGGCGAAAGAGGAGAACGTAAATGTAGATTTTGTTTCGTTCTCTATCGATCCAAAACGTGACAATGCACAAGCTAGAACGAAATTCGGTGAGAACTATGATGCTGATTTTTCATCATGGCACTTCCTTGGCGGGTACAGCCAGGAAGAAATCGAGAAGCTAGCAAAGGAATCGTTTAAAACACCAATTACAGCTGACCCTAAATCTGACCAGTTCATACATGCAACATCATTCTTCTTAGTCGATCAAAATGGAACAGTAGTATCCAGATATGATGGAGTAGAAAATACACCATACAAACAAATTATAAAAGATATAAAGAAACTAACAGAAAAATAAAACCTCTTAAAAATAGGCGCGAAAATTGAGTAAATCCCCTAGGTGAAATTCTGAATAATGAAGCGGGAAATGAATTGTAAGGGGACTGAACCCATTTGTTCACACAATAGTTAGGATTGAGAGTCTATCTCCATTGGATTTGTGATAAAACTAGAGATAGAATTGTATCATTGGAGGTTTTCATGTATGAACCCAATTAAAATGCTGAAAACAGTTGGCTACCTCGAAGGCTGGTCTTTTCTTATACTTTTGTTTATCGCCATGCCTTTGAAGTATTTTATGGATCAGCCGATGGCAGTAACGATTGTCGGAGCACTTCATGGTTTGCTGTTTGTTCTTTATATCTTAGCTATCCTTTATGTGTGGAACGTTAAGAAGTGGCCGTTCATGAGGGCGTTTCTTGCAGGGCTGTCGTCAGTATTGCCGTTCGGTCCGTTCATTTTTGACCGCAAGTTTTTAAGAGATTAAGAGATAGGGATGTCCGAATTTTGGACATCCTTTTTTCGTTATACTTCATGCATTGCCCATTCCAGACGGACATATAAATCCAATATTTGGATAAATACGTGATAGAAGGCTTTTTTTATGTGGTCAAACGAATTTTTTATGTGATGATGGTCACTTTTTATGTGATTATCGTAAGTTTTTATGTGATGATTACCATTTTTTATCGGAAGTGTGTTTTTCTCAGAAAAGGTAAAAGAGAAAGAGCAGTTCTAAGTTATATAGAGTCTCGTAATGATGAAGAAGGTGGATCGTTACCATCTTCTTTTATTAATCAAAGCATGTTCCCAGACATAAATGTTAAGAAATCTTATAGATTGTTTTAATTTCCTTATTTCCGGTTATTTATATCTTAATATGTACTATATTAAGGAGGTCCATTTTGACTATTAAAGCTCTTTTACTCAACGCATCTCTTAAAAGCGGTGATGAGGTATCCAATACGGAAAGTTTGATGCATGAAGCAGTTTCTATTTTTCATAAAAACGGTATACAAACAGAGATCGTGAGACTTGCAGATTATCAAATCGCTTACGGCGTAACAGCGGATGAAGGAAACGATGATGAATGGCCAGAGATTTTTGAAAAAGTGAAAGCAGCTGATATCCTGATCCTCGGAACTCCGATCTGGCTGGGGGAGAAAAGCAGTCTTGCAACACAGGCGATCGAGAGGCTTTATGGTGCAAGTGGCATGACGAATGAAAAAGGCCAATATATATTCTATAACAAGGTGGCAGGGGTCGTTGTGACCGGTAATGAGGATGGAGCCAAACATGCAAGTGCATCTATCCTGTACGGTCTGTCGCATATCGGGTTCACGATTCCGCCGAATGTGGATACATATTGGGTAGGTGAAGCAGGGCCGGGTCCATCTTATATCGAAGCTAAGGGAAATCAAAACGAATTTACGATGCAGCACAATCAGATCATGACGTACAACCTGATTCACTTTGCAAATCTCTTAAAAGAACATCCTATTCCATCGGAAGGCAATGTTGTGAAAAACGGCAGCTAAAAAAGGGAGGATATTTATGGCGATTGAGCATGCAGCAGTTGAACGTTTAAGCGAACACTTTCAAAAAATCAGGACCTTAACAGAAAATCTTGCATCAAAGCTTCAACATGAAGACACAATCATTCAGGCTATGCCTGATGTCAGTCCTCCAAAGTGGCACCTTGCCCATACCACATGGTTTTTTGAACGATTTATCCTAAAGGAACATGATACTTCTTATGTAACTTTCAACCCTCAATTTGATTATCTGTTTAACTCCTACTATGAAACGATTGGATCGTATCATCCCCGTCATTCAAGGGGAGTGCTCTCAAGGCCTTCAATGGATGAAGTTTATGAATACCGTAAACATGTGGATGAAGGAATCCTGAATCTTATAGATCAATACAAAGGTCAATTGCCTGAGAAAATACACGCTTTGATCGAGATTGGGCTTCAGCATGAACAGCAGCATCAGGAACTTCTTTTAACAGATGTAAAATATAACTTTTCTTGCAATCCATTATTACCACAATATGCAGATTCAAAATTTACCCCTTTATCAAACTCAAAAGCAGAAACAACCTACGTGAATATTGAAGGCGGTCTTGTTGAGATCGGATTTACAGGAGTAGGATTTTCGTTTGATAATGAACAGCCGCGGCATAAAGTCTGGCTCGAACCGTATCGGTTGGCTTCTCATCCTGTAACGAACGGTGAATATATATCTTTTATAGAAGCGGGAGGTTATGAGCAGCCTGAACATTGGTTATCTGACGGCTGGGCAGCGGTAAAAAAAGAAAAGTGGAAGCATCCGTTGTATTGGAGAAAAACAGAGGATGAATGGTACACATTTACGTTAACAGGAGAAAAGAAGCTTAACCTGGATGAACCTGTTTGCCATATCAGTTTTTATGAAGCGGATGCATTTGCGAGGTGGAATGGAAAAAGGCTGCCGACTGAAGCAGAATGGGAGCACGCCATGGCTTCGATCCCGATTGAAGGTAATTTTGTGGAAAGAGAGGCTTATCATCCAGTCATTGATGAATCAGACAATCTGGCTCCTTTTAAACAAGCTTATGGGGATGTATGGGAATGGACGAGCAGCCCGTACACTTCTTATCCGAGGAGCAAACCGCTGGAGGGTGCACTGGGCGAATACAATGCGAAGTTCATGTGCAATCAGATGGTTTTACGGGGAGGTTCCTGTGCAACATCACAGTCTCATATGCGTGCGACATACCGAAACTTTTTCCAGGCTGATAAAAGATGGCAGTTCAGCGGATTGCGTCTAGCGGAGGATCAATCATGAAAACCGTTAAACAGAACGTGCATTATCATGTCGGAAATGATATTGAAACAGATATGTACACCGAAGTTTTGAACGGTTTAAAAGTATCACCAAAAAAGATTTCACCCAAATATTTTTATGACAAAAAAGGTTCAGAACTCTTCGAATCTATCACTCTGCTTCGGGAATATTACCCGACTCGCACAGAGCTTTTTATTTTAAATAAATATAAGAACGAGATGACGGAAGCTGCAGGAAAAGACAGTGCTCTTATTGAGTTTGGAAGCGGCAGCAGCGAAAAAGTGAGGATTCTGTTAGAAGCGATGCCAGATTTAAAAGAATATGTACCAATTGATATCTCAAAAGATTTTCTGTACCAATCAGCAAGAGCATTATCAATAGAGTACCCAAACCTGAGTGTACATGCGGTATGTGCAGATTATACGTTGAAGTTCGAAATGCCACAATTACAGTCAGATCGGAAGGTGGTATTTTTCCCTGGGTCAACTATCGGAAATTTTGAACCTCATGATATGGAGCTGTTTTTAAAACAAACAGCTGCACTATTAAAACCTGGCGGAGGTCTTCTGATTGGTGTTGATATGAAGAAAGATCATGCCGTCTTAAATGCTGCTTACAATGATAAAAAGGGAGTTACTAGGAAGTTTAATTTGAACGTGCTGAACCGCTTAAACCGTGAATTGCTGGCAAACTTTAAACTGGAAGATTTCAGTCACCATGCTTTTTATCATGCTGAAAAAGGCAGAATTGAAATGCACCTTGTCAGTTTAAAGAATCAAGTGATTATGATCGGTGATGAAGAGATTGAATTTTATGAGGGTGAAACGATCCACACAGAAAACTCTTATAAATTTACTATTGAAGAGTTTCACAAGATATCGAGCATCTGCGGATTCACTCCCAAAAAAGTCTGGTCCGATGAAAGAAACTGGTTTAGCATGCATTATCTGGCGGTTGAATAAGAATGGGGAAAAACTCCTTATACTCCTTATTAGAGGAGTTTTTTTTTATGCTGTAGAATGGTTAAAAAGGAGGTGCTGGTTAAATGCTTGGTGCCATTTTTTTGTTTGTGATTGCCGGTTTAGCTGAAATTGGCGGCGGATATCTCGTATGGCTTTGGCTGCGTGAATCCAAACCGTTTACATATGGAATAGCAGGAAGTTTAATTTTAATTGCATATGGTGTGATACCGACAATGCAGAATTTCCCGACTTTCGGAAGAGTCTATGCATCTTATGGCGGGGTGTTCATCATACTGGCAGTATTTTGGGGATGGCTGGTAGATAAGAAGACACCAGACTTATATGACTGGCTGGGCGCTGGGATTTGTCTAATTGGAGTATCTGTCATGCTCTGGGCACCAAGAAGTTAGAAATTTAGGATGATATATCCTGCGAACAAAAGATACATTCAAAAAATATTTGAAGAATGGGCATAAACATATAAGGATGATTAGAGGAATGCTTCCGGACCGCGTTTTCGGTTATCAAAAAGCCTGAAAGAAGCGAGCAACATGTTTGCATCACGATCTGCTGCTGCGCATAATACACGTATTCAATTCGGGGAATACTTGTGATGAAACTGAGGACGATCCTCTCATCCAAACAGTGGATGAAATGCTCCGTAAAACGGGTTTTTATAACATAAGATGAAAAAACATATCCTTTTCATTGGGCATTCTCTGTACAAAAGTAGATAATATAGGAAAAAGTTTGAAAGTAGGTTTTTGTCGATGGAACTAAAAGGAATTCACCACGTCTCTGCGTTGACGGCTAAAGCGCCTGAGAATTTTAAGTTTTATACAGAAGTGATGGGGCTCAGGCTGATCAAGAAAACCGTAAATCAGGATGATACGAGTGTTTATCATCTGTTTTATGGTGATGAAAAAGGAAATCCGGGAACGGAGCTCACCTTTTTTGAGATTCCGATGGCCGGCCGCAACCATGACGGCAACAACTCTATCTCCGCAATTTCACTTCGTGTAAAAAACGATGCAGCGCTTAGCTATTGGGAGAAACGTTTAAAGGAGCACAGTCTTGAAACGGAAGAAATCAAAGACCGTGCAGGAAGAAAGACACTTGCTTTTCGTGATATTGAAGGCCAGCGCCTCATCTTGGTTTCTGATGAAAACAATAAAGGTGTCGCAGGCGGAAAACCTTGGATCAAGAGCACAACTCCAGAAGATGTGGCGATTATAGGTCTCGGTCCGGTACGATTAACTGTTCCAGCGGCTGAACCAACTATTCAGGTATTAATTGAGCTTTTAGGGTTCCGCCAAAAAGGGACATATACAGCAGAAGTTTCAGGTCAGCCTGATATTATCGTGCTGGAAACAGGCGAGGGTGGATCTGGTGCAGAAATTCATATTGAAGAACGAACGGATTTACCACAAGAACGTTTAGGACGCGGAGGAGTGCATCACGTCGCATTTCGTGTAGACAATGAAGAAGAACTTCGTGAATGGATAGAAACAGTGAGAAATTCACGGTTTCCCAACTCTGGTTTCGTGGATCGTTTCTACTTTAAATCTTTATATTTCCGTGAACCGAATCGGATTCTTTTTGAGCTTGCGACTGATGGACCAGGCTTTGATACAGACGAAGAATTGGAACATCTGGGAGAATCACTTGCTTTGCCGCCATTCCTGGAGCCGCAGCGTGAAGAGATCGAAGCAAGGCTGAAACCGCTTGATACAAAAGCATAAATAAAAATTAAACGTGTGAATCAAAACGATTCACGCGTTTTTTTATTATGATATTTGTAATAAAAAAGACAAATTGGGAAAAAGTAAAAAACGCTAGGTATGACTTTAGATAATGTTATGGAGGTTTCTTAAATGTTTCTAAAATGGTTTACTGGATTGCTATTAATTGCACAACCCGTCAATCAGCCTGACACCTTAACAGTGAACCAGCAAGGGAAGACAATTGCTGAGGTGAATCGTTTACAGTTTACAGTTCCGGTTCCTGGTTTTCCTTTAGTGGATGATACAAAATTCCTTCAGTTTGTCGAACAGCTGGATAGACTATCCTATAAAGCACCCATTAATGCCAAGATTAATGATCATGGGGGAATTCTCCCTGGAGAAGTAGGATACAGATTGAATAAAGCTTTGTTTAAAGAAAACTTTTATACGTATTTTTTTGGAAAGGGATCCTCTAAGATCGATGTTCCAGAAGTTAATATATATCCAAAAGTGGATACAGAACTTTTAGCGCATATTAAAACGCAGCAGATCGGACAATACATAACCTATTTTAATTCGAACAACAAGAGCCGATCAAACAACATTGAACTTGCTTCAAAAGCTTTAGACAGCCATGTCGTTTTCCCGGGCGAAACCTTTTCTTTTAATCAGGTTGTTGGAATTCGAACAATAGCAAAGGGATATATGCGTGCACCAATTATCGTGAGGGGCGAACTTTCTGAAGGAGTTGGCGGAGGGATATGCCAAGTGTCTTCCACGTTATTTAACGCTGTTGACAGGGCAGGTCTGAAAATCGTTCAGCGCTATTCTCACAGTAAGCGTGTTCCATACGTACCTTCTGGCAGAGATGCCACAGTAAGCTGGTATGGTCCAGACTTTCAATTTAGGAATCAATATAATCAGCCGATTTTAATTCGAGCCAAACGATATGGAGGAAGTATGATGGTGAAGCTGTATTCCTCTGATGTTATCAATATGAAAACGAAAAAAGTTCCAAATGCTCCAACTAACTTGCCTGAAGAAATTCATATCGAGCAGAATGTGCATCTTTCTAACCCTTCGAGATAATATAAATGTAAAATTATTGATAAGCAGAAAGAGTTTAGGGAGATGAAAATTGTGCAAACGCTCAAAAAATTAAGCGAACGATTTTGGTATCAGACACCTGTTTCTGAAACAGACCGTCCTATACTGGGTGCAGTTGTTGGAAACGATCTGACATTGATGATCGACGCAGGCAACTCCGAAGACCATGCTACTTATTTTTTGGAGGAATTGAGTAAAAACGGTATACCGAGACCGAGCCTTGCCGTTATTACTCATTGGCATTGGGATCATATTTTTGGATTATCAGCTTTAGACTTTCCATCGATCTCATCCAAAGAAACGAAGACAAAAATGAAAGAATTAATTCCATTTGACTGGACGGATGAGGCACTGAACGACCGGGTAAAAAAGGGGATAGAAATCGAATTTTGCGCTGCGGCGATCAAGCAAGAATTTCAGGAACACCGCGATATTCATATTAAGCTGCCGACCGTAACCTTTGACAAAAAAGTGGAGATTGATCTTGGTGGTGTAACGTGTATCCTGCTGCAGGTAGGGGGAGATCATTCTTCGGATTCGATTGTAGTCTACATAAAAGAAGAGAAGCCTTTATTTTTGTCAGATTGTATATATGCAAATATGTACGCTCCGAAAAATAACTATACCGTACTTAACACACTTAGACTGCTGGATATTTTAGATACGTTTGATGCTGAAACATACATTCTTTCCCATTGGAAGCCTGTCACGAAAAAAGAGTATCAGCAAGAGGTAAATACGTTAAGAAGTATCGCAAAACTTACAGAAAAATTTAAAGGGAAAAAGCAAGCGATTACAGAAGCCTATATTGAACAGATTAGCCGGGAACTGAATGAAGATGAACTGGAAACGATTGAGTTTTTCGTAAATGGATATATGTTGAATCAACAAGATTAGGAGAATAAAATGATACAAGAATTTAAGCTTCCAATTAAAAGGAGAGGATAAATATGCGGAAAATCGGATTACAGCTATACTCCATACATTCAGATGCAGAAAAGGACATGCTGGGCACTTTGGAAAAAGTGAAAGACATGGGCTATGACAGTGTTCAGTTCGCTGGTCTTTTTGGTGTTGCGGCGAAGGAAGTGAAAAAGGTGCTGGATTCAACAGGTTTAACCGTTGCAGGAGCGCACATTCCGTTAGACCGTTTTTCAGGAGAAGCCTTTAAACGTCATATGGAAGAACAGATGGTGTTAGGGAATGACTTGATGATCATGCCCTATTTAACTGAAGAACAGCGGAAGTCGATCGATGACTATAAACGAGTTGCTGAAACGCTGAACGAAGCAGGCTTTAGAGGCAAAGAATATGGTTTGCGAATGGCTTATCACAATCATGACTTTGAGTTTTATGAGTTAGATGGAAAGATTCCTTTTGATGTGATCTACCAAGAAACGGATTCTGAGCTTGTAAAAATGGAGCTGGATACATTTTGGGCGAAGTTTGCAGATTTTGAACCAGAAGACCTTTTAAACAAATACAAATATCGATGTGTATCTCTTCACTTAAAGGACATGACAACAAAAGACAATAATAAGGTAAGCACGATTGCAGGCTCAGGTATGTTAGACATGAGAGGATTTTTGCGACTTGCTGATGAACAAAAAGTAGATTATTGCGTCGTTGAACAAGAACATTTTGAAGGGAATCCGCTTGCAGAAGTTGAAAAAGGAGTGCAGAATATCAAGGCACTTTTATAAGGAGTTCTACCTAATGGCAGAAATACAGATCGTCCCGTTTAAAGTAGAGCATTTCACAGCTATTCAGGAACTGAACAAAAAAGAAGGCTGGACACAGCTCGTTGAGAGGAATGAAGCAACGTTTGAAGCCTGGAAAAACTCAAACGTTGCTTACATTGTAATGAAAGATGAAAGTGTAGCCGGGTATATCCGAGGGCTGACGGACGGCAATGTTACGGTTTATATTTGTGAAATGCTGATTTCAAAAGACCTCAGAGGAAAAGGTGCAGGAGGAAAGCTTTTAAAGTTTGTGCATAGTCAGTATCCCCGCACGAGAATGGAAATGCTCGCATCAAGTACATCACATACTTTTTATAAGTCTCAGAACTTCAGACCTTTCTATGGTTTCCGTAAAACGTTTGAAGAATAAAAAATTCAGGAGGCATTGTCAATGAGTGAAAAAGTAACCAGTATTGCTCCGATTCAAAGTCATATTAATAATGTTTTTGTTCATGTTTCAGATCTGAAAAAATCAGTAGAGTGGTATGCAGAACTCCTGGGAGTCACGATTGATTTGGACACGGTTCAGTCTCCTGTTCATAACATTCCGGTAACAGGACAGACAGGGTTATCGCTCGATGATCATACGTTTGACCCGTCTTTCCATCGCAATCCAGGATCCGGGCCGATATTTAACTTATATGCACCAGACATTGATGCAGCTTACGCCGACATCAAAGAAAAGAACATTAACTTTATCCGGGAGATCGAGTGGCATGGAGAAGTTGCCTGGTTCAATGTGGAAGACCCAGATGGAAATATCATTATGATCTGTAATTGCTAAAAAGTACAGGGGGTACTCATGAAAGAAACACTGACTATACTTCACACGAATGATTTGCACGGTCACTATGACCTTGCTTTGAGACAGTCTGCTTATATTAAAAAAAGAAAACAGGTATTATTGAGTCAAAATGAGAACGTAATCGTTGTGGATGGCGGCGATCATATGGATATGAGCATGAACGAATGCCTTGCCACTGATGGATATATTCACCTGGACATGTTGGCAGCAACGGGCTACGACGTCATGTCTGTAGGGAATAACGAGCTGCTGCGTCTGCCAAAGGAAAAAATCAGGCAGTTAAGTTCGGATTCAAAAGTTCCATGGCTTTTGCTGAATTTAGAAGAAGCTGATGGCTCACAAATCGGCGGAACAAAAAAAACGATGATGCTTGAAGTTGGAGAACATCTAAAGATCGGCATGTTTGGCGCGACCGATCAGTTTGAAGATGTATATGAAAGAAAGCATGGTTTCAGAAACAGGGATACGCTGGCGGAAATTAAAAAAGCTGCGGCTGAACTAAAGGGAGAAGGAGCAAACCTAGTTCTATTCCTCTCCCATATGGGGCATGATGCGGATCAGGAGCTGGCACGCAGCCTGTCAGGGTTAGTGGATGTTATTATTGGAGCACATACACATACAGTCGTAAATAAGCCAGTAGTTGTGTCGGATGTAATCATCGTTCAAGCAGGCTGCTACGGTCAGTATGTAGGTGAGCTAACGATCACAGTTGATCTTGAGAAGAAAGCAGTGATCAGCCATCATGGAAGATTAATTGAGATGGATTCGAATGATGAGGCTGATCTAGAATTGGAAGATGTTTTGAAAAAAGGAAGATTGCAAGCTCAACAGTTTTTAGGAGAGGTCCTTTTTGAATCAGAGGATAACATATCACATGAACAGCTTGTAAAGATGACTGCCGATAGTTTAAAAGAGTATTGGGGATCTGAAATAGGAATCATGTACGGCGGCGGAATAACGGGCGGCCTAAGCAGGGGAAAGATAACGAAGGGCACCATACTGGATGTATGTAAAAGCATGCACACTCCAATCATCATGGAGCTGACGGGCAAGCAGCTTTCGGGTCTCATTGCAGAAACATATAATGACGATATAACGAACAAACCTGTTTACGGAGGCGGTTTTCGTCCCCATGGAATTTCTATTGGAAAGCTTCAGTTTTCAGGAGTGAGCTGGAGTCGGGCAGCTGAAAATGTGACTGATATTTATGTGAATGGAGAGGCTATTGATTTTACAAAAGTATATCGAGCAGGGACTGGAGCTCCGCTTTTATATGAAGATGTATGCGGTTATCCGAGTGTGGAAGGCAGCAAACTGATTGAACTTGGTAAAAATATTATGATTAAAGATGTGCTCATGAATGATTTGAAAAAACGATATGAAGCTACAACGGTTTAAAAATTGAGAAGATTTATTTATATTTATACTTGAAGTTATTACTTTATAAACATAGAGATGCAAGCTAACTCATAAAGGAACATTCCTAAAGGGTTAGCTTTTATCATTGTGTTAATTACATAATTTACCTTTTGTGTTAATGTGAGAGTAGAATGATTGGGGAGGGATTACTTTTGAGCGAATTAAATATCGAGAGTGTAAAACAAGAATTCGAGAATCTTGTAAACGTGCAAATTGGTTCCGTAGAAGAGTTAAAATCATTTTTATCTGATCAAAAGAAGCAGTACGAAAAAGTTGAAGAAAAAATGATCAAGACTTATATCGCATTTCAATGCCAAAGTGATGATGAAGAAAACAAAAAGAAATATGAATTTGAGCAGCAGCATATCAAACCCATGGTCAAAAAGTATCAATCTATTCTTGATGAAAAATTGCTCCAATCACCTTTCCTTGGCCACTTGCCAGATAGTGAATATGGTGAGTTTAAAAAGAAGCTTCGCGTCCAGTTTGCTCTTTTTCAAGAAGCAAATGTAGAGATTGAAAAACAGGAAGACTTACTCGTTAATCAATATTTTGAGACAACCGGCAGTTTTTCAGCGGACTGGGAAGGTAAAGAGGTAACAATTAGCGATCTTTATGTCCATGCGAAAGACTCGAATCGTGATACGAGGAAAAAAGCTTGGGAAGCGATTTTTTCACCTCTTTTAAAAGAAGAAGAAAAACTGCAAAAAATCTTGGATGAATTGATTCAACTGCGTGTTAAAAAGGCAGAGAATGCAGGCCTTCCAAGTTATACAGACTATATGTTTAAGAAATACAGCCGTTTTGATTACACGCCCGAGGATTGCAATCAGCTTGCCGAGTCTATTCGGGAACATGTCGTACCTTTGACTCTCCAATTGGAAAAGGAGCATAAAAATGAACTGAACGTTGATATTTATAGACCGTGGGATATGGCAGCAGAAGCCGGCAGCAGAAAGCCATTAAAGCCTGTAGACTCTGATGAAGAATTGATTGTAAAATCTGCAAAAGTGCTTGGTGAACTTCATCCGGCGTTTGGATCTCTCGTACATGAGATGAATGAAAAAGGACTTTTGGATTTAAAGAGCCGAAAAGGCAAAACACAAGGCGGTTTTTGTGAATCCCTGCCTGAAACAGGACTGTCTTTTATCTTTATGAACCTTTCTAACACAGACGGCGATTTAATAACTTTCATGCATGAAATGGGTCATGGCATTCATGACTTGATGAAAAGGGATCAAGAGCTGTATGCGTATAAACAGATTCCTATGGAGTCAGCCGAACTGGCCAGTATGAGCATGGAATTATTTACAGTGGACCGCTGGAATGAGTTTTATAAGAAGGAAGAGGAGCTTAAGCGCGCAAAAAAGGAACATTTAAAAGCGGCAGTGATGCTTCTGCCTTATATCATGGTCGTTGATCAATTCCAGCATTGGCTTTACAAAAATCCGAACCACTCTTGGGAAGAACGAAATAAAAAGTTTGGAGAGCTAAAAGACCGTTACGATGCCTCGATTATCAATTGGGAAAGCTATGAAGAATGGAAAGAGAAAAACTGGATGAACATCCTTCATATCTATGAGCTGCCTTTTTATTTTATTGAATATGCAATCGCTCAGCTGGGCGCGCTGCAAATGTATAAATTATATAAAGAGAACCCTGAAGAAACAATTGAAAAATATAGGGATGCTCTAAAGCTCGGCAGTTCGAAATCACTTCCAGAAGTATATGAGACAGCAGGGGTTAAGTTCGATTTTTCATCAAAGACGATTTCTGAACTCATGGAATTTGTAGCGAAGGAATTGGACATGCTAACCGTTTAAGTTAAACGGAAAATAAAATTAATAAATAATTAATGAATGTAAATATTTAAAAGGGATTTAGTATTCTAAGTAGAACTATATGAATAAGGTGCCATAAATTCTTGTCAAAACCGGTTGGTGAGATAATCGTCTTTAGCTGTACCCACACACCTGATCCGATATTGAGCTGGACTAATTCAAGTAAGCCTTGTACAACGGGATTCTTAATCAGAGAGAATGAAATAATAGTTTAGGATTTATTTTTCCTTCATAAGGGAAAAAGAAAGTTAGATTGCATATTTCATAAGGCTAGTATTCGTTGATCAAGAGGTGATGGGTATGAGAAAACCGGATGACGAGAAGATCTGGAACACAGGTACATCGGATTTTGAAGAGGGCGATAAAATAACCTTTCACAATACCGAAAAAGGTGTTGAGAAAACCTATATTGTCAAAAGTGTAAAAGAGAACGGTGATATAGAGCTTGTTTATTCAGCAAATAAACAGCAGACACCCATGCAGTGATGATAACTAATTTAAAGAAAACATAAACAGCTCACATCATAGTGGGCTGTTTTTACTTTTAAGTCCATCATTTAATATAAACAACAAGGAATAATTCAATACCAGCATTTGGAATGATAAATATTGGGTGTTTAAGATACCTGTGTATGGGATACATATGAGAAAGCAATACAAATTGAGAGGAAGTATAAATATGGAAAATAAACCATTGATCGGACTAACAAGTACGGTTATGTCAATAAATACAATTGAAACACAACATGAGAATGTGGATACAATCGTAGTTTATAATAAATTTGCGGAAACTGTAAGAGATGCTGGCGGAGTTCCTATCGTCATTCCAATGGGAAAACCTGAGGCAGCAGAATACTATACGAAATTGTGCGACGGGATTATTTTTACAGGCGGTGAGGATATCAGTTCCATTACATATGGAGAAGAACCTCATCCTAAGGTGAAGAAAGTAAATAAGCAACGCGACGATTTTGAAATTGAATTAGTAAAGAAGGCGCGTGAGCATGATAGAGCTATTTTAGCGATGTGCCGTGGTTACCATTTGTTAAATGTAAGTTATGGCGGTTCAATCGTTCAGGACGTTGAAAGTGAATTCTCAGATAGCATCAACCATTTTCAAAGCTCAGCAACTCGAACTGAACCGTCTCATACGGTAACGATTGAAGAAAACAGCAAACTTTATAAAATTGTAGGAGAAAAGGAAGTAGCAGTAAACAGCTTCCATCACCAGGCGATCGGTGAAGTTGGAAAAGGATTACGCGTTGCAGCAAGAGCAGCAGACGGGGTAATTGAAGCGCTAGAGCTTGAGGACGAGAATGCTACATTCTTGCTTGGGACACAGTGGCACCCAGAAGAACTCAGACATGAAAACAAAAACATGATGGCAATTATTACAACATTTATTGAAGCCGCAAGTAAAACAAAAAATTAGTTTTTACAGAAACCTCCAATTTTTGGAGGTTTTTTGCTACGATAAAAGAAAAAGGGGTAGTGAAGAATGTGAGAGATCTGCTAGTTTTAATGATGGCTTTTACGGGTGTTTGGATTATGATCCGTATAATTGCCTTTGTGTCGAGGAGAAAATTTTCACTGAAAAGAGAAATAATTGTTGCAGCTATACCGTTTGCTTCAATTTTTATTTATTTTGTGACACTGTTTCCTTTTCCTTTTTTTAATCCCTATCAACTTGTTGAAACTGGATTAGAAAGATCCCATAATCTAATACCATTTATCGGATTTGCTGCTTTTAAAGGTATTGTTAAAATTTCTCAGAAAGAAACTTTTTCATTTCCCAAGCGTAAGATGGGATAGAACTAATTGAGGAGGTCGTCTCATGAATGTATCGAGACTGTTGAAATGGGTAACTGGTGGAATTGAAGCCTTTCTTGGTATTCCATTTTTAGGAGGAGCTATTATTTTAGGTTCTGCATGGGCTCCGCTTCAGTTTATGTTTGTTCTTCATTTAATCACATTGATTATTTGTGTTGTACAAAAAGAAAGATTTTATGGCAGCGTTCTTGGATTGATTACTTCAGTGGTTGGGTATATTCCAATTCTGGGTATGATCATGCACATTATTACGGCACTTGTATTAATTGTTGATGGTGCAAGAGGCAGCAGGAAAAAGAAAAATGAAGATGTGATTAACGTGAAGTAAAAGATTAAAGCGATATACGCGATAAAAACTGGAAGGAAACAGCAGTTTATAGAGGCGGGCGAAAAATTCTATGGGATGGAAACTCTATGAATTTTTTGATCGTATGGTTCCAGTTGGTGGGGTTCCTACGCAGCAGACCATTTTTTCAAAGCCTGAATAAAATAAATGATTTGTTGAACCTCGAACATGAAGAATGTTTGAGGTTTTTATAGTTGTGGGGTATTTTGGAAGAAAAGGGCTTTGTTGTTTGTCGAAAAGCCTATAAATGATAATGTACGGCCTATAAATCTTTTTTACGGCTTATAAATTTCAATTTAGGGCCTATAAATTAAATTTCATCTTTATTAATACCTATGGGTGTATAAAATCGAAGCAGGAGGATTCTCTAAAATGAAAGATCACCTTGTATTTGTTTATGGTACTCTTCGAAAAGGAGAGAAATATGCTTATTATTTACATCATGCTGAGTGTATAGAGCCAAATTGCTCCGTTAAAGGGCAGCTTTATGATACGGGCTGGGGTTATCCTGCTTTGTTAGAAGAAATGGGGAAGATTCCGGTAAAAGGAGAGCTTTATAAGGTCACATCAGAACAGCTAAAAGAACTAGATAAGCTAGAAGATTATGAAGAGAACGGTGCAAATAATTTATATGAGCGAGTAGTGGTTAAAGTTTCAACAGAAAGTGGAGAACAAGAAGCGATTGTTTACATTATGAAAGTAAAACGAGAGCATTTTAATAAAATTGAAAGCAATGACTGGATTTCATACAGCAAATAAACAAAACAAAAAAGAGGTCGCCATGAATCATGGTGAACCTCTTTAATTTATTAAAGTAGAATCAAGCTTCTCTATTTAGAAATGATAGTGCTGATACAATGAACGGCAGACTCGAGCTCTGAAAACTTCTCGAGGGAGTTTGTTTCAATCTGGATAACCTCGAACGTCTTATCGTTATTGGAGTACTTTACAGAAAAAACGGCGTTATTGTTTTCACTGAAGGTATGCGTAATATTAGATTCAATATATTGTTTGTTCTGCAAATTTAAAAGTACGGTTTTCACATCTTGTTGGTTCATGATACATCGTCCCCTTTCTATTATGGGGGATCAGCTAAGAACCCAAATAATAAAATAATTTCCTTCCTTAATATTTATGCTAACATAATAAAATTGGAAAGTACAGGTAACTCAAGACCTATTCCTGGTCGTATCACTGGGTTTTTATCGTCAATATGGCCTCTACTTCGACATTACCTTTCAATGCTCTTGAAATCATGCACGAATGCTCGGCTTTTATGGCGAGTTTTTGAAGAAGTGTCGAAATGTTTTTTGGCACGTCATGCTTGATAGTGACGATTGGTCGATGAATAATCTTTTTGTACGTAATTACTCCGTTTGTTACATCGACAATTCCTTCTGATTCCATCGTTAAATCTATTTTTTTGATCTTGCTGCGTTCCATTATGGCAGCAAAGGTAATGATATAACATGTTGCAGCTGCCCCGAGTAGCATTTCATCAGGATTTGTTCCGATTCCTGGGCCATCCATTTCAGGCGGGATCGAAACAATTGTTTTAAGATTTTTTGTTTCTATCGACCCCGTATCATTCCGTCCACCAGGCCAATGTGCTTTTAAATGAAAAACATGTTGCGCCATCTGGTATTTCACCTCTTTTTGTCTTATTTCTAGTGTAAAGGATATATCGATCTTCGTCACATTTCCTGTTTATAGAGAAATAATTTGACGGAAATTTCAGGTTTTTTAGGGAGGAAAATGAAATGCCTAGTTTATTTATTGCGAAAATCAGAAAACACCCTATACAAAAACTCAAAATCGAAACGGGAAATAAATTGTTGGGGGTCAGTCCCTCATGTATACTTAATATACTTAAGTTTAATCGAATACATAAGGGAGTTATTGAGGTTAGGAGATGGCAAGATGGTACATAAAGAAAGCAATCTAAAATTGGTTGTAGCGGGTTTATTGCTTGGCATATTAATGGCTGCCATGGACAATACGATCGTCGCGACTGCGATGGGGACAATTGTTGCAGACCTTGGGGGTTTTGATAAATTTGTTTGGGTAACAGGATCATATATGGTTGCTGTTATGGCAGGAATGCCGATCTACGGCAAGCTTTCAGACATGTATGGAAGAAAGCGGTTCTTTATCTTTGGACTTGTGGTATTCCTCCTGGGCTCTATGCTTTGCGGACTTGCTCAAAGTATGGAGCAGCTTATCGCATTCCGTGCTATACAAGGAATTGGCGGCGGAGCCCTTATGCCAATCGCATTCACCATTGTGTTTGATATCTTTCCACCCGAGAAAAGAGGGAAGATGACGGGTCTTCTTGGAGCTGTGTTTGGAACGTCGAGTGTTCTTGGCCCTTTACTTGGGGCATTTATTACGGATGCCATCAGCTGGCACTGGGTGTTTTATATTAATGTTCCAATTGGAGCTGCATCTTTTTATCTGATCTTCCGCTATTATAAAGAAACATTGGAACATCGCGAACAAAAGATTGACTGGTGGGGGGCATTCACTCTTGTGATTGCCGTTGTAAGTTTAATGTTCGCCTTAGAACTTGGCGGAAAGACGTACGCATGGGATTCAACACCGATCGTCGCGCTGTTCACTATTTTCACAGTATTTTTTATCGTTTTCTTCGCCGTTGAACAAAAAGCAACTGAACCAATCATTTCATTCTGGATGTTTAAAAGGCGTCTTTTTGCCACATCTCAGATTCTAGGCTTTTTGTATGGCGGTACATTTATTATATTAGCAGTCTTTATTCCGATTTTTGTACAAGCAGTCTATGGAGGTTCTGCAACAAGCGCTGGGATGATTCTGACTCCGATGATGCTGGGATCTGTAGCGGGAAGTATGGTGGGTGGTATCTTCCAGACCAAGACAACCTTCCGAAATCTTATGATTATTTCTGTCATAGCATATTTTACAGGCATGTACTTGCTTAGCGGCATGACACCAGATACCACACGTATGATGCTTACTTTATTTATGATACTCGTTGGTTTTGGGATGGGCTTCTCTTTTTCATTGCTCCCGACTGCAACCATCAACGGTATGGAATTTCGGTATCGTGGGTCAGCCAACTCAACAAACGCATTTCTCCGTTCTTTAGGGATGACGATAGGGGTTACGATTTTCGGAGCTCTTCAGAATCGGGTTTTTTATGAAAAATTAAGTGAAAACCTGCAAGGTCAGGGTGAAACGGCAAAAGGAACACTCAACATTATTGATCCTCAAAAGGTGTTCCAACCAGATGAACGTTCGAAAATACCAGCAGATATCCTTGAAGGAATCACTGCGTCAATGTCAGATTCCATCACAACTGTCTTTACTTATGCATTGATTCCAATCGCTATTTCAGCAGTTGTAATCCTGTTTATGGGGAATGAACGAGTGGCAGTATCTAAGAAAGCAAATTCCAAACCTGAATAATAGAGAAAAAAGAGCTTGGAGTACTCCAGGCTCTTTTGCCATTTAAACAAATTGAGGTAGGTGTTATTCTTTTTGGGAATCAGTTAAATTACGATATCCATTGCGAGGATAAGCGCCCATCTACACATTATGTTGTTTGCATTATCATTTAAAAAAAAAGTTCAGTTTCCTTTTGTTCAACATATCATTATTCCTTTTTATGGTAAAATATAAAAAGGTATTAGATGAAGAAAAGAGGGAAACACATGTATTCTAACTTTGGGGATGAACTGCGCAGAATTCGGATTACATTAATCGCTATAGCCATTATCCTTGTAATTATTCCTGGTAGAAGCAGCACTGTTACGGTTGATCATAATTATGATGATATGTCTGTAAGCGGAAATACGTATCACAAAAACTTAGTACCTTTAGGAAATGGTTATTTTGGACTGTACACTGGGGATAGGGAGTTAAAGGATGACAATCAAATGAAAGTCTATTTTTATGATGAAAAAGAAAACAAAATGGTGCTGAAAAGGGAAGTGAACCTGGATACTGTAGAGTTGGGTGTTGAATAACAAAAAAATGCTTAAGAACATGTTCTCAAGCATTTTTAGTTTAAAAATAAAACACAATAAACAATCCTGCGACAAGACAATATAAGGCAAAGTAACCAAGATTACCACGTTTCATGATTCCCATGAACCATTTAAGTGAGAAGTAGGAAAAAATTAGAGATGCAATAAAAGCACCTGCATAAGGCAGAAACATTTCACTAAAATTACCTGCTCCTGCAATATCTCCGATTGACATAATAAACGTACCTAAACTTACCGGAATGTATAAGAAGAAAGAGAATCGAAGCGCTGTATCTTGCTTCATACCCAGAGCCATACAAGCAACGATTGTAGCCCCAGAACGGCTGATTCCGGGAATCAACGCAACAGCTTGTGCAAACCCAACTATAACAGCATCTTTAAAAGTAAGCCTTTTATCACCTTTATAACCTTTTAAGTTTCGGATCAAAAATAGTGCAACGGCAGTCGCAAGCAACGCAAAACCAACTTGTTGAAGGCCTTTTAAATAATTTCCGATCATCTCTTCAAAAAGGATACCAAGAACTGCAACTGGAATTGTCGCAATCACCAGGTAAACGGAGAACATAAAGTCTGATTTGTATTCTTCTTTCCGAGTTGAAATATAAGCGAAAGTATTTTTTATAAGATGAAATAAATCTTCTTTATAAACCAGAAGCACAGCTAATAGGGAAGCGAAGTTAACAAGCACCTCAAAGTTCAAGTCTTTTACATCTATCCCCATAAAATATTGAACAATTACTAAGTGTCCGCTGGAGGAGACAGGAATAGGTTCTGTAAATCCTTGTACCATCCCTAAGAAAATGTAAATCAATAATTCTTTTAAATCCATATGTAAATTCACCTTTCGATCATAGAAATCAACGTAAATATAACATTTTAAAAAAAGAAAATAAAATATGACCTCTTTGTTTTAATAAAAATATTTGCTGAAAGATATGGGGAATCGTTTTTTCAGTTATTTCTTGTATTTTATGATATACTTTTCTAAATTGATAAAATTTATAAAACCTAGGAGGTGACAACTTATATTCCAGAAACATTGGGGTATAAGGAGTCTTTTTGGACAGTTTGACCTTATTGAAATTATTTGCAGTAGCTCTATTAATTCTACTAACAGCTTTTTTTGTTGCAGCAGAGTTTGCGATCGTAAAGATCCGAAAATCCCGGATCGATCAGCTAGCCGAAGAAGGAAACAAACGTGCGATTGCCGCCCAAAAGGTCATTGAGAACCTGGATGGGTCACTATCAGCGTGTCAGCTAGGGATTACAATCACAGCTTTAGGACTTGGCTGGTTGGGTGAACCAACGGTAGAAGCTATACTCGGTCCAGTATTTGAAAGCATGGAATTAAGCACGGCAGTTATTCATACACTGTCATTTGCTATTGCCTTTTCATCTATTACTTTTTTACATGTGGTTCTTGGTGAACTAGCACCAAAAACTGTAGCGATCCAAAAAGCTGAGTCTATCAGCTTGATGCTATCACCTGCTTTGATTGGTTTCTACAGAGTCATGTATCCATTCATTTGGTTCTTAAACGGAAGTGCACAGCTTCTAGTGAGAATGTTTGGGTTGAAGCCCGCCTCTGAACATGACATGGCACACACTGAAGAAGAGCTTCGCTTAATTTTAAGTGAGAGCTACAAAAGTGGTGAAATCAACAAATCTGAATTCAGTTATGTAGAAAAAGTATTTGAATTTGACGACAGAACTGCAAAAGAGATTATGGTCCCTCGTACAGAGATGGTTTGTATGTATCTTGATAACACTATGCAGGAAAACATCGATATCATTGCTGAAGAGAAATATACACGTTACCCAGTTGTGGGTGAAGATAAAGATAATGTGCTGGGTATGGTGAATGCGAAAGAAGTTTTCTTTGATCTGATTAAAGGAAAGGAATTTCCTCTTGATCATTATATTCGACCAACACTTAGCGTTTTTGAAAATACACCAATAAAAGAAACATTGTTGAAACTCCAGAAAAAAGGCTTTCACATGGCTGTTCTCGTTGATGAGTATGGGGGGACAGCAGGTATTGTTACAATTGAAGACATTTTGGAAGAGCTTGTCGGTGAAATAAGGGATGAGTTCGACGAAGATGAATCACCAATGATTCAAGCTATAAGTCCAAATGTAAAACATTTTGATGGAAAAGTGCTGATATCAGAAGTTAATGATATTTACGGACTCGAAATAGATGATAGTGAACTTGATACGATTGGCGGATGGGTGCTATCCCAGAATTCGGAGATTCAGGAGCAGCAAGTAATCATATATGAAGGCTATGATTTCAAAGTGATTGAAATCGATGGTCATCAAGTTAAGAAAATTGAAATCTCTAAAAGGGAAGTAGATCATGAAGGTGATGCTTCAGTTGAAGATTCTGAACACACTCTAATTGAAAAAGAAGCTTAAGCTAAACAAGATCAGTCAGAATTGGCTGGTCTTTTTTGTTTACAAATTTTCGAGACGGGTACGATTGTATAAAAGGAGGAGATATACGATGAAATCTGTTACCGTACAGCTTGAATTTGATGAAAGTATACTGCATGAAGGCCGAGAAGTAGAATCAAAACTGAACGAACAGCTATATGGCACGGGGTTCAAAGTAATATCTGTTAAACATAATTCATCCAGCAGTGAACGAAAGAACCCGCCAATTAAAGATGATAAAGATTCTTCTGGTGCAGGTGGGCAAACTTCACCTGATAATGAGAAACCACCAAATACGAATTAGAAGACGGGAATATCCCGTCTTTATTCTTATCTCATCTAAAATAATACAAAATAACACAACTAATTTCCCAGGAAATCGACTTAAATTGACAGAATTTATCGACAAATTTATTAAGTGGTATTATTGTTTATTAAAAAACGTTAATAATAAATACATCATGCTTGAAAAAATGAGAAGGGGTTGATAGGAATGAAGAGTTCCCCGCGGTACCGGTTTTTTCGAGTGATATCAGGAGGTGATTTAATCAATTTTGATATCTATCAATATCCTCACATTACTACTGTTATCATTAGCATGCTCTATTACCAGCAAGAGCACATCTTGATGATCTCTCATACGAATTCAGACAGAAAAACTGCTATAAAGACGGCAAATCACTCCTTTCAGCAAAGTAAAATTCTTTATGAAAAGAAGATTAATCCTCCTCCAGTCTTAAAATAATTATCCCCATTCTATTAATAATTCAAATTTGTAAAAATTTGCAACTTTAAGAATGATAAAGCAAAAATTTTCTTTCTTTATAAAAGAACATGAGTTTATAATTTATTTAATGAAAAAAACGTCTCTTGGAACAGACGTTTTGTGATGGAGGGTGGATATGAGAATTCCGGATGGTCATCCAATAGCAGCCGATATATTTATCAGTCAAATTAAGAGATATGTTAAAAAGTTTGAGCATTCTGAGACTCCTTTTCTAATCCAGGAAGACCATAAGTGGATTTATGTTAATCCGGCAGCGAGAAAGATTCTTGAAGCGGAAGAAGACATCATCGGTAAACCAATCTGGGACAACATCCCATCAGAAATTCATGGTTTAGTCGAAGAAAGAATTCAGTCTTGCAACGACGGCATTGCACCGGTGCCTAGCGAACAGACCTGGATTACTCAAAAAGGAAACCGTATTATCTTAGAAGTGATTGGATTCCCGCTCATGTTTTCATCTAATGCTACACAAATTATTATCCGGGATATCACGAAACAAAAGCTTGAGAAAAAAGAAACGATCAATCATTTGAAGCTTATTACCGAAAATATGATCGATATCATCGGGCTGGTAAATGATAGAGGAGTATTTACTTATCTGACTCCTTCTTATGAATGGGTTACCGGCCACTCTCAGGCGCAAGCGATTGGAACAACACCATTTACATTGGTTCATCCTGATGACCAGACTTATGTCATTTATGAATTTATGAAAATGATTAAAGAACAAATTCCTTTAACCGTTGTATACCGATATATGAAAAGGGATGGCTCCTATATCTGGCTCGAGTCACAGGGAACACCTGTAAATGAAGAAAACTCGATTCGTTATGCAGTAGTTGCATCTCGGGATATCACAAAGCGCAAAGAAGCAGAGTTTGCTTTGAAGAAAAGTGAATACACACACCGTATTATCCTCGAACATAGCAATGACCTTATTTGTTTAGTAGATCCTGAAGGGAAATATTTATTTGCCTCTCTTTCTTATCAAGATATTTTAGGAGTTAATCCGCAAACATTGCTTGGGCAAGATGCTTTTAAGTTTATTCATAATGATGATCATGATTCTGTACAACAATATATACAACACCTTTCTGTTGCCGAAAACACCGAGCTGCTGGTCTACCGTAAAATACATGCTTTAGGTCATAGTGTTCTGCTTGAAGGAAAAGGGATGCCTCTGCTATCGGAAAACGGGAAAATTGAAGGCTTAGTTTTTATTTCAAGAGATATAACAGAAAAGAAAAAAGCAGAGGAGTTTATGCGTAACAGTGAAAAACTCGCTGTATTAGGAGAGCTTGCTGCAGGTGTAGCACATGAGATTCGCAATCCACTGACATCTATCAAAGGACTATTCAGTTTATTAAAAAACAGTGAGATTGAAAAAGAGAAACAGAACTTTTATCACGAAGTCATATATGAAGAACTGAACCGGATTGAACATATCGTAAATGAATTTATGGCTTTGGCAAAACCAGATGCTCTGCAATATGAGAAAGAGGTTAACTTAGTTCAGCTTCTGCAAGATACGGTCATGCTGCTTTCAACAGAAGCTAACCTGTATAATGTTGAAATCCGCCTGTTATTTAAAGAAAAGGATTTGTTTGTTTCGTGTGAAAAAAATCAAATAAAACAAGTGTTTATTAACATTTTTAAAAATGCAATTGAAGCGATGAGTAATGGCGGAATTTTTACGGTAGGTATTGAAGAAGAGAAAGATGGAACAGTTAAGCTGATTTTTTCTGATACTGGGATCGGTATTGAAGAAGAACGCTTGAAAAGCATTGGTGTTCCATTTTTTACGAATAAAGAAAAAGGCATCGGACTCGGTCTAACCATTAGTAATAAAATCATTACTGATCATCAAGGAAGCTTAAAAGTAGAAAGCATCCCTGGACAGGGAACGACTGTAGCGGTAACCCTTAAGAAGAGTATAAATAATAAAAAGCTGGTGTAACCAATCATTTTGGTTAGTCAGCTTTTATGTTTTTATATAGCATTTATTCCGCATGCATGTACCAATCTGCTTTCTTCACTCGATTCTGCAGAAAATTCTTTATCTATCCTTTTAAGGTTTACAGTAAGATCTGCGAAATACTTTTCATCAAAGTTTTCAGTTTCATAGAGTTTATGTAAGTTACACCTCACAGTTATTTTATACACCGTCAAACAATCTCCAGATGCCTCTTCCAAGCACCTTGATCAAGCCCACTAGCAACTCTGGAACAAAAAAGAATACATCACACACAAAATCAAACCACGTGTAAGGCTTATGCTGCTCTTTTCGTTTTTTTCTTCGCTTGAAAGCCATCTTTGGCCGCCTTTCCTTTGTAAGGTTTATAACTAATTATACCAATTACTGATAGATTATTTCTCTAGCTTTTATACTTTGTTTAAAGGAATTATTAATTAAAATAAGCCAAAAGTGGTGTTGCGTTTCTGTGAGCAAACGTAATTTCATGGAGATTAATTATTTTTTATATGTGGACCTATAATAGGCGTAATCAAAAGGACCCAGCATTCTCTTATCTCATATTTTTTACGATTTACATTGGAAATAGTTTCTTAACAAACAGTCTTTATAATGGGTGGTGTTTAAAAATTCATTTTGAAAGGGGAACCATCATGAAAGATGAAAGACCAATGGACGAATGGATTAAAAAATTATCTGAAGACACATTTGAAAAGAAGAAACTGGACCGCCGGAAGTTTTTGGCAGGTGCCGGAAAAATTGCTGGACTATCTTTAGGACTGTCGATTGCTCAATCGATCGGAGCATTTGAAGTAAATGCAGCTCCCCGTTTTGGCAGTTATCCTTTTACACTAGGCGTTGCATCTGGTGATCCTTTATCAGATAGTGTAGTGCTATGGACAAGGCTGGCACCAGATCCGCTTAATGGCGGAGGGATGCCGAATCAGGCTGTCCCTGTTAAATGGGAGTTGGCAACAGATGAGGATTTCAAAAAGGTTATCAAACACGGAACAGAACTAGCACATCCAAACTTAGCCCATTCCGTTCATGTGGAAGTAGAAGGATTACAACCGAATAAAATCTACTACTATCGTTTTAAAAGCGGGAATGAAAACAGTCCGATAGGAAAAACGAAGACACTTCCTAATAAGGGGGCAGACGTTTCGAGCATGACCTTTGCATTTGCTTCCTGCCAGCAGTACGAACATGGATATTATACGGCATATCAGCACATGGCAGACGAGGACCTCGATCTTGTCATTCACCTCGGTGATTATATTTATGAATATGGTCCAAACGAATATGTATCTCCTTCCGGAAATGTTCGTGTACACAGCGGGCCGGAAATCATGACATTAGAAGATTACCGTAACCGCCATGCGCAATACCGTTCGGACGCTGACCTAAAAGCCGCACATGCAGCTTTCCCTTGGGTGGTAACTTGGGATGACCATGAAGTGGAAAACAACTATGCGAACATGATTCCTGAAAAAGGCCAGTCCGTTGAAGCTTTCGTAAAACGCCGTGCCGCTGCTTATCAAGCTTATTACGAGCACATGCCTCTACGCCGATCTTCTCTACCGCATGGAGCAGATATGCTGTTATACCGTGATTTTACCTATGGAAATCTGGCAACATTCAATGTCATGGATACCAGGCAATATCGTGACGACCAGGCGAATGGTGACGGAAGCAAACCTCCATCAGAGGAGTCGATGGATCCGAACCGAACGCTGACTGGGCAAGAACAGGAAGACTGGCTGCTTCGCAATCTGGAAAAATCAAAAACACACTGGAACGTTCTCGCGCAGCAAGTGTTCTTTGCACAGCGCAACTATGGGACAAGTACTGCACCTCGCTACAGCATGGATTCCTGGGATGGTTATCCGGCATCACGTCAGCGCATCACGGATTATGTCCAATCTGAGGATTTGAATAATATCATCGTCTTAACCGGGGATGTTCATGCTAGCTGGGCATGCGATTTAAAAGCGAACTATGATGACCCGGCTTCAAAAGTGATCGGAGCAGAATTCGTTGGAACTTCCATTACTTCTGGAGGAAATGGTGCGGACAAGCGTGCAGATACAGATAAAATTTTAGGATTAAATCCGCACATCAAATTCTTTAACGATTATCGCGGATATGTGCGTTGTACAGTAACACCAGAAGAGTGGCGCACAGACTATCGTGTATTGCCTTTTGTGACATCTCCTGGAGCTCCTATCTCAACGCGTGCATCCTTTGTCTATCAAAAGGATCAAACAGGCTTGAAGCAAGTTTCTTCAAACATCCTTCCAGCAGGTGTAAAGATTTCACCAGAAGTAGAAGAAGACCGCAACCGGGCACATGGAAAAGCGCATGAGAAGCAGATGAAGAAGAACTTACAAATTATCCGATAGTTTTAAGAAAGTTGACTCAAATGGAATAATCATGAGTCAACTTTTTTTGATTGTTGGTTGGCAAGTTTCATCTAGAGTGGAGTTCGTGTTTAGGAAGAATCCTTATCCCTTTATTTTTATCTTTCAAAAAATAAAGGATTAAAAAGTTGATACTTAACAACATTTGAATTATAATTATCTGAATATTCAATATAATATAAAATGAAAATGTTATTTTGAAATTATTAAACCTTTCCCCATCGTTTTGTAAAAAGAACTTAAGGTTTTAAGTTAATTAAGAACTTTGATTAAAAATAAAGGGAGGTTTTTTTATGTATCAATTAAAAGAAAAAGAAAGGATATTCATTTATACAGGACCGGATGGCTCGGGACGAAAAACGCTCGCAAAGATGGTTGCAACTGCCTTCGATATGGAAACGGTTATCTCTTATACCACACGACCTCAACGACATTATGAAACCAACGGTGAAGACTACCACTTTGTTAATGATGAAACCTTCCAAAAAATGCTTCAACAACAAGAATTTCTTGAAAGTGTAGAAATTGATGGATATTATTATGGAATTCGCGAGATAGATATAGTAGAGACGTTTAAAGAACATACTTTTGTATATTTTGCTATGAATCCGGAAGGTGCTGAAAAGTTGAAACAGATGTATGGCGATCTTGTGATTCGCATTTTTATCTACGCTAATCGTGATACTGTCATCAAAAGGCAACAAGAACGACAAGATGATGAAGCAGACATACGACGCCATATGGCCCACTATGAGGACATAATGAAATATAAAAATAGATGTGAACATGCCTTTGAAAATTATGATTTACCACAAGTTTCTTTTCAAATAAGTGAAGTGATTGAATCATACTTAGGCAGGGACTATATTGTATCAGAGTATTAAAATAACTCGTTTTGTTTACTTCCATTAAGGATAAAAGAAATAACTGTAGAAAAATGAGTTCACTTTTAAATCTAAAAGTGAACTTTATTCTTAAGAATTGAAAACCCTAGGCTAGGCCTAGGGTTCCAAAAAGCTTACAGCGAGGTATTAAAAAAAACTCTTCCGAGATGCTAAAATAATTTTGGTTCGCCAACCAATATTCCAGCATCGGAGGAGTTTTCATTGTCAAAAGACATAAATAGTTTAGCACACACAAAATGGAATTGTAAGTATCATATCGTATTCGCACCTAAGTAAAGAAGACAAGTGATATATGGAAAGATTAAGAAAGACATTGGAGAAATATAACGGACACTGTGTGAGAGAAAAGGTGTAGAAATCATTGAAGCTACAGTGTGTCGAGATCATGTACATATGTTAGTGAGCATACCACCGAAACTAAGTGTATCTGCATTTGTTTAATGATTTTTAATCGGCACGCCAACCTAAAATATCGATATGGGAACCGAAAATTTTGGTGTACCTGTTACGTAGATACAGTAGGCAGAAACAAAAAAGTGATAGAAGAATATATTCGAAATCAAATTCAAGATGATGTAGTCGCAGAACAAATAAGCATGATGGAATATATTGATCCATTCACAGGCGAAGAGGTAAAGAAAAAACAACGGAAGTAACCAGGAGGCCTTTGAGGTCTGGCCCGTAGAAGTAGTGCACCTGGCGAACCCTTCCGAGGCCCTTTAGGGCATGGCCAGTAACAAAGGCTTCCAGCCGCAGAGAAAACCACCCGTTCTCACGGGTGGTTTTTATTTTCTTTATACTAAACAATGTCATCATTAACTCTTTGTTAGTTTATTTTACGATTAAAATACATGAAAGGAAAATCCCTGCTTTTAAGATTGGAAGACATTGGCGAGTGAAAAAGTCAGATCTTGGAGAATTTATAGAATAACTTAAAAAAGGAGAACGTATCTAAACGCGTTCTCCTTTTGCATTTCCTTTTATTTTTTATCCTTCATAGCAGCTTTCAACGCATCAGCTAAACTGTTTCCAAAGCCTTCATCCTCTTTGTTGTTGGCACTGTATTTTTTCATTAGCTGGCGTTCTTCACGTTTGGTGACTTTCTTTTTCATTTCATCCGCTTTTTCAACCACGTTGCAAGGCTTGCACTGAAAGTACGTGCCTGCTTTTCCATTGTGTAATTCCATCTTTTTCTTACACTGCGGGCAGCGGCGGTTAGAAAGCTTCGGATCTTTACGACGGCGGTAAGAGCATTCACGGTCCGAACATACGAGCACTTTGCCATCACGGCCTTTGACTTCTTTTAACAGCTTTCCGCAATCAGGACACTTAGAACCGGTTAAGTTGTGTGCACGATATTCCTGAGAGCTTGTTTTGATTTCCAACACAAGCTGCTTCGTTTGCTTGCGAATGTTCTCTAAGAACTCTTTAGGGTTTCCTTTTCCACGTGCGATCGCTTCAAGTTCCTGTTCCCATTTAGCCGTAAGTTCAGGAGACTTTAACTCATCATTAACTAAATCGATCAGCTGTTTTCCCTTTGGTGTGGGGTGCAGTTTGTTGTTTTTTCGATCCAGAACTTCTGATCCAAGCAAACGCTCTATTATATCTGCCCGTGTTGCCGGAGTTCCCAAGCTGTATTTTTCCATTCGAGAAAGAAGATCGGCTTCTGTAAAACGGGCAGGTGGTTCTGTCAGCTTTTTCTCCAGGTTTACGTCTTTAACCGATAGTGTTTGACCTTCTTTTAAGCTGGCTAATGCTCTCGGACTTTCTTCTTCTTTTCCAGATAACACTTTAAAACCGGGATCAATTACTAATGTTTCACGTGCAACAAATGTATCGTTTCCAATTTTTAATGTGGCTGTTAATGTCTCTGATTTGTAAGCTGGATAGAAAAGAGCTAAGAATCTTCGTGCGATCAGATCATACAATTTACGTTCGTCGTTGTCGAGATCACCGAGATGCAGCGGTTCATCTGTCGGAATGATCGCATGGTGATCAGTAACTTTTGTGTCGTTAAACACTTTTTTCGCAACCACTTTTCCTTTTTGCTTCAAAAGAGGCTGCACTTCGTCACGATATCCAGCAGACATCCCTTGGAGGCGGTCATACATGGTATTCTCCATATCCATCGTCAAATAACGTGAATCTGTTCGTGGGTACGTAACAAGCTTGTATTGTTCATAAAGTTTCTGCAGTACGGAAGATGTCTTCTTAGCCGAGAAACCAAAACGGCGGTTCGCATCACGCTGCAGTTCAGTAAGGTCATAAGGCATTGGGTGAGCTTCTGTTTTTTCTTTCTTTTGCAGAGACTCGACTGTTGCAGTCTGACCCTTCACTTTATTCATTATCTCATTTGCCTTTCGCTCGTCAAAAAGCCGTTTTTCCCCGTTTTGTTCCCAGGAAGCTTTCAATAATCCGACGTTTGCATCAATTGTCCAATAGTCTTTTGGCTGAAACGAATTGATCTCTTGTTCTCGCTCTAAAATCATAGCAAGAGTTGGGGTTTGTACACGTCCGGCTGAAAGCGGATCATTGTATTTAGTAGTAAGAGCTCGCGTTACGTTAAGCCCGATCAGCCAATCTGCTTCAGATCGGCAGACCGCGGATTGATACAAGTTGTCATATTGCTTAGCGGGCTTTAACTGGTTGAATCCATCACGAATCGCTTTATCTGTCTGCGATGATATCCAAAGGCGCTTTACGGGTTTTTGCCATCTCACTTTTTCCATGATCCAGCGGGCAACTAGCTCCCCTTCACGCCCTGCATCGGTTGCGATAACGAGTTCACTTAAATCTTTCCTTTTAGTAAGCTGTTCAATAGCGCGGAATTGATGACTAACCTGCCGGATCACCTTCAGCCCCATATATTTAGGTATGATTGGCAAGTCTTCTAAGCGCCACTGCTTATATTGCTTATCATAGTCTTCTGGCATTTTTAACTCTACAAGGTGGCCGAGCGCCCATGTCACAATGTGCTTCGGACCTTCGATAAAGCTTTTATTTTGTTGCTTACAGCCTAGTACACGGGCAAGATCACGTGCCACGCTCGGCTTTTCAGCAAGAATCAGTTGTTTCATAACGTACCCCTTTCGGCAATCTACTTTAGTCATTATAACAGAGTATAAAAGAGGGAAGAAATGAGTGTAATTTATTACGACGATATTTCAAAATACTGGTATACTATAACAAGAGATACTTAACCTTGTTGAGTAATTTTTTTACATGTAAAAAGGCTGAAATACATAATTTCGGTGGGGCTGAGAGGGGAAAGAGAACATGTGGAGAAACCGGAATTTTTTAATTTTAATGTTTGGTCTAGCTGTTTCGAGTACAGGTTTGTGGGTAGGAATTATCGGCAATCTTGAGTTTTTGCAAAAGAATGTGGAGTCATCCTTTTTGCAAGCGCTTATTATTCTAGCTGGTTTTCTTGTAGGGATATTTTTGGCACCAATGGCTGGAAGGATCATTGATCGAAGCAATAAGAAAAAAATCCTGATCTATGCTGGGTTTGCCAGATGTGTCGCTATCTTTTTTATGTATTTGGCTATAGCCTCCAACAACGTATGGTGGATGGTTGTCTATACACTTGTAATAGGTATTTCAGGAACTTTTTCACAGCCTGCTATGCAAACGATGCTTCCATTAATCGTGAAAAAAGAAGAGCTTTTAGATGCGAACGGCGTGAACATGAATATATTTACTGCTTCAAGGATTGTCGGAACTGCACTCGGCGGGGTGATGCTTGTCGGGATGTCACTTTTTGCTTTATATACGGTTACATTGGTTTCTTATATTATCCTGTTAATCTCAACATTCTTCTTGGATGTGGAGGAAAAACCGAAAGAAGTCAAAAAATCAGATAAAAAGGATAACTTCTTCAGAACACTTGGTGAACTGTACCCAATCGTGAAGAAGCAGCCGAAAGTGGTTTATGGAATCTTTTTATTGATTCCTGCTTATTTATTTCTATCGGGCTTCAATTTGATGGTTATTGAAATCAGTGACCTGCAGGACAATCCGGGGATAAAAGGCATTCTTTATACGACTGAAGGAGTTTGTGTGTTTATAGGAACCTTTTTATCGAAGAAATTTTTCCGTGATAACCCAAAGCTCTCCTATATGTTTGCGATTACGTTTATTATTGCGACAGCACACACATCCTTGTATTTAGCAGATCATCCGATCATGTCTATACTTTCATTCGGACTGTTTGGTCTCGCTGCAGGAACACTTTTTCCGGTAGTTACGACGATCTTCCAGACGGATGTTCCATCTGACTACCATGGAAGATTCTTCTCGATAAAAGGGATGGTCGATAATATCATCTTCCAGGCATTAATGCTTTTAACTGGGCTATTCCTGGATACGATTGGATTCTTTAACATGGTTATCGGATTTGGTTTAACATCCTTTATTATCGCATCTGTCATTCTTCTTCAATATATGGGAAAAGGTAACCGGAATAAAAAGGGACCCGTTTTTGTAACAAAATAAATCTTCAAAAGCTGACCCGAAAGGACGTGAAATAGGTTCTTTTGGTGTCAGTTTTTCTTTATTAGAAGTAAAGATGAGAGACCTTTATGCGAAACTCGCGCTGGATTGCCCCAAACTCCATAAGATTGAGCGAAACTCGCAATGGTTTGAGCGAAACTCCATGCAGGTTGAGCGAAACTCAGAATGTTTGAGCGAAACGAGCAGCCGATGGAGCGAAAACTCACTATTCTTGAGCGAACGTGTAATAATTAAAAGAACACGTACCGTAAAGCCCTTACTTATTATTAACGAAAGGTCAAATAAGCTACTTTCGACCATAACAGCAAGATTGAGGACGATTTCCTTGTTTTAGATTGATAAAATAGAGACGAGAATATAACGGTGGAGGGATGAAGGTGGAAAACGTAAATATATCGTTTGATGAAATGTGGGATAAGATCATGGAATGCGACAGGTCTTATGACGGGTTGTTTTATACAGCTGTTAAAACGACAAAGATTTTTTGCCGGCCTTCATGCAGATCCCGCAAGCCCAAAAAGGTCAACGTGGAGTTTTATGAGACGATCCCAGAATGTATAGAGGCCGGTTACCGAGCCTGTAAAAGGTGTCAGCCGGATATCGAACACTGCCCCCAGATCGATTTGGTACGAAAAACGACCGGGTATTTGTTGAACCATCTTAACAAAAGAATTGTGTTACAGGATATTGCTGATCATGTGGGTGTCAGTGCGTTTTATCTGGAGCGGCTATTCAAAGAAGAAATGAATGAAACGCCGCGTGAATATTTGGAGAAGATCCGCATTGATAAGGCAGGCTATCTTTTAAGAAACACGAAAAGAACAAATCTAGAAATATGTTATGAATCCGGATTTCAAAGTCCTTCTAATTTTTACAAAGCATTTCGGCGTGTGAAAAATTGTTCGCCAGGTGATTACCGTGATTCAGCTGGGATAAAGGAGTCATGTGATGCAATGGATTGATAATGGGACTTATATTGAAATATGTCCTCCTGAAGCGTTCTGCTTTAAAGAATGCCTTATATTCCTGGGAAGATCTGATTTAGAAGTACTGCATGATATTCAGGATCAGCGGCTTATGAAACTAGTAAAAGTAAATGGTGAACAGGTTCTGTTAAAAATCACAAGCAAAAATCATAGACTTATCGTCGAGTTTCCTCTTGGTGAACCATCGGGAAAAAGTAAAAAGGAAGCAGCGGATTTTATAATTGATTGGTTTGACCTTAAGAAAGACCTCTTGAATTTTTATGATGTGGCATCTAGAGATGTGATTTTACAGCCTTTAGCCGACAGGTATTATGGCTTGCGTATGATCGGAATTCCAGACTTGTTTGAAGCACTCACATGGGCAATCATGGGGCAGCAGATCAATTTGAAATTTGCCTACACGCTAAAAAAACGGTTTGTCGAACACTTTGGAGAAAAACGAGATTACGAGGGGAGATCATATTGGCTGTATCCAAATCCTGAAACGATTGCTGAACTTGAGTTAGAAGATTTGAGAAATCTGCAGTTTACAAGCCGTAAAGCAGAGTATGTACTTGGAGTAGCAAAAGAAATAGCTACTGGCCGGTTATCAAAAGACAGTTTGATCGATTTACGAGAACCGGTGAAGCAGCACCAAGCACTTTTATCTATAAAAGGTGTTGGAGCATGGACGGCAGATTACGTTATGATGAAATGTTTACTGGAGGCATCTGCATTCCCAGTTGCAGATGTGGGCCTTCATAATGCGATAAAAAAGCAGTTGAATCTGGAAACCAAACCGAAACTAGATGAAATTAGAGAAGCTGCGAAAAACTGGAGCGGCTGGGAAGCATATGCCACTTTTTATCTTTGGAGGTCGTTGTATGAGTAAACACTACATGCTAGACTATCATTCGCCGATTGGGGTCATTGAGATTATAAGCAGCGAGAAATCTATTCTTTCCATAATGTTTGTCAATAGAGATTTACCGGTTGAACATCAGTCTGAATTGCCAGAGATTTTACGAGATTGCTATAAACAGCTTCAGCAATATTTTAAAGGGGAGCGCAGGGTATTTACCTTTCCCTATGAAATAAGAGGGACTTCGTTTCAACAAACCGTATGGAATGCGCTTGTTCAGATTCAATATGCCGAGACTGCCTCATACCGTGATATTGCCAACTCTCTTAAAAAAGAGAAAGCAGTGAGGGCTGTAGGGAATGCGAATGGCAAAAATACACTAAGCATTGTAATACCTTGTCATAGAATTATAGGAACAAACGGAAGTTTAACAGGTTATGCCGGAGGTCTTTGGAGAAAAGAGTGGCTCTTGAATCACGAAAGAAAATTCAAGAAAATGAATTATATATTATAGTGATAAAACTTTTATCAATAATTCAAGATTATTTAAAATAATCGGATAATTCAATCATATTAAGGCTTAAGGATTAATTTCAAATTCTTTTAAAAAAGTCGAATCATTTTAATTTACAATATTAAGAAAAAGTATTAAAATGAGAAAGTTCCAAAAAATAGAAATATAGATATAGGGGGCATTCTCAATGAAAAACTTCTTAGCAGTAACAGCAGCTGCCGTACTTGCGCTAAGCGTAGGTTGCAGCAAGGAAGAAGAAAAGCCGAAAGAAGAAGCAAAACCAGCAGCAGCTACAGAGAAAAAAGAAAGTGCTAATACAGAAAAAATCACTCTTCTAAACTTTGAAGGTGAACTTATGCAGCAGCTTCGTCAGTATCATGCTGCATTCAACGCTTATGCTGCAGGTGCGGCAAAAGAAGGTGAAGAAGCACTTCCGAAAGAAGAGCTTGATACGCTAAAAGCTGATGCGAAAGCAGCTGGAGAAAAAGCGGTAGCTGAAATCCCATCTGTTGAAGTTCCAACTGACTTATCTGAAGAGAATCAAACAACGGTTAAAGCTGCATTAGAAGAACTAAAGAAGTCATATGAAGCTAAAGTTGCCGGCTTAGAAGACGAAGCAAAAGCAGCAGAAGCTGACGAGTTATTTACAGCTTTTGAAGAAAAATTAAACACAATTCATGAAGACTTAAAATTAATTCCTGGAAAATTCATCAACGAACTACAATAATAGAAGTAATTGAACTGCTGTCTCAAAAGAGGGAGCAGTTTTTCTATTTAAAGGAGGTTGATCCTTCCCATGGTACAAATAAGAGCAGAAAGAAATGAAGATCATCATGCCATTGCCAAATAAATGATGAGGTTTGACACGGTTTCATAGGATTTTCAAATTCGCATAGAGAATAGATAAGATATTCTATTCGTAAAGGAGATGTGTTTCATGAGTCTTGCTAAAACTGATGTCTCATCTGAGTATTTGCGTTCTGTGAAGTGCCGTTTTTCCGATGCGAAAAAGTATGCAGAGAGGACGTTTGAACACCTTAGTGAAGAACACTTGTTTTGGTATCCCAACGATGATTCCAACAGTATTGCTGTGATTGTCAAACACTTGAGCGGGAATATGATTTCGAGATGGACAGACTTTTTTTGAAAGTGATGGTGAGAAACCAGATCGCAACCGGGACGGTGAATTTGAAAATACCTTTTCTACTCGTGAGGAGATGTACAACGTCTGGAACAAAGGCTGGAGCGTGTTCTTTGAGGCTTTGAATAGCTTAACGGAGGAAGATCTGCTTCGAGAGATCTATATCCGGAATGAAGCGCACTCTGTCATGGACGCCATCGAGCGGCAGATGTACCACTATTCTTATCATATCGGGCAGATTATCTATATTGCAAAAATGCTAAAATCTGATGAATGGCAAACATTGACCATCCCCAGAAAAAAATAATTCCAATTTTCCAAAAATTAGTTTATAATAAAGCTATCTAATGAAAGGGGTGATGACAAGATGATAATGAAATTCAATAAGAACAGTCATGTCTTGTCCTTGCCCAACGGTTATAAAAAATAAACGTTTAATCGTGGCGCTCTGGATTCACAGGACTTCCAGGAGGTTTTTCTGATCAATAAACGTTAAAGCCAAACGGACAAAAATTATCCTTTGGCTTTTTTGTTATTGTCAGGACACCTGGCTTATTGAATAGTTTTTACTTAAAAAACTATTTGAAGAGGTGCCAAAACCAATGATGAAGTTGAGTACAATGTTAAAAGCAGCGAACACGGTTGACGGGGAATGGCGTAGTCCGTTGGCGGAAAAAATCCTTGAGCGATGGGGATACGATGAAGGCAGTGTTTTTGCCTTTCGGTATAGTGCTAACTTTATATTTATTTTTAAACGAAATGAACAAACCCATTTTCTAAGGTTTAATGAAGTGTCTGAGAAAGATCTAGCTTCACTTGAAGAAGAGATGAATCTATTAAACAAGTTAGCGGAGATACCCTTGCGTGTTTCAAAACCAGTTGTTTCATTAAACGGTAAGAAAGTGGAACGAATTGAAACAGAGCTAGGCGAATATTATGCTTCTGTATTCGAAGCCCTGTCTGGAAAACAGTACGAGATGGAAGAGCTTGAGTCGCATCAGTTTTTTACATGGGGAAGTACGCTCGGCAAGCTGCATGAAAAATTAAAGAAAACGGGTGTGACTTCTTGTGTTGATCGGATGACATGGAGAGATCATTTAAATGAAGTGGAGTGTATGCTTTCAAGTCAAGACAGTGCTGCGAAAAAAGAACTTGCAGCGCTAATAAAATGGGCAGAAAGCTTACCCGTTACAAAAGACAACTTTGGGCTCATTCATTATGATTTTGAATTAGACAATCTGCGATGGGATGGTAATCGTCTCGGAATGCTCGATTTCGATGATTGCGCCTACTATTGGTATGTTGCCGATATTGCTTATGCATTACGGGATTTGGAAGGAAAAAAGATGTCTAATCCTTTATTTGCTGAGTTTATAAAAGGTTATGTGAGCGAAACGAGCCTTGATTATCAGCTCCTGGAACAACTGCCGATGTTTCAGAGACTTCATGACCTAAGGATGTTTGCGAGATTGCTGCGTTCGGTTGATATTTTAGAATCTCCTGAGCATCCGGAGTGGATGGAGAATCTGCGAAAGAAGCTGGTTGTGAAGATTGAGAACTACCGTGCTTCTTTTGAAAAGTTGAATAAAGATAAAAAGGAGTTGTTATCATGAACCAAGCCTTGATTATTGTTGACGCACAACAGGATCTCATTGATGGAAGCGGAAAAGAGAGTCCTGTTTTTAATAAAGACTTATTGATAAAAAACATCAATTCAGTGATAGAAAAAGGCATAAAAGCTAAAGCGGCTATCATCTTTATTCGGGATGTAGATGTTGCAGAAGGAAAGGGAAAAGGATTTGAAGTGCATCAAGAGATAAATATACCTGCGGATGCGCTTATCTTTGATAAAAGTGCTACTAATGCTTTTTATGGCACGGATCTTCTGAACAGTATAAAGAAGAAGGAGATCAAACATGCAGTGATTTTGGGATGCAAAACTGAACATTGCATTGATACAGCTGTTAGAATGGCAACCGTAAATGGTCTGGATGTGACGTTAGTTGGTGATGGACATTCTACAACAGATTCAACAGTATTAAAGGCACATCAAATCATTGAACATCATAATAAGGTTCTGCACGGACATTACAATGTTGATCACTTTTCTGTCGTCAGGAACACGAGCGAAGATTTGTTCAGCCCGATTCATGATCAATACCGGTAAATAGACTTTTCATAGTCAGATATTTTTCCAGCCTGTATAATGTGAAGTGATAGGCTTTAACAATTTTAAGGAGGCGTAAGGATGAGTGAATTAACGTTTAAGAACTTTGAATTGTCACGAAGCTTTTTTCTGAAAAATGTAGAGGGAATGAATGAAGAAATTGCAAAGATTCAGCCGGAAGGATTCAATAACAATATTCTCTGGCATGTAGGGCATGTTCTATTAACAGCAGAGTATTTCATGTTCGGATATCCTGAGAAATCAACTCATCTGCCAATGAACTACATTGAGTTATTTAACAGAGGCACAAGCCCAGCGGATTGGAAAGGAGAAGTCCCTGCACTTGCAGATCTCAAATTACAGTTGAAGGAGCAAATAACACGAATTAGAGAAATTCCAAAAGAGCGTCTTCAAGAAAAGTTAGAAAAGCAAATTTTTGATTTCACAACGTTTGGTGAACTTGTTAATTTTGCTGTATTTCATGAAACGTATCACCTTGGCCAAATGCATGCGATGAAGCGTGTTATCGAAAAGTCTTCTATTGTTCAGCCTTAACAGTAACAAAATAGAATTTTAAAAAAATCCGTTACCCAATTGGGATAACGGATTTTTTTCTTACCATTTTATATGCGGAGTTGTTGGGTTTTTGTCGTGTTCAAGTAAAAATTGCTGAAGCCCTGAAAGATCATCTGAATTAATCAGGTCGACGCCTGCATCCATTAATTCCTTCCAGACTGCTTCCCGATTAGGAAGAGCTGCGTCAGGTGTTGCCCAAAAACGTACCATCTGTCCATTATTATGAGCTGTTTCTACAATCGAATGAAGTTTATCACGTTCAGATGCAGGCATTTCACCAACACCCTGCCACGTGAAATGTTTTGTCCAGTTATCACTGATTACTGGCATAAAGGTATTGGACACATTAGTTCCAAGATCACTTATTCTTCCATCGTAAGTGGCATAGCGAATCGGCTGTTCCATCATTAATTCATAAGGCCGGTTACCTGAAATAATAACAGTTACAGCTCCTTGTTTGACACCTGCTGCTGAAATGCGAGTTAGCATGTTTTGATAGTTTTTCAATTGTTCGTGGATAGCGTTATAAGTAGCCATATCTTCTGATTTGATGTCAATCCACAATAGAAAATCCTGACTTTTATACTCCTTGTAAACAGAACCTTGATTGTTTATTATTCTTTTTTTAAGAGGCTCTAAATAAAGCGTTTCTAATGTCCGATCTGACCGGACATCAATTTCGTCATGAGCAACTAAAAGCTTACCCTCTTTGAGCCATACATCTGCTTCAACACTTGTAAATCCATGATTTAGAGCATCTGCCAAAGGTTTGTCGTGTTCATAATCATTGTGTGCATGTGCTTTTGCAAGCGGAAGTACTGAAGAATTTTCGTTCGCCGTTGCTGGAGTAAAATTCATTGTAAAAAAGATGAGGGTCATGCAAATAAAGACAGTCCATTTTTTCATCACTATTTTCCTCCTGTTTTGTTTTCGGCTTAATCTTAATACAAAATCAAAGAGGAAAAAGGAAATAGGGGTAATGTTAACAAAGGATTTATAAACTTAACACACTATCTTATAAATTAACAATAAAAAAACAGTGGTTCCAGAAACGGACACCACTGTTTTTTTTGTAATAAAATATGTACTTCTTGCACAAGATTATGCTATTATAAAAAAGACGCACTTTTAATAATTATTAGTATAAGTTATACCCAATTATATTATATAACAAAAGGGAAGAGTGTGTCAACCTAAAATTTTGTTGTAGGGAGAGATCGGATGACGACTTGGAATCGGGAACAGCAAAATGAACAAAAACGAGTAGATGACGTGATTGAAAAGCTTTCTCTTGCAACTTCAAAACTTCATGAACATTTAGGCGGTAAATTGGCTGATGTGGTTCAGATTCGAAAGAACTTTTGGTCTGACGTTACTGTGAACTTAGACGACGTTTTTGAAGCGGCTGAAACGGCAGCAAGTATAAAACAGCAATCAGAACTTTTATCCGAGATCGAACGCAGTCATATTTCAGCGGAAAGCAGATTAAAAACGTATGAAAAACTGAAAAGATCACCTTATTTTGGACGGATTGATTTTAAAGAACAAGGTGAAAGGGATACGGAACGAGTTTACCTTGGCATTGCTTCCTATTATGATGAAGAGGAGAGCGATTTTTTAGTACATGATTGGAGAGCACCGATCTCTAGCTTGTATTATGACCATTCACTTGGGGAAGCAGCTTTTCGGGCACCAATGGGAACTGTAAAAGGTGAATTAAATTTAAAAAGACAATTCATTATTAAAAATGGCCGGATACAAGGCATGTTTGACACCGGGGAAGCAATTGGGGATGAACTTCTGCAGCAGGTCTTGGGGAATCAGGCAAATACTCAAATGAAAAGCATTGTTGCAACCATTCAAAAGGAGCAAAATTCAATAATACGGAACACGGATAGTGATTTGCTTATTGTTCAAGGTGCAGCAGGCTGCGGGAAAACCTCAGCAGCACTCCAGCGTGTAGCATACTTGTTATATCGGGATCGTGAAACTTTGCAATCCCATCATATCGTCCTTTTTTCACCCAACAATATGTTCAACAGCTATGTTGCGAACGTGCTTCCTGAGCTTGGTGAAGAAAATATGGAGCAAACTACTTTTCAAGCCTACATTGATCACCATTTAGCTAAAGAATTTTCTGTTGAAACTCCTTTTGAACAGATGGAAGATATCCTCTCTGGAAGCGGGGAGTCACAACGTCTTGAGGGGATAAAATTTAAAGCATCGTCAGACTTTTTAGAAGCAATTCATCGATATGTTGAGAAGCTTGGTGAATCAGGAATGCAGTTTTTAGATGTGAAATTTCGAGATAAAACAATAATCCGGGCAAAGCAGATCGGTGATTACTTTTATTCTCTGGACGATCGCGAAACGATTCCTTATCGGATGAAGCAAACGTCTCAGTGGCTCTTATATGAGTTAAAGAAAGCGGAAAGACGTGAACGCAAAAAGCCATGGGTTGAGAAGGAAATTCAGTTTTTAGATAAGTCAGTGTATACGAAACTCTATGAACAGCTTCAAAAGAGAAGTAAATATGGGGATGACTCTTTTAATGATCTGGAAAGTGAGCAAAAGGTTCTTTCAGCTTATGTAACAAGGTTGGCTTTTAAGTCTTTGCGTGATTCAATAGAAAACTTCTCCTTTTTAGATATGAAGAGTTTATATGCGAAATTGTTTCAGAAGAACAACAAAAGGCTGAACAACCATGAATTGTGGAGTCGAATTTGTAATCAAACACTGTTTAATCTTAAGCAGAATCACCTGTCAAATGAAGATGCTACTCCCTTTTTATATGTAAAAGAATTATTGATTGGCTTTCAAACCAATGCTGCAGTACGGCATGTATTTATTGATGAAGCTCAAGATTTTTCGCCATTTCAATTCGCATTTATCCAACGGATTTTCCCAAGAGCGAGATTAACCGTTCTCGGTGATTTAAACCAATCCATTTATGCACATGCTTCCGATCAATCATTTTCCATGCTGAAAAAATTATTAAATAAGAAAAATGTCGAAACTATTACACTTACAAGAAGCTACCGTTCGACAAAAGAAATCGTAGAATTTTCGAAAAGTCTTTTAAAAGTTGGAAGCTCGATTATCCCTTTTAACAGACCGGGAGAAAAGCCAACTGTCGTAAAGGCAGAAGGGGAAGCTCAACTTTTAGGGCAGTTAGAAACTCAAATTGATACGTGGGTAAAAGAAGGCCATGAAACAATCGCAGTAATCTGCAGGACTGCAAAAGAGAGCAGAAAGGTATATGAAAAGCTAAATTCGAAAATAGATGTAAGACTCATGATTAATGAGGATGCCGCTTTTCAAAAAGGGATCATCGTCATACCTTCCTATTTAGCTAAAGGCATAGAGTTTGATGCAGTGGCAGTCTATAATGCGTCCGGCTATCAAGACGAGCGTGAACGTAAACTGTTTTATACTGTTTGTACCCGGGCGATGCACGAGCTGGCCGTCTACTATGATGGATTACCATGTCCATTTATAAAAGAAGCTCCAAAAACGTTATACGAAATTAATTAATGTGCAAATCCGTTGTCTTCTGAGCAACGGATTTTTTTTATTTTGAAAAAAGGGTAACGATAAGAAAGAGGAGGGAAATCTATGCCTTTTGATTATGATCTTGATTTTGAAAATATCAATTTTTTGGGAATCCCGAAAAATATCGAGTAGGACACGGTGAACAGGGAGTTCTTCTTGTAGAGCCATATAAAAGTGAGATACTCCCTCATTGGCGCTTTAAGACACCTGAAGAAGCAAAAAATTCATCAGAGAAAATTACGAACAGTTTCTGGAGTACAAAAAGAAGAAAGATTTTGTCGGCGCAGACATGGCTCGAAAGTTTCTGCAGATGGGCTATACGCGTGCAAGGCGTTATACGAATTATAAGGGCGGAAGAAAATACAAAGAGAATGGTGAGATAAATAAACGCCAGATTGATCCTGTTAAAGCAAAATCAGCCGCAATCTTTGAAAAGTGGAAGCTTGCAAGGACAGATGAAGAATACTTGAAAATGAAAAAAGCACACCAAAAAGAGTTTGGGTGAACACCTCTTTACAACAGGAGGTGTTCTTTTTATTGTTCTCCGCCTCCGCCAAAACCACTGCCGCCGCTGGTGTGGCGGTTATCACCATACTGATAATTGGTGGTGTCACCAGGTTTGGATCCTGTATACGGAGGGTAATCTGGGTTATTATTGTTTTTCTTTCGTCTCCAGTCTATAAGGAAAGCTAAGACTAGAATACTTGCAAGAAAAATAAGTAACCAAGTCATGGAAGACACCTCCTTTTTAACCAAAAGTATGCTTAATGAGGTTCATTAAGTCTTATTAAATAAAACAGCAAAGAACTTACTATAACCTTAGTTGCTTGATCCTGTCGCATATTCGCTTTTATTTGCTTTTGACCGTTTCATGCCCTGAAACAAACTCTCCGAACAAGACATGATCCAGTGGTGCCACGTGGGAAACAAATTCGTTTAACAAGGCGTTCACTTCTGCGTCTGAATCAAATGCTTCCATCGTAATGCGGGCGTGTTTTTCTGATTGAAAGCGAAGCAAACCTATCCACAGTTCTTCATCTTCCTGAACCTCGAGTTTTTTTGGAATAGAAGAAACACCATAGTTTTTTGTGGAAGGTGATAATCTAAAGATTCGTTCTGTAACTCCGCCGTATTCCTGGAACTTTTTATTCGTTTGGGCACAAATCTCTAGGAACTTTTCTTCCATTTCTGGTTTGATTTTATAAAAATAGACAAGTAGATGCGCCATTTTTCAGACCTCCTTTTTAATTCAATTTTTTATGTACAACTTCTCGGTTTATTACAAACCCTAGTTTTTTATAGAAATTTTTTGCAATGGTGTTTACTAATTTTCATTCAGAGGATCCTCTCACAAGTTCATAAGGTTAAGTTCATTTTCCAATTTTATCATATTTTTACTAAAATAATTAGAATAGTTAGAAAATTATTATTAAGTTAACCTAAAAAATGTAATTTCTTTTGTTCACAAAACGTCCAAATGAAATGTGATTTCAATCACACAACTTCTTCTCAAATTCTTTTACGATAAAGTTGTAAAAAGAACTGAGGGGGAATTGACATGTTACAAGCAAGAACGATTGAAATCATTAAGTCAACCGTACCTGTATTAGAAGTCCACGGAGAAGCGATTACTTCCCGTTTTTATCAGCTGCTATTTCAAAAGCATCCAGAACTATTGAATATTTTTAATCATGCGAATCAGAAGAAAGGACGTCAGCAAGCGGCACTTGCAAACGCGGTATACGCCGCAGCTGCCAACATCGATAAGCTCGAAGCGATAATCCCAGTGGTAAAGCAAATCGCCCATAAGCACAGAAGCTTAGGAGTACAACCAGAGCACTACCCGGTTGTTGGTGAAAACTTATTGCTCGCGATTAAAGACGTACTCGGTGATGCGGCTACAGACGATATCATTAATGCTTGGGCAGAAGCTTACGGCGTGATCGCTGATGTATTTATCGGTGTAGAACGTGAGATGTATGAAGAAGCGGAACGGCAAAAAGGCGGATGGGAAGGGTTCAGAGCTTTCGTTGTTTCTGAAAAGGTTGAAGAAAGCAGTGTGATTACCTCTTTCTACTTAAAACCTCAAGATGGAGGTCCTATCGCAAACTTCAATCCTGGTCAATACGTAAGTGTAAGAATGGAAATCCCAGGTGAAAAGAACACACACGTCAGACAATACAGCTTATCAGATGCACCAGGCAAAGATTATTATCGTATCTCTGTTAAAAAGGAAACGGGTCTAAATTCACCAGATGGTGTTGTTTCTGTCTATCTGCATGAAGGTGTAAAAGCTGGAGACGTTCTTTATCTAAGTGCACCAGCTGGTGATTTTTACTTAGATACAAAAAGTGAAAAACCTGCAGTCCTTATCAGCGGAGGAGTTGGTCTTACGCCGATGGTAAGTATGCTGAAAACAGCAGCAGAAAGACAGCCTGGTCGTGAAATCACTTTTATTCATGCAGCAATTAACAGTAAAACACATGCTCTAAAAGATGAAGTAAAGAAAATCGCAGAAAACACGGAGAACATCTCAACTTATTTTGTATATGAAAAACCATTAAACGAAGACTTCGGATACGATCAAACGGGTTATATCGATGCAGCATGGCTTCGCAAAGTTTTACCGCTAAATACAGATGCAGTATACTATTTCTGTGGTCCGGTTCCATTTATGCGGGCAATCAATCATGCACTGCAAGAATTAAATATTCCGAAAGAAAACATCCACTTTGAATTCTTCGGTCCCGCAAGTGATCTCGAGAAAGAAAAAGTAAACGCCTAATACGGAAAAAACACCTTCCTAAATCATATGGAAGGTGTTTCTTTATGATGTGATCCAGTGGTCAAAGCTTTTTAACAAAGCTTTTCTTTTTATCAAGAGCAATGTTATTAAAATAAACAAGCTCAAAGCTGTAATCCCCGATCCTAGATAAATTCCGCCGAGAGTAAAGTAAATACTGATCCTAGGCGCGAAAAAAATCCATCCAACAATACCTAGTAGCCCGACACATAGATTCAACATGACACTTATAAAAAAGTGAGGGATAACCATCCCTGTATGCTTTACCATAAAAGCGGCATATCTGTAGCTGAGAGGCAATCCTGACAGTAAGAACAAGGTATAAACTATAATATTTAAATCGGCTTCACTGAGCAAAGAACCACTCCTTTTGTATTCTATTTATTCCACTGTAGAAGGAAACATTCCTTTGTGTATATTCCATCTTGAAACTCATATGGAAATGATATCGTCTAACGTTAAAAGGGGTGCTAAGGAATGAAAAAAGCTTTTTGAAAGTCTTTTTATTATTGTTGCTCGTAATGACAGGTTGTAATCAGTTGGATGCAGAGCCTATTGATGGAAAGGTCTCAGGTGCAGTGTTTGGGAGGGTTCAATCGGTAGCTGGAAGTCAGCCGATCGGCTTTGATTTAAAGAATATGAGTATAGATTGGGTGGAGAATTCGTACAAAGAAATTCAAACCTTAGCAGATCCGTGGCTTCAAACCTTAAAGCCTACACATGAAATAAACAAATTCCCATTAAAAAAATATATTCATATTTACTACAGCGATCCTTATGATCAGAATGAAAATATAGATTTGTTTATACCATACCCGAATGACGGAAAAGCCCATAAAAATATAATCCTAAAAGGGAAAGACAATGGCATGACACATTATTATGTGTTTGAAGGCGGGGAAAAGGAAACGGAAAGATTAATAGACTGGATGATGGACCACGAACCGAATTGAGTAAACAAAGGGCAAATGAATGCCCTTTTTATTTTTTATACAGAGTATGGTGCAAAGTTGGGGAACGGATGGTTCGCTTCATCTAATGATGAGAGACTTTTGATTTCTGCTATTTCCATGATTTCATTCCAGATTTTCATCACAGCAGGAGATTCGTGAGCGGCATCTTTTGCTTGATCTGATTTCCATTCGAAGATTTCTATGACCGTACCATCAGCAGCTTGCGCACGAATCGGTTCACGTGAAGTAATTAGATCTTCTGCTTCTAGTGTTTTGATGTGATTTTTTAAGACGGAATTTAGCTGTTCTTCTTTTCCCATGTTTGGCTGGTAAAGAGCCATCGTAATCAGTGCAGACATTTCTTTTTCCTCCTATGTAAGGCAGATTTCTTTAAGGGTGCTTTCCTCCTATTTTATCATAGGGAATATGTTTTATAGAGGGCTAAGCCGTACCGCATGGTTTATTGTGAAGATCCGCACGGTAACCTGATTGAAATTTACAGCCATAGTTACGAACTGACCTATTCAGATGGTGCATATTAAGAAATAAGAGGATGATTTCAATTGGAGTCTTCCTTTTTTACTGTTAATTAACATTTTTCATCTTGAAAAAAACAAATTCTGTTTTAAAATGCTTTTTTATCCTTCGATGTGTATATGAGAAAGACAATTTCATGAAAAAGACTAAAAAAATAGACCCGTTAAGGATAAGAATTCATTAATCCCACGTTAATTTCGAAATACCCACGTTATTTTAAATAATCCCACGTTAAGTGACCAAAATCCCACGTTAATTTTCATTTATCGAATTTTCGACATGGGTAGATAAAATATATACATAAATAATCCCCTTTTGTGAAATAAACGCTGCAGTAAGCAGCGTTTATTTCAGGATACCCAAATAATTTGCCCATGGACCCACATCTTCCTTATAGCGTTTTGCCATAATTCTTGTAATTTGTGTAATATGCGTTAAGTCATGAACAGCCCATGTAGAAAGCAATTCTCGTAATCTTACAGGACCGAATTCCGGATGGAGCGCTGTTTGTTCATAATCGGGTAGACCAGTGAGCTTGTTTTTAAGTGTATTGAGACTCTCTTCGCGGCATTGTTTAAATTCGAGCAGGAGTTGCTCTATGTCTTTTTCTTTATTAGATAGGTGAGAAAACCGGTCAAAAGGAGGGAAGGTGTAGCTTTCGCCTTTTGTAAGAATCATATTTATGCGAGGAATCCAGTTGACTTTTTCGCCCTCAATAAGATGAGCCACAACCTCAAGCGCATTCCATGTATCATCACCTTCGTTGCAAGTTAACCAGTCAGGAGAGAGACCAACTAAAAGGTGAGAGAGAGTTCCAGGTGTGCGTTCTAATAGTTCAATAGCTTCATTGATCTTGAAGTTCATATGAGCTTCCTTTCCTTTAAAATTCATTGATCTTTTTTACAACACTTTTTACTAAATCAATAGATTCATATATTTGATTATCTATCTCTAAAGCATGGTTCGCTCCATTCGGAATAAAATAATCTATCTTTTTATTTACCTGTAATTGTTCAATGTTTTCTTTATTATAGAAAGGATCCTTATCTCCAATTATACATAGTCCTTGATTTTGACTATTCAGCATAGCCTCAAAAACTAATTTTTCTTTCAAATGTGGTGTTAACCAAACAGCCTTCGCGTTACTTAAAGGATAAAAGTTTAACGCTTCTCCCATCGCTATACAGCCAAATGATTTCCCAATGAGGTAATAAGATTTAAAATCAGCACCATGTAAAGTTTCGTTAAGGACTGCCATCACATCCGCGATTACTGCACGTTTGAGTTCCTCGAATGTAAAATGGTCATAGTGATCTGTTTGGTACTGATAGTTTATATGCAGGACATCATAACCTTTATTTAAGAATGCGCCAGTTGCGAAATGCAGTATAGGTGACCTAACTGTATAACCTACACCAGGGAGTATTATAGCTAGTCCCTTTGGGTTTTCAGTCTTACTAATAAATCCATAAGGTATTGTCATATCTTTGTAGCCGGTAGTCGTACCTGCACTTACTTTCATATGTATGGCCTCCATTAATATAAATACTATTGAAAAAGGGTTGATTATAATATCGTATCGAACAGTTGAACCATTAAATGGTTTTTGTTTTCAAACTCAAGAAAAAGTTCTAGATGCCATTTGTTAAGTGCTCTTTGATAGTTATTTTGCAAAATCCCTTGATGTAGCGTTTCATAGCTGTTTTTGATTTCATAGTTAGGTCCTTCATGAGTGATTACAGCGTACTTTTGTTGCGGAACAGTGAGAGTGACCATGTCTCTCGGAATGTCCTCATATTTATCGACCTGAACACAAACCCAATAGCCATCTTCATTTTCAGAAGCTGCATCAACAATAAAGGCTCCTATTTGGTGATCAGGAGAAATCACGTTTTTTATATCTTTTAAACGATGCTGTAAGTTTAGTGATGCTTTTGAAATCTCTTGTAGGTACTGATCACCTTTGCAAAGTACTCTAAAACCAACCAGTTGTTGTTCGCCTAAATCTTTTATCGTTATTTTCTCTTGAAGGATTTTTCCACTCATAAAAAACTCCTTTCTATGTTTCATAACGTTTTCTATTAAAATGATTCCCATCCTTTATTTTCCTTAAATGTGTTCTCCTTTAGATTCGCTTTTCCTTTAATTATCAATTCTATAATTCCTTTTACCTGTTATAGATTAAATTACATATACCAAATGACCGAATATTGTGAAAGGTACTTATCCAAAGTCTATGTAAATGTTAAAATGTTGGTGAAACGTTTCGATTGATGGAGAATATAAAACGGAAAGGGGTATTAGTTTATGAGACCAGCAAAGGTTATAAGTTTTCTTTTAATGTTTAGTCTTTTGGCCAACTTGTTTGTAACACCTACAGCAACGGCTGCTGATCTAGGAAAAGACCTTGCTTTTCAGGTAGAATTGAAAGCGATTGCAAATAAAACGTATAAATACTTTCAAGATCACACAGATCCCGTGACAGGGATGACATATGACGAAACTCGCTATACGGTTGAAGGTAAGAAGAATGCAACCCACACATCGCCAACAAATATTGGGATGTACATGATGAGTACAGTATCTGCCCAGCAGTTAGGAATCATCAGTGAAGATGAGGCAGTGAAACGCATACAAGTAACACTAAATACACTTGAAAAATTAGAAAAATGGAATGGTTTATTTTATAACTGGTATAACACGAAAGACGGATCACTTAAGAAAGACTGGGGACAGTTCATCTCTCAAGTGGATAACGGCTGGCTTTCAGCGGGATTGATTGTGGTCGGACAAGCATACGAAGAGCTGAATCCTCAAACAAGCGAATTAGTAGAAAACATGAACTATACAACACTTTATGATCCTGAAGTAGGTCAGTTCCGCGGGGGATATGACGTTGCTCAAGGTAAATTAACGGACCATCATTACGGATTGTTCAATACAGAACCGCGTGTGGCAAGCTACATTTCCATCGGAAAGGGCGACGTACCAAGCGAGCACTGGTGGAAGATGTACCGAACGATGCCAGCAAGCTGGGATTGGCAGGCTCAAGTCCCAAAAGGACATGATGCTGTATACGATGGAGTGACCGTATTTGAAGGTTATTATGAATATAAAGGAGTAAAATTTGTACCGAGCTGGGGCGGAAGCATGTTTGAAAGCCTCATGCCGGGGATCGTATTAAAAGAGAAGGATCTAGGAAAGAATGCATTAGGCTTAAACAACAAGCGACACGTTGAACTTCAGCAGGCCTTTGCAGAAGAAAAAGGATATCCAGCATGGGGATTCTCACCGGCTGCTACACCTGACGGATACAGTGAATTCGCAGCAACACCGCTTGGCACATCTGGTTACAAAGACGGTGCAACTATAACAGCACATGCTTCGTTCCTCGCACTTGACTATGATCCAGAAGCTGTAAAAGAAAACATTCAAGCTTTAAGAGAATTAGATACTTACAGCAGGTACGGTTTCTATGATTCTGTTAACGTTGAGACCGGCGATATTGCAAAAGCGTATCTTGCACTAGATCAAGGAATGATCATGGTATCGATCGCTAACTATTTAAAGGATGGCGTAATTCGTGACTACTTCCATCAGGATCCAATCGGTAAAAAACCGGAAGAACTGCTTAAAAAAGAAGTGTTTTCGATTCAATAATAATAAAGTGAGCACCCCATCCCTTGAGGATGAGGGTGCTTAGTTATGAATAAGACACTTAGACCCGATGAACGGGGGAAACATCTTAATGAACTAGCTTCACTTGCTGCTTCAATATTTTGCCGCTTGCGTTACGAGGAAGTTCTTTTACAAAAGAATATAGTCTAGGAAGCTTATATTCTGCTAAATGCTTTGATACAAATGAATGTAATTCTTCTACTGTTACTTCTTCTTTCAATACGACTACCGCTCTAACGGTTTCGCCCCATTCATCATGTGGCACACCAATCACACACGACTCGAGAACAGCTTCATGCTTAGCAAGAACTTCTTCAATCTCACGAGGATAAATATTAACACCGCCGGAGATGATCACATCTTTTTTCCGGTCAACAATGTAAACATATCCTTTTTCATCTTTATATGCTATATCACCCGTATATAACCATCCGTTTTGAATTACAGCAGCGGTTTCATCCGGATTATTGTCATATTCGAGCATAAGGCTGTCACCGGTAAGAAGAATCTCACCATATTCATGAGGAGAGGTATCCGTACCATCTGGACGTACAACGCGAAGCTCCATATTAATGGTAGGATGTTTTCCGATACTGCCGGCATTTTCTAGATGTTCTTCTGGATAGAGAAGAATTCCGTTTGGGCCAGCTTCTGTCAAACCATAAACTTGGTAAAAGTTCTCGTTTTGAAAAGCCTTTTTTACATGATAGTAAGAAGCTAGTGCAAGAGGTCCTCCTCCGTAAGCAAAAACACGCATGCTGGATAAATCATAGGATGATAGTTCTGTATCTTTCGCTGCTAGTAAGTACGCAACGGGTGCGGCAAATGAAAAGGTGGTTTTTTCCTGGTGAATCCACTGTAAGAAAGCTTTTGGTGTGAAGTCACCGATTACATGAGTAGTGCCGCAGTAGAGTCCGCTCATAAAGAACGTGTTCAAAGGTGCAGAATGGGATAGCGGCATTAGAGTTAACATGGAATCTCGGTGTGAAAGGGTGAAGTTGATGGAAACAGCTGAGGCAATGGCAAGAATTCGTTCATGGCTGAACACCACTCCTTTAGGAGTTCCCGTTGTTCCTGAAGTGAACAAAATTTCACATACGTCTCTTGGATCAATCGGTACGTTCAGGTTTTCTTCAGAGAGAGCTGCTGCGACTGCTGTGGATTCCTGGATAGAAAAAAGTTGTTTAATAGAGAGTGCTTCTGTTAATTGGCTGATAGAAGACTGCAGTTCACTTTCATAGAAAAGAGCAGAAGCGCTGGAATTTTGAACGATAGCTTTCAATTCTCCTGCGGTCAGCTTAATATTCATAGGCATAGGAATAGCACCAATTTTCATTACGGAGAAAAAGGCATAAAAAAAGTGCTCGTTGTTTCGTGACATTACTGCTACACGGTCACCTCTTTTTATTCCTTGGCTTTGAAGGTATCTTGCCAGCTGATTGCATGTGCGGTTCATATTCCCGTATGTAAGCCGGTTTGAAGCTGTAATAAAAGCATCTTTATCAGGAAATTTCCTTGCGTTTCTTTCAAGAACACCATGAATGGTTGCGTTCATATCGATCAGCTCCTAATAGAATGAAATATATATTTCATCCGCCTTTTACGGACGTGCTGCTGTTCTTGTTATGATTTTGATATTTTTCTTTGTAGGATATGATGTCTTCTTTTAGCATTTGAAGCTGCAAAATTTGTTCATTAATCTCATTGATTTTTTCATCAGCAAATTCTATGATTCTTCTTTTCTCCTCATCTCCTTCAGGGTTCGTCTCATACAAATCAATCATTTCTTTAATTTGTTGCAGACTGAACCCCAATTTTTTTCCACGCAAGATCATCTTTAAACGCCTGCGTTCTCTGTTTGTATAACTCCGCTGCTTTGTCATGATTTCTCTATTTTCTGAGATAAGCATGCCAATTTCTTCGTAATAGCGGATGGATCGGGAACTGATATCAAACATAGCGGCTAATTCACTGATCGTATACAGCTTATCTTTTGTCATGATGGTCTCCTTCTAGTTGACGTTAACGTTATCTTAATTTTATAATAATTCTGAAAATAAGATTCTGTCAATTGAAAAAGGAGTGAATTTCGATGAACATAGCCTCGAAGGATCAGACGGTAAAAGGTAAGAATACGTATACCTTTGATGAATTTATTAACAAGCGTCAAAACCTGGATTGGTACCGGGACGAACCTTTTTTGCAAAAAGCTCTACAACACTTTGCGGGTTCTGATTATGAAGGCTTGCATAATTCCCTTCAATCCTTTTCTCCAAAGGTTTCTTCAAAGTGGAACCGCTTGGCTGAGCAGAACGCCAGACCTGAAGTTCGTCCTTACATGCTTCATTACGATGCATTCAATAACCGTATTGACCGGATTGTTCGTCCTATGGAAATTCACCAATTAGAAAATGAAGTGTTTGGGGAAGGGTTATTTTCAGACCAAATGTCACACTGGGAAAGCTTTGTGAAGCGAATGCTTATCCACCAGCTGGGTGAGGCTGGGGTAGCTTGTCCGTTAACGTGCACCATTGGATTGATTGCGTTACTAGAGGAATATCCAGATGAAAACCATCCTGAACTTCAGCAGATTTTACAGCACACGAAAGAGGGAATCGATGCGGACTTTGCGATTGGTGCCCAGTTTATGAGCGAAATTCAGGGAGGTTCAGATCTGCCGGCCAATGTTCTCGAAGCCGTGCCAGACGGGAAGAACTATCGGTTGTATGGAAACAAATTCTTCTGTTCTGTAGCACATGCAGATTATTCAGTCGTAACTGCTAAAATTACAGGGTCTGATAAAGTATCCACGTTTATTGTTCCGTCATGGCTTCCTGGTGATAAAGAAAAAGAAAAAAGAAACAGCTATCAAATCAACAGGATCAAATGGAAAATGGGAACGGCTGAACTTCCGACAGGAGAGATTCATTATAATGGTACATTAGCTTATCCGGTGGGGCCAGAAGGGAAAGGGATTGCCGTTGCAGTGGGAATTGTCCTCACACTTTCAAGGCTTGAAATTGGTATTGCCTGTGCCGGATTTATGCTCCGGGCAGCGCGAGAGGCAAAGCTTTATGGTGATTATAGAACTGTATTCGGAAAGAAAGTGAAGGATTATCCATTATCGGCAAGGACTTTAAAACGAGTTGAAAATGCAGCAGAACGGACGACAGCAGGTGCATTTAAGATTTATGACCTGTTCTTAAAACTGGATCAGCCATTAAATCCTGGCATTCCAAAGGATCAGCCACTGGAATTAAGAAAACAGCTGTTCAACTTAAGAGAGCTTGTTTTATTGCAAAAGATCTGTGCAACGAATGAGGGAGCAGAAGTGCTGCGTGATGCTATTTCTATTTTCGGCGGTCATGGGGTGATGGAGGAGTTCTCTTCACTGCCTCGTATATTCCGTGATGTTATCGTCAACGAACAGTGGGAGGGACCTCGCAATCTGCTTTTAACTCAAATTTACAAAGACATTCAAAGAGTTGCAGACTGGTATCCGCCGGCTGAATTTGTTGCAAGTGTTCTGAAGGGTGCGCCAGAGACAACAATTCAGGAATACACGAGAAAATTAACCGATTTATTGCAAAAACCAGTTTGCGGAGACGTTTCAGACGACTCAATTGAGGCTGCAGAAGAGTGGGATGCGTTCTGTGATGGGTTTTTTAAGGCATATCAGACGGTTGCTCTTCAGGAAATTCAATGACCTGAGCGAAAACCGAGGGTGTTTGAGCGAAACTAGGGTAGTTTTGAGCGAAACACGATTATTCTGAGCGAAACGAGACCACTTTTGAGCGTAAGTTGAAGTTCCTGAGCGAACGTGTAACAGAATAAAAAAACACGTACCGTAAAACCACTTAAAACCTTATAAAAAAATGAAAGGCTGACACAAAATAGTCAGCCTCATCATTATTTCATTCCAGAAATCGTATAACCTTCGATAATATGCTTTTGGAAGATGATAAAGATGATAACAATCGGCACGACCATGAAGGTTGAACCAGCCATCTGTAATGCGAAGTTTCCTCCATATTGACCTTTCAATAAGCTCAATCCTACAGATAGCGTATACAAGCTTTCATCATTCGCGATTATCAATGGCCATAAGAAGCTATTCCAACCTCCGATGAACGTTAAGATACCTTGAACGGCCATAATCGGCTTCGAGATTGGAAGGATTAACTGCATGAATACGCGGAACTCACTTGCTCCATCCAAGCGTGCGGCCTCAAGAAGTTCATCAGGAATCGTAGACATAAACTGTCTGAACAAGAAGATACTGAATGCACCAACTAATCCCGGAAGTACGACACCAGCCATTGTGTTCGTTAATCCCATCTGGTTCAGGATCAAGTAGACTGGGATCATCGTAACTTGTCCTGGAATCATCATTGTCGCAAGGACAAGATAGAACAGTTTTTCTCTGCCTTTGAATTTGTATTTTGCAAAAGCGTATCCAGCCATTGCGTTAAAGAAAAGGCCGACGAAAGAACAGAGGACAATGATAATCGTGTTGCGCAAATAAACAGCAAAGTTCATGTTTTCAAACAGGTAGATGAAGTTTTCTGTTGTAAACGTTTCAGGCCACAGCGTCGGTGTGAGCTGAAGCACTTCACTCTCAGTTTTGAACGCAGAAAGAATCATCCAGATGAAAGGGATAGCAACTAAAAGACCGCCAAGAGTCAGAATGATTCCTGCGATCCATTGCTGTGTTCTGTATGCTTTTTTTGCATCAGATGCTTTTGTTTTCATGTTCTCACCTCACGTCTTATAAGTCGGTATTTTTCTTTTGCAATCTGAACTGAATCAACGTAATGATGATAATCGTTGCGAATAGCACGAACGATCCTGCAGCAGCATAACCGAAGTTGCTTAACTGGAACCCGTTGCGGTAGATGAATAACGCTACAGATGTCGTACTATCAAGCGGTCCCCCGTCTGTCATAACAAATGGCTCTTCAAAGAACTGAACCCAGCCGATCATCGTGGTAATAGAGACGAAGAAGATCGCATAGCGCAGGAGAGGGATCGTAATTTTCGTAAGCTGTTTCCAGTTATTCGCACCGTCCAGCTGCGCGGCTTCGTAATACGTTTTCGGAATGCCTTGTAAAGCAGCTAAGAAGATGATCATGTTTACCCCGATTGCACGCCAAACAGCTAAGGCGATCAAAGAGCCTTTTGCGACAGTCGGATCTTGCAGCCAAGGAATTGCTGGAATACCAACAAGACCTAACAGGTAGTTGAACAATCCGAACTGCGGGTTATATAAATATGTCCATACAACGGCCACAGCAACAACGTTTGTGATAGAAGGCATATAAAAAACAAGTCGAAAAGCTTTAAAGATGCGTGCTGTACCAAAGTTAATCAATAGCGCTATACCAAGTGAACAAGCTATAACAAGCGGAACACCGAACACCACATAAAAGACGGTATTTCCGATCGATTTTAAAAAGATCGGGTCTTTGAAGATATTTAAGTAGTTTTCGATTCCAATAAAGCTGATATTTGAATAATCGGCAAGCCCTGCAAGGTCAATATCTGTAAAACTGATGATCAATGCGAGAACGATTGGGAATAGAGAAAATAGTGCCAACAAAATCAGTGCTGGTCCAATGAAGAGGTAAGGAGCTGCTTTTGAATGGCTTTTCATGTTTTTCACACCCTTCAAAGTTGCCCGAGAGCGACAATAAAAAGGTAACGAGCAGGATTAACTGCTCGTTATACCAATGTCAACCGGACTTATTTCTTTAGTATCTCTTCAGATTTCTTGTCGAAAGCATCCATTTCTTTTTGAACATCTGCTCCGCCACGGTAGATTCTCTCAAAGCTCTTTAAATAACTTTGAGAAATTTCTTCCCATTGTTTAATAACAGGCACTGGTTGAGCAGTTTTCATCTGTTCACCAAACGCTTTGTAATATTCATTTCCAGTTAGAGACTCATCTTCCCAAGCTTTTTGTGCAGCAGGAAGTGAGTTCGTCATTTCCATCCATTTTATTTGAGTTTCAGCTTTGCTCATGAAGGCTGCGAACTTTACTGCTTCTTTCTCATTTTTTGTATACTCAAATACGGATAAGTTAGATCCGCCAAGTGTCGAGATGTTGTTTTCTTTTGCTGGAAGAACAGCTGTTGACCATTTACCTTCAATATCTGGCGCCTGGTCGTTGATCAATTTTATCATCCATGGACCACTGATGAACATAGGAAGAATACCATCACCACGGAATGCTTGGATAATGTCGATTCCTAAGTCGTCCTTGGGAGTGGCTCCATCTTCAAAGAAACTGTTCAAGTACTCGATGGATTCAACAAATTTTGGATCGTTAAATTTAGCTTCGTTGTCCGGTCCAAGCAATTCTGCACCGTTTTGGCGAGCGAACATGAAACCTAAGCTCTGTTCTTTTGCGTCAATACTGATTCCATATTTCCCTTTACCACGGTCAGCAAGCTTGTCCGCAGCATCTTTTAACTCTTCCCAAGTCTTTGGTGCTTCTTTATAACCTGCTTCTTCTAGCAGGTCAGTACGGTAGTAGAGTACGCGTGTATCGATGTACCAAGGAACCCCAACCATCTTGTCTTCGTATTTTGTTGTTTCAACTGAACCTTCAAAGAAATTTTTCGGATCAAGTTCAGGGTGATCTTTCACAAATGGTGTTAAATCTTTTAACGCGCCTGCAGCACCGAATTCTGGAATCCAAGTTGTCCCCATCTGAATAACATCAGGTCCTTTTTTGGATGCCACAGCCGTTAACAGTTTATCATGTGCCTGATCCCAAGGAAGAGCTTGTACTTTTACATCAATCTTCGGATTTTCCTTTTCAAATTCTTCAGCGATCTTAGGAAGGGATTTGGCTTCTTCTCCCATGCCCCAAACTGTTAATGTTGTCTTACCTTCTTCATTTGAACCGGAAGAGCAGCCTGCAAGTGCTCCAGAAAGGACTAGAGCTCCAACCATTGATGTTACCATTGACTTTTTAAACCAATGCTTTTTCATTTGTTTTCCCCCTAAAGTTTGCTTAATAGTTGTCATGGAATCCATCCACAACTTGGTAAGAAAGCAATTCTTTTTTTAAATACCCTGAACTTTTTTGAATTTCCAGTTGAAACGTTTCGATAAGCACATTATAATTCAACTTGTAATCGTTTTCAACACCCGAAATAAAAAATAATTTTACTTCCATTATTTGTTGAAAACAAAAGGGGATAAAGTTAATTTCATTTCTGTTCTATAAGGCGCAGGAAAATTGACACTATTCAAAATACGCTTTATAATCGCCTTGAATTCGATAGAAACGTTTCGATGGTTGCGTGGAAATTGAACCCCTTTATCCGTCGGACTAAGGGATGTGGCATTTTATTAAATTAAGAATTGAGGGGTAATTGATGACAACGATAACGAAAGGAAACTTTGAAATCAAAGCCGGTGACATTCGATTTGCATTTTTAAACTCTGGTGATATTTTCGAAGTTTCTCATAATGGTACGATGATCAACCAATGGTTGAGCAATCCGATCGATGGCGCACTAAATAACCTCTATCTTCGTCTTTTTCAGCCAGAGGAAATAATAGTAACTCCGTTGTTAGGTACTTGTTCAAAAAGTACAGTTTCTCATACTGACAGCCAAGTAGTTTGGGAAGGATCGTTTAAAAGCGTTTCATATAAAGTCACCTTTTCGTTGACCGAAAAAGCAATCTGGTTCTGGAATATAGAGCTTCATGGTACTGGCGTAAAAGCAGACATCATCTATGGACAAGATGTTGGTCTCGCACATAAAGGGGCAGTACGGACGAACGAAGCGTTCATCGCTCAATATGTAGACCATCAAGTGTTTGAAAATGAAACGTTGGGCTATGTTGTTTGTTCCCGTCAGAACCAGCCAAACGGGAGTGCTTTTCCATACTTGCAGCAAGGTTCTCTTACGAAAGCAGCCGGTTTTGCGACGGACGGTTTTCAATTCTTTGGTACTTCCTATAAAGAGACGGATATACCTGAAGCACTCTACCAAGAAAATCTTCCAAACGAAGTGTATCAATATGAATTTGCCTATATTGCCCTTCAATCTGAAGCAGTTGAACTGCAAGGAAAAGAACAGTTTGTGTTTTATGGATGCTTTAAAGAGGATCATCCAGAAGCAATCAATTCTGTTGAATTTACTGATGATATACTGGATGCCTGGAAAGATGTGCAATCACAAAGCAAAAATGAACCTATCTATCTACCAAAAGTGGGATTGAACACAAACTTTGCTGGAACATTGAATACAGAAGACCTCAGTATGTGTGAAGTTGATGAGCTCTTCCCCGATAGAATTTTAGAAGAGTATGAAGGCGACAAGCTATTGTCTTTCTTCACACCAACATACGAACACATCGTGTTAAAAGAAAAAGAAAGAATCGTAGAACGGCCGCATGGACACATCCTTGTGACGGGCAACAACGTACATTTAAAAGAAGATACCCTCTCAACAACGTCTTATATGTACGGAATTTTCAACTCACAGCTTGTTGTTGGAAACACTTCTTTTCATAAGATGCTGACAAACGCACGCAATGCACTGAACGTGATGAAGACTTCCGGTCAGCGCATTTATGTTGAGCTTGACGGAAAGCTGCATCTGCTGACCATGCCATCTCTATTTGAAATGGGCTTTAACTACACACGCTGGTTCTACAAAACAGAAAAAGAAATGTTTATCATTACGAACTTTACAACGGTTGATACACCGGAAGTAGAATTGCAAGTGAAATCCCAGAGCGGAAAGAAATACCGTTTTGTTGTAACGAATCAAGTGCTGATGAACAACCAGGAATACGAAGTGCCATTTAAGATGGAAAAAAAGGGAGATGTATTGTCGTTCTATGCAGACGCTTCATCCGACAGTGCGAACACATATAAGAATTTAAGCTATCGGATGAAAGTAACGGGAACAGAGATGGAAGTGACGGATGAAACCATTTTTGGTGAGAACATTGATCCCCTTTCTGCTTCACTCGTTGTTTGTGACCTGGCGCCAACACGTGTATGGACTTTAACGGTACAAGGTTTGATCGATGGAAAGGTAATTCCTTTTACAGAAAAAGAGGCCGAAGTTGAAATCGAACGTTATCGTAAATTTATAAAAAATACAAACCGTGGCTTTCATCTATCAAAGAATGGGGAAGAAACAGCACCGCTTCAGAAAATGAATGCATTGGCACACTGGTACACGCACAACATGCTGATTCATTATTCCGTTCCCCACGGATTGGAACAATACGGCGGAGCGGCATGGGGTACACGGGATGTGTGTCAGGGGCCTGCTGAATATTTTCTGGCAACACAACATTATGAAGCAGTAAAAGAAATTTTGCTGACCGTATATTCACATCAATACGAAACAACAGGGAACTGGCCGCAATGGTTCATGTTTGATCAGTATTTCAAGATTCAGCAGGATGAATCGCACGGTGATATTATCGTTTGGCCCTTAAAAGCGGTAACCGATTATCTAGCAGCAACAAACGATTTTACGATCCTGGATGAAGAGATTCCTTATACAGACAAATCATTTGGGTTTACTGAAAAGAGCTATTCGTTATTCAATCACATTCAAAAACAGATCGATTATATAAAGGCGAACTTTTTACATGACACTCACTTGTCTTCCTACGGTGACGGGGACTGGGATGATACGCTCCAGCCAGCAAACCCTCAGCTTAAAAAGTTCATGGTAAGTTCATGGACCGTCGCATTAACGTATCAAGTGATGACACAGTTCTCTGGTTTACTGAACAATGTGAACGAAGATAAGTCACTTGAAGTAGGAAGGCTCGCTCAAAATATTAAAGCAGATTATCAAAAATATATCCTCAGCCATGATGTAATCCCTGGGTTTGTTTTTATGGAAAATGCAGAAGAGCCAAAGCTTATGCTGCACCCAAGCGATAAAACAACAGGAATTAACTACAGATTGCTGCCAATGACCCGCAGTATGATTGCAGAACTTTTAACACCTGAACAGGCGGTACAACATCTAGAGGTAATCATGGATAATTTTTATTGTCCCGACGGTGTGAGATTGATGGACAAGCCGGCACACTACAAAGGCGGTGTAAGTACACACTTTAAGCGTGCAGAACAAGCGTCAAACTTTGGACGTGAAATCGGTTTGCAATACGTTCATGCTCACATTCGATTTGTTGAAGCGATGGCGAAACTCGGGAAGTCTGACGAAGTTTGGAGCGGTCTCGAAAAAATCAATCCGGTCATGATTCAAGATAAAGTTCCAAATGCAGAAAGACGTCAAAGCAATGCATACTTCAGCAGTTCAGACGGTGATTTTAAAACGCGTTACGAAGCACAGGAACGTTTCGGAGAACTGAAAGTAGGTAAAGCGAAAGTAAAAGGGGGATGGCGCATCTATTCTTCTGGTCCTGGGATCTACATGAACCAGTTGATCTCCAACTGTTTAGGAATTCGTCCACAAGGTAAAGATCTCATTATTGACCCTGTTCTTCCAGAAGACATGGACGGATTAGAATTTGAATATATGCTTGATGAAAAGCCTGTAACGTTTGTCTATCGAAATCGCGGAGATGAAAGCTGCCGTCTTGTATTAAATGATAAAGAAATAAAAATAGAAACTTACCAAAATCTTTATCGTGATGGCGGTGTAGTCGTTAATCGTTCCGATTTCGTCAGCCAGTTGAATGAAGTGCAAAATACTGTGGAGATTTATTCGTAATCATTCGGTATAATAAAGGAAAACGTTTACAGAAAGAGATAGGAGAGAATTTTGTTGGTAAGTATTAAAGACATTGCGAAAAAAGCAGGTGTTTCCATATCCACGGTCTCCTATGCGTTAAATGGAAGTCCGAAAGTAACAAAGGAAACATCTGAACGAATTCAAGCTATTGCAAAAGAACTAAATTATATACCTAGTGCTGCTGCACGTTCATTGAAAAAAAGAGAAACAAAGATTATAGGAATCTATCTTACAAATTACAGCGGTGCTTTCTATGGACAGCTTCTTCAAGGAATGATGGAAACGCTAAGTGAGAACGGGTATGAGCTGATCGTCTGCAGCGGAAAAGAGTCACACCGGTTCTTGCCGGAGAGAATGATAGACGGTGCAATCATTTTAGATGCGACATACGAGACAGAAGAACTGCTCAGCCATGCCGAGCGAGGACATAAACTGGTGGTGATGGACCGGCGAATGGATCATCCGAACATCTCTCAAGTCCTGCTCGACAACAAAGCAGGAGCAACCCTAGCAATCGACCATTTAGCTGAAAAAGGTCATCGTAAAATCTATGTTGTGAAAGGGCCTGAAATATCGTTCGATGCACGGCAAAGGTTAGCAGCCGTACAAAAGGCCGTTCAACGCTACTCACATATTGAATACGTTGAACTTGAGGGTGACTTTAACAAGCCTTCTGGAGAAATAGCAGCAAAGAAAATTCATCAGGACTTTAAAGAGCCAGTCGGAGTATTTTGTTTAAACGATGAGATGGCAATCGGGATGTATAACTATTTGAGCCGGACCAATTTACGCGTCGGTGAAGACGTTCATATTATCGGTTTTGATAATATCGAAGTATCTCAATATATACAGCCGCGGTTAGCAACGATCAACTATTCAAAGCATAAATGGGGAGCACTTGCCTCTGAACTGCTACTTAATCTGATCAAGAAGAAAAAACCTGAACACGAACGAATTAATGTAAGCTTTGTGGAAGGTGATTCGGTGAAAAACCGGTAATAATTTTAGATTGATTAAAAAAAGCTTGAGCGTCCTGCTCAAGCTGATTTTTTGTCGAAAAGCCTATAAATTACAATTCAGGGCTTATAAAATAAGAATTACGGCCTATAAAATTTATTTACGGCCCATAAACCAAAAATTACAGCCTGGAAATTGAGATATTATAAATGTTTTTTCACCTTATTTAGAAATGGTCGTTACTCCGAAAAATCTTATAAAATCAAAAAAGCTTGAGCATATCGCTCCAGCTTTTTTAAATTAATGAGAGCCTCGGTATCTCCTATTACTTCCTCTAGGCTCATCTGGTTCTGGCTCTATTTTTCTTTTTCTTTTTAGAATGGTGTAACTGTAACAAAAACCGATGGAGCAGGTGATGCTGTAGCCGAATATAGCAAAAAGGTTGGATTCTGCGAAATCCATCCAATAAAAGATCGTAAACCGATAGAGGATAATAAATAAAGCTGTTAATAGAATATATAAAAGTAATCGAATTCTAAGTCTTATCCAGAATTTAGTAGCTAGTCCTTCCACGATAAAAGCAGTGGGCAACGTGCAAAACAGGAAGAAAGGAAGGGTTGTGATCACACCGAAAAAAAGACTGAATAACATGCCTTGCCATTCAATTTCTAATATATTCCCGCCTGGAAGAGCAAAAAAGACGAGAGCTCCTAAAAGTACAGATATAACGGATGCAATGATAAATCTCATGACTATCTCCTTACTAAAAGTTCAAGTTTCTCTTTCTTATTTTCTTCATCTTTGTATTCAAACAAACCTAGTCGGTTGCCCCATGGATCAGAAAAAGTAGCCCATTTCAAAGGAACTTCCTCTCGTTCCTGGATTTCGAATTCTTCTATTTTTAGAAATTCCATTAAGCGTTTTTTCTCAGCATAAATATCAACTACTCCTAATCGTATAGGACCGTTGCCTTCAGTTGGGATGCCTTCTGCTACCTGCAGCCAGCAGTTCGGAATCAATTCCCATTCAGCAAATCCTTCATGTGGCGTGAAATCTGGCGCCTTATTTAACAGCGTTTCATAATATCGCTGGCCTTCTATTATATCAGAAACACGAACCTGTATCGTCATTTCATAGATCATAGGTAAACCTCCCATTATAAGTATTGATCATTCTTTAGGCATTGCCTTATAAGTAAAACTAATTTTTCTTTTTCATGAACAGGGATGCTTTCGCTTAATCTTGCTGCTGTGACAGGAAGTATCCATTTTTCCAGAGAATCAACAGTGAAATGAAAAGATTTTCTATAGCTTTTTAAATATTGTCCAGCTAATAGATTTCTTAGGTATATTACCGTTTTATTTTTAAAAAGTTTCATTTCTGCAGGCAATCCGCCAAATCGCAAAATAATAAGTGTCCGGGCTAGATCAGCCAATCTGGTTCCTTGGGTAGCATCTGCCCAGTCTATTATTACAGGACCACGTTCAGCAAGCAGTATATTATCCGGATGAAAGTCTCCATGACATAAAGAATTTCCTGACGGAAGTTTAGAGAGCCGTTCAGCTATCAGTGTCTTTTCTGCTTCAGTAAGTTCTTGTGCCAGTTTGATTTTTCGATGTAATATTTCTTTTTGATAAGGAAAGTTAGACACTTCATTATCGTGTACGAACACTTGTAGTTTTGCCATCTGATTTATGAGGGTGAGTGCAGTCCAAGGTTGATTTGATAACTTCTTTGTAAGGGGAGACCCATTTATTCTTTCGTATAATAGAGCGGTTCGTCCATTATGAATTACTTTCTCAAAAATAGTTGGTACTGGAAGCCCAGAATCCATCACTGCTTTGCTTCTTAGATATTCATGTTCAATGGAAGAGTCTGAAACACGTTCAAAGAACTGTTTGGCAACTGTTTTTTCATCTAGAACAATCACCTGAGCAGTACTGCCTTCACCAATTATTTTTTCAATTTTCATCATGGGAACACAACTCCATTCACAACTCATCACATGGATAATTTTAACACAAATAGAAAAGCTAACCCAATTTCGGGTTAGCTTTTTGGCTGCACGTTTTTATTTACCATCATGTCCAAGAGTACCTTGTCGGTGGTACTTGAAGTTTCGTTTCCAAGACGGCAAAAGTTCTCGATCGTTTGTTCAACATCTTCTTCAATAAAACCGTTCGTGGATGGAATACATAAACCTTGTGATGCGAGAATCGCTGATTGCACAGCGGCACTCGAACATGTCGCAACCTTCATCGCACATCCGGCTTTTGCTCCGTCACATACCATTCCGCTCACGTTTCCTAATGTGTTTTGAATGGCTGCTTTAATTTTGTTTAGATCATCATTCAATAAATAAGCGATAGCAGCAGATGCGCTGGCACCAGCAACGGTTACGCCGCATAGGGCCGACAAACGGCCGAACTTTGACTTCATATAGATAGAAAGCAGATGACTCAATGTAACTGCTCTTAACATTTGTTCTTCAGTCGCTCCGATTTTTTCAGCAGCTGCCACAACAGGCATCGTTACAGCAATCCCTTGATTTCCACTTCCGGAATTGGCCATAACAGGCATAGTAGATCCAGCCATTCGTGCATCGGAACCAGCAGCCGATAGCGCCATGCTATAGGTTGCTATGTCATCTGATAGGATACCCAATTTGGTTTGATCATAAAGCGTTTTTCCTACTTTTAACCCATAATCATTCGAGAGACCTTCTTCACAGATGGCCCGGTTCAGCTCAATGCTTCTCTTAACAAGTTCCAATCGGTTTATAGGAACTGAAGTAATAAAAGAGTAAAGATCATCAACCGAAAGATCGGGGAACTTTTCTTGTTTTTGAGCTGGAATTTTCTTTGTATCGGATTGATCCAATATAACTTGATCGTTGTAAGAAACATAACTAACATTAGTATGGTCACCCGAAATAACGACTTTCACTTTTTCTGATAAAGACTTCAGATTCACCTCAATATATAACTTTTCAGGTGTATCAGCTGTATTAACAGTTACTTTTCCTTCATGAACGAGTTGGATCGCAGCCTGTTCATCTGATTTGTTTACTCCTTCTAATACTTGAAGCTGCTTAGATGCGTCACCAGCAATCACGCCTAAAGCCGCGGTGAAATCAATTCCCGTATAGCTCATACCTGGAATGCCTACAGACAAAGCGTTTTTAATAACGTTGCCGCTTGCTGAGACAGATATGGAGGATACCTTTTCCTCCAAGTGTTCTTTAGCAACAGAAGCCGCTAAGGCAATGGCTACAGGTTCCGTACATCCTAAGGCTACGACTAATTCTTTTTCAAGTAAGTCAAAAATCCGCTCCATTAATCATTCAGCTCCAATCCTGTTGTTTTCTCTACTTCTTACAATAATGGTTATAAGCAGGAAAAGGGAAGAGGAAAATTTTATATTTTAGTTTTGGGCAAACTAACTTGCAAAATTCTTTTCATACATAGGAGTGATTACATGCTGATTGAAGGAAACATCATATCAGGAGAGTTTGATGAGCAGATGAATGAATTTTCTCTGCAAAGAGTAAAACGTTTCGAAATTGAATCGACAATTAAAGAAAACCAGTTACAGGCTCTTTACAATTATCTTAAGAAACATCAGCATGAAGCAGATGGGCAGATTATTACACTATATGATCAGATGCTCCTGCGATTAACACAGGAGGAAATCAATCTTTTAATCAACGACCTTGAAAAAGTCCAATCCATGTATCAATAAAAAAGCTGCGTATCTTTACATCGACTTAGCAAGATGAATAAACTTCTCTAATCCAATGCTCAACTGTTTTTCGTTGGCATAAGAATAACTTAACCGTATCATCGATGATGATTCTTTTAAAGGGTCACAAACCTGACCAGGCACGAAGGATATGGAATGATCAAGACTCTTCATTAATAATTTTTCAGTTGAAATATCTTCTGGGAGCTTTACCCACAAGTTGAGACCTCCCTTTGGGCTGACCCAGTTCCAATTTGCAGCTGCCAGCTCTTTTTCCATAATCTCTTTTCTAATTTGAAGTGCAATCCGAATCTTCTTCAAATGCTCCTGAAGCCTTAGTGAAGAAAAGTAATGTAGAAAAATCTTTTGATTTAAAAGAGGTGAACCATTATCTACAAGTGATTTTACAGTAATGAGTGTTTTCATTAAGGCAGATTGACAAAGAACAGCTCCAATTCTTAATCCTGGGGAGATGTATTTGCAGAAGCTCCTGATATAGATGACCGTCCCAGAAGCATCGTATGTGTAAATGGGTGGAGGGGGAGTTTGGTCAAAGTAAATGTCATGATAAGCATCATCTTCGATCAATAGACAACGATATTGTTCTGCCAGCTCTACTAATCTTTTTCTTTGATGAGCAGGAACTGTATATCCAGTCGGATTATGAAAAGTTGGATTCAGATAGAAGAGACGCGGTTTGTATGTTTTCATTAAGTCTTCAATCTGCAGCAAATCATAACCATCAGGGTGTATATCCACTGTTTTTATTTTAGCTCCTTGATTTTTGAAAACATCGATCGCGCTGCTGTAACTCGGACGTTCAAACAAAACCGTATCCCTTGGTTTTATGAATGCTTGGGCGATCATATGAATGGCTTGCTGTGAACCTGATGTTAATAAAAGATCGTCAGCATGAACCTGTGATTTATATTGGCTGATAAAATAGCTTGCTAGTGTTTCTCGAAGTTCAACATCACCTTGTACAGTGGAGTAAGTAGCCAAAACCTTTGGATATAGATCAAACACTTTTTTTACATAATGAGATAAATATTGATTTGGCAGCAGGTTTGGATCAATTAAAGCATGAGAGAAGTCATAAGAAACAGATGCTTGATGAATCTCAGATAAATGATTTTTTTGCGCATAGGCGTTAATAATCGGGTGGTCTTCATTTTCAATGTGTTCTCCAGCTAGATCAGGCTGTACAAAATAGCCTGACTTATCCTTTACGTATACTTTTTTATGCTTCTTTAATAGTTGATAAGCCTTGAGAACAGTCAATCGATGAACGTTCATTTCTTCCGCTAACTTGCGGACAGAAGGAAGCTTTTCGTGTTCTTTCCATTCATGACGCTCGATATGGGTCAGTACATAATCATAAACTTGTTTAAAAAGGTGATCTTCTCTTAAAAGATTTTTGCTCATGACGATTCCTCCCAACTAACTCGATCATACCACTTTCAACCACTATCTGTTCTACTGTTTTAATTCTGTTCTATTCACTACGGCTTATGATGGAGAAAAGGAGGAGTTTTTTCATGGTTATTTTAAATTACTTCATCATGTGTTTAATATTTGGTACGACATTTCTTGCCATTAAAATAGGTGTGGATGCAGGGCTTCCTTCGTTTTTCTCGGCAGGAATCCGCTTTTTTATAGCAGGTATTCTTCTTTATAGTTTTATGGTGTGGAAAGGGAAGGTTCCTCTAAAGCTCGTCTTCAGGAAAGAGATGCTGATCACAGGTGTTTGCCTGACGTTTGGAACGTTCGCCACATTATACTGGGCAGAACAATACGTTACGTCAGGTGTGGCTGCGGTTTTATCTGCAACAGGTCCGATGATGATTTTAGCGATCAATACCATTCTTTTAAAGCATAAAGGAAGTAAGATATCTGTTCTCGGATGTGTGCTCGGTATCATAGGAGTAACATTCCTAATCCTGCCCGGTCTTTCATTCAAGATGAGTTACTTATGGGTTATAGGTTGTGTCGTTATTGTGATCGGGGAAGCTTTTTATGCTACTGGAACGATATATGCCAAGCACGTCATTGGAAAATTTAAAACTATATCACCCATTGCTTTAAACGCAGCACAGATGCTGCATGGGGGTCTTCTCTTAATGATCCTGTCATTTTTCACAGAAAACATTGAGCTAAAGAACTTTCAAAGTACGGCATCATTAAGCTCATTAATTTATCTGATTGTTTTTGGTTCGATGGTAGGGCACAGCCTGTATTATTGGCTTGTCTCTCGAACAAATCCTGTTTTTCCTTCCACATGGCTTTATATCTCTCCTATTATTGCCGTTATAATCGGCGTGATCTTTTACAACGAATACATCTCATGGTTAACAGGAGTTGGTGTTCTTTCAATTTTAATCGGATCACTATTAGTAAACTTTGAAACATTGCAGAAGCTGCTTAAGAGAAAAAGGAACTTAAATCATGTAATATCTGCAGAACGATATTGAGATAGTAATTGGCGGCATACAGTAAGAACTGTATGTCTTTTTTTCTTTAAGGGAATTTAAGTAACCTGGTATAAAGGATTGGTAATTTATGTTAAAGTGATTAAAGGATAGGGGTGTGTTTGTGGATTTTTTTATATTTATGATCTTATGCGTTTTTTTGTTTGACCTCGCTAAATTCAGAAAACAAAACCAAACAGTAATTGAACAAAATGAAAAGCTTATTTCACTGTTAGAAGAAATTAAAAATAAGTAAGTTAGGAGCAGATGAAATTTATATAAGTGTTTATTCCACTACATATAAATTGAAAAATTGATAATGCCCTTCTCCATTTATCTTTAAGACAAGATTTTTACCAAACGGCTTTAAAAGTTTGTCTTCTTTAAAAGTAAATGAGACTTCGTTTGGAAATGTTTCGAACGAAAGGGTAATTGCCCCAATTTGAGTTTGTTTTTTATTTTTATTAAAGGCAGTGCTTAAAGTGAAAGTAAGCTGCTGAGGAAGCTTGTTTGTTGAAGATTTATGTTTGAGCTTTAGTTGGTTCACTGAATATTTTGTAATAACGTACTCTGCATTCCAATTGTCATTTTCGCCTTTAAATACGACAGTTCCATCTTTTTTGGAAGGCTTTGAATCTACTATAGTTCCTTCTGTTTTCATCTGTGGGTAATGAACTCTGGAGAATGTTAAAGCAGAAACAAATCCGATTAATAAAACCGCTGCTATAAGGAGCTTCTTTTTCACTTTGGATGCCTCCCGCAATTGCTTTTTACTAAAAATTATTCTTTATTTCAGATAAAATTCCTTGCAAGTTTGCTTAAATGGATAAAGAGGTGATGGAATAGTGGGACCGTATATTGAAGTAAGACGGTATGAAGAGAAGGACTTTCCGGCAATTAGTCAATATGATCTGCCAGAAGAACAAGCAATATATACATCCCTTCCTTCTCTTGTTGTAGAGACTTTTCAAAAAGATATATTTAATCAGCCATTTGTAATTTGTACGGACGAGAAAGTAGTAGGTTGCTTTGTCTTGTACACAGATTGTATAGGCAACATTTACACAGATAATAAAAATGCCATTCTTCTAAAGTCGTTATCGATCGATTCACGTCATCAAAAGAAAGGCTATGCCCTGGAGGCATTACTGGCTTTGCCTGAACTTGTGAAACAACAATACATAGACAAGGATGAAATTATATTAACTGTCCATGAAACGAATACACCTGCAATTAATTTGTACAAAAAAGCAGGATTTGTTTATAAGGGTGAGGAGTTCAACGGGGAATATGGAATAGAAAAGATTTTTCATTGGCTTTTATGAAAAAAGTGACGAAGAATAACTTTTCGTCACTTTTTGTCTGCTATTTCTTTTTTCTACGATACAGATCAATCGATTTGTATCCTTCTCCTAAGATGTCTTCCATTTCAAGCAGCCGCTTTTCTTGAGTTTCTTCTCGTTTTGCACTGTACACATAGCGTGCCCAGTCCTTTTGGTAGCCAAACGTTAAACTGTTATAGGCACTTAATGATTCGGCGTTTTTCTCTAAGTACCGTTTGATATCATCTACATGATCGATATAGTCATCCACACATTGGCTTTTTTTCGAGGAAGATACTGCTTTCTTCTTCTCATATTTCAATCCTACAACTGTGAAAATATCATTTAGACTAACCATTCTTGAAAACTTCAAATTGCTCTCGGCAACATAGCCGTCTTCTCCAACATTTATGTATGGGAAAATTTGATCGCGTTCGATGAAATCCTTATATTGAGGATTATTCTTTTTAGGATAAGCAAAAAAGAGATATCCTTTGTCACTTAGAAGATGTTTCTCAATAACTTGATGTAGTTTGTTAGAGAACTCTTCTAGATTGAACACGAATATAAAGATCAAGTCATATTTTTCTTTTTCTATAGCAGCGTCAAAATCAATTTCTTTAAACTCATCGATATCTTCAGGCAGGTTAAGAATCAGTTTACTCGCATATTTTTTAAGGTTTAACTTATCCACGATGCTTTTCGTAGAGTTCATTAGAAGACCTCCATCCAATGTTTTATTTAAATCTACTTAAAATCTAGCAGCAAATTTCTTATATCCTTCACATCTGATACCACAGCATAAGGGGAATGGCCTGTTGTTGGAACAGCTCCCCGTGTATTAATCCAGATTGCAGCCATTCCAGAATCTATCGCTCCTGCAACATCATGGACCCATGAGTCTCCAATAAAAACTGTTTCCTCTGGCTTTATGCCAAAATATTTCAGTGGTGCATAATAGAGTTCTCGATCGGGTTTCCTTAGCCCTAATTCTTCTGCACAGAAGATGGTGTCGTTTGGAAACACTTTTGATAATCCCATCTTATACACCTTTTGACGAGGATCATAAAGAGCGTTCGTCACAATCCCAAGTTTATAATGAGTTCCCAAATCTTTTAGAAGCTGAATAAGAGATGGATCTTGCTCAATACAAGAAAAACCTCTTTGTAAAAAGAGTGTATCAATTTCATTGATGATCTCATCATCAGGTGTCATATCAAAATGAAAAAAAGCATGCTGCCACCGGGCTCTTCGAAATTCCTCAGGCGTAAACTCACGATTTTTAAGCTTTTCGATTAAATGGGAAGGAACATGCAGCTTTTTCTTTAGGAAAAGGGCTGCGTCCAAGTTTTTCGTTAAGGTGTGTTCGCCAATCGTCTGGACCAACCCCTTTTTATACCAGTCAGAATAGAGGAGGGTGTCATCTAAATCAAACAAAAGCAGCTTATATCTCTTCATTCATTATGCACCAACTTCTAACTTTTTTTCCGCATACACTAAACTTTTATAAACAGTGCTTCCTTCCATCAATTCATCATGAGTTCCTTGTTCAACGATTGAGCCGTTGTCCATTACATAGATGATATCTGCATTTTGCACAGTAGAAAGTCGGTGGGCGATCACGATGGTCGTTTTTCCTTCTCGCACAAGGTCAAAGTTTGTTTGAACCTGTCGTTCTGTTTCAAGGTCAAGTGCTGATGTTGCTTCATCTAAAATTAAAATCTCTGGATTCACAATGATAGCCCGTGCAAGAGCAAGGCGCTGCCGCTGTCCGCCAGAGAGGGTGATGCCTCTTTCCCCGATCTCCGTCTCATAGCCATCTGAAAGACTTTGGATATACTCATGAATTTGAGCAATTTCACATGCCTTTATCATGGTTTCTTCAGATATCTCTCTTCCCAGCAATAGATTGTTCCTCACCGTATCTGGGAAAATATACGGTTCTTGCGTTACAAAGCCGATTCGTTTCGTCCAGTCTTGATAAACGAGATCATGCAAAGCATGGCTGTTTACTAAAATTTTTCCTTCTGTTGGGTTGAAAAAGCGCATCAGAAGCTGAGCGATTGTTGACTTTCCGCCACCACTTGTTCCAACGAACGCAACCTTCTTTCCAGCAGGAATCGAAAACGATAAGTCTTGAAGTACGTTGTTTTCAGAATCTCCTTGGTAAGAGAACGACACTTTATCAAATGAAATGGTTTCTACTATTTCATCTAAAGGAACATCGCCATCTTTTTCGGTTGGCGACTCAATCACGGAACGAAGCCTGTCAACGTTCGCATAAATGTTAGACAGGTCCATCGAAAAAGCAAACAAACGATGTAAGGCATCCATCAGCTGCCCTGTAAATTGGTAAACGATAATGAACATACCGATAGTGAGAGTTCCTTGGATGACGCTATACCCGCCATATCCTAATACGATTAGTGAGGCTCCCCATTTTAAAGGCTCACTGGCGAGAATCTGTCTGTTACTGATTTTAGCCTGCTTCATAACTGCATCGAAATATCGTTTAAAATGAAGGTTATAGATGGAGCTTTCCCACTCAGTCCGGTTATACGCCATTACTTCACGCGTTGAAGAGATGCCTTCCTCGATGTGGATAAGCAGATCCGTCTTCCGGTCCTGAGCTTCTTTTCCCGCTTTACGGATCAACGGTGAAAAATGTCTTCCCATAACGATATATAAAGCACTAAACACTAAAATTGAAACCAGCAGGATAGGAGAAGACATGAAGATAATGACCGAAAGCACAGCGATCGTAACAAAAAGCTGAATAAGCCTCGGGATATAGCCTCCAATCATTCCAGCAACTTGTGAGACATCATTCGATAAATAATGGACATACTTCGTCACACGTTCATTATGAAAAGTCTTAACCGGAATACGCTGCATATAGATCATAAAGTCTCTAGTCAAAACATCAATGATTCTCGCCTGAATGCGGTGGAAGGTGTGCGGTGCGATTGTAAACAGAAGTGCATACGCTATGAAAGCACCAGCGAACAATAGTAAGATCGGAACGAGCCTGTCGTATTGTCCGTTTATAAAAACATCATCAATAATGTACTTCTGCAAGCCAAAGGTCGCGATGATCGACATCGATTCTAAACATAACAACATTACAGAAAGCAGAAAGAACCACTTAATCTTTTTAATATAATGAAGAAGCCATTTTATATTATCCATCTAACCCCTCCAATTAAACGATTTCTTTTTCAGCAACGGGCAGCTGTGCCGTATGCTCGCCTTCAGACAATTGGTAAAAGATTCCTTTTTGTGCCATCAATTCTTCATAAGTTCCTTTTTCAGCAGCTCTGCCTTGATCGACAACGATAATCTGATCATAATCTTGTATCGTTGAAAGGCGGTGAGCTACCGTGAAGGTTGTTTTTCCTTTTAAAAGGGTATCCAATGCGCGCTGTACTTCAACTTCGCTCACGTTATCCAACGCAGATGTTGCTTCGTCGAGCAGGATGATTTCCGGGTCCTTCAAAAACATTCTAGCAAGCGAGATCCGCTGCTTTTGTCCACCAGAAAGCTTGATTCCCCGTTCTCCAATCAGTGTGTCATACCCATTCTCCAGTTCCAGAATAAAATCATGCGCATACGCCGCTTTTGCAGCTTCTTCAATTTGTTCATCCGTTGCTGTGGGATTACCGAAACGAATGTTTTCACGGACACTCGAACCGAAGAGATACGTTTCCTGAAAGACATAACCGATAGAATCACGGATTTGAGAAAGCTTCAAATCTTTTAAAGAAACACCGTCTAGTAAAATATCACCTTTACTAGGGTCGTAAAATCTGCCTAATAGTTTTAGCAGGGTGGATTTTCCGTTTCCGCTCGTACCGACAAAAGCAATCCTTTCCCCAGGTTTAACCGTCAAGCTGAACCCTTTTAAAATATTTTCTGAACTAGGATAGCGGAAGTAAACATCTTTAAATTCCACTTGTCCTTTTACCTCAGGCAGCAAAATGGGCTTCGCGGGATCAGTGATGTCAGGTTTAATGTTGACCATCTGATAGATTTTATCCACCTGATACATGAGCACCCTCTGCTCAGTCATAGAAGTAATAACAGCCGTTAATCGGTGCATAGCGGTAAAATAGTACAATAAAAAGGCAGTAAACTCACCGACAGTCAGACTGTTAGAACGAACAAGAATAGACCCATAGATTAATATAGCGATAGCTCCTGCATAATAGGAAAGACGCCTGACGGTTCCTCGGATATAAGCATAAAGATAGGCTTTAATCATGCTTTTGTTGTAGGTATGTACTTTATCGTTTAATCGCCCGTACTCCCACTTTTCAGAAGAATAGGCACGCACTTCGAGCAATGAGCTGATGGTTTCATAGATTTTCTTGTTAAGTGCAATCCGGTTCGTACTTAATTCTTTACTAAGAATAGAGGCTTTCCGTTCAAAACGCGGACCGATTAAATAATAAAGAAGAAAAGCAGGAATGATGATCAGTGCCAGTTTTACATTCATCGTAAAAAGAATAAAGATCGCAATTATTGAAAAGATAGCTTCTTGAATCATAAAAGGAATGAAGTGACGGTAAAGATTTTGAACGGCTGTTACTTCTGTATTCATTAAGGAAAGTGTTTCTCCGATAGGGGTCTTTTCAAAATGGGAAAACCCTAATTTTCTAAGGTGCTGAAAAATATTGAAATGTATATCTCTTGAAGCTTTTTCTTGAACGATTCGCTGAAGGTTGTTTCTGACTGTACTGAGGTAGATCATGATGAGCAGCAATCCGACTGTGCCGCCAAGAAGTTTGAAGAACAGTTCTGTGTTCTTTTCGGGAACGATCACATCAATAAAATATTGGATGAATTTCGGAACAAGCAGTTCAATTCCCGTAATGAAGATACTGGTGATTATTACGAGAGAAAAGAGCCATTTATAAGGCTTTAAGAAGGATAGTGTCCACAGATATACTTTGAATAAATGAGAAGTCTTGAGCGTTGACATAAATCAGCTCCTAACATATTTTGTTATTTTTAAAATGAGCGGAAGTTTTATTTTACAACAAGTTTGTTACCGTTTCCATAACTATTTTTGAATTTAAAAATGATATAATCATAATCATATTTTCGTTAAATTAGGGAATGAAGAGGATATACGATCAGCAAGTCAGAGGAGGTAAAACATTGATAAGTGAAGCAGAATTAGTGATACAAGCGAAAACTGATTTAGGTGAGGGGCCGTGCTGGGATCAGGGAAAAGGTGTTCTATATTGGGTGAATATTTTAGGGGGAACACTGAATATATACGATCCTCAAAAGAATGAAAATAGAGAGATTCAACTGGATCAGTTAGTAGGTACGGTTGTGCCGAGAAAATCTGGCGGAGCTGTTTTAGCAATGGAAAACGGATTTTATTTTTTAGACTTAGAAACAGAACAGCTCACACAGGTACATGATCCGGAAAGTCACCTGCCTGAGAACAGATTTAATGACGGAAAGTGTGATCCGTATGGACGTTTCTGGGCGGGGACGATGAGTTTGAACGAAGAGAAGGGAAAAGGATCTCTTTACTGTTTACATACAAATATGAAGGTGGAGAAAAAGGTCGAGGGTCTAACCATTTCAAATGGATTAGCCTGGTCGCCTGACCACAAGTATATGTACCTTATTGATACGCCGACAAAGAAAGTTACACGGTTTGATTATGATGGGGAAGCCGGAAAAATTGAAAATCCAGTAGGAGTTATCCAGTTTAAAGAAGGTGAAGGAGCGCCAGACGGAATGACGATCGATGAAGCGGGAATGCTTTGGATCGCGCATTGGGGTGGTGCACAAGTTTCCCGCTGGAATCCCGAAACAGGGGAAAAGCTATTATCTATTCCGGTTCCAGCACTGAATGTCACATCATGTACATTTGGTGACTCAGATTTAAAGACTTTATATATTACAACAGCTAGAAAAAACATGACGGAAGAGCAGCTGAAAGAATATCCATTAACAGGAGGATTATTTAAGGTCCGAACAGGAATAAAAGGCGCTGTGAATTATCCATTTGTGGGATAATAAATATTTCATATGAATGAGTAGATTTCTATCGGGAATCTGTTCGGTTTTTTAAATTACCCATGGCTTCATCAAAGTAAATAAGCTGAAGACTTATAAATTTATTTTGAAGACTTATAAAAATACTTGAAGACTTATAAAAAATATTGAAGACTTATAAAAAATTTTGAAGACTTATAAAATTTCTTCATGACTTATAAGGTTTCGTTTCATTCATCCATGGAAAAAAATAATAAATTTTTCTGAAAATTATATTTACTTTTATATCCATATGTTTTACAATGTTGTAGGTAAGGAAAATATTTCAAGTAAAGGAGGCGTTGGACATGATAAAGTTACATTTTAAAACAATCAAAACAACAAAATATTGTCCAATACACAACCTTCTTTATGGAATCCGTTTAAACTTTTAGATATGTAAACCGGAGCCTCAGGATGTGTATGCATTCTGGGGTCTTTTTGTGCATTTTTTTGGTTTATGCAAAAGGTCATCAGCATTTTTGATGGCCTTTTTTAATTATATAAGGAGTGTTGAAGATGATACAGTTCAGAAAATCGCGTAAGACAAGGTGGAATCACTCGAACTAAGATATTCAAAATGACTGGAGGCAACAGGAATGGAAGTACTAAACAAACAACAAGTAACCGATCAAATCACAATTGTAGAATATGACCCGAGTTATGCTGGTGCAGTCGCTGAGATGTGGAATAACAGTCGAGACGGCTGGGGCGGCAACAACACGATTAGGACGGAAGAACAAGTCTTAAAACAGGAAGCGAACTCAACAAACCTCCATTTATATCTGGCGCTAGATGGCGAAAAAGTCGTCGGTTATTGCAGCCTTGGGGAGTACCGTGAAGATGAAGGTGCTCTTTATATCCCTCTTTTAAATGTAAGAGGAGATTATCATGGCAAAAAGATTGGGAAGACGCTCGTTCTTAAAGCACTCGAGAGAGCGGTTGAGATGAAGTGGCCACGTCTGGATCTCTATACTTGGCCGGGTAATACGAAAGCAGTGCCTCTCTATAAAAAATGCGGATTCTTTTGGGAAGATCGTGATGATACAACACACCTTATGAACTTTATGCCAACCGTTATGCAAACGGAGGCCATTGCCGGTTTCTTTCATAATGTGAACTGGTACGAGAACAGCACAAGGAAAATTGAGGTTGTGCCTGACGGTAATAAAGATAATGAGTTCCACTATTATGAGTACTCATGGGAAAGCGAGAACCATGAGAAGTTAAGGATGGAATTTGAACGTTTCGGGAGAGGACTTCGTTTGATTGAAACGGACGATTATCTGATTTCGGCAACAGTTGAAAATTTTAACCTTGTATTTGGTTCTGACTATCAAGTGAAATACTGCATCATCAACAAGTCCGGCAAACCATTAACAGTGGCTATTGAAGGTGTGAACGATAAAAATATCGAGTTTCATGTCTCGAAGGAAACAACGGTTCAAAAGGAAGAAACGATCGAAGTACCTTTTATAGTGAATCCAATCGAAGAAGAGCAAAGTGTCTGGCGCACACATCCAGCAGTGAGTTCGATGCTAACCATCAATGGAAAAAAGGCTCTGTTTAAAGTTGGGATAAGGCCAAAGTTTCCACTGAACTTAAGCTGTAAATCCTCTGACGCGCTAACGTTTATCGGTAATTCATCAATGTTTTATCTCGACCTCGAAAACAATTTTAATGAAGAAGCTGTGTTTACCTTTGAACTGGCTGAATCAGAACTTATTCAAATGGAAAATCGAGCAGTCTGTGTAACGCTAGCGTCAAACGCAAAACAGTCAATACCTGTGAATTTCACATTAGAAAAGCATGGGTTCTATTCCACAGACATTAAGATTACAGCCACTAAGAAAGATGGAAGCTCAGTCATCTTTTCGAAAAAAGCAGGTACAGCATTTAAAGGAATAGGATCAAAATTCACCGGGGAATGTGATGCATTTTATCATGTATACAATGGACAGTACCACCTTAAAATTGATAAGTTCAATAACTGGATTACTCCGGGAAAAGGCAGCCATGATTTTAAAATAGCTTTCATGGTACCTAAGCTTGGAAAACCCTTTTCTGAAGAACTGTCACGTATTCGTCCAGAGCGTGTGGATCCTATATTAGAAGAAGGCTATGCGGGACTTAGAGCAACCTATCTGTCGAATGCGTTCCCTGGTATTCAACTAACCACTATTGTGAAACTGTACAGTGAAGGTTTGGTTGAGCAGCATTATGAGATTACAAACACGAACGATATAGAATCAACAGAGGAGGTATGGCTGAACAGCCCGATTTTTAGCCGTCTTTTAGAGCGTGCTGTTCTGCCTTATGAGGGAGAGTATCTGGAACTCAACGACTCGATGGGTTCATTCCTTGACTACTGGAAAAGCAGCAACTTATCAGAGAACTGGATCTTTTTAAGAGGGCAGAACAACCCGCGTGGCATCGCTTGGTCACAAGAAGACAAAATCCATTTTGCATCTTGGTTTATGTACTTTGAACAGAATTTTGGAAAACTGGGCGCTCATCAATCTGTACAGACAAATCCAGTCACGCTTTCTATTGGGGCTTTTCATGACTGGCAGTCTTTCAGGACTTATGCTGTGCAAAAAAATGATAAACCAAGCTTAACGAACCACATGACCTTCTCTGTTAATGAAGGCAATCCTTTTGTGAACGGAAAGGAACTAAATGCAACAGTTAAAGATTTTAAATCTGCGTTTTTTAACGGAATGATTGAAATCAAGGTGGATGATGAAATTCTGCAGAGCCATTTGTTTGCTTCAGACCAAGAAGTAACAGATGCGTCCTTTGATATTCAATTATCGAAAGAGGAGACGGTTCATGTATTAACATCAAAATTGAACTTGGATTCCATTGATATTACGCGCCAAAGTGCGGCTTTTGTCATGAAGGAAATGCCCGTACAGTTCGAGAAAAGCATTAAGGATGATTTAGAGGTTCTATCGGCAGATAACGGAGAAATCAAAATCTCAGCAGCCGGACAATTTGCACCGAGTCTGTTCTCTCTCCAATACAAAGATCAGGAGTGGATGGATTCACCATTTCCAAAACCAGCCCCTAAATCGTGGTGGAATCCCTGGTTTGGCGGGATCGCAGGTCTTGTTGAAGGAACGAGTCTAAATTCTCTATTAAAAGAGGAAAGTACTGTGGAGTTTACAGAAAAAGAGGACAGCAAAGGAAACCTGTGGAAGGGCTTGAAGGTTTCAACAAAATACGAAAAGCATGAAACGTTCAAAGGAATTGAAATCCACAAGTATTTCTTGATGCTTCCTGGTGTACCGGTTCTTTGCCATACAACAGAAATCGTTCAATCTATGGGAAGCTATTTGCATGCTAAAAATTTCTATACGGGATGCTTCTTGAATCCAGGACCAGAACTTACGAAGAACTGGGCTAGCTTCCAGGCTGAAACGGGCGAGTGGGCGATGGTTTATGGAGGAAAAGGCGAGCAAGAGATGGCAGTTGACCGAAGTGTCGTTTTTGGTTCTGACGACCATGAGAATCTGCTTCAAATTGTTTCCAACAAAAACGCAACATTTGTGGATTCTTACATTAATAAAGAAGTGATCGAACTCGGTTATGCAGAAAAACTTAACCTGGAGCATGGTGCTAAGCACTTTACGTCGCCTGTTTTCTATCTGTTCAACAGCAAGGTGATTCCAGATGCAGCTTTAGAAGATTTAAAGAAAATCCGATTTAGCTAAAGAGTTTTTTCAAAAGGGAGAGAGTCCATGAAAATCATCGACGCGCATATGCATTATTCAAACATTGAAAGCTTTAAATATACAGCCAAAGATCTGTCCAAACTGGACTATTCCTATGACGGAATCATAAAAGAGTACGAGAAAGCGGGAGTTGTGCTCGGTATCGCGATGGGGCTTACCGAGAAGGAGGTTGAGGGGTTTCCTGACCCCTTAGCTGCAACACCGATGGGAATCGATCTGGATGAGAAAATTCCTGAAAATGTGGTGTATTGCGCAGGGATCAATCCTTATCACTTAGGCGAAAAGGAACGGATGGAACTCGAAGAAACGGTGCAAAAACCCGAAGTGGTTGGACTGAAAATCTATCTTGGCTACTATCCGTATTATGCGTATGACGAAGTGTATCAGCCGGTGTATAAGCTTGCCGCGAAATACGGTTTACCGGTCGTTTTCCACACAGGGGATACGTATTCGGAGCGGGGCCTGCTGAAGTATTCTCATCCGTTAACACTAGATGAAGTAGCGGTGATGCATCGCGATGTGAACTTTATGATGGCTCATTTCGGTGATCCGTGGACACTGGACGGAGCTGAAGTTGTTTACAAGAATCGCAATATGTATGCGGATCTCTCCGGCCTTGTAGTAGGAACGAGAGAGGATATTACTAGATATAAAGATTCGCCGCGTTTCTTTAACCATCTGAAGCATGCCCTGACTTTTACGGATAACTATGAGAAGTTCTTGTTTGGAACAGACTGGCCGCTCGTGCCGATCCAGCCGTACATTGATTTTGTAAAAGAGATTATACCGGAAGAGCATCACGAGGATGTTTTTTACAATACGGCGGTTAAGATTTTTCCGAAGATCCGGTCGTTTTTAAAATAGTTTTTGTGAATTGTAATTCTATTAGGAGTGGTTGATTTCTGTTCCAGGATGCTCCACTAATCCCGCAGGAGTCTCACACCTTCCGCTTCACAAAAACGATCCAATCTTTAGACCTTAAATAATTGATAGTTTATGAGAGGGGTGGTGCTAATGGTATTCGTAAAAAATGGTATCCATACTGAGCAGCTTAGTAGAATACTAACCGAAAGAAGGGATCGCACCTATGATTACAGGGAAAAAAGTAGAATTGAGACCGGTTTCACTAGAAGACCATAAGCGGACGTACCATTGGCGGAACAATGAAGAAACGGCTCGCTTAGATGCAGGTTCGGGTTTATTTCGATATAGTCATACGCCACTTGAACAGATTGAAGCTAGCTATGAAAAAGATATTCGAACCATTGATAAGCGAGAGGTAGGAGAGTTCTCAATTTATACGCTTGGTGAAGATGCCCGGCATATCGGTTCGATCGGTTATCGGAGTCTCGATATTGTAGCGCGGCGGTGCGTGGTAGGTCTTGGAATCGGAGAAAAAGAATTGTGGGGCAAAGGATATGGAACGGATGCTCTAAAAGCATTGATTAACTACCTGTTTAAGACGATGAACCTGAAACGGGTTCAGCTTGATACGTGGAGCGGAAACACACGCGCAATCCGTGCTTATGAAAAATGCGGTTTTGTCGTTGAAGGACGCCTAAGAAACGACGCTTTTATCGATGGAAAGTACTATGACACAATTGTGATGGGGCTGTTGAGAGACGAATTCCATTATGACTCTTAATATCACATAATTTTTCGAGTTCATCACATAATTTCTTAACTGCATCACATAAAAAGATGACCTTATCACATAAAAAACAGCGTTCATCACATAATTTTACAAAAATTTGAAATAGGTGGGCGGTAAGCTCACCTATTTATTTGAAAGACAGGAGAGATAACATTGTTAAAAGTAGTAGGGTTAGAAGAACAAGATCATGAACTTATCCGGGCAGCTGAGCAAGTGATCGAGAAGAATTACATATACGGAAAACATCACATAGGAGCTGCTGTTCGTACTAAATCAGGAAGAATTCATGCTGGTGTTCACCTGGAAGCAAACGTAGGCAGAATTGCGGTTTGCGGCGAAGCGGTAGCTTTAGGCAAATCTATCTCTGAAGGTGACAACGATTTTGACACGATCGTGGCTGTAGCCCATCCACATCCACATGAGGATATAGAAAAGTGCTGGGTTGTTGCACCGTGCGGAATGTGCCGCGAACTCATCAGTGACTATGGTAAGGATACAATGGTTATCTTGTCGTATCAAGGTCAGATCGTGAAGTGTAATGTGATGGAGCTGCTGCCTGAAAAATATAATAGTAGAGAATAAAAGAAGAAGGTGAATGTCTTTGACAGTTGATTTTTATTGTGATGAAGTATTAAGCGGAAAGACACCTGTAAAAAAAGTGATGGAAACAGAAAATGTTTTAGCCTATTATCATACGCGTCCATTTTATCCGGTACATATTGTAGCCATACCGAAAAAGCACATACCATCTTTCATTGCAATTGAAGAAAGAGATAATGACTTACTGCTTGAATTGTTAGGTGTCATTAGAGAGGTAGCCCCTATGGGTACGCAAGAAAATGGAGCCTGTAAAGTCATTACAAACATCGGTGATTATCAAGATTCTAAACACCTTCACTGGCATATTGTGTCTGGGGAACCGATGAATTCTTACAGAAAGCAGGTAAATCAATGATATTTTTAATGCTAATATTAATCTCCACAGGTTTGTTTGCGATCTATGATGCGATTAGAAAATTGAACAGTAACATTTTAAAGCAAACGAAAGAGATAAAAAAATTAAATGAACATTTTAGAAATATATCTGAAAAATAGAAAACTACCTCAGGTCCCTGGGGTAGTTGTATAAAAGTGAAATTATGGCTGGCAACATAATTCGCCTTCGCCGGTTTCAAGTGAGATTTTAAACTTTGAAGAACTCCCTGCCAGGCCATTTGGTGCCATTTGTATGCTTCAGCCCAATCCTCATTAAATCCAGTGTGCTCAATAACGACTTTTGTTTCATTATTGGCAAGTGAAATGAATTGTACTGTAACAACCGTTAGATCATTTTTATTCATAACTTCTTCAAAGGGATCTGGCCCTTTCCAAGTGAACTGTAGAACTTCATTTATAACCAGTTCTGTAATTTTGCAGCCTTTTGTATTCATTCCAGATTTATTCTCAGGAACAAAATACAGTTCGTAAGCTCCACCTATTTTTGCTTCAATGTTAGCTTCAGGTGCAAACCATTTCGAAACCCGTTCGGAAAGAGTCCATGCGTGCCATACAAGATCTACAGGTGATAGTATTATTATTTCTTCTGTAAGTGTCATTTTCTTGGAAGTAGTGTTCAAAAAAAAACGCCTCCTTTTAGAAAAAATTTACATTATTATGATATCATAGATTTGATGATTTGATTTTAAAGATTAATAGAAATGTTAGGTGAAATGATGAACAAAGGGAAAATTATTTTATTAAATGGCGTATCGAGTTCTGGTAAATCGACGTTATCCAAAGAGCTTGTAAAAAATATGCCTGATTATTTTCACTTAAGTATAGATGATTTTGATACCATAATTGAAAAGATGGAGAACCGGGAAGGTGGTCATCTAATTCCCATTCCTACAGAGCATTTTTTTCATCGCAGCATAGCGATGTTTTCTGATAAAGGCGTTAATCTTGTCGTCGATCAAATTTTACATAATGAAGATACAACAAAGGATTGTTATGAAACACTGAGTGACTATCCAATATTTTTTGTAGGGGTTCATTGTCCACGTTCTGTGCTTGAACAAAGAGAGAAAGAAAGAGGGGACAGGACGATAGGACAAGCTGAATCACAGCTGAACTATGTGCATCAGCAAGGCGAGATATACGATGTCGAAGTGGATACAAGTGAAGAGATGGATTTAGCGGTTAACACTATTGTTAATGAATTAGCCGAATTCAAAGTTCCTAAAGGGTGGAAAGCAACCATAGAACAATCTGTTGTAAAAAGACTTTGACAACTATCATAAAACTGCGTATACTAATAAAAATTTATCAATAATTGGCTATGAAGAGAACGAGTAATTAAGCTGTATTATTCCCAGAGAGCTCTTGATTGGTGAGAAAGAGCAATAATCGTCTTAATGAAAAAAGCCTCAGAGCTTTGTACGGATGCGAGGAACTCCTTGCTGATACTACAACGGGATCTCCCGTTACAGAGATAGGGTATACGCATTTGATTGTTTTATTGCTGTACCTGAAGAGGTTAGCATGGCGACATGTTAACAAACTGAGGTGGTACCGCGAATGCTGATAAGCTCTCGTCCTCAAGATGAATAATCTTGGGGGTGAGGGCTTTTTTGTTTTTTAAGGGGTATCCAGGTAGTGTTTTTTGTCGTAGCGTGTCGACTCGTGGTTATTTTTCAAATAACGTGGGATTAATTCAATTAACGTTGGAAAAAAATCAATGTAAGCGTCAATTAAATGACACCTTCTTTCTGGATGTTCTTTCATGTGATAATCAAGTCATCTTTTATTCCAGAAGGGGGATATCATATGGATACATCAACTCGATTTTCTACATTTGGGACAGAT
>NZ_JAMBOD010000008.1 GCF_023715445.1 Fictibacillus nanhaiensis
CATCTGTCCCAAATGTAGAAAATCGAGTTGATGTATCCATATGATATCCCCCTTCTGGAATAAAAGATGACTTGATTATCACATGAAAGAACATCCAGAAAGAAGGTGTCATTTAATTGACGCTTACCGAATTCTCGTGAGATTATCAGAGAAATCCGTGAGATTATGGCTTTCAGTGGCCATAATCGGGTATTCCACCTTTTGCCTATAGCGAAAATATGCGCCAAACTGGGGGCAACCACTTTTATAAAAAGGAAAGGTGAAGGAATTTGAGTAAAATCGAACTAAAGTCACCGATCATTATTAAAAAATTGGAGGTATTATTGAAGAGAAGTTCAACCACTCATCCTAAAAGACTTCAAATCACGGAAAGCCACCGCAGATATAAGGCTGGATTTAACGGAGAGAAATCCTTGAAATTTTTTTACCGCTATTTACCTAAGAAAGGGTTGCACTTTATTCCAGGAATCCGAATTTTGCATGATGATTACTACTTTCAGATGGATCTTCTCCTCGTTACGCCTCATTTTTTACTCATACTTGAGATAAAAAGTCATGCAGGGCACCTTTATTTCGATGATAAGGTGAAACAGATGATTCGGATACTTGAAGGAAAAAGGGAGTGCTTTGAGGACCCCATTGAACAGGTGAAACGGCAAAGCTATCATTTGGCGAAAATTATGGAGCAATATGAATTTCCTGCCATTCCAATAGAAAGGCTGGTCGTTGTAACTAATTCATCTACCTTTGTTGAATTTTCACCTACTTATAAAGAGGCGTTTGAAAGAGTGATCAAGAGCCCCCAGCTGCAGTACAAGTTCGCTGAATATCAGCAAAACTATCAGGATGCGGTACTGCAGAATAAGGAAATGAGGAAGTTCATTAAACTGTTGTTTAAATTACATGACGTATATGATCCGGATGTTTGCGAGCTATTCCAAATAAATAAAAATGAATTGACAAAGGGTGTGTTTTGCCCAAAATGTGATCAACTTTCTATCATGCAATACACAAGAGCAAATTGGTGGTGCGCCAATTGTGAGCATAAAACAAAAACAGCTCATGTGGAAGCACTCATCGATTATGCACTACTGTTTTCGCCAACGATCACAAACCAGGAATGCAAAGACTTCTTATACCTTCCCTCCAGAAGCATCACGACCCACTTGCTTAAAGCACTTAACCTGCCGTATAAAGGATCTACAAAATCCCGCTGCTACAACTTATTGCCGCTATTGGACTCCAAATAAAAAGACAGCCCCGAAACAGGAGCTGCCCTTACAAAATGATTAATCAATTTTCATTTTTAATGAATATGGCGTTAATGTTGCTCTGCCGAAGCCATCGGTTACTTTGATGTAATATTTTCCGCCCTTGATGTTGTAGTTTAAGACTTCTGCATCACCGAGTGCATACGTGTCAGATGTTGCGACAAGCTTACCTTTGCTGTCGTAAAGGCTGATGACACCGTCGATCATTTCATTGCTAAACGTGATCTGGCCAGTGTGCGATTTATCAAAGCTAAACGTATACCAGTCAGTGTCTCCGTTTGCTACACCAGCGTTCAGATATCCTTTACTCTCCCACTCTTTCGTGGAGTTGCGTTTCAGTGCGATCGGCTTGGATGGAACGTTGTTTTTCACAACGGAACCCGCATCTTCGTCCTTCGTGTTGACCGGTTTTACTGTTAGTTCATACTCGTTCAAGTTCGGACTTGGGAAATCCCATATCCATTGGTCAGCGATTACGAAATAGCCTTTTCCTGCTTTCGCCTGGAAGGAACCTTGCTCAGGCTCGTTGTCCCAGCCTTTGTCATACACGCGTGCAGAGCCGTATTCTTCTGGATCGAGGATTCGGTTGCCGTTCGTGTCTTCCAGAACAGCGACTAATCCATCGATCGGCTTCAATAGATCTTTCGAATATTTTTCCTGCATCTGTTTGGAAGGAGCGATCGGCTTATAGTGAACGCCGTAGAGTCCGTTTGTTTTTGCTTTTACATAATACGCGTCATAGTCGGCGTTCATCGCGTAGTTACCGCGAACCGTCTCAGCAGGCATGTCTTTTACAGGTGTGTTTTCGATATCGTTGTTTGGCTCGTGCTTATCTTCCGGATTTTCAACCAAAACTTTTGAAGTAAAGCTGTACTTGTCAAAGCTCGGCTGATAGTTCGGGTGCATCACACGGATAAAATATTCTTCGCCAGACTGAAGACCTGCGACAAATTTATCTTTCGTCTCGATGTCGAAGAATCCCCAAGTAATGTTCGTTGCAACAGGTACAAGCGTTGTATACCCGCCTTCGAACTCCATGATCTTCATAATTTCCATCGCCGGAACGGCTTCTGAAGCACTTAAGTCAAATTCTAAGATGGCACTTTCTTCGACGTTAAGCTTGTAGAAATCTTCGTCGCCGCTGTATTGGAAGTATCCTTCTGCACCTGCTTCAGGATCATACTCAAGAGCAGCTTCACGGATACGCTCAAGCATTGCCTTTTCTTCTTCCATCCAGTCGTCTTCACCATACATTGAATCGTGGTGGTTCTTTTTGTAATCATTACGCTTAGCGACGTACTCTTCAACATCCATGTCGCCTTCCATGTACTCCTCCTCGAGATGTTCACCCATCGGGAAGCCGTCTTCATCTTCAGAGACAGACTTTGCATCGATCGAAAGCGAATAAGGTACATGAGAATAAGGATACTCGCGTTGAGCAGATCCATCTTCCAGCAAGCTCATTGGGAAGAAGAAACCTGGTGTGTGGTTATCTACCTCGACAACATACTCCATGCCAGGCATTGCTTCAAACGTCAGAACTTCGCCTTCACCGGTCGGCTTCTGGTTCACGATATCCATCTCATGCTCCATCGGAGGCATTTCTTCTGCAGGGATATCTTCTGGCATGTCTTCCGGCCATGGCTCGATCATCTTCAAGCTGATGGTAGAGTCGATTCCAGCAACCCCGCCAAGCTCAACTTTTACGATTTGAGGTTCTTCTGTTTTAAATGAATAGAAATCAGAATCTCCGTCATGACCAGTGAACGTCCAGTCTCCTTCCCCTTCAGAAACAAACGGGAATGCTTCGACCGCTACCGGATTTTCACGTGTATTCGTGTCTTCTAGTAAACGATCAAACTTTTCAACAGAAAGTTTGTATGCCGATTTGCCATCCGCATTGTAGTTTCCATTGACGTCACTTACGCCGATTACAAGCGATCCGTCTTCAGGCACTTCATATAAATGTCCTTCCGACTTGCCTTCAAGCGTTTTGTTCACGTCTTTTTGCAGAGGTTTAATCCCTTTACCTGCCAGATAATACGTAAACTTGTAGTCGTAATCCGCTGATCCTCCTAGAACCGTTTGGATATATTCACCCTTCTTCACTGGGAACTGGATGAACTGTTCCTCGTATGCCTTTTTGATCGTGCCTTCTTTTACCAATTTCTTGGATAGGTCGACTTTTTCAGCCGCTTTTAAAAGGCTTGCTTTACTCTTTGGTACATAAACAGAACTCGGAATCTTGGAAACGTCAAAGCTTAAAGCTTTTACCGGATCAACGAGACCGTTCGCATACTTAGTATCGTAGCCTGCTGGTCCAAGATCTTTCGTTGAATGCTCCAGGATGTATTCGATCTGCTTCGGCTTTAGGTTCGGATTTTTGGATAATAAAAGTGACGCCACACCAGCAACGACTGGAGAGGACATGGACGTTCCGCTCAGCTTATAGAAAGTCGATTTCTTCTCATAATCATAAAGCGGTGCGTATACATCTTCACCTGGTGCTACCACATCGACAGATGGTCCGTATGTAGAGTAGCTGGATAATAGATTGTCTTTGTTTGTTGAACCAACAGAGATCACCCCTTCAAAGGCAGCCGGATAGCTGTTCAGGTTCATCCCTTCGTTACCTGCTGCGGCAACAATGGTCACGTCAGCTGCGATCGCCTTCGCTACCGCATCCTGAATAAGTGGCGACGGGAAGATGCTTCCAAGGCTCATGTTGATGACTTTCGCGTTTTTCTCAACGGCATACATGATGGCATCTGCAATTACATAATCGGAAGCTCCCCATCCACGGTCAAATACATCGATTGGCAGGATCTCCACGTTCGGATTAACCCCGTAACCGCCTACTCCGTTCCCTTTTTCTGATGCAATGATACCCGCAACATGCGTACCATGAAAATCAGGAACACCTTGGTTCATTGGGTTAACTGCATTATAGGACGGCAATAGTTTGTTCTTTAGTTCCGGATGCTTTGAATCGATCCCCGTATCGATCACCGCAACACGTACTTTGTTTTTACCTGCTATTGTCTGAGCCTTGTCCACATTTAATAGTGACAAATGGTAGGACTCACTTACTTTTGGATCAGTTGTACCCAGTTTCACAAGATTTGCAGATGGAGATACGATATCAACTTTCCCCAGCTTGCTGTAATTCTTCATGACATCTTCCAACTTCTTGCCGCTGTTGATCTTTACAACATCGTACTTAAGAGATGTCATTCTTCGCTGAAGAGTCGCACCAGCCTTTTTGTGCTCACCCGTTGTCAGCGTTTTGTTGTACTTTACGAGTAATGTCGTTTTGCTAAGCTGATCTTGTTTCTTAGCCAGATTGTACGGATTTTCCTTTACACGATTTCCTGGTTTAAATAGTTCTGAGACCGGAATAGAACTCTTTTTCACGGAGTAGTTATCCGACTCGGCAAAAACAGGCGCAAAGCTTGAGCCTATCATGGTTACTGACAGCCCCAGTGACGCCAGCGTTTTATGCCATTTGTTCATACCTTCAACCCCTCTAATTAGAAATTTTTGGTACCCCTCGTAAACTAGTATAGCAAATAATGAAACTATTTTACAAAATTTTACAAAAATATATTACTATCATTTTAATTCCAAACCTTTATACAAACGTTTAACGATTATCCTAACAAAACGGACTTTTTTACCAATAAAAAGGTATAATTTTCACCCGTTTAACTAGTTATCGGTATTTCGCGGTTAAGACTTAAGTGGTACAACTGAAGAAATCCAGTGTCACAAAGCTATAGGGGTGTATGGTAAAATGCTGGCCATCAAACAGCCTCGAACCCATAATCTCACAGGAATTGCAGTTATTCTCACGAGAATCATACTTAATCTCACGGATTTTCATCATAATCTCACGAGGATTACAATATACTCGCGAGTCTACAATTCTCGACAAAATTTCTACCAACCTATTACACAAAATCCACTCTTAAACCGATATAAAAAGAGGGTACAACTGGAGAAATCCAGTGCCACAAAGCTATAGGGGCTAATGATTGGATGCGTTCATCGATGCCAGCCAGCTGCCATTACCCTAGTAAACTTATTTTCAAGGAGGAAAGGGAATGAAAAAGAAGAAAATTTGGTACAAAAAGCTCACTTTTAGCTTTTTGGCTGCCACGGTTGTCTTGGCCACGCCAACATATTCGGCTGCTGAAGGCATGAAAGATTTTGTTGCCCAGAAGGATAACGGAAAGGGCAAAGGACACAACGATGATGATAACAACGAGGACGAAAGTGAAGAGCCCGAAGAAGATGATGAAGATGATGAGGAAGATGACGGGAACGGAAAAGGTAAAGACAAAGATAAGAATAAAGTAAATAAAGGTGCTGAAATACAGCTGGAACGGATTGGCGAACGTCTAGATGACATCGAAGAACGTATAACAGAAGCAACTGCCAAGCTTGACAGCATTCTAGGTGGACAAACTACTCCTACTGAAGAGGACCCTTCGAATGAAGAAGAACCACCTGCTGAAGGTGAAGAACCTCCTGTTGAAGAAGATCCAGCAACAGAAGAACCGGTAGAGCAAGAAACGCCTGCAACTGAAGAAGTTTCTGCACAAAACACAGAATCCGAATCAGATGAAGAACCAGCAGAAGAATCCGAAGAAGTAGATTCTGATAACGAAGAGCAGTCTGAAGAAGATGCGGACGAGGACGAAGAAGAAGAATTGGATGAAGAAGAAAAATTCGAAAGTGCCAATGGCGTTCGTGGGAAACTCATTTCTTCTATTAATCAATTAAGTGCTGTTGAGAAACAGATCTCCAACTTAGAAAGCAAAGTAAACAATGCAGAAGCGATCACTGCATTAAACGAACGCGTCGCTTCACTAAAAACACAAGCCGAAGAGCAGTTAACTCGCATCGAAACAGCAAAACCGGAAGAGATCAAAAAAGAAAAGAAAACAAAAGTGTATGTCGAGGATGTTGAAGTTGAGTTCGACCAGGAACCAATTATTATTGCGGGCAGAACCGTCGTACCGCTTCGTGCGATCTTTGAAGCACTTGGCGCTGAAATTGAGTGGGACAACAAGACTCAAACTGTAACAGCAACAAAAGACGATGTCACCATCACTTTAAAAATCGGTGCAAAAACGGCTAAGAAAAACGGTACATCCGTGAATTTGGACCAGGCAGCCATCATTAAAAACGGACGTACGATGGTACCTGTTCGCTTTATTGGAGAATCTTTTGATACGGAAGTCGTCTGGGATCAGGAAACACAAGGAATTTACATTATTGAATAAGTAAAAATTCAAAAGTAAGCCCCCTCAGCATTACGCTTAGGGGGTTATTTTAATTAATGGTTATCGTCGTTTTGATATCCGGCATAATCTTTTCAATCTTTACTTCAACTTTTCCATTCGATCGTTGGTTGGCATTCACATAAAAAAGATTATTGATCGGAGACAGATATTGCTCCCATGCAGAACTATAATCATAGAATTGGAATCTATTTTTTGTGTAGTCTCCGTACTCCACTTTCACTTTATCACTATACTTTTTACCGATTGCTTCAACTTCACCATCTACTAGGAATGAAACAGTAACCGTCATTAAACCCTTTTTCAAAATATCAAACTCAGCCGTTGCATCATGTCCGTATAATTTAACAGGGGCATAGGCAATGACTTCTCCATTCCCGAGATCAAAATATTTGTTAACAGATACCAATTTCTCGATATCAGCCTTTGTCATTCCTTTTGTAAAAGGCTTTAGAAAACTTGTTAGTTCACCTGAAAAAATATAAACGGTTTGATAATTGGCAGACCAATCGACAGCAGCCCCCATCGCTTCCCCTACAAAACGAAGCGGAACAAATGTACGCCCATTCTTCAGTTTAGCTGGCACATCAATCGTCTTTTGTACTCCGTTGATCTGAACATTTTTCGAGTTCAACTTTAAATATACCGTTCCACCTGAGTGTTTAACCGTTACAGCCTGAGCTTTGTTATCCCAGATAACCTCTCCGCCCAGCTTTTCAAAAACACCACGCAGCGGAACCAACACACGATTGTTTTCCATATACGGCTGAACATCAAACGTCAACAAGCTGCCGTGAACTTGCACCTTAATTTTACTTGCAGCATCCGCATTGGCCGGCATTAGTCCAATGAACAAAAGAAAAGCTAGAAGAAATGCAGTAAACTTTTTCAATAAAATCCCCCTTTATTAAATATTCATTTTTATATCGACCTTTATTTAATTGTTTAAATAGTCAGAAGTTGTCTACTAATCCACATAAAAAACCGCTTTCCTCTAGGAGAAAAGCGGCCGGTTTTAAATTAATTCGCGATAAATGCATTCCTTGTTACGGGCTCCCACTCAACGGTGGCACCAAAGGATTCTGAAATAAAACGAAGCGGAATCATCGTTCGGTCATTAATGATTTTGGCTGAAACATCAATCTGTAACAGCTTCCCGTTTTTATATACTTTATTCGAATCTACCATTAACTTAATAACGTCATTTCCTTTTTTAATAATGACGGACCTCGTTTTATTGTCCCAACTCACCTCAGCCCCTAAATCGTCGAACACACCACGCACATGAACAAGCGTTCTACCCTTGATAATGACTGGATCCTGTTCAAAAGTTTGATAGATTCCGTTTACAAAAATAGAATTTTTGTAGTTGTTCGTTACATCAGGATAAACCACTTTCCAAAATTCAGCGGTGATCGTCTTATATCCACTTAAGCCGGGGTGGATGTCTTTTGAATTAGGCAGATAAGCTTTTGGGTTAACCGCAATCGAGTCTTTTGTGGGTACATAAACGGTGGCTTCTCTGTTAGCAGCATCCTGGATCGCCGTATTTAACTGATTTAATATAGGAAGAAACTGTTCTTGCTGTTCAGTCGGTAAGTATGGATAGGCATTGTAATACCCCATCACATATACCTTCGCTTCCGGATTTAGAGTGTGGATTTCTTCTAGGATGTATTCTATGTTGGATTCAACTTGTGTTAAAACTTGTGCAAGAACATCGGGGTCAATGGATAACCCTTCGTCTGTTCGCTTCATTTTTCGGAGCAGGTCGTTTGCTCCGGCATCTAAGGTGATTACGTCAGCTTTTGCAATGTTGCCTCTGATTCCAATCGTATCACCGGTGCCTTTTTTCACGTCATTTAAAATATCTTCAAGCACTCTTTGAGAGGTATAGCCTGAAATTGCGTAAAGCTTGGAAAAAGAGTTTAGGAAGCCAATCTTTTTCAGATCTTCTGCCAGCATATCCGTGTACCCTTTACCCAGTCTCATGTAGGGATTTTGGCCGGCTGCTAGGGAGTCACCGAGAGCTAGGTAGGTTACTTGTTTGGTAGTGGACTCTGCGTTTGCTAAGTTTGGAAAGATAAGTGTTATTACTAAGGTTAGACTAAAGAACAAAGAAACAATCTGTGATTTCTTCTTTCCAATATTCATTTGTTCATCCCCTTATTATATGATCGTTTTTGCTTCCATCCTAAATAAGTGTGTATTCCCTTAACTCTATTATAATACCAATAATATACATTCAGTATAGAAATTGGAGCTGTATTACTCTGGGTATGATCAAGTTATTGTCGAACAATGTGATACACAAAAATATTGAAGGGTTTCACGAGATTAAAGTTAATGTCTGTGAAGCCTTGAAAGCCTCATTACTGTTTTCATAATGAAACGGGCTATCTTCTTCAAGCTCCTCATAATTCTTTCTATACCAATACACATAGAGATGTTTATTATAAGCAGCAAAAACCTCATGGAACAGATTGGTTGCTACTAAATCCGGGATCTCTTCCTCACCATTCCATCCATATGTTTTAATTTCTTCTTTTAATTTGCTATCTATAATACTTTTTAAGACCTTACGCAGATCCTTTGGTGACAATTCAGCATTAAAAAAAGAAATACTCTCCTTAATGTGATCTTCTAACCAATCAATTAAATCATCAAAGGTTTCTATGTCAGCTAAATATAGCCCTTAACTCATTATTACTTTCACTCATTTCGTTTTACATATATTTTACCATGAAATACAAGAACTAATATCTTGCATAAAAAGAAGCTTTGCTAAAAACAAAAGAGAGGTACTTGAATTAACAAGCACCTCTCAAAATGGGAGGAATGCGAATGGCATCCCATATTTACAAAAGTCTCAAAGACTGATGTAGAAAATTGATAAAAAGAGCCCAATTGCTCGGACTCTTTTTGGGTGTGAATTAATAATTATTTTGTTACGTTTACTGAAGTAAATAATGCGTGTGCATTACCTTTTGCATCTTTAATATCAAATCCAGTAGTTGGAGCAATAGTGATTGCTTTAGCATATTCAGCTGAAGTCAATGGACGATCAAATGTTAATGTGATAACATTTGCAGTTCCTCCAGCAGCTTCTGTTACTGCAATTGCAGAAGTAGTGAATGTTGTAACATCTACACCATCTACTAATACTTTAAAGTCAGCAACATTTACTAATGGACCTGCACCATCTGTATCTTCAACAACTGTTGCAGCATCAAGACCTTCACTAAATGTAAGTGTGATAGTGTTATTAGCTGTTAAGCTTGCAGATTGAAGAACAGGAGCAACGTTTTCAACTAATGTTTCTTGAGTGTAGTATGCATCCATTGCTGTTCCATCTTCGCTCTTAACTCCAGAAACTGTTACGTTTCTTACACCATCAGTAATTACAGAGTTGTTTGCAAGCTTAATTTTTACTGTTGCAGCATTTGTAGTGTTCTTTGTAAGTACAACGCTCTCAACTGTTGCACCCTCAATACGGTAGTTAGCTGGGTTTGTTGCTGAAGCACCGTCTAATTTAGTATTGAAGTCAATTTCAATTGTGTTGTTATCTACAACAATGATTCCATTTTCTCCTGATTCATTAGCAGTAGTATCTCTATCATCATCCTTCACAATAAGAGGTTTGATGTTAGAAACTGTATCGTCACCTCTAGTGAATGTAATAGCTTTCACATCAGATGCATTTGATCCATCAGTAACAATACCTTGACCAAGATTTACAGAGTACGCCCCTTTTGCAACTCCAGCAAGGCTAACTTTTACTGCTTTAGCGTTACCAGTTACTGGAGTAACTAATACTTCTCCAGCAGCTACGTTTGTAGAATCAGTTTCAGTTACTAAAGATACATTTGAAGTAACATAGTTACTTACATAAGTACCGCTAATTGTTACTGCATCACCAGCAGATACTTCTTCACTGTACTCTAATACTAAATGCTCAACGCCATTAACTTTTTCAACTTTTGAAGATACTAGTGTTGGTTTTACTGTATCAGCTACAAAGTTTACAAGTTTAGAAACTGTAGTTCCAGCATTACCATTCAAATCAGTGAAGCTAGAAACAGTAACATTTTTAGGGCCATCAGTAGTTGGAGCTAGTAACTCAACTGTGTAAGTTGTTCCTGCTTCATCTACTGTTAAGTTAGCATTTTTACCTACTCCATCAAATACTAGTGAAGTTGATCCTAAAGTAATCGCAGGATTAGAAACTAACTTTTCAGAGAATTTAACTTTGAATTTTGAAAGTGATGTAGATGTAATTTCAGTTACTGTTGGTGCTACAGTTTCGTGTTGTGTTTTAGTTAATGTAACACTTACAGGGTTAGGTGTAATCAAGTTACCTGCATAGTCTGTAGCTCCAGTAAATGTCATTGTAGATGATTCATTAACCGCAAGGTCACTTAGGCTTACTAAAGCATAATTGTTTCCGGCAACGAAAGTTACGTCTCCACCTACTGTTAGATCAGTATCACTGAAAGTTACTGAACCAAGTGAATAGATCGGCTCGGAGAACATTACCTTAGCAGTGTTGATATTAAGGTATTCTACACCACTTACAACAGGACGATTAGTGTCAACATTAGTGAATACGCTTGAATAAGCTGTTAAAGCTTTATCTGTTGTATCAGTTACAGCACTTTTAACTGTAATAGTATATTGACCATTGAAGTAAGAGCTTCCAGATGCTGTGATTGTAAGAGTTTTTCCATCTTCACTTAGAGTTGCAAGAGAAGCATCAGCATTTACTGCTGGAGCAGTTCCAAGTTCAGTAATAGAAATAACACCGTTTTCAAGAGTCCCATCTGCATTAACAACAGTTGATTTCTTGATTGCTTTATTAAATTTAACTTGAATTGTTTTAGCGTTAATCGCACTTACAGATGTAACTTCTGGAGTAGCTGGAGCTTCGTATTTGAACTCTGATCCAGGAACTTTTTCACCGTCTACTGCAATGCTAAGTTCTTCTCCTGCAACTAGCTCTGGAGAGATTTCACTAAGTACTAGAGTAGTAGTGTCTTCGCTAGCAGAAGCGTCTGCAGCTTTAACAGTTACTTTCCCTACTTTGTGAGAAGCTTTTCCTTCTACAGTAAGTTCGTATCCAGCTTCAACAAGAGCATCTACATCTTCTTGTGACCAAGCACCATCAACTGTCACTTCAACAGTTTTAGTGTCAACAGCTTTTACAGCTGTAACTTCTGGGAATACAAATCCAGGGTTATCAATGTTATAGATAATTTGCGCCATTTGTGCACGAGTTACGTTAGCATCTGGAGCGAATTTCCCTGCACCTACTCCATTAACAAGACCAAGGCTAGCTAGGATAGAGATTTCTTCTTCAAACATGTGGCCTTTGATGTCAGAGAAAGATTGTTCGCTTCCTTCTGCACCTTCAAATCCATATGCACGAACTACGATTGCAGCTAATTGACCACGAGTAAGGTTAGCTTCTGGAGCGAATTTACCATTACCGATACCGTTCATGATACCGTGCTCAAGAACAGCTGCTACTGCATCGCGGTACCAAGCTTTGTCTGATACATCAGAGAAATCTTCTTTAAGGTTTTTATCTTCAATACCGAAGATGTTTGTGAAAAGTTGAGCTGCTTGAGCACGAGTCATTTTTGATTCAGGCTCGAAACCTTTTCCAGTTCCTTGCATGTAACCTACTTCAGTTACGTAGTTAACTGCTTCTTCGTACCATGATCCTGCTTTTACATCTGTATAACTTGCTGCTGCACCAGCTACTGGAGCTACTACTGAAGCAACTACTGCTGCTGATAGTCCAGTTGCCATAAACTTACGATAAGACTTAGACGCCATAGCGTTTTTTCCTCCCTTAATATGTAACTATTAATATATGATTTAACTAATCTATGAGTCCCAGGGCCCACAGATCAGTAAATACCAAATTATACAAACAATAACAATAAATAGTATATTTGTGGTAAATTGGTCTGTCAACAAAAATATCTAACACTACTAATATATTATTGTTTTACCAACATTACTCACAAGTGGCAGGTTTTACCTTGTTACGACTATTTTACAATATATTTCATTTTTTGCAATCATTTTTTATACAAAAAATTCTAATTAATAGTATTTATTGTAAATTTAGGTCGAACATTGGAAGTTATATCCCCCAGCCATACGTAATATCGACAGCTTTTTAGAAATCTTTAGCAAAAAAGTAAAAATAAATATATTACAATATTTTCTTGTTATTTTACAAAAACTAATAACCTATTTGTCATATCTGTTACATAACTGTAACCTACCAAAGTCCCAAATTGTGATAGACTAACTTTTGTAGAAAAAAATAGAAAATTCACTAAATACTAGTTTAATAAGTCACATTTTAGGGAAAGGTAGGGTTTTATGGTTAAAAAGTTGGGGGCTTGGATCTTATCTCTTTTGACAGTACTCACTCTTCTTCCAGGACAGGTTAACGCAGGAGAACGTGAGGACTTAGTAGCAACAGCAAAAAAGTACATAGGTATTAAGTACGCTTGGGGTGGTACTTCACCATCGACAGGATTTGATTGTTCAGGTTTCACTTCATATGTATTTAAGCAGTACGATGTAACACTTCCACGAATGACCGTAGATCAATTCAATGGTGGAACAGCAGTTAAGAAAGCGGACTTAGAACAAGGTGATCTAGTTTTCTTTACTACATATAAAGCAGGTGCATCACACGCAGGTATATATGTAGGAAGCGGAAATTTCATTCACGCTTCTTCATCTAAAGGAATTACGATCTCTTCTATTAATGACCCTTACTACTGGGGTTCTCGATACTTAGGTGCACGCCGTTATTTATCTGAAGAAAAAGTAGTACAGCTTGCTGTATTGCCTCAAGGACAATATCACGATGTTTCAGCTGGCTATTGGGCTTACACGCCGATTACGAACTTAAGTAAAAAAGGTGTAATGAGCGGATATGAATTCAGCCAGTTCAAACCAGAAAAATCGGTAACACGAGCTGAAGCTGCTAAGATGGTTGCGAATGCACTGGGTCTTAAATCTTCATCTACAACCAGCAAGTTTAAAGATGTATCTACTTCTTTCTGGGGAGTCAATGCGATCAATGCCGTAAAAGAAGCGGGCATTATCACGGGTTACCCAGACGGAACGTTCAAACCGAACCAAGAAATGACACGTGATGAGATCGCTGCATTAATCGGAAAAACGTTCGTACTTACGGATAAAGGAACTGAAAATTCGTTTCCAGATGTAAAAGAAGGATATTGGGCGTATGACTCGATCCAGCGTTTAAGCGAAAACAACATTGCATCAGGCTTTGATGACAATACGTTTAAGCCGCAGAACGATACGTCTCGAGCTGAATTCTCTACTTTCCTTTACAGAGCACTAACTAAGTTAGCCGTAAAATAAGACGATGTAAGATTGGAAAAAGTTTCATATTAATTGTAAATAATTTGTAAATACAAAGAGCTGCTCTCCCTGGTATAGGAGAACAGCTTTTTTAGTTGCTTTCTTTTATCGTTTTGGAGAAGAATGCGGCCATTTCTGCGCGAGTTACGGGTTTGTTTGGCTGGAAGGTGCCGTCATTGTATCCGGTCGCAATAGATGCAGAAGCGAATTTCTGAATAGCTTCGTATGCGTATAGATCTCTCGTTACGTCTGAGAATTTTTTTGTTGTTCTACTTTGCGTGTTTAATGTAAATGCACGATTTAAAAGTGTGACGACTTCTGCACGGGTGATGGTGTTGGTTGGCTTGAAGCTTCCATCAGGATACCCCGTGACTAGGTTATTTTGTGCCATTACCGCTATATACCCCGATGCAAAGTATTTTTCAGTGACATCAGGGAAAGTAGTTAATCGTGGTGTGCCGTCGAGCTTTAATGCTCTGCCGATCATGGTGATGGCTTCCCCACGCGGGATCGGTTTTTCTGGGTAGAATTTCCCGTCCGGGTACCCTCCCGCTATATTTCTAGCATTTACATCGAAAATATATTCGCTAAACCATTTTGATGTCGGCACATCGGAGAACAGTTGATGTGCTCTTACTTTTATTGCGCTTTTTTGAGATTCGTTTCCTGCTTCATCAACAGCTGAGATTTCATAATTATAATAACCTGGTTTAACCGTATCGTTTAGCTGAAAACTATACAACAGGTTCTTAATTTCTTCTCCATTTCTATAGACGTTGTAACCTAGGATCGGAGAATGATCTTGTGAAGCTGTCCAAGTCAGCGTTACTTTACCACCAGATGATAGTTTATAAGAAATATTTCCCGGCTTTGTCGGAGGTGTCGTATCAGGCAGTTCAGGCGCTTGGATCATTCCAAAACCATAGTTGACGTCACGACCTGCTGCTCCAAGATCTTTTGCCCGCTGCTGGATCTTATTGCGAAGTTCGGCGGTTGTTAATAATGGGAACGCTTCTTTATATAGTGCATAGATCGCTGTAACATAAGGTGTTGCCATAGATGTTCCAGTAAGTGTTTCATACGTGTTGTTCATGTATGTGCTGTAAATATCTACACCTGGCGCAACCAGTTCGAGCTCTGGTCCGGATCCGGAGAACTTAGGATGTTTGTTATATTGGTCCACCGCTCCTACCGCAATGACACTTTCATATTTAGCTGGGTAGTATACGGATTGGTCTTCGTTAAATGTATTGTTTGAATGGTTGCCTGAAGCTGCAATGATGTATAAACCTTTTTTGTAGGCTTCATCGACTGCCAGTTTCAGCGCATACGAACTTTCTTTCCCCGTTAGGCTCAAGTTGACGATGTGTAAACCTTGTTGGGTCGCCCACTCGATTCCGTCAATAATCTGAGAGTACTGACCAAGTCCATCTTCGTCCAGCACCTTAATGCTATAGAGTTTAACGTTTGGAGCTAATCCCCTGATACCGACGTTGTTGTTTTGAGCTGCGATGATGCCTGCCACGTGTGTTCCGTGACCGTTGTCATCTGTGTATGAAGGTGTGTCAGGGACAAATGAAACTCCACCTGAAACGGTTAGATCTTCATGAGTGGTGTCAATTCCGGTGTCGAGGACCCCTACTTTTATGTCTTGCCCTGTGAAATAGCTTTCGGTTCCCAGTTCTTCCGGCTTCGGATAGTTTAATTCATAGATTTTTGGGTCTATGCTTTGCTCTTCCATCTCAACAGGCTTGTCGTGTTCAATAAACTTTATGGATGGGTATTGTGCAAGCCGCTCGGCAGCATCTTTTGTCAGGGAAACGGATAAAGCATGGATGCTTTGGAGTCTGGAGTTGATCGTACCTCCAAGCTGGGTGATTAGGTTTTCATCTGGTTGAGAGTTGAAACCTATTATATAAGATTGTTTAGTTGTATTGGTTTCGTTTTGTTGTGATTCAGCTGCAAATGTATGTTGAATAGAGAAAGAAGATGCAAGCAAGGAAGCAGAAATGAAAACGGCTCCTAACTTGGATGTGAAATTGAGCATATGTATCCCCCTACAGAAGTAAATGAAAGAAAAACAGAAATTGTTTGGAGACTGACCCCATGTACTTACTATCGGGCTAATTGAGGAACAAATCAATAGCATTATTTACGATGTTTTGTCGAAGATGAATAAAAAAAGAAAAATCCACCAGGACAGGACTCTCGTGTCCTGTCCTGGTGGACAAAATTAGCTAATTTGTATTTGTATGGGGTCTGTCCCCTACTTATTTTGTAGGTACTGGAAGTAGTCTTTGATGCCGAGGTGAATCTGGTATGCTGCTTTTTTACGCCATGTGTCAGATGCTAGTTTTGAAGCATCTGATTTGTTATCAATAAAGCCAAGTTCTATTAAAGTACTAGTCATTTTATTTTGGTACCTGATGACATAAAAATTCGCTTCTTTAACACCGCGATCTTTCATGTCTAACTCAGGAATTAATAAACGATTTTGGATATATGTTGCAAGCTTTTTATTATCTACACTTTTTGAATTATCTTCATTATAATAAGTTTCGGTTCCATTAGCTGTCCCATTGAATGCATTAGCATGAATAGAAATAAAAGCTTCTCCACTTGCATTGTTTGCAATAAGCACCCTTTTTTCTAACGAATGGAAGATGTCTGTATCTCTAGTCATCACCACTTTGGCACCGGCTTCTGTTAAATAATCTCTTAAATATTTAGAAGTAATTAACGTGATATCTTTTTCCTTCATGCCATAACCAAGTGCTCCAGGATCAGTACCTCCATGACCGGGATCAACAACAATAATCTTCCCTTTTAAAGGATTTGAAGGATCAGTAGGAACAGTCGGAGTCGAAGGGTACTTTAAATAAGCTCCATGTACGAAACCTTTTAAGCTGCTTGTTCCAACATATGCCCATCCATTTTCTAGCTTGCTGTAAACATTAACTTTCGTTCCATATGCAAACGCACTGATACGAGTTGCACTCGCATCTGGGGCATTTCTCACGTTCAAGGAGTCAGCGATTACCGTTGCTTGAGCTATAGGTTGTAAATCAGCAGGATTCTTACGATATTCCGGATTCAGAGTTCTTGCTACCATTAAGGCAAAGTCTGCGCGCTTTATAAAATCCTTTGGACCGAATTTGCCTCCTGGATAGCCACTTACAACACCTACAGTCGCAAGTTTATTAATGGCTATATAAGATTCAGAGTTCACATTAACATCCGTAAATGTAATACCACTTGTTTCCCAAAAGCTCCAGGCTCTTGTGATAATCAAAGCCATCTGTTCACGTGTAAGTTTGTCACTTACACCAAAATTCCCATTACCATAACCCGCCAAAATTTTAGCATCGCTCATATCCTGTATGTACCCTGAAGCATAGAACGATTTTGGAACATCGACGTATTCCGTTTGTCGATATCCTCCCTGCAAATTAAGGGCTCGGCCAATCATCGTAGCTGCTTCTGCTCGGGTTACATAATCTTCAGGATTGAACTTGCCGTTCGGAGTTCCAGTCACAATATCCCTGTTTACCAAGTACATAATTTCACTGTAGGCACGATGGCTCGTTGGCACATCAGGAAAAGATGCAGCTGAAACCGATTCTGGCGATGATATGCATTGAGTTGCCACCAGTATAAATAAAAGACATGCAGCGACAATTTTCTTGCAAATCATCCAAATTCCCCCTATTTTGTAATATATTTATAGTTTAACAGCACCTGCCAAAGGGGTATATAAATAGTTCGCAATATTTATGAAAAATTTTACAAGTTTTTAGTAGATTATGAAGTTACATGTATATATTTGGCGGCAATTAACTATACTCAAAAACAATATCGGTCAAATTTTGTCTATTTTTAGAGAAAAAAATAAAAAGGACTAAAAACAGTCCTTTTTTCTCATTAATTGATTTTTACGTCTTAACCAATTGCCTTTTCTCTCTCAGTCGACACCCATATTTGTTTTCCTTCTATAAGTGTTTCTTTTTCCGGATGAAAGCGAAGTTCGGATAAGAAACAGAACCTGGTAGCTGGATGAGGATGAGACAATTTGTTTAAATCGATTCCAGTCGCTGAAAATACTTCATGGATACAATCCGAAGCAACCGTTTCAAACCCACTCTCCATTACTTCTTCCATATTTTCTAAACCTGTCATCCTTGAGATGGTTGTACCCATACGATAGTAAGTAAACTTGACTCCAATTTGATTTTCCACAATTATATCCTCCCTAGTACAAATAAACTTCGATTTATGATTCCTAGTGAAAGTTGCCGTATTAAAATACTAATATTATACAACAATTGCAAATATTTTGAATAAGAAATTATAACCAAGTACAACAAACGGCTATGCACCCTCTCTTTTATCGGATGAAAAACTGTATTCTTTAATCGAATGTTTTATTTTAGAAAAATAAAGAAAACTTGACTGACGTCACCTCTCTCGTCAGCCTTAGTTGCACTTGTACTATCTTCCTCAACTTGTTTACTACATCGTAATCATACTATTAACAAGATATACTCTCTTATAATGCAAAAAAAGCTTCGGACATTTCGTCCAAAGCTTTGAAATTACCTTTTGCTTTTATGCCATTGCTCTACTAAATTTCCGAAGATCACATCATCAGAGATGCCCAACTGCTCCACACTTTTATCATAGAGCGGTTTACATGTATCAACTGAGACCGATTGTCGTGAATCAATGTCATAACATGTGCCGTTCTCGAGTTTTAAATCATAAGAACTCTTGTAATAGAGTTTGTCAGTTTTAACCGATCCATAACGGAATACGACAGAGCCCTCTTTTCCATCCAATAAGTTGTTCCCCAAGTGATGGTAGTTCTCTTTATCCAATCCATAAAGATGAAGCAAAGTCGGCATGATATCAACCTGACCGCCAGCTTTATCGATCTCTTTCCCGTCTACACCAGGCACATGCATGAACAGTGGAATACCATCTTTCACTTCAAGTTCACCAAGCTTATCACCTGCTTCATTCGCATAAATGGTTGAAGGTGTGTTTGCCTGCATGTATCCCGTATCATGATCACCATAGAACACGACCACTGAATTTTCCCACAGTCCTTCTTTTTTCAGCTTATCGACGAATGTTCCTACCGCTTGATCGACATAGTGTACAGATTGCAGATAATTTCTTAAGTTCGCATCACCTACATCGTCGATCTTCAGCGTTTGATATTTAGCCGGCATCGTATATGGGTAATGTGACGTTAACGCGATTAGGAAGGAATAAAAAGGGTCTTTCATTTCCTTCATTTTATCTGCGGATTGCGTTAAGAATGACTCATCCCCAATCGCCCATCCAACTTGTTCGCCTTCTTTAAAATCTTCTATACTATGAAACTCGTTGAATCCAAGGTTCGGGTATACAATATAGCGATTCCAGAAACCTGGTTTGTAAGCGTGGAATGCCGCTGTGTCATATCCATTTTCTTTAAAAATGTAGGGCAGCGAATCGTATTCGTTACGCGGGAATCGAACATATGCCGATCCTGTTGCTAACGGGTATAGTGATGTATTTGCTGCGAACTCTGCATCAGACGTTCTTCCGCTCGCTGTTTGATGGTGAATGTCATTAAAATAAAGAGATTCTTTTTTGAGTTTATTTAGGTTAGGCGTTATTTCCTGGCCGTTAACCTTTTTATCGATGACAAAGCTTTGATAGGCCTCAAGCTGAACCATGATTAGATTTTTGTCTTTTGCTTTCCCTTCATAGCCTGTTTGGATAGTAGGGACATTATTTTTTTCGTCAAACCATTCTTTCGCGTCTTTTCGGTCTTTCGCGCTGACTTCTTTCTTATTCAATACATATTCATCTAGATATTTATACGTATCAAACCCGTGGAACCCTAACAAACCAGTCACTTCATAAACACGCATGCTCGATAGCGTTTTATCAAACAGGTATGCCCCGCCTTTTTGAACAAAGTCATGAAGTGGATAGAAGAACAGCCATGCACCGGCAGCTCCTGCCAGTAATCCCGTTGCTAACCGCAAAGCTGGGTTTGCATTCTTTTTGATTAGGAGCTTTTTAAAGAAAATGATCAGCATGACCGTGAATAAAAACACATCGGCAAATAAGAGGAAATCTTTCCAGCTAAACAGATCGCCTACCGAGCTCCCAAGAGAACTTATTTGTTTTATTTGTAATAAGACAGCACTCGAAATCAAATCTTCGAAATATCTGAAATAAATGGCATCTGCTAAGATAATAAAGGAAAGTATGAAATCTAAGATCAGCAATGAAATCAGTTGCTGCCTAAACTTCAAGAAAATTGTCCAAAATGAAGCTAATATGATCGTGCCGAATGAGACAAGCAGAATGCCCTCCCTTAGCGGTGAAAATGAAGCATCGTGTATTAAAAAGTTAAACAAACGTTTAAACATCTCGATTATGCCATATTGAGAAAATAAGGTTTCCGACTGATTAGAAAACCATGTTAACTTCCAGCCGATGAGGATTACAAATGCACTATAGATCAGAAGAGATAGACTTAGTGCTTGGATTTGTTTTTTCATTTTAGCCTCCTACTGCTAAAATACTTTTATTACATAATTATTAACATTATGTAAATGCTACTATTTTTGAACTCAAAATTCAATGATATCCAACATATTCCCTATTTTTCCAAAATTCTATCCATAAAATGTTTAGTTATTTGTACCTTTTTATGGGGAATGTATGGTGAGTAAAACTCTCTGTATAGTAAGATTAAACAAGACAGATAACAAGGAGAACGACTACCCGATGAAAAGAATCCTTTTATTTTTAGTGGCTGTATTTTTAATGGGAATCGGCTACGCTGCTTATGAAAATAGAAATGCAGGTAAAATAGGGCAGCAGAACCAAGATTCACCCGTGACCTTGAAAATGGCTAAAGCAAAAAGTGAAGTGAGGATTTCAGATGTCCCTTTGATTCTGCAGAAGCCAGAACTCGATCGAGGATGTGAAGTTACGTCTCTTGCGATGCTGCTTCAATATGCAGGAGTTGAAGTGGATAAGATGGAACTCGCTGAAAAAGTTAAAAAAGATAGAACTCCATATAGAAACGACAACGGAACATATTATTACGGTAATCCGAACGACGGTTTTGTCGGCGATATCTATACGTTTAATAAGATGGGTTATGGTGTGTATCATGGACCAATTGCTGAGTTGGCTGAAGAATATTTACCTGGAAAGATCCGTGATATAAGTGGTGGTTCTTTCGAAGAAGCTGTCTTGAAGCCACTGTCTGATGGGAAGCCGGTGTGGATTATCATCAATGCTAAATATCAGAAGCTTCCTGAATCTGAATTCCGTACATGGAATACACCTAGTGGACAAGTACAGATTACATGGACCGAGCACTCTGTCGTTGTAACTGGATATGATGAAGATTATGTATATTTCAACGATCCGCTTGGAGTGGCGAAGAAAGCTGAACGTACCGGATTCGAAGCCGCTTGGGTGCAAATGGGGGCGCAGGCGATCACTTATAAGTAAGGGGGGGGACAGACCCCCTACAAATACAAATCGCTGATTTGTATTTGTGGAGTGGACACCTATTCATAATATCCATTAAACTGGCTGATTTTCAGTCAGTTTTTTTAAATTATGGGATCCTATAGTTACTTTTTTACCAATTATATGTTTTTCCCAAAATATTGAAACTGTTTAAATCCATGCGTCGTCTTACATATGAATTAGAAACTAAAGGGGGAGAAAGATGTTAAAAAAATATTTTGCACTAATCCTTACATTCGTTTTTATGATCAGTATGTTTTCATCAACGGTTTCCACGGCTGCCACTGAACCGATGAAGGTCTATATGAATGGCGGAGAGATTTATTTTAAAACACCGCCAATCCTGAAAAATGACAGAACGTTCGTGGAGATGAGACCGATTTTTTCACAAGCTGGCATTAAGCTAACATGGAATCAGAAAACACAAACCGTAACAGGAAAAAAAGAGGGTACGACGATTAAACTGAAAATTGGCAGTAAATCAGCTTATATTAATGGTAAAGCGATTCAGTTAGAAGCTGCTCCTTTTATTAAAGAAAATTACACGTTCGTTCCGCTCCGGTTTGTAGCTGAAGCAACCGGATATACGGTTGGATACCACCCTTCTTTCAACTTGATTCATATCCATGAAGGAAAAGAATTTGTTGAAGATCGAGCTTTTAAGGAAGAACAATTAACGAAGGAAATGCTTACTACTTTAAGAGAAGGTAGGTTTCCCGATTTTCCAGCCGGGCTGAATGATGGAATAGGCGGTCTTTTAGATGTAGCTGGAACCCCTAAGATTATTATTCGTGAGACACCAGAAGAAGGTTTGACCCATCAGTGGATGTATGGGGATTACTGGTTTGATTTTGGACGGTATGATCATCGTTTCTATGCGATCCATGTTAAACCTACGCGAACAACCATAACACTGGATGAGGTTCTAAATTCACTTGGACCAGCCGAAAACAAGTATTCATATGACGGTAAACACGGTTATACCATACACGCTTATTATGAAGGGATCTATATGTATGAATTTTTAACAGATCCGGATGGTAAAATCGAGTCCATCACTTTGAGACTCTGGATCTCCGATGAAAATATTTAATTATGATAATAAAAAACCAGCAGCCGGAGTACTAAACATTCCGAAAGCTGGTTTTTTTAATATGTCTGTTGCGATAGATCAGACTTGCAAGTAGGATGGCGGCAGCTCCCCCGCTAATGTCAATCATGACATCTTCCAGGTGAGGTGTGCGGTTTTCAGTAAAGTTTTGATGGGTTTCATCAAACGCTGCATAACTTGAAACGAGCATTAAAGCGATGATCGCTGCTTTCATCGTTTGGTAACCGTTCAGTCGCATTGCCCGAAAAGCAAAGAATCCCAATGCAAAAAACACGGTAAAATGGGCTCCTTTACGAATAAAAAATTCTACAAAGCTCGCGGCTCCCCTCGCCTCTACACTAACTTCGGAACCGGCGTAATTCAGTTTCACATCGCCAAAATTTTCTTCGACTTTTTCCAGATCCACGTATTTTCCGATCTCAGGCCGAACATCCTGTTTCTGGTACGGCTGAGACGAGGAATAAAATACGCCTATAACAATCAATAGAACAGGAATCCATTGATAGAATTTATACAATCTCAAAACAAAAACTCCTTTAGTGTCTCGTAATTTTTCATTATACAGCATAACTAAATCTAACTGAATCTTACCTGAAAAATTACATTAAATAAGGCGTCAGCCATGTTCACTGACAACCCTATAACAGCTACCTAATTCACATTATGCAGATCGACCAGTTCATAAGTAAGCTGTGTCTTGTTCTCTTTCCATGTCACTTCGATGACTTTCGCTTTTCCGGCCGGCTGGGATCTTTGTGTTTTTTGTACGGTTTGAAGACTGTTTAAAATATACAGGTGATACCCTTCAAGCTCCAATTTGAATGTGTTTCCGTCCAATCGTTTTTCAGCACCGTTCGTTAAAATACATGTGTGCATTGTAAAAGGCATGTTCATGTTTAAACACTCCCCGCTTCTATTTCTTATTTCTATTTTAAAAGAAGCTGAATCGTTCGTCTAATATTTGTTAAAAATAAAAAAGCCTGCAGTGAAGTGATGGCTTCAGCTACAAGCTTTCGTGCATTTATCGAGCCGTTTTTCTAAATTTGAACACAAACCCGATGATGAATGAAAGAATCATCGTAATGAAAAGAGCAATTGAGATTGTAGTAACCCCGGCGTTCATGTGTAATGCATGGTACACTTGTGCACAGATGCCAAATGGAACAGCAAAGAACAGGAACAACATGCCGAAGATCGCATTCTTCGTATTATACAAAGATGTCTTATGTGCGATGTCCAGAACTTTAAGACTTAAGATCCAAAAAGCGCTCGTAATCGCCCAGAATAGGAGTATGGAAGAAATAAATGAAGTTGAGGTCAGGCCCATAATCCGATCAGTGACCAAATTAATATTCCCCCATACCATCACTGTTTGATACAATCCTAATGCAAAAAGTACTGCTAAAAAAATAAACGCAAATCCAAACCCTGATGCAATATGTTTCATCCCCAAATATACTCTCCTTCCCCAATTCCGATAAAACGAAACCTAATTTTCAAATTATTTTACAATATTTTTTAGAAAATTAAAACCCCTAAAAAGCACATTTGTGAAATTTTACATAATAAAACATGGGGACAGACCCCGTACAAATACAAATCGGGTCCTTTTGTACATCCAGGAAGGACATTTGGGTAATGAAAAAGATAACCCGCAAAGTGGTTATCCTTACTTTTTAAATACTTTTACACCGGTATTTAAAATCTTATCCAAGTTATTCTTTAACAGAGCCGACTTTTTTGTGATCCCTTTTTCAAATTGCTCAATTGTCGTGCTGTCACCCTTACTTTTCAATGGTTCAACGTTTATAATATCCTCTAATTGCTTACGAACAGGTTGATCATGGTCTTGAGTTTCAGTAACGTTTCCCTCTTCTAACTTTCTCATGAAGATAAACGTATCCATATCCCTGTAGTTGAGCTCGATTTCAATGCCAATCTGATCGTTAACGTATAAGAAGGTTGTCTTCCAGCTCCCATCAGTTGCAACCGGTTCAGAAAATCCATAATCGTTAACAAGGTAGGAAAAACTCTCTTCCGTTATTGATGAGAATAAATTCAAGGTAACACCTCCGTATTAAGTAGATATCGTTTATTTATTATCGTAATGATTTCTTTATAGTTTACATTGTTACTTTACTTAAAGATAATACTTATACTTCGCTCTGTATACGTTTACTCCTTCTTTAAGAGAAAAATGAGTAAATAAAACCACCTGGGAAGGAACACGACTGTATGCCGTGTCCTTTCCAGGTGGACGAAATGAGTGGTTTTGTATTTGTATGGGGTCAGACCCCCTGTCCTATTCTTTTGTGATACGGCCTTCGGTTTGAGGGTCGACGGTTTTTAATGTTTCGATATGCTTGATCAACGCATCTAGATCTGTGATATCAACCTGTTTGTTAGCACCATCTAACAATACCGTGTACCCATCTCCGCCGCCTGCCATGAAGTTGTTTACAGTTACACTGTACGTCGCATTTGGATCAATCTTTGTTGTTCCATCAGCAAGGAATACGTCTTTTACTTGACCTTCAAATTTACCAGGCTCTACTTCTTTAGACGTGTACGTCACTTTCAATCCAGCGATTTGAAGGATCTTTTCTCGTCCTGTTACCCATTGCTGGTTCAATAATTCAATCACTTGCGCACCGGTAAGGTCCATGGTTACGAGGTCATTCCCGAATGGCTGTACCGTAAATGCGTCTTCCCACGTAATGTCGCCAGCATCGATAGCTGATCGGATTCCGCCAGGATTCATGAACGCAAACTCAGTTCCTGTTTGAGCGATCATGGAGTCAGCGATCAGATTTCCCATCGGAACTTCACCGTGTTCGTTTGCATCATCACTGATTCCGTTCGGTGCTTGCCCGATCACTTTGTTCAACTGATCTTTTACTTTATCGTAAGCTCCTTTAACCATCGCTTCGATTTCAGCATCTGGCTTCATTCCCTCATGGAACGTCGTGATCACTTCAGCTGACTTTTTAACGATGTCCCCCGTCTTTTTGTTGATTAATAGGTCAATATCAGAAAAAGCTGTACCTGAAGCGTAAGATTGTACGATTAACTTATTATCAACCGTTGTGTTCGTAAATGCATGGTTATGACCCGCATATAATACGTCCACTTCATCATCCGCATTTTTAGCGATATCAATTAATTCCCCAACTGCATTCTTCCCGTCAGCGTCAGAGTACGCAGGGTTGTGCGCTAAAACTACGATAGATTCAATGCCTTTGTCCTTTAGCTCAGCTGCATACTTGTTGATCGCTTCTGTCTCATCGGTAAATGAGATGCCTTTTACTCCACTCGGGATTACGATATCAGGCGTATCCGAGTAAACAACGCCGATGAATCCAACCTTAACGCCGTCAACCTCTTGAACCACGTAAGGCTCCAGGATCGGTCGCTTCGTTTTTTCATCCACAACATTTGCTGCAACATACGGGAAGTCAGCTCCGCCAAAATCACCTGTTGCTTCATGTTCGCCTCCAAAGATCAGGCGTTTCATTTCATCGACACCTTCGTCAAACTCATGGTTTCCAAGCGTACCGACATCAAATCCAAGTGCGTTAAAGATTTCAATCGTAGGCTCGTCCTGAAGAAGTGCTGATGCAGGCGCACTCGCACCGACAGCGTCACCCGCGTGGACCATCAATGTATTCTCAGGGTTTTCCGCTTCATGTTTCCTTAAATAAGCACTTAAGTATGCTGCTCCACCAGCTGGTTTTCCGCCAACCATCTTCGTTGTGTTAATTTGCCCGTGGAAGTCGTTGATTCCTAATAGCTGTATAGAAACGAGCGAACTTTTCAGCAATTTATGTATTACCGCTGCCCCTTCAGCTCGAATCGTTGCATCTTTAGGAGCAATAGTCGTTGCTGTTTTTCCATTGATCAATCCGTGTTCAACAGCGATGTTTACAAACTCTTTCGCCCAAGGGCTTACTTGATTCATATCTTTATAGTCAGGCGTTTCAGTAGGATCCACTTTTCCTTCCAGGTGGTATTCGTACGCTCTTACAAGCATGACGATCATTTCTTCGCGTGAAAGTGTCTTGGAAGGATCCAGCTTCGTTTCCGTCGTCCCTTTTACAAGGCCCGCCGCATAAGCTTTTGCGACATCATCCGCTGCCCATGCTGGCAGATCTGTAAATGGTGTCTTTTCTTCAGTTGCCGGCAGTTTTAAAGCACGGTTGATCATCACGATGAATTGCACCCGCGTTAGTTCAAGCTCTGGCCCAAATTTATTGTCACCAATGCCATTTACTAGTTTTTCATTGGCTAATTCATGAATCATAGCATTCGCCCAATAATTTTCTTTCACATCTGTAAATTTAATAGGTTCCTCAGCGTTCACGACATCTTTCCACGTAATAGGTGCAGCTAGTACCGAAAGAGCCATCGTGGTGGCTAACACCGTACGGCTCATTTTTGAAAAAGGTTTATTCGACATATCCATCCCCCATATTACAAATTTTTTTAATCACCACTATAATTATAATTATATATTTTCAGAATAATAATGTAAGAGATATTGTGTAAAAATTTTATTAATTTAGTAGAATTATGTAATTTTTTTGTTTCTTATAGATAAAGAGTTTGTAAAATAAATCACCTTTGCTATCTGTAGATATATGGTAGAATCGTCGTTAAGGCAGTAAAAATAAGTCGTATATTATCTTTATATACCAACTTTTAGAAGAATGAGAGAAATGCATGGTTTTTGTAATCTCGTCTTTTTATTTATGTTCTTACCTATTGTTCTAGCAGCCTACTTTTTGCTGCCGAAAATGTTTTTTCAACGATGTATGATTTCGATCTTTCTGAGAAAAAAGAACGTGAAGAACAAGAGAAAAAAGATCAAAAGAATGAAAAAGATGAAGTTGTATATAAATAGAGTGGAAGCCCTGCCTAATTGACGGGGCTTTATTTATTTTGGTTGAAAGGAGTTTTGTGTGGAGAGGAACTCTTGAATGATGGGGAGATCCGGTATGTTAATGTTGGATGGCAGTTTGCTTAGAGGGAAAAATTGAAGAGCTTTCACCTCGTGTTCATCTACTTTTAGCTCACCCTCATAATCTCGGCATATATAGGTTGCAACAACGTTGTATACTTCATCACCATGCGGATATTGGTAATAAAATTCTTCTCCGGAAAAAATATTGAAAAGCGTTAGGCGCTTGGCTGTCAGTCCCGTCTCTTCTTGAAGTTCCCGTTTTGCAGCGTCCTCCAGCTGTTCTCCAGGTTCAATAGCCCCGCCAGATAATCCCCACATCTCGTTGTCGGTTCTTAGCTGCATCAACAGTTCGTTTTTGTCGTTCAACAAAAGTACATTAGCACCGACCATGATGATCGGTCGTGTTCCGATTAATTCCCTTAATTCGCTGATGTATCCCATATTTTGCTCCTTTTTTATAAAATGACTTTTTTAGTTTCTCTATTGGGGTGGTGAACTCCTTTATTGGGTTATGGTTCATAGAAGGTTCACTTTGGTTCATAGGGCTGAGATTTCGATTCATAGGAAATCGTTTGGTTCATAGGACTTTCATAGAGATTTGTTTTTGGTGCATAGAGCATAGTTTTTGGTTCATAGAAATAGGCATAACTGGTTTTTTTGAGTCTTTTCGGACTGGTGTATGTTTATGGGGTTCGTTTACGATGGAAATAATGAAATAATGACGAACTGAAGGTGAAACGATGAATAAACGTTGGCTATTATTCGGTGTAGCATATGTTTTGTGGATGTGCATTTTTTCAAAACCAGCTTTAGCTGAAGAATTCCCCCGTCAAAAACTGATCTCAAGCAAGTTTTTTAATGAATCTCAGATGATCATTGTGGAAGCGAACGGCTGGGATACGAAATATGCAAAATTAACTACATATGAAAAAGTGAACGGTGTCTGGCAAAAGGCTTTAAGTGACATGCCAGCTACCATAGGGTATAACGGGTTCACCAAAGTGATGAAGGAAGGCGGCGGTGCTTCTCCAACTGGCATCTACAACATGGGGACCGGCTTTGGGTGGGCATCAAAACCAGCCAATGCCACGTATTCGTACCGAGTAACGACGGTATATGATTATTGGGTGGACGATGTTTCTTCTGTGGATTATAACAAGTGGATTTATTATACGGGGAACCCGAGTACACGCTGGAAATCGTTTGAGCGAATGAATCATCCCTTGTACAAATATGGGGCAGTGATTAAGTACAATGAAAATCCGATCGTTCCTGGTAAAGGCAGCGCAATTTTCCTGCATATGTGGAAAAGTTCAACATCAGCGACTGCCGGTTGTGTAGCCGTTTCTGAAGCGAATATGAAAACATTATTGAGCTGGTTGGACACAAAGAAAAAGCCTCTAATCGTAATGGGACCGACTTCTGAAATCGACGGCTACTTGTATGCACGTAGTGAAAAGCTTCAAGAAGTCGGAGTCTCCGTGAATGGTATTAAACAAACGTTTGATCAGCCAGCCGTTTTAATTGACGACCGTACACTTGCACCGTTCCGTGGCGTTGGTGAAGCATTAGGCGCAACCATAAAGTGGGACGCGGCCAATTACAAAGTATATGCCGAATTGAACGGGACAACTGTAGAATTAAAATACCTTTCTAATATTGCAAAAGTGAATGGCAAAGATGTCACATTGGATACAGCACCTATCATCATAAAAGATAGAATGGTCGTGCCCGTTCGATTCTTTGCAGAAGCGTTCGGAGCAGATGTAAAGTGGGATGGAAGCAAGAACATGGTGATAATTAATAAGTAATAATAAAGCTTATATAGAGGTTTGTATATAATGACGAAAAACCTCCACGACGGCGAAAGTGTCCGCCTGACGTGGAGGTTTTTACTTGTTTTGTATTTGTGTGGGGTCAGACCCCCTACTTTTGTACTATAAAACCCTAAACGTATCTGGACGCTCAGTTGATTTGCCGAAGTAATGCAGAATCGCTTCTACAATTCGTCGGCTTGCGTCCCCGTCACCATAAGGGTTAGAAGCTCTAGACATTTCTTCATATGCTGCATCGTCTGTCAGGAGTTCCTTAGCAAGTCCATAAATGGTCTCTTCATCTGTTCCAGCAAGCTTTAATGTACCTGCTTCGATTCCTTCTGGACGTTCAGTCGTGTCACGCAATACAAGAACCGGAACGCCGAGTGATGGTGCTTCTTCTTGAACACCGCCACTATCTGTTAGAATGATGTGCGCCCGTGATGCGAAGTTATGGAAATCCACAACGCCTAGAGGCTCAATCAAATGGATACGGCTGTCGCCTTTCAAAATTTCATCTGCTACTTCACGTACAGCTGGGTTGAGATGCACGGGATATACCACCTGTACGTCGTCATGTTCATTCACTAAGCGTTTAATCGCGCGGAACATGTTACGCATCGGGTCACCTAAGTTTTCACGACGGTGTGCCGTTAAAAGAATCAGTCTGTCATTCCCGAGTTTTTCTAACACTTCATGCGAATAATCATCTTTTACAGTTGTTTTTAACGCATCGATCGCCGTGTTCCCTGTCACATAAATGCTGTCACCGGACTTATTTTCGTTAAGCAGGTTCTTCGCAGCAGTATCAGTTGGCGCAAAGTTCAAGTCTGAGATGACACCCGTCAACTGGCGGTTCATTTCTTCAGGATACGGAGAATATTTATTCCATGTACGAAGTCCCGCTTCAACGTGTCCAACCGCAATCTTGTTATAAAGTGCAGCGAGGCTCGCTACAAAAGTCGTCGTCGTGTCACCATGAACAAGGACAACGTCAGGTTCTTCTTTTTTCATGATTTCATCTAGCCCTTGAAGTGCACGAGTCGTTACATCAATCAGTGATTGGCGGTCCTTCATGATGTTCAAATCATGATCTGGCGTTACTCCGAAAATCTCCAACACTTGATCCAACATTTCTCGGTGCTGGGCCGTTACCGTTACTACAGATTCAATCTGCTCATTATATTTTTCTAACTCCAGTACAAGCGGCGCCATTTTAATCGCTTCTGGCCGGGTACCGAAGATTGTCATTACTTTTACTTTTTCAGCCATTCCAATATCTCTCCTTTAATCAGGACATGTGTATACATTATGGGCGAAACACCCTTATTTCATGCTAGCGTTTCATATCTTATACGTCAATTTTTTATTAAAATGAATTGTTTATAAAAGGATTAGATGGTAAAATAATATAGTTTTCTAAAATAATAACAATGGAGGATTTTAATGAGAAAAACCCTATTATATTCTCTTCTTGCCTTGGTTCTCATCGGTGCAAGTGTCGGCGGATATGTTTACTACATAATAAATGTAAAAACGTATAATACAGCAGATAAGAAAGTAGCCGAAATAACAGAGGAACAATACAAGCTTGATTTACCAGGCGATCATTCTCCCACAGATGGACCTGTTCCACCTTCTGATGATACTCCGGCAGACAGCCATGATTCACGAAATCAAGAATCATCTGCTTCTTCCACTGGAAACGGAACAGAGAGTGAAACCACAGCAACTCAAACCAAAGCTTCACCTAACTTTCATAATCATTCGCAGCCAAAACCTAAAAAGGTAACCGTACAGCAAATAAAAAATAATTATCGTCCTGTATTCGAATCGCTGCAATCACAAGCAAACAGCAGACTTTCATCATTGATCGGACATGCAGAGTCGGAATATCATACAAAAAAAGCGAATGGCGAAAAAGTCAGAGTCGGCTATTTTGTTTCAAAGTATAAATCAGCTGGTGAAAACCTTGAAGCCAATACGGATCAAGCATTTAATATCATCTACTCAGCTTTACAACAGGACTTGAAAAAGAATGGCTTCAAAGCAAAAGAGGCATCCGAATTCAAAACGAAGTACGAGAATGAAAAAGATGCTTTAAGAGATTCCTTGTTCTCAAAAGTTAAAGAAAGATTATAAGAAAAAGAGGTATTACTTCATTGTAATGCCTCTTTTTCACGAAAAAAAATCTGCCCAGGTATCCTGGCAGATCTGATTCTTTTTATTTAAATACATTATAGATATAATCGGCCCATACTTTATGACCTTCTTCGTTTGGCACTAAGTTCGTCACGTACTGGTTGATCTCCTCTGATTCCACACTCGGCCAAGCTTCCCAATGGTTCACAAAAGGAATTCCCTGCTCTTTCGCATACGTTTCCAAACTGCTTACTTGAGTCGCATATTTTTGCGGCTGATAGATCGGATTCGATGGCTGAAGCAAGATAACCGCTTCGGGATTCGTTTCTTTTACCTTCGCGATCATCTGATCTAATACGTATAATGTATCATTAATGCTGATTCCATTATTATCATTCATTAACACAGGTTCAATTAAAATTACATCCGATTTCTTTTGAACAAAATCTGTGTAGACTTGTTGATCTGTTAGTTCCAAACTATTTAACTGGCCAAAACTCGTAGTTTCAACCGTTACATCTTTTCCATACGTTTCATTCATTTTCGCTGTAAAAAGCTTAGCCCAGCTGCCTTCATCTGTTGATGTTAAGGAAGATCCGACTAAAGTTAGCTGTAAGCTTTCTCCTGCTGCTTTTTTCTGCTCATAAAGATCAGCAATCCCAGCAGGTGCATTCTTGAAGTGTTCGGTAGTTTGTTTTTCAGCTGTAGTGTTTTCTGTTTTTGTTTTCTCTTTCGGAGCATCTTTTGCCATTTCAAGTTTTGCAGCATAAGCTGTTTCTTCCAGTTTGTTATTGTAATAAAAATGCCCGCCAACTACACTAAGAACGCAAGCGACCATGACAAACCCGGTTAAAAACCGACGTTTCCCCATTTGTCCCAACCCCTTAAATAATCTATTTCTATCATAAGGGGTAAAATTTTCTATTACAAGAATATTGTTGAAAAATGTAGAAGATTGTTACAATCATTGACTGAATTGACTGGGGTCTGTCCCGGGGACAGACCCCAGTCAATTCTACATCGTTTTTTCCTTCATAGACTTCTGCTTCAACTCAAGCTCAAACCCGATTTCAAACGTGCGGTTCCACGGCAAAAATACGTTGTCTACTACCCCATTATAGTCCTTTTCATAAGATGTTTTCTTCAAGAACGAAGCAACTTCTTCCAAAAACTTCTCTTCCACTCTTTTCGCTAGATCAGGAGCATCATCTTTCACTTCTGCCCGTACTTTTTGCCTTACTACCGTTTGATACACATAGTCCTCAAGCAATCTGAAAAGGATTTGTTCATCTATAAGTTGATTGAAATCAAGACCTTTTACTTTTGCCAAGTGAACCATGGCTGCTTGCGCTACTACTGTTCCGAGTGTGTTTCCTGCTGTATTCCAAGCAGCAAAGCCTGACAATTCACGAACGTCCACTCCGGCCAACAGTTGAGGAATCATCGCAGGATCAGCCCCGTTCGCATAAGCTACATCCGCCACTGCCACAAGATGTCCTTTACCGATGTAATGTTTGATCCGCTGCACCCATTCGCCGATGTTTCGGTCTGCCGTATCGACTGCTCCTAAAAAGATTTGAATCGCAGGATCTCCTTGCTTTTTCCCTGGCACATTGACCGCGAGCAATACATCCGCATCACCAGGAGTTGCTTCTATAAAACTGCTAAACGCAAACACTTGCCCCTTCACACTTTCTGCGATCGGACGGTCTTCGTACAACGCGTTGATGAGCGCACCTTTTTCACCGCTATAAAATGGGTAGAAGATCGGCTTCGCTACACCTTCCAGCTCATAGATCATGCGGGCAACCAGCGAGTTTGCGACCTCATCTGCACCCGGATAAATCGCTACTTTCTCAAAAAGTTCTTTCTCTAAAACTTCCCTCGATAGTTTCTCTTGTTCCAAGATGTTTAGTCCATACTCGGATGTGTCATCCTGTGGAAATACGAGCCGATCCAGCCAGCCTTCCTCGATTCCTTGTAAGAGAGCTTGATTCAGCTGGAAATTCTTCTCCCTCGATTCCTTATAATCTTGTAAAATGGCAGGCGGAATCCGTTCCTCCATTTCTTTTACAAGAAGCTGTGCTTCCTCCAAACTGGTCTTCAAAAAACGATGATACTGATAGGAATACGAATAGATCTCCATTCCATACTCAGACCAATACGGCTTCTCTTCTTCGTTCACATAGTTATTGGAGATTCGCATTGTCGCGCTAAAAGCCATGACAGGCTTTTCAGGATACTTTTTCTTCAATTCTTTTATAGAAGTTAAACGATTGTTTAAAATTTCATACGAATCTGGAGAAATCCTCGACGGAACAAGTCCGCCATAACAAAGCATATCTGTTGAAAGGACAAACCCCTCAACTTCAGGTGCAACTCCCTCCACCCACTCGCGGACCGCGTCAACATCCCCTGGTGTTTTCAAAAACCCAAGAATTTCTTTTGGTGGCACAACCACTTCCCACCCGCCAATCCTGGCAATCTGCCCTGGCAAATCACGTGTAGCCGGCCTCGCATCAACAGGAACAAGCGCTATCTTATTGTTCATTCCTTAAGCTCCTTTTTTATGTAGTGCAAAGAAAAAACGGCATTCCAGAGAAATGTCCGTCCACCCTTTCATTGTTTTTAATCAATGAATTTCTTTTCCTTGCAGCTCTAAATATTTTTGCTCAATATTTTTAAATACTTTTTGTCCAAGTATCGTTAAAAACATGGCTATCGTACTCCCGCCAATCATGATCAGAAGCCCTGAGAACATGACATACAGGACAATCAGCAGTCCAACACCTGCCATGGTAAGCAACCCGTAATGAAAATGCGACAAACATACAAACACACTCTTTTTGATTCCTTCCCACACCCCCACATCATAGTGAGCGTAGACTGGGAAAAGGAAACACGAGATCATTCCGGCAAAAAAGCTGATCACCACTATGAGGAACGCTACTGCACTCATAGATTCATGTTCGATAAAAAATCGATAATCTACATATAAAATGCCAAAAACGAGAAGCAGGATTGCCCCTGCACCTGTTCCTTTCCAAAACTGGGTAAAAAAGTTCTCCTTAAAGGTCTGAAAAAGCGGGACATCTCCATTTTTTATCACGAGCTGTCTGGTTACAGAAAACATCGCCATTGTAGATGGAACTAACCCGAATACGACTAATCCTAGCAGTGAAAACAGCACCCAATAGAATTGGATCAACACGAGTCGCACTAGCCATTCGCACAGCACATTCACTTTTCCCATTACACCGTTCATGAAGATTCCCCCTTTCTCTTAACCTTTTACCGCACTGGAGTAAGCACTTTTTATGAAGTAGCTTTGGAATGCGATAAATACGATCAAAATCGGTATCAAAGCAATGATTGCCCCCGCTGCAATTAAACGCGTGTTTGAAACGAACGTCCCTTTTAGCTCATACAAGCCGACCGTTAATGGATACATGCTCGAGTCCTCGAGGATCAGGAGCGGCCATAGGAAGTTGTTCCATGAGCCAATGAATTTCAAAATCGCCAGTGTGGCTAGCATCGGTTTTACCATCGGAAGCAGGATGTGCCACCAGATCTGCCAAGCGTTAGCGCCGTCAATGATTGCCGATTCATCGATATCTCGAGGAATCGCGATAAACGCTTGCCGCATAAGAAAAATGGCGAACGCACTGACTACGCCAGGCAGGATTACCCCCGAATACGTCCCGATCAAGCCAAGCTTTGAGATGGTCAAGTAAACGGGAATCATCGTGACTTCTCCTGGAATCATCATCGTGGCCAGGATAGTCATGAACACAACGTTCTTTCCTTTAAAATTCATACGAGCCAGCGGAAACGCGGCGAGTGAACAAAAGAATAATGGCAGAAGCACACCCCAAAAGGACAGGACCACTGAGTTCCATAGGTAGAGTGGCAAGTTCAGCGTGTTCCATACGGTGACAAAATTTTCGAATGTTACGGACTCTGGAATAAAATTAGGCGGATACGAAAAGATCGTTTCGTTCTGGCCTTTTAGCGAAGTTGATACGGTCCATAAGAACGGCATGATGGTAACCACCGCCAGCAACGTTAAAAGCGTATAGGAGATTCCCCACCTTAGTAAATTCCGTCGATTTTTTAAAGACAGCTTTCTCGATTTTTTGACTTGAATATTCGGCTGCAGTTCCGCGGTTTTCAGTTCCATTTTGTCACCTCCCTATTGTTGTGTGTCGAGTGCCTTCTTATTAATCAGTGTTAAGACGAGGATAATGACGAACAGAATCGTCGAGATTGCACTTGCATACCCCATATCAAGATCGGTAAAGGCTTTTTCAAAAATCATATAAACGAGCGTTGTGGTCGACCCGATCGGTCCACCAGCCGTCATCGTTAACATGAGCGTGAACTCTTTAAATGCAGACATGGTGGAGATGACCGTTACGAAAAAAATGATCGGCTTCAAGCTTGGAAACGTAATGTAAATGTGTTTAGCCCAAAAACCTGCTCCGTCTAGTTCAGCCGCTTCGTACAGATCCTTTGAAACCGCCTGCAAACCGGCGAGGTAAAAAAGCATGTAGTAGCCGAGTCCTTGCCATACGGTTACTATGGCTAAACTCGGCATGGCGGTAAATTTATCAGTGAGCCAGTCAACCGGGTTGATACCAATAGAATGAAGGGCCGCATTAAAAAGCCCATCACTTTTAAACATCCATGTCCAAAGGATTGCCGTTACAACAACGGAAACAAGTGCCGGAAAGTAGAAAATTAACCGGTACACTTTGATTCCCATCAACTGCTGGTTAACGAGTATCGCAAGAAAAACCGGGATAACAATCAAAGCAGGTGTAACGAGAATCCAGTAATAGAAAGTGTTCCAGAGTGCATTCCAGAAATCGTCGTCCTCGAAAGCTCTAGAGAAGTTCTCGATGCCGACCCATTCGATCGGCTGAAAAACATTGTAGTTCGTGAAGCTAAGCCCAAGTGCCGCAATCGCCGGTATGATACTGAACGTGAGCAGCAGGACACCTGTAGGGATCAAAAACAACCAGGCTGTTCTTGCTTTATACATGAAATGCCCCCTTTCTTTCTGCTAAAAAGAGCTAATAATGAAACTTGGCTGACGCCAAGCCGTATGCGTCAGCCTTATTATTCATTATGGAATTGCGTGGATGTGCGTCTATGAACCGTAAAGTGAGGTCTATGAACCGAAGTTCATCTTCTATGCACCTAAGCGATTAGTCTATGCGCTCAAACTACACCTCTATGCGCCAAACGCAGTTCTATGCGCCTAAACTAGGCTTCTATGCACCTAACGAGTGGCTCTATGCACCAACGCTCACTCACACGCCCAACTGCTACTTCAATAACTTATTGATCTCCGTCTCAGCATCTTTCAACGCCTGCTCCGGATCTTTATCTTCGAGCAATACTTTCTGGAACTCTTCTTGAACCGCTTTGTTGATCTGAGAGATGTTCTCTACCGGAGGAAAGAGGTTTGCGCCTTTTTCCAGCTGTTTTGCAGCTAGGTAGCGTCCCTTATCTGCCGGGTCTGTTGCTTCTTTAACATCCGTGTAGAACTCATCCTCTGTTGCTTCAATAACCGATGGAAGAATCGGTACGATTTTACCGAATGCCAATTGGTTTTCCGCGTTCGTTACAAACTTCGCAAACTTGATCGCTGCTTCAGGATGCTTTGTTTTCTCCGCAACGGCAACGTTCATGATTCCTACGTGGATCTTTTCTTCAGATCCTAAGATTGCTGGAGCTGCATCCGATTTTGCATACACTTCAGGCGACAAGTCTTTTACCTGTCTGAACAACTGTGGTCCGATGTTCCACCATGCTAGCTTCTCTTGCGCGAATGCTTCATTATGCTTGTATGTGCCTAAAACCGCTTCTTTCGGAATCAAACCGTCATCGTAACGCTGTTTAAACTCTTTAAAAATTTCAAGTGCTTTCGGGTTGTTGATCGCCGCACTCTTTAAGTCTTCAGAAACAATATCTGCACCGTTCGCTGGCAGATACACGTGGATGTCTTTTACAAGATGTCCGATGGCTCCAGTCTTTTCCTTAATCACTTTCGACATTTCCCACGCTTCTTCCTCTGTTGTTGGAGGATTGTCGTAGCCGGCTTTCTTTAAGAGCTCTTTATTGTAAAGAACAACTCCTGTTGATAGGTACCATGGCAGCGCGTACGTGCCATCTTCAAGCTTTCCTGCATCCCAGATGCCAGCAAAGAAATCGTCCTTAACGTCTTTTGTATCTTTTTCTAGATTCTTAACTGCGCCAAGGGCAGCTAGTTTTTTCAAGTAATCGGTGTTTAAGTTCATGACATCCCCAAGCTGACCGGAAGCCGCTGCCGTAAGCGTTTTCTTTTCAACTTGATCAAACGGAATGTCCTGCCACTTGACTTTAATGTTTGGATTTTCTTTCTCAAAATCTGCGATCATGCCGTTGATGTAATCATCGAAAGTAGGGCTTAATGAAATGGTCCAAAATGTAATTTCTGCTTTTTCATCCTTCGCTCCGCCACTGGACGAGTCATTACAAGCGGTTAGAGCTAAGAGTGAGAAAATCATGACGAATGCCAACACCTTTTTAACGTGCTTCACTTTACATCCCCCTCATTTTTCATAATGACTAGCATGTTTCCAACCCGTAAAAAAGGAATTTTATTTCCTAAAATCTGATAAAGAAGAAAAATTCCTCCACTTTCTTAATTTTAAGATAATACTGACAATTTTGTCAACGGCTGTTTTTACTGTTTTATAGATGCCATTTTCACTAAATTCCACCATTGAAAGCTATTAAAATGGCTTGTATCGAACAGCATCACACCGGAAGATCTTTCCTTGCACATTTCAATCGCTTTTAAAAACTGTTCAGGGTTATTCTCATAGTCTTTTAGATAGAGAGAAGCAACGACCGGTGTCTTACCATTCAGTACCTTTAGGCTTACTTCGATTCCTCCTTCCACACTGTACCAGTCTGCAGGCTTTAGATTCGCAATCGCCTCATCCTTCGTCACATCCGGATAATAGCAGCCAGTCATGATAAAATCGAGTTCATCACCATATCCTGTCACATGATAGGTTACTGACGTCCAATCATAATCCGGTTGGAACGAGTTGCTTCCCCAGTTCACCCCTTCGTGATAATAGAGTGGATGCCACGATCCTACATAAATGCTGAAGAGTAGATTCGGATTTCTTTTCTTTACGATTATCTTTGCTTTTTTCACATATTCCGTGATGTTTCCTGCGCGCCATTCGGCCCATTTATTGAAATGGGTTCCTCTGATTAGCTTTCCTTCTCCTGAAAAAGAGAGGATATCTTCCGGCCAATTCTTTAGTTTCTCTCCCGTAAAATCTTCAAATCTATTTCTGCTGAAATCGCTAAAATCGCCATACACGTTCGGATATCTGCATCGGTCGAGCACAACACCATCCACATCATAGTTTTCTACGACTTCTTTTAAAATAGAAAGCTCGTAATCTTCTACTTCTGGAAGGATTGGGTTCACCCATACCGCATATTCGCTGCTATCTTCCGCAGAAAGAAATTCTCCCTTCTGAAGTTCGGCGTTGTATTGATAAAAGACCGTTTGCCACTCCTTTTTTTCGTAAGCAACACCTTCTCCAGCTGCTTTTTCCCCTTCTGCAAAAACATCCAGATTTGCGAGAACGATAAAGCCTTCTCTATGGCCGAGCTCAAGCATCTCTTGTAAAAAGCTCCTCCCTCTCCATGCATCATACCGCCCGTCTTTTACCGAACTTACATGCGGGGCGATGGAACTCGGGTACGTCACCTGTCCAAAAGGAATCTTCGCATCGATCACGAGTCTTGTAACACCAGCATCTTTTGCGTTTTTCATGAACGTCTTTTGATTTTCTTTTGAAGCTAGATAGTCAGCATTTGCGATGAAATCCACCCACAATATGGTTGTATCTTTCAACTCTCTGCCACCCTTTCTGTAATGAATGTTGATAACACGTTTACAAGTTCGTCTATATGACTGACACTGCCAGGAAGATCATGACCGGAGAACGGATAGAAAAGAATATCTTTTTTAGCCTTTATCAGGTTATAAACACCGTAAATGGTCTGCGGAGGACAGATCAGATCTTTGCCACCTGCAGAAATCTGAACCGGACATGAGATATTTTTAGCTAAATTTTTATTATCAAAGTAAGAGAGTGTTTTAAACACTTGTTTAAGTTTGTCCGGATATTGACGCAAAAATTGTTCGACTTGTGTAAGCGAGCCTTCCATTTTTAACTGGATGGCGAGCGGCAAATCACACATGTTCGGTACATCTGCGATTACGAACGATGGCCGGTCATCCAATCCTGCAACTGCGAGCGCAATACCCCCTCCCATACTTACGCCATAGATCGCGATCCTTTCTTGATCCAGTTCAGGCAGCGTTCCGATCACATCCAACGAACGAACGCCATCCATATAAACGTGACGGTAATAGTAAGTGTGCGGATTCAAAATACCTTGCGTGACCCATGAACCGGTTCCGCCAGCAGGATAGCTGCCATTCGCTGATTCTCCGTGACCTCTCGTGTCGAGTGCAATCACTGCAAAACCCATTAGGAGATATTTTGCGTAGTTGGCAATCGAGCCTTTGTTGCCGCCATAACCGTGTAAAACGAGTAAACATGGCAAGTTTTCTTTTACAGAATCAGGTCTTAAGTAAAAACCGGTTATGTCTGTTCCGTTAAATCCTTTAAATGTCAGCTTTTTTGCTGTGATGTTTGGAATCGGATATGGGAGGTCAGAGAGCCGAACCTTAAGCGGCTGATTCTTAGACTCGAGTTTGGTCTCTTCCCAAAACGTATCAAAATCTGATTCACGGGTACTTTCAGGGACATAATCTTTCCACCGTTCATCTATCACGAAAAAGTCACCTCCTTATACGGCATGAATGACCGGCCATTGAAGTTCAATTCCCTGCTGTGTAAGCATTTTTTGAAAATCTTTTAACAATGGATCATGGTTCCGTACATGTCTTGGAATTGTACTTTTTTTCATGGAATAGCCAGCGAGATAACCGGCAACTTCCCCAATGTTCCATTCGACCGGATGAAGTCGATAGCATCCGTTTGTGATATGAGTCGTTCCGATATTTTTACAAGCAGGAATCAGATTTTGAAACTGAACCGGAATAAAACTGCCAAGCGGAATTTGAAACGGTAAAGACGAAATATCGATATAGTTATCGCCGCCCGTGCTCGGATGAAGGTCGATTCGGTAGCACCCGATTCCAACAGAGTCTTCATATTGGAAGGCCTCTTTATCTCCACGAATTTCTGCACTTAAATGCTGCTCCAGCACGGTAAATTCAGCTTGGATCCGGCGGGATTCCCGAATATATGGATACATCGCAAGTCCGTCTTCTGTTCCGACAACATCAGGCCTCAGTTTTAGACCGGGATAACCTTGCCCGCCATCTGGACGCGGAGCTTCTGTTTGCATCCAATATAAAAGCGATGAACTAAGTTCTTTTGCTTGTTTATAATGTAGTTTGCAATCGTTTTCTTCGATTTCAAAAACAGGTCCTAGCAGATAATCATTTTGTGGCCAGTTAATTAAGCTAATGTCATGAGGAAAGTCGTTGTTGTCAAATTGAGAGGAATCAATCAGTCTTCGGTACTGAAACAGTGAGAATTGGTTAGCGTTTGGCATGAGCGAATACGTGATGGGTTTTAAACTGACAGGCTGAGGAGCTGTCCAGCTTAATAAACGATCCGGCCAAACGTCAGGCTGGTAATCCCGCCAGAAGGAATAGGATTCTGGCTTTTCAATCGTATGATCTTCTCCTTCGCGATAATCAACAGCAAAACAGTGAGTGATTGCCTGCATGTTAAGAGGTTCAGGTTCACCTGCACCCGCATGCGGTTCATCTGTCTGTGCCTGGGATTCGGCTCCTGTCACATACTGAACGTTTGCGAGTGGCAGAACATCGCCGCAATCAGTTGCATCGAGAAAATACGTTCCTTGCAGGACGACTTCTTTTTGTGAAGGCTCATGAAAAAGCGTAGCAGCTTTTATATAATCGCCATCCACCTGAACGGAGGTAATTTTGTGTTCGGTTAATATTGTGAGAAGTCCGTTATGTACGTATGGTGCGAGCATTTCTTCCAAGACGTGAAGGGCTGCTCTTGGTTCATGGGAAATTCGGCTAACGAGTGAGTTGCCTGGGTTAAACAATAAATGACGATGTTCTGGTTTTACTGAATACTTGCTTAAATAATGTTCTCTTACCTTATTCCGGAACGATCGGTAGGTTTGCGTGCAGCCGAACTGCTCAATCCACGGGTGTTCATCGGGTGGTACAGCTTGGCTTGTCAGCTGTCCGCCGATCCATTTCGTTTCTTCGGTCATGATTACTTTATAGCCCATCTTGCAGGCAGATAAAGCCGCCGCACATCCACCTGTGCTTCCACCGATAATCACAATATCCGCTTTTTTTTCAACCCTCATAAGACGCACCCTCCTTTTGAACGTTTTCGCGATATAAAAAGCTTTGATACCCGGCACCAATCACGCCAGCCTCATCGCCAAAATATGCTTTTGAAAAAGAAACGGATTGAACAAGTGATGAAATACCAAGGTTCCGTACACGATTCTGGATATCCGGAATAATCCAGCTATGCTGATCGATGATCCCGCCTCCAAAAACAAGGAGAGAAGGATTAAAAGCGTGAATGATGTTAACGGTTCCGTAGGCAAGAGCGTCGATCGCTTCATCTAAAAGTGATTTAGCGAAAGCCTTCCCTTCGTTAGCCCATTGGAACACATCCCGTGCGGTAATGTTTTCTATCGGTCCGTCGTAGAGCTCAGGTTTTTTAGTAAAGTACTGTTTCATCTGATTGGCGATCCCGGTTCCTGATGCATACGCCTCCAGGCAACCTTTATAGCCGCAATTGCACGCCGGGCCGTTGCGGTCAACCGACATATGACCGAGTTCTGCCGCTCCACCCCATTCTCCGTGCAAAAGCTTTCCTTCCTGAATAACTGCTCCGCCGATCCCTGTTCCGAGCGTCAGGAAAACGACGTTATCATATCCTTTAGCCGCACCAAGATACGATTCAGCAAGTGCCACCACATTCACATCGTTATCGATCCAAACCGGGAGCGCGAATGCCTGTTGGATCTCCTTTTTTAGCGGGATATCGTTCCAGTCTTTAATGTTGGATGTTCCGCTTCTAACGATTCCATTTTTAAAATCAATCTGACCGGCAGTGCCGATTCCGATCCCTTTTACAGTTCGAAACCCTATTTTTTTGGCTTCTCCCAGCAAACTTTGAATCAGCTGCTGCAACTGAAAGATGATGTGTTCTTTCCCTTCTGTCGCTGTAGGGACAACTTGCTTGTAAAGAACGGCACCCTCTATTGTAACAAGCCCCGCAGCAATTTTAGTCCCGCCGATATCAATGCCAATACTGACTTCCTCATTCATACGTCCACACCCCTTAAGACGTTTTTACAACAAGTACTTTGCGATCCATTCGAGACGACGTTCTTCTTTAAAATGATTTGGTTCATGTCCGTAGTCCGTATAGATGTCGATTTCTTTTGTTTTTGATGCCAAGTGATTAAATGCAGCAAACACCGTTTCAGCTGGCGTCACCGTATCCTTTAAGCCGATGCTCATAAGAACAGGACATGTGATATCGGGACAAAAGTTCATCGCATCCACGTAGGAAAAGTTTTTCATGATGTTTTCATAGGAAGTCCGCGTTGGATCGTTGTATTTAAAATACTGAGCCACCTCAACATACGGTCCGCCTAATGCTAGCTCGACTCCTTTTTCAATGTGAGACAAAAAAGGAAAATCAGAGATTGCGAGTTTCACGTCAGGATTAAGTCCTGCTGCAGCCAGTGCGAGACCGCCGCCTTGTGACTCACCCATTACGGCTAACCGGCTAGAGTCAATAAAATCCAGCTTTTTCATCCATGATAGATAGTCCATTATGTCTTTATACACGTGCACGTAATAATAGTTTAGAAGGTCTTCAATTCCGTTCGTCATCCAGCCTGGAAGATAGTTTCCTCTATTGTATAGAGCGTGATCAGGTGAAAATCCCTGCCCCCGAAGCTCAAAGCAAAAGACCGCGACTCCCATCAATGCATATTTTAAAAACTCATGAACCGCTCCCCGCCCGGCGGTATATCCGTGAAAATGAACAACGGCCGGGAACGTTTTTTGTTCATTGTTGGGGACAATCATCCAGCTTCTAATTGGTGTTCCGTCTCGGCATGTAAACGTAACATCTGCCACCTTTACTTGTTTAACCGGATAGTCATCGAGCCAATTTACCTTAACATCAGGCTGGAATGGCACCTTACGTTTCTCCCAAAAATCGTTAAAATCCGGCTGTCTCGTTAAAGCAGGCTTATAGTTTTTCAGATTCATAAGGTTTGCCACCTCAAAGAATTAATACATTTTATCGAGTACTGCCTTTGCTGTTTTTTCAATTGCTTGGATAGATTGCTCTTTTTGTTGTAAAAGGACAACCGTTGTCAAGATATCCAGAAGATGAAGCTGCGCCATCTTCGCTGCGAACGAACCACCTTGAAGTGGTGTTTCTCTTGAAGCGGCGAGCAGGATCTCATCGGCGTACTTCGTGATTGGTGAACGATTATGGTTCGTGAGACAGATTACGAACGCTCCGTTTTCTTTTGCAATACGAACTGCGTCCACGAGATCCTTCGTGCTTCCCGATGTTGAAATGCCAATCACGACATCCTCTTCGGTCGCCAACGCCGCATTCATCGCAATAATGTGGGAATCAACCACACAATCGACATTGAACCCGATTCTCATAAAACGGTACTTCGCATCCGTTGCCGTGATTCCAGATGAGCCTACTCCGAAAAAGTAAATCTTGCGTGCGTTTAACAGTTTTTTCGCGACTTTTTCCAGATTGTTCTGGTCCATCAAACCGAGTGTATCCTGAATAAACCCTGTATTTTGTGACGTGATCTTTTTCGCGATCACATCAATGCTGTCTGTGTCTTCAATTTTTCCGTAGACCGACTCATTCGGATTTACAAGGTTTTGAGCAACGGCGAGCTTAAATTCCTGATATCCTTTATACCCGAGCTTCCGGCAAAAACGGATAACCGTCGTTTCTCCGACATCTGCTTTTTCAGAGAGATCTGTAACCGAATAGTAGACGGCTTCATGAGTATCAGCCGTAATGACGTCAGCGACCTTTTGCTCTGCTTTTGTGAGCGATTTATAGATGCTCGGAATTAAAACGAGTGGACTTGCGGTTTGTAAGGTTGCAATTTTCATTGGATAAGTGCTCCTTTCACTGGCACGACTATATTTTTTAAACGTTACGCCATTTCACCAGCTCAAAGGTTTTATAGCTTGTAGGAAAATGACGGATCACGTAATATTTCGATTTAAAAGAGTAACTTCCTTTACAAAACGTTTTGTAATTAACTGTGGCCTAGTGATGGCTGACCCTACGACGACGGAGAAGGCTCCAAGTTCGAGTGCTTTTTTGGCTTGTGCTGGTGTTGAGATCCTTCCTTCCGCAACAACAGGAACTTTTCCTAGTTTAGAGAGCCGCTTGATCAGTTCAAAATCAGGGTCACAGATTTGCGGGCTATATGACGTGTAGCCGGAAAGGGTGGTTGAAATAAAATCTACTCCAAGTTCTATGGCCATTACACCTTCTTCAAATGTTGAAATATCCGCCATGATGAAAGCCCGTGATTGGCTGCGGATATAGTTCACCATCTCTTCCAAACTTAAGTTTCCAGGTCGTTTACGGGAAGTCGCATCAACGGTAACCACATCCGTCTTCGCTTCTAACAACTCTTGCACTTCTTTCAATGTAGGCGTGATAAAAACGTCGCTGTCTGGATAATCTCGTTTTACGATGCCGATCACCGGGAGCTGAGTTGCTTTTTTTATGGCACAAATGTCTTCTTTACTGTTCGCCCGAATAGCCGCTGCCCCGCCTTGTTCTGCTGCGATCGCCATCTTTGCCATAATGTCTGATCCGTGCAGTGGTTCATCATGGAGCGCCTGGCAAGAGACTATGATCTTACCTTTTATCTGTTGCATCAGTTCTTGCTTACTTATCATGTACACACCTCTTTTAGACAGAAATTATCTTTCTATGATCAAACCATCGTAAGCAACTTCAATATCGTACGGCTGAAAAATCTTGATTAAATCCTCATGCAGAAGACCGATGTTATGGGAAAAGTGAGTGACATATACCTTTGATTGCTCTGTTAAAACATTGCATTGCTGCAGCCTGTTTTTTGTCACGGTAACGGCATTTACGTTCATGTGATTTCGAAACTCCGGCAGGTTGCCGTTCGTGCAATCAAGCAGTGCTATGTCAACTTTACTTTTTTCTAGCCAGTTCCACGTTTCATCCGGAAACCATCCCGTATCATGACCATACAGCAGCGAGGTGGGGCCACTTTTTATATGGAAAAGCAGGCAAGTTTCATGCGGATTGTGATCAGCCAACAATGGAGTCACTTCTGTATCACCGATTTGGTATGTTTGGAATGGCTTCAATAGGTGCAGTTGGACGTGTTCATTTTGTTTTTTTAGCGTTTGTGAGCATTTTGCCAATGCTGTGTCATTTCCGTATATATGGAGCGGATATTGTACGCCATGCGCATAACCCGGGAGTCTCATATTCAAGTCCTCTGGATAAAAGTGATCATGATGTGTGTGGGTGAACAGAAGATGCTGAATCTTGGCAAGGTCCAGGTTGTCACGTAAAACATGGTGCAGCGTATCCGGTGGAAAATCGATCTTGAGCGTATCGTCTAGAATGGCTGACGTTCGTGTTCGGATGTTCTTTCCGCCAAGCGATCGAGCTTTTTGACAGTGAGCACATTTGCAAAATAGTGCTGGAAATCCCTCAGATGCAGCTGTACCTAAAATATGGAGTTTCAAATGTGATCCTCCTTTTTGGAGTGGTAGTGATCTATTCGTTTAGTGCATAGAGAAGCAGTTTTGGTGCATAGACTCGCCATTTCAGTGCATAGACCAAAGTTTTGGAGCTGAATCCTCAATTTAAGCAAGAGAAATATTTCCTCCATTTATTTTATAAATTATGGATATTTCTTTCATTATGAATTATTTTAAACTATTTTGAACATTCTAACAACTGTATGTGTGAAAAAACTCCCCGGCTTTTTGCAGCGGGGAGTCTTCTTTTTATTTATCTTCTCTGACAAGGTCCATGTATTTTTTAATATGGTGCGGGGATTCGGATTCCTCTGCAAACTCCTCTTCAACGATGTACCACCAGTCGAACATCTCCAGGTAAATAAGGTCAAAGATCATGATCCCGTGCGTTTTATCGACCGCCATTTGCAGCGCGCGTCTAAAGGTTTCCGGATCATTGATGTATTGATTCAAATAGAGACTGCCGTAGTTGAACGTAGAATAATTGATCGCATCCATCGCAATTTCTGCTGATCCTTCTACGCTGTGCCAATCAGGTCTGCCTGACGCTACAGCCTCTTCTTTCGTCACATCGACAAAGTAGTTACCCGTCATAATAAAATCAAGCGTTTCAGCGTACCCTTTTTTATGGTAATCAGGGCTTGCCCAATCATATTCCGGATGGTGCGTGCGACTTGCCCAGTTCACACCCTCGCTGTAATAATCCGGGTACCAGCTTCCTACATACGTACTGAAGAACGTCTCAGGTTCTTTTTTGTGAATGAGCTTTTCAGCTTTTTGGAAAAATGACTGAATATTTCCTGCACGCCATTCGATCCACTTTTGGTAAAGCGGTCCTGGAACATTCTTTCTTTCATGGTTTTCAACTTTAATTTCAAAAATATCAGTCGGCCAGTTTTCTACTTTCTTTCCAATATAGGCTTCAAACTTTTCACGGCTTAAATCACTGAAATCAGCATAAATGCTGGAATAACGTGCACGATCGAGAACAATCCCATCTACATCATAATTATCTACTAACTCCTCGATAATACTCAGTTCGTATCTTTGAACATCCTCTCTAATCGGATTTACGAACGTAGAGTGAGACGGTGTATAGTCTTGTCCTTTTACAAATTTAGTTTCCATATCTGTAACAGAAACTTGATCGCCTACTTTTAAATGTTCAAGAATCCATGTGCGCGCCGTTCCATTGCCGGAGATCACATAACCCTTATCAGGAACTTGTACTGGCGGTGCTCCAGTCGTGTTGCGGTCGCTCACTTGTGTAATAACATCATCGATCACCTGAACCTCTACTCCCCATCGATTTGTTGGTGTTTCCTCATATTTTGATGGTGTGTAAAGTACAAGATGATCTTGACCACGAGTCGTATTAATACCTGTCAGTTCTATTGTTGAGCCATCTGCAGCTTTTACTTTTTGTATGGCAGTATAATATGTAGTCTGCCACTCCGGATGATGCATGGCTGGTCCATCTTGATAAGTCGTACTTGCTTCGGAAAACGTATTGATTGCTGCATGAACTTTTATATCGTGTTTTTTCGCTTCGGTAATCACAGTTTGTAAGAGATCATAGTTTTCTGGATAGCCTTGATATTTAGGAATCTTAGATGTGCTAATGTGCGGGGCAATCTCACTGTTGTAGGCTACAAATCCTGTTGAGTTTTTGATGTCTAGGATGATAGTGTCAATGTTCGCGTTTGCTGTTTTCTCAACGATGTTTCGTACTTTTTCTGGTGTATCGAGGTTAAAAAGGTTTGCTGAAAGATCGTACCAGAGAATCCTCGATTTTTTGTCGTCTTGTTCGACGAGTCTTGTTAGCTCTCTGATGCGCTTCTTGTCGTTATCCGTCTTTGCGAGTGTGGTTTGCGTGTTCATGGAAGTGAGTATTAAGGTAAACGCGACCAACATGAAAAATATTCTTTTCATTCCTTATCCTCCCTTTTATCTTAATTACCTAAATATTAGCATAATTTGTATTGATTGAGTGGAGTTTTTCTCCAAAATAGTTCTTACAAATGGAAAAAACCTTCTTTTTGACTAGGGAAAGGAAGATGTAGTTTAAAAGCAGGACTGATGAACTAAGTGGGGCTTTTAGAAGTGAGATTGGTGCATAGAATAGAATGTTTGGTGCATAGACCATATCTGTTAGTGCATAGAAATGGTTATTCGGTGTATAGAATTGTGATTCGTGCATAGGAGACTTTTTTTGGTGCATAGGCAATCTTCTTTAGTGCATAGAGTTCAAGATTCTGTGCATAGACTTTCATACACAACCATTTATGGAAAGATTAATGTAACAGCAGGAGTTTATACTTTATCAGTAGAAATAAAAATAAACAAAAGGAGTGTGATGCAATGAAATGATTATGAAAGAGCGTAAAACACCAGTTATTATTTTAATATTAGAGATGCTTCTAAATCGACTTCACCCCTTAGACCCGAGAAGACATGAGATAGAAGAAGAACTAGCAAAATTCTTATCAGGTCATAAAGGAGAACAGGCTCTGGATTTTTATTTAAATGTTCTTCCTCAAAAAGAATTCTTCATTTTTCACAACCTTCGCCTTCTCCAGAACACTAGCTACTTTCAGCTCGACATACTTATTCTCACCCAGTATTACTTTTTGATAATCGAAGTGAAAAACTTTTCAGGCATCCTCTATTTTGATCAAAACTTCTATCAACTAATTAGGACTATCAATGGTAAAGAAGAAACCTTTCCTGATCCCATTTCACAGGTAAAAAGGCAACAATTCTGCTTTAAAGAATGGTTGAAAGATCATCATTTTACGAACATCCCCGTTGAATCCCTTGTTGTCGTCAGCAATTCCCAAACCCAAATTAAAGTTCCCGCTGGCCGAACTGATATTTACAAGATGGTTACCCACAAAATTCATCTTACTGAAAGGATTCGTTACTATGATCGTAAACATAAGGATGAGCAAATTTCGAAAAAAGACCTTCGTAAACTCTCCAAAATACTTTTAAAGAATCACACCACCCCAACTCCGAATGTGCTCCAAAAATATAAAATTTCAAATGAAGATATTATTAAAGGAGTAGCTTGTCCCAGTTGTGGCGTTATCCCTATGATACGAAGCCATAAGAAATGGGTGTGCACCTCATGTAAATTTGATTCAAAAACAGCACATGTACAGGCTTTGCGAGATTACTTCCTTCTAATTAGTCGAACCATCACTAATAGTCAGTGCCGCGATTTTTTGAAATTAAAGTCTCGCAATACAGCTAGAAATCTCCTTATGGACCTGAACCTTTCTACTTCAGGACAACTAAGGCATACAAAATATCATTTGAAGTTTGATGATATCTTTGATTAATGAATGTGAGTTTCGGTGCATAGAACTGTTATTTCTGCGCATAGAAAAGTGTTTTCAACGCATAGAATTTTGTTTGGTGCATTGACCTAGTTTTTCCGTGCATAGACAATCCACTTTGGTGCATAGACCTAAAGTTTCTGTGCATAGAGACAGGATAAAAGTGCATAGACCAAAAAATAAGCCCCTTGCAAATCAAGGGGCTATATCCTCAATATTATATTTTCACGATTCTCCCAAGTTTTGAGGACTTATATGCAGCAATTCCTACTTCCATCGCCTTCAATCCATCATATCCTGTAATCGATGGCGGCCGCTTTTCCCTAATAGATTTTATAAAATCCTCAACCAGCCCAAAATCCATATCAATTCCGAAGAAAGCATTCTCTACCGGCCTCTCGCCGTCCCTGTTGTAAACACGAACATATTCTTTAAATACGTCTACTGCAACTGTTCCCTTTGTTCCGATGACCTCGATCGTAACATCACCCCAAATGGGATAGGTTGGAGTTCGAGACCAGCTGGCATCATGAGAAGCGATGATGCCGCCATCAAAGGTTAACGTGAGCAAGCCCGCATCATCAATGTCACCCTCGTGAAAAAAGGTATCCACTTCTGCGATGACTTCCTTTACTTCCTGACCGGACAGCCATCTCATGATATCAACCATATGAACGGTATGGTCAAATACCGCTCCACCACCGGAAAGTGCTGGATCTATAAACCATCCGCCAGGGTTTTGACCCCGGTTCGTAGTTCGGAAAGACAGAATCTCTCCAATCGCCCCTGAGTCCACATACCTTTTCAATTGTTGAATCGGTTCTGAAAAACGTACCGGAAAAGCGGTCTGTAACATGACGTCATGTTGTTCACAGACAGCTATCATTTCTTCAGCTTCTTCAACCGAAACTGCGATTGGTTTTTCACAAAGAATATGTTTTCCAGCTTTAGCCGCGGCAACCACCATTTCGCAGTGCTTTGCGTTTTCACTGCAGATGATGACCGCCTCCATATCTTTAGCAAGGAACTTTTCCATGTCGTTAAAAAAAGCACAATTGTACCGAGCCGCTGCCTCTCTACCTCGTTCATCCAGAGTATCGTAAATGGCGGTCAGCTCTACATCAGACAGCTGCTCCAAACTGCTTGCATAACTATATGCATGCATATGAGCAAAACTCATGATTCCCACTTTCATGTGGTTCACCCCCGGACTTCATGTTTGATGTCAAGCTCAAGACAAGTCATGAGTTTTCGAAGTTCCTCATTTAGTGATGAAGTAATTTCAACAGCTCCTTCAAGCCGAAAATCTTTTTCAATCTGCGGTATATTACTCCCCCTAAAAGCCTTAGCATGCTGTGACTCGTACTCTAAAATCCCTTCTCTCCCGCTCCATTCGAGATCTAATTCATTAGAAACATGAGGGGAAGAAAGGTATTCGTAATGTCCTATTGATTTGTTCGAGAAACGTATCGTAAAAATACTGTGAGTGGTCTTTGAAGGTTCATGAGCTATGCTAACTCCAGAAATTCTGGAAATTGGAGAAATAGTTTGTGTAAACATATAAAGATCGCTGATCAGATCGCCTGTTTTAGTTTTTGATGATGTATTTTTGCTACGTTTCATACGAAGCACACCATTTTCCGTCCAGTTTCGTTCTTTTAATAGTTTTGTAAAAGCAATAAACGAAGAATCTTGGGTTAAAGGAAGCACGAGTGATGCACCCCGATTCTCAAGCTGAGGCAATAATTCACTCTTATTTTTCAGCAATTCTACATAATAAGGAGCATGAACATAAAGCGGACAGTTGGCAGCAATTGCTTCCTGTATCGAATCAAACGCTGTGCGTCCATCACTGCTTACTATTTCGTTCCCTGTAACAACAATTAAATTCATCCGTCACACCTCCTGACTAACCAGCAACTTTCTTATTCGGTTAACAGAATCCCGCACCGCTATTTTTGCATCATCAGATCCTTCATACTCCAAAGAAAGCCACGTATTCACGCCATCTCTTTTAAGATTTGATATGATTTCTGCAAGCTCAACTTCCCCGTCACCCGGGATTACACCAATCCAATATTTCTCTCCAAGACCTTTGAACCCGCTATTCGCATCCTCAGCAGTGCGGACTCTGAAATCTTTAAAATGAACATGGGCAATTTCATTCTTCAAGTTTTGATAGGCAGCAAGCGGATTGTCTTCGACCAATAAAAAATTCCCCGTATCAAAAGTAGACTTTACATTTGGACTTCCCACTTCCGATAAAATCTCTTTCACCTGCTCACTTTTTCCGGCAAGCAAACCGTGATTTTCAATCGCCAGTACAATACCTTGCGCCTCTGCATATTTGGCACATTGTTTTAATGAAGAGATGATCCATTCCTTGCCGATTGCGTAGTCCATCTTCGGTTTAAGATCGCCGCAAAAAACCCTGACGCAGCGGGTGTTCAATCGTTTAGCCGTATCTACAGCATCCTTCACTTTTTGAATCTCGTTTTTTCGTTCATCAGCTGTTTCCTTTACAAAATCGTTCGAAACATCATAACAAGACACTTCCAAAGAGGATTGCACCAAGTACTCAATAACTTCTTCTAGTTCCTCCTCTTTGTTTTTCCAATAAAAATCGAGCAGTTCCACACCGTCCAAGTTTAGAGTTTCGGCAAATCGGCAAAAGTCAATCGCATTCCAGTTTTCCTTTTTTACGACAGAATGCAAGCTGTACATACTCACGCTAACCTTCATGAAAATCTCTCCTTTTATAGAAGTACTTCTTTTCCAAGGCTTGCTGATTCATAGGCACCACACAGCATCTTCATCACTTCAAGCCCGTCTTCTACAGGACTTAATGTGGTTGTTTTTCCTAAACAGCTTGAAACAAAGTGGTCGATTTCACTTTGAAAGGCTTCTTCAAATTGAAAGTTGAGGTGGTCGATCTGAGGTGTAATATTAATAATCGTGTCATGTTTTTCAGTGGTCATGGCAAGTTTCGGTTCTAGCTCAAAGCCGCCTTTGTCACCATATAATTTAACAGAAACCTCATCTTGCACGGCATGCATGGTAAAACTCACATCTATATATAAGGATGCGCCGTTTTCAAAACGGATGAGTGCTGTAGCCAGATCTTCTACTGAATTAAGTGAGGCATCATAATCCGATGCTTTGTAAAATGATAGATTTTGAATGTTGGATCGGTTTCCTAACACAGAGTAAGTGTGTCCGCTGACGGAAACAGGCTTTGGTTTGCCCATGAGATACCAGCAGATATCGATCATATGTACACCAAGATCCATGAGCGGACCCCCGCCTGACCTCTCTTTATCTGAGAACCAGCCCCCAGGATTGCCAAGCCGCCTGATGCATGATGCTTTTGCGTAATAGAGCTCCCCGAAATCTCCGTTATCTAAAAAAGATTTTATGAGTTTTGTATTCTTGGCATAGCGCCTTACAAAACCGACTTGCAAAACTTTCCCGCTTGCCTTTACTGCTTCTTCTACTTGGATCCCTTCTTCCAATGTCGTGCATAATGGCTTTTCGACAAGAACATGTTTGCCTGCATTTAGTGCAGCAATCGCAATCTCCGCATGTGTAGCATTCCACGTGCAAATGCTCACCGCTTCAACCTCGGTATCAGTAAGTAGCTCTTGATAAGCTGTATACAGATTTGATACATCATAGCGTTTCCCCGCTGCTTCCAACCGGTTTTTGTTCATATCACAAAAAGCAACTAGCTCAGTTTCAGGATGATTTGCGTAAGGCTTGATATGCAAGTCAGAAATCGAGCCCAGGCCAATAACACCCACTTTCAGCATGTGATATCCCTCCTTTTGTTGTACTTTATTCGTCCACTTTTGGATATTTCCCCCTTTTTTAAAATAAAAAAAGAAAACTTCCTATTGCCGGAAGTTCTCTTCAAACACTTTCTTCACTTTCGGTACAAGGTAATGGCTGCCGCCTCTTCCCTTTACATCCTCAATCATCATCGTGACTAAAAGCGATGGATCCTCTGTGTTATAAGCAACAAACCACCCAAGTTCCATTCCATTTTTGTCGGTTTTGCTCTTTTTCAGCTCGGCTGTTCCAGTCTTCCCGGCAATAGGCAGTTTTGGCATATACGCTTCATGCGCCGTCCCGTTTGAACTTGAAACTACCTTGACCAAGTCATCACGAATAATTTTTGCCGTCTCTGGTGAGATTACGTTTTCCTTCCAGATTGCAGAATCAGCCTTAGCTTGATCCAATCTTGGTGCAACTAAATTGCCATCATTTAAAAACGGTGTATAGGAGAGCCCCACATGAAGCGCGCTCATTTGAATTTTCCCCTGACCGTACCCGCTGTCTGCAAGCTGGATTTCAGTCATCCCCTTTTCTCCAATCGTCGACGCGACAAAAGGATACGAAACCGGAATATCTTCTCCTAAACCAAATTCCTTAAGCCCACTGACAAACTGATCCTGTCCCAAATCGAGTGCTTCTTGAGCAAAGTAAATATTATCGGAGTAGATAAGCGCTTTTTCAAGGTTCACACTTGGTACTGCACTTACACGAGTAACGTGATAATTGCCCCACGACTCACCCTTCTTCCACGTTTTACCTTTTACCTTCATAACGTCATCTGGATTTAGCGTTCCGTTCTCCAAACCGATTGCTGCTGTTAAAGGTTTCAATGTGGACCCTGGTGCATATGTGTATTTGAACCGATTCATCTTAGGGTTCTCAGGATCGTTCGCCCATTTTTTTCTCGTTTCATTGGAGATCCCAAGCGTATACTCGTTCGGGTTGTAGGACGGACTGTTGACAAGAGCCAGTACTTCGCCTGTTTTTGGATGAATGGCGGATGACGTTCCCACATCTCCTTTTAGCTGTGAATAGATAGACTGCTGCACTTCACTGTTTATCGTCGTTTTCACGTCTTCTCCATTTACGACTTCTTTTTCCGCCAATACTGTTTTTTCTTCTTTTTCATTCGTTAAAATTTTGATGATACCGCCTGCCGTTCCACGCAGCTGCTCTTCGTACACTTGCTCAAACCCTGCTTTTCCGACCCAGTCTTGTGCGGTGTACCCCTTACCTTTTAACCTTTTGAGGTCATCCGCATTAACCTGGCCGATAAAGCCGGTAAGATGCGCAGCCGCTTCCTTCAGCGGATAAATACGTGTTTCGCTTTTCGGAGATTTCACACCCTCTAATGCGACGGCATCATGAATCTTAGGGTTATCCGTCTCCATTTTCTTTATTGGCACGCCGAAGTGTGGTTTCACCCAAGGCTGATCTATTTTTTTCTGGATCTCTTCCGGTGTCATCCCTAAAATTTTTGCTAAAGGTTCAATCGTTTTGCTCTCGTCTTCAGGCAATTCTTGCGGAACAATCGTAACTTCATATGCTGCCCCGTTAAATGCTAAAGGATTTCCTTCGCGATCTAAAATCGCACCTCTTTTAGGAGAGATGCTTGACGCTGAAATCCGGTCGCCTTCCTCCATTTCAGGAAAGATGTGCGACGTGTTCCATTGCACTTTCCAGGCTTCAGACTCCTTCGTCTCTTCTAGATTCATCTTCATTTGATGCGTATATTCAATCGGTCCAGCGAGTGTATCCATCTTAACCGAATAAGAAAGACTCGCTTTCTCGCTTTCTCCCTCTTTTTTGTCTTTGGAAGGCTTCATTTCCACCTCTAGATTTTTAGCTTCAATGCCGCCATATATATCGCTGTAGCGTTTTACGAAGTCTTCTTTTGAGATTTTTTTCCTGGACTCTGAATCTAGCATTTCATACATATTCTCAAAATCTTTCTTTTGCCACAAAGCCGTGTATTTCTTCAATGCGTCCTCCGGTTTTGGAGGCTCTGAGCACCCCGTTAAAAGGATGAAACAAAAGCTTGCTAACAACATGATTTTGCAAAGATTTTTCAAAACAGATCTCCTTTCTTTAAACATTTGTTTAAAGTATAACAAAAGGCATGGTAATAAATGTATGATAGTTCCATGATAAAAAAAACACCTTATGAGCAAAAACTGACTCATAGGGTGATTATAAGGATAACATAGATTAATAATTTACGCGCTTCGAACCGAGGTAACGATCCTGCCAATACGCATAATTCAAGTTACTTATCGTTACACCTGTGCTGGATCCTGCATGCACAAACTGGTTGTTTCCAATGTATACACCTGCATGTGATGGACCTGTTGTATATGTTTCAAAGAATACGAGATCGCCAACTGCAGGTTCGGTCACTGTAGTCGTGGCATTCCACATTTGCGCCACCGTTCTTGGAAGTGATACTCCTTCTTTTGTAAAAATATATTGAAGGAAGCCGCTGCAATCAAAGCCTTGCGGAGTCGTGCCTGCCCATACATATGGTGTGCCCATCAGCTCAGCCGCATTCGCAATGACATTAATCGTGATTTGATCCGATGTTTTCGGTGTCTGCCCTTTTTGTTTTTCTACTTCTGTCATTTTATCTAAAACTGTCTTTGTTACAATTCCCGTAACCGGTAATCCGTAAGTCTTCTGGAACTTTTCGACGCTCTCTTCCGTTACTACTCCAAAATAGTCCGTAATCATGGGATATGTAAAGAAACCTAGGTTTTTTAGGCGAGTTTGAAGCTGTTTTACTTCCGGTCCAGTCACCCCGAACTTTAGTTCCTTCACTGTGTTTTGTGGAGGATGTGGAGCTGGTTTTGCCGGTGCTGGTGGTGTTGCCGGTTTTGGCGCTGCAGGAGCAGGTGCCGGTTTCGGTTGAGCAGCTGGAGGCTGTACTGGATTTTTCTTTGCAGCAACTGCTTTCGTAATGCGATCTAATGTCGTCGCATCCGCAACACCAGTCGCTTTTAACTTTTGACTGATCTGGAATTTTCGAACCGCTTCCGTTGTGATCGTTCCATAATAATCAGTCGTTTTATAATATGTAAAAAAGCCGAGAAATTTAAGATCTTGCTGCAGCTTCATGACAGCTTGTCCTGTCGAATGCAGCTTTAATTCTTTTGAAGAAGGTGGTACAACAGATTGAACCGGCTGCTTTTTGGATGGTACCTCTTGAAAAGATTTCTCTAAAAGCTTTTTGTAAGTTTGTTTTCCAACGATTCCATCAACCACAAGTCCACTCGCTTTCTGGAAATCCATGACCGCTTTTTTCGTTACCGGTCCAAAGTAGGTTGTCGTTTGCTGCTCTTTAAAAAATCCTTTCTCTTTTAAAAGGGATTGCAATTGTTTCACGTCATTATGATTGATTCCTTGCTTTAAGGTCAAATCGCCTAAAGCAGCTTCACCAACGAGAGGAACAGCAAAAAAAGCACCAGCAAACGCAGAAGTCATCACTAACCGTTTCACCACTGTGTTATCCATATTTTCCTCCTTCAAAGTCCCGTTTATTACATATATCGGCAATTATGGATATTTATTTAAACTTAATTTCGACATAAAAATAAAAATCTCCTTCTAACCTTAACGTTCCTTTCAAACAAAATCTAATTGAGAATATTAACAGAAAATTTTCATGAATCAGTTATATGGTATACCAAATTATATATTTAACTTAAAATTAATTAAAAATATAGACGTTTACACCTATTTGGTATACAATATGGTTAAGTTGATAGTGATTATCAATTAAAAGGTTGGCTATTTTAATAGGTACAGGGGGAAACGATATGTTCAAATATTTATTCGGCTCAAAAAAAGTGCAAAAACTTGTTGACCGTAAAATGAACATTTTAAAGAACATTATTAAATACTAAGAAATAAATAAACATTAAAGAAACCCGTCTCCTTTAAGAGGCGGGTTTCCTATGAATCTTTTTAAATTCATAACCAATGGATTGATGAGAATAATAAACATTTAATCGTGCATCTTTTTGGCAAAAGCAGCATGGTGCTTTTTGCGAAACTTCTTTAATATGAGGAAGTACTAAAATCTGTAAGGCTTTTCTGACATGATTCTGGCATACCAGCATAAGCAGGATCCTCCCTTACATTTAAGTTGTAGTTACAGGCGTTTTAGGGTGTACGACTTTTCTTCGCTGAACCATTTTTGTAATTTCTTTATCCCAGCTAAGTTCAACATCACCGTTCACAAATGTCTGGCACCCCAGTCGATACCCTTCAGCAAGAAGCTCTTCACCTACTTTTTTTTTCTCAACAGGTTTAATCTTATCTGTATGTTCCAGTCCTTTTTCAATTTTACAAACACATGTCCCACAGTTTCCTCCTCCGCACCGGTTCGGAAGTTCACCATCATACCTTAAAGACATTCTTAAAATATTGGAGTTTTCAGGCACCTCAATTTTTTTATCACTCGTTAAGTAATGAATAGTGGGCATTGATTTGACCTCCTATTTTCTTTTCCGTTCTTTGTATACAATATACCATATTAACAATAGTATGACAATATTAAATTTTCAGATAATTACACCTAGAGTCATTGACTTGCATACTCCTTGCTCTATAATTTAGGTATACAATATACAATTAGACTTATGGAGGTGCTTCATGCTTAAAGTTGGATTGATCGGATACGGGGCGATAGGAAAGGATTTAGCAACTTATTTTGATAGTGACCATGGACTGAATGCAGAAATTACGGGGATTCTCGTTCGATCACCTGAAAAAATATCTATTCCTCCAAACGAAAGATGTGTAATTACAAACGAAGAGGATACATTTTACTCTTTGGGCTTAGATGTAGTTGTAGAAGCAGCTGGACATCAGTCTGTCCAACAGTATGGAGTTATGGCGTTAGCCAAGGGTGCTCATCTTGTCATCGTATCGGTTGGAGCATTAACAGATGACGAGCTGTTTTCTTCATTAAAAGAGGCAGCTGTCGCCTCAAAAAAACAGCTTATTATTCCTTCAGCTGCGATTGCCGGACTTGATCGGATAAATGCGGCTTCAAACCACACGCTTGAAGAAGTTAAACTAGTAAGCCGAAAACCCCCTCGTGCGTGGTATGGCACCTTTGTTGAAGAAAAAGTAGATTTAAAAACGATAAAAAAGCCGTTTTGTGTTTTTGATGGTTATGCCCGGGAATCAGCAAAACTCTTTCCAGAAAGCGTAAATGTTTCAGCAGCATTAAGTCTGGCTGGAATGGGATTCGACCAAACCAAAGTTCAGGTTTTTGTCGATCCTACCATTGAAAAGAACTCACATGAGGTTACCGCTAAGGGACACTTTGGTGAGGTTTCCGTAAAAGTACAAAACACACCGCTGCTGGATAACCCAAAATCAAGTTATATTGTGTCAATGAGTATTGTTAAAGCCTTAAAAAATTTGAGTGCACCTGTTGTGATCGGAGTATAAAAAAGAGCAGAGAAAACAGAATCGTTCTGTTATCTCTGCTCTTTTTCTTTTAATCGATTCAAGAAACCAATGTAAGCTTTCTTGGAGTTTTCGATATGAATTTTTGTTAAGTATTCACCCATCTCAACTTCCTTGTTGCGAACAGCTTTCATGATCTCCAGATGCTCTTTCATCGACTCTTCTTTTCGGCCCGGTGTTTCGTAGCTTGAATTAGCGAAGATTCGAATATAATCCGTTAAACCGGAAAGGATCTCATGCAGCTTTGGACTTTTGGCAGCTGTATGAATGATCTTGTTCGTCTCCAAGTGCAGCTGTGAGATTTCTTCTTCTGTTTTGCCTTCCAAGTTTTGAAGTTTTTCTATCATACCATCAAATTCAGCTTGTGTGCGCTCATCCATTTTCTGTGCAGCGAGCTTTGATGCTAATACCTCAAGCGAAGATAGAATCGTGAAAACCTCAATAACCTCTTCTTCAGATATACGTTCAACGACGACACCTTTGCGCGGCACCGTTTTAACAAAACCTTGTGATTCTAATCTAAAAAGAGCTTCACGAATAGGAGTACGGCTGATGCTGAGTTTTTCGGCAAGCTCTCGTTCTACTAGCCGGTCACCTGCTTTGTACTCTCCGTCAAGGATCATATCTTTTAAATATCTGTATGCGCGTTCTCGGATGGACAATAAATCTTCTTGTGCCCACTTATTTTGCATAATAAAACACTCCACCTGTCGTTTGCTGTTTGGTATACAAATTATAGCTTTAATTTTTTATAAGAGCAATTGATGTCACTTATTAATGTAAAAATATACCTCCATAAAACAAAGAAGCAACAATAACGAGTGCTGGGTGAACCTTTATTTTTTCAAGGAGCAGCAGGCTTCCTAAACCTAGTATCAATAAGTGGAGAACCCCAATTTCACCAAATGCTGTTAAAAAGAACTGAAAAGCCAGTACGCCTAAAAGAATTGCAATCACCGGCTGAACCGACTTGGTCATCCACTTCACCTGTGGTGCTTCTTTAAATCGGTTAACGAATGCGAACAAGATAATAACAGCGATTGCGGATGGAGCAATGGTTGCGATCAGCGCGATAAATAGACCAGGTACTCCGCCGATTTCATATCCGATATATCCTCCCATTTTGGTAGCGATCGGACCTGGGAGTACGTTTGCCATCGCTAATAAATCTCCGAACTCTTTTAGTGTGAGCCACTTATACTGATTAACCACTTCATTTTGAATGAGAGGAATGGTTGATGGTCCTCCTCCATACCCGAGCAGGTTCGAAATAAAAAATGCCCAGAAGATGTCCCAGTAAATCATAACTCTTCCTCCCTGCTTCTCATGATTTGCTTTCGTGTGAATAAAGTTTTGCCGCTCTCTTTATACGTACTCCACACAAAGGCACTCGTTAAAAAGAGAATAATCACAAATCCCGGATGCAGATTTAGAAATTCAATCACACAAAGGGAGAATAGCGACATGCCTATCATCCATTTGCTGGCGAGCCCCTGCCGTCCTTTTTGAAAGAATTGATAAGCCATAACCGCAAGCATCACTCCGACAACTGGTGCTACACCGTTAATCATTCCTTTTACTACAGGGGAGGATTTAAAGGTATACAAAACACCTAACAACCCAAGCATTCCAACAAGCGACGGGACGATATGAGCCATGATTGCCACAAAAGCACCCAGCGGTCCTTTTATCTTAAAACCGACATAAGCCGCCATCTTTGTAGCAATCGGTCCGGGAAGTGTGTTGGCAAGTGCCAGCGATTCCCCGAATTCTTCTTCTGTCATCCACTTATATTTTTTTACTGCTTCATATTCAATGAGCGGAATCGTGGAAGGTCCTCCACCATATCCCGTTACACCTGTTCTAACAAAACCTACGCATAAATCCCAATATGTGCGCAAAAAAACACCTTCTTTCTTGTTGTTAAATAGGAGACAGAATAAACCGAGGGATATTCTCTAAGTTACTAGAAAATATCCCGCGTCCTTTTATACCTTTATATCTGCTTCAACCAATACAGGATGTCCTGTTTCCAATAAAAGATCATGTAATGCTTGCAATGCCGCAGTTCCAACAGCAGTATCCTGCTCGCCGTTCCCGCCTGAGATTCCGACTCCTCCAACCACTTCCCCATTGATTACGATCGGAAACCCTCCTACGAATACAGCAAACTTTCCCCCAAGCATATGCTGTATACCAAACGCTTCATTCCCTGGAAGTGCTGGTCCGTTTGGATAATGATTAAACAGGTGCGTCGATCTTTTATGCCCTGCAGCAGTAAACGCTTTGGCGATCGCGATCTCAGGACCTGTGATGCGCGCTCCGTTCATACGTTCCAGCGCGATAACGTAGCCGCCATCATCTACGATCGCAATCGTTTCCAGCACGTTGATCTCTTCCGCTTTTTGCTTGGCAGCTTCGATCATGATTTTTGCTTCTTCTAACTCTAATTTAATGGCCGTTCTCACTGCTATCTCCCCCTTAACCTCATTGCTAGATTAATAGCCTACGTAAACCGTTTTTGTTTGTGTAAAAAATTCCAGCCCCACTCTGCCTGACTCTCGGAACGTCGATGTACTCGATTTTTTCAATCCCCCAAACGGAGCATTCATCAAGTTGCCGGTTGTTGTCCGGTTCACTTTAACCGTTCCAGCCTGAATATCTTTTATGAAGCCTTCCGCACGTGCGATATTTTGAGTCACGATGGAAGCAGAAAGACCATATTCTACAGAATTAGCGATAGAAATGGCTTCCTCATACGAATCAGCCTCGATGACCGAAACAACCGGTCCAAAAATCTCTTCTTGAGCGATTCTCATGTCTGATGTCACGTTGGAAAAAACGGCTGGACTTACGTAGTAGCCTTTTTCAAAATCAGAAGAAGTGAGATGCTCCCCGCCATATTCAAGGGTCGCTCCCTCCTCGACTCCGATCTGGATATAGTTCAGTACATTTTTTAACTGTTTTTCGTTAGCCAGCGGTCCTAAGAACGCATCTTTATTAAAACCATTACCAATAGTGAGCTCTTTTGTTTTTTGAACTAGTTTTTCTACAAAAGCTTCTTTCACCGACTTCATGACAATCACCCGGCTCGTACCTGTACAAGCCTGCCCAGTGAGCGAAAATCCACCATTAATCGTGAGCTTAACAGCTTCGTCGAGATCCGCATCTTCCATGATGATAAGCGGATTCTTTCCGCCAAGCTCCATCTGCGTTCTCGTTGTCAGAGAGACAGTTCTATGAATGTCTTCACCAGCACGCGTTGATCCGGTAAACGTGACAGCCCTAATCGCCGGGTGGTTAACCAGCACCTTTCCGATTTTAGAAGAAGAACCCGTTACAAAGTTAAGCACGCCTGGCGGAATACCAGCTTCATGTAGAGCTTCTACCAGACGATATGCGACGAGTGGTGTATCTGATGACGGCTTGAAAACGACCGTGTTTCCTGTAATTAATGCCGGTGCAATCTTTCTAGCCGGAATGGATAACGGAAAGTTCCACGGTGTAATAACAGATATCACACCAAGCGGCTCTCTTTCGGTATACACTCTCATTTTAGGATCATCGCTCGGGAACGTCTCACCCGTAAACGTTTGACCCTCCACCGCATAAAAACGCAGCGTATCAGCCGAACGCTTCACTTCTCCTAAACTAGCTTTATATGGCTTTCCTTCCTCGCGTGTTAATTCTTCTGCTATTTGATCCAGGCGGCTTTCAAGAATATCCGCTGCTTTATTTAATAGAGAAGCCCTTTTTGCTGGAGATAACGCAACCCAGTCCGGGAAAGCTTTAGCAGCAGCTTCGATAGCCTGTGTGGCTTCTCCTTTTGTTGACGCTTGAAAGTAACCGACCGCTTGCTCTTTATCAGCTGGATTAAGACTTGCGAATGTTTCACCAGTCCCGGTGTTAACCCACTGGCCATTGATGTAGTTTTCGTATGTCCGTACTTGTGTGGATAACATGTAAAATCTTCCTTTCTCTATCGTAATAAAAATGATGGCAGCTTCCCTCATGATCGAGAAACTGCCTTTTCCAAGGTACGCTATTTTAGTAGATTAAGATTTTACGATTTTACCGGATCCAAGTCCTTCGCAACATAAGTGTTATAAAGTCCGTCCATATACATGCGGCGCATCTTAGCACCCGTTCTTACCACTTCTAGGCAGCGCTGCTGAAGTTCTACTGTATCAGCACAATCGAGTACAATCTTGTATCCGCGCTCACCGTGGATTTCATCGGATACGATGTGCAGATCGAAGAATTCAATCTCTTCGTCGTTAAATCCGTATTTTTCTCTAAGAATTGGTGTTTGCTTACGATAGATATCAGGTACTTGAGACTCTAAGCCGACTACAAGAGCAGCTGTTGCAACAACAAAGTTCTCTCTCATCGCAACCGCGTAACACCAGCTTTGCAATCCTAATGTTGTTGGTGCAATATTATGCGGATCTTCTACTCTTTCACGTGTTGTACCGCACGTTTCAGCAAAACGAATCAATAAATCTGTATGGCGATCCGCTGCAATTTCTTCTTCATACATGTTTTGAAGCGTAAAATCTTTAGCATCTGTATATTTTTCAGGAGTGCTAGCATAAATGTACGCCAGATAATCCGCAAATGGCCCTACATAGTGGTAATGGTTTTCAGCCCACCGTGCAAAATGTTCACGAGATAACTTACCAGTAGCCCAAGCTTCTGTAAAAGGTGCCTTCTGACTGTGATTACCTTTGATCGCTTCTTCTAATTGTTTACGGAACTCATCTTTTGATAACAACTCTGCCATTGTGAATCTCCTCCTTAGAATAGTAACCTTTGGTATGTATGTTATCCTCACACCAAATTGGTATTTTGTATTTGGTATACCAACTTTACCACTATACTACCTTGTGCCTTTTGTGCGTGTCAACCCTTTTGTATGAATTTTCTAACTATTTTTGAGTTACCAGATTAATATAGCCAAGAATGTAGCCAGGAAGAGCCCTGTCAGTACAGGGAAAAAGTTTTTACGAGCTAATTCTAATATCGGAACCCCGCAAAATCCAGCAACTGCAACTAGTGATGACCATGCAATAATGGTTCCCCCGCCTGTCCAGATCGCACCCATCTGGCCGATCGCTGCCAATGTAGTCGGATCAATGCCTGTACCAGTATGAAGAGCTCCAGATAAAGCCCCGGTCAATGGCAGTCCTGAAAAACCTGATCCATCTAAACCTGTGATTATACCAATTATTAAGATACCGAATGCCGTTAGGAACCCGTTTTGCGGAATGGTACTTTGTGCTGCTTGTACAAGATCAAACAAGAACGCTGGCTTTGCAACATCTTCTGCTAAGGAAAGAATCCCTACCGCAAAATCACCTGATCCGAGGAAAAAGAATCCTGCTATCGGTATAACTGGACCCATAGCACGAAACGCAAAAACAAATCCTTCCGTAATATAATCACTAATCTTGTCCAATGCATGCATCCGTGCAAAAGCCGTGCTTGCTAGAACTAACAACACGATCGCTACTCCGCCAACGAAAGCCGCTCCATCGCCGCCTTCAAGTGCAACGGATGTACCGCCTAATTTGGTAGAGAACATATAAAGCATGACGCCAAGCATAGACAAAGGAACTAATGCGGCAAACACTTTCCCCCACATGTTCAGTTCTTTATCAGAAATGTATTTTTCTGTTGCCGCTGATACTTGCGATGCTGTCTCAAGATCGAGTTGCATATTGTATGCGCTTACAGAATCCGATAGATTGCGATTTTCTGCTTCATTCGGTTTCTTGATCTCTTTTCTAATCAATAAATAGGTGATGCTTAATGCTGTAGTACCCGTAAACAAAGACAAAACGAAAGCTTTTGTTGCGACTATATCTGTCGAGACACCTGCTGCTTTAGCAGACAGCATAGGTGCAACCTGCATGATATAGTCTGATGACAGGGCCATCCCTTGCCCTGCCATCGCAACTGCCATTGCTGCTCCCATCGCAGGAAGTCCTGCACGAATAGCAGCAGGTACTAACAGTGCGCAGATTAACGGAATTGCAGGAGTCGGCCAGAAAAAAAGAGAGACAACAAACGTGATTCCGATGAGCACCAGATAGGCAACATGCCCATTCACCATAATCTTTTGTATCGGTGCAATCATCTTTTGGTCTGAACCCAAATCCTTTAATGATTTCAAAAGGGCAACCATGAATGTAATAATGAGAAAAATACTGAATAATTCTTTCGCCGCAACTAAATTGGCATTGAAGACAGCTTTTAATCCGCCCACCATAGATCCTGTATAAACCCACGCAACAAGCATCGTTCCAAGCAATGTCGGCAGCACGACGCCTTTTCGAAACAGCATCGTCGTAATAACGGCCAATGTGACAAATGCATACAACCAATGAGCAAATGTTAACTCCATACGAGCACCTTCTTCCCATTCATTTAATAAAAAGGAAAATCAGATTCTTATCGTTGTTAACTCCAGTATTTCTTTGATTGTTGTTTCTACATTGTTCAGTGCTTCTTCTACAATTTCTTTGCCTATTTCTTCACTAGCTTGAGTAGCGTCCCCAATACAACCATTCGCTGTCATTTCTTCATATTGGTACGGACCTTGAACCGCTTTGTTCTGCCTTAGCTCCTTCCAGATTCCTGGCTGGATATCCCCCTTTTCAAGACGGTTGATTTTTACTAGATGAGGCGCAAGATACAATGCTTCTGATACTTCACGTTCACAGCTGTGTCCGTACAATGGCGACTTTACATATTGTGAGATGGCTGTTTTAGCCGAAGCGGTTGTCTTGGCGTAATAAATCTTTACATCAAGTTCTCTGGAGAGTTCCAGACTTGCTACACTTAACGTGGATTGATTTCCGCCGTGTGCATTTAATAATAAAAATTGTGAGATTCCATGGTGTTTAAGAGATTCGATCATGTCTTTCAAAATTGAAATGAGTGTTGATGGCCGAAGAGAAATCGTTCCTGCAAAATTGAGGTGATGATGGGATACTCCCATGTTGACTGTTGGAGCAACGATTACATTAGGAAAAAGCCTTTCAGCAAGCTTGTTGGCCATTTTTTCAGCGAGAACAGCATCACAGCTCTCAAGCATGTGCGGACCATGCTGTTCATGGGCACCAACTGGAATGATTGCCAGCTTAACCGTTTTTAAAGCTTCTTCTACTTCTGGATAGGCCATTTCCGTCAAGAGATAGGAATTCACTTTAGTTCACTCCTTTCTTGTTAGTTGGATTTAGAGGTTATTTAGCGGTTGCTTTGGAATATTGTATACCTTTCATATTAAAATTTTTATTCTGAATCAGTTCCAGATCATCCTTTACCGTCAGCTGGCAAGTCAAACGGAATCCTTCATCGAGCTTATCACCGAGCATTTTTTCTTCTTTCCAGTTTGGTGGATCTAACTGCTCCGCTCCTTTAGATATCTGTGATACACACTTTGTGCACTTTCCTATTCCGCATCCATAACGCAGTTTCGGAAATTGTTTGATTCCGGCCAATACGACTAGATTACTATTTTCCTTTACCTCTTGTTCAATAATTTCCCCATCTTGAATTAAGCGAACAGTTGGCATTTTGTACACCTCTTCCCTTGTTATTATAGTTTAAAATGTTTTCAATTTTCAGAAACTTAGTTTTGATTATATCATTCGTATTTGGTTTGTAAAACGGAATTTCAGAAAAAATGAATTGATATGACTGGAATAAGGTCTTTTTTACTAAAAATTCAATATATTCAAAATTCGTTTGATTTACTCTTCTGGATTGAGTAGAATGAGGGTGTGTGGTATACAAAATACAATAGTGAGGTGTAGATATGGGAAAGTATATTATTTTGACGAATAAAGATACGTATCAAACGACGATCGAAAGCAAAGGACTTGAGCCGGTAGAAACTTATGACTTTATCTTTTTTGAAGAAATAAAAGCAAGCTACACCATTGCCAAAGTAACAGATGATTCTATTAAAATTCGATTATATGAAAAGTATGAAGGAAAAGAGTTTGTGAACGAAATTAGAGTTAAGTTCTTTGAATCCTTTGAAACGGTAGAGGATGCGAGGGCAGAACTCGATGAGATGGTAGCCGCCTCTGGCTCTGGTCCAGACTCCAAATATACAAAGCTGGTACTCAGAGAATCTACTGCAGTATAAGAAGCAAAAAGCAGTCCCTTGTATGCGGGGACTGCTTTTCTTATGCGATGCGTTGTAACAAAAAAATAAAGCTCATTAATAACAAGAGATAAGAAATCGTAAAAGGCGCGTTCCAATTCGATATCTTGTACGGGCTTTCTTCCACAATGGTCGCCATCAAGCCGATGGTTGCATTGAATGGCCCCATTAAGAACGCTCCTACTGCTCCTCCAAGCATGGATAAAGTCAGCAGCTGGCTGGAAATTTGAAGAGCATTTGGATCGAGCGCTTCAGCCATCAACGCAATCGCAACAGCTGGATGCAATCCCATGAATGCTAGAATGAGAGGAACCAGCGGAAGCAGAACCAAGAACGACTCAACTCCTATTGAATCTTTTACCTGCAGCAATCCGGTGTTGAATACATGATCGGTGTTCGAAAATTTCATCGCTGATATGAAGAATCCCGCAGATAAAAAAATCACAAACTGTCCGCTCATCTTTACAACATGCGTCTGAAAATGTTCTTTTGTCCCTTTTAAAAACAACCTCCCTTTACGAAGAAGGATGCTCCACGATAAAGCTACTGGAATGACGAGCAGCGTCACGATAAAAAGAAAGCTAAACGATGATTTGACCTCGATGATTGAAACGATAACATTAAAGATGATAAGTGCAATCAAAATATGAAACAGCCGGCTTGTCCGATTCGTTTGCTGCGGTACAAATTCTGCAGCAGCGGCAGTTTCTTTATCCGTAACGTATCCTGCTTTTACATTTTTATTATATTCGCGAGTTGCGAGCAGCCAATCCAACCCTATCCCCATCAAGCTAAGCGGAACCAAATACGGCAGCATGGAAACCCAGCTTACTCCGTTCATCTCAATTACGATCCCTACGATAGGCGTAACTGGCGTCCATAATAGAGGCATTGAAAAACCATGCGTGATGGCCCTGCTCATGAACCGATATTCATTAGCCACAGAGTAGTTCGAAAGAGAAGGTTTTATCGCATGATACGTCATGGGCAAGCTTGCTAAATTAATAAAGCTGCTGAAGAAATAAGATAAGCCAGAGGTCATCATGTAAAGCTGCTTCGGGTTTTTTACCTTTTTACTGATAATCTCTTGAATAGAAGAAGCATAGTTCCCCAGACGGATCGGATAAGCGAGAAGCGGAACAACCATAAATAGACACAGGAGATTGAGCATAGGTCCGAAAGACAGGATGTAATCTTTCCACTGTGCTCCGCTTGTCCAAAGCATAGCTAGTCCAACTATTAAAAAGATAGAGCTGATCACCTGGACCGTCTTCCCCACCCGGTTAAAAGAGAGCGCTACGATCAATAAACAAAGAATAGAAACAACCAGATTTAATGCGCTGTTTGGGATAGCAACAGACAGTAAATATAAGATCATACAGCTGATAAATAATAAATGATGCATAGAATCACCACTTGCTGCTTATTTTTCTGAATTATATTACAAAAGGATTGTGATGGGAAGTCTTTGGACCAGAATATGTAAAACCTGCCAGGGGCTAGCAGGTTCAATATTTAATGTCAGCCATCCATTTTTCTACTGCTTCTTGCAGCTTTTGGTTAGCTGATGACAGCCTGTTCTTCTCGTCTGTTAACTGAGTTTCAAGTTGAGATAAAAAATTCCTTCTTTCCTTTGCCATTCTGTTTACTTCGTCAGGGTTCGGACCGCCTTGAATGTTTCGTCTCTTTATAAATTCGATCGGACAAATGATATTGTTCCACTCTTCCTGGCTCAAAGAGACATTGCACCGTTTAATTATTTCTTCGTTTACCGTCCGAAAAGGAATTTCGTTTAATTCGAGCTTTTCTTGTGAACATTTTTTCGCGATGCTACTTGCGATTTGATGAGCCAGACGGAAAGGAACGTTTTTATCTCGCGCTAGTACGTCCGCTAGTTCGGTTATTGTGATACATGAGGTTTTCGCCTGGTTGAGTGCTCGTTGTTTGTCGACCTCCATTGTCCGGATAACAGCATGCATCAGACGGATGACACGGTTCGCTTTTTCATAGCTTCTGTATAAATGCGGCTGCAGATCATCCTCCGTATCAACGATGTCTCCGAATGGTGTGTTGTGAATCATTTGAATCGCTGCCAGTGCTTCGCCTGCTGAAGAGCTGGCAAGAGAACGGGAATGCTCGATGGAAACCGGGTTTCTTTTTTGAGGCATGATACTGCTGATTTGGACGTAAGGATCCGCGACTTTGATGATGTTGTATTCACGGGTCACAAGCTGAAGGAAGTCTTGGATCCATCTTCCGCAGTTCACCATCATCGATAGAACAGCAGTTGCCGATTCTACGAGATAATCAGCGCCAGCAATTGCATCATAGGAGTTTTCAACGAGCTTACTGAAACCTAGAAGGTCACATACTCTTTTTCTATTAATAGGAAAGCTGGTTGTTGATAATGCTGCGGCACCCATTGGCGATCGATTGACCGTTTCATAAGCAGACCAAAGTCTATTAATGTCACGGAGGAATACATCTAAAATGGCTGTTAAGTAATGACCAAATGTTGTAGGCTGCGCTGGCTGAGTGTGGGTATATGCAGTTATTACAGTTTCGGCGTGTTCATTTATCTGTTCTAATAAGGCATCCGCTAGAAGCATCGAACTTTTCATCAGGGTTAAGATATGTTCCCTTAAAGCGAGACGATACATGGCCACTCCCATATCGTTACGGCTCCTAGCAATATGCATCTTTCCGGCCAAATCCGGGCCAATTACCTCACTAATTTTATGCTCCATCATAAAAAAGAGGTCTTCAAACTGCGGATCATATTGCAGGGTTCTATAATCGGTTTTAGCTACTTCTTCCACCCCTTGTAAAATAACCCCTGCTTCTTTTTTATCCAAAATAGCTTGTTCCGCGAGCATAACAACATGTGCTCGATGAATATTAAACATCTGTTTAAATAAGTAGTCCCGCTGATCGTTAAAAACCGGGCGGAGCAGGTGATCGACATATGTTTTGCCTGGAAAAGCAGTACCTTCGCTCTGAACGAAATCCTTGTTCTGCATAAGCTTCCCCCTGACCTGGCTTCATTATTGGAATGTTTTAGTTAATTATTATTTAGTGTATAAAAGGGATAAGGGATTGGGAACTAAAAAAGCAACCTGTATAGGGCTGCTTAAATAGGTTTATTAGTAAGATTGATACTGCTGCTTACCGATTTCATACCAATCGTTCCCTTCACTATCTATAATCACTACAGCAGGGAATTCTTTTACTTCTAATTTATAGATGGCTTCTGGACCTAAATCTTCATAAGCAATCACTTCTGATGACTTTATTGTTCGTGCTATTAAAGCACCTGATCCGCCAATAGCACCAAAGTATACCGCCTTATTTTTCTTGATGGATTCTACAACCTCATCACTGCGATATCCTTTTCCGATCATTCCTTTTAAGCCAAGTTCAAGCAAAGCTGGTGTGTACTTATCCATCCTCCCACTTGTGGTGGGACCAGCTGATCCGATCACCTGACCGGGCTTTGCAGGTGTAGGTCCAACATAATATATAACCTGTCCAGCAATCTGAATAGGCAGTTCTTCACCGTTTTGGAGTGCTTCTGACATTCTCTTATGAGCAGCGTCACGGGCTGTATAAATGGTTCCGCTCAGCAATACCCTGTCACCTGCTTTTAATGTTCTAATTTCTTCATCTGAAATCGGACAGCTCAATTGAATGGCACCCATGTTCTCACTCTCCCTTTCACAACCGGATTTCCTTATGCCGGCTTGCGTGACAATTCAGATTTATCGCAACCGGTAATGCTGCAATGTGACAAGGTTCAATTTCTATTTTTACGTCTAGAGCAGTTGTACTGCCGCCCATTCCCTGTGGTCCGATTCCTAGCTGGTTAATCTTCTCCATCAGTTCCCTTTCCAACTCACTTATTTCTGTCCGTTCATTTCTGTGTCCAATTGGTCTGAATAAAGACTTTTTCGCTAAATAGGCACTTCTTTCAAAGTTGCCTCCAACACCAATGCCTACCACAAGCGGTGGACAGGCATTTGGGCCAGCCACTTTGACTGTATCGAGGATAAAGTTTTTCACACCTTCCACACCATCAGATGGTTTAAGCATTTTTAACGTACTCATATTTTCGCTGCCGCCGCCTTTAGCGGACATATGAATGACCAACTCGTCGCCTTCAACGAGTTCCACGTGAATAATAGAAGGTGTGTTGTAGCCCTTACTTTTTTCTCTCGTAATGGGGTGGTCAACAATTGAATGACGTAAATACCCTTCCTCATATCCTTTTTTGACACCCTCATTGATGGCATCATATAGCTTTCCGCCCGTGATATGACAGTCTTGCCCTAGCTCTACAATAAAAACGGAAACACCAGTATCTTGACACATGGGGACTCTCTCATTTTTTGCAATATCTGCATTGGCAATCAGCTGTTCCAGAATATCTTTTCCTGTTTCAGATCTTTCTTTTTTTAGAGCCGTTTGAAAAGCATTGACCACATCTTGACCTAAGTCAAAGTTTGCTTCCTGACACATCTTTGAAACGTGCTCTACAATAGCTTCATACTTGATGGTTTTCATAAGCTACCTGCTCCTTTTTTCTCCCGCCTCCATCTAATGCTGCAGGAATAAACCGGGCACTTCTGTTATGAATTACAAGATTACCTTCCCATTCCTTTTTTTCCGAAGCTGCATTTTGCAGTTTATGTGCGCCCCTGCTTTCTATACGAATGGAAGCCGCATAAACGGAAGCCCAGGCGGCCCGAATTTTATCCGTTAATCGTATAGAAGAAGTTTCTTCAGCAAGTTGATTTAATTCTTCCTTTGCCTGTAAAAGTGTGTGGGTCGTCCGCTCAATTCCTGCATTCTCCCACATAATGTCTCTGACTTTTGTATAAATCTCTTTTTCTAGCTCTCTATCAACCTCAATATCAGTTGGACTAACGGTCTTTGTATAATTAAATGCGCTGATATCTTTCTTATTTTCTGCAGCAGCATATCCTGTCCGTTTTCCAAATACAAGAGCCTCTGTAATGGACCCGCCGCCAAGACGATTTGCTCCATGCAGTCCTCCTGTACATTCGCCGCAAGCATATAACCCGTTCAAGCTGGTTTTTCCCCACTCATCCACTTTGATTCCACCCATACAATAATGCTGTACGGGACTCATTATCCATTTACCCTCATGACCTTTTTTCACAAGACGAAAAAGGGCTGGACTGTCTTTTTCTAGATCGTTCTCTGATACGTTTGAAAAATCTAAGTAAACCTCGTTTTGCTGAAACATCTCATAACTAAGAACATCCCGGGTTTCCAGTTCTTTTTTGGGGTATCTCTCCATAAACCGTTCATGTTTTTCGTTACGTAAAATGGCACCTTTGCCGAAGATTTTCGTCATAACGTCTATATTTGCAGGTGATTTCAAACGATACGGATAAAATTGCACAAACTCCATATCTATTAATTCAACACCGTGCCGCCAAACCATTCCGATCGCTTCGCCTGTAATGTCTCTCGGATTGTCTGTTGATGTGTAAAGTCCGCCAAATCCTCCTGTTGCTAGAATGGTTGAAGTGGCTATAAACTCGTATATTTCACTATCTTTTTGTGCGATCACGCCATAATTTTGCGTTCCGTCACTGATCAAATCAAACACTGTATAATTCTCAAACAGGGTTATACCTTTTTCAACAGCAGCATTCCTTAACGCTTTCGTTACCGTTTTCCCGATTCCTTTTCCGGCATATACCCTTCTAGGATAAGAATGTCCTGGGGTAGCGACCGTCTTTTCAAACTGAAGCTCTACACCATAAACACTTTCAAGCTCCATGACTCTTTCTGTACATTCTTCTGCGAGCACCTTTGCTAGACGAGGATTGGATAATCCTTTTCCGCCTTTTAAAATGTCCTTATAATAAATGTCACTTGAATCATTTTCAGAAAAAATGGCTGCATACACACCGTCAGAAATCACCGATGATCCTCCGAGTCCTGCTTTTCCTTTTGTAACGAGTGCAACAGACGCACCGTTATCACATGCTGAAATGGCAGCAACTAAGGCAGCGTGTCCACCGCCAACTACGATGACATCAAAATGATAAGATTTATCTGACATAATAATGACCTCCAAACAAGGCTCTACTTTTTCAGCCAGCTCCATAATGCATAACGATTAGCTTCATGATTTAATTCTGCAAGAGCCGTTGTTAATGGGATATCTTTCGGGCATACCTCTACACAGTTTTGTGAATTTCCGCAATTTGAAATTCCTTCATCTCCGATAACCACTTCCAGGCGTTCGTTTTTTGTTAACTTTCCTGTTGGGTGCATATTAAAATACTTTGTTTGAGCCAGAGCCTGAGGGCCAATGAATGGTGAGCCGCTGTTCACGTTAGGACAAGCATCCAGGCAGCAGCCGCAAGTCATACAGGTTGAAAATTTATATGCTTCTTGTTGTTCCCTGGACGAAATTAATGGACCTGATCCCATTGCGTATGTCCCATCGATCGGGATCCATCCTTTTATTTTTTGCAGAGCGTCAAACATCCGCTGACGATCAACGACTAAATCTTTTTCAACAGGGAATGTTTCCATAGGCTCTAGCTGGATGGGCTGCTCGAGCTTCTCCACTAAAGTTGAACAGGCTTGCCTAACTTTTCCGTTAATCCTCATACTGCATGCTCCGCAAACTTCTTCAAGACAGTTATATTCCCAGGCTACAGATCGCACTTTGGTTCCTTCTGCGTTCACAGGGTTTCGCTGTATTTCCATTAAAGCAGAGATGACATTCATGTTAGGGCGATAAGGAATCGCAAACTCTTCCCAGTACGATTCACTGTCCATCTGGTCTTTTCGTTTTACTTTTAGCCGTATTACCTTTTCAGCACTCATACCGTTCTCCTTTCTGCCTTTTTCAGGCTTTTGAAAGTTCTTTGCTCGATGTAACCACATCATACCGTCTCGGTCTTGGTTCCAAATGTTGAATATCTACTGGCTCATAGGAAAGACTTGGTCCGGATGGTGTGTATGTAGCAATCGTTGTTTTCAGCCAATTCTCATCATCTCTTTCTGGAAACTCTGGTTTGTAGTGAGCACCTCTGCTTTCGTTTCGATGCAACGCTCCAACTGTAATGACCCTTGCGAGCTCTAGCATGTGTTTCAGCTGGCGTACAAAAGGAACGGTTCTGTTTTGCCATGAACTTCTATCGTCTATCCCAATATTTTTCATTCGTTCTTGCAATTCTTGAAGCTTTTCATCTGTTTTTTGAAGGCGGTCATTATGTCTAACAACCGTAACGTTATCAACCATCCAATCGCTCATTTCCACATGAAGCTGATAAGGGTTTTCGTGTCCGTCCATGTTAAGAAGCTTTTCATACTCTTCTTCTTGTTTTTTCAATTCAGTTTGATAAATAGAACCAGATAAATACTCACACTTTACTTCTAAGTCGTTCATATATTTAACGGCATTCGGACCTGCAACCATACCGCCATAAATCGCTGACACTAAGGAGTTGGCGCCAAGGCGATTTCCTCCATGGTACTGATACTCACATTCACCACATGCGAAAAGTCCGGGAATATTCGTCATCTGGTCATAATCCACCCAAAGTCCTCCCATAGAATAGTGCATGGCCGGAAAGATCTTCATCGGTAGTTTGCGAGGATCATCACCAACAAATTTTTCATAAATATCCAAAATACCTCCGAGCTTTCTATCCAGTAATTCAGGTGAAAGATGTGATAGGTCTAAATAAACCATGTTTTCACCATTGATTCCTAGCTTCAAATCTACACATACATGGAATATCTCACGAGTTGCGATATCCCTTGGAACCAGGTTCCCATATGCAGGATATTTTTCTTCAAGGAAGTACCATGGTTTCCCGTCTCGGTACACCCATACTCTTCCACCTTCTCCGCGTGCTGATTCCGACATCAATCTCAGCTTGTCATCTCCAGGTATCGCGGTCGGATGGATTTGGATGAACTCTCCATTGGCATAACGAACTCCCTGCTGATAAGCAATACTGTGTGCACTGCCTGTGTTAATAATGGAGTTCGTGCTTTTTCTGAAAATATTACCGATTCCGCCAGTCGCAAGAATCACGGCATCCGATTTAAACGTATGAATCTCCATTGTTTTTAAGTTTTGAGCCGAAATCCCCCGACATCTGCCGTCATCATCGATAACAAGTGAAAGGAACTCCCAGTACTCAAATTTCTCGACTAAGCCTTCTGTTTCGAATCTTCTTACTTGTTCGTCAAGCGCATATAGAATTTGCTGACCTGTAGTAGAACCTGCAAATGCAGTACGCGAATACTTTGCTCCTCCTAATCTTCTAAAATCGATATGTCCCTCTTCAGTCCGGTTGAACTGTACACCCATTCTGGCAAGGAGATAGATGATTTCAGGTGCTGCTTCACACATTGCTTTTACAGGAGGCTGATTCGCCAAAAAGTCTCCTCCATAAATCGTATCTTCAAAATGCTCCCAGACTGAATCCCCTTCTCCCTTTGTGTTTACCGCTCCATTTATGCCCCCTTGCGCACAAACAGAATGGGATCTGCGAACTGGTACAAACGAGAAGAGCTTTACCTTTTTTTTTGCTTCTGCAAGTTTAATCGCGGCCATCAGTCCTGCAAGACCGCCGCCAACTACGATTGATTCTTGATTGTTCAAGATGCATCACCTCCATGGTCTTATATAAATGCGAATAAGCTCGTTACGCCTAGAACACCGAACACCGCAAAAAATAGTAAACAAATTCTTTGGGCAATGCGCTGAGAGGCTGGACCTTTCGTCACTCCCCATGTTATTAAACCCGTACGGATACCATTTGAAAAATGAAAGACTGCACCAACTACTCCGATCACATAAAAAGAAAAGACAAATACATTTTCCAGGTGACTATTCACAAGGTCAAAATTTATTTCCGTTCCATAAAACACGGGTGCTAATCGAAACGACCAGACGTGATAAATAATAAAAACGAGTGTGGTAATTCCCGTAACTCGCTGAAAGAAAAACAGTCTGTTTCTTTCATACTTGTATGTTTGAGTATTTGATTTCGAAATCATAGAAAGATAGATTCCGTATCCTGCATGAAAAATGAGAGGGATAGCAACTAGAAAGATCTCCAGCAACGGCAGAAAAGGAATGCTTTGTATCAGATGAATTTGTTCGTTATATTTTTCTCTGCCGAGTAGAGCCGTTGAATTTGTTAATAGATGCTCTACCATGAAGATTCCTAATGGAACGATACCAGCTAGAGAGTGAAGCCTTGAAAGGACAAAACGTTTTCTAATGTTTTTATTTATTGGTTGTAGATCTGCTGTTAATGAATTGGATCGCACGCTTCATCCCTCGTTTCTTCAGCAAGCCACTCTCTGACCGTTATCCCTTCGAGCTTTAGAATTTTCTCAGCATGTTTTTCTGCATTTTCTAACTTAGATGACGTCATGGATAAGAACTTCTCAATCAATTCTTCACTACTGGCTGGTTTCTCGGGATCGCCTTTTGGATAGTCGGTCGCTTCGGTATAAACCTTGCCATTCAGTAATTCAATTTCTACCTTTGCTCCCCATTTTTCCGGGTACAGATTTTCATAGTATGGATCAACATGAACCTCAATTTTGTTCATTAATTGTTTGATCTCTGGTTTTTTTAGTGTCTCTTCATTAAAGTCATCTAAGGAAGCGCTGCCTTTAATTGCTGCGAGCGCTGAGCAGAACTGGCTGCTGAACTTGGATGCGTATACTGTGTCAGGATTAGGTTTATCGGTGATGTTTAATACGGTTTGATACGTATGGATCTTAATTTTTTGAATGGATGTATGATTGATGTCATGATTCGTCATGATGTCGAGGATGCAATCTACTGCCGGATGAGTATGGCGGCATGATGCGTGTAGTTTAAAACTATTTTCTACTATTTTATAAACATGACCAAGGTCTGTCGTGATCTTTGAAGAATCTACTGATTCTGCCATTGCATGAAAGAAACCGCGTCTTCCTTCAAGAATTTCACTAGCTCCGGTAAAATCCTTTCTTGCGAGAAGTGCCGCCAAAGCTCCATTGTACGCAGCTTTGGCGGTATGAAGTTGTTTTGTCATCGCCCCATCTTCTATAAACTCCCACAATCCAGCAGCTTGGGAGCCGGCGTTCCCTAGCGCATGCGATAACTGTTCATCGTTCAGTTTTACGAGTTTACCAACCGCAGCAGCTGCCCCAAACGTTCCACAAGTAGCGGTATTATGAAAATAGTAATAGTGAGAAGGAGAAACCGCCTCTCCAATTCTGTAGCAAACCTCATAACCTGCCACAACTGCTGTAATGAGTTCTTTACTGCTTAACTCATATGCTTCAGCAACGGCAACGGCTGCAGGTATGACTACTGTGCCGGCATGAATAATAGAAGATTTATGGATATCGTCTAACTCCACGATATGGCTGGCTGCAGCATTTACAAGAATACTGTTTCCAATCGAAGATTTTCCTCCGGTTACAAGAGTCGCTTGTTCCTTTCCTCCCCATTCTTCAACAAGTTCTTTTATCGCTTGAATAGGTTTTGTATCTTTTCCGGCAACGGCAGATCCATACCAGTCGAGAATGCATAGCTTCGTAAACTCAACGACATTTTCAGGTAAATCTTCATAGCGCGTACGGTTAACATAGTGTGCTAACGTTTGAGATAACGTCATTTTACTCCCCCCACTTTTTCTCCAAGTACCGTTTTTAAAACGGAGATCATGTCGTCATATCGGTCGATCACGTGAGCTCCTGATTCATGAAGCGCTTTCATTTTGAGTGAAGGTCTCCCTGCATTTCCGGAGATCATCGCTCCTGCATGACCAAACACCGTTCCTTCTGGCATGGATTCTGTAAATCTGCCTGCCACGTATGAAATAAGAGGTTTTGTAAATCCGCCTTCTTTTAAAAACTGTGCTGCATCTTCTTCAAAAGAAGTTCCTGGTTCTGAAAAGGTAACGACTGCTTTTGTCTCTTCATCCTCTTCAAACAAGGCAAGTAAATCTTTTATAGTCGATCCGATAAAGCTATCTCCTCCTATACCAACAGAAGTAGTAACACCAAATCCGGCCCGCTTCACCATCCAAGACGTTTCTGCTGTCATGCCGCCACTCCTTGAAATAACACCTACATTCCCAGGTACAAAGCAGCGTTCAGGCCGGTCACCGCCGATCGATCCCATCTTCACTTTGTCCTTTGGATTAATCATTCCTACTGTGTTAGGTCCAATAATGACAACATTATTCTTTCGAGCCGTATAAAGCATCTTTACCGAATCGAGCTGTGGGATATTTTCTGTTGTTACAACGATAAGTTTGATTCCATTCTCAATCGCTTCTAAAACAGCATCGAGTGCAAATGCCGGGGGGACAACAACTAAGCTAGCATTCACATTCTGTTTTTTTACCGCTTCCCATACCGTGTCATATACAGGAACACCTAACACATTTTGTCCACCCTTTCCAGGTGTAACACCTGCATAGATGCGTGTACCGTAAGCAAGTGTATGATCAACTACCATCTGTGCTTCACGACCGGTAATCCCTTGAATGACCATCCTCGTGTTCTGATCAATTAGAATTGCCATTTAGTTCACCCCTTCCATCTTTTTAACCATTTCAGCTGCGGCTTGTTCAATCGTTACTTCTTCTCCGTAATACGTAATGCCAGCACCCTCAAATACGCGCTTGCCCTCTTCATCATTTACACCGGCCTCGCGGACAACAATAGGAAACTCATCCAAATTTACCCCTAACTCTTGAACAGCTTTTACAATTCCTTTTGCCATTACATCGATCTGAGTATTGTTTGTAATGTTATGAGCTACAAACAGTCCTTTAACACCTTCTTTTGACAGGATTCCTTTTGTCAGACCATACACTTTTTCTTCTGAAGGATTTCCGCCGGTCTCCGTGTAGTTCGCAGGTTGTGCACCTAAAAAGGTCAGGGCATCAAAACTGAGCAAACTGCCTCCTCCTCCTCCGCACATAAAACCAATGCTGCCTCCATCCATTTCTGTATATCTGGCTGTCCCTCTGTAATCCGCATCATTTACTCGAACCATCGCTTTTTCAAGTTCCGTTAATGGCCGCCATGAACGTTCACTTCCCGATTCCACTTGCCCGGAAAGCTCAGGCTGCCTAAACAGCGCAGAATCATCAACACCCATAACAGAAGCCGCTGCCATTACTTGTTCACCACGTGTCAGTACTAACGGATTAATCTCCAATATGTAACAGTCGTATTTTAAAAAGATGTCATAAAGTCCGCATAAAACGGAGGTGGCTTGAATGAGGGGTTTCCCTGTTACACCAAGTTTGCTCCAGATTTCTTTCGCCTGATAGGAATAGAGTTTGGAGAATGGTTCGACATGATAGATGACTACCTTTTCAGGAGCTTCCTTAACAAGATCTTCAACCTCTACTCCTCCTTCAGTTGTTGCGATGATAACCGGCATCTGTTTTTGGGGATCAATCGTGATGGAAACATACCATTCTTCATCGATCTCAAGCTTTTCTTCTAAAAGGACACTCTTCACTTCATAATTTCTAACTGTCATTTTCAGCAGCTCATCTGTTTTTTCTTGAGCCTCTTGTACAGAGTCTGCAAACTTGATAGCTCCTGCCTTTCCTCTTTTCCCGACAGGAACCAATGCTTTTAACACGCACGGTTTCTCAAGATGTAACGCTTGAATTTCGTCACTTTTATGGATCACCCAATGATTTGGAGCTGGAATACCGTTTTCTTTTAATAATTTCTTACTCGCATTTTCCAACATTCTTCCCATATGAACTTTCCCTCCTATTGTGGATATTGGATCCAATTTATCTTAAAAAGAAACGCGCTATTATCGCGCATCAACTTTTAAGCTTTTTATTAATAGTTGTCCTGTACGTAAAATATGTTCCGCAACAAGGTCGCCCGCTTTCTGCTTATCTTTTTTCATGATAGCCTCTACGATTTGGCGATGCTCTTTGTTCGATGTTTCCGTCTGCCCTTTTAACAGATGCGGAGTCTGCTGAGGAAATCCGCTCCATAATGTACTGATGAACGTGTTTAGTCTGTTCCAATTGCAACGCTTAATTAGGAGCTTGTGAAATTCAATGTTATACAAAACAAAGTCCTCAACATCTTCTGCAGCATCCATATTGTTCACTAATTCATTTAATTGTTTAAGATCCGGTTCTGAAAAATGATCAATACTTTGATAGACGGCCATTTTTTCAAGCTCTGCTCTTAATGTGTAGATCTCCTCAATATCATTGACTTGAATTGATTTTACGATCGCACCCTTATGCGGCTCTAGCTCGATAAGTCCCTCTGATTCCAGTTTTCGAAAAGCTTCTCTGATCGGCATGCGGCTTACACCTAACGTATCAGCGAGTTCAGATTGTTTTAATCGTTCTCCTGGCTTAAAGTCGCCCCTGATAATCGCTTCTCTGATTACATTTGACACTTTTAAATGAAGAGTATCTCTGTTCTCTATTCTTAAATCATACTTTGGCGGCATCCTTTTCTGTTACCTTTCTTTTTTTCTAATTTGTATTTAGGATACAGGATCCAAAATGAAATGTCTATAATATTCAGACTTTTTATAGGAAACCTATCCACTTCCACCATGTTGCTGCTAGAAGAATAGTAAAAATACTCATGATGAGTGTAAGAATGACTCCGGGAATTAAAAATTCTTTTTGTTCGATTTCACCTGAGCTGTGGACAATGATATTAGGAGTTGCTTCAACTACAAGAATATAGCCATGTAAACAAGCTAATGAAGCGGTGATACAAATTAATGCCGGGTCCGCCCCCGCTTTGGCAGCAAGTCCGATAAAGATAGGGATAAGTGTAACGACTGCCGTTGATACATTGGCTACAGCCAGATGCAGGATGTGAGTAATAATCAATACGACAGCTACCGCTATTAACGGCGATGTCAGAAGCTCGATGATCCAACCGGCACTTAAACTTTCGCCGACAAGCATGGCGGCACCTGATTTATTAAAAGCATATCCAAGTGACAGGGTAACTCCCATCAAGAGAACCGTGTCAAAGTTGATTTTCACCAGGTTATTCCATGTGGTGCAACCGATAACAGGAAGAGCCATCAAGATAACACCAATAAGTGCGGGTACACTCGGATGTAACCCATGAAAGGGCTCTGTTAACCACAAACTTACGATGGAAATCAGTATGACTAAGCATCTTTTTTCCTGGCTGTTCATCTTCCCTAAGTTCTCCAATTTTTTTCCCATCTCAGCTTTTAAGTGAGGAAATTCTTTTTCCTTTTCTGTTAATGGAAACTTCTTTATTAGCAGATACCAGGCAACAGGGATGAGTGCCAGCCACAGAGGAAAGGTATACAGAAACCACTGAAGATATGTGATTTTTATTCCAACAAACTCTTTTAATAATTCAACGGTTAAAATATTTCCGATGGCCGCGGTCATCACCGCAGTTCCGCTTATAGTACCCCCAAATGCAACACCTAAGAGGATCATTTTTTTAAGATTGCCATTCCCTCTTTCCCCTATCGTATCGAGCGACATGAGGGCTACTGGCAGAAGCAATGTCGTTCTTACCGCAGCGGCTGGAATAAAGAAGGATTGAATCTGCGGGATGATCATGATGCTTGCTAATAACCCTTTTGCGCTTCCTCCCCACTTTGCCAGAAAAATGTAGGCAACACGTCTGGCAAGTGGCGTATCATTCACCCCTTTTGCCAGCATCATGCCTCCTATTATTAAAAAGACAGCAGGGGATGAGAAGCCGCTGTATACTATTTCAGTTGAAACAACTTGAAAAACAAGCATTAAGACGAGAAGCAACAAGGCAGTTAAACCTAAAGGAATCGGTTCAAATGTCCAGTAAAAAACGCTAAGTACCAGAAAAGCCAGCATAATCTTTGCGGGTTCGGCGTATTCTGCCGGCAAAATTTGATAAACAATAGCTGTTAGAGTCACACCCAGAATTAAAACAAGTACTTTTTTAAAATGACTTTTCGTTACCGCAGATGAGCCCATTACAGGTTCTATTTTCACTTGAGGCTTTGGAGAACTCATACATACTCTCCTTTCAACTCATCAAAGAGAACACAACTTATATATGTTTTTATCTTTTATTCAACGACTTCACAGGCTGGCACAATTCAAAGAAAGGAGTTAGATCATCCAGTTCCTCTAACTTGTAGATTAGATCCACCAGTTCTTTTTTGGCATCAGAGCTGATTATGTCTCCCGTAACATCAAGGAATTTTTCGATAAGCTGGTCATTCGTCATCGGTTTATCCGCACTTCCGATAGCATGTTCAACAAATTCAGTAAACTCTCTGCCGTCCTCTAATTTAATCGTTAATTCTACTTGATCTTCTTTTATCTTGTCGTCCACTTCTAATGTAATCTTTTCACGTAAACTCTTTATTGTTTCATCATTTACACACTCATCCGTAAACTGATCGACACCAGCCTTTCCGTGCATAAATGCCGCGGCTACACAATGATAGACACTGAATTTTCCTTCTAGCCCAGTAGAAAGAACTTGCTTGCTGGTTAATTCTTTTACGAGAGGGTGGCCTTTAATATGAATGGATTCAACTTGTCCGTGTTGGAATTCAAATCTTGACTGTATGGAAATTATCGCATCAATTGCTGGGTGTGTGACGATTCCACTCGCAAATGGTTTATAGCTGTTCTTTTCTACTTCCCACTTTCCACCCCACTTTTCCGTTAGAATATCTATCTTATTTTCCTCTGAGAGAACGTTTATGAATCCCCGTTCTGCTTCTAAGGATTGAAGAGAACTTGTGAATCCCTGCTCCGCCATTAATGCTGCCAGCAAACCGTTCATCGCCGCTTTTCCAGGATGAAATGGTTTAGTCATCGTTCCGAACATTTCTCTTAAACCTACAGGCTCAGTGGCAGCAATTCCGATAGCATAGGACGTTTTTTCGTGATCTAAGTCTAGTAATTTACTAACCGCTACAGCTGCTCCAATCCCACCGACACTTCCTGTAATGTGCCACCCTCTCCAATAGTGAGATGGGTAAACCGCTAATGCTAGTCGCGCTTCTACTTCACATCCGATCACAAAGGCTTCAAGTACCTCTTTACCGCTTTTCCCTTTGTTTTCAGCCAATGCTAGAAGAGCGGGAAATACAGGAGCTGAAGGATGCAGAACCGTTTCAAGAAGGGTGTCATCAAAATCGTATACATGTGAAGACATGCCATTTAACAGCGATGCAAAAAGCATGTCTGTTTTTTCTTTCCTGCCGAAAACAGTGACATGCGGCTGAGTTCCCATCTGTCTCGCAACAGCTAAAAGTTTGTCCATGGACTCATGATTGGCAGCGCCAATGGCGACACCAAGCCAATTTAATAGACTTCGCTTTGCTTCATAACGAGCATTCTCGCTTATATCTTCATACCGTGTTTCAATAATTTGAGTGACTAACGATTTTGTTACCATACTTTTTGTTCTCCTTCCCTATTCAGGAATTGCAATTGAGCTTTTGCTTTTTTATAAACGGGATAATCAACAAGCTTTCCTCCAACTGAAATAGAAGCGATATTTTGTTGTTCTGCTTCTTCAAATGCTTTTACGATTTCAAGTGCTGATTCGACTTCTTGCTGACTGGGTGTATAGGTGTCATGGATGATAGGAATTTGTTTAGGGTGAATAGCTAGTTTTGCGGTGAATCCGAGAGCCCTTGCGCGTTCAGCCTCATTTTTCAACCCGGGTTCATTTTGAAGGTCAGGATAAACGGCATCAACAGGGCTATCAACACCGGCAGCTTTTGAAGCATTAACAATCTGGGATCTAGCAAAAAGAAGCTCCGTACCATGAGGAGTTAATTCACAATTAACATCTAGTGAATAATCAATGGAACCAAAAACGAGACGGTTCACTAGATAATGGGAAGAGGCAATTTCATAGGCAAAGTGAACACCACGTGCCGTTTCGATTAATGCCAGTACTTCAAATGAATCGGGTGTGCGGTTCACATTGTTTAAATAGTAAAGCACTGTTTGACATACTACCTGCATATTCCCTGCATTTTCTGCTTTCGGAACGATCACGCCTGAAACCCCTGCTGTGATGGCAGCTTCTAAATCTTCTTTCCAAAAAGGTGTTGTAATGTCATTGATTCTAATAAACACTGTTTTTTCTGTTTGTCTGCTAAGCAGATGGCTTTTGGCTCTCTCTCTAGCTGTTTCTTTTTCAGAGAGTGCTACAGCATCTTCAAAATCAACAATTACACTATCGGCCTCGCTGTTTAGAGCCTTATCCATTATTTTTTTTGAAGCGGCGGGTACAAATAAATAGGATCGAAAATGATTACTCATAAAAGAAACCTCCGTTTTAAGGATATTGGATCCAACTTTAAACGAAGAACGGGCTTACTCAATTAATTGAGTAAGCTTTTCTCCCGCTCTCATGATATGAAGTTCAACAAGTTGACGTAATTTAACAGGATCTTTTTGATCAAGAGCTTCCAGCATCGCTTTATGTTCTTCATTCGACACCTGCATAGAATGAGGAATTAAGCTTGGAACATGGGCGGGGTACCCTTCAATAAATTGCTTATTGAGCATCTTCACTTTTTTCCAGCTGCATCCTTTTTGCAGCAAAGTATGAAACTCCTGATTATGATTAACGAATAGGTCGAGATTGTTATTACGGATATCTTGATCCATTTTTTCTACGAGATGCTGCAATTCTTCCCTGTCATTCGATGTAAGGAAATTCATTGATTTCTGAACAGTCACCCCTTCAAGAAAGGACCGAAGATAATAGAGCTCTTCAATATCTTCTTTTGAAATCCCGATTACTTGCGCTCCTTTATGCGGAAGCATCTCAACTAACCCTTCTCTCTCGAGGCAACGCAATGCTTCTCGTATAGGCATTCGGCTAACACCCAATTTTGCCGCAAGTTCATCTTGAATGAGCCGTTCTCCAGGCTTAAATGTTTGAGTGAAGATGGCTTCTCTTATTGTTGCAGTTACTTTTTCCTGCAGTGTTGTAAAATCAATAGATTGTTTCATTTTTGTACCTCTCAAGTTTTGTGCTGATTTTGTAGTTTGTTATTTTGCTAGGTATAGGGAAAGCTGCGGGAAAATGACAACAAGGATTAGGGCTAAGATCATAAGTGCAAAGAATGGCATAACACCCTTTACGACCGCGCCTACTTTTTCTCTAGATATACCGCTTACCACGAATAGATTCAGACCTACTGGCGGAGTAATCATTGCTAATTCCATGTTAATCGTCATGATGATCGCAAAATGAATGACGTTAATATCAAACATCACCAAAACAGGCAATAAGATCGGAAGTGTGATCAAGATAATGGCTACTGCTTCTAAGAACATACCCATGATAAAGAACATCACATTGACTCCGAGCATAAAGATCCACTTATTCGTCGTACTTTCCTCAATCCATTGTGCGAATGCTTGTGGAACTTGTTCTGTCGTGAGGAACATACCGAAAATCATAGCAGCCGCAATGACGAGAAAAATCATGGATGTAATATTAATAGATTCCTTTAATACTTCTCTAAATATCGGGAATGAAAGTTCTTTGTAAATAAATATAGATACGATCACGCCATATAGACAGGCAAGAAATGCTGCTTCTGTAGGTGTTACGATACCAGAATAAATTCCGCCAAGAATGATAACTGGAAGCAAGAATCCAGGAATCGCCTTGATTGTCTTTTTCACACGCTGTTCCATACTCTCTTTTGGCAATTTTCCATATTTCTTAATTCTTGCGTGGATAATCGCAGAAACGAGGAGGATTCCACCTAGCATCAGTCCAGGAATTATTCCGGCCGCAAACAGTTTCCCTACCGATTCTTCCGCTACTGAAGCATAGATGATAAGCGGTATGGAAGGAGGAATTAAGATCCCAAGTGTCCCTGCGGCTGCTACTAGACCCATCGCATACTTTTTATCATATCCTGCTTGTACCATTCCTGGAATCATGATGCTTCCAATTGCTGCAGCTGTTGCTGGACTTGATCCGGAAATCGCTGCAAATATCATACACGAAAGAATGGTAACAACCGCTAGCCCTCCAGAAATATGGCCTACCCATGATCTAAGTGATTCAATTAAGTACTTGGATATTCCGCCTTTTGACATGATGATACCCGCAAATACGAATCCAGGAATCGCCATAAGCGTGGCAGAATTCAAAGAGTTAAACATTTTTTGAATAACTGTATAGAGGGTAAAATCGATCATGGAAAGAGCGATCACACTCGATAAACCTAAAGAGATGGCAATGGGAACTCTGATTAAACAAAGAAAGGCAAATGCTAAAAATAAGATTAGTACCGGACTCATGCTCCTACCCCTTTCTTTTTGGTTTCAGATTCTAACTGATCATCAGTTTTGATTAATGTTTCATACATCACTTCTAGTTCACCTGTAATTTCACTTTTGTCTCCTCGAATCGCTTTTGCTGCTTTAACGAAGAAATAAACGCCGAGCAGCCCCATTGCGATTGGTAAAATTAAATAGGTAATCCATAAGGGAATCCCAACATCAATCGTTTTAATACCTTGCTCTTTTGAAAGCGCTATCAATTCAAATGATGAAAAAGTTAAATAGAAGGAATAGATACCTCCTATTACATTACTTATTGCAGCCAAAATTTTTTTGAAAGTGGTAGGAAGCATATCGAAAATTAATTCCACTTGAATATGTCTGTTATCTTTTAGTGCCATACCGAACCCGATAAAAATAGACCAAACAAGTAAAAACTCAAAAATTTCCGTAATCCAAGCTTGTGGTGCATTTAATACATACCTTGTAAACACCCCATACAAACTTACCAGTACCCCTCCAATAAACAGCGTCCCTGCTAGTATTTCTTCGATGCGATCAAGCCATTTAAAGAGTTTCATTACATTCAACTCCTTTTTGATGGATTGTATCCAATCTTATTTTTATACTTAATTTCCAATATACTAAATGTACTCAGAAAAGAAAACAGAAAATTTAAATTTTTATTAATTTTTTAAGTATTCACAATAGTTTATAGTTTTGTTATACTCTCTTTAACAACAAAAGATTAGGACATCTATTTTTCTTGATTGTATCCAAGATCCAAAAATAGTGAAGGAGGTGAAAAGATGGAACTTGAGATAAGAAAAGTTGTGACAATCTGCGAAGAAACGTATATCGAAGGGTTTAAGAAGTCATCTAAACCTGTGCGAATTGCTGCTGCTTTAGCTGTTATTAAAAATCCTTATGCAGGGAAATATGTAGAGGATCTACTGCCTCTCATTAAAACTTACTCTGAAAAACTTGGCGAGATATTGCCGCAAAAGGCAATTGAAGCGTTAGGAATTTCTGGTCAGGAAGTCGAAGCATACGGTAAGGGAGCTTTAGTAGGACTTGACGGAGAAATTGAACATGGGTCTGCCATTATTCATACTCTTACCTTTGGCAATCCGTTTCGCTCTCAATGTGACCAAGCAGAAACTTTGCTTCCATCAGCTGAAAAAAGAGGTGCGGCAGGCAGCAGTCTTGACTTAGCTATCAAACATAAGATGGACCCGAAGATCAGAAGCCATCATATGACTTTTGAAGTAAGAATTCCTGACGCTCCGAGAAATGACGAAATTGTCATAGCCGCAGTTGTCACTTCGAGCGGCCGTGCTCACCCTCGCATCGGCTCTTTGCACAAAGAACTTGAGGGAGTGTTTCCCTCATGAATGAAAACATCGGTTTTATCGGTTTAGGTAAAATGGGTCTTCCAATGGCTATGAATCTTTTGAACAGTGGTTATCACGTTTATGGGTCCGATGTTAATCCCGTCTCTACAAGCGAGCTTCAAAAAGCTGGCGGGAAAACCGGTCATTTTTCAAACTGGGTATCTACCGTTCAAACCATCATTCTGATGCTTCCTTCCTCCACGATAGTCAACCATGTAATAGAAGAGATTCTAGCTACATATGAAACTATGCATTCCAATCAAACAGAACCCTTAACCATTATTGATATGAGTAGTTCTTATCCGCACGACACAAAAACAAACGGCGAAAAACTAAAATTACGAAAGATTGGTTTTATGGATGCTCCTGTCAGCGGGGGTGTTCAAAAAGCTCGGTCTGCCTCTTTAACCATTATGGCAGGAGGAGAAGAAGAGGTTTTCGAAAAATGTAAGCGCTTGCTTCATTCTTTAGGTGAACAAGTCTTTCATCTTGGACCTCTTGGAAGCGGCCACTTACTTAAGGCATTGAATAATTACTTATCTGCCACCCACCTTCTATCTGCATGTGAAGCAGTACAATTAATGGCACAATATGGCGTGCAGCCTGAAAAGGGGATTGAGGTTTTCAACCATAGCACAGGCAGAAGCGGGTCCACAGAATATAAATTTCCATCCTTTATTTTAAACGAGAGGTTTGATTCAGGTTTTAGTCTTGAATTAATGAGAAAAGATGTAGAGATGGCAAAACGTCTTTTTGAAGATTTTAATGCAGAAACTACTCTTCCGCATGTCGTGTATAAACGTTTTGAAGAAGCTAGTAATGTCTTGGAAGCTTTTGCAGATCATACCGAAATCTATCATTATGTAAGTTCTTATCTATTAAAAAGGGGGAATTCTCGTGAAGAAAATGAAGAAATGGTATCTCGCTCTGCTGACACTCGTCCTGGTCTTTAGTCTGGCAGCTTGCAGTTCAGGAGAATCTGGAGGAAGTGGAGATGCTGATGGTGTTCAAGAACTAACCATCAAAATCTCCCATGTTGTTGCTGAAAACACACCTAAACATCAAGGTGCGTTGTCGATGAAAGAATACATTGAAAAAGAATCAGATGGAAAAATCAAGGTTCAGGTGTATCCAAACAGCCAGCTATTCGGTGATAAAGATGAGTACCAAAATCTTGTAGCAAACAACGTTCAATTTATTATTCCAGATATGTCCAAACTAGTAGGAAATGACCCAGGATTTAATATTCCTGCTATGCCTTTTCTATTCAAGGATGACGAAGCAGCTAACGCATTTTGGGACGGGGAAAAAGGTCAAGAAATTTTTAAACGCCTTGAAAAAGATGGTGTTCTTGGACTTTCCATGTGGCCGAATGGAGCCAAACACATTACAAATGAAAAAAAGGCAATCAAAACTCCAGATGATTTGAAAGGTCTGAAAATCCGTACGCAAGGCGGGCAGCTTCTCGAAGCAATATATGGTGACTTAGGTGCTGGATCAACATCCATTCCTTTCGGGGAACTTTATACTGCATTACAGCAAGGAACAGTTGATGGTCAAGAAAACACTTATAGTAACATCGAATCTAAAAAATTTGATGAAGTACAAAAATATATGACCATCATGGGGCACACACGTGTTGACTACGCATTACTTACGAACACAAAATTTTGGGATGGATTGAACGATGAAACAAGAAAAATTATTGAAAAAGGAGTAGAAGAAGGAACAAAAGTAGCGAGAGACTCAGCCATGGATTTAAATGATGATGCTTTAAAAACACTAAAAGATCGCGGTCAAGTTGAAATCCACGAACTATCTGAAAGTGAAATCGATGCTTTCAAGAAAAAGCTTGAGCCTGTTTACAAAGAATGGGCAGAAAAAATCGGAGCAGATATCATTAAAGATGCAGAAAGCAAGAGTGAATAATTAATCCAAAGGACTGACCTAAAATAGGTTCAGTCCTTTTTTGTTGTTAATGATAAAAAAACGGGTTCCAATTCGATCATCATCGAAAACAGAACCCGTTTTATCTTATGAATGAGAATATGTTTTTTGTAATCGGCTGCAAATTTCATCAGCCACTTCTATTGTTGATGACTTCCCGCCGATATCAGGAGTTTTGAATCCTTCATTAGTTACATCTTCTACGACATCGAGCAGTTTTTTGCCAAGCTCTGCTTCCCCAAAATGATCGAGCATCATTTTCGCTGTCCATATTTGTCCGATTGGATTCGCAATTCCTTGGCCATAAATATCTGGTGCAGACCCATGAACAGGTTCAAACATCGATGGGTATTTACCGTTCAGATTAATGTTTGCCGCTGGTGCAATACCAATGCTTCCCATAATAGCCCCGCCAATATCCGTGAGTATGTCGCCAAATAAATTGCTTGCCACGATAACATCAAAGATTTCAGGACGGGTGACAAAAAAAGCTGCTAAAGCATCTATATGATAAGATGAAGTTCGAACATCGGAATACTGTTGTTTTGTTTCATTAAATACATCATCCCAAAACGGCATCGAATGAAAGATTCCATTAGATTTTGTCGCAGATGTTACATGTCCTCTGCGCTGCCGGGCTAATTCAAATGCGTATTTCATTGCCCGCTCTGTTCCCTTTTTAGTAAATACAGCATTTTGGATCGCGATTTCATCTTCTCCTCTATGAATTCTTCCTCCAACCTCACTGTATTCTCCTTCACTGTTTTCCCTGACTACAATTAAATCAAAATCGTTTGGGTTCACTAAAGGTGACCGTAAACCTTTAAAGTACTTGGCTGGTCTTATATTAATGGATTGCTCAAACGATCTTCTAATTTTTATTAAAAGTCCCCATAATGAGATATGATCAGCAACAACATTTGGATTTCCAATGGCACCGAGGAATATCCCATTAAAATTACTAAGTGTTTGAATACCATCTTCAGGCATCATTTTGCCATGCTCTAAGTAATAATCACAGCTCCAGGGAAACTCCGTATAGTTGAACTTCAAACCACCATGAATTTCAGCGATCGTATCCAAAACTTTTAATGATACAGGAACGACTTCCTTTCCGATTCCATCTCCCGGTATTACTGCGATATCATACGTTTTCATAATTTACAGCTCCTTCTTTGGATTGTTTATTATAGTTTTCGTATTTCGCAATTTCTTGTTCATACAGATCTTGTCCATGTGCATCATATGCCACTAAGACGGGAAAGTCTTCTACCTCTAACTTTCTGATCGCCTCAGGACCAAGATCTTCATATGCTACGACTTCTTCGGACTTTACTTTTCGGCTTAAAATAGTAGACAACCCGCCGATGGCTGCAAATGAAATTGCATTGTACTCTTTACAAGCATCTTTCACCATCTGCCTTCTTGGCCCTTTTCCAATCGTTCCTTTTACACCATATTTGTACATAGCAGGCGCATATGGATCCATTCTAAATGCAGTTGTTGGAGCTACAGGACCTATGATCTGACCAGGCTTTGGAGGACATGGACCTGCATAGAAAATAATTTCGCTTTTTAAGTCCACAGGTAAAGACTCTTTTTTTTCAAGAAGCTCTACCATTCGTTTATGGGCAGCATCTCTGGCCATATAAATCCTGCCTGTTAGAAGTACACTGTCACCAACTTTCAGATTCAGAATGTCTTCATCAGATAACGGAGTCTTTAGTCGATATTCTGCCATTTTTTACTTCCTCCTCAAATCACTGCCGTTTTTTTTCGAGCAGCATGACATTGGATATTTACAGCAACCGGAAGCGCTGTAATATGGCATGCGAATGTTTCAATAGGAACCCACATAGCTGTGTTCGTTCCACCAAGTCCCTGTGGCCCAATTCCTGTATGATTGATTTCTTCTAAAAGCTCTTTTTCCAATTCAGCGATATGCGGATCTGGATGATGCACACCAATTTCCCTTAAAACAGCATGTTTCGCTAGTGATGTTACTTTATCAAAACTACCACCAATTCCGACACCAACTACGATTGGCGGGCATGCCTTCCCTCCTGCTTCCTTAATCGTTTGTAAGACGAAGTTTTTAACACCATCAGCGCCTTCTCCCGGCAGCAAGAACTTCATAGCACTCATGTTTTCACTTCCTCCACCTTTAGGCAGCACAGTGATTTTCACAGAATCGCCAGGTACGATATCCATATGTACAACTGCTGGTGTGTTATCATTCGTATTAATACGTAAAAGCGGATCACCGACAACCGATTTTCGAAGGTAGCCCTCTCGATATCCGGTACGCACTCCTTCCTGAATAGAGTCCATTAGGTCGCCTCCCGTAACATGTACGTCTTGACCCAATTCCACAAAAACAACTGCCATTCCCGTGTCGTGGCAATAAGGCATATGGTTCGCTTTCGCTTCTTCTGCATTCTCCACTAACTGCTGCAAAATGGACCTTCCGATCGGAGATGCTTCTGTTCGTTCTGCTTTCTTAAAACCATTTAATACATCATCCGGCAAATAATAACACGCCTCCCAGCAAAGCTTTGCAACAGTTTCCGTCAGTTCTTTAACATGAACGACTCGCAAGATTATCTCTCCCTTTTATGGTTTAATAGGTTTACCAAATTTTCAAGGTCATCATGCGTATGTTCTTTTAATTTCTGAGATGCTTTTTCAGGATTTCTTTCTTTAATCGCTTGATAGATTTCAAAGTGTCCCCTATATATAACGTTTGGTCGATCCTCTCCTTCCAAGTTTAAAAATCGATAATAGTTTGTAAGTGATTTAAGTTCATTTACAAGCTTTTTCAGCCTCATATTGTCACTAAAATCAATAATGAGCTCATGAAATTTTGCGTTTAAACATGCCATCTCTTCCTTCTCGCCATTTTTAATAGCAGTGGCAGATTCAGATAATGTTTTCTCGAGTTGTAAAATTTGATTTTCATCAGCTTTTTGCGCCACTAAAGCAACCGCAGTAGATTCAAGGGATACGCGGCATTCGTAGATTTCGTATACATCTTTTAAAGAAGGTTCATAAACCGAGATTTGAGACTTATCATCCATTATCAATAAGCCTTCATTAATTAACGCTCTAATGGCTTCCCTAACCGGACTGCGGCTGATAGCAAATTCTCTAGCAATCTGCACCTCATATAAACGATCACCCGGTTCATATATCCCACTGAAGATTCGCTCTTTAATGGTTTGTTGCACTTGTTCATAATAAGGTATCGCTTTTTGCAGCATTCCCTGATTCATTTGAAGATCAGTCTCCTATCTGTTGTTAATAAGGAATATGTGAATCTGTTTTTTTAAATAAAATTAGTTGAGATGAGATTGAAGGATGCTTTCTTGGTGGAGGGGATTTTGTGCAGACCATTGGATTTTGGAAGTATTTATGTCGCCTGTCGACAGTCTACATGTTAAATGTATACAAAATATTCTGATTTTTCAATACTTTTTTTAATCTATAAAAAAACTGACTCCTAGCCGCGTCATACTGTGACGCCACTAATAAGTCAGTTTTCGTTTTGGTTTCTTTATTTCTGATTTAAAACTTCGATAAATTCTCTCATATAATCCGGCAGATCCGGCGGACGGCGGCTGGAAACGAGGTGGCCGTCTACTACGACTGGCTCATCGATCCACTCAGCACCTGCATTCTCCATGTCATCTTTGATCCCAGGTGTGCTCGTTACTTTTTTCCCATTTAACACTTTGGCAGAGACCAACACCCAGCCGGCATGACAAATTTGACCGATTGGCTTCTTCTCTTGTTCCATGTGCTGCACCATTTCAAGAACCTCTGGAAAACGGCGTAGCTTGTCCGGCGCCCACCCGCCTGGAACTAAGATCGCATCATAATCAGAAGCATTTACATCACCAAATGCAAAATCCGCTTCAGCAGGAACACCATATTTTCCGATGTACGTTTCTCCTGCCTTTTCACCGGCAAGTTCTACAATCGCGCCTTCTTCACGCAACCGAAGAATCGGATACCATAACTCGAGATCCTCGAAATCGTGATGCACGAGGCTGATTACTTTTTTACATTTTAAACGCATGTTTAACTACACCTCCACTACCTATATTTCCTTTTTAGGGTAACATTAATCTTTATTTGGATGATAGTGTAATGGTAGCATATGTATGAACAGACTGATTGGAATAAGAGGAGTAAAAAAGTGAGTAAAAGAAAAAGAGTGGGAATCGTTTCGTTCGTAGTGGGATTTATTGCATCATTTTTAATTGTTCAGTGGAAATTGTCATAAGGAATAAAACCCGGAATTTCTCCCGGGTTTTACTTAAAAATATAGGATTGTTTGTTTAAACCCGGTGTGAGGATAATTCTTGAAGGTTACACATGAGGTTAATTCTGCTTTAATCCGAAGATTTCACGGTCATGTTCAGCAATCTTAAGGGTGTAATACATTAAATCTTTTTGGCGAGCCATATTATCTTCAATGTTTTTTATCCTTTCTTCGAGGTTATTAACTTTTGTTTTACTTTCGTTAATTTCTGCTAGATTTTCTCTTATTTCTTGAATACTTTGCTGTGTTTGCTGAGTGATTTGCAAAATTTTCTCTAGCATTTCTTTCTCGCTCATTCTTACTCACCTCCTTTCTTCTATTATACCAAAATGTCCATCTTGACTCTCGTTTTTAAAGTTAAACAAATGTTTAAAAACCACACCATTTCTGATGTGGTTTCGGTCTTATTTTTGCCCGTAAACTTTGAACTTTTCAGTCATGAGTTCCATTTCTTCATCATCTAAAATAACCGGTTCGCCGATACATTTCGTTCGGTAAAAGATTTCACAGCAAAACTCGATTTCTTCAGCAATCGTAAAGGCAGTTGCGATGTTGTTCGCGCCTGATAAAAAACCGTGATTAGCGAGCAGCACCGCTTTACGGTCTTCCATCGCGTGGAATGCATTCTCCGCCAATTCTTCCGTTCCAAAACTAGCATACTCTGCACAGCGAACATTTTTTCCAGCATGTGCGACAAGATACGAAACGGCTGGAAGATCCCAGCGTAATGACGAAATGGTCGTCGCGAATGGCGAATGTGTGTGAACGACCGCATTGATGTCGTCTCTTCTTTTATAAAAGATCGAATGCATTGACAGCTCACTTGACGGATTCAAATATCCATCCACCATCTCGCCGTTCAGATTCACAACAACTACATCTTCAGCAGTCATCTGATCATAATTAATGCCGCTTGGACTGATAGCAATCAGCTGTTTCTCACGGTTGAAGATACTGATGTTTCCGCCCGTTCCTTTTGTCAGCCCGCATTTAATCATTTGCTGGCAGAAATGTACGACTTGTTCACGCTCATTTTGTAATAACATCTGGTGCTCCTTTAAACAGTTTTTGCAGATTTTCATCAAATGGTGCTTCAACGATTCCTTTTTCCGTAACAATCGCTGTAACGAATTCGTTTCGCGTTACATCAAATGCAGGGTTGTACACTTTTACGCCTTTTGGTGCTGTGTATACGCCGAATCGGTTCGTCACTTCTTCCTCTTCCCGCTCTTCAATCGGAATCTCTTTTCCTGTTGGCGTTCTAAGGTCGATTGTTGGTGTTGGCGCTGCTACATAAAACGGTATTCCGAAGTTTTTCGCCAAAATGGCGACACCCATCGTACCAATCTTGTTTGCTACATCACCGTTTGCCGCCACTCGGTCACAGCCTACGATAACCGCTTGAACTTTCCCTTGCGACATAACCATCGCTGCCATGTTGTCGGTGATAACCGTAACATCAATTCCAGCACGCTGAAGCTCAAGTGCTGTTAGTGTTGAACCTTGCAGACGCGGTCTTGTTTCGTCTGCGTAAACTTTAATGTCCCAGCCTTTTTCTTTTGCAAGATACATAGGAGATGTTGCTGTTCCGTACTTGGTTGTCGCAAGAGCTCCTGCGTTGCAGTGTGTTAAGATCCCCATTCCGTCTGACAATAACGTTAAAAGGTTTTCACCGATCATACGGTTGATCGCTTCGTCTTCTTTATGAATAGCAATGGCTTCTTGGAGTAAAGCTTCCTTAACTTCAACCACTGACCCAGCCCATGATTTCGCCTTTTCCTCCATCCGCTCTAATGCCCAGAAAAGGTTGACAGCTGTAGGTCTTGAAGTAGCTAGATAATCAGACTTCTCTTTTAAATAAGAGAAAAATGCTTCAAAAGAATCCTCAGGTGCATCCTTCACACCCATGTAAAGACCGTAAGCCGCAGACACGCCAATCGCTGGCGCACCGCGCACTTTCATCGTTACGATCGCGTCCCAAACGCTTTCGATCGTTGTATAGGAATCATATCTCACTTCATTTGGAAGCGTGGTCTGGTCTAGCAAAACCAACGCATCATCTTTCCACTGAATCGGTATTAGTTGATGTGACATTTATATCACCTTTAAGCCTTTCACCATTTTTTCCGCTTCTTTAAACATAGCCACAAAATCTTTGCCTTCTGTAAATTTAGAACGCTGCTTAATGAAACGGATCGCTGCTGTTAAACAAATACGTTCGGCTTCGATACATTTATCTGAATCTGTAATGGATGTGATATCCTTAACCTTCGCGAGTCCAATGATTCTCCGGGCTAACTCCAGTCCCGTGACTGCCGCTGTATCAGCAAGCACCTCACCCAGATACCACTCTTTAAAACATGCCTGTTTTGCAGTTAGTTCCGTCACTTCTTGATCCCATTTGAATAAAAATTTTTCTTTAAATTGATCAACGACGTCTTCAATCGTTTTTTCGATCCATGCAGTAAAATCTTCATTTCCATGTGCGTTGCCGTTCACCCATGCAAAGAAAAGGTTCGCAATCACATTCCCTATGTCATATCCCATCGGTCCGTAAAACGCAAACTCAGGATCAATCACTTTTGTACTCTCTTTTGTTATAAAAATAGATCCTGTATGAAGATCGCCGTGAAGCAGCGCTTGAGCGTTGTTCATGAAACTGAACTTCAGCTTTGCCGTCTCTAATTTTAATTCTTCATCGTCATAAATGGTAGACTGAATCCACTCTTCGTTGCCAGGCGTGAGTTCGTTTCGGTTGTTGTTATCATAAAAGGGCTCCGTGTACACAAGATCTTCAGTAATTTCACAAAGCTCCGTGTTGATGTATTGCTGTACAAGCTGTTTTTTCGTTTTATGCTCCATCACCACATCAGAAGTCAGGAGCAGATTGTTCACCATAAACGTTGTGATATGGTCTGCAAACGCAGGGAACGTTTCATGATTAATAAGCGCTGTTCGCATGATCGTGTAATCTGAGAGGTCCTCCATCGCACAGCAGCTCATCACTTCATCAAACAAGTAGACCGTCGGCACTAATCCAGGTGATAACTTGTCCTGTAGCAACAAGACGTTGGATTCAATACGGATACGGTCCGTTGAGAGTTTAAATTCATCCGAAATCCTTGCCGTGTGTCCCGCTTGCTTAATGATCACCGTATCTCCGTGTTTTTGATCCACCACTCGGAAAACATAGTTTAAGTTGCCGTCCCCAATTTCTTTACACGTAAGCTCAGCATCCTCTTTAAAGATAGTAAGCTTCTCTTTTACATAATCTATGACATCATCCGTGTTCATTAAAAAATAGCTAGAAAAACGTGACATTCAGCTTCCCCCTCTATTCATTCGTTTCTTTAAGTAAGCGCTTACAACATTCATTATCAAGATATAACTAGTAACAATGGAAGTCAATGAGAAATGCGTGTTGAGTATACTTCTTCCCTTTCCAGCCCTAGTTTGTTACTATTTCTAGTATATATTTTTAATCCTTAACTGAATTTACTTGTCTAATAATTAACCAAGTTTACTATAATAAAAGTTTCCTAAAGTACAGCATAAGGAAGTGTCAGCATTATGGCGATATGGAAGCGAAATTTGTGGGTGTTATGGGTCGGCGTCTTCTTCACTTCAGCCAGTTACTCGATGGTCGTTCCCTTCTTACCTCTTTTTCTTCTTCAAATAGGTGTTCATGACCACACCGAAATTTGGTCAGGTCTCATCTTTAGTTCAGCATTTTTTGCAGGTGCCATCGCTTCTCCCTATTGGGGCATGATGGCCGACCGATATGGCAGAAAGCCGATGATTATCCGGGCCGGAGTCTTTCTTTTCATTATCTACACGTTAACCGCATTCGTCACAAATGCGTATGAGCTGTTAGCCTTGCGGGTTGCACAAGGATTGTTAACCGGCTACATTCCAGGAGCAATCGCGCTGATCGGAACAAACACACCGAAAAAGAATGTCGGCTACGCGCTTGCGATGATCTCATCGGCCGGTGCATCGGGCGGGATTATGGGGCCGCTGCTCGGTGGCGGATTAGCTGAATTATTCGGAAACCGCTGGGCGTTTGCGAGCGGAGGTTTTCTTTCTCTTCTATCTACTTTGCTCGTGATTTTCTGGGTAACCGAAGAAAAATTCACACCAAGCAAGGAAAAAGGATCTGTATTAAAAGATATACGGGTCGCAGCCGCAAACAAACCTTTTATGAACGTGCTTTTCTTATCCATCATCACTGCTCTTTCCATCTTAACAATCGAACCAGTCCTTCCACTTCATATCTTAAAGATCAGCGGTTCATCTGATAATACGGCACTCTTGGCAGGAATCGTGTTCTCCTTGCCGGGCATAGCGAGTATCATTTTCGCAGCTTATTGGGGACGGATGTCAGATAAGATCGGTTTTCAAACCGTTCTAATGATCGGCTTGTTGGGCGGGGGAATCGGAACAATCGCTCAAGCTTGGTTTGATGGCGTTTGGGGCTTTTCTTCTGTACGCTTTCTCTATGGCATCTTTTTCTGTGGTGTTTTCCCTGCCTTAAATGGTTTGGTCGTTCAAACCACACCAGACGAATTTAGAGGACGAGCCTTTGGACTCCAACAGACAGCCACTCAGATCGGTGCCATGCTCGGACCGCTTGTTGGCGGAGTTATCGGTGGATTCTTCCCTGTCGAGATTGTGTTCGTGGTAACAGGTGTGATGCTGCTTGTCGCGATGTCGTATGCTTATTCTTTCAAAAACGAGGGCAAAGCATCACTTAAGAAAGCATCTGGCAGTTAACATGTGGTATAAATAAAACAAACCTTTTTAAGGAGTGGGATCCTATGGGAAAATGTACGATTGATCATACTTTAGAAGATGTAAAACAGAAATTAGTGGACCAGTCTTCTTTTATGCCAGATGATTTAGCGGCTAAAGTGAGTGATTCATTGACTCAAGAGGCGGATCAGGAGTTCTTAAACGAAGTCTTTCATCTTCTGAAAAAATACGACCTTGCAGATGAAAAAGAAAGAGAAGAACGGAATAAGAAATTAAGTGATTTATTAAAATAGGAAAACCCGGGCTAATGTCCGGGTTTTTTACTTATTATTTTTCATCAGGCTTTACGGTTTCTAACATTGCCCACAAACTAGGTTCTACGCCTTCCATTTCTGCCTTTGAAGGGATATGGAGCGAAAAGTAAATCAACTCCCCTTCCACCTCCTTTATTATGTTAATCAAGCTTTAGATGCCTCTCTATCATTTTAATTAAAAAATGGTGAATCGTTTCGATTTTTCGTTGACTCTCAAAATGAAAGCGCTTATAATTTTTAGTAATAGAATCATCGAAACGTTTCGATGGCATCGTTATGAGATAACATATTAAACGACTAACTCTCAAAAATCTGGAGGTACTTCATTCATGCTTAAGCAAAAAGTACAACATTTAATTGATGAAATGACATTGGATGAAAAGATTGGCCAGCTCGTACAGTTAGCCACTCCTTTTTTTAAAGGTTCATCCACTCAGGGATTTATTACAGGTCCTATGCAGGAAATGGGAATCACCGATGAAATAGTGCGAAATACGGGTTCCGTGCTTGGAGGGTCTGGAGCGAAAGAAACACGAAATATTCAAGACGCACACTTAAAGGAAAACCGTCTGGGTATCCCTCTGTTAATGATGGCTGATATCGTTCATGGTTTTAAAACGATTTTCCCAGTGCCGCTTGCGATCGGCTGCTCTTGGGACTTGGAATTAGCAGAAAAGAGTGCTGAGATTGCGGCAAAAGAAGCTTCAGTATCCGGGGTTCATGTCACCTTTGCTCCAATGGTCGATTTAGTACGCGATCCACGCTGGGGCCGGGTTATGGAATCCACTGGAGAAGATCCTTACCTGAACAGCGAGTTTGCTCGTGCGTTCGTGCGAGGATTCCAAGGAAAGGACTTACAGAACGATACTGACCGCGTTGCAGCTTGTGTGAAGCATTTTGCTGCTTATGGCTCACCTGAGGGCGGACGCGATTACAATACGGTCAACATGTCAGAACGTCAGCTTCGTGAATCGTATCTGCCTGCTTATAAAGCGGCTCTTGATGAAGGCTGTGAGATGGTGATGACTGCTTTTAACACGGTAGATGGTATTCCGGCGACCGCGAACAAGAAGCTGATGCGCGACCTTCTTCGGGATGAGTGGGGCTTTAATGGTGTCATCATCTCCGACTGGGGTGCGGTAAAAGAACAGCTTCCACACGGTGTTGCTGAAGATGAAAAAGAAGCCGCATTAAAAGCTCTTTCTGCTGGTGTTGATATTGAAATGATGACAACTTGTTATATCGACCATGTAAAAGAGCTTGTAGAGAGCGGTGCATTATCGGAGTCCCTGGTCGATGAGGCGGTTGAACGTATCTTAACGCTCAAAGAGAAACTGGGACTTTTTGAAGATCCTTATCGTGGAGCGGATGAAGAACGTGCAGCGGAAGTGATTTTATGTGATGAACACCGCCAAACGACTCGTGATCTTGCAGCCAAATCATGTGTCCTGTTAAAGAATGAAAATGTACTGCCATTAAAACCCGATCAAAAAATCGCTTTGATCGGCCCGTTCGCACAAAACGGCGATTTGATGGGACCATGGTCTTGGCAAGGTGCTCATGAAGATGTTGTAAAGGTGGATGCTGGAATACGTACAAAACTAGTAGATCCATCCCTACTTACCGTAGCTGTCGGTAGTGATGTTGAAACCGTCACACCTGAACAGTTAAAAGAAGCAGTGGATACAGCGAAAGATGCCGATGTGGTTGTGCTGGCGCTTGGGGAAGCTTCCTTTATGAGCGGTGAAGCAGGATGCCGTGCAGATATCCGCCTGCCGGAACCACAGCTTCGATTAATTCAAGAGATCAAGAAACTTGGGAAGCCGACTGTTGCGGTACTGTTTAACGGCCGCCCGCTCGACTTGCATGGAGTAGTGGAACATGTGGATGCGGTATTGGAAGCATGGTATCCAGGTACAGAAGGTGGAGCAGCGATTGCTGATCTATTGTTTGGTGATGTAAACCCATCTGGCAGATTATCGATGTCTTTCCCATACTCTGTTGGACAAGTGCCTGTTTATTATAATCACTTTAACACGGGGCGGCCTCAGCCAACTCCAGATAACAAAGAACGTTACCTGTCCCATTACCTGGACATTCCAAATGAGCCTCTTTTCCCATTTGGCTTTGGGTTGAGCTATTCGGATTTCAAGTATGAAGATGTAAAATTATCTGGTGAGAAGCTAACAGATGATGGAAAGCTGATTGCTTCTGTAACCGTTATGAACACAGGCGACAGAACCGGCGAAGAACTTGTTCAGTTGTATATTCGCGATATCGCCGGTGATGTGGTTCGTCCGATAAAAGAGTTAAAGGGCTACAAAAAAGTTACACTTGAGCCTGGTGCGTCTGAAGTCGTGACGTTTGAGATTACAGAAGAGATGCTTCGCTATCATCACGAGAACCTGGAATTCAAGAGTGACGCAGGAAAGTTTACGGTTTATGTGGGAAGAAACAGCCACGATGTAACTGGACTGCCTTTTAGACTTGTAAAATAATGAGGAGGGGCTGACTTTATAGGTCATGCCCCTTTTTAATTTTTGTTGGTGCATAGAATGCTTGGTTTGGTGCATAGACTTACCACTTTGGTGCATTGAAACTCGTTTGACGCATTGAGTAGCCACTTTGGCGCATAGAAACTCCAGTTTGGTGCATAGAAACTCCAGTTTGGCGCATAGGATCATCACTTTGACTCATAGACATTGTTTGTTTGTATTCTTCATTCATAAAAATAACCTTGGAAGCCTTTAATCCAGCTTCAAAGGTTATTTTTTACCCAACTATCCTACTAAAACACGTAATTGGTCATTCACTTTCGCGTGTTTTTTACTTTTAACTAGCGTCATTTCATCATATTTCTCAACCTTATAATCATCGCTCGGCAAAATCTTCGTTCCACCACCAAAAGCGATAACATCCTCCGCTTGTGTTAAGCGGAAATCAATACTTCCTTCATTCACTGCCACAATTTCAGCCGTTGAATATTTAATCGTAACGGAGCCGATTGATAGATTCATGGGAAGCATAACACCGTCTTTGCTTTGAAGGAGGATCTTCCTTCCATCAAACAGCTTCTCTTCACCATCAGTAATCGTGAACTCTTTATCGAATCCATCCAGATTCAACAAATGCACAAACCGCTCGCCTTCCCCATTAGATGTGGTGGTCATAAAGATACCGTGGTGCTTGAAGTCATGTGATAACTTAACCGATGCACCTAATCTCTCAAGCGCTTTTTTAAAGAACGGCAAATCACAGCGATATGCGCCAGCCACAACGATTGCGCGTCCGCTGCCAACCACAGACTCAAACCCGCAAACATCATTTGATCCGTACACCCGCAAAATGGGAGTCACTTCTTCCCCAGTTTCAAATCCTTGTGCAAAATAAGATCTGATCTCAGGCTGCTCTGCCGCCCAGTTGTCTCCATAGATTGAGAGATAGTGACGGTGATGACCTCGACTATAACTCTTGTAAGTCACACCGAGAGCATCTGCTAGAATCGTACAGTCCTTCCCTTCCATATCATAAAGAGGGACCTCGCCGTACAGAAGGATTTTCCCGCCATCTTGAAGATAGTTTACTAGCTTCTCCTGAATCCCGCCGTCCATATAGCGGGCGGAAGGCAATGCCAGTACCGGAGTATCGTCCTTCACGAGCGGCTTGTTCTGAACATCAACAGCTGTAAAGCGGTATCCGTTCAAAAGCATCGCACGGCCCATGATCTCCCATGCGCCAGCACCGCGATTCGCTTCGATGTTGGAGAGGATCTCACGCATCGCTTTACTGCCAGGATATCGGTACTCCGTCATATAATAATCCGGGATGAAGGCAAACGACACACCATCACGCTCTTCATCCATCGTAGCTAGCTTTTCTCCAACCGCCATCACACTTTGATTTACGCGGGACATACGCGGGAACGTATAGTTATAATCTCCTTCAGGACCAATTGGCGCGGCAAATCCATGCCGTTCACCGGTTGAGGCGATCCGGTCGTTCCCATCATCAACAAGCGTGTCCAGACGCGCATTCCGGCCGCCGGCAAACAAATAATAGTTGATCAAACGGTTTCCTTGGGCAAGACACATCCGGAGTTTAAAGTCAGCTGCTGATGGATCGTAACGCTCACCAAGTGTTTCGCCAAAGTTTCCGTCGCCACAGTTGAACTCAACAGATGTTAACGGCTGATCCGCGCCATGAACAGCCTCCATTAGTCCATTGATAATATAGAGGTCCTGAAACGTCTTCATGTTGAGATCACCAAAATAGATATCAGAACCGGAGATATAACCGGGTGCTTGTGTATACGATTCATAAAGCTGACTGATGCCAATCGGATAAGTTAACCCACGTCCGCCTCCCGTTCCATGAATATTTACGACAAACGGGATATCCTTTACACCGAACTCTTCGGCATATTCCCTCAATACCGCTATGTATTTAGCAAAACGGTTCCGCATGTAATACCCGAGATCTTTTAAAAGCTGTGCCGCATATTCTTCCTTTGGTGAGCGTAATGCCTGGTTTCGTTCAGGACTCTCCTCTAAAGAGAACGGGTAGCGCACTGAAACGTCATCCCCATATTGATCCTCTAACCAGCGAGAAAAGTCGTTCAACAAGTTATCCGTCAGATCAGGTGTATTGCTCACCCATGACAGCATCCCTACTTCGTTATCGAGCTGAAAGGCGATGATGCTGCCGCCGTTCGTGTGAAGTCTCGGTGTGATCACTTCCATGACTTTTTCATAATACTTGCGAACTTCTTGTAAAAAACCTGGTGCCAGGTAATCAACCGTTGGAGTTGTAGCTTCCTTCCCATCCCAGCCTACAGGGATGATCTCAGGATGTTTCTCGTACACCCAATAAGGGAGCCCTTCGTTTTTCATCTCAGCCATGATGAACGGCCCTGGACGAACGAAGAAATAAAAGCCGTTCTCTGTACAAAGATCGATAAAGCCAGCTAGGTCTGTCTCCGGGCGCGTTTTCCCCGTAAAATCAAACTGACCTTCTACCGGTTCATGCCAAAGCCATGGCACATAAGTCGCCACGGCGTTGCAACCTGTTTCTTTTAGCTTGTCCAATCGATCTTGCCATTCACTTTTATCCACACGATAATAATGGATCTCGCCGCATGTGATCAATACCGGTTTTCCGTCAATGATGATCTGCTTATTTTTTATTTCTATCATTTTACCGAACTCTCTTCTTTCTTTTTCCAGCCTAGAAGATCAGCACCGCGTTTCACATATTTGTTTTTCATAAAAAGCTCCCACACTAAACCAGTTTGATAGTTTTCAATCATCAGCAGCGTTATTCCTTTGTCGATGCCGATGACATGATCGGAGTACCAAGGCGGACTCACATCAAGGTTGTATGAATCCCAAAAACCGTATTCTCCCCAAAGCTTTGGATGATTTTCATAAAAATACTTCATGGCTGTAATCGATTCTTCTGGTGTGAACACGATCGAACCTGCTGCTCCAGTTGGGGCGATCGTACCCTCTAACTCAGGTGTGCACCCTTCATAATAAGGAGGTGCACCTGGTACACGATAACCGGTAGGGCTCGCGCTAGCCGTTAAGCCCCATGAGTTTTCATGATAGGTTTTAAACTCGTCAGATTTTTCTATACAGAAGGCACGATTTGCTAAGGACGCTTTTACCGAGTTCTCAAACCAGTCGATTCCGTCACCGTCTACCATTCCTCTAAAATCAACGAACGCATGTGAATATTGGTGAACGAAAAGCGCGTTTCCTGGCGCATGGATGTATTCGTACTCCTTGTACTTGCCTTTACTGCGCTTAAATCCTTCATAGATCTTCGCAGGAACCGGATGTGTTGGAGATGCCACGCCAAGGACATACATCATCATCTGTTCTGCATACATGTCCCAATGGTGGAAGCCCCCTCTTTCAGGAGTGTAGCCCATATAAAACTGGTTTACCGGCTCATCGTAATAAACGTTCCAGTCCACGCGTGCATAGATTTTTTCAAAGAGTTCTTTGATCTCTCCACCAAAATATTCAGCGGAAGTAACCGCCCCGCACAAGAAGATCGCCGTATCGATGATCGACGCACAGTCGTACCATTCTTCGTTCTTTTTCCCCGTTTGCATGTTTAAGAAGTGGTAAAAGAAGCCGCTCGCGTGTTCCACATTGTTGAGGAACGTCTCAAGTGTCCCTTTCGTACGCTCGTAGCCTTCTTCCTTCGTGATCCAGCCGCGCTCGATTCCGATGATGATTGCAGTTAATCCAAACCCGTTAGACGCGATACTTGCCACTTTTTTGTTTGCTGATTGATCTAGAATCAACCCATATCCAGGACTATTCTTATCGGTATTCGCTTCTTTCCAAAAAAAATCAAAACAGCCTTTTGCTTCTAAATCCAAAAGTTTTTGCGTATCCATCATAATTCCCCTCTCTATTTTTCGAGTGAGTTTTTGTAAATTTACTTCGTAGACAAGTTGATTGAATGCAAGGTGCGAGACTTGAGCTAGAAGCAGTCGGACAGCACGAAAAGCGGTAGCGGCTCGTTGTTTCACGGTACGTGTTCTTTTATTTCTTACACGTTCGCTCAGACTCATTGAGGTTTCGCTCAAAAACGCCGAGTTACGCTCAAGATCCTCTTGTTTTCGCTCAAACTACCTTTCGTTTCGCTCAAAATCTTCCTCTTTCGCTCAAAGAACCTCTTCTTTACATAAAAACGAGTTCAGAACTCAAGGAGCTCACCGCCACCACGCGGAAGGTGAGCAACCTGAAGCGGAAATCGACCACCCACTACTCTTTTTTGTTTGGTTTTTACAAAAAATTGCTGCTTTTAAACTTCTTTGACAAATTGATTGGAGCGGAAGGTGCGAGACTCCTGCGGGATCAGCGGGACAGGAGAGACCCCAAAGGCACAAAGCGCCGAGGAGGCTCACCGCACGCCCCGCGGAAAGCGAGCATCCTGGAGCGGAAATCAACCACCCACATTACTCCCCAGTGATCCCTGACCGATCAACACCTTCAACAAACCATCGCTGCGTTATAAAATAAACGATCAAGAGCGGCAGTATGGACAGGACTGTTCCTGCCATCTTGATGCCTTCGTTCAACTGGTTCTCGCCAAGTCCCATCTCAGCCGGGAACATCTTCTGATACGTGGCAACGAACTTTTGCAGCTGCAGCGGCAAAGTGGTGAGTGCATCCCCAAAATAGATGGCCGCCAAATACGTCTCATTCCAGTACCATACGAACGAAAATAAAAATGAAATAATGATCGCTGGCGTAGCCATCGGCAGTGCGATCGTCAGGAAAATACGGAAGTGACCGGCTCCGTCTAACTGTGCTGCTTCTTCCAGCGCTTTTGGAACGGCTCTAAAAAACTGATAAAAAATCAAGATAAAGATCGCACTGTTCAGCCCCTGGCCAAACATCGCAGGAAACATGAAGGCTTTTAGACTTCCAAGGATATTCAACTCATTAAAAAAAATATAACGAGGGATGAGTGTCACTTGCGGCGGAATGATGAACGTCGCCAGCACCAGGACAAAGATAATCTTTTTTCCTTTAAATTCAAAACGTGCAAGTCCGTAGCCGATCACCGCTGCGACAGCTGTCTGTGCCAAAGCTGGCAGAACGGTCACATAAAGGGTTTCCATTAATGTCGAGAAAAAGTTCAGCACTTGATTGGCTTGCTCATAGTTTCCTGTATAAAACTGAGTAGGAATCCAGTTCACAAGCGGATTCAGGAGATCGTCTAAGCTTTTAAAACTGTAGACGCCCATATAAAGGAGCGGGTACAGATACACAAACCCGATCCCAACAAGCAATCCATAGATCAAAACTTTGTAGAGAAGACCGTCTGTGCCTTGCATGCCGAGAAACATTCTTTTCGTTTTAAAATAATACTTATCAAGCTGCTGGGTCTTTGTTTTAACATAATTCTTATCAAGCTGTGTTTTCGTTTGCATCTTCGCCACTCCTTTCTATGTGTAATTTTTCTTCCCTTTTAATGTCATGACGCCGACCGAAATCGCAAGTGCGAGCGCGATGATAATGAAGTAGATCCAGGATAGTGCAGATGCATAACCGAAACCTGTGTTCACTTTGAACATGTTTTTTTGAATATGATCAATAATCGGATTTAACGAAAAGATGGAATACATCACGATCGTGTAGATCAAGTTAACAATGATCATCGGCACTAAGCTTGGAAGTGTGATCTTCCAGAAAAACTCCCAGTTACTTGCTCCATCGATCTTTGCGGCCTCAAAGATCTGTTTGTCCATTTTTTGCAGGGCAGCAAGGAAAATAAGGATCTGCACCCCTGAATACCAGAGGATGACGATCAAATTCTTAATTAAATACAGCAGGATTCCGTTAAAAAATCCCTCTGGGTTGTCGTTTAATGCTTGATAAATGGCATATTGCTCGATAGAGGGAATCGTCGTGATCCCTTGGTCGATAAGTTCTTTAATCACCGGACCGCTCGCGATGATGACCGGCAGAAAGAAAATCGTCCGGAACATGCCGCGGAACTTGATCTTCTGATTTAAGAGCAGTGCGATTATCAAGGAAAAGACGATGATGATCGGAACAGAAATGACCATCTCCTCTAGATATGTGGTCACTTTTTCAAGAAACGATCCATCTACTACAAAGGCGTATTCATAGTTTCCGAATTTGATAAATTTCGTCTTAATCCCGCTCGTTGTAATTTTCACTTCATGAAAGCTTAAATAAAGAGAATACAGAAGAGGAAACGCGGTAAAGATCAGGAAGCCTATAATCCACGGCGATACAAAAAGCAAGCCAGTGATGCTGTTCTTGTTTCTTAACTTCTTCATCCGCTATTCCCCCTTCTCCACGACGGCAAAATTCTTCGCTTCCACTTCAATCCCGTTGCTGGTGTACGTTTCGTCCGTGTAATTGACGATGATCGCTTTTCCGTTAGAATACGTGACTTCAACCACTCCGGTCTGGAGTACATTTCTGCTTTCGATTCTTTCTCCTTCCACTTCACCAAGGCTTGCTTTTACCTTCTTATACTGGTCAACGATCTCGTCTTTCCAGATCTTGAACTCAGACGTGTAGACATCTTTAGACGGTGTTTTTACCAATAGATGTGACGGCTCGTCTGTTAATAGGAAAGATGGATATGCACCATACTCGATCATACGGAGCACCTGGTCTTTCGGGTCAGAATGAAAATTTGAAAAAGGAGCGTAATAAGGCATGTAGCCTTTTAATACGATCTGCATAAAAGGAACTGTATCCGTCTCATACACGTAGTTGGACGAATACATCGGAATGTCCAGATAGCGGTCCGCTGTGTTCCATAAATACGTGTTTGGTTCGTATAACGCAACATTTCCAAGTTTGGTATTTAAGCTGCCAAACATCTTTTTATATGTCTTAATCGTTTCGTCACGGTATGAAGAAGCCTCTTTGCTGTAGTCCGAGAACAGCGTATAGCCGCTCGTATCAACAGCAAGGTTTGATATGTTGTAATCTTTGTATTCTTCCACGTCTTTTTTCGCGGCCGCTTGCGCTTTTTCAGGCGAAAGATAGAAAACCGTTTTTTCGTTCTCGCTATGTGAGATCGTTTCAGAGCTCGCCTTTTTCGCTACGTCTTTACTCCCTGAAAAACCCGAAGCTCCTTCATATGCTTTTGTATAATCGGTATGGAAATAGATCGGAACATCGTTTTTCTTCAATGCGGCGATGGCGTCCTGTACCTCGCCTTTACTTCCGAGCTTCTCTTCAACCGGGAATCTTGCCGGCAGCGTTCCGGTTAATCCGCCTTCTGACCAGCCTTTATAAACAACGAACATGTTCGCTACTTCATTTTTCAGTTCATTGGTCAGTTCAGGGATACGGCTGATTTTTGTCATTGGAAGAACGGAATCCCATAAAAGGCCTTCTTTGATCTCTCCGCCTAAAAACTCAAGCCGGACACCTGTTTGATCTTTTTGTTTCTTGAGTTGTTTTGTTTCCGCTAAATAATCCTGATATCTTCTCGCCATCCCGACATAGTCTGCATTTTCTTTTTGAAGAAACATATAGCGCAGCTTGATATTGAAAGGATTGGCTGACTTCTGGAAAACGTTGATCCCTTTCATTTTCTTGCTCGTCGGCTGATAGTACTCATGCCTGTAATGGAACTGGGATGAGATCCAGTTAAAATCGGTTGAAACACCAGCAGGGTAAGCGACGATATCGCCGTAAGAGTGCCCTTCTTCAACGACCGTTAAAAAGGCGTTCTGCTTCACACCATGAACTGCACCGAAAACAGGCATCTTAATCTTCTGCACGGGAGAAACCTTTTCGTCACGTTTCTCCGTCTTTTGATAGGCATCGTCAGTTCCGTAGATGGCACCCATAAAAGGAGCATCTGCTGTTTTGGAGCTTTTGTCATATCGAACAAGCGCTCCCGAGCCATCCGGAATAAACATATAGCCGCTGACGTCGTTCTCGTTCACAGCCCCTAAGAAAGGATAGACTTTCATCGAGATGAGTCTCGTATACTTGCTTTCTTTTAGGGACTCTTGCGGAATCGAAACAACTAAACTATCATCATCAAGCTCAACATTCAGCTGAAACTCGATTTTCGCTTGGTTTACATATACCTTAGCGTTAAAACCGTTTTCGGTGATCTCCACTTTTGGACGGGAATCGTTCGAAGTGATGCTTTCCTGCTTCACTTTTCCCCGTCTGTCCGTGTAGTCGATCGTGATTGCGGACTGTGCCATCTGCTCCCACGTTTTGTTTAAACGATACTTGTCAGGATGATCCAGACCAGAATTCCACACATACTTTGTTTTCTTGTCTTGAATCTTGACCGCAAGCGACTCTTCGTTCACGTACAAAACGAGATTTTCGTTCTCAGCCGCTTTTTCAAATCCTATAAACGAAATCTCTTGCTGGATCGGCTCACTCTCTTTTTCAGGTTTCGTGAATGAAGACGCATCATATTTCATGAGATTTTGGCCGTTTTCCTTCACGGCAGGAGGCTGTTCTTTTTTATCGTTCTGCGCCGCCAGTGCCGTGATCGGCAGCAACAGCAGTGTGAGAACAATCAAAAGTTTCTTATACACGCAAAACGACCTCCTTTATGATGGAATAGACAAAGTCATACACTTGATCGATCAATACAAATACGATGAAAACAACAAGCAGCATGATCACCATGCCGAACAGCGTCAGTAAAATGTTTCGGATCGTGTCTGAAACCGTATAATTGTGGATCTCCTTGATCATGAAGAACAGGATGATCAGGCACCACGCATAGATGATTCTGATCGAGAACAAATACACAAATGCTTCATTATACGTAAGCACGTTTGAAATCAGTGTGATCGGTATACTGAAGACGATAAAAGGTGCAAGTGAATAGATCGTGCCGATATAGACATGCTTGAATCGTCCTTCACCGTCATTGATCGTGCTGACTAAATAGTTAATGATAACAAACAGGAAAAGCGGAACGAGAAGCTTCAGAAGCTCGCCCAGCAAACTAGCATCCTCAGATCCATACGGCATAAAGATGAATCCCGTATAGAACCGGCTTACGATATATTCGATGATCAACACGATATAGAGAATCGTGGCAGACGTTACAGATGCATACTGCTTTCGCTTCAAATAATAGAAGCTGTCGATCGGATGCTTGAAGAATTGGAACAAAAAGAGCAGTTCCCCGAGCAGTTTACGGCTTTTAAACGCTCTCCATCTTTCCCTTGGTCCATCCAGAATCTTTCTTTTTCGGTCCCATACCTTGATGCCATAAAAGAGGATAAAGAACGCGATAATGAGGAAGAACACGGTTTCTAAGTTCTCCTGCATCCACGCATGGCGGACTTCCCAGAAAGAATCGGAATAGCCGTACACGTCGTTCGCAAACTGAAATTCTTCCAATGCTCTCCCATAGTCTTGCTGCTTGTAATAGGCCGACCCCATTGCCGAATGCGCGAGGCCAAACGAAGAGTTCAGCTCGAGAACCGATTCCCAGTACTTTTGGCTCTCTACATATCGTCCTTCTTTAAAGAGGGCGATCCCGGCGTGTACTTGTTTGGAAAAGGCGGTGGATTCAAACACCTGAATCAATCCGCGCTCTTTATCGGTCACATACAATCTTCCGTCAGGGTCGATCGCGATTCCGGCAGGCTGTTTAAAAAGTCCGAGCCGGTTCGTGCCATCGTCTTTTCCGCCAAATATGAACAGCAGATTTCCAAAGCTGTCATACTCATGGATCTCACCCGTACTTGCTACGACAAACATGTTGCCGTCACTGTCGACTGCGATATCCTGAAAAGACGTTTCATCCGAAATGTCTGGATAGAGCATGTTCTTTCCGGCTACGTTCAGTTTCTTGATAACTTCGTTCGTCGTTCCTTCTGTTACCGAATAGATCAAACCTTGATCATCGATTGCGATATTATCCGGAGCAGGAGGCGTCTTCATAAACATCCTTGCTTTCTGAGCTTCAGACGTAAAGAGCTTCTGGATGAACGATTTAAAAGAAGCTTCCGTACTGTTCACCCCGTAATAGCCGAGGAACGTTCCGTCATTACTGAGCTGAACGATTCCGTTCGTCGAGCCCTCACTTATGACAAAGATATTGCCCCGCCGGTCGACTGTGACCTTTTGGGGTTTGTAGCTTGAGCTTTTTCCGAAAAGCGGTGAATCAGGTTTTCCGAATTCAGCTTCAAGTTTTCCTTCTTGAGAAAAACGGAACACCTTTTCGTGCTCATAGTCCGCCACAAAAATGGAGCCTTCCTCATCTACATAAACACCCGTTGGCGACTGAAGAGTTCCTTCTCCAATCTCAGCCGTCACTTTACCGGTCTTATCTGCTACAAATACTTTTTTCGCTCCAGAATCGGCGACATAGATGTTCCCTTTTTCATCGAAAAAGATGTCTTCTGGACTTGTGATCTCAGCATCTGGCATCAAAGTTCCGAGCGGTGTATAGGCAGTTTGTGTTTCGATCATTTTGCCATCAGCTGATAATGTCTCTGTCTTATAAGGGACAGAAGCAGAAGCAATCGAATCTACCGGAACCAGTATGAATAACAATATGGCTAAAAATCTTACGCAGTGCTTCATTTCTCCCCCCTCCTAACTTCTTACTTAATGCCTGAGTGTGCCATCGTATTCATGACCTGGCTCTGCAGTATGATGAAAATAATTAAGTTTGGTACGAACATGATGAGTGAAGCGGCTGCCGCCAGCCCCTGTCCGGCAACATTATTGCCAGATACTTGAGAGGTCAGCGTTGACATATAGAACGAGAATGTTTTTAACCCTTCATCGTTTACGTACAGTGATGAACTCTCGATGGTGTTCCAGACAAGCTGGAAGGATAAAATCGCGATCGTGGCAATCGCCGGCTTTACTAAAGGTACGATAATTCTTAAAAAGATCTGATAGTCTGAAGCGCCGTCAAGTCTCGCCGCTTCCAACAGCTCATCCGGGATCTGGTCAATGAACTGCTTTACTAAAAACAGGCCGATCGGCATCGCCAAGAGCGGCAGTATGTGAACGAGAAACGTATTGATCAGACCGAGTTCATCGATTAAAAGATAACGCGGGATCGCGACTGCTGCCGGGACGAACATTAAGGCAAGCGTATTGATCTCAAAGATCGCTTTTTTCATCTTAAAGTTCTTTTTCGATAACGCGTACCCGGCCATCGTGCTGATGATTACGGTAAGCACGACAACGATCAAGGTGATCACGACGCTGTTGAACAGAAAGCGCGACATCGGAACACCGGTATCATTCGTTTTCGTAAACAGATCCACAAAGTTTTGCAATGTCGGTTTATCCACTAAGAAACGAGGCGGATAAGCAAACAGTTCATCGATCGGTTTAAAGGCGTGAAAAAATATATATACGATCGGCAAAGCCATAAATACAGCCAAAGGAATGAGAAATAAGTAGAACTTGAGCTGGCTTTTATGAAACTTTGACGGGTTCATCTTTGTTCCTTGAAAGGCTGACACTAATCATCACTCCTTAAAGATCTAGTCCTTCTCTCCAAACAGCCTCCAGGCTACTTTTGAAAATGCATATACGACGATCAATAATACAACAGAAACGGCTGCTGCATAGCCCATCTCATACCGGATAAAACCGTAATCCTCCAGATGGTTTACCATCAGCTGACCGGCGTATTGCGGGGTCGGGTTCGCGCCGGATAGGGCAACACCGATCGCCCCAGCCTGAAAGGTCCCAACGACTGCCATAACTGCACCGAACAGCATCTGCGGCTTCATTGACGGAATCGTGATGTAGATGATCTCTTGAAAACGGTTGTTGATTCCGTCGATATAGCCTGCTTCGTAGATCTCTGTATTGATGTTCAAAACACCAGAGAGCATGGCGAGAAATCCGACGCCCATGCTTCCCCACAATGTGACAAAGATCATGATTTTCATTAAATATTCAGGAGACTGCAGCCATTGGATCGGTTCAAGCAGCACACCCATCGTTAATAAAAGGCTGTTCAAGTACCCTGTCTCATCCCCGCTAAAAATGATCGTCCAAACAACGGCCATCGCCACACCGGCCGTCATGGACGGTGAATAGATGATAAGCGCGAGGACAGTCCGCATTCTTTTCGGCACTTGGGCAAGTAACCAGGCAAGGATGAAGGAAAGGATATAACCGCCAGGTCCTACGATCAGTGCAAAGGTCAGTGTGTTCGGCAGTACTTTCTGCATGAACACTTCATCTTGTGTGATCAAGCCGACGTAGTTGCTTAATCCGATCAGTGTCGGTTTTTCGATCGCATTGAAATACGTGAAGGACAATAGGATCGCTGCAGCAACGGGAATGATGATAAACGTTGTAAAAAGGATAATGTACGGTGCAAGGAAAACCCAGTGTGTATGATCTCGTTTTTTATTTCTCATCTTCATCGCCCCAACTTTTCACTTGTTCAATGGTCGGAATCGGATAAGGTTTAACCATCTTTCCGTCCTTCATGTAACCGAACTCCTCCATCTTCCGGCTGATCTCCCTGTCGATGGCGATCACGGAATCATCGACCGCCGACCTTGTGTTGATGCCATCGAACACGACTCTGTTCCAGATGTTGCTCAGTTCCCGCTCAATCATATAAGAGCCTGGATTCTTCGGTACTTCGTATAAATACTCCCACTGCTTCAGGATCGTTTCTTTATGCTCGTCAGGCCATGGGAGGTTCTTGAATGCTTCGAGGTTTGACGTGTTCCACATGTATTCCGGTCCGTACAGCATCTGCAGGCTTGTCGCAAACTCGGTTTGTGTTTCCGTGGACAGCCACCATTTCATGAGCTCCCATGAATGCTCTTTGTTTTTTGTTCCTTTAAAGATCATCGCTGATTGCCCAGATCCTGTAGCCCAGCGCTCAACGGTTCCATCTGCCTGTTTCACGCCCGGATGCGGAGCGATATCCCACCAGCCTGCGATCTCAGGAGCTGCTGCGGTTAATTGGATATACGTCGTAAAGTTCGCGATCCCGATCGGAAGTGTTGAATACCTGAAGTGGTTGTAGAAATTCGGCACTTGCAGCGGCATGCTGTAGATCGTGTTCAAGTCCGCCATAAACTGAATGCCTTTTAAAGCTTCTTCACTTCCGATCGCTGTTTTCATGCCATTTTTTCCGTACAGGTCGCCTTGGAACTGGTAGATGTATGGCGCCGTTGTCTGGAACGGCTTGAACCCTGTTGCCCCCGCGATCGGTGTATAATAGTTCATTCCGAACCGCTGAAGCTCCGGCAGAATGCCTGTCACGTCTTCCCACGTATTCGGAACCGGCAGATTCAGTGCCTGCATAATATCTTTTCTATAAAATTGAACGAAGAAATCCTGTGTTTCCGGCATCGCATACACCTTGTCCCCGATCATGAGCGGTAAAAAGGCTCCCGGAGAGAACTGTTCACTCACTTTTTCAAAATCATCGAACTGATGCAAATCAACAGCTGCACCGCGAATGGATAGTTCATAAGGAAGCCATGAACTTATTCCGAGTGCAATATCCGGCTGTTTATTGGACGCGTTTGCCAAGATCAGCTTCTGTTCTTCCGGCATGATCGAGAACTTCACTTTAATACCCGTTTCAGGCGTAAAATTCTGATCCGATAAATTTTGTAAAAGCTCTACATATTGCCGCGGTCTGTTCACCCAGACTTCTAGCGTTTCTTCATCCGCTTCCTTCACCGAATAGTTTTCCGAGAAGAAGGATAAGAAGAATCGTTTGATCGAATCGATTAATTTCTCCCAGAATCCTGCTTCAGCATCAGGCAGTTCCTTTTCGCCGCCGTGCACATAAAAACGGTCTACGGTGAGCGGCTGTTCTGGCAATGTGACAAGCAGGTTCCCGAGCATCTGAGCTGCGGATGATGAGCCTTCAGACAGTTCGGTCAGCCTGCCCGGAATCTCATCTGGCTCTTTGCTTAAATTACGCAGCTTCTGAACAGCCATCTTAAGGGAGACCATATCTTTTGAAGCATTTTCAGAACCATCCAGACTTTTTAGATAGTCAAGCTCACGGTCAAGTTCTTCAGCCCAACCTGCTAGCTGTTTATCGATGCCTGGAATGAACTCGCTGATCTTCCAGTTTCGGGATCGGTCAGTTTGGTTGCCTGTCAGCTTTCGGATCTCAAGCGTAAGTTCTTCCATCTCCCTCATGACTTGGTTTGTCGTATGGATGACGGGTTCTACCGGTGAAGCGTCTGCTTCTAAACCGATCTCGTGCTCGCCTTTTGTTAAATAGAATAAATAGGCTTTGCCCTCTTTGTTTTCCAGTGTGACGTTCGCCATTTCTTTTTTAAAATCGAAGGTAATGGGGGCTACTTCAGAAAATGGAACCTCGCCATCGATCAGCAGCTTGCGGAATACAGGACCGCCCGTTTCTTTGTTCTGCAGGACCTTGAACGTAAGCTTGTAGTAGCCTTCTTTTTTCACGTTTACTTTCCAGTTCACCGCTTGTCCGCTCGTCGTCCAGGAATCACCGCCAAGCGTGTTCAAGAGCAAGTTCTTTGGATTGCTTGGTATCGCTGATGAATCGTTGGCTGCAAACGGTCTTATGTAGGAGCTGTTTTTCGTATAGTTCTTTTCCGCTTCACGTGTAAGCAATGCATCGACTTGCTTCTGGTTTTTGTTTTCGTTCAAGTACTCTTCATAGGTTGGCAGTTTGTGAGGAGAAGAAACGTACACGTTTCCAAGCAGCATCTCGCCACTAAGATTCGCCAGTTTGATCGTATTCTTTCCTTTTTTTAGCTCATACTTCAACGGCTTGGATTGAAGCTGGCTCGCATCTTCAGCCGTCAGCCTGTCCCATTTCGGTACACGCTTTTGCTTTGGAATCATGTCATTGCCAAAACGGTCTTTTTCAAATTTGTCTTTCGCATTTTTCCAGTTAGCCGGAAAGACGATCCTTCTGCTTTCGTAGAAAGGATACTCCCCGTTCACCTGGATTGCGCCCTCTATTGGAACAACCTCGCTGCTTAACGGATAATAATCAAATGAAAGTTCGTACAACCCAGCTTCTTCTACGTTAATCTCATAGGAAACGGATTTTTGGTTATGCCAATAGAAAACACGATCATCATACCCTTTGCTTTCAGGCACAGGCAGCAGGTCTTTTTCGTTTACGTTCAAAAATGTTGAAGGAGGTACGGACGCCTCAAAATCTGAAGCGTCCGTCAATCCTTCTTTCTCCCAAGTTTCCAGGACGGTATGATAGTTTTCCTCCACGACTTGCTCGGCAGGTTTATCATTACTGTTAGTCTCAGCAGATGTAAAACCATGTGGAAAGATGAAGAACAGCATAATAACCGACCAAACGAATCTCTTAAACTTCATACTATCAACCTCCCCTTAACTTCAGGCTTTCTACTTTTTACTTAAAGCCTCATTTGCTTCCTTGCTTTTTTGGTCTGCTAATTGATCAAGCTGTTTTGCATAGTCTTCTATTTTTAAGTTGCCTTTAATGATATTGTCCATCAGCAACGCTACTTTTGCGTTTGCTTCTTCTCCCGCCTTAACGCCTGTCGGAGCTTCCCATCTTGCGTCAACATAGCCCGGAACTGTTTTTACCGGTTCAACGATCGCTTTGTCAAGACTGTCATAAGCTGTTTTGATCCCAGGCACTTCACTCATTGCAAAATACTCGTCCAAAATTTCTTGATCAGCGTTAACTGGCAAAGTGTTCATCGGCTTTCCTTCTTTATCAGAGATCGCCATACGCTTCATCAAACCGTCTTTTCCAAATGACATCCATTTAGAGAAAAGATAGGCTTCTTCTGGGTGCTTGCTCGTTTTTGAGATACCAACAAAATCGTTCGTTACCCCAGTTCTTCCGCCAGGGAGTCCGATAAAGTCCCACTCAAAGCTTGCTTTTTCTACCAGATGAGCGGTTGACCAAGTTCCATCCCACTTCAGAGCTACTCCGCCATTCATCCATGCTTCTTCAGGATTCTCACCTTTAAAGTTCGCTTTTTGCTCGTCGGTTAACGATTCATAGGCATAGCTGTTTGTTGTAAGTTCTTTTGCCAGATTTACACCTGAAATGAATTCTTTGCTATCTAGAGAATATTGACCGTCTTGCAGGGTGTACCAGCCCATGTCGGGGTTTTCAGCAGCGGGATACCAATCAGGAATAGAGTTTGCATGATTAAGACCAGCAATCCCTTTGTTTACATTCGATACTTCTTTTACAGCCTTCGTAAATTCTTCTACTGTAAAGCCAAACTCTGGATAATCCAGGTTCGCTGCATTGAATAGATCCTTGTTCACAAGATAACCCAAGAAGTGCTGTGCGTAAGGAACCGCATACACTTTATCTTTGTAAGTCGCAGATTGGCGAACGGCTTCTGGAATGTTGGCGAAGTCTTTATCCTTCTCCGTCATTTTTGTAATATCCATCAGCCAATCGTTTGATAGAGCAAGCGGAACTTGCGGAAGTGCGAACACATCTGGCATCTTCCCCGCACTCGCTGCTGCAGATAATGTTCCGTTCCAGTCCGTTGTACTGACCGACTCATCAATTTTCACTTTAATGTTTGGATGTTCTTTTTCGAACGCTTTAATCATGAGACGCTCAAGGTTTTGTTCTTTTTCCGTACCTAATGTCCAGCTTGCAAACGTAATGGTCACATCTTCTTTCTTTTCTTCATTGGTGCTTGTACTCGCCTTTTCATCAGAACTGCAAGCAGCTATCGAGAAAACTAATGCTAAGATTGCCAATAGTGAGAAAACTTTTTTCATACGTATCACTCCCATTTCATAGATTTATAGTTTTGATGCATGAACGGCCACAGGGTTAAAATGAATGATTTCCGTTTCAAGTCTTGACTGAACCAGAACTTTAAACTGATTCTCAGCTGTTTTTTGGACCTTAACGCTTTCACTTTCAGCAGGGATCCATTGTGAAGAGTTGAAAACGAATTCTTCTTCAGGCTGCGTAAGTTTAATAGAAAGCTGAAGCTTGTCCCCTTCTTGCTCCACGTTAAATATTTCTCCTGTTCCATATGCGATGGAAAGGTCTTTTCTTAGCGGAACATCGATCGGAAGCATGAGACCTGCTCTTTGCGGGATGACCAATTCTTTGCCGCCAAACAGCTGCTCCCCTTTGTAGTGAATTGTCGTTTTCTTTTTGTATTCATCAAAGTTTTGAATAAACACAAAGCTGCCGGTTTCTGGATGAGTTCGGACGGTTATATCAAGCTCCTCTTCCAGTTGGAATCTGCTCTTGATCCTTGCCCTTTCCGCAAGGTGCACAATCGTATCGTTCTGATAGTTAAAGTTGTGATCCATGCCGATGCCAAACATGAGAAGCTTTCCTTTTCCAAGCTGTTTTTCAAAGGCGATCACGTTTCTGTCTTCATCCTCGGTAAGGGCAAATGCGCCATCTTTTATTTCATAGTGCTCCTGGTTGATGACGGGCACATTGTCCATGTCGCCGATCTGGGCGAAACCATGGCGTTTATGCCCTTTAACCGCAACGCCAATATAATCTTTTAACACGGTGCAAGGTACGTTTTTCATCGTTTTTACCGGAATGGTCGGGAACATGATCAGCTTTCCGCCATTTTCGAGATATGAAACGAGCTTTTGTTGGATTCTCTCATCCATCCACTCTGTCGTGAACATCCAGAGCGTCTGCAGTTTTTCAGGATCAAGCTCTTCATCATTCAATAGATTCACAGCGTCATAGATGATGTTGTTCACTCGTAACGCTTTTGCCAACCCGTTATACAGATAAGCATCACGTTCATGCTGAATTTGATCGGTCATGCTCTTCGTATGCTCATCATGAAACTCTGTCATGTAATAATCCGGATAAAAGGCAAAGTGAGTGTCGATTTCAGGCTTCGTCTCAAGAAGCGGTTGTTCATACACTTGAAGCATCTTCCCGATATGCTGGATGACACTATAATGAGGTGCCTTTTTACCTTCAACGGTTAAAGCGGCCTGCCAGTCATGGCGCTTTCCGAACAAACCGATATTTTCATAGTTTTCTCCGGCAGCGAACATGTAATAGTTAACTCCGTTCATCCCGTCGGCGACACATAATCTTGTCGTCAGATCGAACGTTGGCGGCTGGAGCCTTGGTTTATCGTGAATGCTTCCGCCCTGGAACTCAGCTGAGAACAAAGGCTGTTCGTTCCACTGGATGGCCCGTGTAAAAGCATTTGCGAGCACGATATCCGTATAGTTGTCGTACTCAATATTGCCGATATAATAATCACCGGCCATGAGGACATTTTCGATTTTCGCGGTCTCCAATAATTGTGAGATGCCGATCGGGTACATCGTACCTCGCTTCGTCAGGTCGATCGTATGGAACCCGTGGATGTTCACCACAAACGGTACGTCGATCCCTTTTTCCTCCGCAGACTGTTTTAGATGTTCGATGAATCTTCGGTAGTGCTCCCGTAAAAACAGGCCAAACTCATTTCGGAGCGCATGTGCGTAGATGGCTTCTGGCTTTTTGATCAAGATTTGCGAGAAGCGGTCGATTTCCCCGTAAGGAACGCGGAACGACTCTTCAAACTCCTGCTTTGTATACTTGTTTTTCAGATGTTCCGTAAACTCGTTTAACGTGGACTCGTTGTAATCCGGCTGATTCGTCACCCAGTGGAACATGCCCACTTCATTATCTAGCTGAAAAAGGATAACGGACCCGCCGTTTGTAACGAGGAACGGCTTAATCACTGAGCAAACATTCGTATACCAGTTCTCAAGTTTTTCTAAAAATACAGGATGGCTGTAGCTGACTACCCTTGTCGGATGAGTCTTTCCTGTGTTCGTCTTGGCAACAGCTTCCGGATAGGTATCGATGAACCAAGTCGGTACACCATGGTCAACAATTTCAGCCATAACGTAAGGACCTGGACGGACAAGACAGTACATCCCTTCTTCCTTAACCAGTTGAAGAAACGTTTCTAGATCTCTCTCAGGACGCGTTTCACCTGTCAAATCTGTTGAACCTTCTTCGTATTCATGAAAGATCCATGGTACATACGTGCTGATCATGTTGGCTCCCGCTTCCTTCACTTGGTGGATCCGCGTTCGCCAATCCTGCTTAGGAACCCGGAAGTAGTGGAGCTCACCACCGAACAGCAGCACTTCTTTGCCGTTCACGATCACTTTTTCATTTTTTATCTGAATCATAAATCACCTCTTCACCCGGAAGTCCGGCTCATTAGTTCCACTGACACGCTTTCATCAATGTCACATTCGTAATCAGGATCCATCATTTTAAACAAGGCATGTGCAGCGGTTTTGCCCCACTCTTTTCTCGGTACTTTTATCGTAGTTAGCGGCGGATTAAAGTATTGAGATACATAAATATCATCAAATCCAATGATCGCGATATCTTCAGGTACTTTAAGACCCGTTCCTTGAATGGCTCTGATCGCTCCCATCGCCATCTCATCATTGGCACAGACAATCGCTGATGGGAGGTCTTGGCCATGCTCATCTATGTATTGGCGCATCGCAGCAAATCCGCTTTGTTCGGTAAAATCAGCACGGAGTAGGTCTTGGTCTGAAAGGCGGATGTCATGCTTTTGAATCTCCTTTTTAAAACCTTTTAAGCGAGACTCGCCGTCATAAGATTCTACTGATCCTGTCATGTAACCGATCCTTTTGTGACCTTTTTTCAGAAGATGGTTCACCGCCATCGCTGATCCTTGCTCGTTTGGAAGAAGAACAGGTTTGATAAAAGTGGACTCCAATTCCCGGTCCAATACAATGCATGGAAGTTTTTCATCTGCAACTGATTTTAGGAATGAATCCTTCATATGGTAGTTAAGGATGATTGCTCCATCGACATATCTTTCTACCAGGAGCCGGTGCTTGTCATCAGACGCATAGACCATCAGCTCGTATCCGTTTTGAATAACCACGTCCTGAATACCTTCCATCATGTCGGTAAAAAAGGGGCCGGTAAATCCACTCAGAAACAAACCGATAATATTTGTTTTCTGCTCCTTCAGATTTTTGGCCAGACCGTTGGGGCGATAACCGATCTCCTTTGCAGCAGCGAGAACCTTCTGTTTCGTAACATCTGTGATCAAAGTGCTTCCATTAATGGAATAAGATGCCGTTGAAAGGCTGACACCAGCACGTTTCGCAACATCTTTTAATGTGACCAACTACCACCCTCCTCCGTCTGTAGAAACGTTTCAAAAAACAAGTAAAAAAATAGACTTACATCCTTTTTGAAACGTTTCAACTGAAAGGAAAAAAATAAAAACCTTTACAATGAATTGAAACGTTTCAATGGCAATATTATAATTTATATTGTAAACGGTTACAATAGTACTTTTTGAATATTTTGAAATATTATGAGATAATTTGTCTATATTTCTCTTATTTTCACTTGTGGTTCAGCAGAGAACCCTGGAATCTTTTCAAGATACTGTTTTGAGATAACTATTCCTTGCTTTGTTTTTGACAGATCTCCTCCCCAAACAGGATCTTCGTGTTCTACACTCATTGCACCCGTGTATCCCACTTCAGTCAGTTCAGAAATAAATTTCGTCCAGTTTAGGTCTCCCAAGCCGGGTAAACGGTATCTCCACCAGCTGAAATCTGATAAAACCCCCGCCCTCTTAAGTTGTTCATGATTGATTTCAGTATCTTTTGCATGAACATGAAAAATTTTGTGGCCGAATTCTTTAATGGGAAGATACGGGTCGATGAACTGCCAGAGGAGGTGAGAGGGATCATAAGCTAGACCAATATTTGGTGAATCCAGTCTTTCAAATAACTTCCTCCATAGATCTGGTGATATGGCGATATTCCCCATGAGCGGACAGTTCTCAAAGGCAATCTTAACGTTCTTTTCTTCAGCTAGTTTGATAACATCATGGAACAATGAAACGACCTTTTCCAAACTGTATTCAGGTTTTGACCGGATTGCATCATAGCCATCGTAATGATCACCTTTTGCGGATTCTGATATTCCAGTGGAAGTCACTACGACTGGAATACCGAGTTCACCCGCCATCCTCACACGGTTAAAGAGTTCATTTTTATGAAGAGCAGCCAGTTCTTCGTCTTCACTTAAAAAGTTTCTGCAATACGTTAACGCTGCGATTTCTATCTTTCTTTCTGAAACCACTTTTTCTAATGAATGAAATGGTACATTAGGTCCTACTTCTAAAGCTTGAAACGCATGATTAACCGACCAATCTACAATATCTTCTATGTCATTCATACCGTGATGAACCAATGAATTTGTTAAAAAACCGAGCTTCATATCCTCACCTTTTTTCTGTTAGATTTGCATGGAATATGGCATAAAGCAATGCTAAACTCGCAGCCCCGATCACACCGACCTGTTCTCCCATAGAAGAAGCCTCGATCTCAACTTGTCGTTTTTTATCAAGAAAAGAAAGCTCTCGGACCTCATTTCTGATTTCAGAGAGCAAGGGCAGTTCTGAATCAGCAAGCTTGCCTCCTACCATAATCTTATTTACATGGAGCATATTGATGAAAGAAGTAAGAACCGTTGCGATTTGTTTTCCTGCATCTCTTGCCCCTTTTAGCATGTTTTCGTTGCCATGCTTGCATCCCGTTATAAAATCATCGATAGAACTTACATTAAATTCTTTTTCAATCGCAGCTTCGGATGCATACCGTTCCAAACAGCCACGGCTTCCGCACCAGCAAGGAGTTCCATCTGGCTGGTAGATCATATGACCTAGTTCGCCCGCACCTGTCAGATCACTTCGAAACAGCTGGTCTCTCAAATACATGCCTGAACCGATTCCTTGTCCGAGATAAACACATAGGAAATCCGTTTCATTCTTGCAAGATCCAAATAGCTTTTCAGCAAGCGCCATCCCTCGAACATGATGATCAAGATAAACAGGAATATGGAAGCGGGAAGAAATAGCCGATACGAGATCAACGTTCTCCCACCCCATATGTTCTGCTTCTAAAATCCGGCCGTTATCAAAATCAACAAGTCCGACTGACCCTACTCCGATGCAGGATACCGGAACTTTTGAAGTCGACAGAAAGCCTTCAAGCTCTTTTATTAATACATCTAAAAAATCGTTCTGATCGATTTTTTCAGGAATGGGAAAACGATGAAACTGCAGCACCTTCCCCTTTAAAGTCATGATGCCGAATTCAACACGGTCACTGCGGATATGAACACCCGCAATACGCTTGGACTCTTCATTTAAATCAAGGACGATGGTTTTGCGCCCTGCCCTCTTTTCCCCGCCTTCCATACTGCCAATCTCTACAACGAGTTCTTCAGCCATCAATTCCCCGATTATGTTCGTGATGGTGGCTGGTGTCAGCTTGGTAAAAGCAGCGATCTCCTGACGGGAAGGCTTTTCCAGCCTAAGAATCGACTGCAGTACGAGTGAGCGGTTTAACTGTTTCGTTCGTAACGTATTTTGACCGATGAATGACATTCTTTTCCTGACTCCTTATTTACGTGCTAGATTTTTACTTTACATAGACGCAGTTCATGCGCACCGTCTTCTCTTGTATATTCATAATAGTACCATATAGAGCCTTCATGAATGATCGCATCTACGTAACGGACTGCTTTACCTGATGCCGTTTCGAGTACTGGGCCATCAACGTTGATCTTCGCGAATGTTCTTAGATCGAACGAAACAGCCAGTGCCATTTTTTCTTCATAATTCTGTTCTACGCCGACACTTCCATCCCATAGGACCGTGTATCCGTGCTGGGTTGGAATGATCGTAGTGAGGCGTGATTGATACTGGTCCCATCCTGAATCACTAACCGGGATCACCGTATCCACCCAATCAAAATGGATTCCGTCTTCACTGATCGCAAGACCTGTTGGTGCAACTGCAAGGCCCGTATTATGGACATCGCCTGTTTGGTGCATCTCTTCTTTAACAGCGGAATCCAGTCCTTTTGCATATACAAAATACATGTAATACTTGTTTTCATGCTTAACGATATAAGGATCTTTTACCCCTTCAACGCCAGGACGGTCGCTTGCAGTCAATACCTTCTTGCGGTTTTCAACCTGGAAGGATGATGGCGTCTCTGCTTCGACGACATCGATCCGCCAGCGGTTATCAGCAGGATCGACATAACTGATGTAAAGACGGTATAGTTCATCGCTAACTTTTACGAGTGCAGAACGTTCAATCGAACTGGAGTTTAATTCGCGTTTATGGACACTCCAAACATCAGTAAAGTTTTCTCCGTCTTTGCTGCTCGCAATTCTAACTTCAAATCCGCGCTCATCTTCACCGTGTCCGCGAGGGTTGCGAAGACGGTAATACAGATAAAACGTCTCATCTTTGTCATCATATAAAACAGTTGGTGCCCCTGCCCAATATCCTGTTTCGTTTCCAAGAGGTGATATGACTGTTTTTCCTTCTTCAGGGTTGAAAAGCGGTGCCAGATTTACGATTGTGTCCTGTGTTTTTGTTTGTTCCATTATAAAATCCTCCTTTATTATTTCAGTTTTACGGTACGTGTTCTTATATTTATTACACGTTCGCTCAGACTCATTGAGGTTTCGCTCAAAAATGCCGAGTTACGCTCAAACTACCTTTAGTTTCGCTCAAAATATCCCTTTTTCGCTCAAATTACCTACATGGCAACAAAGTTTACGCGAAAACAGCCTTTTTATTCGATCTCTGAAACAGAGACTCTTCTTCCTTCTTGGCTGGATAATACTGCCGCATCGATCACTCTTGCACTTTCAGCTGCATAAGCAAACGACAATTCATGAGGTTTGTTGTTTTTTACCGCTTCATAAAACTCTTGATATTGTTTGCCGCGGGCAAGTCCTTTGAATTTATGCCTCTCCTCGATCTCAAGTTCTTCCCGTTCACCCGACCAAGAACCGTCAGCATTCTTTTTTCTTAAAAAAATCCGGCCGTGCTGATCCATAGAAACAGCTGATTTCGTCCCCACAATTTCAAGGCCGTCACCATCCTGCGGCAGAAGCCGGGAATTGTTCAGCGTAATCATTGCTCCGTTTTCTAACCGAGCGATCACAACGGCCAGATCATCGTTCGTAACAGGGGCAGCAGATGATCCTTCTGACTGGCGCGCTTGGATGAATGTCGCAAGTTCAGCCTGTACGCTCTTAATTTCTCCGCAAGTTTTATGCAGAAAAAAATGAATGAGATCTACTTGATGAATGCCAAAATCTGCAACTGCTCCAGCGCCTGACGTTTCTTTTTTCATACGCCATTCCATTCCGACGTTCGGGTTTCCGATCCTTCCCCCGCCAAGCTTATGACGGTAAGAAAAGATGTCTCCAAGTTCCCCGGATGAGATGACCTCTTTGATCAGCTGAGCATATGGATGGTACCGGTATTGCATGCCCATGTAGTTGACGACACCTGCAGACGCTGCTTCTTCGGCCAGTTTTTTCGATTCATAAAAGTTGACTGAAAGAGGCTTCTCACATAGAACAGGCAGCTTTCTTTTGAATGCTTCTCTTGCGATTGTTCCGTGGGATAAGTTATCTGTACAGATTACAACAGCATCTACTTTGTCCAATAGTTCTTCAAGGCTTGAAGAAATTAACGATGAAGCAAGATTGTGCTGCTGGATCCATTGTCGGGCGTTGTCCGGTACGATATCGTAAACAGCAGTTAGTTCCCATTCGGGATTCGCCTGAATACCATGCAAATGATCACTCGCAACACCGATCGTTCTCCCGGTTCCAACAATTCCTATTCGTAAGCTCATTTTCGTGCACCTCCTAAGTAAGATCATTAAAAAATAATTAATTAATTCATTAAATTTATTAATTCAACTATAATGATACCACTTGGTTATCTCCCTATCAACCTTTGAATATAGTTGTAACTTGTTTGTAAACTATCGAACGGGTCTCCCGGACATTCATCCTGCTCCACGACGTACCATTCGATCCCGGATTTCTCTCCCCACTCTATGATCGGCTTGAAGTCGATTGTCCCTATACCAAGCGCTGCGTATGTCTCCTGTTCATCATTCGTCATGTCTTTCAAGTGGATAATGGGCATCCGGTTTTTATATGGGCGGATAAACGCCAGCGGATCCTTTCCAGCCTTTTTAATCCAATACACATCGATCTCTGCCAGAATTTTATTTTCTTTTTCTTTTGGATCCAGTATATATTCAAGTGCCGTCTGGCCGTTGATCATTGTGTTCAGTTCAAAATCATGGTTATGATAGCTAACACGGATATCCGGATGCTTTTCCGCTATGCTGTTAAGCAACTGTTTAACATGCTGATAGCTTTCGACGGTCCGCATCTCTTCAGAAAGGTAAGGAAAAACGATATCTTTCGTTTCGTAAAGCTGTGTTTCTTTTAATACGTTCTCAAGATCGTTTTCCATTCTGCCGATTGGTACGTGCATCCCGGCTGCTTGTAGATGTAACTCTTTTAATGTATGTGCCACTTCGGCAGGGTCATATTTTGGAGGCAGCGCTGATATTTGAACACCACTCCATCCCATCTTCTTGAGGTCTTTTAGTACGCTAAAGAGATCCTGTTCAATTTCATGACGTAGTGTATAAAGCTGTACGGCAAACTTTTCTATCATTCTTACACTCTCCTTTTTTATTGTGCTGCTTTCACTGTTTTCAATGGCAGTTTAACTTCTTTTCCGGTCCTTGCAGATTCATAGATGGCTAAAATGATTTCGAGTGGCTTCAATCCTTCCTCACCGTTGACCAGAGGCTCCCTTCCTTCTCGGATGGCGTTCATCATGTCCTCGATCTGCAGACGATGGGCATAACCAAAAACCGTTGTCGGGTCTGGTGTATCGAAATCGTTTGCCGCTAAGTTGGTGGATCGGCCTTCCTGTTCAGCGGACTTTAAAAATAAATGCGTCAGCCGGTCATGCTCGATAACGGCAGAGCCAGCGGTTCCAAAGATCTCAAGCCGTGAGGAGAGGCCCGGATACGCACTTGTTGTTCCGACGATCGTCCCGAGTGCACCGCTCTTAAATTTGACGGTTGCCACCGCAACGTCTTCCACTTCGATGCGTTCATGAGCGAGTGTCGCCGTATGCGCAAAAACGCTTTCGACCGGACCGACTAAGTATTGAAGCAGATCGATCGTATGAATAGACTGGTTCATTAACGCACCGCCCCCGTCCATCGCCCATGTACCGCGCCATGCCCCGCTGTCATAATAACCTTGCGTTCTGTACCAATTCACTGAACATTCTCCAAGCACCATATGACCAAACTGGCCGTCCTCTATCGCACGTTTTACTTTTACCGTTGACGCATCAAACCGGTGCTGTGAAATAACTGCGAGCTTTACCCCAGCTTCCCTGCAAGTTTCGATCATGGCTGTTGCTTTTTCATAAGTCACATCGATCGGTTTTTCAGCGATCACATGCTTGCCATGGCGAGCAGCTTCAATCGCAATGTTTGCCCGAAGGCCGCTTGGCGTCAAGATGTTTACGATATCGATATCTTCTCGTTTCAGAAGATCCAGATAGTCCGAATACCAATCAACGCCGTAAGCTTGGCCAACACTTTTTGCGCAATCTTCCACTACATCCGCAACAGCAACCAGTTTGGCTCCTTTAATGTTGTTGATTTCTTCTGCGTGCGTACGGCTGATCACACCGCAGCCAATAATGCCGAATCGAAATTCCGTTGTCATGATGAAACCTCCTTATTTATTTTTGCTAAAATGCGGTTTAAGTCTTTTGCCGCGTGTTGAAAAAGCTGTTTCTGGCTGTAGCCTGAAAATTCATCTTCTGCGGCCAGATGATGTTCGATCGATAAAAATCCTGAATAGTTATCTTCGGTTAATTTTGTTAAAAGGTCTTGGATCTCTCCGTCCCCCAGCCCGGGAGGAAGCACTTTTCCGTCTGAAAAACGGGCATCCTTTATATGCACATATTCGATGTACGGCTTGAGTAGAGGATACGCCTCTGTATAAGGCTTCACGCCGCATTGCACGAAGTTTGCCATATCAAAAACGGCTCGAAAGTATGGAGAAGAAATTGCTGTTATGAGATCCAAACAACATTCCGGGCTGTCACCATAGATACCCTTTTCGTTTTCATGAAGCAGGATAACATCATTTTCTTCTGCTTTTTTCACCATCGCCTTCGTCCGGTTGATTACTTCCTCCCTGTGTGTGAAGTGATCATCATTTTTCGGGATAAAAAACGAAAAAACCCGGATGTAAGCGGTATCAAAATTCTTAGCAAGCATGATGACTTTATCAAGGTCTTTCAGCTGTGTTGAGAAATCATCCAGGATGCTTATCTTTCCGATAGGTGACCCAATGGCGGATACGCGAAACCCTCTCTTGTCGAGTTCTTTCTTGATATGTGTGATTTCCTGTTCGGTTAGTTCGATTATATTTTTTCCCCAAACACTTCTGAGTTCAATGTGTCTGATTCCTTCAGACTCCAAAACATTGAGCTGTTCTGTAAGATCTGGTGATATCTCATCGCCAAATCCTGTTAATTTCATCAAATATCCCCTCCTTTTTTAGTGGCAGGTTTGGTGATGAAACGTTTCGATTTTAGGTAAAAAAAGATTACAGAAGATTTGATTAATTAATTTATTGAATTATTTATCATTATAGTTTCAATTTAAGAAGAGCACAACATAAGATTCATAGGTAAATAGTGCGTTTTTAAATAAAAAACTGACCCTTAATCGAGTCAGCTTGTCTGTTATAGTCTTTTCGCCAGCGCTAATGCCCCGCACAATCCGGCATTGTCACCAAGTTCAGGCGGAACGATATAGTCATCTATATTTACTAAAAGGTTTTCATGCTGGATATAACCGTTTAAAAAATTCACCACGTTTTCAATAATGATCGGAAACAGCTGTTTTTGCTGCATGACGCCACCGCCGAGGATCATCTTTTTAGGTGAGAGTACCAGGGTATAGTTAACTAGTGCTTGTGCGAGGTAATAAGCTTCTAGCTCCCACACTTGCTGGTTCGCTGACAACACAACTCCTTTTTGACCCCAGCGGTTTTCGATTGCTGGGCCTGAAGCCATTCCTTCGAGACAATCTCCATGAAACGGACAATTTCCTTTATACGTGTCGTCTTCATGACGTCGAACGAGAATGTGTCCCATCTCTGGATGAAGCATCCCGTGAAGAACCTTTCCTTCCGAAACGGCACCAACTCCGATGCCCGTTCCAACCGTCATGTAGATGCAGCTGTCGAGACCTTTTGCGGCTCCCCATTCCAGTTCCCCGAGAGCCGCCGCATTAACATCTGTATCAAAAGCCATCGGCACATCAAGTTGTTTTTTCAGTTCGCCTAGCAGATTAACATTTTTCCAATGCTTTTTCGGTGTGCTCGTGATAAATCCGTACGTGGAGCTTTCCTGGTTAAGATCGATTGGTCCAAATGAGCCCACGCCAAGTGCCTCAATCTGCTTATCTTTAAAATAATCTGTCACGAGTTGCAGCGTTTCTTCCGGTATTGTCGTTGGAAAGCTGATCTTCTCTATGATATCTCCGTTTTCGTTACCTATTCCGCATACAAATTTTGTACCGCCTGCTTCAATTGCACCTAAAATCATGGTAACCGCTCCTTTCGTTAGCTAGATTTTAACATGAAAATGGGAGTGTGTACTCTTTTGAATGACGTTTATTGGCGTTTCACGGTACGTGTTCTTTTATCTGTTACACGTTCGCGCAGGATGAAGTGAGTTTCGCCCAGTGAACCCTCTGTTTCGCTCAAAAACCTCTTCGTTTGGCTCAAAGAGTACGTGTTTTCGCTCAGACTGCCTCATGTTTCGCTCAATAGCGACTTTCAAGGTCTAAATTCAAATAAAAAGAAGCCAAAACCTCAAGTTTTGGCATTCATCTTCTTATAAATACGTCAACGAGTCCAAAATCTCCTGTAAACTCAGTTCTGCACATGCCATTGAAGTATCGGCTACGCCGTAATACATCTTAACGACGTCATCTTCAACAAGCACACCGCATGAGAACACAACATTTCCGAAGAACCCATCTACTTCATAATCTGCTTTTGGTTCTAGGATCGGCGTTTCCGAACGAGCGATCACTTTTGCCGGATTCTCCAAATCTAGCAATACCGCCCCCATGCAATAACGGTCTTCCTTTGATGCGCCGTGGTAGAGCTCGAGCCAGCCTTTTTCCGTCTTGATCGGAACCGCACCGCCACCGATTCTGCCGTTGTCCCACATACCATCACGCAATCCGATCAGGTGCTTATGATTGCCCCAGTGCAAGAGATTCGTAGATTCCGCGATCCATATTTCCGGAGCACCTGTACTTTTCGGAACCGGCCGGTGCAATGCATAATAAAAGCCGTTAATTTTTTCAGGAAAAATTAATACGTCCTTGTTCTCCGGGCAAAAAATCATTCCGTGGTGCTCCACTTCAACAAAATCCTTAGTAGAAACGAGTGACTCGCCGACACCAGCCGGAGATACGGCGCTGTAATAAATGTAGTACGTATCACCGATCTGGGTAACGCGAGGGTCCTCGATTCCGAACGTTTCAAGTTCATTTGATGGATAGATGAATGGCTTATCCTCAATCGTAAAGTTGCGTCCATCCGTGCTGCGAGCGAGTCGAATGTAGGAAAGCGAAGTTAAATATGAAAAGCTTTTACCGTTTTTCTTTTCGCAAATAACACGCGGATCTGCGAAATCGTATCGTTCGTCATCTAAATCAAACGAGTGGATCTCCAGTTCTCCCGTTTCAACATTATAAACCGGTGCTTTTACAACATTTGAGTCTTCACTAATCGGACGTTCAGCCACGCGCAAAAGCATGATGACTTCATCCTTATATTTAGCGATTCCAGCGTTAAAGGCTCCGATTACTTCAAAATCGTCACGGTGCGGTTTTACGTCACGAGGCGTAACGAGCGGGTTTTCTTCATATCGATACACATTCATGCTGCATGTCCCCTTATTTTTCAAATTGGTTAAACGGATCTTGAATCAAGATTCTGTGTGCTTCGGCGTCACTAATACCTGCATAAAATTCTGCTGTTCCGTCTTCTTTTCGAACGAGCCCGCCGCTAAACACCACATCTACTAAATCAGGTCGTTTAGATGCACCCGCTAAAAAATCGTCACGAATAGCAATAAGCTGAATTTCTGTATGTTCACCTGTTTCAGGATTCAATGAAAACACCATCGGATAGTAATGACGATTTCCTTCTTCATCAAAACTCGCGATGTGACCAAGTACACCGATGTGTCCGTTGTTCAGGATATGGAGCTCGTTTGCACCGCCCCATTCTCCTTCAGCAAACTGTCCTTCTAATAGCGGTGCCTCTTCAATCACATCAAGTGTTAATTCTTCTAATGAAGAAATCCGCGCGAATCCAATCTTTCCACGCCCGCCCTTTTCTCCTTGAGGACGAGTCAGAACAGCAACGCTTCCATCTTTTAATTCTGCGAGACGAAGATCTTTCATCCCGTCAGGCCCTTTAAATAACAGTTTTAAATTTTCAATACTAGAACCTTTGTAAAAAACTGTACGCCAGCCAAGTGCACCTTCATTTGTCGGATGGGGAAAAATCTCCACTCCTCCAAGCAACAGCTCACCACCAATCCTAGTTACGAACGGATCTTGCAGTTCAAAAATTGGTGCTCCTTCTCTCGGTGTCCAAACGCCATCACGGTTCACGAAAAAGTAAACTTCTGAATGCTCGGTGTCACGTGCTTCTACACGTCCTGCGATAATCAGCTCTCCTTCATCTTCAAAGGGAGCTGTAATGTTGTACACATCTCGGTCACTAACACCGGTAAACGTTAATTTTTCCGGGTTCACCGGCTGATCTTTCTCCAAATATATTTCCACTAATTCTGCACAAGTTTTTGTCATGATCATTCTCCTTCAACCTATTTAAGCGTAAACTGCATGCCTTCTTTAAATTGTTTCGAAAAGAACAGGAACAAGATGATGATCGGAACCGTTAATAAGACGGATGCTGCGTACATCGGACCCGGGTATCCGCCGTATGGTCCGAACATTTGAGATAGCAGGACATTCAGCGTCAGCATGCTATCACTTCTGACCACAATCATATCCCACAATAATTCCGTCCATCTTTCCATGAATAAGAATAGGAAAACAACGGTTGTAATCGACTTTGACATCGGCAGTACGATTTTATATAAAATTTGAAAGTTAGAAGCTCCGTCCAGTTTAGCGGCTTCAATAAACGTGTCCGGAATCGCCCGGAAAAAGTTCGTGTACATGAAAACTGCCCACAGACTCATCGCTTTTGGCAGGATCATCGCCGTGTATGTGTCATATAGCCCTGCGTTTTGGATGATCAAAAACGTTGGGATCAGCAAGATGATCGCCGGGAAAAACATTTGGAACAATACTGCGTTATTGATGAAGTCCCGTCCTCTAAAGTTCATTTTTGCAAGGGCAAAAGCGACCATTGCACCCGTTACCATCATGAGTGCGGTCGAAGCTGTTGAAACTATGACGCTGTTAAAGAAAGCTTTCAGCCACGGTCTTGCGATTCCCGCTTCTCCACCTGAGAAGAGCCATTCATAAGAACGCAGTGTTAATTCAGTCGGAACAACCTTTTTATCAACTTGCGTCCAGTCGGCAAATGAGTTCATAACCATATAGAGGTATGGAAAAACCATAACGATAAGCAATGCAAAAGCGATTAAATAACGGAAAGTTAATCCTTTTTTAGACCCAACCATTACGTTTCCCCCACATCTCTAGTAATTTTCTAATGATTAAAATGGAAGCGAACGTTACAACTGATGCGATGATCGCAACCGCTGACGCGTAGCCTGCACTCAAGTTCGTAAACGCTTGTTTAAAAATTTCCATCTGCCATGTGTTTGTAGCGTAGTTTGGTCCACCGCCTGTCAGCTGGTAAACCTCTGTGAAAATCCCGAATGACACACCGATTGATAGGATCAATACGGTAAACAACGCTGGATACAACAGCGGCAAAGTTATTTTCCAAAAGCGTTGTGACGGTGTTACTCCGTCGATGGCAGCCGCTTCATAAACATCTTTATTGATGCTTTCAAATCCCGCTGTCAGAATAAGTGCGTAATATCCGGTGAACTTCCAGGCGATAATCGCCGCAACCACGAGCAATGCAGATAACGGTGTGCTCAACCAGTCAATTTCGATTCCGAAATTTCGTAAAAACACGTTGAAAGCACTGTTATGTGACAGCAATCCTTTTACGATTAAAGATGAAACAACTCCTGATGCTAGATAAGGTAAAAAGAAACCAATCAAAAACAATCCTTTAAATTTCGGCAGCCCGTGAATAACAAGTGCAACAGCAAGTGACGAAACAATTACCATTGGTACGAAGGCTGCCATGAACTTAAACGTTACGAAGAATGCAGCTTGCACTCCAGGGTGCTTAACCGCTTCTATAAAATTATCAAAGCCTTTAAAGTAGTAGACTGGCGAGATCAGATTCCAGTCCGTAAATGAGAGGTACATCGACCAGATCAGCGGTACGGCGAAGAAAATAATCGCATATAAAAGGTAAGGACTGGCGAATAGCCAGCCCGTCCCGTTTGTTTTCTTCATTTCTTAAGTTCCTCCTTTATGGCCTTCTTCATTTCGTTCCAGCCTTTTTCAGGATCAACTTCTCCCTTCACGATAGGGTTCACAGCATAACGGCCAATATGTGTCTGAAGCTCGTTATATTTTGCGTTATCAATCGAAGGTATTGCGTTCGGAACAGCTTCCGCATATGGCTTCAGCTCTGGATTTTTATCAAAGAATGCTTTGAACGATTCATTTGTTGAAAGATCATCACGAGCAGGTGGCAATTTAGTCGTTTCAAGCCACTTCAAATCGTATTCAGGATTCGAATAAACAAAATTCATAAACTCCATCGCCGCTTTCCGCTCGTCTTCGGTTGCAGAAGCATAGATAACGATTCCTTTTGTATCAGCGAACGTATTGATGTTCTCTTGCTTAGCATCATCTGGAACAGGAGGTAGTGATAACCCAAAGTTTTCGTTGTATTTCATCTCAGGGAACTTTTCTTCCCAATAGCTGAACGTCCATGGACCAAGATCAGTAAAGATACCAAGACCATTTTCAAAAGGATCTGTAGACTGCTTGGTTAAAATCCCATCTTCTTTTCTTAAGTCATCCATAAATTGAAGAGCATTGATTCCCGCTTCGTCTTCGGCTACAAACTTCTTACCTTCAATAAAATTGTTTCCACCGGACGCCGCATCATAAAGCATGAAAAAGTCAAACCATCTATGATGTGCTGTTGGATCTGCAAGTGCAGGTTTAGCCCAAACATACTTTTCAGGGTATTTCGCTTTTAGCTTTTTCGCAGCATCAAGAACTTCACTATAAGTAGCCGGCATTTTATCCACGCCAACTTCTTTTAAAATATCGATTCTCCAGCCGAATAACATCGGGTTTGAGTAAATGGGCATTACATATTGATTGTCATCTGAGAACTTCCATGTTTTAATCGTGTCTGTCATGTTACGATTTTCCAGCAGCTTATCCCAGCCTTCGATTTCGTTGAGCGGAACAAGCGCTTTGCTTTCAGCGAGCTGAGCCGCGAACCCACGGTTGATGTTTTCAGACATCGTCGGAGCACTCTTACCTGCGATCGCAGATTGGATGCTCGCTTCTGAAGTTGGACTTTCTTTCATCGGACTTACTTTAACGTTAATTTTTGGATTTTCTTTTTCAAATTCTTTCGCCATCTCTTTCCAATACACTTGCTGAGTCGGGTTTGGAGCCGCCCAGAATTCGATTGTTGTTTCTCCGTTAGCGGACTTTCCGCCGCCGTTTCCAGTTGAGCAGCCTGCAAGCGCGGACGCTGCAATCGTTGCGGTAAGGAAAAGAGATGCTGCCTTTTTCATTTTCATCAGAATATCCCCCTTGTTAATAGTCTTTCCGAGCTATGGTGTACTACCCAAAATGACAGCGCTATCATTCTGAGTTAAAAAATTTACTTCCCTAAACATTACAATGTAAATATTGTAATTACTTAAATGCGTTTTGTAACCTTATGTAATGTGATTATCACATGTATACGTAATGTTGTCAAATGATTTTGCTGACAACTTGAATTTAATTTAAGCCTTCATTTTACAGCGTTAAATGATCATTTTAAATTAATTAATAGAATTTATTTACTTAATCTACCTTTTCGTATATATTTAATTTGTAACGTGACAAAATTCTTTTTTTGGAAGGTTTGTTTATATTATGGCGAAAAAAGTGTCCATGCAAGACATTGCGGATCGATTAAGCATTTCAAAAAACTCCGTGTCTCAGGCTCTCTCTGGTAAGCCAGGTGTGAGTCCTGCCACTCGTAAAAAAATAGAAGAAACAGCTAAAGAATTAGGGTATCAATACAAGACGATCCCAGCGAAAACAGATAACGGTGGAACTGGAAACATCGGACTCATTGCATCCGATCTCGCTTTTTCATTGCAAAGCTTTTTTGGAAAGATCTATTTAAGTGTGGAAAAAGAAGCAACAAACAGAGGGCTTAATGTACTTATTCAATCGGTAAGCAACGAGGCGAAAGAGAATCTCACTCTTCCATCGTTTATTGAAAACAAACAAGTCGATGGCGTCCTTATCTTGTCACATATCAGTACGGAATATATGAATAAGGTCATCGCAACGGGGATTCCAACGGTAACGATCGACCACCATCATCCGCTCATTCAAGCAGATGCGATTCTAACAAATAACCGATTCGCTGCCTATACTGCAGTTAAACACCTGATTGATCTTGGACATGAAAAAATTGCATTCGTTGGAGATACCCGTTTTTCACCGAGTTATCATGAGCGGCTTGAGGGTTATTTGCTCGCTTTTCAAGAGCATGAGCTGCAAGTTGATGATGAAATGATTTTTTCTTCTGTTGAGGAAAGTGAAATCGTGGTTCGTAATCTGGTGGATTCATTGGAGAAACAACCCACAGCCTGGTTTTGCGTAAATGACGGACTCGGATTTTTTGTTCAGTCTTCTCTTCAGCAGAAAGGGTTACGCGTGCCTGACGATGTATCTGTCTGCAGTTTTGATAACGGCCAGCTTTCCAGGTTAGCCAATCCGAAGATTACGACGATGGATATTGACCTAGAGCTGTACGGCAGAAAAGCGATCGAACAGCTCGTCTGGCGAATGGAAAACACTGAGGAACCAATCACAGAGCTGCTTCTCCCGGCAAATCTACTAAAACGTGAGTCAACTTCTAAAGTTAATAAATAAAATGGAGCCCCTTGGTTGCAAGGGGCTTTCGTTATACATGTTGTTGGTTTTACGGTACGTGTTCTTTTATCTGTTACATGTTCGCGCAAAAATAGCTCGCTACGCTCCGAATTATCGATCTTCGCTCAGAAATCCCTGTTTTTCGCTCAAACCACCTCTAGGTTCGCTCAAATTCATCGAGTTACGCTCAAGGTTATCTTTAAAACAATGAAACTAAGATCTGATGAAGGACTCGGTTGCCATAAAAGAGAATTTTTATCATAAGGAGTGATGTTATGATTGTAAAAGAAGCAGCAGAATCTATTAAAATTAAAAAATTGAGACTCTTACATAAGCGTTTTTCCCCTGACCATCCTGCAGAGAAGGAAATAGAAGGTGAACTTATAAGAAGCATTGCAGGTTATAAAGGTGAAAAATCCCTCGATTTCCATTTAGATTTGCTCCCAAAAGAGGAAACTCACATTTTTCACGATCTCCGTCTCCCGTATGGCTCCGGTCATTTCCAAATCGATATCCTTCTCTTAACACCATCATTTTTTCTCATTATCGAAGTGAAACATATTTCAGGCACTCTAATATTTGACCAAGAATTTCACCAGCTAATCCGTACATATAAAGATATCGAAGAAGTGTTTCCGGACCCAATCTCACAGCTTTACCGACAAACTCATTTGTTCAAAGAATGGTTGAAACTCCATAAGTTCCCCATGATTCCAATTGAATCAATTGTGATAATCAGCAACCCCAACTCCAAAATTATGGCCATACCTGAAAATACGAATATCTCTAAATCTGTAACACATAGTACTAACCTTCTAGCCAGATTTCACACCTATCAAAAGCATTATCAAAAAGAAATAATTACTAAAAAAGACATCAAAAAATTATCCCGGCTTTTGCTTAAACATCATAATCAAACCGATCAAGATCTCTTTAAAAAATTTAATATATCGGCGGCTGACTTGATTAAAGGTGTAGCCTGTCCAAAATGTTTTAAAATTCCTATGATTAGAGCAAGAAGGAAGTGGTTTTGTCCAAATTGTGGTCATTATTGCAGGCAAGCGCATTTGGAAGCGTTAAGGGAATACGCATTATTAATTAGCCCAATAATGCCAATTCATGATTGCTGCGACTTCCTTCAGATTTCCTCCCGCCATCTCGCAAAACATCTATTGAATGATTTAAATATTTCAGCCACGAAAATAGGGAAGTACAAAGTTTTCCACTTGAATGAGTTAGATTAGTATTTTACGGTACGTGTTCTTTAGTCTGTTACACGTTTGCTCAAAAAAAGCTCGCTACGCTCAGAATTACCGATCTTCGCTCAGAATCCCTGTTTTACGCTCAAACCACCTCTAATTTCGCTCAAATTCATCGACTTACGCTCAAGTCGTTCAGTTACACACAAAAAAACAACCGAAACCTATCATTCCGGTTGCTCCTTTTCTATTAAATCGTCGGGTGTGACACAATAAACTTCGCGTTACCGCTCATTTCAAAGTTTTTCACTGTCGATGGCACGATAAAGTGGTCGCCTTTTTTAAATGCGGAAGAAGATTGATCACCAATCTTCAACTCTCCTTCTCCCTCCAGCACACTTACTAACAGATACGAAGGATTATCAACATCGGCAACAGAACCTTCTAAGTTCCAGTGGTACACCGTAAAGTAATTCTCTTTGATCAGCTTCTCGATTTTCACATCGTCCTTTGCTGATAAAACCGGCTCAAAATCAGCATCTTGATGCGGAATCATCGTTACTTCAATTGATTTTTCGATGTGGAGCTCGCGCGTGTTACCAGCATCGTCACGGCGGTCGTAGTCATACACGCGGTATGTAATGTCAGAACTCTGCTGTGTTTCAAGAATCATCGTCCCCGCACCGATCGCGTGGATCGTCCCGTTTGGCACATAGACGAAATCGCCTGGATTGATCGAGACTTTACGTAGAAGCTCATTCCAGCGATTATCTACGACCATTTCTTCAAATTGAAGCTTCGATTCGGCATGATGCCCATAAACCAACTCAGCTCCTGGCTCACAATCGATCACGTACCAGCATTCCGTTTTACCGAACGCCTCACCTTCTACCTCACGAGCATAGGAATCATCCGGATGCACCTGCACCGAAAGATCCGTCTTCGCATCTAAAATTTTTACCAATAAAGGAAAGTCTTCTCCCTCTTGGCCAGCAAAAAGTTCGCGATGCTCGTCCCACACGTGATCAAGTGTCTTGCCTTTTAAAGGTCCGTTCACCACTTCACTGGGTCCGTTCGAATGAGCGGAGATTCCCCAGCACTCGCCCGTTGTTTCAGTTGGAATATCATAGCCGAACTCATCACGAAGCTTTGTTCCGCCCCAGATCCGGTCTTTAAATACAGGTTTTAGGAAAATTGGTTCATTGTACATGGTGTCACACTCCTACATGGCATTTTACCCTTCATTTTAAACGTTTGTTTAATAATTAACCACTCTATCCTAGAAAATATAATTGGTAGTTTCCGTTCAGAAAGGCACTCCATATGAAGGAAGAGATGATATTGTACCCTTTTCTTACATAAATTAGATTAGACTTGTTATGATTGTTTTTAGATAAATGCACGCTGTTGAACACGAGGATCAATCACTAAAGGAAGTTGAATTCTTAGAAAGGGTGAGATCATTATGACATACGACGTAAGACTGATCGCTTTGGACATGGACGGGACACTCTTGAATCATGAAGGCAAGGTATCCATTGAGAATCAAAGGGCCATTAAACATGCTAAAGAAAAAGGCATTCATGTCGTCTTAAGTACAGGCCGTCACCTTTATACGTGCCGGGATATTGCGGATACCCTTGGACGTTCTTCTTACTTGATAACCGTGAATGGCGGAGAAATCTATGACCATGAACACAATCTGGTAGACAGTACGATGCTCAATCATGATTTGGTAGATGCCCTTTGGAATTTGAAGGTCAAATACAATCTAAATTTCAGATCCTCCACAACACTAGGGTTATTTAACACAGAGCAGCCATTCGATAAACAGATTCGGGACTATAATTGGCTGAAGTTCGGGTTTGAAATCCCCGATTATGAAGTCCGACAGGTGGTTTTGGATGAATTAGTAAAGAATGATCTACTTGAGGTCACAAATTCAAGTTTAACGAATATCGAGATTAATCCAGCAGGTGTGAATAAAGCTGCGGCCTTGCTCAAAGTGTGCAAGTGGTTAGAACTATCGATGGACCAAGTAATGGCCGTTGGTGACAGCCTGAATGATCTGGCGATGATCCGTGAGGCGGGGATTGGCGTTGCCATGGGGAATGCACAAGATATCGTGAAAAAAGAAGCGAATTGGGTAACCGGAAATCATACCGATCATGGGGTAGCAGAAGCCATCGACCGAGTCCTCTCTTATGAAAAAAAGTAAAAGAATGAAAGAGACTGCCATAAAAATGAGGCAGTCTCTTTTCGTTTATTGGGATAGTTCTATCGTTTCCTTTTTCAGGTCCTTCCGACTTTGTCTGTAAAAGAATAGTTCATAAAGGATCGGTATTAAAACCAGCGTCAAAAGGGAAAAACATCCTTATTTTACCTTCGTTTACTATTGATTGGATTTGTACCAGGTCCTGTATTCATTTAAGACTTGAGACGTATAGTTTTGAAGAGAGGAAAAGAAGGGAAATATCATTTAAACATGTTTGTGACTAGAAATAATTACTATCGGGAATCAATTGATTAGTAGGTTTGATTTTAATGCGTTTTCCTTTATACTAGACTTTTATAAATATACAAATATTCTGATAAATTTTACATAAAAAGACAGGGGAGTAAATGATGGAGTTTAAATTGCAGCCATTAGGTGACAACAGTGTAATCATTGAACTCGGCGAAGATATCAGCCGTGATATACAGCAAAAAGTAAATAAAGTCTCCTCCTTTCTTGATGAGAATTCGTTTGACTGGGTGATCGAGTATGTACCTGGTTTCACCACGGTCGCCGTTTTTTATGATCCTTTAAAAATTAAAACTAAAAAGCTTCCATATGAACAAGTATGTGAAGAATTGAGTGCGCACTTAGAAAAACTTGATGTTGAACAAAGTGCAGAACCACGCATTATTAAAATTCCGGTTTGCTATGGCGGAGAGTTCGGACCTGACTTGGAAGAAGTGGCGGAAAGAAACGGTCTGACAACAAAAGAAGTGATCGACATTCATACAAATGGTGAGTATATCGTTTACATGATCGGGTTCGCGCCTGGATTCCCTTATATCGGAGGGATGAGTGAAAAAATTGCTGCGCCTAGACGGAAGAATCCTCGTTTGAAAATTCCGGCAGGATCGGTTGGTATAGCAGGTAAACAAACAGGCGTATACCCGATCGAAACGCCTGGTGGATGGCAGTTGATTGGTAAAACACCGCGTAAACTTTTTCTCCCAGAAGGTGAAACACCAAGTCTATTGCAAGCAGGAGATCAGATAAAATTCGAGCCGATCTCTGAAGAAGAGTTTCAAAAATGGGAGGAGATCGAGAATGATTAGGATTACGAAACCCGGCCTCCTTACAAGTGTTCAGGATTTGGGCCGCTACGGATACCAAAAATACGGCGTTATCGCGAGCGGCGTGATGGACGCGACAGCCCACCGGATAGCAAATCTTTTAGTTGGCAATGATGAGAATGAAGCTACACTGGAACTGACTTTACTGGGACCTGACATGGAATTTTCAGAAGACACGCTGATCTCGATCTGCGGAGGAAACCTCTCCCCTTCTGTTGACGGGAAGCCTGTGAAGCTATGGCGCTCTGTTTTGGTGAAAGCTGGCAGCAAGCTCAAATTCGGAGGCTGCAAAACAGGCTGCCGTGCTTACTTAGCCGTTGCAGGTGGCTTTGATCTGCCTGAAGTCATGGACAGCAAATCAACTTACATACGTGCAGGAATCGGCGGTTTTAACGGAAAACCGCTGCAAGCAGATGATGAACTTTCAATCGGAAAGCCTAGTGAACTATCCACTCAAATAACGAAGGTTCTTGCTGTCGAATTAGATGGGCAGAAGTTTGCGGAAATGCAGTGGACAATTGCATCGGAATTTACGTCGACACCCGCTTCCAAACCGAAAGTACGAGTCATGAAAGGCAGACAATATGACTGGTTTACCCAAGAAAGCCAGATGAAGCTTTTTACCGAATCGTTTGAAGTAACGTCGCAGTCTGATCGGATGGGTTACCGCTTGAAAGGTCCAGAACTTTTACTCGAAAAAGAGCAGGAAATGCTTTCAGAAGCCGTGAACTTTGGAACCATTCAGGTGCCGTCTGAAGGAAACCCGATCGTGCTTCTCGCCGATCGTCAAACGACTGGCGGTTATCCGAAAATCGGACAGATTGCTACAGTCGACCTGCAGATCATGGCTCAGCTGAAACCGGGTGACAAAGTACAGTTCACCGAGGTGTCACACGAAGTTGCGCAACAGCTCTACTTAGATCGAGAAAAGCAAATCCACCAGTTGAAACAAGGAATCTCATTAAAAATAAAACAAGAATCGAAGTAATAAAGGAGGAAGAGTATGAAGAAAGAATCGAAAGCTAGTATTCTGCTTGGCGCCGCGTTTTTGATGGCCACGTCAGCCATCGGACCCGGATTTTTAACACAAACGACGCATTTCACGTCCATTCTCGCCGCAAGTTTTGGTTTTGTTATTCTAACATCCATCATTATTGATATTGGCGCGCAGATGAACGTGTGGCGGATTATCGCGGTTTCTGAAAAAAGAGCTCAGGATATCGCAAACGACGTCCTCCCTGGATTAGGATTTTTCTTGGCAGCTTTGATCGTTATGGGTGGCTTAGCCTTTAACATCGGAAACATCGCAGGAGCTGGACTAGGCGTCAACGTCTTGTTTGGCGTTTCTCCTAAGATGGGTGCAATACTCAGTGGAATTATTGCCATTTTAGTTTTCCTTGTCCGTGAAGCCGGAAAAGCGATGGACCGATTTACGCAAGTGGCTGGATTTGTCATGATCGCACTAACGGTTTACGTGATGTTCACTGCTCAGCCGCCGGTTGGAGAAGCTGTTGTAAAAACGTTCGTACCCGACACGATTGATGTTCTTGCCATCGTAACGCTTGTTGGAGGAACAGTCGGCGGATACATCACGTTTGCAGGAGCTCACCGTTTACTTGATGCAGGAATCAAAGGGAAAGAGAATTTAGGAGAAGTTACGAGAAGTTCAGTTTCAGCTATTGGGATCGCATCCATTATGCGTATCTTCTTGTTCTTGGCTGCACTTGGCGTTGTCGCACAAGGCTTGACGCTAGATCCAGCTAATCCTCCCGCTTCTGTGTTTCAATTAGCTGCCGGAAACGTCGGCTACAAGATTTTCGGTGTCGTGATGTGGGCTGCTGCTATCACGTCTGTTGTTGGTGCTGCTTACACGTCTGTTTCGTTTATTCGGACGTTTAACGCAACACTTGAAAAATATCACAAATGGATCATCATCGGATTTATCGCTGTTTCAACACTTGTTTTCGCAGTAATCGGACAGCCTGTTAAGATTCTAATTCTAGTAGGATCATTGAATGGATTGATTTTACCTATTTCACTAGGTGTGATGCTGATCGCAGCTTACAGACCTAAAATCGTGGGAGATTATAAACACCCAATGTGGATGACCATTTTTGGTGTGCTAATCGTCGTGATCATGGCGATCATGAGCGTTTATTCGCTGTACACAGGACTGCCTAAGTTATTTGCATAGAAAAGAGGGGGAACTTTCATGAATGCACTAGACAGAATGAATCCTGCGGAAGCTCGTGAAATGATCAGACGCGGTGATTGGGTGAAGCCTACAAGCGGACTCGCAAACGGGTTTACGCAGGCGAACTTAGTCGTATTGCCGAAAGAGCTGGCTTTTGAATTCCTTCTGTTCTGCCAGCGAAATCCAAGACCTTGCCCAGTGCTAGATGTGACGGAGCCAGGTTCAGCTGTTCCTGCGCTTGTCGCTCCAGATTCCGATCTGCGAGTGGATATTCCGAAATACCGCGTTTACCGGCGGGGCGAGCTAGTTGAGGAAAAAACAGATATCACTGACCTTTGGGATGATGGAATGGTTGGCTTTTTGCTCGGCTGCAGTTTCACGTTTGAGCACGCGCTGATGAATAATGGAATTTCAGTTCGTCATATTGAGCGCGGGTGCAACGTGCCGATGTTCAAAACAAACATCGAGTGTGTGGGAGCCGGCCGGTTTGAAGGCCCGATGGTCGTAAGCATGCGTCCGATTCCGGAAAAAGATGTGGTGAGGGCTGTTCAGGTCACAAGCCGCTTCCCTTCTGTTCACGGTGCACCTGTTCATATCGGGAATCCTGAGAGCATCGGAATTTATAATTTGTACCAGCCTGATTTCGGTGATCCCGTTCAGATTCATGAAGGGGAAGTTCCCGTGTTCTGGGCATGCGGCGTAACTCCTCAAGCAGTGGCCATGCATGTAAAGCCAGAGATGATGATCACCCACTCGCCAGGGCATATGTTCATTACCGATGTGCGGGATGAGAAATTTGGAGTTTTATAATTTATATGATGAAAAAGTGCCTCTTTTGCGGAGGCACTTTAATGTTTGAGCGAAAAGGGAGGCATCTAGAGCGTAACTAGCGGGGTTTGAGCGAAACTCAAATTAGTTAGAGCGTAGGTGAGGAATTCTGAGCGTTACAAGCGTTTTTTGAGCGAACGTGTAATAAATAAAAGAAGACGTACCGCAAAAATCCTTAAGAACACGTAAACCCCTTTACGAGTAATGGACTACTACTAGTCATGCGGATAAACCACCGTATTCAGCAGTCCACCGAGTATGATGATCATCGCAGACAGATAAAACCACAGCATCAGTACAATGAGACTTGCCACTTGGCCGTAAAGTGCTGAATAATTGCTGCCGCTGACGTAAGAAGCAAAACCCATCGATACGAGCTGCCAGCCGATTGTGGCAAAGAAAGCTCCCGGAATTACTTTTCTAAATCCAAGCTTAATACTAGGTGCAAATGAGTAAAGCACAATAAAAAAAGCTAGCAGAAAGGCAGTACCTATTCCCCACTGCACAATGATCCATAACTTCTGAAACTCTAATATCGAAAAAATCCCTTTCAAATACACACTAAGTAATTTTTCAGAAAGAGGAACAATTACAGAAAACAGGACCGCGATCATAAACCCGATCGTTAACATTAAGCTTTCTGCTATTTGTTTTACTTTGTGTTCATCATTTCGCACCTCATACGCGTCATTTAAAATACGTTTCATGCATTGAAAGCCCATGGAAGACAGCCATAACGTGACGACCAAGCTTAGCGAAAGGAGGTTTCCTTCTTGCCTCCTGACCGTATAAGACAACGTTTTTTCAATCAGGGCGTAAGTTGTATCGGGGGCATAAGGCTGGATCAGTTCTAATATGTTATTTTCATTTAGAGGCAGATACGTCATCAATGAATAGATCACTAACAAAAATGGGAAAACCGACATTAAAAAATAATAAGCCATCTGAGCAGATAGATCGTAAACCCTCATCATAAAAAAGCGGTCGCTTAATTGATTTAGGATTTCAGTGATATTCATGATGCAGCACCTCTTATCTAAGCCAGTCCGTAAAACTAACTATTCTAGAATACGCAAGGAGCTGTCCATTTAGGTCACTTTTTTATAAAGATGATTTTCTTCAGCCTAATTGAGATAGGGGGAGGCGCCTAGCCTCCACATCCCCTCACACCACCGTACGTACGGTTCCGTATACGGCGGTTCTTGTTACGTCTGACGCAGAAAATCATATCTAGCGGTTAAACTCTTTAGCCCTCGGGAAAGCCAGTAAGCTTTCCCGAGGGTTTTGTGTAGGATTGGGCTTTTGGCAATTCGCCAATATCCTTTTCTCGAGTTTCCCCATTCATAAGCTTTATCTTTACGCACTCCTAAGCTGTTCAGATTTCTGACCCTAGTCCTCGGGTTCTTCCATTCTTTCCAGCATATCATCCGAAGTCTTCGACTTAGCCATTTCTCGAGTCCAGCTATGATAGTACGTGTCTGGGCGAGCGAATAATAGCTCATCCAACCTACCAGATATTTGTTTAACTCTCTGATTCTATGCTCCATAGCTATCGACCATCTTCTACTCGTCAGTTCTCGAACTTTCTTCTTGAACCGTTTGATTGAAGATGGCGATATTCGGACTTTAGGTTCTTTGTGATGAGTGAAACTGAATCCAAGGAACTTCCTCTTCCACGGGCGGTCAACGGCACTTTTGGCACGATTAACCTTCAGTTTCAGTTTCTTTTCAATAAATAACGTAATGGCGTTCATAACCCGTTCGCCTGCTCTTCTTGATTTCACATAGATATTACAGTCATCCGCATACCTTACAAAGCGGTGACCTCTACGTTCAAGTTCTTTATCCAATTCGTCTAGCACGATATTTGATAGAAGAGGACTGAGGGGACCACCTTGAGGTGTTCCTTCGACGTTCATCGTCGTCAGCCCGTTCTCCATAATTCCTGCTTGTAAATATCTTCGGATAAGTTTGATAAGAGAAACGTCTGTTATAGTTCGCGCCAATGTTGTCATCAGTCGGTCGTGGTTGACCTTGTCGAAGAACTTCTCTAAATCAATGTCTACAACCCAGCGATATCCTTCACGGATGTAAGATTGAGCTAGTTTGACCGCATCATGTGCACGTTTTCCTGGTCGGAATCCGAAGCTGCACGATGAGAATGTCGGGTCGTAAATTGGAGTTAAAGCTTGGGTAATCGCTTGTTGGATGAAACGATCGGTCACGGTCGGGATACCTAGTTTCCTCACTCCACCGTCTGGTTTCGGGATTTCGACTCGACGTACGGGAGAAGGAATATAGGTGCCTGACAAAAGAGAACTCTTTAGGTCGTTCCAGTTTTCCACCATATGCGCTCGTAGGTTTTGTACAGGCATTTGGTCAACACCGTGGCTACCTTTATTCTTTTCAACACGTTTAAGTGCACGCAGTGTGTTCTCGCGTGACACGATTCGTTCCATCATAAGATATTCCTCCTGCGTGAATGGTCTTCCTGTTTGCGTCATCTTCATTCTCCACCCTCTTGAAGTCCCCGACGGGACTCACCGTCTCCTCCTCCAAGCAGGTATTTCTTTTCTGTTTCATCAAATGAGATGTACGTGCAGGTTCCATTCTTCCTAACAAGTTCAGCCCTTCCTTCGCGGAATGCGAAGTACTATGGCTTCTGCTGACTTCCTGTCGTTCAACACCGTTTCACAACGGTGCTTACCATGAGTGCATGGCGTACCGACAGGCTCTCCCCGGGTAAGGGTACAGACTTTCCTTCCATGTCCCCACTTCATTTACTCTGTGACACCTTTGGCAGTATGGACTTTGACTTGATATGCAGTCTCATCCAATGTCACCTAGCCTCGTATGAAGTTCGTGTTCCTTGGGGCGGAAGTTTGCCGCCGACTTCCTTCAGCTATGCGAGTCGCCCCACACCGCCTTGTCTTAAGCTACTGCTACTACTGCCTTCGCAGTTCGGGACTTGCACCCTATAGCCTGCACCCATGCCGGGCACACATAATAAAAGAGGTCTACCATGATAATGGCGACCTCTTTTTAGTTTGACTTGCTTATTTTTTCTTCTTTTGTTTTTTTAATTCTACCTCATACGTAAAATCAACTGAATTTTTGTCATCTGCTGGAGCAGCGTATGATGTAATCATATAGTTGTTACCGTTTTGGAATAGTTGTTTTAAATTCAACGCATCTTCTTCTGTAACATTAAATGGATCGATCGTTACAACTTTATAATTTGTCTTCGCACCTTTTTTGTTTCCAACTTCTCTTTCGTTAATAAATGTTACTGTGTACTCAACATACTTCTTCATAAGCTCGTTCATAGACATGAAAGCATCTGTAGATTCACCATCATTAGTAAATCCAATTTCAGGAATAGCGATATTGTCAATGAACCAACCAGAGTCATTGTAGCCCCAGTCTGTTAAGTAACGGAAGGAGATTAGAACTTTTTGACCAGCGTATTCACTAAGATCAAAAGTTTCTTGTTTCCAATCTTCATAATGTCCTGTAAATCCAGGTAGATTTTCTTTAATTTTCGGATACCCTTCTTCAACTACATCACTTCGTGTATTTTCATTTGCTAAGCTCTTCCAAGTCTCTCCGTTATCTGTCGAAACTTGGACTGCACCAAAATCCCATTGTTCTTCGATGTCAATGAAGTTATCAAATTTCAAGGTCGCAGAATCTACGGCGGAAAGGTCAGCTTCAAAAATCAGTGCGTTATCTGCTTCATCTCCTGCGTTACCCCAAAGTACATTATTATCGGAATCCACAGGATCTTTAACAGATTTCCATGGAACCGGTAAGAAATCAACTCCATCAAATGTGATGTTACGAATCTTATCTTGGAAATCTAGTTTTTTGAAGTCACCGCCCCAAGCTGGAACGCCTTCTTTTTCATATGTTTTAGCAGATTCATAGTCAACAGTCTTACCGCGTTTTGTTCCGTCATTGTCTACTGCAAGATCACGAAGATCGATAGAATCAAAGTTATATTTCCCACCGCCAACAGCATCTGAATCTAATGCAAGGGCTGTAATAAAGTTTTGATAAACTTCCGTAAATGTTTCTTTATAACCATGTTTTTGAAGTGTTTGATTTATTCCATCAATTCCAACGACATCACTCGTAGCTAAATCACGAATAAATTCTTGTCCAAACTTGTCATTCATATAAAGAGTAAATAAATAAACTTGTCCATAATCCGCAATTGTTTCTGGTCCAGTTTCCGCACGTACGTGCTCATCCCAGTTAACAAGCGAGTTCTCTGGATGGTCCAAATAGAAGTTAATGGAACGGTCATCGTGTCCATATCCTCCAAGGTACTCAGAGAATGTAGACATACCTTCGTTAATCCACGTTTCCTCTGCACCATCGTTGTCAGCATGGATCAAGTGCTGTAATTCATGAATTGTTGTTCCAAAGAAAGTACTTTCAAGTCTCGTTTCCCAGCTGTTCGTATCGATTGTAATAATGTTACGGTCGATATAATTTTCTAGTGTCTGCCAGAAGAAACCAGCTACAAAGAATGGATAAGACGGATCTTCATAGTTGTCATCTTTAATGTTATCAACTAGCATGATTACCTTGTCACTGCCTTCATAGTATCCAGCAGGCACGTAACTGCCAGCTAATGGTGATTTTGATCCATCATGAACATCAGGTGTTCCAAAGAACGCCGTTGCCTTCGGATAGATGTTGCTGTCGAATTCATCACGAAGCTTGTCCACTTGTTCTTGTGTTACAACATGGGCTGGACGAGAATCTCCTTCTGGGAATGCAAGATCATTCGCAACCCAGATTTCTACGTTTTCACCGACACTGCGAAGAGTAAATTGCTTAAATGCTAAGCCACGGTCTAAAAAAAACTTTGTCCCGCCGTCATATGTAAACGAACTTTCTGCCGCTTCATTTGCATCTGACTCTGTCTCATTAAAGTTGATATTCTTAGCTTGTTCAGCAATCGATGTTTCTGCTTGTTTCAAATAGGACTCATTTTCGGATAGCTTATTCAAGTAACCATCAATATCTACACGATCCCCATAGCGTTCTACATCCCACTTCGGTGCACTTTTCGTAGATTCAGCTGATACAGATGCTGGAGATCCAACAGTTGGGCTGAACAATGATAATGCTAGTGCACTTGTTGACAAAACTGCTAAAAACTTTTTTTTCATTTCCCTATCCCCCTAAAAATGTTTTTACTACAAAAATATCTTAACATACACAAAATTCTGACAAAAGAGGGAAGTTCTAGTTGTTTTTGGCACTTTCGACATTTCAAAGCAATAGATACAATGTATTAGTAATAAAGAATTATTGATTCGACAAAAATAACATTATATCCGCATTATCAATGTCGATAAATTAGTTCTAAAGTCTCGCTCCGGACTAATGTGTGATTCTTCTTTATTCTCTTTAGTTTAAATTTTGCCAAGACATTTTGTTGAAATTGTTGGCTAAATACATGAAAGGTCAGCTGATCTTCATTCATTTTTTTCACCCACGTTCATAACTCGCGTATTAACCAAGGCAATTTAATGTGAATCAGAAAAGAAATTGTGTAAGCTGTACACATCATAAATTACTTTTTAGACAGGGATGAGATGTGAGATGCAAGCAACACAAACTTATAAACAGTCAACGATTGTAACACTGCTTCTTGCTGGTACGTTTATTGCAATCTTAAACCAAACGCTGATGATCACGGCGATACCGCCTATTATGGAAGAGATGAATATAACAGCGAACAGCGCACAATGGCTGACGACCGTTTTTATGCTCGTTAACGGCATCATGATTCCAGTCAGTGCATTTTTATTAGAGCGATTTACCACAAGGCAACTGTTTCTCTCAGCTATGGGTATATTTGCTTTTGGTACACTTGTTGCCGGGCTGGCTCCAAATTTTGAAATGCTCCTCCTCGGACGGGTAATCCAGTCAAGTGGAGCTGGTGTTATGCTACCTCTTATGCAAACTGTATTTCTCATGATTTTTCCGGTGAACAAGCGCGGATCTGCGATGGGATTAGTCGGGCTCGTGATTTCTTTTGCACCAGCCATTGGTCCAGCTTTGTCAGGCTGGATAACCTCTCATTATTCGTGGAGGCTGCTGTTCTTTATAATTCTGCCGATTGCAATCATCGATATAATCATCGCTTTTTTTGCCTTGAAAAATGTAACGGAGACGGTAAAAACGAGGGTTGATATTTTATCCATCATCCTGTCTTCGTTTGGTTTTGGCGGATTGCTTTATGGATTTACATGCGCAGGGAACTTAGGGTGGACAGATTCAGGTACTCTTCTATGGCTTGGAATTGGCGTCGTGGCACTCTTACTGTTTATCACAAGACAACTCCGGTTAAAGCATCCAATGCTCGAGTTTCGTGTGTTTGCAAACTCTATCTTTCCGCTCACGGTTATCATTGGGATGATCACATTTATGGGTCTGATTGGAGCTGAGACGATTATTCCGCTATTCATGCAAAACATGAGGGACTTCACAGCATTTGAGGCAGGTTTAGCTCTTTTACCGGGAGCATTGCTCACAGGACTTTTATCACCCATTACAGGCAGACTCTTCGACAAATTTGGGGCAAGATGGCTTGCTTTTACAGGCTTAACGATTATTACAGGCTCATCCTTTGCATTGTCAACACTCAGCCCATCTACATCATTTACGTTTATTACGGTCATGTATAGTGTCCGTATGCTGGGATTAGGGATGGTAATGATGCCGGTAGCGACCGCAGGATTGAACCGTCTGCCAAAGCGATTGATTCCACATGGGGCAGCGATGGACAATACAATGAAAATGATTGCTGCTTCAGTAGGTACAGCGATTTTAGTCACCGTCATGACAACCGCTGCTGGTAATGCAGCTGCAAACCCGGATATCTCCTACCCTGATATGTACGGAGCAAATATGGCTTTCATCGTAGTTTCTGTTTTATCCTTAATAGGGCTCATTATTTCTTTTTTTATTAAAAATGAAAAGGCTGAAGAGGATCAAGTGGAAGGCAGCAAACAACAATCACTTTGAAGCAAAATAATTAAGTATATAAAAAAGATGCTCAAAATAAAACTAGAGCATCTTTTTCTTCTTTATTTAAATGTTTGTTTAAAAAATCATATTTGCAACGAGAAGTGAGATCAATCCTACAAACCAACAGATCGTTGTTGGTACAGACCATACCATAATCTGTTCTTTTACATCTTTTATCCCTAGCATCCGATTGACCACCCAGAAAAGGCTATCGTTAAAATAAGAGAATACCATGGATCCCATCGCTGCAGCTTGAGCGGCTAATGCCATGTTCACATCAAGCTGTGAAAGGATCGGTGCTGAAATAGACGCCGCCGTGATCATCGCAACGGTTCCGCTACCTTGGACTAGACGGACGATCGTCGCCACAAAGAATGGGATTAAAATCGCTGGCAATGCAAGGTCTGCAATACTTTCAGCAATATAGTTTCCAGCTCCGCTCTCACGAAGTACGTTCCCAAGCGCTCCACCTGCACCAGTTACAAGAAGGATAATCCCAGCTGTTTGGATACCTTCTTCCATTCTATCAAGAGATTCAGAACGGCTTAAGTTGCCCGCAAGGAAGTAGATAGCAGCGATTAAGCCAATGCTGACAGCAATAATCGGTTTACCAAGGAAAATCAAAATGCCGTAGAAACCAGTTGTTAATTCGAGTGCAGTTAACGTTGTATTTAAAAAGATTAAAAGAATAGGCAGAACGATTGGCAAGAGTGAGCGGCCAAGGGATGGAAGGTCCTTTTCTCTTGCACTTGCTAGCTCAATGAATTCTTGATAAGCTGCTTGTTTTTTTGGACGTGTGAAACCTAACTCAGAGTCGTCTGGTACTTGATAGATTCTTTTTCCTAACCATTTTGCGTAAAGTACACCTGCTATCATAGTCGGTATTGCAAACATAAGACCAAGTGCAATCATAAGACCGATATCTACTCCAAAAATACCTGCTACACCTAGCGGGCCAGGAGTTGGCGGTACTAAGGAGTGTGTGATCACAAGACCTACTGCTAATGCAACACCTAGTGAGATAACGGATTTTCCTGTCTTTTTAGAAAGAGCTTTTACAAGTGGATTTAAGATAACAAATGCTGAATCTACAAAGATTGGAATGGAAACGACATATCCCGCAATCGCCATCGCCCATTCTTCTTTTTTCTTTCCTACCGTTTTGATTAATGAATAAGCCAATGTTTCTGCAGCTCCAGATACTTCAAGGATTCGTCCGATCATAACCCCTAGACCGATCACGATACCAATGGATGCCAACGTGCTTCCGAAACCTGCTGAAATGGTGTCTGCCACTTTACCAGGTTCCATTCCACCTACCAATCCTGCGATGGAAGCGGCAATAATTAAAGCTAAAAATGCATGTACCTTTGTTTTTAATACAAGAAATATTAATGCAATAACACCAAGAACTAAACCAGCTACCATTTGTGCTCCTGAAACTTCCATGTTTATACCCCCCTATAATGTAAGCGCTTTTATTTGTTTCAAATGATAGAGAAGGGCTCTTCACCCTTCACTATCATTTTCATTCAATCCTTCTTATAAGCTGTTCGCCGTGAATTTCGGTGCATATTGAGCTGCAAGTTTAATACATTCTTCCATGCTTATGCTTTCAGCGATATTTTTCCCTGCAATATCAAAGGCTGTTCCATGGTCTACAGAAGTTCTTAAGAAAGGCAAACCGTTTGTGATCGAAATCGTTCTATGAAAATCTGTCATCTTCGCTGCGATATGCCCTTGATCATGGTATAGAGATAGTACAGCGTCATATTTTCCATTTAAAGCTTGGAAGAATACGGAGTCAGCCGGAACAGGACCAACTGCATCGATGCCGTCTGCAATAGCCATTTCAATACCTGGCTTAATCTGTTCTACTTCTTCCCAACCGAACAGACCACCTTCTCCGCTATGCGGGTTCAATCCAGCAACTGCCCATCTTCTGTTTTCAACGCCAAGGCGAGCAAGTGCTTTGTCACAGCGAATCAAGTAATCGTGTACGCGTTCTTTTGTCATCGCAGCAATAGCATCTTTCAATGATAAGTGGCGCGTTAAGAAGAAAATTCTCATGCCTTTTACTTCAAACATCGTTAACGGATCGTTTGAACCTGCTAATGCTTCAAGCATTTCCGTATGTCCGATATAAGGAACATTTGCTGCTTTAAGTGATTCTTTGTTGATTGGTGTTGTAGCAAGTGCTTTTACTTCCCCAGACTTTGCAAGCTCTACTGCTTTTTTGATGTATTCAAAAGCGCCTTGCCCGCCTTGAGCAGAAACTTCACCATATTGAAGCTGGTCCATATCAATATTGTTTAAATTGATCACATCAACTGTTCCTAGCTCATACTTTCCTTCTGCTGGTGAGCTTACTTCATTAATCTTAAGGTCTGCCCCAACAATCGTGATCGCTTTTTCTAGTACAGCTGTATCCCCAATTACTAATGGTTTACAAACATCATAAATCTCTTTTTTAGCAAGAGATTTCATTGTGATTTCTGGTCCGATACCTGCAGGGTCACCCATTGGAATGGCAATAATCGCTCTTTCGTTTGCTGTTGTCATGTTAAGTTCCTCCTTGGAATGTATCTTTTTAAATTTAGTGCTTTTTTAAAAAAATGTTGCTATTAGCTCTTTGTTGTAAAGCCACTTCATTGATAAGTTGGTTGGAGCGGAAGGTGCGAGACTCCTGCGGGATTAGCGGGACAGGTGAGACCCTTGCAGGCTTGAAGAGCCTAAGGGGCTCACCGCACGCCCCGCGGAAAGCGAGCATCCTGGAGCGGAAATCAACTGCTTCCAATAAGCGACAAAGTACTATCAGCCAAAAATTTTTGTAAAACTTAATTCACTTGTTTTGTAGACGTTTGATTGGCTAACAGATGCTTTATGATGGTGTGGATCGCTTTTTTGTCTCCAACCATGCCGCCCTTTGTAGCTAGCGGAATGCCATCAAAATATCCACCGATGAACTCGCCATAAGCGACGAGCGGCAGCACCTCGTCTTTTAGTTTGATTCCTTCTGCTCTTCCTACCGAGCAAAGGGAAGCTGTAACATCGCCGCCACTTGAGAAGCATCCGCCGATTTCGTAAGAGGTTGATTGAATGACGATACGTGTAATTTTACCTAACCCGTCAGCGATTCGTTTCGCTAACTGATCTTGACTTACGCCTTGCTCATCAGCTAATCGTTTAAGATCTAAACGCTTGGCTGATGGTGAATTGGTCGTGATAATCAAAATGTCCTGCTGACTGATTTGTTCTAAAGCTTGCTTTACGACACGATCAACTTCTTTTTCCCAGCTGTCTGAAATACTTGCCAGCTTACCTGCATCCACATAAACTGGAGTAGCATTTGTTTTATCGATCAGGTAATTCAGTTGTTGTGCGCTTAACGATGTCACACTGCCAACAGTTACAATGATCTTCTTACTTAATGTGTGCTGACTCGTGTACGCTTTTGAGTAATAAGCGGTGAGTGGTCCCGGATCGACGGGTACTAGCTGATAGTCATCGATTAATGCCATCGCATGTGCTATATCTTCAATCTCTTCATCTGTCACCGCATCTAAAACAAGGATACGGTTCCCTTCTTGGATCTGTCTCTTCAAGTCTTGTAAGATGATCTCTTTTCCTTGAAGAACGGTTTCAAGGCCGAGATGAGCAACACGATGTTCACTTTGTTTTCTAATAATAGAAGGGACATAAGATTCAGTCAGTGGTGTTACCGGGTCCTTTGCAACATCTGTCGCCTGAACAGGTACACCATTTACTAAAAGATATCCGCCAGATGTGATACGGCTTGAATCAGGAAACGATGCTACTACAACAGCTATTGATTTTTCGCCTAGTTCATTTAGAACCGTATCAATTTCAATGCCGATATTTCCTCTTACCGTGCTGTCGATTCGCTTGCATATCACATCAGCACCCCAGTTTTTCAGGTTTTCAAGGGATTTTTTAATGCGCATTTCTGCAACATCTTTTCTGGAATATCGGCTGTCTGTGTCAATACAGACCGCGTTATAGCTGCCAGAGACAGGAGGCTGATCGTAATAAACCATAGTTGCTGCCTCAAATCCTTGTTTTACGAGTTTGACTCCGGTTGCGTTAGCACCTGTTAAATCATCCGCAATGACGCCGACTTTCATGATTGCTCACCACCTTCAACGATTACAACATCCATATATTCATTTAATTTTTCTTCCGTTTCTGGGGTAATGTTATGGTCTGTGATCACCCCAGAAATCTGATTAAGATCACATACTTTTGTAAGTGACTTCTGATCAAACTTGCTTGAATCTGCTACCAGCCATGTTTTTTCTGACGCTTCAATCATGAGCTGTTTTATGGAAGCCTTTTCAAATGTAGGTGCCGTAACACCTGCTTTAAAATCAATCGCATGGGCTCCTAGGAAAAATACATCCACATGAATGTTCTTCAGCATTTGTTCCGTTAGTGATCCAAATAATGAACCTACGTTATTTTGAAGCTCACCGCCTGTAACGATGACCTTCACATCCGTATCAATCAGTTCTGCTGCAATCCTTATGTCATTTGTAACAACCGTTATGGTCTTTTTACCTTTAAGCAGTTTTGCAATTTCTAATGTTGTTGTTCCCGAATCTAATAGGATCGTTGAGTGATCTTGAATAAAGTCAATCGCTTTTTTGGCGATCAATTTCTTTTGGTCATTGAACTTACCTTCTTTGGAACGGAATGAAGATTCTACAACCAATGGTTTGCTTAAGATCGCACCGCCATGCGTCCGAATGATCTTCTCGTTTTCTTCTAGGTAAGCAAGATCACGCCGGATCGTCATCGCTGATACATTCAATTGGCTGACAAGATCCTCTATTTCTATTTTTCCATTTGCACTTAATTGTTTAAGAATTTCATCTCTGCGTTCTTTAGGCATCATTTTCATCACCTTTGTTAATTTCAAACACTTTATATTCTATATATTGTTCTAAACAAACATAAATGTCAACACTTTTGTTTAAAACGAACATTTTTTTATCGTTATTAGTGTACCGGCTGGGGTATTTTTAGCTAAATGAGGAATTAAATCCACAAAAAATGGCCATGAATCCAAAAGTTTAAGTGGTCAATCCACAAGTTTTAGCCTCCAATCCAAAAGTTTTTGTACTTTATCCACGAGATGTCATTTTCAGACTAATTTCGACACGCATCCTACAATAAAAAAAGCCGGCTCATTTCTCATGAGTCAGCTTTTCGTCTTCATTAAATACTGTCTCCAATTTTCCGAACTTGAATGCCTGACTCCTCAAGCGTCTGGCGGATCTTTTTGGCAAACGATAACGCATGCGCTCCATCTCCATGAATACAGACGGTATCAGCTTTAATGTCAACATCCACATCCTGCTGGGTCAGCACTTTCCCCTCTTTTACCATGCGAATCACTTGTGCCACTGCTTCATCGTCATCCTCTATCATGCAGTTCGGCAGCTTGCGGGAGGTCAGCGTGCAATCCTGTTGATACGTTCTGTCAGCAAAAACTTCTGATGCCGTGCGCAGACCTGCCTTCTCTCCTGCTTTCACGAGCTCGCTTCCGGCAAGTCCAAAAAGAATAAGATCTGGATTCACCTTATAGACGGCTTCCGCAATCGCTTCAGACAATTCGCGATTCACCGCGGCCATGTTATAAAGCGCGCCATGTGGCTTCACGTGCTGAATCGTTCCGCCTTCTGCTGTAACGAACGCCCATAACGAACCCATCTGATAAACCACCATCTCATACGCTTCTCGCGGTGAAATATCAATATTGCGGCGGCCGAATCCGGCTAGGTCAGGCAAGCCGGGGTGAACACCGATTCCAACCCCATGCTCTAGCGCCAGTTTTACCGTTTTTCTCATTGTGGCCGGATCGCCTGCGTGAAATCCGCAGGCAATGTTTGCTGATGTGACATACCTCAAAATTTCTTCGTCTGACCCAAGTTTGTAAGCACCAAAACTCTCACCCATATCGCAGTTAATATCAATGACACTCATGCAAAGGACCTCCTTGATTTTAAACACATGTTTAATTTACCCCAACTGTACGACAAGATTTAACTGTTGTAAAATGATTAGTAAAACAAAAAGGAGGTGAAAATAAAGTGGAAAAAATATTAAATGAGATTTTGTTAAAGTTGGACAATCTTGATAGAGGACAGAATGCTTTAGAAACCGGTCAGAACCAGATTGTTGCAAGACTAGCTACGTTAGAAACAGATGTAAAAGAGATTCGTGACGTTGTAACTCGTATCGAAGTTAGCCAAAACGAAGACGTGATTGCATTATTAAAAACCTTTCAATAAAAATATCGATGCAAAAACGGAAGCATTAAACAAAAGATTATTTCACGTAGAATCGAGAATGGAAGCCTCTAAGTAAATCCCCGACCATCGCACTTCAGGAATCACTTCAAAAATTCTCAAATCCTATTTAAAAATGAGGAAAGCCCCTTGAGAGCAAGGGGCTACATTTATTTAAGCTTTACTTTCAACAACCGCGCGATATTTTCCGACGTTTTCTCAACATTCACAGATCCGTTCGCCAGTGCTTCTTCCAGTGTAACCACACCGTTTACGACACTAAAAACTCCATCGATGCCATGTTCGAACACCGCTTCATAATCAGGGCCGATGCTGCCTGCGATCGCAATGACTGGAATATCTGCTGCAACCGATTTTGCCCGTTTCGCAACACCAACCGGAGCTTTACCATGAACGGTCTGTGAATCGATTCTGCCTTCACCTGTTATCACGAGAGAAGCATCACGAACCGCCTCCTCGAATCCGATGACATCTAGCACGAGATCAATTCCGCTTTGCAGTTTTCCATCCAAGAATGCCACAACACCAGCGCCGAGTCCACCTGCAGCCCCTGCTCCTGGCAGTTCATCCACTGGTATGAAAAGTACCCGCTCAACAACTTCAGCATACCTTTTTAAACTCTTATCTAATATACCGACCATCTCAGGGGTCGCACCTTTTTGCGGACCAAAGACAGCAGATGCGCCAAGCGGTCCAGTCAACGGATTCGTCACATCACACGCTACATCCACTTTTACCGATTTCAAGCGAGGATCCATCTCAGATACGTCAATCGTAAGCAGTTCGCTTAACGCTTCCCCGCCAGGACGAAGCTCTTCACCATTTACATCCAAAAACTTCACGCCAAGAGCTGAAGCCATCCCTGCTCCACCGTCGTTCGTCGCAGAACCGCCAAGTCCGAGTACGATGCGTTCTACTTTTTTATCCAGTGCATCTAAAATTAATTCGCCCGTTCCTCGAGTCGTTGTCACCAAAGGATTTCGGGATTCCCTCGGAACAAGGTGCAAACCGGAAGCGGCAGCCATCTCGATCACTGCCGTCTTTCCGTCACCAGTAATACCATAAAACGCATCCACTTTATCACCAAGCGGACCAGTCGCCTGGACTTCAACAATCCGGCCATCCGTCACATCTACCACTGATTGAACCGTTCCTTCTCCTCCATCGCCAACAGGAACGCGCACATATTCTACTTCCCCAAACACTTTCCGAAATCCAGCTTCGACCGCTGCACAAACTTCTGCAGCGGTCATACTTTCTTTAAAGGAATCGGGAGCGATGACAATCTTCATTGCATCCACCTTCTTTTATTTTTTGATCTTTACTAAATGATTGTTGCTTATGCAAGGATTTTTGTATTCATCTCCATAGTCAAGGAGTGCAAGGTGCGAGACTCCTGAGGGCGCAAAGTGCCAGGAGGTTCACCGCCCGCCCCTCGGAAAGCGAGCAACCTGGAGCGGAAATCAACTACTTTCAAAAACAACAATGATTTAACTTCTTTTATTTTTTTATCCACATGAACTGATACGGCGCGAGCTCCACAGTTTTTCCCACTGCTTCATTACTCCATAATTCTTGTCCGCCAAAAGGTAGATCAACATCAACTGTTTCATTTGCTGCGTTTACCACAAATAGAACAGTATCGCCTGTTTCTTCATTTCTTCTTACCAGTGCAAATACCTGCTCACCAAGCTCTAAAATCAATTGGGCTGCAAACGGTGAAAACGCAGTTTCCTCTTGGCGGGTACGAATTAACTTTTTCATTCCAGTAAACACTTTTTGTCTGCGCGTTGAAGTTTCCAGCTGCGCAACTAAATCTTCGTAATCAAACTTTTCACGGTTGATTCGTCGGTTGATACCTGACGCCTCTAAGCCATCATAGTCATTGGAAGAACCAAGGAGTGAGTGATAATAAACGGCAGGAACTCCCATAACCGAGAACAATACAGAATGAGCCGCTAGCATCTTCTGCACTTGCGCGTCCTCACTCAAGTCTTCATCCTTGTTAATAAGCGCGTCCATGTAATTGATGTTCAGCTCATAAGGAGACTCCGTTCCGTCCGGATTGCTCTTGTATGAAACGCGGCCGCCGTTCTTCAGCACTTTTTCAGCCAAAGCCGAACGCTCTTCTTCTGTTAAAATTCCTTCTGTAGGACGCATGCCGATCCCGTCATGGCTTGCTAAAAAGTTAAAGTACGTTGCAGCGTCCGAAACTTTTTCGATCGTTTTCGCCCACTCCGTTAACTTGCTTGCATCATGCGTCGTTAACGTATGCAGCACAAGCGGCGGCAGTGAAAACTGATACACCATGTGTGCCTCGTTCTCACCATTCCCAAAATAGCTGATGTTTTCCTTATGCGGAACGTTCGTCTCTGTGATTAGCTGTGTGTTTAATTTCAATTCTCTTAAAATCTCGCGCCACAACTGGATGATTGCATGCGTCTGCGGCAAGTGGATACACGTCGTTCCTGACTCTTTCCACATGAAGCCGATCGCGTCCAAGCGAATGCTTGTCCCGCCGCGATTCGCATACTCCAATAAAATATCTGTCATTTCTAAGAGCGCCGGAAAATGCTTAAAGTTCACATCCACCTGATCTTCAGAGAACGTTGTCCAAGCCGTTTTTCCGCCTTCATACTCATGAAAAAGCGGCGACGTACGCGGACGAACTACTTGTGTTGTGTCAAATCCTTCTTCGCGTGGAATGAAGTAGTTCTCATACTCCGGTTCACCCTTTAGGTAGCCTTGAAACCACTTACTTGATTTGGACATATGATTCGCCACAAAATCAAACATGAGGCGGTAATCGCCGGAAAAACGCTCAATATCAGACCAATCACCCAGGTCAGGATGAATCTCACGGTAATCCACTACCGAAAAGCCGTCATCAGACGTGTACGGAAACATCGGCAGCAAGTGAACATCCGTGATCTCATTTTTTGCGTATTCATTAATGAATTTGTTCAGCGTTTTTAACGTCGGCTGACTTTCTTCTTTAATGATGTCGCCGTACGTGATGAGATACACGTTTTTCTCAGAAAGTGGAGCTGTTTCGCTCCACTCTTTCTTTTTCCACGCTTCAACAAGATTTAACATCTCACTTTTATATTCAGGTGAAAAATCCTCACCATAGATCGTTTTTAGCAAACTCTCAACTTTTTCTGGAAAACTCATTTACGCATTCTCCTTCATAACCAGTTTCAGTGTGACGTAGCCTTTAGATCGGATTACCACTTCGTCCTTCACGTCGATCACGCTTTTTTCATTCAATTTCGTTTGCGCTACTGATTGAATGTGTTCGCTTGATAACACAACCGTCTGTTCTTCTTCACTCGGGTTAAACAAACGCAAAATAACGGAATTGTCATCGTGTGCTTTTTTCAACGTACTCAAGAAAACATCTCCTGTTGATTCAAACAAACTGAAGCTAGCTGGCAGAATATCAACCGGATACGGAATCTCAAAACGATCAAGTCGCTCTTCAAATGTGTTCAGCGTTTGCTTTTGATAGCTTAAAGAATGACCGCGATATTGGTCCACAAATTTAAACAACTGTTTAACATCATGACCTTTTCCGACATGAATCGCATACTCAAACGTCATCTTTTCCTGTATTTGAGCATCTGGTGTATACACGACCTTGTTGTTGATTCCGGATGCTCGTCCTGGTCTCCACGCCAAGTTATCACGGCCGAGCAACCCAACACTACGGAACAATGTCAGAGCCATCTCGCCTGTTTCCTTGATCAGCTCGTATTCCTTGATTCCTTTTGTTATAACAGCGGCAGTCAGTTCGCCATTCGTCGCACCAGCCAAGTTTTCGAGTGGATAGATCGGTACTGGGGCTTCAGCAAACTTCTGTTCACGCCATGTTTCCATATACGGATTAATTGTTGGTCGCTGAATCAAGCTAAAGCCTTGATCACCAAAGGAATAGTCCGGTGATGGAATCGATGTTTGAAGCAGTACTCGAACGCGGTGATCTTTTACATCGTTCTCGATGTCATGTGTTACTCGGATGAACTCTTCCCCTTTTTGAAGCTCAAAACGCGTTACGATCGCAAGTCCTTTTTGAACATCCCCAGATTTTCTGTCTTCCAAGTTGGCCGGAACGTTCAACACATGCACAACTTCCATGAACTCAGTCCCCGCACTTGCTTCAACGAATACAGACATCACTTTTTTCGAGTAGATCGCCGAATCTCCCTCTAATGGTGAGAAGTCATACGAGTCACCTGCGTCTGCCACATTTTCAAATCTCATAAAATCAGAAATTGTTTGGTCCGTTGATTTTACTTCAAGACTTAATACACCATTTTCCTCAAAAATTCGGAAATAGTCATTCTCGATTAAACGGCTGTTTAAAAACTTTTGTGATAGAACGTCATTATCTCCGCTTTCAACGACTTCGAATGTTTCGTAGCCCATCGCCGGTAAGTTTACATCGCGAAGCAGCACTTCGTTTCGGTAATAGCCAGGCGCTTCCACTTCCTTCTCGCCTTCAGCCGTAACGACGATCGTCTTACCGCCAGAGATGTACTCTTGGTTCAGAACATCCAGCGACACTTTGTTGCCATCTAAGTTTTGAACATTAAACTCTTTTTCCTTTGTAAAAAGAACAACTTTCTGCGATCCTTCAAAAGCTTTTGGCAGCAGGTGGAACACAACAAAGATAGAATCCTTGCCTAACTTACGGCTCACCGCCTCTGTCATCTGCTTTTTTAATAGATTTAAGCAGCCATCAGCCATTCGGATCACTTTTGTTAAGCGATTGACGATCTCCTGGTTCGTGTCATCCGAGTTGCATCCGCCGATGCTGTCATGCGCGTGCACGTCAAATAGCATCTTCCACATCTCATCAAGCCATTTTTGAGGATACTTAAACCCGATCGTGCTCGCCAAACTTGCCAATGGCTCGAGCTCATAGATCACTTTTTCTTCTGCCATATCGTTCAGCTTTTTGATGTCATAGCGCTGAGAACGAATCGTGTTATGGATTCTAGATTTTTGTGTCGCGATCAACTCCCCTTCGATCACGTTATCAAATTGGCCGTTTTCCCACGTATCTTTCATGAACGTTTCAAAATCTGAAAGCACATACTCGTGTTTCATATCGATTTCGTTTAATTTCTTCACCGTTTCAGGGAAATGTTCACGAACAAGCACCTGATCTCCGCCCGCTGGCAGCAGCAAGTTATCTGTATTAGCGTTCATGTCAGCGATTTTTTCTAAAATCGGCAGTAAACGCTCTTCCATATATTCAGAGTGAGCTGATAAAAACTTACCAGGGCCGTAGCCGAAGTAGATATTGTTCGCCTTCACGCTCTCCCCATCTGGTGATTTCCACGTGAAATTCAGATCACCATTTAGCTGATTTGTATAAATCCCGCGCTGCAGCACGCTATAGTCGATATTAAATTCTTTAAACATCGACGGAAGATACGTATTTTGACCAAAAATATCAGGGAGGTAACCAACATTCATGGAATGCCCCATTTTTTCAGCGATTCGCGTGCCATACATCAAGTTGCGTATCAATGACTCACGGTTTACAAGAAGCGAATCGGCCTGTGTATACCATGGCCCGACGAAAATACGCTTGTCTGCGATCAAACGAGCCAAACGCTCTTTCTCTTCAGGACGGATCTTTAAATACTCATCGATGATCGAGCTTTGCGCATCAAATACATAGCCTGTATATTCCGGATCGTTTTCCATCACGTCCATCAAACGGTCCATGTTTTCAACGAGTAATAGGTTTGAATCTTCTATTGTAAAGTACCATTCGCGATCCCAATGGGAATGCGGTACGACGTAAACTTTTTTCTGTTTCATGCTGGTTCCCTCCCAAGTTGCTCCACTCTTTTTCTCCACTTTTAACAGAAAGAGGGGTCATCTTTTTGAAAGATGCGCCCCTTTTCTTTGTTGCTTTTGAAAGTAGTTGATCTCCGTTCCAGGTGCTCGCTTTCCCCGGGGCGGGCGGTAAGCCTCCTTGGCGCTTTGCACCATTAGGAGTCTCACCTTCAAGGAAGAATATGTGCTCCTGCGTCTGCCAGAAAATCCGGCCGACGCGGGCTTCCTCGTCGCATGCCTTGCGAGAAGTATTCTCAAAGTCGCTGGGACGCAGGAGTCTCGCACCTTGCACTCCAATCAACTATTCAATGATGAACTACCAAAAACTTTAGAAAACACTATTTTTTAAGCTTGTCTATCTTTTTTCTTTAAAATCGCAAAACGGATGAAGATGTTTGCGAATGCGATGAATCCTGCACCTACTACTAGTCCAACAAGGTAAGCCCATAGATTTTCAACGAGCGGCCAGCCCCAGATTGCCGGAAGCGGCAGCCATTGAACCGCACCTAAAAGAACCGCTGTACTTGCGCCAAGGATGGCACCGATAATGTTGATCGGAATCGTGATCAACGGGTTGCGAAGCATGAACGGAATCGCACCCTCAGAGATTGCAAGGAATCCAAGCAATAAGGATGTGTTACCCGCAATACGAAGGTCAGCCGGGAATACACGGCGGCCTACTACATATTTGTCGATTATAACAGCTAGTCCAAGTCCGATCGGCGGAATAACAATCGCGAGTACACGAGCTGTTAACGGATACACTTCGTCAGCCGCAAGACCAATCGCAATCGCACCGGCCGCTTTGTTGATCGGTCCGCCTAAGTCAAAAGCAGTTGCAGACGCGATGATCGATGCCAACACGACATCTCCTGTACCTTGCGCTGCTTCGATCCAGTTACGAAGTACAACATTGAGCCCGCCAAACACCGGGTCAACAATATAAAAGTTTAAGAAGAAGATTGATAAAACTGAGATTGCTGGGATGATAAACATCGGTTTCATCGCAGCCAAGTTCCTACTTAACTGAATTTTTTGGTTCAAGAAACGAGCGATATAACCTGCTGCCAAACCAAGGATCAATGCACCTAAGAAACCAGACGGAATACCTTCCGGGTTGTTCCAGAACGTGTAATGAAGTCCGCCGGCAAAAGCTCCTCCGATAAATCCGGCTACAAGACCCACACGGTCAGCCAGTGAATACGCAACGAACGCCGCGAATATCGGATACATAAATTTAAAGATCAATCCGCCAAACTTGTCCAAGTGATGCAAGATAACGAATAGTTCATTTGAATGAGTTGCGTATTTCGGATCACCAAGTTCGTTTACGAGTCCAAAAGGCATTGCCCCAAGCTTCGCGATCCCCATCATGAGACCGCCTGCTACGATAACCGGAATCATGTATGAAATCCCTGTCATTACAGCTTGGACCATGTCCTTAAAGAACCCGCCGCCATTTGATGACGTTGTTGATGACTCTTCTGCGTCTCCTTGTTCAACCACTCCATCTGGATTGTCGAGCGCTTTTTGAATCAATTCTTTACCTCTTCTTAGTGGTTCCGCAACACGTGTTGCCACGTATGCTTTCCCTGCAAAACGTTCTTTTCGTTTCGGAGCGATATCTGTTGCGAAAATAACGGCATCTGCGTTTTTGATCACGTCAGCTGTTAGTTCATCTTCAATACCATTTGCCCCTTGTTTCTCAACAAGTACTTTAACACCAAGTTCGCGGCCCGCTTTTTCTAAAGCTTCAGCCGACATATACGTATGCGCGATACCTGTTGCACAAGCTGTAATCGCAACAAGTGTCTTCGTAAATTCTTTTTCAATTGGTGATTCTGTTTTTTCCTCGACATCCAGTCTGTTTAAAAAATCCTCAGTTGTTTCTGCAGCCATCAAGCCCTCCAAGTATCCGTCTCGCATTAAGTTTGTGCTCAATGTAGACAATACTTTTAAGTGGGTTGTACCTGCTTCACTTTCCGGGATCGCGATCAGGAACACGAGCTGAACTTTGTTGTTCGGGTCGATGCTTTCCCAATCTGCGAGTGGCGTTTTGAGGCGCGCCACCGCAAAAACAGCTTTTTTTACCGTAGAAGACTTACCATGCGGAATCGCAAGACCTTTTTCCATTCCTGTAGGAGATTGCTCCTCACGTTTTAAAACCGCTTCCAAAAAAGCGTCTTCTGATTCTATATAACCTTGCTTTTTAATGTTAGAAATTAGCTGCCGAATGATTTGCTCTTTGTTTTGAGCATCAACATCGAACATCACTAAATTCGGATGGGTCATGTTTCTAAGTTCCATGACGTTCACTCCAATCTTTCTATAGTATGAAAGCACTTTCAAATGTCTATACCTAAGTTTTAACACAAAAGTAAGCGTTGTCTTTGTACAGACTCTGTATATTTGTACAGAATGAAAAATGGGCTATACTAAGGGAAAGAAATGTGCGGAAAAGAGGAAGTCACTCATGGGGAAAGTCATAGATCAGTTCGGAAGCCACCTGGCCGATCTCACACCAACCGAAAAACAAGTACTTTACTATATTGATGGGAATTTGGATGAAGCGAAAAAACATTCATTAACCGGGATCGCAAAGGTAAATAACGTGAGCACCACAACCATTGTACGGATGTCACACAAACTCGGATTAGACGGTTTTTCCGAGCTGAAGTATATATTGAAGACGATCGAAAACCAGCAATCATTATTGGATGATCATCCGGTCGACCGATATAAAGAAGAGTTCGTTTCCGCATTTGAGACGATCCAGACGGCTGAACTAGAAAAATTGAGCGAGAAGATGGTGAACGCAAAACGTGTCATCGTCGTGGGAGTCGGCTTGTCCAAGATGATGGCTGAGTATTTTAGTAAACTTTTGATGCAGACGAACAAGCAAACTCACTATACTTACGAGTCACACATGATCGATCTGCTGCCAAATATGGTTGAGCCAAATGATCTGGTGTTCTTCATCTCATCGAGCGGCGAGACAAAAACATTGGTGCAGGCTGCGGAAAAATTGTCGTATAAAGTTGTTGATACGGCTGCGATTACGAACGCATCGGACTCGACTCTCGGTAAAATGGTGAAAACCAATTTAAGCATGACTGTTGACCGTGTGAAGTTTGCGGGATATGACATCACGGCGAGATCCACGTTGATGCTGCTGATTGATCTGCTTTTTGAGAGTTATTTAAAGAAGAGTGTGAAATAGGGACTTGCTCATTGAGTGAGTCCCTTCATTATTTGTGTTTACGGTACGTGTTCTTTTACCTGTTACACGTTCGCTCAAAGTGACCTGAGTTTCGCTCAAACTAAGCTTTCGTTCGCTCAAAATACCCCGCGTTTCGCTCAAACCACCCATACTTACGCTCACAAACAGCCGAGTTTCGCTCAACAACTATAATTCTACCTACCCATATCCCTTTTTTCTTCCCCAAAACTCTGTTAAGATTGTCATTTAACTAAAAAAGATTAACGTTTTGGCAGTAAATGGTCTATCATAGATATAGAGTACTTTTTAAGGACGTGTACAATGAAAAAACATATTCCGAATTTATTAACTCTAGGAAACTTATTCTGTGGTTTTCTTTCCATCGGTTATGCTACCCATGGCGATTTCCGAAATGCAGCAATACTTATATTTATCGCGATGATGCTGGATGCTGTCGATGGAAGAGCAGCAAGAATATTAGGCGTTTCAGGCACTCTTGGCAAGGAATTGGATTCCCTGGCAGACGTCGTTTCATTTGGTGTAGCTCCTGCATTTATAGCAGCAAACTCCTATTTTGCAGGTTTAGGTATGTGGGGTTACGTTCTTGCCGGTTTGTTTCCATTATTCGGTGCCTACCGACTTGCGCGCTTTAATATCACCGACTCGGAAGAATCCATGAAATACTTCAAAGGCATTCCGATCCCGCCGGCTGGTGGAATCATCGTCTTTTTAGTCTTTTTTGTAAAAATGATTCCGTTATGGGTATTCGTTCTGATCTTTTACGGAGTGGCGCTCATGATGGTCAGTACGATAAAAATTCCAAGTTTAAAAGACATACCGCTGCCAAGATACGGCACCATCATCACACTGTTTTTATTCTATATGTTTTATTTAGTTGCCAAGAACCAATTCGAAAGCGTTCCAATCTTCTTTTATGTCGCTTTAATCACCTATTTCTTATTCATTGGCATGAGGTTTATTAAAGTAAAAGAGATCAAAATCATAAGAAGAAAACGGAAACCTCGTAACAAGAGAAGACGCTTCTAACAAATTGACGAATTTCCAATCATCCTATACATTTATGAAAAAGTAAATACCATCAGCAAAGGAGCTTTCCATCACTATATTTCGGGTATAGGACTGGGGCTCCTTTTTTGTTCAGGAGGGATAAAACGTGTCTTTTTTACAATTAGCAGAATCCATCAAGCACCGAATCGTGGAATATCGTCGTCACCTGCACCAATATCCAGAGCTGAGTTTTTCCGAATACAAAACCGCTGAATTTGTTGCAAACATCTTAGAAGAAAACAATATCGAGGTGTTAAGAAACGTTGCAGAAACCGGTGTGGTGGGACTCATTAAAGGAGATTCACCTGGTAGAACCATTGCCTTACGAGCGGATATGGATGCCCTTCCGATCCAAGAACATACTGACCTACGCTTCAGCTCAAATAACCCAGGTGTCATGCATGCCTGCGGACATGATTTTCACACGTCTATTTTGCTTGGAGCCGCAATTCTTCTCAATCAAAACCGTCACCTGATCAACGGAAACATCAAGCTCATCTTCCAGCCCGGTGAGGAAAAATTGACCGGTGCTAAAAAAATGATTGAAAAAGGTGTGATGCGAAATCCTGATGTGGATGCGATCGTTGCGCTGCATTGCTGGCCTGACCTGCCTGCTGGAACCATCGGAATTCGAAAAGGGCCGATTACGGCAGCGGCTGATTTTCTCGACATCACGATCCACGGTAAAGCTGGTCACGCCGCACATCCTCATAAGTGCGTGGACCCGATCGTTATCGCAGGCCAAGTCGTTTCAACACTCCAAACCATCATTTCACGTGAGGTCGCTCCGACTGAACCAGCCGTCCTCACCATCGGAAAAATCAGCGGCGGGACAGCACCAAACGTCATTCCGTCAACGGTTCATCTGTCTGGCATGATCCGAACCGTGAACCCTGACCTGCAAAAAAGAATGCCTGAGATCATTAATCGCGTTGTGACGAAAACTGCAGAGAGTATGAACGGAGAAGCTGAGGTAACATACACAATGGCCACTCCTCCGCTGATCAGCGACGAATCAATGGTCGCACTCATCGATCATGTCGTTTCCGAAACGCTCGGACATGACCACTTAGTCTATCTCGAAAATCCATCTCTAGGATCTGAAGATTTTTCGTTTTACGCAGAACAAGTGCCTGGCGTTCTTTTCCGATTAGGCACACACAACGAAAAACCAGAATCAAAACTCTCACTCCATAACGCTGGTGTTATTTTTGACGAGAACGCACTAACAACAGGGGTTTCGGTCATGTGTGAAGCTGCCGTTCGTTTTTTAAGCAGTCAACCCGCATCCAAACAAGCTGCTACTGGAAAAGTTTGATTATTGACAGAATATTAACATTATTTTAGAATCAATCTATAAGTGAAAAGTACGTAAGCAAAGGGGCTATGTATGGAAATTCCTGCGGATTTAGCGGGGGTATTTGTGCCGCCCCTTTTTGTGTTTAATGAGTCAGCCTTCTTAAAGTAGTGAGAAAGGAGACAAACCATGCACCGTACCATTCAAGAACTTTGCATCGAATACACCACCTTAGCTCGTTCAGACATTGATATCATTATCGAAAAATCAAAGTCCCTTCAACTCACTGCCGATCTAACCCAAGCAAACCTTTTTATCGATTGTCCAGCAAAAGACGGCAAACACGCCATCGTCGTAGCTGAAGCAAAGCCTGCCCATGCTCCTTCTCTTTACTCAAAACCTGTTGTAGGAAAATATGCATATGCGTCCTTCGAGCCTGCCGTAGCTTTTACCCATAAAACAGGCAAGCCGATGAAACGAATGCGCGCCATCACCCAAGAAGCGAAATACGTCAAACAAAGTGTCGTACCTATCAAAAATGAAAACGGGGAAACGATCGGTTCACTCATCATGGAAGAAGACGTGAGCGAACAAGTAGATCATGAGAATAAAGTAAAAGCTCTATCTGAAACGAACGAACAGCTAAGTCAAACCTTGATCGGACTGACCGAGCAAGATTCGATCATCTCCAACATGATTCAGGAATCCCTTCTGCTCCTTCACCCTAAAGGCAGAATTCTGTATTACAACTCATGTGCAGGGTGTCTGATTAAAGAACTGGATGGAAAAGCGGAGATCCTTGATACATACATCCATGACAGGCTCCCTTTTATCACGGGAATCTATGATAATAGCGAAGGCATTCTGCAGCAGGAAGTGAACGTCGGAAATAAAGTGCTTGAAGTGAAACAGATCATCCTGGTGAATCAGCGCCAAATCACGGGAGTTCTCGTCGTGATCCGCGATCTTACGGAACTTCGGGAAAAAGAACGACAGCTCATGGTCAAGTCAGCCGTCATTCAGGAAATTCATCATCGTGTAAAAAACAACCTGCAAACGGTATCGAGTCTTCTGCGACTGCAGATGAAACGCGGCAGCGGTCCAGAAGGCATACAGCAAAGCTTAAACCGGATCTCCAGCATCGCGGCCGTTCATGAAGAACTTCTCGAAAGCTCCAAAATTGATGAAGTCGAGATCAAGCAGCTCATTGAACGAATCGGCCAGATGTCCATCCAAAGCCAGATGTGTGCAGACGCTGAAGTGAACATCGCGTTTCATGGCGAAGAGATGTACTTGAAATCTGATGTTGCCGTTTCCCTTGCTCTCACCATCAACGAACTCATCCAAAACTGTTTGAAGCATGCGTTTACACACCAGAATCAAGGAAACATCACCATTTATTTTTCAGATGTTCACGATCATTTCGAGGTCACGGTTGAGGACGATGGTGTCGGCTATACTTCCTCTACCCAATCATCGCTAGGACTCGATATTGTGAACACGATCGTATGTCACGACTTAGCAGGAACGTTCACCATCGAAAAAACAAAAAACGGTACAAAAGCGGTCATAACCTTTCCATTAAAAGAGGTGGAAGCAGTTTGAAACCTAAAATCATTGTGATCGAAGACGAAGCGATCTTACGAATGGACTTAAAAGAAATGCTAACAGACGCTGGCTATGACGTGATCGCGGAAGGTGATAACGGAGAAAAAGCGATCGAGCTTGCTTATCGGCTGCAGCCTGATTTAATGATCATGGACATTAAAATGCCAAAGATGGACGGATTAAAAGCAAGTAGGATCATCGCCAAACAAAACAAGACACCTATCTTGATGCTGACGGCTTTCAGTCAGAAAGAGTTTGTGGAAGATGCCAAAAAAGCGAATGTGCTCGGGTATCTTGTAAAACCCATCTCTGAGGCTAACTTGATTCCAGCCGTGGAAATCGCACTCTCTCAAGCTCAGCAGCGTGTGCAATATGAAGATGAACTTTTACAAAAAGATAAAAAAATGAATGCCCGAAAGCAGATCGAACGGGCAAAGGGCGTTCTCATGAAAGTAAAGAAACTGAACGAAAAAGCCGCCTATGAAAAGATGCGGAACTTCAGCATGAAGCAGCAAGTCTCGCTGGAACGCACAGCAAATGCCATTTTGAAAAAGTACGCGAATGATATATGACCAAGACATGTAAATAGAATCCCGGCAAAGACGCCTGAGAAATACATCCACCATGTATGTCCTTAGGCGTCTTTTGTCTTCTTCTACTCTACTATTCTCCAAAACTATCCTTACAGGAGGTAAGAAACATGGAAAAAACGACACTTAATTACCTATGGATCAATGGTGAGAAAGTCAGCACATCTGAGACGCTCGATGTTATTAATCCGGCGACTGGCGAAGTCATCGACCAAGTGCCTAACGGAGGTGAAAAAGAAACAAAGCTTGCGATCAACGCCGCCTATGAAGCTTTTAAACCGTGGAAGAAGTTCACACCCAAAAAACGAGAGTCGTACTTAGTAAAGTGGGCTGATAACTTGCTAGAGAACCGTGACGAACTGGCTGCTATATTAACCGAAGAACAAGGAAAACCATTAAGCGAATCGCGAGGTGAAATTGAAGGATGTGCAACGTTCATCAGATGGTACGCCGAGGAAGGAAAACGTGTTTACGGCGAAGTGATCACAGGCTCCAACGAAAACCAGCGGATCTCCGTGATCAAACAACCGGTTGGAGTATGCGGTTTGATCACACCATGGAACTTCCCTGGCGCGATGGTAGCACGGAAAACCGCTCCTGCTCTTGCAGCTGGCTGTACGGTCGTTGTGAAACCTGCGAGTGAAACGCCGAGAATTGCCATCGCGATCTTTGAACAGCTCATGAAGACTGGCATTCCAGCGGGGGTCGCGAATCTTGTAACCGGGAAAGCGTCTGTTATCGGTGAGACCCTATTTGAAGACAGACGCGTGAAAAAAATCTCGTTTACCGGTTCAACCGAAATCGGGAAACAGCTCATGAAGCGAGCAGCCGATCAAGTGAAGCGGATCTCGTTAGAACTGGGCGGAAATGCACCAGCGATCGTCTTCCCTGACGCGAACCTAGACCTCGCCGCTGAGAGAATCGTCGACAACAAGTTCGAAAACTGCGGACAGATGTGCAACGGCATAAACATCATTTATGCCCATGAAGAAATCAAGGAAAAGCTCACCGAAAAGATCGTAAATCTAGTAAAAGAGCTAAAAGTGGGCTCGGGGTCTGTCCCGGGGTCAGACCCCGTACAAATCGGCCCTTTAGTGAACGAAGCAGCACTCAAAAACGTTGAAGAACTGCTTCAAGACGCTAAAGCCAAAGGTGCAACCGTGTTAACTGGCGGTGAACGAACCGGAGACTCCAAAGGCTACTTCTTTAAGCCAACAGTACTCAGCGATGTCACACTCGATATGAAACTGACACAAGATGAAATTTTCGGTCCGATCGCACCTATCCTCTCTTTCCGCGATGAAAAGGAAGTCGTGGAATTTACAGAAAACAGCCCGTACGGATTAGCCGCTTATTTTTTCACTCGTGATGTAAACCGCGTCTACCGTATGGCGGAAGAGCTCGACTCCGGCATGATTGGTGTAAACGGGACATCGCTTAGTGTCCCTCAAGCTCCGTTTGGCGGCATTAAAGAAAGTGGCATCGGCCGCGAAGGCGGATTTTACGGATTAGAAGAGTTTCTTGAACTGAAATACATCTCACTCACGCTCGAAAATACGTCAGGAGGTTATTAAAATGAGTCAAGAAACAATCTTAAACCTATCTAAAAAGGAAGAGTCCAAGAAAACAGGATTAATCTCTAAAGAAACCTTACTATCATTGCTCGAAAACGGCTCAATCGACACGGTGAATCTAGCAATCTGCGATATGCAAGGAAGGCTGATGGGAAAACGTCTGACAGCTGCCTATTGTTTGGAGAACAACCTCGATAAAGGAACGCATTTTTGCAACTATCTGCTCGGTACGGACTTTGAGATGAACACGCCTGATGGCTATGAAATGATGAACTGGGAGAACGGCTACGGTGACTGGCTCGCCCTCCCCGACTGGTCAACGCTCCGTATCGTGCCTTGGGCAGACCGTACCGCCATCGTTTTTTGTGACGTGTACGACGAAAAGACCGGTGAACCCATCCCGATTGCACCACGTACCCTTTTGAAAAACCAAATCGAAAAAGCCGCCGCAAAAGGATTCGAACTCAACATGGCAAGTGAACTTGAATTCTACCTGTTCAAAGAGTCGTTTGAGGATCTTCATCAAAAAGGATATGAAGATGTAGAGACGGCAGGCCACATTAACGAAGACTACAATCTTCTTCAAGGAACGCGAAATGAACCCTTTTATCAAAAGATCCGCCGAAACATGGCAAAGGCGAATATTCCGATTGAATCTTCCAAAGGTGAAGCGTTTAAAGGACAGCACGAGATCAACATGCGCTACTCGGACGCTCTAAACGCTGCCGACAACCACATCATGTTCAAACACGGCATGAAAGAAATGTGCATGCAAGACAATTTATCCGTTACATTCATGGCGAAGCCGAACCATCAGTGGACAGGCTCGAGCGGCCACATCCACCTCAGCCTTTGGGATAAACGTGCCGGAGAGAATGTTTTTTATGATCCAGACGGCGGCACCTACAACATGTCTGAAACAATGCAGCATTTTTTAGCCGGTGTCTTAAAATACTCACGTGACTTTGCCCTATTTTTCGCACCATACGTGAACTCGTATAAAAGATACGCTCAGGAAAGCTGGGCTCCGGTAAACATCATCTGGAGTCATGACAACCGTTCATCCGGCTACCGAATTGTCGGTGACGGAAAAAGTCTGCGAATGGAAACGCGTATTCCTGGAGCGGATATGAATCCCTATTTAGCTTACACAGCCCTGATTGGTGCTGGACTTCAAGGCATTGAGGAGCGCTTAGAGCTTGAACCTGAATTCAAAGGCAACGCTTATAAAGATAAAAACATCCCGCGTATTCCCGGCTCGCTTTATGAAGCCATCCAATGCTGGGAAGATAGCGAAGTCGTCAAAAAAGTGTTAGGTGAAAAAGCAGCCTCCCACTACCTTTTTACCGCAAAACTCGAGCAAAAACAATTTGATCGCATCGTAACCAAATGGGAACGCCAGCGATATTTTGAGCAATGCTAGCAGATTATCTGACCAAGAGGAGGAACATCAAATGAGACTACAAGACAAAGTATGCATCATAACAGGGGCAGGCGGCGGGATGGGAAAAACCGCAGCTGATATGTTCGCAAAAGAAGGCGCAAAAATTGCAGTTTTTGAGATGAACGAAAAAAGCGGTTCGGAGGCTGCTGAAGCGATCCGCCAAGCTGGCGGTGACGCAACCTACTTTTATTGCAACGTAACTGATGAGCAAAGTGTCAAAAAAGCGGTTGGGGATACCATTGAAAAATACGGAAAAATCGACGTGCTCTATAACAATGCTGGCGTCATGATCGCGGAAGACCATTCTGTTATCGATACACCTGAAGATGCGTGGGACTTAGTCATGAACGTGAACGTTAAAGGAATCTATTTTATGTGCAAGTATGTCATTCCAGAAATGCAGAAGAATCAATCAGGTTCAATCATCAACATTGCGAGTTTCGTAGCGTTCCTCGGATGCAGTGTTCCACAGGATGCGTATACCGCTTCAAAAGGCGCGGTCAACGCTTTGACAAAATCACTTGCGATCCAGTTCCGCCCGGAAGGAATCCGAACCAACTCCATCTGCCCTGGACCGATCGAAACTCCGCTATTAATGGAATGGTTAGTTAAAGATGAAGAAGCAAAAAAAGTACGGTTATCGCGCCAACCTGCCGGGCGATTCGGAAAACCAGAAGATATCGTGTACGCAGCGATCTATTTGGCATCAGACGAGTCAGATTGGACAAACGGAGCACTATTAAACATCGATGGCGGGATTACATCGAACTATTTTTGATGGTTTTACTCTGATTTAGTGCCCGAAGACAGGGCTCGGGTGAACCAATCCACAAGATTCACCGCTTAATCCGAAAGTTTGAGCGGTGAATCCAGAAATTTTGGGGCTGAATCCACAAATTTTGTGCTTCAATCCACGAAATTTCACCTTATATCCACGAGTTTCAACTATGAACTTAAATTCGAAAGGAGTGTTTACATTGGGGGAAATGAATCAGGATAAGCAAAGGCTTCAAAAAGCGCTAAAGCCCATTCACTTGTGGGCGATTGCAGTCGGGATGGTTATCTCTGGTCAGTATTTCGGCTGGAACTATGGATTCGAACAAGGCGGTACACTCGGCTTGATGGGTGCCGCCCTCTTCATCACGATTTTCTATACGGCTTTTATATTCAGCTATTCCGAGCTCTCGACCTCCATCCCGCACGCCGGTGGTCCATCGGCTTACGCCAGGCGTGCGATGGGACCTTATGCCGGTTTTATGACAGGAATCTCGGTACTGATCGAGTTCGTGTTCGCACCACCCGCCATTGCCGTTGCGACCGGGGCGTACATCAACTTTCTTATCCCGGCGATCAACCCGGTTTATGCGACAGTTGCCGTGTTCGTCTTTTTCATATTGATCAACATGATCGGAGTAAAAGGAGCTGCACTTATCGAGCTCGTCGCAACAATCATCGCACTCATCGGACTCGCGATTTATTTTGCAGCTGGCTCCGCACACGTCCAACTCGACTACATTTTTAACGAAAATGCCCTTCCAAATGGATGGACAGGCATGTGGATGGCGATTCCGTTTGCCATCTGGTTCTATCTCGCGGTTGAAGGCGGTGCGATGGCAGCTGAGGAAGTACAAAATCCCAAAAAAGACATTCCAAAAGGCTTCATCGCCGGCATCTTAACACTTGCCATTTGTACAATGGGAACGCTCTTGATAACAGCTGGACTTGGCGGCGGTGTTGGCCAGCCTGCAGATAACCCGCTTCCACAGGCACTCGCTTCTGTTTACGGAGAATCACATTTCCTCCCTAAATTAGTTGCTGTCATTGGACTCGCGGGACTAATCGCGAGCTTGCATGGAATCATCATCGGCTACTCGCGTCAGACATTCGCCCTTTCACGCGCCGGATACCTGCCGAAATTTTTATCACGGTTATCCAAGCGTCAAATTCCAACATGGGGACTTCTCCTCCCCGGCGGAATCGGTGTTATTGCAGCAGCAAACGCCACATTTGCCAACCAGCTCATTATCCTAGCGGTATTTGGTGCTGCGATGATGTATTGCTTAAGCTTGGTTTCCCTGTTTATTTTAAGAAAAAAGGAACCGAACCTGCATCGGCCGTTTAAAGTCTCATACCCGCTCGTTCCAGGAGTGGCGATCGTACTCGGTGTCATCTCGCTATTTTGTGTAATCTATTACAGCGTGTTCAATCAATCACTGCCGTTGTTCGGGGTAAATGTTCCGCTTCTAGGAGTGCTTCTGTTTATTTATGGAGCGGCGACTGTCTATTACTTTGCAGTCGGGAAGCATAAACTCCTTCCGATCGAAGAAGAATTTGGCGTGTTTGATGAACTTGAGGCGGAGAGTAATGAGGAAATGATGAAGAAAGATGCTTAAGTTAGAATGTAATTAGCCATGCCAGATGCTGAAGAATTCAGTGTCTGGCTTTTCTTAAATTACCGTAACGATTCCCCGCAGGACTATTAAGGTTCATAGGATGACTCTTTTGGTTCATAGGACAGTCACTTTGGTTCATAGACCTATAAGATTGATTCATAGGCCGTTGACTTTGGTTCATAGACCCTTTACGTATTTAAAAAAACACCTCAGCTTTATGGTTGCAGCCGGTGCTCGGTTTATGCATTTATTTTTTATAAAAAATGGACTTACATCCACGATCGGACTATCATCTTTTCCCCTCTCCCTTCATATAATGAGTTAATACATGAAATATGGTTAAGCCATTACCGAAAGAAATGGACAAATCATGTTTTGAAGGGAGAGATCGTATGAGCGAATATCCGAACATGAGGGAGTTTTACCAGAAGGGGCTCATTCTTATCGGAGAGAATGATCGAGCGGCTCTTTTACAGAAATCTGGAGAAAACACTTCGCTCGAAGGGTCCACACACTGGCTCATCGCGATGGAAGGCAGCCAAAAGCAGCCCGATATTTATCATTGGAAGGTTCTTGTCTATCCTTCTGAAACAACTAAAGTCAATTGTTACAAGTCGCCGTACTACACATCAAAGCACTTTGCATCCATACACGATGCCATTAATTTTTCAAACGAGCTGAGCCAGAAAGCACGCGAAGATCAGATGAATACCCTCGAATAACCACATAGATAGATTACGAGTTTTACCCTCGCGTTTCTTTTTATCCTGGATTGTGAAATAGTGTACATAAGCCTTCATAACTACATAGAACACCGGATAATGAAGTGGATCAGAGCCAGTTCATTTTTATTATGTTTTTTAGGTGGGTGGAATGATCGGGCGTGTCGAACGGCGTCGACCCGCGAGTATATTAATATTTTCGTGAGATTCAAGATGATGTATAAAAGTATGTGTAAGCCTTTGCAGTAGACAAAAAGAAAAAGACAAAGTACTCTCGGTTTGTCCAGAACCTTTGAGAGGAGACTTTGTCTTTTGAATAATTCTACTATAAACCAACAAGATCTTGGAACGCAAATTGAAGAAATGGTAAAAAACTTTGTTCAGGAAAAGCTTGAGATGATTATGAGAGAAGAGATCCAAAACTTTCTTCATAATGAACAAGAAGAGGGTCAAAATTCTCGTAATGGTTACTACCAGCGTATCCTGGATACGAAGTACGGAAGGATCGATGACCTTACTGTACCAAGAGACCGGAATGGTGACTTTCATACAGCCCTTTTTGCCCCTTATCAACGCAGAGATGGTTGGCTGGAAGAAGCTATACTTAACCTGTATCAAAACGGAGTAAGTACGCGTCAAATCGGTAAATTTGTTCAACGAATGTTAGATGGAAACGGCTACTCCGCAGCTACTGTTTCAAATATCACAGAAAAGATTCGCGAAGACATTGATGAATGGCAAAACCGCCCTTTAGAAAGTGACTATTTAGCTCTCTATTTAGATGGGCTTTATTTCAGTGTGCGTCGAGGTACGGTCGAGAAAGAAGCCATCTATATTGTCTTAGGA
>NZ_JAMBOD010000009.1 GCF_023715445.1 Fictibacillus nanhaiensis
GCTTCAAAAACTCGTTCCATGGTCAACAGATCTACCCGAATCATGTTATTTAGCTAATCATAAGGAATAACAAAAGTTTAAATGATCCACACCTTGAAAAGCAGGTGTGGATCATTTTACGCTTACAAATCAATTACCGTGGGATTAATACGAATTACCGTTGGATTTCTCGCGATAATACCTGATGAGGTATTGAGAATAGGACCGTTTTTACACCAAAGCTACCGCTAACTTGAGTAAAAAAATGAGAGGTGATGAAAGATGCATTGGGCATATCGTATTGCAGAAGAATTGATCAGGCAACATCCTGATCGTGAAACCTTTGTTTGTGCTTCAGGGATCAGTCCATCAGGTTCCGTTCATATTGGGAATTTTCGTGAAGTCGTTACAACCTTTTTTGTTGTGAAAGCACTACAGCAATTAGGTAAGAAAACACGCTTTATCTTTTCGTGGGATGATTTCGATCGTTTCCGGAAAGTACCTAAGAATGTAGATCCGTCTTTTGAACAATACATTGGAATGCCATATTCTAAAATCCCGTGTCCGTTCGGGTGCCACGATTCCTATGCTCAACACTTCGAAAAAGAATTTGAGCAGTCCTTAGAAACTTTTGGAATTGTGCCAGAGTTTATTTATCAAAGCAAGGAATACAGATCTAAAAGATACAACACCCATATTCTCCTTGCATTAGAAGAAAGAAAGCAAATTTACGATATTTTGATGACCTATAAAACAGGGGAGTCAAGTGAAAAAGAGCGGGAAAACTTTTACCCGGTAAATGTGTATTGTGAAGTATGTCAAAAAGATACGGTGAAAGTTACAGGTTTCCATGATAGGACATTAAATTATACGTGTTCATGCGGTCATTCAAACTCAGTGGATGTTCTTGAAGCAACAAATATGAAATTAAACTGGAAAATCGACTGGCCGATGCGGTGGATGGTTGAAGGTGTTGTGTTCGAACCAGGAGGCAGGGATCATTCGTCCGAAACCGGGAGTTATCGAGTATCAAAAGAAGTAGCTATGAAAATCTTCAACCACCAAGCGCCACAATATGAGCCATATGATTTTATTCGTATAAAAGGAACAGGTGAAAAGATGTCGAGTTCTTCAGGAAACAATATTACGCCTGGAGAGTTGTTTGAAGTCTATTCGCCGGAAGTCATCCTCTTCATGTTCGCAAAATATCAGCCAGATGCTGCTTTTCATATCGGCCTAGATGAGGATGTAATAAGAAATTATACAGAATATGAGCGGTTTAGGAATACTGATTCAGTACAGTTAAAAGAAGAGATAAAAGCTGCTCTGGACTTTTCATCATCATTTACAAATAAAATTGGACAAACAGCAAAATTCGGGCAAGTAGTGAGTATCCTGCCAATGGTCAACTTTGATAAAACTTTAGTAAGGGAAGTGCTTAATCGAACGGGTGAGGTTTATTCGTTAGAAGAAGTTCAGCCGGTTTGTGAAAGAGCTGAATATTGGCTGCGTAACTGGTGCCCTGAAAAAATCCTGCAAATGAATGAACGAAGAAACTTTGAGTATTATGAGAAACTGAGTAATGTGGAGAAGAAGTGGTTGAAAGGATTTGTTGAATTGCTAAAGGATGGTTCAGAACGGACTGACGTTGAGTTGATGCAGAACGTGTATGATATATGTCATGTAGATGATCCAAAAGTGAAAAGAAACAACCAAAAAAGATTGTTTAGCATCATTTATCAACTTGTTTTAAATAACAGCAGCGGACCGCGCATTCCATTGTTGGTTCATTCCATAGGGAGAGAGCGGTTGATAAGACTTTTATCCTTTTAAAATTATTAATCTGTCTATATCATAAATGTTCAACAAAAAGGTGACGCAAAATCAAAGCGTCACCTTTCCTTTTTGTTACTTCTTCAATTCCTGTCCCATGCCTTTCAAAAAGTGAAGGCCAAAGCCGATTGCCCGGTTAATGTCAGGGTCTTTCAGAGACTTAACCAAATCAAAGGCACCAATTTTTTGTTCACTTTCCACAAATGTTTCGCCTTGTTTCAAACCAGACACGACGCTGTCTAGGAGCTTTGCCGTTACCTCAGGATCCATTTTTGTTAAGACGCCAGCCGCACCCATCAAGTTGTTGATCATGTTGGTGACCGGCTCACGGGATGCCTGGCCGAGTGCGATACTTGCAATCTTGTCTTTGGCTTCGAGCATAGCATTGGCTGCTTCCAATGCACCGATTTTATCAAGTTCACCTATAAAATCGAGAGCCTTTGTTAATGCAGCATCTTTTTCAACTAATGCTTTTTGCAGTTCAGCCAATTTTTCCTGCTGAATCTGTTCTTCGGTTTTTACATTCTTCTTAATGACTGTAATCGGTTGTGCCATTATAATTAAGCCCCCTACACTTTATCCGTCAGATGGACATAGCCTGGACGGTTCCATTTACGCTGCACCTCTACGCCTTTTTGAGGATAGCGTTTCTTGTTTCTAGGGTTATTGCCAGGAAGCTTCACTTCACCTTCACGGCTGATGATTTCCATCCTTACTTTTGTTTGTTTATAAGCAGGTGTATGTGTTCGGTGATCAACCGCTGGACCTGTTAAAAAGTTGATTGCTGTCTCGTTATCAATAGAGTTCATCGGTAGAAACAGCTCGTTATTCTTAACCCGATCTGTTACAAGTGCATTCAGCTTAACGGCTCCAAACGGAGAAATCAAGCGAACAACAGATCCGTCGATTACACCGCGTTCTTCAGCAAGGGCTGGTGACACTTCAACAAATACATCGGGCACTTTATGCTGAATCCCTTTCGATTTGTTCGTCAGGTTTCCTTCATGGAAGTGTTCAAGCATGCGTCCGTTGTTGATGTGCAGGTCAAATTCCTCAGGAAACTCTGCTGGATGCATCCAATCAGACAGAGCAAAGCGGGCTTTTTTATCAGGGAAGTTAAAGCCTTCCGTGTAAAGAAGGGGTGTACTTCTTCCGCTAAGATCTCCCCAAAGGAAGCTGCCCCAGCCTTCAAGAACCTTATAATTTGCTTCACCGAACAACGGAGCAAGTGATGCCATTTCCTCAAAAATTTCGCCAGGATGACTATAGTTCCAGTCTGCCCCCATACGGATGGCGATCGCCTGGATGATCTCCCAGTCCGGACGAGAACCGCCAGTTGTAGGAAGTGCTTGATACAAACGCTGAACACGGCGTTCAGTATTCGTGAACGTTCCTTCTTTTTCTAGTGAAGGAGCAGCTGGTAAAATCACATCGGCGTATTGAGCCGTCTTCGATAAGAAAATATCTTGAACGACAAAGAAATCAAGCTGTGAAAGCATATCATGGACATGGTTTGAGTTGGAATCAACTAATGCCATGTCTTCACCGATCAAGTACATCGCTTTGATCTCACCCTTGCCAATTCCTTCGACCATTTGGATGTTATCTTTACCAGGCTTGCTGTCGATCGTGACACCATACGCTTTTTCAAACTTTGCACGGGCAAAATCATCGGTAATATGCTGGTAACCAGGCAGCCATGCCGGAAGAGTTCCCATGTCACAAGCACCTTGAACGTTGTTATGTCCACGAAGCGGATAAGCGCCGGCACCAGGACGACGATAGTTTCCTGTTGCTAAAAGGAGATTCGAAATCGCAGCAGACGTATCGCTTCCTCCTGTGTTTTGCGTAACACCCATGCCCCAGAGGACGCATGTGCCATCCGCGTCACGGATCATTTTCGCCACATCGATCATCATCTCTTGAGATAGCCCCGTAATCTCTTCAGCGTACTCGAGCGTGTACGTTTCCAAGACTTCTTTAAACTCATCGAGGTAATGAACATTCTCATCGATAAACGTCTGATCGTGCCAGCCTTGATCGATTATATATTTCGTAACCGCCATTAGCCACACTTGGTCTGTTCCTTGCTTCGGACTCATGAAGATATCAGAACGCTCAGCCAGTTCGTGTTTGCGAAGGTCAGCGACAATCAGTTTTTGACCGTGAAGCTTGTGCGCACGTTTCACGCGAGTCGCGAGTACGGGATGTCCTTCTGTCGGGTTGGCACCGACTACGATAACAAGGCCAGCTTGTGCGATATCTTGAATTGTTCCTGCGTCACCACCCATACCAACCGTACGGAACAAGCCGTCAGTTGCAGGGGACTGACAATAACGGGAGCAGTTATCCACGTTGTTTGTTCCAAATACTTGGCGGGCAAGCTTCTGCATCAAGTAGTTCTCTTCGTTCGTAATTTTAGATGACGACACGAACCCAAGTGCGTTGCTGCCATATTGTTCTTTTATGGAACTCATCTTGTTTGCAATGAGACTTAGCGCTTCATCCCACGTAGATTCCACGAATACACCGTCTTTACGGATCAGTGGGGTAGTAAGACGTTCTTCACTGTTCACGAAGTCCCAGCCGAACTTTCCTTTTACACAAGTGGAAATAGCGTTCACTGGACCTTCACTCGGTTCCACTTTTAAAATTTTTCTGCCTTTCGTCCATACTTCGAACGAACAGCCGACACCGCAGAAGGTACAAACGGTTTTCGTCTTTTTCGTACGTGTTTCACGCATTGCGGCTTCCACTTCAGATACGGCAAAAATACCGCTGTAGCCAGGCTCAACTTCCTTTACAAGCTCGACCATCGGCTCAAGAAGATCTTCCTTTAATCCAGTCATGAAACCAGCTTCTCCAAGCATGGATTTTTCCATGAGGGCGTTGCACGGACAAACTGTTACACACTGTCCGCAGCCTACACATGAGGATTCATCGATACTTGATCCTGCATCCCAAATAACGCGCGGGCGTTCACGCTCCCAATCGATTGAAAGCGTTTCGTTCACCTGAAGGTTCTGACACACTTCAACGCACTGTCCGCATGTGATACATTGGTTCGCATCATACCGGTAAAACGGGTGAGACATATCGATATCCACCGGCTCCTCTTTTGGAGAATAAGGAATAGACTGATGCTCGATCTCCATCAGTTCAGCAGTATTATGCAGCTTGCAGTTTCCGTTGTTGTTATCACATACCGTACAATAAAGAAGGTGGTTTTCAAGAAGTCTGTCCATCGCTTGATTTTGTGCATCCTTCGCACGGGAGGATGAACGTTCGATGTTCATACCGTCAAGTGCCATCGTAGAACATGAGCGCATCAGTTTGCCATCCACCTCAACGATACAAGTATCACACGTCTCGATCGGATCCACTTGAGGCGTGTAGCATATTTGAGGATGAGACATTTCATTTTTGTTGATGATATCAAGAATAGACGTACCAGATGGGGCTCCATACATTTTCCCATCGATCTTGATTTGAATCATTTTGTCCATGTGAAACCTTCCTTTCCTTTATAAAGTACAAAAAAATCCACCACGAAAGCACAGATTCTATAAGAAATCAGAAAATGTGTATCATGGTGGAATAGTTTAATAGCAGACTCTTACTATTGAGCCAATCCAACATCTTATGTAATTAGGTAAGAGGGAAGAAAAACAGTGGCTACTATTTCTTCTTCCAACTTTCTTCTCTTATTATAGCGTTTACAATGAAAAAGAACAATAAATCTTCGAAACTAGTGAAGAGAGTAGCTTAGAATTTTTCACGTGCGAAAAGTAAGTACATCATGTATGATTAGTAAAAAATGGAGAAACAGTGGTGATGGTTTAAATGTCTAAAAAGGTACATGACTTTAACGATATTATCCGAAAGCTGCGCAAGAATCTGTTAGGAAAGGGACCTGAGAAAATTCATACGGTCTTTGTTGAAAACATGGCGATCTCAACCATGTATGGCAACTTAACGCCAACGGAAAAATTTATTGCTCGCACGGCTGAAGGCAAAGAAATGGTGCATGCGGCTAGAACCCGTCTTATCCAAGACGTGTATGCAAAAGCACCGCCAGAAGGGTTAGAAGATGTGACGGGTGCCAAGTTTGTCTATTTGTTCTCCGATTTTAAAGTAGATGAGGACATGGCGGTCTCCGTGTTCGTTTTTGATAAACCAATCGCTTGATGAAGGGAGGGCACTTCATGAAACCTGTTGTGACAAAGCGGGAAATTCTTCAATTTAATAATGGCGAGGCGTTACAAGTTGAAGATACCATAGTAACCGAACTCCCTGTGACGATCAAGATCAATGGAGAAGAATTCGTAACGATGGTTTGCAGCCCTGAGTACATAGAAGACATGGTTGTCGGTTACCTCGCTTCAGAAGGAATCATACGAAACTATGAAGATATTAAAGACATCTGGGTGCAAGAGGACGGAAGCTACGTTCATGTAAAGACGGATAAATTGAACCCTCTCTATCAAAATCTGCAGAATAAAAGGTATATAACTTCGTGCTGCGGGATGAGCCGGCAAGGTTTTGTGTTCGCGAACGATGCGCTTACGGCAAAGAGTATGAACGAAGTCCGGGTGAGAGTAACGCCGGAAGATTGTTTCAGGTTGATGAAAGAGATGCAGGGGACAGCTGGTGTTTTTAAAGAAACAGGCGGTGTTCATAATGCAGCGCTATGTGATGTGAACGGAATTGTCCTGAGCCGGATGGATATTGGACGCCACAATGCTCTTGATAAAATCTACGGGTATTGCTTGAAGAATAATATTTTCATAGGGGACAAGATCCTCGTATTCAGCGGAAGGATTTCGTCAGAAATTTTGTTGAAGGTAGCAAAGATCGGCTGTGAAATCGTGCTGTCTAAATCCGCACCTACCGAATTCGCCCTGCAGTCGGCAGAAGAGCTTGGAATTACGACGGTTGGGTTTATCAGGGGTGACTCGATGAACGTGTATACGAGACCGGAGAGGATTATACATTAAGTGGTGAGCTGAGGATGAATCCTCAGCTTTTTAAAATTTTTCAGAGAGTTTTTATAAAAATGCCGAGATCAACACAAGTAACGGACCAGTTGAGATTGAAAGTTTGCCTGCAGAACTACAGGATCAGTTTGCTATGGCATATAAAATGATCCAGCATGTATACAGTTTGCAAAAGGAGTATAAAGAAAGTCACTAATAAAGCAGTCCTGCTATTGGCATAACTGCTTTTTAAGATTTAGTTATGCACCTGCAATTTATTTCCGCTAGGATCAGTGAAATGGAAATAACTGTGCCCGTTGTCTTCTTGAATATCATCTACTTTTACATTTTGATTTGTTAAATAGGTATGCAGCTTATTGATATTTGAAGTTGTAAATCCTATTGAAAATTCAGCCTGTCCATTTATGGTAAAATGCCCTCTGGAATCGTGATCACCCTTTACTAAAATAAGCAGAGGTCCAGACTTCAGTTCTATAACAGCAAGTTTTTCATCGCTGTGCCTTAATTGAAATCCTAAACATTCCGTGTACCATGTTATTGACTCTTGAAGGTCAATGACAGGTATCCTAAAGTAATGCATCTCATGGATTAATGATTCGCTCATCGTTATTCCTCCTTAATTTTCTAACAACATATTTCGGTAATAAATGACTTAATCCTTCAAAAAAATAAAGCAGTCCTGCTTACAGAGAGCAGGACTGCTTCATGCTTTTTACCAATTGCGCTTTTCCCACTGGTTATCAAATACTTCCACTCTTTCTTTCTTGCCATCTGAGTCAGTAGAGTACACATCATCCACATACCAGCCTCTGCCGTTTACTGAACCATCCGTCTGATAGAGGAAACGGACGAATTGCGTTCCATCAGGAAGTTCTGCTTTTTCGTGAGACCATTTTTCATCCTTACCGGTGTATACTTCAGGCAAGTCTGTCCATGTTTCGCCATCTTCTGAAACTTGGACCAGTCCTTTGTCACTTCCGGTCTCGATACTGAACCAATTTTGGAAGTGAAGTGTATTTTGGCTATCTTCAAGTTTAAAAGTTAAATTCTTTGCAAGTTTATCGCCATACCCTGCAAACCAAGCATTATCTTTTTGCTTCATTGGGACGGAAATGGAGTCACCAGCGTATTGAGCAACTTGCCGTCTGATCGGATTCATTGAAACTGTTGCACGGGAAGGGTGCACACGGTTCGTTAATGTTAAAACGATCATCTGATTTTTTGGTGAAACGACCATGGATGTACCAGTATATCCGGTATGACCAAGTGTTTCTTCGTTAGATAGTGAGTCCATGTACCAGCCTTGATTCAACTCCCATCCGAGCCCGTGTGAGTTGCTAGGGAACTGAGGAAGCTGGTTTTCAGTTAATAGTCGCACTGTCTCCGGTTGGAGTATTTGAGTCGAACCATATTTTCCTTTTTGTAAAATCATGTGACCAAAAATTGCAAGGTCTTTTGCGGTTGAGAAAACACCAGCATGACCGGCTACACCGTCAAGACTCCATGCGTTTTCATCATGAACACTGCCCCAAACCATGCCGCGTCCTATGTTTGGCTGATATTCGGTAGCTGCGACACGATCACGAAGGGAAGCTGGAGGATTATACATCGTATCCTTCATTCCGAGCGGCTCGGTGATGTTTCCTTTTACAAACTCATCAAGTCTTTGACCGGACAGTCTTTCTACTAAAACACCAAGTGTGATTAAGTTCAGGTCACTGTATGTATAGGTAGTGCCAGGCTGATTTTTCAACTGGTACTTTAAAGCAATCTGCAGTCTGTCTTCACGGTTCGTTCCCATGTTATAAAGGGGGATCCATGCCGTGAAACCAGAGGTATGCGTCATGATCTGCCTGATCGTCACGTTTTCTTTGCCGTTCTCATTGAATTCAGGAATGTATTTTCCAACAGGATCGTCCAAATCAAACTTTCCTTGTTCATACAGCTGCATGGCTGCAGTTGTGGTGAATAACTTGGAGATTGAGGCGATATCAAAAATCGTCTCCTTTTTCATCTCAACCGGGTTGTCCATCTCTGTGAAATGATCATCTGTATAGCGAGCGGAATAGCCGTAGGCATCATGTTTTGCAATGCTTCCGCTGCGCGCGACGAGAACAACAGCACCGGGCATCGTTCGTTTCTCCATCTCACTTTCTATGAAAGAATCGATCTTTTGAAGCGGCTCTCTTTTGAGTGAAGCACTCTCAGGAGTTCCCGGGTGAAGAACAGCAGAAGACTGAACTGGGAGGTTCCAGTCACCAGGAAGAACTTGTTGATTTATTGAAGAATCTTCGGCAAAAATGGCAGGGGTTACACTTGATAGCAGCATGGCTGTACTTAGCATCGTACAAACTAAAACGCGTTTTCCTTTCATATGCACATCTCCTTATTCTGAAAATTCTTACACTTTATTACAGTATCAATCCAGAAAAGCGCTGTCCATCACTCATAAGACCCACAGTACATGGTCCTAGAATTGTCAGAATTGTTTGGGGTCTGTCCCGGGACAGACCCCTTATTTTTAAAAATGAAGGAACATTTTGCCTTTTATCGAATTTTATATACGTGACGGACTTGAAAGGAGATTACACGTGCTTGTACAGTTAACCCCTGCATTCATCACGTTTTTATTAACGGTTCTTTTAGCTCCTGTATTGATTTTTACTCTTAAAAGATTAAAGCTGACCCAGCCTATTCGGGTGGAACTTCCTGCTGATCACCAAGAAAAGAAGGGTACCCCCCTTATGGCAGGAAGTGTATTCTTTGTTGGCATCATAGTCGCTTTGTTTTATTACACAAGTCCTATCATGATTTTCCTTGTAGGAACTTTTGTCCTTTTTAGTTTTATCGGTTTTCTAGATGATTTTTGGAAAGCGTCTAAACAAGATCCAGGCGGGGTGTCAGGGAAAACAAAGCTAATCTTTCAATTTGGATTTACGATTCTGCTTTTATATATTGGGATCGATTTGTTCAACATTGATACAAGCATCCGCGTGACTGAGTCATATCACATCTTGTTGCCGTACATTCCTTACCTTGTGATTATCACCTTGTTTATCGTGGGTACCGCAAACGCGATCAATTTTACCGATGGAATGGACGGGCTTCTGGGCATGGTAGCGATTCCTACATACTTCTTTTTCTTTGTCATTAGTGAGAATACAGAAGTGAAAGTGTTTTGTCTGGTGATGATTGCAACTATTCTTGGTTTCTTGATCTATAACTTATATCCGGCAAAAGCGTTTATGGGGGATACAGGCTCTTTAGCGATAGGAGGGACGTTGTCATTTCTCGCAATCATTGAAAACGTAGAAATCTTGATTCCGATCCTATTTATCATCTATCTTGCCGAACAGCTATCGGTTATCATCCAAGTAGCTTATTTTAAACGGACGAAAAAGAAACTGTTCCGCTTTACGCCTATTCATTATCATTACGGGATAAAGTATGGTTGGTCTGAAAACATGATTGTTACCGTATTTGCGATGGTGTCATGGGCCGCTTGTGGAATCTGTCTTATTTATTTTGAGATGTTTATGTAGATTGTTGGATTGATAGGATAAAAAAGACAGCGATTTCTCGCTGCCTTTTTCATTTACCAGATCTCCTCAACCCATTCCGGATGGTCAATGAACGGATTTCGATTGTGCTGATAGTCATTATAGATAATGTTATTTCGGTTGCGCTCCGAATTGTCTACTGGATCTTCCAGGTGCCATTGCAGCAGCACAGACATTTTCCCATGATAAGGAGCAGATCCGTTGTTTACGTTGTTGTTAAGTTCCAGCTGTGGCTCATCACTAACGTCACCTTCATAACGTACTGCCATGTAGAACAGCATTCGTGCAACATCACCTTTTACTGCATCTCTAGGTTCCCACGAATCACTGTCATAATAGTTTCCTAATGCTTCAGAATGCTGTGTGCCTCCATTGTCAAAATCAAGGTTGCTTCTTGAACTGTTAACCGTTACATCGGTCGGACGCAGGTGGTGAATGTCTGTTCCTGGTCCCATGGTCGTTCCGAAATCGCCATGAGATTTTGCCCAAACGTGTTCGCGGTTCCAGTCGTTCACATTGCCTCCGTTCGTTGTTTTGCTTTGAGAACGGCCTGTGTATAACAAGATCACGTTGCTGCTGTTGTTTGGGTCTTCATCGGTCTCTTTTAATGCTTCCCAAACCTCAGAATAAGAAAGTTCAGTGTGGTCGTCGATGATGTTGTGAAGAGCTGTTTTTAATGCTGCACCTGTTTTTCCTCTAGCTGAATCATAATAAGAATCGTCATAAGCTGGCGGATCTGTCGGGTCTCCAGGATCTCCGGGATCACCAGGATCAGTGCCTGATGATTTTTCCATCGCGGTTGCGTTCTTTAAACCAGCGTGTGAAAAATAAGCCGTTAAATTCCCGGTAACTTTAATAGATTGTCCTTTTAAATCAGAATTGGATTGTAAGCCGAATTCCGAACGGAAAGAAGAAGGAATTTGTACATATATCATGTTGGCAGTGTTTGTTTCCAATACACTGTCTGCTAACGCGAGTGCGTAGTCGTTTGGATAGTTGCTTGTTACAACAGTATTAGTAGCTGTAGGCTGCCCGACAACATAGCCCTGTACCGTTTTTAGGCTGTTGTTTTGATTGGCTATCGCTTGAGAAACAGAATATGGACTTGTCCAGGAACCGTCACCGGCAGCTTGAAGTGTTGGAATGAATGCTAGTGTACTGATTACTAAAGCAATGACCACTGAGAAAAGTGAAAGGAACTTCTTGTTTCCATTTCTTCTCATCATCAACGCCTCCATCATTTTATTTTCTACTCACGCTGGTAAATCTGCTTTTATTTTACAATCAATCTATTAACTTCATTTTACAGACTTGTAAATTATCAACCTAGTTACTAAGGAACGAACTATTTAGAAGTGGAATGCAGTTAGAATGGCCTATCGAAACAAAATACAGTAAGAAAGAAAGTTAGTACGGTCAGACAGTACCTTTACAAAGTGGAAATAGCATCATGATAAAATTTGAGTTACATTCAAAAGGTGGAATGATTAGGAGGTAGAATAGATGGAAATCGGAGAAGATGAATTAACAGACAATAAACGATGTCCTTTATGTAACGGGGATAATAAATGCGCAATTTCAAACGGGGAAAAACCTGAATCCTGCTGGTGTATGACAGTATCTATTTCATCAAATTTGCTGGAAAAAACTACAGAAAAAAACCGCTGTATTTGTCAAAAATGTGTTATGAGCAATATGACTAGGTGAAATAAGTGTGCTGAACGAAAATAAAAGACTTTTTGGCTAGCTTTTTCTTTTGAAAAGATGATTTCTAGGCGAAACTCGGTTATCTTGAGCGAAACGGGACCGATTTTGAGCGAAACTCAACGATCCTGAGCGAAAACTAACCGTTTTTGAGCGAACGTGTAATAAATAAAAGAACACGTACCGTAAAAAAGAAAGAGGAGCTGACCAAAACTGATAAGCCAACTCCAATTTGATTTTCAGCTCAAAAATCACTATGTTCTTTTCGCGCATTCTTCATCTTTCTCATGAGTTCTGTTCCAATTTCTTCTTCAAACTCTTTCCAAACCGGCTCCCAATGTTCCGCCCATTTCCTTTTTTCTTCATCAGTCAGGTGATAGATTTCAATGCCTGATTGCTTTTGGATCGAGCGTAGCTGTTCTTCATTCATATCAAACGATTGAGTCTGGTTCCACTGCGTTGTTTCTTTCAAAGACTCATTGATGATCTTCTGCTGCTCTTCTGAAAGCTTCTTCCAAAAATCCTTGTTCATGATGACTGTATACCCTAAAAATCCATGGTTGCTGATCGTTAAGTGGCTTTGAACGTCAAAGAACTTCTTTGAATAAATGTTGGAAATCGTGTTCTCTTCGCCATTCAATTCACCGGATTCTAGCAGTCTGTAAGTCTCGTTAAAGTCTAATCCAACAGCTTTGGCATTCACGCCTTGAAACTGTTTCTCTAAAACGGGACTTGGCATGATGCGAAGGGTTTGTCCTTTTAAATCGGAAGGCTGTTTAACAGGTCCATCATTCGTTGTAATCTGTTTAAAGCCGTTTGTCCAAAAAGTGAGCCCTTTCATGTTTCCTTTTTCTATAGACTGAAGCAGCGTTTTTCCAATATCACCGTTCAATACCTGTATGATGCTTTCTCGGGTTGGCATCGCATACGGGAGGTCCAGCACCTGAAATTTAGGAGAGAACGTACTCAGTTTCGTAGTGGCAGGGGCGATCATCTGTATATCACCGTACTCCAAGGCTTCTAGTTCTTCCTGATCTGAATACAGGCCGCCGTTCGGAATCACCTCGACTTTTATCCGTCCATCCGATTTTTGATCTACTAGTTTTGCAAAACGCTGAGCGGCCAGTCCTTTAGGTGTATTCTCGGCAACAACATGGCTGAACTTTATCACGATTTGCTCTTTAATCCCTTTTTGGTCATCGTCAAATGGAAGGGAGTTCTCAGAGAACTTCGTATGAAAACCAATCCAGATCGATACAGCCAGGCCAGCAAATAATAAGAACGCAATACTTAAGAATGCTTTCATCCTAATAAAACCCCGAATCCGTCATTTTTTAAATAGTCTAACATATGCGGACTGTAATGATACAATAGGGACAAGATTAAGGGAGGAAGCTTGGCTATGACGATGAAACGACTGCCTATTCGGACAAAAATCATGATACTCACATTTGGCATCGTACTTTATGCCATCCTTATTGGAGGTGTCGTAATCATCGGTAAGATTCTAGATATACAGGAAGAAGAACTCGGCAAACGAGCGATGATAACATCTAGAACTGTTGCACAGCTTCCAGAGGTGAAAGCCCACATCCAAGAAAATGAAGGCTGGAAAACAATAGAACCAGTCGTTGAGAAAATACGAGTGATTAATGAAGCGGATTACATTGTTGTCATGAATATGGATGGTGTACGTTATTCTCATCCAGTGAAAGAAATGCTAGGCACTAAATCGGAAGGAAAAGACGAGAGTGCCGCATTTGCAGACCATACATTTATCTCCAAAGCAAAAGGGGAAATGGGGACAGCCGTAAGAGCTTTTGTTCCAATCAAAAATGAAAACCTGGAGCAGATCGGAGTTGTAGCGGTTGGTCATGTCATACCCGGGTTTAATGAAGTATTCCATGATCTGACAGACGAGATGACTTTAATTCTTTTACTTGTGCTATCTTTTGGAATCATTGGTTCGTGGCTGCTTGCACGGCATCTGAAGCAGCAGATGTTTTATCTGGAACCGCATGAAATCGTCCGTATGTTGGAAGAACGGACAGCTACCTTCCATTCGATGCATGAAGGGGTTATTGCAATCGATAATCAGGAGCATATCTCTATCTTTAATGAAAAAGCAAAACGTATTTTTAATGTCTCTGGGGATGTAATTGGTAAACCGATCCGAGAAGTGATTCCGGATACACGATTACCGGAAATCATCGAGCTGAGCAGACCTGTCTATAACCAGGAGATTAGAGTGAGCGGGAAAGTCATCATGAGTAACCGCGTTCCGATTAAAGTCAACGACCAGATTGTCGGTGCCGTAGCCATTTTCCAGGATCGTACGGAAGTTGCTAAAATGGCAGAAGAACTAACAGGCGTAAAAGCTTTTGTTGAAGCACTAAGGGTTCAAAATCATGAACATATGAACAAACTCCATACGATCGCCGGGCTTCTTCAGCTCGGAAAAATAAAAAAAGCGATGCAATACGTTTTTCAAGTGTCAGAAGAAACAGGAACACTTACTCGTTTCCTGAATCAAAGAATTAAAAATGAAAGTTTAGCAGGGCTTTTATTAAGCAAAGTGGGCCGTGGAAAAGAACTGGGGATAAAGGTTGTTATCGACAGTGAAAGCCGCCTTGAAGATTTTCCGGTTCATCTCGATCAGCACGATTTTGTAATGATTTTAGGCAACTTAATTGAAAATGCGTTTGATTCATTAGAAGGATTTCCAGACGCAAGGATAGACGTTAGCATTGAGCAGGATTCTGAAGTATGTGCGATGTTGGTGGAGGATAACGGCTCTGGTATGACTGAAGACATTAAAAAGCATATATTCGAAAGAGGATACACGACTAAAGGCGAGAACGGTTCAGGTATTGGCCTTTATTTAATACATCAGATCGTTGAAAAAGGAAAAGGAGAAATTGAGGTTACTTCTCATGAAAATCAAGGTACAAGTTTCGTCATTACGTTTCCGATGGAAGACAGGGGTGAAGACGTGTGAGTGAATTAAAGGTATTACTAATAGAGGATGATCCCATGGTCCAGGAGATCAACAAGGCATTTATCGAAAAAGTAAAAGGATTCAAAGTAATTTCGTGTGCTTCCAACGGGACAGAGGGAATGGAACAAATAAGGAAACTAAAACCTGATCTTGTTGTTCTCGATATTTATATGCCTGGGCAAGATGGTGTGAAAACTCTTCAGCGTATCAGAACGGAAGAAATTCAAGTCGATGTGATTGTCATTACAGCTGCAAACGATCTAGACACCATACGGTCTATGCTGCAAAACGGTGCTTTTGACTATATCATCAAACCGTTTAATTTTGAGCGGATAAAAAAAGCGCTTGATAAATACAAAGACTTTCATGCAACCATTTCACCCTCAGGATCAGTTACCCAAAAAGATCTCGATAACCTATTCTACTCGGAAAAAAGGGAAGTAATTAATACTCCTGAGCTTCCGAAGGGATTAAATGAACTTACACTAAAACAGATCGAAGCTTTTCTAAAGATTCAAACGAAAGCGAAATCTGCTGAGGAAGTGGCAGAAGGTGTGGGGATCGCCAGGGTAACGGCACGCAGATACCTTGATTATCTCGTGAAAAACGGCAGCATCCAGATGGACATTCAGTACGGAACCATCGGCAGACCGGTAAATCGGTATTTATTAAAAAAAAAGTAATAAAATAACTATCCTTTTACTCGTTAATTAGATTCAAAAAGGATATTATTTACTATTGTGTGGAATCCATGATAGGGGGTTAGATGAGTGTCTGTAATAAAAGTACAGAAAGCTGAACTTCGAGAGGTTCGTATTGAAGATGCCGAAGCTGTTTTATCGATTCAACGTGAAGTCGTTGAAGAAAGAGATTACTTTATTGCAGTTTCAGAAGAGTTTAATAAAACAACTGAAGAGCATCAAGAATGGATTCAAAAGATTATGGAGCACGAAAGAGAGACCATGTTTGTAGCAGAAGTTGAAGGTGAAGTAGCAGGTTGGATCGTCTTCAAATCACAAGAGCGAAAGAGAATGCACCACACGGGTTCATTCGCGATTATGATCCAAAAAGAATACAGAAATAAAGGAATTGGCAAGCTGTTGATCCACGAGTTGCTGCGGTGGGCAGAACAGCATCCCCTTATCGAAAAAGTTACGTTAGGTACATTCTCGACAAACACAAGAGCAATTGAACTATATAAGAAGCTTGGTTTTGTTGAGGAAGGACGTAAAGTAAAGGAATTTAAATTCAGTGATAATGAATACGTCGATGATGTTTTGATGTACAAGATCGTTAAGGGATAAATCAGAGACCAAAAAGACCAAAACGTCCAATAAGTTCATAATATTCTAACAAAAGATTGAAAGCGTTATCATTACATTACAAATGTTGATAGCGCTTTTTTTGTATGAAATTGTGTATGAATTGACTGGGGTCTGTCCCGGGGACAGACCCCAGTCAATTACCATGAAAGGAGAAGAACAAACATGAAGAAGTTATTTAAGCACTTAACGTTTCAAGTATTAACTGCCATTGCAGTTGGTGTGCTTGTTGGATTGATTTGGCCCGAAGTCGGAAAGCAGATGAAGCCTGTTGGTGATACATTCATCAACGCTGTTAAAATGGTCATTGCCCCGATTATCTTTTTAACGATCGTACTCGGAATCGCTAAGATGGGAGACATGAAGAAAGTAGGAAAGGTCGGAGGAAAAGCTTTTATCTATTTTGAAGTTGTAACAACACTTGCCCTAGTCATTGGTTTGATCGTTGTTAACGTGTTAAAGCCAGGTGCTGGACTGGATTTTGATAAGCTTGAAAAAGGAGATGTATCACAATATACCTCTGAGGGCGGAGGAAAAATCGACTGGATCGAGTTCGTCACACATATCGTTCCAAGCAACATGGTTGACGCTTTTGCAAAAGGTGATATCCTTCAAGTACTGTTTTTCTCTATCCTGTTCGGTGTAGGGCTTACGGCACTCGGAGACAAAGGAAAAATCATTATTGAGTTCTTTGATAAGCTACTCAACGTCTTTTTCAAAATCGTCGGCTACATCATGAAAGCCGCGCCACTTGGTGCCTTCGGTGCGATGGCTTTTACAATCGGGAATTACGGTCTTGAGTCGCTCGTTCCACTCGGAAAACTTATGATAGCAGTCTACACCACGATGTTCTGTTTTGTTTTTATCGTATTGAATCTGATCTGTAAGATGTATGGCTTTAGTCTGTGGAAGTATTTGAAGTTTATAAAAGACGAGCTTCTGATCGTTTTGGGGACAAGCTCTTCAGAATCCGTTCTGCCAAGAATGATGAACAAGATGGAAAAGTTCGGCTGCTCAAAGTCAGTGGTTGGTCTTGTCATTCCAACTGGATATTCGTTTAACCTTGATGGAACATCCATCTATCTCTCAATGGCTGTTGTCTTCTTGGCACAGGTGTTCGGCATTGATCTTAGTTTGACTCAGCAGATTACGATCATCGCAGTGCTGATGCTCACTTCTAAAGGTGCTGCTGCTGTTACAGGGGGCGGATTCATCGTACTCGCTTCAACGCTGACTGCGATGCAGGTTATTCCGGTTGAGGGGTTAGCACTTCTCTTAGGTGTTGACCGTTTTATGAGTGAAGCGCGTGCCATCGTTAACCTGATCGGAAACGGAATTGCAACAATCGTAGTTTCAAAGAGCGAGAATGAATTTGATGAAGGCAAGAGTGAGGAAGCGATCCAGGAAATGGTTGAAAACAGAAAGATTGCCGTGTAATTTGGAAGGAGCTTTGGTCAAATCGGACTAAAGCTCTTTCTTTTTGATATGATGTAAAAAAAGCGTTTGGAGGGAGAGCTAGATATGATCTGTAAAATGCTAAACATAAAATACCCCATTATCCAGGCAGGTATGGCGGGCGGTCCGACAACCCCAGAGCTGGTAGCAGCAGTCAGTAATGCCGGTGCTCTTGGAACGCTAGGAGCAGGCTATATGTCACCAAAAGATATACGAAACGTACTCTCACAAATTACGAAACAAACAACTGCTCCCTTTGCGGTGAATCTTTTTCTTCCACAAGTCTATGAAAAAAACGAACAACAGATATTGAACATGCAGAAATATTTGAACTCGTACCGGAAACAGCTTGGCATACCGGAAGTCAGTTCTGTACCGGATATGAGGGATGTCTTTGAACAGCAGCTTAATGTGGTGAAAGAAGCGGGAGTAAAGATTGTAAGCTTTACTTTCAACAAACCTTCTGTAAGTTTAATAGAAAAATTGCATGATAGCGGAATTACGGTGATCGCCACAGCAACAACTGTGAAAGAAGCGAAAGAACTAGAATTAAACGGTGTTGATATGATCGTCGCACAAGGAAGTGAGGCGGGAGGTCATAGAGGAACTTTCCTGGATGTTGAAGACGAGGCGTTGATCGGCACGATGGCATTGGTTCCACAAATTGTTGATGCTGTTCAATGTCCTGTAATCGCAGCCGGAGGGATTATGGACGGCAGAGGATTGGCTGCGGCTTTTTCGCTCGGAGCATCAGCGGTACAGCTCGGAACGGCATTTTTAACCGTTTATGAAAGTGGGGCAAGCGAAATTCATCAGTCAGCCATTTTAACAAGCAAGGATACAGATACAAAAATAACCCAAGCATTCTCTGGAAAAAGCGCACGAGGGTTTAAGAATGAAATGATGATGAATTTAGAGAGCATAACCGGCTTGCCTCCTTATCCGATCCACCACGTATTAACGTCAGACATTAGAAAAGAAGCAGCACGGCAAGGAAACAAAGAGATGGTTTCTATTTGGGCAGGGCAAGCATCCGCATTAAGCAAAAAACAATCTGCTAAGGATTTGGTGGAAAACCTTGTTAGAGATTGCAAGAATACCATCTCACACACTTCAACTGATTAGAACTAAAAGCAAAGCATCACATCGTGATGCTTTTTGTTATTACAAGTAGCTTTTGGGAGTGATTGTCCAAGCGAAATTAGAATCTCCACCATACACTAGATTATATATTCATTGTGAGAAAGGAGGTTAAATATGAATTTCTCCTCCAAAGGAAATCAATCATGTATTTGTAGTATTTTTAAAAAAATACAACCGTTACAAACATTAACGATTTTATTTAAGGGTTCTTCAACACCTGTTTCGGTCTCTTTTATGTCATTTGATTCAACTACAAATTGTGTAAAGGCATCCGTTGATGGTCGGATTATTGTATTCAGCTGTCGCGATGTTATGGGTGTTGGCTGTAGTCCAGCACTCACATGCAGTGTACTTTCGTATGTCGCAAATAATCAAGATGATACCGTGTCAGTAATTGATACGGCCACTAACACAGTAATTGAAACTATTCCAGTGGGCGATCGTCCAACTGGAATCGATATTACACCAAATGGGACACGCGTATATGTGTCTACAGCAGGCAATGATTCGGTTTCTGTAATAAATACAGCTAATAATCAGGTTGTAGCTACAATTCCAGTAGGTGATGGACCGGTAGAGGTGGCTGTTAATCCAAGTGGTACAAGGGTTTTTGTTTCAAACAACAATGTGGATTCTGTTTCAGTCATTAATACAGCTAATAATCAGGTTATAGCTACCATCACTGTCGGGGACGGACCCCAAGGCATAACTTTTACACCAGATGGATCAAGAGCCTATGTTGCAAATGCGAACGAAAGTACCATATCAGTAATTAATACTTCAACAAATATGGTGGATAACACCATAACCCTTGGCGCTGGCAACGGCCCTCAATTTATAGTTTTTACCCCAGACGGATTGCGAGCGTACGTTACAAATTTACAAAGTGACACAGTATTTGAAATAGATACAACTAATAATATGGTTATTGATTCTATTGCATTAAATAATCCAATCGGAATAACCATATCTCCTGATGGAGCACTTGTATATGTTACAAATAATACCGATGATACCGTTTCAGTAATTGACACTTACAATAATATGGTGGTTAACACTATTATGGTTGGTGATGGACCTCAAGAAGGTATAGCATTTACTCCAGAAGGTACAAGGTTATACGTATCAAATGGTAATACCAATACTGTCTCAGTTATTGATGCTGCAATGGGCATAGTGGTTGAAACAATAACTGTTGGAAATCGGCCGTTCGATCTAACGGTGGGCAGAGTATGTAGCTAACATTAATCAATCTAGGCATCACATAATCGTGCTGCTGTTTTTTATTGTGCTGCTGTTCTTTTATTTAAACCATAAAAATATATTGTGAATAAGCAGTACAATACGCTGAACGGGGTGAAGACCATGGATTTTACGAGTTTAGCAGCAGATTTTTCACCGTATGTTGGTTTGGCTGTGATTTTATATGCGATTCGTCAAACAGAACGAGTTTCAAATAAGTATATCCCCATAGTAGCTATCGTGTTAGGTGTTCTGTATTCCTTTTGGGAATCAGGAGGAGCAAGTCCAGGTGCCACATTAGAAGGATTGAAGTATGCGTTGCTCGGAATTGGTACGGTTGCTGGTGTTAAGTATTCAATTGAAAGCAAGGGCAAAAAATAAGAATGAAGCAGTACTGTGAAAAAGCAGTACTGTTTTTTTATTTCTCTTTTGTCAAAAAAATCAAAAAATTATATTGCGACTAGTCGTTCTATCTGATAACATTAAAAGCGCTTACAACTATTGCAAACTTGAAATGGAAAATTTGCATGATCTGCTCGTTTTCTATTTTATAAAATAATGATGAATGATCTCTCTGCACGAGTATGTAGAGATGTTAGGCAACATTCTTAAAAGACTTATCTTCGTATAAGTTCTTTTGGATGTTGCCTTTTTATTTTGCTGCAATAGGTGTAACCGAAAATAATGCTTAACTAAATTAACTTTTATAGGGGGGATTTTTAACAATGAGAAAGACAAAAAACCGTTGGCTTATTGCATTGTCAGCTGTAGGTATTCATATTTCAATTGGATCTGTATATGCGTGGAGCAACTTCACGAATCCATTGATCGACAAATTTGGATGGTCGGCATCACAAGTACAGATGACGTTCAGTATCGCTATTCTTTTCTTAGGATTGTCAGCTGCATTTCTAGGGCATTTTGTTGAGAAGCATGGTCCGAAAAAAGCAGGTATGCTGGCTGCGATTTTCTTTGGGATCGGTATTGCGGGATCTGGGCTTGCCGTTAATATTGGCTCTTTGCCGCTTCTCTACATTTTTTATGGAGTGCTTGGCGGAATCGGACTTGGAGTAGGATACATAGCACCGGTCTCAACACTAATCAAATGGTTCCCTGACCGTCGCGGACTTGCGACTGGATTGGCTATCATGGGCTTTGGATTTGCAGCTGCAATCAGCTCGCCAATTATGGACGCACTAATCAAGTCCGTTGGAGTAGCTAACACGTTTTTTATTTTAGGAATCGCTTATTTTGCCATCATGACATTGTCTTCGCTTTATTTAGAAAAACCAGAAGAAGGCTGGCTGCCGGAAGGGTTTAAAGAAAACGTAGAAAGCGGGAAGGTGAAGATTAAGAAAGACCTTTCGCAATTAACAGCGAACGAGGCTGTAAAAACACGCCGTTTCTACTATTTGTGGATCATGCTCTTTATAAACGTAACGTGCGGAATCGCCATTCTTTCAGCGGCAAAACCTTTAGCACAAGAAAGTATTGGTCTTTCGACTGCAGAAGCTGCGGCCCTTGTTGGTGTGCTCGGGTTGTTTAATGGATTCGGACGTATCGGCTGGGCTTCTATTTCGGATTACATCGGGCGTCCAAACACGTACACGACATTCTTTGTTTTACAGATTGCGCTCTTTTTCATGCTTCCGCAGACAACATCATCTATTCTTTTTCAAGTGATGCTCGCTGTCGTTTACACATGTTATGGAGGCGGATTTGCTTCAATCCCTGCATACATCGGTGATCTTTTTGGGACGAAACAGGTAGGTGCGATTCACGGGTACATCTTAACAGCATGGGCAGCAGCAGGCCTTGCTGGTCCATTGTTCGCAGCATGGATCAAAGACACAACAGGATCATACGCAAACAGCTTGTCATTCTTCTCAGGTCTGTTTGTTGTGGCGCTTATCGTATCCATCCTAGTACGTTTTGACATGAAACGATTAGCTGCAAAACAAGAGAAGTCAGTCGCATAACCAAAAATAGTAGAAATGCAGTGCTTTCATTGATGGGAAAGCACTTTTTTTCTTTGTGTGATACGCTTCTTTTTTCAGAATATATGGTATTGTTAAGACGATACATAATTACAATTAGGCTGTTTTTTTAAAATGTACATTGTTGAATAGTTGATTGGAACGCAAGGTGCGAGACTCCTGCGTGCCATCCACCTGAATATGCTTCTTGCAAGGCATGTGACGAGGAACACGCCACTTCAGGATTTGCTTGTAGACGCAGGAGCACAAATACTTCCTTGAAGGTGAGACTCTTAATGCTACTACATAGCGCCGAGGAGGCTCACCGCACGCCCCGCGGAAAGCGAGCATCCTGGAGTGGAAATCAACGTCTTCTAATAGCCAAAGATTAAAGAGCTTACAGTTAAGGGGTACTTATGAATAACAAACTTGTCGAGATCGTAGAATTAAATGCAGAAAACTGGTATGAATGCTGCACGTTAGAAGTAGCAAAAGATCAAACAGGTCATATTGAGCCCAATGCGGTTTCAATAGCACAATCTAAATTTGAGACGACGTTAAAACCTTACGCTATTCAGTTCGAAGGAAAAACAGTTGGATTTCTCATGTTTAATACGGTTGAAGAAGAGCTTGGCGGGTATTGGATTTATCGAATCATGATCGATAAGAACTACCAGCAAAAAGGGATAGGGAAAATCGCAGCACAGCTTATGATTGATAAGATGAGTACGCTGCCTAACGTTAAAAGAATTGTTGTGGGTTATCATCCAGAAAACTTAGGTGCACATCAGCTATATGCTAGTATGGGATTTGTTGATAACGGCGATAGATTCGGCAAAGAAATGGCCGTTGTTTTAGAGGTTAAATAATGCTTTTTGGCTGCCTGTTTAGGGCAGTCTTTTTTGTTGAACAAGTGACAAAATATATGTATCAGAAATTGTATAATTAGCGTTATTCATGATACAATCCTTTTAAAAACGCTGTATTCGTAAACATTTTTGGTATTTTTTGTTGAATACTCTTCTTTGACTTTTTGATAGGAGCGGAAGGTGCGAGACTCCTGCGTGCCATCCACCTGAGTATGCTTCTTGCAAGGCATGCAACGAGGAACACGCCACTTCAGGATTTGCTTGTAGACGCAGGAGCACAAATACTTCCTTGAAGGTGAGACTAAGGATGCAAAGCGCCTAGGGGGCTCGCCGCACGCCCCGCGGAAAGCGAGCATCCTGGAGTGGAGATCAACATAGCAACCATGATTGAAGAGATTTTATTTATAAAGAAAGAAGACATTCTATAGCAATTTCTTACAAAGCTTCTAATACCCTCATCTTTTTACTCCTTTTTTACGAATATTTGTTGAGTGATCAAAAGAGATTCTTATTTGATAGAACTCCTCATGTTGGAGTTCTTTTGTTTTGTTTCATTGATTAAGGGAACGGTATTTTAAGGAGTGATGGATAGATGGGAAGATATAAACAAAGAGAAAAAAGCACAAAGAAAAGAAATGTTGTCCTGTTCAGTGCATTAGGTGCAGTACTCTTAGCCTTATTGTTTTTGCCGAAAGACGCATTATTAATGGGCAACGAAGAAGAAGAACCAGTGAAAAAAGAAACCAAGGAACCAAAACATAAAGTTGTAAAGCTTCAGCCAGACAACGAGAATGCCTATAAAGATGATGAAAAGAGTTCTGATGATGATAAATCTTCTCAAGCAGCTACAGAGGAACAAGAGCCATCAGAAGAGATTGGCATAGATCCTGAAAAAGAGGCTGACAAAAAAGAGAAAGCAAAAAAAGCTGAAGAAGAGAAAAAGAAACAGCAAGCAGCTGCCGATAAGCCCAAAATTAATGAGCCAATCGGAACATCACAAACGGGAACACATACATCTAGCTACGAAGAAGGCAGCGTAGATTGGAACGAAAAGCTTAAAGCCATCCGTCTTGCTACTGGACTTGATGAAAACATGACCGTTTGGAAGATCGCAAACGGCGGAGGACCACAAAAATCAATCGCAGAAGTTAGTCCGGACGGCAAGCCTGGTGAAAGATATACCGTAAACCTTGAGTGGGTTGATCAAAAAGGCTGGAAAGTAACGAGTGTGGACAAGTAAGGTTCAATATTTATTTTTAAGCTGGCTCTAAGTAGAATAAGTAGTTCCGATAACGTGGAGAAAACTTAAAATCGCAGTCCAAATAACAGTCGTTTTCGCAACATAAATAGCAAGCGAACTAACAATACAATTAACACACCAAAAAAGCTTGGGATATCCCAAGCTTTTTGTTATTAAATGTGTAGTTCTTATTCAATTAAAGCCCTGTTAGTATAAGTACATTTTTTCACAATCTTGCTATTGAAAGTAGAACAAAGGAGACTCCATTAAAAGAAAAGTTTCATCAACAATCACAATCTTTCTATTTACTTCAAATTTATTTAAATAAATCTCTTTAAATATTCGCCAAATATTTTGTTCATAACTTTGGGGGTGTTTTCTAAATAAATATTAATTTGTTCAATGTTCGATTCGAATTTATCAGAGTTACTTTCTTCTGTTGGAAAATCAGATATTCCTTTTATAATAATGCACTCAACATCATTCTTCTTACAGATATAAGCAATTGCACCCGCTTCTGTATCGGCTATTATTATTTTATTTTCTTTAAGTTCTAAATAGTCCTTCCACAGAACTACTGCTTTATCAGCGGTGCCAATTGTTCCGGTATAAATATCATTTCCATATTTTGATAGTTCAATATCGACTATGAAGGATTGTTTAATAAAAGGCTCAATTTCTTTTACTGTGCAATCATATTGAACGGCTTTATCGGGTACAAAAATATCCAAATTACTGAACTTATCATCTATTCCTGCACATGTTCCAGCAACGATTACTTTAGTTAAATTAAATTTAGAAATCATATACTGATTACCACCAACACCATTTACTTTTCTTACACCGGTACTATAAAAAACAAGCTCAGTATCATTAATTGTTCTCATGAAATACTCGCCATAAGGATAACCGAAACGTTCGTTATCTTTTATGCTAAAGTATTCCAATGTCGCTTCATATTCCCACTTCGTCGCTATACTTATTCCTATCATTGACTTCACCCTACTTTTTTTATATAAAGAACTCTTTATTATCCATTAACACCGACTTCTTGCAAATCCATAATTATATAGATTTTTTAAGCTAACCTGCCCCGTTAATTGAAGAACTGAATTTTCATAATCTTTAAGTATATTTTACCTCATAATGTTATAAATCCTTGAGTTTTCTTGGAATAGTATAAAATCACATCTCAAATAACAAGTAAAATAGCACCCTAACTCGCACGATGACAATATTCACTGTCAAGTCGTTATTCGGGGTGCTATTTGCTATGCTATTTTATTGTTATTATCTTATAAAAGGATGATAAATCAACAAAAACAACCATGCGATTTACCGTGCTAAAAGGTATGCTAATTCATATACCACTTGCAGTGTTTCTCCACGGAAACGGAACTACTTATAATTAGAAGAGCCAGCTTTTTTTGCTTTTTAACGAGTGATTATCGTGAAACTATTGCCTTCACTATAAACCGATCTTGCTTTACATCAAAATACCCGTTTGATTGAATGCACTGATGAATCTTATAAAGTTGATGAATATAGTTGTCGTGCTTATAATCAGGAATCTGCCATGGTATTGCTTTTAAGTAGTAAAGGAGAGCGCCAATATCATAAAAGCGCTGCACCGGAAATTCTTCTTTTGCCTCTATAACTTCAAATCCGTTTTCTTGTAATTCTTTTACCGCATAGGATAACTTCCAGTGTAAGAACTCATGATTAACAGGTGCGCCCAATGCTTTATTGATATCCGTACAATCGCTACCGCCAACCTGCTGAGTTACAAAGATTCCATCATCAGTCATAATTCTGCGAACTTCACTTGGAGAATAGGATTCATGCTTATTAATAATCAGATCAAACTGATTATCATCAAAAGGCAGTAAGTCATCCTCACCGATCTGGTGTACCTCTATGCCTAAAGGTTCAAGCCGTTCTCTAGCTACAGGAACATTCGGCAGATAGCCTTCAGTTGCACACACTTTTTCCGGAAAGGGCTGGAGCCTCGATAAGAGCTCACCACCGCCAGTCCCCATATCAAGCATTGATGTTGATTCTTGAATTAGAGGCAACATCATGCTGCCATATGACCATGAAAGCATTCCATTGCTCATTCGACCAGTATCTGTAATATATGAAAAATCCCAGCCCGAAAAAGGCTTTTCAATATCTTTTAAATAACTTTCAAATGACTTATCTTTTAACATACTTGCACCTCCGCGATTTTTTAAATGATCTTTACATATAAGCAACCGGAGGTCCTCTGCATAAATAGCGTTTTTATATATCATGTTCAAATGTATTCATTATTTACTCCTTTTACATAGATTCTATTGATTAATTATTCTTCTTAACGATCCATTTTCCTTTAAAAAAGCAGGGTTCTGAATCTTCTTGTCGAAATTTAGCAGACGCGATTTATTAAGGAGCGAGTGGATGAAGGATAGAAGGATGGTTCTATTTGGAGCAGCTGCACTTATTCTGCTCATTTTGGTTGCTAGTCGAGGTGATCAAAGTTTTGCCCAATACATACGATCATTTGCGGACACAAAAATCTCTAATAAAGAAGTTCTTTCGGAACAAGAAATCATGGAGCTCGCTTATTTTTACGAGCATGTGATGAAGAAATCAGAGAAAGAAGCAACACTAACTGCCATTGATACTTTATTAAAAGACAAGGCAGTTCAACAAGAAGCCGAAAAGCAGAAGCTGAGTGTTTTAGATGAAGAAGTTCAAAAGACAATCAACTTCCAAATGGAACATGCAAAAATGACAGATTCCCCAGAATTTACATCATTTCTAAACGCTTTAGATTTAACGATTGAGGACTATTATCAAGATTATGCTTATGAAAAGATCCGTGGAAAGTTACTAGAGAATAAATTATTTCAAGAGGTTACAAAAGATATTCAAGATCCTGAAGAAAAAGGCAAGGTATGGAATAAGGAGAAACAAAAACTAATTAAAAAGTATATGGCCATGAATCATGTAGAAATCGAGCAATTAAAAAAGAAGTATCTGTAACTGGAAAATTGTTCTTTTTTGAATCGTTTTTTTGAAGACCCTTCGCTGACATGTTGATTGGAGCGCAAGGTGGGAGAATACGACTAGTGTAGCGGGGCTATTGAAGAGCGGGAGCCTCGTTTTAGCCCCGATCTCCTGTTACTTGTTGATGCAGTTTTACGGTACGTGTTCTTATATTTATTACACATTCGCTCAAACTCATCGAGTTTCGCTCAAAAAAGCATAGTTACGCTCAAGATTCTCTCGCTACGCTCAAACTACCTTTCGTTTCGCTCAAAATCTTCCTTTTTCGCTCAAAGTACCTCAGCGGCGCGGAAAGCGAGCATCCTGGAGCGGAAATCAACCCTTTCCAAAAGTTTACGAATACAGCCTAAAGAAATGAAGGAGGAACTCGGACCCATCATGCCATTGAAATGTTGGATTATCACATTTGGGCAAATAAAACATTGTTTAAACGATTAGTAGAGCTGCAAGATGATGTTTATTATCAAGAAATTCAAAGTGTATTTTCTACTATTTCAAAAGTAGTTTCACATATGTACATTGTGGATCAACTCTGGTTTCACATCATCTCTGGAGTAAGTATGAGTGAGGCCCTTGAAATTGAAAAAGTAGAAACGAATACGAAAAGTATTGAAGAAATAGTTCTTATGTTTCAAGAGTTATACGATCGGTATAGAGTTTTATTAAACAATCAAGTAGACTTGGATAAAGTGACAGTGTTGGATACTCCATGGGCTGGACGGAGAGATACTCTGAGATGGTCATGCACATTGTTACACACGGTTCTTATCATCGAGGTAATATTACGGCAATGCTCCGTCAAATGGGCCACGCTTCGGTTACAACAGATCTAACTAGCTATTGGTATTCGGGTTGAGCATAAAAGGAGAAACACATGAAAAAGATGTTAATCATTGCTTTGATTTCTATCGTAATACTGTTTGCAATCGCCTATGGTCTTCTGAAAATAAGCGGTTCCAGAGATTTTCAGTTTTACGGGGGAATTGTAACGAAAGCTGAAACTACGGAAAAGGTAGTTGCACTCACATTCGATGATGGCCCAACTGATAACACGGATGAAATTTTATCAATCTTAAAAGAGGAAAATGTAAAAGCTACATTTTTTGTTACTGGACGTGAAATCGAAGAGAACTTTGAGGAAGCTAAAAAGCTAGCAGAAGCAGGACACGAACTCGGCAACCATTCATATTCCCACAAACGGATGGTCTTAAAAACACCATCTTTTATCAAAAATGAAATTGAAAAAACGGATGAACTCGTCAGGAAAGCGGGTTACGAGGGAACGATCCAGTTTAGACCTCCAAATGGTAAGAAACTCATTCTTCTGCCTCGTTATTTAGATAAGCACGATCGAAAGACGATTCTATGGAATATGGAGCCAGATTCTTATCCAGAGATTGCGTCTGATTCAGAAAAAATTGTTATGCATGTAAACGAAAATATTGAACCCGGTTCCATTATACTTCTGCATGTTATGTATGACAGCCGAGAGGAATCGATGAAATCTGTGAAGGGTATCATTACTGAATTGAAAGCGAAAGGGTATAAGTTTCAGACAGTCTCTGAAATGCTGGAATAAAAAGGGGAGCGCACTCTTGCAGAGTGGGCTCCTTTCCTATATGGCTGGAATTATTTTGCGACAAGTACTGGCTGGTGTGCGTCTGATACAACTTTTTGACTGACGCTGCCTAGAAATAATTTTTTAAATCCGCTATGGCCTCGGTTTCCGATGACGATGAGATCGATGTTATGACTATCCGCATACGAACAAATTGTAGCATGCGGGTCTCCATGCAGTAATGCTGTTGTTGTCTTTATCCCAGGCTCTACTCTTCTTTGTGCTCTGTTAAGAATTTCTTCTCCATGACGTTGTTCCGTGATTGCAGCTTCCTTGACTTCCACTGTCGTGTTAGCCATGCCTACTGGATAAACGCCGCCGTAAAGTGGAAGAGGTACTTCGTTCGTCACATAGAGCATTGTTAACTCAGCACCCGTATTCCTGGCAATTTCAATACCGTTATGCAGTGCGACAAAGCTTCCTTCAGAACCATCAACTGCTGCGAGGATTTTTTTATATAACATCAGGCGATCTCCTTTCATGCAGATTTGGCAACTAATTTCAAAAAAAGTTACCTTATAAAAAATATTACCCCTTGAAATTTTATGTAAACAAATTCCGGTTTTCTGTCACAAAACAAAACCCTTTCTCGTCTTGTTTGTAAAATCAGAAAGTGGTGATTCCATGAAGAAATATGATGTTGCAATCGTAGGTGGAGGAATTGCAGGATTGACAGCTGCCGTATACCTGGCCAAAGCTGGTCTCTCTGTGGTTGTTTTTGAAAAAGGAAAAGAACTTGGAGGGCGTGCTCAAACCGTTAATAAAAACGGAGCTCTATTTAACCTTGGCGGTCATGCATTGTATAGAGGGGGAGCAGCAGAAAAGATCTTACAGGAACTTGAGATAAACGTTTCTGGAAAAGTTCCCGATACTAAAGGATATGCCATATGGAACAATGAACTCTTAGAACTGCCAGATTCGTTAGGCAGTATGTTAAAGACTAAATTATTATCGTGGTCTGGAAAAATAGAGCTTGGCAAATTAATGCTGAAACTTCGGAAAATAGATGCCTCATCCATTAAACCAATGACTTTACGAACATGGGCAGAAAAAGAAATTAAAGATCCAATGGTTCGTCATGTGTTTTATGCATTATGCAGGACATCCACCTATTGTATCGACCCAGATCAGCAAGTAGCAAGTGCAGTAATTAAACAGGTACAGCTCGGTATGAACGGTGTACTGTATATAGACGGCGGCTGGCAAACGATAGTAGATAAATTAAGAATGAAAGCTGAAACAGCAGGTGTGGATATCCATACAAACAAAACCGCTGCTTCTATAGACTGTAAAGAAATGCACCATATCCATTTTACAGATGGAGAAAAGATCGAAGTACCATACGTTATGGTGACAGCTGGGCCAGAACAAACTTGTAAACTTGTAAAAGGAGCCGAACAAACGCTGCTTCAGGATTGGAAGCAACAGGCTCAACCCGTTTATGCAGCATGTCTGGATGTAGCTTTAAATAAGCTTCCCAATCCGAACCATAACTTTGCAATAGCTGTGGATCAGCACATATTATTTTCGAACCACTCCAGAGCTTCAAAGTTAAGTAATGATGGATCGGTGGTACTCCAGCTTATTAAGTATCTTGGAACTGAAAAAGAAAGCAATGCTAAGCTTCACAAACAAGAGCTTGAAGAAATCATGGATCTCATGCAGCCAGGGTGGAGAGAGAAAGTAATTGCTCAACAATTTCTCCCGCAAATGACCGTTGTCCAAGATACCATCACAGTGGAAGACAAACATTATTTTGGTCCTTCTATTCCTGAAGTTCCAGGACTCTATATAGCAGGAGATGGATCAGGTCATGGAGAAATGTTGGTGGACGCAGCATTTGCCAGCAGCAAAAGAGCAGCACAGGCAATCATTCAAGAGTTCGAGTCAGAAGAATGGTATCAAAGGGAGGCATGAGTGTGAACAAAACAGAACAACTTTTCTTGTTCCATCGCCCTTTGTTATTTTCGCTCGCTTACCGTATGTTAGGCAGTGTGCAAGATGCAGAGGATATTGTCCAAGATGCTTTTATCACACTTAATGGGACCTCAACAGAGCATATTGAAAGTCCAAAAGCATATCTTTGTAAAATCGTTACTAACCGTTGTATTGACTTATTAAAATCAGCTAGAAAACAAAGAGAAACGTATGTCGGTCCATGGCTCCCAGAACCCCTTATAACGGACAATGAAAATGATCCAGTACAAAACTATGTAATGAAAGAGTCTTTATCAACAGCATACCTTCTTTTATTAGAACAATTATCAGAAACAGAACGTGCCGTGTTCCTGCTTCGTGAAGTTCTTCAATATGACTATGAAACGATCGCAGATATAGTGGGTAAAAGCAGCAGCAACTGCAGGCAAATCTTTCATCGAGCAAAAAGAGCGATCGGAAACCGTTCACATAAAACGGACATGACACCTGCCAAAGCAAACGCACTTACAGAACAGTTCGTTTCTGCAGTAATTACAGGAAACGTTAGCAAACTATTAAGCTTATTAGCTGTTGATGCAACACTACTATCGGACGGTGGAGGAAAAACGAAAGCAGCCCTATTCCCAATTATGGGGGCAGAACGCATCTCACGTTTTTATATGGGTATCCTTGCAAAAACAACGGGAGATTTCTCTTTCAAATATACTCGTGTTAACGACGAGCCGGGAATCATCTTGTATTTGGATAACAAAGTATTTGGAGTCCTTTCCCTTCAAATACAAGATAACTTCATTCAAAATATTTACTGGGTAGTCAATCCCGACAAACTTACACATATTTATTAACTTAATCGGAGGTACACATGAAGCCAATCTTGCTAGATTTCCCAACAGAATTCACAACAGACCGCCTATTAATCCGCATGCCAATGCCTGGTGATGGTAAGGTTATGTATGAGGCAATAAACGCTTCTATCGAAGAGTTAAAGCCATGGCTGCCCTTTGCTCAAATGGAACAAACAGAAGAAGATGTGGAAGTTAACATACGCGAGGCACATTTGAAATTTTTGAAACGAGAAGACCTGCGGCTACTCGTATTCCTTAAAGATTCCGGTGAGCTAGTGGCATCGTCTGGTTTGCACCGTATTGACTGGGACATACCAAAGTTTGAGATTGGTTATTGGATTGACTCCAGACACAGTGGCAAAGGCTATATGACAGAAGCGGTACAAGGAATTACCGACTTTGCCGTGAACGAGTTAAAAGCGCGTCGTTTGGAAATTCGCTGTGACACTAGCAATATTAAGAGTGCTGCTATTCCTGAACGATTAGGTTTTACTTTGGAAGGCATACTTCGGAACGACTCGTTAGAAATCGGCTCGACTACTAGACTAAGAAATACGAGTATTTATGCGAAGGTGTTTTAATAGGAGGAGCATTCTTTGATAAGAGCAGTTTTTTTTGATCTTTATGAAACGCTAATAACGGAGTGGGACGGTGATCAGAGAAAATCAGTGTATTCCACAGAACCATTAGGACTTGATAGGAAAATCTATAAAGCTGAGTGGAATAGACGCAGAGAACTGCGGATGAACGGTACTTTTCCTGATCATCAGAGTGTCCTTAGAGATATATTAAGTGCACAGGGAAGAACGGTTGATTCTGACTTGATCGAAAGTGTTCACCAAGAGAGGGTAAGAGCAAAGAAAGTTCCTTTTGAAGAGATAAACCCTGAAATACAGGAGCTTTTACAACAACTAAAAGAAAGAGGATTAAAAGTAGGTCTTATCTCTAATTGTGCACCTGAAGAAGTTATGGCATGGAGCTCTTGTGAACTGGCAAACTACTTTGATGAAGTCGTATTTTCTTATGAAGTAAAATACGCAAAACCAACTCCTCAAATTTATAAAATAGCTGTTGAATTACTTGAGGTTATCCCACAAGATTCCATTTTTATAGGAGATGGAGGGGCGAATGAACTCGTGGGAGCAGCAAAGGCAGGTATGACAGCTTTTCATGCCACCTGGTTTTTACCGGATACAATTAGTGATAGGATTAGAGAGTTTCCAAAACTAAAAAAGCCTTTAGATCTGTTAACCAATAAACTAGCACGCTAATTACGTGCTAGTTCTTTTTGTTTTGTGGTCAAATTTTAAACTCGAGGAATAATTGTAAAAACTTTTGGATTGATTCATGTAGAATAAATATTATCAATAATTTAGCAAAAAAGGTTAAGAACGAATGGATGTTCGTGGATATGATAGAAGCAGGGTAGGTGATAGGGATGGATTATGAAGTTTGTATTCAGCGGACACTGGATTATATTGAAGAGAACTTGCACGAGCGGATCACACTAGAGGAGCTTGCAGAGCTCGCTTGCTTCTCACCTTTTCATTATCATCGGGTGTTTCATTTTCTCGTAGGGGAATCCGTCATGGACTATGTCCGGAAGAGAAGGCTCGCACACGCAGCTCTAAGATTGCTAAACTCTGATGAAAAAGTGATTAATATCGCAATGGATCTTGGGTTTCAATATCACGAGTCATTTAATCGCGCCTTCAAAAAGTTTTATGGCATCTCTCCTAGACAATATCGGCGTGCAAATTTCAGTCTGGATTCCCTACATCAAAAAGCTTACCTGAATATGAACCGTTATACAGGAGGAATTGAGATGGAAATGAAACTCATTACAAAACCTGCGTTCCACATCATTGGTTATGACTTAAAAACAAGCAACACAGACGGAGAAAACAATCGTGAAATACCAAAGTTTTGGCAGCACTATATGACGAACAATCTCGGAGCGAAAATTCCAGGTCCCCTTCATAAAAACCAAGAGCTTGGCCTTTGTACAGATTACAACACGACAACGGGTGAGTTCGTGTACATGATCGGAATGGAGGTCGCGGAAGGTACACCAGTTCCGGAAGGCATGTCTTACAGAAGTTTCCCTGAAATGGAGTATGCAGTGTTTACCACTCCAAAAGCGACAGAAGAAAACTTCCCTTCAACCATTCAAGCAACATGGGTTGAGATTTTCTCAAAATGGTTCCCCGATTCAGGCTACGAACACCATGGTTCAGTAGAATTTGAGTTATACGACGAAAGATGTTACGGCAATGAAAAGCAGATTGATATTTATATTCCTGTTAAAAAACAGAAAGTGAAAGTATAAGAAAGAAGGCAGCCAGAAATCGAGGCTGCCTTTTTTCGTTTTTCAAAAAAAGAATTTCCCATGTTTTGTCGAATGACTAAAGATACAGAAAGAATTGGAAGGAAGTAGCACATGGAATTTATCATTAAGCAAAATGTTTTCAGTAAAGCCCTTTCTGATGTTGGAAAAGCTGTATCATTAAGAACGCTTTTACCCATATTAGCTGGTATTAAGATTGTAGCAGACAAAGATGGGATCACCTTAATTGGCAGTAATTCAGATATCATTATTGAACGAACAATCTCAGTAAATGATGACAAAGTAGAGGTGATTAAAACCGGGAGTGTGGTGGTGTCTGCCAAATATTTAGTGGAACTTATTAAAAAGTTACCTGAACAGATCCATATTAAATCTACTAATAATCAAATACATATAAAAGCGGGGACAGTAAGCACACAGTTTAACGGTTTCCAGGCGGAAGAATATCCTTCACTTCCTATAATTAATGGCGATTCCATACACATACCAGCAGAAGAATTGAAGGACGCTGTCAAAACAACAGCTTTTGCCACAGCTAAAAATGAAACAAGGCCTGTTCTAACAGGAGTTAATCTTACTTTTACAGACAACTCACTCACTTCTGTTGCCACAGATTCTCAAAGGTTAGCTTTAAAGAAAAGCGAAATAGACAGCACAGGTGAAGGAAGTTTTGTCGTTCCTAGCTCGAGCATAGACGAACTGGCAAAACTCGTAAACCATTATTCCGGCATGGTAGAGATTCAGTCAGCAGAAGGATACATTCATTTCAAAACAGATGAATTCGCACTGTACTCCAGATTGATCGCAGGTCATTATCCAAACACATCGGCTCTTATTCCAACAGAAGTAAAAACTACGCTTGTGTTAAGCAAAGAGACGCTAATCAAAGGGATTGACCGTGCCTGCTTGTTTGCCGGGGAATGGAAAAACAATAACGTCTCTTTAAGCATTCATGAGCAAAAACTGTCCATTTCCTCTGGTTCTTCCGAAATGGGGAACATTCAGGAGCTTCAAGAGATTTCGTCTATTGATGGGGAAGAAGAGTTAAAGATTTCAGTCGACGGTTACTTCTTGCTTGATGCCTTAAAAACAATTAAGGATTCAGAGATCAAGATAAAATTCAGCGGTTCGATGAAACCGATCGTTATTGAATCAGCAGAAGAAGAATCATCTTATCTTCATCTTATTTCACCTGTACGATCTTACTAAGGGGTGCTCAATGAACATTGTGAACGGAGAATATAAACTCAATGTAAATGGTATTTATCACTGGGTGAAAGTTGACGGTGCTGAGAAAAAAACAACACCTTTGATTCTCATTCATGGTGGCCCAGGTGGCAACCACTACAATTTTGAACGAACAGCGGGACAAATGCTGGCAGAGGGAAGAACAGTTGTATATTACGAACAAAGAGGTTCAGGAAGAAGTGACACCCCTCAATCTGAAGAAGAATTTTCGATGAATTTGTTAATCAGTGATTTTAAATTATTGAAAGATTTACTAGGAATAAAAAAAGCAGACTTATTAGGGTATTCTTTTGGAGGAGAGTTAGCACTTGAAATAGCTTATGCTTATCCAGATGAAATAGGAAGATTGGTACTTTCAGGACCAAGTCTCATGTACTCTAATATTCAGCAGCTAATTCAGCTACAGGGTTTCATGACTGTAGCTGAAAGTCCAATGCTGGAAAGAATTGAGACAATATTAAAAGAAAATAATTCGTTAGAAGAAAAATATAATCAAGTATGGTCAATCGTAGATACAAAAACTATAGATCGATTTTTGTTTGAAGATCAACGAATTGCAGAGATGAATCGAAAACTTTGGGAAGAAAGCGGCTTAAGAAACACAGGACTATTGATGAAAGCTTTATATAAACATCCGCCTAAGGAGCCGCTTTTAAATAAGCTAGAAAAGATAAAACATGAAACATTATTAATCACAGGGGTGCATGATAGAAATACAGGACTAAGCGTTTCAAAAATAATACAGAATAAGTTAAGTAACAGTAAGATGGAGCTTTTTAATAATAGTGCACACTTTCCTGATATGGAGGAGACAGAGAAGTTTGTAAAAAAAGTAGTAGATTTTCTAAAAACGAATGGTTAAGGAGTCTTTTATGAACATCGTTCCAAATTCAAAAATAGATAAAACAAAAATCAATCATTTTTTCATAGAACATTGGGGTAGTCCGGAAATGGTTATTTCAAGCGGAACGTTTCAATGCAATGAATTAGAGGGCTTTGCCGTTTTAAATGAATTAGAAGAAATCATCGGACTAGTTACATACAAAATTCACGGTGGTATTTGTGAGATTATCTCATTAGATAGTTTAGTAGAGAAAAGAGGAATAGGGTCCTTATTGATAAATAAGGTGGAGAAAATCGCTCAGGAAAAGGATGCTTCACGTGTAAAAGTAATCACAACTAACGATAATTTGAACGCTGTAAACTTCTATCAAAAAAGAGGTTATCAAATAATTGAAGTACTCCCTAATGCAGTGGATCAAGCTAGAAAAGTTAAGCCCGAAATTCCTTTTACTGCTGATAATGGAATTCCAATACGTGATGAAATTGTTTTACAAAAGTGCTTAAGTGAAGACCGCGGTATAAGGAGTGATATAAAGTACATCACTGATGATAAAATCAGCAGAAGTGTTTTTATCGCTAGTAAACAGCGTTTGGCCAGGGAACTTTCATGAACAATTTACATATGAAGCATTGCAAAGAACGATTAACGTAACAGCCTGACAAAATGATAGATTAATTGGCTGTGTTCGTATTCTAACAGATGGTTATTTTTTTGGAACGATTTCAGAGATACTCGTCCTTCCTGAATTTCAACAAAGGGGGATTGGGAAACGGCTCATGGAACTCGCCTGGGAAGCCAGTCCGACTTCATTGTTCTTGGGGGCGCAGCCTGGGAAAGAATCTTTCTTTGAAAAGCTGGGATATACAAAAGGAATTCAATCATTCCAAAAGAAGAAGGAACGCAAAAAATAAATGGAGACTATCATGCAAAAACAACTACCGATAGTACGTTTGAGAAATTTAATCATAGAAGACACAGATGATCGTTTTAAGTGGTGTATGGATGAAGAGGTAACTAAACATCTCAACATGCCTGATAAATATCCGCCATTTACAATTGAAGAGACGAGAATCTGGATTGAGATGTGTATCAATAAAACAAATGGATATGAACAAAAAGCCATTCTTACAGAGGATGGAAAGCATATTGGCTGGATCGATCTGAAGAATATCGACTCATTAAATAAACATGCAGAATTAGGAATCACGATTGGTGATAAAAATTATTGGGGCAAAGGGTACGGCATTGCTGCAATGAATGAAATGTTGAAGTTTGGATTTCAGGAAGTTGGTCTTAACAAGATTTGGCTTAGAGTAGAAGTGGATAATGAAAAAGCGATTAGTTCTTATAAAAGACCAGGATACGTGGAAGAAGGAATCTTGAGGCAAGATCGATTAAGAAAAGGAACGTATGTGGACAGATTAAGGATGAGCATTTTGAAAGAAGAATTTTTAGTGGAAAAAATAATAAGATGAAAGGGGACTGACTCTTCTAATGAGGTCAGTCCTTACTCGTATAAGGATAGTACGGAATCCGCCATTTGTTTAACAGAATCAATTAGGGATATTGGTTTAAGGATTCTGATTTGATCACCAAATCCTAGGATATATGCCTTCGCTTCTTGCTCTGTATCAAAGGAGAGCTTTACAGGAATCCATCCATTTTCTTTTGGGGTCCCGGTATTCAGCAATTGAACAAAACGTCCTGTAAATGTTAACCGTTGCATAATAGAAGGGGATACCTCCACGTCTACTTCAAATACAGGCAAGTTTTCAACAAAAGTTTGTTTCGATTGATTCCAATATTCTGCAAGCTGAAATTCAGCCGGTCTACTGAATGAATCACTCGTTAATTCCGCAGATTTAATTCGAGATACTCTAAAGTTTCTGATGTCGCCGCTTGATATCGCGATCAGATACCACGTTCGTCCTTTTGCAACCAATCCCAAAGGCTCAACAATTCGTTTGGATGTTTCTTTGTTTGCTTTTTCGTATTTCATCTTTATTTTTCTTTCTTCCCAGATGGCTTGCTGCAAGATGCTTAGTGCCGAAAGTTCTTGGCTTGATTGCCTCCATGTATCGGTATCAATATGGACGCGGTTCCACATATCGTCAGCGTGTGTTTGAAGAGCATTCGGAAGGGATGCCAAAAGCTTTTGCCGGGCTTCTTTCCAGTCTTTTGTAAAACCGAGATCACTAAGCAATTGAAAAGAAGGTGAAAGAAACAACGTTTTCAACTCGCTTTCTTTTAATCCTGTTAGTCTGGTTCTATATTGATCGACAAGTCTCCACCCGCCATGTTTACCGCGTTCAGCTAGTACAGGAATACCCGCTGCACTTAATGATTCCATGTCACGATGTATGGTACGTTCTGTTACTTCTAATTCTTTGGCTAATACTTTCGTTGTCATTTTTTCATGATTTTGCAGCAATAATAAGATGCTGATTAATCGATCTGCTCGCATAATAAAACTCCTGATTTTTTAATATGACATTAGGTGTCAACTTTAAAGATTATACTAAAGATAATTCAAAAAAGGAGCGGATGCAAATGAAACCTTTAGAAGGAAAAATAGCACTTGTAGCTGGCGGTACACGAGGGGCTGGACGCGGTATCGCGATGGAGTTAGGTGCAGCAGGAGCAACCGTTTATATTACGGGAAGAACAACACGCAACGAAGTTTCTGAATACAGAAGACCTGAAACAATCGAAGAAACAGCGGATCTCGTAAACGATCTAGGTGGTATTGGGATTCCAGTTCAGGTGGATCACCTTGTGCCAGAGCAAGTAAAAGTATTGATCGAAAAAATTGAAAGAGAACAAGGCAGGTTAGATATTTTGGTTAACGATATCTGGGGTGGAGAAAATTTGATTGAGTGGGATACACCTGTTTGGAAACATTCACTTGAAAAAGGTTTACGTATGCTCCGTCTCGCTGTTGATACGCATCTTATAACCAGCCATTACGCGCTTCCCTTGCTAATAAAAAACGAAGGTGGACTGGTGATTGAGATAACAGACGGTACAAAAGAATACAATGATAACAATTATAGAGTTTCAATGTTTTATGATCTTGCCAAAAGTTCTGTAAACCGAATGGCGAAGGCTTTATCACACGAATTATCTCCTTATAATTGTACTGCTGTTTCCTTAACACCAGGCTGGATGCGTTCAGAGATTATGCTTGAGGTTTTTGGTGTAACGGAAGAAAATTGGCGTGAAGGTATTAAGAAAGATCCACATTTTGCTATATCCGAAACACCCAGATTTATTGGTCGGGCAGTTGCAGCAATAGCAGGGGATAAGATCCGACATGAACTGAACGGGCAGTCTTTTTCAAGCGGAGAACTTGCAATGAAATACAACTTCAATGATTTAGATGGTACACAGCCTGATTGTTTTCGGTATTTGGTTGAAGTGTTGGAGGCAGGGAAACCAGCAAATACAGAAGGGTACAGATAAAGAGAAAAGGCGTATTTTGTATACGCCTTTTTTATCTAAATTGATATAACATCTGTCTTTTCTTGCATAAATGACGCAGGATTTAACTCTTCACTTTCAATGACAATAGCAGTTAAACCTGTTTTCGTTGAGGTTTCGTGGTATTCATCTTTGATCCAAAATGCGGCTTCCCCCGCTTTGATTGGATGGAATGCATCATCTTCACCGCGTACAAACCCTTCACCGCCAACGACAAGGAGAAGCTGAGGAACTACTGCCTGATGATACCCGATGAATCCATCTTTCTCAAGATGCATGCATCCAATATGAGCTGGCTTATCCGTTTGTATGATTCGGGATATTACAAAATCTGAATCGAACTTTGTTATATGTTTACCGACCTCTTTGTTGAAGTTAAAAATTTTCATAGTAAACCTCCATTATTAAAACATATAGGGACCAACAGTGGAACATAAACATGTTGCAGACCTTACTCTTCATAAAAAAACAGGTTTGACCTCTCCAACACTTCCTGCTGGCAACTCAAGTTCTTTTACTAAGTTTGATAGGTTAAAACAGAAAAAAACTATAATAAAAGGTCTTAGCTTTTCGCCGATTTTTCTCATAGAACATATCCCTTGGTTCAGATTTCGACATAAGTCCATAATTTTCCTTTTTTGTATAACCGCTGCAATATATAATGGAAAAAAGTAGTGGAGGCCAACTTGATGAAGGGTAAGAAATCTATAAAGATGTTCCGGTCATAGAAACCGAACGGCTTATTCTTAGAAAAATAACGTTGAACGATCTGGAGGACATGTTCGAATATGGATCAGATGAAGATGTTTCAAGATATGTAACTTGGGATACGCATAAAACGACAAACGATACAAAAGATTTTATTGAATTTGTATTGAGCAATTACGAAAAATGCGAGGTTGCGCCTTGGGGAATTGAACTAAAAGAAACCGGCAAGTTAATCGGAACAGTTGATTTTGTTTCTTGGTCGCCTCATCATAACAATGCTGAGATCGGCTATGTTCTTTCGAGGGCATATTGGGGCATGGGTATTACTACGGAAGCAGCTAATGAACTCATCCGGTTTGGTTTTGATCATATGGAACTCGTGAGGATTCAGTCACGGTGTTTTATAAAGAACACAGGTTCAGAACGCGTGATGGAGAAACTCGGGATGACTTTTGAAGGTATCGTTAGGAAAGGTATGTTTGCAAAAGGGAAACATCAGGATTTGAAATTGTACTCGATTTTAAAAGAAGAGTTTACGAGGTTAGTATAGAAAAGATTTAATTGAAAGAGGTGAAATGTTGAGAAAATTAATAATAGCTTTGTCAGCTGTATTATGTTTAGCTGCTTGTTCACAAGAGGAACCACAGCAAACCAAAAAAGCAGATAAAGTTAACTCTGGTGAAATCATAATCTCGTATAGTGGAATTGAGAATGCAGATCGCTTTCATGAATTTACGAAGCGTATTGCCAAATATGAAAAAGATGAAATACGTATGATGCAGCGAACTATTGAAGGTGATCCAATCTATCAAAATGTCCAGTTTGACGGTCAAGACTATCAATATACACACGATAGTAGGGAGGACGCGTATGGAACTAAAGAAGTAACAAAAGATAAATGTAAAGATTTTCGGGTTATAGAAACAAACACGGAAACAACAGTACTTTTAGAGAAATGTCAGAAGAGAGGCAGTATTGAACTTTTTTATTTGAGATACGATACCTTAAAAGAAGATCGTTTCGATTTTGCGCTTAAATATGGTGAGAATCTTGAAAAGATGATTGATACGAACAAAACGGAACTCCCTAACAAAGAAAAAAACATCGTGTTTAAAAACCTAGTTTACATTGATTTTTTAAAGGATAAAAAGCTGAAGAAATCCTGTCCTGATTCAAACATTCAATATGAGCTGACTGTCTGGATTAATGGAGGCAAAAGACATTACAAATGGTTTGAATGTGATTCAGGCAAAGACGCGAAAGACTTAACAGGGGTTGCAGACACGATTATAAAAGTACTAGAACATAAATAATAGTAGAGTTATTAAATGAAAAGCTGGCACAAATAGAGGATTTAATTGTTCTATTGGTGTTAGTTTTTTTATTTTATTAATTTTTCTTTTTTCCACGCTAAAAAAGACTACTAGGGGTTGGAAATTAAAATGTTACGGGGTGAAACGACAAAGAATTGGGGTGTAACTCGCCTCTACCGGGCGAACGTGTAATAAATAAAAGAAAAAGCACTATAGCCAAAGGATATCGGTAACAAATTCTCAAAAAACAAAAAGATGTCTTATCGAAAGGACATCTTTTCCTTATGCTTTATTTGAATTGCTGTATATTTGCTTTATTCCCTACTAAAGGGAGCATGATATCAAATGTTGTTCCTTTGTTCAATTCACTCTTAACGGAAATACTGCCTTTATGGTTTTGAATTATCTTGTAGCTGACCATTAATCCCAAACCTGTTCCCATCGCTTTTGTCGTATAGAACGGTTCACCGATTCTTTTCACTTGTTCTTCAGACATGCCGACACCGTTATCTTCAATCGATATTTTGATATTATCGTTGACTACAGCGGTTGAAACCCGGATAACCCCGCCGTTCGGCAATGCTTCCATCGCATTTTTAAATAAGTTCACAAAAACCTGTGTGAGTTGATTCTTTTCTCCATGCAAAGTCACATCTTCATTTGCAATATCATTGATGATCACGACATTTTTTAGGTTTGCTTCTGCTTCAAGCAGGTAGATCACTTTCTTGAGGATATCTGTTAAATTGCATTCATTAAAATAAACCGCATGTGGCTTTGCCAATACCATAAATTCGCTGACAATGTAGTTGATCCGATCTATTTCAGTAAGAATGATATCTGAATATAGAGCTTTTTTATCCGCAGTTGTTTCTTGCAGAACTTGAACTAACCCTTTAATGGTCGTAAGCGGATTTCGAATCTCATGGGCAAGTCCTGCTGCAAGTTCACCAACTAATGAAAGCTTTTCTGACTTAAGAAGCATCTCTTCTGTTTTCTTTTGTTCTGTAATATCATATTGGATCGAGATATGCTTATAGGTCTTCCCATCAAAATTCAAGAAAGGAATAATGGTGGTATCAACCCAATACAAGGTCCCGTCTTTCGCTTTGTTGCAGATTTCACCCTTCCACACTTTTCCCTGCTGGATCAAGTGCCAGATGTTATCAAGGTACTCTTCAGTATGATAGCCGGACTTGAAGATTTCTCCATGATCTTTTCCTATTAATTCGTCTCTCGAGTATTTCGAGATTTTACAGAAATGGTCATTCACATAGGAAATTGTGTTGTTCGAATCAGTTACCGCGAAAATGGTTGCCTCATTTAATGCGAATTTAAAATCTTTTAGCTCTTCTAATGTAATAATTAAGTCTTCATCTGTTTCTGTATTATACGAGTTTATTGTATAGTTGTTAATTAAAGAACTTGTTGCGTGATCTAATAACGGATCAATAATTTTTAAGATTTCAAGCAGTGCAGAGGATGGTAGTGTACTATCATTAATTTCATTATGTAGTACATTTAGAATGATGCTACGGGAATAAAAAACTGAGTTTAAATAATAAGTTAATGAGTATTCGTGGGGAACTGCTTGCTCTCTTAAGTCTGCCCACTGCTGAATATATTCTTGAGCCTTCTCGAAGTCTTCACATAAAGCATAACCCAAATGCTGAAATAGCTTGCTGCGCCACTCAATCATTTCTATCCTCTCAGGTTCAGGTGAATGATTTCTTAGTTTATGTATCTCGGTTATTTTATTTGCTAATAGATGACTGCGCATTTGCAGCATATAACCGAACAAACTTACCTCTGTATTCACGTTCCTTCACCTCTCGACAAAATCTGAATAATATTTAATTAGACATTTTAGTAACAATTCCCTTTATTTCAATTACAATTGACATTTTGTTTTTTCCAAAATATACTATTAAATGAAAGAAGTCATACGGGAAAGGAACGGTACTGCGCTGATGTGGAAAAATCTTATTTTCTTAGGCTAACTCATAAATAGTGAGACCTGGAGAATAGGATCAGTCTGCCCATTTTGCGTACACAAGTACCATCATTCCGAATATGATTTCACACAAAATTTTTGTTTTTGTGTTTATTTGGATAGGTGTATAAGCGCGCATGCGGTAACCAACCTCTCTGGGATCTCCAGGGAGGTTTTTTGTTTTGCCTCCAATTATATAAACACAAAAACGAGGTGATGCTGCATGTCTATCGTATTACAAGTAAAGAACCTGCAGAAGAAATTTGGAGAACGAGAAATCTTAAAGGATATAAGCTTTGAAATCAGGCAAGGGGAGAAGATCGGGCTTGTCGGCTGGAACGGAAGCGGGAAAACAACGCTGGTGAAAATGCTGATGGGCAGTGTCGAGCCTGACAATGGATCTATAACAACGTGGCCGGCACACCTGAAAATGGGGTATCTGCCGCAATCAACAGATTATTCGCTTGATGTTGAGAGTGAATTGTTAGATTGTGCTGAAGAATTGTTTCAGACAAGTAAACGGCTAGGTCTTCAAAAAGAAATCATTGAGCGAGAACAGTTCCATTACCTAAGCGGGGGAGAGAGACTGAAACTGTCGATAGCGAAAATCTGGGCAAACCATCCAGAGTTTTTAATCTTAGACGAACCAACCAATCATCTGGACCTTCAGGGAATCACATGGCTGACCGAAGAGGTTAACCGCAATGCTGGTGCAGCTGTGATCATATCTCATGACCGCCGTTTTCTTGATCAAACGGTTGATAAAATTTTTGAGATCGAAGACGGCAAGCTGACGATTTATGAGGGAAACTATTCCGCATATCGTGCTGAGAAACACCGCCGTTATGAACAGCAGAAACGTGATTATGAAAAACAGCAGCGAAAGGTAGCAATGATCGAACAACAGGTCAGCACACTAAAGAACTTTGCTGAAAAAGCACACAGGCAAGCGGGAAAAGGCGGTTCTCTATCTGAAAATAGGCAGATGGGCCTCAAACAGTTTGAACGTGCCAAAGCGAAGAAAAAGGATAACCAAGTGAAATCCAAGTTGAACCGGTTGAACTTGGAGTTGGCCAAAAAGGGTGTTGATAAGCCAAAAGAAGAGACAGACGTGTTTTTTCATTTCGATGCTGCCGGAAAAAGAGGAAAGAGATTGATTGAAGCTCGCGGGTTAACAAAGCAGTTTGGCGACAATCTGTTATTCGAGAAAAGCCACTTTTACATCAAGCACGGTGAAAGGATCGGTCTGCTCGGTTCGAACGGAGCGGGTAAGACGACCTTTATTAAGATGCTTCTTGGAGAGGAGTCGTTAACGAAAGGGTCCATCTGGAAAAGTGAATCGATGAAAATCGCCTATTTGTCGCAGGACGTCAGTGATCTTCCTGAAGAAAAGAATGTCTATCAATATTTAGAATTAGCTGAACGGGATCAGATCATAAAGACAGAAACCATCTTCGCCAATATGGGGATAGATAACGCTAAACTATCCAAACCAATCTCTCACTTAAGTCTAGGGCAACGCACGCGTGTGAAGCTTGTTCAGATGATTCTTCAAGACTACGACGTTCTTATCCTTGATGAACCAACCAATCATCTGGACCTGCCGAGCAGGGAGCAGCTTGAAGAAACACTTACTGAATTTAATGGTACCCTCATCATCGTCTCACATGACAGATTTTTCGTTGAGAAGCTTTGCGATAAATTACTAATCATTGAAAACAGTCAAATTAAGCGGTACGAGATGGGATTAAGAGAATATGAAGAAAGAACAGTAGAGAAACGTACAAAAGCAGATCAAGACCTGGCTGAGGAACTAGCTTTGATTGAGAATAAAATTACAGAGCTGCTTGGGAAGATCAGTTACTGTAAAACGGGGTCGGATGAATATATACAAGTGGATCAGGACCTGAAAAGCTGCATGGAAAGAAAAAAACAGCTGAAATTAATGCTATAAAGAAGAAAAAAGCTAACACAATAGGACAAAACCTTTTGTGTTAGTCTTTTTTTGTTCAAAACATTTATTTAAGAAAGAGGATGTATTTTTGGAAGGGACATTAATGGTAAATGTTCACGTCAATCGAACATCTCTTAATCTATTTTAAGGCACGAGATGATAATCCCACGTTAATCAAAATAATCCCACGTTAAACCACAAAAATCCCACGTTATTTTGAATAAACACGATTTTCGACAAAACTCGTGTTAACTCCTAATAAAAAATGTGATCTCATAAAGCTGCTTTAAAAATAATTATTTCAACTTTTAACTGAATATATATTGAAATTTCTGATAACTAGTTTATACTCTCTAAAAAGGAGAGTGAGAACCATGGTTTTTTTAGAGAAAGTGAGTAAAGCAGCGGGCAGGACATTTGCGGTTTGGGTGATTCTTTTTGCCATTTTAGCATTTTTTATTCCGGGAGGATTCACATGGATCGCTCCCCACATTGCCCTGTTACTGGGTATTATCATGTTCGGAATGGGACTGACATTATCGCTTGATGATTTTAAAGCTGTTTTTCAACAGCCTAAAAGTGTTATTGTCGGAGTGCTCGCCCAATATACGATCATGCCTTTATTAGCTTTCGGACTGGCTGTACTTTTCCGTCTGGAGCCAGAAGTAGCAGTAGGTGTCATTTTAGTAGGGTGCTGTCCAGGTGGTACAGCATCAAATGTAATGACTTTTTTAGCGAAAGGCAATACAGCGTTATCCGTTGCGGTAACATCTGTATCAACATTGTTAGCACCCATCCTAACTCCGGCACTAACTCTGGTGTTTGCGAGTAAATGGCTTGCTGTTTCAGCGGGTGACCTGCTTTTATCTATCGTACAAATTGTTCTCGTACCTATCGTTTTAGGTATTGTTGTAAAAGTTTTATTTCGTAAACAGGTGGAAAAGAGCATTGCCGTATTGCCGCTTATTTCAGTTGTTGGAATCGTTGCCGTAGCATCTGCTGTTGTAGCAGTGAATGCCGAGAAGATCGCTGAAACGGGCCTGTTGATCTTTTCGATTGTTGTTCTCCATAATGTGCTGGGGCTTTTAATGGGCTTTCTTTTAGCAAAAGCGTTAAGGCTTAATTTTGCCGATCAAAAAGCGATTTCCATTGAGGTTGGTATGCAGAATTCCGGCTTGGGTGCGGCACTGGCGGTTGCTCATTTTTCACCGCTCGCTGCTGTACCAAGTGCCATTTTCAGTGTTTGGCATAACATTTCAGGTCCGCTCCTTGCTACATGGTGGGGAAAAAGAGCTGAAGAACGCTCCTCGGCAAACGAGCTACATGATGCGGAAGTCAATACATTCTAATACGAATAGTGTTTGCGAAAGGCTAAGAGCTCTTTTCTAAAAGATTGTTGCTAATGATTACTTTTTCATTCACTTCATTGACAAGTTGATTGGAGTGCAAGGTGTGAGACTCCTGCGGGACGAGTGTGACAGGTGAGACTCCTAATGGCGCAGAGCGGCAGGAGGCTCACCGCACGCCCCGCGGAAAGCGAGCAACCTGGAACGGAAATCAACTACTTTCAAAAGCAACAATGTTTACAAAAATCTTCTTTGCAAAAAAATACTAAAAAAAGGGAACTTCCGAAAAGGAAGTTCCCTTCCCTTCATATAGAATGTTATTTAAAAATGTCCATTGGGATTGTACCTTTTTTTACGGAAAGTGATTTAATTTTTTGGATATCTTGGTTGCCCTTTATTTCTCCCATAAATTTTTCATACGCTTCTGGTACAGTAGGTACAGTATATATCACTCGATGCAGTCTATTTTCAATGGCAGCTTCTACTAGAAACAATTCAAAATGATCTTTATTCAAAATGGAACCCCCTTCATATTTCAGAATAATAATTAATTCTCCTTTCTAGTTCGTTGTCCCTTTATTCTTCAAATATTTGTAATAGAAAAGTAAAGAAACCAAAACAGAGTTATTCGATGTTAAAAACCATGTTAGATTATCTGACATGGAAGTAGAATCTGCGTCAGAACTGTATAGAATGAAAGAAATATCACATACAGGGGGCGTTCAAAATGGAAGAAATCTTATTTTCTTTAAACAGTGTCTGGTTAGTACTTGGTGCATTGTTAGTTATTTTAATGCAAGGTGGCTTTATTTTACTTGAAGCAGGTTCGACAAGAATGAAAAACGCCGGTCATATTGCCGGGAAAACGGTCTTTACGTTTGGATTAGCGTCCATCGTATTCTGGGCAGTAGGGTATGGTTTTATATTTGGCGGAAACTCAAATTTCTTTATCGGTCTGTCTAACTTTTTCTATTCAGGTGATCAAGCGGATGGAATGCCTTATTCCACGGCAGCTTTTTTCCTTTTTCAGCTTGCGTTTGCAGGTATCTCTTTAACCATTGCGTTCGGCGGTTTTGCTGAACGTGCAAAGTTATCTGCGTATCTCGTGTTCGCAATTCTTTTCTCCGTTCTTGTTTATCCAGTAGTTGCCCATTGGATCTGGGGAGGAGGATGGCTTGCTGAACACGGCAAACAAGACTTTGCAGGTTCTACAGTTGTTCACTTAACAGGCGCGATGGCTGCGTTCGCGGCAACAATTTTACTCAAACCACGAATTGGGAAGTTCAATAAAAATGGGACAGCTAACAATATTTTTGGCCACAACCAAGTGTACACAGCATTAGGGGTTATCGTTTTATGGGTCGGCTGGTTCGGATTCAATGGCGGCAGTACCTTTGTAGTAGATGATGGATTCTTCGGGTTCGTAGCGTTGAACACGAACATCGCTGCTGGTGCTGGGGCGGTTGCTGCACTTATCATTTCATGGATCGTTCTTGGGAAATCAGATATACCCACGATTTTGAATGGTGCTTTGGCAGGACTCGTAGCTATAACAGCATCTTGTGCTTTCGTTGAAACATGGGCTGCGGTTGTGATCGGGTTTGTAGCAGGGATATTAGTATTCTATAGTGTGAAATTTTTCGATAGATTAAAAGTGGATGATCCGATCTATGCATTGTCTGTCCATGGTGCAGCTGGTGTGTGGGGAACATTATCAACAGGACTTTTTGCAACACCGGAACTCGCTGCTGTCGGTAAGCCAGGTCTATTTTATGGCGGAGGATTCTCACAGCTGGGTGTTCAGGCAATGGGAGTCACAGTGTCCGCAATTTACGCTTTCGTTGTTTCTTTTGTTCTTTTATATGCGATGAAAAAAGTGATGAAAGGATTGCGTGTCAGTGAGGAAGAAGAAATTATCGGCTTGGATGTAAGTGAACACGGAAACTATGGTTATCCGGAGGCTTTTATTGCGAACGAAGAGAAAAATAGAATCGCAAATTAATAAGAGGTAAACAGCATTGGGGGATATCCTCAATGCTTTTACACAAGGATGTGTTTTTATGCCGTATACAGAAATTAAAAAATGGCGAAACAACGAGATCGAGAAACAAGAAACCTCGGATGAATTAAATGCCTTTCATGATTCATTAATGAAGAAGGTTTTTGAAGCTGCTTTGAAAAAAGTAAACGAGCAATCTGGTCTGCCTCCATGTCAGTATGCCTGGTTCGTCATGGGAAGTGCAGGAAGATATGAACAGGCAATCATAAGTGATCAAGACCACGGTCTTATTTATGAAGAAGAGAACGAGGAAACGAATAGATACTTTAAAAAGCTCGGGAAAGAATTGGCTTTTGGCTTGCATGAGGCAGGTTACCCTTATTGTGACGGCAATGTGATGAGTTCTAATCCCGTTTGGTGCAGATCGAAACAAAGCTGGAAGAAACAGCTTGCAGGGTGGCTTAAAGAAGAGAGTTTTGAGAGTATCCGTTTTCTCCTGATCTTTTACGATGCGCGCACGCTGGTTGGTGAGGCAGAATACGTTCTCCATCTTAAGCAGCACATACATGACTTTATCAATCAAAAGCCAGACCTATTGGAAAGGTTTTTAGAAAATACGATGCATGTAAAAAAGGCGGTCGGCTTTTTCCATCAGCTGCTCCCAGAAACACACGGATCACATGCAGGGAGTATCGATTTAAAACAGTCAGGATTTTTTCCTTATGTAAATGCGGTTCGTTTGTTAGCGATGAAAGAAAGTGTAGAGGTGACTTCGACCCTTTCGAGAATCGATGAGCTTTCTAGGAACTCCACCTATGTTCAAGAGCTTAAATCTTGCAAAGAAGATTTCGACAAGCTGCTTCACTATCGGCTTATGCATCATAAAAAAATGACCGAGAATTATGAGGATATTCACTACCTGGATGTAAAAGAGCTTAGTAAGTATGAAAAGAAAGACCTTAAGCACATCTTGAAGAACGGGGAAAAACTTCAGGATTATACACAGTCAGTCATCAAAGGAATGATGAGAAGGTGAGAATAAATCCATTCATTCAATTCATGAAACAAGTACAGGGAAGAATAAATTCTGGCGTATATGCTTCACTCCAAGGACAATCAAGTCCTCAGCATATTGCCTTTTTGCGGCAGCTCGAAAAAGAACTGAAGATTGAGGAGAGTTTAACCGTTCCGCTGGACGAATTAAATGTTGTTGTGTTTGACTTAGAAACTACTGGATTCTTCCCTGATCAAGGCAACGAAATCCTCTCTATAGGTGCGGTAAGAGTGAAAGGCGGGGAAGTAAAGCATGAGGAGACGTTTTATTCACTTGCACATTGCAGCCGTGAACTCTCACCAGAGATCAAACAGTTAACCGGTATAAGGCAAGATGATCTAGTAGAAGCACCAGAGCTTTCAAAAGTGCTGATCGATTTTTATGAATTTGTTAAAGGTGATGTTCTCGTTGCCCATCATGCAAGTCATGAGAAGAGTTTTCTTCAGCACTTCAATTGGAAGCTGTTCCGGAGCCGGTTTAAACACAGAATCGTAGACACTTCATTTATTATAAAAATAGCAGAACCAGACCTAAACGCAATTCGGCTGGAAGATTGCTGTGATCATTGTGGGATTCCTGTAAAAGACAGGCATCACGCCTTGGGAGATGCAAAGATGACTGCTGAACTATGGAGTAACTATGTAAGAAGAATTCATGAACTGGGATTTAAAACGTTAAGTGACGTATATGAAAAGCTTTCAAAATGACAGCTGGCGCCGATATCAGGTTGCCAGCTGTTTTTATTTTCGAATATTGAATTGGGCATTGATCTGTCCGCGGATCATTTTGTTTCGTTCATCTCGTTTTTGTTTTTTAGACATCTCTTTTTTTATCTCGTAGGTTTGTACACCATCTTCAATCTGATTAGCGATCTCCATCAACGTTTCCACATCAGAGAAAGAGTATTTTCTCGTACCTCGTCCGGTTCTTTCAGGAAAGATCAGCTTTCTCTCTTCGTAATAACGGATTTTCCGTTCCGATAAACCGGTCAGTTCACTAATGATACCGATGGATATAACCTTTTTATCCTTGTAGGATGTTTTATCATTTGGCATTTAGTTTTTCCTCCTACGTGATTTGTTTTCAGAATATTGTTATTTATTGTATCACATTTGTGTAAGGTTTTCTTACATTAATTTATGCGGTGATACAGCTTTGGTGATAATAATCTCGGTGAGGGAATACTTTTTAAAGGGAGGAGGGGTTATATGGATATCTTCGAAGCGATTAAAACGAGGAGAAGCATAGGAAAAGTGAAAGACATGCCAGTTCCTGAAGATCTTATTGATAAAATTCTTGAAGCTGGAACATATGCACCGAACCATTACCGGACTGAGCCGTGGCGCTTTTTTGTTATGAGAGGAGAAAGCAGAGGAAAACTAGGGGCTGTCCTGGAAGAAATCACACGGACGGAAAATGTGGATTTAGAGGCTGATGAATTAAACAGGAAAGCAGAGAAAGCAAAGAACAATCCGTTAAGGGCACCGGTCATTATTGCTGTTGGAGTGGAACCGAGCGAAAAGAAAAATGTCATTCATCAAGAAGAGTATGCTGCCGTATGCAGTGCTGTGCAAAACATGCTGCTTGCAGCACATGCACTTGGGCTCGGAGCAATATGGAGAACAGGTGCGATAACATACCACCCAAAGGTTAAAGATTTCTTTGGACTGACCCAAAAAGGAGAATTGGCGGGTTTTATCTATATGGGATATCCTGATTTAGCTCCAAAGCCAGTAAAGAAAACAGGATTTGAAAATTTTACAGTGTGGATGAACTGAATTTTTTTATTGTAAACCTTGGAGCGGACACTACTTCTCGTGCTAACGGATTCTGTACGTGATGAAATCACTAAACGTCTTGTTGCACAAGCTTAATCTCAATTTGGCGGACAATCTCGCTAATTAATGAAATAACATGGCTATGGCTATCTGTAAAACAGATAGCCTCTTTTATTGTTAAATTTTCACCCGGTATTTTCTTGAACTTTCAGTGAATCATTTGTAAACCAATGGCTCACACTAAAATGTGGAGGTGAATGTTTTGGAAAATAAACCAAATCACTATGACGGCAGTTTACATAGCAATGATGGTTCGGAAGCCGAAATGACTATTGAACCTTTTACATTAACAGATGAAGTCAGGGAAAAGATCAGCGGCAACCCTTACTTTATTGAAACTGGTGAATAATAAGAAATATAGAGAGGTCAGGTATTAATATGACAAAAGTTTTATTTATAACAGCACATCCTCATGATGACACTCAATCTTATAGTATGGCTGCAGGAAAAGCATTTATCGAAAGTTATAAAGAAATAAATTCATCCCATGAGGTTATAAATGTGGACCTATACAAGGAAAATATCCCTCAAATCGATGTGGATGTTTTTAACGGTTGGGGGAAGCTTCAATCTGGAAAGGGATTTGAGGAACTTTCGTCTGAAGAAAAAGCAAAAGTAGGAAGGCTCACAGAATTATGTGATCAATTCATTTCTGCAGACAAATACGTGTTTGTAACCCCAATGTGGAACTTTTCCTTCCCGCCAGTCATGAAAGCTTATATTGATTCTGTAGCTGTAGCTGGAAAGACCTTTAAATATACAGAGCAGGGTCCAGTAGGGCTTTTAACCGATAAAAAAGCACTGCATATTCAGGCTCGCGGCGGTATTTATTCGGAAGGACCTGCAGCTGAAATGGAAATGGGGCACCGTTATTTAAACATCATTATGCAGTTTTTCGGAGTTCCTTCTTTTGAAGGACTTTTTGTAGAAGGACATGCAGCAATGCCTGATAAAGCACAAGAGATAAAAGAGAATGCTATTGCAAGAGCTAAAGATCTGGCACATACCTTTTAATAAAATTTTCGATTCATGTTTAAAAGTCCGTGGTACACGGGCTTTTTATTTTGATTACAATTATAAACTAGTAGTTGAACAAATTTTCTGAACTGTGTCATAATAGATAAATACTATTTTGAAAACGTTTTCTAAAACGAAGAAAAAGGAGGAGCAAAACCTTGAAAAGTGAAACGAATTTGAACTATGATAGGCAGCACGCAACAGCTGGCACAAGCCCATCTTCACCTCGAACTTTATCACAAAAGCTCAAAATGATAGGACCTGGGTTTGTTGTTGCTGCAACTGGAGTAGGTACAGCGGATATGATTACAGCGATCGTCATCGGAACATCGTTCGGTATGACCTTCGTATGGGCTATTTTAGTCGGGGCTATTTTAAAATATTACTTAAACGAAGGTGTTGGACGCTGGTACCTAGCTACAGGACAAACGATTCTTCAAGGCTGGCATTCACTTGGCAGATGGGCAACTACATATTTCGGAGTTTACTCTGTTATTTGGGGTTACATTTATGGAGCAACTGCGGCGATGACATGCGGATTAGGCATGCACGCCATGCTCCCGATCATGCCAATCTGGGCTTGGGCAATCATTCATTCTTTAGTTGGATTTGCACTTGTTTGGACAGGCCGCTACTTGCTATTTGAAAGAATCATGACGGTTTTAATCGGGGTCATGTTCATCACGATTATTGGGACATCCCTGCTCTTTTTGCCTTCAATCGGTGAATTTGCTGGCGGCTTTGTGCCACGTATGCCAGAAGGATCTCTCATGCTCGCGTTAGGTTTAATAGGCGGTGTCGGAGGAACGATTACGATGGCGTCCTATGGGTATTGGCTAAAAGAGAAGGACTGGAAAGGCAAAGGTTTCATCCCGATCATGAGGCTGGACACGAAAGCAGCTTATGTCATTACCGGAATCTTTACAATGGCAGCATTAGTGATCGGAGCTAAGTTCTTGTTCGGGACCGATGTGAAACTAGAAGGGGATAAAGGTTTGTTGGATCTTGCCGGATTATTGGGTCAGGAGTTCGGAACACCTCTGCGCTGGCTCTTTCTAATTGCCTTTTGGTCAGCAGCGTTTACTTCACTTCTTGGGGTATGGAACGGGGTGCCATATCTGTTTGCTGACTTCTTAAGAACGATTCGAACGAAAAAAGAAGAACTGCATAAAGTGAAGCCGGTATCTGAAAAAGATAAATCATACCGAGCGTATCTTGCTTGGCTTACATTTCCGCCAATGCTGATCTTCTTTTTAGGAAAACCAGTACAGCTCATTATTATTTACGGAGTGTTAGGTGCATTGTTCATGCCGTTTCTGGCAATCTCCCTTATTATTTTATTGAATTCGAAAAAAGTGGATGCCGAGTATCGAAATAAATGGGTAACAAACGCTGTATTGATCGGATGTCTCCTCATGTTTGCGTACCTCGGAATTAACGAACTGCAAAAGCTGTTTTAGCCAGAGAAAGCCCACTTTCTAAAAGGTGGGCTTTTTATTGTCCAATTCTTCCAGGTTCACAATTCGCTTCGGAGTACCTTCAATGATATAAGAGAGGATGTTATCAATGCTCGTTGATAAGAATTGATGAAACATGTTATCTGTCTTCCACCCAATGTGCGGAGTAAGAATAACATTGTCAAGCCGAAGTAAAGGATGGTTTGGATCGACCGGTTCTTGAGAGAAAACGTCAAGACCAGCCCCTGCAATCCGCTTTTTAACTAACGCAGTGATAAGTGCAGATTCATCGATTACTTCTCCTCTGGAAGTGTTAATGAGAAAAGCATCGTTTCTCATCTTTTCAAAATGCCTCTCACAAAGTAAATGTCTAGTTTCAGGGACGAGTCTTACGGCGATGACTACAAAATGTGATTCTTTCAGCAAGTTATCCAGTTCTCTGTATCCAACTCCTGAAGACAGTGCACGTTCTTCTGTTAAACGTGGTCCCCAAGCGATGACATTCATGTTGAAGGCTTTGGCGACTTTCGCAACGCCTGAACCGATTTTACCAAGACCGATAATTCCGATTGTTTTATTTTCTAAACCAAAGCCGGTCGATTCAATCCAGTTTCCTTGTTTCATTTGTTCGTTTAAAGACAACAGGCTGCGAGCATGAGTAATCATCACGCCGATAATTAGCTCTACAACAGCGGCAGAACCACCAGGAGTCGTAGCTACAGGGATTTTTAGCCAATTCGCTTCTTCCATATCAATATGGGCAAGTCCGGATCCGGTTTGAGCAATGAGCTTAATATTTCTTAAACTATGTAAAACTTCTTTTGAGAATGCGGTACGTTCCCTTATTGGGATAATGACATCTGCATATTCAATGCGTTTTAGAAGCTCATCTTCTGCTGGTTTATCGTCATAGATTTCTACTTGAAAGTGTTGTCGCAGACGTTCAATGTCTGAATTTGCTGCAAAGCTTCCTTCCCAATCATCCAAAATGACTACTTTCACTGTGAACATCCCCTCATTTATTTATTATTACTCATCTCTAAAATACTGAAGCTTTTGTTGGATATCGCATATCGCGAATCAGACCTTCATAGAATATCTATGGTCTTTGATTATGAATATCTGCAAATGGTCTGTTTTGGGTTTAACTCAAAATTAGCACAATAAAAAGGTGGAGAAAATGAAAAAGATTATTAGCAGAAGATGGGGGGACTTATGGTGCTAAATACATTGGGGAATATAGCTTCAGATATGCGTGGAAATACGCAGTTTTTTTTCTAATATGTCTGTGGGGGAAACGTATGAAAATTCTTCTGTTATCTGGAGGTGCTGGAAGAAGACTTTGGCCTTTGTCAAATAAGGTCCGATCAAAGCAATTTCTTAAGCTGCTAAGCACAGAGGATAATAAACGTGAATCCATGCTGCAGCGTGTGTCCAGACAATTAGACGAAGTGGGAATTCTTTCAATGACTCATATCCTTACTAGTCAAGATCAAGAAGATTTGATTCGAAACCAACTAGAAACCTCCGTTCAAATTATCAGTGAACCAAGCCAAAAAGGTACATTCGCTGCTATTTCTTTAGCGGTTTCTTATCTCCATTCAAAACAAGATGCAGGGCTTAATGAAAAGGTTTGTGTACTGCCCGTTGACGCTTTCACCAATATTTCCTTCTTCCATCTAATTAAAAAAATTCCAGACATTCTCACTAAATCCAATGCAGACCTTGCACACATTGGTGTTGAACCTAAATTTCCTTCCGATCAACTTGGATATATCGTTCCAAGAATCACTGAAAAGTACGATGGCTATTACCCGATCACTCATTTTATTGAAAAGCCTGAGTATAAAAAAGCAGAAGAATTAATAACGAAAAAAGCACTTTGGAACTGCGGAGTCTATGGTTTCTCGATAAAATTCATGCGGCAAGTCCTTGATAAAAAAGGGCTTCCTCAGGAATACGAACAGCTGCTAGCCGTTTATCATAAACTCCCAAAATTAAGTTTTGATGTTGCTGTGGCCGAACATAACAGACGTTCTATCGTCGTTCCTTATGAGGGGCAATGGAAAGATATCGGTACCTGGAAGGCCTTCAGTGAACAAATGGACTCTAGTATTATTGGTCCATGTAAGGTGTCAGCGGACTCGTCTAATACACATGTAGTCAACGAATTGTCCCAGCCCTTGCATGTAATAGGGATTTCAGACAGCATGATTGTCGCAGGACCTGATGGAATTCTTGTTGCTGACAAAAAGAAATGTTCAGGAGTAAAGCTGCAGATAACAGATGAACAACCTCGATATGTCGAAAAACGGTGGGGCAGTTATAAGATTATAGAAAAGTCTGCACCGGTTGATGAGTTGCAATCCATAACGAAAATTGTAAATGTGCTCCCAAACCGAAATATTAGTTTCCATTTGCATCGAGATAGGCAAGAGATTTGGACGGTCATTTCAGGCTCAGGCCAAGTGATCATAAACAACCAGTTACGCCACATTAAAGCAGGGGATGTTATTCAGATTCCAATAGGTGTCAAACATGCCATAAAGGCTGTAACATCGCTTACATTTATTGAAGTACAGCTTGGGGTTAACGTTTCCGAGAAAGATCTTATACGTATTACTTATTCATGGGAAGAGGCTATTCAACAAGGTATGTAAGGTGGAGATGTTCATGGTCTCAATTATCTGCTGCACAATGAGAGAACAATTTATGGAGAATGTTTTTCGAAATTATGATAATCAAATTTTTGCAGAAAAAGAACTAATTATTGTTTTAAACCACGACAGCTTACATTTAGCTAAATGGAAAGCAAGATCAGTATCGTGTAAAAATGTATTTGTTTATAAGATGCCTAGTAAGTATACGCTAGGTGAATGTTTAAATTTTGCAATTCAAAAAGCTAGCTATCCTTATATTGCAAAATTTGATGACGACGATTACTATGCGCCACACTATCTTCAGCACTCATGGGACACTTTGCAAGAGACGAAAGCAGACGTTGTCGGGAAAAGAACGGTCTATATGTATTTTGAAGATGAGAAGTTATTGACTGTAAATAGTCCTAGTAGAGAGAAAATGTTCGTAAGACAAGGCCTTAAGGGCGCTACTCTATTTTTTAATAAAAAAATCTGTGAAAGAATCCATTTTCCTGCACTAAACCTTGGGGAGGATACTGTTTTTCTGAGGCAGTGTGTAAAGAATCAGTTGAGATTGTATTCCTCAGATAAAAGAAATTACGTTTGTATACGCTCTTTGCGATCCGGCCATCACACCTGGAATATCGATAACGCCGCACTCAAAAGAAAATCATCCATTGTTTGTCATACAGAAGACTATAAGCCTCTTATTCTCGAATAGAAAAAAGGAGAAAATGATGAAAGACTATCAAGTCATTTGGCGAGGACCTGTTTTAGATGCAACGGGGTATGGAACAGCAAGCAGGGAATATTCACTGGCTCTCGACAGGCAAGGTGTTGATGTGAAAATCGAAACCTATACGTGGAATTTCCCTTTTAACATGCAGGACAATGATAAAAAAGCGAGGCTGCAGCAGCTCATTGAAAAACCGGTTTCAAACGATAAAACTAAAATCCTTGTCTATCATTCTCCCCCAGCCTTCATGGATAAAGAAGAACGAAACAGATTTGACCACTGCATGTTAAATACGGTTTGGGAAACAAATAAGATCCCAGAATCTTGGAAGCCGATCATCCAGGCATATGATGCGGTATGCGTACCGTGCACTCACAATATAAAAGCACTGAAAGACAGCGGTGTTTCTGTACCGCTTTTTTTGGTTCCTCATGGGGCAGATACAAAAATGTTTCACCCGGAGAATCCAAAACTTTCTTTGCGTGAAGCAGAGCGTCAGTTTGTTTTTGTATCTGTCTTTGATTTTCAGCACCGGAAAAATCCAGAAACTCTCCTGCGTGCGTACTGGGAAGAGTTCACTTCAGATGACTGTGTGCTGCTCGTAATCAAAACATATGGCAGTTCACGGAAAGAAATCAGAAGTGCAATCATGAATTATAAAAGAAGGCTTGGCTTTGGAGAGGATACAGCACCTCTGTATCTGAAGACAGGGATATGCGAGGAAAAACAATTAAAAGGAATTTATACTGCAGGAGATGCGTTTGTTCTTCCTACAAGAGGAGAAGGAGTCGGATTGCCGTTTATTGAGGCTTTATCTAGCGGTCTGCCTGTAATTGCAACAGGGTGGGGAGGGCAGATGAATTTTTTAAATGAACAGAATTCTTTTTTGATAAAGTATAAGCTAGAGAATCCCGCAATCAGTATGAGCAGCGAAAATAAGATATCAACCACTTACCACAACTTTGCTGAAAAAGGCCAGGTATGGGCAGAAGCAGATTTGGAGCACTTAAAGCAGCAGATGAGATATGCCTATAAGAACCCAGCTCTTTGTAAACAAAAGGGAGAACAGGGCAGGCAAGATATGCTGAGAATGACATGGGAAAAAGCAGGAATTGCCATGAAACAGGCCATCGAAAAATTAATCGGCAATTAATTTTTGGATTTCCCCGTTCATCTGTTTGGCGATGGTACTCCATGAATATTTCTCATTTATATAGCTTTGTCCGTTTAAGGAAATTTCTTGTAATAGGCTTTGATTACGATGATATCGGTTTAGTGTATCAGCAAAGTCTTTCTTTTCAGCATGAATATAGTGTTTCATATGGATCAGCTCGACTCCTCTTACACCGCAATCAGTTGAGAATAAAGGAATTCCTGCTGATAGAAATTCCAATGTCTTCAGATTTACTCCAGCACCCGTGAACATGGGATTAATCGCGAAATCTACTTCTGCCAATAATCTTAATTTTTGTTTGTGTCGCACTCTTCCTAATAGTTTCACGTTAGGTTTACTGGAGTTTGCAAAGGGTGCACAGCATCCTCCGCCGACAACGAAATTAATCTCCGGGCAACGATCAGCAAGGTGTTGAATGATGAAATCCACGGATTCAATATTTGGCGGGTATTCCGCACCTATAAAGAAAGCGGCTGGTTTTTCATTAGATTGCTTTTTCCTAGGAAGCCATGCAGCTGGATGTATGCCATTAGGTGCTAATTTTATTTTGGAGGGATTTGGTTTGTACATCGTTATAAAACTATTTCTTTCGTTCTCTGAAGTTGAAAAGACGAGATCTGCCCCGTTCACTAGGTTCTTCTCCATCCCAAAAAGCACAGGAAGGAAATGCCTTGCCTGCTCATTTTTCCAAATTTGTTCTGCCAGCTTGTATTCGTGATTATGGCTGTTATAGACTCTAAGTTTATGATCCTTGCCGAAATGCTGATCATACCTATGCAAAAAAGGAGATTCATGAACGATCAGATCACTAGATTTATAGAGAGTTTCAAAAAGACTTTTATAAAGACAAGGAAATTTGGACAGTTCAGTCTGAATGATCAATGCGAATTCATATGATAATTCATTGTGCTGCAGTTTTTGCACCACTTGATTGTAAAAAGAATCTTTCTCAACTTTATATTCCCTAAATGTAGGAGAATAATTAAAGATTCCCCCTTTGTGGTTAAATGTTTGTGAAAGAAGAGTAATATCATAATAACTGCTGAGTTCTTGATAAATATGAAAATATCGTAGAGTGCCTCCGCTTGTAGGAGGATACACGGTCGGAAAGTGATTTAACACCAACAGCTTTTTCATCATTTCTCATCCTTCTTCAAAACACTTCGAAACACATTTAGCGTTTTCTTGGCACAGATTTCCCAAGAAAAAATCTTTGAGCGTACGTTACCTCTGCCGATGAGAAAAACCCTCTCTTCAGGATTCAAGATTCTCAAGATTTTTAGTGCAATGTCTTGAGGATCTTCGGGATTAAAAAATATCGCAGCATCACCTGTAACTTCCGGAATGCTGCCTCTATCTGAACAGACGATGGGACAATTTGTTTTCATCGCCTCCACTAAAGGAATACCAAAGCCTTCATAAAGAGAAGGAAATACGAGAAAAGATGCATTTGCATACAGATATGGCATATCTTCTGGAGGAACATATCCCAAAGTTTTTACTTGATCCTCAAGTGAATGATTCCTCAAAAATGTTAAGACAGACTGATGTGTGCGGTTTTCCTTAGAAGTAAAACCGGTAAGAACCAGCGGGACACGCTTTTTGTAGTGATCCCGCAGCAAAACGATGGCTTTCAAGAGATTTAGGTGATTCTTATGTGGATTATAGCTGGCAGGATAGATGGCAAACTCATTCTCTAATTGATATTTGTTTTTTATTCTTTCAATATAATTTCGATCTGAATAATGGTGAAATGCTTCGGGTACACCAGGATAAGTGGCCGTAATTTTTTCTTTTGGGATAAGCAGGAATCTTGAAATAGCTTTTTTCGAGAACTCAGAAACAGTCAAGACTGCGTCGAAGGATGGAGCAAACTGTTCATAGTAATGGTTGTTTTCTTCCAGTTCACCTGGTACATATTGCGGATAGCGAGTATGCAGAACGTCATGGATCGTTACTACGGATGGGATCTTGATATTAGGAATATACGATTTGTGTAACGGTGAAAACCATATTTCGATTTGGTTATCATGGATCCGGTTATGAATTTCGGCTTGAATTTTGGATTCTTTAATCATGACTTTTTTTAAGCGGTTTTGAAAGTCAGGAAAAAGATCTCTGTTTGGCTTTGTAAGAAAAAGAAATAACTTTACGTTTTCATCAGCCTTCTTAAGATGCCAAATTAAGTGTTTAATATATTGCTCTACGCCTCCATATCTGTCTTGTGAAAGAGTTAATAAATTGATTCCGACCCTCATATGTATCCCCCTCGTTCGCTCAACGGTAATTATCTATATGTATATGTTTATAAAAATTGTAGCGTGCCAGGTCCTTTAGTAACTCATGACAAAGAGCCCAAAATTAACTAGTGCCCATTCCCTTTTAAAATAAGTTGCATCTAATATGTTGAGGTTTAGAGACAGTGGGAGAAAGATTAAAAGGGAGTGTGTGTAAATGGGTGAATCTAAAGATAAATCCAAAGATAAAAATAAAAGCAGCAAAGTAAAAATAACCACAGGTCCATTTCTTGTACCAGAAGAGCTTGATTCAGAGCTTCAAGGCGGGCGGGACAACGATAGAATCATAATCATTTTAAAAAATCCAACGAGTAAAGAGCTTAAGGTAAAAGTTACACTGGGTGTTTGTTTAGAACCAATAGAGCCAGCAAGCGGGTTTATAAATGTATATAAAGATATTGAGGAAAAAGAAATTAAGTTAGGGTACTTCACTCTGAAACCGCATACGTGTACACGAATTGAAAGGAATATCCCTAGGAATTTGGGATTAGGAAAAGATGAGAGTAATGCGGTTTATAGGGTTACAGCAAAAGGGGATTTCAATGTTTGTTCCCATTCCTCCCAAGTACTTTGCGGCCTTGCCGAGATATCGGTTATTGGCGGAAGTGTATTTAATTTTGAAGAACCAGGGCTTGAACAGGCAGATCCAGCATTGTTTTTCCCGTACAGTAATTTCGTTGTTTGTAAGAAAGACTAAATGATTTTGCGATCAGGTGGATGGTAGTTTCCACCTGATTTCTTTGTCGTTGAAGGGAAGTTGAATACGCGTGAATCTTGTTAAAGGAGAAAAAAATTACATGTAGAAGACTAATATAGCGCAATACAATGAAAAAGGAGTGCAAAAGATGTACGAACTTAAAACTAAAGTGAATGATAACAGCGTCATCGAGTTTATTGAGAGTGTGGATAGCCCTAAGAAACGTGAAGATGCTTATAAACTATTAGATATTTTTACAGAAACTACTGATTTTGAGGCAAAGATGTGGGGACCGAGCATCATTGGTTTCGGATCGTATCATTATAAATACAAAACGGGTCATGAAGGAGATGCTCCCATTGTCGGCTTTTCGCCGCGGAAAGCAAAGATTAGTCTTTACTTTGCACCAGGAGACCCAAATCGTGATGAATTGTTGAGTAAGTTTGGTAAACATACTACTGGAGCGGCTTGTGTATACATAAATAAAGTAGCTGATATAGATGTCGAGATATTAAAAAAATTAATAAAGCAATCTGTAGCATTTTTACAAAAGACGTATCCACAAGAAAAGAATAATGTATGAAGAGGAGGGCACTTGAAGAAAAAGAAAACATTTAACTTTTCAAATAGCGGGTTAGCAATCGGTATTGCAATAGGGGTTGCGATCGGACTCGCTCTTGATAATATTGCTATTGGAATCGGAATTGGTATTGTATTTAGTCTAGCGATATCAAGCAGTCAAAACAAAAAGAAATAGCGAAGAAGGAGCCCATCCGGACTCCTCCTTTTTAATTATTACCAGTGTTTTTTGCAGCCGCACTTTCTCTTCTTTTTCTTGCATCTCTTACACTTGAAGTGAATCCAGCTAGAAGAAGAGGAAGAAGACTCGCATCTGTCGTGTTTTCTGAAACAACCCATAAAAAATCACCCCGCTATTATCACAGCACTTTTTTGCTTGTGCTGGATACTACATCATATGCAAGCAGAGGACAAGTTGTTCAGGCAAGTGAAGGGATTCTAAATAAATCAACTGTTGCCTCTAGTCGTCATAATTTTTATAAAATCCTGGACAAAAGCGTCGTAATTAAACCATATTGCAATATGATCAACAGCCACAGCCTGAGGTTCTGGAGGAACGAGGGGTCTGAAGTCTGCAGAGCTGAGTCCCTTTGTCTGATCCATATTCGTAGAAACTTGCGCTTTACGATCGATATAACGAACTTGATTGTGATGAACGAGAGCGAATAATGCTAGTACATCATGAAGTGGACTGCCTTCAATGCCAGGTATTAACTTTTTATAGGCAGCGTTATAAAAATCAAAAATCGGTTTAATTAAAGGGGTGAACGCATTATAATTGGCAGCTGTGATCTGATTAATGGTTTCCGTTTTGATGAGCGCATAGTTCGTTACGTTTAATGGCAGAATGTAGACGTTTCGCGCTTTATTTAAAACAAGATTGGATGCGATCGAATCGCCATGAAAGTTTGCTTCAGCTAAAGGTGTTACATTTCCAGGAACCAGAAATGCACCGCCCATGATATAATAGGCAGAAATTTTACTCATCTGCTCATCCCCGCCAAGAATAAATGCAGTTGCTAATGATGTGGACCTTCCAACATCGACGATACACAGGTTATTTTCATAGCGTTTAATAATTTTAAAGATCTCATCGAAATTAAGAATCTCCCGTTGAATCGTCTCTGGGGGTCTAATAGGTCCCAAACCTTCTTCACCATGGATCTCAGGATAGTAAACAGCTATTTCACCACTAAAGGGACTCCTCGCTCCGGCGATAATGGGAATGTCAGGTCGGTTCGCAAGATGAACAAGATAAGCGATATTTTGAGTTGCCTGCTGCTGAGGCACATTTCCGTAGCTTGAAACAATACCCACTACATTTATATTTGGATTAAGCAGGGCGTACATGATCGCAAGTGAATCATCAATCCCGGGATCGCAAAACAATAATGTATTATACATATCTGTGCCTCCCCTCAACAATAATCTTATGCATAAGATGTAAGTAAATTAACTGGAATAAATATGAACTTTATTTCAATCGTTTAATTTTGGTTAAAGAATCTAAGAATAGGTACCGTATAACCAAACATGCTATGATAAAACAAAATACGAGGAGTTGAGTGAAAATTGAAACAAGAAATCATTGATAGATTTACTTCCTATGTAAAAGTTGATACCCAATCTGATGCGAGCAGTGAATCTACACCTTCGACGCCTGGACAGCTGACCCTTGCGAATATGTTAGTTGAAGAATTAAAACAGATCGGCATGGAAGAAGTAACGATTGATGATAACGGCTATGTGATGGCAAGTCTCCCATCTAATACGGAAAAAGATGTGCCGGTTATCGGATTTTTGGCTCACGTCGATACAGCGACTGATTTTACAGGAACGAACGTGAAGCCGCAGATCGTTGAAAACTATGATGGGGATACTATCATTTTGAACAAAGACCTACATATTGAATTATCACCGAAAGATTTTCCTAGTTTAAAAGACTACAAAGGTCACACGCTGATCACAACTGACGGTACAACACTGCTTGGAGCAGACAACAAAGCCGGCATTGCGGAAATCATGACAGCGATGAAGTATTTAATCGAACAGCCAGAAATCAAGCACGGCAAGATCAGAGTCGCATTCACACCGGATGAAGAGATCGGAAGAGGCCCTCATAAATTTGATGTGGCAGCGTTTGGCGCGAAGTTTGCCTACACGATGGACGGCGGACCTCTAGGTGAGCTGGAGTATGAAAGCTTTAATGCAGCTGATGCCAAGATTAGAATCCTGGGCAAGAACATTCATCCTGGGTCTGCAAAAGGAAAGATGATCAACTCCGCTAAAATCGCGATGGAACTCCAAAGTAAGCTGCCAGCAGACGAAGCCCCTGAATACACAGAAGGTTATGAAGGCTTTTATCATCTGATCGGGTTGAAGGGTGATGTAGAGCAAACAGACATGCGTTACATCATCAGAGATCATGACAAAAACATTTTTGCGAAGAGAAAATCTACGATGCAAGCTATTATCGATGAACTAAGAGAAAAGTATGGTAAAGATAATATTCTGCTGGAGATGGAAGATACGTATTACAACATGAAAGAGAAGATCGAACCTGTTAAAGAAATCGTAGATCTCGCTTACAAAGCCATGAAAAAACTGGAGATTGAGCCGATCATTAAGCCGATCCGAGGCGGAACAGATGGTTCTCAGCTTTCGTACATGGGACTGCCGACACCGAACATCTTTACAGGCGGGGAAAACTATCATGGCCGCCACGAATATATCTCAGTCGATAACATGATCAAAGCTACCCAAGTCATCATTGAGCTTGTTCAGTTGTTTGAGCAGGAATCATAGAAGTCAGAAGCTAACCAATTTATCCAGTGGTTAGCTTTTATTAAATGGTAATGGAGTTATGGGTATGCCCATTTTACTTGTTCCTGACAGCTTCATCCATCGTTCTGATAAAGTTCTTTTTTGAGCGAGAAAAGTACAAGGAGAGATTTCCAAAGCTCTTTTATTTTCTTTTTGTTGAACTAGCAGTATTTACATTCTTGGTTTATTTTCTCAGCAAACGATTTAGTTAATGGATGCAATTTCAAAATCAAACGAATATTCAAAAAATAACTGTCATTAAAACGGCAAACTATTTATAATATAAGTACATAAATAAACTATTCAGTCGGTTTTAACGATTACAAATTAGGAGGATCTTTATGGAGTCTTATTTCTTTGAACGAAATCGAAGCAGATTAAAAGAATGGCTGCCTGATGAATCATTAACGATTCTTTTTGCAGGGAAAGCACCTCAAAAGTCAGCGGATGAGCATTATCCGTTCGTACCGAATCGTAACTTTTATTACTTAACAGGTATTAACGAGCCTAATGTGATTTTGGTGATGAAGAAGAATGGCCAAACATTTGAGGAAACACTTTTTATTGAAAAAGCGGACCCGGTAATGGAAAAATGGGTGGGCAAAACCGTTTCTAAGGAAGAAGCAGAGAACATATCCGGAATTAAAGACATTAAGCATGTGGATAGCTTTGAGTCGTTTGTCGCAGGAAACTTCTTCACGAATCAAGCGAAACAGGTGTGTTTAGATTTAGAGCGTCGAGGCTGGTCAGGAGCACCAACAAGCACTTCTCTTTTTGCTAAACACATCAGAGAGCATTACCCGCATGTTGCTATCCACAACATCTATCCTGAGATTTGTGAACTTCGTGTTTATAAAACATCAGAAGAAATCCAGAAGATTAAAGAAGCGATCGCAATCACCAAAGAGGGAATCTACAATATCCTGAAGAACGCTAAAGCGGGAATGATGGAATATCAACTCGAAGCGCATTTTGATTTCACATTAAAATCAAATGGCATCCGCAATTATGCGTTTAATACGATTACGGCGAGCGGTAAAAACGCAACGGTGCTGCACTATGAGCACAATAATGCGCAAACCAATGATGGCGATCTCGTTCTGCTGGATCTTGGAGCACAAAAGGATTATTACAACGCTGACATCAGCTATACGTTCCCGGTAAACGGCAAATTTTCAGATCGTCAGAAAGAGCTGTATAACATCGTCTTAAAGGCTTTGAAAGAAACCACAGCTCTAATTAAGCCAGGTCTTCCTTATGAGGAACTTGATAAGCATGCAAAAAAGGTTTTATCAGAAGAATGCAGAAAGATCGGCTTGATTCAAGAAGACTCCGAGATCTCCAAATACTATTATCATAGTGTTGGACACTTCCTTGGCTTGGATACGCACGATGTCGGTTCCTATAAAGACCGTGTCCTAGAGCCAGGAATGGTCATTACGATCGAGCCTGGATTGTACATTGAAGAAGAGTCAATCGGAATTCGCATCGAGGATGACATTTTAGTAACGGAAGATGGATACGAGAATCTTTCAAAAGATATCATGCGTGAACCAGAAGTGATTGAAGAGTTTATGGCGACTCAAGGCCAGCTTTCTTCTCAAAGATAATTTTATTCAACACCTTCTATTAAGTTTAGGAGGTGTTTTTTTCACTTTCGCAACAATAAAAATAAAAGTTGAAGCTGCTGTCCTGCTGGCAAATTTGCTGGATCAAGGTATGCTAAAGACAGATGGTAACTTGTGTCGGGACTTTTAATTAGGAAGTAAACATAAGAAAGAGGGCAACTTGATGTGTTAGCTAGCTCTTTTTCGTTTTACGGTACGTGTTCTTTAATTTATTACACGTTCGCTCAAAACCATCGAGGTTTCGCTCAGGATCGTTGAGTTTCGCTCAAAATCGGTCCCGTTTCGCTCAAGATAACCGAGTTTCGCTCAAACACCCTACCGTTTCGCTCAATAGGCTATAGACTTATTGGAAAAAGTCATTAAAATCTTTTAAAAATACGGGTGAGCCACTTATTTAACGGATCAGACATAGATTTATTGTTTAAAGTATGTAATTTCTGACCAGAAATATACCTTTTTATATTGTTCCACAGAACATCACCTTGTTTGTCATTGAATTTACTTCCACTAGGAAGCCCACCGATTGAAACACAATCTCCGGCACCAAAAAGAAAAGGAAACTCCTTATTTTGCAGGGTGTCTTCCACAAGCATCGTCCCATCTTCAGCAACCGGAACCAGTGCCTGCTTAAATAGGGAGAACTTCATATCAAAATCAAATGAGATCACATCAAAACGGTAGATCTCGCCTGAAAAGCTCAGCAGCATTTTTTGCAGTGGGTCAAACGAAATAATAGTATCTTCTATAAAAGAAAAAGATGCCTTTTCAATTAAGGATTCAAAATCTATCGGGACATCATCTTTAGAAGATGAGATAAAGGTAACTTCGTAATCTTTGGATTTCTCGTTTAATAGACGGCGAAGAATGGATAAGTGGGCATAACCACTGCCAATTAATAAGATTTTAGTCAATTAGCACACTCCTGTTATTGTTTTTTCATATTAACATCATATAGACTTTTCTCTTTAATCGCGAATGGTTGGTCTTTTAGATGTTTAAAGGATTTGTGAAAGAAAAAATGTAATAATTAATTTGGGATTAATGTTAGTTTTTGGATTAGAAGTAGGGCGAAACATGTTATGTGTTGCCCATTATTAATCATTAACCAAGGAGAAAGTCTTCTTGGTTTTTTTAATTAGGCTCTATTAAAGTTCAATGTTGATATAAGCGTAAAAATAGAACTTCCGATTTAATGGAAGTTCTATTTTTAACTATTTGCTTATTAAAAAAGCATAAAAAATACATCTAAAACTTTAATATGGAGTACACCTTTAAGTCCTTATGTTCCCCTTTAACATACATTACCTTTCTACTTATACCTTCGAAAGACATACCTAACTTTTTCATAACACGCTCTGAACCCTTGTTTTCTAAAAAGCATCTCGCCTGAATACGAACTAAGTTCATACTTATGAAACCAAAAGAGGTGATTGCCCTTGCTGCTTCGGTAATTAACCCTTTGCCCCAGTATTCTTTAGATAGAACATATCCAATTTCAGCACTATTGTGTTCTGGCTGCCACCAAACAAAGTGAACGGTTCCAATAAATTTACCATTTTCTTTAAGCTCAATCCCCCATAGAGCATCATATTGAGGTAAAAACGTATTAATAAATTCAATTGTATCTGATAATGAAGAATGAGTATCCCAAGTTACATATCTCGTTACTTCTTCATTCGAAGCATATAAATACATATCTTCTGCATCATCTAATGTGATTTTTCTAAGGATGAGACGTTCCGTTTCTATTTTAGGTACATCAGCAAACTTTTCTAAAATATTCATAAATCCACCACTTTACAAAATATTATCGACTGATAATAATCTTATCATTTTTAAAAAATTATGTATTCAATTAACCTGCGAGTTAGTTGAACAAGAAACAAATGTATCATATGTTTCATGTTTTTGTATTTTGTATTAGATTTCCTTTAATAATCAAGTCTTTCATAGTGACTTCATTTCTCTGGTGCTGGAAAAAAAGGGGTTACGATAAACACGTGTGGGTTAACAAGCTTGGATAGAAAGTAAAAATAGAAGGAACCTGTCAAAGAAAGATATTGACAGGTTTTCTTTCAATTATATAACTTTTACAAATGCCTCAGTCGTTTCATGAATCGCTTGTTTCATAATGGAGATCATCTTGCGCAGTTCGTCTTTCGAACTGGCAAGCGGCGGCATGAACACCACAACATCACCAAGAGGACGTGTCAGCATGCCGAGCTCACGCATGCGTAAAGTAGATTTATAGCCAATACGCTCTTTCCACGGAAATGGCTCATCCGTTTCTTTATCCAGCACGAGTTCGATCCCGCACATTAAGCCTAGTTGACGTATATCTCCAACGTGCTCCAGCTTCTTTAACTTTTGCAGTTCAAAAGAGACATAGGCCATTTTTTCTTGCACCTGTTCGATGATATTTTCTCTCTCATAGATTTCCAGATTTGCAAGTGCGGCTGCGCATCCCAATTGATTACCAGTGTATGAATGTCCATGAAAGAATGTTTTGAATTCCTCATATTCTCCATAAAAAGCTTCATAGATTTCTTCTGTTGTCATCGTCGCTGCGATTGGAAGGTATCCCCCTGTAATGCCTTTTGCAATGGTCATCAAATCAGGCTCAACTTCCTCATGTTCAACGGCAAACATCTTTCCGGTACGTCCAAATCCTGTTGCGACCTCGTCCACTATGAGAAGGATGTTAAACGCGCGGCAAAGCTTCTCCACCCCTTTTAAATAACCAGAAGGCATAATGTTCATACCGCCTGCGCCTTGAATAAGAGCTTCCACCGTAATACCCGCGATCTCCCTGTGATGCTCTTCAAAGATGTTTCGCAATTGAGCTAATGCTGCATCCCGGATTTGATCAGGTGTTTCTTCTTTGTTCCGATAGACGAGAGGAAATGGTGCTTTGATCGATTCAAACATAAGAGAGCCATAGACACGGTGATAAATATCCACCGCACCGACACTGATCGCGCCGACTGTATCACCATGATAGCCGTTTGATAGGGTAACGAACTTTCTTTTATCTTTATAGCCTTTGTTCTGCCAATATTGATAGGCCATCTTAATCGCGATCTCAACCGATTCTGCTCCGCTGTCCGAGTAGAAAGTACGCTTTAAGTTTTTTGGAGTAATTTCTGCGAGCTTTTTAGCAAGATTAATAGCAGGGATATTGGATGCGCCTAAAAGTGTAGAGTGGGCAATAGAATCCAGCTGCTTCTTAATAGCTTCATCCATTTCTTTTTTGCGGTGTCCGTGAACGTTTAGCCAAAGAGAAGAGTATCCGTCTAAGTATTCTTTTCCGTAAATATCTTTTAACTTAATTCCTTCACCGCTTTCAATGATAAGTGGATCACGTTCGTAGTCTGTCATCTGGGTAAACGGAAGCCATAAATAATTTTTGCTGTCTTCCAAAAGGGTTTGCTGATTCATCGCATCATGTCCTCCTTTGTTTGATTCAATTGTTGAAAAATGGATTGAAAGTGCTGAGGGTTTTGAAGAGCTTCATCCAGATTTTCAAGACGAGGAATAATCCCTAGAACAGGGATACCGGTAAGTTGTTCGATCACTTCAATGTTATCTTTTTCAATGCTCTCGTCTCGCGTTTGTGTGGCGTTTAAAATAATGCCTTCAATCGGTATGTATGCTGACTTTAATGCCATAACGGATAAAACGGTATGATTGATCGTCCCGAGCCCCGCACGACCTACAAGAATGACAGGAAGTTTCAGGTCGTTCATTAAATCAATCATGCAATAATCATCCTGAATGGGAACGACCACGCCTCCAGCACCTTCGACCAATACCAGGTCATGTTGGGCCTCTAGGTTTGCCGTGTTTTTTAAGATGCCGTCAATATCAAACGTCACATTTTCTTCTCTTGCTGCGAGGTGAGGGGAGCTCGCTTTTGTTAATAGATATGTACAAGCTTTCTCTGTGTGTAATTGCGGAAGAACCCGTTGGTACATCTGCACATCAGGGGCTTGAAGTTTGCCGTCGTCCAAGATTGCCCCGCTTTGAATAGGTTTATAAGGGAAGACGCTCCCACCAGCATTTTTAAAATGGGACAGAAGTAGACTCGTTACTACAGTTTTTCCCACATCTGTGTCTGTTCCGGTAATAAAATAACCAGCCATTGTTAACCTCCAAATTAATTGTCAACTAAATTTACAATGAGGTTAACATATGAGAGAATGTTAGGCAACGGTATTTTTCATCAATTTCATAAGGAGGAAAGATATGAAAACACGTAATATGGTCGTTTGTGCACTTTTTGCAGCACTGATGGCGGTTGGAGCAAACGTGTCTCCGTTTTTAATGATCGGAGGCGTTCCTGTTACATTGCAGCTCATGTTTGCCATTTTGGCAGGTGGCGTATTGGGAAGCAGGTTAGGGGCGATCTCCATGGTAACCTATATGTTGATTGGTCTGATGGGGGCGCCTGTATTTGCTCAATTAAAAGGAGGACCTGCGCAACTATTGAGTCCTACGTTCGGCTTTATCGTTTCATTTATAGCAGTTGCCTATGTTACCGGGAAACTGGTAGGAGACAAGCTGCAAGCGTCAAAAACATCTTACATATTAGCTGCGTTTCTAAGTTTGCTTTTGAATTACGTTATTGGTACAAACTTTATGTATGCTGCATTTCGATTTTGGGCTGAAACACCTGATGGTTTCAGTTATTTGGTTGCCTGGGGGTGGATGGGGGCTTATCTGCCGTTAGATGTTGCGGTGACAGTGGTATCCTTTTCTGTAGTGCCTAAATTAAAAACCGCTCTTAAAAGTACTTTTCAAATAGAGAAGGCTATTTAAATAAGCATGAAAAATACTTACCATACTTATTCCGTCCTTTTAAACTCTTTGTCAGAAAATCTTACAAAAAGATAGTAAAAACACTTTTAAACCATTAAACTGTATGAAAAAGAAAAAAGGGGAAAATAGGTGTGGAGATATTACACGTGCATAATGTAGATGAGCATTTAGAGGAGCTTTCTAAGCTGTTAATAAAAGTAGTGGATGATGGAGCTTCCATCGGATTTCTGCCTCCTCTCAAAATAGCGGATGCTGATGCATTTTGGAAAAGCTGTGAGACACCTGAAATTATTTTCTTAGCGGCAAAAGTGGATGGTAAGATTGCAGGAACCGTTCAGCTGCACCTTTGTACGAAGCCGAACGGAACGCACCGGGCAGAGGTCGCGAAGCTAATGACGCATCCCGACTATCGAAAAAAAGGAATTGCACGGCAATTAATGCATGAGATTGAAAAGCGAGCACACCTGGAAGGTAGATCGTTACTGGTCTTGGATACAAGAGAGGGAGATCCGTCAAACCTGCTCTATCAATCGATGGGTTACCTAGAAGCTGGCCGTATACCTAATTTTGCCCGATCAGAAACAGGAGAACTGGATACCACGGTTCTCTATTATAAAAACATTTAAACCAAGAAAAGGAGAGGATCCCTCTTCTTTTTTGTTGCATGGTGGCGGCATGGACGCCTATGAAGGAAAGACGGAATAGCTTAAACAGAGTGCAATCAGCACTCTGTTTTTTTTGTTCCGTTTAAGAAGAAACTAAGCTGGTTATAGTACAGGTAGAAAGCAGGTGGGAAAGATGGAGAAAACGTTGTCCGATTATCTAAGAAATCATACGGTCCGGTTAAATACCAACATAGATTTAGATGCCATTGTAAGTGAAATTGGTGACGCCAGATATGTTCTGCTAGGAGAAGCATCGCATGGAACGTCTGAATTTTACACCATTCGTGCTGAACTTTCTAAAAAGCTGATTCAAGAAAAAGGATTTTCTTTTATTGCTGTGGAAGGAGACTGGCCCTCCTGTTATCGGATAAATCGTTACATAAAGGGCTACTACGCCAATCAGCCTCAGTTGGATTTTCTTTTAAAACACAGTTTTACACGATGGCCGTCTTGGATGTGGGCTAACAAAGAAATTCTCGATTTTACATCATGGCTGAAAAATTATAACGATCAACAGACGAGACAAAAAAAGGTCGGTTTTTACGGCATCGATATGTATAGCCTTTTTGAATCGATGGAAGAGATTATTCGATATCTGGAAAAGCACGACTCTGAACGAGTGGAGTCTGCCAAAAAAGCTTTTTCTTGTTTTCAGCCGTTTGAAAAGGATGAACAAACATATGCAATGTCGGCGGGGTATCTTTCTGAAAGCTGTGAGGATGAAGTGATCAAGCTGCTTGTAGAAATTCAGTCGAATCGGGATTCATATGAGGAGGATCCTGAAGGCGGTCTTAGTTTGGAGCTCAATGCACTGGTTGCTGCGCACGCTGAAAATTATTACCGTTCTATGGTGAAAGGAGATGCAGAAACATGGAACATTAGAGATCGGCACATGGCTGAAGCTGTGGAACGGCTGATGGATTTTCATGGTGGTGACGCAAAAGTAATCATTTGGGAACATAACACACATATTGGTGATGCACGAGCTACAGATATGGCAGAAGAAGGCATGGTGAACGTAGGTCAATTGATCCGTGAAAACCATAGGCAAGAAGATGTGTTCGCAGTAGGTTTTGGTACTCATAGAGGTACCGTAATTGCAGGGGATGAATGGGGGACTCCTTATAAAAAAATCATGGTACCGCCAGCACCTCCTGACACCTGGGAAGGAATCTTTCATGCAGCAGGTGCACATGACCAGATCGTAATGCTAAGACAGCATCACGAAAAACTGCAAGAAGTAAGAGGTCACAGAGCAATCGGTGTTGTGTACAATCCCCGGTATGAGCATCTTGGCAACTATGTTCCAACTAGTCTTTCAAACCGGTATGATGCTTTTGTTTTTATTAACCATTCGAATGCGCTGCACCCTCTTTAACTAAGTGATAACTCAAGAAGACTTTTTGCTGAAGGACTTAGGAAGCATTATTTAAGTTTTAAATAGACTCGTCTAGTTTTATAAAACTTGGGGTATACAAACTATTAAAATAAGTTTGATTTGACTCGAGGAGGACACAAGATGAAATGGAGAGGCAGACGCGGAAGCACGAATGTTGAAGACCGAAGAGGAATGGGTGGTAAAGGGCTAGCTGTAGGGGGTGGAGTCGGTGGTCTTATCATCGTCTTGATTATTACGCTTTTAGGCGGGAATCCCGGTGACCTTCTTGGTGGAATAGACGGTGGGACAGAGCAGTCCGTTCCTTATGAAGAAACCGAAAAGGAAAAGGAAGATGCTCAGTTCGTTTCCGTTGTTTTGGCGGATACTGAAGATGTGTGGACTGAGGTTTTTCGTGAAGAGGGCTTAACCTATAAAGAACCAAAGCTTGTATTATATTCTGGCAGTGTTCAGTCCGCTTGCGGAGCAGCTGGTTCATCAGTCGGTCCCTTCTATTGTCCTGGTGACCAGAAGCTCTACATAGATCTTAGTTTTTATCAAGAACTTCAAAATAAGTATGATGCACCAGGAGATTTTGCGATGGCTTATGTTATTGCTCATGAAGTAGGTCATCATGTTCAAACCCTTTTAGGAAAATCCGAAGAGCTGCATGCGATGCGTTCAAAACTCAGCAAGACCGAATATAACAAGTACCAGGTAAGATTTGAATTACAGGCTGATTATTACGCAGGTGTGTGGGCAAATCATGCGAAGGATATGAATGTACTTGAAGAAGGTGATCTGGAAGAAGCATTGACCGCAGCGAGCGCGGTCGGTGATGATACCCTTCAAAAGAAACATCAGGGATACGTAGTCCCGGAAAGCTTTACACATGGTACATCTGAACAGCGTAAGCGCTGGTTTCATAAAGGATTTAAAAACGGTACAATCAAGGGCGGAGATACGTTTAAAGCGAAGGAATTTAATAGGAATTTAAGTTAATAGGAATAAAAAATACCCCTTAATGAGGAAGAACGTATCCTCTAGGGGCCATTTTTTATAGGGAGTATTTTTAGGAGAAACAAATAAGGTGAGTGTCCTTTTAGAAAGGACACTTTCTTTTATGAAAAATGGAATCCCACGGTAGGGGAGAAAAATCCCACGTTATTTCAAAAAATCCCACGTTAACACCCTTAAATCCCACGTTATTTTTCAGAAACACGATTTTCGACACCTCTCGACACCGCACACCCGAACCACACCCCAGCCCATTAGTTTTAACCATAGATGAAGCATTTTTAGAAGTCCGAAACATGAACATATGTCATAATAAGCGTATTAACGTTTAAGGAGAGGTGATTTAAATGAATGTAGCTCTACTAAGCAAATGGCATGTACACGCGGTTGATTACGCCCGTGAAGCGCAAGAAAATGAATCGATCTCTATCAAAATGGTTTGGGATGAAAATCCAGAGCGGGGAAGAGAATGGGCAGAAGAATTAGGGGTTTCTTTTCAGCCGGACTTAAAAAAGGTCTTTGAGAGTTCTGAGATTGACGGTGTTATCGTAACGACAGCGACGAACCGTCATAAGGATATTATTATAACGGCTGCGAACCACGGGAAACATATTTTTACGGAAAAAGTGCTGGCCTTTACAGTTCAAGAGTGCGAGGAAATCTTTTATGCAGTGGAGAAAAACAACGTTCAGCTTATGGTCAATCTTCCGCGGCTGACAGAGACTTTTTATCTGTACGCGCAGGAAGTGGTGGACAAAGGTCTTCTTGGTGACATTACATACATCAGATGCCGGGTTGCGCACAATGGGTCTGTGCCAACGAAAGAAAATCCAAAAGGATGGCTGCCTGAACATTTCTATCATAAAGAAGAGTGCGGCGGAGGGGCGTTGATTGATCTCGGCGCGCATCCGATCTACTTAACAAACCGTTTGGGAGGAAAAGTAAAAGCGGTCACTGGTAAGTTGAACGAACTTTATCATCTCGGAGTGGACGACAACGCGGTAGTGATGGTCGAGTTTGAGTCAGGTGCGATGGGGATGATCGAAACCGGATTCTTATCGTATGGAAGTCCACAGCAGCTTGAACTATATGGAACGGAAGGAACACTCATGATTGAAGGGGAAAACATCCGAATTAAGAGCAAGCACTTTAATACGGATGAGTGGGTGACACCAGAAGAGCTTCCGGAACCGATCTATTCGGCGATGGAGCAATGGGTACAAGCGATTCAGACAGGGAATAAACCTTCTATTACAAAAGAAGATATTTTAAATTTGACGGCGATTAATGAAGCAGCCGCAACCTCTAACAGCGAAGGCCGCCGTGTACTTCTTTCTGAACTTGGAATCAAACAAGGAATCTGATACCACAAAAAAAGAGCTGATACAAAAGCTCTTTTTTCCTTTTAAGCAGGTTTTCCCCTGATCATGGAAACAAGCCAAACTGTCACCGGCAAGAGTCCCCATAGGAAACGATTTTGTCGTTTGCGATGCTATGGATGTACATGAGAGATACACTTGTTTGAGTAATGTTCTCGATCTCTTTTTTCTCAACCCATAGTCTTGGATCTTTTATTTTTCTCCTGACTAAGGTCGTATTGGTCAGGATGTTTTCTGTAAAAGCCTCTTTCGGCCCACGTACGACATTTTCGGTTGCTGATTCGGAAACATCACGATCTCTCCAGCCTTTTGCGTTAATCACAAGAGCATTTGAAACTGAGTTTACTAGCAGAACAGCGTTTCCCGCGAGTATGGCTGATGTGACTTCTTTATAAAGATAAACTTCCTTTACTTTGCTCACAGGTGCAAAAAAATGTTTCATAAAATCAAAAGGTTCTATTGTCTCTGACAAGTACTCAGAGTGTTTGATAAGACTATTAGAACGACTGATGTTTTCGAAAAAATGATTGATGATCATCTTGTCTGCCAGACCGTCTATATAAATCAGCACAGCCTTTTTATTATCTAGTTCAAAATCTGAAAATGAGAGATCAGAAATGTTACTGAACGTTTGCTGCAGATACTGTATGTTTTGGTTGAGTTCAATGGACAAGGCATCCTCTGGTGACTCTTCCTTTTTGTGATTGTCTTGTTGCGGCTGTTCTTATTCTTTGCCTTTGTCTTTTAGAAGCTTCTTGATCGGTCTTCTCTTAAATACCATCAGCAAAACTCCCGTACAGGTTTTTTGATATTTTTACCTGGAGTGCGCTGAAATATTCTTATGTTTACGAGAGGAAAGGAAGGGAATGAAGTCGAATTAAAGGAGTTTCTCTGTTTTTGCAGAATTGTTTACTCGTGATTATACAAGTTCAGGAGGTTTTTTACATGGACCAAAAAACAATTCTGTTAAGACAGATGGCTGCCAATCATAATGAGCCAAATTGGTTTGTTCCGGTCGAACGGGCACTGGATGGGTTAACGGCAGAGCAGGCGAACGAAAAGTCAGGCGACAGCAACTCGATCCGGGAGATCGTGAATCACCTAATCTTTTGGAACGAGCGTTATTTGGGCAGGTTTAAGGGAGATTCATCTTCGAAAAAAATAGAAAGCAATGACGAGACGTTTCAAAGTGAAAACAAGCAGGACTGGGAAGAGGCAAAAAAGCAGCTTTTTAGTGTGCTGACAGAGTGGGCAAGTGCAGTAAAGGGAGCGGATGATGCAGTGTTCGAGCGTTCAGCGCATCAAGACCGTCATGATCCGTGGTATTCGGTTCTCGGGAATATCAACATCCATAACGCCTATCATATTGGTCAGATCGTTGAGGTTCGTAAAACCAATGGTAACTGGGATCCGAAGAAGGGTGTTCATTAAAGAGGAGGATTATAAATGGAATCAACATTCGTATATGTAACTTACATTGCGGCTTCACCAGAAAAAGTGTGGGAAGCCTTAACAGAAGGTGATATTTCGGAAAAGTACTTTTTCGGGAGCAGAATCGAGTCAGATTGGGAAGAAGGATCAGGTGTTACCTATTCCCGTAACGGGGAAGTTACTGATGAGGGAAATGTCCTAAAGTATGACCCGGTCCACGAGCTTTCGTTTACTTGGACGCACAAAGATGATGATACACCGCGAGAAAGTCCGACTGTCGTAACATTTAAGCTGCAGCACATGGACTCGACGGTGAAACTCACAGTGATTCATGAAAACCTGGTGAAGAACGACTTTGTTGAAAAAGAGGGCACGTTCGAAGGGGCAAACAACGGCTGGCCAGCGATTTTGAGCAACCTGAAAACATTCCTTGAAACAGGCAAGACACTGCCGGCAGTGAGTTTGTAAATTTTTTTCATAAATTGTAAATTATTGTCGAAAATCGTGTTTATTGAAATTAACGTGGGATTATGGTCGAGTTTCGTGGGAAAAATGAAAATAACGTGGGATTTCTGTAATTAACGTAGTAATTAATATTTTTGTAATGAAATCGTCCTTTCCATTCACACAAATACGAGAGATGTATTTTCGATAAGGACATGAATCTGAAAATAAACGGCTTACTCTATTTCTAATAGATTATAGGCCGTTTTTTATTGTTAAAGTTCATTATTTTCACTGTTTTTGTTAGATATTAAGAAATTTTTGATGGTAATTAATAAATCCATCAACAATTAAGTACCCCATTTCTCATACAATTCCTTTATTTCTTCACCATGCGTGATCCCATATTCAGATGGAGTCTCCAAAACAAAAGGAACATTCTTCATAACCGGGGAAAGGACCAGTTTCGTAAATTGCTCTTCAGTTATATGACCGTTATGAAAGATGTTGGCATGGCGGTCTTTTCCTTCACCAGATGCATATCGGGAATTGTTTAAATGGACAGCCGTCAAATGCTGAAAGTAACCTAATTCAGTACCTTTTTCCTCAAGCTCATCCCAATTCTTTCCCGTCCACATACCGCTTGCAAAAGCGTGGCACGTATCAAGGCAGAAGCCTATTTTTTCGGGATGTTCACACAGGTTCCTCACTTGGACCAGCTCCTCTATCGTCGTTCCCATTGAACCCGGCCGACCAGCATTATTCTCCAATAAAATTTTACAGTATCCATCCCAATCATTAAGAACGGCATTCAGCATATGAATCATCAGCTGATAGCTTGCAAGAGGATCTTCTCCTGGAATCGGATTTCCGAAATGCACGACAACACCCGCAGAACCGCAGGCGTTAGCAATCTCAAGGTCATTTTTTAAAGACTTAATCGTTATTTCTCTTTTATCATCAGATGGAGTAAGACTCGTTGGATAAGGAGTATGCGCCACGGAAATCAGATTGTTCTCTTCACAAAATGCTTTACAGCTTGCCGCATCCCCTCTATTAAAATCCTTTACAGACAGACTGCGCGGATTCTTCGGAAAAAATTGATACGCGCGGCCACCTAATGAAAGAGCATGTTTAGCAGCTCCGAGATAACCGTTCCTGATACTGACATGGCAGCCAAACCGCACAATAATCCCTTCTTTCATTCAGAAAATATAAACATAAAGTTTCCAAATTCCAAGGATGATATTCGAATAGCAGTCCATTGGTCTCAGTTTTAAAAAAATGGAGAAGGGAATATTGATATAAATTCCTAAAGGAGGTGGATAACATGTCTGTTTATGATCAAATCAGCTCATGCTGCAGCAGGATTGAGAAAGCAGACACAAAAGAAGACGTACTACGCGAAGTAGATAAGCTGGATAACTACGCCTCTTATCTCAACGCTGACAAAGCACAAAGACTTCATATTTATTGTGATAATATTCGAAAACTAAACGTAGATGTGAAAAGTGAAACCATCAATCAATCTCAATCGATAAGAAAGTTATTTTCATAGCTTGACAATAGACAAGACTGTCCTATGGGCGGTCTTGTTTTTCATCCATCACATATTTGGAACTGAGAAGTGGAACAATGAAACAAAACGCAAAAGAGTATATATGAACAAGAAGGGGTTGAACGAATGGAACACCAATCTGAAAATAAAGACATGAATCATGAATTTTTGCCGATGACGAGTGTAGCAAATAATACAGGCGACCAGGTTGCGCCGGGGGTTTTCGTCCTTACGACTAAGATTGTGAACGTTTATTTTATTCAATGCAGCGAAGATCCGAGTACGTATTATTTAGTGGACGCAGGTATGCCTAAATCGGGGGATATGATTTGTGAATGGGCTGAAAAATGGTTTAACCACCCTCCAAAAGCTATTCTCCTCACTCATGGGCATTTTGATCATGTTGGAGCAGTAAACGATTTAGCTGAAAAGTGGCAGGTGCCGGTCTTTGCACATCATGAAGAGATTCCTTATTTAAACGGGCAAAAAGATTATCCAAAACCAGACCCTTCTGTAAATGGAGGTTTGGTTACAAAGCTTTCACCTATGTTTCCGAACCATGGGATTGATTTAGGCAGCCGCATTCAGCCTCTTCCTGAGGATGGAACCGTTCCAGGACTAGCCGGGTGGAAATGGATCCATACACCGGGCCATACCCCAGGTCATGTTTCCTTCTTTAGAGAAAATGACAGAGTGCTGATTGCTGGGGATGCTTTTATTACGGTAAAACAAGAGTCATTATATCAGGTTATGACTCAAAAACAAGAACTGAACGGACCACCTAAATATTTCACGACTGATTGGAAACTCGCTGAAAAATCAGTTCAAACATTAGCTGCACTAGAGCCATCTGTAGCGGCAACAGGACACGGGATCCCAATGAACGGTTCTAAGCTGAAAGAAGGCCTGCCTCATCTTGCACAAAACTTTAATGAGCTTGCAGTACCTGACCACGGTAAATATGTAGATTAACATAAAAAATCCCTCGTGATTCCTTCATGAGGGATTTGTACATTCATTCATATCTCGTTTCTTGTAGAGCAGCTTGAGTTTCGTGAAGGTGTCTTAAATATTCCTTAGCGTGCAGAAGCTGTTTTTTCTCTTCCTCTGTCGTCCCTTCTCCAGCAGAATGAACCGATTGCTGAGCAGTCTCGAGCCATATTTTTGCGATTTGAAAACAAGTTGGTGTTGCGTTTGCCTGTGCTTCAATCATCGCTTCGTCCGCCCGTTTTACATGATCTAAAGCTTCCTGAATCTTTGGAGGCAGGTTTTGTTCCATTAGATACAGCTCCTCTTCTTTAAATTAATTTTAGGTCTTATTGAAACTTTTCACGAATAAGATGTAGACATGCAGAGTTGTCCATCTTTTTTCGTGGAGGTCTCATATGGTTCTTATCCTAAAATACGTTTTGTTAGGGATTTCACTTGCTGCACCAATCGGTCCTGTCAATGCCGCACAGATGGATCGCGGAATCAAATACGGGTTCTGGCAAGCTTGGATGGTCGGTCTCGGAGCAACAGTTGCGGATGGATTATACATGCTTATGGTTTACATGGGACTCGTAAGTTTTATCAACACAGCATTTATGAAATCGTTTTTGTGGCTTTTCGGCTGTTTTGTTCTTCTTTATACAGGGATAGAGACCTTTAAAAAGGCGTCCGGTGAGATCAGAGGTGAAAAAAACTATACGGTACATTTCGGTAAAAGCTTTTCCGCAGGCTTTTTGATGTCCCTTACAAATCCGCTTACTATCTTATTTTGGTTAGGTATTTATGGTTCTATACTTGCAGAAACTGCATCAAAATATAGTTTGGAAAATTTAATGCTTTATAGCGGAGCAATTTTTGCAGGAATTTTAGTATGGGATTTTACAATGGCTTTAGTATCGAGCTTATTCCGTAAGCTTCTGGCAGACCGAATTTTAGGTGTAATTTCTAAGGTTTCAGGATTATCGCTAATTGGATTTGGTGTTTATTTCGGATATCAAGGAATAACGTTTTTATTTTTTTAAAACAGCTCAGGATCGTTTTCGAGCTGTTTTTCATTTACGCGTGAATTTTTTGGGGCTATAAGTTGAACAATAATATCTGTGAAACAGGAGGGTATTATTGTGAAGGATTCTAATTGCAACGGGGCGGTTCAGCCAGGAATGGATAAATCAGAAGAAAAAACAATGGCCTGGTGGCAGCTTTCTCTAATCGGAGTGGGCTGTACGATCGGGACGGGGTACTTTCTCGGATCCACCATTGGGATTAAGCTGACAGGTCCATCGATTGTATTCTCTTTTTTATTTGCCGCAATCGGTACATATATTGTGTTTCAGCTTCTTGCGAAGATGACGGCAGCCGATCCGCAAAAAGGTTCATTTTGTTATTATGCTTCACAAGCATACGGCAAGTGGGCGGGGTTTAGCTGCGGGTGGAACTATTGGGTTTCCAATATTCTTATCATGGGAAGTCAGCTGACAGCACTGTCTATTCTTTCGCAGTTCTGGTTTCCTCACATTCCGCTTTGGATATTCGCCGCTTTTTATGCGGTCCTTGCAATCATTGTTGTATTAGCAGGAACAAAGAAGTTTGACCAAGTTGAAAATATTTTAGCGGTTATTAAAGTTGCAGCCATCGTAATGTTTATCATTTTAGCAATAGCGGGTCTTATCGGTTTGGTTGATGGTCGGTCTTATAATCTCTCTATTCCAGATACATTCGATGGTTATTTTACAGGCGGTTTAACAGGATTATGGTCTTCACTCATTTACGCATTTTACGCGTTTGGCGGGATTGAAGTAATTGGAATGATGGCCATGCAGTTAAAAAAGAAAGAAGATGCAACAAAAGCAGGCAGTATCATGCTTCTGTTGCTAGCGAGCATCTATGTACTTTCGATTGGGCTGGCTGTTACAACGGTCGAGTTACATATATTTGACCATAAAGAGAGTCCGTTTGTAACGGCAATGGAAAGGTATCATCTTGCCTTTTTCCCGCATGTTTTTAATGGAGCGATAATTATGGCTGGTTTTTCTACGATGGCAGCTGCTTTGTTCGGGGTAACGAACCTGTTATTGACGTTAGCGGAAGATGGCGATGCTCCAAAACTTTTCGCCAAAAAGGTTAAGTTTAAAGAACTGCCTCTGCCGGCAATGGGACTCGGTGCGGCAGGACTGCTGGCAAGCATTATCACGGCGCTCCTTCTGCCAGGAAGAATATACGAATATATCACGACTGCTGCAGGAATCCTTCTTCTTTTCAACTGGCTCTTCATCGTTATTTCAGCTATGAGAATTTTAAAGCAGAAAATGTGGAGCAAAATAATATCAGTAATAGGGATTTTGTTCATTCTGATTGCTGTAACAGGAACCTGGTTTGATCATACCATTCGTCCCGGGCTGTATGTTAGCTTAGGCATTATGGCTTTAATAGGGGTAATAGCAGTAGTGATCCAGAAAAAACATAAAATTAACTAATGATACTGCCTTTTTAATACACTTTTGGTGTTCTTTAGAGGCGGTTTTTTGTTTATTAAAAAGGGAAGGGGTGAAATGCGAGTCGTATGGGGCGAAAAGCGAATCGGGCAAAAAGCATGGTGTATCCTGGTGAAAGTTAGTGATGTTGGGGTGAAAACATGTAATTATCGGGCGAACGTGTAATCAATTAAAGAACACGTACCGTAAAAACTCGAACCAACAGTAAACAAAATAAGTGAAGGACTTCTTATAAAGGAAATAGAATCCTAACTAAAAGAAGAAATTTTTAAGGAGAGAGGTACATATGGCAGCAAACACCCAAAAGATCACTACATTCCTAATGTTCACAGGACAAGCTGAACAGGCGATGAATTTCTACATATCTTTATTCGATGACTCAGAAATTTCGAACGTCCTTCATCAGCAAGATGGGAAAGTGCTGCATGGGATCTTTAAATTAAAAGATCAGACGTTCATGTGTATCGACAGCTCCATAAAACACGAATTTACGTTCACTCCATTGATATCACTTTTTGTTGAGTGCGATTCATTGGAAGAGATAAGCGGACTCTATGAAAAATTGTCACATGGCGGGTCCGTCCTCATGCCGTTAGGAGAAATTCCAGGCAGTGAAAAATTTGGCTGGGTGCAGGATCAGTTCGGCGTTTCGTGGCAGTTGAGTCTTCCTCAAAAATAAAAAAGCAGGAATTGCGCCTGCTTTCTTTATCCAAAACAAATAAAGTTCCTAATTTGGGAATATTCGTAGCGAACTCGCTGGCGGCGTCCACGAATCCAGATAAACCCTGTTACGCTGTTTCTGCGGATCACTGTTGGGAAGAACCAGAAATCTCTGCCAAACTGACCCTGACGTCTTAACCCTAACAATCCCCAGTTTCCTAAACAAGCACACAAACGTGCACGGAGTTGAGGTGGCTGAAAGGATGAAGTGAAGAAGGGCTGAGGAATTTGGGACTGCTGGATCAATTGCTGCGGCGGCGGTCCAAAAGGTCCATCTTCTTCATCTTCTCCGTTAGGACGATCGACATATAAGGGTTCATCATAAGAGTCATGGTGATGATGGTTATAAGGATGATTGTACATGAACAATTCACCTCCTTGTCTGATCACTCTATGATATGGATATGTTGTACACTTTGATTGAGTAGCTTGTACAGCAGCCTAATTTTTAGTGAAGTGACAAGTTAGTGTGAGGAAATGAATATGAAACGAGAGATGGACAAACATGATTAAGTATCCCATTTTAAAAAATAATGCATCGATCGGCGTTACAGCTCCATCTTCAGGAGTGCCTTCCTTTTTGCACGATATGTTCAAGCAGGCTTGCGAACGAATGGAGAAGAGGGGCTATCAAATAAGGGTGGGGGAGACCGTCTGGACCCAAGCGAAGGCAAAGTCCGCACCAGCAAAAGTACGGGGCGAAGAGTTTAACCAGATGATGGCAGACGGCTCTGTAGACATCCTTATCCCTCCATGGGGCGGAGAACTGCTGATCGAGATGATTGAGTATATAGATTTTTCTGCTATTAAGAAGAAGTGGATTCTGGGATATTCGGATACGAGTGGATTAATGCTTGCGATTACGTTGAAAACAGGAATCGCGACAGCGCACGGAACGAACTTCGTAGATATAAGAGGGGAATACTCGGATAGAACGACGGCGATGTGGGAACAGGTGTTGTCGACGAAAGAGGGTGAGTCGGTACTTCAGCATTCTTCCACTTATTATCAAGAGAAATGGCAGCACGATAATCCAACACCATGTGTGTTTCATTTGACAGAAGAAACGAGCTGGAAGACAATCTCGCGTAAAAAAGAAAAAGTGCAAGGCCGGTTGATCGGAGGGTGTATTGATATCATCAGACATTTGGTCGGGACGCCGTTTGGAGATGTGAAGCACTTCAAAAAACATTACATCAGTGACGAACCGATTCTTTGGTACTTTGAAAATTGCGAGATGACCACAACAGATTTAAGGAGAACGTTGGTGCACATGAAGCTGGCTGGATGGTTCGAGGGATGTTCAGGTATTCTGTTTGGCAGAAGTGCAGCAAACGATCCGGTGGAAGATTATACAGCAGAAGACGTTTATCTGGATTTGTCGGAAGAGCTGGGAGTCCCGATTATCTATGATATTGATTGTGGTCACCAGCCGCCACAGAATACGTTTATAAATGGAGCATATGCTGAAATGGAAGTTGAAGAAGGCAAGGGGACAGTATTGCAGCATTTTAGACCTTAGTGCAGGAATTGGACCGGTTATTTTTTAAAGTCGACAGATGAATGCTGAAAACGGACAGATTTCTTTCGGAAACGGACAGATTATCACTAAAAGTGGGCAGATTATCAAAAAAAGCTGACTCTACACCAGAGTCAGCTCTCACCCTATCTTCCGATCAATCACCATTCAACATGCCGAACACGCCTTTAGCTAAACTGCCTTCGTCACTGGAGCCGCCTCGGTGCGGTGCAGCCGCGAACACACGGCTCGCCAATCGGCTGAACGGAAGGGATTGAATCCAAACGGTTCCTGGCCCTCTTAATGTTGCGAAGAATAACCCTTCGCCTCCGAATAAAGCGGTTTTTACGCCTTTTACCATCTCGATGTTGTAATTAACGCCGCTAGTCATCGCCACTAAGCATCCGGTATCCACACGCAGCACTTCTCCTGGTGCAAGTTCTTTCTTGTGTATCGTTCCGCCAGCATGAACGAAGGCCATACCATCGCCTTCAAGCTTTTGCATGATAAAACCTTCACCACCGAAGAACCCTGCTCCGATCTTGCGCTGAAACTCGATTCCGACAGAAACGCCTTTAGCTGCAGCCAGAAATGCATCCTTTTGACAGATCACTTTTCCGCCAAGCTCACTCAAATCCATCGGAATGATTTTACCCGGATAAGGAGAGGCAAAAGATACGTGTTTCTTCCCGTTATCTTCGTTCGTGAATGTTGTCATGAACAAGCTTTCACCTGTGAGTACACGCTTCCCGGCACTGAACAGTTTACCCATCAAACCGCTGCCGCCGCCGGAGGATCCGTCACCAAATATTGTTTCCATTGCGATGCCGTCTTCCATCATCATCAGGGCACCGGCTTCTGCGATCACTGTTTCTTTCGGATCAAGCTCTACCTCTACAAACTGCATGTCGTCACCGTAAATTTTATAATCGATCTCGTGGTTATTCATGTTCTTTTTCCTCCAATAGTCTATTATTCTAGCTTTAATTTATTCTTTTCACTTCAAATACAGCATTTGAAGGAGTAAGAGTCGCACCATCTTCTAAGATAGGGTCACCGTACTCCCTTGAAACCTCCACATACTGAATCACCTTGTGATCGTGCACAAAGACGAGCAGATGGATATCGTCACGGCTTTTAATGCCGCTCGGATCTTTAAACGTAAATCCCAGTTCTTCATTAATTTCAGATTGTGTCGTGTAAGGGTGGAACAGGTGGGCGGTGTCCCAGTTGAAATCTGCCACTTTGTCTAGATCAACTTTGCCGTTTTCTTTCATAGCGGAGTGTATAGACTGTTCCAGTTTTTTATTATGTAAGACACCAAAACTGCAGCTCACTAAGAGAATAAGGATTAGCAATGGGAAAAGGTTTTTGTTTTTCAAAACAGCCTCCTTCCAAGGCATTTAAGTAAATTACGGACGAAGGTTAAGATTGGTTTCAAAAAAATTTGTTAACTGCTTAATCTCTTAAACAATTTCATTTACCAAATTCTAATCATTTTGTTTATCCTAATCAAATGTTACAATATATTAGGTAGAAAATTCAAAATACTGTAATAGGAGTGAACAATATGGGTTTAACCTTGGAGAAAGATTATATCGACTTTTTCACCAATAACAGACAAGAGTTCCAAGAATCCCTATTAAATGAAGCAAAAAATGTTCGTGGGAAAATTGAAGAAATTCTGTTGATCGGGAATATTGATCTATTATCCAATGCTCATAAGCTAGTGATGTATACGATCCGAGGCAATGATAGTGAATTAGAATCATTTGCAAAAGTAGAAGGCGTATCCTGGGCTTCCCATAGCCTAACGCTAGCGTTCAAACTAGAATGGGTACAAGCTATCCGCAGAACCATATGGATGTACCTTCAAGAATTTGATAAATCAAATGGGATTGATTTAGACAGTAACAGATTTTTCAATCTCGAAAGGCAAGTTAACGACCGCATTGACAAGTTTTTAAACGAATTATTCTTGAGTTATTCAGAATACAAGGATCAGCTGATCGAATCACAGCGTGCGCTTGTTGAAAATCTCTCTGTCCCAATCATTCCGATCACTTCGACAGTGTGTGTACTGCCTTTAATCGGAAACATTGATACTTATCGTTCAGATACAATTGAAGAGAAAGTTCTTATGGAAATCAGCAGACTTCGAATTGGAACGCTGGTGATCGATCTCTCAGGTATCGCACAAATGGAAACAGAAGTAATCGAGCATATGATGAAGGTCATTGAGGGGGCGAACATGATGGGATGCGAATGTGTAATCACAGGGTTGCGTCCAGAAATTGTACGAAAAGTAACGAGCATCGGATTAACATTCGATAATAAAGCACAAACAAAAGCTACACTTCAGCAAGCATTAGAGGATTACCTTATTTCACAATAGGATTAAAAGACAGAAAAAATGCCTGGGAGAGAAGTCTTCCAGGCCTTTGCTTATTTTTTTATGAAAAAATCATATAGAACGGTATGAAGGATGAAACGATAATGGCGGTTGTCGTCATGGCGATCGCACTCATCGCACCTTCTTCTTCTCCCCATTGCAAGCATTTGCTCGCACCAAGTGCCTGTGCAGAAGCCCCCATTGCGAGCCCCCTAGCCGCTTTGCTTTTTATGTTTAACCATTCCAATACTTTAGGACCACAGATAAAAGAAAACAGGGCAGATGTTAGAACGAATAATACAGTGAGCGCCGGTACGCCTCCAAGGGTTCCAGATGCTGAAAGTGCGACAGGCAATGTAGCTGCCTTAGGCAACAGTGATGCCATAATGTCCTTTTTGATGCCGAAAAGACTGGCAAGTGAAAAAGTTGACCCAACACCTGCTGCTCCTCCAACAAAAATACCCATGCCGATCTTCTTGAAATTCTTTTTGATGAGCGGCCATTGCTTAAAAAGCGGGATCGCCAGTGAAACAATCGCAGTTTGCATGAGTATGGAGAACACTCCGCTTCCGTTTTCATACGATTGATAATCCAGGTGAAGGAATGGAAGAAATATGAACAGAAACAGAGTGACGGTATAGAGCGGGTTCAGCCAAACATTGCGGTTAAAGGCTTGAAATATCTTTAAACCGATAAGATAAGCGAACACGGTGATCCCTGTACTAATCAACATATTTTCAATCATCGTTTTAGTCTCCTTTTCAATTTTTCGTAAAGCTCTACGGAATAACCTGTAATGATGATGATACATAAACTGCTTCCGGCTATTACGACACCGAGCTTCCAGATTTTCATATGGATATGATGAAAGTAAACAAGAGCTCCGATAACTGGCGGGATGAATAGCAAAGTCATATGCTGCAGATGAACGTTTGCTGCTTTTTCTACCCATTCGATCTGGATGATACCGGTCAATAGTGATAAAAACAGTAAGAGCATCCCTACAATACTTCCGGAAAGCGGCAGTCGGAAGAAAGATACAATGGCATTTCCAAAGGCTAGAGAAGAGAAGATCAGCGTAAACTGCCAAAATACCTTGGGCATCAGAACCACCTCGCATTTATTTCCTTAAGTGTAAAGAACAGAAATGAAACCATCTACAAACTTGTCAGAAAATATACCAATGTTTTTAAATTTTCAGAAAATTAATGTCAGATAATCTCACAGTTTTGTTGATTAGATGTTTCATTAAGATAAAGTGGAAAGCAAGGGGGCTCTTTTTATTAGAGAAGGAGTGGCTGAAATGTCTTTTGAAAGTATGCCGTACAAGGATAAAAAGGTCATTTCAATAGGAATTGTGAGGGAACTTACAGGATTATCTCTTAGACAGATCCGATATTATGAAGAGCGAAAATTGATATTCCCTGACCGCAATGAGAAAGGAACGCGAAGATTTTCGTTTTCTGACATTGAAAAGCTCATTGAAATTGCGAATAAAAGGGAAGAGGGGGTACAAACACAGGAGATTAGGAAGGAGATGAAAAAAGAAACAAAGCCAATCGAAAAGAAGATGCTTAAAGAGATGCTACGCGGTCAGTTCAATGCCCATTTTAAAAACAACAAACTGATGTAAAGAAAAACTTGGCTGACGCCAAGCCTTATTCGTCAGCCTTAGTTGCACGTATACTTTATTCCTAAACTTGTTTGACTTACTTCGTTTATCCTTCTTAACGTGTAAAAAGGCAGTCGAATGACTACCTTTTTTTCGTTCCAAGCAACTTTTTCAAGATTACACGCTCTAAAAGCTTCCAAGGAAAGATCGACTTCATAAAAAGCCTTAGCTTAATCCCTTTGCCAATTGGGTACCGTAGTTTCGGTGTCTTTTTTTGTGAAGCGATCTTCGCTACTAGTCTTGCCACTTCATGCGGGTTTCCGTGACTCGCTTTGCTAGACTCAATCTCACTTAGCAGCCTCTCCATATAAAAGTGGTAGGGAGAGTCCGACTTGATAGTGGTATTGTCGATGGATGACCAGATGTTTGTCTGGTAAGACCCTGGTTCAACGAGAACAACATCAATGCCAAATGGTTTAACTTCCAGACGGAGGCTCTCGCTAAAACCTTCAAGCGCATGCTTAGATGCCGTGTAAGGAGACAATCCCGGAAAACCAAACTTTCCAGAGATGCTGCTCATGTTAATGATCCGGCCTGTCCGATTTTTCCTCATAACGGGAAGCACGGCTTGCGTTACGGAGATCACACCAAAGATGTTTGTCTCAAACTGCAAACGGTATTCTTTCACCGCAAGCTCTTCACAAAATCCGCCAAGTGCAAACCCCGCGTTGTTTACGAGCACATCTACACTAGGAAACTTTGAAACATATTCTGCAAAAGATCGGACGGATTCCTCTGAGGTCACATCGAGTGTCTGCAGCAGGATCAAGTCAGTTACCTTCTGTTCTTCCGCCAATCGAAGCAGATTTTCTGCCTTATCGATATTTCTTACCGTACTGATCACTTCAAAACCGGCCTTCGCGAGTTCCAAAGCACATAGCATGCCGAATCCGCTCGAAGTACCGGTCACAATGGCGCGTTTTCTTTTCATCGGTTTCTCCTAATCTTTCTTTTTCTATTTATAAGGATTCGATGGCCTTTTTATCCCGATAAGAATGGATGGCTGCCACGAATACCGCATAAGCTCCCACAGCTGTTACTCCATAGATGACTCCCATCACGATTCCTGTCCAAAGGCTATGAGGGTGGGCGATAAATATGGAAATCATGAGCCCTAAGCCATTCGCAATCGCAGGAATTCCGGCAGATAGGGAAGGGAGGAAAATCTTAAGAACTTCAATGAGGACGATTATGGCAGGTACAGCGATTAAAGCATCCCAAAAGTTAGTGTGGATGAATGGGAACTCCAAATAGATGCCTCCTTCATTTTTTGACCCTTTACTATACTCTATACAATTTAGATCTAATCTTTCCTACTATTATCCTACATGTCCTCAACCTTAGCGGCAATCAACTGATTCATCTTCGGAAAGGGTTTACTCATTCTTTCAATCTCCTATACGATCAACTTCATTCATCATCTTGATCTGTATCCTAATTTCCTCCAATATTACAATATGTGATTTATCATACATTTGCCCAAAAATTGTTATTCCCCTGTAACTGCATTTAAATCTCGCTGTCATCTCTACCTGTTAGTATGGGACAGGTCAGATTAAATAAAGAAAAGGGGATGGTAGTTTGAAACGAATAGCAGCAGGATTAGCAGTAGCAGGTGTTGTAGCGTTTAATCCGGCGGTAGGTCATGCCGAAATGGGAGATCAAACGCTAGAACCCGGTATGCAGCATTCAGACGTACAAGAATTACAGCAAACATTAGACCAAAAAGGATATTTTTCATATAGTAAAACCACGACTTACTATGGTGACTATACCACGGACGCCGTGAAACAGTTCCAGGAAGCAAAAGGAATCACGGTAGACGGCATCGCTGGAGATGAAACATTTAAAGCATTGGGTGTTGATGGGGAAAGCAGCGAAAACAGCGACTCCAATATCGTCGAAGTGGCAAAAAAATACGAAGGCACTCCTTATAAGTGGGGCGGAGAGTCACCAGACGGCTTTGATTGCAGCGGATACTTAAACTATGTATTTGATGAAGCAGAAAACATTGACCTTCCTCGAACAGTGGATGAAATCTACGCAGAAGGAACAGCAGTAGATTCACCTGCAGTAGGCGACATCGTGTTCTTTAATTTAGAAGGAGACGGTCCGAGCCACGCAGGCGTATACATCGGTAACGATCAGTTCATGCACGCCTCATCATCTAAAGGCGTAACAGCAGATGAACTCAATAGTTCGTACTGGAGCGACAAATATATCGGAGCGAAAAGTTACGAATAATAAGAACGATTTAAACACACGAGGTTATTATCTCGTGTGTTTTTTGTACATAGAAAAAAACAGTCCTATTAAAGAACTGTTTCTTGCAATTTTATTTTATTCGTCGGCTTCCTCACCAGAACGATTCTTTTGCTCGGGCAATGTATCCCAGAAGCTTGCATCAACAGTTTCAATGGAGTCATCCGCTATCGCACGAACTGTAGCTTCCAAAGTTACGATTGTCTGCTTGATTAAATAACCGTTACTCTTTTGGCCAAGAGCATAGTCTTCTCTATAATGGTCCGACATACCGCGCATTTCAAATAAAAGAGTAGAGATGTCGTATCGAACAGCTGCACCGTTGCGTCCGATGTTCTCACCAGATCCGCCGACATATTTACCAATGTGACCCCAGCCAGTATCTTGAATGGCATTAAAAACAACAGCGCCAAGTCGTTTTGATTTCTCCAGTACCTCAGGGTTTACGTTAGGATTTGTCGGATAAAGCATAGAACCAGAAACAAGTTCTCCTTCCGTTTCACTCAATGTTCCTTGGTGGTGCAAGTCAATCATATAATCGATTTTGTATTTCGAGAACACATTTTCATGAAGTGCACGTGCTTCTGGCTCCATGTCAGAAGTCGCTTTATCATGTTCACGGTTTAAGTCCACTTCATTGGCATTATAGCGAGTAAGGTGGCGGTCGCCGTCTGCTAAGTAATCTTCAAGCGAGAAGTTCACATCCCCCATTGCACCATCTGCATTTAACATAGGAATCACTAGTATATTGACGTTATTGAGGATATCCTTCGATTTATTTGTGCCCAGGTGTTTGATGAACTCCAAAGCTCCTTCAGTGGTGAGTTGTTCGTTTCCGTGCTGCTGTGTCAAAAAGAGAATGGTAGGGTTTTCAGGATTTGAAATGTATTTGGCCATATAGATGTCGCGTTCTTTTACGGTTTGACCGATCACTTCAAGGTCCATCGCTGGTTGCTTTGCTTCTTGAGTTTTTAAGTAATCTACCATTTCAACATAAGTATGTAGAATAGAAGTTTGGATGGATCCATTACCTGTGCCGGGACCATTTCCGACAGCGTGTGCTGGGAAAGAGACTGCAGTTAAAGCTCCAAAAGCCATTAAACCAGATAATGTAACGGATAATACTTTCTTTTGCACTTTCATTAGAATATACCTCCATATTTTGAATTTTCAAAAAGGTTCTTCTTTTAAAGTGTAACGTACTAATGGATTCATTTTAATAGAAAGGACTACCCATTTTTTCCATATTACATAGGGATATAGTTTTGTGAAAAAGCAGAGATCAGCAAGGTAATAAGTAGGATGTTTTTTTTGTTTAAAAAAGAGGAGATTGTATTATCTCCCCACGGTATGGTGCTTCAACTGCTTTTGCACCTGTTTCACATTTTGCTTCTCTCGACTGCCGCCAAACTTAAACACGAGTACACCGCCAACGATAACGATTACCCCAATCAGCTGCTGAAACGTAAAAGGAATCTTTTCTAATCCGAACCAACCGAGAGAATCCCACAATAAAGCGAACCCGAGCTGTGAGGTAAGCACGATGGCAATAGCGTAGGTCGGACCTAACAACCGCGTTCCTTGCACCAGGCAAACAACAACCCCAACTCCGATCAAACCGCTGAACCAGTGCCATGTTTTCATGTTATCCAATATAAATAGACCTGTGCCTTCAAAAACGAGTCCAAGCGTCATGGAAGCCAGGAATCCAAGTCCCAGCACCAAGGCTGTTGTTGCCCAAGTACCGGCATGTTCATTAACTTTGGTATTAAAGATATTTTGCAGACCCACAAGGACACCCGCAAGTACCGCGAAAAATAATCCTAAGAACATATAAATCGCTCCTTTCTATTCATAGATGTTATTGTGACTGGCGAGTGCACTTAATCCGTCCTTGTCCTTAACCAAAATATATCCTTTATGACGTTCAACGAGTCCGTCTTTTGAAAGCTGTTGAATGACCCGGTTCAGATGTCTGTAGGTCGTTCCGATCAGATTCGCTGCATCCATCAAATGTCCAGTGCTCAAACGGCCAGTCGTTAGAGAATTATTCTCTTCAAAGCAAACGGATAGAAGATAACTCGCAAACCGCACTTCTACCGGATAAAGCAGATTAAAGCTCAACGAACTCGATTTGATGTAAAACTTTTGCGTAATGACTTTTAGTAAAAACTGCAGAAGTGGAGTATGGTCGCTTGCGTATTTCCTCAACCAGCGGTGATGAATCCCGATCATATGAACAGACGAAACAGCCTCAACCGTGTTGATAAATTCTGTACCATGCTGTACGTACTCAATATCTCCAATGGAATCCAGCGGTTTTTTAAATGAAAGAATGAGTGTTTTGCCCTCTGGTGAAGTGGTGAAAATCTTAACCTTGCCTTTTACGAGAACATATAAACAGTCGGCAGGATCACCCTGAGAACAGATCAATTCACCATGATCGAAGCTGTATAAAGATAAATATGGCTTAACTTCCTCGTTAAAGATGTTTTCGATCTCATGTATATTCAAATAGTGTTCTAACAACCCAAGATCCTGTATCTCTTTCATTTCCGCTAATCACCCCAGACTTATCCGCACTTATTTTCAAAAATCATATCATTAAAACTTTAAAATCACCACGCCGGCAATCATCATGCCTATGCCGATGAACTGTGGAAGTCTTATCTTTTGTTTCACTACATCGAACCAGCCTTTGCCATCAATTAAGAAAGTGATAGCAAGCTGTGCGATGAGGATTACTGCGATCGTAAGGGTTACGCCGATCTCCTGTATCGCGAATATATTTCCGTAAATCACGACAGCTGCAAAGGAACCGCCAGTCAGATACAAAGGTCTTACATCTTTGAATCTTTTCCATTTTCCGTCTCGAACGAACATCAAAATCAATAATGCCATTAAGAAGCCAGTCAACTGGGTAACGGTCGCTGCCTGCCAAGCACCGATATCTTGGCTGATCCGGGAATTTGCAACACCTTGCAAGGTGATGAAGCCACCTGCCAAAAATGCAAAGATGAAACCTCTCATGTTCTCACTTCCCAACTTAAATTCTTTCCTAATTAAAGAACACATTTATATATGTTGGAAAGGACATATGTCCCAAAATGAGATAATTTAGTTCTGTTAAACAGATGATAAATATATGATGATATAGTGCTTTTGCTTTCCACTTCTGAATTTATCGTTTAAAATAAAAAGCTGCACGACAATCTCTATGAAAGAGGTAGACTTATGAAAAGAATTCAAATGCTATCAAACAAAAATAAAAATCAAGAACCGAAATCAGATGAAATCAAGAACCGTGAAAGCTGGTTAAAGATTATTATCATTGGTGCGTTCGCATTAGTGATATTTTACAAAATCGCCACGGCACCATTTGTGTTCCGTTTTTCAGACTTCATTTCTGTATTTTGTTCCTTATTTGCCATCTCGATTTCTTTGATTTACTTTAATAAAATCAATAAGCTCGAGAAGATGATTGAAGCTTATACGACGAAAGGAAAGCCTGTCAGTGTCTCTGACCCAATAGATGACATTCAAGTTGAAGAACCCGGGCAAGAGCAGCTAGACCTTTTTGAAGAAGAAGTACCAGTCGAGGAAACAGAAGAAGATCCTGAAGAGGAGGCAATCTCTGAAGAAATTTTTGAAACAAAACGCCTCAAAGAAGAAGAGCTTGCAAAAATCGAAATGGATAAAACACAGATCTACAACGAGCTATTCACCAGAGCTCAACTGAACGATGAAGAAATGAAATATTTTAACGAAAGAATCAGAGAAAAAGAAACAGAATCCTTTAACACAAAACAAGAACTGAACCAATTTAAAGAACGAATCCAAAATGTGTTCAAAAGAACTCCACAGCTGTTCCAGAAAAGAGATTCCAGAATCGAAGGGATCGTTCGAATGCTCAATCCAGTAACGCTGAAAAATGCTACGCTTGAGGAACTGAACAAACGATTAGATCAAGTCATTGATCTCATTCCGAATGAGACGCTCGATTCATTAGTACGAGACGGATACCTCGATGAACATTATCATTTAACCCGTTCAGGCTATCGTGAATTCATTCAAGTAAGTAAGACATTTCAATAAATGAATCAAACCTCCTCCTAAATATTAGAGGAGGTTTCTTAGTTTTTGGCGAAATGGGACGTATCACAATACGTTAAAGGCGGTGTTTAGAATGGATGAGTTTCAATTAATCGAGACATATAAAGACGATTTAAAGAACTATTCTCTGGAGCAGTTAAGGCATATCCCTGAGCCGGGAGTATGGTCCCTTTGTCAAATGTATGACCATTGTATCCTTGTAGCTCAAGAATACCTTGATTGTGTTGAATCCTGTGCGGCAGAAACAGAGGAAAAAGAGTGTGGAAAGACAGAATTTGGCGAGCGTTTATTTAAAAATGGAGGGTTCCCGCCGATTAAAATTAAATTACCCGATGAACTTAATGCTCCGCCTAACAATACGGAAAATAATGGACAACTCATCAACAGGCTTGATCAACTGCTAGAGAGATTGAGTGAGTGGGAAGGGAAGCTTGATGCGATCAACCCGAACTGCAAAATAGAACATGGCGGCTTTGGCTGGCTGAACGCACAGGAATGGTACGACCTGGTGGGTATGCATTTTCGTCATCACCTCAGACAGAAGAATGAGCTCGAACAAAGGCTTGTACCGCAATAAAAACAATAAAACCTCCTTCACAATTCTGGAAGGAGGTTTCGTCATTATTGAGCGAAAAGATGATTGCCGATTTTGGTTACGGACTGACGGGAGAAGATCCAGGTATTCGTTGCAAGGTCAGGATTATAATAATAAACTGAACCGTATGTAGGATCCCAGCCCAGGATAGCATCGATCACGGCACGATAAGCATAGCTGTTAGGTTTTAAATGATACTGTCCATCATGAACAGCTGTAAAAGCATTGGTTTGAAGGATGACATCTTCCACACTGTCCGGGAATGAAGGATCGTCTAAACGGTTCAAAATGACGGCTGCAACCGCAACTTTTCCTATGTATGACTCGCCTCTTGCTTCTCCATGGACCACTCTGGCCATTTTTTCAACTTCGTTAAGCATCATAATGGTGGAAGGACCCACAATTCCATCAGAAGACAGGTTGGTCTTATACTGAAAATCCATGACAGCTTTCTCTGTAATCGGACCATAATATCCTGTTACAGGACCATAGAAGAAACCCATTTCTTTTAAATCTCTCTGAAGCTCTGAAACCTCATATCCTTGACTCCCCATCTTTAAAAGACTGTGCGCCTCTGCTTTTGAAGGTACAAAAAGCACCGCTGCAGTAATTAATAAGAGGATACATTTACTTATAAAATTTTTCATTATTGGCTCCTTTCTCCACTTTTTTCTATATTTTATCAGTTAATAAAAGCAAGGACATGAAGCGGTTGTTCTATTTTTTATTATTGAAAAACTCACCAAAAAGTAGGAAGTTATGACAAATTCCTATACTATCCTACCAACTTTTCATAATTAGCGTTTCGTTTAGAAAACATAGGGTAAATTAGGAATTTATTCTTTCGGGAGATTACATATAGGGACCTGATTGGTGCAGATCTTAGAGACGCTGATCTGAGCGGAGCAGATCTCAGAGACAGTATCTTTCTCACTCAAGCACAAGTAAATGCAGCCAGAGGAAACAGCAAAACCATATACCGGCTAGATTATACATTCCAGAACATTGGCTGAAGTCTGCAAAATAACAATTTTTATATAATATGAGTAATTTGCTTCCGAAAGGATATAGTAACAATGAATAATCCTTAGGAGGCAGAATGATGGAAAATACGAGTGATTTTGTAGAAAAATTGCATGACGATCAGGAGAAAGCTGAAAAGAATAAGAAGCAGGGAAAAGGTAATCCTCACCAAAAACTGCCCAATAAGAAGCACACTACAAATAAGTGAATACACAATATGTATCAACCACAGTGGAATATCTCATTGTGGTTTTTTATTTTTCCGGAAGTTTTAGAAACAAATCGACGGATCCGGGCAGAATGCCGGATTCTTTTTGCACATTTCTTTCGCGAACTTCGGATAAAGCTTGCTTAATTGATAGAAGTAGCAAGTGATTTTATGATTCAGCCTGACGCTGCAATTTTCAAATTTCAATTGGACTTCTTTTCCAGCTGGCATGTTCATTAGAGGTTCCTTTCGAAATAATAGAGGCGTTACATGGTTCGTAACAGAATCGTAGACATTTACAATGCGTACGCTGTTTTTTACTTCTTTAAAAAATCGGCGAACGAACTCTGTGTTGCCGATCGGCAAGGTAGCAAACGTATAGAGAATAGGGTTTCGGAATTTAGTGTTTGCGGCTGCATCCAGTGTGAAAAGTGTTGCCAGACAAGCACCCAGGCTATGACCGGTCACGAGCAGTTTTTTTTCAGAAGAAATCCGTTTTAGTACGGTTAAAATGATGCCCCGGGCTGCCGAATAAATGCGAGTGATCCCACGATGTGTCTTGCCGCTGTTCTTTACGAAGGGGTACGTAATTTGGGGGATGTCCAGATAAGAGGTTACATTTTTAAGTGTTGCTGTACCGCGAAAAACGACCACAACGTGCTCGGCAGACTCTGCGATAAATCCGAAAATCTCACCTGAGACGGAAGGGATTGGAGACTTTAGGGAATATCCCTTTGGGAGTGTGAAAGTTTTGTCTTCACTCATTTGATAAGCCTGATAACACATGACGGCCAAAAACATAGCCAGATGGCCATCATAACCATAGACTTTTTTGTCTTTACTCATTAGCACCACTCCCGTCAGAATACTAGATGTAATAGTATATGAGAGAGTACAAGGGCAGGTATAGACGTGTATTCATAAATATAGCCTAAGTTACAATTTTAAAAGAGAATAAGGATTATTGTTTTTTCTATACATTTCATGAATGTACTCACCTTCTTAAGAAAAATTCTTTAAGATCAGAGGGCATTTCATAATCATAAAAAGCTTGGGGGATTAGTTTGTCCCCAAGCTTTTATCATAAGTATGTGCCTCATGAGCCATTTATTCATTTTTGAGTGAATAGATTATTCATACCCTCTATGTAATTATAATGAATTCAATACAAAGCGGGAAAATATGTTAAGGCGGTTTTAGACTTCCTTTAATGTAGCTATGTATGGCAGGTTTCGGTACATCTCTGCATAATCGATCCCATAACCAATAATGAACTTATCTGGAATAACAAATCCTGCATAATCTGCTTTTAAATCTACTTTTCGGCGCTCTGGTTTATCCAGCAAGGTACAGATCTTCATGGATTTTGGTTTATGAAGCTGGAAATGCTCTCTTAAAAAGCTGAGCGTTAAACCTGAGTCAATGATATCTTCCACAACCACGACATTTTTACCTGTTATGTTTACATCGATATCCTTTAACAGTCGGACTTTTCCAGTAGTTACAGTTTGATTGCCGTAACTTGAAGCTACTACAAAATCAACATTAACTTTTCCGTCTAGCTCGCGGATCAAATCTGACGCAAAGACAAATGCACCTTTTAAAACAATTATAAACACAAGGGGTTCATCTTGGAAATCCTGTTTAATCTGTGCACCGATTTCTTTTACTTTTTGCTTCAATTGTTCTCCGGTTATTAAAATTTCATCCAATTCGTATCCCATAATCTCACCTTCCTAGTTCGTATTGTCTCCTAATAGGGTTAATTCATTAAATATAAGACTAAAAATAATGAGAACTTGAGGATCTGTTCAATCCCCCAAACGTTTTAATGAATGATCAAACTGAGCTCTCCTCAACAGATCGTTCTCTTTCCTTGATAAGTAATAAAGAGATTCCAAAGCCAATGATTACCAGCAACAACATTACACCATAGATCACATGAACGCCAGAAGCCAAGATTTCTTGAAGCTGAACAAGTTTTTCAGTCGGCAGATTTCCGTGCTCAAAGGAAGCATTCAAATCGAGATCGTCTTGACCGGCTTTTTTTGCTTTCGAGAGGGTGATAATGTTAAAAATCGTTCCGAATACAGCAGATCCAAGCGTCTGGCTGAACGTATTCGTGAACGTGTTCGATGCTACTGCAACACCTCTTTTACTTGTGGGTACAGAGGACTGGATGATCAGCATGAAAATCGGCATCATGAGCCCCATTCCAAGTCCCAATGTGCCGGAAGCAACATAGATAAGAAACGTTGAAGAATGAGCAGTAAGGGCGAAAAATATGAACGAAGCCCCACTCACAATAGCCAATCCTGACGTAATGATCCAATTATCTCTTAAGCGCCCAACGAGATGGCCTGCAACAAGTGATCCAAGCGTCCAGCACACAGGAAGAGGCATAAGCACGAGACCAGCTTGTGTCGCCGTTTTTCCCATCACACCTTGACTCCAGATCGGCAGATAAATCGTGATACAGATCACAATAGCTCCAACGATCAACGTTAAACTATTTACGATCAATACACTGCGGTTCTTAAACAGATTAAGCGGAATAAGCGGTTCAGGTGACTTTAATTCAATCCGAACAAAAGCGATAAACGTGATAAATGCAAAGATGAAAAGTCCGATAATCATCGGGCTCGCCCATTCCTGTGTCTGGCTTCCTGTTAGAAGGGCATAAAGGAAGGCGATCGTCCCAAGTGAGAACGTAACGGCACCCTTGTAATCAATATACGGTTTTCCTTTTGTGAGATTTTCCTTATAATTCACGACGAGCATGAAGAATGCGAAAAGACCGAACGGAATGTTTAAGAAAAAGATATAGCGCCATGAGAGAGTGTCCACTAAGAAGCCTCCCATTAATGGACCTATAACGCCAGCTACACCCCAAACAGCAGAGATCCAACCTTGTGCTTTCGCTCTGTCCTTTGCCTCGGAATAGAGGTCGCCAATAATCGTCATCGTAATCGGCATAACAGCCCCGGCACCAAGACCTTGAATAGCACGATAAAAAATCAGCTGTTCCATCGACATAGCAATCCCGCAAAGCGCTGATCCGACCAAGAAGAGAACGATCCCTGACAGTATCACTTTCTTCCGTCCGAAAAGATCAGCGAGTTTCCCGTAGATCGGAGTGGATACCGCGGTAGCTAGCATGTAGACCGCATACACCCAGCTGACGAGCTCAATCCCGGAAAGATCACTCGTGATCCGGGGGACGGCTGTACTGACTATTGTGCCTTCCATCGCAGCAAGGACAGTCACGAGCAGCAACGCAGTCATAATTTGTTTTTTCATTAGAATCCTCCTTAAAACAAGGCAAAACATCTAAACACTTAATAAAACCATAAAAAAGTTCATCGCAACAAAGAAATATATTACCACTAAAGGCCTTTTAAAGCTATCACGTAACTTAGTTAGGAGCGTTCTGAGCAAAACGAGAGGAGTTCGGAGTGAAACGAAGGGGGATTGGAGCGAAACTTGAGGGATATTGGGCGAAAGGCAGAGCAGTTGGGGCGAACAGAGCAAGATGTTGAGCGAACGTGTAATAAATTTAAGAACACGTACCGTAAAATAAAAAAGAAGAAGCAGATCGCTTCTCCCTTGTCGTTATTCTTCTTCGTCTTTCCGTTTTACGCCTGTTGTATCGAAACCAGGCTTCTGTTCGAATTCATATTCAACATTTAATTCTTTTGCAAATTCGTATTCCTCGCTGTTTGAATCCGAGATTTGATTCTTTGGAACTTGCGGCAGGGAAGTGAGATTCTTATCTTTGTTTCCCTTATGATGGTGGTGTCTCATGCTACATAACTTCCTCTCATGAAAATTATCGTTCTCCTATAGGTTGTGAAGTTATCGTATTTTTTATGAAAATAGTTAAAAAGAACAGCCTGCTAAAACGAAGTGTTTTAACAGGCTGTTTTTAAACAGCTTATTCATTAGAATTACTTTAAACCGTATGCCTTGATGATTTCTTGAGAAATTTTATTCCCTTCATCATCCCAAGCTGATGCTAGGAGGGAAACAGACTTACTTTTCTTAGGGTTATTGATTTTAGCAACCCATCGATCATCTGCTGTTCGCTCAAGCTTTACAGATTTCCAGGACTCGCCTTCATTAAAGGAAACGTCCAGCGTTGCTCCTTCCAGATTACCGTATCCGGCAACACCATCCAACTTAGCAGCAGATAGCACGAGTGTAGTAGATGGAGCTGCGAGTGCATTTCCTTCCATGTCTGTATCTACTTTGTAATCAAGAGAATAGAACGGAAGCAGCGTACGGAAATCCTCCCCTTTTCCAGACCAGAATGTCCATTCTGTATGAGTGCTTACAGAAGTTGACCAGCGATTTTGATCACGTTTTGCATCCGTTACTAGGCGATATTGTTTCCTCTCTTCAGAAATACCGCTGAATACATTGAGGGCTTGGCTTTTTCCTTCTTTAATAAGCGTATCTCCCTGGTATAGCTTATGTGTCTGATTTTTCACCGATTCATCATAACCGGTACCGCCTGTAGAGCCTTTTGTTGAATCTGCCCAAGCCGGAATGTTGAACTGGAACGAGTTCCCTTGGCGGTTAGGCGTCCAATAGCCTTCACCTAAGCGTGGACGAACTACTGGGGAGAACCAGTCTTCATCCAATTTTCCGCCTTTTTCATATGTGACAGACGGCTGGCGGACTTCCCATTGGCTGTCTAGTACTTCTGCATGGTGATACCAGCGTGTATCTTTTACTGCAGAAACCCACTCTGTTCGAACAGAAGGCAGCTGCAATTTGTATAAGAACCCAACCGCTCCTCTTGTATGAGGACGCAGATCGTAACGGAACTCTCCGCCAGGCGCTTCACGGTCTGATTTATAGCGCGTATCGATCTTGACGAGTTCATCGTTGGATGGTGCATATTTTAAATCTTTTGGAATCTGATCTTGGTGAACATCCATCAGATCATAAACATATGGCGTGTTCACTTCACCTTCAACAAACAGCTTTAGGCTGCCAGAGCGTGCTGCTTTAATCACTTGATCGCCTTCGCTTTTACTGATTCCAGCTACAGCAAGAGGGATGTCTGTATAATCTGGATTTCCTGCAAAAACACTGAATTCCTTATCTTCATTATTGACGATGATCAACAGCTTCGCGCCCGCTGCATGTGCGGCAACAGATTGCTCAGAAGGTGTAACTTCACTGTTTCGATCAACAATAACTGCTTTACCTTTTGCATTTAGTCTTTCATAATCAGCCGCCGTTCCGTTTCCGGCGTATACAGTTGATAAGTTGTATTTGCCATCAAGAGGTGTGCTGCCTGCTAAAGGAATATCATCCAATACTTTCCCTTTAAAATTGATCTCAAGGTAAGGTTTGATTAAACGCCAGCGAGTTAAATATTCGAACTCTCCGTCTTCCACTTCATTCGTTGGAGCAGCATACATCTTATCGATCCATACCGGCAATAAATTGATATGGCTCATCGTTTTGCCCTCAATAGAACGGTAGTACTCCATACGCTGATAGCTTGGTTCCGTGTTCTTTGGCACTTCGACTTTAATTTCTTTTGCTTTTCGTGCATCAAGTTCTACGGTTTGCTGTCCGTCTAATATAATCTCTGGATTACCGACTAATGCGATACCGCGGTGATCTGTATTTGTATCCACTTCCATCATAGCCATTGCGGAATACGTACCAGGGCGTAAACGTAGTTCTGTTGTGCCATTTACAGCTACGATCTCAGGATCCATGTCTTTGCTAAAAAGCGCTGCATACGCAAGTGTAGGGTTTCCGTTACGGTCAGTAGCCTTAAGCGTCAGTGTATACTTCTCTTCTTCCTTCACCATACCCATTGACGTATGAGCCACTTGTTTTCCGTCAGCATCCGTCGCTGTCAGGTGGCCTTCATAACGTGCACCCAGTTCACCAAGCTTTGGATCTAAGGTTAGCGTTACGTTCTTCGTTCCATTAGCCGGAACAGTGATCTGGCTGTCAGATACGTTCAGCATCCCGTTTGGTGAAGCCTCACCATCTGCATTTTTAAAATCAGCTTGGAGGTTCAGCGATACTGCAGAATCGCTTGTGTTCGTGTACGTGACTGTTTTTTGTACAGGCTGAGCATTATCGTGTGGCCACTTGAAGAAACCGAACGATAGAGAACCCGTTGCTCGGACTGTGCTGTTTGCAGCTGCTGGGACATCCAGTCGGCCAGTACCAATATGATAAGGTGAATAATTTAACTTTTTAGACGTACTCATCAATGCTTCTTTTAGTTGAGCGCCTGTCCAGTCTGGATTCTTCTGGAGTAAAAGTGCCGCTGCTCCTGCTACGTGTGGAGTAGCCATTGATGTTCCACTCATGCTTCTATAAGAACCACTTCCTGATGAAAGACCAGAACGGGCTGCAACGATATCAACTCCCGGTGCAGATAGGTCAGGTTTCAATCCCTTATCTCCATAACGAGGTCCTTTTGATGTAAAATAAGCAATTTTGTCTGCCTTATCAACTGCACCGATCGTTAAAGCAGCATCTGCAGCACCAGGTGAACCGATGGCTCCTTCATAACCTGAATTTCCGGCAGCAATAACAAATAGCGCACCTTTTTCTTCACTCAGTCTATTTACGGCCTGAGCCATAGGATCCGTTTCGTCACTAGGCTCGCTGCTTCCCAAACTCATGCTTACAATCTTGGCGTTGTCTGAAGCCCATTCCATACCGTCGATGATCCATGAATCTAAACCGCTGCCTGCGTCATTTAACACTTTACCAACGATCAAACGCGCTTCAGGGGCAACCCCTTTATTTTTTCCTTCAGAAGCTGCACCTGTCCCTAGTACAGTTGATGCTACATGTGTACCATGTCCGTGCTTGTCATCTACTGTTTCGCCAGGTACAAAACTTTTCGATTCTTCAATTTGACCGGAAAGATCAGGGTGATTAGGATCAATTCCAGAGTCAAGTACTGCTACTTTAATTCCCTTGCCGGTAAAACCGGAATCCCATACAGTGTTGGCACCAATTTGAGGTATACTCTGTTCTAAACTCGCTTCTACACGTCCATCCAGCCAAATTTTTTCGATGCCATGGTCGAATAAAGAATTCGGCGCTTCTTTTTGTGATGGAGCATCTTCAGGTGTAATATCTTCCCAGAATGTATCCGCTTCCTTTTTAGAAGTGGAAAGAGCAGCACCATTGATGCTCTCTAACACGCGAACGGTCTTAGCCCCTTTAGGTGCAGGTTTATTCTGTTGAACAGATCTGGCTTTTGTCTCTTCATACTCCACGATAACGGGCAGTGAAGACATTTTTTTGTCATCATAGCCATTTTTGATCAGTTCCGTGACATTGAAAAGATCCTTGTCCAATTTGTCAGCTGCTACATAAGGCATAGCGGAAGTTGGAATAACATAGGTTTCATCTCCAATGGTCAGTACTTGAGCACCAGAACTATTGCGGTCGGCCGGTTCCACGTTGATGATTTGTTTTCCGCCTTCAATCGTTGTTATTTTCACGATATCCCCTGTGATCAGGGTGATGGTTTGTTCACCTGAACTTGCCGCATTTTCAATAGTCGCATCCTTTGCTGCATGATCAAACGCGGTTACGCTTGTTAATGGTGATGCCAGCATAACTGTGGATAACGTGGCTGCAAAAATGCTCTTCATATTCCATTTTTTCACGGTATATCCTCCTAGTGTATTTAGAATAGTAAATAAGGTTACATATCGAAGGTAACTATGTAGATTATAAGTTTACTAGGATCTATTCATGAAACACCCCCGAATTAAGAAATGATCTTATTCATGAAGAATAAATAAGCGGTACATTAACTGTGACAGGATTCTAGATGAGGAGTACTAATTTACAATGAATTGTATAGTGACTTGTTTGGATTGACAAAGGGGGTTTTTATGAAGGGCTAGAGACCTATTTTTATAGAAAAATAGTCTTTTATTGTTCGAAAAATCTGGAAATGTAAGACGAAGGAACCAAAATCAATGCGAAGAGTTGGGGTTTTTGATAATAAAAAATAAAATGACGCTTCCTAGAAGGAGGAAAGTGCTTATTTTGCATGAAAATGTCAGTTTTTTATGCAATAAAAAAAGGAAGAAGTACTTTACTTCTCCCTTGCACCTAACTCTGTGCCAAGCTCCACGAGGGAATGATTAATTCGCCATACATAATAAAGATGATGGATCAGGTCACGCTGAGTCTGTTTTCTGCTAGGAGCGAGACGTTCAATTTGCTCACGCTCATTTTCCAGTCTGTACATTACTTTTTCATCCATTTCAGATTCCTTCAGCATTGCATTCAAGGTAACTATATTGTGACTCAGCTTTTCCTCAGTCTTTTCAAACACTTCCACTAATTCCTCGGGGTAGTCAAACCCTTTTCGGTAAGAAGAAGCAACAAGATGTTTCGCATAATAGTTGATTGCCGACAAAGCTGTAAACCACCGAGTCATATCGGTATACGTTGGAGATCCAGGCCGCTGAAGAAGCGATTTGGCTTCATCTTTAATTGTTTGAAGCTTTTGATCAAGCGTAAAGGCTTTTTCAGAAAGCTCTTTAACGTTCACATCCTCATGAAAACTCCTCACGTACTCAGTTACATAAGGTTTCAGTTCTATAAAAAATTCATTGATGGACTCGGCCACTTTCTGTTTCGTTTTCTTCGGAAAAACAAAAGTGGATACAACAAGAGCAATCAAAGCGCCGGCAATCGTGTCGGTTACACGTGCCCTTATGAGCTCAAATGTAATTCCGCCAAGCAAGATGTCATACATGAATGCGATCAGCATCGTGATGAACATACTCATGATCGTGTAGGAAACGGTAAGTAAATAAAAAGCTAAAAAGATGACCGCAAATAGCAGGATAACTTCAATGACAGGCTGGCCAGACAGCAGTTTTGCCATTAAAAAGCCGATCACTGCTCCAATAATAGTACCAAGTGACCGCTGAAAACCTTTTGTGTAAATACGACCGATCGATTCCGTTCCAAGCAGCACGATAAAAGCGGTAAGGAGCACCCAGTACGGCTGGGTAGGTGAGATTAGCTGACCGATAATGATCGAAAGAACGCCCGCCACTAATGCCTGATACGCTTTTTTCGTAGAAGTTTTCAAACCGGTTTCTTCTTTTGGAGTATCGTCTTCCTTAGAATCTTTCCTATTTTCTTCTGGTTCAGCTTGTACACGTGTATTAGCAAGCAAAGACTGCTGGATCGTCGTCGCACCTTCAATTACGTGATTGGCGATTGATTCAATACGTCGAATCAAAAATACCCATCCTTTTGGCGGCTGCTCTCGATTAAGCAGGTCTAGAATCGTAAGCCGGAGCCTTTGAACCGCACGTTCTGCTTCCTCAAGATTCTGTTCTTCAGGAAGTTTTGCGAGCACTTCTGCATCACGAAGAGCCTTGGTCGCCTGGATAAGCAGCAGCCTGATATCTTCAATCTCTAAAGCATCCGCATTTTTTAAGCTTCGGATCGAGTCAGCCAATGTTTCAACGAGCATCCCGGTATCAAAGACATACAGCCGCAGCTGCGCTTGGGTTAGACCTGGCCACATCTCTTCTATATCTTCAGCTTTTATGTATCCGGATACGATCACCGCGTACTCTTTAAGCTTAAGTACATTCTTCTGAATTTCTTTTTTACGCTTAAGGCTGATTTCGGGATCATGCATCGCGTTAATTAATAGATTAAAGGTAAGATTGCTCTGAATATGAAAGGAACGGATACTTCTTCTCAGATTTTTAGCCGTGTCTTGAAAAAGAATAAAATTCACTACATACGCATAGATAACACCGATCGTGATACCTGCAAAAAACCAAGGCAGCTGATGGCTGTGAAGCTTTAACACAGATGAAATATATATAGTCATAAACGCAAGCATAGAAAGAGAAAAATACCGTGTCCCAAAGCGAGTCAAATAGAAAGAGCAAAAAATAATGACGATCATCAGCACATCAATGTAATAAGCATTACCGGATAGGGAACCAGCCGTTATTCCGAACATGGCAGAGGGAGCTAGCAGCAAGGTGGTGATCTTCATCTTTTCTTTGGCATCATCCATAACGGCCATGATTCCCAACAATCCGACCATACCAGAAACAATGGCGGGTGAAATCACCGAATTTCCGGCTGCACGCATAATCAAAAGCGTTGTAAAAACTGATGCAATTAAGCTGATCGTCGCACGGCCAGCTTTATAAAAACGGATTTGACCGGGATCCGAAGCCAACAATCTTCCAAGCCAGTGACGCATTCTATCTAATTGCCTCATCGAAATCACCCCGATTCTCCTAATTAACAATAACGATCATGCTACCATACGCTTATTTATTATCCCAAGTTATTACCTTTTACTCCTGTAAACATGCATTCACATCATACTTGGCTAATTATTGAAAGGAATATCCTTCCAGTTGATAGAATATAGAGAGGAGGAGGTGCAGCTATGAAAAAAATAATCGTAGTAACTTTACTTATTTTGTTAACCGCATGCAGCGAAAACAATAACGCCACAGTTGAACAATTAAAAGAAGACCACCCACATGTAAAGAAAGTAGCAGAAGAACTGCCGGAAAGTGTGCAGGAAAACTTAGCTGTTCCTAAAAAACTCCCTTTCAAACCTAAAAACGTGGAACTGATTTATGCGGGAGACCCGCCTGGCGATCCAAATGGCGACATTCAACATACGGAATTTATCTATGGAAAAGGTGAAGGCACGCTTTTCCAAGTCACCATGTTTCATAACAAAAAATCTAATTTTCATGATGAGGGCAAGCCTAAAACCACAAAGCTTAAAGATGGGACAAAAGTGACCATAGAAGTGGATACAAAAAATACAAAGGGAATCCGGTGGAAAAAAGATGACCTTTATTATGCCATGATGCTGATGGGTTCCGAATTCATGATAGATGATCTCTTAGAGGCTGCCGAATCTATGGAGTATTAGAAATAAGGCTAAGGAGTGTTGAACATGGAAAAATGCGTATATTTTAATGATAATTTTTTCTCGTCGGGAAGAACGGATATTTATAATGTATCGCAAGAAAAGCTAGGAAATCTCGATTTAAAAAGTGCTTTTGGTTCAAGTCTGAATGTGGAGAATGAAAAAGGCGAGGTCGTGGTCGAAGGCAGTTTTCCTTTTTTGTCTGGAAGATGGAGTATTAAACAGGCGGACGGAACCGAATTAGGCGAGGTAAAGGCGTCATTTGCTTTCTTCTCAAAGCGATATCACTATCTCACCACTCATGCCACATATGAAATTGAGTCACCGGCTTTTTCAAAAGAATACACCATACTTGATGAAAATAATACGGAAGTAGCGACATTCAAAAAAGTGAACGGTTTTTTTGAATCAGCTGCTTTCGAGTTAAAAAATCTTTCGGATACTCTTCTTACTGAAGAACTGATCGCGGTTGTTATGGGTGTCAATGCGATTGAAAAACGCAGGAATTCGAGTGCAGGCACAGGTGCAGCAACTTAATAATGTGGCTTACTATCCTACAGCCCTTTAGGGAGAACGAAGAAACAACGGAGATTAAGCTATGGGATTTGAAAGAAGAGCTGGGGGATATGGATTCGGTTGATATAAGAATACTAGATTTTATGTGAATTGCGTCTAACTGATTAAACAACCAGATTAAACTAACTTGTACCCCTTAAAACAGGAGGGAGAACTTGAAAAACCGTCCAGTGATTTTACTGGTTTCTGTATTCATAATTTTTTTACTGACAGCCGGGTATGTTCGATACGGTCTTTTTTGGAACTATCTGTATATTAAACAAGAATTTCAAGATTACCTTGAATATAAGTACGATATGCCTGTTATTATCAAAGATGTTAGTTTTGAAATGTTCCATAACGAGTACCATGGTTATGCTTATTTCGAAGAAAAGCCTAAAGTTGTATTCCATGTGGGTCAAAGCGGAGAGAACAAAGAGATCACGGATGCATATGAATATGAATCTTATGGAGCAACGGCTACGTCTGATATAAAATCAATCGCGAATAAACTTTTACCAGACAACCAACACGCTAGAGCGGAAATAATCGATATGGCCAGAAAAGAAATAGAAGTTGTCATCTGGTATGACAATAATATTAAAGAGGAAACAGAAGAGATGCTATTAACTGCAATTACGAAAAAAGGATACGTTGTTAAAAACATCTACATTACAAATGATTACGAAAAGTAACGCTAGTATGTTTTGCCAAAGCAATAAAAAAGAACTCTGTTGAAAAATAACGGGTTCTCATTTGGAAGAGAAAATCGTAATTCGAAATCCTTTTAGCAGGTGAATTCGCATCTTAATTGGATGTGTAAATAACATCAAAAACGACCAGATATGTCTGGTCGTTTTCTAATACCCTTATTCCATTAAAGCACCCGATCGTTGAATAATTCAGATCTTCAGTTAAAATGAGCATGAGCATCTTATAGAAATATTTGAAAGAGGATTCAAGGGAAAGTGTGTTTATTTAGCCAACCATCGATAAAATTTCCATATAAGGAACATAAAGATGATGTATCCGAAAAAGGAATAAGAATGATACCATGCTTCGCTATGAGTAAACCATCCTAATTTCTCAAAAAACTGTTCGGAAATACCTATACAAAGCCCAATTAAAATAAATAACAGAATTCTTAAAAGTGGAGGCAAGGTTTTTGTGATCCTTAAAAAAAGAACTGTAAAGATGGGTAATATGATTAATGTAAAAGCGATATTGATGGTAAACACATCCGGGAATTGTCTTGCAGGAAAGGCATACATTTGATTTCCGACAAATATTAAGTCCAAATATGTTCCAATAAAAGAAGAGAAAATAATGGTAGCTATAACAGCTCTTTGATTGTTACATTTCTTCTGCATCTTCGCGGAGGAGCACATTTTTTTTGGCCAGAATAGCAAGTTCAATTTTTTCAAGTGTTTTGCAGTATTCATCATAAATTTCCCCATCTGAAGGCTCTCCCTTATCGATTAAGTAGTCCATGATATACCAGTCCTTAAACCAGTCTTCGCTTTCTGGATCCTCGTGATTAACATCTTTCCATGCATATATTAATTGAGGACTATATAAACGATGTGCGCCTTTTCTTAATTGGCCTTTTTTTGTCCGCCGTTTATAAAAGGCACGGGAGAACAACTCGTTTATATCCGAAAACAAATGCGGCCAGTAGTCTTTTCTGGAACCGGTATGAGGACTATCATGTGCCCAATCGACTACTCCTGATAAAATGTTCTCCCGACAAAACAACAGTGAATATAATCGTTTGCCCAGCAATATCCGTTCATGAAGCGAGGTGAAGTGCTTCATTGTATCACCGATTAACAATGTTTCTCGTTTAGTCTCATCTTTATAAAATGGGAAAAGAATATGATTTAAGGAAAAGAAATCATAAAGTTTAAATCCAATGCTATTTAGTACAGTCTTTTTAAAATCTACATTTTGAATGACACTTTTTTCTAAATGGCTTTGTTCATTGATAACAGTGGCAATGGCTAACGTATAGCGGTCGCCGGTTTTCCAAAAATGGTTCCACATCGTTTCCATAAACGTTGACACATTGAAAAAAGGTAGGAGATGAAAAAGTTTTTTTGTTCTTTTGACACTTTGTTCATACAACAAAAATTGTGGATATATATCCTGGAAGATTAACCAGTTTCCTCGCTCCAAAAAAGAAAAGTAGGTGAGCTGATCTTTTTCCGACAATAGTCTTGTATATAACTCCCCTTTTAAATCCGCCATGTTCCAACCACCATTACGCGATACCATATGTCCAAGCAGTGCCCAGTGGATTTCTGGGTATCGAAGGTAAAACTGATAATAGGCATTTGTCCGTGTTACATTATTTCTGTTTTTTTGTCTTGTATGTTCTTTTATATCATGAATCAGTTTTGCCTCATCTTTCTTTAAATCCAATAATGTTATGGAGGCTTGTTTGCCTTTACTTTTTTTCTTTAATTCATGTTTGACATCTAAAAGAGAATACGGAATCGACTTGGAAGTATTATTCCATTTTCTTTTCCGATCGTTATTGTACATCCTTCTTCCTCCCACTAACATGAATGTTGTTCATTCTAGGACAAATAGGTTAATGTGGGCGTACTTTTAGATGATAAATTTACAATCTATTCAATAAAAATGAATCTTCTACTCTTCTACTCTATTAGTAATTAAAGGGCTACAATCATTTTATTACAAACAACAAGAATAAATGATGATCGTTTTTCCACGTTTCTTTATGATTAAATGTTTGTAGCTGTTCCACTATCTGGCCAATTAATAAAGAAGGGTGCATTTCTAATTACAGAAATGCACCTGTTAGGTGAAAAAGGGTTCTTCTATATTTTTTACTTAAAGGATGTATTGAAAGGATACCTATTTTAGTTTCTCACTGGACAGGAGCCGGGTACTTCCTAGGGAGTTCGAGACCACGCTGTTCCATAACCTGACGCAGCTGATCCGGGAAGTCAGTGATCAGTCCGTCAACCCCATCATCCATGAGCTTGTTCATGGTAGGCTGGTCATTGACCGTCCACGGGATGACCTTCATGCCAGCCTTGTGAGCGTCTCGAACCATATTTTTTGTCACATAAGGCTCATAGTTCTCCTCTGTGATTTTTCCGTTCTGCGGGAAACCGTGCACAGGAGAAATGGCGTCGGCACCGAACGAGCTTGCCGCAGCCACAAGATCGCCTCCGAAGTCGTCGATATCGATCCCGCCTAGCCACGGGGATGCCCCAGGCTGGCCAGGCTGAAGGAACTGCGGACCGTTAGTCAAAGCAACAATGGGCAAGCGTGGTTCGACCTCGCGCATGCGCATGAGGGCGCTCCAATCGAAGCTTTGGACCGACACTCGGTCAAGCATCCCCGCCTCTCGAACTTCATGAGCGACGATTTGTACGAACTCTTCCCGTGGAGCTGTCTGTTCAGGTGCCCCGGCTTCCACTTTTGTCTCGATGTTCATCCATACCTTATCTGCTTGGTAATGTTTAACGAGATCAAATACCTCGCTCAGCAGTGGCATCTTGGCGCCCGGGCTCTTTTGCTGTTCTGGGTACTGTGGTAATGTCTGCGAACCACAGTCCAGCGTGCGCACCTGAGCAAGAGTGAGATCCTTTATGTACTTGCCGACGTAAGGATACTCAGGATCATTCTCGAAAGCAGCGCCCGTGTCCTGACATTTGGCACCTGAGATTTTTCGATCGTGTGTGACTACAGCTTGGTGATCTTCCGTGATCTGTACGTCGAGCTCAAGTGTTCTCACTCCGATTTCAAGGGCCCGTGAGAACGAAGCGATTGTGGACTCGACAGTGAGTCCGAGTCCTCCACGATGTGCTTGCAAGTCGAACTCTTCAGTTTTACTTTTGATTTGCTTTTGATCTTTATCTTCCGCTCTTACTTCATGGAGATTTGCTAAACTAGTAATCCCCATAGTAGTTATTACAGCAATAGGTAATAGTTTTCTCTTCAACATATTTTTTAACCCCCAAGTGAATTTATCAAGCTTTTTAACTGTAAAACTTAATTATTAACTTGGCGTTAAAACTATCTTAAAGAAATGTAAAGAGACCTGATTAATGGAGATAAAATGGTTAGCGGGTTACTGCATAATTAATCTCGAGTAAAACAAAAAACGGTGCGAATTCGTATGTGAATTCCACCGCTTTTTGTGATTTATTGCTTTTCTGCACATTATTTAGTGCGATTTGATTTTTGTTTCGAGTTGTTTGATCGTTAATTGATCTAACTCCGGAAACCCTTCATCTTCCAGGGCAATCGTTTTTCCTTCATAGATGGGATAGACTCCTTGCCATCCCCCGACAATCGTATAAAGTTTTGTTCCGGGAAAGGGTTTTAGAAAGCAAACATACCGGCCTTCAGCCATCGGTCCCGGGTAAACTTTATTGAAAGGATTTGAGGGTTCAGGAAGAGGTTCAATTCCCGTTGATAATACGGAGACGATCTGTTCATTCGTTCCCTTTAAATATTGTTCAACATGAAAGCTTTGTACAAAATTAACGAGTTTCCCGCCTTGTACAGATTTTTCTAACGGCAGTTTCTGATGAGAAGTATCGAACCAACCATAACCAACTAATGTTGAACCGTTTACTAAACCTTTAATATTTGCGAGACGCTTTATATTTACGGTCTGTTTTGGAATCACATTATTATCCGCCTGAACAGTTAGATGAAACGTAAAAAACAAACATATACAGATTAGAAACTTAGACCATACTTTCATTCAATCACCTCATAACATATTATTGTGGCCTTTACTAGTGTTTAACTGCGATCCGATTTTTTATGTAAAGAAAATGGGGAAAATTGATGGCTCGGCAAAATCGAACTTTTGTTACAGAAAAGGACGCATTTCTCAAAGAAGGAGAAGTGCTCTTTTTAATTGAATTAAAGGAAAGCAGTGTAGGTAAAAAAGAAGATTCTTTTATGCCAATCATCAAAGACATTCAGCTTTTAAGTCCAAAAAACAAAGAACGTAACTGGCCATTATTTCACGAAAGAAGTGCAGAGGAGTTTAACTGGGTCAATGGGATACATAATTAAAGCTTAAGTTTCAATACGATGTATTGGCCAAAAGAGTACTTTTTGTGATTCTGAATAGTGGAGTAGAGGACTAGAATTAATTACGTCTATATCAAGAGCAGAAAGCAGGGTGTTTTTACTGAATTCTGCCTCCGCTTTTTGAAGGGACCATGGAAGATGATGGATATCTTCATAATAAAGATCACCTTTATGAGTCGTATAAAAGCGGTAACGCTCTGTCAGCCAATACTCCATCGTTTCTTTTTGATGATGATAGCGTTTAGTAACAGGATGGTACCGAGCGACCATTTCTGCGTTTTGATTAGAGCTTTTTCTAGTGCTTTTGAATTCAACATCGTCTTTATTTAGAGTAATCTGCATCTTGGCGTAATAATAAGGGAGATGAAAGAAAGTTCTCGCGGATAAAACAGCAAGTTGATGATCCGCATCTAAGCTGAAGAAATAGATACCTGGTATGCCTTTATACGTTACGTATGTCCTCACATTTAATTCAGGAAATGCACTCGACAAAGGAATAGGAGGTAAATTTCTTAATCGTAAATTATTTAAATAAAATGGCAATATACCAATCCACGCCTTTTGGTTATACATATCAATTTCCAATTGATCAGGTATTTTGTCGCGAATAGATCCTACGGATATAGGCCAATGGGCAAACAACACATGATTCCATGTTTGTGTCATGATCCATGGACCTTTTGGCAGAGGAAAAGGCCGATGTTCAGTCTGTTTTAAAAGGTTGTTATTAAACATATATGGACTCTCTCCCTTTTTTTCAACTCCCTTATTTATTTTCCCGATTTTTCTCTTATATATCCTTTTTGCATAAACTTATAGATTGTAAAGCCTAAAGAAAGGGTTGATGAAGAATGATGACTTTTATTATTGTTGTTCTCACGTTATTTTTAATCCCAGGTCCAGCTGTTATTTTAACAATATCTCAAACTCTTAAAGGTGGAATGAAGAATGGAATAGTGACAGGTTTAGGAATTGCACTGGGTGACTTAATCCATACTTTTGCAGCCGTTCTTGGAATTTCTGCAATTTTAATGGCCTCTGCATTTGCTTTTGAAGTTGTTAAATATGTAGGTGCAGCCTATTTAGTTTATTTAGGCATAAGTGCTTTAATTCATAAATCTAAAAAGGTTCAGCAACCCAAAGCAGAAAAAGTAAATACTAACCTAACTTTTCGTCAGGCTTTATGGATTGAATTATTAAACCCAAAGACTGCCCTTTTTTTCTTAGCTTTCTTGCCACAGTTTGTCCGAAGCGATAGCCATCCGGTGACCATTCAACTTTTACAGCTTGGGTTAACTTTCGTACTGATGAGCATTATTTATACTTCTTTCTTAGCATTCCTAACGAGTGTATTAGGTGAGAAGATATACGTTAAAAATAACCGAAGATCGCATTGGATGGAGAAAGTCGCAGGTATCGTCTATATTGGGTTAGGATTAAAGTTAGCTTTTCAAACTCAAAAATAATAAAATAACGCGTAAATTTTTAAGTATTCCATTAGCAGGTGCATTTCTTCAGGAATGAGAAATGTACTTTTTTATTGAGCAAAAGGACAGTCTAGAGGTGTGTAAAACCTATAAAAAATCTAAAACTAAAATTATTTATCAAATATAGGGCATAATAACTGTAACATTTGTTTAAGAAGGTGAATTCAATGGAAGCTAAAGAAAAAACAGGATTTAATCAGATGTTATGGCTATTGATTACTTTCGGGGCTCTTATCCTAGGAGTTATCATTTATATGATTTGGCAATGGTTAGTTTGAAAATGAGAAGGAAAAACAGAATCCACCGATTCATATCGGTGGATCTTTTTAATGTTTGACCCTTAACGATATATATGCATTTTCTTGACGGTAATTAATAGCTCAAATCGTTAAAAGAAAAAAAAAGACCAATTTATGGTCCTTTTGTTAGCTTCTTTGGAGTAACAACTTCTTACATTTTATCATCGTCATCTTGAGTATGTTCATTTAAATAAGGATTTTCAGTCGTTGCAAAATTGACTGAGAGAAGACTCATTTCAGGATCGAGTCCGTTTAATCCTTTTAATTTCTTTCCTTCCATTTCTCCGCTTTGAGTTTGATGGGGTTCTTCTTCTTTTTTCATCCTTATATCACTTTCCTTTTCAATTGTATGGTGGGTTTATCAGTAAAATTTACCATTCCCTAAATACAAATAAATATTCGAAACGAACTGGATACTCCTTGCTATGGGCAGTCTTATTGAATTACTGTTGGTTCAGTTACAGTAATGGTACGGTTGTACGTATTCAAGTTCACATTTATGCCGATCGGAACCGCTGCTTTATAATACCCATGCGCACTTGCGAGATACGTCATAAGTGGTTTTTCCAAAGGAACGATAAATTCATTAATGACATTTTCGTACGTTTTCCCATACGCAGGCTGACAATTTGTGCATTCTCCCCTAATAATTCCGATAGCGTCCTGCGAATTTTAGGACAGACAGAGAAACTACTAAATCTGTTTTCATTGATAGCTATGTAGATTGAACAAGGATAAGCAAACAATCATAATCTAAAAAATTGATAAAAGATAAAGACGTTAACATTTTCATTTAATACATTAGCTAGAGCTCGGGTTGAACTTATACTTTCTTAATTCTTCAGTAACAAATTAGTGTTTTATTGATGGAATGGTTATATTATTTTCATCAATCAAAGAAACATGTAATTCAAGATTACGATTTATTGAGGCAAAAAAAACATTTTTAATGTCAATGACACCTTTAATGAATAACTGCTGTTCTAACCAAGCTTCATCTAGACTAAAATCTCTTAAGACATTTGAGTATATTGTTCCTTCTACAATAACAGGAAAGGAAATCTTAGATGTTGTTTGAATAATATTCATATCTTCTAATGTAACTGTATTTTTTTGTGGCTTTTTTAATACGCTTAAAGCCCCATTTGCTTCGATGATTGCTATTTCAACTTCATTAATATCAAATACATTTTTTTCCCTAAGCATTTGAAGTATATTATCAATGGAATAACGGATTTTTTTTAGGTTTGTATTAAGAAATTTTCCATTGTAAATAATAACAGTTGGTTCAAATGTAAGTAATTTACCTATCTTCCGACTGGATATTTTCCAGTTTGCAACAACCTTTTGCAGGATTCCAATCAAAATTATAGCTATTGCAGTTGGAAGATGTTTGATATTTGGGTCTGCGATATCAGCTCCAACAACAGCTCCTAATGTGACGATAATTAAAAAATCAAATACGGGTAACTCTCCTATTGCTCGCTTTCCCATAAATAGGGTAGTGAATAATAGCAATGGTAAAATGGTAATTATTCTACCAAGAATCAAGAGTATTTCTTTCATAAATTCAAACATTTTTACACCACTTTCTAAAGTTTTACTCTCAAAAAGATATTGTTTTTTAAGTTATTTGGCAAAGGTGTCAAGTTACTTATGCCATTTGCGAAAATACCTGTTTGCCATGCCAAAGAAATATTTTTTTAGTAAATAAAAAGGGTGATAAGGCAGATTAATACCTTGAACCATTCGAATAATAAGTGCATAAATGGTTCTTTAAAATGTCTGAACCATAAAACCGTCATCTTCTTGCCATTCGGCTAAAAATATATGTTTATAATCAGAAATACCTTGAGAAATAAGTTGAGTTTTTAACCATTTTTCATTAAAACCCAAATCATTTAGTTCATCCCATAATACTTTACCATCACGAATTAATGTAACAGGAACGAAAACTGGTTTTGAAGGCATATTAAAATCTTCTTGCGTAGTTTTTTGATACTTTGACTTTTTTAAAATGCTTATTGATCCGTTTGCTTCTAAATAACAAAAGGCAACCTCTCTTATAGAAAATGTTTCACTTTGACGAAGTAAACTTTGTAACTGATTAATATTCATTCTATTTCTTTTCAATTCAGCTCTATCGACTATTCCATTTCTAATAAGAGCGGACGGTTTTCCTTCAACAATGCCACGAACTGATAGATACTTCTGTCCTAAATATTCGACCATAAAAAGTAAAGCTCCCCATAATAACATTGAATAGGTAATGTAAAAGATTCCGATTTCATGGTCGTATAATGCGTTTCCTAATAATTCTCCCAACACTATAGCGGAAATAAAAGTGAAGGGTGTGATCTGATTAATAATTTTCTTTCCAACAAATTTGATGATTATAAATAAAAGAAAAAAACCAATGAAAATCTCCATTGTTAGGTACATGACTTTCATATTATGCAAACTCCAATCAGACACGAGTATTGTATATTCTCAAGGAATCAAAATTATTTCTATTTGGTTAGGTATATTTTCTACCTTTTTTATAGTTAACAATTCCAGCCAAAATGATTCTTGTTTTATTCCTCTTCAAATTTTTCGGTGTTCCCTATTATTCCTCCAAAAAAATTACGGATAGATGTAGCCACCAGAGAATTGAAACACGATTACTAAACATATACAGGATCTGTAGGAATTCGGTGCGTAAAGTACAAAAGGAAGGTTGGGATGGGATTACAGATAGGTTTGGACAAAAAAGGTTGTGACCTAAGAAAAGGCATTTATCACATGAGGAAGAGAACAAACTTCTTAAAGCTGAATTCCTTTACGTAAAAAAGTCAATCAAACAAAAAGGGAGTGATAATGAAAAAAGAGGAGTTGTCTTTTATCGCAGCTTTTGAAAAGATCGTTCCTATCACCACATTTATTCAATCAACTACTGTATCACGTGCTGGGTACTACAAATGGAAGAAAGAAAAAGAGAAACGCCTTCGGGATGATCAATACCAGGATGTTCTTACTTATTTCATAAGGTTTTTAAAGCATCACGGGGTACATATGGAAAAAAGCGAATTAAAGCAGATCTACTTCGCCAACATGGACTCATTATCAATCATAAGAGTTTGTAGGATCAGACAGAAACGATTCAAACGAAATATTCAGCCACATGGAACGAAAAAAACGAATTAAGTTTCAGTTTTGCAGTTCACCCCATAACTGTTGGTTCAGTTACAGTAATGGTACGGTTGTACGTATTCAAGTTCACGTTTACGCCGATCGGTACCGCTGCTTTATAATAACCATGCGCACTTGCAAGGTTCGTCATAAGTGGTTTTTCCAACGGAACGATAAATTCATCAATGACATTTTCGTACGTTTTCCCATAAGCAGGCTGACAATTCGTGCATTCCCCCATGATAATTCCGATACAATCTTCAAATTTACCAGCGAGCTTCAGATGGTTCAAGTATCGAAAAATGGTATTTACGGGTTCATGTGTATCTTCCAGAAGCAAAATCTTCCCCTTTGTGTCGATCTCATAAGGTGTTCCTAAACTGCCTACAAATGATGTCAGATTACCTCCAACAACCGGACCTGTAACATTACCGGGAACTTTACTTACAAGCGGGATTCCTGGAGGGTTATTTATTTGCCAAGGCGCTGTTAATCGTGTCGTAGCATTGAAGAATTGGTTATAGTTATACGAAGGAGTGTTCGGACTGAAATCAAGAAGCAGTAAGCTTTGAAGAGTAACCAAATCTGCATATTGGTAAAGGACATTTAGCAAGATGGTTATGTCACTATACCCCGAAATTATTTTAGGATTGCTGTTGATAATGGAGAAGTCGAGGAAGGGAAGAATGCTTGCAACCCCAACACCTCCTCTTGTAGGCAATATCAATTTCACTTGTTTATTTTCAAACATCGACATTAAATCAGATGCCTGCTGTTCTGGAGTACCTGCAAGAAAACCGTCAGTGGCATATACATATTTTCCTACAATTACTTGAAACCCCATATTTCTTAATATACGTATACCTTGATTTATAACGCTAGCTTCTAGCGGACTGCCTAACGTAACAATTCCTATCGTGTCACCTTGTTGCAATTGAAGTGGTTTTATTGCCATCTCTCGCAGCTCCCTCCGTAGAACCAAAAATCTCTTCACATATATATTTTATTAAAGGAGATGTCATTCCTTAAAACAGAAGGGAAATGCACAAAACGGCTCTTCTCGTATCACATTTTTTAAAATTATTCAGTACTTTCTTTATCATCGTTGTATGCAACTCCACAAGAACAGCGGCTTTCCCCAAACAATAGATGATAAGAAGCGGGGAATTCCTGATTGACTCGCTGGACCTCTCTGGCAAACTCTTTGCTGTCAGCAGGTACTCTTGAGAGTGCATCCGCTTTTTTCTGGGAATCAATATAGGCTCCAGGGGGAACGAACCGATTCTTTGCAACATGAACACCATTGGTGACGACTGCATTATTTGCAATGAAAACGCCTCTTTCTACAATCGCGTCATATACAATTGTTTTAAAGCCGACGAAAACCTTTTTTCCGATATAACAAGGTCCGTGTATAAGTGCACCATGTGCCACAGATACTTCCTTGCTGATGAAGATGGAATAATCCTTTCCATCTACACGAATGGATTTATTTAATAATCCATGTAAAACTACGCCATCCTGAATATTTGTATTAGACCCAATATAAAAGGGCGTTCCTTCATCCGCACGTATACTAACAAGAGGAGCTACAAAAACATTCTTTCTTATAACCACATCACCAATTACACTGGTAAAAGGACTAATGAATGAACTTTTGTCAATTTTAGGAGAAATTTGAACAGGATTAAATGAAGTAATTGGGTTAGGACTGATAAATGGTTGAAAACAATCTGTCAATTTATTATGCTTCAATCTGACCACCTCTTGATTATTTTATCTACTCAAGTTATGCAATGTTGTAAGTTAGGTAACTAATTTATTGAAATTCAATCCAGTAAAATTTAATTATCTATACAAAAACATAGGGGGTTCTTCTAGTAAAATAGAAAAAATGAAAGTGGAATTTTACTTTATTAGCTGATCGATTAGGAGAGCGTAAAGCTCGCTCCACAAGATTCAAAGCACAGAATCAAATTACGTGTAAAATACTAGCTTAACTTCTATACTGAAGGTGAAAACAACAATTGGAGGGATAATATATGCATATTGAAATGTGGACTGACTTCGCTTGACCGTTCTGCTATATTGGCAAAAAGCGTCTGGAGGACGCTATTAAGCAGATTGACCATCCGATTGAAGTTATGTATCGATGCTTCGAGTTGGATCCGACAATGGAACGGGATAATAAACAAAACATGTACGAAAAACTAGCCCAAAAATATGGGATGAGTATAGCTACAGCAAAAGCAAACACAGAGAATATGGTGCAGATGGGGAAGGAAGCTGGAGTAGATTTTCAGTTTGATACATTAATTTTAACCAACACCTTTGATGCTCACCGAGTCACGATGTTTGCTAAAAATCATGGCTTAATGCATGAGATGACGAATCGGATTTTGCGTGCTTATTTTACCGAATCCAAACATATTGGGGATCATGAAACATTAACGGAGTTGGCAGCAGAAGTCGGATTGAACAGGAATGCAGTAGAAAAAATGCTGGCAAGTGATGAGATGGCGGATGCCGTTCGTGCAGATGAGGAAACAGGTCGACAGTACGGAATTACCGGCGTTCCATTCTTCCTTATTAATAAAAAATACGCCCTTACTGGAGCACAGCCGACTGAGGTGATTGTCAATGCCTTGAAAAAAATCATCGCAGAGGATGAAATCACCGTTTTAAACAATCAAGACGGAGCCATCTGTGATGACGAAGGGTGTGACATACCCAAAAAGTAGTGGTTAGATTAAAATATATATCTAAACTCAAAACCCAGGTGCATTTCTTCTAGAAGGAGAAGTGCACTTTTTTATTATTGTATGAAAGGTTAAATCAAACAATCGTTCACAAAATAATGAGGAAGTTTCCATTATCGCTATACTGACAAGGTGTAAAAAAAGGGATGATGATGGAAATTGCCAACAACAAAGAAAGAAAGTTTTTATTTTGGGATGATGAAACGGTTACGTACATTCTCTAGACATAGGCATATGATAATTTGATAAGTCTTTGAAGGGAATGAGCGAAATGTATAATTCTTACTACCGTAATGACCATTCACAAGTTGAAACCATACTTACTGGAATCAAAAGAGAAGCTTCAGCCATTGACTTTTATAGTCGATTAGCACATACTGCACCGAATCAATATCATAGGTATCATATTCTTTATGCTTTAGAAGGCAAAAAAGATCATTTGAAACAATTTACTGATCTTTATATTTCTATTACAGGAAAGCAGCCTGAGTACCAAATCGATCAAGTGGCTTTCTATGGTTACAAAGATGGGTTGAGGATCGCTTTTGAAGCGGAAGTAGAAGGTTGTCAAGCATATCATGATTACTGTCAGCGCAGTCATAATCCTTATATCCAGCAAATATTTATGCAGGCTTTCACAGAGAAAAAGAAAATCTCCGCTCAAATTGATTGTTTATATCGAGATACACCTGCAGAGATCAAGGATTATGGCGGCCAGCCGTTTGTTGTTGATATTAATGAAGCGACAAAGCAAAACAATACGTACCGAACCGCTTTATGGACTGGCGAACATTTGCAAGTGACATTGATGAGCATTGATGTTGGGGATGACATCGGGTTGGAAGTTCACCCGAATACGGATCAATTTTTGCGAATTGAAGAAGGGCAAGGCATTGTTCAAATGGGGGATAGTCAGGATCAATTAGACTTTCAGGTGGAAGCTTATGACGACTTTGCCATCATGATTCCTGCTGGAAAATGGCATAACCTTACCAATACAGGAGATAAACCAATAAAACTATATGCAATCTATGCGCCTCCTGAACATCCGTTTGGAACCGTTCACCCAACAAAAGCAGCGGCTATGGCTGCTGAAGCAAGTGAATAAGTAAAAAAACTTCAATTTTTTATCAATAAATGACCCAAAAGCGTGTATTTCAACTTTTGGTGTCATTTTTTTTGATAAATACAGCTTATTATGCAGTTTAAAAGGAGATTTTTCAGAAGGAAAATCCTCGGTTGAGCGAAAACAAGGTGTTTTTGAGCGTAGCGGCAAGGATCTGAGCGAAACGTAAGCCATTTGGAGCGGTACTCGATGTGTTTTGAGCGTACATTACAAATCCTGAGCGTACGTGTAATAAATAAAAGAACACGTACCGTAACGTAAAGCTAAAATAAATACATTGTGAAAACTTTATAAAACATATTGACACACTCGAGGCATTACAATAAAATGAAAAACGAGATTGATAATCATTTTCAATTAAACATACAATTGCAATAAACAGTTTTGAAGGAGGGCGAAACCATGTCCAGACTGTACGCGGAACAATTACATATTGCTTATGGTGAACGGGACATTGTAAAAGATCTCAACATATCGATTCCAGATGGGAAGATCACTACGATCATCGGACCAAACGGCTGCGGAAAATCAACGGTTTTGAAAACGTTGTCGCGTATATTGAATCCGAAATCTGGTGCAGTGTACCTTGATGGCAAAGCCGTTAGTAAAGAGTCTACAAAGAAAATCGCTCAAAAGATGGCGATCTTGCCGCAGTCTCCAGAATCACCGGAGGGGCTTACGGTAGGAGAACTCGTTTCTTACGGAAGGTTTCCATACCAAAAAGGCTTTGGAAAACTGACGAAGAGAGATTTTGAAGTGATCGACTGGGCTCTTCATGTGACTGGTGTTTCTGAGTTCAAGGACCGTCCGGTTGATGCACTCTCAGGTGGACAGCGTCAACGTGTATGGATTGCTATGGCGTTAGCTCAAGAGACAGATATTATTTTACTGGATGAGCCGACTACATACTTGGATCTATCTCATCAGTTAGAAGTGCTTGAGTTATTGCACCAGCTGAACCGTGACGAAAAGCGCACGATCGTAATGGTCATTCATGACTTGAATCATGCAGCGAGATTTGCTCATCATATGGTGGCGATGAAAGAAGGCTCTATCCTGAAAGAGGGCACAGCAGAAGAAGTAATGACACGTCAGGTGCTTCGAAATGTATTTAACATCGATGCTGAGATCGGCATGGATCCGAGAACGAGAAAGCCCGTCTGTCTAACATATGATCTCATCAAGAGTGTTCAGTTAGTAGAGAATTTGGCGTAATTGGTCGCCTTTCTTTTTTACATTTAATTGAGAATGATTTTTATTGTCAAATATAGGGGGATAACAAAATGAACAAACGTACAAAACAATTATTACTTAGCTTTATGACAATGCTGCTAGTATTTGCACTGGCTGCATGCGGAAATAAATCAGAAGAAGGCGCAAGTGCTGGAGAAAAAGATTCGAAAAATGAAACAAGAATTTATAAAGGTGAGAATGGGAATGTAGAGGTACCTGCTGAACCAAAACGTGTTGCGATGATGGCGGCTACATACGCTGGTAACTTGCTAGATTTAGGGATTACGCCAATTGCAGTAAACGAATATCCAAAGCAAAACAAATTCTATGGCGACAAACTGGATAAAGCAGAAGTTGTTACAGCAGATTCTTATGAAAAGCTCCTAGAACTGGATCCAGATCTAATCATTACGTATTCTGATGATAAAAACATTAAGAAGTACGAAGAAATCGCGCCAACAGTAACAATGACATATGACAAGTATGATTACAAAGAACAGCATATTGAGATTGGTAAGATGGTAGGTAAAGAAAAAGAAGCAAAAGCATGGGTAAAAGAGTGGGAAAAGAAAGCAGCTGACGCACGTAAAAAAGTTAAAGATGCAATCGGTGAAGACAAAACGTTCATGGTCATGGAAGCTTACGGAAAAGATATGTATGTTTACGGTGAAAACTGGGGACGTGGAACAGAAGTAATCTATCAAGCTCTTGAACTAAAGGCTCCTAAGAAATTAGAAGAAGATGTATTTGGACCTGGCTGGAAAGCGATCTCTACTGAAGTTATTCCAACATACGCTGGAGATTATATCTTTGTTGGTACTGGTGCCGGCAACCCGGATAACTCATTTATGGAATCTGATGTATGGAAAGAGCTTCCGGCTGTTAAGAACGGAAACGCAATCAAGTTTGACTCTGAATCCTTCTATTTCAATGACCCGATCTCTTTAGAAAAAGAGTTAGAAATCATTGTTGAAGAGTTAACAAAAAAGAAATAATAAAAGCTTTAAATAAAAAGGAAATAGGCTATGTTCAAAACAAAAACCAAGCTTATAAAAGATAATAAAGTGTATTCGAGGCCTGCGGTAGGTTCAGTTATTCTACTGTTTGGATTCATCCTTTTGATTGCGAGTATAGGTCTTGCGATTTCAGTCGGTGCTGCCAAAATAAATTTTATTACGGTTTGGAATTCTATCTTAAACTATGATCCTAGCAGGGAAGCTGACCGCATCATTGTCAGCCTCCGGCTACCGAGGGAGCTTGGTGCTGCTATTGTCGGTGCTGCATTTGCAGTCAGTGGAGCTATCATGCAGGGGATGACCCGAAATCCTCTTGCAGACCCTGGATTGCTTGGTTTGAACGCGGGTGCGAGTCTCGCCCTTGCATGTGTGTTTGCTTTTAACACAGGTGCAAACTATTTTACAGTGATGATGATTTCCTTTATTGGTGCAGGAATAGGTGCAGGAATGGTGTTCGGATTAGGCTCAATGAGCAGAGGAGGACTCTCTCCGATTCGGATTACTTTAGCCGGTGCAGCTGTTTCTGCACTGCTTTCTTCGTTAGGAGAGGGGATTGCATTATACTTTAAGCTCTCTCAAGACCTTGCCTTCTGGACAGCCGGAGGTGTTTCAGGAACAAATTGGGCACAGCTGAAGCTTATTGTACCGGTCGTCATTGTGGGAATCCTGATTGCAGTTATGTTTTCAAGGCAGCTCACCATCCTTAGCTTTGGTGAAGAGGTGGCAAAAGGGCTGGGGCAGCGGACTCTGCTTACAAAAGTCGTTCTGATGACTGTCGTGCTGATCCTGGCAGGTGCAGCGGTCTCACTTGTTGGAGCAATTGCATTTGTAGGGCTTATGGTTCCGCATATCGTCCGATTTCTTGTGGGGACGGACTACCGTTGGATTATTCCGTGCTCCGCTATTTTCGGCAGTGTACTGATGGTATTAGCAGATACGTTTGCCAGAACCGTTAATGCTCCTTATGAAACGCCAGTCGGCGCGGTTGTTGCCATGATCGGTGTACCATTCTTCCTTTACCTTGCAAGAAAGGGAGGAAGAAAACTATCATGATGAACCCAAGTCAGGTCAAGAGAATTAGAATAACGACGATTGTGGCAATCGTTTTGCTGTTAGCGGTTTTTATTATTAGTGTTGCCACTGGATTTGCGTCGTTAACACCTGCAGAACTGTTCCGAACGATCATCGGACAGGGAACACCAAGAGAAAATTTGATTTTGTTTGAGTTTAGATTGCCTAGAATTTTTGTAGCCATCTTAGCTGGGATGGGGCTCGCTGTGTCTGGTGCCATCCTTCAAAGTTTAACGAAGAACCCGCTTTCTGACCCTGGTATTTTAGGAATTAATGCCGGTGCAGGTTTGATGGTTGTGGTTTATATCATGTTTTTCACGGTTGAAACATCGAGTTTCTTGTACGTGCTTCCGCTCTTTGCTCTAGCAGGCGGAATGATAACAGCAACGATTATTTACGTTATGTCTTACATAAAAGGCGAAGGTGTAGAGCCAACAAGACTAGTGCTGGTTGGTGTCGGTCTAGCTGCTGCTTTATACGGTGCCACGCTAACCTTATCCACAAGATTAGATATGGAAGATTACTCGTTTATGGCCAACTGGATGGCGGGTAGAATCTGGGGTGATGACTGGACGTTTGTTCTTTCGTTATTGCCTTGGATATGCGTGTTGATTCCGATTACACTGATGAAGTCTAATGTGCTGAACACGCTTAACCTTCACGAGAATGTTTCTATCGGTGTTGGAGTGAATACCGGACGGGAGCGAATCGTTCTGATCATGATGGCAGTCGCTCTGGCGTCTGCTTCTGTAGCGGTCAGCGGAGGCATCGGGTTTGTTGGACTGATGGCTCCTCACATTGCCAGATCGCTTGTTGGTCCGAGACATCAAGCGTTTCTGCCCGTTGCCGCTTTAATCGGTGCGATCTTGCTTCTAGCTTCCGATACGATAGGCAGAGTTATTCTCGATCCAAGCGGTATCCCGGCTGGAATCATCGTAACGATTATTGGAGCACCGTATTTTATGTATTTATTAGCAAAAAAATAAAGAAAAAAGAAGCTGATCCCAAAAAGTACACGCTAGTTGTGCTCTTTAGGGGCAGCTTTTTTAAATTTTGTTCATGTTTTTTGTGCGATAGTAAGATCGGTGAGCGTATAGGGAAGGGTTTTGAGCGAAACGGAGAGTTTTTGAGCGTAACTGGACCCGGTTTGAGCGATACAAGACTAAATGGAGCGAAGATCATGAATTTCTGAGCGAACGTGTAAGAAATAAAAGAACACGTACCGTAAAACCACACTAAAAAAAGGCAATCTCAAATATTTCTTTTGAGGATTGCCCCTAACTCTTTAATTGATCATCTGTTTGACTAGTTCACGGTTACGTTCTTTGAATACTTCGTTATGGGAAGAAACCATCGCTACAGTTTGAGCATCTGGCTGGATAAACTGCTTCGCTTTGTTTACAGCATTTGCTGCATCTTGGAACGTACCTGCGATCAAATTCAGTTTGCCCTCGTGTTTCAAAATATCACCGGCAGCATACAGTCCAGGGACTGACGATTCACTGTTCGCATTTCCTGCGATATAAAAATTATCGGCAAGCTCGATATTCAACTCACTATTTCCAAGCAGTGAAGTATCTTGTTCATAGCCATGATTGATGATGACTTCATCGATAGGAAGGTAGGAAACCTCACCCGTTACATGATTCGTTAACTCAATCTGTTCGATCACTTCATGATTTGGGCAAGCAAACAGCTTAGAGATCGAGGTGTTAAAGATGCAGTCCGCACAACTGTTCATTAGTTGTGTAACTTGAGCCTCGTGCCCTGCTAACGTTCCTTTTCTATATGTAAGGTAAACTTTTTTTGCGATCGGCACTAATTCGTTTGCCCAATCGATAGCAGTATTACCGCCGCCAGAAATAATGACAGTCTTATCTTTAAATTGCTGTAATGACTTAACGGTATAGTTCAAATTAGAAACTTCAAATCTTTCAGCACCTTCAATATCAAGCCGCTGCGGGTTTAAGATACCGCTTCCCACTGCAACGATAACCGTTTTTGAATAATGCATCTCTCCACTGGCGCCTTTTAAAATAAAGATGCCTTCTTCGTTCTTAGTCATTGATTCTACTTTTTCATTTAGAACAACTTCCGGGTTAAACGTTAATCCCTGTTCTACCAGCTTTTCAATAAGCTTTGCACCTGAAAGGGGTGTATGGCCGCCAACATCCCAGATCATTTTCTCAGGATATACATGTAGCTTTCCGCCTAAATGCGGCTGATACTCAATGATCTTTGTCTTCATCTGTCTTAATCCGCTATAAAAGGCTGAATACAGACCTGCGGGCCCTCCGCCGATAATGGTTACATCAAATATATCTTTGTTTTCCATATGCGTTCCTCCTCAGGAAGCAATAATAGTGATTATCATTCTCATTTAAATATATTATGAATCTCACCTTTTTACAATGGTTTTCTTTAATCTTCTACATAACTAATTAAAATGTAATTAGGAAAAATAATCTTTAGAAATTCTTTTTGACAGTCTATATTTATCATGTTAATATGGCTATTAAATTCAAAATATTAAAACTCTTATTAAGAGAGGTGGAGGGACTGGCCCGATGAAACCCAGCAACCATTCAACGAACTCGTTGAAAAGGTGCTAATTCCTGCAGAGCATATAGCTTTGACAAATAAGAGGGGAACTCATAATTGATGAATGCCTCTCTATTTTAAATAGAGAGGTATTTTTGTCTTTAAAAAAAGTAAGCTCATTCTTTTGCTCCATTTGTCAGTAAAATTTCATACAAAATGCATCAGGTGCTTTGTGAATGATTCACTCAGCTTAAAAGGGAAACCGGTGAAATTCCGGCACGGTCCCGCCACTGTGATGGGGAGCTACTTATCAAATAGCCACTGTTTCATATAGAAATGGGAAGGGATAAGAAGTGATGAACCTTAGTCAGGAGACCTGCCTGTTGTATTCGCTTGTACTCTACGGGTTATAGGGAGGAGTGAGGAATACGTGTTGAGAAAACCAGAATATCTCAACTCTAGTTAGCTATGCGTATGAATCTCTCTTTTCACATTGGAAAGGGAGATTCTTTTAGTTGAGATCGAAATTAAAAGGAGGAAATTACGATGAGTAAAGTAAAAAGCTCGAATTTAGGTTATCCAAGAATTGGTGAACAACGCGAATGGAAAAAAGCACTTGAACAGTTTTGGGCAGGTAAACTAGAGAAAGAGAATTTCTTAAAAATAATGGAGGAGATTCGTCTACATCATCTTCAAAAGCAACAAGACCTAGGAATTATGATGATCCCAGTTGGGGACTTTAGCATGTATGATCATGTACTTGATACATCTGTTATGTTCGGTCTAGTGCCGGAGCGGTTTGAATACGGTGGAGGTAAAGTGACACTTGAAACCTATTTTAATATAGCACGAGGAACTCAAAGTGCGATCGCATCTAAAATGACAAAATGGTTTAACACGAACTATCACTACATCGTTCCAGAACTGGACAATGCGATACCAACTCTTGTCGAAAATCGGCCTCTTCAATTCTATAAGGAGGCGAAACAAAAACTTGGTATTGATGGTAAACCTGTTATATTAGGACCCGTAACATTTGTGAAATTGTCAAAAGGCTATAAAGAAAGTGAACTTAAAACCGTGATTGATCAATTTGTCCCGCTTTATGCTGATATTTTACGTGAATTACAAGAAGAAGGTGTAGAGTGGGTACAAATGGATGAACCGATTTTATCTACTACCCTTTTAAGAGAAGAGGTTGTCTTATTGAACGAAGTCTATCAAACATTGAATGAAGCAGCTCCGAATATAAAGGTGATCTTACAAACTTATTTCGATAGTGTCGATCATTACGAAGAGGTTGTCTCACTTCCTGTTCAAGGGATCGGACTAGACTTTGTACATGACCACGGACAGAATCTTGCTGCATTAAAAAAATATGGATTTCCAAAAGATAAAGTACTAGCTGCTGGAATAATTGACGGGCGCAACATATGGTGCGCGAATCTTGATGATAAGTTTTCCATACTTGAAGAGATTACTGAGGTCGTACCAAAAAATCATCTTATTGTACAGCCTTCTTCAAGCTTATTGCATGTACCTGTTACAGTTAAAAATGAAGAAACACTCGATGAGGTCCTAAAAGGTGCCCTATCCTTTGCAGATGAAAAGCTGCAGGAAATTGTTGTCCTTACAAAGGGCTTTCATGAAAGAAAAGAAACCATTCAGAAAGAAATTACAGAACATACAGAAGCCATACAAGCATTAAATGAAGCATCATTTCGGAACAACACACGAGTTCATAAAGCGATTCAAAACTTGCACACGTATACATCAGAACGCAAAGCTGCCTTTAAAGTTCGTCAAGAGCTTCAACAAGAAGTTTTCGAATTGCCGCTGCTTCCAACTACAACAATTGGAAGCTTCCCACAAACCAAAGAAGTAAGAAATCAGCGTTTAAAATGGCGAAAAGGCGAGTTAACTGATTTTAAATATAGAGAATATATACAAACGGAAATTAAAAAGTGTATTGAAATTCAAGAAGAAATTGATCTTGATGTGTTAGTACATGGAGAATTTGAACGAACAGATATGGTGGAATATTTTGCTGAAAAATTAGGTGGCTTTCAATTTACGAAATTTGGTTGGGTACAGTCATACGGCTCGCGGTGTGTGAAACCGCCACTTATTTACGGGGACGTATCCTATGAAGAACCAATAACAGTTGAAGAAACTGTTTATTTGCCCAATCGTTAACAAACAGACCTGTAAAAGGAATGCTGACAGGTCCAATTACAATTCTTAAACTGGTCGTTTGTACGTGATGATATTTCGCATTATGATGTTGCAAATCAAATCGCGCTTGCGATTCGAAAAGAAGTTGAGGCGCTTGAGGGGAATGGAATCCGTATGATTCAAGTCGATGAGCCGGCACTTCGTGAAGGGCTCCCGTTAAAACGTGAAAAACGGGCTAGCTATCTTGATGCTGCTGTGTATGCATTTAAACTTGCAACAGCATCTGTTCAAAACCACACACAAATTCATACCCATATGTGTTATTCTGACTTTGAAAATATTATCGATGCCATTAAAGCGCTCGATGCTGACGTCATTTCAATAGAAACATCCCGAAGTCATGGTGAATTAATTCATTCCTTTGAAGAGAATACATATGAAAACGGGATCGGTCTAGGTGTCTACGACATTCATACCCCACGTATACCAACACTTGTAGAACTTACAAGGAACATCGATCGCGCCCTTCAAGTGTTAGACCCGAAACAGTTCTGGATCAATCCGGATTGCGGGTTAAAAACACGCAGTATCGATGAGACGGTTGCATCGCTTAAGGTGATGGTTGAAGCGGCAAAACAAACGAGAGAAAAGCTTAGAGCAGTGCAAACAATAAAAATATAAAAATCATAAAAATAGGTAGAATCTTCAAGGGAAATGAGAAACTTATTGTTGTAAATGCATTATCTTGACACTACCACTTAATAGGATGTTTTTTTTGTGGACTCTGTTAAATCATTAACTTTTGAGATAAGAACCATGCTAAATATAAAAGTAGTAACAAGACCTAAAATAGAAAAGAAGATTAATGCGGCAAAGCCAGTTTCAGTACGCATACTAAACCTCCAAATTGATTAATGATTTTTTTTAGTATTTGTATCCAAATACCTTTTATCCATAAATATCAAGCTGCTAAGATATGGAAGCTTTTTTACATTCCGTTTTTTTCCCTATAGGATGAAATGGATTTATAGAACATCAAGAACCCGGTTTGTGTCATCAGATAGATCGGAAAAGAGTAATAAGTATGATAAGCATCCTTATAATGAAAAACACCCGCCTGTAAACAAACCCATTCAAATGCTATACCAAAAAGCGGACAAAAAAGAGGCTGCCGAGAAAATTTCTTCGGTTAGCCTCTTTAAGCTTCTTATGATAAGGTCCTCAAAAAATACCATAACATATTGGTGAATTTCTGGACTTCTGATTTAATCGGGGTTTCGTCAAAAAGCTGCTGAAAAGGTTTTAATAAGGGCTGAAGGACAACCTTCCGTATCCGTTCGCGCTGTAGTTCATCCACCATCGCATCGAATAAATCCTTCTGTTCTTCATTAAAGGCATGATGCTCATGCAGCTGGTCTGCCAATTTCATTATATCTTCCTTCGTTACCACCTTTTTATTTGCATTTGTGCGAAGCAGATCAATGGCAGAATAATTCAGCATCACTTTATCATTCATCATCATCTTCGGCACAATCAGTTCGATGTAGGACAAAATGACAGCGACGACATGATCTAATGTATAGGTACTGTTCGTGACTCGCAGCGTAAATAACATATGCTGGAGCATCCCAAAAAACAATACGGTCGCTTCAAAAGAATGTTCACGGATGTCTTCTCCCATAATATCTATAAAACGGTTTGAGAGCCATTCCATCTCATAAACGCGATGCTGCATGACCAGTTTTTTTAGATCAGCTTCATTTGAAGATAGAATAGCTTCAAATAGAGGTATTAAGTTTCGTTCTTGATTCAAACGCATTAAGATTGTAATTTGTTCAATAAAAACTTGGCGGTCTCCTGGATCCTTGCCGATCTGCAGTGCCATTCGCTGCTGACTTGCATCATAGCGCAGGAATTCCAAAATTTCCGCGATACAATCACTCTTTGAAGAGAAATAATTATAAAACGTACCTTTAGAGATGTTCGCTTTTTCAGTGATTTCCTGAATAGAGGTTTGCTGAATACCTTTTTCAATAAAGAGTTTGAGTGCAATGTCAGCTACTTTTCTTTTTCGATTATTCATGCCTTCCTCCCATCCACCTATACCCTTAGTATAATTTTCTTCCACTGGAAAAACAATATTTTTAGACTTAAGGTATAAAAGTATTGCCTTTTTTATACCATGAGTATAAACTTAATAAAGTTAAGTATTATATAAATTAAACTCGCAGAGGGGAAAAGACATGAAAGTTACGGATTCAGGTATAGAACATAAAAAGCCACCTTATTTAATGCTCGTCATTTTATTCGTCGGAGCATTTGTTTCATTTTTAAACAACTCATTGTTGAATGTAGCACTTCCTACTATTATGGTGGATTTAGAAATAAAAGATTACTCAACCGTTCAATGGCTGGTTACAGGATACATGCTTGTCAGCGGGGTATTGATTCCAGCATCAGCTTTCTTGATTACACGCTTTTCAAATAGGGCGTTGTTTATTACGTCAATGGTTATTTTTACGTTAGGAACAGCCTTAGCCGCATTCGCGCCAAACTTTGGTTTATTACTGACGGGACGCATGATTCAGGCTGCGGGGTCTTCCGTAATGGGACCTTTATTAATGAACATTATGCTGGTTAGTTTCCCGCGCGAAAAACGTGGTGTCGCCATGGGTGTCTTTGGTTTAGTTATGATTACAGCACCAGCTATAGGACCAACATTATCTGGATACATTGTAGAATACTATGACTGGCGTTTACTATTTGAAATGATTTTACCTTTAGCTATTCTTAGCTTATTATTTGCAGTCTGGAAGCTGGATAATGTGATGCCGCAAAACAAAAAGGCATCGCTTGATTATGCATCTCTTGTCTTATCCAGTATCGGATTTGGCGGGATCCTTTACGGATGCAGTACCGCAAGCTCAGACGGCTGGACAGATACGCTTGTTCTTAGCACACTTATCGTGGGTGGCATAGCATTAGTTCTCTTTTTACTTCGTCAATTAAAATTAGAGCAGCCATTGTTAGATATCCGCGTTTACAAATATCCAATGTTTGCCCTTTCCTCCGTAATCGCAATAGTAAACGCAATTGCTATGTTCTCAGGAATGATCTTAACACCGGCTTATGTCCAAAGTGTACGTGGTATTTCACCGCTGGACTCTGGTTTGATGATGCTGCCTGGAGCATTGATGATGGGGATTATGTCGCCGATTACAGGAAAACTGTTCGATAAGTTTGGTCCTCGTGCTTTAGCGGTAGTAGGTCTATCTATCACAGCAGTTTCCACTTACATGCTCGCAAACTTGGATGCTGATTCTGCATATTCATATATCATCTTTGTTTATTCGCTGCGCATGTTTGGTCTTTCAATGGTTATGATGCCGATCATGACAAACGGGTTAAACCAGCTGCCGACGAAACTCAATCCGCACGGTACTGCTGTTAACAATACAGCTCAGCAAGTATCAGGTTCCATCGGAACAGCAATCCTTGTTACGATTATGAACTCTGTAACAAAAACGGAAGCAGAAAGCTTAATGAGCGGTGTAGATCCGGCAACCATTACAGAAGCCTCAACAGTTGCATTCACACAGCAAGCACTTTTATCCGGAATTCAATATTCCTTCTACGTAGCATTAGGAATCAATATTATCGCTTTAGTACTAGCGCTATTCGTTAAACGAGTTGATACAAGTGCAGAAGCAGTCAATAAAATAGAAAATCAAAGCAAACCGTCAACGAAATCTGTAACGGTATGAGAATAAAAACAAGCCTCGGCTTGTTTTTTTTACTTTAAGATAAGAACTGCACTTCATAAGTTTTCTAACTTTATAGTTCTTGGTATGATTGTAAAGAATCAACCTTTTTCATATTTAATAAGACACTGACAACAGAACGAAATGAGTGAAGGTTATGGATCAAATACTGACTATTGATAAAATGCTTCCTGAAGATTGGAACCATGTCGTAAACATATACCTAGAAGGAATAGCCACTGGAAATGCTACCTTTCAGCAAGCAGCTCCCTCATGGGAGGAGTGGGACACTAACCATTTAGGTAGGGGTCGGTTTGTGGCCAGGTCTAATGAGCATGTTGTAGGCTGGGCTGCTTTAACTCCCGTTTCGAGCAGATGTGTGTATTCCGGCGTTGCAGAAGTTAGTGTGTATGTTAGTTCAACACAACAAGGTAAAGGGATTGGAAGTTCTCTCTTAGATCGACTGATTGAATCTAGTGAAAAGGAAGGCATATGGACGCTGCAAGCTGGAATCTTTCCAGAGAACAAGTCAAGCATTGCTTTACATAAGAAAAAAGGGTTTAGAGTAGTCGGGGTAAGAGAAAGAATTGGAAAAATGAATGGAGTTTGGCGGGATGTTATCTTATTAGAGAGACGAAGTGAAAGTATTTAGACTAACTAGAATTTCACCTGCATAATAAAAAGCCAATATATGTTTTCATTAATATAAAAAACCAAGCCAAGGCTTGGTTTTTTACTTGGTATTACTTTATGGATTAATAAAGAACCTCTTGAAGGAACTTTTCCAATACGCGAACATCCGTGATTTTTTGGTTGCACGTATGACTGTCAACGCACATATAATTGCCGATTGCTTTATAGTAATCGGGTGAAGCGTTCGCTGGTTTTGACTTGGTAATCGCAGAAAACAGCGCGACGTCTCCAATTCCGTTACATAAAAAGCATACCCCTTTGTTTGCTGGTGTATATCGTCCTTGAACACCCACCGTTTGTCCGTTCAGATGATAAACGAGAAACAATTTTTGCGTTGCGATATCCACCCAGCCAAGGTAACTGATTTTGCGACGATCCATCACATTCAAATCAGGAGTCTTCAGTTTTTTATTCTTTGGGAACAACTTGGTGATCTGTTTACCAGTTACTTGCGAAAACTCTTCCAAATAAGGTTCCAGCGAAAACAAATATTGCTGGAATTCTTCTGTTTTGCGTAATCCAACAAACTGTTCTAATATATGTTTTTGAGAATCTGTTGTTTCCGGAAACGAATCTAAAATATGGGATAGAGCATTAAATTCTACTGCTTCTACCACTTTCGGGTCGGCACCGTTATTGCACGCATGCTGCAGCTGTCCAACTTGTTTTTTAATGAGGTTATAATGATGGTTTCTAATGAATGGTGTATTCACTGCTTTTCAGCTCCTTATTTTTTTAAAATGACAAAACAAGGTGCAAAGCCCATTATTAGAAACGATTTCTACTCTCGGGCGACAATCTTAACACTCGTCAGCCCATACAAAGAATCGCCCTAACACCAAGGCTTTGCATGAGCAGCTTCTGATTCCGGCAAACTGATTTGCCATTTCCATCAACCTCCATTCACCACTATTATAAAAAGTATTCAGTGGAACTTCAATTGGAACACCCTAAATTTTAACAGGAATCTAACAGGAATTTTACAGTAAATGATGATTTAGGAGACTTGATAGCTATGCACCGAATTGACCGGTTTTTGAAGACATTATAAAGATGTGTTTGACAAAAGCCGCATTTGTTACACTACTTCGCCATTCTATTTTCCTATGGTTGAAAAAAACACGAAACTTCCAGAGTAGTTATCCTATGAATCTACCTTTAATAAGTACAACTCTTATTAAAGGAAAACCATTACTTAAGGAATACAAAAAAAGCGGTGAGTATGATTCACAAGATGAAAAAGAATATATAGATTTTATGAAATAGCTTTTTTAATAAAGGGTTTCCCCGGGTTTTTATGTTGTAAATGGATCAGTTGATTTTGACGTTAAAAATGCCGAAAATGACAAAAAAAATTATAATATAAAAGGTCAAATTGAATTTATAGTCAAAGGGAACAACTAACCTTGTTAAGCAACTGGTGCATTTCTTCAAGAAGGAGAAATGTGCTTTTTTTGTAAGTAATGGGACCCAATTATAAAAGGTGTTCCACTTTGTTTATCGAAATGAAATAGTAAATGGAGTGTAAGGGGAATAAGATATGGACTTTATTTACAAAGATGACATACTAACTTTAAATATAATAAATGCGATTCATACTGGCGATATCCAATCATTAAAAAGACTTCTATCGGAGAATCCAGGATTGGCTAAGGTACGAATTATTGGAAAAGACAATAATAAGGAACGTAAAAGTTGCGGAATGTCCCGAACACTTTTGCATGTTGTAACCGATTGGCCCGGTCACTTTCCTAACAGCGCGTCTACCGTACGTGTGTTAGTCGAGTCCGGTGCAGATGTAAACGGCCGATTCACTGGATCACACTCTGAGACACCGCTGCATTGGGCCGCAAGTAGTGACGACATCGAAGTGCTTGACGCACTTCTCGATGTTGGAGCTGATATCGAAGCTCCGGGAGCAGTGATCGCTGGTGGAACACCACTTGACGATGCAGTGGCGTTCGCACAGTGGCGGGCGGCGCATAGGCTGGTAGAGCGCGGAGCGCAAATATCACTCTGGCATGCTTCTGCTTTAGGACATATCGATACAATAGAGAACTACTTCGCTGGTGCAACACTTTCGGAGCGATACCCTTGGGGAGCAAAATGCACTTCACTCCAGGACAAAATTAACGTCGCCTTCTGGTGCGCTTGCCACGGTGGACAGCGACATGCTGCAGAATACTTGCTAGACCGAGGTGCCAATCTTAACTGGATTTCAGATTGGGATGGATTGACCCCACTAGATGCAGCAGAACGAAGTGCCACCACCAATTTGGTTCATTGGCTTCTTAGTCAGGGGGCAAAATCTGCCAGTGAACTAAAATAATCAATTGAATTTTAAGTGGGGCTATATAACGATCGGGTGCATTTCTTCAAGAAGGAGAAGTGCACTTTTTTATTTGAGATTTATCGATGAAATATAGAAGTTGGTTGCTTATTCTTGATTGTCAGCTGTTTTTGATTCTAGGGTAGATCTGTCAATTGATTGTTCATATTTTTCTTTGTCACTAGGTTGGTCTTCATATGTTCGTGTATTCCATATACTATATTTAATTGTATTTTCAATATCATTGTTTTCAATATCATTGTTTTTATTTGGCATTATTTATCCACCTCACATAATAATAGTTTCAAAATTACTGTCCTTCCTTTGATTCTAGAAAAGAATCGATTGATTCATCCAATAATCTTTCTCTATTAGGGTCTTCATTGACATCTGTATCCATTTCCATATCTTGTTTAAATACATCGTATGTAGCATCATTTTTGTTTAATCTTTTTACTTGTTTACTCTGTGGAACTGGTTTAGTCCAATTGTTTTTTTGATGTGTCATGTAAACTCCTTCTGAACAGGTATTTAATTTAGTATGAACAATTGATCCTAAATCATCCGTTGAATACGTAAAGCGGCAATTGATGCTCCCTTATATTGAATAATGAGTAAAAGGAAACGTATAAGCAATACTAAGAAGGAAGTTTTTGAGTAAAGGAGGGAATGTGATGACAAGTCGCAATGGTAGCGAAGGAAGTCAAAATCAAGGTTCACCACAAGCACAGTATAATCAAGAATTAAGCAGTGAGTTTGTGAGTGGGGATAATAACAAAGGAAATGAATATCGTTCAAAAAAGGGCAGTAAATCAAAGAGTAAACCAAAGCAAAGCGGAGAATAAAGAAATCGTGAGGCATGCACCTCACGATTTCTTTTTTTCGGGATGATGGAGCAAAATTAATTACTTGGTGCCCCGGGGGGATAATAATAAGGCGGAACTTTAATCCAACCTCTTTTGCGCATAGCCGTTTTCAGTTCCATTCCAAATATCATTTTCTCAGCATGAAATCTTGCCCACATTAAACCAATGTCATTTCTAATACATTGACTCATATTTGTAGAACACATAACAATATTGGAAGCCACTTTTATTGATATGAAGTTAGCAATTTCTTCATCGGTTACTTTTACACCTAAAGGTACACTGTTTGGATCGGATTTAGGTTTGGATTCTGCTACTTGAGATAATGGGATACCTTCGTTAATCATGAAATTTCTTAAAACATCTAATTGATGCTGTGCAAGGTCCAGAGAGTTATTTAGTAGACTGATTAATTCATTATCCGTTGTTGTGTTTAATGATGCTTCTATAGCTGGTATTTCTTCAGCTATAGCAGTGAAATAAAGCCAGCATCCCATTGCTTCACCGATATGCGGACGTGGTTTGGGTTCATTATCATTAGAGGTTTTAATATAGTCGATAATTGCTTCAAATATGTTAGGCATTTAAATCAACTCCGATATTAATAAGTTGTAGGTATTACGAATTATTTCCTGAAATGCTTAATCTATTCAATGTATAAAATGAACAGTTCGAAGGTAGTATGCAATAAAAACTGTAGCTGTTTATAACAGAATAGAGTGCATTTCTTCAAGAAGGAGCTATACATTTTTTTTGAACAATAGGCAGGATTCTCCGCTTTAGATTTTTTAGCTATACCAGCAGGAATGAGCAATATCTTGAAAGAATATGAACCTAATAATTCTGGGTCGGGAGGAATATCTTTGTGTTAAATGCATGTTTGAGAAATTTGCTATATATCCTTGATCATAAATTAAATGTTCTTGTTGAATGTTGGAAAGAAGGACTTTATCTACAAGGAATCACTCACGATCTATCAAAACTTTCCCCTGTCGAATTTTTTCCTTATGCGATAAAGTTTTTCTCCGGTAGAGAACTAAGTACCAATGAACAATTAAAGTGGAACTATGCTTGGCTAAACCATCAACATAAAAATAAACACCATTGGGAGTATTGGGTTGTTGATCCAAATGCTAAGCAAGGACTACCAATGCCTAGAAAATATCTCATTGAAATGGTATGCGATTGGAGGTCTTTTTCAAGAAAATGGGGTAAGAAAGTAAAAGTTTCTCATTTAGACTTAACTGATAAGATCATATTGCATCCTGAAACAAGGAAGGAACTTCGGGTCATAATGAACAAGGTAGATGTTAAAGGTCGTGAAAATACTTTATCAAATTAACTGAAGGTTAGTTTTTTGCAGTTAATGCTGAACTAAAGTGCAGTTTAGTGAATGAAAAAATGGTATGATTGTAAAAATTATTATTTGGGAAAGGGGAAGCAAATCAATGATAAATTATAATGGCCGTAGCTTTGTTTCAATTGAAAATACAGCTAACGGAGAAGTTTCTTCGAAGACTTTTTTTGAATATAAACAAGAGGGTCAAATCATTACAGCAACATATAGTGGTGGGGAAATTATAAAAGGAACATTGGTTGGAATAATAAAGCAAGACGGTTGCTTAGAGTTTAGGTATAACCACGTAAACAGTAAAAATGAAATTAGAGGTGGACAATGTATTTCTACTCCTAAAATCTTACCAGACGGGCGAATTAGGTTATACGAAAATTGGAAATGGCTTGACTCAGAAGCTACTGAGGGAAATTCAATTATTGAAGAAGTGATGATATAAAACTGTTGAGTACAAAGATCCTTACTGAATAACGGATGCATTTCTTCAAGAGGAAATGCATTTTTTTATTGTTTAATAGTAGGTCTCTAATGATTTGAATTGCTAGATCAACAAACTGATGCTTTAGTTGATGGGAAAAAGGGCAAATTATATAGGAGGCTGACCCAAAAGGACATGAAATATGCCCTTTTGCGGTCAGCTTTTATAATTCTGATTATCTGTAAGCACCTAATGTGTTATTTACAGGTAGAATGTCCTTTTTGGAGCGAAAATGAGAGGTCTTCGCGTGAAACTCCATGCAGTTTGAGCGAAACGGGGCCTGGTTTGCGTGAAACGAGCAATCGTTTGAGCGAAAACTCGCCTTTATTGAGCAAAGGTGTAATAAATAAAAGAACACGTACCGTAAAGACCAGAGGCTCACTAAAATATTTTTTAGCCCGCCGCTTGTCTATAAACTAAAATTTTTCTAATAACTTAATTAAGACCTTTTTTGCTTGTTCACTATTCATTCCTTTAGCAACGTTTTTTAAAGACGCTCGCCAACAAGCAGAAATAATGACTTCCATCCCTTCTATTTCTTCATTTAATATTTCTTTAAACAAAATGGCTGCTAAATCCTTATTGTCACTCGGATCTTGTTCACTTAAAAGTGTGCAAACTTTTAATTTTACAGCAGAATCAAAACCTACAATCATTGCGGCTTTTATGGACAATATTGGTTGTTCATGGACCGCAGAAGCACCCTCCATTCTACTTATTATTCTTCGTTCAACTTCTTCACGAACAATACGATACAACTCTAGTTTATTTCCGAAATGATGATAGAGTGCACCAGTAGTAACCCCGATTGACTTAGCGAGTTGTTGGACGTTCACTCCTTCAAAACCGTGGGCTCCGAAGTCTGTTATCGCTTGATTTAATATTCTTTCTCTTATCGTTCCTGGTATTGGAATATTTGCTTTCATATTTTAATAATAACATCTTGACGGCATTCCGTAAATGATTTACGATTTACGTAAATAGTTTATGTTTTTCTAATATTTGGATATGGGAGTGTTGTATGATGAAGTTAGTTTTTCATTCTCAACCTGTAAAAGAGATGAAGAAGGCAGTATCTTTTTATCGTGATGTTTTAGGGATGGAAGAGGCTTGGAGAGAAGGGGATCATACTGTGGCATTTAAAACAAATTCAGATACCCAAATCCTGCTTGAAGATGATGTAGAAGAGCATTCGTACGGACCAGGAAGTGTTTTCTTAGTCGATAGTGTCGACGAATTTTATCAAGAAAACAACACATCTCTCAACTTTGTAAAAGAGCCGAGTGATATTCCACCAGGTAGGTATGCCATATTCAGTGATGATTCAGGGAATCCAATTCGAATAATTGATATGTCAAAAAGATAGTTGAAAAAAGTTTCTACATATTTAATAAACGGGTGCATTTCTTCAAGAAGGAGAAGTGCTCTTTTTTATTGAACTACTGGTAAGTATTGTAAAAAAATGGGGTGTGGGGTGTAAAGGTGGTTAAATTGACTCTTCAATTAGATGATTTCACTAAAATGCATGATGAATTTATTGCTGAATGGAACAAAGCAATGAATACAGGTGATACATCATCTGTAGAAAGAATGGATGATAGATACTTTGTAGTTTTTTTAAAAGGTGTAAATGAAAAACCGATTATATTTAACAGGGAAGAAGCGGTAAATGGAATGAAGCAATCTGTTCAGCAACTTTTAGGAGCTAAAAAGAGGTTCGAAAACAGGGTTATTCGTCTAAGGGATAACGAGAATGCAGTCGTTTTTTATGAGCAATTAATTGAAAAGAACGATAAAGTAATAGCGAGACTTTTCACTATTGAAAATTGGCAGCTTATTAATGGAAAGTGGATGTTGGTTAGGGAAACGGAAGAACCGATCTAACTTTTACTAGAATAAGATTTTTGATTACATTATAATCACTAAAATTTATATGAAAGTTAATTTAAAGTACTGTGTATTGCAGTGCTTTTTATAGTTCTATTTATTGTTCAGTGATACTGATTTTTTCCAAATTGAACTCCAAAAGTGAAACCGTTAAATCTTGATTGGGGTGCTTTTTTTTCGTCTATGCTTCTTTAGGGAACTATATTTTTATAGAAACTTTATTCAAAGTAAGACGTACATGTACAGAGCCCGATTTACAAGTATATCTTAGTTTAATAGAAGGAGTTTATAATGGAAAATTGGTTAACAAGTATCATGAACGAATTCGGCTATCTTGGAATCTTATTATTAATTGCACTCGAAAATATTTTTCCGCCTATCCCGTCTGAAATCATATTAACGTTCGGTGGCTTTATGACACAAACCTCTAATCTCCATGTCATAGGGGTTGTTTTATCAGCAACAGCAGGGTCTGTCATTGGTGCCCTGGTGCTATACGGTATAGGCCGCCAGCTGGATGTGGAAAGAATGGAGAAGATTATTGACCGGTGGGGGCATGTTCTGCGTCTGACAAAAGAGGACATTCATAAAGCAGATACCTGGTTTGACCGCTATGGACCGTGGACCGTATTCTTCTGCCGTTTTGTCCCGCTGCTCCGCAGTTTGATATCCATACCTGCTGGAATGTCTAACATGAACATGGGTGTTTTTCTTTTGCTTACAACTCTCGGAACTTTGATTTGGAACGTTGTTCTAGTCAATTTAGGAGCTTATTTCGGAGAATCATGGGATGTTATAGCGCATTACATGGATGTTTATTCAAAAGTCATTTATGTTGTATTGTTCGTGTTATTCCTTGTTTTCATTGTGCTCTATATTAGAAAGCGCCGGAGGTAATCTTATGGAAGATATCTTTGGAAGATGAGTCGTTTTCATTTATACTGAATGTAAGAAAATAACATAGATTAAGAGGAGGAACTATGAAACTAGGCACATTCTCTGTAAGTTTAACGGTAAAAGATATTCATGTTTCGAAAACGTTTTACGAAAACTTAGGGTTTACAGCTCTTGGAGGGGATATTACACAAAATTGGCTGATCATGAAGAATGAAAGCTGTGTAATCGGTCTTTTCCAGGGCATGTTTGAAAAGAACATTCTCACATTTAATCCCGGATGGAATGAAAATGCCGAAAATCTCGATTCGTTTACGGACGTTAGAGACCTTCAAAAGGAGCTTAAAGCTAATGGCATTAAAATGTTGACTGAAGCAGATGAAAACAGTGAAGGACCTGCAAGTTTTATTATTGAAGATCCAGATGGCAATCCCATTCTTGTAGACCAGCATAGATAAAAAAAAGAGAATAAGAAATCCACTAAAAACCAAGCTGCGGCTTGGTTTTTTATTTGTTCTTATCTTCCAGTGTCATTGAGAGTAAATGGCTTTCTGGTGAAGTCTATGAACCAAACCAGCGATTCTAGAAGTCATACCTAACTAGTAAAAGGGAATTTCTTGTAGCTATAGAATAAAGAAGATGAAGCAAATGACGGGGAACCTTATTTTAATTTAAAGGGAGAATGAGAAGATGGAGTTATTCTTAACCCAGTATGACTGGATCCAACGTACAAGAGAAACATTGTTTCGTTATTGCGAAACCTTGTCACCATCAGATTATGTGAAAGAGCTGGAGAACTTTGGCGGAGATTCTATTCGCAGTTTGCATGCTCATGTAGCCGACTGTTATCGGGGATGGTTGGGGAATCGTGCCCTTGGTAAATCACTGGCCAAAATAAACCCAGAGTCTATTCACAATGTACAGGAGATGCGCGAGATATTTAAGGAAACGGATATCCTTGTTCATGAATTTCTTAATGAATTTAAAGGCAAATGGGATGAGAATGTTCGAGTCACTTTTGCTAGTGGGGGCCGTGCAGAGTTTACAACACTATGGCTGTTTACGCACACGACCACTCACGAGTTCCATCATAAAGGACAAATCGTAAAGATCGGCAGACAACTCGGGTATATCCCACCGGATACAGATCTGATTGAACAAATATCAAGCAGAGTTTAGACAAATTTTTTCGTTTTTAACATTCATTGCATGTGTTAGCTCATTTTTACTTTTAAAGGGATTGGTAGTTAAGGATATAGAAAACGTTCAGACAAAAATCTGGACGTTTTTTATTTTTGATCGAAATAGGGAATAATGGTGAGGCAGAATGAGACTCAAGTGAATCTGTAATGTGTTAATGTGGAGATAGGTAAGTAATTATGATTCTTAAATGTATAGAAAAAATAAGGTCAGGAAAGGAGATCCAATGACTAAAGAAATGGGATGGAACCTAGAAAACAGCTATGCCAATCTGCCTAGCAAGTTTTATTCAATCATTAGTCCTAACCCGGTCCGTGAGCCAACGTTAGTGATTTTGAATGAACCACTAGCCGAATCGCTTGGACTGAACGTTGAGGCACTTCGAGGTGATGATGCATTACAAGTACTCGCTGGCAATGAAATTCCGGACGGCGGATCGTCACTTGCTCAAGCGTACGCAGGTCATCAATTCGGTAACTTCACGATGTTAGGGGACGGCCGAGCACTGATGATTGGTGAACAGATCACTCCAAAAGGTGAGCGGTTCGATCTTCAGCTTAAAGGTTCAGGACGTACACCATACTCTCGTGGAGGCGACGGTCGGGCTGCACTTGGACCGATGCTGCGAGAATACATCATCAGTGAAGCGATGCATGCGCTTGGTATTCCTACAACCCGCAGTCTGGCAGTTGTAACAACGGGTGAGTCCATCATCCGTGAATCCGAGCTGCCTGGTGCTATTATGACGCGTGTCGCTTCCAGCCATCTGCGTGTTGGTACGTTTGAGTTTGCCAGACAATGGGGAGGCGTGGATGAACTGCAGGCCTTAGCTGACTATGCCATCGAACGCCACTATCCAGATGTAAAAGAGGATGAAAATAAATATCTTTCCTTCTATAAAGAAGTCATCAAGCGTCAGTCTTCTCTTATTGCTAAGTGGCAGCTGGCCGGCTTTATCCACGGTGTGATGAACACCGACAACATGACGATCAGCGGGGAAACCATTGATTATGGTCCATGTGCATTCATGGATACGTATGATCCTGCAACAGTGTTCAGTTCCATTGACGTTCAGGGCCGTTATGCGTATGGCAATCAGCCGAGTATCGCGGGCTGGAATCTTGCAAGGTTTGCTGAAACGCTATTGCCGCTGTTTCATGTTGATCAAGAGAAAGCAATTGAATTGGCACAAGATGCTATATCAGATTTTGGTGATCAATTTAACAGCCATTGGCTTGTAGGTATGAGAGTGAAACTAGGCTTATTTCATGAAGAGAAAGAAGATGAATCACTTATTAAAGACCTTCTTAATCTGATGAAGAATCATTCCGCTGACTATACAAACACATTCAAAGCTCTAACCCTTGATAAAAAAGAAGATAACCAACTGTTTAATTCTCCTGAATTTGCGGAGTGGCATGCTAAATGGCAGGAAAGAAGAGGCCGGCAGGGAGAATCAAAAGAGTCCTCAGATGAATTGATGCGTAACAGCAATCCAGCGGTAATCCCACGTAACCATAGGGTAGAAGAGGCATTAGAAGCCGCAGTGAAAGAAGAAGATTACAGCGTGATGAAGAAACTTCTGAATGTTCTTTCCAACCCTTACGCATATTCACCTGAACAAGTAGAATACTGCAAATTACCTCCGGAAACAGAAGGTCCTTACAGAACCTTTTGCGGCACATGATATCCATGTAGAAACCATAGAAAAAGCTTGGGTCACTTCACTAGAGATCCAAGCTTCTTTACTTTTTCAGTTTTAATAAGGATATACATAAGGAGGAGTGTAAGCTGGCGGGTAGTAATATGGATAATACGGATAGTAGTATGGGTAATAGAATAATCTTCTAATAAAGGGAAACGGAAATCTTCTTCGACGAAATCTTCTAAATCTCGGGCGTCTTCTGTCATCATAATCATCATCGCCATCAAATCCACCTGGACTAATAAACTGTCGTTCTTCTGCATTCATCTCTTCGGCAACCATCATCGTTACACCCTGGTCATCCGTACTTTCTATAATGCCATCAATCGTTTGTCCGTCCGTGGTTTCAAGTAACATATGGCTGCCTATATGTTTTTTACATTGGTCTTGCATATTTCTTTCATCCATTGAATCGCACTCCTTTTAACAAACTTAGATTGAAACAAAATCATTATATCCGACTATTTGATAAATGGTGCGAGTCCAAATGCCTCAAAAAGGAAGTTGTTTAAATCGATGGGGAACAAATGGGCATTTTTATATGAAATGAACAATACATTAGAAGAGAGAAAATGATTACGATAGCGAGGGGATACAATGGCGGATCCGATTGTTGCTAGGTCATTAGATGAAATTAGATTCTGGTCCAGGATAATGAAGGAACATGCTTTGTTTTTAAGCTTGGGATTTACTTATGAACAGAAACAATTAATCGATGAAGCACGGCAATTTATAACTTTGTTTGAAAAAGTAGAAGAAAAGTTATCTAGATTTACAGTGAATTCAGATTTACGTCAAGTCCAGGCTTTTAATTCCGAGGTCTACCAAGCAGTAGTTGCCATATGGAGCTATAAACGAAAGGTTTTAGGTCTCACTTTACGCTGTCAGATCCGTACAAACAATTTTCCGTTATTAGTTGACCATATAAGCAGAGAAGCTGCATATTTTGCCAATCGATTAAAAGAACTGAATGAAGGGATATTAGCACCTAAACCCGATGATGTAATTGAGGAAAATGTATTCTTTTTAAGAATCATGGCTGATCACGCGAAGTTTATCGGACATCTATTAGATCCTTCTGAAAGAAAGCTGGTAGAACAGGCGAGAGAGTTCAGTCATGATTTTGACCAGCTTCTTTTTCAAGCGATTGATTTGGAATCTATGAAGCCACAATCTGAAACTAAACCGTTACTAAGCCAATTTTTAGACCAAAATAAAGTGTCCGTTGTCTCTCTAAGAGATTTTAAGAAGACAGCAAGAGAGCTAATAGAAGCATGCCGTATTAAGAGCAATATCCATCCTCTATTAGCAGACCATACCTTTAGAGAAGCAGAAAGATTTTTAGAAATCATAGATTTATTTGAGTCCAATCTAACTAGCCAGAGGTAAATAAAATTCATTCCCAAACAAACATATCCGGAACATGAATTGAAGAGTTAACAGCATGTCCTCCAGAAAATTTATTAGCTTTCGTGATCCTTTCGGCAATATCTTAGAATATTTGCAGTTTGATTAATTAATACATTTAGAAAGCTCGAGTCACCAAGATTCGAGCTTTTTTAGTGTTTTTCGCTTGTTATAGATTTAGAACAAAAGAGAAAATTTTACCAAAATAATTCTTTTCATTCATTAGTTATTATGTTATTATTTAACTGTTTTGTTACTACTATATTACAAAAATATTAAATGAATATATTTTAGGGAGGATGGAAGATGAGTTTTTGGAAGAAAATCATCGGTCAAACAGAATTATCCCCTGAAGACAAAAATGAAAGGGAGAGGGAGCAACAAGAGAAGAAAAAGCGGCGTGAGGAAGAGGCAAAACGTTTAAAAGAAGAACAAGACAGAAAACGGGAAGCTAAGCGCATAGAAAAAGAAAGAAGAAAAGCAGCTGAACTAAAGAAGGTTGAACGTTTTTTCGGTTCTAATCCAGGTATGGGTAAAAAACTGACTTATACTGCTAATGTTGAGACGTTTGAATATGTAGATAGACACCTTTTGCGTCGTGATGAAAAAGTATTAGGAGTAATCCAAGCCGAATATGACAAAACAAAGAAGCGTGAAATCAAAGGAATCTTAATAGCTTCTGAAGAAAAGTTAATCTTTGCTTTTGTAAGAGGAAACAATCAATACATTGAAGAGTTCGATTACTCAAAAATGAAAGGTATGTCTTTGGCTAGAGATGGTTTTGTATCTAAAGAATTATATATTGATTATGGACGCGGAAGAAAAAAATTCGATGATATCATCGATGATGACAATTTTAAATACTTCTTAAGAGCAGTTAATGAAAAGATCGTAGAGTTCAGAAATAAACCAAACACAAAACCGAGAGCAAAAGCCACTGCTACAGGATTAGATCCTAATGAAAAATACAAACAGCTAGAACATCTTGCCGAGTTAAAAGAAAAAGGGATTTTGACGGAAGAAGAATTCTTTACAGAAAAAAAGAAAATATTAAACTAAAAGAGGTATTTAAATTGAAGATTATAAGATTGATATTAGCAATTCTTGCTATTTTATTTACATTATTTATGGCTATCGTTACTCCAGTTGCTTTGATTGGGACATTAATCGTAGCATTTGGTTTGTATCAAAGTGCACAAAAAAGAAAAGGGAATCTTACTTTCTCAAAACCTGGTTGGTTTATAGCTATAGGTTTAATTCTTACCGTGATCCTGACAAGTGTCTATGCCGAGCCAGTTCAGGAGACTGCTAAGGAAATAGATTCAAACACACAGTTAGCAAATAAAGAAGAGAAGAAAGAAAAAGAAAAGCAAGAAGCTAAGGCTAAAAAGGAAGCAGAAGAAAAAGAGGCAGCTGAAGCTAAAAAGAAAGAAGAAGCAAAAGCTAAAGCTGAAGAAGAAGCACAGGCTAAAGCAGCTGCAGAAGCAAAAGCAAAAGAACAAAAAGAACTTGCTAATAAATTCAATTTAGAAGCTGTTACGGTTTATCGTGCCGTTGATGGAGACACTTTGGAATTATCAGATGGAAGAAAGATACGTCTTGTGGGTGTCAATACACCAGAGTCTACAACAAGACATGAAGAGTATGGAAAAGAAGCAAGCAACTATACTTCTGAACAATTAAAAGGAAAGAAAGTATGGATGCAAAAAGATGTATCAGATACAGACCGCTACAATCGTTACTTACGAATTATCTGGCTAGATATTCCGACTAATGATATGAGCGAAGATGAAATCCGTGCGAAAATGTTCAATGCTAAACTTGTTTTGAATGGATATGCTGAGCCTTCAACCTATTCTCCGGATGTGAAGTACAGCGACTCTTTTGTTAAGTTTGCACGTGAAGCCAGAGCTAATAATACTGGTTTATGGGCGTATGGAAATAATGGTACGACGAAAGGTGATCTAGATCCTAAGAAGAGTACGACAACAGCATCAACAAGTGCTCCTAAAACAAGTACATCTAAACCTAGCTCATCTACTTCAACACCTAAGCCAGCAGCGCCAGCACCAACTCCTGCACCAGCACCTAAAGTGGAATACTATCAAAACTGTACAGAGCTACGCAAAGTTTACCCGAATGGAGTACCATCAACCCATCCAGCATACGCATCAAAACACGATCGAGATAAAGATAACTTTGCTTGTGAGAGATAAAATTAAATAGAATAATAGAAAAAAGCTCGGGTCTACATGACTCGAGTTTTTTTATGATGCATAGGACTAAAGGTTAGTTGACAGCAGGATTCTTCATTCATATAATCAATATAGATGAAATTGATAATCATTATCATTTATGAATTGGGGGAGAAACTGTTGAATAGGGTCATAGACGAAACTGAATTTATAGTTTGAGAAGAAGCAGCTGAGAAGCGTTTTACCTTCCGGAAGGTTGATTTTAACCGGGACTTTGAGATGCTTTATGAATGGATGCATTATCCTCATATTGCACCTTTTTGGAAGCTGAACCTGTCGATTCCGACGTTTAAAGAACGTTACATAACTCGATTGAAGCTGAACATAAAGACGTTTTCATCAGCACGTTAAACGGTACACCTGTTTGCTATTTGATTGCATATTCTATAAAAGACGAGCCAATTTGTTTGTAAACCAGTTGGGGGAGAATTGAGTACTACAGAAGAAGAAACGACGGATAGCCGCTGGGTAGCAAAAGATAAGGTACTAGATTTCATTACAAAAGAAGCTATACGTACCCGATTTAATGACGATTAGAATAGAAAAGTCCAAGTTCACTATAAAGAATATGTAACAAAACCAGACTTTGAGTTGAAGCTGGAGAGGACTGTATAGGTGAAAAGAAAACTATATGTTGTAATTCTTTTCATTGTTTCTTTTTTACTCTTTTCTTCATGGCGTTTAGGGTTGATTTAACAGAAACACCGCAAATTTACTTATTCGAACAGGAAGAAAACTTATCATTTGGGGACGGTGGATAAACATGTTACCAACAAAAAGCATTCTACATACATGGAAGAAGTTTGATAGTTTTCCGATGGAAACACTGACGAAGGCTTGGTATTTTGACCAAGGAACTCAGAAGAAACAAAGAGACGTTTCCCAGATGAAAGAGCATCTGCAGCAATACGGTATTACCGGGAACTGTTTTGATTTGGCCCTTTGGCTGCTGGATGAATTCAAAAAAGATGGGGTGAAGGCCTATCCGATCGGTTCAAAGTTTAACACGGAAAAAGCACATGTTGCGGTTATTGCTCTAGACGAGAATGGTAAGCGGTATTTGTGTGATCTTGGAGACCAATGGTTAAGCTCGATCTTGGTGGATACCGGTGCAGAAGATTTCACGAACGATAAGCTGTCTGGGTTCTTTCCAGGTGCAAAGATTCAAGTTCAACCCGAAAAAGAGGACTTTATCGAAATCCTCTATCATCGGCCAAACGGGAAACAATCTTCCCAAACGTTCGATCTGAAGCCCATTGAGATGATTGACTTTATGCAGGCAGCAGAGTTTTCGCAAAATCACATACATCCTTATCCTCTATTTGAGTGCAGAATCCCATACCAATCTGAAGTGGCTCACTGGGAATTTTATAACTGGGAGAGTTTTCTCAGTGCGAGTGATGGCTTGCATCCGGAAGATCAAACAGAATCAATTGAGCATTGGGTTAAGGTCATTCATGAAAAATCAAACTACAGCAAAGACTTTTTGTTTGATGCTTTAACAAAATATAAACAAATCACTTAACATATTTGAAATCATGAATTTGAAATGAGGCTGACTCAAAAAGGACATGAAATAAGCCCTTTTGCGGTCAGCTTTTATATTTTTTGTTTATCTGTACGCTTCTAAAGTGTGATTTACAGGTGGAATTTCCTTTTTTGAGCGAAAATGAGAGGTTTTCGCGTGGAACTCTATGCCGTTTGAGCGAAACGAGGCCTGGTTTGAGTGAAACGAGTGTAAGCGTAAAATGATCCACACCTGCTTTTCAAGGTGTGGATCATTTAAACTTTTGTTATTCCTTATGATTAGCTAAATAACATGATTCGGGTAGATCTGTTGACCATGGAACGAGTTTTTGAAGC